>NZ_DF158896.1:0-21314 GCF_000307265.1 Oscillibacter ruminantium GH1
CTCTGATTTGTAAAAGTCAGAGTTTTGCATATTCCTCCTTAGCTCAGTTGGTAGAGCACGCGGCTGTTAACCGCGTTGTCGTTGGTTCGAGTCCAACAGGGGGAGCCAAAAGAGCGTATTGCCGCCACTAGGTGGCGGCAATATTTCTCTTTAAGTTGAATCGGGCCTTTAGCTCAGTTGGTTAGAGCAGTCGGCTCATAACCGATCGGTCCCGGGTTCGAGTCCCCGAAGGCCCACCAATTATGGTTTCGCCTGTTGGGGAGCCACAAGCGAGATAGGGGTATAGCTCAGTTGGTAGAGCAGCGGTCTCCAAAACCGCGTGCCGAGGGTTCAAGTCCTTCTGCCCCTGCCATAAAAGTCTTTACAACGGCTGTTGTATGTGATATAATTCGTACGTTGTCGAGCCGCAAATATGGCCCGGTAGTTCAGTTGGTTAGAACGCTAGCCTGTCACGCTAGAGGTCGACGGTTCGAGCCCGTTCCGGGTCGCCATAAATGCTGCTATAGCTCAGCTGGTAGAGCGCATCCTTGGTAAGGATGAGGTCCCCGGTCCGAATCCGGGTAGCAGCTCCAGAAAAATCCTTAGAACGTTCAGGTTCTAAGGATTTTTTTGTGCTTTTATTTTTGGGGTATACAAATAGGCCGGGAAGATTACACGCTTCCCGACCTATTTTTTGTAAACACAAAACTCAATTGTTTCGAAGAAAGCTCTAAAAGGACCTATACTGGAAACCTTGTATGGCTTTCGCATTTCTATATCCTACATACATTGCGTAATTCATAATGTGTTTGCTAGAGTGCTTTCAGACTGTGCTCACCGCCCTGCGGGAAAAGCGCAAGCTGCGAGTCGAGTTTGCGGGGCGGCATGGTTGCCTGTGTCGCTGGGTCTGCGTCCCTTACCGGTTAGAGTATTCCGCCAAGGATGATAAGTTCCGCCTGCTCACAGCCGGGGGTGCAAACAGTGTTACCGTCAATTTAGGCCGGATGACCCGCTGCGAACTGTTGGAGCCCTATTCCCCCAAAGCTTATCATCCGCCGCAGCCCCGCACCGAGACGCTGGTGCTGGAGCTTATCGATGAGCGCAACGCCCTGGAGCGGGTGATGCTGCACTTTTCCCATCTGGAAAAGGAGACGGTGCGGCTGGAAAATCGGCGTTATCGTCTCACCCTGCGCTACGACCGGGAGGACCAAACAGAATTGCTCATCCGGGTACTCTCCTTTGGCCCCATGCTTCGGGTAGTGGCTCCGGACTCCTTTATCGAACAAATCAAATACCGACTGCAAAAACAGACAAGTTGCGGGCTCTAAAAGAGCTCGCAACTTTTTTTCCATGATTTTCTTCTGTGGGGCTGATATGCTGAGAGTGCCTCAAATCCTATGCGGGACATTGAAACCGTCCGCGGTGCCCACTGCGCTGCAGTACCGGGTATGCCGGAGGAGAGGCAGTGGTAAGCCTTCGGGCGCGGGTTCGACTCCCGATTTTGGCAGCGCCGAAAGGCGTGGGTTCAAATCCCATTTGCGCAGTAATGCGCCACAGCCTGTTAAGCTGTCTTAAAAACAGAAGTTGTACCCCAATCCCCAGTCCTTTTGCCCATCGCGCGCTGCATGGGGGATAAGGGCGACGCCACCCGGCTCTGCCGGAATTCGGATACCGGCAACGCCGCGCTCCGGCCAAAGCAAATGCTTCCGCTGCTGCGCCGCCTGCCTCAAGAATTCCGCCGCCCCGTGGCGTGGGGCGGGTACAGCTTCCATACGAGAAAGGATGGAGACATCATGAAAATAATTATTAATGAAAACGAGAGAGGCTTCCTCTTCAAAAACGGCAAGTACCTCCGTACTCTGGAGCCCGGAAAGCATGTCCTGCTGGGGCGGGGCTACGACGTGGAGCGGATGCCGGTAGACACTTATCCCCTGTGTGTGGTGAACTGCGGTCTGGATACCCTGCTGGCGGACCCGGTACTGGCCAAGCAGCTGACCGTGACGGAGGTAGCCGACGAGACTCTTGCACTGCACTACATAGACGGGCGCTTTCAGGAGGCCCTCACCAGCGGCCGGTACGCCTTCTGGGCCATCAGCCAGAGCCACGAGTTCCGCACGGTGGACATCCGGGAGCCTATGGCTCCTGCCGAGCTGCCCGCCGCCCTGTTTTCCAAAATGCCCGACGCCCTCTATAAGCGGGCGGAGGTACTCTCCTACCAAAAAGGCCGCCTGAGTGTGGGTGGAAAATTTGTCCGCCTGCTGGAGCCCGGCACCTATTTCTTCTGGAATAACGGCGCCAAGGTGGAAGTATCTCTCGTGGATACCCGCTTGCTGCAAATGAACGTTCAGGGGCAGGAAATGCTGACGCAGGATAAGGTGGCTGTGCGCATCAACTTCGTATGCCGCTATCGTATCGTGGACTTCGTCAAGGTCATGACTGAGATTGAGGACTACGAGGAGCAGATTCGGGTACTGGCCCAGCTGGCTCTGCGGGAGTATATCGGGCGCAGCCGCCTGGATGAACTGCTGGAGAACAAAGAAAGACTGGCTGATTTTGTTCTGGCCCAGCTGAAAACCCGGGAAGAACAGTGCTTCGTCACCTTTTTCGATGCGGGCGTCAAGGACATGATCCTTCCCGGCGAGGTGCGGGAAATCATGAATACCGTTTTGATTGCTGAAAAGCGGGCTCAGGCCAATGTCATCACCCGCCGCGAAGAAGTAGCCTCCACCCGCAGCCTCTTGAACACCGCCAAACTCATGGAGGAAAATCCCACGCTGCTGCATCTCAAGGAGATGGAGTGCCTGGAGAAAATCTGCGAGAATGTAGGCAACATCACCGTCAGCGGCACCGGCGACCTGCTGGGACAACTGGCGGGCATTATGAAAGGAACTATCACATGATTACCGTACAGGGCGCTTACAACAGCGCCGTTTGCTATACCGACATGCTGGAAAAAGCGGCGGCGGGACAGATCAAGGCCGTCTGCGACCAGAGCGCTTTTGCCGACTGCAAAATTCGCATCATGCCGGATGTCCACGCCGGGATGGGCTGCACCATCGGCACTACCATGACCATCACCGACAAGGTGGTGCCCGGCATGGTGGGCGTGGACATCGGCTGCGGCGTGGAGACGGTGTGTATTGCTGAAAAGGAGCTTAACTTGGCCGCACTGGACGCCCTCATTCGCCGGGAGATTCCCTGTGGGCGGGAGATTCGGGATACCGAGCACCAGTTCAACAAGGAAATAGACCTGACTGAGCTGCGCTGTGCAAACCAAGTGAATCTAGTGCGTGCCTGGCGCAGCATCGGCACTCTGGGCGGTGGTAACCACTTCATTGAGGTGGACCGGGGTGAAGATGGCGCACTCTATGTGGTGATCCACTCCGGCAGCCGCCACATTGGCAAAGAGGTGGCGAAATACTATCAGGAGGAGGGCTTTCACGCCCTCTGCGGCAATGCCCGCTTCCAGTTGGACAAGGCCATTGCCCGCATGAAGGCCGAGGGGAACACCAAGGAAATCCACAAGACCATCAAGAAGCTGAAATCACAGCGGGCCATGCTTACGCCCATGCCCAAGGATTTGTCCTATGTGGAGGGCAAGTTATTTGAAGACTATATCCACGACATGAAGCTGATCCAGCGCTTTGCCGTCCTCAACCGTCAGGCCATGATGGAGGTGCTGCTCACCGGCATGGGGTTCACCGCTGTCGAGCGCTTCACCACCATCCACAACTACATTGACACCGAGGAAATGATTCTGCGCAAGGGCGCGGTATCGGCCAAGCAGGGCGAAAAGCTGCTCATCCCCATCAACATGCGGGACGGAAGCCTTATCTGTATGGGTAAAGGCAACGAGGACTGGAACTGCTCCGCGCCTCACGGAGCGGGGCGGCTTATGAGCCGCAAGGACGCCTTCGACCGCCTCTCCATGGAGGAATACAAGGAGCAGATGTCCGACATCTTCTCCACCTGCGTGGTGGCAGACACCTTGGACGAATCTCCCATGGCCTACAAGCCCATGGACGAAATCGTGGCGCAAATTGCGCCCACGGCGGAGATCGTCGACCGCATTAAGCCAATCTATAATTTTAAATCCACGGAATAAGAAGGGAGGCAAGGCAACATGCAAGAACTGATCCAGCAAAAACTGTTGGAAATCGAGCGAACCCAGCAGGTTAAAATCCTATATGCCGCCGAGTCGGGCAGTCGCGCGTGGGGCTTTGCCTTGTCGGACAGCGACTACGATGTGCGCTTTCTCAACCTGCGCTGGGCGGAGGGCTATCTGAAAATTGACTGCCCACGGGATGTCATCGAATGGCGGTTGGACGAGTCCACAGAGGACATGGCAGAGGAGCTAGACACCCTGTTTTTTAAACTTCTATCTGCGGAGGGGAAAACAATATGCGGTTGTGGACCATTCAGCCTGCACACATCTATGAAGCCTTAAAAGGCGGGTATGTCTATCGCTGTGACCCGGAAAAAGCGCAGCTACTTACAGAATCCAGTTTTGGCCCCGCCTATGATTGGTTGTCTGAGCAGATGCGCCTGCGCATTGGCGCGCCACCTGACGGGGTCAAATATCCCGTGTGGGCATGGCACACACTGGAGTGGAAGCACAAACGCCCGGACCTGAGGCGAGTAGAGTTTTGTACTTATCGTGCACAGCAGGTGTGCATGGAGATAGAAATCCCTGATACGCAAGTGCTTCTGAGCAACGAAGATATGGTAAACTTATTTCATATATTTACTGAGTAAAACTATTTTGAAATGACAGTGAAGAAAAAATTGCCCTGAAAGGGTGTATTTATATTTGCTTGATTTGGATTCGGCGGATAAACATAATGAAAACGTCACTTTGAAAATAAGGGGGAACGATTTGATTACTACAAACGACAAGCAATTCAATATGTTTCCCTCACATGTAGGGCTACGAAAATATATTCTATATTACAATATCGTGTTTCCAGAAAATGATACGTTCATGGCACAATATACGCTTATGCCTAACGCTTGCGGAACATTGACGCTTGCCTTTGATGGAACCGCTGTCATTGCTGAACTATGGGGAGCATCCCTGACACCTGTTTTGTTAGGGATGGAACCAAACAGTTATCATGTCCTGCTGCTGATCCAGCTTTCGCCCTATGGTTTGTATCAAATCACACGCCAAAGCCAAGCTGAGTTTGCTGATAAACGCCTTTCGCTTGCGGATATTGACTATGAGCTATTTTATTCGCTGCATCAGGCTTTTGTAATGTCTAAAACCGCAACAGATTTGGCAAATGTTTGTGAAGAGGTTTTATACAGGCGTATGGAAAAGCACGTTATTTCCGACGCTTTATTATTAGCGTCTACCGTGATTTCTGATAGCCATGGACAAGTACAAGTGAAAGAAGTCGCCCGGCAATCGGGTTACAGTGAGCGACAATTAAATCGCTTGTTTCTTGCCCAAATTGGAATGAATATTAAGGATTTTGCACGCCTAACCCGCTTTAACTATGTCTTAAAGCACATTCAAACATCGCCTTGCTTCTTTGCGGCATTGTCGCAACAAGCCGGATATTTTGACCAAGCCCATTTTGATAAAGATTTCAAGGCTATAAGCGGTGTTTCACCTCAAGCCTATCTGAAAACAATGTCTGATTTTTACTATGACGGAACAGAGATATACGATACAATATCCTCAAAGGGGGATTGAAAAATGAAATATCAAGGTTGTCTTTTAGCGGTTAAAGATATATCCGCTTCTAAGCATTTTTATGAAAATGTGATTCATCAGAATGCGGTCATGGATATTGGCGTGCATGTAACCTTTGAGGGTTTTTCTCTGCAACAAGGATATGCCGAACTCGTCGGTGTGTCAGTCGATAGCGTGAAAGAGCAGTCACATAACTTTCAAGTCTATTTTGAAGTAGACGATTTGGATAAGGTGTATATTGAAATGAAAAGCATATCCGGCTTACAATGGGTGCATGAAATAAAGGAATACCCGTGGGGGCAGCGTGACATTCGAGTATATGACCCCGATAAGCATATTGTAGAGATTGCAGAGGATATGAATACGGTAATCAAACGCTTTTTGAATCAGGGCATGTCGAAAGAAGAAGTTGCTAAGCGCACAATGTTTCCCCTTGAAGTCGTAAACCAGTATGCGTTAGGCTTTGGTGAAGCAAAGCCGCTATTTTATTCCAAACAAGATCGGAGGAGACGGGCAATGAGTAAATATGATCCGCTTTGGAAGGCGATAGGTCAACACACGGAAAACAGCTTCACGCTGACCTATGCCGAGATTGAACAGATTCTGGACTTTCCTATCGACCACGCCTTTTTAACCTTCAAGAAGGAACTGCCCGCCTACGGCTACGAGGTGGGTAAGATCTCCATGAAGGCACAGACGGTGACGTTCAAACGCTGCGTTTGACAAGCGGTTGCGTTTCTGCCATCATCGGCTTCACCCATCCAAGAGGAGGAACACTATGAACTGGGAGCCATGGACAGGCTGTTACAAAATAAGTGATGGCTGTACAAATTGCTATTTTTATGGACCGTATGCAAAACGCTATGGTCAAAGCACAATACAAAAAACAGATAAATTTGATTGGCCTGTAAGGCAAAATGCAAAGGGCGAATACAACATTAAAGGAAACAAAATTCTTGCAACCTGCTTTGCGACTGACTTTTTCCTACCCGAAGCGGATGAGTGGCGTAAAGAAGTTTGGGCAATCATCAAAGAAAGAACAGATATTGATTTTTTGATTTTGACAAAGCGAATTGACCGCTTCCCCCAATCGCTTCCGTCTGATTGGGGGTCAGGCTATGACAATGTGAATATTGGCTGTACTGTCGAAAATCAAGAATTAGCCGATTACAGACTCCCACTCTTTTTATCCTATCCGATTAAGCGGCGTTTTATTGCTTGCTCCCCACTTTTAGAAGCGATTGATTTAACACCCTATCTTCATGGAGTAGACCATGTTACTGTTGGCGGCGAAACAGGACGAGAAGCCCGTATGTGCGATTATGATTGGGTACTTAATATCCGTGAACAATGCGTAAAAGCAGATGTAACCTTTTGGTTCAAGAATACAGGCTCACTTTTCAAACGTGACGGTGTAGTGGAAAAAATAAATCCATTTAAGCAAAACAGTGTGGCAAAAGAGCTCGATATTGATATTTCAGATGGGAAAAGATTGTTCTGATCAAATCAATGGAGCAAAGCATTATTGCCTATTTTACTTCATGAATATTCTGAACGAACCAAATGAGAAACCCCTCTATTAGTGACTAAGTTCATCTACACAATCAAATCTGACTTGCCACGAAATTGAGCCGCTGCACCTTACTTAGATGCAACGGCTCTTGATATATCTACATGCCCAAAATCGTCCAGAGTATCCTTGCAAAAGGATGGCGAACGGACTTTTTCATAGTATCTGTGTCCTTTCCATTGTTCATATTTGTTTAATTGAAAGTTCCGCTTTACTATGGTAAACTCACTTTATATATCTGCCGTGTAAAACTTTTGTGAAACGGTAGCATGGGAAATTAACGCTCGGTGAGCAAGTTTTATATAATTTATATAATGTGTGAGGTGGTGCAATAAATGTTTAATGAAATTTGTATCTATGAGGCAAAGATTGAAAAGCAAGAGGAAATTGAGCAACTTATGAAAGAGGTTGCCGCCTTTTATATGGAGCAGGATGGTGTTATTGAAGTTAGATATATCAAACGCACCCACCGCCAAACAGATTTTAATGCCGTTAAAGAAGGGGCATTGCCTGTTCGCCTCACACGCAATGTAGGCAAAGTCACTTATGTTTTACATTGGACTGTTAGAGATGAAGAAACTCACGCAAGGGTGTCAAAGTTAGGGTTAGAGCATTTTTACAAGCGATGGAACAGATGCTTAACCACTATGCCAAAAATTATTTTGGGTGAAAACATTGTGTAAGGGTATGAGCACACCCTCTGTTAGTGGTTTAACTTCACCTACACAATAAAATCTGACTTATCACGAATTTGAGCCGTTGCATCTTACTTGACGCAACGGCTCTTGCTTTGTCTACATGCCAAGAATAGTCCAGAGTATCCTTGCATTAGGTCGGTGAACGGATTTTAATTTTCATAAACAGCGCTTCCTTTCATATTGACATTTTTTGATGTGAAGCATATACTATATCATATCAAGATAATTTGATGTGAGGTGATAAACGTTGGAGCTTACTCCGGAGAAGAACGCTAATGTATTTAAGGCATTTTGCGATGAAAAGCGGCTTGCCATTTTGGAACTGCTGCGCAGCGGTGAAAAATGCGCCTGCGTGCTCATTGATCAAATGGAAATCGGTCAGTCCTCCTTGTCCTATCACATGAAGATTTTATGTGAATCGGGTATTGTCGAAAGCAGACAGGAAGGCAAATGGACACATTATAAAATCAGTGAACAGGGCAGCCACGAGGCCATGCTCCTGTTAAAAGCAATTACCACCCCCAATGCAACCGCTGAAGATACTCGTTGTTGCAATCAATAACGGCCATCTGATGGAAGATGGCTTTTATTCGGCACAACATATCAAGTTTTTTTGATATGACTATTGAATTTAAGAAAGAGAGGCGCTTACCCTATGGAGATCCTTCAAAATACGTGGCTGTTCTTTCAAGACCAAGTGCTTGGAATGAAATGGCTCAACGCCCTAATCGGTAATCTGCTCTCGTTGTTCGGTCTTGATGTAACAGGACGAATTGGTGGCAGCGTTCAATTCTTTATCTATGATGTACTAAAAATCACCGTACTGCTCTGCGTGCTGATTTTCATCATCTCGTACATTCAAAGCTACTTCCCGCCGGAACGAAGCAAGAAAATTATGAGCCGCTTTCACGGCGTGTGGGCAAATATCATGGCAGCACTGCTTGGCACGGTAACGCCTTTTTGCTCTTGCTCCTCCATACCTCTGTTCATTGGATTTACCAGTGCCGGACTGCCCCTTGGCGTGACTTTTTCCTTTCTGATTTCCTCACCCATGGTAGACCTCGGGTCGCTCGTTCTGCTCATGAGCATCTTTGGCACAAAGGTCGCTATCGTCTATGTCGTTGTGGGCCTGGTTATCGCGGTCGTTGGCGGTACGCTGATTGAAAAACTTCACATGGAAAACTATGTGGAAGAATTCATTCGCTCGGCAAGCGGCGTAGATATTGAATCGCCTGACTTAACCCGCAAAGAGCGTGTCATTTACGCCAAGGATCAGGTGGTGTCAACCTTCAAAAAAGTTCTGCCGTACATTCTGGTTGGCGTGGGCATCGGAGCTATCATCCACAACTGGATTCCTGAAAGCTGGATTGAGATGGTGCTTGGCAGCAATAATCCTTTTGGGGTAGTGCTGGCAACTCTGCTTGGCGTTCCCATGTACGCTGACATTTTCGGCACGATTCCGGTGGCCGAAGCGCTGCTCTACAAAGGCGCGCAGCTTGGTACGGTTCTCTCCTTTATGATGGCAGTCACAACGCTTTCCCTGCCCTCCATCATCATGCTGCGCAAGGCGGTAAAGCCGAAGCTGTTGGGCACATTTATTGCCATCTGCACCATCGGCATTATCATTGTTGGCTATCTGTTTAATATTTTCCAGTATCTACTGGTTTAATGGGAGGGAAAGAGAATGGCTAAAAACTGGTATCCAGTCATCGATTATCTTGCTTGCACTGAATGCGGAACCTGCGTGGATTTTTGCTCCCACAGTGTTTATAACAAAGCAAAAGCCCCGTCCCCTGTGGTGATGCAACCCGGAAACTGCATTGACCGTTGCCACGGCTGCGGCAACAAGTGTCCGGCAGGCGCCATCTCCTATGTAGGCGACGATACTGGCTGGACACCGCCAAACGGCGAATGCAGTGCAAAAAAAAGCGTAGATTGCTGCCGCGGCGGGGCTTGTGAGGAGGATTCCTCCAAGGCTGTGCTTGTGGAATATCTCTATCTTGATCTCAATACCTGTGACCGCTGTATCGGCGCCGATGCGGTACTGGAAGAAGTTTTGGGCAGTATCGCGCCCGCTCTGGAGACTGCCGGATATACCATGCGGCTTCAAAAGGTACAGATCGCCACAAAAGAACTGGCGGAGCACTACCGATTCCTTGCGTCGCCCACCATTCGTGTAAATGGGCAGGATATCTGCGGACCTGTTGCGGAAAACACCTGCGGCTGCTGTGGTGAAATCAGCGGAACCGATGTGACCTGTCGTACCTTTGCATACAAAGGTCAAGCCTATGAAGTACCGCCCAAAGCCATGCTGGCCGAAGGAATTCTAAGAGCTGTGCTCGGCATGGTGCAGCCCGTTTGTGACTGCGGCGAGTATTCACTTCCAGAAAATCTCAAAAACTTCTTTGAGGGAAAAGCTGTGAAGACCGGTTGCTGCCCTGAAGGTACTTGCGGATGAGTAAACAAAGGATATAAAAACAGTTATTCCACTTTTGATTTTCGCCGTCATTGCCGAGATTGACCTTTACGGTTTTGGGTATCCTTGCGGCCACGGCGGGCAGCCTTGTATGGAGTGTTTTGCTACTGCTGCTCTATTTCATTGGGCACGGCATTCTCGCCGTGATTGCGGAGCCTTCCATGGGCTTTGCCCAAAAGCTCTCCCAAAGCGAGAAGTATGGAAAAGCCAGCGCTATTTTGAAAATCGTCATGGGCGCGGTGATCCTGCTCATCGGTTTCTATTTGTTATATTCAGGTTTCTAATCATGAATTTAAGGAGGTTTTTATTATGGCATTGTTTGGTTTTGGTAAAAAGAAAAATGCAGAGGAAGAATTGGTGCAGTGTGGTTGCGGGGAAATGTGCAAGCCCTCCGAAATTGCCGCAAAGAAAGCTGACGAAGAAGCAAAAGTGAGCGGTTCATCCGTCAAGGTGCTTGGCTCGGGCTGTGCAAAGTGCAATCAACTGGAAGCGGCTACCTTGGAAGCGCTCAAAGAGCTTGGCATGGATGCCACCATTGACCATGTGACAGACTTTACACAGATCGCTGCTTACGGTGTGATGACAACTCCTGCATTGGTTGTGGACGGCAAGGTCGTTTCCTTTGGAAAGGTTTTAAAAAAGGACGAGGTCGTTAAAATCCTGCAAAAAGTACGGGGGTAAATTTATGGCAAAGGAAAAATCACAAAGCATTGGCTTCTTTCAAAAATACCTGACCGTGTGGGTTGCTCTCTGTATGACGGCAGGTGTTTTAATTGGTAAACTTTTACCTGCCGTTCCTGCATTTTTAGGCCGTTTTGAGTATGCCAGAGTTTCTATTCCGGTCGCCATCCTCATTTGGGTGATGATTTATCCCATGATGATGAAGGTGAATTTCCAGAGCGTCAAAAATGTGGGGAAAAACCCAAAGGGGTTATTCGTCACATGGGTGACAAACTGGCTCATCAAGCCGTTCACCATGTACGGTATCGCCGCGCTATTTTTCTATGTGGTTTTTAAGGGCTTGATTGCCCCTGACCTCGCCAAGGAGTATCTGGCGGGTGCAGTACTCTTGGGTGCGGCACCCTGCACAGCGATGGTGTTCGTCTGGAGCACGCTCACCAAAGGAAACCCTGCCTACACCGTAGTACAGGTAGCAACCAACGATTTGATTATTCTGGTTGCCTTTGTGCCGATTGTGAAATTCCTACTGGGCGTTTCCAACGTGTCCGTGCCATGGGACACGCTGATTTTATCGGTCATTTTATTTGTAGTCATTCCGCTTGCGGGCGGTATTCTGACCCGTGTGCTGGTGACAAATCGCAAGGGCACAGAGTATTTTGAAAACACCTTTGTCCATAAATTTGATAATGCCACCAGCATTGGTCTGCTGCTCACTTTGGTATTGCTGTTTTCCTTCCAAGGTGATGTGATTTTGAATAATCCGCTGCACATTCTACTCATTGCTGTGCCGCTTGTTTTGCAAACTTTCCTTATTTTCTTCATCGCTTATTTTGCTTGCAAATGGCTGAAGCTGCCCCATGATATTGCCGCCCCTGCGGGGATGATTGGCGCGTCCAACTTCTTTGAACTGTCGGTCGCTGTGGCGATTGCATTGTTTGGTACTACTTCACCGGCGGCTCTTGCCACCGTAGTTGGCGTGCTGACCGAGGTGCCGGTGATGCTGTTGCTTGTAAAAATCGCCAACAAAACGAAAGGATGGTTTCCAGTATGAGCAAACCTAAAGTAGCATTTATCTGCGTACACAACTCCTGCCGCAGCCAAATTGCCGAAGCACTGGGCAAGTACCTTGCGTCTGATGTCTTTGAAAGCTATTCTGCCGGAACGGAAGTAAAGCCGCAAATCAATCAGGATGCTGTGCGGCTGATGAAGCAGATTTATGGCATCGACATGGAGCGAACTCAGCGCAGTAAGCTGCTGGAGGAGATTCCCCCAGTGGATATCGTGGTGACCATGGGCTGCAATGTGCAGTGTCCTTTTTTGCCCTGTATGCACAGGGAGGATTGGGGGTTAGATGACCCAACCGGCAAAAGCGATGTGGACTTTGAACGTACTATAAAAGCAATCCGCTCTAAAATTGAGAATTTGAGAGAGCGAATCGCTGACAACAAACTATAAAGAACGAGGCTGGCGTTTGTCAGCCTCGTTTTCCTATTCTCCGTTACATCCCCAGTATCGTCCAGAGTATCCTTGCATAAGGATAGTGATATTTTATAATTTAAAAAAACAAACCCTGCTGATTTATTTTCAACAGGGTAGTCTTTTTATAATGCAATTATATCCTTGTGTTCAATGTTTTCTATTCGCCGCATTCATCATGATGCTGATGTTCATGGCAAACGGAACCGGTTGTCTTGAGGTCGCCCTTTAGATAGTTCTCAACAGCAGTTTTGGCGTCGCCAGAAGCTCCTACTACAACTTCAACATTCCTTTCATTAAAAATCTCAACCGCACCTCCGCCCATACCACCGCTGATAATGACATTGATACCACGATCAGCAAGAAAGTTAGGCAAGAATCCGGGTTTATGCCCGGGGTTAGCAACGGTTTCGCTTTTGATGATTTGATTATTTTCAGTATCAAAAATCATGAAACCTTCGCAATGTCCAAAGTGCTCAGTCACCATTCCATTTTCGCTTGCTACTGCAATTTTCAGCATTTTAGTTTTCCTCCATTTTTTCTAAGATTTTTGCAACCGGCTCAAACCAATTGCCATCGAAAAGCTCTATCATACCCTTGTCACATGCAGCCGAAATTTTTGGGTCGATAGGTAACTTAGCAAGAACCTTTAAATTATGTTTTTCGGCAATTTCTTCAATATGACTTTCGCCAAATATCTGATAGTCCTTTCCACTATCAGGGCATTTAAAGTAGGACATGTTTTCCACCAGGCCGATAATGGGAATATTCATCATCTCTGCCATCTTGACAGCCTTTGATACAATCATGGATACAAGCTCCTGTGGGGACGTCACAACGATAATTCCGTCAACAGCAATAGACTGAAATACCGTAAGAGGAACATCGCCGGTGCCCGGTGGCATATCAATGAACATAAAATCTACATCGCTCCAAATAACATCTGTCCAAAACTGTTTTACTGTGCCGGCAATAATCGGCCCTCTCCAGACAACCGGATCAGTATCGTTTTCTAAAAGCAAATTAACAGACATGATATCAATCCCGGTCTTCGTTTTAACAGGGAATAAGCCGAACTCACTGCCTTTAGCTTTTTCTTTGATTCCAAATGCCTTAGGAATAGAAGGTCCGGTAACATCCGCATCTAGAATAGCGGTATGATAGCCCATTCTATTCATTGTAACTGCAAGCATTGAGGTAACAAGTGATTTTCCGACACCGCCTTTGCCGCTGACAACACCAATAACCTTTTTTACACTGCTCATCTCATGCAGCTTCTCGGAGAAATCTGTTTTTTGTTCTTTTCTTTCTGCGCAGTCCTCCGAACAACTGCTACAGCTTTGATTGCAATTTTCGCTCATAATCTTGCTCCTTTTATTTAGATTACAATTTCACTGCCTGCTGACAGATAATCGATGCTATCACCCATAATAGCTTTAAGCCTTTTATAAGGCTCGACACCTGTACAATGGCAAGTGTAAAACTTTGCTTTTGTATCCATTAGGTATTTACCAATTCTATCTATCATTTTAGAGTCCTCGTTTCCGCCTGAGCGGCTGGAAAGATGAAATCCACCTATCACATAGCCCGGCATTCGACCTTTTAGCGTGTGAAAATGCTCAAGTATATTTATGATGCCATTATGAGCGCAGCCTGTTACTAATAGGGTTTTCCCGTCTTCCTCTACCACGAGGTTTTGTTCATGTGCAAAGATATCATCTATCGTTTGCCCCTTATATTCCTTGAGCAAACCACTGTTTGATTTTGGGCGTGGCTCGTTTTGGACGATATTAGAGAATACTTGGATTCCACTGTTAATAAAGAAACGGTCTGACGTGAGAATAATTTGTTTGTTTTGATTCAGTTCTTCATCAAGACCGATAAATTCCAATTCATCATTTGGGCGAATAGCATAGTGCTTTTCAAAAGCGAGACGATGTAGAAATACCTCGGCTTTTGTGTTTTCTTTCAAAAAGGTTTTTAGCCCTCCGCCGTGGTCATAGTGTCCATGCGAAATCACAAGAAAGTCAACATCAGCAATATTCACATTAAGCTTTTTTGCATTTTGAAGAAACAGCTCGCTTGCGCCCACATCAAACAATATTTTATGTTTCTTTGTTTCTATATACAGGCTAAGGCCATGCTCGCTGCCAAAGTCTTTTGATATCGAGGTGTTTTCAACCAAAGTTTTAATAAGCATGACTTTAGCCACCACCTTTTTCAAAGAGTAGATTCATTGTTTTGTGATAAACCTCTTTAACCGCCGTACCCGATATACAGTCTATATCTACAACGGTTTGACCATTATTAATCGCTTTGACCGCGTTAGAGTCAAAGGGTATCCTGCCAATAAAGGGCAGCGCTTGTTTTTTACAAAACTCTTCAATCTTCTCTGTATTCTCAATGTTAGTATCGTATTTGTTGATACATACCGCTGTCTTTGTTCCGAATTTTGCTGCCGTATTTATAATGCGCTCCATATCGCTGATACCTGATATGGAAGGTTCTGCGACTATCAAAACCATATCCACACCACTAAGTGATGCGATGACAGGACAGCCTATTCCGGGAGATCCATCAATAATGGCAAGTTCCGCATCAGCTGCTGTCGCCTTCATTTGCTTTTTCACCTCAGTTACAAGCATTCCGGAGGTACCACTGCCCATTTTTAGTTGCGCTGTTGAAAAAACTTTTTCTCCATCAGAATACAGCATTAATTCCCCGGCCACTGCCGGTTTCATAGTTATCGCTTCCACAGGACAAACATACTCACAAACGCCGCAGCCTTCACATGCGAAAGGATCCACTTTGTATTTTTCATCTATTGAAATAGCATCAAATCGGCAGTTTTGCCTACACTGATCGCATTTAATGCAAAGTTCCGGATCTATATCTGCTTTTGGTAGCCCATAATAATCTGTTCTTGCAGGTTTAACACTCCATCCGGTAATGAGGTGCAGGTTAGGCGCATCTACATCACAATCCGCATATGCTTTGGCATCAGCAAGCTTTATAAACGCACTTGCTATTGTCGTTTTTCCGGTTCCGCCTTTACCGCTAAGGATTAGTAGTTGTTTCATGCTGCACCTCCTTTGTCACCTTGTTAAGCAGAGAAGAAAACAATTCCCGGTATTCCTCATTTTTATTAACGGCGATTTCCGCATTTGAGTTCAAGGTTCCAAGTTCATTGTCAAATGGAATCCTGCCTAAAATCTTAATATTTTTTTCCAAACAAAACTTCTCAGCAGGATTTTCTCCTTCCAAACATTTGTTAAGAATCACCCCATATGGCCTGTTAAATAACTTGACCAGTTCGTATACCATGTTGAGGTTATGAACACCAAACAATGTCGGCTCAGCCACCAGTATGCAATAGTCCGCATCTTTGATGCTCTCCATCACGATACAAGCACTTCCTGGTGGACAGTCGATAAATGTTTGCTTATTTACTTCCGAACTTTCCTCAAGTAGCTTTTTTATGATAGGAATACCCGTAGCTTCACCGGTGTTCAATACTCCTGTCCATACCGCCACTTCGCCAGAAACCCCTTTTTTAATTTTGCCAATAACCTTTGCTTTCTCTGTTAGTGCACTTTCAGGACAAACCAAGATACAGCCACCGCAGGAGTGGCACACATCGTCAAAGACAATCAGTTTGTTTTTAATATAGGCAAGGGCGTTAAAGTTGCAAAATTCAACGCATTTTCGACATCCATTGCATAACTCATGATCAACTTTTGGAATCTTTACTGATATTTCTTCCACCTGAACCCCTTCAGGCTTAAAAAACAGATGTCCATTCGGCTCTTCTACATCACAGTCTATATATGTGGATGCTTTCGCTGCCGCAGCTAAATTCACCGATACCAGTGTTTTTCCTGTGCCGCCCTTGCCGCTTAGCACAGCTATTCTCATATTAATTGCCCCCGTGCCCGTGAAATCCGGCATGAAATTCATCCAGCAAAGGTAATTTCCCATCTATAAAAGCATCAATATTATCTTTGGCTGAACCGGTTATCGTTTTATAAATTTTGATTTCAGCGGGTTTTAGCACTTCAGCAGCATTTTCTCCTAAGCGGGGAGTGAGTAAAACATCTGCTTTGTTATCAACTATTATTTGTGCAGCTTTAATCCCTGCACCTCCTGTGCTTGCCGCTGCACTGTTGTCAATAAATATACTTTCCTTAGTTTCTACATCGTAAATAAGAAAATAGGGAGTACGTCCAAATGACACACATACATTCGACTCCAAGGTTTTCTCATCTACTGGAATTGCTATTTTCATAAGAATCCTCCGTTCTATTTTTGTTTAAATAATTCTCAATTGCGTTGCGTAGCGCACTCACACCTAAATTTGAGCAATGAACCTTATTTTCAGGAAGTCCATCTAAAGCCTGGATAATGTCTTCTTCCGTAATATTCAATGCTTCCTCTAAGGTTTTACCCTTTGCTAATACCGATGTCATACTGGATGTTGCAATTGAAGCACAACAGCCAAACACAAGATAGCTGATTTCATCTACACGATTATCTTTTACCTTTAAATAAACGGTCAAATAATCTCCGCAGGAAGGATCCCCGTAGTCTCCCTCGGCATCTGCATCGGGCATACTATGAGTATTTTGCGGACACATAAAATGCTCAATTACTTTTTCTGAATATATAATCAACCACCTCGATCCGTGTCATCTGTAAAGCATCGACCACGCCTATGCCTATGACAGCCGCGACCACAACCATTCCCCAACCCTTCACAAAGCCGATATTCGCCACCCTCAATCAGTAACACCTTTCCATTTACTAAAGATTCAGCCAGCTTTTTTCTGGCTTCAATGTAAATGCCTTGAACAGTGCTACGAGCAATATTCATTTGCTTGGCACACTCTTCTTGAGTAAAGCCTTCCAAATCGATAAGTCTTATGGTCTCATACTCGTCTACAGTCATGTTTACATGGTTTTCTGTGTCGGCAGGTGAATCAAGAGGCCCAAATCTATTGCTTTCAGGCAAACAGCAAACTTTTCTCCACTTCATCGGTCTCGCCATAATTCATCACCTCCATCCTAATCAGAAATAACCAGAGCGTCCTCCGGTTATCCCTGATGCCCGTTATAGGTTCTCCATTTGCTTTTCAATAACTTCAAGTCGATCTTGCAACATGGCTTTCTGTTCATTCAGCAGCTCTTTTTGTGTTTTTGAGGAGGTCTGATTAATCGCAGAACCCCTACCAAAACCGCGACCGAAACCGCGTCTGCAAGCAAGTCCAAGGCCTAATCCCATTCCGAGACCAGCTCCGTACTTTACTACATTAGCACCTGTGCAAAGCCCTAATCCTCTTCCAGTCATTGATCCCGCACCCATTGGGCCGGTTCCATCCCTTCTTGGCATAATATTCACCTCCTTATGGTTTGTGGCATATGCCATCTATTCTTATTATACCCCGTTTATGTCATATGTCAATAACTTTTTGAAATAATTAAAAAAGCTGCCAATCTATAGTTTTGATTAATAATTTTGTGAACTGGAGGCAAAAATACAAACTATATACTTAAATATTTTGATGGGTTATAATAATAAAGATTAGCAGGCCGGTCCCACAAGATAAGGAGCCAGCTTGCTCTTTTCATCACATCCCCAAAATCGTCCAGGGTATCCTTGCAAAAAGATGGTGAGCGAATTTTAATTTTCATCTTGCTCTTCTCCTTTCTGTTTAGTCAATTGAAACAAGCTCTTTACTATGGTAAAATTAGAAAAAAGTACTACCGTGCAAAATCTTTGCAAAACGGTAGCTAAGACACATTGTACATATAAGGTGGATTTTCGAGTAAAATATTTAATTTAAAATAAGGAAGGGTTTATTGTGATAAAAGACCTATTTATAAATATGACCATTCTCATAAGTTTCATAAGTTTAGGAGGCCAAGTCGCAAAAAAGCATAATTATGAAGAAAATAATAGTCTAAGGACAAAAATCATTATTGGAACGATATTAGGTACTTTGGGCTGCTTTCTCATGCTGTTTAGCGTCAAAGTCAATGACAATACAATTATTGATTTTAGAAATATAGCCATAGTTATATCAGCACTTTTCGGGGGGCCTATACCTATTTTTATTACCACTGCACTAATCGCTGTTTTTAGAGTAGCATACTTTGGGGTTAACATCGCTTCCCTTATAGGAGTTGTTGCAGCAGTCTTAAATTCTTTTGGCTGTTGGTACATAGCGAGGCGTAATATTAAAACATGGAGAAAGTGGGTTTACTCAATAATTTATGTTTTAGTTGTTGCAACCATAGCACTTTTTCTAATACTGGGAAACAGAAGTGACTTTCTTATAATAATATCTATATATTGGATTTCGTTCTGCTTAGTTTCAGCAATAATATATTGGTACATTAAATACAGCCTTGCCGCAAACAGATTATTTAATAGACTACAGAAGGAATCTACCAAGGATTTTCTTACAGGTCTAAATAATGTTAGACAATTTGACTTTGTTTTTAACAGCACCATGAAAAATGCTCTTAATAAGGAAGAAAGCCTTTCTTTGTTAATGGTGGATATTGATTTTTTTAAAAAAGTTAATGACACCTACGGACACATGGAGGGGGATATTGTATTGAAAGAGTTGGGGAAAATATTATCTGAAAACTGCAGGCATTTTGATGAAGTTTCCAGAAATGGCGGTGAAGAATTTTCAGTGCTACTTCCCGATTGCGCCTACCCGCGGGCAATGCAAATAGCGGAACGAATAAAAGATGCTGTTAAAAATCATTCTTTCACATTATCTACAGGTGTGCAAATTCAAATTACTATTTCAATAGGAGTTGCGTCATACCCTGAAACCATACAGGATATTGAAAAACTTATGGAGAAGGCAGACACGGCACTGTATGCTGCGAAGCGATCGGGGAGAAATAGGGTTTGTTCATAAGTTCCCATTTGTAGAGCAAGGCGAACCCGGCTTCAAGGGTTCGCCTTGCTCTTTGCATCACATCCCCAAAATCGTCCAGATACGGCTCTATACAATGTCGGCAGAACAGGACAATGACTTTGCTGCATACCGGCTCGGCAAGCTGTATCTTGGCGGTGAGGGCGTGCTGAAGGATGTGGAGTCCGCCATTCTCTGGCTGACCTTTGCCGCCGACAGAAAGAACCAATTTGCTGAATATGCCCTCGGCGTCCTCTACTTCAAGGGGGAGGATGTTCCGAAGGATGTCCCCAAAGCTCTGGAATACCTGAAACGGTCTGCCGGTCAGGGTAATCAGTTTGCACAGTACCGGCTGGGCAAGATTTATCTTATGGGCGAGGATATGCCAAAGGATATTCAGACTGCCCTGCAATTTCTGACGGCTGCCGCTGAACAGGGAAATCAGTATGCGCAATACACCCTCGGCAAGCTGTATCTGATGGGAAAGGATGTTCCGAAGGACAAGGAAACTGCTGTCCGCTGGTTTACCTTATCGGCAGAGCAGGGCAACATTTACGCTCAGTTTTTCCTCGACCATATGGACGATTTCAAAGACCCCTCTGTCCTGCTGGCGGGAACACGGCTCCTGCATCACATGAGCCGTGTTTTTGCGGACAACGCTCCGCCGCTGAAACCGCCCGGTCAGCGAACCGACCGCAAGCTCCTCCGCAAGCTTCGTGAGAAAAAGCAGGCGCAGGGCCATGCGAGGGATGACCATGAGCAAACCATGTCATTATAACGATTGGAGGATAACCGTGAAGAAACAGAAAAAGAAAATCAAACAGCCACCCATCAAGGGAAAATTGCTCCAAAGCCAATGCCGTCCTGTAAAAAGGGCGGCTTTTTTTCATAGAATCGGCACTCGCCATAGATAGGAGGTACGCCCATGGGTGTATATGTGCATTTTACGGATGACCAGAAATACCGTGCCAATAATGTGGACCTTGTGGACTTTCTCCAGCGGCAGGGCGAGAAGCTGATCTCCAGCGGTCGGGATAAGCGGCTGGCTTCTGACCGCAGTATCACTGTCCGGGGAAACGAGTGGTACGATCACTCCGCAGAGAGCGGCGGGTATGCCATTGATTTCGTGCGGAAGTTCTACGAATGCTCTTATCCCGAAGCCGTCACTCTACTGCTGGGCGGTGAGCAGGGCGAGATTTACAGACCGGCGCAGGAAAAGAAGCAGGAGCCGAAAAAGCCCTTTGCGCTCCCACCGGCGCATACGGATATGCGCCGAGCCTATGCCTATCTGGTAAAAACCCGGCACATCGGCCGGGAGGTGGTCAGCTTCTTTGCAAAGAAGAAGCTCCTCTATGAAAGCTGCGAAAAATCGAAGGATGGCATGAAGGAATACCATAACGCCGTGTTTGTGGGCTTGGATGAAAACGGAGTTGCCCGTCATGCGCACAAGCGCGGAATTTACACCTTGGGGCAGGCGTTTAAAGGAAATGTGGACGGCTGCGATCCCCGGCACAGCTTTCACTGGCTTGGCGAAAGTGAGCATCTGTATGTTTTTGAAGCGCCGGTGGATATGCTGTCGTTTATCACCCTGCACCCACAGGACTGGCAGCGGCACAGCTATGTGTCCCTCTGCGGCGTCGGCGATCAGGCAATGCTGTGGATGCTGGAACAGTACCCGCAGCTCCGGCAGGTCTCGCTATGCTTGGATAACGATGAAGCCGGACACAAAGCAAGCGAACGGCTGAAACAGCAGCTTGAGGAACAGGGGTATACATCCGAGCGGCTCACTTCACAGGGGAAGGACTGG
>NZ_DF158896.1:22684-80165 GCF_000307265.1 Oscillibacter ruminantium GH1
AGGACTGGAATGACGATTTGATAGAAGCGATACAGCAAAAGTCGAGTGGCTTTGAAATGCGGATGGCATAGCAAAAAGGAGCAGTCAAGAGTATTGACTGCTCCTAAAAAGTCTGACACTTACAGAAAAAGTTGCACTTGGCAGCTATGCTGATTATGAAAATTTGGCTTGCTCACCAGATCGCAGTTCATATGACCAGACTATGGTAAAGGCAATGGATTTTGAAAAGCTGTAACAAACTATATTTTACTATAAATTAATTCTGCAAATTGTCCGTATTGTTTAACTTCTTTCAAATAAAATCGCCTCAATACTTCTTTTTGTGAAAACAACGGTATTCCCTTCCCTAATAACACAGGGGCAATTTGTATTGTCATATTATCTACCATGTCATTATCTAACAGTGGGGCTAATATCGTGTTTCCTCCAATAATCCAAATATTTTTATCATTTTCTATTTGTTTTACAAATTTGACAACATCACAATTTATAGGAATAAATTCGCTGACTGATAATCTTTCAGCATGTGTAAAAACGTAATTTTTAGTAGTCGAATAAAGACTGCCTATATTCCCTGTGTTTTTAATTTCATTAAATGTTCTTTTGCCCATTATAGTAATATCCATGCTTTTATAAAAGTTTTCATAACCGGTTTCTTCTATTGCACCAGTTTGGTAAAGCCAGTCCAGGTTATGATTTTTGTCAGCAAGATAGCCATCCATAGTAATGCAGCCATAAAAAAATACACTCATTTTAAACCTCCTTTGAATAGTTCTTCTTTGCTTAAATGTCATATAAAAAAACTACACTTCAAATTCTTATTTATTGCTGCTCTATATGCTTCAACAAGCTACAACCGTTTAACCATTTTACCACCAAATTGACCGAAAAGAAAGGAGTCTTCCATGTCATCTCAAGTCTATACCCTAATCGCTGCGGCCGCCGTGATGTTTCTCGTCATCGGCGGTCTTTCTCTTTTGGCCCATTATTACACCCTCAACGGAATCAAGTCCCGCACGGTGGGTGACGGACAGCATGGTACGGCGCGGTTTTCCACCAAGCAGGAAATAAAAAGCATCTATAAGCACATCCCCTTTCAGCCGGAGCTGTGGCGGAAGGGAGAAACCCGCCCCGCTGTTTCAGATCAGGGTATCATCCTCGGCAGTATAGGTGCGAAGAACAAGGTCACGGCGCTGGTGGATACCGACGACATCCACTGCCTTATGATCGGCGCATCCGGCGTGGGCAAGACGGCATTTTTCCTGTACCCGAATCTGGAGTATGCCTGTGCCTCCGGCATGAGTTTTCTGACCACCGACACGAAAGGCGATCTTTACCGCAACTACGGCGCCATTGCCCGCGACCACTACGGCTACCATGTGGCGGTCATCGACCTTCGAAACCCCACCCGCTCAGACGGCAACAATATGCTCCATCTGGTGAACACCTACATGGATGCGTACCTTGCCGACGAAAATAACCTTGTAGCAAAGGCGAAAGCAGAGAAATACGCCAAGATTATCTCCAAAACCATCATCAACGCCAGTGGGGAGAATTACGGACAAAATCAGTTTTTTTATGATGCCGCTGAAGGACTCCTGTCCTCGGTGATTCTGCTGATTGCCGAGTATCTTCCTCCTACTGAGATAGATGGGAAAAAGGTAGACTGCCGTCATATCATCAGTGTGTTCAAATTAGTGCAGGACTTGCTGGCCCCCAGCAAGGTAAAGGGAAAAAGTCAGTTCCAGCTCCTCATGGATAAGCTCCCGTCCGACCACAAGGCCCGCTGGTTTGCAGGAGCCGCTCTCAACTCTGCGGAGCAGGCCATGGCATCGGTGCTCTCCACCGTGCTGTCCCGTCTGAATGCTTTTCTCGACTCCGAAATGGAGCAGATACTCTGCTTTGAAACAGCTATTGATGCGGAGAAATTCTGTAATGAAAAATCCGCACTGTTTATCGTGCTCCCCGAAGAAGATTTGACCAAGTATTTTATGGTCAGTCTTATGATCCAGCAGCTCTACCGGGAGATCCTCGCGGTTGCGGATGAAAACGGCGGCAAGCTGAAAAACCGCGTGATGTTTTACTGCGATGAGCTCGGAACGCTTCCGGCCATTGAATCGCTCGAATTAATTTTCAGTGCCTCACGCTCACGCCGGCTTGCGATGGTACCGATCATACAGTCCTTCGGTCAGCTCGAAAAGAATTACGGCAAAGAGGGTTCGGAAATCATCGTGGACAACTGCCAGGACACCATCTTCGGCGGCTTCGCTCCCAACAGTCAGACCGCCGAAGTGCTGAGTAAGGCATTGGGCAGCCGCACCGTCATGAGCGGCAGCGTAAGCAGGGGAAAGAATGATCCCAGCCAGTCCTTGCAGATGATGGAGCGTCCCCTCATGACGCCTGACGAACTCAAATCCATTCCCAAGGGTAACTTTGTTGTGATGAAAACCGGCACCCATCCCATGAGGACAAAGCTGCGGCTGTTCCTTGATTGGGGTATCCGTTTCGGAGAGCCCTATACCGTGGAGGAAAAAGCGCACCGAAAGGTGGTCTACGCCGATAAGCAGATGCTGGAGGAAAACATCGTCCGCAAGCACACGACCTGCCTTATGGTGGACGAAGAAACCGGGGAGATGCTGGAACCAACCACCGGAAGAGGAACCCTTCATACCCCGGTGGCAGAACCGTCTGAAAACACCATGCGCCGCCGCAATGTGCTCAAAACGTAAAGGAGGTTCCCATGAGCTACTTCAACCACATTTATACAGCCTCGCCCGATGAGCTTCCCCATCGGGCGAGAGCTGTCTATCTATACCTTTGTGACCGGGCAGGAAAAGGTAAGGACTGCTGGCCTGCGGTAAAAACGATTGCCTCCGACTTGCAGCTTTCCCGCAGTACCGTTAAACGCGCAATCCATGATCTGGTCAGAGCTGAGCTGATCGAAAAGGAGCCGCGCTACCGGGAGAATGGAAGCAACAGCTCCAACCGTCTCATTTTAAGAAAATAGCAGGGGATGGTAAAGCAAAAGGGCGGATTTCCCGCCAGGGAGGTATTCCGTTCTTCTGCTGAACCCAGGTGCGGTTCACCGTGAACCCACCAGAACCTCTCACTCTAACAAATTTTATTACAGAAAAAGAATAAAGTGTTGCTTTATATATTCTTGTGTAACACAAGAAACGCTATATTTGTAAACTACAAATTATTGTGGACAAGATGGAGTGAATATAGGTAATTTATTTATATTGTTCTTGTATATTCTGCATCTTGCGTATATTTTCCCGCATTTACAAAGGCTTTATAACTTCAACTTCTACACCAAGCCCCATAAATAATTTGGTACAGGCTCTAGCAATTTCATATATGCCTGAGCCGAATTATATTATGAAATTGCTGATCTTTTTCATCAGCAAATCAGGGCAATCAACTAAAGGAGAGTGTCCACTATCTTTAATAATCATCAACTCAGCTTTGTCTCCCAAAGCTTCAACAGTTTCTCTTACTGTAGCTTCTGGTATTATTATATCCTTTTCACTCCAAAAGCTCAGTACCGGAGCCTCTATTTCATTTATTCTGCAATCACCCGCTGAATATCCATTATGTTTATTTGACATGTTAAATAAGGCCAACGCCCAATAAATATCTACCAAGTTCCTCTGTTTTAAGGTTGCATTGATATACAGTTTATTATCTTCGGGTAAGGGTTTACGATTTGAATAAATGGCTCTATTCCATAAAATACTCATAGAGTCAAAATCCTTATTTTCAATTGCACGAAGGCAAGGAGCAACTTCCGGATCTTTGGCCATTTCTGTCCTGTCTTCATAAGTTTGCCCCATTAGTATTTCTCCTTGAGCATCTTTTTTAAACAGCGGACTTCCAGTGTAACCTACAGACTCTATCAGTACGATTTTTTTTACTATATCTGGATAATCGGCACCAAATTGCAAGCACACACTTCCTCCAGCAGACCACCCTAGCATTGTGAAATTCTTTAGTCCTAAATAATTCACAAATGCATATAGGTCGTCAGAAAGGTCTTTTATAGAATCTATTCTATTATTATAAGTGCTATCCCCAAATCCTCTCAAATCCACGATATAGGCTTTAAAATTTGGAGGCAGTCTTTCAGCTATGGGAAGCAAATGTAGTCCCGAGCACATATTTCCATGTACCAGAATCAAAATGTTATCCCCATTCCCGGCCTCTCTATAAGCCAATGTTTCTCCATTTTCCAACCTTAACTTTTTTATCTCTAAATTATTAATCATTCATTAGTCTCCTTAAGTGTTATTACCATTCGCTCGTTCCATGATTTCCTGTACTATTGATGTTTTGGCATTCGCATAGTGCTGAACATGCCGCCACTTATTTTCTGCCAAGCTTCGCTTGACTTGCGCATATTTCTCCCGGTCGGTTTCATTGGACCGTAACCAATCTCGAAAGCGCAACATTCTATTAATCTCAGATGTACCCGAACTGAACACATGCAGGTTGATGTCGGTATCGGGTCCTTTAAACAGACGATGCTCGAACCAGTCAGACTCCCGAATCCGCAACGTGTAGCCGGCTGCTTCCAATGCCGGGAGTTCAGGCCAACTTAGATCATATTCGGCAAGGGTGATAGGGGCGTTATGCGGTTTCAGCTCTCCAACCATGTTCTTTTGCAGTTCTTCATCGGTTGTAGGCATGGAGCTGTTACTATCTTGTTTTGATGGCATATGATCACTTCCTCGTTTCATAGTTAGCTTCATTTACCTACAGCCTCCATAGGCCATCGTCATTCGCTAATTCCTGGAACTCATCTATAAAACGACTTGCATGGAAACCGTCACAAACTGCATGGTGGACTTGCACTGAAAGGGGTAATAGTGTCTTTCCATCCTGTTCAAAATACTTGCCGAATGTAAAAATCGGACGCAAATAACTGCCATCCGTATAGTTTCGTCCTTGCCTCAAAACCCCTGTTTGGTATTATACTCCATATCTCTCCGGTGCAGGAATAGCCTTTTCTGATGCACGGCTAAGAGCTTCCCATTCTTCCCAAGTAGCCATCCGTGCTTTTAAGGTATCCAGTGCCAAATCGTAAACCATGCTACCAAGGATAAGCCGCAAAGGCGGATTATTGCTGGCTACTAATTTCATAAGGGCTTCCGCTGCCAAGGAAGGATCACTATCGATCGAATCTTCGGAATACTGTTTCGCCAGCTCATCGCGAAGTGTACCGTATGAATCTAATGGATTGCTGTAACTCATCGAAGTGTATAAATCTGTCCAGTATCCTCCTGGTTCCACCATAGTGAGTTTCACTCCGAAATGTTCCGCTTCTTTTGCTAAGGCTTCACTCATTCCTTCCAGCGCAAATTTACTTGCACTGTAAATACCAGACATCGGACCCGAGATAATAGCGCCAATGCTTGTAATCTGTATGATATGTCCAGAACGCTGCGACCTCAAATAGGGCATCACTGCCTGACAGACCCAAAGAGCTCCAAAAAAGTTTGTGTCCATTAGTTTCCGAGCATCGGATTCGTTTAGTTCTTCAATCATACCCATAGTCATGATACCCGCATTATTAACAACAATATCAAGCCTGCCGAAATGTTTAACTGCTGTTTCAACCGTAGAAAAAACAGCCTCCCTATCTGTAACATCGAGGCTTAATGGCAGCAAGGTTTCTGGATATGTTTCTTTTAGTTTCGCCAAATTATCAATCGTCCTTGCGACTGCAACAACTTTATCCCCGGCTTTCAAGGCGGCGCATGTAAAAGCATAGCCAAGCCCCTTGCTTGCTCCGGTAATAAACCATACTCGTTTATTTTCGCTATTAGGTGTCATAGATATTCTCCTTTACTATAATAGAAAGATTATTATAACCTGAGATTAATACTGTTAAATGCTGTGAACCCAGCAACTTTGAGCACTTTGTTTTGCACTCCAAGAAGCCCATCACTATAAATTATCGTCAACTACGTCCTCTTTTCAATCCGCTTGTGGTCTCATAGTTTCTTTGTCATAGCGCCGTGTCAGAAGGCGGCAGAGAATAGCGTCTGCCATCAGCACGACGCCTGACCAGAAAAACCATGTGTTTACACCTATAACCTCAACAACCGGACCCGCAACAAGTAAGCCTATCGGCATAGAAAGAGTCATGGCTGTCATCAAAAGGGAAAACACCTTGCCCATCATTTCAGGTGCAATGCTTTCTTGAACATAGGCCATAACAGGAACATTCATAAATGTGCCAGAGGCACCCAAGAAGAAGCAGCATATAGCAAAAATCCAAAAACCGCTTGTCGGTAACGCTCCGCTAATCAGTGTAGCCAGACCCATTAAGCCAATAGCTAAGGATGCCATGAAAAACCTCCTTTTCATGCCGCCCCATACACCAATAACCAAAGATGAAAGAAGCAATCCGGTTGCAAAGACAAATTCCACAATGCTATTGTGCCATGCTTCGCCCATAAAGTGGCTGCGTACCAGCAGAGGGAACAGAGAACCTAAGGGCATATAAAGTATGGTCATCAGCAGCATGGGGAAAAACACAGCCATTAAAGGCTTATTTGCTTTCATTGCGATAAAGCCCTGCTTCATGTCAGACAATACACTCATCTTCTCATTGGTTTGCGGAATGTCCGGAATTATAACAAATAGGAGGCAAACTATCGCAAAAGCGGCTCCCAGTATATCCACAATCATAATGGAGGAAATAGGTAGAAATGACATAAGCGCAGCACCCAACACAGGCCCCATCATGTTGGATATTGATTGGATCATATTTCCCCAGCCCCCTGCTTTGGTCAACATATCTGCTGGCACAAACATGGGTATCGCCGCTTGCATAGCTGGACCGTGAAAGGTATTCCCCAATCCACGCAAAAATAAAACAATGTAGATAAACCAAATAGGGGGTGTTTCCACAAGTAAAAATGCTGCACCAAGGATGATGCTGGATACAGCTACCAGACCGTCAGCTAAAATCATTACTGTTCGGCGGTTGTATCGGTCGATCCATACACCGGCAAAGGGTCCGATTAACATATTGGGGAGAAAGGCAACTAAGGATGCAATCGTCAAGGTGATTGCGGATTCAGTCTGGATGGTCAGCCACCAGATAACAGCGAACTGCACTGCGGCAGAACCCAAGATTGAAAAAGCCTGTCCTGTGTATATTACAACAAATTGTTTCTTCCAATTTTTTATTCTGTTCATTATAGAAATCTCCTTATATAAATTAAAAACGAACAACTGCCTAAGCGTTGTTCGTGCAGAAAGGCATAATTTTACAAGGAGATCTTCAAAAGCGAGGATATACTCATGTAAATATGTCTTTAAGCACAACAAATAAACCCTAAAAAGGGCAGTGCTTAAAAACTAAATTACATGAATATCAAATACATATTTCTACCCCGCTTTTACTTTGAATTATTATACTATATTTTAACTGCAATCTCAAGATATGAAACGGATTATGTTCTGCTCAATTTCTCAATAGCATCTTCTTCGGAAGACACAAAGAAGATATCTCTTCCTTTATTGCTTTCATATATAAAATCTTTCAGCGGCTTGCTTGTATAGCCGGAAAAGTCGCCAACAATCGCAAACTTAAATTGGTAATTGATAAACTTTTGTAAAATCTCACCGGCAATCTTCGTACTCAAAACAAAAAAGTCCGGGGTCACCGCATCTTTGTTCAATATAATGGAATGGCTTCCTGTTTCATAATTTACAGACATCATGAAATCCAGTGCGGACTGCACATCTGAAATACAAACCTCATCGCTGTTTACAATAGCTATTTCATTGCCGTTAGCCGTAATCTTCTTTATATCCATGATTAAATTGTCTCCTAAAAAGTGTGATTTATTGCGTTATCATAATAGGTTACTTGATTTCCTTTATTTTTGTCAGATCATCACTGCATAGGATTTCAAGATTCTCGAAAACCTTTTGAGCAGACCAATCCCACCATTTCAGCTTCAGCAGATAGCGGATGAGGTTGTCATCAAACCGCTTCCGAATGATTCTGATTGGATTGCCTCCGGCGATATAATAAGGTGGTATGTCCTTTGTTACAACGGAATTAGCTGCAATGATCGCCCCATCCCCAATATGCACTCCGGGCATAATCGTGACATTCTGCCCAATCCACACATCATTTCCGACAACGGTATCGCCTTTGAACGGTAGTTCTTCCAGCGTCGGTGTCACCTTTTCCCAACCGTGGCCCATGATGTTAAATGGGTAGGTGGTGACACTGCACATCCTGTGATTGGCACCGTTCATTACAAACTCGATACCTTTGGCAATGGCGCAGAATTTTCCGATTATGAGTTTGTCGCCTAAAAACTCATAATGATGCGTAACGTGCTCTTCAAACCGCCCCGCTCCGTTAATGTCGTCGTAATACGTGTAATCGCCGACGATGATATTGGAGCGAGTTATAACATTCTTGATATAGCATACGCTTTTTATTGTTTCATTTGGATAAAAGGCGTTAGGGTCGGGACCATATTGCATATAAGATACCTCCTTAAAATGGGATTTTATAATTCATATTCTATCATCTTAAGCCAATTCATGACCTCTTCCGATATGACAGTGCCATTTACAGCAATGCCGGGTAGTATTATTGACTTCGGGCACTCTTTTGCTATATCATTTGCAATTTGGCCGAATCCTCCACCACCGTGTGTGCAAAAGGGTATTATTGTTTTACCCGTAAAATCATTCAGTCTAAGGAAACTCATAACTGGCGGAGCTAAAGTTTTGAACCAGTTGGGTGATCCTATAAATACTGTTTCATAACCGTCTATTGGTTCATTTCCAGATATTAATTTTGGACAAAAGCCTCGAGAAATCTGATCCCTTAATTCTTTAGCAGCAGTATTATATTCAAAGGAATAATTCGTATCGGGAATCAATTCTCTTAATGTTCCACCTGTCTGTACTGCTATTTCCAATGCTAAATTCGCCGTATTATGAAAAAGTGAATAATAAACAATCAGTATATTATTCATTTATGTTACTCCCTTTCGGACATTAAAATTATCAATAGTGTTCAATCTAATGTGACTTATTCACCGTTATTCACCGAAGTGCAATAGAATATCCCGAGCGGATTGTTCCGGCGTCAGCTCTGAGTTGTCCAGCCAGAATCCGATTCTTGGGGTTTTTCTCATGAAATCCGCATGCAGAGCTTCTAGTGAAAAACCGGTATAGCCAGTTTTTCCTCGCATCTTTTCACGCTTTTTTACAGTCTCCACATCTGGACACAATACGATTACATGAACAGGGTAATTCTCTAACATCTTCAACATGCGGAGCAGTTCCTCACCATAGTAGTTGTCCTGCAAAACAACGGAAAAACCGCTGTCATAATAGGTTTTTGCCGTTTCAGCTGCCAAGCGGTAACGCAGATGCAGTTGTCGGATAGCTTCTTCGGAGGGCTGTACGGACATGTCAGCCCGTCCGGCAACAATCATTTTACGAAATATATCGCCCCGCAGATGCACTCCTTTTTCCATTTTTAAGGCAAGTAATTGAGCGACTGTAGATTTTCCGGACGCCATAACCCCGGTGATTAAATAGATTGCTCTCTTCAGCGCTTCAAGATTTTTCAGATCGATATGATCAACTTCCCTCAATTCATATCCACTATGAAAAATTTTCTGAGCCTCTGCCGAAATACATGGAATCACTCTACCTTCAAATATTGAAGAAGAAAACCATTTTGCTTCAAAATGATACCAGCCGCCTTGCAGATCAGCCTGCCTGGCACTTCCATCTTCATCTATTATTAAAGGGTGTATATCTATATAGCCAAGTTCCGGGTGATGCAGCTCAATGCGTGCAGGACTCCAATCAGTCGTGATTTTATATCCCTTATCTTTTAGTTCAGCCAATAAGGTTTCCTCAGATTCCCCATCGAAATCAACGTCTATATCTCTATGATCCCTATTTTGCTTTCCGGTCAGGATATCAACACCCCAACCACCATCAATCCAATATTTTATATTTAAATCTTCTAACAGATTTAAAACATCAAATAGGTTTTCTTTACTTGTTGTTTCATTGTTATTCATAAAATCTCCTTTCTCAAAGGTTTTTTTATTGTTAATTTTAGGCATACAAAACCTACATATAAACAGGCATTTGTATGGTAGTGGACAAGCTCATGTCACAGCGGCTTCGTCAATGCATAGCACAACTTTCCAAAGAGGAACAGAATCTGATTTTTTCCCTGTATTATCAAGGAAAAACGCAGATGGAGCTGGAGAGAGAAACCGGAATCAAGCAGCAGACCATCAGCTATCGGGACCGTCAGATTCGGCTGAAGCTAAAAAAAATGATGGAAAAGTAAAAATATTTTTTGTAGACCCCCTCACGAAACCGGATTAGTAGTGAGGGGGTTTTTCCCATTCCCTCAATCGTACTTTGAAAATTTCATATCCGATGACCTGAATACATTAGCTGACGGACCCTGAAAGGGAAAAGCGACCCCGGAGGATGCGCCAAGACCACCTGTAGGCAGGCAGCAAGAAAAGTGAAATCACTTATTTTTTTGTTCGCTCGTTTCTTTCTGCTCCTATCAAAGACGGCCAAATAAGGTGCAGAGCGGTACCCATCCGACCGGAAAACAGGCTGTGGCAGCCTGTCTCGCAATGACTCCGTCAGCCTATATTGATACTTCTGTCCAGTCACAGCCCCCCTGACCGGGGGATCACGCAATGAGGGCAGCCGGCAGAGATCCTGGCGGGGGTGAGATTCCCATGATGCGGTGAAGCCAGCCGCAGTTCAGGCCGTCGCCTTTATTGTGCAAAGCACCATATGCTCTGTACAGAGTGCTTGGGGAGTAGTGTCGAATTAAGCACCGTTATTACAGAAAAAAGACTTAATGTCAGAAGCGATGGGGATCGCTCTGCCAGCGGAAAAGCTCACAGTAGAGCGATCCCTATATTTGTGCCATTAAGAAAAGCAGAGGAAACTCAAACCAAGGAGGTGCAAAATTTGAACATGATAAAACAAGGAATCAGCCGCGGCGATATTTACTACGCCGATTTAAGCCCTGTTGTGGGCTGTGAGCAAGGGGGCATCCGTCCCGTACTTATATTGCAAAATGACATAGGCAACCGCCACAGTCCCACCACCATCGTCTGTGCCATCACCGGCAGACCCAAAAAACCTCTGCCCACCCATGCAACTATTACTGGAGCGGGCAGATTGTCCAGAGAGTCCTTTGCACTTCTGGAGCAGATACGCACCATTGATCGGACACGGCTTCGGGGCTGGATCGGCAGGTTGGATGAACAGGCTATGGAAGAAATCAACCAAGCACTTTCTATCAGCGTCGGACTAAGTCCGGCGCTTTTATTATGAGGGGGAATTTTTATGAACAACAAAACAATCATGTTTGAAAAATACCCCGACGTAGTCGAGGTAAATCAATTACGAGAAATGCTCGGCGGCATCAGCCGGAAACTGGCTTATAAATTGCTTTCGGAAAAAGAGATACATAGTGTTCGCATTGGACGAACCTATAAGATTCCCAAAGCATGCGTCATTGAATATTTGCTGAGTGAAGAAATGTGCCATATCAAGATTGGTTGATATGGTTTTTTGCTTATTATTGACCCAAAACCGTAGAAAAATCCGTTGGATTGCTTCCGCGTAAAACAGTAGCTATCCTATGCCTTCTGTGGTATTGTGATGTTGTCAATGGTAGGCAAATACGCTGTTATTTCAAAGGAGGATAACAATGATAACAGGCTGCCTACAGCAAAAGAACAATACTTATTACGCCGTCCTTTATATCAAAGTAGACGGAAAAAGAAAAACCAAGTGGATTCCCACCGGACTGCCGGTAGCGGGAACCAGCGACAGGAAAGCTAAGAAAGCCTTTGACCAAATCCGGTTGGAGTATGAACAGGAGCAGGAAGAAAAGGAGCGTCGCGAAGCCGAGGAACGAGCCAAAGAACTGATCGAGGGCAAACGAAATCCTCAAGCGGATGTATTGTTTACCGACTACCTTCAAAAATGGCTGATTCAAGCAAAGCCGACGATAGCCAAAACAACATTTAAAGGCTATCAAACCATGCTGGATGGTCGAATCAATCGGTACTTTATCGAGCTGGACATCACCTTGGGGGAGGTTACCCCACAGCATATTCAGGACTTCCATCAATCAATTTTTGATGAGGGCCACACACCGAACACGGTTATCCATTATCACGCAGTCCTCCGCAGAGCACTACAGAATGCGGTGAAAAAGGAGATCATCGACAGTAACCCTGCTGACCGGGTAGACAGACCAAAAAAGAATATATATCAGGCTCAGTTTTATTCCGCAGAGGAAATGATGGCACTGTTTGATGCGATATCAGATGATCCCTTGGAGATTTGTGTGAAGCTGGCAGCTTACTATGGTTTACGCCGAAGCGAAGTTCTCGGATTAAAGTGGGATGCGATCAACCTCGAACAAAAAACCATCTCCATCAAGCACAAGGTGATTGAGGACACGGTAGATGGCAAAACCATAACGGTCGGGGAAGATGTACTGAAAACCAAATCCAGCTTCCGCACCCTTCCGTTGCTGCCATCGGTGGAAAAGCTACTGCTTGCAGAAAAGGAAAAGCAGGAAATGTACAGAAAGCTATTCAAACGCTCTTACTGCCGGGATTATCTCGACTACATCTGCCTCGACCAAACAGGGAAGCTCATGCGCCCTAATTATGTAACGGATCACTTTAGCTGGGTGCTTGAAAAAACCGACCTCAAAAAAATCCGTTTCCACGATTTAAGACATTCCTGCGCCAGCTTACTGCTTGCAAATGGGATATCAATGAAACAAATCCAGATATGGCTGGGGCATAGCACCTTTTCGACCACAGCAGACATTTATTCTCACCTGGACTTCCACGCACAGATCGAATCCGGATTGGTTATGGATGGGATGTTTGAAAGAAACCGAGTGGCAGAACCTACTGGACTTGCAGCAATCAACTAATTTTCTACGGACTGCCTTATGGGAATACGGAAAAGCCTTATAGGGCAAGGGCTCAGGCATATCCGTTTTCTACACAAACAAAAAAACGCCCTCAAAAGAGAGCGTAGAAAAGGCAAAAAAATGGAGGGCCTGTTGCGGACATTGACCGCAAACAGGCCCCTGGCGGAGGCGGTGAGATTCGAACTCACGTGCCCGTGAGGACAACCTGATTTCGAGTCAGGCTCGTTATGACCACTTCGATACGCCTCCATATTTATTTTAATACACCAAGCCCCGCGTAGAAGTCAAGGCAAAGTGTAGAAAAACCGTAGAAATCGCTAAAAAGCTAATTTTTTGAAATCCCGCAAAACCGCATAAACTCAAGGGTTTCCTGCATTTTCAAGGCAACTGACCGAGTGGATTTCGAGTCAGTCCCGTTATGACCACTTCGATACCGCTCCATATTTAGTTGACTTGCGCGGCGGGAAAGTGCCGCATCGGAAAGAAGCGTCGTTATAACCGTCCCAATATGTCCCAAAATGGCTGCGACGGCGGCAACTTTAAAAAATCCACGACAGATGCTTTGCAATATAAACATTAGGATAGTATTATGGCACATTTTTTAGAAAGTTGCAAGTCCCTCCGTTCGTATTCGAAAAATTCTACGAAATAAAAACGGCGTTTTACGGCGGGGCGGGAACCGTCGCCGCACGTACTGCAAGAGCAAAAAAGGGGAGGGTGGTTAAGACCACCAATTGATGTAACTTTTTCCATTTTATTTGTCATTATTTTTAACCAATTTGTCTTCACTTTTTCCTTCTTTTCCACGTCTTATTATTATAAAATAAAAGATACGACCACGCAAAGGAGAGAATGATATGGCGGGAAAGCGAGAAAGAAGGAAAAGAAGAAGGGCGGGGGGCGGTATCCTGCTGGCGCTGTGTTTGGTACTGGGGCTCACGGTCACAACTCTGTTGACACCCACTCTGGATGCTCCCATGGCGTCCGTTGTCGCGGCGGCGGCTCAGGTCTGTTCTGAGCCGGAGGCACTGCCGGACGATTGGGAGGATAACGTTGCCGTGCCGCTGGATTTGCCGCCTGAGGAGGATACTCCCGAGATAGTGGAACCGGTTAAACCGGAGCCAAAGGCCGTTCCTGTTCAGGAAACTGATTTTTCAGACGCGGCCTTTGTGGGGGATTCCCGAACAGAGGGTTTTCATCTTTACAGCGGTCTGAAAGAGGGGACCTATTTTTACGCGGTGGGCGCCACCGTACAGACGGTGATGGAAAAAGCCACACAGGACGGACCCAACGGAAAGGAGACGATTCTGGACGCTCTTTCCGGCGGGACCTACGGAAAGATTTACATCATGCTTGGGATCAACGAGCTGGGCTGGTACCGCACGGAGGCTTTTACCAATCAGTATGCCAAAGTCATCCACCGTATCCGTGCCGACCATCCGGAGGCAAAACTGGTCATCCAGTCCCTGCCTCCCGTCAGCGCAGAGCAGGACCAGAAGCACAGCTATGTGAACAACACCCGCATCATTTTGTTCAACCAGCTGCTGGAGGAGGTGGCGGGCGAAGAGGACTGCATTTTTCTGGATGTAGCTTCCGCCGTGGCAGATGAAAACGGAGTGTTGCCCAAGAATCTTACCACGGATGGGGTTCATTTGAATGCTGCCGGATGCAAAAAGTGGCTGGAATATCTGCGGGCCAACCCCGTTTAACATAACGTGCCGCCTCATTTTCAAGTCTTGCTTGAAAATGAGGCGGCACGTTGCGCATGGGGACAAAGTGCGGGAGAAAATGCCGGAAAGCGTTGTAATTTCAACGCAGGGACTATATAATATATCATAAATTCCAGACATAATATATTCTGCCGCTGTCATCTTTCGCGGCGGGGCTGAATTTGGATGCTTCGGCGGGAAACGCCCGAATGTGCGGACAGCTGGTGGTTCCATCAGCCACAGACCATGCAGACGGACGAGGGAGGGGAAAGCGAATGAATACAAGGCGCAAGATTTTGGTGGTGGAAGACAATATCGCCAATCGCCTGACACTCTGCAAAATCCTCTCGCAGGATTATGAAACGCTGGAGGCTGCCAACGGGCAGGAAGCACTGGATCTATTAAACAGGGAGGATCAGGACGTCTCTTTGATCTTCCTTGACATCCAGATGCCGGTGATGGACGGCTACACTTTTTTGCAAAAGCTGCAAACCGACCGGATTCTCTCTGCAATTCCCGTCATCGTTGCAACCCAGAGCGACGGGGAAGAAGACGAGGTGGAGGCGCTGGCCCATGGGGCCACAGACTTTATCACAAAGCCCTATAAGCCCGCTGTGATTCTGCATCGGGCCGCCAGCATCATCTCTCTGCGGGAGACGGCGGCGCTGATGAACCAGATGGAATACGACCGACTCACCGGAGTGTACAGTCAGGCGTTTTTTTACCAGCGGGTACGGCAGGCGCTCCGGCAGAATCCGAACACGCAGTATGATCTGCTCTGCGCCAATGCGGAGAATTTCAAATTTGTCAACGAGGTGTTCGGTCTGGCTGTGGGCGATCAGGTGCTGCGCCTGATGGCCCGGGAAATGCAGAGCGGTTTGCCCGGAGGAAATTTGTGCGGACGGCTGCGGGCGGATATTTTTGTGTGTATGATTGAGCGGGGCAGCTTTGATCTGGCACCCGCCCTGGCCCGCGCCACAGAGCGGATTCGCTGTGAGTCCGGCGTCAGCGGGTTTTTCATGAAGTGGGGCGTTTACGCAGTCAACGACGTTCGGCTGCCGGTGGAGCAGATGTGCGACCGAGCGCTGCTGGCGTGCGATTCCATTAAGGGGCAATATGCGCAGACCGTGGCGTTTTACAACGATGGGCTGCGTCAGGATCGTCTGCGAGAAAAGGCCATGGCGGACAGTATGGAGTCCGCACTGAACGCGCGGCAGTTTGAAGTTTATTATCAGCCGAAATGCAACCTGCGCAACAGCCGCATCTGCGGTGCGGAGGCGCTGGTCCGATGGAACCACCCCACCATGGGGACAATTTCCCCCGAAAAGTTTATGCCGCTTTTTGAGCGGAACGGCTTTATTACCCGGCTGGATCAGTATGTCTGGGAAGAGGTGGCCGTCACCATACACGACTGGGATCTGCGGGGCCTTCCGCTGGTTCCCATCTCCGTCAACGTCTCCCGCGCGGACATCTACAATGCCGACTTGGAGACAGTTCTGGTGGATATTCGGCGGCGACACCAGATCAAGCCCTCCCTATTGCATTTGGAGATTACGGAGACGGCCTATACGGAAAACCACCAGCAGCTGTGCGACGTGGTGGCCAAGCTCCGCCGCGCGGGCTTTATCATTGAAATGGATGATTTCGGCAGCGGCTATTCCTCGCTCAACATGCTCAACGAACTGCCTATTGACATTTTAAAGCTGGATTTGAAGTTTTTGCAGGAGGGGCAGGAGCGCAACAAGCGCCGCAGCATCCTCAGCTTTGTGGTGAGCCTTGCCCGGTGGCTGGACCTGCAGGTGATTGCCGAGGGCGTGGAGACGTTGGAGCAGGTGGAAAAGCTGCGGAGCGTGGGCTGCAATTTTGGGCAGGGATACTATTTCTCTCAGCCGCTCCCCCAGCGGGAGTTTGAGCGGTTCCTTCAGGATGTGGACGATTTTGAGGAGAAAAATGAACTGAAGGATGACGATATTCTGGAAAAAACGCGATTGCTTGAGGCTGCGGCCTATCAGGACTACCTTACCGGACTTTTGAACCGGCGGGGCTTGAATCATGCGATGGATCAGATAGATTTGGATCAGGCGAATGCCACAATTTTTATTTTTGACATGGATAATCTCAAGCGCTGCAACGATTCCAAGGGTCATGCCGGCGGCGACGAGATGCTGCGGCAGTTCAGCTGCGTACTCCGGTCCCACACCCGCAGCGGCGACATTCTCTCCCGCATCGGCGGGGATGAATTTGTGGCGGTGATTCTGCAAATGAACGTGGTGGAGACTGCGCTGCGAAAAGGGCAGGAGATTTGTCAGGCATTTCGCGACACCGATTTGAGCAAGGCGGGGGGATGTGCCGCATCTTGCTCGGCGGGCCTTGCAATTATGCAAAGGGGCGAATCTTTTGAAAATGCGTTTGCCCGCGCGGACCGGGCGCTCTATCGCGCAAAACGCAATCAAAAGGGCGTCTGCTTTATCTGAACCATTCCTCGGAGCGCACTTTGCGCAATCAGTGCGCAGACAGAGAGGGGCAAAGCCGCATTTGCGGCTTTGCAAGAGAGGAGATACCGCCAATGAAAGAGAGCAAAGAAGCGATTGGGCAGGTACAGGAGTTTTTGCGGATTTGGTTTGGCCGCCGTGATCCAGAGGCTGCGGAGCAGTATCTTTCCGGCGATATTTATATGATCGGAACAGGCGGCGGCGAAATTGCCAGCGGGCTTGCCGCCATGCGAGACTATCTGATGAAGGACTCCCGGGAACAGCCCGAGCCGTTTCGCATCGTCTTTCTTCATCCGCAGGAGCAGAGGATGAATGCCGACTGCGCCTGTGTGAGTATGGAGTTTCTTCTCCAGAACAAGCAGTACAGCTGGCGGCTGCGAACCTCTATGCTTCTGCGGATGGAAAACGACCTCTGGCGAATCTGCCATATCCATGCGTCTGAGGCCGCCGGCAATCAGCGCGGCGAGGAGCACTATCCCCAGACGCTGGTGATGGAAAATCTAAACCGCCAGCGCAACGAGCTTTTGGACGAGGCCACCGCCGGAGGCATGGTGGGCGCTTACCATGAGCCGGACTTTCCGTTCTACTATATCAACCAGCGCATGCTGGACTATCTGGGCTATGCAAGCGAGTCGGAATTTGTCTCCGATATCTCCGGCTCACTTGGGAACTGTATGCACCCGGATGACCGGACGGAAATGCTGCGTCAGGTAGAGGAGCAGATTGCCGCCAAAGGCGAATACACAATTGAATACCGGATGCGCAAGAAAAACGGCGAATATATTTGGGTTCACGACATTGGCCGCAGCGTGACGGCGGAAAACGGAAGGGCCGCAATCATCTCCGTCTGCGTGGATATCACTGCGCTGCATGCGGCACAGGAGGAACGCCGCCAGCTTCTGAACACCATCCCCGGGGCCCTGCTGCGCTGCCGCTATGCGGAGGGCTTGGAGGTTTTGGAAACCAGCGACGTGCTGTATGACATCACTGGGTATACCGGCGAAAAATTTGCGCTGATGGGCAATCGTCTTCTGGCATTGATGGAGCCGGAAGACGCTGAAAAGGTTCTTCCCGCGTTCCAAGCGCAGCTGGCCGGAGGGTCCGGTTCCGTATATGTGGAATGCCGGCTGATCCGCTGGGATGGCACGGTGATTTGGATTGGCCTGCGGGGCCACCTCACCGGCGGCGTGGACGGGGACGATCCGATTCTTTTCTGTGTCCTCACAAATACCACCGAGCAGGTGGAGGAGCGCAGCCGCATCCGCGCCCGCTTTCAGCGGGAATCCGAATATGCCACAGAACTGGCGGCCCCCAATCTGATTGCCAAGGGGCAGGCGGATTTGACCATGGATGTCTTTGAGTCTTATTCTGGTCTGGGCGGCTCTGCGGTGGAGTCGTACTTCACCTCTACAAGCGTGGATGAGGCGCTGCGTTACATTGCGCAAAGCGCCTTCTCCCAAGAGGATGTGGACAGGTTTTTGAATCGATTTTCCCGTCGGCACCTCATGGACGCCAATGCCCGCGGCGAGACGGATCACAGTCTGGAATTTCGCCGCAGATGGGCCGATGGAAGAACGATCTGGTGCCGGACGGTGGCCCGCACCTACCTCACACCGGAGACGAATCACCTGACGCTGTTTCTTTACAGCTTTGATATCACGGAGGAGTGGCTTTCTCGGCGGCTGCTGGAGCGGGCGTCCACCATGGACTTTGATTTTCTGATGGACGTGGATATTCTGAACGACCACTATCGTATTGCCGCGCAGGGCGCACCGGACTTTGCCAACGTGCCTGCCGCGGGCAGCTTCCGCGATGAGTGCCTCAACGTGTTGACCGCCGCAATTCCGGAGCCGTTTTGCGCGGAGTTTTTCAAACAGCTGAACTTTGAAAATATTCAAGCCAGACTGGAAAAGGACGCGTCCTATTCCTTCACGGTGCCCAATCGCGCGGGCGGGCGGCTGCGGTATAAAAAATTCAGCCTTGCCTACATCGACCAGATTACGGGCCATGTCTGCCTGAGCCGCATGGATATCACCGATATCATTGAACAGGAACAGCGCCAGAGGGAGGCGCTGCTGACCGCCTTGCAGGCGGCGGAGCAGGCCAACGTGGCCAAAAGCGATTTCCTCTCCCGCATGAGCCACGAGATTCGTACGCCTCTGAATGCCATCATCGGGATGACCACCATTGCCGCCGGAGCGGGAGACAATCGGCAGGAGGTGGCGGACTGCCTGCATAAGATCGGCGTTTCCTCCCGGTTTCTGCTGGCACTGATTAACGATATTTTGGACATGAGCCGCATTGAAAGCGGGAAAATGCTGCTCAAGAGCGCGCCGTTTTCCTTAGAACGCATGATTTCCTCCGTTACCGATATGATCCGGGCACAGGCGAATCAAAAGGGTGTGGAGTTTAAATGTATCATGAGCGCGGGACTGGGAGATCGTTTCGTGGGTGACGAGATGAAGCTCCAGCAGGTGCTCATCAACATCCTGTCCAACGCTGTGAAATTTACCGCAGGCGGCGGAAAAGTCACTTTTTCGGCCGCCCACATCCAGCACGCGAAAAGCACCGCCACCCTGCGCTTTATCATCACGGATACGGGGATCGGCATTGCACCGACCTTTCTCCCAAAAATTTTTGATCCTTTTATGCAGGAGAGCGGCGGCCCCACCACGACTTACGGCGGCACAGGACTGGGCCTTGCCATTTCAAAGAATATTGTGGACATGATGAACGGGCACATTACCGTCCGTTCCATTCAAAATGTGGGTTCTGAATTCACGGTGGACGTAAGGCTGGAGACAGGGGCGGAGGAGACGCGCCGATGCGGAAAGCCCATCCGCTACGAGGAGATGCGGGTTCTGGTGGTGGATGACGACGCCGCCGTTTGCCAGAATACCGTTCAGATTCTGCGGGAGATTGGCGCGACCGCCGAGGGCGTGGACAGCGGCGCGCAGGCCATTGAACGGGTGCGGCAGATGCATGAAGACAGCCAGCATTTTGACGCCGTGATTCTTGACTGGAAAATGCCGAAGATGAACGGCATTGAAACGGCCCGGCATCTCAGAACCATCGCGGGACCGGAGATCACCATTATGATCATAACGGCCTATGATTGCAGCGGCATTGAGGAAGAGGCCCATGCCGCCGGCGTAGATCTGCTGATCGGAAAACCCCTGTTTCGGTCCACGCTGGAGTCCGCCTTCGAGCGGATTTATTCCGGGAAGGCAGGGCTGGGAACAGAATCCAGCCCCAAAACTTACGATTTCAAGGGACGGCGCATTCTGCTGGCTGAGGATCATCCCCTGAATACGGAGATTGCCGTCAAACTTTTGCAGCGAGTTGGATTTCAAGTGGATACCGCTGAAAATGGACTCCGGGCGCTGGAACTCTATCGGGAATCTGATCTGAATTATTACGACGCGGTGTTGATGGATATTCGAATGCCCTTGATGGACGGGCTTTCCGCGGCGGCGGCCATCCGCAATCTCAACCGTCCGGACGCTGCGCTGACGCCCATTATCGCCATGACCGCCAATGCCTTTGAAGACGATGTGCAAAAGAGCTTGGCGGCGGGAATGAACGCGCACCTTGCCAAACCCATCGAGCCGGAGGTGCTGTACCGCGCGCTGCACGAATTTGTCATTGCGTGAAAGGGAGGCGGCCTATGAACGTGAGAGAGAAAAAGAGAAGAGATGCCGCTCTCTGCCAGCAGGAAAATCAATATTTGACGGACGCATTGGCGGGAGGAACCTGTCTGTACAGTTTGGAAAACGGTGTGTTTTCCGCCTGCTCTTGGTCGGACGGGCTTCCCGTCCTTCTGGGATTTCCACCCGCCGAATATCATGAGATGATGGGCAGAGGTGCACTTGAGATCGTCTGCGCGGAGGACCGTGCACATGTGGAAACGGCGTTTTTTAATGCGTTTTCCACCGGCCGGCCCACCCGCCTTGCCTGTCGCCTGCGGGGCAGTGACGGAGAACTTCTATGGATTCGGGTCAACGCCGGCCCCGTGACGCAGGATGGGAAAACACTCCTTTTTGCCATCTTTTCCAGCGCAACGGATCGCTCTATGATGCAGCGCGTCAGCGACGAGACTACGGACGCAGTCTATGTGATTGACGCCGACGACATGAACCTTTTATATGTGGGCGGTGAACATGCGGTTTGGGGCGGACAGCGCACCATTCATCTAGGGACAAAATGCTATCAAACCCTTCATGGAAGGGAGCGGCCCTGTGAGTGCTGCCCGATGGCCCGCGGACTGCCGGACGGCGCACGGGAGGTTCGGTTTACAGACCTGCCGGAGCGGGTTTATCGCGTCAAGTCCCAGCACATCGACTGGAACGGAAGTCCCGCCTATATCCAGTACATCAGCGATATCTCGGCGGAAAAGCGCCAACGGAAAGACTGGGCGCGGCTGGACCGCTATTATCAGACGCTGGTGCGGAACATGCCCGGCGGCATGGCGGTGATGCGCCGCCGTCCGGACGGAACCTATATCACGGAATTCCTCTCTTGCGGTTTTGCAACAATGACCGGAATGCCCCGCAATCAGGCGATGGCGCTGTATGAGCGGGATGCGCTGGGAGGAGTTCACCCGGATGACCGGACAGAGCTGTACCTAGCGTTGGAGCAGTGCATCCGGGATGGAAGTGATTCCTGCCAGATGATGTATCGCATCCGCAAAGGCAGCGATGGATATGTCTGGGTGCGCAACCATTGCAGTTTTCTCCCTGACGAGGGGAGTACCACCGTGTATGCCGTCTTTTCCGATATGACGGAAGAGGTCCGGCGGCAGGAGATCCTTCAGCGCCAGCATACGAATATGCTTCAGCACTACCGGGAGGATCTTCAGTCCGGCGCCATCATCACCACGCGCAGCGATATCACAGAGGACCGGGTGCTGGAAATTCGCGGTTACACCGGCTGTCGGATAAAGAATCGGCCGAACCGCCTGCGGTCAAAAATGATCGAGAAATTTGCCGCTGCCATTCCGGATGAAAAAGAGCGGGCGGGATTTTTGGACCGCTTTTCCAACGAAGCGCTTATTGCCGCGCACCAGCGGGATGAGACGCTCACGGAATACGACTGCTTTGCCCGGTCGCCCGAGATGTCCTCTGGGCGCTATGTGCATGTGATTGAGGAAACGACCACGATTCCCGGCACCGGGAATCTGACGGGCATCCTGTCGGTGTGGGATATGACCAGCAAGCATCTTGTGCTCCAGATGCAGCAGCGGCTGGTCAGCGACAATTACGATTTTATTCTGGGATTGGATTTTGTGCAGAACCGCTACTGGAATCTTTGCCCGGCAGACGGAAATTTTGAGCAGCCGCAGGAGTCGGGAGACTGCACACGGCTTTTGAAAAAGCTGGTTTTGGACGAGGCCATTCCCCGGGATCGGGATAAGTGCGCCCGAATGCTGGACCTTGCTTACATAAAGGCGCGGCTGGACAAAGGTCCTTCGTATTCCTTTCACTATTCCACCCGTTCGGAAAGCGGCGTTCAGGCGAAAAACGCGCTGGTATTCCGTATGGATGAACGGATGGACTGGTTCTGCTTTGCCCGCACGGATATCACAGACTCTCTGCGAGAGCAGCAGGCACTCTTGCGAATATTGGCCCAGACCTTTGAGTTTTTGGCCTTCGTCTCGCTGGAGATGGATTCCTGCCTGTTCTACTCCCGCCAGACGATCCTGATGGACCGTCCGCCTCTGGTGCGTCAAGGCGTTTCCGAGATGGAGAAGGAGCTTTTTACCGACTGTGACGTTCCGGAGGATCAGCGGCAGGAGCTGCTTCAAAATATGAGTTTAGAGCAGATGATGGCGCGGCTGAAACTGGAGCCGGAGGGTTATTCCTTCATTGTGGAGGTCCGCCAGAGCGGGCAGCGGCACTATAAACAGGTCAGCGTCACATGGGGCGGAGCGGACCGGCAAAGCGTCTGCGCTGTGCGCAGCGACGTTACCCGCGCCAAGTTGGATGAGGAACAGCGGACGGAGCATCTGCGCAGCGCGCTGGCACTGGCGCGAGACGCCAACCGGGCTAAGCAGGATTTCCTCTCCGCCATGAGCCACGATATCCGCACACCGATGAACGCCATCGTGGGCATGACCGATCTGGCCCTGACCCACCGGGACGATCCGGTGCAGGTGGAAAAATCTCTGCGAATTATCCGGGATTCTTCCAACCATCTGCGGGACCTGATCGGAGATATTCTGGACATGAGCCGGATTGAGAGCGGACGGCTGGTCCTGAATAAGGAACCGTTTTCCCACGCAACGCTGCTCCAAATGCTGACGGACCGCACCCAGATGCTGGCAGATCAGCAAAAGATTCAATTTCACTTTTCCATCAACATCCAACACGATGCCTGCGTGGGCGACGCGCTTCGCATTGAGCAGATTTTAGAAAATTTGCTGGGAAACGCGGTGAAATTTACTCCCGCCGGCGGAAACGTGACGCTGGAGGTCAAGGAACTTTCGCCGAAGAGCGAAAATGTGGGTTGGTTCCGCTATACCATTTCGGATACCGGCATCGGGATGAACGCCAAAACCCTGTCGCATCTATACGATCCTTTTTACCGGGAGAAAAGCAGACAGGTCAACGGAACGGAAGGCTCGGGACTTGGCCTTTCCATCGTGAAAAATCTGGTGGATTACAAGGGCGGCATAATGGATGTGACCAGTGCGCCGGGAAAGGGAACCACCTTTGTTGTGAAGATTCCGCTGGCGTTTGTAGCGCCTGATGAGGTGGAAAAGCTGGCGCGGCGGGGCCGCTCGTCCGATGTTCTTCCGAAAAAATGTCTGCAAGGCCGCCGAATTTTACTGGTGGAGGACCATCCGATCAATCGCATCGTGGCGCAGCAGATGCTGAAGGATGCGGGAGCGGCCGTTGTCTGCGCCCAAGACGGGCAGGAGGGACTGAAGATTTTCTGCCACAGCGCGCCGGAGACGTTCGACGCAATTTTGATGGATCTTCGAATGCCGGTTATGGATGGGTACGAGGCGACTTCCGCCATCCGCGCCTGTGCGCACCCGCAGGCCGGGAAAATTCCCATCATTGCCATGACCGCCAATGCGTTTGCGCAGGATGTGCAGGACTGTCTCCGCGTGGGCATGAACGCCCATGTGGCAAAGCCGGTGGATCAGCAGGTGCTGCTGCGCGTGATTCTGCGCTACCTTCCTGAAAAAGAATAACGCCAAAGGACTTTGGAGTAAATGGTGCGTCAGGGCCGGGGAAGAAAACTTCCCCGGCCCTGACGCTTGTTTCCATGGTGTTTCTGTTGACCGGAGTTACACGATGGTTTTTTATTTATAATATACCACCAGCAGGTCTACCACCGTTCCGTAGCTTCGCATCCCATTTTTATCGCCATAGGTTTTCAACAGGCCATCGTAGACTTTGTTGGCAACCTTTTTGGCGGGGGCATCCTCATATTGCGCCCAATACGCGTTATTGTGCAGCAGGTCTGCACGGACGGCGTCGGGAAGGCCCGCGTAAATCTCCTGCCAGCGGTCGCGGTCCGCAGAGTAAAGCGCGTTGCCCAGATGTACATATCCAAGAAGCCACCCGGAATAGGCGTAATCCGTCAAGCCACAAGTGGTGGAGGCTAAAATTGAGATAAAATTGCACTCCTGCTCCGAGGCAATACCCCGCTGATGGGCCAGCTCATGGGCGACGGTGGCGGGCAAAAAGACGGCGGGACTGTCCACATTGACGTTGCACTCGCCGGTCAGAGGGCAGTAGACACCAGTGAAGTCCAGCATGCTCATGAGGCTGGAAAAGTGGATGGCTTTGGGCGGCTGGTCTTGAAAACTGAGAAACGGAAACTGCTCAGAGACAACGCGATAGACCTGTGTACTCTCTTGCAGAATGTTCTCCCGGGGGACGGCGAAAAAGCCGTCTTCGTCTCGCGCCACCTGATCCGCCGTCTCTGCCAGCCGGTCTGCAAAAAACTGGGTCACCGCGTCCAGATCCTCCAGAGCCACCTCCTCGGCATAAATGCCGGATTGGACCTGAAAGCCGTCCGCATAATATTGAACGCCCCAGAGCCAGCAAATAGCTCCCCAGATCGTCAGACCGATACACGCCGCGCCGAGCAACGCGCTGTATAGCACTTGCTTTCGCCGCCCCTTTGCCCGCACAACGGCAATCAGGCCGGCCAGCAGGTAGACCGCGATGAATCCCACCAGAAAAACGCACAAGACCTCCGCCACAGAAAAGGAAACGCGATAGCAGACGGCCCCCAGCGCCCGGCGGACGGGATTGGAGACGCGCTGCGTCAGGGCAGTCATCCAAACGCGGTTGGACTGGACGGCGAAAAAGACGGTCAGAAGCAAAAGCTCCGCCAAGAGCCAGATATGCAGCTTTTTATGCCGCAGAAAGAATGCTTTCATCCCCTCACTCCGCCGCCAAAAGCTGGCGGGTGTAATCCTGCCGGGGATGATTGAAAATTTCTTCCACAGACCCCTGCTCCACAATCTGGCCGGACTTCATCACCATTACCCGGTCACACAGCTGATAGACCACATTTAAGTCATGGGAAATGAAAAGGTAGCTGAGTCCCAGCTCCTGATTCAGTTTTTTGAGAAGCTGCAAAATCTGCGCCTGAATGGTCACATCCAGCGCGGACACCGGCTCGTCGGCAATGAGAAACTTTGGCCGCTGGATCAGCGCCGCCGCAATGGACACCCGTTGGCGCTGCCCGCCGGAAAGTTCCGAGGGCTTTGCCGCGAGGCATTCCTCCGGCAGTTCTACCCGGTCCAGAATCTCCCGCACCCGGCGCTTGCGCTCCGGCCCGTCATACTTGCCGAAGATGCGCAGAGGCTCTTCCAATATCCACGCCACGGTATAGGCGGGGTTCAGCGAACTGTACGGGTCCTGAAAAATCATTTGGGGCCGCTTGGTGTGGTGGATGATCTCCCCGGAATCGGGCCGTACCATCCCCAAAATGGCTTTTGCCAGCGTGGATTTGCCCGTGCCGGATTCGCCAACCAGACCCAGAATTTCGCCGTTTCGGAGATCAAACGTCACGTCCCGCAAGACCTCCTGCCGGACGGCTTTTTCAAACAGGCCGCCCCCGGCGCGATACCCGCAGGTGAGGTGGCGGACGGACAGGGTCAGTTCCTCGTTCATCGGGCGGCTCCTTTCTCAAAATAGGCGCAAAATAAATACAATTTGTAATATCGGAGTCGAATATTGTAATACGCAATCAAAAATTCGGCTTTTTCCGGGTGGGAATGGCGGCCACCAGCTTCTGCGTGTAGGGGTGCTGGGGATGGGCGTAAACGTCTTCCGTAGCCCCGGTTTCCACAATCACGCCGGTCTGCATCACCGCCACGCGGGAACTGAGCTTGCGGACCACATTCAGATTGTGGGAGATAAAGAGCATACTCATGCCGTAGTCCCGGTTCAGCTTTTTTAAAAGCGTCAGAATTTGGGCCTGAATGGTTACGTCCAGCGCGGTGGTGGGTTCATCCAGCAGCAGCAGCTTGGGATGGGTCACCGCCGCGGCGGCAATCATCGCACGCTGAAGCATTCCGCCGGACAGTTCGTGAGGATACTTGTCATAGAGGGCCTCGGGATTTGGCAGCTCCACCGCCGTCATGGCGGTTATAACTCGGGCGCGGCGCTCCTCTTTGGAAAGGTCGGTGTGGAGGAGCAGGCATTCCTCCACCTGCCGTCCCACCTTCATCAGCGGGTCCAGACTGGACTGAGGCTCTTGAAATACCACACCGATGTCCCGTCCCTGAATTTTCCGCAGGGCGGCGCGGTCAGTGTGGAGCAGATCCATGCCGTCCAGTAAAATGTCTCCGGAGTAATCGCACTGCTTTCGGGGCAGCAGACCTGCCACCGACATGGCGGTGACGGACTTGCCAGAGCCGGATTCTCCCACAAGGCCCAAAATCTCCCCATCGGCAATGGTGAGGGAAACGCCGGATACCGCCTCGCGGCAGCGGCTGTGGAATTTTACGTGGAGGTTGCGGATTTCAAGCATTACGTTCCCCCCTTCCGCTTTGCAGACCCTCTCCAATGAGGCCCACGCCGAAAATAAGCGCCACGATACATCCGCCGGTGCAAAGGGCGTACCACGGAGCGGTGGCCAGCATTCCCTGCGCCTCGGACAAAAGTGTGCCTAAGGACGCGTCGGGCGGCTGCCCGCAAAGGCCCAGAAAGCTCATAGAAGCCTCCGCCAGTACGGCGTTGTTAAAGCCGATGGTGACGGCGGGCAGCAGCACAGGAAGGGTGTTGGGCAGAATGTGGACAAAAAGAATGCGGCTTGGTTTTGCGCCCATGAGGCGGGCGCTCTGGACGTAATTTGCATCCCGCAGGGCGCGAAACGCCGTCCGCGTAACCCGGGCAAAGCTGGGGATAAAGACCACACCCAAAACCATTAGGACCTGATACTTTCCGGAGCCGAACAGGGTTACACACACCAACGCCAGAAGAATGCTGGGGAAGGCGGTAATCGCATCGTTAAACCGCATGAGCAGCTCGTCCACCGCGCCGCCGAAATACCCGGTGAGCGCGCCGATCAGAATGCCGCACACTCCGCCGATGGCCACGGTCCCTCCCGCGACCAGAGCCGTGACCCCCGCGCCCTTTAAAACACGAGAAAAAATGTCCCGGCCGAAGTTGTCCGTTCCAAACAGATGGGACAGGGAAGGCCCCAGCAGTTTTTCACTGCCGTTCATAGCGGTGGGGTCATACGGCGTCCACACCGCGCCCAGTAAAATCAGGGCCAGCAGGATGCCGGTGATGATGCAGCCCGCCAGAAAGAAGCCGTTTCGGTGATCCCGGACAGCTTTTTGAATCGTTTTCATGTCCGCGCACCTCGCAATCTTGGGTCGATGCGCTGGTTAATGAGGTCCGCCACGGTGTTTGCCAAAACCACCCAGAATGCCAGAATTACCACGATAGCCTGCACGGTGGGATAATCCCGTCCGGAAATGGAGGTCAGCAGCAGCCGCCCAAGACCCGGCAGATTGAATACCTGCTCTACCACAATGCTGCCCGCCACAATTTCCGCCATGGTCTGGGCCAAAAACGTTACCACCGGCACCAGCGCGTTTTTCAGCACATGGCGGTATAAAACGCCGGAGCGGTCGTTGCCCCGGGCAATGGCTGTGCGGACATAGTCCCGGTCCATCTCCGCCAGCACCGTGCTGCGCAGCATCCGAATGGTCTGGGCAATACGGGGAACGGCAATCGCCACGGCGGGGAACAGCAGATACCAAAGGGAGCCGCCCACGCTTGTCCCAAAGCCGGGAAACGCGCCGTGGCGAAACCAGCGGAGCAGAATGCTGAACAGCCACGTCAGCAAAATGCCGGTAAAAAAAGGGGGAAGAGCCATGAGAAATTGATTGACCACCGTGTGGGCCGCGCCCCGAACCCCGCCGCCATGGCGGACGGAGCGAAGTCCCAGCGGCAGGGCCAACACCAGCGTCAGCAAAAAAGTCATCCCACTCAGAATCAGCGTCACCGGCAGGCGGGCCGCCAGCAGATCGGTGACCGCTCCGCCGGAATAGGACTGCCCCAGATCGCCGGTTACAAAGCCGGCCAGCCAACTGCCGTACTGCACCAGAAAGGGACGGTCCAGCCCCATTTCATGCCGCAGAGCCGCCACCTTTTCCGGAGTGGATTCGGTGCCCAGCAGATTGGTGGCGGGATCTCCCGCCACCAGCTGAAATGCCGCAAAGGCCAAAAAGGAGACGACCACCATAGTCAGCAGGAATGTTCCCAGTTTTTTCACTGCGTATTTCACGGTAGCCGCCTCCTTTTTTGGCGCATGTTTTTAAAAGGTTACCCGGCCTTCACGCCGGACAAATCCATCACGTAAATGGGATAAAACTGATAGCCGGTGAGATCGCTGCGAATGGCCACCAGATCGCCCAAATCCTGCAAATAGACGTTGGCGGCGTTCTCCGTCAGATTCCGTTCCATCTGCTTGTAAAGCGCCGTCTGCTCCTGCCCGTCATTGGCGGCGGTGACAAGTTGTGCTTCTTGAAACAGCGCGTCATAATCCGCATTGTTGTAATTAATAAAGTTTTTGCCGTAGGTGGAGGTAAACCGTTCCAGCATGGCGCGGGCGGTCATGGAACTTGCGTCCACGCCCACCACCGTGGACTGATATTCCCGGTCGGTGTAGACCCGGCTGACCCAGGTGTTCCAGTCTACCAGTTCAATTTCCGCGTTGACGCCCACGGCCTTCAACTGTTCCACCAGCACCTGCGCGGTGTCGATGTGGGGCTGGTAGTTGGAGGGAACGGTAATCGTCAGGTCAAAGCCATTGGGATATCCGGCCTCTGCCAGCAGGGATTTGGCCTTTTCCACATTCTGTGTGTAATAATTGGTGAGAGAATCGTCAAAATACTTGGTGAACGCCGGATACATGCTGGACCCCAGCGCCTTGCCGGTTCCGTCGGAGGCAAGATCGATCACCTGCTGCTTGTCCACGGCGTAGCAAAGCGCCTGACGCACCCGCACGTCGTTTAAGGGCTTTACCGCGTTGTTCAGATACAAGGCCTGCACCAGATTCATGGTGCCGTCCAAAACGGTGAAAGAATCGCCCAGCTGGGCCGCCTGCGTCGGCGTGAGGTGAGCGCACAGATCCACCGCGCCGCTTTGAAGCGCCAGCACCAGCGCGTCGCCGCTTTCAAAAATTTTGAATGTGACGGTTTCAAGAGACGGCTTCTCGCCCCAATAATCGTCAAACCGCTCCAGAACGATGGAGTCTCCAATGGTGCGGGAAACGAATTTGAAGGGGCCGGTGCCAACGGGGGCCGTGGACTGCTGGTCAGAATATGCGGGGAGAATGGCGGTGGTGAGAGCCGCCAAAAATTCGTTATCGGAGACACCCAGAGTGATGACCACTGTTTTTTCGTCTGTGGCCTCCACGGACCGGATATTAGAAAACGCCTCCACCAGCGGGGCAGTGCCCTTGCCGGTGTCGGCGCAGCGTTGAATGGACCAGACCACATCGTCTGCTGTCACTGCCGCGCCGTTGTGGAACTTCACACCGTCTCGCAAAGTGAAGGTGTACACAGTTCCGCCATCGGATACCTCATGGCTTTTCGCGACCGCGTCGATCAGATCTCCGTCCGGAGTGGGCTTTACCAGCCCCTCAAATACGTTGAACATGACTTCTCTGGTCCCTGCCGATACCGTGAGGTGTGGGTCAAGGCTTTCGTCTAAATCTTGTGCGATGCCAACGGTGATGGAAGTCGCCGTGGCCGTTGGGCTGGCACTGCCCGAACTGCTCTGTGCTCCCGGCGTGCTGCCATTCTCGCTGCCGCCTCCGCAACCGGAGAGTGCGGCGCACAGAAGTGTCGCCAGAAGTCCTGCCAAAATGCGTTTTTTCATTGCTTTCTCCTTCCCCTGGCCGCCCAAATGGGTCGACCGGGTTTGAAAAATTGTTTGGCTCCTATTCAGTTTTGACCCAAAAAGGGGCCTTGCGGGTTCGTCATAAAAATAACGTTCCCCGCAAGGCCGTATTGTACACGATATGAGCGCTGATTGCAAGAAAATTTTACAGTCCGTCGTGCTCTTTCGTCTCTTTTTTCTCGGATTTCGGAACTTCTCCCTGATAGGAGGAGACGGACAAAGGCATCCCCCGCTTCTTCAATTTGGAGTTCACACAGAAGTCCACGAAGGTGTTGAAGCAGGCAAATACCGGCACGGCGAAGAACATTCCCGGCACACCGAAGAAGCTGCCGCCCACCAGAATGGCAATGATGACCCAAAGGCTGGAAAGGCCCGTCCGGTCGCCCAAAATCTTGGGGCCGATGATGTTGCCGTCCACCTGCTGCAAAGCCAGAATGAAAATCAGGAAGTACAGCGCCTTGATGGGGGAGTCCAGCAAAATCAGGAACAGGCTGGGGATCGCACCCAAGAACGGGCCGAAAAAGGGAATGATATTTGTGACGCCCACGATGACAGATACCAGCGGCGTATAGGGAAAGTTGAAAATGTTGGAGAAGAAGAAGCAAATAATGCCGATGATGAGGGAGTCCAGCAGTTTTCCCCGGACAAAGCCACTGAAGATGCGATCCGCCGTGCCCACGGCGCGGAAAATCCACACAGTCTGAGAGGGGCGGAACAAACCGCACACCAGTTTGCGGCAGTGGGCCGCACAGCGCTCCTTGGTCCCCAGCAAGTAAACCGAGACAATGATGCCCACCAGCAGGTTTTTCAAGAAGCCCAGCGCCGAGACAACGCCGCCGCTCACGGCGGACATCAGCATCTGTGCCTGCGGCAGAACCTGATTGGTAATAATGCTGGACAAGTCCTTGTAATAGGCGTTGAGCTGTTCGGCTACCCAGCCCTCCAAAGAGGGATTCTGCTCCAAAAGACCGGTGATCCATGTGTTGATCGTGTTGTAATAAGTCTCCATGTTATCGATCAGGCGCAAAATGCTTTTATAAACCTGCGGCAGAAGAAAGCTCAAAAGAAGATAGGAAAACACCGAAATGACAATCCATGTCAGAACCAGACTCACCGCCCGAACGCCGGGGGCGCGAAAGCGCCCGTCGCTTTTGGCGGCGGCCATTCGGCTGGGGGAGATGTGCCGGTCAAAAAAGTCCACCATGGGAGCCAGCAGATAGGCGATCATGGCTCCGTAAATAATCGGTTCCAGCGCGGTGAACAGCCGCGCAACCAGAACCACCGCGGCCCGGTGACCGAAAAGAAGATCGTAAAACAGAAGGACCGCCGCGGCGGTCAAAAATACGGTGACGCCTACCTTCCAATATCTGCTCTGCCGCATGCGGCTTCGCCTCCTTTGATGATTTCTGCCGCTAAACGGAGCAGCCCGCTTTTTGCGGCTGACGTGCCATTTCTGCGCGGGCTGCATTTTTTGATTAAACTCTATTGTAACACGCGGGGAAAGAGAATTGCAATACCGCACCGGGCGTGCTATACTGATTCACACGACTGAAATACCCTTGTATTTCAAGAATTTACAAGTTCTTTACGGCTTGTTTCGCATCAGGAGGCGCAGGAATGAAAGAGAAAAGGATGCTTCTGATTGTAAATCCCCGTTCGGGAAAGACGCAGTCCCGCGGCCCGCTGTTTGACGCGCTGGGGGTTTTCTCCGACGCGGGGTATCTGGTGAATATTCATAATACCGCCGGACCGGGCGACGCCACGGAAACGGTTGCGGCGGAAGGTGGAAAGTATGACACGGTGGTCTGCGTGGGCGGCGACGGCACGCTGAATGAAACCGTTGCCGGGCTGATGCGGCTGGAAAAGCCGCCGGTGCTGGGCTATCTGCCTCGCGGAAGCACCAATGATTTTGCCGCCAGTCTCCGCATTTCAACCAACTCCGTCCGGGCGGCCCAGACCGCCATGGCCAGCGAGGCGAAAAAGCTGGATATAGGACGGTGGAACGAGCGGTATTTTGTGTACGTGGCCTCCTTCGGGGCCTTTGTCCGCAGTTCTTACGCGGCGTCTCAAGCCGCGAAAAACGCGCTGGGGCACTTTGCCTATATTCTGGAGGGCATGAAGGATTTGAACACCCTGCGCCCCTATCAGGTCCGAATTACCGCCGACGGAGAGCGGCTGGACGGGGAATATTTGTTTGGCGCGGTATGCAACTCCACCTCCATCGGCGGGCTGATGAAGCTGGACCCGGAGCGGGTGGTGCTGGACGATGGACTGTTTGAAATGCTGCTGATCCCCAGCCCTAAAACGCCCATTGACCTGAACAATTTGATTATGGCCCTGCTGAATCAGCAGTACGATCAAGGTGGGCTGGTATTCCGCCATGTGTCTTCCATCCATGTGGAGACGGAGGAGGAACTGCCGTGGTCCCTTGATGGAGAGTATGCCCCCGCCGTACCGTCGGTAGACATTAAAAACCAGCATCAGGCCATTTCCTTTTTGCTGGGATGAGGACGGAGACGTTGAAAACCCTTTGGCGGGACCGCACACCGGGACTGCTGGGGCGGAAGTACGCGTGTGCGGTGCTGTGTCCTTTTGTGGAAAAAGAGAACGGGCTGCACCTGCTTTTTGAGGTCCGGGCGACCTCTTTGCGGCGGCAGGGGGGCGAAGTCTGCTTTCCCGGCGGACGAATGGAGCCGGGAGAGACAGCGGAAATCTGCGCCCTGCGGGAGACGGAGGAGGAGCTGGGGATTTCCCCAGCCCACATTCAGCTGTTGGGCCGGTCGGACTATCTCAGCCAAGCAGGAAAATTTTCTCTGGAGCCGGTGGTGGGGCTGTTGGAAGCTGCGGGTCTTGCGGCCATGCGGCCCTCGGCGGCGGAAGTGGAATCGGTTTTTACCGTGCCGCTGGAATTTTTCCGCACCCAGCCGCCCAAGATCTATACCTATACGCTGGAACCCAACGTTCCGGCGGACTTTCCCTATGACGAGGTGGGCGTTCCCGCCGACTATCGCTGGGAGACGGGGAAGGCAGAGGTGCCCATTTGGCACTGGGAGGGTCACTCTGTCTGGGGCCTTACCGGGCGCATCGTAAAAAATTTGGTTGAGACGATGGAGTGAATTCCGAACCACCGGTCTTGGGCATGGATCGGAATCTATGTTTGTCCTGTGCGCCGAATATTGAGCAAAACCGCGTCCGCCATTTTTTGGGATGGCAGACGCGGTTCAATTTATCAAACAACTTACGGTTTCTCGGCCCGGGCCTTCAGTTCCCGGCAGGCAATGCGATAGCTCTCCTCCTCCATGGGGTAGGTGGGGAGCGTTTCCGGCAGGGCCTCGCCCCGGTGGTCGTAAATCGCAGCGATTACCTTGCGCATCAGCGGCGGATTTTTCACCAGAATGGGACCGGTCAACTCGGAGGCAAACACGTTGTTTTTCCGAAAGCCCTCCGGTCCGTGCTCTTGTTCGTTGCCAAAGCCCATGGACAAATCCGTAGCCAACGGCGTTACAACGCCGGAAATCAGCGTGCAGGAGTTCATAAAACCCACAACGGGGGACTGATACAGGTCCGTGTGGCCGTATACGTCGCCCACAAACCGTTTCTTCCCCTGCGTACTGCTGAAAGTTCCAACCCGCACGCCCATGAAATACTTTCCCGCCGCGTCTGTGATAGACTGGCCCAGAAGCTGCATGGCAGTTCCGCAGAAAAGCATGGTCACGCCGCTGTCGGCGGCACGGCGCATCTCATCTCCAAAGCGGGAGAAATCGGCCAGCGCGGCCTTTTGGCTGCGCTCCGTCCCCGCACCCATAAAAATAAAATCCGCATGTTCAAGGCAGGCTTCCTGATCGGGCCGAATTTCCTCCACCGTCACAGTATTGCCCAGATCCTCCAGATGCCGGCGCAGCAGCGCCAAATTGCCCCAGCTTCCATACAGGCTCATCAGGTCGGGGTAAAAATGCAAAAACCGAAGTTCCATCTCACACCGCCTCCTTTTCCACCTGAGAGAGCAGCTTGTCCCGGTCGGAGAAGCAGGTGAGCACGTACACGTCCTCCGCCCCGCGTTCTTTCAAAGAAGCGCATGCCTCTGTGATGTCGGGATGCAGCTCAATCTTCTCCTGCGGCACGTCGGTGAAGGAAAAGCGAACCGCAAGGTCGCTGGCATACTGCCCGCAGAGCAGCACCTTTTCCACATGCTCGCAGTTCAACTGACCGAAATCAATGTCCCACAGCCAGCTGGTTTCGCTGGTGTAATACTTGCGGCTGACGGCATCCACAATAATCACCACCGTGCAGGGGTCTTCGGTAGAGCGGACAAAGCGGAGGTTTGTGTCGTAGGCAATGGAGTTTTCGTGCTTGCTGGTCAGCAGCATTCCATGGTGTGCCCCCAGAAGGAAGCGAACCATGCGCCCGTTTTTGAGGATATAATTGTTGACAACCTTTCCGATGCGCTCCGCGCTGACGCCGCACTCCCGGCATACGGCGTAGGCCGCCAGAATGTTGTACACGTTGTAGATGCTGCGGAAGGCCAGATGGATGGTAAGCGCCCCGTCAATGGTCAGCAGGCCCTCTTCAAGGTCCAGATCGGTGGCGGTGTAGTCCACAGAATCAGGCCGCACAAAGCCGCAGTTTTCGCAGTGATAGGCGCCGATGTGGTTGAAGTGATAATAGCGGTACTCCATGGGGGATTTGCAAACAGGGCAGTAAGCTCCGTCGTGATACGCGCCGGATGGCTCCTCTGTGGAGAGGGAACAGCGGTCCAGACCAAACCGCACCACATTGTCCCGCCCCACGCCAAAGCAGGAGGAGAGTGGATCGTCCGCGTTGAGAATCAGCCGCGTTTCGGGGAACATGGCAGGCTGCAGCGCGTCAAACACCCACTCGGGGTGGCCGTTACGGGTCAGCTGGTCCCGATACAGATTGGTGACCACAAAGTGGGTGGGGTGGAAAAACTTAAAACTGTGGGCGGCGTACCGCTCATCGGACTCGATCAACAGCACGTCGGCCTTCATCACCCCGCCGAAGGTGGAATGGGTCAGCACGGTGGTGGTCACGCCCTCAATCTGGTTGGAGCCTTCTTCGTTGTAGACCACATTCTTGCCCTCTGATCGCAAAATGGCGGCAATCATCTCCACGGTGGAGGTCTTGCCGTTCGAGCCGGTGACGGCAATGATGTAGGGGGGCAGAGTCACTTGCCGCAAGATATACGGACAGATTTTCAGTGCGAACTTGCCGGGCATAGAGCTGCCCTTTCCCACAAAGCCGCCGATAAAATGCCCCAGCTTGCAGACTAGAATCGCAAGAAATTTTTTCATGCGTCAGAGCCTTCTTCCTTTTCAGAAAAATCACGGAACTCGGCCACGGCGCGGACGGGCGCGCCGTCAGCGTCCATAAATTTCATGGGCAGCGCGAAGAACATCATGTCCTTCCGGCCCACGACCTTGCGCAGGCACAGACTCTCCACAATCACAAGTCCGCCGCCCAGCAGCGTCTTGTGAGCCTGCCGGTCCGAGGCCGCCAAGGTATCCACACTCAGCGCGTCGGTCCCGACGCCCTTGAGGCCGCAGGAGACAAGATACTGCGCCGCCTCTTTGTCCGGGACGGGGAACGTGTCGTCAAAATACGCGTCGGTCCCCCACTTTTTCTCCCAGCCGGTGTAAAAGAGCACAAAGTCGGTGGAGAGAACCGCGCCGTTGAGACTGCGCAAAAACTCCGTCGTGATCGTTCCTCCGGGCGGGAGGAAGGACACGTCCACCACCTCGGCCCGACCGCAGAACTGAGACACGGGCAGCACGTCCAGCGTGGACCCGTGGGCCAGCATGTGGGACGGCGCGTCCATGTGGGTTCCGGTGTGGGAGGCGAACTGAATGAGCGTCTCCCGATAGCCGTTCCGGGTCAAATTACCGGAGGGCTTAAACGTGGGCTGAGGCGAGCCGGGATAGACCGGCATATCTTCGCGGATGGTGTGCGTCAGGTCGAGAATCATAGTATAACTTCCTTTTCCTGAAAGTAAACGGCACAGCGGCCTTTGGAGACATGGGGTTCCAGCTGAATCCGGAAAAAACGGAGTCAGCGGCTGAGGTGAATCATCAAAACGGCAATGTCCGCGGGGGATACGCCGGAGATGCGGGAGGCCTGCCCCATGTCGGCGGGGCGGACGGCGGCCAGTTTTTCCCGGGCCTCCAGCCGAAGACCCACAATGGCGCCATAGTCCAAATCCGGCGGCAGTGTTCTGCCCTCCATGCGGCGGAGTTCTTCCACCTGCCGTTCCTGACGGCGGATGTAGCCCTCGTACTTCACGTTTAATTCCACCTGCTCCATTTCAGCGGGGGTCAGGGCGGGGCGGTCAGGATCAAAAGCGGCCAGCTCCTCATAGTGGATGCCGGGGCGGCGGAGCAGGTCGATCAGGCGGCAGCCGTCGGTCACGTCGGCAGTTTCCTTTTCCGCCAGAAAGGTGGAGAGCGCCGGGGAGGGGGCGGTTCCGGTATGGGTCAGGCGGTTGATCTCCCGCTCTACCCGCCGGTACTTTTCTTCCACCGCGGCCATACGCTCGTCCGAAATCAGTCCGATGCGGCGGCCAATCGGCGTCAGACGCTGGTCGGCATTGTCCTGACGCAGCAGCAGACGGTATTCGCTGCGGGAGGTCATCATGCGGTAAGGCTCCTCGGTGCCCTTGGTCACCAAATCGTCGATCAGGGTGCCGATATAGGACTCCGACCGAGAGAGGATCACCGGCGGCTCTCCCTTGAGCTTCAGCGCCGCGTTGACGCCGGCCATAAAGCCCTGCACCGCGGCCTCTTCGTATCCGGAGGAGCCGTTGAACTGGCCCGCGCCGTACAGCCCGGACACCTGCTTGGACTCCAGCGTGGGGCGGAGGGACAGCGGGTCTACGCAGTCGTATTCAATGGCGTAAGCCGGGCGGGTCATCTCCGCGTGACGGAGGCCGGGGACGCTGTGAAGCATCTGCAATTGAATCTCCTCCGGCATGGAGGAGGAAAAGCCCTGCACATACAGTTCCTCGGTGTTCAGCCCCATCGGCTCCACAAACAGCTGGTGCCGCTTTTTATCCGGAAAGCGGACGACCTTCGTTTCAAAGGAAGGACAGTATCGGGGACCAACGCCTTCGATCACGCCGCCGTAAATCGGTGAGCGGTCCAGATTGGCAAGGATGATTTGCTTCGTCTCTTCCGTGGTCCAGGTAAGATAGCACACCGCCTGATTCACCGGGGGCGCGGCGGTTGTAAAAGAAAAGGGAAGGGGGGACTCGTCTCCGAGCTGAAGCTCCATCTCGTCAAAATCCACGCTTTGCGCATTCACCCGGGGGGGTGTTCCGGTTTTAAACCGGCGCAGGGGCAGACCCAGCTGCAAAAGGGAATCGGTCAGGCGGTTTGCCGCGTGCATCCCATCGGGGCCGGAGGACTCGATGCACTCGCCAATCAGTGTGCGTCCTTTTAAATAGGTGCCGGTGGCAAGAATGGCAGCTCTCACGGCAAACACTGCGCCGGTGGCAAGAACCACCCCGCTCACCGCGCCGTTTTCGGCCCGAAGCTCCACCACCTCGCCCTGCCGGACGGTGAGGTTTTCCTGCCGTTCCAGCGTGTGCTTCATCCGCTCCTGATACTTTCGCCGGTCTGCCTGCGCGCGGAGGGACCAGACAGCCGGGCCTTTGCCCTTGTTCAAAAGGCGGTACTGGATGCAGCACTCGTCGGCGGCCTTTGCCATCTCGCCGCCGATGGCGTCCAGCTCTCGAACCAGATGGCCCTTACCGGTGCCGCCGATGGCGGGATTGCAGGGCATATTGCCCACCGCGTCCAGATTGATGGTGAAAATCACGGTTTTAAAACCCAGCCGGGCGGCGGCCAGCGCCGCCTCGATTCCCGCGTGGCCCGCGCCAATCACTGCGATATCAAATTGTCCGGCATGAAATTCCGTCATAGCAAATCCTCGAAAAAAGTCCCCCAAAAGGAACTGAAATCAGTTTTGGCAGCGCAGCGTCAGGGAAACGACCTCCGGTCGGTTAAACAGACGCAAAGAAGGGAAAATATTGCCAAGCCCGCGAGAGACAAAAAGCTCTGCGCCCTCCACCGTGTAAAACCCCGCCGTATAGGAGGGGAAAAAGCCCTGATGCGTGTCAATCAATCCATCGGTAAAGGGGAGGCGGATAACGCCGCCGTGGGCGTGTCCCGTCAGCGTCAAATCATAGCCCAGCCGGTAATACTCCGAGGGAAACCGGTCGTTCCGATGGGCCAGTAGAAGACGAAAATCGTTTTCGCCGTGAGTGTTCAGCAGCTCCTGCGCCACATCCTCCGGCGTTTTCTGGTCGGCGTAAGCATTGGGATCGTCCACACCGGAGAGAAGGAACCGCGCGTCTCCCCGCGCGATGGGTACGGTTTCGTTACGCAGGCAAACCACACCCGCGCTCTCCAGCGCGGCGCAGATGTCTTCCGCCTGCCGGGCGGCCCACTCGTGGTTTCCCGTTACATAATAGGTGGGGGCCAGCGCCGCCAGCGCGCCGCCGATCTTGGCGGCATATTCCAAGGGATGCTCTGTATATTCATCCACCAAGTCGCCGGTGACGGCGATCAGGTCGGGGTTTTCTTCCCGAACGGCCTTCAGCAGTCGTTCATTCTCTTTGCCGAATTCCTTTCCGTGAAGATCCGAAAGCTGGACAATGGTAAATCTGTCAAACGCGGCGGGGAGGCGGCGGGATATGAATTCCACCCGGTTCGTCTCCAGTGCGTTGTTGTCCCAGAAGACAAAGCCTGCCAACGCCAGCAGGATCAGTGCCGTCCGCACCAGACGATGGCGCGGCTTGGTTGCTTTTTTCATCAGCAGCGTCCTTCAAACCGTTTTTCGCGCCGGGTGCGGCGCGGTTACAGCCGCGGCGCAGTGCGCTGCGCGGCCCGATGTTAAATTCATATAAGAGCAGCTCTTAAATCATACCACAGGCGCAAAGCGCCGTCACAGGATATCTTTATTAATCAAGTATCACAGCAGTCCAATGGTTATTTTACCACAAACGCAAGGCGCTGTCGCGGAAAAATATATGGATTTGGATTAGTCGTTCTGCGGTCGTTTTCCCGTGTACATACAGCGTTGCTGCGGAAATAATTAAGAACCGCATTGCTGCTATTATACCATGATTCCACAATTTTTGACGAGATGAAAATTCAACAAAGAACAAAAAATAATCCGCCCTTTCAGAGTGCCCCCTCGTAAAAACTGACGAAAGAGAAATTTTCCCTCCCAACGGATAAAAACACGTAAATTGAACGGGTTTGCGCTCGGAAGGGTAGGCGAATTGTTAAAGGCACATAAAAGAATGTTAAATTTTTGTAACAAGTGCCAAAAAACACTTGCTTTTTTGAAAAAGGTGGCTATAATGAAGTTAACAAAAGAAAAGAGAGGAGGCGCATACAATGATGCAGAACGAAAAGTTCACAGCGTTTGATCTGGACGACCTGATTTATGGCACTGCCACACTGGTTCCCAGCGATCGCTAAAGCAGCAACGGAGCCGCGCTTGTAAAAGCGTGGGTTTTTTCTTTTTTGGGAAGAAATTGGACCTGAACCGGAGGCGGACGCGCCCCGGCAGGCCGCTGCCGATGAACGGAAAAAGTGAATTAAGATGGATTTGACGCCGCAGGAGGGACAGCCTCAGCGGCGTTTTTTGATTACCCGGTAAAAAACTTGAGCCGGGCTTTTGTAATAAAATAATTATTAAAGAGAGATTTCCCTCCCGCTGATTAAAAAATTCGCTGTTTTTGTCGAAAAGTAAGGAAAATAAGTGGATTTTTGAAGCGCTTTATGATACCTTAAAATAAGGAATGGTTTTGAGAGTGTGTTGATCCAAAACCTGATTGGGAGAGAAGACCTATGAAAAAAAGAATGTACGCAACGTTGTTTGCGGCCGCGCTCGTCCTATCCGGCTGCGGTGCGGAAGAGCGGCAGGCGGCTGTCTCCTCCACTTCCAGCGGCGGGGATTATGCGGTTGCGGTGGTTTCTGCCCCGGCGGCAGAAGCGACCGCTGAATCGGCGGAGACAATGAGCACCGCAAAGACCGAGGAAGCCAATCGCCTTTTGACGGAGGAGGAGATTCTGGTTGCCTATGACCGGGCTATCACGGCTTATGAGTGGTTTGACCTGAACCCTCTGCCTTGTGGCGGGCCGGTGGTAAAGGAGGGCGGAGCTGGCTATCAACGGGTACAGTATGCCGGATTTGATACGCTGGATGATTTGAAAACCTATCTTGGAAGTCTTTTTTCGCAAGAGGTGATCGACAGCCTGTTTCCGGAAAACACAGCAGCACCCCGGTATCGTGATATCGACGGCGAGCTGTACGTCCGCCCCGGCGGGCGGGAGGCAGACCCGAAAAAGAGCAGTGCGTCCGCCGCAGTGGAGCAGCAGGCGGACGGTTCGTACCGCATCAATGTGACGGTCGATCTGCTGGATGAAGACCAGCTCGCGGTGATAGGCGTGGAGTGCTATGCCTTCCCCTATCAGAACATAAACGGCCGCTGGGTCTTCACGGATTTTGAACTGGTATACTGAGCTGTGCGAAAGACGCATAGTTTGCGAATCAACGCAATATAGAAAGAGCGGACACTGTCCGCTCTTTTTTATTTTTTCTCAGGAAAAAAGACAAATTGGGGCAGAAAACAGGAAACTGACAAAAGTGGAAAAAATCAGGAAAGAAAATGGACAATATTTTCTTGCAAATCTTTTTCGTTATGTTACAATAAAAAACGACGTAATGATAGCTAACAAAAAGCTATCGAGAGAAAAGGAGCGGAAAAACAATGGAAAACATGTTCTGGATTGGGTTTGTCGGCTTTGCGCTGGCAATCGCCTTTGCCTGGATGCAAAAAGGCAAGGTGATGAGTTACTCCGAGGGAACGGAGAAAATGCAAAAGATTGCGGCCTCTATTCGAGAGGGCGCCAATGCTTATCTTAAGCATCAGTATACCACGGTTGCAAAGGTCTTTGCGGTGGTATTTGTGGTTTTGCTGATTATGGCGTTTGCATCCAACGGCAAGATGCTTTCTAAATTTACCCCGTTCGCCTTCCTGACCGGCGGTGTGTGGTCCATGCTGGCGGGTTTCATTGGCATGAAGATTGCCACCAATGCCAACGCCCGGACCGCGCAGGCGGCTTCGGAGGGACTGAACAAGGGCCTGCGGGTGGCGTTCTCCTCCGGCTCCGTCATGGGCTTCACCGTGGTGGGTCTGGGTATGCTGGATATCTCCATCTGGTTCCACCTGCTGCACTTTGGCTTTGGGATCAATGACCCCGTGGCGCTGGGCAACATCATGGTTATGAACGGCATGGGCGCGTCCTTTATGGCGCTGTTTGCCCGTGTGGGCGGCGGCATCTATACCAAGGCCGCCGACGTGGGCGCCGACCTTGTGGGCAAGGTGGAAGCGGGTATTCCTGAAGATGACCCCCGTAATCCCGCCACCATTGCCGATAACGTGGGCGACAACGTGGGCGATGTGGCCGGTATGGGCGCGGATCTGTACGAGAGCTATGTGGGTTCCATTCTGGCAACCTTCGCGCTGGGCGCTGTGGGCGGATACGGCTGGGGCGGACTGCTGCTGCCGGTGCTTTTGGCAGTGGCGGGCATCGTTTGCTCCATCATTGGCTCCTTCCTCATCAAGACTAAGGAAAACGCCACACAGCAGTCTCTGCTGAAGTCCCTGCGCACCGGCACTTATACCGCGGCGGTGCTCTCTGCCATCGTGGCCGCTCCGCTGACTTACTACATTCTGGGCAGCTGGGGCGTGTATATCGCCATTCTCTGCGGCCTGATCGGCGGCTGCGCCATCGGGTACTTCACGGAATACTACACCTCCGACACCTATAAGCCCACCCAGCAGCTGGCGGCCTCCTCCGAGACGGGTTCTGCCACCGTCATCATTGGCGGATTGAGCCTTGGCATGAAGTCCACCCTGACCTCCATTCTGATCGTGGCCGCGGCGGTGCTTATCAGCTATTTCGCCGCAGGCGGCTCCAGCGTCATTGTGGATGCTTCCGGTATGTTCACCGAGGCGTTCAACCGCGGACTGTACGGCATCGGCATTGCCGGCGTCGGTATGCTCTCCACGCTGGGCATCACCCTTGCAACGGATGCATACGGCCCTGTGGCCGACAACGCCGGCGGCATTGCCGAAATGGCGGGTCTGCCCGAAGAGGTTCGCAACCGCACCGACGCGCTGGACTCTCTGGGCAACACCACGGCCGCTACCGGTAAGGGCTTTGCCATCGGCTCCGCGTCTTTGACCGCGCTGGCACTGCTGGTTTCCTATGTCAACATCATCCAGAACGGCACCACGGAAACGCTGAACTTCACCCTCACCAGCCCCACGGTTCTGGTGGGCATGTTCCTCGGCGCGATGCTGACCTTTGTGTTCTCCGCGTTCACCATGAGCGCCGTCCAGACCGCGGCCCAGTCCATCGTGGTGGAGGTCCGCCGCCAGTTCAAGGAGATTGCGGGCATTATGGAAGGAACCACCGACCCGGATTACGCCACCTGCGTGGGTCTTTGCACCCGGGGCGCGCTGCATGAGATGGTGGCCCCCGCTCTGCTGGCGATCATCGTTCCCATTGCCACGGGCCTGATTTTGGGGCCCACCGGCGTGGTGGGATTGCTTGGTGGTGTGTCCGTCACCGGTTTTGCCATGGCGGTGTTTATGTCCAACGCCGGCGGCGCATGGGACAATGCCAAGAAGTATATTGAGTCCGGACACCATGGCGGAAAGGGTTCTCCCTGCCACAAGGCCGCCGTCGTGGGCGATACCGTGGGCGATCCGTTCAAGGATACCTCCGGCCCGTCTCTGAACATCCTCATCAAGCTCTGCTCCACCGTGTCCATCGTGTTCTCCGGACTGGTGATTGCCTTTAACCTGATGAACCTGCTGTAAGCACGAAATTGAAAATGCCGTTCCGCTGTTTTTCCAGCGGGACGGCGTTTTTGCATCCGTTTGCAAGAAGAGAAAACTCAATGCCCGGACAGAATGACTTTTTTGGCTAAAACGCATTGAATTTGTTAAAAATTCAAAAAGAAACCGATGTTCCTTCCTTGACAGGTTAATCGTTTACCAGTATAATAATTGCGGAATCCAACGACAGGATGCGAAGTTGCGCCTGTTTTGAAAAATCGCAGGAAAGGAAGCGTTCTTTATGATCTATTCTACGGAAGTGCAGCATATGTGTCCCGTGGCTAAGGGCGCGTATCACGGCCCGGCTCCCATTCCCGAAGAGGGAAAATGGGTTCAGGCCAAGGAAATCAAGGATATCTCCGGCCTGACCCACGGCATTGGCTGGTGTGCCCCGCAGCAGGGTGCGTGCAAGCTGACCCTGAACATTAAGGAGGGCGTGATTGAAGAGGCGCTGGTGGAAACCATCGGCTGCTCCGGCATGACCCACTCCGCCGCCATGGCCTCTGAGATCCTCATCGGCAAGACCATTCTGGAGGCGCTGAATACCGATCTGGTGTGCGACGCCATCAACACCGCGATGCGCGAGCTGTTTTTGCAGATTGTCTACGGCCGCAGCCAAACCGCGTTTTCCGAGGGCGGATTACCCATCGGCGCGTCTTTGGAGGATTTGGGCAAGGGCCTGCGCAGCCAGATTGGCACGATGTTTGCCACCAAGGAAAAAGGACCCCGCTATATGGAAATGGCCGAGGGCTATGTTACCCGCGTGGCGCTGAACAAGGACAGCGAGATCGTGGGCTATGAGTTTGTGAACTTGGGCAAGATGATGGAGTCCATTAAAAAGGGCACGGACGCCAACGAGGCGCTGGAGAAGGCCAAGTCTCATTACGGCCAGTTTGATGACGCCGCGAAATATATCGACCCCCGGCAGGAATAAGAAAGGAGGACACGAAAAATGGCTCTGTTTGAAAGCTATGAAAGAAGAATCGAGAAGATCGACGCTGTCCTCAAGGAGTACGGCATCGGCTCCGTGGAGGAGTGCCGCGAGATCTGTAAGGCTGCGGGCTTCGACCCCTATGAAATTACCAAGGCCATTCAGCCCATCTGCTTTGAAAACGCCTGCTGGGCGTACTGCGTGGGCGCGGCCATCGCGCTGAAAAAGGGCGTGCAGAACGCCGCTGAGGCCGCCGAGGCCATCGGCATCGGTTTGCAGTCCTTCTGCATCCCCGGCTCGGTTGCCGAGGACCGCAAGGTGGGTCTGGGCCACGGGAACCTTGCCGCCATGCTGCTGCGGGACGAGACGAAGTGCTTCGCGTTTTTGGCGGGTCACGAGTCCTTTGCCGCCGCTGAGGGCGCCATTGGTATCGTCCGCAACGCAAACAAGGCCCGCAAGACCCCGCTGCGGGTCATTCTGAACGGGCTTGGCAAGGACGCCGCTCAGATTATCAGCCGGATCAACGGTTTCACCTATGTCCAGACCCAGTTTGATTACTATACCGGCGAGCTGAAGGTCGTCCGGGAGACCAAGTATTCCGAGGGCGAGCGGGCAAACGTCCGCTGCTTCGGCGCGGACGACGTGCGGGAAGGCGTGGCTATCATGCACCACGAGGGCGTGGACGTGTCGATCACCGGCAACTCCACCAACCCCACCCGCTTCCAGCATCCGGTGGCGGGCACTTATAAGAAGGAGTGCGTGGAGCAGGGAAAGAAGTACTTCTCCGTGGCCTCCGGCGGCGGCACGGGCCGCACCCTGCACCCCGACAACATGGGCGCCGGCCCCGCTTCTTACGGCATGACCGACACCATGGGCCGGATGCACTCCGACGCGCAGTTTGCCGGTTCCAGCTCTGTCCCCGCGCACGTGGAGATGATGGGATTCCTCGGCATGGGCAACAACCCCATGGTGGGAGCCAGCGTGGCCGTCGCAGTTGCCGTGGCAGAGAGCAAGAAATAAGGAAAAACGCTGTTTTTGTAACTTTTCAGGCAAGAATAAACCGCCCGATTCCAGACGGAATCGGGCGGTTTTGGCGTTTTGTTTACAATTTGTCCACGCTTTTTTACGGTGTACGTATAAACTCGAAAGCAACGCCGCTACGAATGCATCCCTTGCAGTTTATTGCGGGAATCTTCGTCCATGGTTTCTGTGATATGGTTGGTATAGCGCTCGGTCATTTCAAGGTTCGTATGGCCGAGTTTCTCTTGAATGACTGCAAGAGGAACGCCGGCTTCCAACAAGGCAGTCGCGTGCGTGTGCCGCAGCGAGTGAAAGTCCCAATCAGCGGAAATTACCGGCATTCCTGCTTTGTAAGTACCATGGATGATTCGACCCACATGCTGCAAGATACGCGGGTGAATGAATTGACCGTTTTCACGCGACATGACCATTTGAACGGGGAGTTCAGTAGAATCAGTCGAAAGAATTCCGCCATCCATGAACGCATTTGCCGGTGCATTCAGGACGGTCATTGCTGTATAGAGGTCGTCATAATAGGCACGGGCTCGTGTCTGCTTTTCCACTTCCTGCCTGAGAACGGCAGCAGTATCTGCATCCATACTGATTGTCAGATAAGAGTCCCATTTAGGGACGGGAAAGACCCGCTGCTTGACGGATTCGTCCATCTGAATCTGACTGTTCAATGTAATCGTCCGCTTGTTCAAAGTCAATATCTGGCCACATCAAGCCGAACACCTCATCCAAACGGAATCCGCAGCGGTAGGCCAGCAGCAAAGTATTATGAGCCGGGTGTCCTTCCGGAAAACGCTTCATGATTGGGTCCCATTCGTCTGCCGTCACAGTCCGGTGTCGTCAAACAGGTTGGGGCGATGCTTCTGTTCGGCGAGATTTGCACCATCTTCCCGCAGCTTACCGGACCCTGAATGTGCCGCTCCTGACGCAGCCGCAGCTTCTCCAGCGCGGGGCGGCTATAATAGCCCTCCGCCAGTGCTCTTTCCATCACGGCGACCCAAGGCATTTGCGTCTTGTGGTATCCGTACTGCCTTGGATATGAGCAGGTTGGAGAGTGCTTCTTGACGGAGCCGCTGTACTGTTTCATACCAGTCACAGGTCACTGAGGCAAGCCGCCCTGCAATTTTTATAAACGGTTCTTCTCGAATGTGAAGAGGCGGAATTCGTTGATAAGCCGTTTCATCCTGATAGAACCGAATACATCCCAATATTTCTACGTTATCACGTTTCAGTGGATAATTGCCTTTTGCGGGAAGATTTGCAAAATATCTCCAATATTGTTCTTTTAAAGCACCTTTTCGTGCTGCCTGAAACAGGAATTCGAAATCTCGCTGTGATTTACTTTCTACCTCTATGGAAAAGCAGCTAATTTCGCGTCCCTCTTTCTGTGTGGGCCCGCCAAAAGAATCCTGATGGAAATTTATAAGCCGCTATGGTAAAATTAAAAAAGCTGTGTACAGAGGAAGGTGAAAATGTGGCGGGATTGATTTTGATTGCAGAGGACGATGAAGACATTCGTGCAATGCTCAGACTCTATCTTGAGAGCGAAGGGTTTTCCGTCACGGAGGCGGAAAACGGCACTGCGGCATTGCTGCAAGCCCGGGAACAACGGCCGGATCTGATCCTTCTGGATATTATGATGCCGGAGCTTGATGGCTTTTCTGTAATCAAAGCGCTGCGGTCGGAGAGTAATATTCCAATTTTGATTCTCTCAGCCAGAACGCAGGATCATGATAAAATTCTGGGCCTGAATCTGGGCGCGGACGATTACATAGCCAAGCCCTTCAACCCATTGGAAATTGTGGCTCGTGTCCGGGCGCTGCTTCGCCGTGCGGGCATGACCGAAAGCGATGTCCTGACGGTTCGGGATTTGAGGCTGGACACCCGCGGCTTTCAACTGACAATGTCCGGCGTTCCTGTCGACCTGACTCCTACGGAATATAAAATACTGGCTCACCTCATGCGTTCTCCCGGGCGGATCTTCACGAAGGTGCAGCTCTATGAGGCCGTCAATGGTCAATTTTTTGAGAGCGACGACAACACAATGATGGTTCATATCTCCAAGCTGCGGGAAAAGATCGAGGATGATCCCCGGGACCCTAAATACATCATGACCGTGAGAGGACTGGGCTATAAGATTGAAAAGTAGGCACAGACGGGGTGGCCTTTTTGCGCTGTTGACCCGAAATTATCTGTTTTTTACGCTGACGCTGCTGACAATATCCGTTGGAATTTACGTTCTTTGGACTGCCCGCCTGAATCAGATATACCTGGGTGCGGATTGGTCGGCGTTGCTGGATGACCCCGCGCTGGCTGAGGAAAAATATGACCGGCTTCAATTCAATCTGACAGGGAAGGAAAGTGCCTTTTTGATCCTGAACAGCGCGGGCACCGTTCTTTACTCCTCGGGAAACGCGGAGGATATGTCCTTAACGCCCAGTGAAGTGGCGTGCGTTCCTGAGTACGGTGCAGACGTCTATGTAAATATGGCGGAGATTTGGCGCGATGGCAGAAAACAGTATCTGGTGACCCAAAGCACTTACGATGACGACGGATATATGACCATGGAACATATTATGATGCTGGACGCGGACTATCAGGTGCTTGACGGAGGATTTGGAGACGGGCGCAGTGGCTATACGCGCAGCGAACTGGATTATCTGACTGGGAAAAAGCCTGCGGGAAAGGAACTTTTTCGCAGTGAATTTACCGGGAAACAGGGGGAAAAGCTGACAGTGCTGCTGTGTGCTCCCAGATGGACACAGGAGGGGTATCAAGAGGCATACCAAAATTCGCAGCAGATCTGGCTTCTGTTCATCCCACTTTACCTTGCGGCGACAGGGGGATTTATCTGGTGGATGAACAGGCGCATCCGCCATCCGCTGGATCGGCTGAATACGGCGATTCTGGCGCAGGCTGAGGGTTGTCCGGTTCGAGTGGGAGACTGTGGCGGACCTGAAGAGATCCGGCGGATAGGGGAGAGCTTTGACCGGCTGTCTGTTCGGTTGGAAGAAAGCGAGGCGGAGCGGCGGCGTCTGGATGACGGGCGGCAGAAGCTGATTGCGGATATCTCACACGATCTGAAGACCCCTATCACGGTCATTGCCGGTTATGCCGACGCTATCTGCGACGGGAAGGTTTCGCCTGAAGAGATGGAGAAGGTGCTTCGTGCCGTGCGAACCAAATCTACGTCTCTGACGGAATTGATTAACGCCTTTCATGAGTACAGTAAAATAGAGCACCCGGAGTTTGCTCTGCACTTAGAGCGAACTGACCTCTGCGAATTTTCCCGGGAGTATCTGGCGGAGAAATATGATGAGATCGACCTTGCTGGATTTGTCCTGCAGCCGGATGTTCCCGAAAGTTCTGTTTGGGTGCGGCTGGACCCCTTTCACTTTCGACGGGTACTGGATAATCTGCTGTCGAATTCTCTGCGTCACAATCGGCCGGGCACACTGCTGTTTTTTGAAGTGTGCCTTCAGGAACGCGCCGTCCGGCTGACCGTGGGGGACAATGGCACAGGGATTCCACCCGCAAAGGCAAAAGCCATCTTTGAGCCGTTTACAGTGGGGGATGACTCCCGCTCCAAAGGCGGCAGCGGGCTGGGACTGGCCATCACTCGCCGAATCGTGGAAAAGCACGGAGGCTCAATTTCTCTGGCGATGTTCCCAGCGCCCGGACGCAGCACGGAATTTGTCGTAATATTGCCACTGAGCGAATAATGAACTGCAACCTATCAAGAGGACAGTAGGATGACCCGGGACCTCTCCATGGGACCATTATCAATGCAGTGTGCCACATGGGGCATACTCTGAATCATCACCGGCCTGTTCAAGCTTAGAGTAAAAGGTTCTATTTGTAGATTGAAAACCTCCGTTACTATAAAAAGTGAGTGAGCTTCAGGATAGCCTTAACCGCTTTATCAAAGTTCTTGAATACAAGGGAATTATCATTACGTTCACTTTGACGGGATACCGTTCACTGTCCTCCATAGAAGGAGCATATTACAGGGCGGGTGGTTTTTTGTGCAGTCACAAACCTTTCCAAATCTTAAGGTTTTGCACAGAGAAAATAAAGAGCCGCTTGCTATGCTGTCAAGATAGCCAAGAAGTGGACCTGCCAGAGACAGTCATCGTTCCTGTGTTGCCATCCGGCCCCAAAATTTCAAGATGCCTTGTGGGTGGCAGACGGCGGCGTTCCTAATGGCTTGATGAATTGAAAATTATGGAGGAAATCATTATGAATGCAAGGAAAGTCTCTTTGATGCTGCTGACAATCACAGCAGCTGCGGTGCTGGCTGCCTGTGGAGAACAGGCCGAATATGAAGAGCCCATGTCAAATCCGGAAGTCACCCACCCCGACGAATCCGCCGCCGTTTCCACCGAAAACGCCCCTACCTTGGATTATGACATCGGCGTTGCGGTTCCCATGCCTTCGGAGACGGCAAAAAACGAAGAACTGGAAAAGCTTATTATCGACGAATGGTCCATTCCCGAGGAGACTCAGGCAGACACCCGGTATTACTACAATTATGTGGATCTGAACGCAGACGGAACTGATGAAGTTCTGGCGTTGGTTGTAGGGGACTATACCAGCGGCAGCGGCGGCAGTTCCATGCTGATCGCTTCCCAAAAGGACGGAAAGCTGACTGCCATGCAGAGCCTCTCCGGAATTCAGGCTCCGGTGATTGCAGGCGATACAATGGAAGGCGAATGGATGGATCTTATTGTTGCCAGTGGCGGCGGCTGGGTAACGCTGAACTACGATGGCAAGGGATATCCCACTGTAAGCGATGGCACGGCGCTCTCTAGTCTGGAAAACGTATCTGGCTATGCTGTGTTTTATAACGATCTGGCCGCAGATGTGGACGGAGGCAGCGCCTTACATTTGGGTTAAGCCAAAACACAAGAACGGAAAGCCCCCGTAATTGTCCGTTAATGTCTTGCATCGGGAGGGGAGGCGCGGACGATCAACGCTCCGTTTTCTTTCCCATTTTGCCAGTCTCGCTTTGCATATGCTTTTATCTATAATGGGTGTACAGGAGCTGAAACGTTAAACAAAGCTTACACGGGTTTAGCAATTCCACCAAAAACGGCGGCTCTACGGTGTGATACATTTCTCCACGCATATAAGATAATAAGGGCAAAAAAATTGGGCAGGAAGCCAAAGCTTCTTGCCCAATTTTCATTTGCAACCTGCTTGTTTGCCGGTAAGCTAGTTTGGTTTTCATACTTCCTTAAAGGAAACGTTATTGATCGCGCACAAAAACAAATTATTCGCCGCAGAGGAACAAAAGCTCCTCCCAGTTCTTATCGACTTCCTTCTGGACTTCCTCGATCATCCACTCGTTGCCCTTTTTGAACATGTGGGCAAAGCGGCCCTGCATCTTGAGGTATTCCTCCACCGGCAGCTTGTTTTTGGGCTTATAGCTGATGCCCTTGGGCACGCTGACGCTTTGGGCCTGCTGGCGCTTGACCTCCATGTAGTAAGTACACGGGGGTGACGTACACGCCGACGGCCATAACGCACCCCTTCGCCTTGGCGGATGGGTTTTCCGCAATTGCCGGTTCAGCGTTGGCGTTACGCTTCCTCATCGGGCTGAGGAACATCGTCCGGAGCGGTAATCCGTGCCCAAGTAATATTGGCGCGGTCCACCGAGTCAAAATACAGACTGGTGAGCAGATTGGTGGGAATATGGAGTTCGTTTGCCAGAGCACTGATCTGATCCCAGTCCGCCCGCTCATAGCTGAGCAGCAGCGCATACAACTTTCCGGCTGTGCCCTCTTGGTGAAGCAGAGCGTTTTTCACCTCGTCCGCAACGGGGACCTCGGTCAAAATCTCTTCCATGGGTGCGTCTACCAAGTATCCAAGCGTAGAAAACATACCGAGCAAATAGGCGTCTCCCTTGGAAATGGAGAGCGAATCCCGGATATATTCGACCAGATCACTGCAAAAATTGGCCCGCTGGAAAGACAGCTTCAAGAATTCTTCAGAAGACGGGTCAATTTCGTTTTCCGCATTGCTTGCGCTGAGCAGATAAATCCATTGGCGCAGCTGTCCCAGTCCCAGCGTCATAATCGCCTGACGGATTGTTGTGGAGCGGTGCATTGAGGAAAAATAAACGGAGTTGGCCATACGCAGAAGCCCCAAAACCAGAGAGGCATCCTGAGAAACCATTTGCTCAATCTCATCGATGTCCGGCTCGTCTCTCGTGACGGCAACCATCAATCGGAAAAAGTTGCTTTGCAGATACCCCACGGCATGTGCCTTGGAAGAGAGCTTCTCCGCTACAAAAGGACCCTCCAGCGCATCTGCATGCAGCTTGACGGCACAATCGTAAAGTTCACTGCTGGTAATGTTTGTAGCAATACACCGCTTTCCCATGCTGTGTGCAAGCTCTATGACGTTGGTCAGGGTCGGAACCGGCGCAGTGGCAAAATTCAGTTTAATGTAATGAATTTCACCTATCAAAGAAAGATAACGGGGGGCAAATTGAAATTCGTTCACAGCAATCTGATACCCCTCCTTGATGAACTGGCGGATAAAGTGCATCGCCAGCGGATGGATAATCACATTGTCATCAATCTGAATGACCAGTTCGGACTGCTTAAAGAGCCGGGGCGCTTTTTTCATCAGCAGGGTAGGCGTGAAGGTCATAAAATTCAGCGTGCCTGCCAAAGCCTTGTCTGTATTCAGCGTTAAAAAGTTATAGATCGCGTTTGCCGCGGCAAAATCATTGCTCGTCGATGTGCCGCTGGACGCAGCAGTGGGCGCGCCGGCGACGCTCCCCTCTTCCGCTACGGACGTGTCGCCGCCAAACGCCTGATTTTCCCCGTGGTAGAGAAGCTCATAACCGATGACGGTGCTGTCCCGGTCCTTGATTGGCTGCCGTACAATATATTTACTGCTCACCGTATTCCTCCTCGGCAGGCCGCAGCAGCGAGCGGATTGAGTTGCGCTCACGCTGTGCCCAAATTTTATTGTAAAAGTTACATCTAACTCTATATCGGACATAATTCAAAAAAAATAATACCATCGTATAGACGGCTTTCAGCGGCCGCTGCTGCTATTCTTCTGCAAGAGGGAGGCTCTTGTCCGTGATGGGGCTTGCTTTCGTATTGGAAACCCTATGCCGTAGATATGCTGAATTGCTTGAGAAATGTCCGCAAAAACATTGACTTTCGTGCTTCTCTAAATTATAATAAAATTTGCGACTAAATCGCAAATATTGGGAGGCGGGCTTGTGAAGGAATATCAAACGGAGCAGCGCAAGACACTGCTGCGGTTTTTCCAAGAGAATCAAGAACACAAATTCTCAATTGATGATATAATTCGTGGCTTACCGCCGGAGGCCCCCATCAGCCGCAGCGCCATTTACCGCAATCTTAATAAAATGGTGCGCGACGATCTGCTTAAAAAGACCATAGAGTCCACGGGGCGAAAGAGCTTATATCAATATGCGCCATTCAAAACCTGCTGTGACAGACTCCATCTGCGCTGTGAGAAATGCGGGAAGATCATGCATTTGGAAAACGAATCGGCAGAATCGGATTTGACGGCGCTTTTGGCGAAAAACGGCTTTGTACTGGATGAGCACGCCACCGTGTTAGTCGGTGTTTGTAAAGAATGCAAATAAGGAAGGAGATGAAAAAGCATGACACATAGCAGAAAAACAAAGCTGGCCGCGCTGATTCTTTCCGCATTTTTTTGTTTTGTGATGGCTTTTTCCGTCTTCTTTATTGCCGCCGAATCCGACCACGACTGCACTGGGGCAGATTGCCCCATTTGCGCTGAAATCGCAATGTGTGTCACGCTGCTTCAGACCACATCTGTTGCGGCTGCCATTACTGCCACGATTCAGCTTTCTCGGTTTGCTGTTGAGCCGGCGCTTGGCAATTATGAAGCCAAGCGCTATTTGAATACGCTTGTTTCCTTAAAGGTCTTGCTTCTGAATTAAGCTGTGTTTTGAACAAGGAATTTCTATACCCTTTTGGGGAATAGAAACTCCTTGGATTTTTGCGCCCATTTTTCAAAATACAACTAAAATTTGGAGGCTCTTATTATGAAAAAAGGTATTGCACTCGTATGGTCCCTTGTCCTTCTGGTCGGCATTCTTGCGGGTTGTTCCAATGCGTCTACCCCGTCCACTTCTTCTGCAAGCAGCGAAAACAAGGAGAAACTGAGCGTGGTCTGCACAATTTTCCCGGAATACGACTGGGTAAAGCAAATCCTTGGCGACACGGCTGAGAATGCAGAGATCACGATGCTGCTGGATAACGGTGTGGATCTGCACAGCTACCAGCCCACAGCTGACGATATTATCAAACTTTCCACCTGCGACCTGTTTATTTATGTGGGAGGAGAGTCCGACGCGTGGGTTGAGGATGCCTTGAAAGAAGCAACCAACAAAGACATGGTGGTAATTAACCTGCTGGATGTACTTGGCGACACCGTGAAGGAAGAAGAAGTCGTTGAGGGCATGGAGGCCGAGGCGGAAGAAGAGAGCGAAGAAGTGGAGGCGGAGCCGGAGTACGATGAGCATGTGTGGTTGTCTCTGAAAAACGCGGAGATTCTCTGCAATTATATTGCCAAGCAGCTTGAGACGATTGACGCCGCAAATGCAGACATTTATGAAGCCAATGCAAAGGCCTATCTCGCCCAGCTGGATTCTCTTGACGAGCAATATCAGTCTGTCGTTGACCGCGCTCAATTCCATACGGTGCTGTTTGGCGACCGCTTCCCCTTCCGCTATCTGGTGGACGATTACGACCTTGATTATTATGCCGCCTTTGTGGGCTGCTCCGCAGAAACAGAGGCCAGTTTTGAAACAATTGCATTTCTGGCAAGGAAGGTTGATGAACTTGGCCTTACCAGCGTGATGACCATCGAAGGCGCCCAGCATAAAATTGCGGAAACCATTATTGAGAATACGGCAGAGAAAAACCAGTCTGTACTGGTAATGAATTCGATGCAGTCCACGACTTCTGCGGATGTCGGCAGCGGAACGACCTATCTCTCGATTATGGAAGAAAATCTTCATGTTTTGACGGAGGCGCTGAACGGATGACGGAACACCACACACATGACAGCAATCCCGGTCACGGGTTGATTACGCTCACGCTGGAGGACGATTCCGTCCTCCAGCTCCAGCCCCTTGTCACAATCGAAATCGACGGTCTTGAATACCTTGCCCTGACGCCGCCCGGGGAGGAATCCGAAGATGTGTACTTTTACCGGTTCATTGAACATGGGGAAAATGACATTGAACTGTTGAATATCGAATCAGAAGATATTTTGGACGCTGTGATGGACGAGTTTGAAAAATGGTTTGACGAGCAGTTCAAACAGCAGGAGGAATAAACATGGCAATACTCACCTGTCGAGATTTGTCGCTGGGCTATGAGGGCAAAAAAGTGGTTGAAGGGTTGACCTTCACAGTGGAGTCCGGAGAGTATCTGTGCATTGTTGGCGAAAACGGGTCGGGAAAAAGCACACTCATGAAAACAATACTCCGGCTGAAAGCGCCGCTGTCCGGTCAGATCTCGACAGGTGACGGCCTAAAGCAGACGGAGATCGGCTATTTGCCACAGCAGACCGTGGTTCAAAAAGATTTTCCTGCATCTGTTCGAGAAATTGTTTTGTCCGGCTGTCTGAATCGCTGCGGATTCAGACCTTACTACTCCCGAGAGGAAAAGGCCCTTGCGGAAATGAATATGGGAAAAATGGGGATTGCGAGTCTGGCAAAGCGCTGTTACCGAGAACTTTCCGGCGGTCAGCAGCAGCGCGTTCTGCTTGCCCGGGCACTCTGCGCAACCCGAAAGCTGCTGCTTTTGGATGAGCCGGTTGCGGGGCTTGATCCCAAGGTTACAGCGGAAATGTATGCTTTGATTGAAAAGCTGAATCGTGATGAGGGAATCACCGTTATCATGATCTCTCACGACATTGCGGCCGCAACCCGGTACGCCAGTCATATTCTGCACATCAGCAGCAAGCCGCTCTTTTACGGAACAACTGCCGATTATCTGCAAACCCCCATTGGCAAGGCTTTTGTGATGATGGAAGGAGGCGCTCAGGATGCTCGATAAACTAATGTTCTATTTTCAGTACCCGTTTGTGCGTTATGCGTTGGTGGTGGGTATCCTGATTGCATTTTGTTCCTCTCTTCTGGGGGTTACGCTGGTGTTGAAGCGTTTTTCCTTTATCGGAGACGGTCTTTCCCATGTGGCATTCGGGGCCATGGCGGTTGCAACTGTGCTGAATTTGACCAGCAATATGCTGCTAATCCTTCCTGTTACGGTAATTTGTGCAGTTCTGCTGCTTCGCACGGGCCAGAACACAAAAATCAAAGGAGACGCAGCCGTCGCTATGATTTCTGTGGGCGCGCTGGCGCTTGGCTACCTCCTGATGAATCTCTTTTCCACCTCGGCCAATTTGACCGGCGATGTCTGCTCCACTCTGTTTGGCTCAACCTCGATTTTGACGCTGTCCAAGGGGGAGGTCTGGCTCTGTGTGGCAATATCCGTGCTTGTGATTGCGGTATTTTTGCTGCTCTATCATAAAATCTTTGCCGTTACCTTCGATGAAAACTTTGCCCAGGCCACAGGAACAAAGGCGAATTTCTATAATTTAATAATTGCCATCGTCATTGCGCTTGTCATCGTTCTTGCTATGAACCTTGTGGGCTCTTTGCTGATCTCCGCACTGGTGATTTTCCCGGCGCTGTCCTCTATGCGGATTTTCAAGAGTTTTGGTTCGGTTATTATCTGCTCTGCCATCTTTTCGGTTGTTTGTGCCGCTATTGGGATACTGATTTCGATTCTTGCCGGTACACCGGTAGGATCAACCATTGTCGCCATTGACATTGGAGGATTTATCATGTTTTGGCTTGCAGGAGCCGTGATGGGGGGCATTGCAAAATGAAAACGACAGTCTGCTTATTTTTCGCCGTATGCATTCTGTGCTGCAGCCTGTGCGGGTGCGGTACGCAATCAGGCGTGTCTGCGGGTGGGGACTCAAGCCCCGCAGCTTCCAATCAAAACGAATTTTCCCAGCAGACAGAGGGTTCCGCGCCTGCGTCCGATGAAAGTGATGTGGTCGATTTAACGGTTCTCAGCAGTACGATGGTCTACGCCGAGGTCTACAACATGATGTTTACGCCGGAGGATTACATTGACAAGACGGTCAAAATGCGCGGTCAGTTTGCGGTCGGTCAATACGTGGATGAAAACGGACAACTAGACCCCGAACCGGTATACTATGCCTGTGTCATTGCCGACGCGACTGCCTGCTGCCAGCAGGGACTGGAATTTGTGTTGGATGGTGATTTTACTTACCCGGATGATTATCCGGAGCTGGGTTCGCAGATTACCGTCACAGGTGTCTTTCAGACCTATGAGGATAATGGTTATACCTGTTGTCATTTAGTTGACGCGAAATTTATTGATTAAACCTGCATTTTATGGCTGCTTTCTAGGCGTTATCGCTTTATTGCATACTAATACAGACCGGAAGAGTAGGGAGGTTGCCATGCGGTATCCCTTCATATATTGAAGCCGTATACGGCCATATCTGTTATAAGCTGGCGCTGATTCTTTCGGGAAAAGTAAATTCAACAGCATAAGACTTTTATGTTGCGGTCATGTCTTATCGCACCGACCTCTTTATCTGCCACGACGCAAAAACCATCCCAGCAGAGCAAGCCAGATGGCCAGAGGGCGGACGCATCACTGCGTCCGCCCTCCGGCCAAAACGGGAAAGTATATATGCAAGAGGTAAGTGTATGAAATAAATTATTCGCCGCAGAGGAACAAAAGCTCCTCCCAATTCTTATCGACTTCCTTCTGAACTTCCTCGATCATCCACTCGTTGCCCTTTTTGAACATGTGGGCAAAGCGGCCCTGCATCTTGAGATACTCCTCCACCGGCAGCTTGTTCTTGGGCTTATAGCTGAGGATATACTTGCCCTCAACCACCTCGTACAGCGGCCACACGCAGGTCT
>NZ_DF158896.1:81706-93097 GCF_000307265.1 Oscillibacter ruminantium GH1
GGCGACCTCGCCGGTTCCCGGCGTCAGGGCCACCTGACCGGAGGCAAAGAGGAACCCGTTGACGGAAATTGCCTGAGAATACGGCCCGATGGCCGACGGCGCGTTGTTTGTAGAGATAATGTTTAGCATAATCTTCACGTTCCTTTGACGAAATCATTATTATCAAATAAAAGTCCATGCTGGCTTACAGCAATAAGCTTTTTCCGATAATAACTTCTGTTATGTCGGTGCTACACGATTGGGTTTAGTATCAAGGGCGGCCACCGGAAACTGCGTATGTTGCCTTGAAATACTACTTATAGCGATTGTTTATTTGTGGATTAGTTCGCAACGGTGGTTGATCAGTTCTCTTTCAATATCGTCTGCGCACACTCCAACATCGGGATGCTTGTCCTCGCGAACACAATTGATTGTCCTGCCTTTACTTCTTCATTCGGTATTTTATCAGGTGAAGTCAGCTATCTCGACGCCTTCTGACTGGATAATTTCTTTAAGCTGTGCGATTTCCTCCTTTGAAGGACGATAAAACTCATCGTGCTCATAGGGAATACCCAGTGCTTCGTATTTGATGGTGCCAAATTTATGGTATGGAAGCAACTCCATTTTTGCCTTGGGAAGATTGGCATGGACGTATGCCGCCGAGCTTCTTATGTTTTCCTCGTCGCTGTTGACACCTCCGATAGTCGGAATACGGATGACTACATCGGCGGGGATCTCATTCAGATGCTTAATATTCTGAAGCGTCTGTTTATTGGACACACCGGTAAAAAACCGATGTTTTTCATCGTCCATATGTTTCAAATCCATGAAAATGAGGTCCATGCGCGCCAAGGCTTTGCGCACCTTTTCAAATTCAAAGTGTCCGCAGGTTTCCATATCCATGGAATATCCCATGTCGTATATCTGCTCGGTCAGATAGTCGAGAAACGCAGGCTGGCTTGTACACTCTCCGCCCGAAAAGCTGATTCCGCCTTTGGAAAATTGATAAAAAATAGAATGTTTATGAATTTGCTTTAATACATCATCCGCATCCATAAGGCTAACCATTCTGGTCCTTGCTTTTTTCGGGCAGACATCAACACATTTCCCGCAGGCAATGCATTTTTCCCTTTCGAGATTCATGTTTATGCCGATACCCTGCGGACACGCTTCCGTACATGCTCCGCAGCCTATGCATTTCCTTTGATACCACCCGACAAGGGGATTTTTCGCAAACCCCTCCGGATTTGAACACCATTTACAGCGAAGGGGACATCCCGCCATAAAGATCGTGGTTCGGATGCCATCTCCGTCATTGACGGAAAACGGCTGCAGCTGCATAATATAACCTTTAACGCCCATCGTTCACCTCAAAATAGCTTCACGCACACAACGCCATGTTCTCTGACTGTATAAAAATACCTTACGGAAAAGTGGAAGAGGGATCGTTACCCCCCTCCACTTTTCGTTTTGTTACATCAATTTCTCGGTTCCTTCAGGTATTAGAAATCCTCGTGAGCATTTCTTGCCATGATGGAATTCTGCATTTCCGTGGAGAGGTTGGTGAACTGTGCGCTGTATCCCGCAACGCGGACAAGAAGGCTTCTGTACTTGTCAGGATTTTTCTGTGCATCCTTCAGAACTTCATTGGAAACCGTATTAAACTGCACATGGAAACCGCCGAGAGTGAAATAGCTCTGGAGCATTGCCCCAAGATTTGCGCGGCCTCTCTTTGTAGCGACCAGATCATGATTCAGTCTCAGGTTCAGCAGCGTTCCGCCGCTGTGCAGATCATGATTCATCTTGGCAGCACTTCTCAATGCCGCAAGGCAAGTGGAGGTATCCGTGCCCGTTACAGGGGACACGCCCTCGTTGATGGGCTCCTTCGCGTGTCTTCCCTCAGGGGTTGCACCAAGAACCTTGCCTGTGGGCAGGTAGTTGGAAATACCCATGAATGCCGTCACAAAATGAGAGCCGTAAATGTCCTTGTACTGAACGACTTCATCGTGATAGAAGCTTGCAAGGTCTCTTGCAATCGTATCCACATAGTCATCATCATTGCCGTATTTCGGGCAAGCTACGCACTTTTCTCTGAGCTCCTCGTAACCCTCCCAGTTGGCGTTCAGCGCATCAATAAGCTCTGGAATGGTCGTGACCTTGTCCTCGTAAACAAGCTTTTTAATCACCGCGAAGGAGTTCGCGGTTACTGAGAGGCCAACGCCCGTGAATACAGGCCCAATGTTGTACTTCGCCCCGCCGTCAACAAGATCAGCGCCGTTCTTCAAGCAATACTCATTGCAAGCCGACATGAAAGGTCGATGACCGATTTCCTTGTGGATCTCCTGCGCGGTAACAAGGCTGATAACGCCGTGTTTCACAAGATTCTTAAACTGCTTCTTCCACGCCTCGACAATTTCGTCGTAGGACTGAAAAGTCTTAGGGTCCTTCTCGGGAACTGCGACCTGCTTGCCCGTCAGCCTGCTCTTTCCTTCATTCAGTGCAAACTCCAACGCAGCAGCAAAGTTGATGGAACAGGCCGACGTCCACTCAAAGGTCTTTCTGGAATGAGGAACCACGCATCCACAGTTGTTCCAATCTCTTGCATCCTTTGGATCATAACCCAAGTTGGAAAGCATTTGATAGCCTGTTTTGTCGCCGTGGATTGCCGGGAAACCACAGCCCGTGGACACAAGCTCTGTGACTGCCTCCATAAACTCAGGCGGACAATCGGGATGGATACGGCAGCTCAGCGTAGGCTGATGCGTCATAATCTCTCGTGTAGCCTGAATCGCCATGTAGGAGATCGTATTGGTGGCGTCCGTGCCATCAACCTTGGTTCCGCCAACAGTCAGATTCTCGAAGTTCGTATAGCCAGCAAAGAAACTTGCCGTGTTTTTGGAGATCGTCCACGCCCACTCTGAATATTTGAGCCAAAGGAGCTGCACAAGCTCCAGCGCTGTGTCGTAGTCGATTCTGCCGGCGTCAACATCAGCCTTATAATAGGGATACATATACTGATCAAAGCGCCCTGGATTCCATGCAAGCGGATTCTCCGCAATGATCCCGCCGAGCTGCACAAACCACACAAACTGGATCGCCTCTCGGAACGTCTGCGGGGGATTCTCAGGCACTGTCGAGCAAATCTTTGCAATCTCAAGCAGTTCAGCCTTTCTCTTGAGATCGGATTCGGCTTTGGCCATTTCCTTTGCCTTATCTGCATATCTGTGGGCAAAATCAATCATACCATCGCAGACAAGGATCATGGACCGATAGAAATCAATCTTCTTTCGATCTTCCGGACTTGTATCATCCAGCTCGCTCATACGCTCAATGGCCTCGGCCCTGATCCCGCCGTAGCCCTTCGGGAGGAGCTCGTCGATATAGTCTGCGGAGATCTCACCTATGCCATTTCTCCATTTGGAGTCCGTATCAAGGAAGCCGGTGTCCACCCCGATGATTCTGGTGTCCTCGGGAATCCGGGAGAGAAACGCTTCCTCGACGGACTTTCCCTTCCAATACGGGAAGATGTTTTCCTTGATAAACTTTGTCTGCTCCGGAGTCACATCATATGGGTCCTGACCCCGCTGGGGGAACGTATCAATCTCTTCGTTGATCCAGAGCCATCCGAACTCAGGCGTCAGGATTGCGCACTTGCGATACTCGCCGCTGGTGCCAACTACAAGTTCTCCTTCCCAAATAGTGACTGAAAGCTCATGAAGAGTATCCTTGAATGCCTGCGCCGTACGGAGGATGTGTGGCTGCCCTTCCGTTTTCTGAAATGACTTTGTCCAGGCCCATGCTCTCTCATATGAGATATGAGGCATGGTGTTCACATACTTCTGTCGGATATTCTCGACTCTCGCTGTTACTGCCATTGTCAATCACCTCTCAGTTTTAAAAATCGCTTTGTCATTCAACTATGTGCTATTTCCTATTGTACGCTATAACGTACAAAATTCAACTGTTATAACGTACATATTCTTGATACAATTATTGTACACTCGTACAATGCGCTAAAACGTACAAAATAACTCAATCTTTAAAGTTTTTCAGATTTTCTTTAATCACATCCATGTTGGTTGCGTTGTGATCCTGTTCATAGAGTTTTGTAATCTTGATTACAACGCCTGAAAGTGCAATTAACGCAATTACATTAGGAATGATCATAAGTCCGTTGAAGGTGTCGGTAAGACTCCAAACAAGGTCAATCTCCGTAATGGAGCCAATAAACGCCGCGGGGATCCAGACGAGCCGCACAATCGTCGCGACCAGCTTCTTGTGTTTCTTAAAAATATAACCCCATGCGCACTCGCCGTAGTAGCACCAGCCAATCAGCGAGGAGAATGCGAAGAAGGCGATCGCAAGCGCAACGAACACACCGCCAAACCAGCCGTAAGTCATGCTGAACGCCTTTGCCGCCAAGGAAGCACCCTTAAGTCCGGAATCAATAGCGCCCGATGCCAAAACGACAAGCGACGTCATGGTGCAAATGGCAATCGTTGTAATAAATACCTCAAAGATGCCCCACATGGCCTGCTTGACCGGATTATCCACATCTGCCGTTGCATGAAGCATAGGTGCCGAGCCAAGGCCCGCTTCATTGGAAAGGAGCCCTCTCGCGACGCCATAGCGCATAGCCAGCATGATGCCGTAGCCCATGATTCCGCCGCCGGCAGATTTCATATTGAACGCCCCTTTGAAGATGGAACCAAACACGCCGGGAACATACTTAATATTAATTGCAACCACAATCAGCGCGCCTACAATGTAGAAAATTGCCATAATGGGGACAAGCTTCTCCGCAACGCTGGCAATTCTTTTAACGCCGCCAAAGATGACCATTGCGGCAAGAATCGCGACAACAAGGCCTGTTATCCACACCGGGAAACCGACTGCATCGTGCAGAGAAACGGAAATGGAGTTCGTTTGCGTCATATTGCCTGTGACAAAGCAGCAAAGGCCCGCACAAATCGAGAAAAATATAGCAAGCGGTTTGCAGTGAACACCATCCTCCAGATAGTACATCGGTCCACCGTAATGAATACCGTTTTCATCAGTTCTTCGGAAATAAACAGCAAGCAAAACCTCAGAGTACTTTGTCATCATTCCGCAGAGTGCGGATATCCACATCCAAAAAACCGCGCCCGGGCCGCCTGTTACGATCGCTGTGGAAACACCAGCGATGCTGCCTACGCCCACAGTCGATGCAACCGCAGCCGCCATGGCTCCAAATGAAGAAACGTTCTTGCTCTCTTGCGCCTTGTCACCGCCCTTCGCAAAAGCAAAGACGGTATTGTTTAGGATCTCTTTCGCTTTTCTGAACTGAAAAAAGTTTAATCTGATGGACATGTAAATGCCGATGCCAAGAAGCATAGCGAGAACCACAGGCCCCCATACAAAGTTATTGACTGCTGAGTTGACATTTGAGATTACTTCCAGCACTGATAATTCCTCCTCATTCACTATCTTTTAATAATTTCCCTCAGTAAGATATGTTATAACGCACATATCTTTTCATATACTATAACGCATATTTTGAGGTTAAAATATAGCCAGAATGTGTCCATAAATAAAACCTCTACAAGTACAATTGTAGAATTTGCACTAAAAGTGGGCTTATATTAAAAATATTTATAATAAAAAGTCAATGTCGGATAGATACATCCGACATTGACCATTTGTGATGTTTATAATATGGAGTAAATTCTCCTGCGAAAATAATAGTATGCCGCGCTTTTGCTTGTAAGTTATATTGTACAAACTGGATTGCTTTCACATATTGAAGTCGCGCAAAAGCAATGCCTATGCGTTCAGGAGGATCTCCACGATTCTGGAAGGCCTGCCCTTCTTGCCGCAGAACTCCTTACCGGTAGTGGTCGCATAGCCCGCCATCTCCAGACACTCCAAAAGTCTGCTGGCGCGCCTGCGGCTGATGGAAAGCGCATCCGCCAGAGATTTCGCGGTAAAGCATTTCGTGTGTTCTCTGCTCAACGTAGTGATGACTCTGGCAATGGTTTCCACTCCGATATTGGTCTTGGCCGCAACTTTCTCACAGTAGCTTATCATGCCGCATTTGCCCTCTTCGGAGGTCTTTCTTGCTTCAATGGTATAAATTGACTTATCATCCAGCATGACCACGGAACCGCTTTTACCCAGCGCCATACACTTTCTCAAGGCTGATTTCGAGAGCCTCACAGCATTGCTGGCGCTTACACTGCTTCCGATTCCTATTGAGATCACATTGGTACATTCTCTGGTGAGCCAGTCCAACAGCTCACAATGCCTGAAATTGTCACTTGTTTTTTTAATGCTTTCAGCCGTTGTAACGATTACGTACCCGCTTGAGCCGATCTCAAATACAGCGCCGGAAACATTCGCCGCATACCGGTAGATAATTTCCATGACCTTAAGTCTGGTAGCGCTTGCGCCAAAATCTGAATCGTCGATCACTATGTAATCGGGTGGAAGACCGATATCCACCGATACGACAGCAATGTTGCTCCCGGTATCCATAGCCGACAGTATCCACCCTTTTGCATTTCTGACGCACTCTCTGATCTCATCCAAAGACGGGTGGGCCAGAATATGCGGGACATTTGCAGTTTCCATAAGCGTGGCACAACCCGAAAGAGACGTTATACAACCGGAGCAACCGTCGGCGTCTGCGTAATGATTGCGATGAAAATTATATACGTTAAGTTCATGGTCGGGGTTGGACGAATTTGCCAGATAGCACTTTATGTGAAGCTTCTTCTCGGGATATTTCAGTTCGTCATATACTTCACGCAGTACCGATTCCTCATAGGTATCAAAGCTCAGCCTTCCAAGATCCCAACCCGTTCTCTGCGCCAGAAGGAGCCCACGGTATAGCGATGCATCCGTTACAGGCACATAGAACCAAGGAATCTCCGCCTTTAAGCGGTTGGTAGTAAAGCGATATGCTTCGGCGCAGGCAAAAACGACCACATCATACTTCTTCTGCTTGCCATCCAACAGGCCCGGAGCTTCCTTGTAACTGTCATAGAACACATATTCGGTATCAATGTCTGCAAACTCATGGCCGAATAGCTCACGAAACTTATCATAATATACTTCCCGGTGTTTCGTTGGCAACGCTATCGCAAAAAACATTCTTCACCTCGGCTGTTTCGTCTGAGCCTTACTGCTCATCTATGTTTCCTGCCTGCGCAACTCACTTATACTTCATAATATTATGGAATATAAGCTCCTCGTCAGAAGGATTGGCATAGCAGTGCGTGGAGTTTCCATTAAATGAGAAAGCCTGTCCGGCTCTTACCAAGTGCGAAACACCGTTGACCGTCATTTCCAGAGTGCCCTGCGTAACAACAATGTATTCCATACCAACATTAAGGTGGGGAATGGATTCATGCTTCGTGTGCGGTTCAATGACAATTTTATAATAGTCAAAGCCGGATATTGGGTCAAATGGGAAGACGTTGTAAAGCATCATATGGCTTTCTTCCTCAAGGACCGGTTTAATATCAGCGATATTTACAACCTCGTTATTCTCGTCAGGCTCCGAAATAAGAGATGATAGAGTGATTTTTAGGCCGGAAGAAATTCTCCAGAGCGTCAAAACCGTGGGAGCTGATTCTCCTCTTTCAATTTGACCGAGCATAGCCTTTGATACGCCTGTAAGTTTTGACGCGGCATCAAGGCTAAGCTTCCGCTCTTTTCTTACTCTTTTAAGCATTTCACCAATACTTTTTGATATATTATCCACGCTGCAAATACCTTCCTGAAATTTATTTCCCGCTTAAGCTACATTGGATCAGTTTATACTCTAAATTATTTTATCTATGCGTTCCAACCAGAACAATCGCCCGGAAGAAGATAGGCGCCTCTATATGGTTGGCTATCCTAATTTGGGTCTGCGGTTCTGCCCGCAATCTGCCCAATATACAGCACATTTTATCTCCATTCCAGTAAAAAGGCAAGGAGAAGTTTGCAAAGTGGCGTGGGGCGCAAAGTCATAATATGAAGTGCAAGAAAGAAACCCGATCTTTTTTGCACGATTTCTTTATAGGAAGAAAAAGCTATGCACGGGGATTTTACTTCGATTTGGTAGATCGGCTCTTCCTTGCATGGACATAGGAAGAAAGCCGGTCTGCCCACTACACAGCAAAAAGATTGGGCGTAAATGAAAGCACTGTTTACCCTAAACGGAAGCATGGCCATCCTAATATAGTGAGAGATATGACTGACATAGCCTTAGGGTTTGACGCATGGAACAACTATTCAATAAAATTGTCTCTGACGGCAACGCCGCTCTGTATGCCAGCATGTCTGTCGTGGTTGCCGTGGCAGAGAGCAGGAAGTAAGGAAAAACCCTGTTTTTAAAATTTTGAGGCAAAAATAAACCGCCCGATTCCAGATGGAATCGGGTGGTTTTGACGTTTTGGTTACAGTTTGTCCATCGGGCTGTCGGCGCTGAATTTTTTATATACCAGAGGACAACCGGAAGCGGGCGCGCACATGGGGTTAAACGGTATGGGGGATGGGCGGTTGGAGGGGGCAAAGCCTGTTCGCTTTAAAAAAATCGGAAAGAGGTGCGTGTTCCCCTTTGCCGCCGACTTGACTGCGGTGATCTGCGCAAGGCGGGGCAGTACAGGGCGCGTTCAGCGCTCTCTGACAACCTGTACGGAGGAGATTCCGTAGTAAGCGAACACCTCTATCGCGCTCTGCGAAATGCGCTCGCCGCCCACCACAACGGGAACTGCGGGAGGACAGCTGACGGTGGGCGCGGCTAAAATGCGTCCTTCCGCCAGAGAAGCGGGAACGGATTCGCTGGGGGCAAAGGCCGCTTTTCGGGGAGAGCAGACCGTTTCCGGGGGAAGAAGGACCGGACAGCGGCGCAAAAGCGGCTTTTGACGGGGGTTGTGCCCGAGGGCGGATAAAATCCGGTTGAAATCCTGCTCAGTATTTTCCGGCGTGGCCATCAGCACGGCAAAATCCGGGTCGGCGTACTCGCACTCCACCTTGCCCTGCCGTAGCAGCGCGGCCAGCTCTTTCCCGTCCCAACCGCTTTCCGCGGCGGCAAGCGTGAGCTTCAAGGGGTCGCTTTTGGCAACGATCCATCCGTTGCCCCGCAGAGCGGCTCGAAGGACCTCCAGCCGCGCCGCGCAGGCGGTCAGTCGGCTTGGGTAATCCTCTGCCAGATGGCGGTTTGCAAAATCCAGAGATTGCAGGATGAGATAGGAGGGGCTGGTTGAGCCGAACAGCGCCAACGCGCGTTTTCCATTTTCCATAAAATCCGCCGGAGCATGCCGGCTCACATGAAGATACGCCCCGCCGGTCAACACCGGCAGCGTCTTGTGGGCGGAGTCGCAGCACAGATCAGCGCCTAGATCAATGGGGTGGGTGCTGTGAGGCAGAAATTTGAGGTAAGCACCGTGCGCCCCGTCTACTAAAAGAGGAGCACCGAACCGGTGGGCGGTTTCTGCCAGCGCCGCAATGTCCGGCGCGCCGCCCAAATAGTCCGGCGCGGTGAGATAGACTGCGGCGGGAGGACGGGATAGACGCTTGAGAATTCCCTCCAGCTGCAAGGGGGATATGCCGCACCGGCACAGGGAGAAGCCGTCGTCCTCCGGCCAGAGCCAGACGATTTCCACGTCCAGCAGGGCGGCCGCCAGCACAAAGGACTGATGGGCATTTCGGGCGGCCACGATCACCGGGCGCTTCCCGCCGGACGGGGCGTGGAGTATGGAGAGATACAGCATCGCCCGAATGCACTGAGACGAACCCTCCGTGGAGTAGAAGGTGGCGGCGGTGCCAAACAGGGCCGCGGCATTGCGCTCACTCTGGGCGATGACGCCGTCTGCCTGATACAGCGCATCCGCTCCGGCAATTTCCGTAATGTCCAAGCGCTCGCAGCCCAGCGGCCCGCGGCCCTTGTGCCCGGGCATGTGAAGTCTTGAGACGCCGCTTTGCAGATAAGCGCTTACAAAATCCGCGATGGGGGTTTCCATACTGTGTGCCTCCCGGTTTTCTGGTTATTTGCCCAGCTTTTCCGCCACCTGAATCATAATGGAGCACTCCATGCGCTTGCGGAACAGCTCGCAGCCGTAAGCGTAGGTACCCCGGAGAGACCCGGTGGCGTGGTATGCGTTGGCGGCGCATCCGCCGGAGCAGTACAGCTTGGCCCAGCAGTCCGCGCACTCGGGTCTGGAATAGGCGTTGCAGCTGCGGAACTCCTCCTGAATGGCGGTGTTGTCAACGCCGTTCCAAATATCTCCCAAACGGAACCGCTCATCACCCACAAACTGGTGGCACGGGTACAAATCGCCCCAAGGCGTCACAGCCATGTACTCCGTTCCGGAACCGCAGCCGGAGATGCGCTTATAGATGCAGGGACCGCCGGTAAGGTCGAGCATGTAGTGATAGAAAGTAAAGGGCTGGCCGGCCTGTTTCCGCTCCAGCATCTCCTTGGCAAGCTGCTCGTACTGCTCCAATACGATGGGAAGGTCTTCCTGCGTCAGGGCGGCGGGATCGGTTGGGGCGCAGACGACCGGCTCCATGCTCAGCTCGGTAAAGCCCAAATCCAGCATGGCGTGGATGTCGTTGAGAAAGTCGGGATTTGCGTGGGTGAAGGTGCCGCGCATATAGTAGTTTTTGTTTCCTCTGGCCTGCACCAGCTTTTGAAACTTGGGGACAATGCGCTCCCAGCTGCCGTTGCCGGCGTAATCCACCCGGCAGCGGTCGTGGATTTCCTTGCGTCCGTCCAAAGATAAAACGACATTGCTCATCTCCCGATTGGAAAAATCGATCACGTCGTCGTCGATCAGCATCCCGTTGGTGGTGAGGGTAAACCGGAAGTTCTTGTGGGTGTCCTTTTCGATGCTGCGGGCATACATCACCAGCTGCTTTACAACGTCCCAGTTCATCAACGGCTCTCCGCCGAAAAAGTCCACCTCCAGATTTGTGCGGCTGCCGGAATGCTCCACCAGATAGTCCAGCGCACGTTTTCCGACCTCAAAGCTCATCACGGCGCGGTCTCCGTGATACTTCCCCTGACTTGCAAAGCAATAGGCGCAATTGAGGTTGCAGGTGTGGGCCACATGCAGACACAGCGCCTTCACCACGCCGTTGCTGCGCTCTTTAAAGGCATCGGCCAGCGGCGCAAAGGTATCGGGAGTGAAGAGCTTTCCGCTGCGCTCCAGTTCCGCCACATCCTCAAGACACGCGCGTAGCTCCGCTTCATTGACGTCGGGGCGGCCGCTGTACTTTTCCAGAAGGTGGGCAATGATTTCGTCAGCGCTTTTTTCGCGATACAAGGAAATCACGTCATAAGCCACCTCGTCCACCGCGTGGATCGCGCCGGAGCAGGTGTCCAAAACGATGTTGCAGCCATTGAGCTGATATTGATGTACCATAATTCCTCCGTGTTATCCG
>NZ_DF158896.1:93187-149156 GCF_000307265.1 Oscillibacter ruminantium GH1
TTTTTTATCAGTTTTTCTTACTTACCAGCGTTTTCACACTTCTGGTTGGCAATGCCGCAGCTGGTCTTGCAGGCGGACTGGCAAGAAGTCTGGCATTCGCCGCAGCCGCCGTGCTTGGCGCTTTCGCAGAGATTACGGGTTTCGAGCGTTTTGATTCTTTCCATGATACAAATCTCCATTTCTGCCTGGGCTTTTACCGGTGACGCCACAGACTGTTCACTTAATATTTAGCTTAAAATTTATATCACATTTCGGCTGAATTGTCAAGAAAACGCAGGGAAAGCAACTGCCATTTTAAACCGATCCGTGCAGAAAAATATTTGCCGAATTGACGAGCCTTGCTCCGGGCGTAAAACCGCGAAAAAAATTTTATTCATAAATCTATTGACAAATTGCCGAAAACATGTCATATTTATGCCCATCTTATAAAAATGAGGAGTAAAGAGTTCATTTAGCGAATACTGGGACCACTCCCTCGGGAGTTGAGGCCATACGGACAGCCGGGTCCACTGCCGATTGGTGGTTTTCCGCCTCTTATTGATTGAGTTAAAATCTCAAATTTTATAAGTTGGTTACTTCATAACCAAAATGCGTGATTGCGCAGACTTGTGAAACGGTCAATAAAGAGTAGTAAAAGTATGATTGCTATATAGACTCTAAAGTACCCTCTGAATATCCGCCCCATTCTTTTCGGATTTTGATTTTGTGGCCTTGTGGGAGATTGTCCCGGAGGTGCCGCAGGATTTTTCTGGAAAAATACAATGGAGCTGTGAGAACAGGTTTCAAACACAAGCTGTGTAATAACAGCTTGTGTTTTTTTGTTTTTACGAGGTGCGATATGGAGAAGAAAACAATGTTAAATCAGAATCGTGCGCCTATTTACGAGGCTTTGCAGACATTCCGCCAGATGCGGGTGGTGCCGTTCGACGTTCCGGGACACAAGCGGGGAAGGGGAAACCCGGAGCTGACGGAATTTCTGGGCGAGCGATGCATCAGCATTGACGTGAACAGCATGAAGCCGCTGGATAATCTCTGCCACCCGGTTTCTGTGATCCGGGAAGCGGAAGCACTGGCGGCGGACGCATTTGGCGCCGCCCACGCCTTTTTGATGGTGGGCGGAACCACAAGCTCAGTGCAGAGCATGGTGCTGTCCACCTGCAAGCGCGGCGATAAGATCATCCTGCCGCGAAATGTGCATCGAAGCGTCATTAACGCGCTGGTCCTGTGCGGAGCGATCCCGGTCTATGTGAATCCGGAGGTGGACCAGCGCTTGGGAATCTCTCTGGGGATGAAACGGGAGCAGGTGGCCAGGGCGATTCGGGAAAACCCGGACGCGGTGGCGGTTTTGGTGAATAACCCGACCTACTATGGAATTTGCAGCGACCTCAGGACGATTGTGAACATGGCTCACGAGGCCGGGATGTACTGTTTGGCGGACGAAGCCCACGGCACGCATTTTTACTTTGGAGAGGAAATGCCCGTTTCCGCCATGGCGGCGGGAGCGGATATGGCGTCTGTCTCCATGCACAAAAGCGGCGGCAGCCTGACACAGTCGAGCCTGCTGCTGATCGGGCCGGGGATTCAGGAGGGACACGTCCGCAAGATCATCAACCTGACCCAGACCACCTCCGGAAGCTATCTTTTGATGGCCAGCCTTGACATCAGCCGCCGCAATCTGGCCCTGCGCGGCAAGACCGTGTTTCAGCAGGTGACGGCGATGGCGGAGTATGCCAGAGAGGAGATCAACGCCGTCGGCGGGTACTATGCGTTTGGGAGGGAGTGCGTAAACGGCGACTCCGTGTTTGACTTTGACCCCACCAAACTCAGCGTCCACACCCGCGATATCGGACTGGCCGGGATCGAGGTGTACGACCTTCTGCGCGATGAGTATGATATCCAAATTGAATTTGGCGATATCGGCAACATCCTCGCCTATCTCTCCATCGGGGACCGCCCGCAGGAGGTGGAGCGGCTGGTCAGCGCGCTGGCGGAGATCCGCAGGCGCTATCAGACGGACAGCGGCGGACTGATGAATCAGGAATACATTGCGCCCGAAGTCGTTATGAGTCCGCAGGATGCGTTTTACGCCTCGAAAAAAAGCGTTCCGCTGGAGGAGAGCACCGGGTGCATCTGCAGTGAGTTTGTCATGTGCTATCCGCCGGGAATTCCTATTGTTGCCCCCGGAGAGCGCATCACGTCCGAGGTGCTCCAATATATCCAATACGCAAAAGCGAAGGGGTGTTCCATGACCGGCCCCGAAGACCCCGATATTGAGAACATCAATATCTTACAGGAGGAAGATTGATGGAACTCTGGTTTAGCGAATTTCACACGCCGGATGTCAAGCACAGCATCCGGGTCAATCGGCATCTGTACTCCCACAAAAGCGAGTATCAGCAGATCGATATTTACGACACGCCGGAGTTTGGACGGGTTTTGGCGCTTGACGGAAACGTGATGCTGACGGAGCGGGATGAGTTTATCTACGACGAGATGGTCACCCACGTACCCATGGCGGTTCACCCCGACATTCAGGATGTGCTGGTGATCGGCGCGGGAGACGGCGGCGTGGTTCGGGAGCTGGCCCGCTACGACACGATTCGATCCATTGATCTGGTGGAGATGGACGATCAGGTGGTGGAGGCGTGTCGGCTCTATCTGCCGGAAAACGCCAGTCGGCTGGATGATGAGCGGGTGCATATCTACTTTGACAACGCCTTGCGATTCATCCGCCGCCGCAAGGCGCAGTACGACCTGATTATCGTGGATTCCACCGATCCGTTTGGGCCGTCCGAGTCCTATTTCACAAGAGAATTTTACGGGAGCTGTTGCAATGCGCTGCGGGAGGACGGGATTATGGTAAACCAGCAGGGCAGCCCCTTCTATCGCCACGACGCGGAGGCCATGCAGCGCAGCCACAAGCGGATTGTCAGCACTTTTCCCATCAGTCGGGTCTATCAGGCGCATATCCCAACCTATGCCGCTGGCTACTGGCTCTTTGGCTTTGCCAGCAAAAAGTATCATCCTGTGGACGATCTCAACGCAAAGCGGTGGCGGGCGCTGCATTTGGACACGCAGTACTATACGACCCGTCTTCACGAGGGGGCTTTTTGCCTGCCCGCGTTTTTAGAAAAACTGCTTTTGGAGGTGGAGGAGAAATCATGAAACCTAATGTTGAAACGTTTCTTGGCTGCGATTGCCCGTATGAGGACGCCGAAATCGTTTTGTTCGGCGCGCCTTTTGATTCCACCACCAGCTATCGGCCGGGGGCCAGATTTGGTTCTTCCGCCATGCGGCATGAGAGCTTTGGGCTGGAGACATACAGTCCGTATCAGGATCGGGATTTGTCCGACTGCCGCGTTTTCGACAGCGGAGATTTGGAGCTTTGCTTTGGAAGCGCGGAGTCTGCCCTCGGCGACATCGAACAGCGGACGGCTGAAATTCTGCGGGATGGGAAGCGCCCTCTGCTTTTGGGAGGGGAGCATCTGGTCACGCTGGGGGCTGTTCGTGCCGCGAGTCGAAAATATCCAAAGCTCCACATCATCCATTTTGACGCCCACGCGGACTTGCGGGGCGACTATCTGGGCGCTAAGTTGAGCCATGCCTGTGTGATCCGCCGCTGCCACGATCTTTTGGGAGATGGACGAATCCATCAATTCTGCATTCGAAGCGGCGACCGGGCGGAATTTCAGTTCGCAAAGGAACACACGGATCTGCACCCCTTCGGCTTCGGCGGTCTGGAGGAAGTGGTCGAGCAATTGCGCGTGTTGGACGCGCCGGTCTATTTGACCGTTGATTTGGACTGTCTTGACCCGTCGGTGTTCCCCGGCACGGGGACTCCGGAGGCCGGCGGGGTGACCTTTATGGAGCTGCTGAACGCGATCCGTCTGGCAGGCCGGACAAATGTCGTCGGGGCGGATCTCAATGAACTCGCGCCGATGCTGGACCCAAGCGGCGTCTCAACCGCGACAGCCTGCAAGGTACTGCGGGAGCTGCTGCTCTGCCTCTCGGAAAATCAAGGATAAGGAGCACGATCAATGGCGTTGATTGTACAGAAATTCGGCGGCAGTTCGGTAGCCGATGCCCAAAAGATTCAAAATATTTGCAGCATCATTGCAAGAACGTATGATGCGGGCAACAACGTGGTGGTCGTCCTCTCCGCGCAGGGGGATACCACAGATGATCTGATCGCCAAAGCGAGTGAGATGAATCCCCACCCCTCCAAGCGGGAGATGGATATGCTGCTGTCCACCGGGGAGCAGGTCACGGTGGCGCTGGCCTCCATGTGCATGGAGCGGATGGGATATCCCTCTGTGAGCCTCACCGGCTGGCAGGCCGGTATCCGAACCAGCGAGGATCACGGTTGTGCGCGGATTCGAAAAGTGGCGGGCGGCGCGCTCCGGCGGGAGCTGGATAAGCGCAGAATCGTTTTTGTGGCGGGCTTTCAGGGAATCGACCGCTATGACGAGATTACCACGCTGGGGCGCGGCGGCTCCGATACCACGGCGGTGGCTCTGGCCGCGGCGCTGAAAGCGGATGCCTGCCAGATTTTTACGGATGTGGACGGCGTTTATACCGCCGACCCCAGAATCGAGCCGACAGCGCAAAAGCTGGAGGAGATCAGCTACGATAAGATGCTGGAGATGGCCTCCGGCGGGGCGCAGGTGCTTCATGACCGCTCGGTGGCCTTGGCGAAACGCTATGGAATCGTGCTGGAGGTCCGGTCCAGCTTTACCGGAGGGCCGGGTACGCTGGTGCGTCAAATCCCCGCGATTGGGACTGCCGGTTAAGCGATCGCCCGGCGGCTGCGGAATTGCCTGAAAGGAACATGCGGAGGCATCTCCGCTTATTTTGAAAGGAGAACACAGATGAACAAGGTATTGGTGATTGGATGCGGCGGCGTTGCGTCCGTGGCAATTAAAAAGTGCTGTCAGGTCAGCGAGGTTTTTACAGACCTTTGCATTGCCAGCAGAACCAAGGCGAACTGCGACCGGCTGGCGGCCGAGCTGGAGGGGAAAACCGCCACCCGGATTACGACGGCGCAGGTGGATGCGGACGATGTGCAGCAGGTGATCGACCTGATCAACCGCTACCAGCCCAATCTGGTGATGAACATTGCCCTGCCGTATCAGGATCTCACCATTATGGACGCGTGCCTTGCCTGCGGCGTCAACTATATGGATACGGCTAACTATGAGCCGGAGGACACGGACGATCCGCAGTGGCGGGCTATTTTTGAAAAGCGCTGCAAAGAAAAGGGCTTCTCTGCCTATTTTGATTACAGCTGGCAGTGGGCATATCGGGAGAAATTCGAGAGGGCCGGATTGGTGGCGCTCCTCGGGTGCGGATTTGACCCCGGCGTGACGCAGGCGTATTGCGCCCACGCGAAAAAGCACGAGTTTGACACCATCGACACCATCGACATTCTCGACTGCAACGGGGGAGATCACGGCTATGCGTTTGCCACCAACTTCAATCCCGAGGTCAATCTGCGGGAGGTTTCCGCCCCCGGAAGCTATTGGGAAGACGGACATTGGGTGGAGATTCCGGCAATGAGCATCAAGCGGGAGTACAAGTTTGACGCCGTTGGTCAAAAGGACATGTATTTGCTGCATCACGAGGAGATCGAGTCTCTGGCGGAAAATATTCCGGAGGTAAAGCGCATCCGCTTTTTCATGACCTTCGGTCAGAGCTATCTGACCCATATGAAGTGCCTGGAGAATGTGGGGATGCTCTCCACCACGCCCGTTGAATTTAACGGCCAGCAGATCGTGCCGATCAAGTTCCTCAAAGTGCTGCTGCCGGACCCCGCCAGCCTGGGGCCCCGCACCCACGGAAAAACAAATATCGGCTGCATTTTTACGGGGAAAAAGGACGGCAGGGAAAAGTCCTATTATATCTACAATGTCTGCGACCATCAGGCGTGCTACAAGGAGGTGGGCAGTCAGGCGATCAGCTACACCACCGGAGTGCCCGCCATGTGCGGCGCGCTGATGCTGCTGACCGGAAAGTGGAATCAGGCGGGCGTGCACACGGTGGAGGAATTTGACCCGGACCCCTTCCTTGCCGCGCTGGATCAATATGGACTGCCCCGCAGCGAAAGCCAAAGCCCGGTGCCGGTGGACTGATGGAAATCACCACGGCGCAGGTTTTTTCAGGACTGGCAGGGCAGGACCCGGACGTGTTGTTCTCCGCCCTGCCCACGCCCTGCTATGTCATTGATGAAAAGCAGCTGGAGCGCAACGGCACCTGCCTTGCGGAGCTGGCAAAACGCACCGGCTGCAAGGTGCTTTTGGCGCAAAAGGCGTTTTCCAACTTCGACTTTTACCCGCTTCTGGACGGCTGTCTTGCGGGAACGGAGGCCAGCGGACTGTACGAGGCGAGACTGGGAAAGGAGGAGATGGGCGGCAGAGAGGTTCATGTATTCTGCGCCGCCTATCGGGAGGACAGCTTTGAGGAGCTGCTGGACTACGCCGACCACATTGTATTCAATTCCCCTGGTCAGCTGAGACGGTTTGGAACGAAGGCAAAGCAGAGGGGAAAGAGCGTTGGTCTGCGGATCAATCCGGAGTGCTCCACGCAGGAGGGACACGGCATCTATGACCCCTGCGCGCCGGGAAGCCGGCTGGGAACCACAAGGGAGCTTTGGGACAGGGAAATGACCGAGGAGCTGGTCGGCTTTTTGGACGGACTTCACTTTCACACGCTTTGCGAGCAAAACGCGGACGATCTTGCGCGTACTCTGGAAGCCGTGGAGAAGCGTTTCGGGGAATTTCTGCCCCGCATGAAGTGGCTGAATATGGGGGGCGGACACCATATCACCAAAGTGGGATATGATTTGGCGTGTCTGGAAAAAACGATTGCCTACGCCCAAAATACTTGGGGCGTGGAGGTCTATCTGGAGCCGGGAGAGGCCGTTGCCTTAAACGCAGGCTATCTGGTCAGCCGTGTGTTGGACGTTATCGAAAACGGAGCCGTTCCAATCGCGATTCTGGATGCCAGCGCCGCGTGCCATATGCCGGATGTGCTGGAGATGCCCTACCAGCCGCCGGTTTATTGCGCGGATGCCGATCCCGCCCGGGGGTATCCGTACCGCTTGGCGGGGCCTACCTGCCTTGCGGGGGATGTGATCGGAGACTATTCTTTCCCGCGGCGGCTCAAAGGGGGCGACATGGTGCTGTTCGGCGATATGGCCATTTATACAACCTGCAAAAACAACACGTTCAACGGTATGCCCCTGCCGGATATTTGGAAGCTGGACAAGGAAAAACAGCTTGTCCGGCTGACCCAATTTGGCTATGAGGATTTTAAGCGGCGCTTGGGAAAGGGGATATAAGCGGAAAGACTGCTTGGGACGAAAGCAAATATACCAAGCTGTCGGCGGAAAGAAAGCAGCGTATACCGACGATTATTTTGCCGCTGTTGTATGGTGCCATTTCAGCCGCGCTGCTTAGCCTCCAGTAAACCATTGGGCATTTTCCTAACACGGGCTTGAACCAATTGTTTAATTTACCCCTTGATAACTTTTCCATTTCACTGTACAATTTTCTTAAGCGTAGTTTGTTTTGCTGTTAAAATGGTGAGAAAAACCGCAGCGGACGTTGTGCCAAGCCTTCTGCAAAACATGGCGGGACAGTCGACCGCTATGGAATGTACCATTCCCTTGAGTCTGCCCTATGCAGCGCCGGGCAATTTGAAGCGGTTTCCGGCACAGGGCTAGGCCCTGTGCTTGAGGCAATAAAATAAAATTAAAAATCAGGAGGTAAAAAGAAAATGGAGCAGCAGTTTTTTATTTGTGAGCATTGCGGCAATATCATCTCCATGGTGAAGAGCTCGGGTGTCCCGGTCGTGTGCTGCGGCCAGAAGATGACGGAGCTGAAAGCCAACACCACCGACGCCGCCGTGGAAAAGCACGTTCCTGTTTACGAGGTTAAGGGCGACAAGGTGTACGTTACCGTGGGCTCGGTGGAACACCCCATGCTTGCGGAACACTTCATTGAATGGGTTTCCATTCAGACCAAGTTTGGCAGTCAGCGCAAAACTCTTGAGCCCGGTCAGGCTCCTAAGGTCTGTTTTGCGCTCTGCGAGGGCGACGAGGTGGAGGCGGTTTACGCCTACTGCAACCTCCACGGACTCTGGAAAGCATAAAAACTACGGGCCGCTCCCCATTGGGAGCGGCCCGTTTGAATTACCACGGGTTGAGAGAAGCAGACCTGATGCAGCAAAGACTCGATTCGTGCATCGTCGTTATTATGCACAGATAAGCAGATATATGGTGTGCTTCATGGGGAGAGATGGTGTTAAGAAAAAAGCCGGAATCTCCTGATCGGACCTTGTGGCCCCGTCAGAAGATTAGCGTGTTTCCTTCAAGAACCATGATTCAAACGGACAGTTTCTTTTCCTGCCAAACAGCGCAGGCATCCGCCGCTTGCCGCTCCGGTTCTGAACTCAGAAGGAGCGGCAGGCGTTTTTTATGAAAAGCAGCCGAATAGCGACTGGCGCCCACTCCGCCTTTCAAGCCCACAACGGAAACGTTGTGGGCTTGTATTTTATCACTCAATTCTCCAAGAGTACAGCAACCAACCTCTTCGACGGCCTTCTTTATATATGTTCAAATTTTAAATTCACATAGATTCACCGTTCAAAATGTAAAAAAATTTTTTAAAAACGCACGCGCAATATAGGGTTTCAGACAGGAGTGACGCCCTTGTCAAGCAGCATGTTGATCTAAAATCAGCTGGTACAATTCTGCTTATTTATAAAAAAATCCAAAGATTCGACTTGTTGGTGCCGTCTCCAAATCTTTAACAAAAACTCGATAACAGATTTTATGTGGCCTCAGTAAAATGTAGTTGTTCTCAACAGAGGACAAAGTTGCTGAACAAACAAAGAAAGGAGAATTTATGGAACAATTACGCATTGCGCAGGTATCTGACCTGCACGTTTTGAAAGATTATCGAAATTCGATGTTTGACCGGCTTCCTCTGCTGCAGACGGAACTTCCTGCCAATTACGTGCAGGTTGCGCTGAGGGAAATTGCGGAGGCAAAACCAGATATTTTGGTACTGACCGGCGATTTGGTGCATGAGGGCTCCGCAGAGGATTATAGGTTTTTAAAAATGCTGATTGACCGGTATTGTGACGGAATTCCTGTTTTGCCCGTTTTAGGCAATCACGATCTGAAACAGAGCTTTTACCGGGGCTATTTGAATGAAGACCGGACGGGGCGCTACTATTACAAGAATGAACAAAACGGATATCGCTTTTTGGTTATAGACACTGCAGTCGAGCGAAATGGCTGCGGCGACATTTCCTCCGAGCAGATTGACTGGCTGGAACAGGAACTGTCTCACGCTTCGGAAAACGGTACGATTCTGCTGGGGCATCACCCCCTCCAAAGTCGACAGGCATGGTTTCATACGGACTATGACGCACGGCTTGGCGATATTCTGGAAAAAAGCGATGTAATCGCCTATCTCTGTGGGCACGCCCACTATGCAGAGGATCGCACGATTTGCGGCATTCGCCAGATCACCGCCGAGTCCTGCGCATTTGGCGTGGAAACAGTCAGTGATACCGACGTTATCTATACGCACACCCGCGGTTACAACACCTGCTGGCTTGAAAATCGGGAGATCATTGTCCACCAGCATCAGATGTTTCCTGTACATCCGCAAATTTGTAAATTTGCATTTTAAGGAAAAAAGATTGAAAAATTAGGACAAGGAGATTAAACGTGAACATCAAAAAGAAAATTTTGACCCTGCTGCTGTCCTCCGCTCTGCTGGTGGGCGCTTTGGCCGGATGCGGCAACCCCGCCGTATCCTCCGGTTCAGGCTCTGCGGCGGCAACTGGCAGCGGTGAAAAAGTCAAGATCCAGTACTGGCACATCAACGGCGAAAATCAGGGCGGCGCCGCCGTACAGGAATTTATCGACGGGTTCAATGCCAGTCAGGACCGCATTGAGGTGGAGGGCCGCTACAACAACGGTTACGACGAGCTGCTGAAAAATCTGCAGGCGGATACCGCCGCCGGAAACGCCCCCGCCATCGTGCAGGTGTCTTGGTCCAATATCGAGTATTTCCCCGCCAACTTTGCCTATGTCAGCCCAAATGAAATTGTCAGCAGCTACTACCCCGAAGATTCCAACTTTCTCAGCAGCACCTTTGAGGACAGTATCCTGAATCTGGCTAAGAACAATGATGGGATTCTGGCCGGTGTGCCGTATTCCGTTTCCAACCCGGTTCTCTACTACAATGCAGATCTGCTAAAAGCGGTCGGGCTCTCCGAGAACGGCCCTCAGAGCTGGGATGAGTTCGTGGCATTTGCGAAGGCCGTCAAGGAACAGACCGGTAAGTTCGGTGCCTATCTGCAAGAGGGGGATACTTGGGTGCTGCAGGCCATTCTGGAATCCGGCGGCGCTTCCATGCTGACCTATGAGGGCGGCGCCCCCACCGCCACGTTCGCGTCTGACAAGGGGAAGGCGGCCATGCAGTCCTATGCCGACATGGTTTTGACCGACGGGTCCGCTGTTCACCTGACATCCAACGACGATGGCTTAAAGGCATTTAACGACGGGGAAGTTGCAATGTGCATTTCCTCTATCGCCAAGGCCACCAATATCATCAACTCGGCCAACTTTGATGTTCGCTCCACTACATTCCCTGAATTTTCCGGCGAACAGCGCGCGGTGCCCGCCGGTGGCTGCTATCTGGCAATTACCGCTCAGGACACCGAGGAGCAGAAGGCCGCGTGGGAATTTATCAAGTTCCTCTGCAACGATGACAACTCTGCAAAGTGGGTGGCCGGCACCGGCTATGTCCCGGCCACCAAGGGTGCGGAAAACTCTCAGATTCTGAAGGATTATTTGGGGAGGAACCCCCTCATGCAGGCAGCCATGAATCAGCGGTCAAACGCAGTCCAGTGGACGGCATGGCCCGGCTCGGCGCTGGAGGCGCAGCGGGCGCTGATTGATATGCGGGATCAGATTTTGGGCGGAACGAAAGACGTCAACACCGCCATGGATGAGTGCCAGACAAAGGTTCAAAGCCTGATTGAAGGGTAATTGGAACACAAGACAAAGGCGTCAATGTCTCAGCGGAAACGCAGGGACACTGACAAAAGACAGAAAGGAAGCCGGACTGGCTGCCCGGCTTTCCTGTCCAAATTTATTGTAGTAGGAGAGTACATTGGATCATTCAACGAAACTACAAAAGACGTCTGGGTACAGCGGCTTGAAAAGGGGCCCCCTTGGACAGCCGAGGCGTCTTGAGCAGGGATTCCGCCTGAGGGTGCGAGAGCTTCGGGCCTATTTGCTGCTGGCGCCGGCTGCCGCTATCTTCACGGTGTTTATGTTCTATCCGCTGGCATACACCGTCTATCTCAGTTTCTTTGACTGGAATATGACCAGACCAGTCAAAAAATTTGTGGGGCTTGCAAATTACATCTCCATTTTTACCGACCAGAGTTTTGGAAAAATCATGGGAAACACGCTCCTGTACATCGTTCTCCTGCTGGTCATGAATTTTGTTGCTCCGTATATTTTCTCCTTTGTGTTATCTTTCGTTGTAAAAAAGGGGAAGAGCTTTTTTAAGAGCGCAATTTTCCTGCCCAGTGTCATTTCCTTGGTTGTCGGAACCATGATTTTCGTCTGGCTGCTAAATCCGCTCTCCGGGCCGGCTGCATCTCTGGCAAAGGCTCTGGGGCTGTCTGTTCCCATCTGGAGTAATACGCAGGGACTGGTTATTGTTGTAATCTCCGTCATTACCAGCTGGAAAATCTTTGGCTATAACTTTATTGTAGTGCTGGCTGGTGTTTCCAGCGTCCCGCTGGAGGTTGTGGAGGCCGCCCGGGTCGACAAAATCCCGACCTGGCGGATTTTCTGGAACATTGTGGTTCCCATGAGCAGCTCCACGGGAATCTATGTGTTGATTCTATCCATCGTCACGGGAATGCAGCAGGTCTTCACTCCCATCAACATGGTGACACGGGGCGGGCCGGATAATGCCAGCACCAATCTGGTTTACGCCGTATACGATCAAGCGTTTGGCTTCTTTAAAACTGGAACGGCCTCTGCCTATGCAATTCTCATAATGATTCTGTTCGCATTTCTGCTGTTTCTTGAGTTTAAGTATGTGGAAAAGGGCGTGTACTATGAAAACTAAACATCGGCCCGCAACGAGCCGTCAGTTCGGATGGTACATCCCTCTCATACTTCTGGCGGCAGCCGCAATTGTGCCCATTGTCTTTGCGCTGCTCTATTCCTTCAAGCCGCTGCAGAGCATTTTCGGAAACTCCAACCTGCTGACCAGCGGATTTACGCTGGAAAACTACCGCAAGATTGCGCAGCAGCTCCCTATTTTACAAATTACCCTGAATACGGTAGCGGTCGCCGTTCTGGTCACGGTGTTCAAGTTGCTAACCAGCATTCTGGCGGCATATGCTTTTGCCTTTATGCGCTTTCGGGGAAAGACGGTACTTTACTTTGTCATGATCAGTACGATCTTTATTCCGTTTACTGTGACGATGATTCCAAACTACATCACCATTTCCAAACTGAGCCTGTTTGATAATATTGTGGGCATTGCCCTGCCCCAGCTGGCAGACGCCAGTGGTATTTTCTTGCTGCGGCAGACAATGCGGTCCATCCCAAAATCTCTGTTGGAAATTGCGGAGATGGATAACATTGGGCGGATGCGTTCTTTAAGGGACATTATTCTGCCCATTTGCAGGCCGTCCATTGTCGCCACCGGCATTATCTTTTTCATCAACTCCTGGAATGAGTATGTCTGGCCAACCCTGATTCTGCGGAAAAAGGAGCATTATACGCTCTCCTTGGCAATGCAGCTGTTCAGCAGTTCGGAGGCCGGCACAGAGTTTACCTCCATTATGGCAATGGCCGTCATTTCGATGCTGATTCCGGTAGTATTGTACCTGATCTTCCAGCGCTATATCATGAGTACCTTTGCCTCTTCCGGAATTAAGGGCTAATCGAGAAAGGATTATCTATGGTAGATAAATACACCATTAAATTTGATCACGTAGAAAAATCATATCAGAACAACACCGTCATACCCGATCTGAATCTGACCATTCCGGCAGGCGAACGCCTGATTCTTCTCGGGCCATCCGGCTGCGGCAAATCCACGACACTGCGCATGATCGCCGGGTTGGAAGAAGTGACAGGCGGCGAACTCCGGATAGGCGGCAGGCGGGTCAACGAAATTCCATCCGGCGAACGGAATATCGCTATGGTTTTTCAGAACTATGCGCTTTACCCCCATATGAGCGTGGAGGAAAATATCGTTTACGCACTACGCGTCCACAAAATGAACCGGGAGGAAATGCAGCGGCGGCTGGAGACGGCGCTGGAAATTCTCAATCTGAAGCCGTATGTGAAGCGCAAGCCCCGAGAACTGTCCGGCGGCCAGCGCCAGCGCGTTGCCTTGGCCCGGGCACTTGTAAAGCAGTCCCCTTATCTGCTGCTGGATGAACCGCTCTCCAATCTGGATGCGCAGCTGCGCGGTCAGGCCCGCAAGGAATTGGTCAAAATCCACGAGCTGTACCATCAGACATTCATTTATGTGACGCACGATCAGGTGGAGGCTATGACGGTTGGACAGCGGATTGCTCTGATAAACCAGGGAGATCTGCAGATGGTTGATACGCCCTACCGCATTTATAACAGACCGGCAAACGTGTTTACTGCGCGATTCATCGGCTCTCCCGCCACCAACATTCTGGATGCGCAGTGGGACGGACGGGCGCTGTATATTCTGGGGCAGAAGACATCCCTCCCCGACTGCTGGAGTCGGCTGATTGCCAGAAACGGCGAAGAAGCGGTCTATCTTGGCATTCGCCCAGAGCATATTCGTCTGCAGGCAGGCGTTTGCGAAAACGCGTTGTGCGGGCAAATCCGCTATATTGAAGATTACGGAAGCAAGCGCGGTGTTTACGTGGCGGTCGGCGATACGGAGGTCGTCTGCATTTGTGACTGTCCACCCTGTGGAGCGGGTGAAACGGTATCGTTTTATCTGGATAGCGACCACATCCATCTGTTCAGCCGCAGTACGGAAAAGTCTTTGGGATATCCCGAGGAGGTTTCGGATGACCAAGTGCTGCAGCCTTTGATTCTGGAACGGCACGACAGTGTTCCTGCCTGATTTTCTGAGACAGAGGGGGTGCAGGCGGCCTGCTCAGATGCAGGACAGCCCAAAAGCAGATAGGAGTGGCCCAACCTGCTCAAATTAAACGCTGCAACAAGGGGATGGCAGACAGTTTTTGCTTGGGACTTAAAAACCAAAAGAGTGATTCGCCAGCGCAAGAGGAACCTGATAGGGCAAGCCGCTTGCTGCTGCCATTGGCTCCGGTGGAAATACTTCTGACAAAAGAGGACTGGTTCCGCAGTATGGAACCAGTCCTCTTTGCTAGTTGTGGTGGGAATTGACGGGGCTTGAACGCCGCGATCAAACCACCTCGCGGGGACTCTTTCATTGCGGGGAAATGTGTCGCGCTGCACTAAACCAGAAAATAGCTCCCACGGTGAACGCATCTCTGCGTTTGCCGTGGGAGCTTTCCTTTATTTATGGGAGATACATCGGCGGAGAACGCTGAAATCCCGGCAGCAGATAGATTTGCAGTTCATAGCTGCGTTTGATTTTCTCTACGGCGCGATCCGTGGTGATGTGCCTGTTCGCAATTTTTCACAAGGGCGAACAGCTTCCCGGCTGACGAGAGAACGAACCGCATTTTAAGGTGATATGTTTCCCGGAGGCAGCCGATTGCAGTTTGGAGATGGTAAATTTCAAGCGGAATCCTGCGTCAAATGGATGTGTCGCCGTCGGCATTAAGCGCATAATCGAGAAGAATTTGATTTTCCCGGCAGAACTCTGTCCACTGGGTTGGCAGACACTCATCGGTGATGATGACGTCAACGGATTTCAAGTCGCCAAACAGAAGGTTGGCGCTGGCGTCGAACTTGGTGTGGTCCAGCAGAAGAATCTTCTGCTGCGAGTGGAGCAGCATATTGGCCCGGACCTTTGATTCGTCGAGGTGATTGTCCGACATGCCCTGCCCCAGCGTGACCTTTGGACAGCTGATAAAGGAGCGGTCTGCAAAGTAACCGGAGAGCGTGTCCGTGGTGTGATACCCGACAAAAGAAGAAGTCCTGCTGCGGAACGAACCTCCCAAACAGATCAAATTGATATTGGAAACCTGATCGTTGCACAGGTCGCAGATTAAAAGAGAGTTCGTAATAATTGTAATGTTGAGTTTTTTGCTCAGCAGCAGCTCCGCCAGCGTAAGACAGGTGGTGCTGGAGTCCAGCATAATCACGTCGTTTTCCCGCACATAACGCAGCGCCTGACGAGCCAGCCGGGATTTCAAATCCGGGTAATACACCTTGCGAAGTTTGGTCGGATAGCTCTTGTCGTATTTGTCCATCAGATAGGCGCCGCCGTGTGTCCGGGTCAGTTTGCCAATGGATTCCAGCTCTTTTAGATCGCGGCGGATGGTCTCTTCACTGCATTGCAGCTGCTTACTCAAATTTGGAATCAACACGCTTCCGTTCTTTGTCAGTTCCTGCTCAATGGCGGTCTGACGATCAATTTTCAGCACAGACATTCCTCCAGTTCTCACAAGTATAGTAGATATTTTTGGAAATTGCAAGATAATTGTGCTTGATATCAACAAATATCAACAACAATATGTTGATATTGCAAAATTTTACCCATAACAATTCATGCACGTTGAAAGAAAATGTGCAAATTGTAAAATGATATGTTGATTTGTGTTAATTTTTGTTGTATTATTTTGCTATGGAAGAGCGAGGTGAAAGGAGGGCGATGGTCGCTCGCTTTGGCTGTCAAAAAACCACAACAAAGGAGAAGCACCACTGCGCATATCCAATCGGCCCGCCTTGCAGACGTCGGATTGTTGAAAACGCAAAACGAAAGGGGAAAATCATGGACAACGGAAATAAGAAGGGAAACTTTATCGGTCTTCTGCCTCTGATCATTTTTGTCGCGCTGTACATCATTTCCACCGCGATTACCGGCGACGCCGGAACGATGCCTCTGAACGTTGGTATTCTCATTGCAATTATTTTTGCATTCATTTTCTGCCGCAAAAAACGCAAGGCTGACGGCCTGAAATTTGACGACATGGTCACGAGTTTTTGCAAAGGCGGCGGCGACGACACGCTGATCCTGATGTTTTTCATTTTCCTGGAGGCTGGTATTTTCTACTGCGTGGCCGGTGGTATGGGTGCGGTCGCTTCTGCTTCCAATCTGGGCTTGAAGCTGCTGCCGGCAAACATGGTTCTGCCCGGCCTGTTCCTGATCGGCTGTGTACTGAGCTTTTCCATGGGTACCTCCATGGGCACGGTCACCGCCCTGATGCCCATCGGCATCGACATTGCCACAAAGACCGGTATGAGTCTGCCGCTGGTCTGTGGAATTGTCGTTTCCGGGGCCATGTTTGGCGACAACCTCTCTTTCATCTCCGATACGACGATTGCCGCCACCCGGACGCAGGAGGTGCAGATGAAGGATAAGTTCAAGGCCAACTTCCTGATGGTTCTGCCCGCTGTGCTTGTGACCTTTGTTTTGTGCATCTTCCAATCCAGCGCCGCGGCGCTGGATAAGAGCACCTTGACATGGGATCTGATGCAGCTGATTCCCTATGTGCTGGTCATCGTGCTGTCGCTCATGGGCGTGCATGTGATTCTGGCCATGGGCGCCGCCATTGTGGCGGGTCTTGTGATCGGAGTTGCGCAGGGCAGCTTCACACTGGTCACGGCGCTCTCCACCGTCGGCGATGGCATCAAGTGCATGGAGGATACCGCCGCAATTGCCGTTATGGTGGGCGGTCTGGTGGCGCTGATGAGCTATCTGGGCGGTATCGACTGGCTGCTGAACAAGCTGACCAAGCGGGTCAAGAGCAGCCGCGGCGCGGAGCTGTCCATTGCGGCGCTGGTTACCTTGCTGGATTTGGCGACCACCAACAACACCATCTCCATCATCACCGCCGGCCCCATTGCCAAGGATATCTCCGATGAGTTTGGCGTTTCCCGCGTGCGTACCGCCAGCATTCTGGACCTGTTCTCTTCCGCCGGAAACGGTGTGTGCCCGTGGGCGGGACAGATTTTGGCCGCCGCAGGTCTGGCCGGGGTTTCCACGCTGTCCATCGTGCCGTTTTGCTGGTACAGCATCCTGATGTTCGTTTTCGGCATTTTCTTTATTCTGATCGGCTGGCCCAAGGGGCTTTCGTCCAACAGCGTCAAAAAAGATGCGGAAAAAGCGGCAAAGTGATATAAAATGAATAGACAAAGCGCTCTAAGAGCAGATCATAATTTCTGATCCGGCGCGGAGAGGATAGGGGGATTTGGGATCGAATCGACCCCTATCCTTTCCACCGTAATAGAAGAGGAAGGATGTATCACATGTCTGAGTTTGATCAGTTTTTCTTAATGAAGGTGGATGATGTCAAGCGCTATACCGTTGACGTCCTGCATTATTTTCAGCCGGGCGATGACATTCGGTGCGTTGAGATCGGCGATGGAAATATCAACTATGTGTTCCGGGTCTGGACGGAAAAGGACGGGAGATCGGTCATCGTCAAGCAGGCGGACAAGCTGCTTCGTTCCTCCGGGCGTCCGCTGGACATCTACCGCAACAAGATTGAGGCTCAGATTTTGATGCTGGAGGGCAGGTTGGCGCCCGACTACATCCCGGAGGTCTTTTACTATGACGAAACCATGGCGGCGCTGTCCATGGAGGATATCTCCGCCTATGGCAATCTCCGCAAGGAGCTGATGGAAAATCACGTCTATTCCCATCTGAGCGAAAACCTCTCCACCTTTTTAGCCGATGTGCTGCTGCCCACTACCGACCTTGTCATGGACCGGCAGGAGAAGAAAAAGCAGGTCAAGTTCTTTATCAATCCGGAGCTGTGCGACATCACAGAGGATCTGGTTTTGACGGAGCCCTACTACGAACCTTACTATAATCCCCGCAACAAAAACATCATCACTCCCGGCAACGAGGCCTTTGTCCATGAGTTCCTTTTTGCGGATGAGAACTTGAAGGCCGAGGTTGCCCTGCTCCGCAACAATTTCATGAACAATGCGCAGGCTTTGATTCACGGCGATCTGCACACCGGCTCCATCTTTGCCAATGAAACAGGCGTGAAGGTCATTGACCCGGAGTTTGCGTTTTATGGCCCGATGGGCTATGATATCGGCAATATGATCGGCAATCTCTTTTTCTCGTGGGCGAACAAGGCGTTTACCATGCCCGGGGAAAAGAAAGCGCTGGCAGCGCTGGAAACCACCATTGCCGAGCTGTACGACAAGACCCGCCAAAAGCTGGAGGCCAAGTACGACGAGCTGGTGAGCTTCCCGTTCTACCGCATCGCCAGCTTTCAAAAGCAGTATCTTGACAGCGTCATGGCAGATGCCGTCGGCTATGCCGGAACGGAGATCATCCGCCGGGTTGTGGGGGATTCCAAGGTGATGGAGGTGACAAGCGTCACCGATCCCGTCGTCCGGATTCCCATGGAGCGGGCGCTCATCAAACAGGGCATCGCCCTGATTAAAAACCGGGCGGTTTTCCACGCCGGCGCGGAGCTGACCGAGCAGTTTCGCCTGATTCTGGCATAAGGAGGTGTTCATCATGCATCGCTGTGATGATAACATGCCGTTTTTGCTGCAATACGAACATGTGGCATGGTACGAAAACGGCAGGGTACGGATTTTGGATCGGCGCATTTATCCCACCGAGGTCCGCTTTGTGGAGTGCGTCACCTACCACGAGGTGGTGCGGGCCATTGCGGACATGGTGACCCAGAGCGCTGGGCCCTATACCGCGGTGGGCATGGGCATGGCGCTGGCTGCCTACGAGTGCCGTGACAAGGGCAAGGCGGAGCAGGCGGCCTTTTTGAAGCAGGCAGCCTATGATCTGGCTCACGCCCGACCCACGACTGCAAACCGCTACGGCATCATTACAAACCACTGCGCGGACGTTGCCGCGCAGGCGCTGGAAAATGGGGAAGACCCCATTGATAAAATTGTGGAGGCCACGGTGGAATCCCTGAACCGCCGCTATTCCACTATGCAGACCGTGGGCGACTATCTGGCGGATTTGATTCCGTCCGGCGGCACAATTCTGACCCAGTGCTTCGGCGAGACGATCATCGGAACGGTGATGCGCGCCGCTAGGAAGCAGAATAAGACCTTCCGCGTTTTCTGCGCGGAGACCCGGCCGTATTTGCAGGGCGCGCGGCTGACCTCCAGCTGCTTTGCCCAGATGGGGTTCGATACCACCGTCATCACCGACAATATGGTGGCCTATGCCATGCAGCATGAGGGCATCGACCTCTTTACCTCCGCGGCGGACACCATCGCCCGGGACGGACATATCGCCAACAAGATCGGCACGTTCCAGATTGCCATTCTGGCCAAGTACTTTGGGGTTCCGTATTTCGTCACGGGGATTCCCGATCAGGACAAGATGAGCAGGCAGGACATCGTGATCGAGATGCGGGACCCCGCGCAGGTTTTGAGCTATCGGGGAATTCCCAATACCGTGCCGGAGGTCAAGGCGATATACCCATCCTTTGATGTGGTTCCGCCCCACCTTATCTCCGGCGTCGTCACCGATCAGGGCGTCTACGCGCCCTATGTGCTCAATCACTACTTTGACCGGCAGGTCAAGGCGTTTTATTAATCTGGCAAAGGAAGTCTGAAACATGAAATTGTATGTAAGAGCGCCGTTTTCCGACAAGTGTCTGGAAGAATTGCGCAAGCTGTTCGACACGGTGATCTACGAGCCGTGGACCGTAACCGGCGAGCGCTACTATGAGGACGAAATGCTGGAGCATCTTTTAAAGGAACAGCCCGATGCGCTGATTACGGAGCTGGACCGCGTGACGGAAAAGGTTCTCAAGGGCTATGACCGACTGCAGTTCATCGGGGACTGCCGCGGAACCCCCGCCAACATCCAAGTGGACGCCTGCACCGCCGCCAGCGTGCCGATCCTGTGCACGCCGGGCCGCAACACGCAGGCGGTCGCCGAGATGGTGGTCGGACTGATTCTGGCGTTTTACCGCAAGATTCTCCCCTCCGTGCAATGGGTGGAGGATGGCAAGTGGGTTGCCGGGACAACACCTTATTATCTCTGGATGGGCAACGAGCTGCAAGGAAAAAAGATCGGGTTTGTGGGGTTTGGCCGCATCAGCCGGGTCGTTGCCAAAATTCTCGACGGCTTTGAGTGCGACATCTCTTTTTACGATCCGTTCATCCCCGGCGATCAGGGCCATTATCACAAGCGCACGCTGGAGGAGATATTCTCCGAAAGCGACATTGTGACGCTGCATCTGCCGGTGCTGGACACCACCCGCGGCATGATTACCGAGCCGCTGCTGCGGTCTATGAAAAAGGACGCGCTGTTTGTCAACGCGGCCCGCTCCGCGCTGGTGGATTACAAAGCACTTCGCGGCGTTTTGGAGGAGCAGAGGATTCGCGGCGCGATTCTGGACGTGCTGGACAGCGAGCCGCCCACGCCGGAGGATGTGTCCATTGGAAGATTGCCCAATGTGCTGCTCACGCCCCACATCTGCGGAGCTACCTACGAGGTGACGGATCACCAGTCCGACATTCTGGTGGACGGTATCCGCAAGTGGATGGCCGGGGAGCAGTTGGAGACGGTCGTTTACAACCGAGACGTATTGAAACAATGACCGCTGGATACGGAGGAGCATCATGAGCAGATATTATCTGGCGGTGGACATGGGAACCGGAAACTCTCGTGTGGCGATTGTCTCCTCGGATGGAACCATCTTGGATATGCGCTCGTTCACAAATCCCTACTACCGGGACGAGCGGTACGAGGATGCGCAGTATTTCCTGCCCGAGGAGTGGGCGGAAACCATTCTTCGCGGATGCCGGGAGCTTTGCGGTGTGCACCCCGAAATCCGTGTCAGCGCCATTTCCTCGGCGGGGGCAAGGCAGAGCATTGTGCTGCTGGATCGGGAAGGCAAGGCGTTTTACGGGCTGCCCAACATCGACAATCGGGGCAGAGCCTATATGACCGAGATACCCGATCAGGAGGAGATTTACCGCATTTCCGGCAAATGGGTGACAGAGGACTTTGACGCGGCAAAGCTGCTGGGCTTCCGAAAGCTCTATCCCCAGCAGTATGCGCGAATCCACAAAATCACCAGCCTCAGCGAGTGGATTGGGCAGATCTTTACCGGACGCGTCGTGATCGAGCCGTCTCAGGCCTGCGAAACGCAGCTGTATGATATTGGAGCGCGCGTGTGGTCGGAAAAGGTGTGCGGTTGCTACGGCATCGACATGGCGATCCTGCCGGAGCTGTGCCCCGCCGGGACGGCGGTGGGCCCGGTGCTGACGGAGTACCGCAGACTGCTGGGCATGACGGAGGACGCGGTTTTTGTGGTCGGCGGCGCCGACACGCAGATCGCCCTTCGCCAGACGGGCATCGGCGTGGGGGACATCGCCGTCGTCTCCGGCACCACCTCCCCGGCGGTCACGCTGATGAAGGAGAAATTCTATGACCCCCGTCAGCGCGTCTGGACGGACGCGAATCTGGGCGGGCAGACCTATCAGATCGAGATGAACCCCGGCGTTACCGGGCTGAATTATCAACGTATCCGCTCCATGCTGGCGGGGGACTTGAGTTATGACGCGCTGGAGGAGGCTTATTCCAAGAAGACGGCCTTCCATTGCACCGCCTCCTTCTCCTCCCTGCTGTTCTATGAGCGCAGAGCCTTGCGCCGCGGCGGGTTTTTCATGCGCTCCCCGCTGGACGCAGCGGTGGATCGAACCGATTTTCTCTGGTCGGTGCTGGGCGACATCGCCTGCTCCATCTATGAGCAGTCTGCCAATCTCCGCACGCTGACAGGCAACCGCTCAGACCATGTATTGGGCTGCGGCGGGGGCTTCCAGTCCCGGACGCTGTGCCAAATGCTCAGTGACTTGACCGGCTGTGAGCTGCATCTGCGCCTCGGCTTCGATCAGGCCACCGTGCAGGGTCTGGCGCAGGTCTGCAACGAATGTCTGGGAGAAGCGAATGTTTTGACAGAGCAGCGGCAAATCGTTTACCGTCCCCGTAAGGATCAGCTGATCCATCGGTATTACCCGGAGTGGCTGGAGAATCGAAACAAGGCAAACCAAGCATAATTTATGATATTAAGAACAAGCAGGAGGAAATCCCCATGATCATGCAGGAAGAAAGAGAACTGGTTGTCGAGTACGGAAAAAAGATGAGCGCGGCGCGTTTGAGTACCGGCACCAGCGGAAATATCAGTATCTATAATGCCGAGAAGGGGCTCATGGCCATCAGCCCTTCCGGTATGGACTATTTTTCCACCCAGCCGGAGGATGTGGTCATCACCGATCTGGACGCCCATGTGGTAGACGGCGCGCGCAAGCCCTCCAGCGAATGGGCGCTGCACACCATTTTTTACAAGAACAAGCCGGAGGCGCGCTCTGTGGTCCACACCCATTCCGTGTACTGCACGACCTTTGCCGTTCTGGGTCAGCCCGTCCGCGCGGTCCACTATGTGATTGGCGACGCGAATACGGACACCGTGCCCTGCGCACCCTATCAGACGTTCGGTACTGTGGAACTGGCGGAGGCTGCCATCAAGGTCTGCGGAGACAGCAACGCCGTTTTGCTGGGTAACCACGGTCTGGTGGTCTGCGGCGGCAGCATCCAGAGTGCCTATTCTCTCGCCTGCAACATGGAGTATATTGCCGAGCTGCAATACCGCGCCATGTGCATCGGTACGCCCAATGTCCTCGACAAGGAGGAGATGGACAAGGTGCTGGAAAAATTCAAGACCTACGGCCAGACGCCGGGAAAGAAAACCGGATATTAAGGAGCGTTTTGTGTGAATTCATTTGATTTTTACAGCCCCACCTACTTTATCTTCGGCAAGGAACGGGAAAAGGAAGTGGGCGCCTATGTGAAGAAGTTTGGCGGCAGCCGCTGTCTGGTGGTTTACGGCGGACAGTCCGCAAAGCGGTCGGGCCTTCTGGATCGGGTGAAGGATTCGCTGGAAGAGGCAGGCGTGTGCGTGGAGGAGTTGGGGGGCGTGCGCCCCAATCCCCGAGACGGCCTTGTCTATGAAGGGATCGAGCTGTGCCGGAGACAGAAGGTTGATTTTCTGCTGGCGGTGGGCGGCGGCAGCGTGATCGACACCGCCAAGGCCATCGCCATGGGCGCTGTCTACGAAGGCAACTTTTGGGAGTTCTTTACCGGAAAGACCCCCGAAAACGCCCTGCCTGTCGGCACCGTGCTGACGATTGCGGCCTCCGGCTCCGAGGGTTCTCCCGATTCCGTGATTACCAATGAAAAGACGCTGGAGAAGAACGCGGCGGAGGCGAATTGTCTGCGGCCGAAGTTCTCCGTGCTGAATCCCGCTCTGACAGAGAGTTTGCCGCCCTTTCAGACGGCCTGCGGTGTGACGGACATCATTGCCCACGTATTTGAGCGGTATTTCACCAACACAAAGGATGTGGAAATCACCGACCGTCTGCTGGAGGGTGTGGTGCTGACCATGCTTCATGAGAGCAGACGCGTGATGGCCGACCCCCGCAACTATGAAGCCCGCGCCAACATCATGTGGGCCGGCATGGTCTGCCACAACGACGTGCTGGGCGTTGGCCGCCAGCAGGATTGGAACAGCCACCATCTGGAGCATGTGCTCTCTGCCAAGTACGACTGCGCGCACGGCGCGGGCCTTGCGGTCGTCATGCCCGCTTGGATGACCTACTGCGCCCGCCACCATGATCCTGCCCGCTTTGCGCAGATGGCGACCCGCATCTTCGGCTGCCAGATGGATTATGAAAATCCGCTGAACACCGCGTTGGAAGGCATCGAGGCGTTCAAAATTTTCCTCAAATCCATCGGGATGCCGCTCACCTTTGCGGAGATCGGCGCAGACCCAGAGAGCATTCCGGAATTGGTGGAGATGAATCGCATTGGCGACGGGAAGACGGGCGGCTTTGTGGCGCTGGACAAGCAGGCACATTATGACATTTACGAGCTGGCGGCAGGCCGGAAAAAAGGAAGCAAATAACCGCTTCGGCGGACATTAGAAGGGAATCGAATGATGGAAAACGAACAAAAGCTGGGTTTTGCGACCCGCCAGATTCATGTTGGGAAAATCAAAGACGCATCCGGCGCTCTGTGTACACCGATCTATCAGACGTCCACGTTTGAATTTGAAACCGTCCAGCAGGGCGGCGCCCGCTTTGCCGGTGAGGAGCCGGGCTACATCTATTCCCGCCTTTCCAATCCCTCCCTGACGCAGGCGGAGGAAAAGCTGGCATCCTTGGAAAACGGCGAAGCCGCGCTGGCCGCCGCCTCCGGCATGGGCGCCATCTCCGCCGCATTGTGGACGAGTGTGGTTGCGGGCGATGAGATTTTGGCCAGCGACACGCTGTACGGCTGCACGTTCTCCTTGCTCTGCCATGGAATGACCAAGTTCGGCGTGGATACGAAGTTTATCGACATGGTGGACATTGAGAATCTCAAGAAGCATCTCACGCCCAAGACCAAGGTCGTCTATTTTGAGACGCCCTGCAACCCGACGCTGAAGATTTTGGACATTCAGGCCATTGCCGAGGCTGCCCACCAGTACAATCCCGCCATCCGCGTCATGGTGGACAATACCTTCTGCTCGCCCTATTTGCAGCGCCCGCTGGAGCTGGGCGCGGATGTGGTGGTTCACAGCGCCACCAAGTACATCAACGGCCATGGCGACGTGATTGCGGGCTTCATCGTCGGCACGGTGGAGTTCATCGGTCAGTGCAGAACCGTTGGTCTGAAGGACATGACCGGGGCGGTAATGAGTCCGTTTGACGCGTTTTTGATTGCCCGCGGTCTTAAAACGCTGGATATCCGCATGGAGCGCCACTGCGCCAACGCCCGCAAGGTAGCGAAATTTTTGCACAGTCACCCCGCGGTGGACAAGGTCTACTATCCCGGTCTTCCTGATTTTGAGGGCTACGAGGTTGCCAAGAAGCAGATGAAGGATTTTGGCGGCATGCTGTCCATCGAGCTTAAGGCCAGCCGGGAGGAGGTCGCCAATGCCCTCAACAAGCTGCAGCTGTGTACCATTGCGGTGTCTCTGGGTGACGCCGAGACGCTGGTGGAGCACGCCGCAACCATGACCCACTCCACATATACGCCGGAGGAGCTGGCGGCCGCTGGGATCTCCGAGGGGCTGGTCCGCATCTCCGTTGGATTGGAAGACCCCGACGATATCATCGCCGACCTCAAGAGGGTTCTTGATACCCTCGTCTCCTAAAATGCAGGGAGGCCGCAGAACCTGAGACATCCGATGAGCATACGCGCTCAAAATGAATCTCATTTCCGTATAAAAAGCGCAAAAAGAGGACTTGTTTTGCGGCTGCTCAACTATATAGAATTTTTCCAATACGAACGAGGGGCGGGATTTTATCCCGCCCCTCTGAGCGTAAACAAACCCGGCTTGCAAGTTGAGAGCAAGCCGGGTTTGAGCCGTAAATGGGGACAAGAAGAAAAATAAGTGCGCCAGACGATCTTTCCGCCGATGCTTTGTTGATTCTTTGGATTTCCACGCGCGAAGGGCGGCGCTGATTTTATCCCTATCCGCGTATACCGAAACCTGTGTATCAAGTGTTTTTATTGCCTCCGAGGGATGTATTATATGGAGACTCCGCTGAAATGTCCGCATAGCCGCGATATAAAGGCCCGAGAAAGGCGGACGGAGGATTCTTCTGCATGAGACACAAAAGCACGCTTGCAGCCACGCCAAAGCATGGACGAATTGTGAGGACAAAAGCCGCGTCTTTCCCCGGGTTGTCCGGAGAAAGACACGGCTTTTTTACAAAACGGAAAATTTTCAGTTGGAGCAGCGCTTACTTCCAGTAATCCAGCTGGTCCGCATCCATGCCGATATCGGCGGCGTGGAAGACCGGGTTTTGGCCTGCCTTCTTCTGCTCGCAATAATCGCGGCAGGCTTTCACCACCACGTTGCTCAGAACCACGCACGCAGGGAGGTTAATCATGCACATGACCGCCATCATAATATCCGCGATGTCCCACGCGGCGGCCATCGGCAGCGCCGCGCCCACCAGAATCACCACCGCGCACAGCAGACGGAAGCCGAGCATAAAGCGCTTGCTGGGAGTTTTGCGATGGATAAAGGTCAGGCAGTTATCCACATAGAACAGGTTGCCCAGCAGCGTGGTGAACGCAAAGAGCACCATAGCCACCGTGACGAACACGGGGCCAAAGCCGCCCATAATGGTTTCCACGGACTTCTGCACATAGGGCGCGCCGGCAATTTCGGCAGTGGGCTCCACGCCGGAGCACAGGCACATCAGCGCGGTAGCGCTGCAAATGAGGATCGTGTCGATGAACACGGAGAGCACCTGCACCAGTCCCTGCTTCACAGGGTGAGAGACGTCTGCCGCAGCTGCCGCGTTGGGGGCGGAGCCGACGCCCGCCTCGTTGGAGTACAGGCCGCGCTTGATGCCGTACATCATGCAGGAACCGGCAATGCCGGAGAAAATCGCCTGAAAATTGAAGGCGTCGCGGAAAATCTCACTGAACACGGCAGGAATGAGGCTTGCATGGGAAACCAGCACAACTAGGGAAACCACAATGTACAAAATGCCCATCACGGGAACGATGGCCGTGGTGGCCGCAACCACGCGGCGGCCGCCGCCCAGAATGCACCAACCTACCAAAACAGCGAGGACCGCGCCGATGATCCAAGGGGAGATAGCGGGATCATAGAAGCTGTACACCGCGAAAGTGGATTGCAGGTTATAGGACGCCAGCATGTTGAAGCCTACCGCATAGGTAAAGATCAGGCACACGGCAAACAGCACCGCCAGACCCCGGTTGTGCAGAGCTGTTTCGATGTAGTAGGCGGGGCCGCCGTAGCTGTCGCCGTTCTTGTCGCGGCGCTTGTAGATTTGAGCCAGCGTGCTTTCCACAAACGCGGAGGCGCCGCCGATAATGGCGATCAGCCACATCCAGAACACCGCGCCATAGCCGCCCAAACATACCGCGGTGGACACGCCCACGATGTTGCCGGTGCCCACGCGGGAGGCTGTGGAAACCATCAGCGCCTGGAATGAGGAGATCTTGCCCTCGTTGGAGGGCTTTTCCATGACCACGCGGATCGTCTCCGGGAACATGCGAAGCTGCACAAAGCCCGTGCGGACAGAGAAGTACAGGCCGGCCGCCAGCAGGAGAACAATCAGCACCGGGTAGTACAAAAAGCTGTCCAGTCCATCTAAAATCGTCATTACCATGTTTTTTACTCTCTCTTCCCTTTTTTATTCAACCGGAAACTTTAACGTTTTGCCGCATTCACTCATGAAAGTGTGCGGGCAAACGAACCCATCGACAAAGCATCCCTCCCCTTGCCATTGCCAAATCTTACGCAGCGGTATCTTGCAGCTGCCGCCGCGCAGTTTCTTTAGTTATATCATAGAATTGGAGCCGGAAAAATAGTGAAGCCCCAAATAATGAGAAAGATATTCCATCACGCGATAGGCTCCCACACTATTTCCCTTTGGATCCAATGCGGGATTAAACACCGCCAGTCCCATTTTCCGCTCCACAGTGCCCATAATACCGCCGCCCACGCCGCTCTTGGCGGGAATCCCCACCTTCATGGCAAACTCGCCGGAGGCATCGTACATACCGCAGGTCACCATCAGCGTCTTGACGATGCGAACGATCCAATCGTCTAACAGATGCTCGCCGCTGCGGGGGTCCACCCCATTGTGGGCCAACACCAACGCATAGTTGGCCAGATCCTCCGCGTTGACGCTTAAAGAGCACATCCGGAAATAAAGATCGACCACATCTTCCGCGTCATACTCCAAAATATTGTCGTCTTCCATCAAATATGCCATGGAGCGATTTCGCATACCCGCCTTTTTCTCCGACTGAAACACCGCTTCATTTAGATGGATCGTGTCCCGGCGGCAGAGCCGCCGTGTCAGCTCCAGAAACTCTCCAAAGGGATCCTTCACGTCCATACAGCAGCTGGCGGTGGCGATTGCTCCTGCGTTGATCATGGGGTTGAGTGGGTGGGCAGTCTTCGTCTCCAGCCGCACCAGAGAGTTGAAGGCGTCTCCGGTCGGCTCCACGCCCACCTTGCTGAATACTTTTTCGTACCCCGCCACCTGCAAGGCCATAATCAGCGTGATTGTCTTGGAAATGCTTTGAATCGTAAATTCCTGCTGCCAATCGCCAGAGCGATACACTTCGCCGTCCGTTGTGATGAGGCAGGCACCCAGCTGCTCTGAGTCTCCCTTGGCCAGCTCGGGTATATATGTGGCAACCTTTCCTGTATGCAGAAAGGTTCTTGCGTAATCCATCGCATCGTTCAGGGTACGCTCAATCAGCACATTGCGCGCCATAATCTCCGTTCAACTCCGTTCCGGTCTACCCGCGCCATTTGCCGTTGGCAGATCGCTTGATTTTGATAATATCTTAACATACTTTTTCTTAAAAAGATAATAGGGATCTCCGATAGGGTTATCAAACAACGTATATAACAAATTCACCCTTTTTTATCTATAAATTTTGTTTATTTTGCATATTGCTTCTCTGCCCCACAAGACGTTGAAATGCGATATAATAAAAATCGGTTATTATGCAACATGCCTGCTGTCCACATATCGAAGGCATTTTCCCGGGATTGTGTTTTAGGAAAGAGAGTGTGCGCAATGGATATCAAGCATCTGGAATTTTTCTGTACGGTGGCCCATTACGGGTCGATCAACAAGGCCGCACAGGAGCTGTATATTTCTCAGCCGCATCTCAGCCACATTATCCGGGATATGGAGGCCGATGTGGGCGTACCTCTGTTTCAGCGCACAAAGCAAGGCGTCACCCTGACCCATGAGGGGCAGAATTTTCTGGAGCATGCCAAGGTGATCCTCAAGGAAATGGAAACCTTAAAGCAGGTTTCCTGCCGCACGGAACCGGAGGGCGACCGTCTGCTTATTTCCATGACCAAATTTACACACACGATGGAGAGCTTCAATGAGGTCTGCATTGGGCGCCAGCATCTTCCCCGGTTCACTTATCTGCTTAATGAAGGAGCAACGCTGGATGTAGTCTCCGATGTGGAGGAACGCATTTCCGATGTGGGATGTATTCATTTTGCCAGCCATGAATCGCAGCGGCTCCACAATTTGCTGGCGGACAAGGGACTGATTCTGACGCCGCTGGCTACCATGCCGCCCCATATCGTTATCTCGAAAAATCATGAGCTTCTGCGCCAAAAAAGGCCTGTTACGCTCAAGAATCTGCGGGATTACGGCTTTGTGCGCTATATTGGTCAGTATGAGGATTTCATCTATAACATTTCCACGGAGGATCATCAAACGGATCTGAACAACTCCTCCCGGATCATCTACGTATACGGCCGCGCGGCCCTGATGCATCTGATCGCGGTGAGTAATTTTTATACCATCGGCATTCAGGGGTTTTCTACGCAGGACTCTTTGTACCAATGCGCCTCGATTCCCATCAAACACTGCAAAGAACAGTTGGAGTTCGGCCTTGTCACGCGGCGGGACGCCGCTTTGTCCGATGCAGAAAAAGAATTTGTGGAAAATGTCACCGCACGCTATCGGGCGCTTTAATGCGCTCCTGAATTGTATGCAGCCGTCTCCGCGCAGGAATTTTACTGCCGGGGCGGCTGCTTTTGTCGTTGCGTCTACCAAGGACCATGCGCAATGGAGATCATTCGGATTTTAGACCACATCTGCCGCTTAGCTTATCTGAGAGAAAGCGTTGCATTTTACACAATTTAATACGTTTCTTTCTTGCTTTGATTGTGTTGTTTTCATATATTTATTGACATAATTTATCAAAAGAAATATCATAGAACCAAAGAAGTCTTTTGGCTGCGGTGCATGATATTTTGCCGGGAATCGGGACTCTGCTCAAAGAAAAAATTCCCATAACCAAAAAATTAGACGACTCAATTGACGCGGAAAAGCCGGGAGATGCGCGGAAATGTCGGGATGAACGGGGCCATTCCCAAGCCTGCGAAGCCGGACATGTTCTATTAAACCATCCAGATATCGACTGGCGCGGGATAAGGTAAACGCGCTGAGAAAAACGAGGGTAGTATGAACCAAAAGAAAAATCTTCTCCTGCTGGTGATTTTTTTTATTTTAATCAGCACCTCGTTTTTCCTTTCGCCGGTTTATCTGAGCGGGGAGAGCACAAAAGAAACACCCGAGGTGGAGATATTCCCGAGAAATATGTATCGAGAAACAATCCATGTAGTCGCGGATGTAGACTATGCGCCCTATTCCTATCTTGGAGACGACGGCTCGCCAACGGGGCACGATGTGGAGTTGATCAGCGAGATCGCAAACAACATGAGAGTGAACCTCGACCTTCGGCTGACGACCTGGGACGATGCGATCAACGCCGTGAAAACCGGGCAGGCAGATGTTGTAATGGGGGCAGATGTCATTGCGGACGATTCGGGGGCCGGAATGTTGATGACCATTCCGCTGACCAGCGATACCATGACCGTATTCGGAAAGGAAAGCATCGAGTCGGTGGGCGAGCTGTATGGGAAAAAGATTGCCGTGATTGAGAGCAATGGCGCAAAGGCGCTTCTGAAATCCTATATGCTGGATCCCTACTGCACCGCCTATGCAACGTATACAGAGGTGTTCGAGTCGGTGGAGTCTGGTGAAAACGACTATGCGGTGTCCAACTATTCTGTGGGTTCACAAATTCTGAAAAGGCTGCAGGTCAACGATATCAAAAGCACGGGCGTTGTTATCATGCAGAACTATTTTTGCTTCGGTGTGCGGGAGGATGAGCCGGAACTGCTGGACAGAATCAACTCCGAGCTGGTGAGCTTGTCCGACGGCGGCGAGATCAGCCGCTTACAGAAAAAATGGGTCGGTAGTAGCACGAATGTGCAGAGTCTGCCTGACTTTTTTCGGGAGCATGCGGGTTTGGTCTGGCTCTATATCGCGGGTGTGATTGCCTTGCTGACCGCTTTTTTGACAATCACCATCATCAGTGCAAAGAAAAATGAAAAGATGCTCCGCCGGCAGGCGGAAACCGATCCGCTGACCGGCCTTGCGAACCGTGCCTTTGCGGAAAAGCTGATCGGCAGTATTCTTCAATCGGAGAGTGAAGCCGCAAAACGGGCGCTTTTGATTCTGGATATTGACAATTTTAAGCGGGTCAACGATACGCTTGGGCATCAGCAGGGGGATTCTATCTTGAAGAGCATAGCGGACGTTCTCCGCAAATCATTTCGCGAGGCCGACGTTGTAGGCCGCCTTGGCGGAGATGAATTCTTTGTGCTGATGCAGGGCGTTCAGGGAAAAACCAATGTGGAAACCAAGGCGAAGGAAATTTGCGGAGCCGTGGCGAAGGTCTGTTCTGCAAACGACTCTGAGTGCCGGGTGAGCACAAGTATCGGCATCGCGCTTAGTCCCGAGCATGGGAACAATTTTACCCAGTTGTATGCCCACGCCGATGCCGCGCTCTACCATGTAAAAAGCAACGGCAGAAACGGATATATGATTTACAGTGGCGAATATGCGGCGCAAAATGCGGTGGAAAGCCGCCTGCTTGACATGGATTAGAAGGGCGGGAATGGCTGCTGTGGGGTGCGGACGGATTGAAATCATGCACATCAGTCGTTTATTTGAAGCTGATACTCTTCCGCCGCGGAGAGCGGCTCATTGACGTACAGCCGCCGTTCCTTCAAATATTGAATTAGTTCCGGATACCGCTGGGGCAACAAATGGGATACAAACTCCGTCCAAATCAACTCCGACATCTCCTCGTCGGAATAGGGAATCGCCGCGCTGCAAAGCTCGTCAACGAGCTCCAGCGTGGCGATCAGTGGGTTGTATTTCAGGGTTCCGCGAAAGATGCGAAACGCAATGGTGCAGTCATTGGTGAGATTGACGCAGGCGTAGCGCTCGGCACAGGAAGTTTTCGCGCTGTCCGGAACCTCCTTGGGACTGTCCTTCCGTCCATAGCGAGCCGCCCCTTTCTCCAACTGCCGCTTGGTGCGGCGAGAAAACCGTAGTAACTCGTTCCGGTGGTTTTCTACGAAGAAGAGGATGCGGGCGATGGCGGCTTCCTGTGCCTCCTCGGTTTTGCCAAAGCTGTTGCGGTTGACGTGGACGTGCAGACCACAAGTCTCCGCGCGGTGGCTGGAATAGCCCTCTGCCAATGCCGCCTCCATTACGGCGGCCCGGGGCATCTGTGCCTTGTGATAGTCCAGCGTCATGGGGTGGGTCACGATTTCCATTCCCTCGTTCAGGGAGCCGTCGTGCTTGATGTAAATGTGCTCCGCGTCTCGGTTTCCAATGTCCATCAGTTTTTTTGCCACGGAGTCCTGTTCCCCGCCGTTGTCAATCTCCAGCTCCACGCCCAGATAGCGGGTACCTTCGCCGTAGAAAATGGGAGTGGGCTTGTAGTAGGACTGGATTCCCCTGCGGTGGCTGTCGATGCAATTGCAGCAGTAGGGAACGTCGCTGTCGTCCACGTAGTACGTATGGTCGTTGTGAATCAGGCGGCCGCAGTCAGAGCAGCGGTGGTAGTACTCGTCGTAGCAGTCCTGACAGAGCGTGGTGTTGGAATCGCCCTCGCTGTCGTCGAACCAGATCCGCTCCCCACAGCGGTCGCAGACGGCGGTCAGCTCTGCAAGGCAGGTCTCGCACAGCATTTGTTCGTCGAAAAGAGTCTGCTCTCCAATGGAAAATTCCGCGCCGCAGTGGTCACAGGTAGAGGTCTCCATCATTTCAACTTCCTCCATAATTACAAAATGAGGCCTTGGGAAGCTATCCCGGGGCCTCTGCATTTATAATATATCTCGAAGAGCAGGCAATTCGGATTCCAGCGCGGGCAAGTTGAGGGTGGATGGGTGCTGAGGAGAGGGGAGGAAACGCTGCAATTTTACGAATGCGTGGAGGGCGGATAAGTGCTACATCCGACTCGCCAACCTTACAAAATCGCCGCTGACCATGGTGGATGAAGGGTGTATTGCTTTTTCTTCTGCTGTGGAGCCCTATCTGCGTATCCTCTTGCTGGAGATGTGGAGATTTAAATTATACTACCAAAACATTGTGGTTGGCAGGCGGGGCAACGGCTGAGAATCAATTCAACAAAAGCGAGAAGGTGTATAAGAGATATTTGATGGGGTGAAGAATAGATTATCAGATAAAACCATAGTCAGTTGCTGTGATTTGGGGTTTATGATCAGCTGCTTTACATTGAAAGGGACTTGTTGTATAATAAAATCAATTTATGTATTTACAATTGTATGCTATTTGGTCGTGATAAATAAGTTCAATTCATGTGAGCTGTTCTATACATTCGATTTCGGATTACCTGATATTTTTGTCTGCAGGGCTTTACAGGCCGGAGTTTATTATTTGAGAAAGAGAGCTTTTATGAAAAAGAAAGAGTATTCTACCGAAGAAATATTTGACAATTTATTTCTCCGTTACCCTGTGCTTAATGTGTGTCGCCGTGATATTCAGGGTGCATATGACCACATGGCGGAAAGCTATCGCAGGGGCGGAAAGCTGCTGGTCGCGGGCAATGGCGGCAGCGCTGCCGATAGCGAGCATATTGTGGGAGAGCTGATGAAGTCGTTTCTATTCAACCGCAGGATCGACCCTTCTTTTGAAACAGAACTTCATAGACTATTTGGGGCGGACGGGCAGTCGTTGGCGGATAAGATGGAGGGGGCACTTGCTGCCATCCCTCTAACGTCTATGCCGGCGCTGTCCTCTGCCTTTTCTAACGATGTGGATGCCGCGGTTGGATTTGCTCAAATGTTGAATGGGTACGGAAGTAAGGACGATGTGTTTTTGGGTATCACCACCTCGGGCAATTCTCAAAATATTTTATATGCGCTCATGGCTGCCAAGGCCAAGGGGATCTTCACCGTGGTCCTGACGGGGGAAGGGGGCGGTAAGGCAAAGGCGCTTTGCGATGTGTGCATCTGCGTTCCTAGTTCCCAGACCTTTGCCATTCAGGAATACCATCTCCCCATTTACCACGCCATGTGCGCCATGTTGGAAGCAGATTTTTTTGAAGAAAAGTGAGTGAGAACAGGAAATGACCATACGAATTGAAGAACGGCTTGCCCAGTTTGACCGCCTGACGGTGCTGGTGGCAGGCGACTTTATGATCGACCAGTATCTCAGCGGCACCAGTACGCGGATATCGCCGGAGGCGCCGGTGCCGGTGGTGCACATCAAAAAAACCTTTTTCCGGCTGGGCGGCGCCGGCAACGTGGTGCGCAATCTGGCGGCGTTGGGTGCAAAGCTCCGTGTCGTGCTGGAGGTGGGGGACGATGCCAACGGCGCGATGCTTATAGGAGAACTGGCGCAACTGGGGGCGGATCTGACCTACGCCCGGCAGACGCCGCAGGTGTGTACCAGCGTCAAAACGCGGGTGCTGGCGCAAAACCAGCAGTTGCTTCGCTTTGACGAAGAGGATATCCGTCCGGTTTCATCTGAGTGGGTCGAAGCCCTACGTCTGCAAGCGGATTCGTTGTTTTCAGGCATAGATATGGTGCTGTTGTCGGACTACGGAAAAGGAGCGCTCACCTCGGAGATGACGGCTTTTTTGATTAACGAAGCAACCAGCCGGGGGATCGGCGTAACGGTGGACCCTAAGGGCACAGACTATTCCAAATATGCCGGGGCAACGGTCTGTACGCCCAACCTCAAGGAACTGATCGAGGCGGTGGGCGCGGATCGTCTGGAGACGGAGGACGCTATCTATCAGGCGGCGGAGACGCTCTGCCGGCAAAACAACATCGAATATATGCTCACGACCCGCTCGGAAAAGGGCATGTCCCTGCAGCGTAAGGGCGCGGCGCAAAAGCAGGATTTTCCGGTGGTCTCCAAGGAGGTCATTGACGTGACTGGCGCGGGGGATACTGTGATTGCTGCCTTTACCCTGTGCTATGGCGCAGGCTTCCCGCTAGAGCTGTGTTGCAAGCTGGCCAACGTGGCGGCGTCCATCGTGGTGTCCAAGACCGGTGCAGCAACCGCCACCCGCGAAGAGATTTGCGCCGTGCTGGAGGACATGGGGCACGAGCGCTGCAAAATACGGACTGCGGATGCACTGCGCACCGTGGTGAAGCAGCTGCATGAAGCAGGCAAACGGGTGGTGTTCACCAACGGCTGCTTTGATTTGGTGCACGCCGGACACATTTCCTCATTCCGTCAAGCGAAGGCGTTTGGCGATGTGCTGATCGTAGGCGTCAACAGCGACGACTCCATTCGCCGGATTAAGGGTCCCCGGCGGCCCATCGTGGGGCAGCAGGCCCGGCTGGCGCTGCTGGAGGCGCTGGATATGGTGGATTATCTGGTGCTGTTTGACGAGGACACGCCCCAAACGCTTATCGAGCAGCTCTGTCCCGATGTGATGGTCAAGGGCAAGGACTGGGAGGGCAAGAGCGTGGCCGGGGGCGAGTTCGTTCGCGCACACGGCGGCCGCGTGGAATTTATTGAGCTGGAGCAGGGACTGTCCACCACGCAGATCATTGAACAGGTGTTGCGCGCCTATGGAGAGAGCATATGAGCCGACGAAAAGCAGTGTTTCTCGATAGGGACGGAACCCTGATTGTGGAGCGGAACTATTTGGGCGACCCAGCGGGGGTTGCGCTACTGGAGGGCGTTCCGCAGGCGTTGAAACAGCTGTCCGACGCAGGCTTCCTGCTGGTGATGGTTACAAACCAGTCGGGAGTGGCGCGAGGCTTTTTCACCATGGACGATGTGGCACGGGTCAACGGGCGGGTGGAGAAGCTGCTGGAGCGGGAAGGCGTTCGCCTGGACGCGGTGTATGTCTGCCCGCACCATGAGCAGGGGATCGTGCCGGAATATGCGGTTTCCTGCGTCTGCCGCAAGCCCAAGCCGGGCATGGCACTGGCAGCGGCAAAAGACTGGAATTTGGATCTGTCCGCAAGCTATATGATTGGGGACAAGCCTGCCGACGTCAGCTTTGGCAGAAATTTCGGCGCACGGGAAAGCTATCTGGTACGCACGGGCCACGGCACCGAGGCAGATGCTGGAGACTACGTGGCGGTTGCTGGGTTGACCGAGGCGGCAGCAGATATTTTGAGAAAAGATAGGGAGAACCCATGAGCGCATATTTAAAAAAATTTATCCAATACAGGGGCCTTTTGTCTCAGCTGGTCAGCAAGGACATCAAGACAAAATACCGACGCTCAATGCTGGGCTATCTGTGGAGCGTTTTAAATCCACTGATGATGATGATGATCCTGACGGTGGTGTTTTCAACCGTTTTTCGAAACGACATTCCTAATTTCCCTGTCTATTTTCTCACAGGGCAGCTTATTTTTAACGCGTTTTCCGAGGCAACCAATACAGCCATGTCCTCGGTCATCAGCAATTCTGCGTTGATCAAAAAGGTGTATTTCCCGAAATATATTTTGCCCGTCTCCAAGGCTGGCGCCGCCTTCGTCAATTTTGTGCTCTCCCTGATCGCGCTGGTGGTGGTATTGGCCCTCACCAAAACCTCAATTAGCTGGGCAATTCTGCTGTTGCCGCTACCGTTGCTGTATTTGTTGCTGATTTCCACCGGCGTGGGCCTTTTTTTGTCCGCGCTGGCGGTGCGGTTCCGGGATATTGTGCATCTGTACGGCGTAGTGCTTACTGCGCTGATGTACTTGACTCCGATTTTCTACCCAATCACGATTTTGCCGGACGCAGCCAGACAGATCGTCAGCTTTAATCCGATTTTCCATATTCTTGAGATGTTCCGCTGCGTGGTGATGTATAGAACTGTGCCAAGTTTAAAAGCGAATCTAGTGTGTATGGGGTTTTCCATCATTGCATTGTGTGTTGGGATGCTGACGTTTAAGAAAAATCAGGATCAGTTTATCCTGTATCTATAAGGAAGTGAACCGATGGAAAGTACAGCCCTCTCAGTCGATGGCGTGACGATGCAGTTTAATCTCGCCAAGGAGAATGTAGATAATCTCAAGGAATATGTGATTCGCAAAATTAAGCGCCAACTGAACTATGAGAAATTTTGCGCCTTGCGAGATATATCCTTTACGCTGGAAAAGGGAGACTCGCTGGCAATCATTGGGAAGAACGGCAGCGGTAAAAGCACACTGCTGAAGGTGATCTCTGGTATTATTCGGCCCACGGCGGGGTCAGTGACCGTGAACGGCAGCATCGCGCCTCTGATTGAGTTGGGCGCGGGATTTGACCAGGATTTGACTGCGCGTGAGAACGTGTTTTTAAACGGCGCAGTGCTGGGGTACGACAAGAAGTTCATGCGGGAAAAATATGACGAGATCATTGATTTTGCAGAGCTGTGGGATTTTGTGGATGTGCCTGTTAAAAATTTTTCCACCGGCATGGCCGCCCGGCTGGGTTTTTCCATCGCGACTATTATTACACCTGAAATTTTGATCGTGGATGAAATTCTCGCGGTGGGCGACCACGATTTTCAAGTTAAATGCGAAAACAAGATGAGCGAGATGCTCTCTCGCGGGGCCACTCTGCTGTTCGTTTCGCATTCCGAGGAAAAAGTGAAACAGCTGTGCCGCAGAGCGCTATGGCTGGATCACGGAAGGGCGCGGATGCTGGGGTCGGCCGACGAGGTCTGCGACGCTTATTTACAGGCATAAATGCAGGCGGCAGCCTCCGGGCGGAGGGCTGCCCGCGCTGTGACAAATGGAAAGGTGAGAAACTATGAGTATTATCGTAACAGGCGGCGCAGGCTTTATTGGGAGCTGTATTGTTCGTATGCTGAACGATATGGGCCGAGAGGACATCATCATTGTTGACAACATTGCCAGCACCGAGAAATGGAGAAATCTGCGCAACAAGAAGTATCTGCAATACTATAACCGTTCGGATTTTCTGGCGGAGCTGGCTAAACTGGCAGGCGATGTGCAGTATGTGATCCACATGGGCGCGTGCAGTTCCACCACAGAGCTGGATTTTGACTATCTCAATCGGAACAACTTTAACTACACGAAAACGCTCTGGAACTTTTGCGCGCAGAATCATGCCGGATTTATCTATGCCAGCAGCGCCGCGACCTATGGCGGCGGCGAGTTCGGCTTTGACGACAGGGACGATATCCGCCGTCTGATGCCCCTGAACGGCTATGGCTATTCCAAGCAGATGTTTGACCTGTGGGCGCAAAAGCAGACGTGTGCGCCGCCCCAGCATGTAGGGTTCAAGTTCTTTAATGTTTACGGCCCCAATGAATACTTTAAGGGGAGCATGGCTAGCGTGATCTTGCATGGATTCTGCTCTGTACAGGAGACCGGAAAGATTAAGCTGTTCAAATCCTATCGGCAGGGCTATGAAGATGGCGGCCAAACCCGGGACTTTGTATATGTCAAGGATATTTGCAAGGTGATTCGCTTCATGATGGAAAACCCGCAGGTCAGCGGTTTGTTTAATCTGGGTACCGGCAAGGCACGGACATTCCACGATCTGGGCTGCGCCGTGTTCCGTGCGCTGGAGCAGGAGCCGAATATTGAGTTTGTAGAAATGCCGGAGAGCCTGCGGCCCAAATATCAGTATTTTACCGAGGCCACCATGGACAAGCTGGCTGCAGAGGGCTATCGCGAGCCTTTTTACTCGCTGGAGGACGGCGTGAAGGACTACGTGCAGAACTATCTGGCAAAGGACTTTTTGATTTATTGATTCAATCATGGGCTGGCAAAAGACAGATATAGGAGATGCATATGGGCGAAAAGATCAAGGTTCTGACACAGATTAAACTTGGAGAGACGGTGCTGGATGTGGAATTGAACCACGGCACCGATTCCAGCGGGTACAGGGAGATCCATATCCAGAATCAGAAGCTACGTCTGGCAATGCCGGAAACGGAATTTTTACAGCTTGCCACAAGCGTTTTGCTGGCAAAACGGCAGTTGGAGCTCTTAAAAAACAAGCGGTATGGCGGGCAAGAATGATGTATATTGAGCGAACTCTGATCGATGAATTTTTTTCCGGGTTGAACGCCGCAAACATTCAATATGTATTGATTAAAAATATTGGAGCGGAGCTGCCGGATCGGTTGAAAGATGGAAAGGATATCGACATTCTGGTCCATCCGGATAGCGACCCTGCCTTTGTGCGCGTCATGCAGGAAATGGACTTTCAACGTGTGCCGCCTCCACTGGGGGTACAGGCTGGATGGAGCTTTGGCTACAAGCTTAGGGAGTATCAGTTTTGGAGCCAACAGGAGACGGCACAGCATTTTTACATCGATGCTTTTGAAAAGCTGGCCTGCAAGAGTCTGAGCCCGAAGATGTGGATTCCCATTGATACTTTTGTCAATGACTCTATCTGGCGCAATCGGGTGTTTGACAAGAAAAATCAATGGTGGTGTATGGACGAGGAGAATCTCGCCGCATATCTATTGATTCGATGCGTATTTGATAAGCACACTTTTAAAAAAGAATACATTGCGGAAATTGAAAAGCGCGAGGCGCTGTTTCAAGAGGAGGCAGTGATTCGAAAGCTGCAGACGGTGTTTTTTGCGTACACGCCGCGCCTTCTGGCGTTGATGCGGGAAAAGAGATATTATGAAATCTTTTCGGATTACCTTGCGTTTGACGAATATTGATAGGAGGACCCCATGAGTAATCCTGGTGTCATAAAGCTTGCATCTCTGGCTGATACCGTGGAGGATTTTCCTTATCGGTTTGAAATTGAAGACAATATAGGAGAGGCCATCCATATCCATTATAGAGATTTTCGACTTGATTTGACAATTAAAGAGTTTGTAGCGTTGGCAGGAAGCATGGAGCAGGTCATTGAAGCGCTTGTGCCTGTTGCGGGCTTTTCCTGCAATCAATTTGACAAGGTCAATTTAGTGGGTCTGGCTCGAATGCTGCCGGATTTGGTAAGGATTGAGGAGGATCGGATTGCACTAAAGGAGTTACTGGTTGAATCTGCGGACGAAACCGGTCAATCTGTTTGCTGCGGCCTTGAGCGATCTAGAATTGTTGCGGCGCTGCGGGGCAATACTCACGAGAACGATCGTCGGGAGCAGGTCAATTATTACAATGCGCACGATGTTCGGTGTCAAACCAATGCGGAACGACTGGCGTATAATTTGCAGAAGATCAAAACGCAAGGATACCCTGATTCGGAGGAGCGCATACTGCTGTTCAACCATTCCAACCTGATTCGAGACGGGGGACACCGGGCAGGTATTTTGTATATGCTGTATGGCGGCGACTATCAGGTTCCTGTCCGGCGTCTCTTTTTCAGAGGCGGAATGTATAGCGAGGCGGAGCAATCGAAGCAGGAGAGCCTCCGTCTGGCAGGAGAGCCGTCCTTTACAGTCAAAGGAAATGAAATTGAGATTGATATCCATTCACTGCTGAAGGATACCGGATATAGCGGTGTGGCAGCGGTGGTGGAGAGAGAAGTGTAGTATGTTTACTGAAAAAATTCGTCAGGCCTTTCGTCAACTCCGCGAATGCAACGAGCAGCTTCAAACGGTTCAGCAGCAGCAGAAGGAATTAATGGATACGCTGTTGCTGATGCAGGATGCCAATGCGGCGGCCTTCTCGGAGCTGAAGGAAAGAATCATTCATGCTGAAAACAAGATAGACGGCATCACAGACCGCGCGGTGTCTATTGAGAACAAGATAGACGGCATCACAGACCGCGCGGTGTCTATTGAGAACAAGATAGACGGCGTCACAAATCGCGCGGTGTCTATCGAGAACAAGATAGACGGCGTCACAAATCGCGCGATATCCATCGAGGGAAGAACCGATGAATTGATTGTTCGTGCAAAATCCATCGAAGGCAAAGAAAATGACATAGCTGAAAAATGGAAAAAAACAGGAAATGTGCGAATTAAATTGAAGGGCCTGAACTAAGCCACACAGCAGGACCGTGGCACCCGGCAAATAAGAACAAAGCGTATGGTGGGAGAAAAGAGATGGGTTTTTTAAAAAAGCTACTCAGCAAACTCAAGGCAAGCCTCTATGTATTAAAAAAAGCTGAAATTCTCCAGAATGTTGTCAACAAGGAGATTGGCGGAGAATATGACAATCTGTGCCATCAGTGCTACTTTAACGAGCGGTTTCAGGAGCAGCAGGTAGAAGGCATGCTTCCGGACCTCTCCCGACTGCGAATTTCAATCTATCTTGGCGGAGCATTAGGGGATTATATTGTTTATCTACGGCTGGTGGATGAGCTGAGCGCGGTTTGCGACTGCGACTTGGATCTCTTTTTGGACCGCATTGAGTTTGGCGAATTTATCTATGGCGGCAGACAGAATGTAACCATTGTACATGACATTTACAACAATTTGTTTGTCTCATCGACGGCGCACTATGACCTTGCCCTCCATGTAGACCACGGCGCAACATTGAAACACATAAATTTAGGGGCAATCCGCGCAAAGGCACCGGATTTTTACCATACAGCCTGCAAGATTGAAGAAGCTCTGCTTAGAAATGAACTCCACATTTCCGATCAGCACCAGCGCGAGAGTGTAATTCTCCGCCGGGCAAAATTTGCTGGGGATACCAAGTGGTCGCTGCTCTCCTGCGGCGGCGCGGTGGACATGGGCGGAATGTATTCAAACATCCTGCTGGATATGCGGTGGCTGCCGGTGCTGGAACGGCATGCCCTGACGGGACGGCGCTACATCACCGTGAACTTTGGCGCGGATAAAAACATGGGAGGCACCGCGCAGACAAAGCTGCTGCCGGTGTCCACCCTGACGGAATTTATCGCGGCATTCAAGGTAGCGAACCCAGACCTTCTGGTGGTGCAGACCGGCGTGAAAAATAGTCTGGAGCTTGATGGAGCGGATCGGTATGCCTTTGACTGCAGGCTGGAGGAAACGGCAATCTTGCTCAAGAACTCCCTCCTGCACGTGGACTGTGAGGGCGGTCTGGTCCATTTGGCGTCCCAACTTTCCACCCCCTGTGTGGTGAGCTTTGGCCCCACGCCGTCCTATTATTACGGCTATCCGCGCAATGAGAACATCGTTTCGCCGGTGTGTGGGGAGTGCATGTCCGTCATCGGACAGTGGAGCAAGGTCTGTCCCCGGGGTCTGCAACGGGCGGCGTGCATGGCGGCAATTACGCCCCAAATGCTTTTGGAGCGGGCGGAAAAGATCCTGAAGAAATCACTACCCACACAAGGCCTGGAACCCGTTCAAATGACGCTGCGTGCTGCGGTGCAGGACGTACGGGCAGGCCAGCGGGTCTGCTTACTCGCTCCGCTGGGTACTGAAACATCTGCCGCAGCGCAGGCATTGCGGAAAAAGGGCTGCATTGTCAGCGTCTATCTCCCACTCCACTTGGACTCTGAAATTTGTCAAATGCGCAGCGTGTTAAAAAAGCAGGGCATTCGGGTGGAGTACGGCGACGCATTCAACACGGCGGCGGCCACCGGTTCTTTCGATTGCGTGCTTTGCCGTGCTGCGGGAATCGGGGCAGAGCTGCGTGACTTTGCCCAGAAGGAATGCGCCCGGCTGGCGGCAGTCGATGGACAGATCGTCTGGTACGGCGCGGAGAGCATATGAACAGCAGCTTCAAGCAACGGTTCAAACAGATGATAGGAACACTGATCTATGGTAGCTTGCTGACGGTTTTCCCGTTTCCACGAAAGCAAACCACAGAAAAGTCCTCCCCGCCCCGCGAGGTGGCGGTGGTCTGCCTTGCGGCGTTGGGCGACTTGATCACCTTTTGCCCTGCTGCACAGCAAATGAGCGCGGAGGGACTACGCCTCACCCTGATTTGCCGGGAGGGTACGGGGATTGCGGAGTTTGCCGCAGAAACCGGACTTTTTGAGGCGGTCATCGCGCTGCCCCATGCTTTCCGAAGCCGCATCGCCAACCTGCGGCGGCTGGGCAGGCTTTCGGTGGAGCTGGTGGTGGTTGCTCCGGTGCAACGGCACATCCTCTCCGACCTGTATGCACTGGCGATTCCTGCCCAGCGGCGGGTTTTGCCGGATACGGTTGCGGGCTGCGCGCACCTCGGGCTGAAAAAGAGGGTGGATCGTCAGGTGGAGCTGGTTCCCGTGACGGTGCAAAACGAGCTGGGGCGATACGCCCAGTATTTGGAGCCACTAGGACTGGCGAGCGGGCCGCTGGCACCCTTTGTATTCCGTAAGGAAAACAGGACCCGGCAGAAGACGGAGCCTCCCTATGTGGCGATTTTCCCGGGTGCTGGCGGCGGCATTTTCAAATGCTGGCCGCCGGAGCGCTTTGCCTGGGTGGCTCAACAGTTGGCCCGGAAGACGGGCTGCCGGATCTTGATTTTCGGCACTGCGGGGGAGCGTTCCCTGTGCGCAGCGCTGGCAGCTCTTTTGCCGGAAATTGCCCAGGATTTTTCCGGACAAACTACGCTGGCAGAGCTGGCGCAGAGGCTGAACGGCTGCTGCCTGTCGCTGACCAACGACTCCGGCAGCGCGCATTTGTCCATTGCCCACGGCGTCCCCACGGTCATTGTCTGCGGTGGCTGGGAATATGGGCGTTTTTATCCGAATCCGACTCTGCCGCCGGATTGTCGGTCGGTCTTGGCGGAGGCACTGCCGCCGTGCGTCCCCTGCGGGCAGAGCAAGCCGCTCTGCTCCGGCGGCGCTTGTGCCCCCTGCGTCGCGGCGGTGCGGCAGGAGGCGGTTCTGGAAGCGGCGCTGGCCTGTATGACGGAAGGGGAGAAGGGGTAAACAATGAAGGTATCTGTTTTAATGGGCGTGTATAACGGCGCCGACACGGTGGAGCGCGCCATTTCCTCCATTTTTCAGCAGACCTTTCAGGACTTTGAGTGCATTGTGTGCGACGACGGCTCAACCGATGACAGCAGCGCGGTTCTGTGCGCCTGTCAGCAGAAGTACGGGCCGCGGCTGGTGCTGCTGGAAAATGAGCATAACCGCGGCCTCGCGCCCACGCTAAACCGCTGTTTGGCGGCAGCTACGGGGGCGTATATTGCCCGGATGGACGCGGACGACGTTTCTGCGCCGGAGCGGCTGGAGCGACAGGTGGCGTTTTTACAAACCCATGAGGACGTGTCCTTTGTTGGCTGCTGCGCCGAAAAGTTTGACGAAACCGGCGTGTACGGCGAGTTTTGCTATCCTGCCTTTCCCAGCGTGAAGGACCTGCGGTGGAACGCCTGCTTTATCCATCCCACGGTACTGTTCCGACGGGAAGCGCTGGAGGCCGCACGGGGATACGACGAGGGGGAGAGCCGCGTGCGCTGCGAGGACTACGATTTGTGGCTGCGGCTCTATGCCATGGGGCATCACGGCGCGAATTTGCAGGAGAAGCTGTTCTTTTATTACGAGGGGAGCGGCAATCTGTGTAAGCGGAAATACCGCTATCGAGTCAATGAGGCGGTGGTTCGCGCCGCAGGCTTTCGGGCAAACAAAATGCTGCTGCGGAGCTTGCCCTACGTGGTAAAGCCGCTGCTTGTGGGCTTGCTGCCGGTGAAGCTGCGGAACAGACTTCAGAAGATGTGGCAAAAGAACGAAAGCGGGACTTCTTGTATATAGTTGATAGAGGGTTGGAGGAAAAAATGAAACGCACTATTTTTCGGAATATCTTGATTTCTATAGTTTTTGCACTTTTGGGGTGTATGGCGTATTTGACAATGGACATACAGATGCAGACGGTGCGAACAGCCTCAGAAGAGGAGTACACAGATTCTTTTTTGGATGGACAGGTCTATGCGCAAGAGTTGTGGCTGAATCATACGCCAAACATACATGTTTCTGTCCTTCCGACGTATCAAGCGCCTGAGCCTGATTGCGGCGTCCGTTATACGCTGCAAACAGAAGAGGCGACCCGCACGGGTTTCATCCCTCTTGCTGAATTGTCGAACCATGCTTGGACAGCCCTGAAAATCAGTGTGGAGGATATGGGATATTCCGGCACAGCCCTTTTGACACTGGAAGCAGAAAACCTCAGTGAATCCAATAAGCTGGCCTTTCTAATTACCACCAACACAGTTCAGCCGCATCCCGAGCTGGCTTTGCAGAAGGATCACGTGGAAATTCCAAACGGAAGATTGGTTGTGGCCTATAAAGTCCTGGATTTTGAAAAACTGCCCAGCTGTTTTGCATTTCTTTTTGTGCTGGCCTTCTTTTTAATGATGGCGCTTCCAAAGCTACCACTTTTGTTTCGAAAGTATCCATTGGTCTTTGCCAGTGCGCTGGCTTTTGGTGGCATGCTGCTGGCAAATTGGGATGGTATACGTACCATTAATCCACACGTGAGTGTACAGCATCTGTTTAGCTGGCAAAATCTAGGGATTGTGCGACGCTCTTTTGTAGGCACGATATTGCAGCTATTCCACATTGATTTGGATTTAAACACGTATGTGTTGTTCGGACTTTTGACAATTGTCCTGATGATGGGCGTGGAGCTTTATTTTGTGTATAACAAGCACAATCTCGCCTATCGCGGGAAACTCGAAAAGAGCTTTTGGCTGTTTTTGTGTCTGCCGTTTTCCTTCCTGTCGTTTTTTGGCTATCATTTCTTTGCACGATTTGATCAAATGCTGATTATCTGCTTTTTACTGTCCTGCATTGCAGTGATAAAGGGGCGCGGCTTGATCGCTATCCCGCTGTTATCGATGATTGCGATCCTAATACATGAAATGTATCTTTCCGCATTTACGCCATTCCTTTTCATTTTACTGCTTTACAAGTGGTATGTATCCCAACAGAAAAAGGACTTGATCTGCCTAATCACAACATCTGTTGTCAGCGTAGGCGTGGGGGGCTACCTCAGCTTTATTAGTAAAACGCAAACCAACTTTGAGCAAGCATGGGCATATATTCAGGCTTTAGATGTAGCTGGCCTTGCGTGGGATTTCCCGTTACAAGTAAACTACTATGTCAACTCTGCCTCAGTCATTAAAGATGGATGGGGAACCCTTTTATCAGCAAAGGAAATCCCCGCAATGTTTTTAACTGGAATCGTTTTGCTTCCGATTATTGTCCTTACCGTGTGTTGGATCAAGGCGTACTGGTCACGGCAGAAGGATTTGTTTGGCCGATTGATTGTTTTGCTGTTTCCCTGCACGGTTGGCGCGCTGGGGATCAATATGATTGCCATGTGTGATTGGGGACGACTCTTTGTTATGTATGGCGTGGGCGTATATTTTTCATTTGTCACACTCTGGAGTATCGACCCCAAAAACGTTCAAGCTGCGACAGATGCAGTGTGGGGAAGCGTTTTGCAAAAATACGGAAAACACACATTGCCCGCTCTGTGCGTTGTATATCTGTTGCTGACTGTCTTGGCAGGCGGTGCAACCAGCGGCAGCCTTTACAGCTTTTTTAACGTACTGCTTCGATAGAAAAATAAAAAGAGAGGAAAAACCATGCTGAGCTTATTCAACTCATGGGGGAATATTGGCCAACCGCTTGATACGTTCGACCATATCCTCTCCTGGATCAATCAGCGCAACCAGGCGGTTCAGGTGGACATTCGCAAAATCCCCTATGAGCAGGAGACACTCTGGCGCTATGACGAAGCCACCGGCACCATTCACAATCCCAGCGGCAGCTTCTTTTCCATCGCGGGCCTGAAAAAGACCGGGGAGGACTGGGAACAGCCCGTCCTGCTTCAAAATGAGATCGGCTATCTTGGTATCCTTTGCAAAGAATTCGACAATGTGTTATACTTTTTGATGCAAGCAAAAATAGAACCGGGCAATGTAAATTGTGTTCAGATCTCTCCCACCATACAGGCCACCAAAAGCAACTTTACCCAGCGCCACGGCGGAACCAAGCCTCCTTATCTGGACTATTTTCTCAATGCCGAGCAGCATGAGATATTGGTGGATCAAATCCAGTCCGAGCAATCCTCCCGCTTTTGGAAAAAGCGCAACCGAAATATCATTGTCTGTGTGGAGGAGGAGGTGGAGGTTCTGCCTTCCCACCGCTGGATGACCCTGGGGCAAATAAAAGCGCTGATGCGCTATGACAATCTGGTGAACATGGACACCAGAACGGTACTCTCCTGCATCCCCTTCTGCCAGATGACGCCGGATGCGCCGACCCTGGCGGCGCTGGAAGCACAATTCACCGACAAAGCGCTGTTCCGTTCGATATTTTACGGAGACGGCAGGAACCACCTTCCCGAGCTTTATCGCTGCATCAACAACTACAAGATGTTTGATGAGACCCAGTATCAGTTTACCCCCCTGATGGACTTACAGCACTGGCGGATGCACCACGGCGAATTCGTCTGTGACCGACCTTGGCCCTTTAAGGTGGTGTTTTGTGACATCGCCATTGAGGGGCGGGAGGTCAAGCGCTGGACCCAGCCTCTTTTTGAGGCGGTGGGGATCGCAACCTTCGGCCTCCTTCTGTGCGAGGTAGACGGCGTGTTAAAATTTGTGGTGCGCCCCCATGCGGAGCCGGGCTGCTTTGACAGCATCGAGCTTGGGCCTACTGTACAGTGCGAGGCAGGGGAAGCCCTGGCTGACGATGCCGTCAGCCGGCTGTTTGCAGACAAGCTGTCACGGAAGGCAGACGTACTCTTTGATGTGCTGCTCTCCGAGGAGGGCGGGCGATTCTATCACGAGCAAAACCGCAATGTACTCATCCGGGTCTCCCGAGAGGAGATGGGTACGCTGCCGCCGGATTGCTTCCTTGTGGATTTTAAAACCCTCAACCACCTGATTCAAATCAACAATACGGTCAATATTCAGCTGCGTAATCTGCTGTCCGTACTGGAGGCGTGAGATGGAAAAAATTCGAATCGGCATTTTAGGCACCTCGGAAATCGCATTCCGGCGGTTCCTCCCGGCGCTGGCGCAGTGTCCGGCCTTTGAATATGCGGGCGTTGCCTCCCGCACGCCTGAAAAGGGAAAGCCCTTTGCAGATGCTTACGGCGGCGTAATTTATGAAGGCTATGAGGCCCTGCTGGCGGAGGATAGCATTGCCGCAGTGTATCTGCCTCTCCCCCCGGCATTGCATTATGAGTGGGGGAAAAAGGCGCTGGAAGCAGGGAAGCACCTCCTCATGGAAAAGCCGTTTACCACCGATGCGGCGGACACACAGGAGCTTTTGAAACTTGCGGAAGAAAAGCGCCTTGCCGTACACGAGAACTATATGTTTTTGTATCACGCCCAGCTTGACGCCATTGAAAAGCTGGTAGCGGACGGGGAAATCGGAGAGCTTCGACTCATCCGCGCAGCCTTTGGCTTTCCCAAGCGCGCGCAGACCGATTTTCGCTATAGCAAAGCGCTGGGCGGCGGCGCGCTGCTGGACTGCGGGGGCTATCCGGTGCGGCTGGCGGCCCGGCTGCTGGGAGAGACCGCCCGTGTGACGGCCGCGCGGCTGAATCAGCCCGCGGGGTATGACGTGGATCTCTACGGCAGCGCTACCTTGGAAAATGAGTCTGGTCAGGTGGCGCAAATTTCCTTTGGCATGGATAACAGCTATAAATGCGAGCTGGAGCTGTGGGGGAGCGAGGGCTGTCTGACGGCAGACCGCGTCTTTACCGCTCCAGCAGGCTTCGCCCCGGTGATCACCCTGCGCACAGCCCAGGGTGTGGAGCAATTCACTCTCCCGACAGACGACAGCTTCTTAAACTCCATCCAGGTCTTTGAGCAGGCAATTAAGTCGCCTGAACTTCGGGCAGAGCAACTGGCTGCGATTGAACGGGAAGCGGTTTTGACACAGCATCTGGCGGCACTTGGCCGAGGATAAGAGAAACGAGAGGAAACGAGCGGGAATGAAAAAAATCAGTGTGACAATTCCGTGTTGGGCGGAGGAAAAGAGCGTCCGGCAGATGTATGAGCGCTTGACAAAGGTGTTTCGGGAGCAGCTTCCTCAATATGAGTACGAGATTATCTTTGTGGACGATTGCTCGCCGGATCACACCCAGGACGAGGTGCGCAAGCTCTGCGAGGAGGATAAGCGGGTAAAGGGCGTGTTCAACGCGCGGAACTTTGGATTTACCCGGAATGTATTTGAAACGCTGACCTATGGCAACGGGGATGCTACCTTCATGCTCTTTGGCGATTTGCAGGACCCACCGGAGATGCTGCCGAAGTTTGTGGCGGAGTGGGAAGCCGGCCACAAGGTGGTGGTAGGGCAGAAGACATCCAGCAGAGAAAACCCGCTCATGTATTTTTGCCGCTCTGTGTATTATAAAATTATTGAAAAAATGTCGGATTCCAGGCAAATCCAGCACTTTAACGGCTTTGGCCTGTATGATCGGGCCTTCATTGATGTGATGCGGCAGATCGACGATCCCATTCCATACCTAAAAGGCATTGTGTCCGAGTTTGGTATGAATCTCAGCGTTATCCAATATGAGCAGGCTGCCAGTCTGCGGGGGAAGTCCGGCTTTAACTTTTTCAAGTATTATGACGTTGCCATGCTTGGAATTACCTCTTACACCAAGGTTCTGATGCGAATCGCAACCTTCATCGGCGCAATTTTGGGGATTTTCAGTGTTTGTCTGGCAATATTCGTGCTGATTACCAAGCTGCTAAACTGGAATGCCTATCCGTACGGCACGGCGTCCATTTTAATTGGCGTGTTCTTTATTGGCGCGGTCCAGCTCTTCTTTGTAGGCATTTTGGGCGAGTATATATTGAGCATCAATACCCGCAGTATGCGACGGCCCCGGGTCGTGGTGGGGGAGAAGATCAATTTTGAAAGCACACAAACAGGAGATTTACAATAATCAATGCTATCATCACACAAAAGACAGGAGGAATCCCCGTGCAGGTAACAAATTTAGAGCTGCCTGGAGTAAAACTTATTATTCCAACCTATTTTGATGACAACCGGGGTTATAGTGCAGAGGCATACAACGACAGAACATTGCGAGAGTATGGGATCAACGATCGTTTTATTGTTGACTACATTTGCAACAACGAAAAAGAAAACACTGTTCGCGGTATTCATTTTCAAAACAATCCTCATCCGCAGGCGAAGTTGGTGCGCGTTCTCCAAGGAGAGGTGTTGGATTTCATTGTGGATTTGCGCAAGAATTCACCAACTTATAAGCAGTGGATTACTCAGGTACTTTCCTACGAAAACCGCAAACAGCTCTATTTACCCAGCGGATATGGCCACGCTTATATAACCCGCCAGCCAAATACTGTTGTCCTCTATAAATTTGATGATTACTACGACAGAGAGTTAGTGCGCGCCATTCGCTGGAACGATCCGGAGATCGGTATTCCCTGGGGTATAGAAGCCCCCGTCTTGTCCCCCAATGACGAATCCGCCCCGTTCCTGTGTAACAGCGATGTAAATCTTACTGTAGGAGAAAATTAGGAATGGAAATTAAGACTGCCATTGTCACTGGTGTCAGCGGCTTTATCGGAAAGGCTGTCGCAAAGAAGTTGTTAGGCCAGGGCATTCAGGTGTTTGGTGTCTGCACGAAGATTGAGAGCGTATCAGACTTAATGGAGAATCCTCAATTTATATGCATTCAAGCTGCTTTTGAACAGTATTCGCTTCTACTTGAAAAAATTCATGAACCCGTTGATGTGTGGTTTCACTTCGCATTCCAAGGCGGCTTTGGCAGCGAAAAGTTACGAGACTACAACTTGCAGTTGGACAATGCAAAATACACCTGTACTTCTGTCGAGATCGCCGCGCACCTCAAGGTGAAAAAGTTTATTTTTGCCAGTACCGTAAACGAGTTGGAGTCTCTTGGCTATTTAAATAATGGATTTGTAGCCCCACGTTTTACTTGCATCTATTCTGCTGGAAAACTCGCAACGGAGATCATTGGAAAGACGATAGCGGTTCACTCTGGTATTGATTTTATTTCAGGATTGATTGCAATGCCTTATGGTGAGCAAAATTATGCAAGCAGCTTGCCGAATGTTGTCATGAAGCAGTTGAATTCCGGTATCATACCACAGTTAATTATGGGAAACAATTTATATGATTTGGTCTATATCGACGATGTTGTGGATGCTTTTATTGCGATGGCCAGCGCGGGGCATCCTTTAAAATCATACTATGTCGGACACAGGTCTCTAAGAACATTTCGAGAGCTTATGGAAACAATACGTGATACGGTTGCGCCTAAAAGTGATTTGAATTTTGGAGCGTATCCCGATGCACCCGAATTGGACTACTCCCTCATCGACCTCGATGCACTCTTCCGCGACACTGGCTTTGAGTGCCACGCTGATTTCAAAGAGAGCATTCTCAAAACCGCCCGATGGCTAAAAGAAACGGAGAAAAACTAACATGCGCGACATCATCGTAATCGGAAGCGGCTTTTCCGGCAGCATTCTGGCCCGCCGCATTGCGCAGGAACTGGACCGCAAGGTTTTGGTGGTGGAAAGCCGCTCTCATATCGGCGGAAATGCCTATGACGAGGTGGATGAACACGGTATCCTGGTGCAGAAATACGGTCCGCATTTCCTCAATACCAACCACTTCAGCACCATCCAATTTTTAATGCAATATGCCCCGCTTTTTCCCCACTGCGCCAAGCTGTTGAGCTTCATTGACGGCAACTATGTCCGCCTGCCCTTTAATTTTCAGACAATGCAGGAGTTGTTGGGTCCGGAAAAAGCGGAGCCCCTCCTTGCAAAGATGCGGGAAAGCTTCGCCGGTCGGGATCGTGTGCCAATTTTAGAGCTGGTAGACCACCCGGACCCGCAGGTACGGGAATACGGCGGACTGCTGTTTGAGAAGGCCTATCGGACCTATACTTCTAAAATGTGGGGCTTACCGCCGGAAAAGATCGACAAATACGTGCTGGACCGCGTACCCATGGCCATGAACTATGATGAGCGGTATTTGAACAAGGATTTTCAGTATCTTCCCGTCAACGGGTTTCACGAAATTTTTGACCAAATGCTGGATCATCCCAACATTGAGCTGCGGCTCAACACAGACGCGATGTCCCACATTACACTGGACGAGACTTCTAAGACCGTATGCTACGATGGCGTTTCGGTCTCTTGCTTGATTTTTACCGGTGCCATTGACGAGCTGCTTGGTTATCGCTTCGGTGCATTGCCTTATCGCTCTTTGGACATCCGGTATGAATATCACCCCGACAAAAAGCGGGTCCAGCCTTGCGAAATTATTTCTTATCCCCAGGCAGAGGGCTATACCAGAAGCACGGAATACCGCCAGATCATGCAGGATGACGCAGCCGTGCAAGGCACAGTGGTGGCAACGGAGTATCCGTTGACGTTTGACAAGGACGCAACCGTGGGGAACATCCGCTATTATCCGGTGAATACGGCGGAGAGCGACGTGCTGTACCAGCGGTATCTCTCCGCAGTGCACGAGTACCAAAACATTTTCCTGTGCGGGCGCTTGGCAGAGTTCAAGTATTACAACATGGACATTTGCATTGAACACGCGCTTGCGTATTTTGAAAAAGTGAGGGACTATTTAGAGCATGATGCGTAAGCTGCTGGACCTCGTCAAAAAGCACCGGGAAACGGTGGACTATCTCTTCTTCGGCGCATTGACCGTGGTGGTAAACACGGTGCTCTTTTTGGCGTTTGACGGGCTTTTAAAAAATGAACTGGCCGCCAACACCCTTGCCTTTTTTCTGGCGGTACAGTTTGCCTACATGACAAATACCAAATTTGTTTTCAAGGCCAAGTTCACCAAACGCAATTTTTTACAGTTTTGGAGCATGCGCATCGGCACCATTTTCATTGACAATGGCGGCATGTGGCTCTTGTTGGCTTTTGGTATAAATAAACTGGCGGCAAAATGTGCGGTCAATGTACTGGTCATCGTTTTAAACTATATCTTCAGCAAATTCTTCATCTATAAAAAGGAGATAGAGAGATGAAAGGTATCATTCTGGCGGGCGGCTCCGGCACACGGCTGTACCCCATCACGCGAAGCGTTTCCAAGCAGATGCTGCCCATTTACGACAAGCCCATGATCTATTATCCGCTCTCCACGCTGATGCTGGCGGGGATTCAGGAGATCCTTATCATTTCTACACCCCGGGATTTGCCCATGTTTCAGGAATTGCTGGGCGATGGCTCGGACTATGGTTTAACGTTCGCCTACGCAGTGCAGGAGCAGCCCAACGGTCTGGCCGAGGCGTTTTTGATTGGCGAAGCGTTTATCGGGAACGAGCAGGTGGCGCTGGTCTTGGGAGACAATATCTTCTACGCCAGAGGCTTTTCAGAGATGCTTCAAAATGCCCGGGAGCGCATCTCTTCCGCGGGGGGCGCAGTCATTTTCGGCTATCAGGTGTCGAATCCAAAGTCCTTTGGCGTGGTGGAATTTGACAAGGACTGGAACGTACTGTCTCTGGAGGAAAAACCGGAGCAGCCCAAGTCCAGCTATGCCGTTCCGGGCCTCTATTTCTATGACAACAGCGTGGTGGAGATCGCCAAAAACGTGCAGCCCTCCGCCCGGGGAGAGCTAGAGATCACGGCCGTCAACAACGAGTACCTCCGAAGAAGCAAGCTGAAGGTCCAGCTGTTTGGCCGCGGCATGGCTTGGCTGGATACCGGTACCCACGAAAATCTGCTGGAGGCTGCCGACTTCGTTTCCATCGTGCAAAAACGAACGGGGATGTACGTCTCCTGCATCGAGGAAATTGCTTACCGGAAGGGCTTCATTGGGAAGGCGCAGCTGCTCTCTCTGGCGGAGCCCATGCTGAAAACGGACTATGGCAAATACATCCTGCGGATTGCGGAGGAGAAGCAATGAAAAATCTGTTGGTTACCGGAGGCGCCGGCTTTATCGGCAGCAACTTTGTCCACTATATGCTGGTGCACCACAACTACAAGCTGGTGAATCTGGATGCCCTTACTTACGCCGGGAATATGGAAAATCTCAGCGGCGTGGAGGGCAACCCCAACCACATTTTCATCAAGGGCGACATCTGCGATGAAGCCTTGGTGTCCAAGCTGTTTGCCGAGTATGATTTTGACACGGTGGTAAACTTTGCCGCCGAGAGCCATGTGGATCGCAGCATTACCCACCCGGAAATCTTTCTGAATACCAACGTCCGCGGCACGCAGGTGCTGTTGGAGGCGGCAAAACGCCACTGGAGTCTTGAGCCGGACAATAAGCATTGCCGGGACTATCGTGAGGGTGTCAAGTATTTACAGGTCTCCACCGATGAGGTGTACGGTGCTCTGGGAAAGACCGGGATGTTCACCGAAATCACCCCCCTTTCGCCCAACAGCCCCTATTCCGCCTCCAAAACCAGTGCGGACTTGTTTGTCCGTGCCTATCATGAGACCTTTGGTCTGCCGGTAAATATCACTCGCTGCTCCAACAACTATGGCCCCTATCAATTCCCCGAGAAGCTCATTCCACTGATGATCAACAACTGCAACTGCGACAAGCCCTTGCCAGTCTACGGAGACGGAATGCAAATTCGTGACTGGCTCCATGTTTCCGACCATTGCAGCGCAATTGATACCGTCCTCCACAAGGGTAAGGTAGGGGAGGTATATAACATTGGCGGCAACAATGAAAAGGCAAATATTGAAATTGTGAAGTTGATTATCAAGACCTTGGGCAAGGGGGAGGAACTCATTCAGTACGTGCAGGATCGTCCCGGCCACGACCGCAGATACGCCATCGACAACACAAAAATTACCACCGAATTGGGCTGGAAGCCTGCCTATACTTTCGAGATGGGTATGGCTGAAACCATTCAGTGGTATTTAGAGCACAAAGACTGGATGGAGCATATTACAACTGGGGGCTATCAGAATTATTACCGAGAGATGTATGAAAGGGCGAAAACCATCCTATGATTTTTAGCTTTACAGCCACATCGGTAGGAAAATTTTTGTGCACCTTTCTTATCTCTATGGCTCCCATTATCGAGCTCCGTGGTGGGCTACCCTACGGGATTGCACAGGGGCTGGATTATCCGTTGGCACTGATGGCGGCCATCCTTGGAAATATGGTGCCTGTTCCATTCATTATCGTGTATATTCGTCACATTTTTGCGTGGCTTCGTAAACGCAGTAGCTGGTGGGATGAAAAGATTGCCAGGCTGGAAAAAAAGGCCCATCTAAAAGGCCGAATTGTACATAAATACAGCGCAATTGGCCTTTGCATTTTAGTGGCGATTCCGTTGCCGGGAACAGGCGCATGGACGGGAGCACTGGTAGCAGCGCTTTTGGATATGCGGCTAAAAAACGCCATTCCATCTATCTTTTTAGGTGTTTGCATTGCAGCGGGAATTATGACCGCTGTGACAACTGGTATTATTCATATTTTATAATTTTGAGTCACTTAGTGTTGCGAAGCGTCAGGCGGTGTTCCAACTCTCTCAAGCCTATTTTCCCCTCAACATGCTGCTTCTCTGTGACCTAGATATTCTTCTTTCGTGCTGCATTTGACGAGCCCATTGAGGAATTATGAGACCAGCGAGTTCCTGCTGATCAACAGTGGGCACTTTGTGGAATGAGTCTGTTTTTGCGCGGCGGTACGCTAGCGGCATTGCCTTGGGATTGATGCTCTGCATACCCCGAGCCAAAATCCGGCACAAATTGCCAGCATGATTTGCTCGAGGGTGTGTAGCCATTTGTCTCCATTTTGTTTACCGCGGCAGAGAAATCCTCTGGAACTGCAGGAGTTATTTGAGAACAATTTGTGCAAAAAACTGCCTGAAAACAAGGAAAATAAGCAATATTTTGAACCTGTAAAAACCATAAAAGCGCTGGCCGGGCATGGGCAACAACTCCATGGTCGATGCTAGCGCGACGATTGCTGTTCCCGTGACGCCGAATAAAAAGTAAAAAATTCAGTAAAATTTAACTATTAGAAGCTGCAAATTAGTTACTTTCTCAAAAATAGAACAGGGATCATGTCATTTTAGGGAAAATTCCGATGACGTGATTCCTGTTTTTTATTTTGAGAAGGGTTCTCGTATGCAAAGCAGCAGGAAAAGATAACGTATAATATAGGACCTGTTGACAAATCCCGCCTGCTTAC
>NZ_DF158896.1:151101-196607 GCF_000307265.1 Oscillibacter ruminantium GH1
TTACCTGCTTACCATGGTAGTGTCAAGATTGGTAGTGTCAAGAATTATGCGCAAATTAGTTTGCAGTCTCTGTCATAGATGAGGTCAGCCGGCAACGGAGGTATCCACAAGGGCGGCCTCCAGATGCTTCATATTCATGTACTTCTTGTTGCCCCACTGAGTGCCCGCCACATGGCGCAGCCTGGCACAAACCAGCATCAGGGCAGAGTTGCCGTCCGGGAAACAGCCCACCACACGGGTGCGGCGACGAATTTCCCGGTTGAGCCGCTCAATCACATTGTTGGTGCGGATTCTTGTCCAGTGCTCGGAGGGGAAATCGCAGTAAGTCAGCGTCTCTTCAATACTGTCCTCCACTTTCTTGGCTGTCTCTTTTAGCTTCATGGCCCCCAGCTCTTCAACCACTGTTTTTGCCTTCTGGCGGGCAGCTTTCCTGCTTTCTTGCGCATGGATCGCCTTGAGCATTTTGGCTACTATCTTCACCTTGGAGCGAGGCGTTACGGAGAATATATTACGGTAAAAGTGGACGGTACACCGCTGGTATTTGGCCTCGGGAAATACTTCTCCCACGGCCTCCAGCATACCCATGCACTTATCGCCAACAATCAATTTTACACCGTTCAGACCACGCCCATGAAGCCACTGAAAGAAGCTTACCCAGCTGGCTTTGTCTTCCTTCATACCTTCCATAGCACCAAGAACCTCACGATATCCGTCCTCGTTGACCGCAATTGCCACCAGAATGGCTACATTTTCATACTCTCCACCCCAGTTGCGGCGCAGGTAGATACCATCCACATAAACATAGGGATAGCGGCCGCCCTGTAATGGGCGGTTGCGCCAGTCCTCAATGTGGACGTAGGCTTTCTTATTCAGCTCGCTGATGGTAGAGGGAGAGACCTTACTGCCCCACAAAGCCTCGGTAATATCCTCTACACGGCGTACCGATACGCCTGCTAAGTACATCTCGATGAGAGCCTCCTCCACGCTGCTCTCACGGCGACGATACCGCTCAATAATCGCCGTTTCAAAGGTTGCACCCTTCAGGCGGGGAACATTGAGTTTTACGTCGCCGGAGGTCGTGGTGAGATTGCGCTGGTAATGGCCGCTTCGGTAAGCCTGCCGCTCCTCGCTGCGCTCATACCGGGCCGCCTGGATCAGCTTTTCTGCCTCAGTTTCCAGCAGGCCGTTCAGGGTTTCCTCCACACTACCTCGGACTAATTCCTTGATTTGACCCTTGATAATTTCCTCATTAAACTGTACAATTTTCTCAGACATGGTTTGTTGTCTCCTTTCAGAATGGTGTGTGGTAGCTTCATTCTATCAGAGATCTGCAAACCATGTCTGTTTTTATGACTTTTTGAATTTGCGCAACTTATTGTACCTTATCATTATTGTGGGGATTTTCAAGAAGGATGCACAAATCAATTTTTAGTCGCTTTTGGAATAGAGTCAGCCTGCTTAGGAGGTGTCATCCGTAGTTGCCTCCGAGTGCTTCATACTTATGTTACACCATTGAATACTGGACATATGAGTAGGTGCGCAGGCCAGCATCCGTGTGAAATTGCCGCCTGCAAAAGACTCCAACACACGGGTACAGCGAGTTGAATCGTTCAATCACATTGTTGGGAGGATGTGTGCCCAACGCACAAAGGGAAGCGGCACATAAGTTAGGGTTGCCTTTTTTAAAGGATTGCGCGACGAAATAGATATCGCCTATCTCCATTTGTCAAATCAAATCTATATAATCGTATTTTCCGATAATAGTACAAGCAATATTGCGAATTTGAATTTGTGTTTAATCGAATAATGTCTTACGCTCTATATATTGGATGAAATGTCCAAAATTTTTTTTGGAGGCATTGTTTCGATGAAAAAGACTCTTGCTGCGTTTCTTGCCGGTATCATGATGCTTTCTCTGACTGCCTGTGGCAATTCTCCCGCACCAGCTGCTCCCGCAACCAGTGGAAGTGTGTCTGCTTCTGCGGCGGAAACCGCCGATTTCCAGAGCAGCATCCTTTTCTGCGGCTCCACCTCTTTGTACCCTATCATCTCCTCTTTGGCATCTTCCTTCACCGATGAGTATGTAACCTGGGACAAGGTAGACGCGTCTTTCCCGGCCAACAACATCTCCATCTACGTGGCGCCGGGCGGTTCCGGTGTGGGCGCCAGCGCGGTGATCGACGGCACCTGTGATTTCGGAATGATCGCCCGTACCATTAAGGACAGTGAGAAAGAAGCTCTGGGCGCGGGCTATACCGAATATGTGGTTGCCAAGGACGCCCTGACCGTCTCTGTCAACGCCCAGAATCCCATCTGCGGTGCGCTGGACGATATGACCAGCGACACCATCCGTCAGATTTTCAGCGGCGAACTGACGACTTGGAATCAGGTGGATTCCTCTCTGCCTGCCGAGGCCATCAACGTGTACATCCGCGACCTGTCCGGCGGCGCCTACGAAGTGTTCCAAAAGGCCATTATGGGCGAAAGTGAAGTGACCGCCTCCGCCACCCAGTCCGCCTCCATGACCGAATTGGCCACTAATATCGCAAACGATCCCTGGAGCATCGGCTATGCGGGCTTTGGCGCATACAACAAGGCTAATCAGGACGGTCAGGTGCTGTTCGCCATGAAGGTTGACGGTGTGGAAGCGACTGAGGAGACCATTCTCAGCGGTGATTACAAGGTGCAGCGTCCCGTTATGTTCGTCACCGGGCAGGAACTGACAGCCTCTGAGCAGGCCTTTGTGGACTATGTGTTTTCCGATGTAGGCTATCAGGTTGTGGAGGACAACGGCTACATTCCCGCATTCACCGCCTGATTTTGACAGAACCGTTCATTCATGTTATCTTACAAATGCTGCCATTGCGGTGCAATGGCAGCATTTGACCTTATGCCACATAGAATCGAGGGATACGCATGCGGACAATCGGGAATTTTTTGTTCTCTAATCTAATCAAGCTATTGACATTGCTGACGGTGTTGTCGCTGGCATTTGTTTTGATTTTTATTGTGCAGGAGGCCCTTCCCGCATTCTCTGAAACCTCGCTGACCGCATTCTTGTTTGGTCAGCGATGGATGCCGATGGACTACGGCAACGGTGTGTCCTTCGGCATCGGCAACTTTATTGCCGGGACGCTGGCTGTGTCCGCGCTGGCAATTTTGATCGCCCTGCTGATTGGCGTTGGCGCGGCGGTGTTTCTGTCCTGCGCTGTCTCGGAAAATGCCCGGAGCCTGCTCTATCCGCTGATCGATCTGCTGGCGGGGATTCCATCGGTCATCTATGGATTTATTGGCCTGTGTGTTTTGGTCAAGCTGTTCCAGCGGCTGGGGATTGCGGGGAGCGGCCATTCCGTGCTGACAGCGGCAATCCTTCTTGCGGTCATGCTTCTGCCGTTTTTGGTGTCCTCCTGCAGCGAAACCATGCTGAAAATTCGACGGCGGTATCTGCCTGCCGCCAGCGCGCTGGGCATCTCCTATTGGCACACAGTGGCCCATGTGGTGTTGCCGCTGTCCGCCCGAAACATTCTGCTCAGCGTCATTTTAGCCACTGGCCGGGCTATGGGGGAGACAATGGCGGTTATGATGGTTATGGGCAACGCCAACCTGTTCCCCACCCTGCTGGGGAAAGGCGAGACGATTGCCTCCCTGATTGCGCTGGAAATGGGGACTGCCGCCGCCGGCAGCACCCACTACCATGCGTTATACGCGGCAGGACTGGTGCTGCTGGTCATTTTGCTGGCGATCAACACCGGTATCGCATTGCTGCGCCGTCGGCTCCTGCGGCAGGAGGGGGCGTGAGGATGAGAGTGCGAACGAGTCTGGTCAGGGTTTGGGCATATGCCAGTATGGCTTTGGTGCTTGCCGCGCTTGTGTTCCTTTTTGGCTATGTGTTTTGGCAGGGAAAAGACGTTATCACATGGGAATTTCTCTCCACAGCGCCCAGTGGATCGGTGCTGGGTTCTGAGGGCGGCATTTGGCCCGCCATCGTGGGAAGTCTGTGCTTTACCTTAACAGCTGTGGTGCTGGGGGCAATTCCCGCCATTGCCACGGCGCTGTATCTGGTGTTTTACTGCCGCAGCAGGCGGTTGCAGAGCGCGATACATCTGGTGATTCAGAATATTGCGGGAATCCCTTCCATTGTGCTGGGGCTGTTCGCTTACAGTCTGCTGGTGCGGGAATTTGCGTGGGGACGCTGTGTGCTGTCCGCCGGGGTTGCTTTGGCTATCATGGTACTGCCGTTTATAGAAGTACGGGCGGAAAAGGCGTTCCGGGAACTGCCGGACGCGCTGGTGCAGTCCGCCTGCGCGCTGGGCTGCTCAAAGTTATACACCATTCGGACAATCGTACTGCCCGCCTGCCGGGGAGAACTGGTGTCGGGCGTGATTTTAGGCGCGTGTTATGCGATGGGCGCTACCGCGCCGCTGATGTTTACCGGCGGAGTTGCCTACGCATCTCTGCCCGCCTCACTGACCAAGCCCGCCATGGCGCTGCCGCTGCATCTTTACCTGCTGCTAGCGCAGGGAACGTCCATGCCCCAGGCCTATGGCACGGCCTTTGTGCTGATGGTGATCGTTCTGGTCAGCAATGCACTAGCCACCGGATATGCAAGAAGGAGGAACCGCACATGGAAGCAGCCGTGACATTGCGCAGCGTCTCTGCTTTTTACGACGGCAAACCAGCGCTGGAGCAGATTTCGCTGTCCTTTCCCCGCAATCGGATCACTGCGGTTTTGGGGCCTTCCGGCTGCGGGAAAAGCACGCTGCTGCGGGCTGTAAACCGTATGCTGGAGGAGGAGCCCGGAGCAGCCGTACAGGGACAGATCCTGCTGGGCGGCAATGATGTGCAGAAAATTCCTGTGGAGGAACTGCGCCGCCGGGTGGGACTGGTATTCCAGACCCCGACGCCCTTTCCGTTTTCCATTTATAAAAATATGACATTTGCTCTGCGCTATTACGGCATTAGAGAAAAAGTCAAGCTGGAAGCTGCCGTACGGGAAAAACTGGAAATGGCCGGGCTTTACAACGAAGTGCGGCAGGAACTAAACAAAAGCGCCCTGAAGCTGTCCGGCGGACAGCAGCAGCGGCTGTGTATTGCCAGAGCGCTGACCGTGGAGCCGGAGGTGCTGCTGCTGGACGAGCCGTGCTCCGCCTTGGATGTGAAGAGCATTGCCACCATCGAAGCCATGCTGACCGCGCTGAAGAAGCGCTATACGATTGTTCTGGTTACCCACAATATTGCGCAGGCTCGCCGCATTGCGGACGAGGTTGCTTTTTTCAACGACGGAAGGCTGGTGGAAACCGGAGAAAAGGAACTGCTGTTTGACCGCCCGCAGCAGGAGGAGACGCGGGCGTTTTTGAGCGGCGTTTACGGTTAAACGGAAAGGAGAAACGCAATATGCTGACGATTGAAATCCCGGGACGGGAAACGCTGGAGATTTCTCATGTAGTGCTGGATTACAACGGCACAGTGGCGGTGGACGGCGCACTGCTGCCCGGCTTGGCGGAGCGGATCGCGGCGCTGAAGAAATCCGTTACGGTCACCGTTCTCACTGCCGATACCTATGGAACCGTCCGCGCCCAATGTGAGCCTTTGGGAATCGCGGTGGAGACTTTCCCGCGGGCAGGGGCCGCGCAGTGCAAAGAGGAAATTGTGCGCGGCCTGTCCGGCGGCACTGTCTGCGTGGGCAATGGATTTAACGACATTCAAATGTTTGATGCGGCGGCGCTCAGCATTGCCGTTCTGGAAAAAGAGGGACTTTGCGCCGCGCTGCTTGCACATGCCGACGTTTTGGTTTCCTCGCCGCTGGATGCGCTGGATCTGCTGCTGCGGCCCAAACGCCTGTGCGCCACGCTCCGCAGCTGAGAATAGACTTTGCTGGTGGTGCATGTTCGCACAAGATGGTTCCGGAAAACTCAATCAATAAACTGCCACGCTGCGGATTGTTTGTCCGCAGCGTGGCAGTTTTTTTGTGTGGTGGATGGCGTAATACGCAATAGCGTGCGCATCACTGTACTTGAGCAGAATCACGGACGGCTCTCCCGTCTCAGTTTCCGTCACCCAGTTTTCTCCAAAGGGTGCTGCGCCCAATCCCCAGACGTTTGGCGGCAGCGGATTGATTCATGTTTTCTTCCCGCAGCACGCGGGTGATAATCCTCCGCTCAATTTCATCCAGCGTCCCGGTGAGATCCAGTGTGTCCTGCACCGGAACGGCTTTACGGGATTCGTTGCTGAGTACGGCGGACACCTCCTCGGCGGAAATATAAACAGAGGAGGTGGTGGCGACCAGCTGCCGCAGCACCTTTTCCAACTGCAGCAGATTCAGCGGCCAGTCAAACTTCACCAGAAGCTCCATGGCGTCCGGCTCCAGTCCCACCACGGATTTGGCATAGGTAATGTTGTATTGCTGCAGCATCAGATTCACAAAGCCGGGGAGGTCCTCCCGCCGCTGTGCCAATGCGGGAATGTTGACAGTCAGCCCACTGAGCTGCAAATACAGCTTGCTGGAAAAGCGTCCCTGTGCAACCTCGGTTGAAAGATCGCAGGAACTGGAACTGATGAGCCGGTGGCGGCGGGAGAGTTTGGTGTCTTCAATATAGGCTGCAATCTGCTGTTGCAAAGTCTCCGACAGGGCGCAGACGTTTTCAAAATAGACGGTGTAGCCGGTGCCGTGCAGGGGAGAGACGGTGTTGCCCAGCAGAAGTTTCCACGTTTTTTCGGTTACATCTCCGCAGCGCACGCGAAGAAAAGAGGCGGCAGGGGCGCTTTTGGTATGAATATAGCGCGCCACAAGTCCCTTTCGGCTGCCGGTTGCCCCCTGAATCAGCACGGGCAGAACGGAGCTGCCAGCGGTTTCAATGGTCTTGAGCAGAGGGCGGAGATATAGCCCGTTACAGCCTAGAAGCTGCCGCCGCTCCTGCAATTCCTCCGGGTTTTCCACCTCGGCGAAGGGCGCAAGCCGGTAGGCCGCCGAGTGGAAGTGCAGCTCAAGGAGAAAATGGGGCTGTTGCCCAATCGTCAGCGTACTGCCTTGCAGCTGATAAAATTTTTCGTTGAATCGCTTAATTAGGTGCAGACTTCCGCTTTGCCGTAAAAGAGGAAGCTGACCAGTCAGAAAGTGCTCCAGCCGTTCCACATCGTTGAGCAGCTGCCGTGCCGCAATATTTGCATAGCGGATGCCCGCATCGCCGTCAAACAGAAAGATAGCCGTGGAACTTTTGTCCACCATGCTTTGAAAAAGCTGGTTGTTGTCCAGCGCACTGCGGATGAGGTTGTGATGCTCAATTGCTTTACGGATGCTGGCCTCCACGCTTTCCCGGCTGGAGGTGATGAGCATGAACTGCGCGCCATTGGCAATGGCGGCATCCCGTGTAGCGGCGCCTCCAATCACGAGGTCCACACCTTGCGCGCAGCTGTCTGCCACCGTTTGCGCAATTTGATCCGGGCGGTCAAAGGAGAAGGTGCGGATGTTGATGCGAAGAAACTCCGCCAGCATCTCCACCTGCGAGGTAATGTAGCGGTAGCTGACCACGGCGGCGTTTTCGCTGTACTCCAGCGCCTGCTTCAGCACCCGAAGCAGATCAAATACGGAAACTTTTACGTCAATGACAGGGGTGTCGATCATCTCTCGCAGCAGCGTGGCGGTGCCGCCGCGGGAAATTACCACGTCAAATTCCTTGTCCGGAAACGCCTTGGTAAACTGAATGGCGTTTTGATAGAATCCGGTGAATGTATAGAGTTCCACATTTTCATAACTGCGGGCAATATCCGTCATCAAAAGCCCCATTTCTTGATAAGGGGCAATGCCAAGAATCTTAATTTTCTCCATTGATATACCCTCCTCTTGGCTGAGTGTATCAAAATAAAACATATTTTACAAGGGGATATTGCAAAAACGTCAAAATATTTGCAGGATATTTTCAAAAAGAACAGCATTCTTTACAACAAAATTGCTTCAATTTGAAACAATGAATATAATTAGTTTCAAATTGAAGCGTTTTTATGCGTTTGATTAATTGCATTTAAAATATAGCGCAGTTATCATGAGAATAACCGGTAAATGAAGCACGTGTGTTTCAAAATCAAGCATGCCTCGCCAACACAATGGAAATTGCCAAATCACTTTGCTGCCGGCACAGTAAATATGTGGCAAATTTCTAAACTGCGCCCCGTAAAACCCGAGGGAATCAATTCCTTTGGGCATGTTGTGAAATTGTTTAGGAGGATTATAAAATGAAGATTTTGAAAACCGTACAGAAGGTCCCGGGCGGGCTGATGGTAATTCCGCTGCTGCTTGGCGTTCTTTTGAATACATTTATCCCCGATGTTCTGCAAATGGGCGGTCTAACCACCGCCATCTTCTCCAGCGCCGGCGCAAACACGCTCATTGCCTGTTTTCTGGTCTGCGTGGGTTCTCAAATCCAACTGCGGCAGGGCGGTCAGGTGCTCAAGCGGGGGATCGTGCTGCTGCTGGCTAAATTCTTGGCCGGTGCGTCTTTGGGCTGGATGATTGGCGCAATCTTCGGCATGGAGGGCATTCTGGGCCTTTCCACGCTGGCCATCATCAGCTCCGTTACCAACTCCAACGGCGGACTGTTCATGTCCTTGGTGGGTCAGTTTGGCGATGAAACCGATGTGGCTTCTCAGGCCATCCTGAACATCAATGACGGCCCGTTCCTGACGCTGGTGGCGCTGGGCGCTTCCGGCATGGGCGACATTCCCTTCAAAAGCCTTGCCGCCGCCATCCTGCCCATCGTCATTGGTTTAATTCTGGGCAATCTGGACAAGGAAGTCTCCACCTTCCTCAAGCCCGGTCTGAACGTGATGATTCCTTTCTTTGCCTTCTGTCTTGGCGCGGGCATCAGCCTGAGGAATCTGGTCAAGGGCGGCGTGTCCGGTGTCGCGCTGGGCTTCATCACTGTGTTCTGGTCCGGTTTGATCTGCTGTCTGGTGGATAAGTTCATTTTGAAGCGCCCCGGCTATGCGGGCTGGGCGGTCGCTTCCGCCGCCGGAAACAGCGTGGCCACGCCTGCCGCAGTGGGTGCGGCGGCTGTGACGTTTCAGCCTTTTGTGGAATCTGCCACCGTGCAGTGTGCTGCGGCGGTCATTGTCACCGTTATCATGGTTCCCATTATGACCTCTTGGGCTGCCAAGAAGTGGGGCACCTCCGCGGAATGGGAAGCGAAGAAGCTGGCCGCTGTCAAGGCAAAAGAAAACTAAGCATCACCGTACATTTGAATAAAATTGGAGGACTCATATGAAAGCAGACGCAATTATGCTTCATGCAGACGACAACGTGATCACCGTTGTCAACGGCGCTGCCGCCGGGCAGGAAGTACACTATTTCAAGGGGACGGAGCTTTGCTCCGTAACAACCACCGAGGAGATTCCGCCGTGCCATAAAATTGCCATTGCGCCCATCGCGCAGGGTGAGCACATCATCAAATACGGCGAAATCATTGGCGGCGCCCAGAAGGACATTGTCGTGGGCAACTGGGTTTCCCATTTGAATATTGACAGCCTGCCCCGCGATTACAGCAGGGAGCTGGGCTGATCCGGAAAAGAAAAGAGGTTTACTTATGGAATTCATGGGATATCAGAGATCGGACGGCACAGTGGGCATCCGAAACCATGTGTTGATTTTACCCACCTGCGCCTGCGCAAGTGAATCCTGCCGCATTGTTGCCTCTCAGGTACAGGGAAGCGTCAATGTTATCAATAACTCCGGCTGCGCGGAGGTCAAGGGAAACGAGGATATGACCCAGAAGATTCTGACGGGCTTTGCTGCCAATCCCAATGTGTATGGCACCGTTATTATCGGACTGGGCTGCGAAAATGTCCCGCATTTAAAGTTAAAGGAAAAAATCGAGAAGATTACCAATAAGCCGGTGATATCCTTTGGCATTCAGGACGAAGGCGGCACCATCAACACCATTAGCAAGGCGGTTCGCGCCGCCCGTCAGATGGTGGCGGACGCCTCGCTGGTTAAACGCACGTCCTGCGACCTCTCTGCCTTGATGATGGGCATTGAGTGCGGCGGCAGCGACGCAACCAGCGGGTTTGGAGCAAACCCCGCCGTGGGCAATCTCAGCGACCGGCTGGTGGATTTGGGCGCATCCAGCATGATGTCCGAGACGATTGAGTTTGTCGGAGCGGAGCATATTCTTGCCCGACGTGGCGCAACCAAAGAAATCCACGATCAAATCATCAAGATCTGTCATGACTACGAGGCGCATCTGGCCGCTGCCGGGCAGGACTGCCGCTATGGGCAGCCAACGCCCGGAAATAAGGACGGCGGCCTTTCCACCATCGAGGAAAAATCGCTGGGCTGCATCTACAAAGGAGGGACCCGACCCATTGTCGAGGTGGTAATGGAGGGCGAACGCCCCACCCAAAAAGGCGCCATCGTTATGGACTCACCGGGCTATGACATTGCCTCTGTCACCGCAATGGTGGCCGGCGGCTGTCAGGTGGTGGTGTTTACCACCGGCCGCGGCACACCCACCGGAAATGCCATTGCACCGGTTTTAAAAGTCACCGCCAACCGCAAGACTTATCAGACCATGATCGACAACATGGACATCGACGTCAGCGCCGTGACCGAGGGAGAGACCAGCATCGAAGAGGCGGGCGCCGCCATGCTGGACGAGCTTCTGGAGGTCTGTAATGGCAAAATTACCAAAGCCGAAGCGTTTGGATTCTCCGATGTGTGCATTGACCGCATCTGCCGCTTCATCTGATTTCATCCGGGCGGTGCGCGGGCGCATTTTAAATTTACCGTCCCGCGTACTCTTCCCGCATTCACATACTGCATTTGAAAAGAGGAATATCTATGACTGAAAAATGGCGCAATGACAAATGGTTTACCAGCAGCTGGAACTTTGCGGAAGAAGTGACCAAGAACCTGCACTTCCAGAAGAATATCAAGATTCACGACGTTTCTTTGCGGGACGGCGAACAGCAGGCCGGGTTGATTTTTGACTACAAGCAGAAGATGGCCCTGGCGGAAAAGATGTCGGAAATGGGCATTCACCGCATCGAGGCGGGCATGCCCGCCGTATCGCAGCAGGATCGGCAGGTAATTGTAGACCTTGCCAAGCGCAGAGATCTGCAAAGTGAAATTTTTGCCTTTGCCCGCTGCATGGTAGACGATGTGAAGCGCGCCGCTGACTGCGGCGTCAAGGGCGTTATCATCGAAATTCCCTGCAATGAGGAAATGATTACAAAGGCCTATGGCTGGACCATGGAAAAGGCGCTGGAGCTCTCCATTCAAGCGTCCATAGCCGCCAAGGAAGCGGGACTGTATACGGTGTTTTTTCCCATTGACATGACTCGCGCCTCCATGAGCTGGTCTTTGGATCTGCTGAGCCATGTGGCGGCCAACGGGCATATGGACGCGCTGGCAATTGTGGACACGATGGGCGTGCTGATGCCCCACACGGTGCCCTTTTTGGTGGATACCGTGCGGAGCAAGCTGCCGGGAAAGCCCATCGAGCTGCACTTCCATGATGACTACGGTCTGGGGGCTGCCAATACCATTATGGGTCTGGCGGCCGGCGCAGACGTGGCGCACACCACCATCGGAGCCATCGGTGAGCGCGCGGGAAATGCGCCCTATGAAGACGTGGCGCTGGCGCTGCTGACTATGTACGGCGTGGACCTGGGGCTGGATTACAGCCAAATTTACCCGCTGAACAAAATGATGCGGGAATTTTCCGGCCTGCCCATCCGTGGCAACCGCGGGATCACCGGCGACACGGTGTTCAACATCGAGTCCGGTATCGTGGCGGACTGGTATAAGCAGTCCCATGAGACAGATCCGCTGATTACCAACTCCTATCTGCCGGCGTTGACCGGGCATCCCGACACGCAGATTGTGCTGGGCAAGCACTCCGGCATTTCCTCGGTGGATGTGTGGCTGGAAGAAGCGGCGATTCAGCTGGACAAGGAACAGAAGCGGACGCTGGTGGCGGATGTAAAGGCGCGTGCCTATGAAAAGCACGGACTGCTGAATCAAGCGGACTTCGATCAGCTGGTGGCTAAATACCGCTGAGCGGAAAGGCTTCTGCAAGTAATATAACAGGCGGGGGCTATATTAATTATATACAGCGCCCTCCTAAGCCGAAAAGAAGCGCCTGATTCCATTTGGAATCAGGCGCTTCTTTAGGTTCTCAGCCGAAATATTAGCAGTTCGCGGTGTAGAAATTTTGCCCTTAGATGGACTCCAGCGGCAGAGCCAATAGGTCCTGCATGGTCTTGCGTGCCGCATCGTCCAAGGGGCGGAACGGCGCACGGCAAAAACCGCAGTCAATTCCGCGCAGGGTCCAGCCATACTTCATGGCATTGAAAATCCCGAGTTTGACAGTTGCCTCCACCCGCAGGTTGATGGCGTGCTGCCAGCGATAGGCCTCGGCAATGTCGCCCCGGTCAAATGCGTCACGAACCTGGTGGAACAAAGGCGCAAAGAGATTGACCGTGGTGCCGATGGTGGCACAGGAACCCATGGACAGCGCACCGAGGAGCTGCTCATCAAAGCCGTTGATCAGCGCCTTGCCGGGAAAGGCCTGCCCAATCCGCTCCAAACTGTAAAGATTGGTGGAGGTGTGCTTGATCCCCACGATGTTCTCGTTGCCAAGCAGCCGTCCCGCGTTGTCTTTGCTGAACTCCACGCCTGTGAACTGAGGGATGTTGTATACGATGGCGGGCACATTGGGAACTGCTCGGATCACATCCTCGTAATATCCCATGATGTCGTCCATCGAAAACTTGTAATAGTAAGGCGGAATCATGGACACGGCCAATGCCCCGGCGGACATGGCGTGCTGCGCCAAGTCAATCACGTCCTTGGTGCGGATGGTGCCCACGTGGGACATCACGGGAACCCGTCCGTCCGCCGCTTTCAACACATGCTCCAGCACCTGCTTGCGCTCGTCCAGCGTCAGCAGAAGGCCCTCGCCGGAAGAACCGCAGCAGTAGAAACCCTCGACGCCGTCGGCAATCTGCGCATCCACAACTTGTTCCAGCGCATGGTAGTTGACGCTTTCATCGGCGTTGGTCGGGGTAATCAGGGCGGACCAAATCCGTTTAAAATCCTGCGGTTTGGTTGTTACCATGCGGTCCAGCCCCCGTCTACAACCATGTTGGATCCGGTCATGAAGGAGGATGCCTGAGAGGCGAGATAGATCAGAGGCCCGACATATTCGTCGGCTTCAGACATGCGGCCCATGGGCATTCTGGCGCAGAAGTTGGCCTGGAACGTCTCGTCCTGCGTATCCCGGTGAACACCGGCGGGGGAGAGGGTGTTCACGCGGATGCCCTGCTTGCCCCAGTAAGTGGCAAGATACCGGGTCAGATTATAGATGCCGGACTTGGCGGCGGAATAAGCCACCGGCTTGATAAAGGGAATGCCGGTGCGCTCTTTCTTATAGGCATAGATGTCCTGAATGGGGGAGACCATGCCGTAAATGGAGCCGATATTGATGATGGAGCCGCCCTTTCCGGCGTTTACCATGCGGGCGCCCACGGCCTGACAGGCGAGGAAAGTACCCACCAGATTCACATCCACCACCTCGCGGAAAACCTCCTCGGGGAAGTTCTCGAAGGGGCCGGACACCTCGGGAGGCGCGGAGGGCTGGGTGTCAATGCCGGCGTTGTTCACCAGAACGTCGGGAGCGTCGCCCCAGACTTTTTCCATATCGTCCAGCGCTGCGTTCATGGAATCCTTTTTTGTGATATCGACTGCGTAAAATTTCAAATTGGGGTCGGTCAGCGCACTTTCGCCAAAGGTGTTTACAATGCGCTCGTTGTTCACGGTGCGGCCCCAGACGGCAACGCGGGCCTCTCGGGCGCGAAGCCCCTTGACAAACTCCGTACCAATCTGGCCCAAGCCGCCGGTCACGATGCAGATTTTATCTTTTACACTAAACAGCTGATCTGACATATTTATAAAGCTCCTTTCAGAATGGGAAATACCAGTGGAATTTTGTTAACCCAGCAGCACGGTGGGCAGCCATGTGACGATTCCCGGTACATAGGTCACCAGCAGCAGAGTTAATAGCAGCGGAATAAGGAAAGGCAGAATGGAGCGGTAAAGGTGCTCCAATTTGATCTTGTTCACGTCGGAAATGACGAACAGGCACACGCCGAAGGGCGGCGTCACCTGACCAATCATCAGATTCAGCACGACGATGACGCCGAAATGCACCAGATTCAAGCCCAGCCCGCTGGCAATCGGCAGCAGCACCGGCAGCATCAGCGTCAAAATAGCGCCCGGCTCCATGACCATGCCCAGAACCAGCAGCAGAACATTGATGACCAGCAAAATGACATAGGGGTTGGAGCTGATGCCAAGAATGATGTCCGCCATGGATTTGGAGATTCCCTCCATCGCCATGACATAGGTGAACAGGGTGGAGGTTCCGATGATGAATAATGTATTTGCCGAAGAAAGAGCCGAGTCCAGCAGGCACTTTTTGAAAGCCTTCCAGTCCAGCGTGCGATAAAGGAACAGCGCGATCAGCAGGGAATAAACCACTGCGACGCTGGAGGCTTCTGTCGGCGTAAACCAACCCAGAGTAAAGCCGGAGAGGATAATCAGCGGAGTAATCAGCGCGGGAACAGAAAAGATAAACTGGCGCAGCAGAGCCATCAGCCGGAACGGGTGCCGCTCATAGCCGCGTTTGATGGCGTAGAAAAAGATCATCACCATCAGCAGCACACCCATCAAAATACCGGGGATCACGCCGCCCATGAACAGTTCGCTGACACTGACGCTGGCAACGCTGCCGTAAATAATCAGCGGAATGGAGGGCGGGAAAATGGGACCGATGACAGAGGATGCGGCGGTCACAGCGCCGGAAAAGTCCTCATCATATCCGTTTTTGGTCATGGCTTCCATCTCAATGGCGCCCAGACCGCCTGCATCGGCCACGGCGGAACCGGACATGCCGGCAAAAATAATGCTGGCAACCACATTGGAGTGGGCCAGTCCGCCGGGAATCCAGCCGACCAGTTCCTTGGCGGTGTCAAAAATTTTCTCGGTGATTTTGCCGGCGTTCATCAGATTACCTGCCAGAATAAACAGCGGAACGGCGATCAGCAAAAACGAATCAGCTCCGCTGACCATTTTCTGACCAATGACCACCAGCGGATACCCCAGAGACACACAGCCGAGAACGGCGGATGCACCGATGGAGATACTGATAGGTACGCCGATGACCAGCAGGATCACGAAAGCAATTAGAAATATAATCATGAGTGTTCCCCCTTATCCTTCCGTATCCTGACCGCGGGTCAGATGCAAAGCGCGATCCACGATCTGTTCCAGACTTTTGACGGCAATATACGCGCCGGAAATTGCCATGGGCACGTACTGCACCGTGTAGGGAAGCTGGAAGCTGAAGGTGGAATAAAAACGGGTGCTGACGTATGGGTACTGGGCCACAAATGCAATGACCATGACCACGCCCAGCATCAGGCTGAAGACCTTATTTGCAAAATAGAGAATCTGAGCCGTCTTTCCGTGTGCGCGGGAAACCAAAAATTCCAGCCGCATCAGCCCGCTGTTGCAGTACAGGGGAATTAAACCGATAAACGCCATCCACAAAAATTCGATTCCGCAGATCTCAATCGTGGCGCGAAAAGACTTTCCAAAAAAGTTCCGGTTCACCAGTTCCGCCACGATCATAAACACCAGTCCGGCAATCATCAGCATACAGACGATTTCGGCCACATAGGCGACTCCCGCTGTGATTTTTTTACACAGTTTCATTACTTCATCCCCTCGTCGCGGGCGGCTGCGCAGGTTGACCTGCGCAGCCGCCCGTGTTTGTTTCGTCTAAATTAGTGCGCGAGGATCGTATCCAGCAGATCCTGATTGAACCAAGTTTCGTTGGCGTAGCGCTCATAGTAAGCGGTGCCGCCCAGCGCATCCTTGAAGGACTGCACATCCGGCTCCATATCGAATTCCACGCCGGCATCCTGCAGGGTCTTGGTGGCGGACTCGTTATCGGCGGCGATGGTGTCGAAGCTGTACTTGGCGGCCACAATTGCCTGCTCCTTCAAAATGCTCTGCACTTCGGGAGACAGCTTGTCCCAAGTCGCGCTGTTGGCGGCCATGGTGCAGCCCATCCACATGTAGTTGATGTTGGAAAAGTATTTGATATCATCATAGGTGGCGTTAGCGACCAGATGATAGGTGGCGTTGTCCTGCCCCTCGGCGGTGCCGTTGGAAAGAGCCAGAGCCAGTTCAGGCAGAGCCAGAGCCACGGGAGTGGCGCCCAGAGCTTCCCACACATCCAGATACAGCTGGCTGGTCGGGACGCGGATTTTCAGGCCCTTCACATCCTCGGCGGTGTGGATGGCCCGGTTGGTCGTGGAAATCTGACGCATACCGTTATCGCCTTCGGACAGGTATACCAGACCGTACTGGGGGAAGTCGGAGAAAATTTCTTCGCCGATCTCGCCATTGACAACCTCATAGGCTTCCTCAGCGTTATCGAACAGGAAGGGCAGATCCAGAACCTTTGCCTTTTCATAGAAAGAGGTAAAGCCGGAGGTTCCTGCGAAAATAATGTCGATGGTACCCATACGAGTGGACTCGATGGACTCGGAGTCGTTGCCCAGCTCGCTGGAGTGGTGAACATCCAGTGTGATCGCGCCGTCAGACGCCTCGCTCACCAGACGGGCATATTCAATAATCGTCTTGGTGGGTACGGAGTTTTCATTACCGGGAGAGTAAATTTTCAGCGTAACCGGTTCGATGGTTCCAGAAGTGCTGGAAGCAGCACTTCCGCTGGCTGCGGGTGCGGAGCCGGCGCTGCCGCAGGCGGCAAGAGACAGGGTCATTGCGCAGGCAAGCATCAGCGAGAGCATCTTCTTCATTTCAAAATCCTCCTCTATTCGGGATGTCTCTGCAATTAAAGCATTTTTGTCTAACTGCAAAATTGTATGACATCTAACATTAAGTTTAACAAATTGTGGCCAATAGTCAATTGAAAAAAACTCCAAAATCAAGCGGGCTATTTTGTAATAATCGACCGAGAACCCAGTAAAATCAGCCTGTTTTTACCAACATCTGCAAGGGGCTTACAGGGAAGAGGCCCTTTTAAACAAGAAAAATCCCCGGCAATGTGAACCATTGCCGGGGAGAAAATTGTCATACAATCGTTTAACCGACTTCGTGGGCGGGTACTTTGACGTTCTGCGCGAGGTCCTCTGCGACCTTGTCCAGATGGGCGCGCATTTCCCGTTCCGCCTGCGCGGAATCCCTGACCAAAATGGCGTTCATAATGTTGCTGTGGGGCATGACGGCGTTGCGCACATTCTGCTCCACCTGAAAGGTTTTGCTGCGGAACGTCTGCATCCCGCGGCAGACATTGCTGTTGATCTCCACCAGCAATGCGTTTCCGCTGCATTCCACAATGGTGTTGTGAAAGCATTCGTCCAGACGGGCGATTTGCTCCGGATCGCCATCCCGAATTGCCTGCAAAAACCGCTGGTGAATCTCGCTCAAATGCTGCACGTCCTCCGCGTTGCAGCGCTCTGCCATGCATCGCGCGGCCATTGGTTCCAGCGCGGTACGGATCTCAATGGAGTCCCGCAGTTCCCGTTCGTTTTCCACAAGCCAATCAATCGCCGCCATACCGCTCTCGCCGGATTGATTCGCCACAAAAGCGCCGCGGCCGGGCTTGATCTCTACAAGACCCTTGGCTTGCAGCAGCCGAAACGCCTCGCGCACAGTGCCTCGGCCTACACCCAGCGTCTGGCACAGTTGCATTTCGGCGGGCAGCTTGTCCCCGGACTTGTATTGCTCGGCAATCAATTCGCCGATGCGCTCTTCCACCTGTTGAACGATGGGAATTCTCCGGATGGGTTCCACATGTATCGCCTCCACTCTTCAGTCAACCAACACCATGAATTGTACACGGCTTTTTTTTGCCCGTCAAGGGGACTTTGTCTAATTGTTTAACAATTTTTGATTCCTGTACGACATTAGACAGCCGTGCGACGCGCTGGATATACCAACCCGCTTTGGAAAATGATTTCTGTAAGTGTTTTTATAGAAACTGTGGAAAAGCATAAGAAGGCTTTGCCGCCCGAGGTTCTGAATAGTCCCGATTACAAGCAAAGCGGCTGCCCCTTTCGGGCAGCCGCCGTGCGTTCTTTTTAACATCTTACGGTTTCTATATAAATTTTCGGGCCTTTGCAGAATGGGACAACTTGCCCTTGGAGAGCGCCGCTTACGCAGGCTTATGCGTAGGTATCAATGATACTGGTCTGGGGCGGAAGCATTTTCATCATTTCCTGTGCCGCCAGCTCCTGTGTGTCCATCACCTTTTTCTGGACAGAGATGGATGCCTGCTGCTGAATGGACGCCGCGCTCATATCCATGCTCATGGCGGCGATGTCGTTCATCATATCCATTGAGATCGCTCCTTTCCGCTGCTTATAATTATTTATCGACAAAATGCGGAAAAAAATAAGACTGCCGCCCATAAAAAGGCTCCCGCCGCATCGTCGGCGCAAAGTCCGCTTGTCTCCGTTTCCGCCTTTGGCGAAAACTACACCTGCTTCCTTGCGCCTCCTCTTCTCCGAAAATACAGTTGTATTTTCGGAAATTGAAGACGAGAGACGAAAAAAGGCTCCCGCCGCTTTCGCGGCGGGAGCCTTTTTAAAGATTTGCGATTCCTGCGTTTCTCCGCATTCTCCGTCTACCTCGCACAAAAGCCCGGCGAAGCGGGTTTTGTGCAAAAAAGGAGGAAGAACGGAGCGGCGGGAACTCTACCCGACAGGGTGGAGTGACTGAAGCGTAGTTTCTTCCGACGCTTACTGCAGCAGCTGCAGCACGCCCTGAGGAACCTGATTGGCCTGAGCCAGCATGGCCTGAGCAGACTGCACCAGAATGTTGTTCTTGGTGTAGCTCATCATTTCCTTGGCGACGTCGGTGTCGCGGACGGTGGACTCGGCGTCCTGAATGTTCTCGGTCATGACACCCAAGTTGTTGATGGTGTGGTCCAGACGGTTCTGGAGTGCGCCCAGCGTACCACGGGTGGAGGACACGGAGTTGATGGCGGCCTTAATCTTCTCAATGGAGGAAGAAGCGCCGGCCTGCGTGGAGATATCCACATCGCCAATGCCCAGAGACTTGGCGTGCATGTCGCCCACGGAGACAGTCAACTGGTTGAAGTCCTCGGCAGTATCGCCGATCTGCAGGGTCAGTGCCTTGCCGGAAGTCTTGAGGGCAGTTTCGCCCTTGAAGAGAATGTCGTTAGCGGCAATCCCAGCGCCGGCATCGGCGTCTGCGGTGGCAACGGCTTCAAACTTCATTCCGGTGACGCGGCTGATGGTTCCAGCCACGTTTGCTGCATCGTCTGCGGCAGCATAGGCACCAGCCTTCATTTTAATCACGGTCACGTCGGAGCCGAGATTTGCAAGGCCCTTCTCGGTGGTGGTAGCAGCCGCCAGCAGGAACTTCTTGCCGTTGATCTCAAAGGTGGCCTTTTCCAAATCTTCTGCCTTAGCTGTATTAGCCGCATCCGCACCGGTCGCGGTAATAACCGTTGCCTTGCTCATGTCCAGCTTCTGCATCACGTTCTTGCCGACCACGACGTCAGTGGCACCTGCGCCGATAGCGCCGCCGCCAACGGGAACTTTTGCCACGGCACTAGAAGTCATGCCGAGAGCGGTAATCTGAGCGCCCGCGGAACCGCTGGCTTTGCTGGTAAACTTCAGTGCATCAGTATCAGCGGTGATGTCGAAAGCAGAAGACAAGCCGCTGTTCTTTTTCAGCTCGCCCAGAACTGCAGCCTGAATCTCACCCTTCTTCGCGCCCGCGCCCGTGATTGTATAGATGGAGCCATCGGCGGCCTCAAGCTTATTAGTATCAGCAAGTACCTTGAAGGAAACCGTTGCGGACTTCTCGACTCCGCCATCCTTCCAAGCAACCGTGTAGGAGAAATTATCTCCGTTTGCAAGAGCACCTGTACCATCAGTGAAATCCTTGCTTTTAGTCATGGAGGTGGTGACCTTGGTATCGGTCAGCGTCACGTTGTTGGAAACGTCGGCCTTGCCGCCCAGAGAGCCGTCCAGCAGCTTGATGCCGTTGAAGTTGGAACTGTCGGAGATACGGTCGACTTCGGACTTCAGCTGGGAAACTTCCTTCTGCAGGTTGGCGCGGTCGGTCTCGTTGTCATAGGTGCCGTTGGCGGACTGGTCGGCCAGAGTCACCATACGGTTGAGCATGGAGTGAACCTCGGTCAGCGCGCCTTCAGCGGTCTGCACCAGGTTGATGCCGCTCTTGGCGTTGGACTGGGCCTGCTCCAGACCGGAAATCTGAGCGCGCATCTTCTCGGAAATTGCCAGACCTGCGGCGTCGTCGCCGGCGCGGTTGATCTTGTAGCCGGAAGACAGCTTCTCAAGGTTCTTGCTCAGAGCGCTGGTGTTGCCGGAGTAGTTGCGATAGGAGTTCATTGCCATGATATTGTGTTGGATACGCATAAGAATACCTCCATGTAAATTTCGGCGGGGAATCCTTTCCCGGCCTTTATTCAGCGGCGCTTTTGGCTCCAGAGGCCTCATGGGGCCATTGCGTCCGCGGCAGGGGTTTATTTACCCTTGTATCCCATATATCGTCAGCTTTTTTTAAAACATAAGCGGTTTTGCGAAAAAATTTGGAAATTTTCCAGCCCTGTCCCTGCCGCACCGTCTTTGTTTTTGCAGCATACGATGTCAGGACGGGAGCGCCTTTGGCGCGCCCGTGGGTAAAGGAGGATATCTGCCATGATGATCGCTCTTGAACATGTGGCGCTAACTTATCAATCGCCGGACGGAGAGATCGAGGCATTGCGGGACGTGTCGTTTGAAATGGAGGAAGGGGAGTTTGTCAGCATCGTGGGGCCGTCCGGCTGCGGAAAATCCACGCTGCTGAGTCTCATCAGCGGTCTGGAACCGCCCACCAGCGGACAAATTTTGGTGGACGGAAACCCGGTAACCGCGCCGTCCAGCCGCGTGGGGCTGATGCCCCAGCGGGACCAGCTGTTTGAATGGCGCACCATTTGGGGCAATGTGACCTTGGGGCTGGAGCTGCGGGGTGAGCGGGACCGGGCTGCCTATGACCGGGCGCGGGAGCTGCTGGAGCAGTATGGTTTGGGGGCGTTTGCGCAAAAGCGGCCCAGCCAGCTTTCCGGCGGAATGCGCCAGCGCTGTGCCCTGATTCGGACTATGGCCACTCAGCCGAGAATCTTGCTGCTGGATGAGCCCTTTTCCGCACTCGACTATCAAACACGGCTGTCCGTTTCGGCGGACATCCACGCCATCATCCGTCAGGAACACAAGACTGCTCTGCTGGTGACCCACGACATCTCCGAGGCCATCAGTCTTTCGGACCGCGTAGTGGTTTTGAGCAGGCGGCCCGCTGTCGTCAAATCCATCCATGATCTGGGGGCGCTGCGGGACCTTGCTCCGATGGAGCGGCGGGACGCGCCCGCATTCCGTACGTTTTTCAATTCCATTTGGAAGGAGCTGGATAAAAATGCCTGATTCGACTCCTTCCCCCCGGCGGCTTGCCTATCTTCGCGCCAAGCGGAGGGAGAAGGGCGCCATCCGGTCTTTGCAAGTTTTTCTGTTAATTTTCTTTCTCATGCTTTGGGAGGTTTCCGCCCGCCTTGGCTGGATTGACGCCTTCATTGTCAGCTGCCCGTCCCGAGTGGCGGCGACTGTGACGGGTTTGTATCAAAGCGGAGACTTGTGGTTACATCTGTGGACATCTTGTGCGGAAACTGCGGCGGGGTTTGTGCTGGGAACGCTCAGCGGAACGCTGATCGCGGTGCTGCTGTGGTGGAGCACGTTTCTCTCCCGGGTGCTGGACCCGTATCTGGTGGTGCTGAACGCACTGCCCAAAACCGCTCTGGGGCCGATTTTCATCGTCTGGATCGGTGCGGGAACGGCTTCCATCGTCGCCATGACACTGGCAATCTCTTTGATTGTAACGATTCTCAACATGCTGGTGGGGTTTCTCTCCACTGACGAGCAAAAGCTCCGCCTGCTGCGGTCTATGGGGGCCAGTCGGGGACAGATTTTACGAAAGCTGGTGCTGCCCGCCAACTTCCCCGCGCTGTTTAACACGCTGCGGGTCAATGTGGGTCTTTCGTGGGTGGGCGTCATCATGGGCGAATTTCTGGTTTCCAAAGCCGGGCTTGGGTACTTAATCGTGTACGGGTCCCAAGTATTCAACATGGATCTGGTAATGGCCTCCGTTCTTGTGCTGGCGGCGGCGGCGGTGGTGATGTACCAGATCGTGCTGTGGCTGGAAAAATTTTTGAAGAAATATTTAGGAGTGATCGCATGAAAAAACTGCTTGCCGTGCTCTGCGCCTTGGGGATTGCAGCATCGCTTTGCTGCGCCTGCGGGAATACGAAAGAGAATGTCTCCGTCCGGTTGAACGAAGTCACCCATTCCGTGTTCTACGCGCCGCAGTACGCCGCCATGAAACTGGGCTTTTTCTCCGAGCAGGGGCTGGACGTGGAGTTGACCAACGGCGGCGGAGCCGACAAGGTGATGACGGCCGTGCTGTCGGGGCAGAGCGACATCGGTCTTGCCGGACCAGAGGCTTGCATCTACGTGTACAATCAGGGAAAAGAGGGCTATCCTCAGGTGTTTGCCCAGCTGACCAAGCGAGACGGGTCGTTTTTGGTGGGCCGGGAGGATACGCCCTTCTCTTGGGCTGATCTGAACGGAAAAACCATTATTGGCGGCCGGGCCGGAGGCGTTCCGGAGATGACGCTGGAATATGTCATGCGGCAAAACGGCGTGATCCCGCAGGAGGATGCCGTGGTGGATACCTCCGTGCAGTTCAACATGATGGCCGGCGCCTTTACCGGCGGGAACGGGGACTATGTAACGCTCTTTGAGCCCACCGCCACGGAGGTGGAGCAGGCCGGAAAGGGAACCATTTTGACCTCCATCGGGCAGGAGAGCGGCGAGATTCCGTACACCGCATACTTTGCCTCGCAAAGCTACATGAGCGCCAATCCCGACGTGATCCAGAAGTTTACCAACGCCGTTGCAAAGGGGCAGGCGTGGGTGCAGGAGCATACCGCCGCCGAGATCGCGGAGGCCATCGCCGACCAGTTCCCGGACACGGATGTGAAAGTTTTGACCACGGTTGCCCAGCGGTATAAGGATATTGACGCTTGGAATGCAACGCCGGTCATGGAGCAGGAGGCTTTGGAGCGTCTGGAAACCGTCATGGAGACTGCCGGTGAGCTTGACCACGAGGACTGGGTGGATTTTGACCAGCTGGTGAATAACAGTTTCGCTCTGGCTGTGAAATAACGACTGCTGTTTGAGGGAGAGCGCAATTTAAAGTCCCGGGGAACGGAAATGTTCCCCGGGACTTCTCATCTATTTATATATTATATAGAAAGCTCCCGCACCTTGTCGTCCTGCAAAAGATAGAGATGCGCTTTATCGCCGGAGAGCAGATACGTACCCCCGATGACGTTGGCCTGTGTCTCCTCGTGGGGCGGATAGGCTTGCAGCTTCAGGCATAAAATGCCGTCCACCAAGACCGCGCCGTCCATGGGGTAAACGGAATAGTCCGTCATGCTGCTGCCCTTCAGCCCCAGCGTGGCTGGGGACAGGGACTTGATAAAATCCACCGCGTCCACATAGGTCATAGGTTCTGCATCCGCTGTGCCCACCGTACCCTCCGGGCGGGTGAGCGTGATCTGACAGTCCGTGGCGGTCCAGGAGATGTCCATGCGCAGGACTTTACCGTCCTCGGACGCAGTTTTTGCCAGAGCCACGCTCCCTTCCGTCGCAGAGTAATCCAGCGGATCCGTCACGGCGCCGTTCTCGTCCACCACCTGAAAGCCGTTTTCTTCCCCTGTCAGCTTTTCTACATACTGACGCACCGTCTCGCCGCCCGTATCCAGCTTTTCATAGGTATAGAGGCATGTCTCTGCATCGATTCCTAAGCTCGACGACGATGCTTCAGCCGCTGTTTCCGGCGTTTCCATCTCCGTCAGCTTGCCGCTGTTCTCCTCGCCCAGCATAGCGTTGAGCGATTGCACATGATCTTCGCCCAGCGTGTAATTCTCCGGCGGATCGGGAGCCTTACTGCCGCAGGAGGTCATCAGGCAGACAGCCCCTGCGCAAGCGACTGTCCGACAGAGTAATTTCTTTTTTTGCATGTTTCCACCTCGCTTTGATCCATTCCAAGGCCGCTTCCGGTCGGATGTTCTTGTACTTATTGTCCGCTGCGGAACGCCCAGTCCGTGTCCTTGATGCACTGCATGTAAACTTCAACCAGCACGTCCGCTTCCACATTCAGTTCAGGAAGCTCCGCAGGTTTCCACCGTTCATAGGAAATGGCAAATTGCAGATAGTCCCTCAGCGGACTTTTGCTGGTTCCCAGCAGAATCTCCTTGACTTCCTGCGGAAGATCGACCTCTTGCAGCAAGTCGCCCAAGGGCCGGTCCATAATCACATCCATCAGACTGAACATGCCCAGCAGAAAACCGTTGCTTTTTTTGTCGCAATACGGAGAATGTTCCATAAGCCGCTCTGTAAAGATTCCTCTGAGATACGCTTCGCGGACCGTTTCATTGGAGTGCGTGGCGTTGAAATCTCTGGCCAGCAGCAGAATTACCCAGTGGTACAGCTCGTCAATTCCCAGATACGCCACGGCCTGTTGAATCACCTGTACGGAATTACCCCGATAGTATTGCAGCGTCTGCACTTTTTTCAGCAGCCGGAATGTCAGCGTAGCATCGGCGCGGATCATTTCCGCGCAAGCCTTCAGATCTGTATCGGGCTTGTTCAGCTCCCGCAGAAGGCCGATATAGGAGGCGGAGTTAAGATCCGGCAGCTCCTTGCGGATATTTGTGGGCCGCTCAAAGAAATATCCTTGAAACAGGCGATAGCCCTGCTGAAGCGCCCGTTCATAGGTTGCCCGGTCTTCCACCTTTTCTGCCAGCAGCGTTGTGTGGCTATGCCGATACCGCGCTGCGATTTCCGCCTGCTTTTTGGGGTCGGTGAGAAGGAAATCTACCTTCAGCACATCGATCAGCGGTAAGATGGGGTCATATGCCGGGTTTCCCGTATAGTCGTCCAGAGCCAAACGATAGCCTTTTTCCTTAAGCTCCTTCAACCGGCGGGCCAGCCGTTCGGTCACGGGGATATCCTCCAACAGCTCCACCGTAATCTGGCGGGGATCTGTCAGCAGCACAAAGTCACTCAGTACTAGATTTTCCGTGAAATTAACGTATGCGCACCGGCCATCGGTGAGGTTGTTCAGACCAAACACCATCAGCGCATCCGAAAGCAGCGTGCGTGTGGCGCGATCCCCATCCAGAACAGCAGCTTCCGTGGCCCCGTCCCCTGCGCGATAAAGCAGCTCATACCCCATCACGTTCAGATTACGGTCAAAAATAGCCTGCCTTCCAATGTGACTCTGCATACGTGGATTCCTCCATTTCCCCAGTTTCAGGTGCGCGGCTCCTCAACCTGAATGGAGACGTTGTCCCCATCCTTCAGCACACGCATAAACGCGCTGTTCTCCCCGTTGACCTTCAGCATGACTGGGCGGTCCAGATGCTCAAAATCCAGACCGGTGCGATCCAAAAGATCCATCAAATAATAGGGGGCGCCCTTTGGCTTTGCAGGCAGCTCCAGCGATTGGCCGTTCAGAAAAAACCGGCAGGGAGGAAACGACTCCTCTGCGGGCGCAGACGCGAAATTGGGTGCGGAGGATCTTGTGGGTAGCGGGGTTGGCTCGGCAGATAAATCATTTTGTTCCGTCGCGGCGGGCGCATCGTCCTGTTTCGGTGCGGCTGCGGCGGGCGTTCGCACCGGAACAATCACATTCGTCTCAATGGAATCTCCGGAGCGCAGCTCATAATCCGGGGCGGCTGGAGCACCGTTTACCAGACAGAAAGCCGCGGCCTCTTCGCTGCCCAAAACCTCTGCCAGAGTCCGCCGCCCGGGTTTGCCGGAGCAGGCGGGCGTAAATTCAATGGAGTCCGCCGCTTGGATCACCGTGGAGGGAGGAAGCTCCTTCCCGTTGATGCGCAGAGTAGAGGGCATGGCTGGTTCGCCGCGGTACAGCGTGCGCTGCCCGTCGATGCTGATGGACAGAGAAGCGCCGGTCCTGCCAATCAGATCGGCATAATTATAGCCGTTCATCTGCAAAACGTCCAGCGCGGTGAGAACGCCGCTGCGAAACAGCTTTGCGGGCTGACCGTTCAACCGGACCCGGTAGCTGTCTGAAATCAGGCCAAGACCGGCTGAGACGGCAATGCCCAGCGGCGTTGCATACTCTGGGTCGTTCAACTCCACCTCGTCAGAAAAGGCACTGGCCTTGAAGTTGCCCCCCGCAACGGTCACCCGGCGGGGATTCATTTCCAGCGCGGCGGACACCGCGTCCAAAAGCCCGTCCAGCTTGCTGCCTCCGCCAGCCAAAAATACCGCCGACGGCGCGCCGCCGTTGATTTCCCGGATGCGGCGGGCCAGCTCATCAGCCAGCTGTTTCACCGCCGGCTGAATCGCCGCTTTCAGTTCTGCGGCGGGGACCTCCTGCTCAAGACCCAGAATATCGGTGAAGTGAAGCGTTTCCTGCCCGGCCAGTTCCGCTTTCATCCGCTCCGCTGTGGAAAAGTCCACCAGATAGAGCCGCATAATGGATTCGGTGATTTCATCTCCGGCAACGGTGGCCATCGTATAGCCCACCACGCTGCCGTCCCGGCAGGCGGCGATATCAGAAGTACCTGCACCGATGTCTGCCATGACCAGATTTAAAAGCCGCAGGTCCGGCGGAATGGCGGCGTTGATGGCGGCAATGGGTTCCAGCGTGAGGCTGACAACCTCCAGCCCCGCCGCCTGCATCGCGGCATACAGACTGTCCACCACCTCGGCGGGCAGAAAAGTTGCCACCACATCCGTCTCCAGTTTCTGCCCGTTGTGGCCCCGCAGCACAGAGAGGGGATAGCTGTCCAGCAGGTAGCGGGAAACCGTGTACCCCACCAGATAAAACCGTCCCAGCCGCTGGCCGCTCTTGTTCAGGGCGGCCTCCGCATCGGATACGGCCCCGGCCTCCAGCTGGCTGATGAGCTCGTCGCCGATTTTTCGAACCTCAGGAAGTTCCAGTTCAAAGTGGCCGGCTTCCGTGTGCAAAGCGCGCCCTGCGGCGGCGATACACACCCGGGTCAGCTTGCAGTTCAGCCGGTTTTCCAGCCGGGCAGTCACTTCTGCGGCAACCTTGCCCACCTGAACGATGTCCTCAATCTGACCGTCGATCATGGCGCGCTTGCTGTGTTCCAATCGTTCCACAGCCAAAATGTGTACCCGGTCATCTTCTGCCCGGCCCACCATGCCGATAATGCTTCTGGTTCCGATATCCAGCGCAAAAATTAGGTCCTGTCTCTGTTCTCCGCGAGCTTCTTCCACGGCGTTTCACCTCTCTATGCCTGTATCTATGCTTGCGTGCCGCGCCGCCTTGAGCGGCGCGGCACCTGAATGTTTAGTATTTTCCGCCCGTCAGCGTTGCGGCATAAACGGGTTCCTGATTGCCGGATTCCTTTGCTGGGGCTTCGGAGGCCGCGTGAACCGGCTGGTGAGTGTGATCGTTCAGCAGACGGAAGTGCCCAATCCGCTCGCGCATCATCTCCGCGTGAGAGGACAGCTCCTCGCTGGCGGCAGCACTCTCTTCGGACGTTGCCGAGTTGGTCTGCACCACGCTGGAAATCTGCTCTACGCCGTCTTTCACCTGACCGATGTTCGTTGTCTCCTGACGGACGGCGTCGGCCACCTTGCCCATAGAATCCACGGTTTCCAGAACGATAGCGGTCGTCTCGTTGAGAGTTCCGGTGACGCTGGCAACAACCTGATTGCCGTCTTCCACGTAGCGGACGGAATTTTCGATCAGACTCTTGGTGGCCTTTGCCGCCTCGTCGGACTTTCCGGCCAGATTCCGCACCTCGTCTGCCACAACGGCAAAGCCCTTGCCAGCCTCGCCGGCTCGTGCGGCCTCAACGGCGGCGTTCAAGGCCAAGATGTTGGTCTGGAACGCGATGTCTTCAATGGTCTTGATAATGCGGCCGATCTCCTGAGAAGAGTCGGAGATCTTGCCCATGGCTTCGTTCATCCGATTCATCTGTTCGTTGCTGAGTTGAATCTTCTCTCCGGCAGTATTGGCGCTGTCCTGCGCCTGCTGGGTAATACGGGCGTTCGCCTCGGCGGCGGCAGCGATCTCATTGATCGTGGCGGACAACTCTTCCACGGCGCTGGCCTGTTCTGTGGCGCCCTGCGCCAAAGACTGCGCACCAGTGGAAACTTGCTCCGATCCGGCGGAGACTTGATCGGCACTCTGACGGAGCTCCAGCAGCGTGGCGCTCATGTCTCGCTCAATCTTAACAAAGCTGGTAAAGATCTCCTTGAAATCACCGCGATAGGATTCTCTGGCCTTGGAGCGGGCGTCGAAATTGCCGTTTGACATCTCGCCCATGAAATATTTTACGTCCTCAATCACTGCCCGCAGGTCGCGGACGATGACCCCTGTGGCGTTGGCCAAGTCTCCGGTTTCATCCTGCGTCTCAATGACGGGAACCTCCGTGGTCAGATCGCCCTCGGACAACAGGATCAGGCGGTCGACGCAGGTGCGCATCGCCTTGGAAATCCTTCCGGAAATAGCAGTTCCCAGCAGGAGACCCACGGCCACAGCCGCCAGAATCAGCAGAGCGCACACCAAAATGGTGATGTGCATCGTGGTGTCGGTGCTGGCCTGCATCTCGTTGCCGATGGTCACATTGGCATCCATCTGCTGAGCCATATTATCATAAATAGTTGCGAACAACGGATCCAGTTCGTTGACCAGACGGCCTTGTGCCTTCAGAACCTTGCTCATTTCGGTGGAGCTGCCGGCCTGCTGCAAAATATCCTGCGCTGTGGAGCGATACTCCGCCCAAGCCTGTGTGATCGTGTCATAGCAGGTCTGCTCGGCATCGCTGGAAATCGTCTTTTGCACGGCGTCCAAATAGCCGTCCATCCGGTCGGCGTAAGTATCAAAATTTTCTTGAGCCGCCTTCATATTTGTACGGTCCAGATAGCTGACGCTGTCGTGCAGGTTTCCATCCACCCGCACAAAACAGGCCATCGCTTTTCCAATGTCTCCCTGAGAAAAGCCGTAATAAGTCAGCGCATAGTTATACTGATTTCCGATTCTGTTCATCTGAAACAGGCCTACAATTGCGCTCAAGGTTACCAATGCAAGCCCGATTGCCACCGTGCTAAGAATTTTGCCCCGAATTTTCATGCCGGATAAGAACCCCTTCTTTTGTGTACCTACAACCTCTTCATTCTTTGTCTTCTTCATTTTCTAAAAGTTCCTCTCTTTCTCTATGTTGCTTCCGTGTGCGTGTATTAATGTTTCAGCGTGTACTTCGATTTTCGTTCTTTGATCTCTCCGTACCGCCCTCCGGCTACGTCACCGGCTATTTTTCCATCCACCAGCGTCACAACCCTGCGGCGCATAATGTTGACGAACATGCTGGCGTGTGTGGCCATGATGATTGTGGTTCCGCCCCGGTTCAGCTCCGACAGGACGTGCATCATATCCCAGATGTTGTCCTCGTCCAGATTGGCGGTCAGCTCGTCCAGAACCAGAATGGGCGGACTGTTCACCAGCGCCCGGGCAAGCTCAACCCGCCGGGCCTGACCAATGGAGAGTTCTCCGGGGTACTTTCCTCCCACGTCACCCAGTCCCACGATGCCAAGGGCTTTCACCGTTCGCTCCATCAGCTTTTTTTCCCGGGTCAAGCCGCCGACGCGGGCAATCATGGATAGGTTTTCATAGACCGTACGCCGCCGCATCAGCTGCGGCTCCTGCGAGACGTATCCAAAGTTCCGGCGGACCCTTGGCGCGGGAATCAAAGGAAACGGGGCCACATTCATTCCGTCCAGCAGCACGGTGCCTTCGTCTGCGCGGATTTGTCCGGCAATCAGCTGGAGCAGGGTGCTTTTCCCTGCGCCGCTGCTGCCCACCACAAAGACAAATTCTCCCTGCCGAATGGTGAGGTCAATGCCGCTGACAGCCTCAAACTGTCCGTGTTCGCTGCGATAGCGTTTTGTTGCGTTTTTCAGTTGAATTGTCGGCATCAGCTTTGCTCTCCATCTCCACCGCACTCATGGGCGGCGAAAGGCTATACATTTTTTGGGGCTTCTGTTATAATCGAATTGTCGTTTCTCAGCGAAACTTTTGGTGTGCGGGAAGGTCTATGTGAAGATGCGTATCAGTTTTTTGAGAAAACTGTACCTTTTCGCATACTTGTATCATAATACAAAATTCGACATCTGAAAAGCCCTAAATTTCCAGAAAGTCGGAAAGGAGGCGGAAATTTATGCCGCGTCGTTCTCGGTTCAAAAAGCTAATGGCAGTTTCTTTGCTGGCCGTTGTCTGCATCGGCGGAGCGGAGCTGGCAGTATGCCGAGTTGCCGATCCGGGGCTGTACGAGACGATTGTCGCCCCGGTTCGGCGAACCGCCTCCGCTGCGTGGTCCGCCGTGTCGGATGGTGCGTGCGCCGTGTGGGATTCGGCGGTGTCCACCGCCTCCCGCGCCGCGGGAGCAATCAAGAAAAACGAGGCGGAGCCGCTGGAAAATCAGGAAACTGCGGAGCCGGACGCGGTTCCCGCCACACCGGCGGACCCCACCATTACCGCACTGGAACAGCGGGGGGAGCGTGAGATTCTCACCGGCGGAAACTGCGAAATTGTCTATTATAATCAGACCGATGCCGCATGGTGCGGCCAGCCTTATGGCAAGGATGATCTGGGGCGTTTCGGCTGCGGTCCCACTGCCTTGGCCATGGCGGTTTCCAGTTTGACGGAGCAGACGGTAAATCCGGCGGAGATGGCGCAGTGGGCCGTAAACAACGGATATTGGGCGCGTCACGGCGGGTCCTACCTCTCCATTGTCAACGGCGTGGCCGGGGAATATGGATTGGAGGCCGAGTCGCTTCCAAACTGCGATGTCGAGCGCCTGCGGCTGGAACTGGCGGCGGGAAAGGTGGCTGTGGCGCTGATGAGCAAGGGCCACTTTACCAACGGCGGGCACTTCATCCTTCTGCGGGGAGCCACGCTGGACGGCAGTATTCTTGTGGCTGATTCCAACAGCCGGGACCGGAGCCTCACGGTGTGGGACCCCCAGATCATTTTGGACGAGCTGTCCAAAAGCAGAAATAATGGCGCGCCTTTGTGGCTTTTGAGCCCAAAGGAACCATGACAAAAAATTGTGCGTGAAAAGCGGCGGAGAGGTCACCCAAATGGGGCGGCCTCTCTGCCGCTCTTTTTAGAAAATAAAAATTTTAACGTTTTCGATACAGCGATTTTTCCCGGCAGAGCTTTTCATTGACCCGCTGATCCAGTTCCGCCAGCTGGGTCAGAACCCGCCGGTTCAGGGCAAGCTGATCCGCCACTTCTTTTTCCTCCGGCGTCTCCGGTTCACCGTGGCCGACGATCAGCCAGTCAAACGATTCCTCGTCTTCGCCGCTGAGGTCGCAGCGCTTTAAATCCATAGCGGCGTTTAGCTCCTGTAGCTCCAGCAGCGGCATCTGCCGGTTGGAAAGCAGCATCTGCACGGATACCTGATCCTCCCGATCCACGGCCTCGGCCAGTTCCCTCGTGATATCAATGGTTTCGTTGAGCTTGCGGAAGATTTTGCGCTCCAGCGCAAGCAGCTCGGCCAGAGCCGCCGTCCACATCTCACTCATCGCGCCGACGTGTTCTTTTCCGCCGTGCGGAAGCTGTCCCGCAGCTCTGTCACCATGGGGCGGAGCTTGGACAATTCCTCCTGATTTCGTCCCGCCTTTATACGGTTGAAATCATAGCAGAAGAAATCATACAGCCGATGCAGCTCCGCGCTGACGGGATACTGCCGATCCAGCGTGTCATCCAGATAGTGCAAAATATCAAGGCACCGGTCCACGGACGCTTCAAAAAGGGGGTAGTCCTTTCGATCCAGCGCGATGTCCGCCCGGGCGGCCCGTTTGACCAATTCGTCGTAAAGAACGACTAGCAGCTCGCCCTGCGTCATGGTATTGACGGACTGCTGCTTATATTGTTGATAACCCTGTGCTTCCATGCTTGTTCCTCCGTCTTTTCTCTCGCTCTCGCCGCTTTGTCAATGCTGCTTTTCTTAGCCGCCCATCATACCGGAGATCATGGAGCTTTGAGAATTCATCTGGCTGGTCAGCGTCTCCAGCCGGGTGAACATCTTCGTGTAATAGTCCACCTTGTCAGAGAGCTTGCTCTGCCACTTGCTGATCTGTTTGTCGTAATTGTCAACTTCATCCTGCATCGTGTTGTTCAGCAGGGACAAAGACGAATAGCTGGAACCGGCCTTTTGAATCAGAATACCCTTGGTAGCGCCGGTGGTGGACGCATAGTCCGATACCACCTTGCTGACGTTCACCATCAGTCCGCCCGTTCCGGAGGTGGAGGTAAATGCGTCGCGCACACTGTCGGGGTTGCTGCTCAGTGCATCCCGCAGAGCGTTTTCATCCACCGCAAGGGAGGTGATTCCCTCAGAATAGTTGGTGGTGATTCCCATTTTGGAGAGGGTGCTGGCAGATGCGCCGCCGGGGGCGATAGCAGAGATCAGCTTGCTGTATAGGCTGGAGAGGTCGTTGTCTCCAAACAGAACGCCCTGTTTTGCCTTCTCTTCGTATTTTTGAATGGCAGACTCTGTCATGCCGGACTTGTCGTCGTCGGTCAAAGGCTCATAACGGGTTTTGTTGCTTTTATAGTTGGGCAGGGTGGAATACGCATCGTGGACCGATTTTAGAATCTCATTGAGGTCTGCGACCATGCCCTTGACGGCGTCTAAAATCTTATCCGAGTCAGCAGAGGTGGTGAAGGTGACAGGTTCAGTGCCTTCAATAAACGTTCCGGCGGGAACCGTGACGGTTCCGCTTGAGTCTTTGACATCCTCTGTGCTGTATCCAAACGTTCCCTTGAGGGTGACGGACAATCCGTCCACATCAAAGGTGTTGTCCGTGCGGGAGACTTCCATCTTTGTGCCATTGACGCTCATGGTGAGCACGGCATCCCGTCCGGCGCTGAAGGTCCCCTTGGCAGTTTCCGTGCTGGCGCTGGTGGGGTCGTTGATGACGCCGAACAGCTTTGCCGCCAGATTACCGGTGGTAGAGTCGGTGATGGTATCGTCAATCACGATCTGCCCGGCAGAGCCGGTTTCCTGAGCGGTGAGCTGAAGAAGGTTGGTGGTCTTGGAGAAACTGGCGCTCAGGCTCATGCCCGTGTTGGAGTTGACAGCGGTCAGCACGTTTTCCAGTGCGCTGTCCCGGGTAAAGGTCAGCTTTGTGCCGTTGATCTCAAAATCATAGCCGTAGAGTTGCTTGCCGTCAGCACCCAAGCGGTTGCCGTCCTTATCCGTTAAATTGCCCTCTGCGTCGGAATAGGTGTCGGTCGTCTTGTTATAGGTGATCTTGCTGGTGGATTTCAGCGCCGTGCCAGCGATGCCGGCCAGCGTCTCGGCGGTAATATTTCCGTCGGCATCCGTGGCCTGGCTCAGTCCCAGCAGGTCACCCAGCGTCTTTCCGGTGTTGAGATAGCTGGTGGCGGTGGCGCCGCCCAGCCCCAGCGCCTTGCCCACGGCGTTGGTGGCGTTGATGGAGATGGTGGAGCCCTTCTGGCCGGTAACTTGCAGTTTACCGCCGGTCAGGGCAACGCTCACGCCCGTTCCAAACGCTTTTTGCACCGCAGTATTCAAGCTGTCCGCAAAGTTATCGGCAGGATTTGCGGCAGCAGAGTCATAGGTGGGCAGGGTGATGGTTTTGGTTTTGCCGTCCACCGTCATGGTAAGAGACTTGCCGGAGAGATAGTCGCCCACGGTGGCGCTTTCGTCCACCAGAGTCTTGTCCTTCACATTCAGGGTAGAGGATTTGGCGGATTCGTCAATCCCCAGTGTGGTCTTGATCTTTCCGGTGGCAGAGGCGATGGTGACGGAGTTTCCCGCGCCCTGCTTGTCACTAAAGGTAATCTCCCCGCTGGCGGCATCCAGCGTGGCTGCAACCATGGTGCTGGCGGATACCACTTCACCGCTGGCATTGGAAACGGTCACTCCAGCCAGCTTGGCATTAATGCCCTTAACAAAATCTTCTGCCGTTTTATAGGTGTCCAGATCGTCAAAGCTCAGGTCAATGGTGCGGTTGGAGCCGTATTTCAGGGACAAAGTGCCGCTGACGTTGCTCAACTCCATAACCTTGCTCAGATTCAGATCTTCTCCGGCGGTAATGCTTACCGCGCCCGTGCCGTCGCTTCCGCCCAGACCGAGGGCGGCGGCGGAAATGCTGTAAGTGCTTTTGCTGGCCAGCTGCTTTACACCCAAAAGCTGCACATCACTGCTGGTTTTTCCAGTGGCGGAGACTTTGGAAGCGTTGGCTCCGTTGGTGGTAGTGGTCACGGCCTTGCTGAAAAAGCTGGAGCTGAGCAAGTTCGTGGACGAGGAGTAAGAAGTGTACTTCTGGGCGAATTTAATCATGGGGGTGGAGACGCTGCGCATGGCCTCCTGTTTCCAAGTGACTCTTGTCTGCTTTTGCTGAAGAGATGATATCTTGGTCTTATAGCCGCTGACGGCGTTTTGAATCATGCTCTCCGTGTCCATTCCAGTGGCGAGACCGGACAGCACGTTCCGGTTGCCGTAAATGCTGTTGGAATTACTGCTGGTAACTCCGCTGACAGACGCCATAATGATCGCTCCTTTCACTTTTGCGCGTATGAAAATTCATCGCAAAGATGACCTTGTTGAAAGAAAATTTGCTTCGTACCCTATACTTTTCTATCGACATATAGTATATTAAAGTTAAGAGTTTCGACAAAGTTTTTTATCTGACGGGGAGGGTTTCTTTTGGCTACGATCATTACGGTCACAAACCAGAAAGGCGGTGTTGGCAAGACCACGACTGCCGCTGCGCTTTTGTGCGCTCTTTATGAACGGGGACAGCGGGTGCTTGGCGTGGATCTTGACCCGCAGGGCAGTTTGAGCTTCAGTCTGGGATTGGACACCGAAAACTGCGCCACGGTTTATGATCTGTTTAAGGGTCGGGTCACCGTTGACGAAGCCATCACAACCTCCAACGGGATTGACCTTCTTCCCGCCAATATTCTGCTGTCTGCCGCGGAATTGGAATTTAACCGCACAGGCCGCGAATTCATGCTGCGCAATGAACTGGTCCAAGTGAAAGACCGGTACGATTATATTATCATCGACACGCCCCCCGCTCTGAACGTCCTCACCGTGAATGCGTATGTGGCGTCCGATGACCTTGTGATCCCCATGGTGCCTGAAATTTTGAGCCTTTTGGGCGTTGCCCAGATCAAAGAGACGATTGATACCGTCCAGAAGTGCTACAACCCCAGCTTGCGGGTTCTTGGCATTTTGTTAAACAAATACAATTCCCGCCTGACCCTGAACCGTGAGGTCAGCGAGATGGCCGAGCAGATTGCAAAGCAGCTCCATGCCGGTGTTTTCAAAGCCGTGGTCCGGTCCAGCATCTCCGTTGCCGAGGCGCCGGCCCACGGGGCAAGCATCTTGAGCTACGCGCCCACTTCAAAGCCCGCTGCTGACTTTCAGCAGCTCACCACAGAAATTACGTCCTTGCTGTGCCAGCAGCATGAAGAATAATAGGATGATAGGAGAACGCAACCATGCCCGCCAACAAGAAAAGCACAAATAAAACTGCACATGTACTGAATATGATCGCGGCGGGACAGGATACCGAAAGCGCATCTCCCGCGCCTCTCGGCGCGGCGCCGATGCCTACCGCAGAAGTGCCGGGCTTTTCCCATGCCGCTGTCCTGTCTCCCGTTGTAGAGGTGGAACATGTCCCCGAAGATCTCTCCGATCAGGTGAGGGAGGCTTTGAGTGAGGAACTGAACAATCTGGACGACGACTCCTTCACCGCTTTTCAGCCGGAGACGATCTCCACTATCGGTTCCGCGCCCATTCCAACGGCGGCGCCTTCCGCCCCGCCTGCCGCCGCCGCGCAGCCGATTCCCCCAGTCCGCCAATCCGCACCCATACCGTCCGCACAGACGAGTTCTTCGGCAAAAGCGGATGCTCCGCAGGACGGCTTGTCGGAGAAGGCAGAGACTGAGGAAGAAAGCAAATATATCAATATTATGCAGGCGCTGGTGGAGGAAAAGACCCCCCAGTATATAAAACTTCTTGGCGTTTGCTCCTGCAGCCGTTGTCTGGCCGACGTAAAAGCACTGGCGTTGAGCCATTTGGAACCAAAATACATTGTGGTACACAGCAGCCAGCATTTTCCCTATACCGTGTATGAGAACCGGTATAACGCCGCCGTGACCTCGCAGATCATTGCGGCCTGCCGAACCGTGATGGGCAATCCGCGCCACTGAGCGGTTTTTTACACCCGGAGCGGCGGTCTGGCTGAAAGCCGGATGCTGCCAAAAGGATTTCTCAAACAAAGAAAAGAGCGCCGAAATGCCCTGCAAAAGCAGAGTATTTCGGCGCTCTTTTTAATTCAACGATATGAATTCACCTGCGGACAGACCCGCGCCGCTCGGAGACTGCCAGTACAGGCAATTTGGCTTCCAATATAAATAGCGTTATACTTGACCGAGAATAGCGGTTGTGTTATTGTTACATCAGCACTATTGGTCTATATATAAGGAGGAGAAACCATGAAAAAGATTTTAGTAACGGTTCTTGCACTTTCCATGGCACTTGCACTTGCCGCTTGCGGCGGACAGGGGCAGAAGTCCCCCGGCAGCGTCTCCGGCAATTCTGCCGACTCTGCGGCCTCTGGTGAAGCGGCTGTTTCCACACTGGCTGCGCCAAATCTCGGCGATCAGTCGCTTCTCATTTACTGCGGCGCGGGAATGCAGAAGCCTTTTCAGGAAATTGCAGACGCATTTCAAAAGGAAACCGGCTGTCAGATGAATGTTACTTACGCAAACGCGGCACAAATCCAAACACAGATCACAGAATCCAAGGAGGGCGATTACTTTATTGCCGGCTCTGCGGATGAGGTAAAGCCTGTTAAGGACAACGTGTCCGGCAGCGTGGACCTTGTAAAGCACATCCCTGTTTTGGCGGTTGCCAAGGGAAATCCGAAAGGAATTACCGGTATTGCCGATTTGGGCAAGAGCGACGTTGTGACGGTGATCGGCGATCCGGAATCCACGCCGATTGGAAAGATCGCGAAAAAGGCATTTTCCGATTTCGGCGTTACCGATACCGTGACGCTTGGCGCGACCACGACCACGGCTCCCCAACTGGCAACGGTGGTAGGGCTGGGCGAGGCAGATGCGGCCATCATCTGGAAGGAGAACTGCAACGCCGACGGCGTGGAAATCTGTGAGACGACGGACTTGGACGGCTATGTAAAAACCGTTCCGGCGGCAAGACTCACGTTTTCCGCGGACAGCGTGGCTGCGGACGAATTCAGCACATTTCTTAGCTCTGATGCAGCCAACCAGATCTGGTCTGCCTATGGCTATGAATTGGCGGAATGAAGCGGCGGGAGCATAACGCCTTTCAATCTGCCTGCGTTTTTCTCACGCTCCTGACAATTCTTTTTATCGGAGGAAATATTGCTGTAATCGCATTCCGGGGGATACGTAGTCTCCCGGAATGCCTGCATCAGCGCGAAACATTGTTTGCTGTATATTTAAGCGTCAAAAGTGCGTGCATATCCAGTATTCTCTGTTTTGTGCTGTCGATTGCGGTTTCCTATGTCTTGACCAAGACCCGATTGTTTTGCCGAGAAGCCATTGAAATTCTTTTGGAATTGACCATGTCGCTGCCCAACATCGTATTGGGCCTGAGTATGCTGATCCTGTTTTCCTCGCCGATGGGAAAGGCGTTGAAAGGCGCGGGCTTTCCAGTCGTTTTTAATAGCAGCGGTATTGTATTGGCACAGCTGGTTGTCAATCTGCCGTTTGCTGTAAAGCTGACGTCAACGGCTTTTCGCGAAGTCGATCAAAAATTAGAGCGGGTGGCCGGCTTGCTGGGAGCCACACAGGGAAAATGCTTTTTTACAATTTTGCTGCCTCTGTGCAAAAACGCCCTCATCAGCGCGTTTATACTGGTGTGGTCGAGAGCCTTGGGGGAATTTGGGGCAACGCTGATGCTGGTGGGTGTCACCCGCATGAAAACGGAGACACTTCCCGCCAGTATTTATCTGGATGTCAGCACCAACGATCTGGGCGGCGCGCTGGCCAGCGCATTCATTTTGCTGCTGATTTCCGCCGTCTCGCTTGGAATCGCAAACCACTTTGCCAAAGCCAACAGGAGTCTGAGCCGATATGAGATGTAATATGAACGGCCTTTTGGAGATACAGGAACTCACAGTTAAACGCGGCAGCTTTTTGCTGGAGCATATCAATTTTTCCCTTCAGGAAAACGAGATTTTTTCGATTATCGGAAAAACAGGCTCTGGGAAAACCCTGCTTTTAGAGGCAATCGCCGGCTTCTATCAGCCGGATCAGGGAAAAGTCCTCTACGGGGGAACCGCCATGTGTGAAATCCCTGCTTTTCAGCGAAACATTGGGTATCTCTATCAGGATTACAGCCTTTTTCCGCATATGACGGCGTTTTCCAACATTGCTTACGGGCCTAAAATGCGGGGAGTTTCAAAGGCGGAAATACAGACCGGCGTGACGGAAATCGCGGAGCAGTTAGAAATCAGGCACATTCTAAATCAGTATCCCGGAACACTCAGCGGGGGAGAGCAGCAGCGTGTTGCTTTGGCGCGCGCGCTGATCATGCGGCCGTCCCTGTTGCTGCTGGACGAACCATTTTCTGCACTGGACCCGGTCACAAAACGCAGTATGTATGATATGATCCGAAAAATTCGGAAGGATTTTGGCTGCTCCCTCGTTTTCGTGACTCATAATTTTACTGAGGCGGAGAGCTTGGCCGACCGGATTGGCGTTTTAATAGACGGGCACCTTTGCGGGATTGTAAAAAGCCAAGACCTATACAGTGCCCAATGGGGAAGAGAGGTTCTGGATTTTCTCGGGATTACAGAAAAAGATGGGAGGGATTGTCGTGACGAAAGAGGAACTCTATGAGAAGCTGAAGAACGGATTTTTACAGGTTTTAAAACAGCACCAGATTGAAAATGACACCGTAACCGTGTCCTGCCGCGCTTTGACCCCGCAGGAGGCGATTGGAGAAACCGCGCGGAAGGACTTTCCGATCATTACCGGAAAGGACGTCATGATTGAGGCAACATACCGCGGCAGCAGGGGGCAGGCCTTTACAGACTCACCCACCGCGTTCAGCGGAACGCTTTCTGAGATTTTACAGATGGAAATTGCCCATAATTCTCATAACTGCGGAATTTTTATCGCAACTTTGAATGCGGTAATGAACTCCGTGGGACTATGCAGCGGAACGGTACACTGCAAAACGGACGGACCGGAACAATGCGCCTTGGACATGCTGGCGTTTCTTCGAGAAAATTATCCGCATATCCGGCGCATCGCATTGATCGGCTATCAGCCGTCGCTGCTTGAAATGCTGTCCCGCAGTGAATACGAGGTTCGGGTGCTTGATCTGAATCCGGGCAATATCGGGCAGGAGCGATATGGGGTCGTGGTGGAGGATGGAGCCTGCAAAAAAGAAGAAGTCATTCGCTCCTTCGCGGACCTGATTCTCTGCACAGGCAGCACACTTTGCAACGGCACAATCGTTGATTATCTGGATTTGCCTGTGGAGGTCCTGTTCTTCGGGATCACGATTGCCGGCAGCGCTGACCTGCTGGGGGTAAAGCGGGTGTGCTTTGCAGATAAATACGAGTAACCAGGGTTCAAAAGGAGTTCCCCGTCCCGCCGATACCAGCACTCCAACCCACGGCGTTATGCCAGCTTCAGATCGCCGTCCTTGACCCACCCCGCGCTGCGGCACAGAGTATTGATGGCGGGGGTGAGAATGGCAGGCAGAACAAAGCAGATCAAAATCAGGCCCAGCCATTCTGCGGTGCCAATGGCGGTGGCGGAGGCACCTGCGTTTACAGCGGCCTCGCTGGGGGCAACCCAGCCGGTATACAGACCGATCTGCCCCACCAGACCGCAGGTGCCCATGCCGGACGCCACAGGCGGGCCGTTCATCTGCAATTTAAACAGGCACGTAGCCAAGGGGCCGGTGATTGCCGAGGCCGCCGTGGGCGCGATCCAGATGCGGGGATTGCGGACGATATTGGGCATCTGGAGCATGGATGTGCCCAAGCCCTGCGCCACAAGACCGCCCCAGCCATTTTCCCGAAAGCTCATAACGGCAAAGCCCACCATCTGGGCGCAGCAGCCCGCCACAGCGGCTCCGCCCGCCAGACCCACCAAACCGAAGGAGGCGCAGATGGCGGCAGAGGAGATGGGCAGCGTGAGCGCTATGCCCATGGTGACAGAGACGAGTACGCCCATCAAAAAGGGCTGGAGGTCGGTGGCCCACATGATGAAGCTGCCGACTGCCATAGCCGCCGCGCCGATAGCTGGCGCGATCAGCTTGGCAAGAGACACGCCGATAAAAACCGTAACGGCGGGGGTGACCAGAATGTCCACCTTTGTCTCCTTGGACACGGCCTTACCGAACTCGGCAGCAATGATGGCGATAAACAGCACAGCCAGCGGACCGCCCGCGCCGCCCTCTTTATTAGCCGCCCAGCCCACTGCGGCCAGAGAATAGAGCACCAGCGGGTCTGCCTTTAAGGCATAGCCGATGGCCACGGCCATGGCCGGGCCAGCCATTTCAAAAGCGTACTGCCCGACTTCTTCGAGGAACTGCCAGCCCATCTGTTGGCCCAGCGTTTTGAGAATCGTGCCGATCAGCAGCGAACAGAATAGCCCGTGGGCCATATAGCCCAGAGCGTCTATACCGTATCGGCGCGCGGAAAAGACGATGTTTTTGCGGGCTAAAAATGTACGAATACACTCCATAGAAGGCACCTGCTTTCCAAAAAATACAATGCGGCGTGTACATGTGTCATGACACATGTACACGCCGCATTGTATCTCGAATATGGTGTCTTGTCAACTGTCAATCTTGCAGAAGAATGCCCAGTTTTCCCAGAGCGGCCAGTACCCTTTGGAATGCTGCCTCGTCGGGGCAGGCAAGCGTGTGAAGGTGGATACCCTCAGTCAGGTCGGACAGGGGCTTGGCGTCGGAACGGTCGCACCGGCGCAGAAACTCCTCCACATCGTAGCGGCTGGACATTTGCAGCGGACCGGTCAGCTGGCCGTAAATAGGATGCTCCACCACCACGTCTAACACGGTGCAGCCATGATCCACCATGACGTTGAGTTCTGTACGCATCCCAGCGGCGTCGTGGCGGCACGCCACCTGATGCAAAAGACTGGTCGTGACCTGTTTCATCATATATCCCCGGGGAGTGGCAGACACGTCCAGTCCTCCCGCGCGCAGCAGAGCTACGTCTCCCACGATGACCTGACGGCTGACGCCCAGTTGTGCGGCCAACGCCGATGCGGATACCGGCTGATCCGTCTGTTCCAGAATGCGCCGAACTGCCGCCCTGCGTTCGTCTGACTGCATGTTCCATTCCTCCTGTCCTGACAGCTGTCAGGTGCTGTTTTTAAACAGTCTATCACACCCGTGCCGTCTTGACAACCGTTCCCGACGTACCCTTGCACGGGGTAAAAGCAAACATAACGGGGTTCTTGTAAGAGTAGAAAACTATATGGAATTCATTTCGTAAATTTCACTACACGTGGAAAAATAAAAACGGCACCAATTCAGTACAGGTAAAGGCAAACAGCTGTCTAGCAGAGTACGGATAACTTCTCTGGTAGACAACTTATCTTTAATTGCATCAAACAATTTTATAATCTGCCCAGCAACGATGGTTTCGTATACGTTGCTATAAACCTAGCAATTTTTCTGTGTCTGGTTATGGTAGATATGATATAAACCCTTTAAAAGCAAGTGCTCTTCGTATTGTATCTGTTTATAGCACCAGGGCAGGATCTGTTTACAGTGCCCACCAGTTGCCACCACAGTAACTGGTGTCCCCAACTCGTTTTCCACACGTGAAATTATTCCGTCAATTGCGGCAGCTGTACCAATAATAGCACCGTTACATAAACATGTTTTGGTGTCTTGCCCAATGATATTGGTAGGAGCCATCTGCTTAAAATCTATTGCTGGCAATTGTGCGGTTTTGCTGCTTAGTGCTTTAATGCCAATAGTTGGGCCTGGCATTATTAATCCACCTATAAATCCACCATCCGAATCTATGACTGAAACTGTTGTCGCTGTTCCCAAGTCCAACACGACCAATGGTGGTGCCCACTGTAGCATTGCAGAAACCGCATCTACAATTCGGTCGCTGCCTAAGGTGGAAACATCATAGTTTTTAATAGTAAGCCCCGCGTCTGTTCGCGCATTAATTACATAGGTCGATATTCCAATAACCTTAATAATAGCATCACACAAAGTTTGAGTCAGTGGAGGAACAACGGAAGACAAAACGGCCCCTTGAATATGCGTAGGATTGACATTGTGCTTTTTTAAAGTCTCTGCAATCCACTCCGAATAGGGCAGTACTGCAATACTGCAGTTGCTTTCAATATGTTCCACAAAGATAGGCTCTTTGGTAGTACACCTAAAAAGCGCAAGTGCAATAGTTGTATTCCCAATATCAACAGTTAAAATCATGATTATAATCCCTTGGTTCTGTATTAACTGACATACTCTTTCCTTTTCGTAGGATCCGAAGCAAAGGAACTGTGATAACAGGAACTAGCACTGCTGCAAGAACTGCTTCAGGAATGCCGTTCACTGCAACAACACCCAGAATGACGTCTAAAACAGCTTCTACCAATATTCCGCTTACTAACGCATATGCTTCACGAAATATAATAAAAATCAAAGTCATAACAAGAATGGTATTTGTTAGAGATCCCAGAATGCTGGATAGTATAAGTCCGATGTTACCCCTGTTCTTAAACCATCGTTGGAATAAAGGAATTGTCCTATAGTAAACAATCCAAGGGACAACCCCAACTAAAATACGGGGCACAAAACAAACCACTAGGGCCCAAGGACTTCCGCGATCCATCCCAGGGACTGGTATAAAAGGAGAAAAAGCAAAGGAAAGCAAGCTCGGTGCGATCGTGTTTTTGATTAAGCTGGTTAGGCCGAAGACAAAGCCCAGTACCATTCCTTTGTAAGGTCCAATTAAAATTGACCCAATGATGACAGGAAGATGCAGAATCGTTGCTTTTATAAATGGTAAATCTACAAGGCCAATGGGTGTAAACGCAAGAAGCAGTAAAATGGACGAAAGCATAGCGAGCAAGACAAGATCTCTTGTGCTCTCTTTCTGCATGGACAGGGCATAATGGGTTTGTTGACTTTTCATTTCGTAAACCTCCTGCTGCTGTTCTTGTTAAGATACAGCGCAAATTTGGGATTTTGTCTCCATCCGGTGAAATATCTGAATCTCTCGTCCTCTTATAAAAGGTACAAGGATTCGTATCCCGAATTTCAACCAATGTAGTATACCATAGCTCTTTTGCAAAGCCAAGAACTCGTGTGAAGATTTTTGAACATTTACCAAGTTAATATTTCTGTGTTATAATAATACGGCAAGGGACTATTGGATACACTAAATTATAATTTGTGGAAGTAGTTTACCAATCACATTCAATTAGTTCAACATGATGGGGTTTAAGAATTTTCCGTTCAATTCTTTTGAGATAATTTATCATTAGGAGAACTACTATGTTAAAGAACAAAACCATTCTTTTGGGTATAACTGGCGGGATTGCCTGTTATAAGGTTGTACAGCTAGCATCTGACATGGTGAAACAACACTGTGATGTGCATGTTGTTATGACGAAGAACGCTACGGAATTTATTGCTCCGCTTACATTTGAGACGATTACTGGGAACCGTGTTATAGTCGATACCTTTGACCGCAACCACCCCCACCAGATTGAACACATTTCTTTGGCAGATATGGCAGACCTGGTTCTAATAGCACCAGCAACGGCAAATATCATTGCCAAATTGGCGCACGGGTTTGCAGACGATATGTTAACAACTACTGTTCTTGCCTGTTCTTGTCCCAAGATTATTGCACCTGCTATGAATACAAACATGTATGAGAACCCAATCACTCAATGCAACATGAATACCTTAACGAACTATGGCTGGGACATTATTGAACCAACCAGTGGGCGGCTTGCCTGTGGAGTGGTAGGGACAGGAAAGCTTGCGGATATTGACGTTATTTTGGAGGCAGCAATACACAAAATATCATACGAAAAGGATCTTCTTGGTTTAAAAATTTTGGTTACCGCTGGTCCCACGCAAGAATCATTGGATCCAGTACGGTATTTAACAAACCATTCCAGCGGACGTATGGGATATGCACTTGCGCGGGCAGCTGCCGCGCGCGGAGCGCAGGTTACGCTGGTTACAGGGCCTACGACAATTCGGAAACCTTTGTTTGTAGAAACGGTAGAGGCTTGTAGTGCGCGAGAAATGTTTGTGGCAGTAACTGAGAGAAGTAAGGCTCAGGATATTATCATTATGGCCGCTGCAGTTGCAGATTATCGGCCGCTGGTTACTGAGGCAGAAAAAATCAAGAAGACCCAAAAGGCCGATGATCTTAACCTACCATTAGCGCGTACAGATGATATTCTCGCTTGGCTGGGGGAACACCGCACAACAAACCAGACTTTATGTGGATTTGCCATGGAGACGCAGTCTTTGATTGCACATGCGAGAGATAAACTGATCCAAAAACATGTGGATATGATTGCAGCTAACAATCTTCGTGATCCAGGGGCGGGATTTGCTTATGATACCAACCGGATTACTTTAATTACAAGGGAAAAAGAAATTGCCTTACCCTTGCTCTCGAAAGATGCTGTTGCACATCAGATTTTGAATGAAATTCTACTATACCGGAATGTATTTGTTGAATAAGTATGCGCCGTTTAGTAGGTGTCTCGCAAATAGTATGCCATGCGTCTCTGGCTGTTGAAGCAGTATGAACCAGTATATTCCTTAATCGTGTAATACGAAGCGCACGCTTATCGACATCGCGTCAGCCTGTTAAATTTTTGTATTACGTATGTACTTTACCATGCGTCGTATAGATTGTTTTTTTGAATTTTATTATCTTGTGAAAATTTTTACTCAATTAATAAAATGAAAAGAAATATCTTTTTAAAATGAAAACGCTGCAAAATCACTAAAACAGCAATTTTGAGGCGATTTAACGGGAGAATATATTCAAACCTCATTGCAGATTAGCGATGCTATTCCCTTAGCAGGGGGAGGTATCTTCATTATGAATATCCGATATAGAACTCTATAGATTTGTGTTCCCAAAAATGTTCCTATTTTGCAAAATTTGTTTCTATAAGATGCACTTGTTTGACTTTGCTTTCTGGTAAAAGACATGAAGTGACATTGCTTGACTTTACAAGTGACCTGCCCCCCAAA
>NZ_DF158896.1:197252-381440 GCF_000307265.1 Oscillibacter ruminantium GH1
CCGTGATTGTGGCATCTTCGCTTTTGTCACTTGGATTGTATCTCTTGCTGCTTCGGTATATGTTCATAAGCCTGCACGCGCGGCGCTCGCTGAGACGGTACTGTTCCTGTATCTCACATGCAATCTTGCGCTTCTCGGCAGGCTTTAGCCGTTTTTTGAGAGTACGTCCTTTAGAATATGGTTGTCCAACGTGAGGTCAGCTACAAGCTCCTTGAGACGTCTGTTTTCTTCCTCAAGCTGCTTCAATCGTTTTACCTCATTTACTTCCATTCCGCCATACTTGCTTTTCCAGCGATAGAAAGTCTGCTCTGTGATGTTGTACTCACGGACAATGTCCGCTGCCCGTTTACCTCCGGTATGTTCCTTGAGAATCTTGATGATCTGTTCTTCTGTAAATCGCTGCTTCATGTCAATCACTCCATTTTTCATAGTCTAGCATATCGTGACTAACATTTCCATTGGTTCAGTTTTCGGGGTTCAGGTCACAAGCGCATTACTAACAATTCTCAATTCGCAAAAAAGAAAAAAGCCTTGCAACCATTGTGTTGCAAGGCTTTTCCTGGTGAATCAGAGTAAGCCTGACCATCAGCGCAGGGCTGGAACCCTACGACTATGAAAATACCATTGTCGGTGTTTTGGATAAGGGCAGTGCGCCCATCAGCCGCTGCACTCACGAGCTGTAGCCAAACCTGCACCTCGTTCCCTCCCGGCTGGGGGAGCGGAAAGGCATAAAGTAGTGGTCTGCCCCTGAGAAATACTTGTAGTGTATGACCCGAAACAGATAGCCTGTGACGCCCTTCATGGGGGGCGAAGTCAATGCGCATATTCAATCGTCATCCTCGTCGTCATCCTCGTCCCAGCCATTGTGGTTGCCGTTGTTGCCTTTTTTATCGTCATTGTTTTCCTTGCCGTCATCGTCATCGTCGTCCGGGGTGTCCAGGTCAGCTATAAAGTCCTCGATGTTCTCTTTGACAGAGTCGTCCGAATCATCGTCCACGATGGATGAGAGATCCAGACCACGCTGTTTGACCAGACTGGCAATTTTTCCGATGGGCATGACAGCCAGCTCACTCTCGCTGAGGGTTGGATCCAGAGTGAGGAGCTTGTCGATAAAGACCTGTTTGCCGTAAGAGATACCGTTCTGGGCTGCCCGTTCCTGTGCCGTGGCGGGGCGTGTGGGCGTCACCGGGGAGGGGGTTTCCGGGGCCGGACTAAGGGAGTGACTAGGAGTTACAGGGGGCGTGACGACGGGGGAAGAAGAGGCAGGGGGCGTGGGAGGAGCCACGGAGGTCTTGTCGATGTTCTGCGTATACACCGAGGCCTTGGCCCCCACCGCGCTGGCGGCAGCCTTGATATCGACGGCCAGCTTCTTCTGAAGGGTCAAATTATGGCTCTCGCTGCCGCTGGAGACCGACACCAGCACCGCCACGTCCTGCCCGCTCTCGAAGTAGCCGTGGAGGGCCATTGAGGCCACCAGAGCGTTCATGGCGATATCCAGATTAACGTATTTTAAATCCATGTCCCCGATGATGGTGACAGCATCCTCGTTGAGGGGCTTCACCGAGAGCACCTTGTCAAAATAGTTGGCAGTGAGCTCAATGCTGGGGTTTACATCAATGCCGATGACCGACAGGGGCCGGAAGAAGGCAAAGGAGCTTAGACCCAGCATCAGCACCAGGCAGGCAGCCAAGCCCATGACAGTGCGGCGCAGAGCAGAGGAGCGGCGGGAGGTCTGGACGGAGACAATGCCATCGGGGGCGGACAGGAGGGATACAGGGGCCGAGGCGGCCTCCTCCCGCAGGTCGGGAACTGAGCGGTCAATGGCGGCGGAGAGCAGGCTTTCCAGCTGCATATCAGTATATTCAGCCATTGCTTCTCACCTCCTGCGTGGTCAGATAAGTCTTGAGCTTGGCGAGGGCGCGGGCGTACTTGGAGAGTATGGTGGAAAGAGGCATGTCCAGCAGTTCGGAGAGTTCCCGGTGCTTCATGCCAGAGACGGCGTGGAGTATCACGATCTGCCGCTCGTCTTCAGAGAGACAGCGCAGCGCGGCGCGGAGTACAATGGCTTCCTCTGTTTGGTTGCTGGGGTCGAAGGCCAGCTCAGCCTCGGAGATATCGGCAAAGGGAAGCTCTTTCCCCAAGGAGCGCTGGTGAGAGCGAACCAGATTCCGCTCGATGGTGAAGACCCAGGCCAGCGGTTTTCCCATGGGCCTATAGAGATGGGCGGCGGCGCGGATTTTGAGATAGGTCTCCATCATCACGTCCTGAGCGTCGTGATGGCTGCGAGTGAGGGAGAGGGCGTAGGCGTAGAGCATCCTGTCGGTGGCGCGGTAAAAGGCGTCAAAGGCCTCGCGCTCCCCCCGGCCAATACGTTCCAGCAGCGCTTCGCACTCTTTATCAGGCAGCGCGCGCTTGCGCTCCGCCACGATTCTTTCCACTGTCATCATCAGGGCAAGCATGGGCGAAAACTCCCTTGTCCGTTTTAAGGCGCGGCCCCGGAAAAGGGCTTCTAGGGCCGCGCCTTGGTAAGGTGAGTATAGCAGAATTTTTACTCGGAGGCAACTCAATCAGTCGTCCCAATCATCGTCGTCATCATAGAGGTCGTCCAGCCGATCCTCGGCGTGATCCAGGCTGTCCTCGATTTTGTCCAGTGACTTCTCCAGGCTGCGGTACTCCGCCTGAGTAAGCTTGCCTTGGCGGTAGTCGCCTTCCAGCGCGTCGTCCAACTGGTCGGCCTCCTTGTCCAGCGCGTCCAGCTTGGCGAGCAGGCTGCGGTAAGCCTGCTTGTTGTTGTTGCTGCCCTGAGCGGGTTTATAGCTTTCGGCGTTCTTGATGTCGTTGGCGGCACGTTTCTCCAGGTCGGCAATTTGGGCGGCAAAGCTCTGGTAGTCGGCACTGCCGGGGGCCTGCCCGGGCTTGTCGTCGCCAATGGAGATGGTCTTCTTCTCCAGGCTCTCACGGGCGGACTTCATGCGATTATCCAGTCCGTCGGCCTGGGTGGAGAGGGTGTTGTATTCGCTATAGGTCAGGCGGTTTTCCCGCAGATCGTCGTTGATGTTATCCATCAGTTCGCGCTGCTGGGACTGGAGAGGGGAGAGCTCCTTGTCCAGCGTGTTGTACTGCTTGACGCGCTCGGTGTAGATGCTCCCGCTGACAAGGGCGGAAATCTTGGCCTCCACGGTTTTGAGGGCGGTGTCCAGCTCGTTCAGGCGGCCCTTGTTGTAGTCATAGGCGGTCTGGTAGCCGCTGGTGTCGGCAATGGTCTTCTTCTCCAGCGCATCCATGGCGGCCTTGCGGCACTCGGTCACCTTGTCCAGCCGTGCCATCAGGGCACGGTAGGTATCGTAGGACACACGGCCCATGTTGAAGTCGTCCGATATCTGGGCGTAGACCAAATCTAAATCGTCAGAGAAGTCATCCAATTTGGCGCTGTACTCGGCGTACTGTCTGGCGCGGCCCTCGTAGGTGCCGGCGCTTTTCAGCGCGGTAATCTTGGCTTCCAGAGCGGCAATCGCCTTTTCGGCACCCTCGATGTTGGTAAAGGCGGGCAGGCGCTCCTTGGTGGTCAGGGTGATGGTCTGGGTGTCGCCGTTCCAGACGGCGTCATGGCTGAGCACGTCGCCCAGAGCGCGGATGGGGAGGTAGACGGTGCCCTCGTAAGAGAGGGGGTATACCTGCTTGCCGGTCATATCGGTCATCTTCTTCTGCTCCACACCGTTCACCACTACAGTGATATCGGGGCGGAGGGCGGCGGTGATGGACTGCGCGCCAGCGGCGGCAGCTCCCACGGAGAGTGCACCGGCCAGAGCAATGGCGAGTACGGAGGCGTTTAGCTTTTTCATATCGTTCATCCTTTCTCATGTTGAATTGGACTGCTTGTCGTCCCTTTCACCCCATTAACGCGGAAGGAGAGCTGTTTATCGCAAGGGGTTTATAATTATTTTGAAAAAGGTGATATTGTACAAAACCGAAGGGCTGTTTCTAGTACTATCAGAGAAATGGAGCAAAGTGTTTTAACTTGTACACACAAGTAGCAGCGCAGATACAACATACATAGAAAAGGGGAACTTAATCATTTCTGAAAACAAGATGCTGCATATCAACCTCGGCAAGGACGACGTGGGCCGCTACGCCATCTGTATCGAGGAACTGCATAAATGTGGCGTGGGCACCTGCGCCGATGTGCAGACCGGCGACATCGTGGTGTCCAATGGCAGTATCCGTATGGAGGGCACAGGCATCCACAGTCTGCCTATGGAGTTCCCCGACGTACCCAGCTACTAGGTGATGAAGGCCCTGGATGAGAATGCCGTGAGCCTGGGCTTCCACGTGGTTGTGGGTCCCGGCAGCACTAAGGACTCCTTCTACACCCAGACCGAGCCCAAGACCAATCCCGTCTGCGACGAGTTGACCTTCCACTGGAACTCCTACGTCAAGAGCGGCGCGGTGGCCGGAACTTCGCCGGAATTGGAGGAACGGTATCAGACGGGTACATAACAGGAGGCTTGGTTTGATGATCCCAAATATCTCCATTCCATTAAAGCTCACAGACTGCATTTGAGGCATATGTCAGGTGGAAAACAGATACTCAAATAAGAACGGCAAAATTCGAGCGCTAGTATAATGTGTCGCAACTCCATTCTAATAGGGACTGCAAACCTTGTGGCCGCGCCGTCCCCCTATGAGGGAAATGAATATTTGTTATAGAAAGAACTAGATGAATAAATAATGGTATAAAGAAAAGCACTCGCCCTACAAAGGACGAGTGCTTTTGGCTTATCCGTTATTCGCGGCTTATCACACAGCCAAAAAGGCCGTTGACAAAGATAAACCGTATGTGTTCGGATAAGTCATTACTTGGTGACCCGGCGGGGATTCGAACCCCGGACCCACTGCTTAAAAGGCAGTTGCTCTGCCGACTGAGCTACCGGATCATGCTGAGACTTGTATGAAAAGCGGAAAGCGAAAAAACTGGCTGGGACGGCTGGACTCGAACCAGCGGATGAGGGAGTCAAAGTCCCTTGCCTTACCACTTGGCTACGCCCCAAGATGGAAGCGAAAACAGAGAGAATCGGGGCAAGCCCGATCCCCTCTGCTCTTTCTGGGGTGGGTGATGGGACTCGAACCCACGACAGCCGGAACCACAATCCGGTGCTCTACCAATTGAACTACACCCACCACATATTGATTAATCCGCACAGTCACACTGATATTGCCCCAAAAGGGTGTTGGTACGCCAGAAGGGATTCGAACCCCTGGCCTACTGCTTAGAAGGCAGTTGCTCTATCCACCTGAGCTACTGGCGCATGTTGTTGGAGCAGGTGACGAGAATCGAACTCGCATCCCCAGCTTGGAAGGCTGGTGCCCTGACCATTGTGCTACACCTGCGCGAACCCTCCATGGAAACGTCAGCTAAAGTATAATAGCATGAAATAAAAAGCCTGTCAAGAAAAAAGGAATAATTTCTTTTCTTTTTTTGCAAGCACACGGTGTGGCTGAAACAGCAAGATGCGCCGTCCGATCCATCTGCGGGGAAGCAAAGCCTGCGCCCCTTTCGGAAAAGCGCAGACTTTGCTGATAAAAACAGACAAAAATATGCTTTACAAGTGGTGGTAAGGGATATCTGAAGACGGTTCGGCGTACTTTTTTGCCAGCTTGCTCAACAGTTGTAAGCTGTCCGCGCGCTGCACGTCCGCCTGCTCTTCAAAAAACTGTACCTCTTGGTCGATCTGTTCCAGAACCTCCTGCGGCAGACTTCTGGCGGCAAAGGAATAGACCACTTCGTTTTCCTTTTCAATATGCCGCTGCAAAAGGCTTGCATAACCGGCGGCTTCGGCAATGATATTCAGCTTTTCTCTGGTGCTGGGCGTTTCGTGGTAGCGATCCAGAGCTGCTTCCAATTCCCGGATATGCAGCCGCCCCAGATCGTGCTCCACCAGCATTCCGTGCCGAATCAGGTTATTAGCTGTCGATCCCAGATGCGCGGTCATTTCGCGGAACAAGATTTGCTCCTCTTTCCCGTGATGATGCCGATCCGCATAGGAACGGGCCAGTTGAATCATGTCGCGGAAATCGGATTCCTCCACCGGCTGTCCCTCTAAAATGCCGCAGCAGGCGTTTCTTATGCAGGAGAGAAGTACTAGAATATTGTCGTGTTCGTGTATCATTAGGTCAATGCTGCTCATGCTGCACGCCTCCTTTCCTATAATGTGTGCCGTTGGCGGAGTCGTATGCAAACTTGGCTGTTTACACGCAGCTTAACCGGATCTCCGCTTGCGGCGGCAATACCCGCAAGGCGGCAGAATGTGCCGTTCTCCGCTTTGCGGGCATTGCCTGATGTCTCGTTATTAACCCTTTAGCTTTTCATTGACCGCAGCCAAAACGTGCTCCGCATCCAGACCGTGTACCATGCAGGCGTCCGCCAGAGACTCCGCCTGAGCGGAGGGGCAGCCAAGACAGTGCATTCCGCACTCCATCAGCGCGGGAGCCGCTTCGGGATACTGGCGCAGAATATCGCCCATCAGCATGTCGCCGGTGACGGAAGATGTTTCTCCATTCTTGCCGAAAAACAGCTCGATGTCGTCCTCAACGGAGCCGATACCCGCAATGCCGAAGCTGTCCACCAGAATCTTTGCAACGTTGGGGGAGAGGAATGCAGGCAGGGTGGGGCCGAGGTGAATATTTTTCACGCCGAGGTACAGCAGGGCCAGCAAAACGATGACTGCCTTCTGCTCATACCACGCAATGTTATAGACAATGGGCAGATCGTTGATATCATCAAGGCCGAAGACTTCCTGCAGCTTCATGGCGATGACAGCCAGAGAGTAGGAGTCGTTACACTGACCGGCGTCCAGCACCCGGGGAATGCCGCCGATGTCGCCCAAATTCAGCTTGTTGTACTTGTACTTGGCGCAGCCCGCGGTGAGGATCACGGCGTCCTTCGGCAGGGCCTTGGCAAAATCGGTGTAATAGCTGCGGCCCTTGGCGCGGCCGTCGCAGCCTGCCATGACGACGAATTTCTTGATTGCGCCGGACTTGACGGCCTCCACGATCTTGTCCGCCAGAGCCAGCACCTGATTGTGGGCAAAGCCGCCCACGATCTCGCCGGTTTCAATTTCAACGGGTGCGGCGCAGCGCTTGGCGTGGGCGATGACCTTGGAGAAGTCCTTCTCCTCGCCGATGCCGCCCGCGATATGGTTGCAGCCGGGATAACCCGCCGCGCCGGTGGTGTACAGGCGGTCCTTGTAGCTGTCCTTGGGAGGAACAATGCAGTTGGTGGTCATCACGATAGGGCCGTTGAACGAGGCAAACTCCTCCGTCTGCTTCCACCAGGCATTTCCGTAGTTGCCCACGAAATTGGGATACTTTTTAAACGTGGGATAGTAATGGGCGGGCAGCATTTCAGAATGGGTATACACATCCACGCCCGTGCCCTGCGTCTGCTCAAGAAGCATTTCCAAATCCCGCAGGTCATGGCCGGAAACCAAAATGCCGGGGTTTTTGCCCACGCCGATGCTCACCTTTGTAATCTCGGGGTTGCCGTAAGTCTGGGTGTTGGCGCGATCCAGCAGCGCCATGCCGGAAACGCCGTATTTGCCGGTTTCCAGCGTCAAAGCGATTAGATCGTCGGCGCTCAGGCTGTCGTCCAGCGTGGCTGCCAATGCGCGCTGTAAGAAAGCGTTTACCTCGCCGTCCTCCTGAAGCAGGGCATTGGCGTGCTTGGAATAGGCGGAAAGGCCCTTCAGCCCGTAAGTAATCAGCTCACGCAGGGAGCGGATATCTTCGTTTTCGGTGGACAGAACGCCCACCGTGGCGGCCTTGGCCGCAAAATCGGACTCCGCACCGTCCCAGACGGCGGCCTTGGGCAGCACGTCGGCATTGTGAACCTTGGCCAGCAGGGCCCGTTTAGCATCCAGCGTCTCGTGAACGCGGGATACGATGTCTTCCTTGTCAAAGTTCGCGTTGGTGATCGTGGTAAACAGGTTCAGCGTAATCAAGTGGTTGATTTCGGCGGGGATTTCGCCGCCCTGCTTGCGAAACGCGGTGGTGACGGCGGACAGACCCTTGGTCACATAGACCAGCAAATCCTGCATTGCGGCCACGTCCGGCTTTTTGCCGCACACGCCGGACTGCGTGCAGCCGGTGCATCCGGCTGTTTCCTGACATTGATAGCAAAACATTTTATGTTCCATGATAAATTTCCTCTCTGGCATACGCCATCTGTTTTAAGTTATTTAAATCTATTGGAGTTTTACTCCGGGAAAACCACGGTCAGCATCATTTTGAAGTCCTCTTCCGCATACACGGCATGGGGCTTTTCGGCGGGCATAATCAACGTTTCGCCAGCCTTGCAGAGGTGCGCCTCGCCATCAACGGTGAACTTGCCGGTTCCTTCCAGTACATGGACCATTGCGTCGCCAGCGGAATCGTGAGTTCCGATTTCTTCACCCTTTGCAAAGGCGAAGAGGGTAACGCTGACGTGGCGGTTTTGGGCCAGTGTCTTGCTCACCACCTGTCCGGGCTGAACCGAAACCTGTGCCGCCAGATCGAAAACCGACTCGTGCGGTACATTTTTAATAAACGGCATGCTGTGTTTCCTCCTTATTCCGTCCTGATAGCACCCACCGGGCAGCCTTCCAAGGCCTCGCTTGCGGGTGCTTCCAGCGCGGCGTTCACCTCGTCCGAAATGGCTTCGGCCACTCCGGCATCTGTCATGGCAAAGACCTCAGGACAGGTACCCGTGCACAGCCCGCAGCCAATGCAGCTCTCATTAACAAAAAATTTCATAAATCTTCATCCTTTCCTGTGCGGTACTTAAATATGTTTGAAGGGATCTCGTTCAGTTTCTCTTGATTTTCTGAACACAGCATAATATAGTTTCTACAACAAGTATGTTGTTAAAACAACGGAGGTAACCATGGATTATATTTTTTTAGCGGCGACCCCGCTGTTTCGGGGGACCTCTCCGGAGGAGATTCAAGGGATGCTTACCTGCCTGCGCGCGCAGGAAAAGAAATACGAAAAGGGCAGTATAATTTTTCGGGCGGGGGATACCGTGCATGAGGTGGGATTGGTTTTATCTGGGAGCGTGTCTATTGAAAACGACGATCTATGGGGCAACAAAACCATTTTGGATCGCGTGGAACCGGGGCGTGTCTTTGCGGAAACCTATGCCTGCGTTCCGGGAGAGGCGCTGCTGATTAATGTGGTTGCCGCCGAGCTATCCGAGATTCTATTTCTGGATATCGGCAGGATGGTAGAGTCGTGTCCCAATGCCTGCGGACACCACAGCAAGCTGATTCGCAATCTATTGGCGATTTCCGCCCAAAAAAATCTCAATTTATCACGGCGCAGTCTGCACACGGCCCCAAAATCCATCCGGGGCCGCCTGGTCGCCTATCTTTCCGATCAGGCGCTTCGACAAGGGACGCGGGATTTCTATATTCCGTTTAACCGCCAGCAGTTGGCGGATTACCTGAATGTAGACCGCAGCGCGCTGTCCAGTGAGCTTGGCCGAATGCAGCGGGAAGGGCTGCTCACAGCGGAGAAGAATCATTTTACGATGTCTGAGCAAAGTCTGGATGACTATCGGTAATTTGAACAGTGGGCTGGCGGGAATAAAACGACCTAAGGGGAGTCGTGGCGACTGCCATGACTCCCCTTGAGTTGCTCATTCTGATTCTCTTTTATCGCGGCAATTGAAAACCGCATACTTTTATATTGGAAAAGTAAAGACGTTGGAGAATATGTATGAGAAGCAAGCTGCAAATAAGCTGCCGGTTAGTCCTCTCCGGAGATGTAGCTTTCTTCGGCTGCTTGCTGAGCCCGAATCAGTCTTCTTCGCGTTTCTTCCAATTGGTCAGTAAGATCAGAAATTGCATTAAACAGGATTAGATATTCTTTTGTAATGTTACTCAATTTTTGGTTGTCTCCTCTTCGGTAAATTATTTCTCAAGTGTCAGCTTGGCTATTATACCCGATGCAAATTGGGAAACGCGTCGAAAAGTGACACGAAACTATAATTTTTATCTTAGTTTACATAATTTGATTTTAATTGCTCTGAAAAGGTGGGATTTTGACGCACGGTTGGCGTGCAGAGCATAGAATGCCTGCAAGGTTCTTGTAGGAATCTCTGTAAAGCAGGCGGCGAGGCGGGCGTAAAAGATGCGCAGCTTCGCCGGGCAGAGGCCGCCGACGGCCGTAGACCATAACGGGTATGCAGAGGGGTATCTATTACGCAAAGCACGCAGGGTGTTTCGCCCTGCGTGCTTTGTCTTTTCATATATAGCTTGGCAAAAGACAAACGCCGGAATGTATGAGGTGCCGAGAATTCTCCGTTCAATTGTCCGGCGATTGTTCCACGGGCGTTTTTCTGGCTTTTGGGGGTGCGGTGGACGTCCGGAAAGGCAAGAGAAATTTCGGGACGATATGGCTTACCGGCGGATGAGGACCACGGCCACATCGTTGACATTGGTGCCGGTGCCGCCAGTCAAAAGAAGGCCCCCGCTTCTTTCCAGCGCGTGATAGGCGTCGTTGTCTCGAAGGACCTGAAAAATGTCGGTGCCCTGCGCTGCCAAAGCGGCGGCGGTTTCACCGTCCACATAGCCTCCGGCAGCATCCGTGGGGCCGTCGGTGCCGTCGGAGCCTACGGAAAAAACGGCGGTGTCCCGCAGTCCTGCAATGCCCGGCGCGGCGGCGAGGGCCAGCTCCTGATTACGACCGCCCAAGCCCTTGCCCGTCAGATGGACGACCGTTTCTCCCCCTGCCAGAAAGGCCAAGGAGTTCTCCTGCTCCTGATGGGATTTGGCCACGGCGGCTAAAAAGCGGCCGGCTTCCCGAGCCTCGCAGTCCAGACAGTCCGTGAGAACAACCGGTTGATAGCCAAGCTCCCGGCACACATTGGAAGCCGCCCTGCACAGCTCCCGGACAGAGCCGGTAATGTGAGTTTCCACATTGTCCAGCGTCTTGGGAGTTTCTTGCTTTAACAGCGCGGCCGCCTGAGGAGAAAGGGCCAGCGTATATTTTTCCGCGATGCGCTTTGCGGTGGCGCAAGTGGATGTGTCGGGACAGGCGGGGCCGGAGGCGATCATGTCCAGCGGATCTCCGATCACGTCGGAAAGAACCACCGTCAGGACATGGGCCGGCGCACAGTGCAGGGCAAAGCGCCCGCCCTTTACACCGCTGAGCCGCTTACGGATGGTGTTCATCTCCACAATATCCGCTCCGCTGGCCAAGAGCTGCCGAGTGACGCTTTGCAGTTCCTCCGGGTCCACCAGAGGGGATTCAAAGAGGGCGGAGCCGCCTCCGGAGAGAAGAAAGAGAACGGTATCCTCCGGTTTTAATTCTTTCGTCAGGGCCAGAGCTTGGGCGGTGGCGGAGAAGGTATTCTGATCCGGCACGGGGTGGCCCGCCTCATGGATCGTCAGATTCCCAATCGGCCCTTTGGCATAGCCGTGCTTGGTGATGACAATTCCGTCGTCAATGCGGGAGCCGAGATATTCTGAGGCGGCTTGCGCCATGGACCATGCGGCCTTGCCCACCGCCACCAGAATTAGGCGGCCGGCATCAAAGCGGCGGTTTTCCAAAACGCGGCGGACTGCTTCGTGGGGCTGAACCTGAGAAATTGCACCGGCGACAATGGTATTTGCATGGGATCGCAGCAGTTCATTCATAAAAGTTCACTCTTTCTATTTTTAAATTTCATCAAAACATGGAAAAGCTAAACTGATGATTATTGCGACTATTTTTTATTTGATATGCGAAAATTGCCATCATTTAGAATTACTTGGCAACAAGAGGAGCAAGAAATATCTTTGCGGTTAAGTAAATTTAATATCAAAGTCAGCTGCATTTTTTCGTTTACATACCCGGCAGCATATAAATTTCAGCTGGAAGCAAAATAAGCAACTTTTTCAACAAAATATTAATAGAATTGTTGATGCGGTTCCCTGTATCATAAATGACAGCAGGGGAGTACCGGAACGTCGGCTCCCACGGATAAAGGAGGAATCGTGACGATATGGACAAGAAATACCGCATTCTTATACAGGAGAAAAATTGCAAGCAGTGTGGCATCTGCTCGTATCTGTGCCCCAAGGAGGTACTTGCGCAGAGCGTGGGAGAATGTCCGACAGTGGTCAATCCCGGGGCCTGCATTGGGTGCAGACTGTGTGCCATGCGCTGCCCGGATTTTGCAATTGAAGTGGAGGTCGTCCAAGAATGAAGACGGAAAAGAAGTTTATCGAGGGCAATATTGCCATTGTAGAGGGCGCGCTTGCCGCCGGGGCTCGCTTCTACGCGGGCTATCCCATCTCACCTAGTTCCGAAATTGCGGAGTATTCCTCCCAGATGCTGCCCAAGGTAGGTGGCCTCTACATCCAGATGGAGGACGAGATCAGTTCTATGGCGGCTCTGCTGGGCGCCTCGGTGGCAGGCGCAAAAGCGTATACCGCCACCAGCGGTCCGGGGATTTCACTCATGCAGGAGAATTTGGGCCTTGGCATCATGTCTGAAATCCCGGCTGTCGTCATTGATGTGCAGCGCAGCGGCCCCTCTACCGGCGCGGCCACCAAGCCCGCTCAGGGAGACATGATGCAGGCTCGTTGGGGCGCTCATGGCGACCACAGCATCATAGCCCTGTCCCCTGCGTCTGTGCAGGAATGCTTTGACCTCACCGTACAGGCGTTCAATCTGGCTGAAAAATACCGTACCCCTGTCTATTTGATGGCAGATGAGGCTATCGGCCACCTTCGTGAAACGGTGACCATCCGGGAACTGGACGACTCGGAGATCGTCAATCGAAAGCATCCCGGTGCGGACGTCAGCGCCGCGGATTTTCGCCCCTATTGCTATGACGGAATCAAACCCGCAGCAATGCCGCCTTTCGGATCGGACAAGTATCTTTCCCGTACTACCGGTTCCACTCACGACGAAAAGGGTGAGTTTCGCCCCACGCCGGAAAACATCAACCGGGTTACTCACTATCTGACCAATAAAATTGAGAAAAATGCCGATGAGATCTGCTTGACCAGAAAAGAACACTTGGAAGATGCCGAGGTAGCGCTGATTGCTTACGGCTGCTCCGCCAGAAGCGCCGTGGGGGCCATGGAAGAGCTGCGCGCCCAAGGTGAAAAGGTGGGAATTCTTCAGTTGCAGACGGTATGGCCCCTGCCGGAAAAGGAGATCAGACAAATCCTATCTTCTGCCAAAACCGTGGTGGTTCCGGAACTGAACTTGGGGCAGATTGCCGGAGAGATTCGCAAATTTAATGACTACGGCTGCCGGGTGATTCAAGTCAACCGGGTGGACGGCATGATGATTGCCCCGGAACAGATCATTCACGCTCTGAAGGAGGACTTTTAAAATGGCAAACTATCAGGACTACATGCTCTTCGACAAATTGCCTCACACCTGGTGCGCGGGCTGCGGTCATGGGATTATCCTTCAGGCGATTGCGGGCGCGCTGGCGCAGCAGGAGCTGGACAAGCACGACGTGGCTTTGGTCAGCGGCATCGGCTGCTTTGGCCGGGTGGACGATTATCTGGATCTCAATTGTATGCATGTGACCCATGGCCGCGCTCTGCCTGCCGCCACCGGTATTGCATTGGCAAATCCGAATCTGAAGGTGCTGGTTACCATGGGGGATGGCGATAGCACCACCATCGGCGGCAATCACCTGATCCATTGTGCCCGCCGGAACGTTAACCTGACCGCTGTCATCGCCAACAACTATAACTACGGGCAGACCGGGGGACAGTATTCCGCGACCACGCCTTCGGGCAGCATCACTTCCACCTCTGTCTATGGCCATATTGAGCCCGGCTTCGACATTTGCAGTCTGGCCGCGGCGGCGGGCGCTTCCTTCGTGGGCCGCAGCACACCCTATAACCCGGTTCAGATCCGCAATCTGATTCAGCAGGGAATGCAGACAGAGGGCTTCGCTCTGATCGAGATTTTGGATACCTGCCCCACCCACTATGGCCGTTTAAACAAATTCGGTGATGCGGGACACATGCTGGAAAAGGTACACAAGATGACGGTGCCTGTGGAAAGGGCTGAAAAAATGACCGCAGAAGAGCTGGAAGGGCTGTTTTTGACCGGCGTATTGGTGAACAAGCCCAGAGAAGACTATTACACCCGCTACCAGAAGATCATCGACCGACTCTGCACGGAGGAAAACGCCTAACAGCGCGGAACTAAAAAAGTCTTGCAATTTTATGATAAATCCCATATTGTAAAATTGCTGGATACCTTCAAATAAAAACTTGGCTTTCATGCAACTATGGAAAGGAATTCAGCTATATGAAAACACAAATCGTTTTAAGCGGCGTCGGCGGACAGGGCTTGATTTCCACCGGGGAGATCATTGGTCAGGCTGCGTCTATTTACGAAAACGGTTATGCTACTCTGGCAGCTGCCTATGGTTCGGAGACTCGGGGAACCTTTACAAAATCCGATGTGATTGTCAGCGATGAGCCCATCAGTTACCCCAATGTCAATACGCCCGATGTCATCCTTTGTCTGGCGCAGGTGGCGTACAACCGTTATGCCGACCGCTGTGCGGAGCACACGCTGGTCTTTTATGACACGGAACTGGTGACCCCCGCTGCGCAGGGCAAGGGCGTTTTTATCGGCTATCCGTTTAAACAGATGGGGATTGAAATGGGCAACATGGCGGTGGCGAATACGATTGCTCTGGGTGCAATTCTCAAACGCACGGGAATGCTCAAGCGTGACAGCGTGGTGGAAGCAATTTCTGCGTATTTTGCTGCAAAGCCGAAGGTGATCGGCATCAACATTCAGGCGCTGGACGCGGGGCTGGCACTGGAGTAGCGCACATGATTAAAAAGGGCGGAGCACGATGATAAAAGACTTTCAAAGCAAATTTGTGACCCCGGAATTTGCCGCTTTAAATGCGGTAAAATCCGGAGATTGGGTGGATTACGGTTTCGGGGCAGGTTTCCCGGAATTGATGGACAAGGCGCTGGCCAGACGAAAGGGCGAGTTAAAGGGTGTGAAAATTCGCGGCGGCTTGGTCATTCGTCCGTGGATTGAGGCCGTTGAATGCGACCCCGAGCAGACCTCCTTCTCCTATTATAGCTGGCATATCGGAGATTACGAGCGGAAATTGCAAACTCGCGGGCTGTGCCGATTCATGCCCATGATTCTGCGGTATCTGCCGGACCTGTACCGCAGCCACATCCGCGTGGATGCGGCGTTCGTACCGGTTTCGACCCCGGATGGCGAAGGTTATTGCGGACTGGGTATTTCCAATTATGCCTGGCGCACCATTTTTGAAAACGCGCGGACGGTGGTCTTTGAAATTAACGAGCATCTGCCTCGGCTCCACGGTCCGGACGGCTCCCATCGGGTGCATCTCTCCGAGGCGGACTATATCGTAGAGGGAGAGCACGAGCCTCTGCCTCTGCGCACATACAAAGAGCCTTCCTCCATCGACGTGGAAATTGCAAAGCGTGTTGTGGAAGAGATTCCTGACGGCGCAGTCCTGTCGCTGGGCGTGGGCGGCGTTCCATTTACGGTGGCCCGGATGCTTGCCGCGTCTGACCGCAAGGACTTAGGCTGCCATACCGGGACCATCAGCGATGCGTTTTTGGCGCTCTACCGTGCCGGAAAATTGACCAACCGGAGAAAAGAAATCGACGCGGGATATTCCACATGGAATCTGGCCATGGGTTCTCAGGAGCTGTACGACTGGCTGGATGCGGAACCGGGGCTGTTCCGTCCCGCGGATGTGGACTACGTCCATTCTCCGGAACGAATCGGCAGAATGAAAAATGTAATCAGCATCAACGGCGGCGTTGAATTGGACCTCATGGGGCAGGAAAACGCGGAGTCGGCGGGGAGCCGCCAACTCTCAGGCACAGGCGGCCAGCTGGATTTTCTGGAAGGCGCATTCCGCTCTGAAGGAGGCAAGGGGTTTATCTGCCTTGCCTCCTCCCGCCGGAAGAAAGACGGGACGCTTAAATCCAATATTGTTCCCTTCATCCCCGCCCAAAGCGTGGTGTCCGCACCCCGCAGTATGATTCAATATGTGGCGACGGAATACGGCGTGGTCAAGCTCTCCGGCTTGTCGCTGCGGGAGCGGGCAGAGGCTATGATTTCCATTGCGCACCCGGACTTCCGGGAGGAATTGTCCCAGTACGCGCAGAAAACCTTCTTATAAAAACAGCGAACAGGACAGGAGCCCTCACAACGAGGACTCCTGTCTGCATTTATACCTTTACAGCACCGCCTGCGATCAGCGCCCAATCCGAATTCCGGTCAGCTGCTCGTAATACTTGGCGATAGCGCTGTGGTCGCATTGCCCACAGTTGTTGTTATGGAGCCATTGCAGAAGCTCCTGAACGGAAGCGGTCATAGGGAGGGGCGCACCCACAGAGTGGGCACAGTCCAGTGCGTTGTTCAGATCCTTGATATGCAGGTCAATCTTAAAGCCGGGCTTGTCGTTGCCTTCCATCATCATAGGACCCTTGGCATTCATCACGGCAGAACCCGCCAAGCCGCCCTTGATGGCCTCAAGCACCAGATGCGGGTCTACGCCCGCCATCTGAGCCAGCGTCAGGGCCTCGGCCACCGCCTGAATGTTGCAGGCCACCACCACTTGGTTCGCAAGTTTTGTGGTGTTTCCTGCGCCCACATCGCCGCAGAGCACCATAGAGGCGCCCATGGTTTCCAGCAGCGGTTTGCACCGCTCAAACACGGACTGTTTTCCGCCCACCATGAAAGAGAGCGTGCCGTTAATTGCTCCCGGCTCTCCTCCGGAAACGGGGGCGTCCAGCATCTCCACGCCTTTGGCGGACAGGGCGGCGGCAATCTCCTTAGAGGCTAGGGGATTGATGGAGCTGCTGTCGATTAAAACAGAGCCGGGGCGCATGGCCTGGGCCAAGCCGCCCTCTCCCAGCACCACAGACCGAACCTGAGGGCTGTTGGGGAGCATGGTAAAAACCACATCGCAGGTAGCCCCGATTTCAAGGTTTTCGGCGTGCTTGGCGCCTGCCGCGACCAATTCAGCGACGGCGGGCTGGCTTCTGTTATTGACGGTGAGATCATAACCGGCTTTCAGTATGTTTTTTGCCATGGGCTTGCCCATGATACCAAGACCAATGAATCCAATTTTCATAACGGCAACCTCCTGAAGTTGAGAAGTGAAAAGAACACAAGCAAAGCGCTTGTCATAAAAGTCCGCCCTTTTTCAGTTCCCCGTACATGGCGGCATATGCGGGACTTTGCTCTCCGGTGGGGAGATTTGGACGAAGGGGAGCGCCTACCTGCTGCCCCAGCATGTTGGCCATATCCTTGGTGGCCACGGGAAAGCTGGCCTTGTCCATGGCAAGACGGATGGGATTGAGGCGGAATTGCGCCTGCAGCGATTCCTGGGTTCGGCCGGATACGAAAGAATCGTAGACGGAGACTACCAGATCGGGCATGTAGTTGGCCGTGGTGCAGACGGAGCCAGCGCCGCCGTGGGCCATAGTCGCATAAATCAGCGTGTCTTTTCCACCAAAAACCTTGAAGTCCAGATCCAATGTGCGGCGAATAAACTCCTCGGTCTGGGTCATGTCGCCGCTGGAGTCTTTCATACCAACAATATTGGGAACCTCGCGGGCCAAACGCTCCACCAAATTGCCGGAGAGTGTGTACCCTACCCGGCCGGGATTATTATAGAGAAGAACAGGCAGTTGGGGGACGGCTTGGGCGATGGTCTGGAAGTGGAGAAACAGCTCGTCTTCAGTGGGCTTGAGAAACATGGGCTGGAGGACGGAAATGCCGTCCACACCTGCCTGCTGGGCCATTTTTGCCAAGGCGACGCACTTTTTGGTGCTGACGGCCCCCATGCCGAAGTAGACGGGAACCCGGTGGGCGGTCTGATCCAGAATCACATGCAGGGAAAACTCCATTTCGCTGGGGTCAAACATATAGAACTCGCCGTTGCTGCCAAAAGCCAGAATGCCATGGACCCCATGTGCAATCACGTAGTCCACCTGCTTGCGCAGAGCCTCCTCGTCCACGGATTCATCCGGATCCACCGGGGTCAGAATAGGAACGACGATGCCTTTGATAAAACTGGTATCCATTTAGCCGTGTCCTCACTTTCGTTGCTTACTTGTGATTTAAAAACGCGTCAATCCGGGTCAGGCCCTCGCGGATGTTTTCGTCGCTGGTGGCGTAGGAGAATCGGACAAAATTACCGCAGTGCGTGCCTAATTTGCTTCCGGGAACACAGGCTACATACTGCTCTTCCAGCAGTCTGGAGGCAAAGCTGTCGCCGTCCATCCCGGTCTTGCTTACGTCGATAAAGATGTAAAACGCACCCAAGGGCGTGGTGTATTCCAGATTGCCGATCCGATCAAGCCCTTCCATGAGCAGCTTTCGGCGGCGGTCAAAGGCGGCCACCATTTGGGACATATCTGCCAAAGTTTCCGGGAGATTCATGGCTTTGGCCACGCCTTCCTGAATAAAGGTTGGCTGGCAGGTGGTGGTATACTGGTGAACCTTCAACAGATGGGGAATCATCCGGGCATCTGCGGCCAGCGTTCCCAGCCGCCAGCCGGTCATCGCATATACTTTGGAAAAGCCGTTCATCACAATGGTGCGCTCTCTCATGCCCGGGAAAGAGGCAATGGAGCGGCACATGACCGCGTCGTAGACCACCTGATTGTAAATTTCATCGGAAAACACCAGCAGATCGTGCCGGACCGCCAGTTCAGCCACCTTGGCCAGCACTGCCTCCTGATAGACCACACCGGTGGGATTGCAGGGATTGTTAATCACGATCATACGTGTTTTCCCGGTGATATGCCAGGACAGCTCGTCCGGATCAATTTGAAAGTTATTTTCTTTGCGCAGGGGGATGTTCACCAGAACGCCCCCGCACATGGAGATCAGGTTTTCGTAGTTCATAAAAGCGGGGGTAAAGACGATGACCTCATCTCCGGGATCAAGAGTGGCCAGAAACGCGTTTTGAATGGCTTCGGCTCCGCCTGCGGTAATCAGAATCTCTGTGGCGGGATCATAGTCCAACTGAATTGTGCGCGCCAGTTGTTCCGACACCGCCTTGCGGAGAGAAAGCGCTCCGCGGTTGGAGGCGTAGTGGGTCTGATTATCCTGAATCGCTTGAATGGCTGCGTTTTTAATGGCGGACGGTGTGTTGAAATCAGGCTCTCCGGTAGAAAAGAAAATAACCGGATGACCCTCTCCGGCCAGCGCGGAGGCCCGTTCGCCCACTTGGCGAATGGGGGAGAAGTACATATGGGACAGGCGCTTTGCCGCTCTGAGACAAGCAGTCTCGTTTTCCATGTAAATTGCCTCTCTTTCTTGTTCGGTTATTACAAAAAAACAGCAGCGGCATCTGCGCGACCTGTCCGGCCTAAGACGCACATGCCGCTGCTGATTAAGGGTGTACGGGGGTTCTGTGATCGCTTACAAACCCTTTTGGAAAATCTCGGAATACTCCATAAACTTTGCATCGTCGGTCTTCAGATCGGCAATGGCCTCTTCTGTGTTCTTATAGTAGGGAGAGGCGCCGTAAGCATCCCAGATCTCCTTGGCATAATCCGCATTTTCGTTGATAATTTTTGCGCAGGCTTCGCTGAGGCGGCTAATGATCGCGGGATCGGTCCCCTTGGGCGCCAAAATATTGTAGACCATGTCGTAAGCAATATCCACGCCTTGCTCGGTGGCCAGAGGAATATTAGGGAACGCCTCGGAACGCTCGGTGGCCAGACAGCCCAGAATTTTCAACTCGCCGGTTCCGGTTCCGTCCAGATACTGGGAGATAACGCCCATGGCGTGGCTGGAGACATCAATGTGTCCGCCGATCAGAGAAGCAACCCGTTCAGAGGAACTGCCGCCATTTACTACATTGAAATCGCCCCCCAGTTCAGTCAGCTTGACCGCCACGTAATAGGAGGTCGCGCCGGTGTTGGCAGCCAGCTTGATGGTGCCGGGGTTGGCCTTGGAATACTCAATCAGTTCAGCAATGGTGTCGCAGGGAAAATCTTTGCGCACCACCAGATATTCTCCCGAGTTTTTGGCATTCAGACACACAGGGTCGAATGCCTCATAGCCAAAGTCCGCGATGCCGCAGGAGTGGTTCAGAGCCAGCGCGGTGTCAAAGCAGAGGAATGTGTAGCCGTCGGGGTCGGCATCCTTGACCTCGTTGGAAGCGATGGAGCCGCCGCCGCCGGCGGTGTTGGTTACGTTGACGGATACGCCCAGTTCCGTGGTGAGGTATTTGGCCAAAGTGCGGGCGAAGAAGTCGGTGTCACCACCGGCGCTCCAGGGTACCACAAAATTGATAGGTTTCTCCGGCCAGCTTGTGCCGGAGGCGCTTCCGGAGCTGCCGGCAGAGGCGGGTGCGGATGAACCTCCGCTGGACCCGCAGGCGGTCAGGGCTAAACTTATGGAGAGGGCAAGCGCCGATGCAAGAATTTTCAAAAACGGTTTTTTCATTTTCCAGTGCCTCCTTTTAATATCTGCAAGTAAAAACTTACATACAGGTTCATGCGGCGGCTTTGTCCTTTTTTCTGGTCTTATAGATTCCATACAAGCTGACAACCAGAGACAAAGCGGCCAGAATCAGGAACACGCAGGACATGGGCCGGGTAAAAAACTCACTGATATCGCCTTGGGAATAAGAAAGCGCCCGACGAAGATTCATCTCCATAATATTACCGAGAACAAAACCAAGAATAAGGGGCGGCATGGGGTAGTCGCCTTTCTGGAGCAGGTATCCCACAAAACCAAAGAAGATTAGCGCAAAACAGTCAAAAAGCCGGTTGTTGATTCCGAAGGCGCCCACGGTGCACAAAACGAAAACAAGAGGCAGAAGCAGGTGGCTGGGAATCTTCAAAATGCGGACAAAGCCTTTCATGCCGATAAACATGACCGCCAGCATAAACAGGGAGGCTATGGCCATGGCGGTATAAATTGCATAGACCACCTGCCCGTTTTGCTGGAAAATCAGAGGACCGGGCTGTACGCCTTTCATAATCAGCGCACCCAGCAGAAGGGCGGCGGTGGAGTCTCCGGGAATGCCAAGGCACAGCAGGGGAATCACCGTGCCGCCGATGGTCGCGTTGTTGGCGGATTCCGAGGCTACAACGCCGTCAATGATGCCGGTACCAAATTTTTCGGGATGCTTGGACTGGCTCCGGGCCACGGAGTAGGAGAGCATATTGGAGGTGCCGCTTCCGATGCCGGGCAGAATGCCAAGGCCGATGCCGATGGCGGAGGACCGGATCAGGTTGCCGATCTGGGATTTGAACTCCTTGAAGGAGAAGCCGAAGCCCTTGATCTTGAAATCTGTGGTGGCGGCGATGTTCTTTTTGCTTCCTGTGCGGCTGGCCTCTGCGGCCAGAAGAATTTCAGAAATGGCAAACACGCCTACCAGCACGGTCAGTATGTCAAAGCCACTCTTTAAGGCGGGGGACCCGAAGGTATATCGCTGCACGGAGTCAATGGGGGCCATTCCCACCGTGGCAAAGATCAGGCCCAGTACGCCGGTCATCAATCCCTTGATAATGTTTTTGCTGGACAGAGTGATAATCAAGGTAAGTGAAAAAATAGTGATGGAAAAATATTCGAACGGTCCAAATTTAATGGCGATGGCAGCCAGTGGGGGCGAGATCAGCACAAGCGCCAGAAGGCTGAGAATGGTGCCCAGAAACGAAAACACAATGCCCACGCCAAGGGCCTTCCCCGCTTCCCCTTTCAGCGCCAGAGGACGACCGTCCAAGCAGGTGGCGATGGAGGCGGGCGTACCGGGAATGTTCAGGAGAATGGCGGAAATCAGACCGCCGGAGATACCGCCGATATAAAGGGCGATCAAAACAGAAATGCCCTGCGTGGAGGCCATGCTGTATGTAACCGGAAGAAACATTGCGATGGCCATGGTGGCTGTCAAACCGGGAATGCAGCCGAAAATAATGCCTACGGTGGTGCCGATGAACGTCCAAATCAAACAGCTGGGACTTAGCAAAACGGAGGAAATACCTTCCCAAATCATTTTTTATTGCCCCCTCTCTCAGCCTAAAATTCCGGCTGGAAGCGTCAACGCAAACGCTTTTACAAAAAGTAGATATACCCCGGTGGAGAACGCCACAGCGATGACGGACACCCAGACCAGCTGCTTGGCGGTTCGCTGATCCTGGGGATAGAGCATCAGCGTCATCAGGAAAATAAAAACGCTGGACATGATGATGAAACCAACGGTTTTCAATAAACCCACATAGCCGATCAGGAGAACGAAGGTCAAAGTGACAGAGAGCAAAGATTGTTTCAGAGAGGGGGCGGCTTCCGAATCATCCTCTGCCGCTTGGCTCTTTTTGGATTTTAGCATACTGATTATAATCTGGCAGATACTCAAACCGATTAAAATAATGCCGTAAACTTTGGGGATAAAATCCGAGCTGAGAAAACCGTCGCTATATTGCTTGATACCAAATGCCATGACAAAGTACGTGGCGGAAAACAAAAAAAACACACTACCACCAACGACTTCCCGGTATTTTTTCAAATCCGAAACCTCCTCACAAAAGACATCTTCAGCACGGGTGTTTTCACCTGAATTTATCCCCCCTAACCAACAAATCAAGCCTGTCCCAGTAAAAACCACCATCATTTTTGAAGACGCGGCGCACAAGCTTTTTGCATAAATGGCTGAAACATTTATTGTAGTCTTAGTATAACAGGACTCAATTGACAAAATCTATTAGAAGTTTTGCTTTTTTGTTGCGCAAATTGCCAAAATGAATTATACTGAAAACACACATATTTTGCTGGAGGAAGTAATATGCAGTTGGATTTTGATATCAAACGCAACTTACATAAATTCCAGGACTTGACCGAACCCCACTGCCACGACCTGTTGGAAATTCTCGTCTGCCTGGCGGACGGCGGCAAGTTTATATCCGGCGACGAGAAACTCCCTTTATACTGCGGGACGGTCCATATTGTGAAAAAGGGGGTTTTGCACCATTGTTTGGTCGAAGTATCCTCCTATGAGCGCTACATTATCCACATTTCCTATGAAACGCTGTGGCTGCTATCCAGCCAGCAGACGGATTTGATTTCCATATTCAATCATGCAAATCCATATATTATTTTAAACGAAGAGGAATTGGGCGAACTCAGTGAACTGATTGAGCAGAGTCTCCACCAAGCCCCGGAGCTTGGTATGGATTTTGAGCAGAATATTCTGTTGATGCGAATAATCCTCTATATTGTGCGGCATCTCTGCTCCCATGAGGCGGAGGTGAAAGAGGGAAGCTCAAGGGAATTTTTGAAAATCATGCCCATCATCAATTACATCCACGACAATTACAGTGAGGAAATCTCTCTGGATCAAATCAGCCGCGAATTCTTTATCAGCAAGTACTATCTGTGCCGCCTGTTCAAAGGGACCACCGGTTTCAGCGTGGGTGGATACATCATCAACTATCGGGTGCGTCAGGCGTGCCTGCTGCTCCGAGAAGGGGCCTCGGTTCAGGAGGCCGGAGAAAACGTAGGCTTTGGCAACAATGCAAACTTTATTCGAACGTTTAAGCGGATCATTGGCGTCACGCCGGGGAAATATGCCCAGCATTAAAAACGGCGACACGCGTTTAAACAACAGATAAACGAAAATTGTCATTTGTTGTATAATGTTGCTTTTTTGCATAAGATACTGCCTGCAAAAGTTCAAGCTGGGACAATGGGCAAAATAGCGTGAGAGGCTGGAATCAAAAATACAATTCTTTTTGTGCAAGGCCGCCATTTTTTCTCGAAATGAGGAAGCCACTGCCCATTGTCTGGTAAATGGGCAGTGGCTTCCTTTTTGCACAATGCGAGTTGCACAGAGAAAAAATGTTGGGAATATAAGGAAATGCGCAAGATGGAGACTGGGAAAAAATTTGTATGGAATGTTTGCTTTGAAGCTGCATTTTGATTGAAAATTCTAAAAAATTCGGTTCACGGCTAAACGGAATTTTTATGCCAGCTGTCGGAAACAACGTATGCGTAAAAGCCCCGCTGGCAAGCAGGCTATGTATCTGAAATGATACAATTAATTCGTTTTTAATAGATTAACGGTTGCGGAAAACTTGTGGAAAAGAACGAGAGAAGTCCGCCCGGAAAGAAAGGAAAATTGCGGCTGTGTCTTGCCAAGAGGCGGATGGTGTGTTATATAAATAATTTATAAGACTGCTTGCACGGGGAGTCGCAAGTGTGTGCAAAATAAGAAAACGGCCGGTTTTGAACGGGGAACGGCTCCCCAAAAAATGGAGAAAGAGCGGAAAGTCATGCTGGAAAAACAGTTGCCGTACAAGCACAGGGTGTACGATGCCCTGAAAAAAGAGATTTTAAGCGGGCATTACAAACCCGGCGATGTGTTGAACGAGCGCAAGCTGTCCGAGGATTTGGGCATCAGCCGCACCCCTGTAAGGGAGGCGCTGCAAATGCTGGAGCAGGACGGATGGCTGCAAATCGAAACCTATAAGGGCGCAGTGGTGCGGGAGTTCGACTGGCGCTACATGCAGGAGACTGCCCGCATCCGCTCCGCGCTGGAGGCCTGCGCCATCGAGGACGCTGCGGAGCACATCACCGAGAGCGATCTTGCGCTGCTGGAGCAGATTCAGGAGGAACAGCAGAAAATGCTGGAGAACTTTGATGTGGAGGCGTTCATTGTACAGGATCGGCGGTTTCACACCTGCCTGTATGAGCGCAGCGGCAACCACCAGCTCATTCGTCTGCTGGAGAATTATTACGATATTTTTCGCTTTTTGGGGACGCAGGCCGTCATGAATTCCGAAGAGCGGCGGCTCACCACACTGCTGGAGCATCAGGCGATTTTGGATGCGCTGAAGCGTCGGGATACTGCCGGAGCGGTGGAGGCCATGAAGGCGCACATGCACTATACGGAGGAGAATATGCGCAGCCACCGGGTGAGTGCGCTGGCGGAGGGACAGGAAGCGCCCGCTAAAGTTTGACTGAATTTTGAGCAGGCGGCTGGACCGGAAACAGCGCAAAACCCGAATGGTTTCCCCGGATAACGGGATCGAGGAAAAAAGCTGCAAGGAGGCCGCGCAAAGCTGGCGCGGCCTCCTTGCAGCTTTTTTCATGGTAATGCTTTGTGCGAAATGTGAAATGCAAGCGTGTTTTTTGTCAAATAGGATGATTTTCACAAATGGGACGGAAATTTCCTGTCCTTTATTGACAGGTTTCCGCCTGTATGCTATATTTTTGACAAGCAAGTGGTATATGGTATACCAAATACCAAGTATGTGTGCAAGCCGCCGATTTCTGTTTTCGGCGGAGTAAGGAGGATTTTCATGAAAGTCAGCATGATCCAGATGGACATGAAGCTGGGCAAACCCGAGGAGAACTTTGCCCACGCCGTGGAGCTGGTTCGTCAGGCGGCGCAGGCGAAGCCGGACGTTATTACGCTGCCGGAGACTTGGAACGTGGGCTTTTTCCCCAAGGAAGGCTTGGAAGAGCTGGCGGATCAGAACTGCGAGCGGGTGAAGGAAACCTTCTCCGCGCTGGCGGCAGAGTACGGCGTCAACATCATCGCCGGTTCCGTGGCAAACCGGAAACCGGACGGCAAGGTGTACAACACCGCGTGCGTCTTTGACCGCACGGGAACGCTGATTGCGCAGTACGACAAGGTGCATCTGTTCAGCCCCTCTGGGGAGCATACGTATTTCCAGCACGGAGATTCGGCCTGTAATTTTGAACTGGATGGAATCCCTTGCAGTCTGGTCATCTGCTATGACATTCGTTTCCCGGAGTTGATTCGCACGGAAATGCTGCGCGGCTCCAAGGTACAGTTTGTGGTGTCCCAGTGGCCGGAGGCCCGGACGCTGCACTGGGATACACTGAATCGTGCGCGGGCCATTGAGAGCCAGTGCTTCCTGTCCTGCACCAACTCCGTGGGAACTGCCGGGAGCGTCAAGTGCTGCGGACACTCCGCTGTTTACGCCCCCATGGGCGAATGCCTGATTCTGGGCGGCGGCGACGAGCAGATTCTCACCACCGAAATGGACCTTTCCACCGTGGAGCAGGTGCGCGACAGCATCAACGTCTACCGTGACCGCATCCCCGAGGTCTATCACGTCTAAGCACTTTACGTTTGTATGGAAACATGCCGCGGGCATGTATCTGAAAGCTGTTTGAAAAAAAGGAGAAACTACATGAGCAATCTGACCTTTACCGTGCAGGCGGGCGGCAAGGAAACGCCCCTGTCTCTGAACTACGAGCGCGTGTTTGCCATCGGCTACGCAGGCCGGAATCTGGAAAAGACCATGGAGCACATCAAGGAGCTGGAGCGCGATTTGGGCGTTCCCGCACCGAAGAAGATTCCCACCATCTTTCAGTGCGGCAACTATGTTTTGACGCAGGAAAAGGATTTGGTCTTTGTAGGGGAAAAAACCTGCGGCGAGGTGGAGTACGTCATTGTGCTGAAGGACGGAAAAATCTACATCGGTCTTGGCAGCGACCATACCGACCGGGAGCTGGAGGCCCAGAGCGTGCCCAAGGCGAAGCAGATCTGCGCAAAGCCCATCTGCCCCATGCTGTGGGATTACGAGGAAGTGAAAGATCACTGGGACGACATCGCCCTGAACTCCTGGCAGACCGTGGACGGGGAAGAAGTCCCCTATCAGCAGGGCAAGCTGGCGGACATCCTGCCGGTGGAGACGATTCTCAAGGAGCTGAACGAGCGCGTGGGCGGTATCGACAACTGCGTTATTTTCTCCGGCACGGTGCCGGTGCTCAACGGCTTCCGGTACGGCTCCAATTTCCGCTATGAGATGGCGGATGCGGTGCTGGGTCGGAAACTTACGTCCGATTACAATGTGATTGCAATTAGTGAAGAGGAGAGATAATGATGAAAAAGTTTTTAAGTCTGGTACTCAGTCTGGCCATGACCGCCACGCTGCTGGCGGGCTGCGGCTCCGCCCCCGCCGCATCCGGCTCCGCTCCCGCAGCGTCGGGTTCTGCCGCCGGTTCTGCCGTCAACCTGAAAATTGCCACCACGGGCAATGAAAAGCACCAGTCCACCATTGCCGCGCAGGCGTTTGCCGACAAGATCGCGGAGCTGTCCGGTGGGCAGATCACCGCCACCGTCTATCCCAACAGCCAGCTCGGCAGCGAACGCGAGGCTGTGGAGGGCGTGCAGCTCGGCTCCCTCGAAATGACGGTGGTCACCAGCGACGGCGCGCTGCCCAACTTCGTCCCCGAGACGCAGGTGCTGTCCATTCCCTATATGTTCGAGACGAAGGACGAGGCCTATTACGTGCTGGATAACTTCCTGCAGGACGAGCTGGAGCCCAAGTTTGAGGCGCAGGGCATCAAGCATCTGGCATTCTGCGAGCTGGGCTTCCGCAACTTCACTAACAACAAGAAGGAAATCAAAAGCGCGGCCGATTTGTCCGGCCTGTCTATCCGTGTGCAGGAGGCCACCATCTGGTTTGCACTCGCGGACAGCCTGAACTTCATTGCTACCCCCATCGCCTTCAACGAGCTGTACACCGCGTTGCAGCAGGGCACTGTGGACGGTCAGGAGAACCCTATTACCTCCATTGCTACCTCTGCCTTTGACGAGGTGCAGAAGTATATGTGCATGGATAACCACACCTATGGTGCGGAGAGCATTATCATGAACCTGAACCTGTACAACGGCCTGACCGCCGAGCAGCAGGGCTGGGTGGATGAGGCTTCCGCCTACGCCAGAGATTATCAGCGCGAGACGGTCAGCTCCATGGAAGCCGAATATCTCCAGCAGATTAAGGACAGCGGCGTTATCGTGTGCGAAGACCCTGATATCCAGTCCTTTAAGGACGCCACCGCCGACCTGTATACCCGCGACGATGTAGCGGCTCTGGTGGACCCCGCTTTGACCGAGGCCGTGATGGCGGCAGTCAAGGAATCCCACAACTAACGAAAGCAGCCCCGACCTGTTGAATCGGCCGCCTCCTGTGGGCGGTCGATTCTCACGGGTCCCTTTTAGAAGGAGAGAATATGAAAGCTTTGAACCAAATAGTCGACGGGCTGACCCGTTTCGTGATGGGACTCAGCGCCGCCACGGTGTTCGTTATCACCTTTGCGCAGGTTTTGTGCCGGTATGTCCTGAAATCCCCCCTTCCGTGGAGCACAGATATCCTGCGTCTGGCCTTCACGTATCTGGTGTTCTGGGGAGCGGCATGGTGCGTTCGGGAAAAGGGAAACCTGAACGTGGACGTTCTGCTGACGGCAATGCCGGTCAAACTGCGGAGTCTGGTGGAAATTCTCATCAATGTGATTCTGTGCGGCTTTTTTGTGCTGCTGATGGTCTATGGCGGCCAGTTCGCCAAGAGCGGACTTTCCCAGACCACCTCGTATCTGCCCATCCCCATGACGGTCTATTATGCCAGCATTCCCTCTGCCGCGCTGGTGATGCTGTTTTACATGGTGCAGATTTTAGCAGCACAACTGCGTGATTTTACCAAAAAGGAGGCCGGTGAGGAATGATTTTCATTGTATTGCTGTTTGTCCTGTTTTTAGTGGGCATTCCCATCTGTTTCTCTCTGGGACTGGTCTCCGTGTTTGGCATCATGCAGGGGGGCTATCCCCTGACCGTGGTGGTGCAGCGGATGTTTACCGGTGCGGACAGTACGGCGCTCATCGCCATCCCCTTGTTCATTTTGGCGGGCGGACTGATGGTGCAGGGCGGTATTTCCAAGCGGATCGTGGATTTTGCGGACGCTTTGATTGGGCATCTGCCCAGCGGACTTGCCATGGTGAGCATTCTGGCGTGCATGTTCTTCGCGGCTATCACCGGTTCCGCCATCGCCGCCACGGCGGCTATCGGCGGCATCATGATTCCCATTATGGAGAAGAAGGGGTATGAAAACAACTTCTCCGCACCCCTGCTGGCCTGCGGTGGTTCCATCGGGCCGATTATCCCGCCGTCCATTCCGCTGCTGCTGTACGGAACCATGGCGAGCGTCAGCGTGGGCAAGTTGTTTATCGGAGGCTTTGTCCCCGGCATCATCATGGGTGCGGGTCTGATGATTTACAGCTATGTGGTGGGTAAAAAGCGCCATTATGTGGGTCGGGAAAAGCGGGCCACAACCCGCGAAATCTTCAAGACCGGCAAGGATGCGCTTCTGGCGCTGATTATGCCCATCATCATCATCGGCGGTATCCTTTCCGGTATTTTCACCGCCACCGAGTCCGGCGCGATTGCCTGCGCCTATGCGCTGATTCTGGGCTTGTTTGTCTACAAGGAATTGAAGCTGAAGGACCTGTACACACTGTTTATCGACTGCGCCAAGTCCACCGGACAGGTACTGATCGTGGTGGCCTGTGCCAGCCTTTTCACATGGGTTATCACGGTGGCGCAGGTGCCCCAGACGGTCAGCGCATTCCTCTCCGCCACCATCAGCAACAAGTATGTCATGCTGCTGGTCATCAACGTGGTACTGCTGATTGCCGGTACGTTTATCGACACCACCAGCGCGCTGGTGATTTTCACCCCGCTGTTCCTGCCGCTGGTGCAGGCTATGGGCATCGACCTCATTCATTTCGGCCTCGTCATGGCGGTGAACCTGACCATCGGCATGTGCACACCGCCTTTGGGTGTGTGCCTGTTCGTCTCCGGTTCCATCGCAAAGGTGAGTCTGAAAGAGCAGATGCGGGACCTCCTGCCCATGCTGGGCGTATTGCTGGTTGTGCTGGCGATCATCACCTATATCCCATGGACAGTGACGTTCCTGCCGAACCTGTTCGGCTGATTCCCGTCGGTACGCTTGCCCACCGGACGAAACCAATATTTCCAAGCAGACAAAGCGCCCGCGCACTTATCCAGTGCGCGGGCGCTGTTTGACTGGCCAAAACTGGTGGGAACCGCTCGTCTAAAACGAACACCATATATAATACCCGCCGGAACTCACGGACAACCGGGCCTAGGGACGTAGTCAGAGCATATGACTCTCGGTATTGACAGGCGGGGCTGTGCCTCTGGCCGACTGGCTCGGAGAACGATGCCGGGCGGGGCATGACGATTCCTTGCGGCGACGATCATCTTTCTGAGAGGAGGGCCGCAACGGCAATTAATAAGAATACTTCCTCTATAATTGCACAGCTTTTAAGCGGCTCCCGTGTTTTTCGCAAACTTTACCAATCATTCCCCTCAATGTATTTCATATTCACATGGCTGCTATTCATTGTGATATCCATTTTATCAGACATTTCTCCATACTGAATGAATATCTGCCAGGCAGATCGGCTGTCGGCCTCTTCCTCAGTCGCATAAAGGACAAAGATTTGATTACTGCCGTTTCCTCCGGCGATTCCGCCAATGACTCCGCCGATTGCCGCCCCAACAAGAGGAAAGACCGCTGATCCCGCAGCGCTCCCAGCATAGCGCCGCCTTTTGCACCCAGTGTTGATCCGGCCCAACTGCCACCAATACTGGCCGCTGTGGAAAGCGTTTTTTGCCAAGTTGCGGATTCATTACTCCGGCAACTGGGAGCGATCCCGTTCCGAATGTTTTGATATATGTTTCCAACGCCGTCATCGTTTTCTTCCCGTAGACTCCGTCCTCGGCCAGATGTTCCCCGATACCCAACTGATTGAGTTTGCTCTGTAACTGCTGGATTTTCGCCAGGTCGCCGTTCACAAACCACGCCGGTTTTTCAATCTTGCTGCCCGTCGAGCCGGTGCTGATTCCACAGCGCTCCTGCTCGCTGACGGCGGATTTCAGATTCTTTGCGGTATCGTCGGTGATATAGTTGTTCTCCCGCTCACTGCGCTCAAAGTCCCGCTCCAGTTGGTGGGCGATGGCGTCCAGCGCATCTTTCAGCAACCCGTGGTAATCGGGACTTCCCCAGCGGGCACGGTTCATCGTTAGAACATCCTGCCGAAAAACAGCTCACTACATGCAATTTAAATAGTCGCTGCTGCCCAAAACTGCGCCGTTTTCGCCTGCCAATTTCTAAAGTTATTCTTAATAAAAGGCGTACCGGTGAGAAAATGGTGCATATAATTGCACAATAGTCTTAAGAAATTTACAGCAAAAAAGAACGCAGACTGTTTTAACAGTCTGCGTTCTTGCTAATGGTGGACGATACAGGACTCGAACCTGTGACCCCCTGCACGTCAAGCAAGACTGAGGACAGATAGTACTTAGAGACGCAAGCATTTTCAATGGTTTAGGCCAATCCGCACCCCGTAAAAAATAGTTGCAATATAGAAACTGTCGTATTCTGTCGTACCTGATATTAACAAGAAGTTTTGAAAGTTGCACAGTTTCATGCAACTTTTATATGGTTTGCAACAATAAATAGATGGGATTAAACGGCCATCGAGAATTTTCTTGACATTTTAGGTTTAACCTATTATGATGATAGTAGAAAAGTATCCGCGCGCGTATAATATGTAAGTAACGTCCTGCATCTCTCGAAGCCTTGCGTTCCTACGTGGGGTTCTTATGTAGAGAGTGTGGGACGTTTCTTTTTAATATGGCTTGAACTTCCAGTGGCTATAGGGCAAGGCCCAAAAATGGTCTACATAGCCTCGCTCTCCCGTTGAAACTCCGATGTTAAACGCGGGTAGCATGGCTTGAATTCTGCCGTTGATATGCTTATACAACTTCTCCTTGGCAATCGTCCGCTTACCTCTAACACGAGCCCCTTCTGGTTTCTCAAAATGCAATTTGTTCAAACGGAAGTACATTGCACCAAGAACAATATCGGTACACTGCAATAGCACATGCTCATGAGAGCGCACTTCTGCAACATCACCCTCACGAATGTGCAGACGATTCTTCACAGATGAAAAATCTTTGATGTTGGGGAGACCTTGCACGTACTGTTTAAACTCATTACATTTCTCTTTTTTATCTGGAAGCTGATCCAGATAAATACGGACATAAACGTCACCATCTTCTGATGGGATATATTTCAGGCCAAATGCATTTTTCAAAAACTGATAATACAGCTTAAAATATTTATCATCATTGCTGTGCCGGTCATGGTAGTTAGAAGGGCGATCCTCATTGCTGCGGAACATCACCCGAACCTTGATTTTCCCAGACTGAATGAAATCAAAGAAAAGATCCATGATCTGGATATATTTGCCCAAGTACTGATCGGTGGTCTTTGTCCACTTGATCTCGCCGTTTAAATTAAGTTCGGTTTTTTTTCGATTCAACGCTTCTGTCACTTCAATGAGATCTTTGCTGTTAATTAGGCAGCCACCGAAGAAGTCACTGAAAATTGGCCCATTGCTACTAGACTCATCGCAATATAAAATGTACTCCACGCGGTATCTACCCACCCATCCAATTAGCTATGTATGAAAGTATAGCACATTTTACCAAAATTCGCAACTGTACAGATAAATTGGCAGACAGGAATTCCTGTCTGCCAATTTAATTTCAGTCATTTGTAATATGCAAAGAAAGTGTATTAAATATGTTATTTCTAAGCTGTCTTTGTTTTATTGAAAAAAGAAGGGAGCGAATGCTCCAATCCTCTTTTGCTAAGTAAGCCTGTTAAGGCGTTGCTTCATATCCGTAATATGCTTTGAGCTCATCTTCAGTCATAGAAGTTGCTACCTCAGGGTCAAGAACATCTCTGGTTTCATACTGATAATCAAGTTCGTGCCGATTATAATCAGCAACTCTCTCAAATCCGGAATCGTTTATAAAGTGTACTATGTCCGTGTGAAGGAGTGCTTTGCGGCACAGGAAATCGATCCCCAAGCATGACTTGACAAATAATTCTGTTAGCCTCTGGCCGGGAAACCACCTTCTTTTCCAGTCTGCATTGTTGTGCCTTTTTTTCTCTCACAGATTTGTGAGAGTTTTTTTATTTAGGGGCTTGATTTTTTGTTTGCAGACTCCGTACTAATTACCAATGCTCATCCGATAGTCTCTCTTCAATTTTAGCACGATTGCTCTTCAAAAAATCACTCATTTCCTTGCGACCTTGTTCAATTCGTCCCATAATACGTTGTGGATTGAAATCAAATGTACTCTTCATGCTTCCCAAATCAATGGAAGGACATAGTGTTAGTATTTTCGGGTTATTCCGAATAACCAGATCTTCTGAGTCTAATAAGATTTCGATAATAAGAGAATTACTCTCGTTCATACTACTGTCGAGCAGCACATCTGTAGGGACATTATTTGGGGGAATAAACCCACCATCACAATAACGAACGCCATTAATAATCTGTTCAGGAAACGCAAAGGGATAAGCTGATGACGCAAGTAATATTTGCTCGACATTTTTCGGTTCTTGACCATTGAGCAAAAAAGACACTCCGACATCTTTTTCTAAATTTGTGCATGTAGCATAGCACTGAATTTTTGACTCAGATACCACGCCAAACTGGAGTGCCTCTCGGAGCATGTATTGAATCCCGTCACTATTTAAAAAGGAAAATGAGGAAATTTGTTTCAGCTTTCGAAGTATTGCAAATAACTCATCCTTAGTTGGACGGCTTTTAATCAGAAATCCCGTCAGCGCAAGTGCCATAGGAAAGACCAGCGGGGCAACAGATATAGGGAGTGTCCCCGAAAGAAATGCTCCTGAGCCAAGTACCGTCGCGCCTGCTGACACCAATGCGGCGTTTGTTGCAACAGGGGTCACAAGTCCTACCGTTAGTACTATTGATACGCAGCATTTGAACAGAGCAACATAGCTGTTCTTGCTTTTTTCTCGTTGATAAATAGCGCTTGCTCCCAGTGCCCCTGCTACAGCCGCATGAACAGTAGTATCATGTTCTTTTTCCTTCGTACTTTCTGGATGTGCCCTGATTATCTTAAGGAGAGAATATAGCGTTTTCTTAAATTCTTCAATCCCTCGGATATTGAAAATCTGTGATGAAGAAATTGATTCCCAAATATCTCTGGCTTTATCAAAGTCTCCCTGTGCAAATAGGGCTGCATTAAGGCTTCCAATGGATGTTCCCGATATTTTGGTAACATATTCTGTCAGCTGGGATCCATTAACAGAATAGTCCCGCATTGCCGCCCATGCACCTATCTGGTAAGCGCCTTTCGCTCCACCGCCTGCAAAAACCAGGCCCAATGTCCCACATCCCACAATTGCTCCTCCATATTTAAACGCGTTCTATGCAACAAAAATGTTCTCGAAACTTGTATAATGCCATCACTCAGATATTTTCGTAAAAATGATTGCCACCGCAGCTATAAATCCGCAGATACTCCCAAAAATTCAATTCTTTATTCGTATCCGTCTACGGCATACCAATCACATATTGAATCTACCATTCCCTGTACAATTTTATCTTGGTAGACGTCCGATTCCAACAATGCATCCTCCTCCGGATTTGTCATAAAGCCCATCTCAATTAAAACGGTTGGCATGGTTGCGTAGTTAAAGCCAACCATATCTGACCTTCCGCTAGTACCTCTATTTTTGGCGCCCGTAGCGGTGGCTACTGCATCAACCATCAGTTTGCCTAGGCGTTCACTCTCTTTGACAATGGAAGGTGTTCCCAGAAGATCTCCGGAGGGGACTAAAACGGATACGCCGTGTACGGAGGTATCACTATATCCATCGGCATGGATATGAACCATCACCTCCGCATTTCCATCCTGAGCGATCTGGCATCGCTTTTGTCCGGAGAGTGTGATTTCCGAAACCTCCCGCGTCATAATAACCTGTGCGCCTGCAGTTTCCAAGGCATCCCGAAGGTTCAGGCCAACGGACAGATTCAGCTTTTCTTCCGTCATATTTGCCCCGTGTGTACCGCCGCCAAAAGCGGTTTTTGTCTGATTGGAGAGCGGTGATAGTTGTTCTTGTCCGCCTTTTCCAATTTCATCAGTCACACAGTGCCCCGGATCTACACAGATGATATGCCCCTCCAATGGCAATGATTTAGATGATGCAGATTCAGCGGGTGCTTCGTTATTTATACTTGAATTCGCTTCCTGCTCATGTGTCTCTGCAGACTCATCCGGCGCGGAGACTCCCTGTGTGGAAACAGCAGCAGAGCCCGGCTCCGCAGGAGTCTCTGCAGAAGATTGAATTGCGCATCCGGCACACAGCACAACGCATAGAAAAAGCAATGCAAAAAGTTGTTTCTTCATGAACGCCACCCCTGATCCTTCTGGTATTGTACGATCGTTGCGGTATTTTCTTTCTCACAGTCATTTAGAACGGACGAATCGAAGTTGGAGGCATTCAACCCCTCCTCTGGATAATACCAGTCCTGCGCATTAAAATAATCTCTTAGATTTGTAGAATTGAAATTGCAGCCGTGTCGGGCGTAGATCTCATTTAAAACCAAACTGACCTGATCTTTGGACAGGTCATAGAGATCTGATACAGAGATGTACTGTGTGTCGCTGGGGAAAAGATAATCATTACTATTTCCGCCTGAATCAGCAGTGGAATTACTATCCTGCTCACGGAACGCCTGAAAGGAAAAATCTTTGTTTGTGCAGTCAGATTGAATACTATAATCAGATTCATAAGGATCATCATAGTGCGTAATTATAATATCAAAAGTGCTTCCAGATATCTGTACCGTATAGGTATATGTATCACCCGTACGATATCCATTCAATATTGAATATGCGCATCCGTTCATTGAAGTAGACGTTATGTAAAAAGTATCCCCATTTTGCATCTCCTGCCCGTTAAATATGTTTTTTTCATAATCAAAAAATACGCAATAATACCATTTCCAACTCCAACATTCCTTCAGAAACATCATTGCTTCATAATCTCCCGTATAATTGCTGAAAGGATCATTACTGCCGGATTCAGTATTGTTTACATTGCTCGAGCTTTGAGATTCGGATGCATCATAGAATACAGGAGTGTTTTCATCAGAGGGCAAGCCTGTCCCTGATAACTGAACGCCCATCAGAAGAGCCGGTATCATCGCAACCACCAATATAACCCCTAACATCGTTTCAATTAAATAAGCCACAACAGCATATAGAATTGCATGCCATACGGAGGTTCCACAATGTTTGATGTCTCTGGAGTTAATCAACTGGCAGCAATGGTGATAATATAGTTCATTAAAATGAAGACCAAACCGAATCCCATTTATGGCAAGCCATACTATGCCGACTAGCAGCGATAGAACACCTCCGGCCATCATAACAAGTGCCACGGTAGATTGAAAAGGAAGAACAGCCATACCAATAAGGGAAATAATCCCGCCTGCATTTTCAACGATTAGTGGAAGTAAGAAAAATTTTATGAATAGATCTCCACATTTTCGATAGAAGCAAAACATCGGTACCAGTAAAAATGCGGCCCAATTAAATTTGACCTTTCCACCACGCCCTGCTTTTTCAAATTCGGGAAGATAATATTCTGTGTTCTTCCCAATAACATACGCAAAATCATGAAGTTGCCTGTCATGTTCTGCCTGTGCTGCTTTAGCTTGCTCTTCTGCAGCATTGGTCTCCTCATTTCTGCCTGTTTCCCCGTAAACGGTCTTATCCCTATTGTTATCAGTTGGGGAACCATCTTGCCGGCAATGTGATTCCGAGGATGTTTTGCTTACAGGTTGTCCGCATTGCGTACAGAAGGTTGCATCAGGGTCAATCTCCGCCCGGCAGTTTGGGCACGTTGGTACAAATACCTTTGCCCCACATTGCGGACAAAACTTCGCTTCGTCTTCCAGAGCTGCTCCGCAGTTAATACAAACTCCGCTCATGTCTATCCCTCCATCAATAAAGAAGCTTTTTCAGTGCCCACAATACAGTGGAACCAAAAGCATATCCGCACAGAGACCCGGTTATAAACCGGCGCAGATTTGTGGACTCTCTGATTTCTTTGTACTGAAGAAACCAATCTAAGAACATCAGGCTGCAAAAGGCAATCATAATCCAAAATGGAGCACGGCAAAATTGAAACAAAAAACAGGCGCAGAATTGCCCAAAGAAAACACCTGTGCAACGTGCGCAGACAGGAAATTGATTTCCCCTCCAGAAAAAGCTTCTGTCAGCTCTTTGGTGACACCCAGACAACTTACCTATTCGCATTAGTACAGTATACATTCGCTCCATCTTAGCCCCCCAAAATTTCTGCCAACAGAGGTGCCCCCAAGATAAGCATTGCCACGGTTAACGAAACAACAATAATCATCATATTTCTGCGTTCAGAAGCAGTAAAGATAGAAAAAAGAGAGCATCCCAACTCGGTTGAAAGTTCAGAATAGATTCCAAACCAGCACACAGGAGGTACGATCAAGGACAGGAAAAGAAGCCATAGTCTTAGGCCATACCAAATCGCATGAGAAAGAAATAAAGAACATACCATTGTATAGAGTAGCGCAGATGTACCCATCATTTTTGCCTTTTCCCTTGCATCTTGTGACGCGATATGTTGTTTTCCGCAGTTGAGACATTGCCACCATGTTTCGTTTCTAATATCAACTTTTGTACCGCTTCCGCAAAGCCCACATAAAGCACCAAAGGGTCCCACTAGGCAAGCTCCGCAAATACCGCAAATCGCGTGATAATTCGATCCGTTCATTGTAACAGTGCTCTTTTCTACCAGATGGCACCCCTTCGCTCCACAAAAAGGACAGTCATCGTCTATCACGGGCGCTTCTTTGTTGGATGTTTCCTGCTGCTGCCAATCAGAGTTTTTTGGGATCTTGAAAAATTTTTCTGCAGATATTGTATTCGAATCTGCCGTCAGCTGTTTCAATGCGGGTTCCTGAAGATTCCTTTTTGAAGCTTCAGCGTGAATTGAGTATACTTTTTCTGAAAAATTTTTATCTTTAGCTGCGCTATTTTCAACTGCCTCATGAGTTTTTAAAGTATTTGAACGCTCAATTGCATCTAAACATTCATCTATGTCTATATCGCCTGTAATTACTGGCGGTTGAGCTTTCAAATCTTGGATTTTTGACTGAAGATCTCCTTTGCTAAAAATAGATTGGGCATCCTGCATGGCATCATTTTTCGGAGAAGAATCCTTAAGTGTGAAATCCATTGTCTTTGTAGCCACGCCGGTGTTCTTCCCACATCTTGGGCAAAACTTTGCTTCGTCCGGCAGTTTTGCGCCGCATCTTGCACAGTACATTTTTACCACCCCGTTTGAGTAAGATTCCAGTGTAACAATTGTATTCTATAAAATAACGTTTTTCAATATTTTTAAGCATATTCAGCCGATTGGGGACACCCTATACAATAATGAAAAAGAGGTGTTGAAAGATATGGAGAAGCAGCAATTGGCTGATATGGGAAATCGCCTGCGGCAGCAGCGGAATGCATTGGGCTTGACGCGGGAACAATTTGCAGAGCTAGCCGACATTGGAACCGGCTATTATGGGCAGATTGAAGTTGGGACATCCCAAATGTCCATCGACACCTTGATAAAAGTCGCGCACACGGCCAAACTTCCGATCGAGTATATCTTGTTTGGAACGCCACCCGAGCAGGGAGATCCGTCAGATATCTTTAGTCTTCTCTCCAAGTGCAGTGAACGAGAATTAAAATTAGCAGAGCAGGTTTTGAAACTGTTTCTTTTAAAAGCAGATTAAGACAGGACGGCCATCTCAAAATCAGAGATGGCCGTCCTACGTTTGCAACTGGCAACCACCTGTTCGGAGGCCCTATAGCTTTGCGAGGGCAGGTTTTCACCTGCTTTGCTGGTATATTTAATTGACTTCTGAAAATGGTTAACTCTATTTGTACTGAAGTATGCTCTCTTTTGAGAGAAAAATCAACTTTTATCATAAAAATGAATGCCAGTGAGCAGATGTATTATGGTTTCTTGTGCCTGTTACAAAATGAGTTTACAATAGAGACAATAAAAAATGGTTAGCCGACAGCTAACCATTTCAAAGTATGATCTGTTATGATACTGGCAGAGGTGAAGGGCGTGAAAACAACAGACGAACTGACAAACGAAATTTGTAAGGCTACCGATATGGTGGACTATTTTGAAAAGAACCGTGCGGAATTGCAGTTGAACGGTTTTTCTGAAAGTCTTGGACAGTGGCTAAAAATCAAAAAATGTACCAAAGCTGCGGTGGCGCGCCGATCCGGTTTGAATCGGGCCTACGTCTATCAGATATTTTTGGGCTTGAAAACGCCGTCAAGAGATAAAGTTATTGCACTGGCGTTTGGCTTTGCCATGGATTTAACCGAAACGAAGAAGCTCTTGCAGCAGGCAGGCTATCGGGAACTCTACGCCCGCGATCCAAGGGATGCGCTGCTGATTTCGTCTGTGGTCCACCGGCAGACGATTCTGGAAGCCAACGAGCTGCTGTATGACAATCATATTGAATGTTTGGAATAGGAAAGCGCATCCACTGAAAATCCTTTCAGTGGATGCGCTTTTTTTATTGTTTTCCAAATACATGCAGACCATCTTGATTGGTGAAGAAGTATTCGCTGATTTCTCCTCCTGCAGAATCATGCGCAACAAGGTGATGGTGCAGATAGTCAACACGAATGCCGTCCGTGATGCTGCCCCGATCATCGTAAGGCGGGTCTCCCTTTGACAGCGTATAGATAGCCGTAGTTTGCCATGTGGAATGATCCCCCAAGGAGACGTAGACCTCCTTTACGTCATCACCGTCCGTATCACAGGCGGCCAGCTGCACAGAGCAGCCTTCGGTCGATAATTCGCGGAACCATGGATCAGAAGAGAAATTCATGTCCTGTCCGTTGGCGCTGCCGGTGATTGCAAGGGAGCCCTGTTTATCAAGATAAGCGGTAAAATATTCTTTGTTTCCGTCTCTGTCCAAATCCACAGAGAGGTCAATCCGCTTTCCTTCGGTCAGGCTCTGTCCGTCTATGGAAGCGTAGTCCATATATGGGTAGTAAAACAGCATATCATCCGGAACAATTCCCTGCTTCAGGTAGGGGACTACCGTTTGCCACGTCAATTGATGCAAATCGTTGACAACCATCCTGACCGTACTCCACGATGGCAGAAAAAGCAGGGCAACTAACAAAATCAGAAATATCATTGCGACATGGCGAAGAATTTGCTTGGCTGTCAAAAAATAGAGAGCTCGGTTCAGGTTGTCGGCAGAGGGGTATCGTTGCTTGGGGTCGAAGGCAGTACATTTTTTGATAATCCTCTGATATTTTTGTTTCTTTGAAGTTTTTTCGAGAAGCTGACGAAAGGTAACTCCCAGTGAGTAAATATCAGCTCTGGCGTCCGTTTGCGAAAAACCATATTGCTCAGGAGGCGCGTAGCCACGAGTCCCTAGCAGGATCGTGTCCTGCTCATGCATCGCGCCTTTTACGGTTCTGGCAGCGTCGAAGTCAATCAAACGGATATGGCCATCCGGAGCCAGAAGAATGTTGGAGGGCTTGATGTCCCGGTGAACAATTCCCTGCCGGTGCAGGTAAGACAGTACGGCGCAAAGCTCCCGAATGCTTTTGAGAACATTATGAGGTTTCAGTCCTGCTTCTCCGATGCTTGGGCCGTCAATGTATTCCTCTGTGACAATCGTTTCATTCGGCGCAAAGGTTACTTCCTCAATGTGCGGCAGGTAGGGGTGATCCAGATCTCTTAATTGCTGATAGGCCGCGTGGTTTCCTGCCATCCATTTTCGCACAAAATGCCGTTCTTGCTGGTCCGTAATCAGTATTGCCCGGCACTTGGGGGAGGTGCTGAGTTCTTTGATTTCCTGATAATCCATGCGGCACCACACCCTTTCTCATCCATCATAGTACAACTGCATCAAAAAAATCAAGGCCGTCAATGGGAGCAGGAAGATTCTGCTCCCATTGAAGGCTTAGTCAAAAGCTGGTGCCAAGTCCGCAACGATCAACGGCATTTGTAAAGTTGCCGCATCAACAACGCAGCGATGCAGGAGCCGCTGCGCGGGTTCAAATTAGAGGGTAAACCGTTGTGGAGATATTGAATGCTTAGTAATATGCAGCTTTTCTCTGGCTTCGTTCAGAAGCTGAAAGTCCTGCGGAAATGGAATGTCAGCCGGACAACAGGTCGCATGTTACATACAACGTAGACTATTGTCGGTTGCTCAAAAATATAGCAGCAATTATTATCTGATCCGAAAAAGCTTCATAATTAAGGCAATCGGAATAAGCGCCCAGCCAAAGATTGCACCAAAGGCAAGCCTCTGTAGGAACAGCGCACCAATGCCCCCTATCACAATTTTGTTATAAAATAGCACAAGTCCAGCCGCCCAATATCCGGCCCAAAAATAGAGCAACAGTAAAATTAAATCCATGTTGTTTTCTTCCTTTCTTTCTTTCTTTCTTTCTTTCTTTCTTTCTTTCTTTCGTTTCTGCTATTGGTTATTGATCAGTCCACACACTAATTGATGGTACGATTATACGCTAACAGTTGTATATTGTAAACCCTTATAGTTGGTTTATGTCTATAACTCCCCGGGGTAAACTAAGGAAAATAGACGGAGGGAGATACATATGGACTGGAGATCAATTGGGTCACGAATCCGCCGCCAGCGTGAGTTTATGGGATATACTAGAGAACAATTTGCGGAACAGATTGGGGTCACTCCTAAGTTTTGTTCGGATATCGAGTTGGGCCTTAAGGGTATGTCCATTCCTACGCTTCTCCGGATTGCCTCTAAGCTGAAGCTGTCCACGGATTATATTCTCAGCGGAACAGGTGAGGAACCGAACACCACCCCCATCAGTCAAATGCTGCAACAATGCACCCCGGCACAGCGGCATTACGCGGAGGAAATCTTGAAGAACTACCTAATGGCCTTGGACTCCCCTGAAAAATAAAGAGCCTCTGTCGTTTCACCTTTGTAGCGGCAGAGGTTTTTTATAGCTTGCTGCGGATATACTTTAATAAAGAATTACTCACTATGTTTTACCCTTCGATAAAACGTGCTTGGTTTCATACCAAGCTTCTGCATGGCCTGCACCGCTGTGAGATCACCATCTCGCCACTGCTGGACCACACGATGAAAGTCCGGATGCTCAATTCGCTTTCGCCCGGTATAGACACCGCGCTTTTTTGCTTCGGCAATACCCTCTTTCTGGCGTTGGAGAATGTACTCGCGCTCCAACTCTGCAACTGCACCAAAAATAGTAAGCATAAACTTGCCGGACGGCGTTGTTGTATCAATGGACTCCTTGCGTGAGATAAACTCCACCTGCTTTTGCGTCAGTTGCTCCACCAGCTCCAGCAGATCGCGTGTATTACGGGCAAAGCGGCCTATAGACTCTACAATAACAGTGTCGCCCTGCCGTACATATTCCATCATGCGTTTAAGCTCTTGCCGATTGGTATTCTTTCCGCTGGCTTTGTCAATGAACAACTCGTCCACACCCAGCTGCTGCAGCAGCACCTCTTGACGAATGGTGTTCTGTTCCGCAGTGCTCACGCGAATATACCCAATCTTCATATCTTCATCTCCTGTCCCGGGCGGATGGGCGGATCTATTCAAGAAAAGTTTTTTCCCGATGCATTCACGTACAAAGATTGCGCAAAAAACTTTTTCCAAAAACATCCGCCCATCCGCCCGAACTTAAATTTGAACTTTGTTTTTCCAATAGGGTCGGCATTTGAACTGGCACATGCCAAAATCCAAATATCGACCCTATTGGGATACTTTTTCACTGTGCCATATGGGTACACCCTATTGGCACATCATATCTCACCGCTATAAAGCCACTCCTCAATCTCCTCTGGTGCAAATCCGGATTGATAAAGCGCATCAATCTCATCGGGGGTGTATCCGAAGGCCGGGGCAATCTCCTGCAGTTGTATAAGGTAGCAATCATCAGCCTCGCTATCAAGAGTGCTGGCATAGCGATATACATTATGAGCTGAACTACCACGCCCACTATAAAACCAATCTGGTGTTTGCGCTTCGTATAGGAACTGCTGCGTCGTAATTTGGCCATTTGGCTGAATTTCTAAAATGTCGCCGGGGGAAATGGCAACCTGAACAGGCCTGCCTCGGAGGCCTCGTATGCGGTGAATGGCTGCACGAAGTATTCCCTCAGTGGATGCGTAGAGGTATAACCCCATAGCCGGATAGTAATACAGACAAAGCGGATTGTCCCCCTTGACCAAATACAAGCGATTGAGATCATCCAAGACCGAGAAACAGAAAGAGCCCTCCACCTGTTCAGCCATGTACTTTAGGCTGTCAAAGGTGAGGGCTCTCTTTTGTTCCAGAAGCTGCACAGCGATAAAACTGTCGGTCTCCACGCGGGTGGTTGGCAGCTGCAAAAGATTGCGTAGCATTCTGTCGTTATACAAAACGCCGTTATGGGCCAATGCAAAAGGGTGATCTGGAATTGAACCGGGAAACGGATGGTTATTTGGGTTTTTGCATGCACTACCCTGCGTGGCCATTCGCGTGTGCCCCATAATGACATTGGCATCGCGGGGCAGGACAAAGTGCATTTCGTGGGCAGGACGAGGGCGCTTATAGATTCGCAGCTTTCCGCCACTATTGTAAGCGATGCCAGTGGCATCGGTACCTCTCGCCTCGCATTCCTTTGCCAAAACGGCCAGCATGCGATTCTTCTGATGGAGTGAAAGGCTCTTCTGATAGTCTACAATTCCGAAGAGACAGCACATGGTCAAACCTCCTCCGCCGCGAGTACGGGCTCATTGGTATACAGGCGGCGTTCTTTCAAATAGGCAATCAGCTCGGGGTACTGCTTGCAATCAAGGCCGGAAACAAAACTTGTCCAAGATAGCTCTTGGACATTTTCGTCAGTATAAAAAGTTGCAACATTACAGATTGCGTTGACCATCTGTAATGTTGCAAGAAAGGTGGAGAACTTCAGCGTCCCACGAAACATGCGGAATTCAATGGTATCCGTGTTGGTCAGGTTGACACAGGTATATCGTCCGCCGGAGTAACCATTTTTGGCCCGATCCAGAATCTCCGTGGGATGCTCCTGGTAGCCGTAGCGTGCAGCCCAGCGTTTCAGCTGAGATTCCGTGCGGCGGCTGAATTTTAATAGTTCTTCCCAGTGCTTTTCCACAAAATAGAGAATACGGGCAATGTACCGATCCTGCTCAGCCTCTTCCTCACCGAATGCATTGCGGCTAATGTGGACATGCAAACCACAGGTGCCTGCCTTATGACTGACATAACCCAAGTGAGCAGCCTCCTGAAGAACCTCATTCCAGGGAATTTCCTTCTCATGATAAGAAAGAGAACACGGCTCGGACACCAACTCAAATCCGTCATCCAAGGAACCATCGTGCTTGGCGTAGAGATAGCCGGAATCACGATTGGCAATGCTAAGTAACTTGCTTGCGTTATTGCAAAGCTCCCCGCCGCGATCAAGCTCCAACTCCACACCGAAGTAGCGAGGCCCTGCGCCGTAGAAGGTGGGGGTCGGCTTATAGTAATAGCTGTGGATGCTGGAGCGACTATGTTCTTCACAGCAATCCCGGCAATAGGGGATGTCATCCTCCTCCGGGAAATAAGCATCCACATTACGTATTAGGGTTCCGCACTGCTCGCAGGTGGTGAAGTCATTGTCAAAGCAACTGCGGCACAGGGTGATTTCACAGTTTCCTTCGGCTCTGTCTCGGAGAATCCGATCGCCGCAGTGATCACAAAGGGTGGTTTCTTCTTCCAAACAGCTTTCACAAAAGAGTTGTCCGTCAAATTCGGTAATGGTATCGCTATGGCACTGGGCTCCGCAGATGGAGCAAATACAAGGCTCCTTCATGGTTTAAACGCTCCTTACTTCTTCAAAAATTATGAGTCCGTTCTCAGTCCGGATAAACTGCTGGGGATTATAGAACTGCTGAGTATAGGTGTCTATCTGAGCAGGGGTAAGGCTTTCAAATGTTTCAGAATCCTCCCGTGCAGCACACAGGAAGAAGGGACCGCTGATGATGTCGTAAACTTCGCCGGTGTCGGGGTGGGATAGAGCACGGTTCAGGGGAAGCCCCAAAAGCTTCCCCTCCTCGTGACAGACCAGCGCAACCGGCTCCTGAAACGGAAAAACAGCCTGGATGCTGCCGCCAACTAGGGCCTGCATAGCATCCAGACTGTCCTCCAGATCATAAGCGCGTGGAATCTGGTTTGGTTTTACGAGTAAAACCTTCATGATTTGTCCTCCGATATTAAGATGTCAATTGCCACGCACAATGCAGTGGCTACCGCGGCGATTACAATACTCCAGATGTTATTCTGGTTCGCTGTCATTTTACCATTGGGAATCAGCCTCCTTTCTGTCTCTTTTGACCTTGTTTCAGGTTATGCGTACGAGTGCGTGGAGAGTAGTCGCTCTGCGATCATCCACAAAACGCGGCGAATGGCGATGAGTATCTGATGAAGCATGGCCTTGTTCACTCCTTTCCAATACCGTAAAACCAAGGCATTTGCTCAGGTTTTACGCGTGAATCCATTGCTTTTTGTTAAACACATTGAGAGGCGTGTGTACCCAAATTGCCGCCAAACAAGGGGACGCTGAACCTCTATAGTAATAATACATCCGTTCAAAAGGAGAAAATAACGGCAAACAATGCATTAAGGGACAATTTGCCCCCGCCAGGTGATGCGAGCGATGTGCTGTTTTATCTGGCCGTGCAAAGCGGAAAAAGCCCTGTGTTCCAGCAAAATGCAGAACGCAGGGCTTTGTGCGGACAGATAAAATGGCGCGGCGGAAGCATTGCCTGGCGACAATACTTGTAGGAGGTTTCAGTTATGTTCTTTCAACGTGAAGACGACGAAGTAATGGAAGAAAATCACATAGAGAATGAGTATCTCACTCCCAGAGAAGTCATGAGCCTACTCTGCATCGGAAAAAACAAGTTTTATGAATTAGTCCATTCAGGAGAGCTGCCGGCATTTCGTATTGGAAAGCTCTGGCGTGTACGTAGGTGGGATTTACAAAGGTACTGTGAAAGAATCGCAACGGGCCATCAGCCTATTGTTTAGAACGCGTTTGATTGGTCGTGCTTTTTTTAGAGACCGCATTCTTATATCGCTTCGGTTTAAATTCGCCAGTAAGCGTTTTTTCAATGTTATTGTAATCAAACGGAATAAAATTGGTAGGATAAAGTAACAAAATGCATTTTGCGGCAAAAATTACATAAAGTTGGTTAATATCAACATTAGTTTCTGTATTAATACCTAAAAGGATGGCTTCTGAATCAGCAACGGCTACACTTGAGAAATCAAGGGAAGATAAATTTTCAGCGCTATTGGATTTTATTGGAAATAGTTCCGACTTATGATCATTGATGTACATAATGAGCGGTGGAATGAACAATTCTCTTTTAGAGAAACCAGCAAAAGGTTTGAAGACACTAATTTTTGACTGAAATGAAAGAGTTTCTGCATCAAATAGTTCAAAAGACAATTTGTAATCCACCTTTTTCGAAAGAGCAGGAACCTTAGAACAGGCAAGAACAAAGAGAGAATAGATAAAGGCTCTAAAAACTTGCCTATCGGAAACGACGGGAGCGTAGTTGGACGACAGGTGCGTTCGCAAGGCATCATTATTATTGTCACCAAAGGGTAGCCCTAGCCTTTTGGCAAGTTTTTTCATGTACCCTTCCATAGAAAACATGTTGGTTACCGTTTCAGCTGCTTTGTACTGCTTGCCGGCATTGGCGTTGTTTATCTGGAATAAGTTCTCCAGTATGCTAGGAGCACTACTATCAGAATTTTCTGCACAAATAAACGCACGGCTCGCGGGGGCATTGAAATAAAAAGATGTTAGCAGATAGGGCAGAATGTTTGTCACCGCATCATCGCGGTCATCAAATAGCAGGACCAGAGCTTCTGCATTATATCTGCCCGCTTCACTGGGGAAAAAATAATGTAGATATTTTTTAAGCTCACAGGACAACTCAAGCTTGCTGGCCTGACCAACGGAATCATATTCGGGTGCCGTCTTGCCCAATATGTCGTATAACGGCAATAGTCCTTCGTATTCTTTACTCGATTGATAATTTTTATAATTTCTACATATATACTCAACCAATTCGCCTAAAACCGAATCTATTGCTAAAAAAAGCTCGGTATAACATGGGTTGCAAGCTTCATGCTTTTTTATGAAACCATCAAGCTCTTTGGGATCTTCACAATCGATAAATTGAAGTTTTGCTTGGCAATCCTTTACGCGTTTTTTTATGCATGCCTTTGCTATACAAAATGGTTCGCTCATATAACTTCCCCTTTCACATTTGTCAACTCTGCTAAATCGACACTAAAAATCTTGCCGGTTTTGAAGGTGAAAATTAACATAAATTTGCCTTTAAAATATAAGCAAGGGCAACAACCCGAACTTATTTTTTTTAATGGAGGAACAAATGATGAACAATTACTCCGAAACGGCAACCAGTATTTTCCAGCACATGCAAGAGGGGCGGCAACGTGCGTGGGCCATTAGCATACAAGAAGGCTCGCCTGCCATTATGAAATGCGGCAACGTCTTTGGAAACGTTCTGGCATTGGCAGGGAAATTCAGCGCCGACGGAAAGACCCTTTCTCTGCCAGATGGGAGTGTTCAAAAGGGCTCCGACCTTTTTATCCTGATGGACCAAAAAAAGAGGACTAATGCCCGATTCTCTATCATCATCGGTGGTGAAGAGGTGATTAATTCCAATGGCGCAGACGCCGAGGGGTTCTTCTCCGCTGTCGCACAGAATGGAAGAAATCCAGAAAGGTCAGTGGGACTTGTGGCTACATGGAACGCAAAAGAAGGTGTCGCTTCATGGATAGAAGCGTCTTCCGACGAGGACTTCGTTGCACTTGCTCACGCGCTGACGGAAGTGACAAGCATATATGAAGAGCTTTGATTTTGAAGCGTCGTCAACTGACTGTTCTGAGAGCTTTGATGAAGCCGCGTTCAGGTCTTGCGCGTTTTCACCTGTGCAGGGATGTGAGCGTGAAAGCGATGGGGACCCGCCGCCAACATTGGGCAAATACTTTGGCGAAGATATTTGGGATGGGCCTGGGTTTTCGGAAATTGATGCCGAGCCGGTGGAGGAGATGGTTGATCTCCGGGCTTTTATGGAGGGCGATACTCTGTGCACGTACTATGGCGGAATTGAGCAGGGAATGCCGCAACCGCAGCAATGCGATTTGCCAAAAATGCTGAGTGTCGCCTTTGCTGATTGCGTACAGCCTTCCATCGACCTCAAAGCAGTTCAAAAAAACCAAACCGGCGTTTTTGTGGCACAGGTCGCAAGGCGAATTGCCTCTCAGGGCGATTTCGCCCTGATCAACAAAAATCTCTGCTACTACAACGGGATCCACTGGGTTATCCTCTCCCGCGAAGAAGCGGAGGCGGAGGTTAAGAACTGGGTCAAGCTGCACCTTGAAAACGTAGATATGGCGCCCAGACTTATTCGGGAAATCGTTGCTGCCTTGCGGACAGACAAAAGTATCCACATAGATAACCGGTCGTTTCAAAGCAAGGATTATCTTATAAATTGCAACGATGGCATTTACGACGCGTTGAACGGCACCGTCTATCCACACTCAAGTCAATATGATTTTTTTGGTTTTATCGACATCCCCGTTGGGAGCATCGGGTGCGGGCCTCACCGGTATTTTGACAGCTATGTCAAAAATGCATTTGGCGGGCAGACAGAGGCCTACTGGGCAACCATGGAAATGTCAGGTGCAATTATCGCAAATATTTATATGAAAAAGATATTTTTTTTGTATGGTGCCAGCAACACAGGAAAATCCCAATGGGGGCTTTTTCTGCAAAAGCTTCTGGGCGAATCCCTCACCACGGCAGTTTCCAGTGTATCTGACTTCTCGGGCGAATGGACGACCGGAACCTTGATGGATAAGCGATTATGCCTCTGCTTGGATTTGCCAGATGAGGATCTCAGCCCTAAGACAATTTCGGTATTGAAGCAGCTCTCAGGGGATGACCCCATTCTGGGAAATAGAAAATATCAAAATCCGTTTACGTTCAAGTCCCAAACCGTAATGGTATTTGCAACCAACCATAAAATCAAAATACCCGACATCTATAACCAGGAGGCGCTTCTGAAAAGAATTACGCCGATTCCTTTTTTTAGGGCGATTCCAGAGCAGGAGCAGATTCCACATTTGGCAGAACTCATGTATGAGCAAGAGGCCCCTTACATTGTAGGAAAACTCGTGGATGCCGTACAGGCCTTGAAACGGCGAAACAACCAATTGACCGTTGCAATGGAGTTGGATGATGTGATCTTTAATCCTGACGAGGATGCCGGAAGGGATGAAGATAAGTCCATCGCGGAATTTGTCCGAAAATGTTGCGTGCTAAACCCAAGCAGCGTAACGATTACAGAGAATCTGTATGTGGAATACTGCGGCTTCTGCGAAGCAAAAGGCCTTACATCGTGTACAAAAATTAATTTTGCAAGGCGGTTGATCCACAACTTCAAGCAGTTGATCCCGGTGAAGCGTGTGCAGGGACAGGATCATAGGGGCATACAAGGAATAGGTTTTGCAACGGGTAGGGTTCGCCTAGAGAATACTGAATAAGATGTTTTTAATTTTACTGCAAATTCCCTCCGGTTGCAATGGTTGCAATCCGAGAAACCTTTCGGTTTTATTTTGCGGACCGGAAGACATTTGTGACAACGACTCATGGGCATCACAGCGATTGCGGCGTATGGGACCAATTATCATTAATTATAGAAAGGCTGATATTTTATGAAACTGAAAAGAAAAAATGGCGACGAAGCGGAGCATCAAAAGGAAAACACGGGCGTCGACTCTTCTGGAACGAGTGGTCAAGCAAACAGGAGCTACGTGCAAGATATGCGCAACAACCGCACGAACGTCCAAAACTACGGAAGCCCATGGACTGAAGAGGATAAACGAGAACTGACCCGATTGTATTTGGGCGGTGTCGGGATTACCGAAATTGCGGTCCAGATGAAGCGGCGAGAAGAGGCGATTCTCTCCAGGGCTGCTAAAATGGGGCTGAAGGCTAAAGTCTACAAGAAAAGAAAGAAGCGGGAAAAAGAAGAGTTATCCTGATGGGATCCCCTTTAAGGTTGTACATCTGCGAGGGAGCGGCCTTCGCAGATGTACAGCCAAACAGAATCTGTTCTTGGATTTGACGGGCGTCGATATCGTAGTCCGCTGATACACGGATTCAAATACAAATGACAGATATATTATTTTAATGTGAGGATCGGATACCGCATAAAAGGAGGAAAAACAAGAATGTCTGAATCAGCCTACCGTGTCATTTCAGAACGGCAGAAAGAGCTTAGTCACTTGATTGAGGAACACCCGCTTTACCTGCCTGTGTCAAAGGTCGCAGAATTCCTGCATGTTAAGCCAGAGGCTCTTAGGGCAAGCATGGAACAAGGACGCTGCCCATTTGGGTTGGCGTGGAAGTTAGGGGATAAGGCGGCGTATAAGGTTCCCACTATCACATTCTACTGCTGGGTTACGGGAGCAAAAACCATAGCACAGTAAAGCGCATGTAATATGCTGAGAAAGGAGACTGTCCATGGACGTCAAGAAAAAACGATATGAGTACAAATTGAACCTCGGGAAAACGGTAAATGGCACGCCCTTACGCAAATCATTTTACAGCACCAAAAGCAAAGCGGATGCCAAAAGACGAGCGGAACGGTTTCGCGTTCAATACGAGATGGAGCACTGCGTCGGCGTAAATTCCTATATCAAAACAATGAAATTCTCCGATTGGGCAGTCTCCTGCCTTGAAATGTACAAGAAGCCCTTTGTGAAGGCAAATACATACGCGGGCACCTATGTCGCGCCTGTGGAAAAACACTTAATTCCTTACTTCGGAAATATGAACATGGACAATATCAAACCGTTTCATGTTCAAAAATACATCAATGACGCGGCAAAGATTTATTCGCCAGAAACCATTAAGAAAGACTTCAATGCGTTAAGCCTGATTTTTCAGACCGGTGTGGATAACCAGTTTTGCAGCAGCAGTCCTATGGTCAAAAGTCTCCGGATGCCAAAATATGAGACAGTAACAGAGAAACAGGCATTTTCCCAAGAGCAGTATGACAAGGTATATGAGATGGCCAAGGGGTACGAAAACGGGCTGCCGATCATGGTAGCGCTGGAGACGGGTGTATCCCGAAGCGAGCTGCTAGGACTGCGGTGGGAGGACGTGGATATCGATCATGCGCTGCTGCACATCAATCAGGGACTGGTGTTCTATCACTCGGAGGATCAGGGGAAATGGGTCTCCGAAAGCAATGGCCTGAAAAACAAGTATCGCCAACGGAGCATCCCAATTATGGATCAGGAGCTACTTACTCGCCTAAAGATGTTGCCTCGTGAGATTGCAGTGGGCAAGCGTATGGTAAGGCCGGAGTTTGTATTCCACAGCCCTGAGGGAAAGCCATTCCAGCCAAACAACTGGGTGAACCGCGTATATCGTCCGTTCATGGATACGGTGTGTGCCGCGTATCCTGACATTCCACGGCTATCCATTCATGAGCTCCGACACACAAGAGCAACGCTTTGGATTGCCCAAGGGGTAGACCCCTACATGGTAGCCCGTCTGCTTGGCCACAGTGACCTCAAGATGCTGACCAGAATCTATGACCATACCAGCCCTGAAACGCTGAGAGCGGCCTTAAAACCGGGCATAAGCGAGCCGGTGATACCCTAACAGTTAGGGTATCACCGGCTATTTTGTTGTCCACGCAGAGCATTCATTTTGTTCTGAGTCAAATTTCAATGTGAATTTCAAGGAAAAGTGTCGTCTTTTTGTCGTACTTCCTGCTTTGCCCTTATGCGCAAGCAAAGCAAAAGCTCCCAAAGCCTTGCGGCTCTAGGAGCTTCTATGGTGGACGATACAGGACTCGAACCTGTGACCCCCTGCACGTCAAGCAGGTGCTCTAGCCAGCTGAGCTAATCGTCCGAAACGAACAGGATTAGAATACACGATAATTTTGATCTTGTCAACCACTTTTGAAAAAAATGTTGGATTTTTATATTTTCAAGGGATTCCGCGCAATGAAGCGACGCGCAGTGCTTTTCAAATATTTAAAAATGGAAAGCAGACTTGACATTTTACGTAAAAGTGCTATGATAGCGATATGGAAAGCAAACTTTCCGTTTTGAGGAGGGTGACGGTGAAAAACAGACTGGAAGAATTGCGCAAGCAGCGCGGCGTTCGTCAGGAAGAACTGGCCGACGCACTGGAGGTTTCACGCCAAACCATCGGGTCGCTGGAAAACGGGCGGTATAACCCGTCCATTCTGCTGGCGTTTAAGATTGCCCGATATTTCGGAATGGCCATTGAGGACATTTTTATCTATGAGGAGGAGCAGGTATGAATCAATCCAAGGGGTTTGCCATGGCGGTATTGGGTGTGGTTGCCGCGGCTGTCGGCTTTGCGCTGATACGAACGCTGGATACACCGGGTGGAATTTTACGGGCGCTGCCCTATGTGCTGGTAGGGCTGGGCTGCGGCGCATTTGGGCATGGAGTCGGCGCCGTTGTCAGCCGCCGAGCCGTGGAAAAGGACCCGGAGGCTCAAAGACGACTGGAAATTGATCAAAAAGACGAACGGAACATTGCCATTGCAAACTGCGCCAAAGCGCGGGCATGGGAAGCAATGACCTATATCCAGTGCGCGCTGATGCTGGCCTTTGCCCTGATGGGGACAGACATGGCAGCTCTTTTGCTGCTGGTCTTTGCAGACCTTTTCGCGGAAGGCGTGGGGATATATTACCGTTTTAAATATGACCGCGAAATGTAAGAACAAAGAAAACCCCCGGTATCCAAAAATGGATACCGGGGGTTTGTTGCGTTAATATCGCCCTGCCAGATTATCCAGAAGGAAGACCGGCAGCGTCCATAAAAGGGAAAAGACCAGCAGCCGCAGAGGGTTCATCAGCGCATAGCTGCCAAGGCCCGTCAGATAGAAGCTCAGCAACGCCCCGGAGACGGAACTCAGCAGCGCCAGCGTCGTACCTGCCCGCACGGCGCGGCACAGGCGGCGGCTTCCGGTGACCGTCTCCGCATAGGGAAGCAGACCTTCCCGCAGCAGCAGGGCGCGGGGACGGCCCTGCGCGTTCTCCTGTTCGGAAAATGCCAGCCGATCTGAAAGGGAGGGGTAATCTACCTTCACCTTAGCGGAAAACTTCCGCTTCAAAAGTGCGGGATTCACGTTGGGGTCCCGGGAGGCAAGAATCGGAAGAATATGGTTCCGGTGCAAAAGGCGCAGCGCCCAGTCCACGTTGTCTGTGGGCTTATACTTCACCGCAAACACGGCTGCCAGCTGGCGGTCGATGGAGAGGAACACACCGGTGCGCAGATTCAGTCCGCTGGGCAGGCGAACCTCCATTTTTCGCATAAAGGACGCAGTGCCCAGCAGAACCGATTCCCCGCGAATATTGGCGGAAAAACCGCCTTCCTCGTAAAAGCTGAAATCGTCCAGCGATTCCAGCGAACCGCCCTCGGATACCAGCAGATTGTCGAACAGCCGCCGCAGTCCGCAGCCGGAGGCCCGGGCAAGAGATGCGCCGTAAGACACGACCTTTGGCATTTCCTCGCCAAAGAGCTTCACGCCGTTCAGGCTCACGGCGCCGGGGGGGAACAAATCCTGATCCGTAACAATCATAGATTTTTTTCGGCTGATCCGATCCGCGCCCGCGCAGCCTGCCACGGCACACCCGGCCTTTTGCAGGCGCTTTGCCAACCGGGCGGTGGGAAGCGCATCCGCCATGGGCAGACACAGACTGGTGGACGCCACTAAGATCGCGGACCAATTCAAAAGAAAATCGGAGCCGCGGCCCTGACCTAAAGACCCGAGGCCCGCGAACACAATGGTGGCGACAAAGACCACCGGCAGCAGCGCAGCCTGCCAAAGCTCCGACACGGATGGTTTTTCCGCGTCGGACCAGAAACCGGGGATGCGCCCCGGCTGTTTGCAGGCACCCTTATCAAGGTCCGTCACCAGGTACGGCGGCGCGGAGTCCAAAGCGGCGGTACGGTACGTGTCGCACCGGGCCTTTTCCCGCTGGGAATAGCCCCACTGACCAAACAGCAGTCCCACGCAGGCGGGGAGGGCATACAGCGGCGCGTCGCTGCGGGCGGGAAGCCAAATGCGGGCGGCGCAGTCCAGCAGCGCCGCAGCCGCAGCGACTGCCATCATCAGCTCACCGGTAAAAAATCTATGGGCCAGCCGGGAAAAACCGCGGATAAAAACATGGCGGCACAGAATGCACATCAGAATCAACGCTCCGGCGGAGACAATGGTTTGCAGATGCGCGTCCCCTGCCCAAAAGGGGATGGAATAGCCAGCGGCTTCCGCCGCCTGCGGAATCAGCAGCAAAAGGGAAATGACCGCAGCGGGCGCAAGAGGATGCCGGCTGCGGCGCCAAGCCTTCAGAGCGTTTTTCATGGCGGCATCCAGCGGTTCTTCCGGGCCGATGGGCGGTTCCTCCGGTTCCGGCTCCGGTTCCGGGCCGGGGGGCGCAAAAAGCTGCTCCGTATCCTCCAAAGGAAGTTTCTTTCGGGAGAACAGACCCCGCCGGGAGCCGCGCTCCGCCATGCGGGATTCTCGTTCTTCCATCACGTCTCCCACCGTTAGGCCCACAGCCTGCTCAATGGATACGGGCCGTGGCGGTGGTGGAAGAACTTCCTCAGGAATGGGCGGCTCCTCTGCGCGGGACGATGTCCCCGCCAGAAGGGTATCTTCCTCCGGCTCTTCCGGAACGAAGGGGAGGTCAGCGTCCTCTGCACCACCGGCGAGGGGGGCGGACTCCGCCGGCTCCACCGGCGCGGTCTTTTCCTCTACTTCCTCCAGAATCTGCTGGCGGCGGCTTCCGCCGTATTCCGCCAAAATCTCCTCCAGAGAAAAGTCGCCCTCTGCGGTCACATCGGTTCCGGCTGTCAAATCCTCCGCATCGGTGAGCGCGTCATATGGTTTTTTTCCTTCAACGATCTCTGCCATTTTTCTCTCCCACCCGCGTAGATGTTTTTATCTCAGTCCCTCTGACGCACAGCTTCGTACAGCAAAATTGCCGCCGCTGCGGAGGCGTTCAGAGAATTCAGCTTTCCCCGCATGGGGATGCTGACCAAAAAGTCACAGTTTTCCGCCACAAGACGGGTCATTCCCTCGCCCTCGCTGCCGATGACGATGGCGGCGGCTCCCTTCAGGTCCGCGCTGTAAAGGGCGGTGGTTCCGTCTGCGGCCGTGCCGAAAATCCAAATGCCCTGTTTTTTCAAATCCTTCAGCAGAGCCGGGATGTTGGGAACCCGGGCCACCGGCATATGGGCCACCGCTCCGGCGGAGGTCTTGGCCACAATGGCGGTCAGTCCCGCGCTGCGGCGCTTGGGGATCACGATTCCGTGCGCCCCGGCGCATTCGGCGGTGCGGATGATGGCTCCCAGATTGTGGGGGTCGGAAATTTCGTCGCAGATGACAAGCAGGGGCTTTTCTCCCTTCTTTTCCGCGATGGCCAAAATATCCTCCACTGTGGCGTATTCCCGGACGGCGGCCAGAGCAATCACGCCCTGATGGGCGTGGGTCCGGCTCATGCCGTCCAGCTTGCGCCGGTCGGCCTCCACAACCACCACGCCTGCGGCCCGGGCCTTGGAGGCGATGTGGCCCAGAGTTTTGTCCGTCTCGCCCTTGGCGAGATAAATCTTGTCAATGGATTCCCCGGCGCGCAGAGCTTCGATCACCGCGTTGCGGCCTTCGATAATGCCGTCTGCCTCGGCGGTGAGCAGGTCTTTCTTTTCGCTGTCCATACGTTCTCCTTCAATGTCGTAAAAATCAGGTTCCCGCCGTCAGGCGGGACAAAGACGCCGTCTCCGTGAAAACGGCGCGGGGATTCAGAAATGCAGCAGCAGCTTTGCAGGGCCGAAAACATGGGTGACCGTCCGGCTGTATGCTTGAATTTCTGAGAGATGTCGATAATTATTATAATTGTATCATAGTTTTCGCATACAATAAAGTGAAATTCACAGAAATTTCATCGAAAAGGGGGACGGCTGTCCTTGTGGCCCTCCTCTTTTTATGGTATACTGCATGGTAATTTGAGCACAGCCTCTTATCAGGCAAAGAACCGAAGGAGTATTCATTGGATGAGTCAGAATAACGATCAAAAGAACCGCAAGGGTCCGAACCGAAACGGACAGAACGGCGGCAACAACTGGCGGGGAGTCGTCTCCCTGGTATGTTGGGCACTGCTGCTGACGATCCTGATCAGCTATGCCAGCGCTTGGATTTCCGGTTCGGAGGACAGCGCCTCCGCAGAGATCAGTTACAGTGAGTTTGTCACCCTGATTGAAGACGACAAGATCGCCAAAGTGCAATTTGATTCCAGCACGGGCTTGGCCCATATCACCCCTGTGGAGGGCTTTACCTATACCGACGAAAACGGCAAAACCTATGGTCCTATGCCGGCGCAGCCCAAGAAGGACGATTCCGCCGCCGGAACCGGCGACATCGCCGCGGCGGGAATCAACGGATTGCTGGGTGGAAAGAAGGCCGCCGCAAACGATGGCAGTTTCCAGCTTTACACCGTGGCGCTAAACGATGACGAGTTGATTTCCCGGATGTTGACCCACAATGTGGACTTCTCTTCGCCCTATACCCCGCCGATCAGCCCGGTGCTGGAAATGCTCATTACCTATATCCTGCCCTTTGCCATTATGATGCTGCTGCTGAGTCTGGTGTTCCGCATCATGGCAAAAAAGGGCGGCGGCATGGGCGGCATCGGCGGCATGGGCAGCGTGGGCAAAGCCAACGCCAAGGTTTATATGGAGAAATCCACCGGCGTCACGTTCCGGGATGTGGCGGGTCAAGATGAGGCCAAGGAATCCCTCACCGAGATTATCGACTTCCTCCACAACTCGCAAAAGTATACGGAAATCGGCGCAAAGCTGCCTAAGGGCGCGCTGCTGGTCGGCCCTCCGGGAACCGGCAAAACGCTGCTGGCCAAGGCCGTGGCAGGCGAGGCCAACGTGCCGTTCTTTTCCATTTCCGGATCGGACTTTGTGGAGATGTTTGTGGGCGTGGGCGCAAGCCGCGTCCGGGACCTCTTTAAAGAGGCCAGCAAGGTGGCCCCTTGCATCGTGTTTATCGACGAAATCGACACCATCGGCAAATCCCGCGACAACCGCATGGGCGGCAACGACGAGCGGGAACAGACCTTGAACCAGCTGCTGGCGGAGATGGACGGGTTTGACCCCACCAAGGGCGTGATCCTGCTGGCGGCCACCAACCGGCCGGAGGTGCTGGATCAGGCGCTGCTCCGTCCCGGCCGGTTTGACCGGCGCATTACCATTGACCGGCCCAACCTTGCGGGCCGTATCGCCACGTTGGAGGTTCATACCCGCAACATCCGCCTCAGCGAGGACGTGAACCTGAAAAAGGTGGCGCTGGCCACCGCCGGATGCGTGGGCGCGGACCTTGCAAACTTGGTGAACGAGGCGGCGCTGCGGGCGGTGCGTTTGGGGCGCAAGGCCGTCAATCAGGCGGACCTTTTGGCCGCGTTTGAGCTGGTCATCGCCGGAACGGAGAAAAAGGGCAGCGTTCTGACGGAATTTGAGAAAAAACTGGTGGCGTACCACGAGGTGGGCCACGCCATGGTGGCTTTCAAGCAGAAAAACAGCGAGCCGGTGCAGAAGATCACCATCGTTCCCCATACGCAGGGGTCTTTGGGTTACACCCTGCTGATGCCGGAGGAGGACAAGACGGAGCTGCGCACCCGGGATGAGCTGATGGCGAAAATCAAGGTGTCCATGGGCGGCCGAGCCGCCGAGGAAGTGGTGATGAACACCATGACCAACGGCGCGTCTCAGGACATTCAGGACGCCACGCAGGTGGCCCGGAACATGGTCGCCATGTACGGCATGAGCGGCGAGTTCGGCATGATGGCGCTGGCCTCCCGCCGCAACCAGTATCTGGACGGCGGATACGGCATGGACTGTGCGCAGGATACCGCCGCCGCCATGGACAAGGCGGTTCGGGAGATTTTGAACGACTGCTACCTTCAGGCGGTAGAGGTCATTAAGGACTGCCGCGAGGATATGGACAAGGTGGTTGCCTATCTTCTGGAAAAGGAAACCATTACCGGCGCGGAGATGGTGGCCATTATCGAGGGCCGGGACCCGGCGCTGGTGGAGGATGAATATGCCTCCACCCGTCAGGAAACACCGGGCATCGAGGCTCCTGCCAAAAAGGTGCATATGATCTCCGAGAAGATCGAAGCACCCGCTCCTGCGGAAGAGCCGGCGGAGCCGTCCGCCGAAGGCGCTGAGACGCAGAATTCTGCGCAGAGCGTCGATTCGTCCCCCGCTGACATTTCCGGCGACGGGCCGGAGAATGACCCCCCGCACGGAAACTAAAGGAAACAGCACCCCAAAGTTACTAATAACTTTGGGGTGCTGTTTTGCACAGATGTTTTATGTGAATTACGAATAGAAACGCTGTATCGGCGGAGGACGCAGTTGGGCGACCCCCCCGGCAAGGACAACAACGATGCTGCGCAGAAAAAGACCGTCCAGACTTCAGTGGTTTTATTAGGAATCGGTATTTAGATAGCCGCACTTGAAAATGGGGGGCGTCTCCGCTGCTGTATGGGGCAGAGTTGTGGATCGGATTATCTGAGGAGGGAACACCAAATCAGCAGAGTCGGCATGGAAAGAAGTATCGTGACCACATGCTTTGCTGCAAAGAGGGAATCGTTTTCAACCATTACCAATAATTCTCCATTTTTACAGCAGTGTGCCAACTTGTATCATGGCAAGCAAAGTGCCTTGTAAGCTGAATGAATTCAAGATGTTTGTGGCTGCCTCCGTTTTTCAAGGAAAGAGAGGAACAGGCGGTAAATGGGCAGCAGATAAAGAAAGACCGCCAGAAGGATGCTGACCGTGGGTGCGCCGACGGATGCAAGGGGAACCGCTCCGGCAATTGACCATGGGATCAGCGGCGCCACCACAACGGCGGTGTTTTCCAGCTGAATTGCCAAGGTCTGCGGATCTGACTCATCCTCTCTGCACAGCTGATGGGTCAGCAGAATGGTCAGCGTTTGGTTGCAGGCCACCAGACCGGTCAGAGCGGAGGTACAGAGCATGGCTGCATAGGGTGTAAAGCGTTTTCCCAGCGCAAGAATTTTACAGCGGATACCGTCCAGCAGTCCGGTCTGCTGGAAAATCCCGGAGTACGCGGACGAAAGGCACACGATGGCGGCAACCCGCAGCATGGAAATGATTCCTCCGCCGTTCAGCATGGCGGCTACCTCGGTATCCTGAGCCCTGTACCCAAATATGGCGAAAACGACACAATTGCGGATGGAAATTCGCTGCAACAGCAGGCAGATGGGAATTGCAGTCAGTATACTGAGGGACATGGACAACTTGACGCTGACCCGAAAAACCGATAAACCCAAAATCAGGACCGCAGGCAGCAGCGCGATCCAGTGCAGTTGGAATTCTCGTCCAAACAGAGGAACAAGATCCATAACTGCACCGCCGTGGGGCGTGAAGAAGCCGATCAGCAGATAGACAAAGCAGCTGGCTAGGAAAGGGAGCAGGGCGGTTTTGAGCATTTTCCGAATGTTTTCGAAAATGTTGGTATCCGTCAGTTCCGCGACCAGCAATGCGCTGGTGGATACCGGGGAACACCGGTCGCCAAAATAGACCCCGGAAAGAACCGTGCCGCCAACAAGCACAAGGGGAATGCCCATGGTCACCGCCATGGTCGCGCAGATCACGCCCATGGTTGCGGCCGTGCCAAAGGCTGTGCCGGTCAGCACCGATACCACGCAGTTGAGCAAAAAGGACATGAGAAGAAATAAAGAAGGCTGAAACAGGGAAGAAGCGTAGCAAACAATGGTTGGAATGGTTCCCGCCGCCCTCCATAGAGCCGTTAGAATTCCGATCAGGAAGAAAGTGAGCAGGACATTTTTTGCTGTTTTGACTCCGGCAAAAGACATCCGAATCATTTGCCGCCATGTGAATCCTTTCTGTACCCCATAGAGCAGAAAGATACACAGACCGCCCACCAGTGCGTAGAGAATCGAAAAGTTCAGCAAAACGCACAAAAGCAGGGCGAAACAAAACAGCGATATCACAAGCAGTTCCATAGAAAACCCCGATCTATCATGATTCCCGCAAAAATTTTTGAGCGCTGCAATTTTCAAAAACGCGGTCATGACCAAAACATGCAGCGTATGTTCCATCTCTTTTAAAAGAAGCATGGGACAGTGCAATTGGCAAGTACCTGTTCATTTTCTATTTTAGCAAATAATTCCGTAAAGTTTAAGAGTTTACCGGAAAATATTTTACAAATAGCGGTTGGCTTTCCTGTATCCGATATTAAAAATAAAACGCTGCAAGTCTCTAAAAGCTGCCGGAAAATCTGCCGATTGCCGACACCGATCTGTGTGCGCTGTTGGGAAATGCGTTGGATAACGCCATGGAGGCCGCCGCAAACGCGCAGGACAAGCGGGTGGAGATTCGCGTCCGGGCGGATCGGGGGATGCTGATGCTGCGGGTGGAAAACAGCTTTGAGGATGCGACGACCGAAAAACGTGGAATGTTTGCCACAATGAAAGAGAACGCAGAAGCGCATGGGTTTGGTATCCGCGGAATGCACGAAATCGCCGCCCGATACGGCGGGACGCTGGATACAAAGGTGATCGGCAACCGCTTTGAACTTGTGGCCTGCCTGATGTTTCAAGTCCCTTCCGCAAGCGAAACATGATATCCATGGTCAGACGGGCCGGAGCCATCAGACTTGCGCTTCAAACAAGCCGCCTGCCGGGAAATCTGATACGCTGAAACAGCAACGGATTTGAGCAATTCCTATGTCTTCTGATTTTCCGATGAAACCCTTCATGCCGCTATGAAAATCGTGTGCGATTAACGGAAATATTGACGCAGGGGGGCGGCAAGCAGTCATCATTTGCTTTTTAGAATTGACCATTCAAATTTCAGAACGGGCCGCCTGTATCAATTGCAGGCGGCCCGCTTATTTTACCTTAATCTCACAAGCTGTACTTTTTGCCCGCTTTTATATCTCCTCTGTTATTCTGAATGCGCAAGGAGGAATGAGACGTGGCATGTATGATTCAGAAAATCAGGAAGTGGGAGAGCGCCTTTAACCAAGAAGCCGAACGGTTTCTTTTTAGGCATCCAGTCTTGGGCTTTTTGGGAATGTTTATAGGGGTGCCGATTTTTGTTCTGATCGCGGTCTGTGCCGGCACGACACTCATGATGCTTCCTGTTTCGTGGCTGCTTGACTGGCTGTGAATTTACGCAGACTTAATGCTGCTCCAGAACTGCTAATGCCTTTTTTACCAGTTGAAGGCTACAATTTGTTGCGATATGGAGGAAACAAACGATGCAAGTTCTTATTGGCATGATTGGCGTATGCGCCGCTGCGCTGCTGATCGATTACATCTACATTCTGATGAAGGGAGACAGGCAATAATGGGAACCTACTTTTTGTGGCGCATGGGTCTTGGGGTTATCACCATCGCAGCCTTCGCTCTGTTTACATTTATATATGAAAAAGTATCCAAACACACGCATGATGCGCACAAACACAGCGCACGCGATTTATGAAGGAGGAAGGCGCCATGGCCGGGTCCATTATACAATATGTTCTTTATCTCACAATTTTAGTTGCGCTGGCAATTCCGCTGGGCGCGTACATCAAGCGCGTCATGTATGGCGAGAAAACCACGTTCTCAAAAATATTTACTCCCTGTGAGCGGGCTGTTTACAAAGTCCTCCGCATCAAGGGGGACGAGGATATGACGTGGAAGCAATACCTTGTTTCTATTCTTATATTTTCCGGCATCGGATTTGTTTTTTTGTTTTTGCTTCAACTCCTGCAAGGAGTCCTGCCGGGAAATCCGCAGGGGCTTGGAGGAGTGAACTGGGATTTGTCTTTCAATACCGCTGCCAGCTTTGTGACCAATACCAACTGGCAGGCGTATTCCGGCGAAGCGACTCTGAGCTATCTGACGCAGGCTCTGGGACTGACGGTGCAAAACTTTGTGTCTGCTGCCACCGGCATTGCGGTATTGTTTGCACTCATCCGCGGCTTTACGAAGGTGAAAGAAAAAGGACTGGGCAGTTTTTGGGTGGATATGACGCGGATCATTGTACAGATTCTGCTGCCGCTGAATCTTGCCATCACTTTGCTGCTGGTGGGCGGCGGCGTTGTGCAGAGCTTGAAGTCTGCTGAGACGGTGACGCTGCTTGAGCCTGTCGCCGTCAGCGCGGAGGGTGAAATACTCGAGGATGCGGTTATTGACCTTGCGGCCAAAACCGTCAGCGTGGACGGTAAAATTGTTTCCGACGCGGAGATTGTGACGGAGCAGTTTGTTCCCCTTGGCCCTGCGGCCAGTCAGATTGCAATCAAGCAGACCGGTACAAACGGCGGCGGTTTTTTTGGCGTCAACTCCGCACATCCGCTGGAGAACCCCAGCGCCTTTACCAATCTGATTGAGATGATTTCCTTGCTGCTGATCCCTGCCGCGCTTTGCTTTACCTTTGGAAAAGCGGTTCAAAACAAAAAACAGGGCACTGCAATTTTTCTGGCCATGTTCCTGATGCTTGCCGCCGCCCTGGGGGTCCTTGCGGTGAATGAACAAAACGCTGCCACGGCACTTTCCGAAAACAGCGCCGTGGATGTGAGCATGGCAGATCAGGCCGGAGGCAACATGGAGGGCAAGGAGTCTCGCTTCGGCATTGTCGCATCTGCAACATGGGCGGCATTTACCACAGCGGCCTCCAACGGCTCGGTCAACTCCATGCACGACAGCTATACGCCGTTGGGCGGGATGGTGCAGATGCTGCAAATGCAGCTTGGCGAGGTCATTTTCGGCGGTGTGGGCTGCGGACTTTACGGTATGCTGGCTTTTGCAATCCTCACGGTCTTTATTGCGGGCCTGATGGTTGGTCGAACGCCGGAATTCCTCGGTAAAAAAATTGAGCCTTACGAAATGAAATGGGCTGTGCTGATGTGCCTTGCAACACCGATTGCAATCTTGGTAGGCAGCGGCGCTGCGGCAATGGTGCCGGAGGTGGCGCAGAGCCTGAATAATAGCGGCGCGCACGGATTTTCCGAACTGCTTTACGCTTTTTCATCAGCGGGCGGCAACAATGGCTCCGCTTTTGCGGGGTTCAACGCGAACACCGTTTTCCTGGATGTTTCCCTTGGCCTTGTAATGCTGTTTGCCCGCTTTCTTCCCATAGCTGGCACGCTGGCGATTGCAGGCAGCTTGGCGGGGAAGAAACGGATCGCCATGACGGCGGGTACGCTTTCCACAACCAATGGAATGTTTGTATTTCTGTTGATTTTTGTGGTGCTGCTTATCGGCGCGCTCAGTTTCTTTCCCGCGCTTGCGCTGGGGCCGCTGGCTGAATTCTTCGGCGGCATCGCCTAAAGGAGGGTACTTAAATGGTAACAAAAACAAACGGTGCATTTACAGACAAAAGAATGCTCGGCAGGGCCGTGAAAGATTCCTTTGTAAAACTTGCGCCTAAAACGCAGGCGCAAAATCCGGTGATGCTGCTCGTCTATATTTCCGCGATTTTGACAAGCGTCCTGTGGATCATATCCCTGTTCGGAATTATGGACGCGCCCTCTGGCTATACGCTGACCATTGCAATTATTCTGTGGTTCACCTGCCTGTTCGCAAACTTTGCCGAAGCCATTGCCGAGGGGCGCGGCAAGGCGCAGGCGGATTCCCTGCGGGCGGCAAAAAAGGATGTGGAAGCGCACTGCATCCCGGCTATCAACCGCAAGGAGGACGTGACAACGGTATCCTCGGCTCTTTTGAAAAAGGGCGACATCGTACTCGTCAAAATGGGAGAACAGATACCTGCGGACGGTGAGGTTGTAGAGGGCGCGGCCAGCATAGATGAAAGCGCCATCACCGGCGAGTCTGCTCCGGTCATCCGGGAGGCGGGCGGCGACCGCAGCGCCGTTACGGGCGGGACAACCGTTCTTTCCGACTGGATCGTAGTTCAGGTCACAAATGAGGCAGGAGAGAGTTTCCTTGACAAGATGATCGCCATGGTGGAGGGAGCGTCCCGGAAAAAGACACCCAATGAGATTGCGCTTCAGATTTTCCTTGTGGCGTTGTCTATCATCTTCATTCTGGTCACAGTGTCCCTGTATGCGTACTCTGCTTTTTCAGCGAGACAGGCGGGTATTGCCAATCCAACCTCGCTCACAACGCTCGTTGCATTGCTGGTCTGCCTTGCGCCCACGACCATCGGCGCGCTGCTCTCCGCCATTGGAATCGCCGGTATGAGCCGCCTCAATCAGGCAAATGTGCTGGCCATGTCTGGCCGTGCCATTGAAGCCGCCGGGGATGTTGATATTCTGATGCTGGATAAGACCGGCACGATCACGCTGGGCAACCGGCAGGCTTGCAATTTTATCTCCGTGGATGGATCCGACCCCCACGAGCTTGCCGACGCCGCCCAGCTTTCCTCCCTTGCCGACGAGACACCGGAGGGCAGAAGCGTTGTGGTGCTGGCAAAAGAAAAGTTTGGCCTTAGAGGCAGAACGCTGCAAGACAAGGGGATGCGTTTCATTCCTTTCACAGCGGCCACGCGCATGAGCGGTGTGGACTATGACGGGCAGGAGATCCGCAAGGGTGCGGCGGATTCTGTTCGAGCTTATGTGGAGGCAAGCGGGGGAATCTATTCCGACGAGTGCGACCAGACGGTGAAGGAGATATCCCGCCAAGGGGGTACTCCGCTGGTGGTTGCAAAAAACCGGAAAATTCTTGGCGTCGTCCACCTGAAGGATATCATGAAGCAGGGGGTGCAGGAGAAGTTCGCGGACCTGCGCAAAATGGGCATCAAGACCATCATGATTACCGGGGACAACCCCCTGACAGCCGCCGCCATCGCGGCGGAGGCCGGCGTAGACGACTTTCTCGCGGAGGCAACACCGGAAGGAAAGCTGACGATGATTCGCGACTTTCAAAGCAAGGGACATCTGGTAGCCATGACCGGCGACGGGACAAACGATGCGCCCGCATTGGCGCAGGCCGACGTAGCGGTTGCCATGAACACCGGCACACAGGCGGCAAAGGAAGCGGGCAATATGGTGGACTTGGATTCCTCGCCGACCAAGCTCATTGACATCGTGCGGATCGGCAAGCAGCTTCTCATGACACGCGGCAGCTTGACCACCTTTTCCATTGCAAACGATGTGGCAAAATATTTTGCCATCATTCCCGCATTGTTTATGGGCCTATACCCGGGCCTGACGGCGCTGAATATCATGGAGCTGCATTCCCCGCAAAGCGCGGTGCTGTCGGCGATCATATACAACGCCCTTATTATCATTGCGCTCATTCCCTTGGCGCTTAAGGGCGTGAAGTACCGTGAGGTGTCCGCCGGGAAATTACTGAGCAGAAATCTGCTGATATACGGCCTTGGCGGTCTGGCGGCACCTTTTATCTTTGTGAAGCTCATTGATATGCTTTTGACCGCATGTGGTCTTGCATAAGGAGGAACCATTATGAAAACAGCAAAAGAAATCTTATCCCGTGCGGCGGGGCTTTTCCTGATTTTCACGCTGCTGTGCGGCGTGGCGTACACCGGGATTGTAACAGGTTTTGCACAGGTTTTGTTTCCCAATCAGGCAAACGGCAGCATCATTGAGGCAGACGGCGTAAAATACGGGAGCGAGCTGCTTGGACAAACCTATACCGACGACGCCCATCTGTGGGGACGCATCATGAATCTGGATGTAACTACTTATCAGGATGCCGATGGCGATACGCTCCTGTATTCCGCGCCCTCTAACCTCAGTCCCACGAGCGAGGAATATGCCGCGCTTATAGCGGCGCGGGTTGAAAAAATACGTGGGGCAAATCCCGCTATGGATGAAAAAGCCATACCCGTAGACCTTGTGACCTGTTCCGGCAGCGGACTCGACCCGCACATTTCTCCGGCGGCGGCTGAATATCAGGTGGCACGTATCGCTGCGGCCTCCAACAAAAGTGAGGCGAAAATTCGGGAGATCATTGCCGCGTGCACAACCGGAAAATTTCTCGGTATTTTTGGAGAGGAAACAGTCAACGTGCTGGAGACGAACCTGATGCTGGATGGGATATTGCCCGCATAACGGAACTCCCTCAGAGCCCATCTTAATGCGACCTTAATGTACCTTCCTATTCGCTTACGCCGTCTTTGTGCGGCTGCTTGCATAATTAAGATACGATAAAGAGGCATTAAAGCGAGAGTGTCGTCAGGAGGCTTAAGGGCATGGGGCTACAGGGTTTGCTTTTAAAAAAGAGAAGGTTATCGTCCTTTCAGATTATCCTATTTGGTTTTCTGCTGGTGATCCTATTCGGTGCGCTGCTGCTCACGCTGTCCTTCGCCACGCGGGACGGGTTGGGAGCATCCTTCTCTGATGCGCTTTTTACATCCACCTCTGCCGTGTGTGTGACCGGACTGGTAATCCACGACACGGCCTCTTATTGGTCGCTGTTCGGGCAGGCGGTCATTTTGCTGCTGATTCAGATCGGCGGTATGGGGGTCGTGACGGTGGCAATATCCATTGCCATCGTGTCCGGAAAGAAAATCGGCCTTATGCAGCGCAGCACGATGCAGGAGGCCATCGCCGCGCCGCAGGTGGGCGGTATTGTGCGGCTCACAGGCTTTGTCTTAAAAACTACCTTTGCCGTTGAGCTGATCGGCGCGGCGGTCATGGCTCCCGTGTTCATCCGGGACTTTGGCGCGGCAAAAGGAACGTGGTATGCGCTGTTTCATTCCATTTCCGCTTTTTGCAACGCCGGATTCGATTTAATGGGGCTGAAAGCGCCGTTTTCGTCCTTGACCGCCTATTCGGCAAACCCCGTTGTCAGTCTGACTATTCCCACATTGATCGTGGTCGGCGGTATCGGGTTTTTGACTTGGGATGATATCAAGACAAACAGGCTGCATCTTTCAAAATACCGGATGCAGAGCAAGGTGATCCTGAGCACAACAGCGGCGCTGATTATACTCCCGGCATTATACTTCTATTTCGTTGAGTTCGCCGCTCCTGTCTGGGCGGATATGCCCACAGGCGAGCGGGTGCTTTCCTCGGTTTTTCAGTCCATTACCCCGCGGACGGCTGGGTTTAACACCGTGGACCTCACCGCTCTCAGCGAGCCGGGGCAGATACTATTGACGATTTTGATGCTGATCGGCGGCTCTCCCGGCTCCACCGCGGGCGGCATGAAAACCACAACGCTGGCTGTGCTGCTGTTCACCGCGTTTGCGGTGTTTCACAAGCGGGACGATACCTGCTGCTTCGGGCGGCGGATCGCGAGCGAAACGGTCAAATATGCGGCGGTCGTCTCCATGATGTATCTTCTGCTTTTTCTTCTGGGCGGTTTTTTGATTAGTTCTATGGAGGGATTGCCCATGCTGACCTGCCTGTTTGAAACGGCCTCGGCCATCGGCACAGTGGGGCTGTCGCTGGGGATTACGCCGGGGCTTGGCCCTGCGTCAAGGCTCATCCTGATTCTGCTGATGTATTTTGGCAGAGTGGGCGGACTTACCTTGATCTTTGCTGTTCTATCTGGCACAAAGGAAAATGTCTCCAAACTGCCTCAAGAAAAAATAACGGTTGGATAAGGAGCTGCGCGATGAGATCAATATTGTTAATAGGCTTGGGCCGATTTGGGCGGCATATAGCCCTGAAGCTCAAGGAATTGAACAATCAGGTAATGGCTGTGGACAAATGCGAGGAGAGAATCGACGAGATACTGCCCTATGTCACCAACGCGCAGATCGGGGACAGCACAAACGAGGCGTTTCTAAAATCCTTGGGCATTCGCAATTTCGACGTGTGTATCGTTGCCATAGGAAACGATTTTCAAGGCTCTTTGGAAACGACCTCGCTGCTGAAGGAATTGGGCGCGAAGCTCGTTGTGTCCCGCGCGGCGCGGGATGTGCAGGCCAAGTTTCTCCTGCGAAATGGCGCAGACGAGATTGTGTACCCGGAAAAGCAGCTTGCCACATGGACGGCAATCCGGTACAGCTCCGAGCATATTTTCGACTACATAGAATTAAACGACACCCACTCTATTTTTGAAATCGCAATCCCGGAAAGCTGGGTGGGCAAGACCATAGGCGCGGTGGATATTCGGCGAAAGTATAGTGTCAACATCATGGCGCTGAAAAGAAATGGACAGCTTGAAATGTCGATAACATCCGACACCCGCTTGCCTGCCGACGCAACCATGCTGGTACTGGGAAGCAATCGGGATATTCAAAAATGCTTTCATATTTGACCGGTTGATGCTGCAAGGGGGGAGCGTATTATGCAGGACATCGGATTGCTTCTCGGCGTCGCTGCGGTTTTTTCGTTTGGGTGGTTCGTCATGAAGCGGCTGGACGCCTTTTTAAAACGCAATGCACAGGAGATTCAAGAAAGAGCGGCTGGTGGGGCACATGCCTTGCGCATCGCCTTTTCTGACCCTATGGCTGCGGGTGCGGTTTCGCGGACCTTGGAGCTGATCTGCAAAGCACATCCCGATACTGCGGTCTATCTTTACACGGCGGACGCCAATATCATTCTTGCGCGGCTGCATGGCGGGCAATTGGATGCTGCGATAATCCCCTGTGAGACGGCTGGCCAAAAATCCTCTCAATACGGCAGGGAGGATGTTTTGGTCAGACCCAGCGCCGTGCTGGTAAAAGACGCCGCTCTGCCGCTATGCCCCCTTGAAACAAAAGGGGTTTTGCAGCAGCTTGTTTGGGTAAAAGGGGCTTGTAATGGCGTGGCTGAGGATTTTGCAGCGCAAGCCGCACATGATTTACAGCAACAGGCTGGAAATGCGTGCTGGGAAAAGGTATAATTGCTTTGCAACAGGAAGAAGGTGAATCTATGACGCTGCAAAGGCAAGATCCCGATAAGCTGCTGGCCGCAATCGCGCGGGAGGAACAGCCGCAGCATAAAGGCCACCTCAAAATATTCTTCGGATACGCCGCAGGCGTGGGAAAGACCTACGCCATGCTAAAAGCCGCGCACGCTGCAAAAAAGAGCGGCATTGACGTGGCCGCAGGCTATGTGGAGCCCCACGCAAGACCGCAAACTTCTACACTTTTGAATGGCTTGGAGCAGCTTCCCTGCTTGAAGATACAGCATAACGGCATTCTTTTGCGCGAATTTGATCTGGACGCCGCAATGAAGAGAAAGCCCCAGCTTATTCTGGTAGACGAACTTGCCCATACCAACGCGGACGGCTGCCGGCATGCAAAGCGTTATCAGGACGTGGAGGAATTGCTGAACGCGGGCATCGACGTCTATTCCACAGTCAACGTCCAGCATATTGAGAGCTTGAACGATATTGTGGCGTCCATAACCGGCGTCACGGTGCGGGAGCGAATCCCGGACTCTGTGTTTGACAATGCCAATCAGGTGAAGCTGATTGACATAGAGCCGCAGGAACTGCTGGAAAGATTAAGCGGCGGCAACGTATATCAGGATGAACAGGCCGAGCGCGCGGCACAGAACTTCTTCACGGTGGAAAACTTAACCGCGCTCCGGGAATTGGCTCTGCGCCGGTGTGCCGACCGCATGAATCTTCTGACGGAAAGCGCGCGGGTACAGGCAAACGGCGACTATCGTACCGATGAGCATATTTTGGTCTGCCTTTCCTCGGCTCCGTCCAATGCGAAAATTATCCGCACGGCTGCGCGCATGGCCGCCGCTTTTAAGGGGGCGTTTACGGCGCTGTTTGTAGAAACGCCCAACTTTTCCGCCATGAGTGACGAAAACAAAAAGCGGCTGCAAACCAATACGCGACTGGCCCAGCAGCTTGGCGCACAAATTGAAACGGTTTTCGGGGACGACGTGCCGCTGCAAATTGCTGAGTTTGCGCGGCTTTCCGGCGTTTCTAAGGTCGTGATAGGAAGAAGCACGGCAACGCGCCGATGGTTCTTCGCAAAGCCCACCCTGACAGAACGGCTGATTGCAAATACGCCGAGTCTCGATGTTCATATCATCCCGGACAGCGAGACAGGCGCGGACTATCGGGAGCGAAAAGCAAAACGGACAAAGAACGTCCTTTCCCTTGGAGATATCGCAAAAACCATTGGCGTTTTATTTTTGGCAACACTGGCCGGATTGCTGTTTTACAAACTGGGCTTTACCGAGGCCAACATCATCACGGTATACATCCTTGGGGTTCTCATTATTTCGATCATCACAACGAATCGGGCTTACAGCCTGGTGGCCTCCGTTGTCAGCGTGATGGTGTTTAACTTCTTCTTCACAACGCCGCGGTATACCTTTCAGGCGTATGACAGCAGTTATCCCGTTACGTTTGCCGTCATGTTCACGGCTGCGTTCATTATGGGCTCTCTTGCGGCAAAGCTGAAAGAACACGCCAAAAAGTCGGCGCAGGCCGCCTACCGCACCAAGATTTTGTTCGACACCAATCAGCTCTTACAACAGGCAAAAGACAGCGCGTCCATTCTATCGGCCACGGCTGAGCAGCTTGTAAAGCTGCTAGGTAAAAACATCATAGCCTATCCCCTGGAAGGCGGGGAACTTGGCAAGCCGCATATGTTTTTTGTGGAGAAGGATTCCTGTGACGATAGCTGCATGACCGAAAATGAAAGAGCTGTGGCGGTTTGGGTATCCGAGAACAACAAACACGCAGGAGCGACCACGGACACACTCTCCGGTGCAAAATGCCTCTATCTCGCTATCCGCGTCAATCAAAGCGTATATGGCGTGGTGGGGATTGAGATCGGGGAACGGCCTTTGGATGTATTTGAAAACAGTGTGGTGCTCTCTATTCTCGGCGAGTGTGCCCTTGCCCTTGAAAACGAAAAAAACGCGCGGGAAAAAGAGGAAGCGGCGGTCGCCGCAAAGAACGAGCAGCTCCGGGCAAATCTTCTTCGGGCGATCTCACACGACCTGCGTACACCGCTGACCTCTATATCCGGCAACGCCAGCAACCTGCTTTCAAACGGCGACTGCTTTGATGAGGACACGAAAAAGCATATTTACTCGGACATTTACGACGACTCCATGTGGCTGATCAACTTGGTGGAGAATCTTCTGTCTGTCACCCGGATTGAGGAAGGCCGGATGAATTTGAACCTAACGAGCGAGCTGATGGACGAAGTGATTGCCGAAGCGCTGTGTCATGTGAATCGCAAATGTGTCCAGCATACCATCATCACGAAAAGTGCGGAGGACTTCATTCTCGCCAAAATGGACGCGAAGCTGATTGTTCAGGTGGTCATCAACATTGTGGATAACGCAATCAAATATACACCTGCGGGGTCTACAATCACCATTTTTACAGAAAAAAAGGAACATCAAGTTCTTGTCAGCATCGCGGACGACGGGCCCGGCATTTCAAACGACGTAAAGAAGCGTGTATTCGATATGTTTTACAGCGGGAATAACCGGGTTGCCGACAGCCGCCGCAGCCTTGGCTTGGGGCTTTCTCTCTGTAAATCCATCATTCAGGCGCACGGCGGAAAAATATCCGTCTCGGACAATGTGCCGCAGGGGACAGTATTTGTATTTTCACTGCCGATAGGGGAGGTAACCTTGCATGAATAAACCGTTGGTATTAGTCGTTGAGGATGATGCGCCGGTTCGTAACCTGATTACAACCACGCTCAGAGCGCATGATTATCGTTTTCTCTCCGCGAGTTCGGGCGATGGGGCGATTCTTGAAACTTCTTCCCATAATCCTGAAATTGTGCTGCTTGATTTGGGCCTGCCGGACATGGACGGGGTGGAGGTTATCAAGAAAATCCGCACATGGTCGAACCTCCCTATCATCGTCATCAGCGCCCGGAGTGAGGATACGGATAAGATAGACGCGCTGGACGCCGGCGCGGACGATTACCTGACCAAGCCTTTCTCCGTTGAGGAGCTGTTGGCGCGGCTGCGCGTGACTCAGCGGCGGCTTGCGGTCATGCAGGGGGAAACCCTTGCATCCAATGCCATGTTTACGAATGGTAATCTGAGCATCGACTATGCCGCCGGCTGCGCCTATCTCAATAAGGAGGAGCTGCACCTGACGCCGATTGAGTATAAGCTGCTTGTTCTACTTGCCAAAAACGTTGGAAAGGTGCTGACCCATAGGTTTATTACGCAAAGGGTTTGGGGCAGCAGCTGGGACAACGATGTTGCCTCCCTGCGCGTATTTATGGCGACGCTCAGAAAAAAACTGGAGAAAGATACAAACGCACCGCAGTACATTCAAACGCATATCGGCGTGGGGTACCGAATGATGAAGGTGGAGTGATAGAAAGCCGCGATCTGATTGCATGAAGGAAACCGGCTGCTATCTCCAAACTGCAAGAATATGAAGTGCTTGAGGATGTAAGACGGCTGGGAGTGATATCTTTTTCCGTGCTGCTTACCACCAACCTCGCTTTGCCAACGCAACATTTCCCGCCTATCCAGCCTTCATCAGTAGGGAAGTGAAACGCACAAGATAAAAGCAACGCCCAAAGCCTTGTAAAATCAAGGCTTTGGGCATTGCTTTTGGCGTCCCCGAGCGGATTCGAACCGCTGGCCTTCCGCTTAGGAGGCGGATGCTCTATCCAGCTGAGCTACGGAGACATATCCAATTTCGGAGTGCATGGACGATGCAGAAAAGAAAACACAGCAGGTCCTTTTGAAAGCGGACGCTCGGTCAAACTGAATTACAGAGACATAGCGTGTGATGCAGGATGGATAAGCATTCGGTGCAAAGTACACCGTTCCAATCAAAAAATGCGGGAAAAACAGGACCAATTGGTATTGTACCCGCTTTCCACCCCGCTGTCAATCGGAAAGCGGGAGAACTTTGCCATTGGCGCAGCCTGAGAATGCGCGTGCGGCACGCGCCGCTTTTACGCGCTGAACAGAGCGTATCGTGGACGCGAGCTGCTCTGAGGACTGCGAATGTGGGTTGCAGTTACGGGAAAAAGTATTTATAATAGCATCAATGTGATTTAGAACCCGGGCCGCTTGACGGGCGGGAAGAAGGGAGCGGGAGACTTTGAAAAAAGTAGCGCTGGTTACCGGCGGCGGACGGGGTATTGGACGGGCAATTGCCCGAAAGTTGGCAGAACAGGGATACGATGTGGCTGTGAATTACCAGCAGAGCCGCGCGGTAGCGGAGGAGTTGGTAAATGAACTGCGGCAGGCAGGCTGCCGCGCTGGCGCGTTTCAGGCAGATGTGGCAGAGCCGAATGCGGTAAAAGCTATGCTTCACGCCGTGGAGACGGAATTAGGCCCGGTGGAGACGTTGGTGAACAATGCCGGAATCGCTTTGCCGGGAGGGCTGTTTCAGGATGTGGACGACGAAACTTGGAACAGGGCTTTTGCCGTGAATGTAGGTGGAATGCGCAATGTGATTCGGGCGGTGCTGCCCCACATGCTGCATGAAAAGCGGGGGAGCATCGTTAATCTCTCCTCTATCTGGGGGCTGCGCGGCGCCTCCTGCGAGGTGACTTACGCCTGCACAAAGGCCGCCGTGGTGGGGCTTACCCGATCTCTGGCGCTGGAACTGGCTCCATCGCATATTCGGGTGAACGCCGTGGCTCCCGGCTGCATCGACACGGACATGGTTAGCTCTTTGGGGCGGGAAACGATGGATGCTCTGGCGCAGGACACGCCTCTGGGCCGCTTGGGAACGCCGGAGGATATCGCGGCGGCGGTGGCGTTTTTGGCAGGAGAGGACGCCTCCTTCATTACCGGACAGGTCCTGACCGCCGACGGGGGATTTATCGGCTGAAGCGGGGAAACGGATTTCCTGCGGAAGAACAGCTTGCCGGGGTCGCGCCCTTCCGAGAGGAAGAAGCGCGGCCCCGGATTTTAGCCCATGGAAGTGCCGAACCCTTCACGGTTTCTCAGGTTGTGCAATCTGTGAGGAGATTCTAATCGCGGCGCACAAAAAAGGTTTGCCCGGCTGCAAAAGCAGCCGGGCAAACCGCATATGGAAAGGGAGAACAATCAGCCGTTGCAGACAGGAACAATCCAGCCCTTGGTGTCGGGGATTTTGCCCCACTGGATGCCGGTGAGGGTATCATACAGCTTCTGGGTCAGTTCACCGATCTCGCCGTTGCCGATGAGCGCGCTCTGATCCTCGTAGTCCAGCTTTTTGACGGGGGAGACGACAGCGGCGGTGCCGGTGCCGAAAACTTCCTCCAGCTTGCCTTCCTTGGATGCCTTCATGATATCGTCAATGGCCAGCTTGCCCTCGATAACCTCGTAGCCCCAGTCCTTCAGCAGTTCAATGATGGAGCGGCGGGTGACACCGGGGAGCACGGTACCGTCCTTGTCCTGTGCCAAAGCGGTATAGAGCTTGCCATTAATCTTAAAGAAGATGTTCATGGCGCCCACTTCTTCCACATACTTGCGCTCCACGCCGTCCAGCCACAGAACCTGACTGTAACCCTTCTCCTCGGCAATCTTTCCGGCCAGCAGAGACACGGCGTAGTTGCCGCCGCACTTGGTAAAGCCGGTGCCGCCCGGGCAGGCACGGACATAGGTGTCCTCCACATAGATGTCGATAGGAGCCAGACCTGCGGCATAATAAGCGCCGGAAGGAGCACAGATGATGATGAACTGATAGCTGCTGGAGGCATGAACGCCCAGTTGGGCCATGGTGGCAATGGTGAAGGGACGGATGTACAGGGAAGCGCCGTCAGCGTGGGGAACCCAATCCTTCTCAACCTCGACCAGAGCCTTAACGGCCTGCACAAAGTCCTCCACGGGGATTTCGGGGATGCACAGACGATCCTGCGTGTTGTTCATGCGGCGGGCGTTGCAGTCCGGGCGGAACAGCTGGATCTTGTTCTCGGCGGTGCGATAGGCCTTCATGCCTTCAAAGCACTCCTGTGCATAGTGGAATACCACGGCAGAGGGGTCCAGAGAGATGGGGGCATAGGGGACGATGCGGGCGTCGTGCCAGCCTTGGCCCAGGGTATAGTCCATAATAAACATATGGTCGGTAAAGGTCTTGCCAAAACCCAATTTGGACTCATCGGTGGGTTTCGCCTTGGGGGAAGTGGTTTTGGTGATCTTGATATTCAGCATTTTAAGACTCTCCCTTACATATTTTTTGAAGTTATAAAACAAAAGGCTCTCGCCAACCTGTTAAACAGGGAGACGAAAGCCAAACTTCCGTGGTACCACTCTCTTTGCCGCGTTCTGCGGCCACTTCTGCACGCTTTCGCGTACTGTCCCGCTATCGGAGGGCTTCCGTTGCCGCTTAACAGGGAAAAACTCCCCTTAGGCGGGACCGCTCCCAGACCAGACCGGCGGGCCGCGTCCGCTGCCTCGCACCATGCGGCAGCTCTCTGAAGCGGCGATCCCGACGGCAATTTCCGTTCATCGCGTTATGCTATTCAGTTAAAGGATTAAATTTATTTATACCCCGTCTGGAATAGAAAGTCAATCGTAATTTTGCACGAAAGTATGTGGGAGGTCGCCCGACCGCCGGTTTTCCGACGGCCGGGCAATTGATCGTCCGGGAAATTGGATTACTGAATGCAGGCCATACCGCGATGGAACGCTTCAATATTCAGCGGAATAAATTTTGCCTTGGCACCGGCAAACATTTCCTGAATCATGTTCTCGATGGCTTCGGGCTTGAGCACCTTTGTGGCAGCCACATACGCGCCCAGCATGACCATGTTGCCCACCTTGGGATTGCCCACTTCGTCGGCAATTTTGGCACAGGGGACATAATAGGCCTTCAGGTCTGCGCGGGACACCTTGTCGGTGACCACGTCGCTGTTGACAAACACGGTGCCGCCGGAAACCACGCCCGCCTCAAACTTCTCCAGAGAGGGGGCGTTCAGGGCGATCAGCTCGGTGGGATGGTTGAAGATGGGGGAACCCACCGGCTTGTCAGAGAGGACCACGGAGCAGTTGGCCGTGCCGCCGCGCATCTCGGGACCATAGGACGGGGCCCAAGTGACGTTCATGCCCTCGGCCATGCCGGCTTCCGCCAGATTCTTGCCGATGGCCAGACCGCCCTGACCGCCAAACCCGGAAATAATGATTTCTTTCTTCATCTTATTTCACCTCCGCGCTGGTATCCTTGATGACGCCGAGGGGATAGTAGGGGATCATGTTCTCCTTCAGCCAATCAATGGATTTCAGTGCCGTCATGCCCCAGTTGGTGGGGCAGGTGGACAGGACCTCCACAAAGGTAAAGCCCTTGCCCTCCATCTGAAGCTGGAACGCCTTCTTGATGGCCTTTTTGGCCTTGTTCAGGTTGGCGATATCCGTGACGCAGACGCGCTCGGCGTACACGCAGCCGTCCAGCGTGCTCAGCATCTCGGACACGCGGATGGGCATACCGGCCTGCTCCTGCGTCCGGCCCAGCGGGCAGGTGGTGGCCTTCTGGCCGATCAGGGTGGTGGGGGCCATCTGGCCGCCGGTCATGCCGTAAATGGCATTGTTGATAAAGATGGTGGTAAACTTCTCACCCCGCATAGCGGCATGAACGATCTCAGCTGCGCCGATGGAGGCCAGGTCGCCGTCGCCCTGATAGGTGAAGACCGGCTGGGTGGGATGGGTGCGTTTGATTCCGGTTGCAACAGCGGGAGCGCGGCCGTGGGCGGCCTCCTGCATATCGCAGCTGAAGTAGTTATAGGCGAACACGGAGCAGCCCACGGGGCACACGCCGATGGCGTCGTCCAGCAGACCCAGCTCATCCAAAGACTCGGCCACCAGCTTGTGGATGATGCCGTGGTTACAGCCGGGGCAATAGTGAAGTTCCTTATCCGTCAGTCCCTTGGACTTCTGATAGACCACTGCCATGTTACTCTGCCTCCTTCAGGGCCTTTTTGCCCGCTTCTACCATTTCCTCAACGGTGGGGATCACGCCGCCGGCATGGCCCAGATAGCTGATGGGCTTCTGGCCCTCCACGCTCAGGCGCACGTCGTCGATCATCTGACCGTCGATGCTCATTTCTACGTCCAGAATCGCCTTAATATGGCTCTCGCCCGCCAGATCGTGCAGCGCCTTCTCCGGGAAGGGCCACAGGGTAATGGGGCGGAAGAGTCCGGCCTTGATGCCCGCAGCGCGGAGCTGCTCCAGCGCGGTCAAAACGATACGCGCGGGAGTACCGTAGGCCGTGATCAAAAGCTCGGCATCCTCGGTGTCCTTCGTGTCGTAACGAACCTCGTTTTCCTTAATGGTCTGATACTTCTTGGCAAGATGCGCGTTAAAATCATCACACTCGTCCGGGTCCATATACAGGGAGTTGATGACGTTGTGGTGGCCGCGGCCGTGAAGGCCGGTGGCGGCCCAATCCTTGGCGGGGAGGGTGCGCTTGGGGATCTCGTGCCATTCGATGGGCTCCATCATCTGGCCGATCAGACCGTCCGCCAGCACCAGAACGGGGTTGCGGTACTGGTCGGCGATGTCAAACGCCTCCTGCACAAAGTCCACGGCTTCCTGAATGTTGGAGGGAGCCAGAACAAGGGTGCGGTAGTCGCCGTTGCCGCCGCCGCGGGTAGCCTGAAAATAGTCGCCCTGAGCCGGCTGGATGGTCCCGAGGCCGGGGCCGCCGCGCATGCAGTTGACGATGACGGCGGGAAGCTCCGCGCCGGCGAGATAGGTGATGCCCTCCTGCTTCAGGGAAACGCCGGGAGAGGAGGAGGAGGTCATAGCTCGCATACCGGAGCCGGCAGCGCCGTACACCATGTTAATAGCGGCTACTTCGGACTCGGCCTGAACGAAAACCTTGCCGTGCTGGGGCATATGTAACGAAAGATATTCCGGCACCTCGCTCTGCGGGGTGATGGGATACCCGAAGAAGCAGTCGCAGCCGCCGCGAATCGCGGCCTCCGCAATCGCTTCGTTGCCTTTCCACAATTCCTTTTCCACGAAAACTCGACCTCCTTTATCAGAACTTTTCAACAGTGATGATGGAATCCGGGCAGATCTTGGCGCAGCTGGCGCAGGCGATGCACGATGCGATGTCCGTCACGCCGGCGGGGTGATAGCCCTTGCGGTTGATAGAATCCATGTCGATGGCGACGATGTGCTTCGGACAGACGGAAACGCACAGTTCGCAGCCCTTGCACCGGTCCCGGTCAAATGTTACCTTTGCTGTCATGATACTCATTTGCCTCCCTTCGTTTAAAAACCTTTTTTACAGTTCCCACGGTTTTTTCATATAAATGTCAATGGGAAACAGGTTCAGTTCCGCGAGGCTCTCCTCGCCGGTGAAGCGCTGCTCCGCCACATGGCACACAACAGGAATTCCGGCCTCCTTCGAGACCGCCTCGGCCAGCTCCGCGCCTTTTAGAATTTCGTGGGGCGTTGTCTCGCCGCATAGATGGGTGTTGTTCACAATGCCGCCGCAGGTGAGGCCGGTGACAGCCTCAATGCTCCTGAGATACAGCAATGCAGACTCCACCGTCCGCACTTCCGGACGGTTGGCGTTCAGAACGAACAGGAGGTTATAGTCCTCTTGAACAATCTTGGGCTGGAACCGGGCCAGAACCCGGGCGCCCACCGGGTCGCCGCCCACGTCCAAAACGCCGCGGACTTCCCGGTTTTCGAGAATGGTTAAAATCTCTGCCGGCAGGGCGGGCACGTCCGCATCGGTACAAGCCTGCGAGGAGCAGATGACCCGGACCCCTGCGCTTTCCAGCAGCTCCTTCCGCTCCCGGGAACGGAAGTAAGGATTGACGATGTCCACGTCCGCCAGCATGGCGGTATGGCCTGCGTGAGCCAGCGCCAGCGCATAGTTCACGGCAAACTCGGTTTTCCCGGTTCCATAATGCCCGCACACAAGGACAACGCGGTTGGAACAAACCTGATCAGCAGATGCTATCAAAGCGGACCCTCGCTTTCAAATGCTCAAAAAAGAGTTGTATTATTTTAATATGCGTTGTATGATGTCAGTATAACTGATTCGACATCATATGTCAAGAGAAGTTCTTGTGCTTTTCGCCGAACGCATATCTGATATAGTATGGGTAATACGCGTAAGGAATGGAAATGATGGGAAAAAGAGGTGTGCGTTGCATGCGCACCGGAGGAGGAACGCAATGGAAGAACCGAAAAAAGCCAAGCTGTCCGAACAGGCGGCGGAACAGCTGTTGGATATGATTACAGAGGAGCATCGCTATGAAAGCGGCAGCAAGCTGCCCAATGAAAATGAATTAAGCGATCTTTTGGGAGTCAGTCGCACCACGCTGCGGGAGGCGATCTCGTTTCTGGTGGCGCAGGGTGTGCTGGAGATCAAGCGGGGAAAAGGGACGTTTGTGGCAAAGGAACTGCCCCGTTTCCCGGTGGATATGACGACTCTGAGCGATTTAAAGTCCCGCGCCAGAGCCAAGGACCTGTTTGAAATGCGGCTGATTTTTGAGCCGGCAACGGTGGCGCTGGCCTGCCTCCGGGCCAGCGACGAAGAGCTGGAGCAAATTCGCCGCAAGGCGGAACGGATGGAGCAAATCGCCGCCGCCGGGGGGGACTGGCCCGCGGCGGATCAGGACTTTCACTTGAGCATCATCCGGGCATCCCACAATGAATACATGCGCCGTTTGTACCCCATCATCAATGACGCTGTCAGCGAGATTCTGCAAATTTCCGAGAACCGCCAGCACATGCAGGAAGTGGCTGTGGCGGACAACCGAATGATTTTAGAATTTTTGCTGCGGCGGGACGATGTGGGTGCGCGCCACGCGATGAGCATTCACATGAAGCATCTGATCCACACGTTAAGAGTGTGAACGATAATCGAAACTTTCTTAACGGACCTCGCTGTGCATACGATTCATCTATTATGATAGAACGATTCATTTGGAACATTTGATCGATGCGTTAAGAGCGTAAACGGAAAATGGACTTTTTTTAACAACCTGCGGCGCGCCCTGGATTCAGGGCGCGCTTTATTTTGTGCAAAAAAGTTACCAATTACGCAAATAACGGCATAGGAGTTCGCCTTTTTTCACTCAAAATACAGACCTGCGAAATGATGCCTGCATATCTATATTAACAAATCATATGGTAAAATTAAATAAAAATATCTATAATTTATTGTTGAAAAAGCGGACATACAACTTAGCAGTCACAGGAGTTTATTGCTAATTTCTACAATTTTATAGGTCCTATTCACAAATTGTACACAAATTTAAGAAAACCCCCTTAACAAACAAAACATGGACGTGTATAATGGCATTGTAATTAGAATTGAGAAAATTGTGAGACAAGGTAATCGATATTATGGAAAATGCCCAATTGCAGGAAAATCTGGAAAAGCTGCTGAAGGCCTACGCTTACTACTTTGATGTGGAACGTGACGTAGAGGTGGAAGGCGGCTCTTTTTCCGCTGCGGCGGACTATCACTTCCGCGAGGAAAATTATGTGGCAACCCGCGCCCACACGGTTTACGCGTCGGAGCAACATGAGTATGTTTACTTTTATTTAACGGAGCATCTGGATCTTGAAACCCTGAAAAAGGAGATTGATCTCTCGCGGGAGGCGGGCGCCAAAAAGGTGAACCCTCACGGTGAGCACATGTTCTCCTATGTGACGCTGGTGATTCTGGCGGACACCATCGACGAGGACGCAAAAAAGGCCCTCAAGCGGTATCGGTACCGCAAGAACTTTTGGCTGACACTCCGTGGCTGGATGGAGTATCACATAGCGGCAATGGAAACTTCGAGCATGACCTTCCTCAGCAATCCAGCCGGCAAGGAAGCCCGCAAAAATCTCGAGCGCAATTTCCAACCCAAGGCAAATTAAGAAGGGAGAGTACTGTATGAACTCACTGGTTATCCTGCTGATCAGCATCGTTGTTCTTGTCTGCGGTTACTTGTTCTATGGCAAGTGGCTGGCAAAAGAATGGGGTGTTGATCCCTCTCGCGAGACCCCGGCCCACACCTTGGCCGACGGCCTCGACTACTGCCCCGCGAAGGCCCCCGTCCTGCTGGGCCATCACTTCGCCTCCATCGCCGGCGCAGGCCCTATCAACGGCCCCATTCAGGCAGCTGTGTTCGGCTGGGTCCCCGTCCTGCTGTGGATCCTCGTCGGCGGCGTCTTCTTCGGCGCCACGCATGACTTTGCTGCTCTGTTCTCCTCCATCCGTCACGAGGGCAAGTCCATCGGCCATGTGATTGAGGTCAACATCGGCCGCCGGGGCAAGAAGCTGTTCCTGGTGTTCGCTTATTTGACTCTGCTGCTGGTGGTTGCTGCTTTCGGCTCCATCGTGGTGGGCACCTTCGCTTCCGGCGCTGCGGGAAGCGACGCTTATAACATCGCCAACGGTCGCACCGCTTCCATCTCCTTGCTGTTCATCGTGCTGGCTGTCGCGTTCGGTTTCTTTGTCTATCGCCGCAACGCGCCTCTGGGCGTGTCCACGGTGATCGGCGTTGCCGCGCTGGTGCTGTGCATTGTGCTGGGCTACAACTTCCCCATTCACATGGGTGCCAACTTCTGGAACGTGTTCGTTCTGGCTTACATTCTGATCGCTTCCGTCACCCCTGTGTGGATTCTGCTCCAGCCCCGTGACTACCTGAACAGCTTCCTGCTGTACGGCATGATCGCGCTGGCCTTTATCGGCATTCTGGTGGCTCATCCCTCCATGGCTCTGCCTGCGGCCACGGGCTTTAGCGGCATCAACGGCAACAGCCAGCTCTTCCCCGTGCTGTTCATCACTGTGGCTTGCGGCGCAATCTCCGGCTTCCACTCTCTGGTGGGCTCCGGCACCACCGCTAAGCAGCTGGACAACGAGAAGGACGCCATGGCCATTGGTTACGGCGGCATGCTGATCGAGTGCGGTCTGGCTGTGATCTCCCTGATCTGCGTGGGCGTTCTGTTTGGCAACAGCGATGCGCTGGCCTCTGTGGGCAGCAGCATGGCTCTTGCTGAGAGCGGTATGCCCTCCGGCTCTCCCACCGCCGTGTTTGCTACCGGCGTTGCATTCATGCTGACTAAGGTTGGCATGCCCTACGATGTGATGTATTCCGTGCTGATTCTGGCTGTGTCCGCTTTCTGCCTGACTTCTCTGGATACTGCCACTCGTCTGGCCCGTTACATGCTGCAGGAGTTCTTCGTGGACGAGGGCGAGGATGTCAAGAACCTCACCGGCTTCAAGAAGCTGATCTCCAATCCCTTTGTCTCCACCCTCATTACCGTCATTCTGGGCGGTATGCTGATGCTGGGCGGTTACGACAAGATTTGGCCGCTGTTCGGCGCTGCCAACCAGCTGCTGGCTGCTCTGGCTCTGCTGGCTTGTGCCGCATGGCTGGGCAACGTGGGCAAGAACAACAAGATGTTCTATATCCCCATGGTCTTCATGCTGCTCGCAACTTTGACTTCTCTGGCCATTACCTTCAAGACGAAACTCGGTCGGCTGATGAATCCCCCCGAGGTTCCCACTGTGCCTGCCGACGTGCTGCAGGTGCTGTTCTCCGCAGTGCTGTTTGTGCTGGCCTTCATTCTGGTGGTTGAGGGTTGGAAGACCCTGACCAGCAAGAAGCCTGCTGAGTCTAAGAAGTAATTAGGCTCTGATGGTTCCCTGATTACCGCTGTCAGCAAGTCCGCCCCGGCTTAAGCCGGGGTGGACTTTTTTGATGCCTGCATACTGATGATGAGGGACCGAATGATGGAACCCGGCAAATAGAGAAGGGGCCCAAACGGAAGGCACTGCTTACCCGAAAACAGGGATGATTTCTTTTGCCCTGTCTGCGGACGCGAAGCGGCTTCGGTCCAAAAACGAACCGAACCGAAAACTGGCGCAAAAACCCCGAACCTTCGCCGCAAGACGAGGGTCCGGGGTTTCATGGTTACTGGTTTATTTACCGCAGAGGAACCGCAGCGCTTCCACATAGCCGGAAAGGCCGTGGCCTTTGATGGTTTTGACGCAGGCCGCACGAATGTAAGAGATTTTGCGGAAATCCTCTCGGGTGTCCGGGTCGGAGATATGAACCTCCACCGTGGGAATGCCAACGGCCTTCACCGCGTCCAGCAGGGCTACGCTGGTGTGGGTGTAAGCGCCGGGATTGATCACAATACCGTCCATCATCCCATAGGCCCGCTGGATGGCGTCCACCAGTCCCCCCTCGTGGTTGGACTGGTAAAACTCCACACCCACGTCAAGGTGACTCGCCTCCTTCTGGATCATGGAGCACAGATCGTTATAGGTTTCGTGCCCGTAAATCTCCGGCTCCCGGATCCCCAGCATGTTCAGATTAGGTCCGTTGAGAATCAGTATCCGCACAAAAATCCCTCCAAATCCGCTCGGCGGCGTCTTGAGGCGCGCCGTTGTTGTCAATCAATGCGTCCCGGAACCGCCGGTACAGCGGGGCGCGCTCCGCCGCCATAGTGGCGAGGTCTGCCCCTTGAGACAGGGGACGACCGTCGGTGGGGAGCTTTTCAAGGCAGCGATCCAGCTGGTAAATTCGGCCGTTCTGGTGAAGGAATCCGTAATTCTGAGGGGACTTTACAATCCCACCGCCGCAGATCAGAATTTTCTTGCTCTCCCTTCCGAATCGCTCTGCCGCCTGCTGCTCCAGAGCCCGAAAAGCGGGTTCGCCGTCCTGTGCAAAAATATCGGGAATGGACTTTCCGGCGGTCTTCACGATTTCCGCGTCCAAGTCCACCGCCCCCCGCCCGGTCAAGGCGGCTAATTCCGCACCCACGGTGGATTTTCCGCAGCCGGGCATCCCGATTAAAACAATGTTCTCCATCTCTCGGCGCAAAAGAGCCAAAATGCGCTCGTTTTCGGCAGGATTTATTTTCCGGTCGAAGAAATACTCCTCCGCCGCCGTGGCCTGAAAGACCAGCATGGGCAGCCCGTCGGAGCAGGGAAGGCCCAGCGCCTCCGCCTGAAGCAGCAGCGCCGTCCTCCGGGGGTTGTACACCACGTCCAGCACGCCCTGACAGGCGGGAAACCTTGTCAAATCGGCGGCAGATTCTCCGGTGTGAGGGTACATGCCCACCGGCGTGGTGTTTACCACGATCTCTGCGTCGCCATGGCGGCTGAGATTGTCATAATTATCCGCGCCGTGGCGGGAGACGACCACGATTTCCCGCGCGCCGCAGGCCCGAGCTGCCGCCTGCGCCGTAAGAGAGGTTCCGCCGCTGCCAAGGATCATCACTTTACGGTCCTTCATCTCCACGCCCGCCCGGCGAGCCATGTACAAAAAGCCGGAGATATCCGTGTTCCAAGCGTAGAGTTTTCCATCCGGACGGCGCACCAGCGTATTCACACTGCCGATGGCCTGTGCGGCAGGGTCGATCACGTCACAGTAAGCCATCACGTCCCGCTTGTAAGGAATGGTGACGTTCAGTCCGCCGATATCGGGGCGTGCCAAAAAGGCGGGAAGCTCCTCCGGCTCCAACTCGATCAATCGATAGCCCTGATTGCCCACCGCCGCGTGGATGGAAACGGACCAGCTGTGGCCCAGCGTTCGGCCCAGCAGGCCGTAAATCTTCTCCGGCATCGGCTCACACTTCCGCGTAGTTGCCCAGGAAGTGGAAGCTCTGGCAGGAGCGCTCCATCTCCTCCAGCATGGGCAGAACGCCCGGATCCTTCAAATCGGCCTCCAGCTCAATGAAGAAGATGAACTCAAAATTCCGGCCCGTGACGGGGCAGCTTTCCAGTTTCGTCATGTTGATGCCCAAAGCCGCGGGCTTGGAGAGAATGTCATACAGTGCGCCGGGCTTGTTGTCGCAGGCGAAGATCAGACTGATCCGGCTGGCACCCGCGTAGATGGCGGGGTCCTTGGTGACGCAGATGAAGCGGGTGTAATTGTTGTCGCTGTCCTGCACATCCTCTTTCAAAACGCTGAGGCCGTACAGCTCCGCGCAGGCATGAGAGGACAAAGCTGCCACATGGGGGTCTTTGCACTGGGACACCATCTGGGAGGCGGAGGCGGTGTTGTCGCAGGGAATCACTCGTACGCCGGAAAGACTCTCCAGAAAATGCCCGCACTGGCCGATGGCCTGCGGGTGGGAGTAAATTTCCGTCAGATCCTCCAGTTTTGCGCCGGGAAGGCCCAGCAGCTCGTGGCGGATGCAAAGGCGGGTGCTGCGGACAATGGAGAGGTGCTTGGTTTGCAGCAGGTCATATACTGCGCGAACCGAGCCGTTGGAGCTGTTTTCAATAGGAAGAACACCGAACTTGCACAACCCGGACTGCACGGCGGAAACCACCGCCTCAAAACTCTTCACATAGACGATGTTGCCCCGAGGCAGAAGGCGGTCGCAGGCGGCCTGAGAGTTGGCGCCCTCCATGCCCTGACAGGCCACAAGACCCGTCTGGGGGAAGACCTCGCCCCCTGCTTCCAAAGAGGCCCGCACCCGCGCCGCCACCTGCGTGGGCGCGCCGGTGAGTTCCGCCTGCCGCGCACGGGAAAGGTGGAACAGTGTGGTGAAGAGGTGATAGGCGTAGCGCTCCTTGTCTCCGGCCTCTGCGGTTACCTTGGCCAGAATCTCCCGTTCCCGCGTCCGGTTGGAGATGGGCAGTCCTTGTTCAGCCTTGGCGGCGGCAACGTCCTCAGAGAGAGCCATGCGCTCCAAAAACAGCTTCAGCAGGGCCTCGTCCGCCGTGTCGATTTTTTCCCGAATCTCAGAAAGTTCCATATGTGGGCCTCCTTTTAATTTTCATCCAGTAAAATGTCCAGCAGGACTGTGGCGACCACGGCCTCTACCACCGGAACGGCCCGGTGGGCAATGCAGGGGTCGTGTCGCCCGGAGATGACCAGCTCCGTCTCCTCCATGCGGCTCAGACGCACGGTCTGTTGGGGCTTTGCGATGGAGGGCGTAGGCTTGAACGCCGCCCGCAGTGTCAAAGGCATCCCGTTGGTGATGCCCCCCAAAATTCCGCCGCAGCGGTTCCGGGTGGTTTCCACTCGTCCGTTTCGGATGCAGAAGGGGTCGTTGTTAACGCTGCCCCGCAGGGCTGCGGCCTCGAACCCCGCGCCGAATTCCAGCCCCTTCATGGCGGGGATGCCGAACAGCACCGCAGCCAGACGATTTTCCATTCCGCCGAACATCGGCTCGCCAAGGCCCGCGGGCAGGCCGACTGCCGCGCACTCTACCACGCCGCCAACGCTGTCTCCCTCTTGAGACGCGGCCATGATCACGCCTTTCATCCGTTCACCGCACACGTCGTCCAGCACGGGAAAGGACTTTGCGGAAACCTCTTCAAAAAGAGCCGATGTGGGCCGGGAGGGAAAGGGAATGTCGCCCTCCTCGCCCACGGAGAGCAGGTGCGCACCCACGTAGACGCCCCGCCGAGCCAGAATCTGCTTGGCGATCCCGCCGATCACGCACAGCGGCGCGGTGAGACGGCCGGAAAAATGCCCGCCGCCCCGCATGTCCGCCTTGCCGCCCCATTTAACCCATGCGGTGTAGTCCGCGTGGCCGGGACGGGGGGTATCCGACAGCGCGGCATAGTCCCCGGAGTGCTGATCCCGGTTTTCGATGACTGCACACAGCGGAGAGCCGCAGGTTACGTTGTCCTGAAGTCCCGAAAGAAAGGCGGGGATATCCGTCTCCTGCCGCGCGGTGGAAAGCGCGTTCTTTCCGGGGCGGCGGCGCGCCATGAAATGAGCCAGTTCATCCATGTTGACGGACTCGCCGGCGGGCAGACCGTCTGCCACCACGCCGATGGCCGCGCCGTGGGATTGCCCGAAAATGCTGACGCGCAGGTTGTTTCCAAATTCAGACGCCATGTACGTCACCTCCTAAAGCGAGATAGTCTTCAAAAAACGAGGGATAGGACTTGTTGATCGCCTCGGAACCCAAAATGGTGACGGGGCCGGCGCAGCGGGTGGCGGCAATCGCCGCGGCCATAACGATGCGGTGGTCGTTGGCTCCGTCCACCGTGCCACCGGAAAGATGAGGGACGCCGCGAATCATAAGACTGTCCGCTCCCTCTTCCGCATCGCCGCCCAAGGCGGTCAGCATGGCGGCGGTGGTTTTCAGCCGGTCACTCTCCTTCAGCCGGAGCCGGGCAGCGTTGGTCAAATGGGTAGTACCCTGACGCACGGCCGCCATCACCGCCAGCGGCGGGACAAGGTCGGGGCAGCCGGATACGTCGATGGAGACGTCGCCGGGGCGGGACAGGGTGCGGGCGTATTCCGACACAGCCATGTCGCCTTGCGCGGAGCAGGCGTTCAGCCCGTTAATTTGGAGATCGCCGCCCAAAACGTTTGCAGCGTACCAAAAAGCGGCTTGAGACCAGTCAGCCTCCACCGTGGCGTTAAAGGGCCGATAGGCGCCGGAACGCACCTGATAGAGGCCCTGTTCAGGGCGGCCCACCGCCGTGATTCCGGCGGCGCGAAGCGCCTCCAACGTCATGGAAATATAGCCGGAGGACTCCAGCGTTGTGGTGCTTACCAGCGTACTGTTCCCCGCAAGCAAAGGCAGAGCAAACAAAAGACCCGTGAAAAACTGGCTGGAAACATTGCCGGGAAGCCGATATTCTCCGCTGGGCAAAGCACCCTGAACGGTCAGCACGCCCTCGTTCCATTCGTGAACAATGCCCCGTTCATCAAACAGGTCGAAATAGGGCTGCTGAGGCCGCTCCATCAATCGGCCCTGTCCGGTGAAGACCCCGCCTCCCGCTGTCGCAAGGGCAATGGGAATCAAAAACCGCAGCGTGGAACCGGATTCCCCGCAGTCAAAGCGGGGCAGCGGACTATTTCGCTTCGGCAGCTTTCCGCCGATTCCCCGGATGCGGATCACGCCTGCCTCTGGCTGCTCCCATGTGCTGCCCAGAGCCGCCACGCACCGGAGCGTGGCGGCAATGTCTTGAGAAAGGGCCACATTGCACACGGTACTCACGCCGTTTGCCAGCGCGGCGGCGATCAGCAGGCGGTGGGCCATGGATTTGCTGCTTGGCGGCGTTACCGTGCCGCCAAGGGGCTTGGGGTTGATGCGGATGTCCATCAGCGGTCCTCCCACCCAGCGGCGAAGATGGACTCCAGCTCCCCGACGGGGACGGTCTTCATCTCGCACGTTCCGATTTTTCGGGGAATCACCAGAGATATTTCGCCGCCCCGGCGCTTTTTGTCCGCCAGCGCCGCCTGCGCCAGCTGCGCGGGGGAATACTCCGTTCCGGTGGGAAGTCCGTTGCGCCTGAGCACGCCGCAAATCCGCGCCGCACAGGGCGCTTCTGTCCAACCAAGCGCTTCTGCCGCCCGGGCAATGATTGCAAGACCCGCCGCCACGGCGTGCCCGTGGTGGATGGCGTAAGCACTGCACTTTTCGATGGCGTGACCGGCGGTATGCCCCAGATTCAGCGTCCGTCGAAGACCGTTGTCCAGCTCGTCCTGCTCCACCACGGAGCCTTTGAAGGCAATGCACCGCGCCACAATCTCTCCGAGGTCGGCGGTGAAATCGTCCGTGTCAAACAGGGAAAACAGTCCCTCGTCCGAAAGAACGCCGGTCTTGATGGCCTCAGCGGCTCCGTCCGCCCGCTCCAGCGGGGGAAGGGTTTTAAGACAGTCCGTGTCGCAGACAACGGCGGAGGGCTGCAAAAAAAGTCCCGCCAGGTTTTTCCCATGCTGAAGGTCCACGGCGGTTTTGCCGCCCACGGAGGAATCCACCGCGGAGAGCAGCGTGGTGGGAAGCTGAACGTAGTTCACGCCCCGCAGATAGCAGCCCGCAGCAAAGCCCGCCATATCGCCGCACACACCGCCGCCCAGAGCCGCCACGCAGTCGCTGCGGGTGAGCTGCTCCTCCGCCAGAAACTCCAATACCTCAGAGAGGGTGGAGAGGTTTTTGTGCGCCTCCCCGGCGGAAAAAACGTGGGTACAGACGGAAAACCCCGCCGCCTGAAGACTCTGCGTCACTTGGGGCAGATAGAGCTTTGCAACGTTGCTGTCCGTCACCACGGCCACGCGGCAGGGGGGCAGTGCGGAGGCAATCAGCTCTCCGCATCGGCCCAGAAGCCCCGGGCCGATGGAGACGGTGTAGTCCGGGTGTGTTTTGATCGGTATGGTTCGGATGGTGTTTGCCATAACGGCCTCCCGTCGTTTAAAATGTTTTGGATTCCTCGCAATGGCGAGGGATATGGAGCTTGCGGAACGCATCCCCCGTCCTAGCTCCGGGGCAAACCAGCAAAGCGTTTGCACCGGAAGAGAGAGACGCCGCGAAAAGAGGGAGCTATGGCCCATCGGGCCAAAGCGAGGGATATGGAGCTTGCGGAACGCATCCCCCGTCCTAGCTCCGGGGCAAACCAGCAAAGCGTTTGCACCGGAAGAGAGAGACGCCGCGAAAAGAGGGAGCTATGGCCCATCGGGCCAAAGCGAGGGATATGGAGCTTGCGGCTCTCTCAATTGCCGCCTGCGGTCGCCTTCCGATCCCGGCCCTCTTTCAGGAGACTGCGCAGCGTTTCCGCGTCCCGGCTCTGCAAAGCGCCCAGATATTGATTCAGGTGTTCAATGAGAATGTCCAATTCCTCCGTGAGGTAATCCGCGTTGTCCAAAAACAATTCGGTCCACATGGCCTCGTCCAGCCGAGCCACCCGGGTCATGTCCCGGAAACTCCCGGCAGAAAATCCCCGGCGCTTCTGCGCCTCCGGCGACTTCACGTATGCGCTGGAAGAGATGTGAGCCAGCTGAGAGGTGTAGGCAATGATGCGGTCGTGCTCGTCAGGGGTGGAGAAGGTGAGATTGGCAAAGCCAATATCCAAAAAGAAGGCTTTCAACGTTTCCAGCAGCTGCATGTCCGTCCTCTTATCGGGTGTTAGGATCATGGAGGCCCCGTCATAAAGACCGGCGCTGGAATTGACAAAACCACCCCGTTCCAAGCCCGCCATGGGATGCCCGCCGATATAGGCGAAGCCGCGTTTTTCCGCAATGGGTGCGATTTTTTCGACGACTGCCCGCTTCACCCCGCAGAGATCCACCAAAATGGCGGACTTTGCAATTTTCTCTGCGTGCGTCTCCACCCACGCAATCGCCGCGCCGGGACGGACGGCGGCCAGAATCAGATCACACTGAGGCAGGTTCTCGTCGGTCAGCGTTCCGTCAATGGCGCCGCAGATGCGGGCCAGCGTCATGGTTTCGGCGTCTGTGTCAAGGCCCCAAACGGTGTGGGCCGTGCGGGCCTTCACACTTTTTGCCATGGACCCGCCGATCAGGCCCAGACCGATGATGCCAACGTTCATGGCCTCAGCCCTCCAAGGCGGCACAGAAGTTATGCATCTTGAGCAGCTTCTTTGCCAGCGTGTCAAACGCCTCGGGCTTAAGGGACTGTGCGCCGTCGCACAAAGCGTGGGCCGGGTCGTTGTGAACCTCGATCAAAAGACCGTCCGCTCCGGTGGCTACCGCGCCCACCGCCAAGGGGTCCACCAGCCAGCTTTTGCCGGTGGCGTGGCTGGGGTCGATGATGATAGGCAGGTGGGTCAGCTTGCGCAAAACGGGAATGCAGGCCAGATCCAGAGTGTTGCGGGTGTAGCTTTCAAAGGTACGGATGCCCCGCTCGCAGAGAATCACGTCCTGGTTGCCGCTGGCCATGACGTATTCAGCGCTCATGAGCCACTCTTCATAGGTGGCAGACATGCCCCTCTTGATCATAATGGGCTTATCCAGCTTGCCGACTTCTTTTAAAAGGTTGAAATTCTGCATGTTCCGTGCGCCGATCTGAATCACGTCCACGTCGTCAAACAGCGGGATTTGGGAGATATCCATCAGTTCGGTGACGATGGGCAGACCCGTTTCCTGCCGGGCGACCTTGAGAAATTCCAGTCCCTGCGCGCCAAGACCTTGAAAGGAGTAGGGAGAGGTGCGGGGCTTGAACGCGCCGCCGCGGAGCATGGTGGCCCCGCTGGCCTTCACGGCTTTGGCAATGGAAACGACCTGCTCCTCGCTTTCCACAGAGCAAGGCCCCGCCATAATCGTGAGCGTGCCGCCGCCGATCTGGGTGTCTCGCACCTTCACCACCGTGTCTTCGGGATGGAATTTGCGGTTGGCGTTTTTGTAAGGCTCCTGCACCCGCTTCACGTCGTCCACGATGTCCAACGCCGCGATCAGGTCGATGTCCAGCTGAGAGGTGTCGCCCACCAGACCTAAAATGGTGTGGGACTCGCCGATGCTGGTGTGGATGGTGATGCCTTTTTCCTGAAGCCAATTGATAAGACTCTCCAACTGTTCGCGGTTGGGATTGCTCTTGAGAATGACGATCATAGCGTTTTCCTCCTAAAAATGGTACAAAAAAGACCCGCAGCCGGTTGGCTGCGGGTCGTCATGTACTGATAGTTCCTGACAATATCAGTCGCACAAACACTCGTTTTCAGCCCAACCAAAATAAGCCTTACCAAAATAATAGGTAAAGCTAAAGTAACGGTATTCAGCTGCAAAAGTGAAAGTGGACATAAATAGTCTCCTCATTGTGATGCTTTAAATTACTGAGATCATACCATGCCCGATGTTAAAAGAACAGGGGCAAAATAGCCAAATAATTACAAATACACCACTAAAAATTGGACAAATCCATCAAACTGCTGCCAGAATCGGTTCCGGCAAAACGCCGCTCATCAGCAGGCTTGTGGCCTCAATGATATAGCGCACGTCCCGGCGCATGTCCGCTCCGGCATCCATATACTGCTGGTGCAAGGCTTGCAGGCAGTCCGCCAAATCCTCACCGGCGGGGTGAGCGGGGCGCAACCCCCAGACCTTTAGATAAGAGCTGAGATATTCCCGCAGCGCGTCTTCATACCGCCGATGCTCCATCAGGGAATCGGGGTAGTTCTCGTTGTGGGGATAGGTAAAAGCGTCCGCCAGATAGTGCGTGAGCTTGCCCAGCGTATAATACTGCCAGCAGGTCCAGTTTTTATTCCGGTGCTGGAGCCGCCCGATGCGGCTGGCAATATACTGGTCGGAATTTGTATAATTATGTCCGCGAAACGTATAGCTGCGAATAGATCCTTTCAGATAAGAGAGGGGGTTACAGTCCGGTTGAAAAGAGCCGAACAGAAAAGCGAGTTCAAATCGTTTTCGCTGAAATCCGTTCTGAGCCTCCAGCAGAGTGGACGCCAAGAGCTTATGACTGCGTTTCTGCAAAGTGTACCTCCTGTTTGGGATGGCGGCGAAAAAGCACGCCTCCTGAAAAGTGCCTTCACTATATCACGGATGCCGTTTGAATTACAAGTGTATAAATCTTAAAAGAGTGTGAATTTCAGCGATTTTTTTGCCTTGCGCTTTTTTTAGCCCCATGCTATGATAAAAACATCATACAACGGGACTTGTTGTCATACCACAAAAGGAGGAAGAGCCGTGAAAGAACTGCAACCCACGCGCCGGGGCCGCCTGACGGGGCAGATGGACTGGAAGGCCCAGTATCAGGCGCTGTTGACCGATGCGGAGAAAGCTGCCGCTCAAGTTTCCCTTGACGGTCCCATTGCCATCAGCGGAGCGTCCAACTGGCCGGAGAAATTTGACGCGGCGCTGGCAAACCGTCTGCTTCGGGAAAACGGGCACATTGAGCTGGACGCGCTGTTCATGCTCCACCCCACGGCATTGATGGGTCCGGACTGCCGGGATCATGTGACGTGCAATTCGGATTTCTTTACGCTGGAGCGCAAATTCGCGGCGCAGGGCAACCTGCATTTTGTGCCCGCGCATCTGGGTAAGACCGGGGCCTGGATGGCGTCCCGAAGCCCCAAGACGGTGGTGGCGGCCGTGTCACCGCCCAACGCCGAAGGATGGATGAGTCGGAGCCTTTGGAGCGGGACGCTGAACCGGTGCGTCTTTGAGCGGCCCGATGTCCGGCTGATCGTTGTGGTGAACCGGAATCTGCCGTACATTTGCAGCGATGGGGAGGAACACGCGCTGATCCATGTGTCCGAGGTAGATGGGATTATTGAGGATGATTTTCTTCTCACAGAATCCACCGTGGCCCCCGCCGACCAGACGGATCAGGCCATCGCCGGATATATCGCGGAGATGGTGCCGGACGGAGCCTGTGTCCAGTTTGGACTGGGGGGTCTTGCCAACGCCGTAGGCTCGTGCCTTGCCCACGCGGGAAAGCGGGATCTGGGCCTGCACACGGAGGTTTTGACCAACTGCGTGATGGAACTGGTGGAAAAGGGGGTCATCACCGGGGCGAAGAAACAGCTGCTGCCCGGCCGCTTGGTCACCAGTCATATTGTGGGAGACAAAGCGCTGTGGCGCTTTGCGGCGGATAACCCGGCTGTTTGCCTGAAGGAAGTCAGCTGGACCAACGAACCGCGCAACATCTGCCAAAACGACAAGGTAGTCTCCATCAACAACGCCATGGAGATTGACCTCACGGGACAGGTCAACGCCGAGACTGTGGGTGCAAAGCAGTATTCCGGTACCGGCGGACAGTTGGAATGGGTGATCGGCTCCCAGTGGTCCCGGGGTGGCAAAAGCGTGATCGCGCTGCGATCCGCCTATCGGGATCGGGACGGGCAACTTCGTTCCAAAATCGTCCCCACGCTGGCGCTCGGCGCGGCGGTCACCACGCCCCGCACCTTTGTGCAGTATGTGGTGACGGAATACGGCGTGGCGGATCTGCGCTACAAGAGTACGCTGGAGCGGGCCAAGGCGCTGATTTCCATTGCACACCCGGATTTTCGGGAGGAACTGAAAAAATCCATGCCGTTTTGACGCGGCAGTGGCAAACAGCACAGAGCCTTCCTGCATTGTGGGGAAGGCTCTGTGCTTTCCGCTGAAAATGAACGGGAAGACCACGGTTCCGTTTGACATTCCCCCGGAATCGACCGTAAAATAGAAACATTGCATTACTTTAAAGAGAAAGGTCGGTTCCTATGAAAATTTTAAAGCAGGTGGCGATTCTCTTCGGCTTGTGCTGGATCAGTCTGCTGATTGAAAAGCTGCTGCCCATTACCTTCCCATCCAGCGTCATTGCACTGGTGCTTTTGCTGATTTTGCTGCTGGTGAGAGTTGTGAAGGTGGATCATGTGCGGGAGAAGTCCGATTTTTTGCTGGGGAACCTCCCCTTTTTCTTCATTCCCGCCACCGTGGGCATCATCCAATATAAAGAGACTGTTTTGAGCAACGCCACCGCGTTTTTGGTGGTCTGTGTGGTCAGCATGATAGCTACCTTTGCCGCTACCGCTTGGGCCGTGCAGCTGACGATGAAGCTGATCGACAGGAGGAACCGAAAATGATGATGGAATTGACCTCCTCGCCGCTTTTCGGTGTGACGCTGACGATTGCGGCCTATTGGATCGGCATGGCTATCCAGAAAAAAGTGAACAAGGTGATCTGCAACGGAATGCTGATCGCGGTGGTGCTGGTGATCCTGACGCTGACGGTTTTGCAGATTCCCTATGAAAATTATTATCAGGGCGGAAGCCTGATTAACCTGTTTCTGGGGCCTGCCACGGCCTGTCTCGCCGTGTCGATCTATATGAAGATCGACCTTTTGAAAAAATATTGGTTGCCTGTGGTGGTGGGCTGTTCGGTGGGAACCGTCACCTCTATCGGCTGTGTATACGGCCTGTGCCGCCTGTTTGGGCTGGACCGGGAACTGACCATGTCCCTGCTGCCAAAATCCGTTACCACACCCATCGCCGCGGCGGTGGCTGGCGGTCATGGCGGAATCGTCTCTCTGGCGGTGGCGGCGGTGTGCTTCACCGGAATTATAGGAAATCTGTGCGCTCCGCTGATGATCCGGCTGTTCCGCGTGCGGGAGCCGCTGGCGGCGGGCTTGGGCATCGGTGCGTGCAGCCACGCCATGGGAACCGCCAAGGCGCTGGAATTGGGCGAGACGGAGGGGGCCATGAGCGGCCTTGCCATCGGACTGTGCGGCTTGCTCACCTCGCTGCTGTCGCTGATCTTTGACCTGCTGCCCTAACTTTTCCGTCCAAAAGCCCCCTGACGCAATCGCGTCAGGGGGCTTTTTGCGCCGGTGCGCCGATTTCTGCGCTTGCTCTCGCAATCTGCGCACCCGGAGGAAATTTGATTACATATAGAACAGCAGATCGCTGTACACGGGGAAGGGCCAATATTCCTTGGCAGTGGCAGTCTCCAGTTGGTCGGCCAGCTTCCGGGCGGTGGACATGTCGCCCAGCAGAGTTTTGTGGATGTAGTCCATGGCCTTTCTGGATTCGCTGGGAACCTTGCTCAGATCCTGTTCCAGCTTCTCCGCGGCATCCATCAGCTTGTCGGTCAGATCGGCGATCTTCTTAGCCGTGACGGTTTCAAACTTGCAGGACACGCCCGAAGCGTCCTTGTGATAGATCCGCTGGCACAGATGGTCGGCGTAGTTGCTGACGGCGGGGAGAATCTGATGCTGGATCATATCCACCATGGTGTTGCCCTCAATGGTGAGGGTGGTGACATAGTTCTCCATGTGAATCTCGGCACGGGCCTCGATCTCGCTCTTGGTGTAGATGCCGTGTCTGGTGAACAGGTCGATGTTCTTCTTGGCGGTATAGGCGGGCAGGGCGTCGGCAGTGGAGGTCAGGTTGGAAAGACCCCGCTTTTCCGCCTCCTTGATCCAAGCGTCTTCATAGCCGTTGCCGTTGAAAATAATGCGCTGATGCTCGGTGAGGGTCTTGCGGATCAGAGCCTGCAATTCGCCGGTGAAGTCCTTGGCCTTCTCCAGCTGGTCGGCAAACTCCTCCAGCTGTTCTGCCATCATGGTGTTCAGCGCGATATTGGGGCCGGAGACAGACTGGGAGGAACCCAGCATCCGGAATTCAAACTTGTTGCCGGTGAAGGCCATGGGAGAGGTGCGGTTGCGGTCGGTATTGTCCTGCCGAATGGAGGGGAGCACATCCACGCCCACTTCCAGCGTCCGCTTGCCCGCGTCGGTATACTTCGTGCCGTTGATGATGGATTCCACAACGGCGTTCAGCTCATCGCCCAAGAAAATGGACACCACCGCGGGAGGCGCTTCCTGCGCGCCCAGACGGTGATCGTTGCCCGCAAAGGCAACGGTGGCACGCAAAAAGTCCTGATATTCGTCCACTCCCTTAATAAAAGCGGCCAAGAACAGCAGGAACTGCGCGTTCTGGCTGGGGGTGGAGCCGGGCTTCAGAAGGTTTTTGCCGGAGTCGGTGCTCAAGGACCAGTTGTCGTGCTTGCCGGAACCGTTCACACCGGCGAAGGGCTTTTCATGGAGCAGGCAGACCAGACCGTGGCGGTCGGCAACCTTTTTCATCAGCTCCATGGCCAGCTGATTGTGGTCGCAGGCGGTGTTGGCGTCGGTATAGATGGGGGCCATCTCGTGCTGGCAGGGAGCCACCTCGTTGTGCTTGGTCTTGGAGAGAACGCCGACCTTCCACAGCTCCTCGTCCAGCTCCTGCATGTAGGCGGCAACCCGGGGACGGATGGCTCCGAAATAGTGATCCTCCAGCTCCTGCCCCTTGGGGGGCTTGGCGCCGAACAGTGTCCGGCCGCACATCCGCAGGTCCTCGCGCTGTTTATAGCCCTCTTTGTCGATCAGGAAATATTCCTGCTCCGCCCCTACCTGCGGGATGACGCGCTTAGTTTCCGTATCGCCGAACAGACGCAAGATGCGGACGGCCTGACGGCTGACCTCGTCCATGGAGCGCAGCAGCGGCATTTTCTTATCCAGCGCCTCGCCGGAATAAGAGCAGAAAATCGTGGGAATGCAAAGGCTGCCGTCCTTGATGAAAGCAAAGGAGGTGGGGTCCCAAGCGGTATAACCACGGGCCTCAAAAGTGGCCCGCAGACCGCCGGAGGGGAAGGAGGATGCGTCCGGCTCACCCCGGACCAGTTCCTTGCCGGAGAACTCCATCACGATCTTTCCGCCGCCGATGGGGGAGACGAAGCTGTCGTGCTTCTCGGCGGTCACCCCGGTCATGGGCTGGAACCAGTGGGTAAAGTGGGTTGCGCCATGCTCCACGGCCCACTGCTTCATGGATTCGGCAATCTCATTGGCGATGGAGATGTCCAAGGAGGTGCCGTCGGTAATGCACTTTTTCCAGGCCGCGTAGGAAGCAGGAGACAGACGCTGCTGCATCGTCTCCTCGTTAAAGACGAGGCTGCCGAACAGTTCGGGCATGGTAGTCGGGGTGGTAATCATATCATTCATCCTCCTATTTTCTGTCTGATGACATTATCACAATTATAATCGCCGAGATCGGGAGCCGGAAATCCCGGAATATCCTTATTTGCCGCTCTGGCCGTAGTTGGAAAGGACGCGGGCAGAGGGGTCATCCACATTGCAGCCCTCCCAAGTCTTGTTTGGCATCCAAAAATCCTTGATCATTTTGGCCTGACCGGGATAGGACTGTTCAAACAGCTCCCGATAAAGGAGGCTCTCCTTCGTGAAAGGCATACAATGGTCGTATTTGCGGCGCTTGCAGTCAAATTCCTCATCGGTATATACCGATGAGGCATAGGCCTTTAAATCGTCCACCATGGAGTGGCCCACGGCGTCGGAGAAGGCTGCCTTCTGCCGCCACAAAATGTCGTCCGGCAGCAGATGGTCCTTTTCAAAGGCGTGGCGCAGGAGGTACTTGCCCATGTCATAGGTGTTGAGCTTCATGGCGGGGTCAATGCCCATCACGTACTTAACGAAGTCCAGATCGCCAAAGGGGACGCGGGCCTCGATGGAGTTGGCGGAGATGCAGCGGTCGGCCCGGAGCACGTCGTACATATAGAGTTCATCAACCCGCTTTTTGGATTCCTGCTGGAACGCCGCGGCGGAGGGGGCGAAATCCGTGTATTTATAGCCGAACAGTTCGTCGGAAATCTCGCCGGTCAACAGAACCCGAACGTCGGTCTGCTCGTGGATGGCTTTGCAGCAAAGGTACATGCCCATGCTGGCGCGGATGGTGGTGATGTCCCAAGTGCCCAAAAGGGCGATTACATCAGGGAGTGCCTTGATTACATCGTCCCGGGTCATATAAATCTCGGTGTGGTCCGATCCGATGAAATCGGCGGCCTCCCGGGCGTACTTCAGGTCGATGGCGTCTTTGTCCATACCGATGGCAAAGGTCCGAATCTTCTTACCTAAAACCACGGAGCTGATGGCGCAAACCAAAGAGGAATCAAGGCCCCCGGAAAGGAGAAAGCCCAGCGGGGCGTCCGCATCCAGCCGCTTATCCACGGCGGCAATCAGCTTGTTGCGGATGGTTTTGCAGGTGGTTTCCAGATTGTCCCGGGTGTAGGATTTCACGCTGGTGATGTCGGCGTACCGGATAAATTTGCCGTAGGCATAGTAGCAGCCGGGAGGGAAGGGACAGACCTCGTCACATAGACCGATCAAATTTTTCGCCTCACTGGCGAAGACGATGGAACCAACCGCATCGTACCCGTAGAACAGGGGGCGGATGCCGATGGGGTCCCGGGCAGCAATCAGAGAGTCGGTCATGGAATCGTAGATAATCATGGAGAATTCCGCGTCCAACCGGGAGAACATGGAAAGACCGTATTCATGGAACATGGGGAGCAGAATCTCGCAGTCGCTCTCGCTCTTGAACGCATAGTGCTCGCTCAGTTGGCGGCGGAGAGGGCGGAACCCGTAAATCTCGCCGTTGCAGACCACGCAATCCCCCTCCAGCTCGAAGGGCTGCATCCCCGCCTCGTTCAGCCCCATAATGGCCAAACGGTGGAAGCAGAGATAGCCGGATTTTGTCTCAACGATGCGGCTCATATCGGGGCCGCGGGAAAGGGTGCGGTCAAAATAGACGCGCAGCTCTTCCTGTGTCAGCACTTTGCTGGAAAAACCCATGATGGAACACATAAATAAAAGCACCTCCGGATTTTTTTACCTCTCGCTGGGAGAGGGTATAAAAACGCAGCTATATCCTAAAATTTTAGGACGAATAGCTGCTATCCGCGGTGCCACCTAACTTACTGTAAAAACAGTCACCTTCAAGGCTCCAACAAGCCCGTGCGAGATAACGATCGCAACTCGTCTTTCTTATTAGCGGGAATCCCGCGTTCAGATCGCAGCTCCGGAGTGTTCTTCGCGCGGACTCTTGTACAGGCTTTCCACTGCCGCCTGCTCACTTTGACCGATTTTCCGCGGTACTTTTCTCCATCAACGCCATTGCCGATGTTTCAATTGTTTGGTACGACCCTTTTGGATTCGATGGTGAAAGTTTATCATTCGCGGGGCGGACTGTCAACGTCAAAATAGACGAATATCCATAGCGGATTTCTGCAATTTTTCTAATTGCGGTGTCATAATCCACAAAGAAGTGCGCTGGATGGCGGACGGATGTTGCCGGACGGGGTACTTTGTGCAGCTGAATGAAAAAAAGCTTCCCTCTGTGGAGATAAAGGGGGCGGACCGGCACAGCCGGTCCGCCCGGACAATTAAAGGTTGATCTCTACGTTTTCCGCCGACGCGCCCGCAAACACGGGGCGAGCCTGCGCCAAAAATGCGTCCACCTGAGCGGGGCAGCGGCCAATGTAGAGCTTTGGGTCCAAAATAGCCTCAATCTCCGCAGGGGTCATCTTGAATGCCGGCTCCTTGGTCAGCCGCTCCATCAGGTCGCAAGGCTCACCCTGCTTCATTCTGGCGGTGGCGGCCATGGAGTTTTCCCGAATGATCTCGTGGAGCTGCTGGCGGTCTCCGCCCCGCTTCACAGCCTCCATCATCAAATTCTCCGTGGAAATAAAGGGGAGATACTCCCGCACCGTCCGGTCCACGATTTTCTCGTTGACGTGGAGCCCGTCGGTGACGTTCGTCATCAGGCGCAAAATCGCATCGGCGCAGAGAAAGCCCTCGGGAAGGCTGATGCGCCGATTGGCGGAGTCGTCCAGCGTCCGCTCCAGCCACTGGACGGAGGCGGTCATGGAGGCGTTCATGGCATCCGCCATCAGATAACGGCTCAAAGAGCAGATGCGCTCGGAGCGCATTGGGTTGCGCTTGTAGGGCATGGCGGAGGAACCGATCTGATTCTTTTCAAAAGGCTCCTCCAGCTGCCGGTCGTGCTGCAAAAGCCGCAGGTCGTTTGCGAACCGATAGCAGCTCTGCGCAATCGAGGAGAGGACATTCAGCACTCGGCTGTCAAACTTTCGGGGATAGGTCTGACCGCACACGGCAAAGCACTTGTCAAAGCCAAATGCGGCGGCGATGCGGCGATTCATCTCGTCGATTTTGGCCCCGTCGCCCTCGAACAGATCAAGGAAGCTGGCCTCCGTGCCGGTAGTGCCCCGGCAGCCCAAAAACTTCATGTTGTCCACCACAAAGTCCAGCTCTTCCAGATCGGCCAGAAGATCCTGCATCCAGAGGGTGGCCCGCTTACCCACGGTGACCAGCTGCGCGGGTTGATAGTGGGTGTAGCCCAGAGTGGGCATGGCCTTGTAGGTTTCAGCGAACTTGCCCAAATTCCGCAGCACCGCACACAACTCGCCCCGGAGATAGTTCAGCCCGTCCCGATAGATCACGAGGTCGGCGTTGTCGGTGACATAGCAGCTGGTTGCGCCCAGATGGATAATGCCTGCGGCGGAGGGCGCGGCCTGTCCATAAGTGTAGACGTGAGCCATCACGTCGTGGCGGACTTCCTTTTCCCGCTTGGCGGCGCAGTCATAGTCGATGTCGGAGATGTGAGCGGAAAGCTCCTCCACCTGTGCCGCCGTTACCGGCAGTCCCAGCTCGTGTTCTGCCCGGGCCAGCTCCACCCAGAGCTTCCGCCAAGTCTGGAACTTTGTGTCGGGGGAGAACAAATGCAGCATATATTCCGAGGCGTACCGCGACGCCAGCGGGGATTCATAATGATCTTTGGACATAGGTCAACCTCTTTCTGTTTCGTGATGAAGCGGAACAAGAGGGGCAAAGCCCCTCTTGAAGCGCGTTATCGAAGGATGATAGAGTCCCGCTCCGGACCCACGGAGACATATCCGATGTGGCAGCCGATGGCCTTTTCCACCATCTCCACATAATCCCGGGCGGCCTTGGGCAGATCGTCCCAGTTGCGCACACCGGAGATGTCGCACTTCCAGCCGTCCACATATTCCGTCACCGGCTTTGCGTCAGCCAAAACGGCGGGGAAGGGGAATGCGTCGGTCTGCTTGCCGTCCAACTCATAGTGGGAGCACACGGGGATTTTATCCAGATAGCTGAGCACATCCAGCTTGGTCAGGGCAATGTTGGTGGCGCCCTGAACCTCCACGCCGTAGCGGGTGGCGACCAGATCAATAGGGCCGACCCGGCGGGGCCGTCCGGTCTTCGCGCCGTACTCATTTCCGGCTTCCCGCAGCTTTTCAGCCTCGTCGCCGAACCACTCGCAGGTGAAAGGACCCTCGCCCACGCAGGAGGAATAGGCCTTTACCACGCCCACGACCTCGTCAATCTTCGCCCAAGGCGCGCCGGAACCAACGGGGGCATAGGCCGCGATGGCGTTGGAGGAGGTGGTGTAGGGGTAAATGCCGTAGTCCAGATCCCGCAGAGAGCCCAACTGGGCTTCAAACAGGAATTTCTTCCCCTCGCTCTGGGCCTGACGCAAAAATGCGCCGGTGTCGCACACGAAGGGCTTCAGTTTTTCGCCGAAATCGTTCACCCACGCCATTAAATCATCCAAGGTATAGGGCTTTGCACCATATACTTTTTCAATGGTGAGGTTTTTCCACTCCAGAAGGTCGGCAAGGTGAGCCTTCAGGTGCTCGGGATACAAAAGCTCCCCGGCCTGAATGGTCTTCTTCTGGAACTTATCGGAATAGAAGGGGGCAATGCCCTGCTTGGTGGAGCCGTATTTCTTGTCCTTCAGGCGGGCTTCCTCCAGCCCGTCCAGCAGACGGTGCCAAGGCAGCAGCAAAGAGGCCCGGTCGCTGATCTTCAGGTTTTCCGGTGTAATGGAAACGCCCTTGGCGCGCACGTCCTCCATCTCCGACCACAGGCTCTCACAGTCCACGGCCACGCCGTTGCCCAGAATATTGACCACGCCCTTGCGGAAGATGCCGGAGGGCAGCAGGTGCAGAGCAAACTTGCCAAACTCGTTCATCACGGTGTGTCCGGCGTTGCCGCCGCCCTGATAGCGGATGACCACGTCGTATTGGTCGGTGATGAGGTCCACCATCCGACCCTTTCCTTCGTCGCCCCAGTTGATGCCTACAATCGCGCAGTTAGCCATAGCGCCAGCCTCCCAAAAGTTTCATTCGTTTTGGTTGGGGAAAATCTTCTTCAGTGAAGACCCACAACCTTATTAATTATACAGGTGAAACGGGCATAAGTAAAGGATTCGTTTTTAATGTCGAATATCAATTTTACAAATACCGCGTTTACTGGACGTATTTTGTGTTCCGGGGATGATAGGGGCACCGCCGCCCCAAACACTGGGCGTTTTCCGGAAAAAAGGAGCAGGTCACCTGTTCCGGTGCCTCCATGCGCACGCCCAGATGTTGCTCGGAAAATTCAATTGCCGCCAAAACGGCGGTAAAGGAATCCCGCTTGCAGCACCGCGGCCCGCCAAGCGATCCGATGCGGTCCAGCGCCAGCGCCGTCATGCGGTTGGCAAGGCCCCAAGCCTCGCCGGACAGGGGCGTGGCTCCAGCGGCGATGCTGACGAACATCCCGGCGGATACCGCTGCTCCGCAGCAGCCCCAAAAGCCGCAGGTTCCCCCGGGAACTTTTTGCCCGCGGCGGATCATTTCCTCCAGCGCATCCGGCCAGTCCAACGCTCCGCCGGAATTGCGATAGGCGCTCAACAGCGCCGCGCCCACCAGAATGTGGTGCTCCGGGCCGTGCATATAAATGGCGGGTAATTCCATGATGGAGTACATGAGAGCCACGGGATCTCGCTCGCAGCTGGAAAGGCAGACCTCCCGGATGACAGCCACGCCTTGCGCTTCGTGGCACCCGTCGCAGACAAAGTGTCCGTTTTCGCAATCGGCGTTGGCGGGAAAATGCTTGTGGCAGACGGCGCATTCAAATTCCCGCTCCCGTTCGTAATACCGCAGCGGCGCACCGCAGAGCAGACAGGCATTGGGCGTTCTCGACATGGTTCGGCCCCCTCGTCAAATATGGTTTTCCGGCTGTGCCAGTCCGGCGCGAGAAAAAAACCACGCCGACGGCCTAAAATGGGAAACAAGTGGTCGGATAATGCGCTGATATCAAAATTGTATCCGGCTCCGGCCGGGAAGTCAACCGTTCCGACGCGCTTTCCGGTAAAAAAGAGGAAGTGCGCTTTTCAAAAGACAATGTTCGTGGTAGAATAACCATGAGCGGCTATTTTGCAGATGGATATCATTTACTACAACGGCGCTCTGCGCCTTTGGCAAACTATCCGGATGTCGGCCGCTTTACAGACAGACCATCGCTTTCTCCTCCGCTTTGCGGAGGATCGAAGGAACGTCTGCCGCTATCATGTCCGGACAGCGGAGATGGGATACCTTTATTATATAGAAAACAGTGAAAAAACGCGGGAGGGGACGCGCAACATGGAAAACATCGGATTTGACAACGAAAAATATTTAAAACTCCAGTCGGAACATATCCGCCGCCGAATCGGGGATTTTGGGGGAAAGCTCTATCTGGAATTCGGCGGAAAACTTTTTGACGATTACCACGCTTCCCGGGTGCTGCCGGGCTTTGCACCGGACAGCAAAGTGCGGATGCTTCAGCAGCTTTCAAGCGATGTGGAGATTGTCATCGCCATCGCGGCGGGGGATATCGAAAAAAATAAAATTCGGGGCGATCTGGGCATTCCTTATGATGAGGATGTTTTGCGCCTGATTGATAATTTCCGAGCGCTGGGACTGTACGTGGGCAGCGTGGTCATCACCCGGTGGGAGGGACAGGACGCCGCCGAGAGCTTCCGCTACCGGTTGGAGAGTCTGGGCGTGCGGTGTTACCGCCACTATCCCATTGCAGGCTATCCTGCGGATGTGGAGCATATCGTCAGTGACGGAGGACTGGGGAAAAACGATTTCATCGAGACAAGCCGTTCTCTTGTGGTGGTGACGGCTCCCGGCCCCGGCAGCGGGAAAATGGCCACCTGTCTCAGCCAGCTCTATCATGAGCACAAGCGGGGCGTGCAGGCGGGATACGCGAAATTCGAGACGTTCCCCATCTGGAACCTGCCGCTGAAGCACCCGGTAAACGTGGCCTATGAGGCCGCCACGGCGGACCTTTCCGACGTGAATATGATCGACCCCTTCCATCTGGAGGCCTATGGCAAAACAGCGGTGAACTACAACCGGGACGTAGAAATCTTCCCGGTGCTGGACGCCATGTTCCGCAAGATTCAAGGCTCCTCGCCCTACAAGTCCCCCACGGACATGGGGGTCAATCAGGCGGGCAACTGCATTGTGGATGACGAGGTGTGCCGTTTGGCATCCCGGCGGGAGATTTTGCGGCGGTTTTACACCGCAAAGGCAGATGCGGCCCGGGGCCGGGGAGATGCGGAAGCGGTTCGAAAGCTGGAGCTTTTAATGAATCAGGCCGACGTGACGCCGGAGGTTTGTCCTGCGGTGGGAGCGGCCCTTGCCAAGGCGGAGGACACCGGCGCGCCCGCCGGAGCCATGCTTCTGCCGGACGGACGCATCGTCACGGGTAAGACCTCCGCCACGCTGGGGGCGGCGTCGGCCTTGCTGCTGAACGCGCTGAAAACGTTGGGCGGCATCGCCGATCAGCTGGAGCTGATCTCCGCGCAGGTGCTGGAGCCGGTATGCCGCCTGAAAACGGAATATCTCAGCCACAAAAACCCCCGCCTCCACACGGACGAGGTGCTCCTGGCACTGACCATCTCCGCGTTGACCAACCCGCTGGCGGAGCTTGCCCAGCAGCAGCTGCCAAAGCTGCGGGACTGCGAGGCACATTTCACCGTGATTCTCTCCCCGGTGGACGAGCAGCTGCTGCGGCGGTTGGGAATCCGGGTGAGCTGCGAGGCGAAATTCGGCAGCGGAGCGCTGTATCATAAATAAGGGAAACGTACAAATCTGAAGATAAGGACGAGATCTATGGACCCGATCATTCAACAACTGGCCGAGGAATTGAAGCAAAATCCGCAGTATGTGGAAAACGTGGTGAAGCTCATCGACGAGGGCAACACCATTCCCTTTATTGCCCGCTATCGCAAAGAGCTTCACGGAGCGATGGACGACACGGTTTTGCGGACGCTGGACGAGCGGCTCACCTATTTGAGGGGTTTGCAGGAGCGGCGGGAGACGGTGAAGTCCGCTATTGAAACCCAGGGCAAGCTGACGGAGGAACTGGCCTGCGCCATTGACAGCGCAAAGACGCTGGCAGAGGTGGAGGACCTTTACAGACCCTATAAGCAAAAGCGCCGTACCCGCGCAACCGTGGCAAAGGAAAAGGGGCTGGAGCCGCTGGCGCTGCTGCTGTACGCGCAGGAACGGGACTGCCCCGACCCGCTTTTGGAAGCCGCGAAATACATCGACCCGGAAAAAGGAGTGGAAACGGCGGAGGACGCGCTGGCGGGGGCTTCCGACATCGTGGCCGAGAGGATCAGCGACGATGCAGAGGTCCGTAAGACCCTGCGGGGGTTCTTGCAGCGGCAGGCAATCCTCTACAGCGAGGCCGCAACCGACGAGGATACGGTCTATCGCCTGTATTACGATTTCAACCAGTCCGTCTCCCGTTTGCAGGGTCATCAAATTTTGGCTGTCAACCGGGGTGAACGGGAGGAAAAACTGAAAGTCGGCCTTGAGATCGACCGGGAGGCCGCGCTGGTAACGCTGCGGCGCATGGTGCTGCGTCCCGGCTCCGCCGCCAACGCCTTTGTCCGCGCGGCAGCGGACGACGCGTGGGATCGTTTGCTGTTTCCCTCCCTTGAGCGGGAAATTCGTAATTTTCTCACCGACAGCGCCAGCGAAGGGGCCATCGGGCAGTTTGCGCTGAATCTAAAACCGCTTTTGATGCAGCCGCCGGTGAAGGGCAAGGTCACCATGGGGTTGGACCCCGGCTACCGCAACGGCTGTAAAGTCGCTGTGGTGGACGGCACCGGCAAGGTGCTGGACACCGCCGTGGTGTATCCAACCTATGGCGAGCGGCAGAAAAACGAGGCCATCAACAAGCTGGCCGGTATGGCCGTGAGCTGCGGCGTGGAGCATATCGCCATCGGCAACGGCACCGCCAGCCGGGAGACGGAGCAGATGGCGGTGGAGCTGATTGAAAAACTTTCCGCCATGGGCCGAAAGCTAAGCTACATGATTGTTTCGGAGGCCGGGGCCTCCGTCTATTCCGCAAGTCCGCTGGCGGCGGAGGAATTTCCGCAGTACGACGTGAACCTCCGCTCCGCCGTGTCCATCGCCCGGCGGCTGCAAGACCCGCTGGCGGAGCTGGTAAAAATCGACCCTAAGGCCATCGGCGTGGGCCAGTACCAGCACGACTGCCCCGCAAAGCAGTTGGACGAGGCACTGGGCGGCGTGGTGGAGGACTGCGTGAACGCCGTGGGCGTGGACGTGAACACGGCGTCGCCCTCCCTTTTGGGCTATGTGGCGGGACTGAACGGGACCACGGCTAAAAACGTGGTGAAATACCGGGAGGAAAACGGCCCGTTCACCGCGCGCAAACAGATTTTGAAGGTACCAAAGCTGGGGCCAAAGGCATTTGAACAGTGCGCGGGCTTTTTGCGGGTGCCGGAGAGCAAAAATGTGATGGATAACACCGCCGTCCACCCCGAGAGCTATGCCGCAGCGGAAAAGCTGCTGAAATTGACTGGATATACCATGGACGACGTGAAGGCCGGGACGCTTGGGGGCCTGCCCGACCGGTTGAAGGCCTATGGCGAAGAAAAGGCGGCGGCGGAGTGCGGCGTGGGCCTGCCGACGCTGCTGGACGTGGCGGCGGAGCTGCAAAAGCCGGGCCGCGATCCCCGGGACGAGCTGCCAAAGCCCGTGCTGCGCACGGATGTGTTGGATATGAAGGATTTGAAGCCCGGCATGACGCTGACCGGAACGGTCCGCAACGTGATCGACTTTGGCGTGTTTGTGGATATCGGCGTTCATCAGGACGGACTGGTGCATATTTCACAGGTCTGCGACAAGTTCATCAAGCACCCCTCCGAGGCCGTATCCGTGGGAGATGTGGTGAAGGTGGTTGTGCTGGAAGTGGACGCGAAGAAAAAGCGAATCTCCCTTTCCATGAAGCAGGCGAAGTAACAAATAGGAGGCGGATTCCTGTGACCATGCTGACCTTTGACGAGACGGGCGACGCGCTGGATGAGATTGCCGAGCAGTTTCCGCAGGCTTTGTTCCGGGGACTCAACGGCGGGGTGAATCTGCTGGAGGACGCGGTGGAGGACCCGGAATTTCCCGGCGGAGAGCTGTACATCATGGGGGAATTCTGCGACGACTGCTTGGGGAAGTATATCAACCTTTACTATGGGTCTTTCGCCGCTCTGGCCCAAAAAGAGGAGTGGACGGAGGAGGACTGGTCCGATGAACTTTGGACCACCCTCTCCCACGAGCTGACCCACCATATGGAGGGCCTTGGCGGACTGCACGGACTGGATGACCGGGACGAAGAGGAGATGGCGGAATTTCGCGAGGAATACCGCCGCCGGGAGCAAGCGAGGCGCCCCGCCAAGGAAGATACGGACTGCTGAGGGGCCGCCCGACGGTGTGTGGGGGAATATTTACCTAAAAATTGCAAACCCCCCTTATATTTTGTATCGTTTTTGCCGATAAGTAGAATGGTATCTGAAGACGCGTGTCCTGCGGATATGCGTCCCACCAGAATAAAAAGAAAAATAGAGAAATACCGGTGGGAGGAACAAGATGAAGAAGAAAAAGGTGAGCGGCGTCGCTGAAAAAAGCGACGCCAGCAAGAACAGCGCTAAGAAGAACGGTGCCAAGAAGGAAAAGCGGGCAAAGGTGACCACACTGCGCAGTCAGATGATTGCCGCGGTGACATCCATTTTTCTCGTTACCATTGTTTTGACCGTGGCGGCGGGGATCATTTCCAGTACATACGCCATTAAGAACAACGTCCGCGAGGATATGGGTGCCATAAGTCAGGTGGCGGAGAAGGCAGTGTCCAGCGAGATTCGAAATTTGAAGAGCAACGCGGAATCTATGGCGCGGATTTATGACGCGGCGGAGACGGACGGACAGATGTCTGCGTTCATTCGGGTGAAAAAGTCGCTTGCGGATTATGGTTTTTCCGATGCGGCAATTATTTTTGGGCAAAATGTATTAAAAACGGACGAATTTCTCTCCAATGCCGACCTGCTGTCTGACCCGTGCGTGCAGCAAGCGAAAAGCGGCAAGGCTGCTATGAGCACCACCCGAAAGCTGAAAGACGGCTCAGTGCGGTTTTTTGTCGCTGCGCCCACCAGCACCGGCTGTGTGCTCCTGACGGTGGACGCGCAGTATTTCAGCGACCAAATCAAGGATGTGGTGGTTGGAACCAGCGGCAACGTCTTTATGATTGACGCTGATGGTGTGATGATCGCCAGTAAGAATCCGCAGCTTGTGGAAGAACAGCAGAATTTCATTGAAAAAGGCAAGACGGACCCGGGCTATGAGGCCACGGCCGCGGTGTACACCCGCATGATCAACGGCGAAACCGGCGTGGATGAGTACAGCTACGAGACGGGGGCGCGCATTTGCGCATTCCGCCCGGTAACGGAGGCCGAAGGCTGGTCGGTGGGTGCGGTGGCGCCCATGCGGGAAATGACCGCATCGATTGTGTATATCGTTATGACGCTGCTGCTCTGCTCCATCGTGTGCATGGTGGTGGGCGTGATTCTGGTGGGAAAGTATGTTACCAGCGTGGCCAATCCCATCCGCGAGGCGACAGAGCGGATGTATCGGCTGGCGCAGGGCGATTTGAGCAGCGAGGTGAAGGTTTCCAAGCGCAAGGACGAGATCGGAACGCTCACCGGAGCGTTTTACGAAACAGTGGAGGCTCTGAAATCCTATATTAAGGATATTGACAACGTCCTGCGGGAGATTTCCAAAGGAAATCTTCTCGTAATGCCGCAGGCGGATTTCCGAGGCGAGTTCACAGAGATCCGAAAGTCCATGGATCAGATTTTGGATTCTTTGAACGAGACGTTCCATGAATTCCTGAATGCTACCTCTCAGGTGTCCAGCAGCGCCGCCCAGTTCTCTGCCGGAGCGCAGACGCTGAGTCAGGGCGCGACCGAGCAGGCTTCCTCTGTGGAGGAACTGGCGGCAACGATCAATGAAATCAACGATTCAATTTCCTCCAGCGCCAACAGTGCGGTGCAGGCCAACCAGCGCGTATATGCCGTGGGCCAAGAGGCGGAGGAGAGCAACCGTCAGATGAACGAAATGCTTCAGGCCATGACGGATATCAAAACTGCGTCCGACCAGATCGACAAGATTATCAAAACCATTGAGGACATCGCTTTCCAGACCAACATCCTCGCGCTGAACGCCGCTGTGGAGGCTGCCCGCGCCGGCAGCGCTGGCAAGGGCTTTGCCGTTGTGGCGGACGAGGTGCGAAACCTCGCCGGAAAGAGCGCGGAAGCATCCAAGGATACGGCGGCGCTGATTGAAAACGCGTTGAACGCGGTGCATCGCGGCACGGGTATCGCGGATAAAACTGCCCAGTCGCTGATGCGCGTGGTAAACGGCGTGAACGAAGTCAACAAGACGGTGACCGAGATCTCGGACAACGCCGCGCAGGAGGCATCCTCCGCCGCACAAATCAATCAGGGCATCGAGCAGATCTCCGGCGTTGTGCAGACCAACTCCGCCACAGCGGAGGAGAGCGCCGCCACCAGCGATGATCTGCTGCGGCAGGCGCAGACCCTGTTGGAACTCATGCAGAAATTTAAAATTCGCTGAGCAAAGGTCCCGGGGGCCTGCCTGCTTGGAATGGTAAGACGCCCGCGCCGAATTGGGCGCGGGCGTCATGACAGAAAGGAAGATCAACTGTGAACGAGACGGTAAAAACTCTTCTGGAGCGCAGAAGTATCCGCAAGTATCAGCCCCGTCAGGTGGAGGCTGCGGCCCTTGAGGAGATTTTGAAGGCCGGAACCTATGCCCCCAGCGCGATGGGCAAGCAGTCCGCCACCATTGTTCTGGTGCAGGACCCGGAGACAATTGCCCAGCTTTCCCAGCTCAACGCCGAGATTCAGGGCAATTCCGGCGCGGACCCGTTTTACGGCGCGCCCACCGTGGCGGTGGTGCTGGCGGACCCCACGCTGACTAACGAGGCCAACGCCCGGTGCGACGGGGCGCTGGTAATGGGCAACCTGATGAACGCGGCGGCAGCGGAGGGCGTTGGCTCCTGCTGGATCAACCGGGCAAAAGAAACCTTTGAACGGCCCGAGGGTAAGGCTCTGCTGAAAAAGTGGAATCTTCCCGAGACGCTGATCGGCGTTGGCAACTGCGTTCTGGGTTATGTGGCGATGGAGCCTAACGCGCCCGCGCCTCGTAAGGACGGCTATATCGTCCGGGTTTGAGGAGTGGACATGACTGAACTTCAAAGCGTGATACACGCGCAAAACATCCGTTATGACCGAAAAGCGGAAGCCCTTTATATCATTGACCAGACCTTGCTTCCGGGCGAGGAAAAGGAAATCCACCTTCAAACGGCGGAGGAGATGTACGACGCCATTCGGACGCTGAAGGTCCGGGGCGCGCCCGCCATCGGCATCTGCGCAGGATATTGCATGTATGTGCTGGCCAAGTCCATCCGGGGCGAGGATCAGCAGGTGTTTTTCAAAAAACTCAGCGACTACGGCGAATATTTGGATTCCTCCCGTCCCACGGCGGTGAATCTGAACTGGGCAATTCGCCGGATGCTGCGCACAGCCCTTGAACATGTGGGCTGCACCCGGGGACAGATGCTGGATGCGCTGTATGAAGAGGCGGTGGCGATCCACGAGGATGACATTGCCAAGTGCAAGGCCATCAGCGAATACGGCTTGACGTTGGTAAAGGACGGGGACGGTATCCTGACACACTGTAATGCGGGACCACTTGCCACCTCCCGGTACGGAACGGCTCTGGGTCCCATTCTGCTGGGAACGGAGCGGGGAATGAAGTTTAAGGTCTACTCCGACGAGACACGCCCTCTTTTGCAGGGCGCGCGGCTCACCAGCTATGAGTTGCAGCGCTCCGGCGTGGATGTGACGCTGATCTGCGACAATATGGCCTCCATTGTGATGAAAAACGGCTGGGTACAGGCCTGCTTTGTGGGCTGTGACCGCATTGCCGTCAATGGCGACACCGCTAACAAAATCGGGACCTCCGGCGTGGCGATTTTGGCCAAGCATTACGGCATTCCGCTCTATGTGTTAGGCCCCACCTCCACCATCGATATGGACTGTCCCGATGGGGAGCACATTCCCATCGAACTGCGGGACCCGGAGGAGATCAAGAACCTGTGGTACGAAAAGCCCATGGCTCTGCCCGAGGTGAAGTGTTATAACCCGGCCTTCGATGTGACGGATCACACGCTGATTTCCGGCATTGTTACAGAGCAGGGCGTGTGCCGCCCTCCGTATACCAAATCCCTTGCGGCACTGTTCAAGGGAAACTGATTTAATCTTCACAAATTTTAAAGATTTCGACAACAAAACGGAGTATTCAGCAAATAATATTACAAGGAGGAATCAACTGTGGCGACTCCTTCCGCCTGCAATGAGGCAAAGCCCGGCGAAATCGCAAAGGCAGTTTTGATGCCCGGCGATCCTCTGCGCGCCAAATATGTGGCCGAACACTATCTGGAAAACCCGGTCTGCTTCAACATGGTTCGCAGTATGCTGGGCTACACCGGCACCTATCGGGGCAAACAGATATCCGTCATGGGACACGGGATGGGCGTGCCCTCCATTGGGTTGTATACCTACGAACTATATCATATGTATGATGTGGATTCCATCATCCGCATCGGCTCTGCGGGGGGCGTGGGGGACAGCGTCCGCGTCCGGGATGTGGTGATCGCGCTGGGCGCTTCCACCAATTCCCACTTTGCCGATCAATACGGCTTTCCGGGCCAGCTGGCTGCCACGGCCAGCTATCCGCTGCTGAAAGACGCGGTGGCGGCGGCGGAATGTCTGGGTGTGCGGGCGGACGTGGGTCAGGTGTTTACCGCCGATCAATTTTACAACGACAACGCCGCCGCGGGCGAGATGTACCGCAAGTTCGGTATTCTGGCGTTGGAGATGGAGACGGCGGGGCTTTACTGGACTGCCCAGCGGGCCGGAAAGCAGGCGCTGTCCATCCTGACCATCTCCGACCACATCTTTACCGGCGAGGCCCTATCCCCTCAGGAACGGCAGGATTCCTTCCACGAGATGATGGAGATTGCGCTGGAGACGGCGTGGAAGTCTCTGAATTAACTAAGGCAGCGCCGCACAATGCGCCTGCGGCCCTTTGCAAATCATCCTTGCCGAGTTGCGCGGCGTTGCTCAAAAAACAGAATAAATTTTCAGTATACACGCAGGTGTGAATATTTCACATCTGCGTGTATATTTGTATATAAGAGATGCGATATAATAAAAAACCATCTATAAATGTATAACTATTGAAAATATACATTTTACAAAGAATAAAACATCAATAAATGCAAAAGCACCCAAAGTTTGGTAAAATCTTTGTGCAGGATTACACTTGAATAAATATCCGATAGTACCGTATAATAAACCCATCAAAAATGTTCGATGGAGGAATTCCTGTTATGAAAGATAAAAAAGATATCAAGAAGATCGTGCTGGCATACTCCGGCGGTTTGGATACGTCCATCATCATTCCTTGGCTGAAGGAGAACTACAACGACCCTGAGATCATTGCCGTTTCCGGCAACGTGGGGCAGGCGGACGAGCTGGAGGGCTTGGAGGAGAAGGCCAAGAAGACCGGCGCGTCCAAGCTGTACATCGAGGATCTGACCGACGAAATGGTGGACGAGGTGATTTTCCCGTCCATGAAGATGGGCGCGACTTACGAGCAGTATTTGCTGGGTACCGCCTTTGCCCGTCCTATCATTGGCAAGCGGCTGGTGGAGATTGCCAAGAAGGAGCACGCCGACGCCATCTGTCACGGCTGCACCGGAAAGGGCAACGATCAGGTCCGGTTTGAACTGGCCATCAAGCGCTTTGCGCCAGAAATGACCATCATTGCCCCTTGGCGTGAATGGGACATCAAGGGCCGTGATGAGGAAATCGACTATGCCGAGGTCCACAATGTCCCCCTGAAGATCAGCCGCGAGACAAACTACTCCAAGGACAAGAATCTGTGGCATCTCTCTCACGAAGGGCTGGATTTGGAAGACCCCGCCAACGAGCCAAAGTATGAACAGCCGGGCTTTTTGGAAATGGGCGTCAGTCCGGTGGACGCGCCCGACGTACCGACCTATGTGACCATCGGTTTTGAAAAGGGCGTTCCCGTCTCCATCGACGGCGAAAAGATGAAGGGCAGCGATATTGTCCGCAAGTGCAATGAACTGGGCGGAAAGAACGGCATCGGCCTTTTGGACATTGTGGAAAACCGTTTGGTGGGCATGAAGGACCGGGGCGTTTACGAAACCCCGGGCGGCACGATTTTATATCATGCTCACGCGGCCCTGGAGATGATCACCGTGGATAAAGACACCGCCCACATGAAGACGAAGCTGGCGGTGGACTTTGCGGATCTGATCTATAACGGCAAGTGGTTCAGCCCTCTGCGGGAGGCCCTCAGCGCCTTTGCCGACAAGACGCAGGAGCATGTCACCGGCGAGGTGAAGCTGAAGCTCTACAAGGGCAACATCATCAACGCGGGGATTACCTCTCCTTGCAGTCTGTATTCCGAAAATCTGGTGACGTTTGAGGAAAGCGACTACAACCAAAACGATGCCACCGGCTTCATCAACCTCTGGGGCCTGCCGGACACCGTGCAGGCGCTGAGAGAGCAGCACAAGCTGTAATCCAAACTGATTTTCGCCTCCCGGCGAAATGAAGTTCCGCCGGGAACCACCGGGACGGTCCCCCGGCCCGGCGGCCCCTCTGAAATTACAGAAATCGGGCGGGAGCCTTTTACTCCCGCCGATTTCTATTAAGGAGCAAGATTATGAAACTCTGGTCCGGACGATTCGGAAAGGAAACCGACGCGCTGGTGAACGACTTCAACGCCTCCATCCAATTTGACCAGCGGCTTTACAAGGAGGATATCACCGGCAGCCTTGCCCACGCGAAAATGCTGGGGGACTGCGGCGTGATCTCCCAAGAGGACGCAAAAGCCATCTCCGAAGGCCTGAAGGCCATTTTGGCGGATATCGAGGCGGGCAAGGTGGAATTCACCGCCGACAACGAGGATATCCACATGAATGTGGAGGCGCTGCTCACCGCCCGCATCGGCGACGCGGGAAAACGGCTCCACACCGCCCGCAGCCGCAACGATCAGGTGGCGCTGGACTTTCGGATGTACGTCCGGCGTGAGATTCCTGCCATCATCGCGCAGCTGCTGGACTTCCAGTCCGTCCTTGCAAAGCAGGCGGCGAAGTACCAGACCGTGGTGATGCCCGGATACACCCATTTGCAGCGAGCCCAGCCCATCTCCTTTGCCCAGCATCTGCTGGCCTATGCGGCGATGTTGAGCCGGGACGTGACGCGGCTGGAGGACTGCAAAAAGCGCCTGAATGAATGCCCCCTCGGTTCCGGCGCGCTGGCGGGAACCACTTATCCCATCGACCGGTGGGAGACAGCCAAGGCACTGGATTTTGACGCTCCCATGGGAAACTCGCTGGACGGCGTCTCCGACCGGGATTACGCGCTGGAGCTTTTGTCGGCCCTGTCCATTTTGATGATGCACCTCTCCCGTTTTTCCGAGGAGGTCATCCTCTGGTGCAGCTGGGAATTTAAATTCATTGATTTGGACGACGCGTATGCCACCGGATCTTCCATCATGCCTCAGAAGAAGAACCCGGATGTGGCGGAGCTGGTTCGGGGCAAGACCGGGCGGGTATACGGCGATCTGATGGGTCTGCTCACCGCCATGAAGGGCTTGCCTCTGGCCTATAACAAGGACATGCAGGAAGACAAGGAGCCGGTGTTCGACGCCATCGACACCGTGGAGATGTGTCTCCCCGTGTTTACCGCCATGATCGACACAATGACCGTTCATCCGGAAAATATGCGCAAGGCTGCCGGCCATGGTTTCATCAACGCGACAGACTGCGCCGACTATCTGACGAAAAAGGGGATGCCCTTCCGGGATGCGTACACCGTGGTGGGGCATCTGGTGGCCTTGTGCGGCCAGCAGGGGAAGACGCTGGAAGAGCTGAGTCTCAAGGAGCTGAAAACGGTTTCGCCTCTTTTTGGAGACGATGTATACGATGCGCTGAGTCTTGAAACCTGCATGGGTCAGCGATCCAGCTACGGCGGGCCTGCCGTGGCGGAAACTGCCCGGCAGATCAAGGCGGTGGAGGACTTTGTAAAGGCCCGAAGCATGCAGTAAAAAGAGGGTGCTTTTATGAAACCAAAGGTCTATATCGACGGACAGTCCGGCACCACCGGATTGCAGATTTGGGAGCGGCTGGAGGGCCGGGAAGACATCCAGCTTCTCCGCATCGACGACGAGAAGCGCCACGACGATGAGGAGCGGAAGAAATTTCTGAACGCGGCGGATGTAGCCTTTCTCTGCCTTCCCGACGACGGGGCGCGGCAGGCTGTGGCGTTGGTGGAAAACCCCAACACCTGTATCATTGACGCTTCCACCGCCCACCGCACAGCCCCCGGCTGGGTCTATGGCTACCCGGAACTGTCCGAGGAGCAGCGCGCCGCCATCAAGGGTGCAAAGCGCATTGCAAATCCCGGCTGCCACGCCACCGGCCTGATCTCCTCCGCCGCGCCGCTGGTGCGGATGGGGATTCTCCCATCTGACTATCCCCTGACCTGCTTTTCCCTCACCGGCTATTCCGGCGGGGGAAAGCAGATGATCGCGGAGTATGAGGCGGAGGATTCGGACGGGCTGCTTGCATCCGAGCGGATTTACGGGCTGAACCAGAACCACAAGCACCTGCCGGAGATGGAACAGATTTGCGGACTGACACATCCGCCGATCTTTGTCCCGGTGGTGGGCGATTTTTATAAGGGAATGGCCACCACGATTATGCTTCAGAGGGATCTGCTGACCCGAAAACTGTCCGGGCGGGAACTGCGGGATGCGCTGGCATCGTACTACGCGGAACAGAAATTTGTTTCTGTTGCCCCTTACGGCGGGGATGGGCCGGTGCTGTTTGCCGCCATGCTGGCGGGGACGAATCAGCTGAAGTTGGAGGTGGCCGGAAACGACGAACAGATCACCGTGACGGCGCTGTTCGATAATCTGGGAAAAGGCGCCTCCGGCGCGGCGGTGCAAAACATGAATCTGGTGCTGGGCTTTGACGAAGGCGCGGGGCTGGAGTAACGCAGCGGCGCGTGTGCGCCGTACAAGTCAAATCAGCGGAGGCCCCCGTTTGGCCCGCCAACTGGGGAACAGGAATAAGGAGAGAATCAGATGAAATTGATTGATGGCGGCGTTTGCGCCGCGCAGGGCTTTCGCGCATCCGGCCTTCACGCGGGCGTTAAGACCCATAATTTACAGAAAAAGGACGTGGCGCTGATCGTGTCCGACGTGGATTGTGCGGCGGCGGCGGTTTTTACAAAAAATGTGGTAAAGGCGGCCCCCATCCATGTGGACAAGGCCCACCTGACCGACGGCAGGGCCCGGGCCATCATTGCCAACAGCGGCAATGCCAACGCCTGCGCCCCCATGGGCAAGGAAAACGCTGAGGCGGAGTGCGCCGCCGTTGCAAAGGCGCTGGGGATTCCGGCAGAGAATGTGCTGGTGTCCTCCACCGGCGTGATCGGTCAGACCCTGCCGGTAAAGGTCATTGAGGATGCGGTGCCAGAGCTGGTAAAAAACCTTACCGCCAGCGCGGAAGGCTCCGATGCGGCGGCCTGCGCCATCATGACCACCGACACGGTCAAAAAGGAAGTGGCGGTGGAAACAAGCGTGGGCGGAAAGACCGTTCGCATGGGCGGCATTGCCAAGGGCAGCGGCATGATTCACCCCAACATGGGTACCATGCTCTGCTTCCTCACCACCGACTGTGCCATTTCTTCGGAGATGATTCATGCCGCGCTGCTGGACACGGTGGGGGTCAGCTTCAACCGCATCAGCGTGGACGGAGACACCTCCACCAACGATACCTGCTGCGTTCTGGCCAACGGCTTGGCGGGCAATGAGCTGATTACCGAGAAAAATGCCGCTTACGGCGAATTTTTAGAGGCGCTTCAGACTCTTGCTATCGCCTTGGCGAAGAAGATGGCAAGCGACGGCGAGGGAGCCAAGCATCTGGTGACCTGCACGGTTACAGGCGCAGCGGATGAGAAGACCGCCGAGACGGTGTGTAAGTCTGTCATTTCCTCCACGCTGACCAAAGCGGCTGTCTTCGGCGCGGACGCTAACTGGGGCCGGGTGCTGTGCGCCATGGGCTATTCCGGCGTGGAATTTGACCCGGAAAAGGTGAATGTCTGGTTTGCCAGTACGGCGGGCAGCATCGAGGTCTGCCATCAGGGCCGGGGCTTGGATTTTGACGAGATGCTGGCAAAAACCATCCTCACGGAGCACGATGTGGAGATCAATGTTCAGATGGGCGAGGGCAAGGCCGCTTGCACCTGCTGGGGCTGCGACATTACATATGATTATATCAAGATTAACGGGGACTACCGCACTTGACTCGTCGGCGCAAAGTCCGCCGCGCTTCGTTTCCGCCTTGCTGGCGAAAACTGCGCTTCGCTCCCTTGCGCCTCCTCTTCCGAAAAAAGCGGGGGCTTTCCGCGAGACGAACGGGGAGAAGGGAAGATAGGAGCAAAATCCCTGCCACTGATTCCTGCCGCGAGACGGCAATCTACACAAGGAGCTGAACATCCATGGCATCACATGAACAGCAGGCCCGCACACTGGTGGAGGCACTGCCCTATATTCAAAAGTTCACCGGCAAAACCATCGTGGTGAAATACGGCGGAAACGCCATGATCTCGCAGGAACTGCGGCGGGCGGTGATGAGTGATATCATCCTTTTGAGCCTTGTGGGTATCCGGGTAGTAGTGGTGCATGGTGGCGGCCCGGAGATCGGCGCCATGCTGAAAAAACTGGGCAAGGCGTCCAAATTTGTGGACGGTCTGCGTTACACCGACGAAGAGACGATGGACGTGGTTCAGCAGATCCTCTGCGGCAAGGTGAACAAGGACCTCGTCTCTCTGGCGGAGCGGCTGGGCGGACACGCGATTGGCCTGTGCGGTCTGGATGGCGGTCTGTTTCAGGCGAAGCTGCTGGATGAAAAATACGGTCTGGTAGGCGAGATCACGACCGTGAATCCAAAACCGGTGGAGGACGCGCTTGCCGCCGGATACATTCCCATCGTCTCCACCGTGGCACAGGGGACGGACGCGGACACCGCCTATAACATCAACGCGGACACCGCTGCCGCCAAGCTGGCGCAGGCGCTGAAAGCCGAAAAGCTGATTTTGCTCACCGACGTCAGGGGATTGCTTCAAGACCCTCATGACGACGAAACCTTGATTCGTGTGGTTCACACGCAAGAGGTGGCGGCGCTGGTCGCAGACGGCGTGATCTCCGGGGGCATGATCCCCAAGATGGAGTGCTGCGTGTCGGCGATTTCCGGCGGCGTGGAGCGGGTTCACATTCTAGACGGACGAATTCCCCATTCCATACTAATTGAACTGCTTTCAGATGCCGGAATCGGCACCATGCTGAAAAAGGAGGACTGAGTGATGACTTCTCAGGAGATTAAAAGCCTTACCAATCAATATGTAATGAATACCTACGGCCGCTTTGACGTGGTGATCGACCACGGTAAGGGCGCGAGGCTTTACAGCCCGGAGGGCAAAGAGTACATCGACTTTACCAGCGGCATCGGCGTGTGTGATCTGGGCTATGGCAATGAGCTTTGGGCTCAGGCTGCTTTCACGCAGGCGAAAAAGGCAGGGCACACGTCCAACCTGTTTTACACGGAGCCGTGCGCCCGCCTTGCGGAAAAGCTCTGCAAGCGCACCGGAATGAGCAACGTCTTCTTTGCAAATGGCGGCGGCGAGGCCAACGAGGGCATGATTAAGCTGGCGAGAAAATACAGCTTTGATAAGTACGGCAAGGGCCGAGCCACGATCATCCCCCTGAAAAACTCCTTCCACGGGCGCACCATGGCCACTCTGACCGCTACCGGGCAGGATCAATTCCATAACTATTTCTTCCCCTTTGTGGAGGGCTTCAAATTTGCCGAGGCCAACAGTCTCGACTCTCTGAAAGCCGTTGCCGGAGACGATACCTGCGCCGTGATGATGGAGCTGGTACAGGGCGAGGGCGGCGTGCTGCCGCTGGACAAGAACTATGTGCAGGCGGTTGCAAAGCTCTGCGCGGAGAAGGACTGGCTGCTGCTGGTGGATGAGGTGCAGACCGGCGTGGGCCGTACCGGCAGTCTGTTCACGTTCCAGCAGTACGGGATTCTGCCGGATGTATGCTCCTTTGCCAAGGGCATTGCGGGCGGTCTTCCCATGAGCGGCATCATGGCCAACGAGAAATGCCGGAACGTCTTGGCCCCCGGCACCCACGCCACCACCTTTGGGGCAAACCCCGTGTGCGGCGCGGCGGGTCTTGTGGTGCAGGATGTCCTGTCTGACGAGTTTTTGGCGCAGGTGCGGGAAAAGGGCGAGTACCTGCGCGCCCAGATCGAGACGCTGTGCCTGCCCTGCTTCGGCAAGACCCGTGGTTTGGGACTGATGATCGGCATTGAGATGGCTGAGGGGTACAGGAACGGCGAAATTGCCAACAAGCTGGTAGAGGCCGGACTGCTGGTGCTGACGGCCGGGCCGGGGATGCGTCTGCTGCCTCCGCTGGTCATCACCAAAGAGGAGATGGATGCGGGCATCGCCATCATGAAAAAGACGCTTGGCTGAGAGAAAGAGAGGAAGCAACGTGAACGGACATACCCACTTTTTAAAGCTGCTGGACTTTACTCCTGAGGAAATTCAGGAGTTTTTGGATACCGCCGCCGATTTTAAGGCGAAAAAGAAAGCGAACGTTCCTCACCAATATCTTGCGGGGAAAAACGTGGCTCTGATTTTTGAAAAGACCTCCACCCGCACCCGCTGCGCTTTTGAAGTGGCGGCGCAGGATTTGGGAATGGGCAGCACCTATTTGGCACCGACCGGCTCTCAGATCGGCGTGAAGGAGTCCACCGCAGACACCGCGCGGGTGCTGGGGCGGATGTATGACGGCATTGAGTACCGTGGTTTTGGCCAGGACATTGTGGAGGAACTGGCGCAGTATGCCGGAGTCCCCGTGTTCAATGGGCTGACCAACGAATTTCACCCTACGCAGATTTTGGCCGATTTCCTCACGGTGCAGGAGCATTTCGGAAAGCTCAAAGGCGTGAAGCTGGTGTATCTGGGGGATGCCCGGTACAACATGGGAAACTCTCTGATGGTGGGCTGCGCAAAAATGGGGATGCACTTTGTCGCCTGCGCCCCCAAGGCGTACTTCCCCGATCAGGCGCTGATTGACCAGTGCCAGGCCATTGCCGAAGAGACGGGCGCAACGCTGGAATTTGAAGAGGACCCTATGGTTGCCACGAAAAATGCCGACGTGCTCTACACCGATGTGTGGGTGTCCATGGGCGAGCCGACCGAAGTTTGGGCGGAGCGTATCGCGGCCCTTGGTCCCTATCAGGTTACCAAACAGCTGATGGATAACGCCGGGCCACAATGCCGCTTTATGCACTGCCTGCCCGCCTATCACGATCATAAGACCAAGGTAGGCAAGGAGATGGGGGAAAAGTTTGGGCGGGAGGCCATGGAGGTGACCGACGAGGTGTTTGAGTCTCCCCAGTCTATCGTCTTCGACGAGGCGGAAAACCGGATGCACACCATTAAGGCGATCATGTACTGCCTGATGAAATAAAGCAAAGCCGCGCCGTGTTCACACGGCGCGGCTTTGGCCTTTGCGTATCTCCCGTTCTTGACATCCGACAGGGGATCGCATAAACTGAGTATCTGAATTCATGTTGAAAAGCGAGGGCTTGCCAATGGAGCGCACTGCCGGCATTTTAATGCCAGTCTTTTCCCTGCCGTCCCCCTATGGAATCGGCTCTCTGGGCCAAAGTGCCCGGGATTTTGTGGATTTTCTCCGCCGCGCGGGCCAGACTTGGTGGCAGATTCTTCCGGTGGGACCTGCGGGGAACGGAGACTCCCCCTATCAAAGCGTCTCTACCCACGCCGGAAATCCGGTGTTCATTGACCTTGACCTGCTGGCGGAGGACGGACTTCTGACGGCGGAGGAGCTGGCCTCGATTCCGGCGGGAGACAGTCGGGCAGTGGACTATCCCGCCGTCAACGCCAGCCGCGTCCGCTTGCTGCGGCTGGCCTTTTCCCGAGCGCGCGACCGGGACAGCGCGGCGGCGTTTGCCGCCCAGCGTCTGTGGCTGCGGGACTATGCGGCCTATCAGGCAATCAAGGATTCCTTTGGCGGCCTGCCGTGGCAGGACTGGCCGGACGAGGGCTTGCGCCGCCGGGAGCCTTCTGCGGTGGAGCGCTGGCAGGCGGAGCATGGGGAGGATTTAGCGTATCAGATTTGGGTGCAGTATGTGTTTTCAAAGCAGTGGACCGCCTTGAAAACCTATGCCAACGCCGCGGGCGTCAGAATCCTGGGGGACCTGCCCATCTATGTCTCGCTGGATTCTGCCGACGTGTGGGCGGAGCGGGAGCAGTTTTTGCTGGACGGGGAGGGTCGTCCTGCCGCTGTGGCGGGCGTTCCGCCGGACTATTTCTGCGCCGAGGGCCAGCTGTGGGGAAATCCCCTGTATAACTGGCCCTACATGAAAGCGGACGGCTTTGGCTGGTGGATTCGCCGGGTGGAGCGGGCGGGGGAGTTGTTCGACGCCATCCGCATCGACCACTTCCGGGCGCTGGCAAGCTATTGGTCCGTCCCAGCCGGAGCATCTATTGCCAAGGAGGGCCGCTGGGAAACCGGCCCCGGCATGGATTTGGTGGGCGTGCTCACCAGCTGGTTTCCCCATTTGCGGTTTATCGCAGAGGATTTGGGGATGCTGACGCCGGATGTGGGCGAGCTGCTGAAAGCATCCGGCCTGCCGGGGATGAAGGTACTGGAATTCGCGTTTGACGGCCCGGAAAACGGTTATCTGCCTCACAACTGCGTGAAAAACTGCGTTTTGTATACGGGGACGCACGACAACGCTCCCGCCGCCGCTTGGACGGCGGACGGGACGGAGACGGTTTACGCCAAACGGTATCTGGGCGCAAAAACACCGGAGGAACTGCGCCGCCGCCTGCTTTTGGCGGGGCAGACCAGCGTGGCAGACACGTTCATCGCCCAGATGCAGGATTATCTGGGGGATACCGGCCGGATCAACGTCCCCGGAACCGCCAACGGAAACTGGCGCTGGCGCATGGTTTCGGACGTGGATTTGAACGCGCTGGCAGACGAAATCTATCAGCTCACGCTGGACGCGGGCCGCTGCCCGCCCCGGATCGGCTGATGGACGGCGAATGATGTGAATGGAGGAATCGGATATGGAAAACGATGCGTTGTTTATGAAAGAGGCGGTCCGTCTGTCTGAATTGGCGGTAGCTCACGGGAACGAACCCTTTGGGGCGGTTCTGGTGAAGGATGGGGAGGTTGTATACAGCAACGAAAACCAGATTTATACTTGTACTGATCCCACCTTTCACGCAGAGGCGGGGCTGCTGCGGCGCTTTTGCGGAGAAACTGGGGTCACGGATCTGCGCTCGTATACGCTTTACTCCAGCTGCGAGCCTTGCTTCATGTGCTGCGGGGCCATGGTGTGGACAAAGCTGGGCCGTTTGGTATACGGCGCCAGCGATATCGACCTGTGCAAAATTTTGGGGGAGACGGGCGCGGAATGCTGCCGGCTGGTTTTTGAAAACTCCGGCTGGAAGCCGGAGGTCACATCCGGCATACTTCGAGAAGAGAGCCTGAAAATTTTGACAGCTTATTTTTCAAAAAACGGCAAGGGCTGAGATTGGACTTTGGGTCAAAATCGGGCGGTTGACGAAACTGAAAAAGCGTGCTATGATTTTCCCGTGAGCGGAAAGATGCGTTCTGCCCGCCCACCTTTGAATGATCTGTTCATCTGATTGGCAAGGATATGTTCCGAGCCGGAAGACGGAGGAGGAAGCGCAGGGATGACCTGCGCACCGTTGTGGTACGTTCTCCCCTCTGCCTTTTGGCAGAGGGGATTTTTTAGCGCAAAATAATGCCTTTAGCCGGTTTGAACGGCAGAAATTGGGAAGGAGCTGGTTTTTTGGACAGCCGCGTGGCGGTGATCGCCATTTTGGTCCACAACCCGGATTCTGTGGAGGCGCTGAATGGCCTTTTGCACGAATTTGGGCAATCTATCATCGGGCGCATGGGAGTGCCTTATCCCAAGCGGGGAATCAACATCATTTCCGTGGCGGTGGATGCACCGCAGGAGACGGTGTCCGCGCTGTCGGGGAAAATCGGAAGGCTGCGCGGCGTCACTGCGAAGACCGTCTATGCTCCAGCTGAAAAGCTGGAAGAAAATCACTGAAAAGAGGAAGAAACGATGAAAAGAACAAAAATCTCCGCGATGCTTTTGGCTCTGGTCATGGCGTTGAGTCTGGCCGCCTGCGGGGGAAATAACGGCGCGTCCTCCGGTTCGGTCTCCGCCCCGGGAGACGGCACCTACACGCGGGAGAGCTATTCCGTTGCCGCGCTGAAAGGCCCCACCGCTATGGGCCTTGTCAAGCTGATGGACGACACGGACAAGGCTGGCGGGACTGGCAACGATTATACCTTTACGCTGGCGGCGTCCCCGGATGAGATCACCCCCAAGCTGATTCAGGGCGAGCTGGACATGGCTTGTGTCCCGGCGAATCTTGCCTCTGTGCTGTACAACAAGACCGAAGGACAGATCGTGACGCTGGCGGTGAACACGCTGGGCGTGCTCTACCTCGTGGAAAACGGCAATGCGGTGCAGTCTGTGCGCGACCTCACGGGCATGACCATTGTGGCGGCGGGAAAGGGTTCCACCCCGGAATATGCGCTGCGGTATCTGCTGAGTGAAAACGGCGTGGACCCGGATAGGGATGTGACCATCGACTGGAAGAGCGAGCATAGCGAATGCGTCAGCGCGCTGGCATCCGGCGAGGCGACCGTGGCGCTGCTGCCCCAGCCCTTTGTCACCGTGGCCCAGAGCAAGCTGGCCGACCTGCGGGTGGCGCTGGATCTGACGGCGGAGTGGGACGCGCTGAATAACGGTTCCTCTCTTATCACCGGCGTGGTGGTGGCCCGGAAAGAAGTTGTGGAGAAAAACCTCGGTGCGGTCAACGCATTTTTAAAGGATTATGCCGCTTCTGTGGATTGGGTGAATGCCAACGCGGCGGATGCAGCCCAGCTGATCGGCTCCTATGACATCGTGGACGCGGCGGTGGCGGAAAAGGCGCTGCCCGCCTGCAACATCGTGTGCTTGACGGGACCGGAGATGAGCGGAAAGCTCTCCGGCTATCTTACCGTGTTGTTCGACCTGAACCCCGCGTCCGTGGGCGGGGCCTTGCCAAAAGATGATTTCTACTTCGGCGCGTAAACCGCAAAAAAAGAGAACAGGGGACCGCCGTCTTTTTGACGGCGGTCCCCGTCCTGCCCAAAAGGGCGGCGCCCGGGTCTGGGCCGTGGCATTCTGGCTGGGATTGTGGCAGTTGGGGGCCTTAGCGCTGGGGCAGAGGCTGCTGCTGCCCTCTCCGGCGGAAGTCTTGGTCTGCCTTGTCCGTCTGGCGGTCACCGCCGACTTTTGGCATTCGGTGGGCTGGTCCGCCGCCCGGATTCTGGGGGGCTTTCTCACGGCCTGCGCGCTGGCAGTGGTACTGGCGGCCCTCGCCGCCCGGTTCCGCCCCGTACGGGAGCTGCTGGCCCCGCTGGTAACAGCGGTAAAGGCGGTGCCGGTAGTGTCATTCATTATTTTGGCGCTGGTGTGGCTGCCCTCCCGTCACCTTTCGTGGTTTATTTCCGCGCTGATGGTGTTTCCAACGGTGTATCTAAATCTCCTAGAGGGCGTGGATCGCACAGACCGGGCGCTTTTGGAGATGGCATGGGTGTTCCGTGTCCCGCTTTCCCGGCGGCTGCGCGATATTTATCTGCCCCAGGTGCTGCCGTGGTTTCGCTCCGCCTGTTCGCTGGGACTGGGCCTTTGCTGGAAGTCCGGCGTGGCGGCGGAGGTCATCGGCCTGCCCCCTATGTCCGTGGGCGAGCGGCTCTACACCGCGAAAATTTATCTGGAAACACCGGAATTGTTTGCCTGGACGGTAAGCATTGTGGCGGTGTCCGCTGTTTTTGAGCGTCTGGTTCTCTGCCTGCTGGACCGGCTGAGCGCAAGGGGGGAGAAGTCATGACCGTGGAAATTCAAAATCTTACGAAGAGTTACGGCGGCACGCCGGTGCTGCAAGGCGTCAGCTTGACGCTCCGCCCCGGCGTAACTTGCCTGATGGCTGCTTCCGGTGGGGGAAAAACTACGCTGGTACGTATTCTTCTGGGACTGGAACAGCCGGACGGCGGCACAGTCATGGGGCTGGAAAAGGCCCGCCTTTCCGCCGTGTTTCAAGAAGACCGCCTGCTGGATCGGCTGGATGCGGCCGGCAATCTCCGCTTTATTCTGGGCGGGGACTACGAGGAAAAGGCGGCCGCGGAGCTTTTGGCGGAGCTGGGTCTGGACCTTGGGGAGAAAAAGCCCGCCGGGGAGTATTCCGGGGGCATGAAGCGCCGTCTGGCGCTGGCCCGGGCACTGAGCGTCCCCTTTGACTTTTTGGTACTGGATGAGCCGTTTACGGGACTGGACGAGGAAAATCGAAAACGGGCCATCACCTGCATCCGCCGCCGCGCGGCGGGGAAGACGGTTTTGCTGGTGACCCACGACCGGTCTGACGCGGCGGGACTGGAAGCCAGAATCGTGGGGTTGGAATTGGAAAGGATAGACGCGCCCTAATGGGCGGGTCGTGTATTGCAGAACCCGATGTGGCCTAGGCCACATCGGGTTTTTGAGAGATTTATATAGAGTGTTGAATTTTTACCGGACAGTGTGTATACTCTGTAATAGAATACCTGTAAAGGGAAATCTGATTTTACGGATAACGTTTGATAGGAAACGGCCCGCCTGCGCAGCAGGGGGGATCGTGCGCCGCCGCGGAGGATATATTGCGGCTGCGCCGCAACCTTGAAATTTCGGGCAAGCTATGATAAAATGAATCTTATTTTAAAATGCGCCATGCCGCTTGCGGATATATGGGATAGCTTTTAAAAATCAGACGTATGAAAAGGAGCAGACCCGCCCATGATCAAAATTACCACGGACAGTACCTGCGATCTGCCTGACGCGCTGCTGCAGAAAAATGATATTACGGTGGTGCCGCTGGGCATTGTGAAAGGTGAAAAGCTCTATCAGGACGGTGTGAATATTCACCCGGCGGATATTGCTGCCCATGTGGATGCAGGCGGAGATATTACCACAACCACCGCGGTGAACGCAGCGGATTACCATGATTTGTTCAGCCGCCTGCTGGAAAAGTATGACGCGGTGGTCCATGTCAATCTGGGTTCTAAATTTTCCAGCTGCTATCAGAATGCCCGCATTGCGGCAGCGGAGCTGCCGGGAGTCTATATCGTCGACTCTGCCAATCTGACGATTGGAATCGGCGAGTTGGCCTTGCGGGCTGCTGCGTCTGCGCAGGCCGGCAAGTCTCCCACCGAGATTGTGGAAGAGCTGGAAGCGTTGCGGGACAGAGCCGAAGTCAGCTTTGTGCTGGAACGGTTGGACTACATGAAAAAGGGCGGACGGTGCAGCGCTGTCACGGCGATTGGCGCGAATCTTTTGAAACTCCACCCCTGCGTGGAGGTTATCGACGGAAAGATGTCCGTGACGAAAAAGTACCGCGGGTCCATGGAGCGGGTCGTGATGGAGTATATCCACGACCGGCTGGACGGGCGAACGGACATTGACACAGAGCGGGTCTGGCTGGTGGACAGCGCGTTTGGGCCGGAGCTGGCGGACGTGGCCCGGGAGGTCCTGCGGGCGGACGGACGCTTTGGCGAAATTTTGGAGAGCAAGGCCGGGTGTACGATTTTTTCTCACTGCGGCCAAAATACGCTTGGCATTGGTTTTTTCCGGAAGGCCTGAGCCGGAAGAAGAAGAAAAAAGCCCCCGGCGGATAAAATCCGCCGGGGGCTTTTTTAGCTTTCGGAGTCAAATATGAAAACAAATTCAGCACACCACGCAGTTTTTGCCTGCCAGCTTTCCACGATAGAGCAAACGGTCCACCTCCGATACCAGTTCCTGCGCGGATTGGCCGAAGACATGCTGCGCCAGACCAAAAGTCAATGTTACCTCTTGAAAAAAGGGAGGGTTTCTCACCGCAGTCAAGGCATGTAAATCTGATTGAATCTGGACCAGAATGTTTTTTGCAGCGGTAATTGACGTGTTGACAAATAGGATCAGGATTTCCTCTCCACCCCAGCGGCAGATGATGTCCTTCTCCCCAATGCGAGAGCAGGCGCAGCTTGCAATAGTGGTCAAAACGAGATCGCCGTGGTTGTGCCCATATTGGTCGTTGAAGGACTTGAAATCGTCGATATCCGCCATCGCCGCACAAAAGACGGTGCCATCCCGGTCCGCATCCAGACAGAGCGACTCCAACTGCTTGTATAAGTTTCGGCGGTTCTGAAGGCCCGTCAGCGGGTCGTGTGAGGCAATGTATTCCAGATTGCGGTTAGCGGCCTCCAACTCCTGATTGCGGCGGCGCAGTGTCTGGCTGGACAGATAAACGGACAACAGCGTGGTGCATACGCAGATCAACAGATTCATAACAAACAGTATATGCAAAGCTGCGTCCGACAGCGCGGGAACGCCCTCGATTTTCAGAGGAATGTTGCTGCTGATACACAGCAGCACCACAATGCCCTCCAAATCCAGCACCTGCACCGCAGCGACAGAGCAATGTTTTACCGCGTCGCTCAGATATGAACTGATGGCCAGCAGGCAGATAAGGTAAAGAAAAAAACCGCTTGCCAGTCCGGCAACGGAGCTGGCGCTGATGGAAAAAAAGAGAACCTCTACCTCGGCGAACGTGACGGCCAGATCCGGCCGTTTCTTTTCCGTATGCAGCAAAAGCAGATAAATTGAGCAGCTGAGGCCGTTCAGAAAGAGCAACGGCAGAGAGTCCAGAAACAGACAGACCGGTATTTCCAGAGCATGGATACAGAGAGCGGAAAACAGAAAGAACTTGGCGCTGTGCTGCAGCCAAATATCGACAAAACGTCGGATATATGAAACTCTTGCTGTCGTATACATCTGCGACCTCCTTCCCACTGCGGTTTAAACAAGCAATGGGACCATATGCTGGGCTGGGAGATGACCATTTCGCCATTACTCTATCATTTTCCCTATAAAAATTCAATATAAAATGAATGTTTTTACCTAAAATCTCAACAGTTCAGCGCTATACAGAGATGGTTGCATAAATTCGCACTTTAAAATGCGAAGAAGGACGAAATATCAAAGCACTTTTTGAGGAGACAAAAAAGACCGCAGCTTTCTCTGCGGCATAAAAAACCGACCCCCCATCTGTCCAACGCAGATGGGGGGTCACTTCTGACTGGGGTTTTCTGTCATGTTTTTACCTCGTACTTTCGTGGAATCACGTTTGGAAGGCTTTGGAATTGGAAACCAGAAAATGCTTTGCGGGAAACCGGAAACACTTGCGAGATTGCCGAGAAACCGAGAAACTGTTCGGTGGATAGCCAATCCATAAAACATCAGGTACACGCAGATAGCTTGCCTTGGACACTGCCAAAACCGAATCTCGTGATCCTCATCAAAATGAGCTGTGTTTCGTTTTTGGTCTCTGCCGAGGTTTCATTGGAAACTGCTAAACATTCGTCAAGGTCTGCCGGGGTACTGAAAAAAGATTTGCTGCCGAAGAATTTGCTGGCTTCTTCCAAACGCGGCGGTGAGAAATGAGATTGGATTCCGCTGGTGCTAGCCCATTGGACTCACTCCCTTCCGGTAATTATTAAATACCACATTACCGCGTAAAAGTCAAGAGGAATTTGTGTGTTTCTACATTTTGCGACGATTGACAAGTTGAAATATGTGCAAAATAAACGATGCGGTTGCAACTTTTTGCGTAATTTATCAAATATCAGGTAGTTTGTTAATCCGCAGGGTTCTCAGAAAAGAGGCTGGAGCAAAGGCGGAATTGGTGCGGAAAGCCAGAAGCAGCGCGTCCAAATTCTCCGCGTCGTGCTCAATCTCCCGGCAATAGAGCCGCAAGGCTTCGGAGAGGGGCAGGAGGCTCGCCGCCCGCTCCACCGTCAAGGTGCTGAACAGGACGAATTGAATCCGTCCCAGCAGATCACCGTCGTTGATGGACTTCAGCGCGTAACGAAATAAAAAGTAGGCGGTGATCCGTTCCAGCAGAGGCTCCGCCACTGCGCCAGGGACGGTTTCTCCGCCCTGGCGCAGCAGTGTCCGCCAGTCGTCCCCAAGAATCTCAAGACCGGACAAAAGTGCCCAGCCCTCGGGAAAAAGACCCTCTCCGACGGGCGGAATGGGCAGGACCGTTCCGGTCCAATCCCGGCATAGACTTGGAATTTCCTCCGCCGCATCCTCATCCAGAAGTGCCTGCGCCGCGTCGGCAAAGGTCAACAGTGCTCCAAGGCGAAAATAAAGAGGCTGAGAACGGTTTTGCAGCAGTTCCAGCGCCTTTGCCCGCCACACCAGCAGGGGAGAGAGCCATGGGTCCGGCGGTTCCCCGGCCTTGTTTGTTTGGGTGAGGGGGAATGTCAGCGGCGCGGTGGAATCCAGCAGCAGGCGGCAGGCCTCCGGACAGGAGGCGCAGAGGGAAGTCTCCCGCAGCGGCCCATAATCCTCGATAAAGCGGGGATGGCTGCGGCAGACCTCGCCGGTATGTTCCGGTCCCAGCGCGCGGTGGATGGCGCACAGGCCGTCCGCGTCCCAAAAGGGACAGCGGCCCGTGCCGGTCAGAGCAAAATAGTCCTCGCCGTCCTCGGTTTGCAAGGCTGCGCGAAGGCGCTCCCCCAGCGGACCGGGGAGCGCACGGTAAAAATCGGCCGAAGCTCCGTCAATCTCCACCTCCCACCCTTCGCAGCAGGAATGGGGACATGCGCCCGCAAGACAGTGAAATTGTTCAAAATAATCCGGCGCGCGCAGGTCCATAGCAATTCCCCTTTTTTTAACCGTTCGTAAGTGAATCCACGTTCTTTAAGTATGTGCGCGCCAAAGCGCGGGATTGCAGTGCGGCCTTACAGCCCCAGACCGTCCACAGCCGCCTTCAGCTGTCTCATGGCCTGCTCCAGCACAGAGCGGGGGCAGGCGGCGTTCAGCCGCATAAAGCCGCTGAGACTGCGGCCAAAGGAGACGCCGTCATTCAGGCCCAGCTTTGCCTTTTGAATCATGAAATCGTGCAGCTCCTGATTGCTGAACCCCAAGTCCCGGCAGTCCAGCCAGACCAGATAGGTGGCGTCTGGCAAATTGGGTTTGATTTGGGGAATGTTTGCAGCACAGTAGTCCCGGATATAATCAAAATTGGCGCTGAGATAGGGCAAAAGCTGATCCAGCCACTCGTCGCCGGAGGTAAAGGCGGCCTCCATGGCGGTCAGCGAGAAGGCGTTGTTGCGGTGGATGTCCATGCGCTGCCAGAAGTGGTCGTAAACCTCCTTCTTGTGCGCGTCGGGGAACACCACCGCGGATGCTTGCAGTCCCGCCAGATTGAAGGTCTTCGTACCGGAGATGCAGGTAATGACGTTGTTGGCCACGGCGGCGGTGGGAGTGTGCTTTTTACCATGGAAAATCAAATCGGAATGAATCTCATCGGATACCAGCGTTACATGGTATTTCTCGCACAGCGCCGCCATTTTTCGCAGCTCCTCCGGCGTCCAGACAATGCCCAGCGGGTTGTGGGGATTGCACAGCAGAAACAGGTCGCTCTGGCGGAGCTTTTCTTCAAAGTCCGCCCAATCCACAGCCCAAACGCCGTCCTTCTCCACAAAGGGGCTTTCCACCACCTTGCGGTTCCATGCCTCGGTCATGTCGTAAAACTCGGAGTACACCGGCGTCTGAATCAGGACGCTGCCGCCCTCCGGCGTGAACAACCGCACGCAGGCGGAAATGGTCTGCACCACGCCCAAACTCCAGCTCATCAGGTTTTGGTCAATGTCCCAGCCGTTGCGCCGCTTCTGCCAGCCCCGGATGGCGGAAAAGTAGCTGTCGGGCCGGGCGGTATAGCCCCAGATACCCTCCTCGGCCCGGGCTTTCAGCGCGTCGATGATGGGCTGGGCGGTCCGAAAATCCATATCCGCGATCCACAGGGGGATCACGTCTTCCGTGCCAAACTTTTTCATCCGCTCGTCGTATTTTGCTGCGCGATTGCCGGAACGGTCAATCACAGTGTCAAAATCATATCTCATAATGCCCTCACTTTCTAAGACTGTTTATACATTATATAATAAGGTATTGCGGGGTCGGAAACCCTTGTGATTTGGTATTTTATCACGCTTTTTCCTTGAGCGCAATCCCGCAGACCACTGTTTTCAAACCTTTGAAGCCTGTCAGGTAAAGATATACACTTCCCAACTGGGAGAGGCGACAAAATCTCACGCTTTTTGCTATTGACAAACAGGAACACGGCGGTTAAAATTACTTCAAACATTTTAGTTCAATTTTTTTGACTAAAAAATGAACAGCTAAAAATGAACATTTGATTTAAGGAGATTTTATCATGGATTTTGAAAAAGTACGCGACGTGATCGTGGAGACTCTGGCCTGCGAGGCCGAGCAGGTGACTATGGAAGCCTCTCTGGCGGACGATCTGGGCGCCGATTCTTTGGCTTCTGTGGAGCTGGTCATGGCACTGGAAGAGGCCACCGGCGTTGCGATTGATGACGCAGAACTGCCCAATCTGAAGACCGTGGGCGATATCGTGAAGTATCTGGAAGACCACAAAGCCTGATTTTGCAAAGTGCGTGAAAGGGAACCGGTCCGGTTCCCTTTCACGCTCCATGTAAGAGCCGGTATGCACAAGCGCGGGCAGCCCGTCTGTGTTGCTTTAATCCTGCTTGTGAATCCGGGGCTTAAGTTTTTTGAACTGCCCGAAAGGGCGTCAAAGGGCCGCGCGGCGGCCGGAGATGCCTCCGGCCGCCGCTGAAAAAAGGAAGGAAAACCATGACCAATTCCGAAATTTTTGAATTGTTGGACCGCTTTGAACGCAGCAGCGTTTTGACCATGAAGGTGACGATTGGCGGAGATACGCTGGAGTTGAGCCGAGCGGGAAGCGCCGCGGCTCCTGCAGTCCCCGCCGCAACCGCCGCAGTCGCCTCTGCTTTTGCCCCTGCTGAAGAAAGCGGCCCCGTCATCCGCGCCCCGCTGGTGGGGACGTTTTACGCCGCTCCCGCCCCCGATCAGCCGCCGCTGGTAAAAGTGGGCGATCCGGTCCGCAAGGGCCAGACCGTGTGCCTGATCGAGGCCATGAAGATGATGAGCGAGGTGACCGCCCCCTGCGACTGCGTGATTGAGGAAGTGCTGGCGACAAACGGCGAGCTGCTGGCGTTTGACGCGCCCATCTTCCGCTATCGGGAGGCATAAGCATGTTCAAGCGCATTTTGATCGCGAACCGGGGCGAGATCGCGCTGCGGGTGCTGCGGGCCTGCCGGGAAATGGAGATCGAAACCGTGGCGGTGTATTCCACCGCCGATGCGGACGCGCTCCATGTCCAGCTGGCTACCCAGAGCGTTTGCATCGGCCCGCCCAAGGCCGCCGACAGTTATCTCAATCAGGCGGCACTGCTGACCGTGGCAAAGTCCACGGGCTGCGACGCCATTCACCCCGGATACGGCTTTTTATCGGAAAACGCTGATTTTGCGGACGCCTGTGCACAGGCGGGGCTAAAATTCATCGGCCCCTCTGGGGACTCTATCCGCAAGGCGGGGAGCAAGGCAGCGGCCTGCGCGCTGATGAAGGCCGCGGGAGTCCCCACGGTCCCCGGGTCCAACGGCCCGGTGGCCGACGAGAACGCCGCGCTGAAAATTGCGGCGGAGGTGGGCTATCCCGTGCTGCTCAAGGCCAGCGCCGGCGGCGGCGGACGGGGCATCCGTAAAGTGGAGTCCGCCGAGGACCTTCCCGCCGCGTTTCACGAGGCAAGAAGCGAGGCGGTGGCCTGCTTTGGCGACGGAACCATGTATCTTGAAAAATTCGTGGTGAATCCCCGGCATATTGAGTTTCAGATTTTGGCAGACAGTCAGGGCCGTACCATCCATCTCTATGACCGGGACTGCTCGGTTCAGCGCCGGAACCAAAAGCTGATTGAGGAGGCGCCCGCCCGGTGCCTCACGCCGGAGCTTCGGCGTGAGATGGGCGCGGCGGCAGTCCGGGCGGCACAGGCCGTTGCATACGAAAACGCCGGAACCGTGGAATTTCTGCTGGCGGAGGACAACCGGTTTTACTTCTGCGAGATGAATACCCGCGTTCAGGTGGAGCACGGCGTCACGGAGATGGTCACCGGGGTTGACATCGTGCGCCAGCAGATCCGCATTGCCGCGGGCCTGCCCTTAGGGATGGAGCAGGCGGACGTGAAGTTGAGCGGTCATGCCATCGAGTGCCGCGTCAACGCGGAGGACCCGGCGGCGAATTTCCGCCCCTGTCCCGGCACGGCCAGCTTTGTCTATTTCCCCGGCGGCACCGGCGTGCGCATTGACTCCGGCCTGTACAGCGGATACATGCTGCCGCCCTATTACGATTCTCTGGCGGCGAAGGTTTTGGTCCACGCCCCCACCCGGCTGGAAGCCATCCGCCGGATGCGCCGGGCGCTGGAGGAGCTGACCATCGAGGGGTTCCCCACCAACGCGGGACTGAGCCATTTGATTTTATGCCATCCCGACTATGTGCGGGGCGTGTGCACCACCGCGTTCCTCGAAAATCACCTGCAAGAGCTTTTGGATTGGGACCGTTTGGCGGCGGAAAGTGAGGCGACACAATGACTTCGATTTTTGCTCAGCGGCGGCAAAAGCTGCTGGCGATGAAGGCGTTCCGGGACGGGCGGACTCATGTGGTTCCCGCCGGAACGGCCTGCCCCGGCTGCGGTCAAACCGTGAGCGCCGGTGCGCTGGTGCAGGCGCAGTATGTCTGCCCCCTGTGCGGACATCACCTGCCGCTGGGCGGATACTACCGCCTCAGCACGATTTTGGACCCCGGTTCTTTTCGGGAGTTGAACCCGCGTATCACCTCCACAGATCCGCTTCACTTTCCCGGCTATCAGGCAAAGCTGGAAATTGCCCGGAAGAAGACCGGACTGAACGAGGCGGTGGTCACCGCCGTGGGCACGGTGGATGGGCATAAATGCGTGGCAGGCGTTTTGGACGGACGGTTTTTCCTCGGCAGCATGAGCGCCGCCGTGGGGGAGAAGATCACCCGCGCCATCGAGTACGCCGGGAAAACCAAGCTGCCTCTAGTCCTTTTCTCCGCCAGCGGTGGTGCGCGGATGCAGGAGGGGATTCTCTCCCTGATGCAGATGGCGAAAACCAGCGCGGCGCTGGCGCGATTTGACGAAAAGGGCGGATTCTTTCTATCAATTTTGACGAATCCAACCACCGGCGGCGTCACCGCCAGTTTTGCCAGCCTTGGCGATGTAATTCTGGCGGAGCCGGGAGCGCTGATTGGCTTTGCCGGACCCCGGGTCATCGAGCAGACCATCGGCCAAACACTGCCGGAGGGTTTCCAGCGGGCGGAATTCCAGATGGAGCACGGGTTTGTGGACGCGGTGGTGCCCCGCAGCGAGCTGCGCCAGACGATTTCCCAGCTGCTGGCGCTCCACGAGAAAGGAGGCCGCAATGGCTGAACCGATCACAGCCGCGCAGAAGGTGACGATTGCCCGCCATCCCCAGCGCCCCAACGCGCGGGAATGGATTGACGGACTGTTCACGGACTTCTTTGCCCAGCGGGGCGACCGCTTCGCGGGCGAGGACGAGAGCGTCTTAGGCGGGATCGCCCGGTTCCATGGGCGGCCCGTCACCGTCATTGCCACACGTAAGGGGCGGACGCTGGAGGAAAACCTCAAATACAATTTCGGAATGCCCTCGCCGGAGGGCTACCGCAAGGCGCTGCGCCTGATGAAGCAGGCAGAAAAATTTCACCGCCCCATCCTGACCTTTATCGACACGCCGGGAGCTTATCCCGGTATGGAGGCGGAGGAGCGGGGACAGGGCGAGGCCATCGCCCGGAATCTCATGGAAATGAGCCGGCTCACCGTGCCGGTGGTGGCTACCGTCACCGGGGAGGGAAACTCCGGCGGCGCGCTGGCGCTGGGCGTTGCCGACCGGGTGCTGATGCTGTCCAATGCCGTGTACTCCATCCTTTCGCCGGAGGGCTTTGCCACGATTTTGTGGAAGGATTCCTCCCGGCACGAGGAGGCCTGCCAGCTGATGCAGCTGACGGCTCCGGATTTGAAGCGGTTGGGCGTCATCGACGAGATTATCCCGGAGCCTGCGGGCGGTGCCCACCTTGCGCCGGAGATCGCTCTGCGGGAGCTGGACGCCGCGCTGGACCGAACTCTTAAGGCCCTCTCCCGGCAGAGCGGAGACGCGCTGGCGGCCGGGCGGTATCAGAAATTCAGACAGATGGGGACACCCCCGAAGGAGGACCAATGAGCGGAATCAAGATTTGCGGCATGGGGCACTATACCCCGCCGAAGCTGATGACCAACGCCGACTTGGAGAAGATTGTGGATACCAGCGACGAGTGGATCACCTCTCGGACCGGCATCACAACCCGCCACCACTGCGTGGAGGAGACTCACTCCGATATGTGCCGCGAGGCGGCGAAAATGGCGCTGGAAAAGGCGGGGATCAAGCCGGAGGAGATCGGCGTTTGCATCGTGGCCACTCTCACTTCGGACTTTTTGGCTCCCTCTGCCGCATGCCTTGTGCAGCGGGATCTAGGATTGCAGGACGATACGATCTGTTTTGACCTCAATGGCGCGTGCAGCGGCTTCTTGTTTGCCATGCACACCATGGAGTGCATGTTGGCGGCGTCGCCCCAGAAGCATGGTCTGGTCATCGGCGCGGAGATGCTGAGCCGGTTTATCAACTGGGAGGATCGCTCCACCTGCGTCCTCTTCGGCGACGCGGCGGGCGCGGCGGTGGTGGAGTGGAACGAGGACTATGAGTCCATCCACGCGCTGCTGGGCTGCCACGGCGACAGCGACATGCTGGGCGTCACCGGCGCGGGGCATAAGGACCCGCCTCAGATTTTCATGAACGGTCAGCCGGTGTTCAAATTTGCTGTCACCGCCGTCCCTTGGTGCATCGATCAGGTGCTCAAGCGCAACGGCAGAACGATTGATGATGTGGACTTCTTCGTGTTCCATCAGGCCAATACCCGCATCATTGATCTGGCGGTGCGGAAATACCACATCCCGGAAGAAAAATACTACAAGAATATTGAAAAGTATGGCAATACATCTGCCGCCAGCATCCCCATGGTACTTAGCGAGCTTTCCCAGTTTGGAAAGGTTGCTTCCGGCAGCCGCGTGATGCTGGTGGGCTTCGGCGGCGGCCTCACATGGGGCGCGGCGCTGGTGGAATTTAAGTAAATAGAAAGGACTTCCGCATCTTGCGCGGCATTTTGCGGGGGAGTGGTACGATATGAGACTGAACGAATTGCTGGGAACGGAGTTTCCCATCATTCAGGGCGGTATGGCAAATATTGCCACCGGCGAGTTTGCCGCCGCCTGCTCCAACGCGGGGGCGCTGGGCATGATTGCCACCGGCGGCTGGGACGGCGACCGTCTCCGGACGGAAATCCGTCGGGCCAAGGAGCTGACGGACAAGCCCTTCGGCGTGAACCTGATGCTGATGAGTCCCTTTGCGGACGACATCGCCCGTGTGATTTTGGAAGAGGGCGTGAAGGTGGTGACCACCGGCGCGGGCAACCCCGGAAAATATATTCCCGCCTGGAAAGAGGCGGGCATCAAGGTGATGCCCGTGGTGGCGGCGGCGGTGCTGGCCAAGCGGCTGAAACGCTACGGCGTGGATGCCTTCATTGCCGAGGGCACCGAGTCCGGCGGTCATGTGGGCGAGATGACCACCATGGCGCTGGTGCCGCAGGTGATCGACGCGGTAAGCGTCCCCGTCATTGCGGCGGGCGGCATTGCCGACGGACGGCAGTTGGCCGCCGCCTATGCGCTGGGCGCCATCGGCGCGCAGGTGGGGACGTGCCTGCTGGCAAGCCGGGAGTGCCCCATCCATGAAAACTATAAGCAGGCGATTTTAAAGGCTAAGGACTCCGATACCGTGGTCACGGGCCGCAGCATCGGCGGGCCGGTGCGGGTGCTGAAAAACAAGATGTCCCGCACCTATCTGGAGCTGGAAAAGCGCAACGCCACGCTGGAGGAGCTGGAAACCGTCACGCTGGGCGGCCTGCGCCGGGCGGTGCTGGAGGGCGATGTGGAGACTGGCAGCGTCATGACCGGACAGGTGGCCGGTATGCTCCATGAGATCAAGCCCGTGCGTCAGATTTTTGCGGAACTGGTTGCCGGCGGTGACGCGCGTATCCGGGAATTGGCGGAGACAGTATGAAGCTGGGTTTTTTATACGCCGGACAGGGTGCGCAGCACCCCGGCATGGGTGCGGACCTGTATGAGAAATACCCGGCCTTTCGTGCCGCGCTGGACGGCGCGGACTTTGACGTGAAGACGGTCTCCTTCACGGACCCGGACGGTGTTTTGAACGAGACGGAGTATACCCAGCCCTGCATGGTGGCTTTCGCCGTGGGGTTGACCGATGTGCTGGCGGAGAAGGGGATCGTCCCCGCTGCCGCCGCAGGTCTTTCGCTGGGCGAGTATTCCGCGCTGTATGCGGCCGGAGTGCTGGACGGCGCAGATGCTGTAAAGATGGTTTCCTTTCGCGGAAAAGCTATGACTGACGCGGCAAAGGGCGTGGAATCCGCCATGATGGCGGTGCTAGGCGCGGACCGCGAAACGGTATCGGCGGCCTGCAAGGCCGCATCCGACTTGGGCGTGGCGGAACCTTGCAACTTCAACTGCCCGGGCCAGATCGTCATCGGCGGAGAGAAGGCCGCTGTTGAAAAGGCTGCCTCCATTGCAAAAGAGAACGGCGCGAAGCGCTGTATGCCGCTGAAGGTCAGCGGCCCGTTCCACACCCGGCTTTTAAAGCCCGCCGGGGACGCGCTGGCGGAATACTTCAAAACAGTGACATTCAAGGAGCCGAAAATTCCCGTGCTGCACAACTGCTTGGGCGGCGAAAAAGCCGCATCCGACACGATTCCCGCATTGCTGGAGCGGCAGGTGCAGTCCAGCGTGTACATGGAGGACTGCATTCGCGCCATGGCGGCGCTGGGCGTGGACGCCATGGTGGAGATCGGGCCGGGCAAGGCTTTGAGCGGGTTTGTGAAAAAGACACTGCCGGGCTTTCCGGTTTTCGCCGTGGAGACGGCGGAGGACGTGGAAAAGCTGCCGGAACTGTTGAAAGAGGTGGCATTCAAATGAGCTTTACAGGAAAGACCGCCGTGGTCACCGGCGGAAGCCGGGGACTGGGCCGCGCCATCTGCCGCCGTCTGGCGGAGGGCGGCGCAAACGTCGTCTTTTCCTACGCGGGGAATACCGCCGCCGCGCAGGAGACGCTGGACGAGTTGAGAGCACTGGACTGCAAGGCGCTTGCCGTGCAGGGAAATGTGGCGGACACGGACGCCGTTAAGGCCCTGATGGATGCCGCCATGAAGGAATTTGGCCGGATTGACATTCTGGTGAACAACGCGGGCATCACCCGGGACGGGCTTTTGATGATGACAAAAGAGGAAGATTTCGACGCGGTCATTGATACGAACCTAAAGGGAACGTTTCTATGCATGAAGGCGGTGAGCCGCGTCATGCTCCGCCAGAAGTACGGACGGATCGTGAACCTCAGCTCTGTGGTGGGTGTTCACGGCAACGCCGGACAGGTGAACTACGCCGCCAGCAAGGCAGGCGTGATCGGCATGACGAAGTCTTTGGCCAAGGAGTTGGCGGCCAAGGGCGTCACGGTGAACGCCGTGGCTCCCGGCTTCATCACCACCGACATGACTGCCGCTCTGCCGGAATCGGCGAAGACTGCGCTGCTTGCCACCATTCCGCAGGCCCGTCTGGGCGCGCCGGAGGATGTGGCGTGTGCCGTGGCGTTCCTCGCCAGCGACGAGGCCGCGTATATCACCGGTCAGGTGCTGGGTGTGGACGGCGGCATGGGTATGTGACAAAGCCGCAAGCTCCCTATCCCTCCCTTTCCCTTGCTGGGAAAGCTCGCTCATTGCGCTGCGTCCTTGCCGAGGAGAGGGACGAGGAGCACGGCAAGCCCTCCTATCTCTCGCTTTCCCGCCACGGAAGTAATTGTAACTGGATTCGCTGTCCCGGCAAACAAACGCGGTATATTGAAAACTGCGGTCCGCCGGGACGAGTGCCTAAATAAGGAGAACACTATGGAAAAAAGACGAGTTGTGATCACCGGCATCGGTGCCATCACGCCCATCGGACACTCTGCCACTGAGAGCTGGCAGGCAGCACGTAATGGGGTGTGCGGCGTCGCGCCCATCACTGCATATGACACCGCCGATCAGAGGGTTAAACTGGCGGCGGAGGTCAAGGATTACCAGCCGGAAAATTTCTTGGATAAAAAAGAGGCCAAGCATATGGCCCGGTTTACCCAGTTTGCCATGATTGCCGCCCGGGAGGCGCTGCAAGACAGCGGTTTCAATGCGGAGCAGGCGGATTTGGACCGTTGCGGCGTGATCGTGTCCAGCGGTATTGGCGCTTTGCAGAATACCGAAGACGAACACGACCGGGGCCGCGAAAAGGGCTTTGACCGTGTGTCGCCCTTTTACATTCCCATGAGCATCTGCAATATGGCGGCGGGCCGCATTGCCATCGACGCGGGCTTCCGGGGCATGTGCTCCTGCCCGGTGACGGCCTGCGCAGGAGGAACCAACGCCGTGGGCGATGCGTTCCACTACATCCGGGACGGCTACGCCGACGCGATGCTCTGCGGCGGCAGCGAGTCCGCTGTGACGCCGCTGGCCGTGGGCGGGTTCACCACCATGAAGGCGCTGACGCAGAGCGAGGACCCCAGCCGCGCTTCCATTCCGTTTGACGCGGAGCGCAGCGGCTTTGTGCTGGGCGAGGGCGCGGCGATCCTGCTGCTGGAGGAGCTGGGCCACGCGCAGGCCCGCGGCGCGAAGATTTATGCAGAGTTTGTGGGTTATGGCGTCACCTGCGACGCTTACCACATGACCGCCCCCCTGCCGGACGGCAGCGGCGGCGCGAAGGCTATGGCGCTGGCGCTCGCGGATGCGGGCGCGAAGCCGGAGGACGTGGACTACATCAATGCCCATGGCACGTCCACCCCCTTGAACGACGCGGGTGAGACGTTGGCGATCAAGACGGTGTTTGGTGACCACGCGAAAAAGCTGGCTGTCAGCTCCACCAAGTCCATGACCGGCCACATGCTGGGCGCGGCGGGCGCTGTGGAGGCGCTTTTTTCCGCGCTGGCGCTGAAAGAAGGCTATCTGCCCGCTACCATCAACTATCAGGTGCCCGACCCCGCCTGCGATTTGGATGTGGTGCCCAATGTGGGCCGCGACAGCGACCTGCGATACGCTCTGTCCAACTCTCTGGGCTTTGGCGGACACAACGGCAGTATCCTGCTGAAGAAATGGGAGGCGTGAGCATGGGAATGCAGTACGATTCCGACCAGATTGCCCAAATTCTGCCCCACCGGTATCCCTTTGCACTGGTGGACAGGATTGTGGATGGGGAAGAGGGCAAGTGGGCCAAGGGAATTAAGTGCGTCACGGTGAATGAGCCGTTCTTTCAGGGGCATTTTCCACAAAAGCATGTGATGCCCGGTGTATTGCTCATCGAGGCCATGGCGCAGGTGGGCGGCGTGGCCGTGCTGGCCCTGCCGGCCAATCGGGGGAAGATCGCCCTGCTGGGGGCGGTAAAAAACGCGCGCTTCAAGCGGCAGGTCACTCCCGGCGATGTACTGGAGATCACCTGCACCCTGACAAAGCAGCGCGGCCCGGTAGGCATCGGGGAGGCGGAGGTCAGAGTGGATGGAGCGGTCGTTGCCACGGCGGAGCTGACCTTCGCCATCGGACAGTGATACTGCCGCCCAGCGGCTCACTGTGAGAATCGGGAACCCGGCACAAATTTTTGAGAGGGCGGAGTTTGCCATGCTGGATCAGCTGTTTTTTGAGGTCTACACCAAGTTCAAATTGCATTTTTATCAGGAGGTTCTGACCCGCTTTCAGTCGCGGGAGGCCAGCCTCACCACGGTGGAAACCTTTTGTATGGAATCCATTCAGGCGCTTGGGAGCCCCACCATCAATGAGTTTGCCTCCTTCCTGCATATCTCGCCGTCCAACGCGGCTTACAAGGTCAACAGCCTTGTGAAAAAGGGGTATGTGAATCGGATTCAGTCGCCGGAAGACCGTCGGGAGTTCCACCTGCGGGCGACGCAGAAGTATATTGACTATTACAACATCAGCACTTCCTATGTGAAGGAAGTGGTAGCAAGGATGGACCGGCGGTTTTCTGCGGAGGATCGGGCGAAGCTGACAGAAATGCTCAGTATCGTAAGCGAGGAACTGATGCCGGAGGTGGAGCTTCCAGAGTCTCCCGGAAGCGTTGAATAATACGCGGCCGCGTACGCATTAAAAAGCGCCCCGAAAAGTCGGTTGACTTTTCGGGGCGCTTTCCGCCTAACTTGTCTGAAAAACTAGATAAAAACGCAAGGGCGCGCCGCATTGCGGCGCGCCCTTGAAAGTTTGTCTGCGAAAAGCGATTACTTGTGATCCACGGAGGACATGTAGCGGATCAGATCCACCATCTTGTTAGAGTAGCCGCACTCGTTGTCGTACCAAGAAACGACCTTCACGAAGGTGTCGGTCAGAGCGATACCGGCCTTGGCGTCGAACACGGAGGTGCGGGGATCGCCCAGGAAGTCGGAGGAGACAACGGGGTCCTCGGTGTAACCCAGAACGCCCTTCAGCTCGCCCTCGGAAGCGGCCTTCATAGCCTTGCAGATGTCCTCATAAGAGGCGGGCTTCTCCAGCGTAACGGTCAGATCGACGACAGACACGTCCAGAGTGGGGACGCGCATGCTCATGCCGGTCAGCTTGCCGTTCAGCTCGGGAATAACCTTGCCCACGGCCTTGGCCGCGCCGGTGGAGGAGGGGATGATGTTGCCGCAGGCAGCGCGGCCGCCGCGCCAATCCTTCAGGGAAGCGCCGTCCAGAATCTTCTGGGTGGGAGTGACGGAGTGAACGGTGGTCATCAGGCCTTCCTTGATGCCGAAGTTCTCCTGAAGAACCTTGGCGATGGGGGCGAGGCAGTTGGTGGTGCAGGAGGCGTTGGACACGAACTTCATGTCGGAGGTGTACTTCTGGTTGTTCACGCCCATGACGAACATCGGGGTGTCATCCTTGGAGGGAGCGCCCATGACAACGTGCTTCGCGCCGCCGTCGATGTGGCCTTGGCACAGATCCTTGCTCAGATGCTGGCCGGTGCACTCGCAGATATACTCTGCGCCAACCTTGCCCCAAGGAATGTTGGAGACTTCCTTCTCGAAGAAAACGGTAATCTTCTGGCCGTTGACGATCAGATGGTTCTCGTCAAACTCCACCGTGCCGTTGAACCGGCCGTGGGTGGTGTCGTACTTCAGCATATAGGCCATATAGTCGGGGGTCATGAACGGATCGTTCAGGGCAACAACTTCCACGTCGTCACGAGTCAGAGCGGCGCGAAAAACCAGACGGCCGATGCGGCCAAAACCATTAATACCAATTTGAGTCTTCATGAAATAAAGTCCCCTTTCAAAGTTACGGCCCAGATCGAGCCGCTAAAAAACCGATTGCGCAAACGTTTTGTTAATCGTTTGCATAAGCATAGTATCACAACTTGATTTTTTTTTCAAGTGTCAAAAACTATAAGCTTTCCCTGAATTCCTTGTATAAAACCCATAATGCATGGGAAAAGTGCACAGATTTTCATGAAAAAGACAAAGCGGGGGGTTGACGTTGGGACGGAAGGAGCATATACTAAACTCAAATTAAATGATTACGTAAGATCCGAACAGCTTACGCAAGGGGCAAAAGCCGCGGAAAACGGGACTTGCTCCTGATGGCGCCATGCGCCCGCACTCTGCCGGAACCGTTTACGGACGGTTCGGCAAAAACGAGAAAGTGAGAAAGGAACGGTCCTCCAATATGAAAGTGACCATCAGCGATGTGGCGAAGATGGCCGGTGTGTCCACGGCTACCGTCTCTCACACCATCAACAACACGCGATACGTCTCAGAGGAGACGCGGGAAAGGGTCTACGCCGCGATTTCCCAGCTGGGCTACACGCCGGATGCCTCCGCCCGGAGTTTTCGGACCGGAAAGAAAAAGACCATCGGCTTTATTGTGCCCGATATTTCGAATAAATTTTTCGCCACGATGATTGAATCGGTGGAAAATCATCTGGCGGCTGCAGGGTATCACCTGATTATTGCCAACACCAAGGAGGATATGGAGCGGGAGGAGAAAAACATCCGTCTTCTGACCGCAGGACTGGTGGACGGTCTTTTGATCGCCAGTACCATGGACAATTTTGATCGGCTGAACGGTCTGCTCCCCGCCGGATTTCCGGTGGTGCTGGTGGACCGGGTGTTCAACGAGAAAAAGTTCAGCTCCGTGTGCGTTTCCAATTTCCAGCCGATTTACCGCAGCGTCTGCCGTCTGGTGGGCAAGGGGGATCGGCGCATCGGCATCATCGGAGGTCTGCCCCGCCTGTCTACCACAAAGGAGCGTATTTCCGCCTATCAGCAGGCAATTTCTGACTGCGGTCTTGCACCGGAGGAGACGTTTATCCGCTATGGCGACTCCATGGAAAACAGCGCCCGGGTCTGTCTTGATGAATTGATGGAGCAAAAGTGCGACGCGGTGATCGTGACCAACGGCCTGATGGCCGCGGAGTCCATTATTTATCTGCACCGCAAGGGCGTGCAGCTGGCGGGAGACATTGATCTTGTCAGCTTTGTGGATTACGAGTCGGATTTTTATGAGCTTTATGCCAATCAGATCGACTCCATCATTCAGCCGGTGGACGAGCTGGGTACCGCCGCTGGAGAAGAGATTTTAAAGCGGGTGGAGGACCCGGACGCGCCGATCTTTGAAAAGGTGCTTACCTCTGCTTACCGTCCCTATGATTTACCAAAGTCTTGGAATCATTCAGATCGCTGAAAATATAAAGGACTGGCCGCCGGAATTTCCGGCGGCCAGTTTTTTTAATGTGATCTTTGAGAAAAAACCAAAGGCTTACAGTCCGGCCTTGATGTTTGCCGCGATCTGGTCAGCGGTAAGACCGTATTCCCGCAGAACATCTGCGGCCTTGCCGGACTGGCCGAACTGGTCGCTGACGCCCAGCTTTTGGAACTTGCAGGAAACCTTGCCCATCAGCACGTCCGCTACCGCGTCGCCAAGCCCGCCGATGACGCTGTGCTCCTCCACGGTGACCACCGCACCGCACTGCTTTGCGTACCTTGTGACGCAGTCCGCGTCGATGGGCTTGATGGTGTGGACATTGATGACGGCGGCGTGGATGCCGTCGGCTTCCAGCAGCTTTGCGGCTTCCAAACACTCGGAAACCATCAGACCGCAGGTGAAGACCGCCACATCGGCACCTTCGCGCATCACGTTGGCCTTGCCCAGTTCAAAGGGATAGTCCTCCTCAAACACGGGGGATGCCAGACGGGCCAGCCGCAGATACGCGGGGCCGTCATACTCCGCCAGTGCGAAAACGGCCTTTTTGGCCTCCTTGGCGTCGGCGGGGACCACCACCGTCATGCCGGGAATCACCCGCATGAGGGCAAGGTCCTCAATGGCCTGATGGCTGCCGCCGTCTTCACCCACGGACACGCCCGCATGAGTCATGCACAGCTTCACGTTGAAATGGGGATAAGCCACGGAGTTGCGCACCTGCTCATAGGCCCGGCCAGCGCCGAACATGGCAAAGGTGGAGCAGAAGGGGACAAGACCCATGGTGGACATACCGGCGGCCACATCCACCATGTTTGCCTCGGCAATGCCCATGTTGAAATGGCGGTCGGGATAGACCTTTTGGAACTTTCCGGTCTGGGTGGCGTTGGCCAGATCCGCGTCCAGAACAACGACCTTGTCGTTCTGCGCACCCAGCTCGATCAGCGCCTCGCCGTATGCAGCGCGGGTAGCGATTTTTTCTGCCATCTTACTTTCCCTCCAGTTCCGCAAGGGCCTGTGCCCGCTGATCCTCGTTGGGGGCCTTGCCGTGCCAGCCCACCTGATTTTCCATAAAGGACACGCCCTTGCCCTTGACCGTGTGGCCCAAGATGCAGCGGGGCTTGCCGGGAACAATGGGGCGGGCCATGGCTTCCATCACGGCGGCGGCATCGTTGCCGTCGGCCAGTTCAATGAGATCAAAGCCGAAGGCCCGGAGTTTGGCCGGCAGGTCGCCAAGGCTCATCACCTGCTCATTGGAGCCGTCGATCTGAAGGCCGTTGTTATCAAAAAGGACGGTGAGGTTGTCCAGCTTATAATGAGCGGCGGACATAAAGGCCTCCCAAATCTGGCCTTCCTGTGCTTCGCCGTCGCCGCACATTGCGAAAACCTTCGTATCCTTGCCCATATGCTTGGCGGCGAGGGCCATGCCAACGGCAATGGATACTCCCTGACCCAAAGAGCCGGTGGACGCGTCCACTCCGGGGACCTTCTTCGCGTCGGGGTGGCCCTGCAGGATGCTGTGAAGCTGGCGGAAGTTTTTAAATTCCTCTTTGGAGAAGAAGCCCAGCTCCGCCAAAACGCCGTAATAGCAGGGGGCGGCATGGCCCTTGCTCAAAACAAAGCGATCCCGGTTGGGGTCCTTTGGATTCTTGGGGTCCACCCGCATCTGGGTGCAGAACGCGGCGCTCATCAGCTCCACGGCGGACAAAGACCCGCCGGGGTGCCCACTGCCGGCGTTAGCGGTCATGTTGATGATGTCCCGCCGCACTGCCGCACAGAATTGTTCCAACTCTTGCGTTGTCATATCGTTCCTCCATATTCCCGTGAATTTGGGGTATATTCCTGAGTCCTTACGGTATCACAAGTGACCGGACGTGTCAAGAAAGAACCTCCCCGCCGCAACTTGCCTGCCTTCGATGTCAAAGGGAAAGCCGCATGACCGCATGGGGGACTTGCGCAGGGGAAAAAACCCCGCTATAATGAGGAAAAACAGCAATCAAGTTTACTGGACACGGCCTGCACCGGACAAGCACACAGAGGGCGGCAGAAAGAAATGAAAGACCTTTCCGCACCGCACGAAAACGATTAAAAAAACGGGGGAGCATAAGATGGCGACAAGACTGGAGCATGATACGATGGGGGAGATTGCCGTCCCGGCGGAGCATTTTTGGGGCGCGCAGACTCAGCGGAGTTTTGAAAATTTCAAGATTGGCACGGAGAAGATGCCAAAGGAGATCATCTCGGCCTTTGCTTATTTAAAAGAGGCCTGCGCCCGGGCCAACGCGGACTGCGGCAAGCTGACAGGGGAGCAGGCGGGCGCGGTTGCCACCGTGTGCGCCGAGATTCGGGATGGGAAGTGGGATGGAGAGTTCCCGCTGGCCGTCTGGCAGACCGGCTCCGGCACCCAGACCAACATGAATGTCAACGAGGTGATCGCCCATCTGGCGGCGGAACAGGGCATTTCCCTCCACCCCAATGACCATGTCAATGCCTCCCAGTCCAGCAACGACACCTTTCCCTCGGCGCTGCACATTGCGGCGGTTCTGGCGGTTGCGAACAGCGTTTTACCTGCGGCAAAGCGGCTCAGCGAGACGTTTCTGCGGCTGGAGGAGGAGAATCGGGACGTGATCAAAATCGGCCGCACCCATTTGCAGGATGCCACGCCGCTCCGCTTTTCGCAGGAGATTTCCGGCTGGCGGGAGCTGGTGGACGCGCCTTGCCGGATGCTGGAAGCGTCTCTTTCAGAGCTGCGGCGGCTCGCCATCGGCGGCACCGCCGTGGGCACCGGCTTGAACGCACCGCAGGGATACGACGCACGGGTCTGCGGCTATCTCACGAATTTGACAGGAACGACGTTCGTCCCCGATCAAAATAAATTTCACGCCCTCACCAGCAAGGACGCACTGGTCTTTTCTCACGGTGCGCTGAAGGCATTGGCGGCGAACTTGATGAAAATTGCCAACGATATCCGTTGGTATGCCGGCGGCCCCCGCTGCGGGCTGGGAGAGATTCATATCCCGGAGAACGAACCGGGCAGCTCCATCATGCCGGGAAAGGTGAATCCCACCCAGTGCGAGGCAGTGACCATGGTGGCGGTGCAGGTGATGGGCAACGACGCGGCAGTGGGCTTTGCCGCGTCTCAGGGAAATTTCCAGCTGAACGTGTTTTTGCCGGTGAGCGCGCAGAACTTTTTGCAGTCTGCCCGTCTGCTGGCGGACGCCATGGAATCCTTCCGCGTCCACTGTTTGGAGGGCTTGACGGCAAATCGGGAGAAGATGGACTTTAACCTTCACAATTCTCTGATGCTGGTGACCTGCCTGACGCCGAAGATCGGCTATGAAAAGGCGGCGCAGTGCGCGAAAAAAGCGCTGCATGACGGCACGACCCTGAAAGCGGCGGTGCTGGCGCTGGGGCTGCTCAGCGAGACGGAATTTGACGAGGCGGTGCGCCCTGAAAAAATGGTGTAAGTGCCGGGATAGACAGAGCGTTGGTCGGCAAAGAGACTTTCATAAATATACGATAAGCGGATTCCCCGCAAAAGTCATGTGACTTTTGCGGGGAATCCGCTTGCTTATGAAAGAAAGTTTGTTCCGGGCAGTCCCATATAATTCCCGCGCGACACCGAATACGCAATATGCCGCGCCGCCTTACAGCCCGGAAAGGTCAAAATTCGGCGTATATTCCTCTTTTGCGGAAGTGCGCTCCTGAGTATATCCGTCGGTAACACCGCAGTTTTCCAGATATTGCACGGCGGCGGCATATTCCGCCTTCGTCACATGGCGGGCCAGATTCCCAACCGCACCCGGCTGGGGCGTATACTGCGCCATCAGGGAAAACAGCACGTCGCCGGGGCGGAACGTCTCCGCCACCCAGTCGATCACGCGGCGGGTGTTTTCCAGTTCTCCGGGCAGCAGAAGGTGGCGGATCAGCACACCAGATTTCAGCTGTCCGTTTTCCATTTTGTACGGGCCTGTCTGGTGGAACATCTCCAAAATCGCGGCGCTGGCCCAGTCGAAATAGTCCTCCGCGCCAGAGTATTTTTTCGCCGGGGCGGACAGGGCGTATTTCAGGTCCGGCAGATAGATATCCACCTTGCCCGCAAGCATACGGAGGGTTTCCGGGTTTTCATAGCCGCCCGAGTTCCACACCACCGGAACCGGCAGCGCCGGTTCCAAAGATTCCGCGATGACGGGTGTGAAATGGGTGGGCGTGACCAGATCAATGCAGGCCGCGCCCTGCGCAATCAGCTCCCCGTAAATTTCCCGCAAACGCGCCGCGCTGACGGGCTTTCCCTGCCCCTGAAGGGAAATGGGGTCGTTTTGGCAGAAGCAGCACCGGAGATTGCAGCCGGAGAAAAAGACGCATCCCGCGCCGTGGACTCCCACAAGGCACGGTTCCTCCCACTGATGGAGCATGGCTTTCGCCGCCACCGGGGTCAGCGGTTGACCGCAGACACCGCCAGGGACGGTTTCCGTCCGCTCTGCGCCGCAAGAACGGGGACAGAGCGTACAGATCATGTCTGGTCCGCCTTGAAATCCGGGCCGAGATTTCCCTCCCGCCAGTGGCGGCGGCACAAGCCGATGTACTGGTCGTTGGCTCCCAGCACCACCTGCGCGCCCTCTTTCAGCACATGGCCGTCCTTGTCAAACCGGGCGTTGAATGTGGCCTTTTTTCCGCACCAGCAGATGGTCTTGACCTCCTCGATCTTGTCCGCCATCACCAAAAGCTCCTCGCTGCCGGGGAACAGGTCGCCCTTGAAGTCAGCCCGCAGCCCATAGCAGATGACAGGGATGCCGCAGTCGTCCACCAGAGAGACGAGATAGTCCACTTCCTCTTTCGACAGGAACTGGGCCTCATCCACGATGATACAAGCATTTTGTTGCAATTCCATGGGGTTGATCTTTCGCATTTCGTCAAAGTAGATGCAGGGGTATCTCAGGCCGATGCGGGAGGAAACCATGTGGTCGCCGTCCCGCTGATCCAGCCGGGGTTTTACCAAAAGCGTCTGCTGGCCCCGCTCCTCATAGTTGAAGCGGGTCATCAGAGCGTTTGCCGTTTTGCTGGAGCCCATGGCTCCGTACTTGAAGTAAAGCTGTGCCATTGCTGTTTATTCTCCCTTTTCTGTTTCCTCGTATGTTTCTCCCGGATGATCGGGCGGCGCTGTTTCGCATCCCTGATGCACCGCGTAAGACATCTTTTCCGCGTCGGACAGCGTATTCAAAATACTGTCGGAGAGGGGCTTTGTACCCAGCGGCGCGTCCAGATTTGCCGTGTCAAAAAAAATTTTTTGACAGTCCTTGCAGAACCAGCAGACCTTATAGGCGCTGTCCAGCCAGCCGCCCTCGTCCTGAATCGACACCGTGCTGACCAGCAATCCCGGTGTTTCTGCTGACCAGCGGGCGCCGTCCCGCCCGCCAGATAGATAGCCCTTTTGCATATCTTTTCCGCACCACGGGCATTTCTCCGGCGGTGATTCCGGCTCCTCCGGCTTGTCGTGATGATCGGGCTTAAAGCTGGAAATAAAACTGTCCAGCATGCCCCTTGCTGTCAAGCCCGATTCGTTCGGCTTGGTCGCATCGCTGCTTTCCGCGGGCCGGGCCTGCCGTACGGTTTTAAAATAGGCGCGGAACTCGTCGGAAAAGGAGGGCGCGTCCTCCTGACAAGATTCCTGAGGCTCTTGAGGCTGCTGGGGCGGTTTCTGCGGCTGTTTTCCTCTGGACTTCTGGTATTTTTCCCACTCACCCTCGTCGTCTCGGTTCCAAAAGGCCATGTCGTCATTCCTCCTTTGTCCGCATTATAGCTTCAGCTGCATGAAAATCGTCTCCGGCAGGGGACTGTCGTTGTATCGGGGAATCTCGTAAAACCCCAGCCTGCGGTACATGTGGATGGCGGTGGTCAGCATGGGCAGGGTATCGAGATTCATGTACTGGTAACCGATTTCCCGCGCGTCGGAAAGAAGACGGTTCACCAGCGCCGCCCCGATTCGCTTTCTCCGGAACTGGGGCCGGACATACAGCCGTTTCATCTCGCAGGTTTTGTCGTCCAGCTTTCGCAATGCCACGCAGCCCGCCGGTTTTCCGTCCGCCCGGGCCAGATACAGCCGCCCGTCGGGTTTGCCGTACTTCTGGCGCAGGTTGGCCAGCTCCGCGTCGCAGTGCTGCACCTGCAAATAGGACGCAAAGGGCGGCACCGCCAAAATCAGAGTGTCCACATATTCTTGGATCATGGAGCGCATGACCTCCGGCTGTTCATAGGCCGATTCCAATGTCAGTAACATGATTTGTTCCTCGCTTTCCGTTCGCATTCCAAGACTTGCGCCGCCGCGTCACAGCGTCAGACACAGGTAAATCGTCTCCGGCAGGGGACTGTCGTTATAGCAGGGAATCTCTGTAAATCCCCGCCGCTTGTACATGGCAATGGCGGTGGTGAGAAAGGGGAGAGTGTCCAGCAGAATTTTGCGGTAGCCAATTTCCCGCGCGTCCGCCAGAATCCGATCCAGAAGGACTGCGGAAATCCCCAGACCCCGGAATGGGGGCCGGACGTACATCCGCTTCAGCTCACAGCGCGTATCGTCCAGCTTTCGCAGCGCCGCGCACCCGGCCACAGCCCCGTCCGCCCGGGCCAGATACAGCCGCCCGTCCGGCAGGCCATATTTGCTCCGCAGATCGTCCAGCTCCGCGCCGTAGTGCTGAATGCGCAGATAATTTGCAAAGGAAGGACTTTCCTGCACCAGCATATCCGTGTACTCCTGAAACAGGGGCCGAATCTCCTGCTGATCGTCATACGCAAGCTCCAGCGTCAAATCCATGGCACAGACCTCCCTTATGATTTTATGGCTCCGGGTTCTCCTTGTTCAGCGCGGTCTTCGCTTCGGTCAAAAAGCGGGCGAAAGCCGACGGCACGGCCCGCTCTTCCAGCGTCGCTCCATCCGCCCAGAAAAAGTCCTCCGGTCCATTTCCGGCAACGCTTAACACGTATCCGGTCATGCGCCACTCCACATGGGAGAAGATGTGCTTTGCCGTCAGCCGCCGGTCCCAGTCCACCGGCGTCAAATCCCAGAGGGCAGCCTGTGCTCCGGCAGCGGCCTCGTCCAGTGTGCCATCCACGTTTGGAAATTCCCACAGACCTGCCAGCAGGCCGTCTTCGGGTCGCTTGCGCAGGGCGATTTTCCCCTCCCGTGAAAAGATGAACACCGTTTTTTCCTCCACCCGCCGCGCCTTTTTGGGCGCTTTCACCGGAAGGCTCTCCGCCGTGCCCCGCTTTCGGCCAAGGCATCGCTCCGCCAGCGGGCAGAGCAGGCATTTCGGAGGGCCGTTGGGGACGCATACCACGGCCCCCAGCTCCATAAACGCCTGATTGAAGACGCGGATATCCTCCGAACTGTCGGGCATGATCTCCTCAATTCGCGCCCGGACGGCCTTTTTTGTTTTCGGGTCCCCTATGTCGCTGTGATCGTCCTCCAGCCGGGAAAATACCCGGAGTACGTTTCCGTCCACCGCCGGTTCCCGCCGACCGAAGGCGGCGGAGGCAATGGCCGAGGCGGTGTAGTCCCCAATCCCCGGCAGGGTTAAAAGCTCCTCGTAGGTATCCGGAAATTTCCCGGCAAAATCCTGCATCACGGTCTTGGCCGCTTTTTGCAAATTTCTGGCCCGGCTGTAATAACCAAGACCTTCCCACAGCTTCATCAACTGCTCTTCCGGCGCGTTGGCCAGAGCTTCCACCGAGGGGAAGGCTGCAAGAAAACGCTGATAATAGCCCAAAACCGCCGCCACACGGGTTTGCTGGAGCATGATCTCCGACACCCAGATGGGGTAGGGATCCCGTGTTTTCCGCCAAGGCAAATCCCGGGCGCTGGTATGATACCACGCCAGTAAAGGCAAAACAATTTCCGATAGAGTTGTCAGCGGGGTATGGGGCATGATATTATATACTCCTAATTGAATTTCGCATTTTGCGGCGCGATTACGCACGAAGCCGTGTCCTGATCCGCGAGAGACCGCCGCCGTAACTGTTTGCGCGTTCCACTCTTTTTGATTGCTTCTCAGTATATCATATCCCGGGCACGGCGGGATATTTTTTTTTAGAAATTTATCAAAACCACTTGACCTTTCCCTTGGTGGAGGGTATAGGATACAACGTGAAAGCGAGGGAACGGGCTTTGAAGATCAACGAAGTGGAACAGTTGGTGGGTATCACCAAGAAGAACATCCGATTTTACGAGGCGGAAGGACTTCTAAATCCCCAGCGCAACAGCGAAAATGGCTACCGGAACTATGGCGACGGCGATGTGGAGGCCCTGCGGCGGATTAAGCTGCTACGCAAGCTGGGCGTTCCCATTGAGGAAATCCGGCGGCTTCAAAGCGGGCGGCTGACGGTGGCGGACGCCATGCGCCGCCATCAGGTGGCCATCGACCGGGAGACGGAGAACCTGAGCAAGGCGCGGACGGTGTGCGGTCAGCTGGCGGAAAACGGAATCACGCTGGAGGATCTGGATGCGGCGGCGGTGCTTGCGCAGATGGAACAGATGGAACAGGAGGGAACGACCTTTATGAACAAGCAGAAAGACGATGTGCGCAGACGGTACGTGGCCCCCATCGTGTGCGCGGTTTTGATGGCGATGCTGATGATCGGCGTAATCTGGCTGATGCTCTGGGGCTTTGACACGGACCCGGCGGGCGCGCCGCCGATGCCGGTGCTGGCGCTGTTTATCGGAATTCCCGCCGTGGTTATCATCGGCGTGGGCATTGCGCTGATCCAGCGGCTCAGAGAGATTGGCAAGCGGGAGGAAGATGATGCAAGGCGATTTTGAATCCCGGCAGCGGGAACGCCGCAGAAAAGCCAACGCAGACACGCTCGTTGCCGTGCTCTGGGAGGCGGCGATGGCCGCAGTGCTGCTGTGGCTGCGGGGACGGTGCGGCCCCGCCAGCACAATGGGGATCATTTTGCTGTGTTTGGCTGCGGTGGACGCGGCTTTGATTATACCAATTTTAATTGTAAGACATCAAAGAATGAAAGAAATTGCAGGAGGAGAAGAAGATGAAGCTGGTAACTATTGAGACGATTCCCGGACAGGAATTTGAGGCGCTGGATGTGGTGAAAGGCACCGTGGTTTACAGCAAGAACTTTGGCCGGGACTTTATGGCCGGGATGAAGACGCTGGTGGGCGGCGAAATTGTGGGCTACACCGAAATGCTGAACGAGGCCCGGGCCATTGCCACCAAGCGCATGGCGGACGCGGCGGAGAATCTGGGCGCCGACGCGGTGGTGGGGATGCGGTATGCGTCCTCGTCCGTGATGCAGGGGGCGGCCGAAGTGGTGGCCTACGGCACGGCTGTGAAGTTCAAATGATGCGGGTGACCTTTTTGGCCCACAGCGGCTTTTTGGTGGAGCTGGAGAACCTCTGTCTGCTTCTGGACTGGTGGAAAGGGGATTTGCAGCCGTTGCCCGACAAACCCCTGCTCTGCTTTGCCAGCCATCAGCACCACGACCATTTTGATCCCCATATTTTCTCGCTGGACAACGATACGCGGGAGATTCGGTTCCTGCTGGGAAAGGACATCATACTCTCGGACCATAATCGGGAAAAGTGGGGCCTGTCGAATGAAACGGCAGAAAAGTGCTCCATTCTGGGGGGAAATGAGAAAATAGACCTGCCCCATGGTGTGACGGTGGAGACACTGCCGTCTACCGACGAGGGAGTGGCGTTTCTCATCACCTGCGAAGGGAAGACCCTTTACCACGCCGGGGATTTGAACTGGTGGCACTGGGAGGAAGAGGACAAAGCGTGGAACCGAAATATGGAGGCGGACTTCAAGCGGTACATTGAACCGCTGCGGGATCGGAAGATTGATCTGGCTTTTGTCCCGCTGGACCCCCGGCAGGCGGGAGCCGCCGATTGGGGCCTTCGGTATCTTCTGGAGCTTGCCCGGGTGGAGAAGGTTATCCCCATGCACCAGTGGGAGGACTACCGTCCCACGGAAGCGTTTTTGCGGGAATATCCGCAATGGAAGAAAACGGTGCTGCCGGTGGAGCGTCTGGGACAGCAGTGGGACCTTTGACCGGCGCTCCCTTTAAATAGAATACGCAAAAGCGCTCCGCGGTTCAATCGAACCGCGGAGCGCTTTTGTTTTGATTTGTAAAATCCGGTTTACAGCGTTTCAAGTGCCCAGAGGGGCAGGTTCAAAAGCCCCGGTTCCCGGCGGTAGTCCGAAAGAGAGGTGCGGATGGACTGCTTGGGATGAAACTTTTCCCGGAAGACCTTCAGCTTTTTGGACTGCAAATTCTGTTCCACGGCGATTTCCACAGGAATGGCATCCATGCAGTTGTCCACCAAAAACTCCACTTCCGCCGTTCCCCGTTCGGCAACCCAGTAGCACACTACCATTTGATTCAGAGAATCCAGCTGCTGGAGGACATACTGTTCCGTCAACGCCCCGTGATATGCCCAAAACACGGCGTTGTCATCCAAAAGGGTATCCTGCCGCAGCCCCAGCAGGCAGCCCAGAAGGCCCACATCCGGCAAAAACAGTTTAAACGCCCGAACGTCTTCGCTGGCCTCCAGCGGCGATTCCGGCAGTGACGCGCGATGAATGTCCCGAACAAGACCGTTGTCCGTCAGCCAAGCCAGAGCGGTTTCAAAGTCCCGCGCTCTGGCCCCCTCCTTCATCGCCCCGAAGATAAACTTTCGGTTATCCCGATCCAACTGCCGGGGAATGCTGTTCCAGAGCATCCGAATGCGCGGCAATGCCTCGGCGGGAGCGGACTTAGAAAACCCCTGTTCGTAGACGGTCAGGATGCGGCGCTGTGCCTCCCGGGCAGCGGAGAAGTCCCGCCTTTCTGAAAAAGCCGCCACAGCCTCCGGCATACCGCCAACAAAGCAGTAATATTTCAAAAAACGGATGTAATCCTGACGATAGCTGGGCGTCAGGTCATAGCGGCGCTCACGAAGCATTGTGACGTACGATTCCTTGCCTGCGGCCAGAAGAAATTCAAAGAATGACATGGGGTGCAGATCGAAAACCTCCACCCATTCCGCGGGAAAGGCCGCCCCCGCGCGCAGCGCCGCGTCCAGTCCGCTGCTGGCGCAGAGAATGTGAAACTCCGGCGCGTCCTTGCTGAAGGTCTTCAAACAGGAGAGTGCCTGAGGAACGGCTTGAATCTCGTCAAAGATCAGCAGGGTGGATGCCGGGTCGATGGAGTGCCCGGCGCATAGGCCGAGTCCCGTGATGATCCGATCCACCGAGGGGGGACCGGAAAAAAGGCTGGCGATCTGCGTGTTCTCTTCAAAGTTGATATAGACGGAGCATTCGTACTCCTTTTCACCAAATTCCCGCAGCAGCCATGTTTTTCCCACTTGCCGGGGACCGCGCAGGATCAGGGGCCGCCGGGTCTTTCGTTCTTTCCATTTTTTCAGATGTTCGTATGCGGTGCGAACCAATTCGAGTCACTTCCTTATTCAATAAATTCTGCGCAGCGTCTCGGCAATCGGGCAGAACGCCGCATGGGGTATGAATTCAGCGAAGCTCGTTCGCCATATCATAACTCCATGTTTCAGCCACCGGCTGAAATTTTTGTGCCTATATGCAAAATGAGCGAATGAGATATAACAACTAATTAACAGAGATTATATCATATATTTACAAAAAATCAAATGACATTTTGGGCTTTATTACCATAACTCGTTAGATAAATGAAGTATCCTGGCGTATTTTGCGGGAGCATAATACGGAGTATCCGTGTGCTGGCAGGGCAGAACGATTGTGCGCACGAAAATAAGCAGAAAAACGCAGGGTGGAAAATCTTGCTTTTCCACCCTGCTTGGGTAGTTATTGCGTTCCTGTCAGAGCTTTCAAGGAATCCCTCTCCTTGATAAGCGCTTCGTACAGGCCTGCCAGATCGGTGTTCTCGGGCTGACCGTGGCGCAGCGGCTCCACCAGCTGACCGCTGAGCTGATACAGCTGAGTCAGACCCAGGTTTCCCGCCACGCCCTTCAGCGCGTGAGATGCCTCGAATGCGGCGGTATAGTCCTTTGTACGCAGTGCTTCGCCCAGCGCGACAAAGGACGGATCCTCCATAAAGTAGTTGAAGCAAGTGGCGTAAAGCGCCTCGTCGTTCATCAACCGGTTCATAGCGCCGTCCATATCCGCGCCCGCAGTGCGGAGCCGTTCAGTCAGTTCACTCATGTGAATCGCCGCCTTACTCCGTGACGATCAGGGCAATCAGCTCGACCGGGGCGGTACTGCGGTTTTCCATGCCGTGGGACTGACCGTAACCAGTCTCGGTGACATCTCCGGCGTGAAGGACAACTTCTTTGCCGTTGTCGTTAAAAACGGCTTCGCCGCTAAGTATGTAATAGAACTCCGTTTCGTGCTCGTGCGCGTGATACCCGATGGAGCAGCCGGGGTCCAGCGTGATATGGTTGAATAGCCGGGCGCTGTGGTACATTTGCTCCGCCCGTGCCAACACCTGCATACGGACAAGACCTGTCCCACCGCCTACCTGCCGTTCTTCGCGGGGACAATCTGCTGATAATTGATACATTTTAAAGCCCTCCTATTCTTGATAACCATGCCGCCGACTTGCGTCCGGCGGATTCCGGTGGTACAATTAGATCATAGAAATCCTTGTGTGCGGAGTGCGCAAAACGAATAGGGCGATTGCTTGACAACTGCAATATTGCGTTCGGGGAATCGCTCGGTTGGAAATTCGCCTATGCCGGAGATTTAGACGGCAATATGTACAGGATTGTGACAACTTGGTGGTTATTATACCAAGTTTATCCAGAAAAGTCCACCCTTATCTCACAAGAAAGATCGAACTTCCATTTACGGAAAAGACCGGACCTTCCGTCCGGTTTTTCCGCCTAAATTGACGATGACAGGAGGCTGCCATGAAAAAGACAGGATTTATGCTGGCGATGCTTTTGCTGCTTGCGGGACTGTCCGCCTGCGGACAGGGGAATGGAGCGGCGTCCTCTGCCGTGTCCGCCGAACAAGTGAAGCTGGACGCCCTGCGGCTGGAGCTGACGCGGGGGGAAAACGTATCGGCCTCCGCACTGATGTCGGCGCTGCAAACGCTGCCCGATACGCTGAAATCCGCTTTGGCGGAGCAGGGCGTGGAGGTGGAAACGGTGGAAATCACCGTTGGCGCGTCCCCCGCCGCCACAATGCAGGCGCTGGCGGAAGGCGGTGTGGATCTGGCGGTGCTGCCGGGAGACACCTTCGCACAGATGGGCGGAGACGCTGTTCCGCTGCTGACGGCGGGGATGCGAACCGCCCTGCCCGACAGCGGAGACGCCGCCGACTGGCTGGACCGGGAAACCAGCTGGAGCGAAGAATCCTCCGGTGGACAGAGACTGCTGATTTTAGCCGGCCCGTCGGACTATGGCAGCCAGCTGGCGGCCCGGGCCGCTTCCGGCACGGCCCTTACATGGGACGAACTGGACCGGGCAGTCTGGGTCGTCGGCGTAGAGGGGAAAAACATGGCCTCTGTGTGGCTGGCGGATCACTACGAAGGGAATACCCTCTCTGATCTCAGCAATCTTTCCTCCGGCAGCTTTGGGGAAGACGGCGGTTTTTCGCTTCTCTCCGCTCTGGCGGACGGCACTGCCGATGTCGCGGTGATCCCTGCCGATATGCGGATTGATTTTGCGGATCAATGGAAGGCGGGACTGAACCGTTCCCGCGGTATTTTTGAGGAGACTGCGGTCATCGGTGTCACGGAGAAATCCTATGACACGGTGCTGGCGGTCCGTCCGGGCGACGCGGCGCTGACCGGGGAGCCGTTTCGCTCGGCGCTTGCGGCGGCGTTGACCGCGGTATGCTCCAAGCAGGGCGAGGTCACCCCTGTTTTAGGCGGCGTTCTCTCCGCACCGGTGAGCAACGGCGATTTAGACGGGATGCGCCGCTTGGCCACGCTGGGGGAGTGAGTGGAAAGAGTGCGTGAAACGCGCCGGGAAGCAGCTGCTTCCCGGCGCGTTTTTTAAGATTCAGCTCTCCATATGCTTGCCCAGAAATGCGGCGATGGTCTGCGCCAGCTTATACTCCGTTTCGCTGACGGGGATAGCGGGGTCCTGCCCCACGAAAACCACCGCTCCCAGCAGGTCGCCTTCTGAAAGGATGGGGGCTGCCAGCAAAGTCTGAAATTTTTCGGTGGCGTCGCTCACCGGCATGGGCGGTTGCGCGGGGTCAAACTGATATACCTTGCGGGACTCCATTTGTTCCTCCAGCTCCGGAGAAATGTGCTTGCCCAGCAGCTCTTTCCGCCCTCCGCCGGCCACAGCCACGACATTGTCCCGGTCAGTGACAGCGCAGACGGCCCCGGTGGATTTGCTGACCGACTCGCAGAGCTGTCCCGCAAAATCCTCCACCCCGCCCAGCAGGGAATACTTTTTGAAAATCACCTCGCCGTCCCGGCTGGTGTAAATCTCTAACGGGTCGCCCTCACGGATGCGCATGGTGCGGCGGATTTCCTTGGGGATGACTACCCGACCCAGATCGTCTATGCGGCGTACAATTCCAGTGGCTTTCATCTATAAATTCCTCCTAAGGTATCATTTGGCTTGGTGGAGTTATTATCCGCAGGATTTGTTTCCCTATGCGGCTGGATGCGCTGGAACTGTCTGGAAACCGATGGATGTACGCAAATTTTTTATTTTTGCTTGCTTCTCGATGGCTGATATGGTATCAATGGATGGAGAATAAAAGGGGGCAACTGCAATGACTTTTCGGGAAGATTTTACCCGCTGGAGGACCCGCGCCATCGAGGATCCGGATCTGCTGTCCGATCTTCAGGCGCTTTCCGATCTAGGCTCCAAGGAGGAGTTGAACGATCGGTTCTACCGGGATTTGGAATTTGGAACCGGCGGACTGCGGGGCGAGTTGGGCGCAGGCAGCAACCGCATGAACATTTATACGGTGCGCAAGGCCACACAGGGCCTTGCCAACTATTTAAACGGCACAGACCTGCCCCGCAGGGTGGCCATCAGCTGTGACAGCCGGATCAAAAGCCGCCGTTTTGCCACAGAAGCGGCCCGGGTGCTGGCGGGCAACGGCATTACTGTCCACATCTATCCCCGGCTGGAGCCAACGCCCGCCCTCAGCTGGGCGGTGCGGGCGCTGGACTGCGGCGCGGGCATCTGTGTCACCGCCAGCCATAATCCCGCCCGGTACAACGGCTACAAGGTCTACGGACACGATGGCTGCCAAATTACGCTGGAGACTGCCGCTGCCATTCAAAAGGAGATCGCCCAGGTGGACTGCTTCGACGGCGTGCGCCTGACCAATGCCGGATCGCCGCTGATCAACGAAATTCAGGACGAGTGTCTGGACGCGTTTGTGGACGCGGTGTGCGCACAAAGCCCTGCCCGCATGGCCGGAGAGGCGATGCCCGATTGGGATTTGAAACTGGTTTATACGCCGCTCAACGGCGCGGGCCTTGAGTGCGTGGAGCGGCTTTTGAAAAAGCTGGGGATCAAGGACGTGACCTTGGTTCATGAACAGGCGGAGCCGGACGGGCACTTTCCCACCTGTCCGTATCCCAATCCGGAGATTCGGGAGGCGCTGCAAAAGGGACTGGACCTGTGCCGCCGGGTGCGGCCCGACCTGCTGCTGGCCACCGACCCGGACTGCGACCGGATGGGTTCCGCCGTACCGGATGGGGAGGGCGGCTACCGTCTGATTTCCGGCAACGAGATGGGCGTGCTTCTGCTGGACTACATCTGCCGCAGGCGGACGGAGTCCGGAACCATGCCGGATCGGCCCGTGGCGGTCACCACCATCGTCACCACGGAGATGCTAGGGCCGGTGGCAGAAAAGTACGGCGTGGAGCTGCGGCGGATGCTCACCGGATTCAAATTCATCGGCGAGCAGATCGGCGTTTTGGAGGCTGCGGGCCAGACGGATCGGTTTATTTTTGGTTGCGAAGAAAGCTATGGCTATCTCAGCGGCCCCCACGTCCGGGACAAGGACGCAGTGAATGCGGTGATGCTGGCCTGTGAAATGGCGAATTACTATAAGCGCCGGGGCGAGACGCTTTTGGACGCCTTGGAGGCGCTGTACCGGGAGTTTGGTTACTACCGCAACGGGCTGGAGAGCTTTGGCTTTGACGGACAGGCAGGCATGGAAACCATGAACGTCCTGATGGACGGACTGCGGACAGCCCCACCCACGGCACTGGGCGGTTTCGCCGTGGAGCGGGCAGTGGACTATGAGGACGGCGCGGCCACGGGACTGCCTGCCGCCAATGTGCTGGAGTTTCATCTGAGCGGCGGGGCCAAGCTGACGGTGCGCCCTTCCGGCACGGAGCCGAAAATCAAATTTTATCTCTCCTGCCGGGGAGAGAGTGCCGAAGAGGCGGAGCGGGCGCTTTTGGAACTGCGTCAGGCCGTTGGAGAGCTGATGGAACGCAGCCGGTGAGCCTGCCGCGTGTGGGGATTGATGCTTGCGGTCAGTATACCCGTTCAAACGTACTTTATCGGGCGGATGGGAGTAAAGCAACGGCGCCTGTCATGAACATGCAGAAAAAGTCCGCCCGGAGCAACGCTCCGGGCGGACTTCTCTTTTTTACAGCTTTGTGACCACGGGGATGACCATGGGATTGCGCTGGGTGTTTTTGAACAGATAGTTGCTGACAGCGGATTTTACCGCGCTGCGCATCTCGCCGTCGTCCCGGCCCTTTTTGCGGGGAGCATTGGCGGCGGCCTCGTAGGCGATGTTTTCCAGTTCCCGCATCATCTCGTCGGACTCCTTCACGTAGATGAAGCCGCGGGTGACAATCTCGGGTTTTGACAGCAGCTGCCCGTCTTGGGAGGAGACGGGCATGATGACCACCACCATACCGTCCTCAGCCAGACGCTTGCGGTCCCGCATGACCACCGCGCCCACATCGCCCACGCCGGAGCCGTCCACATACACTTCGCCGGAGGGAACGGTTCCGTTGAGCTTCATGCTCTTACCGGTAATCTCAATGACGGAGCCGTTTTCGCCGATGGCGATGTGATTGCGCTCCATGCCCATGGACTGGGCCAGATTGGAGTGGATTTGCAGCATCCGCTGTTCGCCGTGAAGCGGGATAAAGAAACGGGGCTTTGTCAGCGCGTGGACGATCTTCAATTCCTCCTGACAGGCGTGGCCGGAGACGTGGAGAATGTCCGCCCGGTCATAGACCACGTTCACACCCTTGCGGAACAGCTCGTTGATGACCCGGCCCACCGTGACCTCGTTTCCGGGGATGGCGGAGGCGGAGATGATGACCTTGTCTCCCGCGCCCAACTCCACTTGGCGGTGGGTGGAAAACGCCATGCGGTACAATGCGCTCATTTCCTCGCCCTGAGAGCCGGTGGTGACGATGACCTGCTTGTTTTTCGGCAGGCCCTTAATTTTATTGATGTCCACAAGGGTGTTCTTGGGAACCTTCATATAGCCAAGCTCCGTAGACACCCGCATCATGTTCTCCATGGACCGGCCCGTGACGGCCACCTTCCGCCCTGTGGCGGCGGCGGCGTCCAGCACCTGCTGGATGCGGTGGACGTTGGAGGCAAAGGTGGTGACGAGGATGCGCTCGCTGCATCCGGAGAACTGGCGCATAAAGGTGGCGCCCACCAGTTTTTCGGAGGGGGTAAAGCCCGGACGCTCCACGTTGGTGGAGTCGGCGCAAAGGGCCAGCACGCCCTCTTTCCCCAGCGCTCCCAGCCGGGCAAGGTCCATGACCTCGCCGTCGATGGGGGTGGAGTCAATTTTAAAGTCGCCGGTGTGGACCACGGTGCCCATGTGGGTGTGGATGGCAAAGGCCACGGAATCCGCAATGGAGTGGTTCACATGAATGAACTCCACGTTGAATTTCCCGGCCCGGACGGTTTCGCCCGGCTCCACGGTAATGAGTTTGGTGGACTTTGTCAGCCCGTGCTCCTCCAGCTTCAGCTTGATGAGGCCAGCGGTGAGCCGGGTGCAGTAGATGGGCATGTTGATCTGCTTGAGCACGTAAGGGATCGCGCCAACGTGATCCTCGTGGCCGTGGGTAATGAACAGGCCCCGGACGCGGGCGCGGTTTTTGATGAGATACGTCACGTCGGGGATCACCAGATCAATACCGTACATGTCGTCTCCGGGAAAGGCCATGCCGCAGTCCACGACGATCATCTCGCCGCCGCACTCGTAAACGGTCATGTTCTTTCCGATTTCATCCAGTCCCCCGAGGGGGATAATTTTCAATTTTTCTGCCATAAATAGAGAACTCCTTTTATAAATGATGTAGGAATACGGAGATATCTCTGGATGATTGGCGGAAAAACGCGTGCCAAAGTAAGGCGCAAAGGTCTTTTGCTCTGCAAAAAACCGCACCAAATCGAGGACGATCCGTCTCCGCTCGGCCCCGTTTCGCCGGCGGAAGAACGGACTGCGTCCGCGCTGCACCCTATGAGATTGTCCGTTTATTAAACCGGGATGGAACCGCAGTTCTGCCCAGTGAAATACAAAAAAACCAACATTCCGCGGCGGCGGAGCGGCGAAAACGCCTGCTCAACGCGCAGCGCGCGGGACTTTTTGCGTGGTAATTAGAAAATAGTATACCACCGCTTGCGGGATTTGTATACATATTTTTCGAAAAACGATCCGCGAAATGCGGGAAGACCCATGAAACCGCGTTAAAAAACCTGAGGAAAGCGAAAAAATCTTGCCCGAAAAGGCAAGGGGTGGTATACTTATAAAATCTATCGGTATGCGATCACATTGCATACGGCGCACCGCGCCGGAGGAGATCAATCGACATGAACAAAAAATTTTCCCGGCTGCTGGAACCGAATCTGAAGCTTTACTTCCTGTGTATGCTGCTGTTTTCAGCAGCGGCCATCCCCTTCAATCCCATGCTGGCGGCGGTGGAGGCCGCTGTGACTGTGGGGATGTACTGCATTTTTCGCTCCAGCACCCAAAAGCGCAAGCAGAGCATTTTAAAGTATATCAACAGCCTGACCGGCAGCGTGGACGCTGCCAGCAAATCCACCCTCATCAACTCCCCCCTGCCCATCATGGTTTTCCGGCCCGACACCGGCGAGGTCATTTGGAGCAACGAGGATTTTTTACAGCTGGCCGGCGTTCGGGAGCATCTGTTTGAAATCAAAGTGGAGGACACGGTGCCGGGCTTTCCGGTGGAGTGGCTGCTGGAAGGAAAGCCGGAGTGCCCTGACCGGGTGGTGATGAACAACCACCGCTTCCGGGTATACGGCAGCCTCGTCCGGGCAAAAGACCGGGACGGCAGCCAAAATCTGGTGGCAACCACCTATTGGGTGGACACCACGGACTATGACGCCATGCGGGAGAAATTCGTAGATTCCCGCCCTGTGGTGGCGGTTTTAAATGTGGATAACTACGAGGACCTGATGAAGGTCAGCGGCGAGGCGCAGCGCAGCGCCATTCAGGCCCAGATCGACGAAAAATTGAGCCAGTGGGCGGTGGACGCGGGCCTTTTGGTGAAAACGAACCGGGACCGCTACCTCCTTTTGATGGAGGAAAAGGATTATGCCCGCCTGGTGGGGGAGAAGTTCACCGTGCTGGACACGGTGCGCGAGATCGGCGGAGAGAATTCCCACCCCACGCTCTCCATCGGTGTGGGCCGGGAGGCCGACGGCATGGTGGAGCTTTACAAAAACGCCAATCTGTCGCTGGAGATGGCCCTCAGCCGCGGCGGAGATCAGGCGGTGGTGCGGGGCAAGCTGGACTTTGAGTTCTACGGCGGACGAACCAAGAGCACGGAAAAGCGCACCAAGGTAAAGTCACGGGTGATGGCAAACGCTCTCAGCGAGTTGATGGACGACGCACGGCAGGTCTTTATCATGGGTCACAGCTTTGCCGATATGGATGCTGTGGGCGCAGCGGCGGGCCTTTGCTGTGCCGCGCGAAAACTGGGCAAGCAGGCGCAGGTGGTTATCGACCTCAATCACAACGCGGCGGAAGCCGTTCTTGAAAAGCTGCGGGCGCGCGTGGAATATACCGACGTGTTCATCAGCGGAAACGAGGCTCTGCTGCGGATGCAGCCGGGGGCTCTGCTGATCGTGGTGGATACCAACCGGCCGGACTTTGTGGAAAGCCCGGCGCTGCTGGAATCCTGCAACCGGGTGGCGGTGATTGACCACCACCGGCGGGCCGCCAGCTACATTGAAAACGCAGCCCTGAATTTCCACGAGCCTTATGCCTCCTCCGCGTCAGAGCTGGTGACGGAGCTTTTGCAGTATCTGGTGGAGCCAAGCGATCTTCTGGGCGAGGAGGCCGAAGCGCTGCTTGCCGGCATCGTGCTGGACACCAAGCACTTTACCATGCGCACCGGCGGGCGAACCTTTGAGGCGGCGGCGTTTTTGCGCCGGGCCGGAGCGGATACCAGCGATGTGCAGAAGCTGTTTCAAAACGATTTGGGCGAAATGGTCTCACGCTATGATATCATCCGTCAGGCAGAAATGTACCGGGACGAAATCGCCATCGCCGCGGTGCAGGAGGATGGCATGGAGCGGGTTGCCGCGGCCCAGGCTGCCGACGAACTGCTGACGCTCAAGGGCGTGAAAGCATCGTTTGTCATCTACCGGGCGGGAGACGGCGTGCTGATGTCTGCCCGGTCGCTGGGAGATATCAACGTGCAGGTGATTTTGGAGACGCTGGGCGGCGGCGGAAATTCCACAACAGCGGGCGGCCGCGTTGAAAACAGCGACCCCAAAACTGTGCTTGAACAGTTGGAGGCGGCAATTGACGCCTATCTGGAAAAATAAAAACCGCATTCACAAGCGGCCCGCAGCAGGCCGAACGGATAAGGAGAGATACACATGAAAGTGATTTTGATGCAGGACGTAAAGGGTCAGGGAAAAAAGGGCCAGATGATCGAGGTTTCCGAGGGCTATGCCCGAAACTTCCTTCTGCCCCGCAAGCTGGCATCCGCCGCCACGGCGGACGCCATCAACACCATGAACCTGAAGGAAAAGGCCCGCAAGGCCGAGGAAGCGCGCCAGAAGGCCGAGGCGGAAGCCACGGTGGAAAAGCTGAAGGAGTGCATGGTGAAGATCACCGCCAAGGCCGGCAGCGGCGGGCGGCTGTTCGGCGCCGTCACAACGAAGGAGATTTCCGACGGGCTGAAAGCCCAGTACAGCATCGAAATTCCCAAGCAGAAGCTGGTGCTGGAAGAGCCCATCAAGGCTTTTGGCAACTATCAGATCAAGGCAAAGCTGGGCTTTGAGGTGGTCGGCACGGTGTACGTGTCCGTCTACGAGGAGAAATAACGCGGCAGAGTCTGCATACTGAGAATTTACAACTTTCCCGGAGGTGAGTATCCATGGCTGTTGAGGATCTGCTGCTGCGCCAAATGCCCCATTCGCTGGAGGGGGAGCAGGCGGTGCTTGGCTCTATTTTGATTGACCCCGACTGCGTAAAAGAGGTTGTGGATAAGCTGCGGCCCGAGGATTTTTACCTCCGGCAGAACCGGGAAATTTTTGAGACGATCTGTTCCATGTTCACCTATGCCCGCCCCATTGACGGAATCACGGTGGCGGAGACGATGCAGAAAAACGGCATCTACGACGAGAACACCACCCGCTCCTATCTGGCCCAGCTGATGGAGATCACGCCCACCGCGGCCAACGTGATGGAGTACGCCGCCATTGTGCGGGACAAAGCGCTTTTGCGGTCGGTGGCGCAGGCGGCATCGGAGATCACCGCCATGGTGCAGGAGGGCGGCGGCGAGGCCGCCGCCACACTGGAGGCGGCAGAACAGAAAATTTTTGCCATTCGCCGGGGACAGGGCGCTCAGAGCATGGTCCCCGTGCGGCAGGTGCTGCCGGACGTGCTGGACCGGCTCAGCGAAATGAGCGAGTCCCCCACGGGACTGCCGGGACTTTCCACCGGCCTTTCCATGCTGGATGCCAAACTGACGGGTCTGAACAAGTCCGATTTGATCCTCTTGGCAGCCCGGCCCGGTATGGGTAAGACCTCCATGGCGCTGAACATGGCGCTGAGCGTTGCCAAGGGGTCGGAGAAGACCGTGGCGGTCTTCTCACTGGAAATGTCCAAGGAGCAGCTGGTCCAGCGGCTCCTCTCTGCCGAGGCGCTGGTGGAAAACAACCGTTTGCGCACCGGCGAACTGCGGGAGACGGACTGGGAGAAGATTGCGGACGCCGCCACAACGCTGAACCGTGTGGACATCCGCATCGACGACAACCCGCTGCTGTCCGTGGCGGACATGAACGCCAAGTGCCGCAGACTGGATAACCTTGGTCTGGTGGTCATCGACTATTTGCAATTGATGACCTCCGCCGGAGGCAAGGGATACAGCGGCGAAAACCGCCAGCAGGTGGTTTCCGACATCTCCCGAACGCTGAAAATCATGGCGAAGGAGCTGGACGTTCCGGTGCTGTGCCTGAGCCAGTTGAGCCGTGCCAACGAAAAGCGGGACGACAAGCGGCCCATGCTGTCCGATCTGCGCGAATCCGGCGCAATCGAACAGGATGCGGATATTGTTCTCTTTTTGTACCGAGACGATTATTATAATGAGGACTCCGAAAAGCGCAACATCGCCGAGTGCATTGTGGCGAAAAACCGCCACGGCGAAACGGGCAAGGTGGAGTTGAAGTGGGTGCCGGAATACACCATGTTCGGCACGCTGGAGACACGATACGACGAAGATGAATGAACTTTCAGCCGCTGAAAGGTTTTTGACGACCTGCTTTTCCGGGGCACAGGGAGAGCTTTTGTGCGCGGTGTCCGGGGGATTGGACTCCATGTGCCTGCTGGATGTTGTTTTGCGCTGGGCTGAGGGCCGAGGGATTTCCGTTGCCGCCGCCCATTTTAACCACGGGCTGCGCGGCAAGACGGCGGACCGGGATGAGGCTTTCGTGCGGGAATACTGCGCTGCGCATCAGGTTCCGTTTGTCGCCGGACGGGGAGATACCCGGGCAAAAGCCAAGCGGGAGGGACTTTCCGTTGAGGAGGCCGCCCGGCGGCTGCGATACGAATTTTTGGAGCGCGCCGCGGCGGAGCGGAAAAGCGTGGCAATTCTGACTGCCCACCATGCCGACGACAACGCGGAAACCATGCTGTTAAACCTCTGCCGGGGCACCGGCTCCGCCGGGCTGGGTATCCCCGCCGTGCGGGGAAAGGTGTACCGTCCGTTTTTGGAGCTTACCCGCGCGTCGCTGGAGGCGTATGCCGCCGCTCACGCGCTACCCCATGTGGAGGACGAGACGAACCAAGAGGAGTTTGCCGCACGAAATCTCTTGCGGCACAAGGTGCTGCCCGTTTTGCGGGATATCAATCCCAAAGCGATTGAAAACATGGCCCGCGCCGCAGGCTTTTTGGCGGCGGAGGATGCGGCGTTGGATACGCTGGCGGTGCAAGCGCTTGACCGGGTGGAGACGGCGGAAGGCGGCCTTTCGCTGGATTGGACAATTTTGCAAAATGTGCCGGAGGCCGTCCGGGGCCGGGTGGTTCTGGGGCTGATGGAGAGGGCCTGCGGTCATCGCAGGGATCTGTCCGCCGCCCATGTAAGAGCGGTTTTGGAGCTGAAAAAAGGGCGGGAGTATTCGCTTCCCTATGGGCTGCTGGCCCGGAACAACGGTGAGGCGCTGGTACTTTTCAAAGCGCCTTCTGTGCCGGAGGCGGTATATCTTGCACCGGGGGAGACGGTGCGCTTTGGCGCGTGGTGCGTGGCGCTGGACGGCGAGGAGACGGCAGAGAGGTTTTCATACCGCCTGAATTTGCCCGGACCGGTCGAGGTAACCTGTTGGCGTTCCGATGACCGGATGACCCTGCCGGGGAGCCGGGGAAGCCGAACGCTGAAGCGGCTGTGGGCCGATGTGGGCGTCCCGCCCGGCGTGCGGGACGGACTGCCGGTTCTGCGGCTGGAAGGCCGGGTCGCGGCCGCGCCCTATTTGGGTGTCGATTTAGATTTTTCCACCGGAAAGACCGACGCACAGGTAACATTTTATATAGAGGGAGAAACAATATGAAAAGTGAGATGGAGAACGATATCCTGAAGGTTCTGGTGACCGAAGAGGAACTGAAGGGCCGCATCACGGAATTGGGAGCGGAGCTGTATGAACGGTTTCATGGAAAAAATCCGCTGTTTCTCGGTGTGCTGAAGGGGTCCTTCGTGTTCATGTCGGATCTGGTCCGGGCCTGTCAGGTGAAGAGCGATGTGGAGTTCATCGCCGTCAGCTCCTATGAGAATGCCACAACGTCCTCCGGCCGTGTGAAGATCGTTCACGACATCCAGCAGGACATCACGGGTCGGAACCTCATCGTGGTGGAGGACATTTTGGACTCCGGCAATACCCTGGCATTCCTCAGTGAGTATTTCAAGACCCGTGGAGCGGCCTCCATCACCATTGTGACCCTGCTGGATAAACCCTCCCGCCGGACAAAGGCCGTCACCGCCGATTTGGCGGGGTTCGTGGTGCCCGACGAGTTCGTGGTGGGCTATGGACTGGACTACTGCCAGCAGTATCGAAATATCCCCTATATCGGCGTACTGAAACCGGAGGTCTATTCCCGGTAAAACGGCGGACCGGCCCATAAAGGAGTGAAGTCCTGTTGAAAAATCCAAGAACCACAAACGCGCTCACCTTTATTTTTCTGGCGATCGTTATGCTGGTGTGCGCCGCATATCTGTGGCGCAGCAATTCCCCGGCGGAACCACTGGAATATTCCGAGGTGGTGCAGATGTTCAAACAGGAGAAGGTGGAGAGTTTCACCGTCTCCGATAACACGTTGACCATGCACCTGCGGGAAGCGGTCCACGGCAGCACCACCGCCGTCTATGAGCTATATGACTTCGATCTGTTTTATGACGATCTGAATGATCTTGTGCGGCAGCAGGCGCAGAAGGGGATTATCGCCTCTTACGAGTATCACGCGGACCACTCCACCAACTGGCTGGCGATTTTGCTGCCGTACGTGTTGGTGGCGCTGATTTTGGGCGGCATGTGGTACTTTATGACCGCCCGGGCCAGCGGAGCTGGCGGCGACCGCATGAGCCGCTTCAGCGAGGCGCGAACCCACACCCTCTCGGAGAAGGACAAAGCCATCACCTTTGCGGACGTGGCCGGAGCCGATGAGGAAAAGGAAGAGCTGCAAGAGATTGTGGAGTTTTTAAAGGACCCGCAAAAGTATACGGATTTGGGCGCCCGCATTCCGAAGGGCGTTCTGCTGGTGGGTCCTCCGGGCACCGGAAAGACACTGCTGGCCAAGGCCGTGGCGGGGGAGGCGGGAGTCGGCTTCCTGTCCATCTCCGGGTCTGACTTTGTGGAGCTGTATGTCGGCGTGGGCGCAAGCCGCGTCCGGGACCTCTTTAAAGAGGCGGCAAAGTCCACCCCCTGCATTATTTTTATCGACGAGATCGACGCCGTGGGCCGCCAGAGAGGCACCGGCGTGGGCGGCGGACACGACGAACGGGAGCAGACGCTGAATCAGCTGCTGGTAGAAATGGACGGTTTCTCCGCCAACGAGGGCGTGGTGGTCTTGGCCGCCACCAACCGGGTGGATGTGCTGGACCCGGCGCTGCTTCGCCCGGGCCGGTTTGACCGGCAGGTGTACGTGGGCCTTCCAGACATCAAGGGCCGGGAGGAAATTTTGAAGGTTCACACCCGCGGAAAGCCGCTGGCGGAAGATGTGGAGCTGAGTGAGGTCGCCAAGGGAACTCCCGGTTTTACCGGTGCGGACCTTGAAAACCTGACCAATGAGGGTGCGCTGCTGGCGGCCCGGCGGAATCAGAAATTCATCACTATGGCGGATTTGAAGGAGGCGGAGATCAAGGTGATCGCCGGTCCGGAGAAAAAGAGCCGGGTAATCCCGGAACACGAGCGCAGGCTCACCGCCTTTCATGAGGCGGGGCACGCCATTGTGATGCACGCCCTGCCCAACCACGACCCGGTGAATCAGATCTCCATCGTTCCCCGGGGACAGGCGGGCGGCATGACCATCTCTCTGCCGCAGGAGGATCGGTCCTACATGTCCAAACGGTATTTGGAAGAGCAGATCGTAGCCCTTCTGGGCGGCCGGGCCGCGGAGAGAATGGTGCTGGGGGATATCTCCACCGGCGCAGGAAACGACATTCAGCGGGCCACGCAGATCGCCCACAAAATGGTGGCCAGCTACGGTATGAGCGAAAAGATTGGCACCGTGTCCTTTGAGTCCGGACACGACGAGGTATTTATCGGCCGGACCATGAGTCAGGGCCGCAGCTATTCTGAGCAGATTGCCGCCCAGATCGACGACGAGGTGCGCCGCATGATTGCCACCGCCTATGATCAGTGCGAGGAGATTTTGAAAGCCCGCCGCTCGCAGCTGGAATCCGTGGCGAACTATCTGCTGGCCCACGAGACGATGACCCGGTCGGAATTCCTGACCGTGGTGGGCGACCGTGCTCCCACCCCCGCTCAAGCATGAGCGCTTAAAAAACGAGTAATTATGCCCCGCTGTCCAACGGACAGCGGGGCATTCTTTTTTGAAATTAGCGGCTGTTTTCAGGCTCGCCCCTCTTTTGAAGCGTAATTTTTTACGCGGCGTTCGGGAATCAGGAGGTTTTGAACAGTGAAACCCAGAAACAGGTAATTATTTTTTGCTTCTTTCGGCGAAATTACTAAAAACGCTGTCCTTGTATGAAAGACAAATGTAGAGCGCTTCTTTTAAAATATCTACACTTGTCTCTGATGCAAAGACACAACAACCGCCAAAAGGTTCTGAATTTTACCGGATAGGGGTGGTTTTAAGGATTCTTTCTGTACATAATTCTACTTGAAAAACAGGAAAAAATTACGTAAAATGTTTCCTATGCAAAGAGAATGGCGCTGCTATTCTCTTTTATGAAGACAGGAGGAAAGAACATGAAAAAGTTTCTTGCACTTGCGATGGCCCTTGCGATGACCTTTGCTCTGGCTGCCTGCGGTGAAGACGCCGGCGGTGGAGCCGCCGCCAGCGGCAGTGCGTCTGCTTCCGGCAGCAACCCTGTGCTGAAGGTGGGCGTGTTTGAGCCCGCTTCCGGCGACAACGGCGCCGGAGGCAAGCAGGAGGTACTGGGCATCCAGTACGCCAATCAGGTGGTTCCCACGGTGGACATCGGCGGTCAGACCTATGATATCCAGCTGGAGATCGTGGATAACCAGTCGACCACCGATAAGGCCATCACCGCCGCCCAGTCTTTGGTGAACGCGGGCGTGTCCGTGGTGCTGGGCTCCTATGGCTCCGGCGTATGCATTGCCGCCGCCCCCACCTTTGAACAGGCGCAGATTCCCGCCATCGGCTGTTCCTGCACCAACCCCGCTGTCACGGAGTTGAATCCGTATTACTTCCGCGTCTGCTTCCTGGATCCCTTCCAGGGCAGCGTTATGGCAAACTTTGTCTCCGAGCAGTTCAGTGCCAAGAAGGCCTACGTCCTGACCATGCTGGGCGAGGACTACGGCTCCGGCCTTGGCACCTATTTCACGCAGGCGTTTCAAAATCTGGGCGGCGAGGTGAAGTCCGAGACGTTCCCAGAGGGAACCTCTGATTTCTCCGCGTATCTCCAGAATGCGGTGACGTTCGGTGCGGATGTGATCTTTGCTCCCTCCGCCACTACCTATGCCTCTTTGATCATCGGTCAGGCGGCCAAGTCCGGCGTCAACATTCCTATCACCGCCGGCGATACTTGGGAGTCTTCCGTCATTTTGGATGCGCAGAAGGGCACCGATCAGCAGGTGTACTGCTCCACATTTTTTGACGAGAACGACGATTCCGGCCTTGCCTCCACCTTTGTCAAGGGCTTCAAGGAATTCCTGAACGCCGACGCGCAGAACCTGACCAACAACGGCGGCAACGACATCGTGGCGGCTGTCTCCGCGCTGGGTTATGACTCTTACATGACTGCCATCGAGGCCGTCAAGCTGGCTCAGTCCACTGCTGGCGCGGACATTCAGGCCGCTTTGTTCAAGGTGGACTTTGACGCGGTTACCGGACATATCACCATGAACGCCGACACCGGCGACGCCAACAAGACCGAGGCTTACATCAAGCAGGCGACCGACGGTACCTTTACCTTCGTGAAGCGCCAGTCCGTGGCAGGCTGATCGAAACCGGCCTAAAAACCGTACGACGCAAAGCGCGGGCGGGGATCCCCCGCCCGCGCTTTTCTAATCCCAGCAATTCTGGCTTGCATCGAGCCGAGAGCCGAAGGGTTCGATGCAGAACAGAATAAAACCCGCGCTTTGGCGCGGGATTTGATCCGCAATCCTACTTTTGGAAAGCGGAGAGAACGGAGGGAATTCCATGCTTGACAAAATCCTGCCCTATCTGCTGGCAGGCATTTCTGTGGGCGGGCAGTATGCCCTGATCGCCATCGGCTACACGATGGTGTATGGCATCCTGCGCCTGATTAACTTTGCCCACGGTGATATTTTCACGGTTGCCGGCTTCATTATGGTCTATGCCGCCGCGACCATGCCCCTGAGCGTTTCCATTCCTTTGACCATCGTGCTGACGGTGCTGCTGGGCGTGTTGGTGGAAAAGGTGGCCTACCGGCCGCTGCGCACCGCGCCCCGCATGTCCGTCATGATCTCGGCCATCGGTATGAGCTATCTGCTGCAAAACTCCATGTGGTATCTCACCGGCGGCCTTGCCAAACAGTATCCCGTGCTGCCTTGGATCAGCGACAGCGTGAACGTGGCGGGGACGACCACCAGCCGCGTCACCATCATCACCCCATTTTTGGTGATTGCGCTGGTTGCGGTTTTGGTTCTGCTGATCAAGCGGACCAAGATCGGCATGGCCATGCGGGCCGCGTCCCGGGACTTTGAGACGGCGCAGCTGATGGGCATCAAGATCAACAACGTGATCAGCTTTACCTTTGTGGTGGGGTCGTTTTTGGCGGCGGTGGGTTCCATGCTGTATTTCAGCAATTATGCCACCGTCACCCCCACCGTGGGCGCCATGCCGGGCTTGAAGGCCTTTGTGGCCGCCGTGTTCGGCGGCATCGGGTCCATTCCCGGCGCGGTGATTGGCGGCTTTATTATCGGCATCTGCGAGAGCCTCATCAAAGGCGCGGGGCTGACCACGTTTTCCGATGCGTTTACGTTTGCCCTGCTGATCGTGATCCTCGCGGTCAAGCCCACCGGCCTCTTCGGAGAGAATTTGACGGAGAAGGTGTGACGGAATGATGAAGAAGAACGATCATAAAAAGAGCTGGATCGCCCTGCTGATTGCCGTTGCTGTGCTGGTAGTGGTGGGTCTGCTGGATAATCTCCCCGGAAAAATTGTTCCTTCCATGCTTTTGACCGTGCTGCAAAAGGGCGCGATTTATGCGCTGGTGGCTGTTTCCATGAACCTGCTGAACGGGTTTACCGGCCTCTTTTCTCTGGGGCAGGCGGGCTTTATGCTGCTGGGCGCTTATACATACGCGGTGCTCACCGTTCCCGTGGCGCGGCAGGCCAGCGTCTATCAGCGCTATCCCGGCGGCGGCCTTGGCTTTTCCATCACAGAGAGCCTCAGCGGGGCGATGGGGCAGTTCGGCCTTCTGCTGGGCGTGATTTTATGTCTGATTCTGGCAGGATGCGTGGCGGGTCTGTTTGCGTGGCTGATCGGCCTTCCGGTTTTGAAGCTGAAAAGCGATTATCTGGCCATTGCGACGCTGGGCTTTGCTGAAATTCTCCGGGCTGTGGTGCAGTATGATAAGCTGGGGCCTGTGACGAACGGCTCCAACCTGCTGTACGGGTTCACCGGCTTTACCGATTTCCATCTGGGCAGCCTGAAGCTGACGACGGTGATGCCCTTCTTTTTTGCGGGACTGTGCATTCTGGTGGTGGTGCTGCTGATTAACTCCACCTATGGGAGGGCTTTCAAGGCTATCCGGGACGACGAGGTGGCGGCTGAGGCCATGGGCATCAACCTTGCAAAGCACAAGCGGATGAGCTTTATGATCAGCTCCTTTTTTGCCGGGGTTTCCGGCGCGCTGTTGGCGATGTTTCAGGCCAGCGTGCAGGCAACGGCCTTCAAGGCGGCCATGACCTATGAGATTTTGCTGATTGTGGTCATCGGCGGCATCGGTTCTATTTCCGGTTCGGTCATCGCCTCGTTCCTGTTCGTGGGCTGCTCGGAGTGGTGGCTGCGGTTTCTGGACAACGAGACGATTCTGCAAAACTTTGGCGTCAAGGTGAAGTTCGCCGTGGTGCTGGGCATTTTGGTTGTGGCTGCGGCGGCTCTTGGCCTGTGGAATATGAAGCGTAAGGGCAAAAAGCTGATTATCCGCGCGGCGCAGGGGCGTCCCACGGTGAACTGGGGGCCGGTGCTGGGTCTGGGCCTTGTGCTGGCGGCACTGCTTTGGGACGTATGGTTCGTCATCAGTCCCAATTTGAAGCTGCCGTTGCTGCGCTCCGGCTTCCGGATGGTGGTGTTCTCCGTGGTCATTATGATCGTGGTTCTCTTCTTCCGGGAGGGCATTATGGGAGACAAGGAACTGTGGGACCTTGGTAAAAAGAAGCGGTCTGCAAAAGCAAAGGCAGGTGCTGGCAATGAGTGAAAATGTGCTGCGCGTGGAAAACGCCACCATGCAGTTCGGCGGCGTGGTGGCTGTGGATAATCTGAATCTGGAGATCAATCAGGGAGAGATTGTCTCCCTGATCGGCCCAAACGGCGCAGGCAAAACCACCGCGTTCAACGTGATCACCGGCGTATACGCCCCCAGCAACGGGCGGGTGGAATTCTGCGGCGAGACAATTGTGCGCAACCATCCCCAGGGGAAGATGAAAAAGCTCTATAAGGGCAAGAATCCGGAGCTGTATACCGCTGCCTTCAAAGTGGACGGTGAGGACGCTAAGGAAGCAGAAAAGCAGCGGGAACAGGCGGCGTTTACCGACAAGATACTGGCACCCACCCCTGACCGCATCACAAAGCTGGGCATGGCCCGCACGTTCCAGAATATCCGATTGTGGAAATCTCAGACGGTGTTTGACAATATCCTGATCGCCAAGCACCTGCGCCGCACCAGCAACCTGCTCACCGCCACCTTCCGCCTGAACAAAAAGGAGGAGGAGGCCCAGCGGGCCGATGTGGAGCGTCTGCTGGAGATCGTGGGCTTGAGCGAGGCGAAGGATGAACTGGCGACCTCCCTGCCTTACGGCAAACAGCGCCGGCTGGAGATTGCCCGGGCCTTGGCGACGGAGCCGAAGCTCCTTTTGCTGGACGAACCGGCGGCAGGCATGAACCCGCAGGAAACCAACGACCTGACGGAGTTTATCGGCCGTATCCGCTCCGATCTGGGATTGACGGTGTTTTTGATTGAGCACCATATGGATTTGGTTATGGATATCTCCGACCGGATTTATGTGCTGGACTTCGGCGGTCTGATCGCCAAGGGGACTCCCGCGGAGATTCAGAACGATCAGCGCGTGATTGACGCATATCTGGGGGTGGCGGAAGATGCTTAAAATTGACAACCTGAAAGTATCCTACGGCGGCATCCACGCCCTGCGGGGTATCTCTATGGAGGTACCCGATGGAAAGATCGTCACCTTGATCGGCGCCAACGGCGCGGGCAAGTCTACCACGCTGCGCACCATCACCGGCCTTGTCAAGGCCGATTCCGGTTCCATCCAGTGGAACGGAAGTGAATTGCTGGGAAGGAGCATCGATCACATTATCAGCCAGGGCATCGCCCTGTCCCCAGAGGGACGGCGAGTGTTCGCGGATTTAACGGTGCTGGAAAATCTGAAGATCGGCGCCTATCTGCGCAGGAACAAGGCGGAGATTGAAAAGGACCTGAACTGGGTCTATGAGCTGTTTCCCCGGCTGAAAGAACGGTCTTGGCAGCTGGCGGGAACGCTATCCGGCGGAGAGCAGCAGATGCTGGCCGTGGGCCGGGCGCTGATGAGCCGTCCCAAGCTGATGATGCTGGATGAGCCCTCTCTGGGCCTTGCCCCGCTGGTGGTGCAGGACATCTTCAAGATCATTCAGGAAATCAACAAACTGGGCGTGACGGTCCTGCTGATCGAGCAGAACGCCAACATGGCCCTGAAAATTGCGGACCTTGCCTACGTGCTGGAAACCGGCAATATCACCCTCTCCGGCACCGGCGCGGAACTGCTCACCAACGAAAAGGTGAAAGAAGCGTACCTCGGCAAGCGGAAGGATTGAATACAAAAGGGAAGCCGCAGGGCTTCCCTTTTTGTAACGATCATGACCGCACAAACGTCTAAGAGGTGACGTTCGTACTGTACGGGGCCGTGGCCCAGCCAATTCCACGGATGCGAAGAAAGGATGATCATATGAAACGAATAGCTGCTCTTGCCGCCGTATTTGCGCTGACGCTCAGTCTTGCCGCTTGCGCCCGGACGCCTGCCGGAGCGGAGGAGACCACCATTTACACCTGCGGCGATTTTTCGCTGGGCCTCCCCGCCAAATACGCGGCGTTGCTCACCGTGGAGACAGACCCGGCCACTCTGAATGATGGGGAGCTGATCCGGGTGAGCGAGACAAAGTCCATAGAGGCGGGCGCGGCGGAGAACCAGAACTCCCACGACGGCTTCGGCTGGATTTTTTCCATCGCACAGGGCGATCAGATGGACTGGGAACAAAATATTGTGAACGACATTGGCGGGCGGCAGGCCTTTGCCAGAGACGGCGACACGTATTACTTTCTGGATACTCCCACCGACGTGCGCTTTTTCCGGCAGGGCGACGGCTCCCTTACGGATTCGCCGGACTTGGCGGAATGGAACGAGCTGAACGAAACGCTTCCTTCTGCGGCAAAGACGGATTTCATCCAACGCAATCGTTTGGAGGAATGGGACGACGCGGCATTCCGCGCAAGGGACTACACGTATGACAGCGCCCACGCCGTGGTGCGATATAACCACTATTTCGATTTTGACGGCAGTCGGGATGAGTATTGGCAGCTGATTTTGTCCCAGCCCGCAAAGCAGGGCGCGGACGGAATCTGGTGCGTGGAGCGGGCCTATGACGTCCTCGGAAATCTATACTACTATTTCCCAGACACCGGCGTGCCCGCCGCGGATTATTATGCGGAGGTGCAGAAAAAAGCCGACGGGGGCGAAACCGTGCCGGAGAGTACAGTGCTGGGCGCGGCTCGGGCCTATGTGTCGGATTGCTGGACGGAAAAACCGCCCAGTGAAGACAGCTTCTCTGTGCTGGACGAGGTGAACGAGGACTATATCGAGCAGAACCAAGCCGTCACCGACATGGTGTCGCGGGTAATGCCCTATGATTGGAACAAGGGCCGGGAGCCGAAGGCCATGGAGCTTTTGGACTGCATGGGGAATATGGAGTCGGAGAATTGGGGTGTGCTGGGTCGGGATCAATATGGCTCGGAGTGGTGGCCTGCGCTGGAGAATGCCCTGCTGGACGCGGCGGTGGGTACGGATCAGGCAGAACGGGATGAGGAGATGCTGAAGTGCTTCCTCTCTTACACCAAGACCAGCGGTCCCATTTATGAAGGGCTGTGCCGCATTTTACAGACGCAGTATCAAGCGGACGGCAAGCTCTTTGCCCAAGAGTTGAAGGAGCTTTCCCCAGCAGAGCGGTCCCGTATTCCCGCCATGCTGGATAGTTCCGGCGAAATCGGCGGCGGGCGCGCCAAGACCACCGCCCTGATCGTGACGCTGGAGGGACAGAAGGAGGAGATGCCTGCCACACTGCACGAGGGGGAGGGGTACTCCATTTATATTCCCGACAAGGGGTGGAAGGCGGACCTGAACGACCGGGATTCCGGCGGATGGGAAGACAGCTGGGAGAGCACCGCCAACAAAGAGGTGGAGCTGCGAGTGGAATTCTTTGCCGGAAAGACGGCGGCAGAAGCCCGTTCCGCGATTTTGACCGAGCATGAGGACTACGGGTTTATGGACGCCGACGCCAACGGCTATTTTACCGGAACGGACGGCGGGGACGCGGAAACCATGGAGGTCTGGCTGACGGAGGCGGACGGCGGAACCTACGCCGTGCAGTGCGCGTATCCCGACGAGGCTGCCGAGGGCTTTGGCACACGGCTGACGGTGATTGCCCAGACCTTTGCCCTGTCGTAAAGAACCGTTGATAGATGCAGGCGCTTGCATCGCGCGGGTTTGAAGCCCAAACCCCGGCGGAGCCGCCGTATGGCGGTGTTGATGGATTTCATACGATCCATAAAAGCAAGACCCCGGCGGGACGCACAGCGTCCCACCGGGGTCTTGCTTTATAAAAAGTATAGCGGGTTAGGCATACTTCTGCCGCTTGTACATGGCGACGGACAGAGGAATGGAAACGGCCGTCAGCACCACCGCCAGCGCGGGAACACCCAGAGAAATAAAGGCGTTCAGCGCTGCCGGAACCTCTTCGTCAGACCCGACCACGCCTTGCACCAACCCCGCGCCGCCGCAGGCCAGCACAACGATTAGTAAAATAAAAAACATTCGGCCCTTTTCCACCCCGAAGCGGAACATGGGCGGCAGCGTCACCGCAATCATAATCAAGCCGATGCAGAAGGAGGGCAGCATTCCGGAGAGTGAGGAATCGTACCCCGAGGGAATGAAGTGACCCAGAATCAGATTTGCCACGGCGCTCAGCGCGGTGGCGAAGCCAACTGCCAGCCAGCCCAGCGCGTATTTGCTCAAAACAATGTCACCGGGCGTATAGGGCATCATGGCCGCCAACTGTGTCCACTTGCTCCGCTCGTCATAGGCCATGGCGGTATAGGGCAGCATTCCACAGTAAACAATGGCGAAGATGCTCATATTCATCCCCGGCAGCACGGAGAAAACCACGATCATCACTAAAAACATGCGCATCTGACGGATCAGCACAAAAATATCCTTTTTTAACAGTGCTTTCATGCGTTCTTTTCCCCCTTTACCAAAAACAAAATAATATCCTCGATATTGGCCCGCTCTATCTGGAATGCAGAGGAGACTAACGCCCGCCTGACCAACACTCTCGCGCCATAGGGCGATTGCTCCACACCGCACACCGCCTCGGCGGGGAGATCGGCAAGTTGGGCCTTTGCGCAACTGACTATACCGTACTCGTCCCGCAGCGCGTCCTTCTCCGCGCAAAAGCGCAGCTGGCCCTTGTGGAGAAACGCAATGTAATCGCACAGCTTTTCAAGGTCGCTGACGATGTGGGATGACATCAGAATGGAGTGGCCCGGGTCCCGGGTAAATTCGGAAAACAGCTCCAAAATCTCGTCCCGCACGATGGGGTCAAGGCCGGAGGTGGCCTCATCCAGAATCAGCAGCCGGGGACTGTGGCTCAGGGCCACGGCGATGGCCAGTTTCATGGTCATGCCCCGGGAGTAGTCTTTGAAGAATTTTTTCGGCGGCAGGTCAAAGCGCTTCAAATATCCCTCGTAAACCGCTGCGTCCCAGCGCTGATAAGTATCTGCCATGACGGAGCCGACCTGCTTTGCATTCAGCGTTTCCGGATAGTACGCCTCATCCAGCACAATGCCCACGTCCTCTTTCACCTGCTGAAACTCCGGGCTGGCATTGTCTACGCCGAGGACGCTGATTTCCCCGCTGTCGGGCCGAAGAGCGTGCATAATCAAGCGGATGGTAGTGGATTTGCCCGCTCCGTTTTCCCCCACCAGACCGCAGATGGCCCCCTGCGGCAGAGCAAAGTCCAGATTCTGTATGGCGAAATCGCCAAAGCTCTTATTGACATGTTTCATTTCAATTGCGTTCATGCTTTATTCCCCCTTCAAGATCACGCGCAGAATTTCCTGCAATTCGTCGTCTGTTATCTGACTTTTTCCCGCGAGGTCTGCGGCGGCCTGCAAATGCCCTTCAATTTCCCGCAGCCGGCTCTCGCGAATCAATTCTGTGTTTTTCTCCGCAACAAAGCATCCTTTGCCTGCCACGGTGTAGACAAAACCATCCGCCTCCAGCTCGTCATAGGCCCGCTTCGTGGTGATGACGGAGATACGCAGGTCTTTGGCCAGCGCGCGGATGGAGGGCAGCAGATGCCCCGGCCCCAGCGTCCCCGCCACGATCTGGTCTTTGATTTGAGTGGCAATCTGCTCATAGATGGGTGCGCTGGTGGCGTTGCTCAATACGATATCCATGCTGTAATCACCTCACATACTGTACATAAACAGTATATACAGTATGTGCGGATTGTCAAGAGAAAACCTGAAATTTTTTCGATATTCCTTCTGTATGGCCCTCTGGTGGGAAAAGCACTGGTTCAACGGGAGAAAGTGTGGTATCATACGATTGCATTTTACGGAGGAGGCGAAAGGATGGAGACGGCTGCGGGACAAAACGAGATGATTCTGTGGTGGCGGGCTGTGGCGGACGGCGCAGAGGTGACGGCGGTGGAGACTGCCGACCGGCATGTGGCTCTGCCGGAGACGATCCGGGACCTGCCGGTGACCGCTCTGGGCCATCACGCCTTTTCTCCGGATCGCCCTGCCTCGGAGGGAACGCCCCTGCGTCTGACCTGCGGCGGGGGAACGCCGGAAAACGACACCCGGAAGATTGAGACGATTACCCTGCCGCCCGCACTGCGGCGAGTGGGGGACTATGCCTTCTACAACTGCGCCGGGCTGAGGGAACTGCGCGTAACAGAGCCGGTGAAGCTTTGGGGCGGCAGTGTGTTTATGAATTGCGGCCGTCTTTGCCGATTTTTCATTCGGGCGCGGGACAGCCGGGCGGAGAGCGTTGCCTATTTTGCCGACGAGCTGCCTGTGGAGTTGGATGTGACCGTGGAATACCCGGACGGCGAATCGGTTCGGCTGATTTTTCCGGAGTACCGGGAGTCCTATGAGGAAAATTCACCCGCCCATCACTTTGATTTTCATCTCTACGGGCCGGGCTATCCCTATCACCATGTGTTCCGGGAGCGGACGCTGCCTCTGGCGGCGTTTGACGCGCTGTTCCCCGGCTTGCTGGCCACGGAACACGATCCGGACTGCGCCATGCGCCTTGCGTGGTATCGTCTGCGGTTCCCACGGGAACTGACAGAGGCCGCGTCGGCGGAATATCTGGCATATTTGAACGGCAGAACCGGAGACGTGCTGGACTGGCTTTTAAAAGAGCGGGACAGCCGGGGCCTTGCGTGGTTTTTGCCCCGGTGCGGTGCGGAGATCAAGATTTTGAGCGCCGCGGCGGAGCAGGCAAGGCGGTTGTCCCTTGCGGAGCCGTTGGCGCTGCTGCTGGAGCATCGGCACCGGAAGGCGCCGGACGGTCTGGATAAATCCTTTGACCTATGAAAGGGGGCGGTGTCATGCCGGATGGAAAGAACAAGGCGGAAATCGGCCTTGAAATTCTGCGCTCGGCGCAGAGTGAGCTGTATCTGATTTTTCCGTATCTGGACGCGGCGCTGTGGGGGCTGGAATTCCAGGCGGGGGACGGGGTGACCTTGTCTCTGGCCACCGACGGGGAGCGGCTTCTATACGATTCCGGCTACCTTTCCGAGCGGTTCCTGCGGGGCATGTCCCACGTTGACCGGGCCTATCTCCATGTGATTTTGCATTGCCTTTTGCGCCATCTGTCCAAAAAACAGGGGCGGGAATCGGCCCTGTGGGACCTGAGCTGCGACGTGGCGGTGGAGAGTATTTTGGACGGGCTGGACTACCCCTGCCTTGGCGGCGCGCCTGCTCCCGTGCGCCTGAATTTTTACGGGGGACTGCGCAGCAGCCTGAAAGTTCTCACCGCCGAGGGAATCTATCGGGAGCTTCAGCGCAGAAAGCTGCCGGAGTATGAGCGGGCCAAACTCCAACGGGAGTTTTTCGCCGATGACCACGGGCTTTGGGACCCCCAAAGCAAACAGGATCAGGAGCGCAATGAGCGGCAGGACAAAAAGTGGCAGTCTGCGTCGGAACGCACCCAGACCGGAATGGAGACGATTCTTGCGGGAAAAGCCGTGGGCGGCGAGGCGGTATATGAGCAGGTGAAGGTGGAAAACCGCCCCGGCGTGGACTACCGGAACTTCCTGCGGCGGTTCGCCGTCCCCCGTGAGGTGCTGGGCGTGGACGGTGATGGATTTGATTACGGATTTTATTCCTATGGTCTGCGGCTGTATGGCAACATGCCGCTGGTGGAGCCGCCGGAGACGCGGGAGGAAAAGCGCATTTCCGACTTTGTCATCGCCATCGATACCTCCATGTCCACCTCCGGGGAGCTGGTGCGCCAGTTTCTCTCCGCCACATATACGATTCTTGCCAGCCGGGAGACTTTTTCCAGCAAGGTGAACATCCGGGTGATGCAGTGCGACGACCAGCTGCGCAGCGACACGGCGCTTCATGACCTGAAAGAGTTGAAGGCCTATATGGAGGATTTTCATCTGGCGGGAGGCAGCGCCACGGATTTCCGCCCGGTGTTCCAGCGGGTGGAGGAGCTGCAAAAGGCCGGAGAGCTGACGGGCTTGCGGGGCCTCATTTACTTTACGGATGGTATGGGGCGGTATCCGAAAAAACGCCCGCCCTATGAGGCGGCGTTTGTGATGATGGAGGACCCGGCGCTGGCGGTGGAGATCCCGCCATGGGCCATCCGGCTGACGCTGACGGAGCCGGAATTGGAAACGGCTGCGCGTCAGGCAATCGGAACCGACGAACGGGATGAAACGGAGCTTTTGGAGCTGCCGGAGCTGTAATAAGGAGACAAACTTATGAACATCAAACAGGCAAAAGAGGAACTTGCCAACACGCTGAAAGCGTATCTTGCCAAGGACGAACTGGGGAACTATCTGATTCCCGCCATCCGCCAGCGGCCTGTGCTGTTGATGGGCCCTCCGGGTATCGGCAAGACCCAGATCATGGAGCAGATTGCCGCGGAGGAAGGCGTGGGCCTTGTGGCCTATACCATCACCCATCACACCCGGCAAAGCGCCGTGGGTCTGCCCTTCATCGAAAAACGGACTTACGGCGGTGAGGAATTCTCCGTCACGGAGTACACCATGAGCGAGATTTTGGCCTCGGTGTACGAGCTGATGGAGCGAACGGGCATCAAGGAGGGCATTCTCTTTCTGGATGAGATCAACTGCGTCAGCGAGACGCTGGCCCCCATGATGCTGCAATTTTTGCAATGTAAGACCTTTGGCAATCAAAAACTACCGGAGGGCTGGCTTATTGCGGCCGCGGGAAATCCGCCGGAATACAATAAGTCTGTCCGGGACTTTGACGTGGTGACGCTGGACCGGGTGAAGCGCATCGACGTGGAAGAGAATTTTGCTGTCTGGAAGGAGTATGCCCGCCGCCGGGGCCTTCACGGGGCCGTGATTTCCTATCTGGACATCAAGAAGGAAAATTTCTACCGCATTGAAACCACGGTGGACGGGGTTGAGTTTGCCACCGCCCGCGGCTGGGAGGATTTGAGCGAACTGATTCTGGCCTATGAAAAGCTGGGCCTTCGCGTGGACCGGGAGGTAGTGGGCCAGTATATCCAGCTGCCCCGCATCGCCCGGGATTTCACGGGGTATCTGGAGCTTTACTACAAATATCAGCGAACCTACCATGTGGAGGATATCCTTGGCGGAAAGTGGGCCGCGACAGCGGTTTCCGAGCTGCGCGCCGCGCCTTTTGACGAGAAGCTGTCGGTGCTGAGCCTGCTGGTGAGCCGCCTGAGTGAGGAGGCGGGGCGCGTGCGGGCGCAGGACGCCCTGACGGAATTGCTTCACGCCGATCTCATTGCCTTTAAGGCGCGGCTGGCGGAAGGCGCGGGGGCGGGTGTGATTCTGTCCGACTTGGAGCAGTCCCGGCGGGAGGCTATGGCGCGCTGTGCCGCCGCCGGACAGCTGGATCGGGAACGCCGGGCACTGGACCAGCGGGAGCTGGAGCTGCTGGGGCGCTATCGCCAAAATCTGCTGGACGGCGATATTTGCGACGAGGACGCGATGAACGCCGTGCGGACATGGTTCGCGGCAGAGGTGGATGGACGCAAATCCGCCGCACAGGCGGCCGGCCGGTGCTTCGACCATGCGTTTCGGTATCTGGAAGAGACATTTGGCGATTCTCAGGAATTGGTGATCTTTGTGACGGAGATTACCTCCGGGTACGATACCAGCTGGTTTGTGGAGCATTTTGGCTGCGACGCCTATTTTCGCCACAATAAGGAGCTGCTGTTTGACGACAGCCGCCGCCGCATCCGCGCGGAGATCGCAGCGGAACGGGCAGAAAACTGAATGCAAAGAAATGCCGGGAGCCTGATTGAATCAGG
>NZ_DF158896.1:382427-472674 GCF_000307265.1 Oscillibacter ruminantium GH1
AGCCTGATTGAATCAGGTTCCCGGCGTTTTTTGTCTGTTGAGCGTTTCTGCTTAAAATGCTGAGACGCGGGATGTTCAGTGATCCTGTACCTCATTGGTACCGGGAGAAGTAATTGCTGCGCTGGAGCAAACGGGATACTTCCATTCAACGTCTAGTCCATCCTGAAAAACATGAACAGAGGAAGTCAAAAGTTCTGCCAGACGGCTCTTTTGCGCCAGAGTCCTATTGCCCTATTCGCATTCAATATCTCGGATATCCTTAGTCAGCGTGTCGCGGCGGCTTGCGCGGATTTGACTCAGCCCGTCATCGTGCGGGGCCAGCGACAGTATGTAATTGAATACATCGGTGAGTTTCTGCTCGTTTTTCTGATGCTTTTCATCAAGATAACAGTCTGTAACCCATGTGATATTCGGTGCGCAGTTCGTAAAACGACGATAGGAACGGGGCTGTGGACGGTAATTCCTTCCGGACTTGATCTTGAAAAACCGTCCCAAGGGCAAAGTTCTTCCCTACGGGAATTATCGAAAATGGGCTTAATGAAAATGAAGAAACAATTTACAGAGAAACAGATTCTTACATGTAATTTCAAAAAACACAAATGATAAAAATGCTAAATACGCTCAGGTTCAATTAAGATAACAGAAATATAATTTACTTGTAGCATCTATATCAATGTCCGACATTGATTGAATTGTTCAGGGATGATACCCGTGCAGCCGCGTAAGAACTGTTTTATACAAGCAAAAGGAAGGAACAATTCCGTGGGAGAAAAGAGAAAATACGAAAAAAGAAAGATCGTGTTCAGAATTCTGCTCATGGCAATCATAGGGCTGTATCTGCTCCAAACGGTATGGTCCCATCGAATCTGGTACTATCATTCGCAGGAGATACCGGTGCCTATTGAAGCTGTGCTAAAAAAGGACGTAATGAGCCAAGAAGATTATGCGCTGCTCTTTGAACAAACGGGCTTCGGGCGGTGCGCCATTGATGAACTTCTAGGCCGAGGCGAGGAAGGAAAGCAGCAAATTTTAAATAGCCAACGCTGGTTCTTTAAGGAATATCAAGTAAAGTGCACTCCGCTCCTTTGGTGGTTTACCCGAGAGGACATTCTAATCGATTCAGCGCATAATCAGGCGATAGGTCCCCCTATCCCCACACTGCAACCTGGGGATATTCTTTTGACATTATCCACCCATTCATTGGGATGGACCCACGGCCATGCCGCCATTGCACTGGATCATCAGGTGCTGCTGGAAAGCCGAGTGCTGGGTGAAAATTCTGCCCTGTCTGAGGTGGACTCGTGGCGGTACTATGCCAACTATGTCATTGTACGAGTCAAAAATGCACCGAATAAATTGCGGCATAAAGTAGCGGAGTACGCCAGAGAATCTCTGCAGAATATCCCATACCGCCTGACGGCGGGGTTGCTGGGAGAGAAGGCCGCAGATGCAAGCAGCACATTCTTTGGCAGCCAGTGTGCATATTTGCCTTGGTATGCATGGAATCAATTTGGCATTGATTTGGATGGCGACGGCGGACGTTTAGTGACCCCAATGGATATTTTGAAAAGTGACAAAATTGAAATTGTGCAGGTATATGGGATAGACCCAGCTCTGTTTTAATGGGAACGCAGGGGCGGCAATATGACGGGAACCACGGTTCCCGTAGACGGTGGATCTGTCTGCTGCTGATGCTGCGTGAATCAGTACCGATTAAACGGCCTGTCAAGCCCTCTTAAACACGAGTATTGCATCCACAAAAGTTTGCACCAGAGAGAAAAAGGCTGTCTCATCTCGTACTTTATGGGAGTAGAGTACGAGATGCAGCAGAGATGAGGCAATTGCCGCGCCGGGCAATCAATTTGCCGCAGCTTCTTAACGGTGAAAAATAAGGGATCAAAAAGAAAGCCCCGCCGTAACAGCAAATCGTGTACCGTTTACTTCAACCGAATGGAGTATCACCACCATCGTCTGAATGGCGTTGGTGGTGGTTCCGCTGCTGAGCAAAAAGACCGTATACGTGGTATTGATGGCTACGTCCAGATACAAAGAGGCCACCGTATTTGAGACAGGGTACATACCGATCCATGCGCTGTCCAGCGTCTCGATATCCATCCAAGTGGGCATGGGCGTGAGGCTGGTCTCGGCGAAGAAGAACTGATATGCGCCGGGAGCAATGCGCTTGAAAGCGGTCGTCTCCTTGTAGCGCACGTCGGCGTAGACCACCCGCCCGTCGCCCAGCAGAACATCCAGCGGGTTGCTGTTCAGCGCCAGATTGCTAACGCGGAAATTGGACACGCCGGTGTTGTTAGAGCAGCAGTTATCCGTGATCTGCAGCAAGTCCAACCCGCTGGGCGTGTTGATGATGGCGACGGTGGTCGGCGTTCCACTTTGGAAGAGCATGGTTTTCTGAATGTAGATATAGCCGTCGGGTCCGGTGACGGTGATGGTTTGATAGCCTGCGGGGATACGGCTGTAACCGGAGATAGAAGCGTAGTTCAGCCAGTTTACCACCCGCGTGTTACGGATGAGGACGCGGAAGGGCGGATAACCGAAGGCAGCATTTAAAAACCGCACGGGGGAACGGTTCACGATGACAATGCCGCCGCCAAAGACGGGGCCGCCCTCTCCGGGATTGGGCAGTGGAATAACAGGGATGCCGCCGCCATTCCCAACAGGACCGCCCTCTCCGGGATTGGGCAGTGGAATAACGGGGATGCCGCCGCCATTCCCAACAGGACCGCCCTCCCCAGGATTGGGCAGTGGAATAACAGGGATGCCGCCGCCATTATCAACAGGACCGCCTTCTCCGGGATTGGGCAGGGGAATGACGGGAATATTGCTGTTGTTGGAAGGGGGGGTTACCTCGGGCATGGGCAGGGGAAGCGGCCCAGTGGAGGTGCCACCGCCATTATAAACGGGCCCGCCCTCTCCGGGATTGGGAAGCGGGGCCACGGGAGTATTTGAAGTTGTTCGTTCCATATGATATTTGACCGGAACAGAGGTTCCGGTATTCCTCCTCTCAGTCTGTGTGTAGTCCAGTATATTCCAGAGGAGAGGGCGGGGTGCGCGCTATCGCGAAGGCACTCCGGGCAGACAAGAAAACCGCGCCTTCAAAGTTCAGCTTGTCTGACTTTGGAGGCGCGGTTGTGTTTCTTAACGGGCCTTTTACTGCGCGACGGCGGCGAAAAACCCGCTCAGGTCGCCATTTTTGATGTACCCACGCTCCAGCCAGAAGGCAGCCGCCTCGTTGGCCACGTCCATAACGTTGAACTCCGTATCAGGGCTGACAAACTCGGTGTTCATGTCCCGGTCGTAGTAGGTGACGCCGCTGCAGCTGTCTTTGACTTCCTCAATGTTCAGCCCTAGGCCGTCGGCCATGATCTGGCAGCCGTCGTCATAATTTTTGTTGAGATAATCAATGGAGAGATTCCAGATCTCCGCCAGATCCTGCGCGGCGGAGGGATGATCGGCTAAAAAGACAGAGTTAACGGTCAGCACGTCGATAATGGCCTTGGGATAGTCGGCGGAGGAGACGAGGATGTGCCCGCCTTCCCGCTGGGAACAGTTGCTCAACTGCGGCTCCCAAGTCACGGCCGCGTCCACGCTGCCGGCAATGAAGGCCTCGCCGGCGGCGTCGTTGCTCATCTCCACGGTGTTAATGTCGTCTTCGGTAATATTGCTATCCGCCAGAACCTGCAAAAAGAAGAAGTAAGAGGTGGCGGATTTGTCCAGCGCCACCGTCTTTCCCATCAGATCGTCCACGCTTTGGATATCGCCGGTGGCAACCAGACCGTCGCCGCCGGTGGAGGCGTCCATGGTGCAGACATACTGCTCCGGCGCACCGGCGCTGTACTGGATGATGTCCCGGTCCAGCACCTGACCCAGCGCGTCAATGCTGCCAGAAACCAGCGCGGAGCCATAGGTGGATTCGTCCTCCATGATGATAAGATTCGGCTCGTAGCCGTATTGCTGAAAATAGCCCTGCGCCTGTGCAATGTACAGCGGCGCATAGCCCACCCAAGTGCAGAAGGCCACATTAATGGGGGTGAGCGCTTGACCGCTTCCGGCGGCGGACGGGGCGGAAGAGGACGCGGCGGAATTACCGCAGCCGGACAGGATGACGGCGGAAAGGGCTGCGGCGGCGATCCGTGCAAGAAATCTTTTCATGAGTTTTTCCTCCTGAAATATGTAAATAAATGAATGAACGGCACTCAGCGGTTCATGGCTGCGTCCTGACTTTCCCGCCAGAGCATATCCATGATTTTGCGCTTCAGCGCCAGAAATTCCTCGGTGACCAGAGCGTTGTGACTCCGTGCGCAGGGCAGGTCCACATCCAGTACCTCTCGGATCGTGCCGGGGCGGCGGGACATGACATAAATGCGGTTTGCCAGCAGAATGGCCTCGTCAATGTCGTGAGTGATAAAGAGAACCGTGCTCTTTGTCTCCCGGCTCACCGCTGCCAGCAGCTCCTGCATGACCACGCGGGTCTGGGCGTCCAGCGCGCCGAAGGGTTCGTCCATCAACAGGACCTCCGGCTTTGCCGCCAGAGTCCGCGCAATGGCGACGCGCTGTTTCATGCCGCCGGAAAGCTCATTGGGCAGAGCGTTTTCAAAGCCGGACAGACCAACCAAACGGATGAATTCCAGAGCGGCCTTCTCCCGCTCCAACCCGGCCACGCCCTGCATTTTCAGGCCGAATTCCACGTTTTTGCGCACACTCAGCCACGGAAAAAGGCTGTATCCCTGAAAGACCATGCCCCGGTCTGCACCGGGAGCGGACACGGCTCGGCCCTCCACTATAACGGAGCCGGAGGTGGCTGTTTCCAGACCGCCGATGATATTCAACAGTGTGGATTTTCCGCAGCCGGAAGGACCCACGATGACAACAAATTCACCATCCCGCACGCTCAAATTAATTTCCTTCAGAGCAGTTACATCGGCGGCGTTTTTCTTCTTTCCGGGAAAGATTTTGCTCACGCCGGAAACGAGCAGTTTTTCTTTCATGCTCATTCACCCAACCTTTCGTGCCAAGGCACAATGGCCCGCGTGAGAATTTTGACGGCAAAGTCGGTCAAAAGACCGATGATACCGATGGTAATCAGGCCGGAGAAAATCACATCGGTGGCTAAAAAGCGCTGGGATTTTAGAATGATGTACCCCAGACCGTTGCTGGCGGCCACCATCTCCGCAACCACCAGATAGGTCCATGCCCAGCCGATGGTCAAACGGAAATCGTCCATCAGTCCGGGCAGCGCCGCCGGAAAGATCACTTCCTTGTAGACCTGCCAGCGGTTGGCCCCCAAGGTTCGGGCGGCATTAATCATGTTTTTGTCCACACTGCCCACCGTGTCGCAAACCATCAAAACCAACTGAAAAAAGGTGCCCAGCCAGATAATAACGTACTTCTGCGTCTCGTCAATGCCCAGATATAAAATAGTCAGCGGAACCAGCGCCACCACGGGCAGATAGCGGGCAAATTCGATAATGGGCTGGATCACGGCGCTGAATGCCTTGGACCGAGCCATGACCATGCCGATGGGCAGTGCCGCCACGGCGGACCAGAACCAGCCGACCATAACGCGCTTGACGCTCATCCAGCAGTTGATCCATAAGGAGCCGTCCCGCGCCATGTCCACGGTGGTGGACAGGACCTTGGTGGGGGAGGGGACGAACAGTTCGGTAACCATGCCGCCATAGGTCAGCAGGCACCACAGCGCGATGATGACGCAAAAGGACAGAATGGAAATCGTTTTGTATGCGAGATGCCTGTGGGGACGCCGGTTTTTTTCGGACATGAACATCTTCCTCTTTAAAATACTATCGTGTTAACAAGCTAACGTGCCAGATTATTATAGTATAGAAAAGGCCCAAATGCAATCGTTGCAGAAAATTTGGCACTTTGACTGAAACGGCACTTTTTCCTGCATTTTTCCAATACAATCTGCACAGATGAGAAAATTCATACCGGAAGGACGACGGCAAAAAATGATGACAGAGTTTCGGGATGGCGGGGAGTATGAAAATATGCAGTCAGAAAAGTGGCAAAAAACGCTGCGCGGCGTGCTCTGCCGCCCCTACTGTGGTGGGAAAACGGGTGCAAGGCGGGGGCTTTGGACAGCACCGTTACGGACGGATGGCGCTGTCAAAGGTGCGCCGCACTGGTTGACAAATGCGCGTTGTGTTCGACATGGTTTTTCATTTTACGCTCTTTGTAAATAAGGTGTGAAATTTGGAAAATTTCCCTTGACAGGCAGGTGTCCCGCGCCTATAATAAAAATCCCGACCGACCATTCGGTCGGGATTTTGATTTCTGTAAACTTTGCGCGCTGCGCAGAAAAAAGGAGTCCTGATATGAAACGAACCTTAGCGCTGCTCCTGTCGGTTGTACTGACGCTGGCTGTTGCATTGCCGGTGCTGGCGGATGACCGCGTTCAAGCCCCGTCGGAGGCTGCTTCCAGCCCGGCTGGATCATCAGAATCGGCGGCTGCGTCCGCTCCCTCCTCCGAGGAATCGGAGATGGGCGTGGAGGCTGCTCCGGACGCATCCGCGCCTGTGGGATCGGAAGATGCGGCGGCTTCTTCCAGCATGGATTCTTTGTCCGCCAGCAGCGTGCAGAATCTCCAGCTGAACCCAAAGAACTCCGCCAAGTCCATCAGCTTTGAAAATCTGCGGGGTGCTATGCTGAACTACAACCCCACGATTCAATCGCTTCAGGCCCAGATCATGGACGTAAACGGTATGACGCAGGACAGTCTGTGGAATGCCAACGGAACTCTACGCGAAATGTTGTCCAAAACTACTGAGGCTTTGGAAACGGTGAAAAGTGCTGAAACTGACGACGAGGACCTTAAGAAGGTCTATCAGGCGCTCAGTGTTGCTCTCGGCGCAAATGTGATGTCTCTGCAAAGTGCGTATGCACAGAATTTTTCTCAGGTTATTAACGTTGAAAATACCGTTGCAACTACGAAAAACACGTTGAACAACGCCATTGAAAAGGTTATCTGCGGCGCAGAGCAGGTTTACATGGGTGTAATTGCCATTGAAGACGCGCTCCCCGCCGTTCAGCGGGGATTGGATTCCTTGGATCGGGCCGTGGCAATTCTGGAAAAGCAGCAGGAGCTGGGCATGGCCTCTGCCTACGATGTGGAGAGCATTCGTCACCAGCGCGCGCAGGTTGCCAGCCAGCTGGAGGCATTGAATTATCAGGTGACCTCGAACAAACTTCTCCTAGAGGGCATGTGCGACATGGAACTGAGCGGAACCGTGAAGCTGGGCGATCTGCCCATGCCCACGCAGGCGGAGCTGGACTCCGTGAGCTACGATAAGATGCTAAGCACCGCCGCCGCCAAAAATGTGGATGTGGCAAACGCGGAGATTGCCTTCGGTGAGGATTCCGGTCCCGTGAACAGCAAGGCCCGCACCGCGGCGCAAAACAGCTTTGCCTCCAGCTTCAAGGGTGTTTGTTTGGCAGTGCCGGAAAATGTCCGGCTGGTGAATGCGGCCCAGAAGACCGTGGACTTCCAACAGCGGACCTTTGCTATTGCCGCGAAAAAATATGAGCTGGGCATGTCGTCTCACGAGGACTATCTCTCCGCGCAAAACGATTTGGAGAGCGCGAAGGATGATCTGCGCACCGCCCAGCGCAATCTGTTCAGCGCCTACCGCAGCTATGTCTGGGCCACCCAGTACGGCATTGTTTGAGAAAGATTGAAGAAGAGGAGAATACCATGAAAAAGCAATCTCTTTTCGCGCTGCTGACGGCGGCGCTGATGACTCTTGGGCTGGCAGCCTGCGGTCAGAGCGGCGATTCTTCCGCAGAGCCGGAAGTCAAGGGCACCGCCGTGGAAGTCCAGACGGTGGCCACCGGCGATATTGCCACGGAGAATACCGTCACAGGCAGCGTCACCGCCAACCGCAACGTCCCGGTACTGAGCAAGGTGGCCTGCGAGGTCAAAAGCGTGAAGGTGAAAGCAGGCGACACGGTGAAGGCGGGCGATCCGCTGTATACGCTGGATACCTCCGATTTGCAGGATACATACGGCAGCGCCCTGACCACTTACACCGGCAGCCGTGAGCTGCTGGACGAACAGGTGCGTCAGGCACGGGAGAGCTACAACAATCTTCAGGCCCTTTTTGAGCTGGGGGCAGTGAGCCAGAACCAGCTGGATCAGGCCAAGCTGGGGCTGATGCAGGCGGAAAACGCCCGGACCAGTACGCTGACCCAGATGGGGTTGGACGACGTGTGGGATGCGCTGAATAATCCCACGGTCACATCCCCGATTTCCGGCACGATTGCCAGCGTCAGCATCACCGCCGGGGTCAGCTTGGCCCCCAACACCGCCGCCGTGGTGGTGGCTGAAATTGGTCGGCCGCAGGTGGTGGTGAATGTCTCCGAGACACTGCAGCCCTCCATCAGCGTGGGCGATGTGGTGGATGTGACCATCCCCTCTATTGGCGACGAGACGATTCAGGGGACGGTGGCCTCCGTGGCCTCCGCCGTCAGCCAGAGTTCCGCGCTGTATGAGGTACATATCGACCTACCCAAAGATCTGAAGGTTTCCATCGGCATGTTTGCCCGGGCCACCTTCCACACCGACTCCCGGACGGGAACCGTGCTGATTCCCACGGAGTCCATTCTGACCGGAGAGGACGGACAGCAGTCCGTCTACATCGTGGACGGCGATACGGCCTATCAGGTGAAGATCACCACCGGCCTTGTGAACGAGACGCAGACGGAGATTACCTCCGGTCTTCACGGGGGTGAGCAGCTGGTAACCCGCGGACAGAGCTATTTGAGCGATGGCGCACCTGTTCGCGTGACCAACGCCCCGGCGGTATCCACTGGGGATGGAAGCGGCGACGCATCGTCTTCTGCCGCGTCTTCTGCCGCGTCTTCTTCCGCTGCGGCGGGAAGCTCGGCGGCAGCCAGCGGTGCGGCGGCTGACGGAGCGGAGGGCGCAAAGGAATGAAGATGGTCACATTCTGCATCCGCCACCGGGTGACCACCATCATGGCCTGCGTCATGGTGGCGATCTTCGGCGTGATGGGCTTTACCCAGCTGCCCTTGGCGCTGCTGCCGGACATCGAGCTTCCGATGGTAATGATGTACTCCACTTATCAGGCCGGACCGCAGGAAGTCGAAAATCTGATTACCGTCCCGCTGGAAAACGCGTGCGCGTCTGTGGCGGGCATGGATGAGATTCAGTCCTTCTCCGTTGAGAACATGTCCTTGGTCATGGTGACCTTTACCGACAACACCAATCTGGACACCGCCATGACGGACCTGCGGGACAAGATCGACATGATGAAAAGCACCCTGCCCGACGAGGCCAGCGACCCGGTTATTATGGCTTTGGACATGGACGCCATGCCCGTTATGGTCATCGGCCTGAAAGGCTCGGACCTCGCGTCGCTTCAGACCGTCGCGGAAGACACGATCTCTCCCGCGCTGGAGCGCATTGAGGGTGTGGCCTCCGTGGACGTACAGGGCGGCTTTGAAAATGAGATTGCCGTGGAGACTTACACGGAAAAACTGGCGGGCTACGGACTGTCCCTGAGTTATATCGCTCAGATTTTGTCAGCGGAGAACGTGGCGATTCCCGCCGGAAGCGTGGATAACGGGGCAAACACGCTCTCTGTCCGAACGGATGGACAATTTGCCTCTGCCGAAGATGTGGCAAACTGCCTGATTCCCCTGAGCACCGGCGGCAGTGTGCGGCTGGGCGAGGTGGCAAACGTATACCTTAAGCCCCAAGAGCGCACCGCCATTGCCCGCGTGGACGGAGAGGACTGCGTGGTTCTGTCTGTCAACAAGCAGTCCGATGTAAACACCGCGGCCACTGCCCAAAGTGTGCAGAAGGCTATCAAGGAGATCGCGGCGGAGAACCCGTCTTTGAACTGGTCCGTGCTGATGGACCAGAGCGACTATATCAATCTGTCCGTCGATAGTGCCATCAGCAATATCATTCTGGGCGTGCTGCTGGCGGCACTGGTGCTGTTCGTGTTCCTGCGGGACTGGGGCGCCACGCTGGTCATTTCTGTGGCGATGCCCCTTTGTATCGTGGCGGTGTTCCTGCTGATGAAGGTGTTGAACATCACCCTGAACATGATGAGTCTGGGCGGCGTGGCCATGGGTGTGGGTATGATTGTGGATAACTCCATCGTGGTGCTGGAAAACATCTTCCGATACCGAGCCGATGGACATGACAATTACTCTGCCTGTACGCGGGGAACCGGCGAGGTGGCGCTGGCCATTGTGGCCTCCACACTGACCACCGTGGCCGTGTTCCTGCCGCTGGGCTTGACCGGCGGCATCGTGGGCATGATGTTCTATGACTTCTGCCTGACCATCTGTACCCTGATCGGCATGTCTCTGGTGGTGGCCCTGACGATCGTGCCGCTATTGAGTTATATGCTGCTGGGCCGCAGCGGCAAGGACCTGAAAACCAACGCGCAGGCCATGGAAGCCGCCAAGGCAAAGAAGAGCGGCCGCCTGATGAGCTGGTATGTGAAGAAGCTGGACTACTTTATCCATCACCGCAAGCGGGCCATGCTGGCCAGCCTTGCCATGATCGTGGTCTTTATCGGCGTCATTGCCATTTCGGGCTTTGAAATGATGCCCTCCATGGACCAGAGCAGCGTCAGCGTCACTGTGGGCCTCCCCGTAGGCACAGAAACAGAGGAAGCCCAGCACGTTGCCGAGCAGGTGGTGGACATTGCCATGGACACCGTGCCAGAGATCAAGGATATTTACTATACCACCGGCGGCGGGACCATGAGCAGCATGACCGGCGATAATTCCACCTCCGTCACGCTGAATCTGGTTCCCATCAGCGAGCGCGACCGCTCCGCAGAAGAGATTGGAAACCAATTGCGTGAGGATCTGCAAAATATTGCCGGAGCAGATATTTCCGTTTCCTCTGCGGGCATGATGGATATGTCCGCCATGACCGGCACCCCTATCAGCATCACCCTCTCCGGCGACAATTATGACGAGCTGAAAGCCGCCACGAACGATCTGGTGGGGCAGATTTCTGCCATTCCGGACGCGATTGACGTCTCGTCCAGTGCCAGCGATCAGGTGCCGGAGGTGGATGTGACGCTGCGGCGCGATGTGGCGGCGCAGTATGGCCTCACCGCCGCGACCATTGGTTCTGCCGTTCGCAGCCAGCTCACCGGCTCCACCGCCACCGTTTTGAAAGTCAACGGCGAGGAGATTGACGTGGTGGTTCGGGGCGAGGCGGACGCGGGCAAAAGTTTGGACGCGCTGAAATCCATGCCCATCACCACGCCGATGGGCAGTTCCATCCCCCTGAGCATGGTCGCCAATGTGGATGTGGTGATGGCCCCCCAGACCATTACCCGCCAAAACCAGAGCCGTACCATCACCATCACCGGCAACAGCCGCACCGACGACGCGGTGGGCATCGCCAAATCCGTCCAGACGGTGCTTGACAATTATCAGGCCCCGGACAGTGTCATTGTGGACATGGGCGGTGAGAGCAGCGAGATGATGGATTCCTTCCAGAGCCTTGGAAACGCCTTGATCGTTGCGCTGGGCCTTGTGTACTTCGTGCTGGCCTCGCAGTTTGAGTCCTTCCTGATGCCGGTTATCGTTATGATGATTCTGCCGGTGAGCCTTCTGGGTTCCTTGAGCACCCAGTTCCTCTTTGGCATGAAGATTTCCATTGTCTCCTTCGTGGGCGTTATCATGCTGGCAGGCGTGGTGGTCAACTCCTCCATCGTGCTGGTGGACTATATCAAGACCCGCCGCCTGCGCCACGAGGAGAAAGACGAGGCCATTCTCAACGCCTGCCCACGCCGTGTCCGGCCAGTGATGATGACGATGCTGACAACAGTTCTGGGCCTTTTGCCCATGGCAATCGGCATGGGCGAAGGATCGGAGATGATGAAGCCCATGGCCATCGCGATGATTACGGGTATGCTGATCTCCACCGTCGTAACGCTGCTGTTCACCCCGGTGTATTACAGTGTGCTGGACAGCTTCAGTCAAAACTTTGCGGATAAACGTATGGCGAAGAAGGGAAAACCAGCGCTTTGTGGAAAGGAGGAACTCCCCAATGTCGAGGATCAGTGAACGGCGTCGCGCGGATATTTTGAGCGCCGCGCTGACGGAGTTCGGCCTCCGGGGGATCGAAGGGGCCTCTATGTCGGAAATTGCCGCACGGGCGGGAATCGGCAAGTCTACAATCTATGAGTATTTTCCCTCGAAGACAGACCTGTTTATCGCGTCGTGCAAGGCGAAAATAGGGCAGATTAACGAGCAGATGCAATCCATTTTCGCAACCGAACTTCCCTTTTCCCAGCAGTTGGAGGCCTACGTCAATATGATGCAGGATTTGGCGCAGGGGGTCGATTTCAACGAAGTCCTCCGGGTGTTCACAAATACCTCCATCCAAGAACTGCAATTGGCCATGGAGGAATTGGGCGACAATGTTGCCGACGCGACGGAACAGGCTATCCGCCGGGCGCAGGCCAGAGGAGAGCTGGTTGCCGACTTGGATGTTGCGATCACGGCGGCATACCTGCTGGGCCTTCCGAATCCGCACCTCATCTTGCGGATGCGGCGGCTGGGCAGGGAAAACCCGGTGAAGGCGATGGTGGAAATGGCCCTTCGGGGAATCAAAGCGGACCGTGAAAAAACGAAGAACTGAAGCCCACGCGCCTAATCCGAAAATGCTTGATGATAAAAGCCCGGCGGAGTCCTGAGGACTCCGCCGGGCTTTTTGCGTTTTATGGGACCGGATACGATTCTTCCCTTGTGCGCGGAGGGCCGCGCCGGAGAAAACTCAATTCTCGGCAATTTGTGTGTGGGAGTGGGAAAAGCGCACCATTCCGGTGCGGTCCAGCGCCACCATCAGCACGGGAATGAAAACCAGCTGAAGCACAATGCCGGGAATGGCATTCAAAAAGGCCCCGGCCATAAACATCTGCCAAGTGAACGCCTCGCCGGCCACGCCGGTGAGCAGCACCCGGACCACGCCCCAGATGATTCGTCCGCCTGCCATGGCGATCAACAGGGACCGATACAGTGCGAATACGCACTGCCACTTGGAGCGGTTATAGAGAAATCCGGCAATGGCCCCGTAGGCCGCCAGCTCAAAGGTCATGGCGATTCCGGTGGGGAATATGGGGGGCATCCCAAACATCACATACCGCAGCAGGGGCAGAACCAAGCCTACCGCCCCGCCGTACTTCCACCCGCAGATCAGGCCGCACAAAAGCACCGGCAGGTGCATGGGCAGCAGCATACTGCCCACCTGAGGGATCTGCCCGGTCAAAAAGGGGAGGACGATGCCAAGGGCCAAAAACATGGCCGCCAGCACCAGACGCTGGATGTGTTTTTTAATGGTGGTCTGCTTCATGGTGGATTCTCCTTTAAAAAATCATGTGATGGCGGAGGCTGCCTCCTGCAACATTTTTTGGCTTCTCCGCAAACTGTGCAAACCGTATAAAGTAACTGCTTGCTGCTGTAATCCGTTTTTATCAAATCTAAGGCGGCACGGGGAATTCCTACCAGATTCTAAAGCTGCACGGCGCTGACTTCTGTTTTGCGGGAAAATGGAAAACATGAGACAACGCATCCCACCAACAAAACCGCAGGTTATCTTGAGACAACCTGCGGTTTTTGCTGCAATTCGCCCCTGTTCTCAACAAGCGCGCCTGCTGCGGGGCGGTCGGCGCGGATTGCGCATAGAAATCGTTCCGCAGGAAGGCTCAGCGGTGGAGCGCCTTTCCCACCTCGGCGATTACATGCAGCATCGTCAGTGCTGCCAGACGCTCCGTGCAGCCGGTGGGGTCATACTGCGGCGCGACCTCCACCAGATCCATGCACACCACCTTGCCGGTGCGGCAGATGGCGGAGAGCATGTCCATGCTCTCGTCATACTGCAGTCCGCCGGGCAGGGGAGACGCCGCGCCGGGAGCCAGCGGCATATCGTAGCCGTCGATATCAAAGGTGATGTAATAGGCTTCCGCCTCGGGAATCTGCTCCAATACCCATGCGGTTCCCTTTTCGTGCAGCTGCCGGGCGGAGATCAGCTTGCTGCCATAGGCCCGGGCGTCGTCATAGTCCTGCTTCTTGCCGCTGCCCATGCCCCGCAGACCGATCTGAACCATCTGGCCGATGTGATCCATCTCACTCAAGCGCCGCATGGGGCTGCCGTTGCCTTGAAACTGGGGGCCAACATGGCTGGTCCAGTCCAGATGCGCGTCAAACTGAATGACGCAGATCTTTTTGCCGTATTCCTCCAGTGCCCGGCCCACGGGAATGGAAACAGAGTGGTCGCCGCCCATGAGAATGGGGATGCTCCCCGCCTTGATGATGCGGCGGACGGCTCGTTCCACGCACTTGAAGGAATACTCCCGGTCGCCCTGAAGGACGTCGGCGTCGCCGCAGTCGGCGATGGTGATGGGCTCGGCCAGCATCTGCTCGTCGGTTTCATAATCGTAATAGCCGGCTTTGCCGCGGCCATACTGGGTGGAAGCCTCCCGGATACGGCGGGGGCCAAGCCGGGCTCCGCTGAGGAAGCCAACGCCCATGTCATAGGGAATGCCAAGGACGCCAAAGTCCGCGTGAAGATCATCAAGATCGAGACAGATGGGATACCGGCCAAAGGAACAAATGCCCGTGATGGGCTGGCTGATCAATTCAGGACGCATGCGTAAAATCTCCTTTTTTATATGGGGAGGGGGCGGTTTGTCTCCTCCGGTTTTAATATTTGTTTTCGGGGAAGTCCCGGAAAGCACTTCTTAAAGACGGGTTTCCAAAATCTGATCTTGGCGGAAGTTTTCAATGCGCAAATAATACTCCGCGCAGTCCACCAGCGCCGCCATGGGCGTCAGACCGATGATCTCGCTGCCTATCACGTTGACCCCCCAGCGCTGCGCCTCCATCTTCACAGTCTCAAACACCCGGTAGAGGGACGTTTTCGTGTAATCCGTCATATTGATGGAAACCTGCGCGATGTTGCGGTCTTCCAGCAGCACGCCCATGGACTTTACAAACCGAAACCCGCCGTTGATATAGCGGATGCGGTGGGCAATTTCGTCGGCGATGCGAAGGTCGGAGGTGTTCAGGTTGATGTTAAACGCCACCAACGGCATCCGAGCGCCCACCGCGGTGACGCCCGCGGTAGGATGGATCGTGTCAGGGCCGAAATCGGGACGCCACATGGGGTCCTTCATCTTTTCCATCATTCCCTCGAACTGGCCCTTGCGGATATTGGCAAGATTTTCCCGGTGGGGCGCGGTAGCGGACTTTTCGTACAGGAAGACAGGTACGCCGAACCGCTCCGCGATGGCGGCGGCCGTTTCTTTCGCAATGCGGTCCGCGTCATCCAGCGTGCAGCCCCGCACCGGGACGAAGGGGACCACGTCGGTTGCACCCATGCGGGGATGCTGCCCGTCGTGCCGTGTCATGTCGATCAGCGCCGTCGCCGTGCCCACGGCTTCAATCACCGCGTCCCGCAGGGCTTCCGGCTCGCCTACGGCGGTAATCACGCAGCGGTTGTGGTCCTTGTCTGTGCTGTAATCCAGCAGCTTGACTCGTTCCTTCGCCCGAAAAGCGCCTGCAATTTTCTCCACCTTTTCAAGGTCCCGCCCCTCGCTGAAGTTCGGGATACACTCCATGATCTGATCCATGCTTGCTCGCTCCTTTACACATTCCGCCACGTTTGCGGCGCGCGTTGGCGCACCTTTTCTATAACACTTGTACCATAGCAAAAAAATAATATTTCCGCAACCGTTTTTCTGAGAACTTTTTCCCGTTCGTCAAATTATTTGACGCAGATTCAACGCAGGCCCTCTATAATAGAATTTGCAAATCGGCGCGGATGCATCGTGCGCATGGCTTTGACGGCAAAAAAATACACTTTTCCAGACTGATGTGCTGCCGGAGCAATGGGATGATGCAATAGCGAATTAATTTGGTAAAAACAACTAAATAATTCTGAATTATTTTGGATATTTTGTTGATTTTCCTGATTCCGCGTGATAAGATGTTTTTCAAAGAGGAAACCCTTAGACTGTCCTGCCGGACTGAGTCCGGTCGGCAGAATCCAATTTTCAGGAGGAACGACCATGGCGAATTTTGATGTTGATAAGGCTATGACGGTAAAGCTGGACTATGATCTACCGGAGTATCCCACATTTGAGGAAGGGATCCGCCGCGCTCCCCGCCGGGAGTCCCATCTGACGCAGGCTGACAAGGAACTGGCAATCAAAAATGCCCTGCGCTACATCCATCCCGACCATCACGCCCAGATGGCCAAGGAGTTTGCTCAGGAGCTGGAGGAGCACGGCCGGATTTACGGATACCGTTTCCGTCCTCAGGGCCGCCTGACCGGCAAACCTATCAATGAGTACAAGAGCAACTGCGTTGAGGGCAAGGCGTTTCAGGTAATGATTGAGAACAATCTGGACTTTGACGTGGCTCTGTATCCCTACGAACTGGTGACCTACGGCGAAACCGGTCAGGTCTGCCAGAACTGGATGCAGTATCGTCTTATCAAGAAGTATCTGGAGGTCATGACCAACGAGCAGACTCTGGTGGTCATGAGCGGCCATCCTCTGGGCCTGTTCCACAGCCATCCCACCGCACCCCGCTGCATCATTTCCAACGGCTTGATGGTGGGCATGTATGACAACCAGAAAGACTTTAACCGCGCTGCGGCGCTGGGTGTTGCCAACTACGGGCAGATGACCGCCGGCGGCTGGATGTACATTGGGCCTCAGGGCATTGTCCACGGCACGTTTAACACCCTGCTAAATGCGGGCAGACTGAAGCTGGGTATCCCCGAAGACGGCAATCTGGCAGGCCGCCTGTTCGTGACCGCAGGCCTTGGCGGCATGTCCGGCGCACAGGGCAAGGCTGCCGAAATTGCCGGAGCCGTGTCCATCATCGCCGAGGTGGACGAGTCCCGCATCATGACCCGCTATACGCAGGGCTGGGTCAGCGAGAAGACCGGAAGTCTGGATGAGGCGCTGTCCATCGCCCAGAAGAAGATGGCCTCCAAGGAGCCTTGCGCCATCGCTTACCACGGCAACGTGGTGGATCTGCTGGAGTACCTGCTGGAGAAGAACGTGCATGTGGACCTGCTCAGCGACCAGACCAGCTGCCATGTCCCCTACGACGGAGGCTACTGCCCGCAGGGTCTGACCTTCGAGCAGCGCACCGAGATGCTGGACAAGGACCCCGAGGGCTTCTGCAAGCTGGTGGACAAGACTCTGCGCCATCACTATGAACTGATCTGCAAGCTCCACGAGCAGGGCACTTACTTCTTCGATTACGGCAACAGCTTCCTCAAGGCCGTGTACGATGCGGGCGAGACTTCCATCTGCAAGAACGGCGAGAACGATCTGGACGGCTTCATCTTCCCCTCCTACGTGGAAGACATTCTGGGGCCCCATCTGTTCGACTATGGCTACGGTCCCTTCCGCTGGTGCTGCCTGAGCCGCAACCCCGACGATCTGGACAAGACCGACGCTGCTGCCGCTGAGTATATTCAGGCGCATAACCGCCGCTATCAGGACTACGACAACTATGTCTGGGTCCGCGACGCGAAGAAAAACAAGATGGTGGTCGGCACTCAGTGCCGCATCCTGTATCAGGACGCCATGGGCCGCATGAACATTGCTCTGAAGTTCAACGAGATGGTTCGCAACGGAGAGATCGGTCCCGTTATGCTGGGCCGCGACCACCACGACACCGGCGGAACCGACTCCCCCTTCCGCGAGACTTCCAACATCAAGGACGGCTCCAACATCATGGCCGAAATGGCCACCCAGTGCTATGCGGGCAACGCGGCCCGCGGCATGAGCCTGATCGCCCTGCACAACGGCGGCGGCACCGGCATCGGCAAGGCCATCAACGGCGGCTTCGGCATGGTGCTGGACGGCTCTGAGCGCGTGGATACCATCCTGCGTATGTCCATGCCTTGGGATACCATGGTGGGCGTTTCCCGCCGCGCATGGGCACGGAACGAGCACGCGGTTTCCACTGTGGTGGAATACAACGAGATGTACAAGGGCCAGGATCACATCACCCTGCCTTACGTGGCGGAGAACGACGATCAGTTGGTCAGCGACGCGCTGAAAAGCGTGAAATAAGAACTGCTTTTTACACACAAAAAGGGGCCTCAAAGCGAGGCCCCTTTTCCGACATTTTGATTTGGGAGGATCGATTATGGCAAGTCTGCTGCTGAAAAACATTGGCCTGCTGGCCACCCCCACCGGCTCCGACGCCAAGCGTGGCAAGGCGCAGGGAGAAATCACCCTTTTGAAAAATGCCTATGTGCTGGTGCGGGACGGCGTGATCTCCGCTGTGGGCAGCGGGGAAGTCCCCGCGGAGTATCTGGAAAATGCGGAGGTCGTGGATGCAAAGGGACGTTTGGTCACCCCCGGACTGGTGGATGCCCATACGCACCTGATCTTTGGCGGCTGGCGGCAAAATGAACTGGGGCTGAAGCTCCACGGCGTGACTTATCTGGAAATTCTCGCCCAAGGCGGCGGAATTCTCTCCACCGTCCGCTCTACCCGTGCCGCGTCGGAGGAGGAGCTGGCCGACAAGGCCGCAAAAGAACTGAAAGCCATGCTGGCCATGGGCACCACCACCTGCGAAGCCAAGAGCGGATATGGCCTTGCCCCGGAGGACGAGTATAAGCAGCTGCGGGCGATCCGTCGGCTGAACGAGACACAGCCGGTGGAACTGGTCCCCACGTTTCTGGGCGCCCATGCCGTGCCGGAGGAGTACAAGAACGACCGGGAGGCTTATATCCGCCTGCTGTGCGAGGAGATGATCCCCACTGTCGCAAAGGAGAATCTGGCCGAATTCTGCGACGTGTTCTGCGAGTCCGGCGTGTTTACCGCCGAGGAATCCCGCGTCATTTTGGAGGCGGGTAAAAAGTACGGTCTGTCTCCCAAGATTCACGCCGACGAGATTGATCCCATCGGTGGGTCGCAGCTTGCCGGAGAGATTGGGGCCATCACCGCCGAGCACCTGATCGTCTGCCCGGCCGATGGCATTGCCAGCATGGCAAAGGGCGGCACCATTGCCTGCCTGCTGCCCGCGACCAGCTTCTATCTGGGGGCCACCTTCGCTCCCGCCCGGGACATGATTGATGCGGGTGTTGCCGTTGCCGTGGCAACGGATTATAACCCCGGCTCCTGCCCCAGTTCCAACCTGCAGATGGCCATGAACATCGCCTGCCTCAAGTACCGCCTGACGCCGGAGGAGGTTCTCACCGCCGCCACGCTGAACGGCGCGGCAGGCATCCGCCGGGCTGACAAGGTTGGCTCTGTGGAAGTGGGCAAGCAGGGCGACCTGCTGATCTGGGATGCGCCGGATTTGGATTATATCTGCTATCGCTTCGGCGCGAATCTGGTGGACACCGTGATCAAAAAGGGCGAGATCGTCCACATTTAAGAAACGTGAGCCTTTGCGGCGAGCGGAAGATTGACCAGGAAAAGGCGGTCGAAAGTCCCTGGGGACTTTCAACCGCCTTTTTGCGCGTTCATTCTGTCATAAAGTTCTTGTTTTTGCTGTAAAGGTTTTTGACCGTCAAAGGCTTTGCCTGCCGGACGCTGTACCGCAGACAGTCCTCCAGCTGGTCATATTCATACGCGCCCTTCACGCCGCGTAGACGCTGCATTCCGCGGTGACAGTAGATATCCAGTGGACGGTAGAGATAGTGGTCCAATTCGTTGTCCAGCGTGCGGTTTTGATCCAGCTCCCGGCGCAGCCGCGCCAGAACGCTGTCCCGAATCCCTTGCTCCACCAGAGAACTGAGTTTGCTGGCGGAGTCCCAAGAAACTGCCAGCAGCTCCGCTGCCTCGGCGTATTTCTCATCCTGCGCGGCATAGTAGGCGGAGTAGGCTTCTGCCAAACACCGCCCCGGCAATTCGCGGGTCTTCTCAAATGCCTCCAAGGCCCGGGCAAACATCTGACGGGCCTTTTTGTCGTCTCCTGCGGCCATGGCCGCCCGACCATAGCCGGTGAAGAGGAAGCCGCAGCCCGGCCAAGGGGGCAGGCCCTCGGTCTGTTCCACAGCCAGCTGATAAATCTCGCAGGCTCCGTCAAAGTCCTGCTGGCGGCGCTTCCATTCGCCCTGCCACGTTCGGATATACGCGCAGAACAGGGGATAGTGCTCCGGGTGGTCAAACAGCTCCAGTGCCTGACGGAAAAAGTAATCACTGCTTTTATAGCTTCCCTCTTTGCAGAAATCAATGCCCCGCAGCAGCAAATAGCAGGCTCGCTGGCGCTTCAGACCGGATTCCTCCGCAATTTCCAGCCCCCGGACAATGAATTCCGGCTCGGGCTGATCTGTTTGAATGCTGTATGCAATCCGCTGACGCAAGACCCACAGCAGCAGATCTGTGTCCTCTGCGGCGCAGGGAGTCATAGAGCGAAGAAGCATCTCTGTGACGCCCAGTCCCTCCTGATACTGGCCGGTATAGATCAGCGTCCGCGCCTTTGCGCACAGGAGCATCCGTTCGGCCCGGTTCAGCTCTTCGCTTTGTGCGCCCGAAGGGAACAAACGGCGCAGCCGATCCAGCTCTTGCTCCAGTCCCCGGATATAGTCTTCCAGCGTCACTCCTTTGGGCAGCGGCGAGGGAGGGTCGTCTTCCGCAGGAACCAGAGGCGGAATTTCACAAGTCCACCGTGTCCGCCAGTACAGTCCGGTGACCTCACACCGAAAAGCCCGAAGACTGTCGCCTGCCGCCCGGCAATGGTATGCCACCCGGGCCAAAGCGTCCACGTCCCCCTCGCGCTGGTTCTTTTCAAGACGGTCGGCAATTTGCAGGTGAAGAGGCTGGCGCTGAAAATACGATTGCGCCTGATAAATGGCCTCCCGCATATGGGGCTGAAGAAATCCCAAATAGCTCTCTGACCCGATGCAGCACTCCCCGATCAGGGAGTGCTCTTCCAGTTCCACAGACAAGGCGTAAAGCTGCGTGGGCTGATAACCCGTGATCTCCGAAAGAAGCTGGCAGGGCGTCTGATCCGGGAAAAGGGAGAGCACGTTGGCAAGGTTCAGCGCCTGCACGCTCAATCCCGCCATGCGCTGATGCAGGATGCCGTTGGCGTCCGGCAGGGTGTCCTCCGTCGGCTCCTTGCCCCGCAGATTCTCCACAGCCCCGGCCAGCAGACGGGGATTTCCCCCCGTGGCTTCAAAGATGCGGGTGCGGACTGCGGCAGGCAGATCCACGCCCAGTGCCCCATCCAGATACCGGTCAGTTTCCTCCCGGGTGAGACAGGGAACATGGACGCGCTCCAGCGCCGACTCGTCCAGAAGAAAATTTACATCTACATTCAGCGTCCAGCTGGAGGCAAGCAGCAGCAGCTGGCTCCCGCCCAGCCGACGCACCACCTGACATAAAAGATCCTGACTGGCCGGGTCCATCCACTGGAGATCTTCAAACACCAGCAGAATCTTCCGCCGTCCCGCCGCCATGGAAAGCAGCAGGGCCACCGCGTCTGTCACCAGTGCGCCGCAGCGGTTCTGCTTGAATTTACAGGTCTCCCGCGGCTCCTCTGCCTCATCAGAAAACACCGGGAACACTCTTGCGATAGTCCGCCGGGTGGCGGCGGGGATGGGCAGATTTTGCCGTGCCGCTTCCTCTGCCACCGCCAACATCACATTTTTCCAAGATTCCAGATACACCCCCGCCTGCATTTGGGAGCAAAGGCCCGTCAGCACCAGCGTGTCCGAAAAGTCGCCGCCCCGAAGGAAGTGCTGGAAAAGATAGCTCTTGCCGCAGCCGGATTCCCCGTAAAACAACAGGGAAGGGGTTTGATACTCGTTTTGAAACGCCTGATACCGATCCTGCATTTTTTGCAGCAGACAGCCCCGGCTTCCCGTCAGCGCGGGGGCGGCCCCGCCGGCCTCTTCCGCTGTTGTCTCGTTCCACTGGTTCACAATGTCATAGTACAGTGCGGCGGTTTCGTGAAGCGGGGCAATGCCCAGCTCCTCCGCCAGCCGGTCTTTCAGCTTTTGATAGAGATTGGCGGCCTTGTAATATCGTCCGTCCTGTTGATAGAGCTTCATCAGGAACATGACCATTTTTTCATCCAGTCCGTCCCGGTTCAAATATTCCAGACTCAGCCGCTCCGCCTGCGCCAGATCGCCCTTTTCCTGAGCCTGCGCCGCGCCGGTGAAAAGGTCACTCAGTGTCCGGGCGGCCATCCGCTCGCGTACCTGATCCACCCAAGCGTTGAAACTGGGCGCGTTTTTCACTGTGAAGCCCCGCAGAAACTGCTCCGTGTCCGCAGTCTCCTCGCTGTTGCACTGGTCAAAGTCGGAGATCAGCTCCCGCTCCGGATTCAGGCGTACCTCCGTTTTCGGAACGGTCAAAATCAAATCGGCCCCCAGCGATTTGCGCAGCGTATAGATGGTGTGCCGCAGATTTTTATAGCCTACCTCTTCCGCGCAATCCTCCCAGAGAAGATCCACCAGCTCCTGACGAGTAGCGGTTTTTTGGCAGATCAGATAATAAAACAGCGCGTCAACCCGCTTGAAAGGGAAGGACACCTCTTTCCCGTCCAGCTTCACGCAAGGTATCTGAAACAGCTGTACTTCAATCTTTGCCATCGATTTGCCCCTTCCTCTCCTCTGAAATCGTTTGTTCTATCTTAATTATACACGGCTCCGCGGCTCAACGCCAGCCATATTTACGATCTTTTTGTCTTAGGGATAAAAAGGGGGCAGGTATCTTTTGGATACCCGCCCAAAGCTGAAAAAAGGGCAAAAGCGCCTTTCCAGCTAAAATGCCGCCGTGATTCCTCAGGGTGCTTTTCAGGTGGTCCGCCCAAAGTATGCCCGGATTTCTCCCACCTGATAGAGCGAACCGAAAGCGCAGACAATGTCCTCCGGGCCTTTTCCACTCATCGCAAGGGCAAGGCCGCTCTTTACGTCGCCGCCGCAACGGGCGGGAACGCCGGTCAGTGTCTCAATTTTTGTTCGCAGGTCCTCTGCCGGAAGCGCACGCTCGCTCTCCGGCGTTACCGCCACAAATTCCGTGGCGAAGGGCGCCATCATGCGGATCATGTCGGCGTAGTCCTTGTCCGCCATCACGCCCATTACCAGCGTCATTTTGCGGTGGGGCAGATAGGCGCTCAGGCAGCGGACCAGCTCGGACACACCGTCCGGATTGTGGGCGCCGTCCACCAAAACCAACGGATTTTGCTGCAAGACCTCAAACCGGCCGGGCCAAAGAACCTCGGACAGTCCCGCCCGCACGGCGGATTCCGGAATCTTGTATCCCCGCGCGTTCAGCACGTCTACGGTGTCCAGCGCCACGGAGACATTTTTATACTGATAGTCTCCCAAAAGCCGCAGCCGCAGTTCCTTTCGATCCCGGTAATCCAGCGTCTGCCCAGAGAGATCGCAGGCGTTCAGTTTTTCCGCGTCCGGGTCCGTCACGCGCAGAGCGCAGCCCCGCTCCTCGCAGGTCCGGCGCACCACGGCCTCCACCTCCGCCGACTGGGCAGAGAGGATTACGTCCGCTCCGGGCTTGATGATTCCGGATTTCTCGCCGGCAATCTTTGTCAGCGTGTCTCCCAGCACTTCTGTGTGCTCCAGTGCAATGTTGGTAATGATTGCCGCATCCGGCGCGTCGATCACATTGGTCGAGTCCAGACGACCGCCCAGACCCACCTCTAAAACCACCACGTCGCAGTGCTTTTTCTGGAAATACAGCAGGGCCATGGCCGTGATGCGCTCAAACTCCGTGGGAGAGTCCTCCATCTGCGCCACCACCGGAGCCACTTGCTCCGCAAGATGAGTCAGCTCCTCGTCAGAAATGTCCGCCCCGTTCACCTTCATCCGCTCGTTGACGCGAAAGAGGTGAGGGGAGGTATAAAGTCCCGTTGTATATCCTGCCCGAGCCAGAATTTCGGAAAGCATGGCGCACACGGAGCCTTTCCCGTTGGTCCCCGCCACATGGATGAACCGCAGCTGTTTCTGAGGATTGCCCAACAGGGTCATCAGCTCCTCAATGCGCGCAAGACCAAGACGGCTGCCCTGCCAAGAAGTGGCGTGGATAAAATCCAGCGCCTCCGAAAAGTTCATGCAATCGCCCGCTTTCCATAGCGGCCCAAGGCTTTTGTCATCAAGCCGATCATAATGAACTGCACCGGGATCATCACCATGGTCTGCACAATGCGGGTCACAAACAGCGGCCCGTAAGGCGAACCGTACAGCACGGAAATCCACAGCGTGTTCAGCAGAAGACTCAATATCAGTTGGTTCACTGCCACTGCACCGGCAATGCGGGCCATATTCTGCCCCTTGTGCAGGAACAGACCGAGCACCACGCCGGTCAGGGCCGCAGTCAGGGTAAAACCGGGGAAATAGGCCCCGATGGGGAACAGGATTGCGCCTACAAAGTCTCCCAGCGCGGCCACAGCCGCAGCCGGAGCGGCTCCATACAGCACCGCCGCCACGGCGACGGGTACAAAGCTGAAACCGATCTTGATATTCCACGCGGAAATGGAGCAGAACCGGGACAGGACGATCTCAATGGCGACCAGCATACCCAATGTCACCAGCATAGAAATAGAAATTTTTTGCTTCTTCATTATAAAAATCCTCCTTAGTGTGTTAGAACGGCCAAAGTTACTTTAAAAAATCCAGCTTGGCAGTTGCCACTTGGGAGGAAGTAATTCCTTCTTTGTGGCAGCGGATGCGGGTACAGCAACGCGAGGTTTTCACCTCTTCGTCCGACGGCGACTTCCCATCCGTCGGCACTTGACGCGCTGGCCCTACTCTGTCGTCGGGGCAAATTCCATATCCCTTGCTTTGGCCTTTGACCAAAGTTCGTTCGTTTCGTTGCCCCTCCTCTCCGTAAAAATACAATGTATTTTTGCGGGCTGGGACGGGAGATGCGGGATGCGGGAATAGGGAATACGCGTATGGTTATGCGCGGGGCTTGCGGTTTGCGGCCCAAAGCAGGGCGGCAAATCCGCAGCCGCCAAGGATATTTCCGATCGTTACCGGTAGCAGATTGTGGAGAAAAAAGTTTCCCCAAGTCAGGGCGGTGGTATCCAAACCGGCGGCCGCAGCCGCCTGTGCACAGGCGGGGATGTTCATCGTCAAAAGTCCTGCGGGGATGTAATACATATTCGCCACGCAGTGCTCAAAGCCGCAGATAACAAAGCAGCAGATGGGGCCAAAGGCTCCCACAGCGCGGCCCACCGCGTCCTTAGAGCACAGGGCCATCATCACGGCGATGCACACCAGAATGTTGCACAGGATTCCTAAAATCACGGCTTTTCCAAAGGGAAGGGTGCATTTTGCCGCGGCGACAGACACTGTTTTCACCACCAGCCCCGTTGCCATGCCCGGTCCGGCGCAATACACGATGGCAGCGGCAAGCAAAATACTGCCCACAAAGTTGCCAAAGTAAACGATAATCAGGTTTCGGAGCATTCCATTCAAACGGATGCGCCGCTCCAAAAGAGAAATCGTCATCAGGCAGTTTCCGGTGAACAACTCCGCGCCGGTGAACAGCACCATGATAAGGCCCAGCGGAAACAGCGTGCCGCTGATGATCTTTGCGGCGGACGGATTGTCAATGGCAAACGTCGCCGCGCTTGTGACCGCAGCGCCCATCCCGATGGCAAAGCCCGATAGAATCCCCAGCAAAAGCAGCTTCAACGTAGTTGCACCGGCCTTTTTTTCACCAATTCCGACATAGCTATCCAAAAACTCGGCGGAACTCAGCATAGTTCTCTTTCTCCCCTCGCTCCCACTGCATATGAAACGGGAGACTTTCAGAATGTTGCCGGGTGCAAACGGTACGAGTCCCCGGCGGGACGTTCCGTCCCGCCGGGAAATTGTAAAAACGCTTAGAACAGGCCGGTGATCTTTCCGTTCTCGTCCACGTCGATCTTGTCGGCGGCGGGAACCTTGGGAAGGCCGGGCATGGTCATGATGTCACCGGTCTTGGCCACCAGGAAGCCCGCGCCTGCGTTGACCTTCAACTCGCGGACGGTGATCTTGAAGCCTCTGGGCGCGCCCAGCTTGGTCGCGTCGTCAGAGAAGGAGAACTGGGTTTTTGCCATGCAGATGGGCAGCTTGTCAAAGCCCAGCTCCGTGAGCTGCTGGAGCTGTTTCTTTGCGGCCGGAACAATCGACACGCCGTCGGCATGATAGACCTTGGTGGCAATGTCGTTGAGCTTCTTTTCGATGGAATCGTTCACATCGTAGCAGAACTGGAAGTGGTTGGGCTGCTCGCACAGGCGCAGAACTTCTTCGGCCAGCGCCTGACCGCCTTCGCCGCCCTTGGCCCAAACTTCGGAAAGAGCCACGTTGACGCCCAGATCCTTGCACTTGTCCTCCACCAGCTTCAACTCTGCGGCGGTGTCGGTGGGGAAGGCGTTGACAGCCACCACGCAGGGCAGACCGTAAACCTTCGTCACGTTTTCCACATGCTGGAGCAGGTTGGGCAGACCCTTTTCCAGAGCCTCCAGATTTTCGTTGTTCAAGTCGGCCTTGGCGACGCCGCCATGATACTTCAGCGCGCGGACCGTGGCGACCACCACCACCGCGTCGGGATGGAATCCGCCGGCACGGCACTTGATGTCCAAGAACTTCTCCGCGCCAAGGTCGGCGGCGAAGCCGGCCTCCGTCACGGTGTAGTCACTGAGCTTCAAAGCGGTTTCCGTAGCCTGAATGGAGTTGCAGCCGTGAGCAATGTTGGCGAAGGGGCCGCCGTGGATCAGAGCGGGCGTATGCTCCAGCGTTTGAACCAAGTTGGGCTTAATGGCGTCCTTCAAAAGGGCGGTCATGGCGCCCTCGGCGTGCAGGTCATGGGCAGTGACGGGCTTGTCGTCCCGGCTGTAAGCCACCACCATGCGGGCGAGGCGGGCCTTCATGTCCGCAAGGTCGCTGGAAAGGCACAAAACCGCCATGATCTCAGAGGCCACGGTGATGTCGAACCCATCCTCACGGGGAACGCCGCTGGCTTTGCCGCCCATGCCGCAGACAATGTGGCGCAGCTGGCGGTCGTTCATGTCCACCACGCGCTTCCAAACGATCTTACGCACGTCGATATCCAGCGCGTTGCCCTGCTGGATGTGGTTGTCAATCAGAGCGGACATCAGGTTGTTGGCCGCGCCGATGGCGTGGAAATCGCCGGTGAAGTGGAGGTTGATGTCCTCCATGGGAACCACCTGTGCATAGCCGCCGCCAGCCGCGCCGCCCTTGACGCCGAACACGGGGCCGAGAGAGGGCTCCCGCAGGCAGACGACCGTCTTTTTGCCCAAGCGGTTCAGTGCGTCGGCAAGGCCGACGGACGTGGTGGTCTTGCCCTCACCGGCGGGGGTGGGGCTGATGGCCGTCACCAGCACCAGCTTGGCCTTGCGGGGCAGGTCCTTCAGTGCGTGGATATCCAGCTTCGCCTTATAGTGACCATAGGGCTCCAGAGTTTCCTGACCCACACCCAGCTTTGCGGCAATCTCTTCGATAGGCAGCATAGTGGATTCCTGGGCAATCTCGATATCGCTTTTCAAACCCATGAGTGATCTCCTCCTTAAAATAATTGTTCAGCTTTCCGTCTCCGTCATCTCGCACAGCATAAATACAGACGCTCCGCCGCTGCGCAGCAGCGGTTCACCCTTTTGCGCCAGAACGGCCTCGCCCTTGGAAAAGCGAACCGTCTCGCCGTCCAAGGAGAGTTCGCCGTCTCCTTCCACGCAGTAAACGAGGAAGGAATACCGTTCGCGCTCCAGCGCCACGGTGCGGCTCAATTTCGCCGCGCCGTGTTCGCCAAGGTGCAGGCAGCGCATTTCTCCGCTGCACTTCCCCTTGCGAAGCATCAGGTTGAAGTCCGTGCAGATCCCTTCCGAACGGGTGGCCGCGCCGCCGTCGAACCGGTGGATGTTCCCCGGCGTGAGCGTCAAAGGCGTTCCGCCGTCATGGGAGACAAGAATCGAACCTTGCAGCGTGGACAAAAAGCGCTCATAGTCCGGAAGCGGGGTGAAGTCCGAGGCGTCCAGCTCCACAGTGGCGGAGCTGACGCGCCAGAGAAAGTCCCGGTCCGGATAGCACGCTCCGGCAGGGGAAATGGCGATCTGCGTGGTGGTTCCGCCGCTCCAGCGGGTGGTGTCATAGTCTGCGGAGACGATTTGCCGAATAGTAGCATTCATTATATCACACTTTTCCGTGCATTCAATCTGATATCTAACTCTTTTACAGGGATGCTAAAACTTTTTCGTAAATCGAATCGGCCAGAGGCAGGGCCTTTGCCAGCAGAGCCTCGCCATTCTTGCGATACTGGTCGGCAAAAGCCTGATCCTTCAGCCCGCCGATGTTAATGAGTACGTTCAGCCATGCGCCCTGAATGGCGGCCTTCAGGCTTAGAGCCGCACAGCCCAAATCGCTGGCAGCGCTGGTGTTGGACTTGCCCACGATGCTGTCGGTCAGCTCCAGAGCCTTCACGGCCAGCTCCATCATCTCAAACGGAGTCTTGGTGCAGCCCTTCAACGCCTCCTGCATGGCGGCGGAACGGGCAGCCTTCTCCTCGTCGGTTTCCTTGGGCATGGAAAACACGGCGGAGACGGCGTTGAACGCCTCGGTATCCCGGTCGATCACATCTACATACTGGGCTTTCAGCGCCTGCGCCTTTTCACCCACGCCGGCGGTCAACTCCGCGAACTCGGCGTACTTTTTCTTGCCCTGCGTCAGCGCGCAGACCATGGCGGTCAAAGCTGCGCCCAGCGCACCCTCCAGCGCAGCGGCGGAGCCGCCGCCGGGGGCCGGCGCGTCGGAACCCATCAGGTCCACAAAGGATGTAACGGTCTGGTCAGCCAGTTTCATGTCGGCCTCCTTATTCCATGTCGATCAGGTGATATTCCATCACCTGCTTGCGGCAGTCGAAGTTTTCGATCTTCAGGTAATACTCGGCGCAGTCGATCAGTGCCTTGGCGGGGGTCAGGCCCACGACTTCGGTGCCGAGAATCTTCACGCCCCAGCGGTCGGCCAGCGCGCGGACCATCTCATAGGTGAAGTACAGGGGAGTGCCCTCGTAGTTCACCATGTTCATGGAAACCTGCGCAATGTTCCGGTCTTCCAGCAGCAGGCCGATGGCCTTGCAGTACTTGAAGCCGCCGGAAGAGCCGCGGATCGCCTTGGCGATCGCCTTGGCCACTTCCACATTGTCGGTGTCCAGATTCACGTTGAAGGCAACCAGAGGCATCCGGGCGCCGATGGCGGTGATACCGGCGGTGGGATGAATCTTCCGCTCGCCGAAGTCGGGAGCCCACTCGGGCTGCAGCAGCTTTTCGGGCATACCCTCGAACTGGCCCTTGCGGACCTTTGCCAGATTCACCCGGTCGGGGGAAGAGGCGGAGTCCTCATACAGGAAACTGGGAACCTTCAGTTCTTCCCAGATGCGCTGGGCGACGCGCTTGCTGATCTCGATGCACTCGTCCACCGTGATGTCCATGGTGGGGACGAAGGGGATCACGTCTGTGGCGCCCATGCGGGGATGCGCGCCCTCGTGCTTGGTCAGGTCAATAGTCTCAGTGGCCTTTTTGCACAGCTGGAAAGCCACTTCCTCAATGCCGGCCGGAGAGCCGACCAACGTGAACACGCAGCGGTTGTGGGTGCCGTCGGACTGAACGTCCATCACCGTGCAGCCGGGAACAGAGTTGGCCACGTCAACCAGACCTTGGAAAACAACCTCGTCCTTTTCTTTGCTGACGCTGAAATTGGGGATGCACTCTACGAGCTTTGCCATTTCAATTTCCTCCTGATTGTTTTAATTTTGTAGATGACGGAATGATGCAGAGATATGTATCCATTGCAAGGGTGGAAACAGCGGCATTTTCCCTTTTGAGAAATTCCGCACAGACATTTCAAACGGGCCTCGCCCGATCACGCTGTCAGTATAGCAAGCCTCCATCCAAAACACGTCTAATTTTCGACACAGCGTCAAAAAACTTGAAAAAGTTTAAACTTGTGCCAAACTTTTGAAAAAATGCAATAGATCAAATGAGGAAGGTTGCAAAAAAAGCGTCTAACTTTTTGACTGCGAAAGCATTTCAAACCCATTGACTTATTATCGAACTAGTAGTACGATGTTTATAATTAGAGTTGGGTTTCGGGAGGTATCTATGGCGCAAAAAAAAGAGAACCGGCTGGTCCGGTTCAATCGTCAGAACATTTTAGAGGCGGCGGAGCGGCTGTTTGCGGAAAAAGGCGTTCGGCAGACCACTATGGACGACATCGCAAAAGCGGCGGATTATAGTAAGTCCACCGTCTATGTCTACTTCAAGAGCAAAGACGAGATTTACGATTGGATTATTTACACCCATATGTGCACCCTGCGGGACGCCGCGAATTCCTGCCTGGAGACAACGGTGGACTTCACCGCCTGCTATTTTTCCATCTGCCGGAGCCTGACGGAGCTTTACGACCGCTACCCGCTGTATTTTTCCAGTATCACAGGAAAAATCCCCGTTGATGCGCAGGCCTTGGCGGAGAGCGAGATTTTGCGGCGCATTTACGACGTTGGCGAGGAGATCAATGCTGCCATGGCGCTTCTGTTTCAGCGGGGAATGGACGAAGGAGTGCTCCGCCGGGGACTTTCGGTCGGACCCACTGTCTTTACGCTCTGGGCCGCTCTCGGGAGCCTCATTGAAATGGCAGGGAGCAAGGAAGCGTATCTTGCGGAGCAAATGGGCCTGAGCCGGGAGGAATTTTTGCAGTACGGCTTTCAGATGATGCTTGCCTCTGTGAAAAAGGAGGCCTGAGCGTGAGGATCGTTTTGAGCCGTGGGTGTTTTTCAGCAATAAAAATTCTCTGGATGGCGGGCCTGTCCGGGGATACTGCAAAAAGGAGCGATGTCATATGACAGGCGTTTATCTCAGCGGCACGGGGAACACCCGGCACTGCGTGAAAAAGCTGCTGTCCCTGCTGGATGAAAGCGCCCGGGCCGTCCCATTGGAGAGCCCGTCGGCGGTGGAGGCGATTCAAGGGGAGGAATGGATTCTGCTGGCCTATCCCACTCAGTTTTCCAACGCGCCGATCTTCGTTCGGGATTTTATCAAGACCCATGCTGCCCTGTGGCAGGGGAAAAAGGTTTTCTGCCTGACCACCATGGGGCTTTTCAGTGGAGACGGCACCGGCTGCACGGCAAGGCTCTTGAAAAAAAGAGGAGCGGACGTGGTTGGCGGGCTTCAAATTCGGATGCCGGACGCGGTCTGCGATAGCAAGGCGCTGAAAAAGAGCTTGGCGGAGAACCGTGAGATTGTGGCAATGGCGGATGGGAAAATAGAAGCCGCCGCCGAAAGCATAAAAAAAGGCGTCTATCCGCAGGAGGGGCTGCGGCTGGTCGACCATCTCGCGGGGCTTCTGGGTCAGCGGCTCTGGTTTTACGGGAAGACCCTTCACTATTCACGGCAGCTGAACATTCACGACAGCTGTATCGGCTGTGGTCTGTGCGCCAAGCAGTGTCCCATGGGGAATCTGCGCATGGAGAGGGGACGGCCCGTCCCCGGTGGTCACTGCACCATGTGCTACCGCTGCGTCAGTTCCTGCCCCCAAAAGGCAATCACGCTGCTGGGGAAAGCGGTGGTTGAGCAGTGCCGCTTTGAATCCTATCGGGTATAGAGAAAGCCGCGCGGCACAGTTGAACTGTACCGCGCGGTTCTTTTTACGCTTGGGAAAGTTTGCCCGCCGTTCACTTGCGGCAGTGGGCCTCAATAGCCTTTGCCATGAACGCCGCGGTTCCCGGGCCGTTTTTGTCGATGTTCTCCGTAAAGCGCGGGTCGCTCACATACATCGCGCCAAGTCCTGCCAGAATTTCATCGGTGCAGTGGTAAAAGTTTTCTGTGATATACTCTCTCCACTGCCGAACCAATTCCTGCGCGGCGTCGCCGGACGGCGATTCGTCCCGATGCTCCGCAAATGCCCGCATCAGTGCCGCGCCCTCGTCGTTGACGGCGTTCCACTTGGCGCCGTCATACCGGGCCGTCTTTTTCTGCTCCTCTCGAAAGGCCGGGGTATCTCCCCAGCGCTCCCGAACCTCTTTCGTATACTGCTCGCGCATCGTCTCAATTTCCGTTTTATCAAATTCCTGAAAACTCATTTCACTTTCTCCTTTTAAGGTTTTGTCCACCAGTCCGATCAGCCCGTTCAAACGCTCCCGTTTTTTTACAAGCAGCTCCCGGTGCTTTTCCAGAGCCTCCTGCCGGTTATAGCCGGGTTTTTCCATGATCTCCCGAATTTCCTGAAGCGGAAAGTCCAGCTCCCGGAAAAACAAAATCTGCTGCAACACCGCCAGCGACTCCCGGTCGTAGAGGCGATAGCCCGCCTCGGTGATCCGGCTGGGCTTCAGCAATCCGATTTGATCGTAATAATGCAGTGTCCGCACGGTAATACCGGTGCGCTTTGCCACCTCGTTGATTTTCATGGATACAGCCTCCTTTCCTGTGCCCTTTGGACCACAAGAATGAATTTACACTATTACGTTATGTCAGAGTCAAGCAAAAATCAAATCTTTTTTGTGTTTGCTGCCATGCAAAAATTTCCACCAAGAGTAGACGGTGCTTTGTTCTTTCAGCGAGCAACTATATTCACCGCAATCGCCTGCATTCAGGTGCTTAACCCGCAGAAATGTCAAAAGCCCTGTGTAAATATCGTGTAAATTTCCAAAAATAACGTGTAAATTAAATTGCGGATTGACACATTTTCCAATTGATATTATAATCATGATTATATTAAAATCGCGATTGCATAGCACGCTCTGCCGAAATAAGAAAAAGAGAATCAGGCTTCGCGAAGTGAGGAGGGGAATTGTGAGCAACGGAATAAAAACCCTGTGCAAACACCGGGTTTTTTACCATTTCAAGCAAATCTGCGACATTCCGCGCGGAAGCGGAAACGAGAAGGAACTGAGCGATTATATTCTTGGCTGGGCCAATGGGCTGGGACTGGACGCGGAGCAGGACGTTCACCGCAACGTGCTGATCCGCAAGGCGGCCACGTCTGGGTTTGAAGGCGCGCCCACCGTGATGCTGCAGGCGCATCTGGACATGGTCTGCGAAAAAGCGGAGGGAGTCACGCACGACTTTTTGAAGGACCCCATTAACTGGGTGATCGAGGGCGACGTTCTCTCTACCGGCGGAAAAACCACGCTGGGGGCTGACGATGGCATCGGCGTGGCGCTGGCCATGGCGGTTTTAGAGGATGCGGATTTGCGGCATCCCGCGCTGGAGGTGCTGTTTACCTCCTGCGAGGAGGCGGATTTTTCCGGCGCGGAGGGGTTTGACACCGCCCGCATGGAGGCGTCCCGCTTGATTAACCTTGACAACACGGACGAATCGGTGATCGTGTGCGGCAGCTGCGGGGGGATGCAGGTGGACTTTCATCTTCCTGTCAAAGCCGAACAAGTACCCGCAGGCTGGAGCGCTTATCGCCTGTGCGTATCCGGGCTGCAGGGCGGACATTCCGGCGAAGACATTCACCGCGGCCGCGGAAACGCCAACATTCTGCTGGCGCGGCTGCTGATGGCGGCGGAAGAATGCTGCGCATTCTATCTGACCAGCATTCGGGGCGGCAGCTTCCGGCTGGCCATTCCCCGGGATGCCGAAGCGGTTCTCTGGCTGGACGCATCCCGTCTTGCCGAGGTACAGACACGGTTTGCTGCCTTGGAAGCGGCGTTTCGCGCCGAACTGCCCGCCACTGCCGAGCTTGTGAAGGTGGAGTTAACCGCCGCTTCGGCTGTTCGTCTTGGAGCCAAGCCGGACGGAATCATCACTGCTTTGGTTTTAATACCGGATGGGATTCAGCAGATGAACGAAGTCCTCACCGGCTTGGTGGACACCTCGGACAATCTGGGCGAGGTGTATTTAGACTTGAACCGGGAAGAGCTCCATCTGGTGCTGGAAATCCGGTCCGCGCAAACGAGCCTGGGGGAGTATCTGTTCCGGCGGATGGAGCGGCTGGCTCATACATTGGGAGGGAGCTGCCGGTGGAGCGTTGTCTATCCCAGCTGGGATTTCCGTCCCGCGTCCAAGCTCCGCCAAATTTATGCGGACGCCTACACGGCGCTGCGTGGGAACGCGCCAACCTTCCTCACCGTCCACGCGGGACTGGAGGTCGGATATTTCTTCCAAACAAAGCCGCTGCTTGATGCCATTTCCATCGGCCCGGACTGTTGGGACTTTCATTCGCCCACAGAGTCTCTTCGCATCTCGTCTGTGAAGAATGTTTACAGCTGCCTGTGCAGTGCGCTTGCTTCCATGGGCTGAATATAGAACCTGCATGTACGTCGTCTCAATTGTAAATACAGGTTCTTGCAGCGCATGACGCAGGAGGGAAAAAACTAAATATAAGGGAGTCATTTATGGATAGGATCAAAGAAAAGAGAGAACTCAAAGCGATCAATCCCATGCTGTTTTTGGTGGCGATCATCGTGATCGTCGCAATTGCATCCTATATTGTTCCTGCCGGGTCTTATGACCGTGTTTACGATGCGGTGGCGGATCGCAGTGTGGTGGACCCGGGCAGTTATCATCTGGTGGATAAAAACCCAATCTCCATCTTCAGCCTGCTCATGTCCGTGACGCTGGGTATGCAAAACGCCGCGTATATCATTTTCTTCCTGCTGATTATCGGCGGCATGTTCGCCATTTTAAACGGCACCGGCGCGATCAACGCCGGAATGTCCAATGTGGTGCGGGCGATGAGGGGAAAAGAGCTGCTGATGATTCCTGTGTGTATGGTTGTTTTTGGCTGCGGCTCCGCCTTCTGCGCCAACTTTGAGGAATTTCTGGCATTTGTGCCGCTGGTTTTGGCCTGCTGCCTGACCATGGGTTTTGACTCGCTGACGGCGGTGGGAATTATCTTCTGCGCCGCTGCGTCCGGCTATGCGGGTGCGGTTACAAACGCGTTCACCACCGGCGTGGCACAAAGCATCGCAGGTCTTCCCATGTTCTCGGGAATGGGCCTGCGGGTGGCTGTGTTCGTGGTGTTGTTGGCCGTGAGCATCACGTATGTCATGTGGCACGCGCGGCGAGTGAAGAGAGATCCCCATCTCAGCTCTACTTACGAGATTGACCGGATTACCGCACAGAATGTTGCGCTGGACGTGGACAACGTGGAGCGGCTGAATGGGCGGCAGAAGCTGGTCCTTGTGGTGTTCATTGCAGGAATCGCTTTTACCGTTTGGGGCATTGTCACCCAAGGGTATTACATTGATGAGCTGGCCGCCATCTTTTTGGCCATCGGAATCATCGGCGGTGTGATCGGCGGCCTGCGCCCCAGCGAGATCTGCGACCACTTTGAAAAAGGATGCGTCAACATGCTGTTCCCCTGCCTTATGGTGGGCTTGGCCAACGCGGTAATCATCCTTTTGCAGGAAGCCAGCATCATGGACCCGATCATCCACTATCTGTCCGGTTTGCTGAATGGTTTGCCTCCCACGATGGCCGCCTGCGGCATGTTTGTGGTGCAGGATCTATTCAATGTGCTGGTTCCCTCTGGCTCCGGTCAAGCGGCGATCACCATGCCCATTATGGCGCCTTTGGCGGATATGCTGAATATCACCCGGCAGACCTCGGTTCTGGCGTTCCAGATGGGCGATGCGTTCACCAACGTGATGGCGCCCACCGGCGGCGAAATTCTGGCGGCACTGGCCATGTGCGGCGGCGTTCCCTTTAAAAAGTGGATGAAGTATCTGCTTCCTTTGTTTATCGCATGGTGGGTGGTTGCGTTCGTGTTCCTCTCCATTGCCGTTCAAATCGGCTACGGCCCCTTCTAAATCACCCAAATTGCTGATACCCCACACCTCTTTCCTTGGAAAAAGCCGACGCCGCCTCTGCGGGGTGTCGGCTTTTCTCCTCTGCCGGATCAAACGCCGGCGGGGAAAGCGCTTCGCCGGAAAAGGGGGGCGGGAAACAGTCTTTCAGGCCGGGAAACGGCCCGCTTCCAATCTTCAAATTGGAAGCGGGCCGTCATCCGCAGGAATTATTATAAAGTTGTGTTCTCCAGCAGATTGTCGGCTGGTTCCTTTGGCGCGGCGGAGAGCTTCACGTCCAGCAGCATTCCCAATATGATAATGACAAATCCGATTAAAACCGGGAGCGACGGATATTCCGTTAAGAACAGCGCCACCCATACCGGCCCCAGAATCATCTCCCACAGCGCGATGATGGAGGCCTTCTGTGCCGAAATCTTTTGAACGCCCAGATTGTAAAACGCATACCCAAGCCCCACCTGAACCACGCCCAAGATCAGCATGATCCCCCAATCCAGACCGCTCATCGCGGGTATTTTTGACGCGGAAGAGGGAGCCAGCAGAAAAACCAGCAGACCTGTAAAAATATTTGCCACGGCCGTCAGCCCAAGTGGATTTGTCCCTGCGGCCTTCTTGGCGCTGACTGTCATACAGGCAAAAAACACACCCTCGCACAGCGCAATCAGATTTCCGGTGCTGCTGGCGCTGTCTGAACCGGAACTCATGAAGAAAAGAACGCCCACAGAGATCACACAGACCGGAATAAACGCGTTGAGTTTGAATCGCTTGGTTTGGATCAGATGTACCAGAAACAGCCAGATCGTTGCGGTATACTGCATCCCGATTGCCACGGGGGCCGATGTCTTCGTCAGAGCCAAAATAATGCTGAGACACAGTGCGGCGTAAGAACATACATACAGCAGCATCCACCGGTTCCAGTTCAGCCGCTTCGGACGGATGAAGGCGCACAGGGCAATTGCCGCAACGATGGAGCGCAGCCCGCAGATCAAAAAGGAATCAAGCGTCAGAAATTTTACAATTGGTGCATTTAAACTCCAAAACAGAGCCCCTAAAAAGACAAAAAACCCGCCGGACATCCAAAATTTCGGCATTGAAGACCCTCCCACCGCGCGTTAGACCCCAAAATATAATCTTGATTTATATATAATCGCGATTGAAATATAATCATTATAATTTAGCCCGCCTCATTTGTCAATACCGCGTTCTCTTGCTTTTTTGGGGGAATCGGAATACACTTAAGGCGAGCGGTCATTCTCGGCCAATCGGTAATTAGGAGGAAAGAACATCATGGCGGAACAGGAGCGAAACGAGACTTGCGCACTGACGGTAAAGCGGAAGCGGATTATGATTTATTTTATCGAGGCGACGCAAAAACTGATCCGGACCGATGGGGTGGACGGGCTGTCTATTCGAAAAATTGCCAATGAGGCTGGTTACAACAGCGCCACCATTTACAACTACTTTCGGGATCTGGAGCATTTGACACTGTTTGGGTCCGTGTGCTACTTGCGGGATTACGTAATCGCCTTATCCAAATCGCTGAAGCCGGAAATGTCCTCGCTGGACCGGTTTCGGACGATCTATCGGTGCTTTAATGAGATTGCATTTCAGCACCCGGACATTTTCCACAACATGTTCTTTGGCCGCCACAGTGAGATGATGGGGGAAGTGCTGCACATTTATTACAGCGATCTTTTTCCGGAAGAGCTGGCCGGGTTCAGCGCCCCGCTGCGGCAGATGATGCTGTCCGGCAGTATGCTGGAGCGCGACCGCGTCACGATGCAGGACATGGTGGTAGAGGGCTTTGTAGCCCCGGAAAAGGCCGACATCACCTTGCGGCTGATTGTTGCCGTACACCAGAACTTTATTTACGAGGCGTGCATTCACGGGGACAGTCTGGATTGCGAGGCGCACAAGCAAAAATTCAGTGAAATGCTGGAATACATTTTGGCTCAGGCAAAATAAGACCAAAAGCGGCGGTTCGGAAGGCTTTCCGAACCGCCGCTTTTCACAGCCTGTTTAATAAGGCTGAGGTATTTGAAGATTTTTCTGTTTAAGAAATGAGCCTGCACTCAGTAAGACAGCAGAAGCTCCCGTACCTTTGCGATAAACTTCTCCCGATCCACATTCAAAACCACGAAGACGTGCCGGTCGGCAAACTGCTTGTCGCTCCAGAGATCGGTAACGGTTTTGCCCAGCGTCACTTCTCCACGGGTTTCCACATAGACCCCTGCCTCCTCACCGGAAAACAGCTCCGGACAGGCCAGAAACAAAACGGGGCAGGTGTCATGGCAGCAAAGACCGGGGGCCGAGATTCGCTCGTTAAAGGCCAATGCCAGCTGATTGCTCTGGTGGACGAAGCGGCAGACCGGCGTATCGTGGCTCCCGATCTCATCCACTTCCTCGGGAGTGAGATAGGCTTTCAAGGTCACATCCAATCCGCACATTACCACTGGAACACCGGATTTGAACACCATCTGCGCGGCGTGGGGGTCGCCGTAGATATTAAACTCCGCCGCCGGAGTGACGTTGCCGCCCTGCGCCGCGCCGCCCATGAGGAGGATGCGCTTGAGCAGCGTTTTCAAGTCGGGATACTTTCCCAGCGCGGTGGCGAGATTGGTCAGGGGCCCCACGGCAATCACCTGCAATTCGCCCCTGGCGGCCTTTGCCGCCTTATAGAGCGCGTCCCACGCAAGGGTCGTTTCCCGGGGCGCTTCGGACGGGGAAAGCTCCACCTCGCCCACGCCGTTTTCCCCGTGAACCAGCGGCGCGGTGCGCAGGGGGACAAACAGCGGGTACTCCGCGCCGGGGTAGACGGGAACGTTCAGGCCCGCCAGACGGCAGACGTTTCGGGCGTTTTCAAAGGTATGGTGCAGCTCCGCGTTGCCCGCTACGGCGGAGATACCCAAAAGCTCCAGCTGGGGGAGCTTGCCGATGGACAGCAGCGCCACCGCGTCGTCCACCCCGAGGTCGGTGTCAAACCAAATGGGGATTTTGTTCATACCCGCACCTCCCATCCGTCATAGGCTTTCACCGCTTCCGCCATCAGGTCCACGAAGCCCGTTCGATCCAGACCCAGAACGCACCGGGCGTTGGGAGCGCGGCCCAGCTTTCCGTGGAGGTCGCCCACCGTGGCGCCCCGGCAGTATTCGCCTGCGGTTTCAATTTGCACGTACAACTCCTGTATGGTAAAAAGCTCTGGCCGCAGCAGAGCGGCCACCGCCACCGCGTCGTGAACCGGCGCGCCGGCATAGCCCAAATCCCGGTGGAACTTGAAGAAAAATTCCAGCCAGTCGGCCACCACACCGGCCACCTGATTGCCCACCTTGCGGATGCGTTCAAAATCCTCCGGGAAGATCAATGCCTGCTCCGTTACGTCCAGTCCGGACATGGTCAGCGGAATACCGGAAGAGAAGACGAGCTGTGCCGCCTCCGGGTCCACCAGAATGTTGAATTCCGCCGCCGGCGTCCAGTTACCGAAGGCGATGCCGCCGCCCATGACGGAGATTTGCGCGATTTTGGATTTCAGTTCCGGATGGGCCAGCAGGAGCGCAGCCACGTTTGTCTCCGGCCCGGTGGCAATAATGATCACCGGATCGGGGCTTTCCCGCAGCGTTTTTGCCATCAGCTCCACCGCCCCCATGGGGGACAGGGGGCCATTCGGCTCAGGGAGGGCGGGGCCGTCCAGCCCCGTCTGCCCGTGGATGTTTCCGGCGGTGATGGGGTCGGAGAGAAGAGGCCCGGGACGGCCCATGGCAATGGGGGCGTCGATGCCCAGCAGGGCGCACACGCGCCTTGCGTTATAGGTGGTTTTTTCGATGGTCTGATTTCCTGCCACGGAGGTGACGGCCAGAATGTCCAGCATGGGGCTGGCGTTTGCCAGCATCCACGCCATCGCGTCGTCATGGCCGGGGTCGCCATCCAGAATCACGGGCAGTTTGGATAGAGTTGTCATACGCGGTTTCCTTTCCGGATAAAATTGCGGTGGTTCATTTCGCCGCAGCGGCTTGCAGAGCGGCGGCGGAGTGCCGCTGCTTTGCGCGGCTGCGCCCCACCAGAGCGAAGACCACCAGACCCAGAATCGTCACAAGATAGGGGATGGGGGAGACGAGGTTGGAGTCCGCGCCAAGAGACGAGACTTTAATGCCCAGCGCCTGCGCAAGACCGAAGATCAGCGCCGCCACCATAGACCCGAAAGGCTCGCCCGCGCCCATGGCCTGCGCCGCCAAAGCGATGAAGCCGCGGCCCGCCACCATGTCTAAAGACCAACCCATGGCGTAATACATGGACATGTATGCCCCGCCAAGGCCCGCCATAGCCCCGGAGAGGCCGATGGCAATGTACTTCACCCGCAGAACGCTGACGCCCACAGAGGCCGCGGCGTTGGGGTTTTCGCCCACGGAGCGGATGTTCAGTCCCAGAGGGGTTTTGTACAGCAGCACCCAAGTTATAAACACCAGAAAAAAGGCCAGATAGGTCAAAACGCTGTGGCCGGAGAGAATATCGCCCAGAATGGGGATGTCCTTCAACAGCGGAATGTTGACGGCGGGAACCTGAAGGTTTTTCGTGATGAGCGAGGTGGTGGAGGCCAGTGCGGAACCCTCCGTCGCCTGCGTGATGACCTTGACCAAAAACAGCGTGCCGCCGGAGCCGATCATATTGACCGCGACGCCGGTGAGAATGATGTCGGTTTTCAGGTTGAAGGAGAAAAATCCCATCAACAGCGCCACGATGACGCCCACCAGCAAAGCCAGCAGAACGCCCGTGGCCCAGCTTCCGGTCCAATAGGCGGTGAGCGAGCCGAACAGGGCGGAGATCATCATGATGCCCTCAAGGCCGATGTTGGAAATGCCGGCCTTTTCCCCGATGACCGCGCCCAGCGTGGCAAACAGGATGGGGGCGGTGATGCGGAGAACGGAGAAGAAGAAGTCTGTGGTGAAAATACGTTCCAGCAGCATGTTACTTCACGCTCCCTTCTGCTTGAGCGGCTTTTTGGGCCAACTCCTCCTGTGTGTTCCGAACCACCAGATGCTGGCGGTAGCGGGACAGGAACTGCTCCGCCGCGAAGAACAGGAAGATCAGCGCCTGAATGATATCAATCAGCTGGGCGGGAACGCCGGAGTAGGTGCTCATCAGGTTGCAGCCCTTGTCCAGATATGCCATAAAGAAGGCCGCAAAGGGAACAAACGCCGGGTTGTTTCCGGCGAGGATGGCGACCGTGATGCCCGTCCAGCCGTATCCGGGCAGAGCGCTCCAAGAAAACGCGGTGTAGCGGCCCAGCATCTCAATGCCGCCGCCCATACCGGCCAGAACGCCGCCCAGTACCTGCGACAAAATCACGATGCCGCCCACCTTCATACCGGAATACATGGCAAAATCCTGATTGATGCCGATCATGCGGATGGCGTAGCCCCAGCGGGTGCGGTACATGAACAGCGTGGTCAGCACCACGAAGACCAGCGCCACGATAAAGCCCCAAGAGAGCTTGGAACCGTTGTCGATCAGCTGGGGAATGGCGGCGTCCGCCTGAAAGGGATAGGACTGAACCTGACCCTTGGATTTGTCCGCCAGATGGGTGTTCAGCAGATATTTGATGAGATACATGACCACATAGTTCAGCATCAGAGAGTTCACCATCTCGCTGACCCCCAGTTTTGCCTTCAGCACGGCGGGGATGAGCATCATGGCTCCCACCGCCGCCGCCGCGATCAGCACGCAGACCACCGGCAGAATTCCGGCGGGCAGATCCAGATAGATGGCGCCCAGCGCGCCCGCAAAAGCGCCCAGCATGATGCCGCCCTCGGCACCCAGATTGAACTGGTTGGCGGAGAACATCACGCAGGTGGCAAGGCCGGTAAAGATCGTGGGGATCATGGACGCCAGCACGTCGGAGAGATTCTTGGTGCTGATGCTGCCATTGGACCGGAAAGCCGGGCCAATCAGCAGCTGGCGCAGCGCGCCGCCGGTTTGGGTGAGCTTTGCGGAAAAGGCCGCGCCGAAGGACGCGCCGTCCGGTGTGTCGGCGCAGATAAAGATCAACAGCGTTGTTACCAGCAGGGCGATCAAAATTGCCGCCGCGCCGCGAACAAGACCGAAGAGCATGCTTTGCTTCTTATTCATGACAGACCCTCCCAACCTCTTCGGGGGCCTGCTGCTTCAGGCCCAGCATGTATTCGCCCATCACCTCGTCGCTCAGGTCGGACGTATCTTCAAAATAGGCGGAAATGCGCCCGCCGTACATGACGATCAAGCTGTCGGACAGCTCCATGACCTCGTTGAGGTCGGCGGATACCAGCAGCACCGCAACGCCCGAGCGGCTCAGCTCCACCAGCTTGCGGCGGATGAACTCCGTGGCGCCCACGTCGATGCCGCGGGTGGGCTGATCGGCGATGATGAGTTTGGGATTGTTGGAAAATTCCCGGGCCACCACCACCTTTTGGATGTTGCCGCCGGAGAGCATCTTCACCTGCTGCGCGCCGGATTTGCACAGCACGGTATAGTCCTCAATCAACTGGTCACATTCATTATGAATGGCCTTCATGTCAAACAGGGGGCCTTTATTCAGCCGTTTTGTTCCGCACCGGTCGGAGATCAGGTTTTCTTCAATGGTGCCGCTATCCGCAATGCCATAGAGCATCCGATCCTCCGGCACAAGAGATACGCCCATCTCGCGAATTTTGCGCTGGGACTGCCCCAGAACGCTGGCTCCGTTTACCTCCACAGACCCGGCGTTGGGCGTGTTCAGGTGGAACAGCATGTCCACCAGCTCTTTCTGCCCGTTGCCCTCTACGCCGGCAATGCCCAAAATCTCGCCCTGACGGAGATCGAAGGACACCTTGTCCAGCATTTTTTTGCCCCACTCGTTGATGTACTCCAAGTCCCGGACCCGCAGCACGGATTCGCCGGGCTGGGCCTTGCCCTTTTCCACCTTGAGCACCACGTCCCGGCCCACCATCAGACGGGAGATTTTTTCGGGGCTTTCGTCTTTCGTCTCATACACACCCATGGATCGTCCACCCCGGAGAATGGTCATGCGGTCGGTGATCTGCATGATCTCCGCCAGCTTGTGGGAGATGAAAATAATCGTGTAGCCCTGTTCCTTCAGACTCATCAGCTCTTTGAAAAGCTCTGTGGTTTCCTGTGTGGTCAAAACGGCGGTAGGCTCGTCCAGAATCAAAATTTTCGCACCCCGTACCAGTGCCTTCAAAATTTCCACCTTCTGCTTCATTCCAACCGGAATGTCGCAGACCCGGGCGGTGGGGTCCACATGGAGATTGAACTTCTCCGCGTATTCCTTTGTGATCTCAATGGCCTTGCCGCTGTCAATAAACAGTCCGGATTTCTTAGGGACCATCCCCAGCACCATGTTCTCTGCCACGGTGAGGCTGGGCACCAGCATAAAGTGCTGATGGACCATGCCCACGCCCTTGGCTATGGCCACGGTGGGAGAGGTCAGGTTGACCTTTTCGCCGTTGACCCAGATTTCGCCGCTTGTGGGCTGCTCCAGACCAAACAGCATTTTCATAAGTGTGGATTTTCCAGCGCCGTTTTCTCCCATCAGCGCGTGAATCTCTCCCTTTCGGACGTTCAGGTCCACGCCCTGATTGGCGGCGATGCCGTTGGGGTAGACCTTGGTGATCCCTTTCATTTGGACCACGTATTCCTCTGTCATATGCGGGATTCCCCCTCCTGTGATTTTCTGTGTGCGGTTTTTTAGGACGGATTGCGGTAAAACGCTCTCCTGTCCACGCAGATGGGGAGCGGCACGCCACTCTCCATCTGCATGGGCGGGAGCGACAAAGAGGGGGCAAAAGCCCCCTCTTTGCGGCAAAGCGGGAAGTTTACGGACGGACGGATTCACGCAGGGCGATGGCCCCGTCGTTGTCGTCGATGGCGGAGGGCACAACCACAGAGCCGTCGATAATGCTCTGCTGTGCCGCTTCCAGAGCGGCCTTCGTCTCGTCGGAGGCGTATGTAGTGAAGTTCTTGTCGGTGACGATGCCAACGCCGCCCTCGGGAATGCCCAGCAGGATGTTCTGGCCGAACAGATCTTCGCCGGCGTCCCACTGGTCGAAGAACCAAACCAGAGAGTTGCCAATGTTCTTCAGGCCGGAGGTCAGGGTGATGGCGGCAAGGTCAGAGGAGAAGGTCAGCTCCTGATCGGAGTCCACGCCCAGGAACCATGCTTTGCCGGTTTCCAGAGCGGCCTCGGCGGCGCCGTTGCCGGAGTTGCCGGCCACGCCCCAGATGATGTCGCACTTGTTGTCGTTGATCATGGACAGGCCGTATTCCTTGGCGATGGCGGTGTCCACGTAGTCGTTGGTATAACGGGTATCAATTTTCACGTCGGGGTTGATGCTCTGTGCGCCCAGAATAAAGCCGTACAGGAAGTCGTTGATAACGGGGCTGTCCATACCGCCGACAAAGCCCAGAACCGCGTCTTCATTAATGTTGGCAACGCTGGTGTCGGTAGTCATGCAGGCGGCAAACACGCCCATGAGATAGCCCAGATCATTCTGCTTGTAGTTGATGTTGACCACGTTGGGCTGGCTGGACTCAGAGTCAAAAATCAGATAGTGCTGGTCGGGATACTTGGCGGCGACTTCGTTCAGATATTCAGGCATCTGATAGGTGCCGCAGACCACCAGATCATATTCGCCCGCGTCGGATACCTCGTACAGGGTGGACAGCCAAGTGGGCTGGTCTTCGTCCGAGCCGCCCATCTCAATGGTGTTCAGGGTGATGCGGCCCGCATCGCGCAGCTGCTCAAGGCCCGACTCTGCCGAGTCAAAGAAGGACTTGTCGCCAAGGTTGCCGTTGACAAGATATGCCACATTGTACACCTTACCGCCTTCGGTGGAGCCGGAAGCCGCACCGGAACCGGAAGCAGCACCCGAGCCGGACGCGGCGGGGGTGCTTCCGCAAGCGGCCAGCGAGAATGTCATGGCCAGTGCAAGAGCAAGCGCAAACAACTTTTTCATGTAAAGAACCTCCAAAATATTTTATCCCAAAGTTCCTCGAAACCATGAAACCATGTGCTGTTCGGAACTTTGAGATGAAATAATTGTAGCGACTCCCCATGCAAATGTCAATTTGGACCAGAAAATTTATCTGTTTTTCACAAAAAAAGTCAGGTATTTCCGGCAACGCAATCGTTTGCGGAAAAGAAGCGGGATATCCGCTCCCGTCCGGCCCGCCGGAGAGGGATTTTTCAATTGTACATTGGGGGATTTAATGGTACAATTATAAAGGATCAGAGCACATTGGCCCCGCCGAGGCGGGAAGATGGAAAGGGACGGGGAGCGACATGGACTGCTTATTTGTCATCGATTATCAAAAGGATTTCGTGGACGGGGCGCTGGGCTTTTCCGGCGCCGAAAAGCTGGACAGGGGGATCGCCGCGCGGATTCGGGAATACGGTCCGGGCCGCGTCTGGTTTACCCGGGATACCCACACTGCGGATTATTTGAACACCAGAGAGGGAAAACTTCTTCCGGTGATTCACTGCGTAAAGGGTACGCCCGGCTGGGAAAATTACGGCGAGACTGCCAAGGCGCTGGAGGAAGTGAGGGCGGTGGGCATCGACAAGGCGGCCTTCGGCATGGACCTCGGCGACCCGGCGGTGCTGGCTGTTTTGCCAAAGGAGGCGGAGCGCATCGAACTGTGCGGACTGGTCTCCAACATCTGCCTGATCAGCAACGCGGCGGTGCTTCAGAGCCGCTATCCGCAGGCCCGCATCGCCGTGGATGCGCGGCTCACCGACAGTTTTGACCCGGTGCTCCATGAAAAGACACTGGATGTGCTGGCGGGATTGCAGGCGGAGATTTTGAACCGCTGATGCAAAATTAAAAAATCAACCGTTCCGGCGGGGTAGCCTGCGGGGGCGGAATTATGATCAATACAGGGAGGATATTCCATGAAACTCAGCTTTTTCGGCGCCGATCAGTGCGTCACCGGCAGCTGCCATTGCCTGGAGATCAACGGTAAAACCATCCTGATAGACTGCGGTTTGCAGCAGGGGCGGGATGAAGTCTCCAACGGGGAGTTTCCATTTAACCCCGCGAATGTGGATTATGTGCTGGTGACCCACGCCCACATTGACCACTCCGGCCGCATTCCCATGCTGATCCGGCAGGGCTTCCACGGGGAGATTCTCACCACCCGCCTCACCGCGGACCTGATGCGCATCATGCTGCTGGACTCTGCCCATATTCAGGAGCAGGACGCCGAGTGGAAAAACCGCAAGGGTGAGCGCGCCGGCCGCGCGCCGGTGGAGCCGCTGTATACGATTGAGGACGCTCAGAAGGTGGGCGAGTTTTTGCAGACCTGCGAATATCAGGAAACGGTGGACCTGTGCGAAGGCGTGACCGTTCAGTTTGCGGATGCGGGCCATCTGCTGGGTTCCGCCTCTATTTTGATGACGCTGCGGGAAAACGGGGTGGAGAAGACCATCATCTTCTCCGGAGATATCGGCAATGTGGACCAGCCCATCATTCGTGACCCGGTTCATTTCACAGGGGCGGACTATGTGGTGATGGAATCCACCTACGGTGACCGGAATCACACTGAGGTGTGGAGCTATACGGACGATCTGGCGAAAATCATCGACGAGACGATGGCCCGGGGCGGCAACGTGGTGATCCCCTCCTTTGCCGTGGGCCGCACACAGGAGTTGTTGTATTTCATCCGGGAGATCAAGGATAAGAACATGGTGAAGTCCAATCCGGACTTTCCTGTGTACATCGACTCTCCCCTTGCCAAGCAGGCCACCCAGATTTTCACCGGCGACCTCCGTGGATATCTGGACGAACAGGCGCTGGAGTTAGTGGCGGACGGTACCCATATGTTCAGCTTTTCCAACCTGCACATGACCGAGACGGTGGACGAATCCCGGGCGCTGAACGAAGACCGCACGCCCAAGGTCATCATCTCCGCCTCCGGCATGTGCGACGCGGGCCGCATTCGCCACCATCTTAAGCACAATCTATGGCGCCCGGAGTGTACCGTTGCTTTCGTGGGCTATCAGGGGGAGGGAACGCTGGGGCGGCTCCTGCTCAACGGCGCGGAAAGCGTCAAGATGTTCGGTGAGGAAATCAATGTTCGGGCGCAGATCGTGAACTACACCGGCCTTTCTTCCCATGCCGACCGGGATCATCTGCTCAGCTGGATTGCGGATATCAAGGAGCCAAAGCCGCAGCATGTCTTCGTGGTCCACGGCGACAGGGAGGTGGCCCCCTTCTTTGCCCAGACGATTCAGGGCATGGGTTTTACCGCCCACGCGCCCCAGTACACCGAGGTTTACGATCTGGCGGCGGACGTTCAGCTGGAGCCGGGCTATCTGCCTGAGCGCAAGGTCAAGACCGTGGAAGGAAGCAAGATTTCCCCGGCGTACGAGCGGCTGGTGTCCGTGGGCCAGATGGTGGTCGAAGCCATCAAGCGCGCCAAGGGCCGGGACAACAAAAGTCTGGCCAATTTTGCGGATCAGCTGAAAAAGGTGCTGGAGAAGTGGGAGGCGTAAATCGCCCCCACAGGCTCGGTCTTCTGCTGCAGGTGACGCGATTCCACAAGCCCTGCGAAATTTCCCGTGCCGTCTTCGGCCCAATTTTTTCAATAAGGAAACATGTATGGAACGTCTGTTGTTGAACAATTCCTATACCGGCACGGTGGAGGGCTACTCCAGCGAGGGCCTTGGCATCGTCCGGATCGACGGCGCGGTGGTATTCGTACCCCGCGCCGTCCGCGGCGAGCGCGTTAAAATCCGCATCACAAAGGTTATGAAAACCTGCTACGCGGGGGAGATCGCGGAGCTTTTGACCGCCTCGCCGGAGCGGGTGGAATCGGACTGCCCGTATTTTGGCCAGTGCGGCGGCTGTGTCTACCGGCACATGAGTTACGCCGAAGAATTGCGGGCCAAAAAGCAGAAGGTGCAGGATGCGCTGGAGCGCATTGGGGGCCTTGATCTGCGGGTGGAGGAGATTTTGGGCGCGGACGACCCGCTCCACTACCGCAACAAGGCCCAATACCCGGTGGGAGGCGGCAATGCTGTTGGCTTTTACCGCCAGCGGAGCCACGAGGTTATCCCCGTGGAGCGCTGCCAAATCTGCGCTCCCGCCGCCGACGCCACCGCCGGGGCCGTGGCCGCGTGGATGCGGAAGTACGGTGTTCCGGCTTATGATGAGCGGACGGGGAAGGGACTGGTGCGCCATGTTTACGTGCGCACCAACAAAAAAGGCGAGAGCCTTTGCTGCGTGGTGCTCAACGGTAAAAATGCGCCCCGGGAGCCGGAGCTGGCCGCCATGATTTTGGTCGCCGCGCCCCAGACCGTTGGCGTGGTGCTCAACGGCAACACCCGTCCGGGTAACGTGATTCTGGGGAATCGGTATCGAACACTCTGGGGACAGGATTTCTTGATGGACGAGCTGTGCGGCCTGATGTTCAAGCTGTCGGTGCCGTCGTTTTATCAGGTGAACCGGGAGCAGGCCGAGGTACTGTACGGCAGGGCTGTGGAGTTCGCCGGATTGACCGGGGAGGAGACAGTCCTTGATTTATACTGCGGCGCTGGAACCATCACGCTGACCATGGCCGGAAAGGCAAAAAGGGTGATCGGTGCGGAGATCGTCCCCGAGGCCGTTGAAAACGCAAGGGAGAACGCCGCGCGCAACGGCGTCCAAAATGCGGAGTTTTTCTGTGGTGATGCGTCGGAAATTGCCGCTAAGCTGGAGCGGGAGGGCCTGCGGCCCGATGTAATTACCGTTGATCCGCCCCGGAAGGGCTTGGCCCCGGAGGTGATTGGAACTGTCGCCGCCATGAAGCCGAAGCGGGTGGTGTACGTCTCCTGTGACCCTGCCACGCTGGCCCGGGATTTGAAACACTTTGGGAAACTGGGGTATCAGGCGCACCGCGCTGTGGCGGTGGATCTGTTTCCGGGAACGTATCATGTGGAGACGTGCGTACTTTTATCCCACAAAAACCCACAAACATCTCCACCATCTTTATAAACAGGAAAATTGAATAAAATGGACTTCAGAGGTAGCTCTGATTCATCACATGGGAAAATCTCTATTTCTTTGATTAGCGAAGAAATCAGAGATTTTTTCTCTTCATCACTGATTTTGTCATACACTTTATCAAAGTTTGCCAGTAGAGTGTAGATGTTTTCCAGTGTGATAGCATCTTGCTCCACAGCTTTGCGGCGCAGCTTTACATCCTCAATTTTTTCTTCCAGCTCTACAATGGTGTCATATAGTCCATCAAGGCGAAGGGTCATATCGTGGAGCTTGCGTTCTCTAAAACGAGTATCTTCCGGCAGACTGTCTATTTCATTTTCAAGACGGGTTTTATTAAGCTCAACCTCCCGTAGCTTGGATTCATAATTGCTTAGTTCTCTGTTTAAAGTGGAAGTATCAATTTCCTTACCTATCCTTGATTTGATTTCTGTTGCAAAATCTTGATTTTTAATCAACTCTCTGATTGCCTCAATAACAAGCGGCTCTATGTCAGTTTTCTTGAGCATAGCTTTATAGTCGCAGCTTTTTCCCCGTGCGGTGCGAGCCTTACTGCACACATAATAGTAAATCTCTTTATATGTACCGTCTTTGTTTGTCCAAGCGTGTTTGTTGGTGTACATCGGGCCACCGCATTTCGGGCATTTTAAAATACCACTTAATAAGTGCGCTCTGTCCCGACCAATTTTAGACGGGGATTTAATGCCTGTTAATTCTCGTTTTACATGTGCCTTATTCCAGAGCGTCTCATCTATGATAGCTTCGTGCTGACCGTCTGCAATAATGTATTCATCCTGGTGTACTTGGCGGTATTCGTTTTTTGTGCCCTTGACCTTTTCTCTTGTTCGTCTGCCAAAGGCAATTTTTCCAGTGTACACAGGATTGTCGATTATCATTCTGACAAAATGCGTACTCCATTGTGAAAGAGTACCGTTGGCACGTTTAATTTTTGGGATACCCTGCAAATTAAGATAGTTAGCAATTTTATAAAATCCCATATTGCCGTTTACATATTTGTCAAAAATAATTCGTATCGCTTCGGCTTCATTTTCTTGGATATAGAGCTGTTTGTCTTTGAGGTAGTAACCATAGGGAGCAAACCCACCATTCCATCCACCTTGACGAGCTTTTTCTTTTCGTCCGTTCATTGTCTGCTCTATGATATTTTCACGCTCTATTTCTGCAACGGCAGACAACACTGAAATCAAAAGCTTTCCGCTTGTTTGCGAGGAATCAATTCCTTCCTCAATGCAAATTAAGTTTACACCAAAGGATTGAACGTGTTCCAAAGAATTTAAAATATCGGCTGCATTTCTGCCAAAGCGGGAGAGCTTATAGACTAAGATGTAGTCAATCTCTAACCCATTTTCAATATCACACAGCATTTGTTTAAAAGCGGGTCTGCCTTCTATGGATTTGCCGGATTTACCAGCATCTTCGTAAATATCTACAATTTCCATTTCTTCTCTGTCTGCAAAACGTCTTAAGCTGTTTTTCTGCCCATCCAAGCTGAACCCATCAACCTGCATTTCGGTACTTACACGAGGGTAAAGTACACATTTTTTTCCACTCCGATTCATATTAGTTGACCTCCAATCAATGATTGGAAAACATCAATCCATAAGCACTGCTCTATTAGACATCACGATTGATTTCATCTAAAACCTCTGCACCATGCTTTTCTATAATCCGAGAAAGTACATTGATAAAATCCTGATATGCTTTGGTTTTCTCATAAGAATTAGGCGGTGCAGCAGCCGTAGCAGTAGGAACAGGTGCATTTTTGATATTTTCCATTCGCAATCACCTCCAAGTGTCTTGCTTACATAAAGTATAAGCGTATCGACGGTTTATGAAAAGTTTGTCACTGTCTCATTTATAGTAAAACCAAGCACACCGCAAATTTTGATAAAACAAAAATGCGGTGCGGTTAGTTTTAACAGTTTGCCGTATTTGCCACGCACCCCGGCAAGGGGATATTTTGAGCTGCCGTTAGCGAAAGCATATATGCTTTTGGCATCATAGTCCCGCAATACCGTATGTGCTTCTCCCAAAAGCCACGCATACCGCAGGAACTCCCCCTCAAGTCTGTGGGAGGTCGTGAGAAAGTATCATTATCCCTTATGTGTGTTATGGCGACGAACGTGCTACCGTTCGGTCTAATGGCTGCATTTATCGCTCCAACGGCTGTAATACCCATGCTCATAAAGGCTCTCGTCAATTATTTGGTTTCCTTTTTGTCAAGGGTGTTACAACGGTCATCATGGCGATGCCCATTATGTCGCTTTGCTTTTCAGCCACATAAGTTTCGTACTCAAAATATCGTATATTCAGTTGTCAAGGAACATAGAAAAGGATTTTACCTCCCTCTATATACCCTGACTTTTTTCCTTAGGGAACGGAACATGATTTAGAAAAAACTTTTTAGATATTTTTCTATGGTATGTAAACCTCTTTCTATACCAATGCGGACAGCTTTTTCACTTACCCCTTCTGCTTTGGCAATGGCTGTTTTACTCATACCCATAAAATAATGAGCATAGATCCGCTTTGCCTGCTTGTCCGGCAGAGAAGTAATGGCAGCGTGAAGTTGCTGGCTTGTAAGCTTACGTTCGTAGATTTCATCGGGTGAGAGAGAAGCAAACAAGATGTCATGTTCAATTCCATCCCCACGGTTAAGAGAGTAGTGTGCTTTGTAGCGGTATTTCTTTCTCTCATATGCCGCTTCAGCTCTTGCAGATTCCTCAAAGATAGCAAATAGCTCATCTGGCACTTCTACAAAGGTGTCTTGTGTGTAGTAAGGGTAATAATCTTTCAGATTAATTGTTTTCATGGTTTTTACCATCCTTTCGATTTTTGGGTTTACTGAAGTCGAAAGGACAGCGGTGGAGAACGGCAGCGAGGCTCTATAAACGCAAAAATGCCCGACTGAAAATACAGTCGGGCATAAGTGGAAATATTAACCTTTACTTGGTGATGTGTGTGTTCATATTGAAAGCCGTAATTTCCCGCTGGTGGGTGTAGGCTTTTTTTGATGAATAGAAATTAGGTGGAGTATGAGAGTTAAAAATAAACACAGCGATACCTCCTTGATACCGCCGTGTCTACAAAAAAGGGCAACACCCTCCGTTTGTCCAATTTTTCAAAAGGAAAACGGCGGCCTTGCGTTAAATGCGAGTTTCATATTACAAGTCTATTTTCTTCCCCTAAATTGTTTTTTCAGAAGTGATTCCTGTATCAAATACTGTCTGTATGAACCTATCACTTGCGATTTCTTTTCGTCACTGACATACTGTAAAAAGCACTTAAATAATATTATCCATTCCTCATACGCTATTGCAGAGGTCTGATAATTTGATATTCCATGCCTTTTTCTCAGTTCTTTTAATTGTCTGTACGAAAAAATCCTTTTAGAAAAGGTTCTATTATTTTTATAACAATAACAAATAAAATCAAGATAAAGAGCCGCCTGCCGATGTGCAGCGGCTGCGTTTGGCGACGTGGCGGACCGCCGGGCGGATATTGCGAGAAGATCCCACCCTTGAAGAACTGCTGCACATGCTCCCCAAATGGGGAACGCCATCCATTGAATTATTAAAGGATGAGAAGATCAAAACGAAGGTAGATGCACTTACACAGCGGCTGGCGGAGGATATCCGCATCCGCAGTAAAACAGTTGGATTTCTCGCGCAGACAAAATCTCAGGCATCGAAAGCTGACCGTTCTGCGGCCTACCGCGCAATGTACCAGTCAGCGCGCGCAGCCATTTTGGACGAGATTGGACACACCATCGGGGAACCGCTGGTTGGCAGCCGGCAGGAATCGGGTGACCTGATGGATTCGCACGAGCTGAATGAGACAGTACGGCGTCTGGCTGCACAGATTCTCCGGGAAAACAAAAGTTTTCAACAGCTTATGGATGAGCTGCCGAAGGCAAGTCCGCTCCGTCAATCGCCGCTGCGGCAGGAAAAGTATCAGGAACAGTTGGAGCAGATTATGGGTGAGCTGACTGGCGACCTGCGCATGAGGACATTAATAGAGGGCTATGCTGCCGCGCACGGCGCAGATTCGGACAGTTACCGGAATATTCGGAAGGAGGAATACGGAAATCTCTATCGCGCCATGCACACGCTGGTACTGGAAACCGTTCGGCAGGAAAAAGGCTATGAGGAGCAGGAGCAGCAGGACATGGTCGTAATGGCGCTGCTGCGGCTGTTCCGAAGCGGCAGTCAGAGCAAGAATCAATTGCATAGCCAACGAGACTTCCAGCGTGAGAAGTATCGAAACCTCTCCGAGACGGCAAAGCGCGATTTGAAGAAAAAACGTCAGCAGGAAGGCAGCTGGTCAATGGAGTTTTAGAATGCAGGAGGTGAATCGACGATGAGAAGAAAAACAGACACGCTAATCCACGTAAGTGATCATGAGTTGACGGCATTTGCTACTTTTGGTATACTCCTGTCAATCGTATTCTCTATGGATGCTCTGGGTGTTTTGGAGGAAGCTAATATGTCGTTTTTTGATAATCCTTGGATCAGCCTTGGGATCAACGTCTTTTCCAGTATTGGTGTAACCATTGCTTTAACGGTGACAGTATATTTCAAGTTTTTGAGACACATACCTGAAGAAAATGAGCGTAGAATCAACCAACTTCTTAATGACCGGCTATCCCATGAGACAACGAACCACAATGCGGAAATGGCAGCTCTGAATCCAAACACGGCGCAGTTATCAAAAGAGCATGATCTAATCCGAAATGATGTGGAACTTATTAAAGTGGAGTTTATCAGACAATCTTCCCGTGCAGATGCAGGATACGATTTAATGAAAGACAGTCAGCGTGAAGTTGTCAATGTAATTCGGCGTTTGGATGCTATACCACGACTTTGGGAAGAACTGCTTACTGAAAATCAGCAATTGAAAACAGAAAACAAAAATCTGCAGGCACAATTGACGAGACAAGACCCGGACAGAGAAGGAACTCGGCATAGGTTCAGCCCTGATTTATCAGAAAAATCATTTCGGAATTTGGAGGAAGCCGAATTGTGAACCATGCCGAAAAATACCAGCCTGAAAAGGCTGGTATTTTTTCATGGCGTGACTATACCTCGGCATCTTGGGATTGAAATTTTCCACAAAAGAGAAAAATCAGCTTCCAACGAGAACCAAAAACAATTTGAAGCAAAAAGTTTTGCACTTTTCCACAAAATGAACGCTTTTCGCTACTTTGTATTGCATTTTGCAGTCGTTTGTGCTATCATGTAATTAGAAGTAGAATACACTTTTTCAAGGAGGTATTTGAAATGAAAGAGACTCTGAAAAGGAACTGGAAAGGCATTACCGCCACCGTGGTGGCGTTCGGCGCTGTCTTCGGCGCAATCTACTATGTGAACCACATCTATCTGCCGGATAAGCGTCAAGCTGCTGCGGAGCAGCTGGCCGCACAGGATGCCGCCGAAGTGGTAACGCCCAAGGAATACAATTTCGACATCAATGAAACGCAGCCCACGGCTCTCTCCTCCGGCAACGGCACGAACACCGCCGATGACAGCATCAAGGTCACCACGGATGCCGATGGCAATGTGACCATTGACCGGAAGTGGGATCATATTGATCCCAGCGAGTTGGACACTTCCACGGCGGCTCCCGGCGCGCCTACCGCCAACATCGGCAGCGGAGGCGGCAAGATTACCGGCACGGACGGGGCTTATCATGGGGAGCAGGCAGCAACAACCACACCGTCCACCGGCAGTTCCGGCACAACTACCACAAAGCCCTCCACCGGCGACACCACTTCCAAGCCCAGCACCGGCACGGAGAACAAGCCCTCCACCGGGACGACCACGAAGCCGACCACGCCCAGCACGGGCGGTTCTACCACAGAAAAGCCCTCTGGCGGCTCCAACTCTGGCAGCTCTACGCCGCAGGATGGTGATATTCGCACTGAAAATGGCAAACAGCAAGAATATGTGGACGGTTTCGGCTGGGTAGACATCACCAACAACATTGGCGGCACGGACTATATCGACATGGATGCAATTGGCACACCCGAGGATTGGGAGAGATGGGACAGGCCATGTGAAAACGCCGTGTTTGGTTAATTCTTATCATGGGCTAAGATCTGTCCCGGCCAACCGGCAAAACTGAATAGCAAAGGAAACTCCTTGCGTACCAATGGACGCAGGGAGTTTTTATTTTTGGAAAGGATGTGTTTTTTTGCAAAAAAAGAGAATTGCAGCGGGACTGCTGGCGGCTGTCATGGCACTGTCACTGCTGGCGGTACCGGCCAAGGCAGACCCCGTGGGCGACGGCAATATTGACAGCGGCACTGGCGGAGGTGGGAGCGGCAGCGGCAGCGGCGGTTCTGGCATGGGGACAGGCAGTAAGCAAAATTATTGGAACAACGAGGACGGCTGCCGCATTACCATCCTGAAAAACAACAGCAAGGTCTATCAAATGGACTGGACTAATCAGCCGGAAGCCGCCAGCGTGAAAAGGTCGTTTGCTCCCAAAAACAAGCTGGATTACTTGCATGGGGCAGGTCTGAGTATAATCAGCGGCAACAACAGCTATAAAAGCACCGTTCTTCCAAAAACCCTAGAAATGGACACGATTGTAGGTGGTGCGGGCGGCAACAACATTGCCGCCATCCGGCGATATTTCACGAAAGAAGATACTATTCGTGCCATTTCCAATGGTGTTGGCATTCCCTATGACGACCTGATCGGCGGCGAGTATCGGTTACTTTTGGAACCAATCGCCTACTTCACGTTTAAAGGCGTCAAGTGGGCCATGACGGCGACCGAAGCCGCTATGTATGACGTGCAGGTCAAAGGCCAGCTCCGGGCATGGATGAAGTCTCTGACCCATCAGAATCTTCCTCTGAGCATGTTTTTGGAGAAGACCGACGAGGAGTTGCACTTGGATAAGTGGACAGGCTCGAAGAGTGGCAAGCAGACCAACGCCGACATCATCCACTTTCTCGGCATGGGCATTGTCTCCTTCAAGGCCAAACCACCGGTGGTAACACCCGGCGAGTATGATTACGAATTCCGCACGGACACGGATGTGATTATCAGCTTTCCGTTGTCTGCGCGGGAGGCGATCACGCCGGATAACAATGCGTATGCGACGATGTCTATCGGCGGAAAAACCTTCCGCAAAAGTTTCATCTGCCCAGAAGGCGGCACGCAGCTTGTGTGGGTGCAATGGCACACCCCCAAAGAACCGCAGACGCTGACCGCGTCCGCCTTTGGTGGGGATTCTTCTGTGACGCTGCGAATCAATGTGGTGAAGCTGGAAGAAAAAACACCACCCGATCCGACCTATTATGACCGCAACGATGGCTTTACCCCGCCGCCAGCGCCGGACTACGGCAGCAACCTCAGCACCACATGGGGCGAGTGGATCGCAGAACCGGCTTTAATCGGCTGGAGGTGGAAGTACGTGACCTACAGCGCGTCGCTGGTGATCCACAAGTACACCCTGAAGCCGGACGAGCGCTGCAAGACGGATTACCGCATCGGCAATGGACAGACCACCATGCGATCCGGCTATGGTGTGGAAGTCAGTGTGGAGCCGTTGGTGCAGTATGGCGGCGGTGTGTCAAGCTATGATGTGACGCCGGTTCAAAACGCGGTGGCCACATTCCCGGAGTTCAGTTATCAGGAGTATGACCGGCTGCTGGAGAAGGTAGACGCGCGGCGCTGGTCCTTCAAGCAGAATCCCTACTCGTACTACTCAAATCGCATTCACTACACGCCCATCTGGTTCCCGGACGGGGACTATACCGTGCCGGTATGCGTCTTTGACGCTTGGACACCCGGCGGGCAGCTCTACGCCACCATCACCGACACGTTGAATATCTTTGGCGATGTGCTGGATGATTGGTATATCCATGTAACAGATTAGCGGGGAGCATTCGAGCGGCTAGCAAATTCGGATGGCTCCGAGCTTTCGGCACAGATTGACAGGACATAGTAGATAGGGTAAAATAAAAACCGCCCTGAAAAGGGCGGGCGCTGTTGTAAAAATGGCGGTTAGCCACTCCCTTGAGAAAGGGGGTGATGCAATTGTGGGAAACGGGTTCTGGGCGAAAGCCCTGCGAATCTTCGTGTGCGTGGCAGTGATGCTGTACATACTGACCATAAAAGCGTGCTAGCCGCTCGGCTGGTCCCCGAACGGCTAGCGTAAGTTAGTTGAGAGGTATGGGCTAACCGTCATGCAACAGCGCCCTTTCTATATCCATTATAGCGAATCTGCCGCCTTTGTCAAGGCGGCTTTTATTTTGGAGAGGAGTTAGAACCATGCTCAACAAGATCATTCTCATGGGTCGTCTCACTCGCGACCCGGAATTGCGCCGCACTGGCAGCGGCACGGCAGTCACATCATTTAGCCTAGCCGTTGACCGGGACTTCAAGTCCCAGAGCGGCGAGAAGGAGACGGACTTTATCGACATTGTTGCTTGGCGCACCACAGCCGAATTTGTCAGCAAATACTTTACCAAGGGCCGCATGGCCATTGTGGAAGGCCGTTTACAGATCCGCGACTGGACGGATAAAGATGGCGGGAAGCGCCGCTCGGCGGAGGTCGTGGCCGACAACGTCTACTTCGGAGATTCCAAACGGGATGGCGACGGGCATTCTTCCGCTCCTGCATATGGTGCTACCCAAGTTGGCAGCCCAACCCCCGTTGACGCGCATTCCGAGTTCGCAGAAATTGAGGAAGGAGATGGAGAGCTACCATTTTAATAATAGACAAGGAGAGATTATAGTGATTATTGTGTTAGCCGACGCGCCCACACTGCCCGGTTATGATTTTGACGGCTGGTCAACCTCCGACGCGACCATCGCTGATGGCAGTTTTACCATGCCGGATGCAGCCGTGGTACTCACCGGCGCGTGGGCAACAAGGACAGATATTCCATACACTGTTGAATACTACTGGCAGAATGCTGCTGATGATGACTATACATTGGCAGATACATTCCGTGGCAAGGGTTCTGTGGGCGGGAGTATCCCTCACAAGGAATTTGAGGGCTTTACCGAAACTCCGGACAGTGTCACTGCCGAGGGCAGTACCAAAATTAAAAGCGACGGCAGCACTCTTGTAAAACTCTATTATGACCGTGATCGGTATCTTGTCTCGTTTGCGTATTACGGGACTGCTCCGAACGCTGCGCCCACTCTGCCGGAAAGCACACTCTATCGCTTCGGAGCCTCCGTTACGCTGCCTGCGATTCCCAGCACAGTTTCCGGTATGAGCTTCTCTGGCTGGACTGCGGACGGTGGGAAAATTTCTGGAAACATCCTGTCTGTGCCGGCACAGGATACACGGGTCACTGGCACTTGGAAGCAAATCTCCGATTCCGGCGATGTGCCTGAGGCAACTCCTATTGAAGCAGTAACACTGGAGGACAACGGCTCCGCTTATGTGATCGGCTACGAGGACGGTACCTTCCGACCGGATGCTTATCTGACAGCTAAACACGAGGCACTTATGCTATCCCGGCTGGGGCTGCCTGTAACGCCGTTGAGCGGCGGTGCAGACGCGCTTGGCACAAAACGGTACATTACCCGCCGGGATTTTCTGCACACATTGCTGCATGCGGCTGGAGTGGCTGCGGAGTCTGCTGCAGATCCCATGGCACAAGCGGCGGCACTTGGCTGGATTTCCGGCTACACGAACGGCGAATGGTATCCCAATGCCTACATTACCCGTGCGCAGGCCGTGGTAATCATCAACCGGGCTTTTGATCGCGTGGCCGCGTTAGACCTGAAGACCGATATCATTTATGTGGATCTGCCGCAGGACTATTGGGCCTATGATGCGATCATGGCCGCATCCAATATTTTTTGAGCAAAGCAGTGCAGGAGCCGGACGCAATGTCCGGCTCCCGTTCTTTGTTCTACGCTCTGCAAAACGAGCGCATATTGAAAGAGCTTAAAAAGTTTGATACAATACTGGAAAATACTATGATTTTTTTAATGCTATGCATTGACTTGTTTTACCTTGCGTTAATACCACAGGTAAGTTTTATGGTAAGTTGCTTGTGCACACAAAGATGCGGGCCTCAAGTGCTGCGGGTGCGCGTTGTTGAAAAGGAGGGCAGAAATGGCTGGAAAGTTTCGTAATCAGGTTATGCGTCTGTCCCTACAAGAGCGCACGAAAAAGAAAAATTCGCAGCTCCACGATGAGAAAATCCGACTGGAAAGCCTGTCGGATGAAGAGCTCATGTTTTATTATCTCGAACTAAAATCATCCTATGAATATAAAAAGAATGTTTTCTCGTTTCTCTTAGTTACTATTTTAGTAGCGGGAATCTCAGACGTTTGGCGGCTGCTGGCTGAATTTGCTAAAAAAGCGCTGACACTTGACCTCTCTCGTTGGGTTTGCACAGAAGCAGATTTATCTGCGATTCTTACGGCGTTTTGCCTTGTCGGCGTCTGTATTAGCGCAGCCGTCTTTACTATGCTTATCTGGTATTTAAAATCAATGCGCACAACACATCAGATGCTGCTGATGGTAGAAAAAATACAAGAGAAACGAGAATAAGGGAAATTGCGATGATGATAAAAAAGAGATGTTTGATTTTAGAAGCGCCATATGCATTAATTGTGACAGCTTATCTGTTGGCACTCAACGGACTGAATCATAGGCTGCTGTCACTGTCGGCACAGAACGAAGCAATCTCGCCTTTTGAATTGCTGAGTTACCACAACTATGAGCCTCTATATTTTTTCTTTATTGCAGTTGTGCTGACCATTATTGGTGTTGCCCTCTCTATTTATCATATTCGCCAAATTAGGCATATGGAACTTGAATACGACGAACTACTTGCAACGCTCCTCTCAATTTTGATTAACATACTTCTAATTATTCTGCTCTTCATTTTTATTAATAACCCTATACTTAGAGCAATCATCTGTGTTGTTTTTATCGTAATAGGAGGTCTTGGGTTGAGTCAGGACTAGAGCATAAAATAGCTTTGCCTATAAGCACAGGAACCTAGTATTTTACTAGGTTCCTGTGCTTTATTTTGCAAAAAGCGCGTGCAGCCTGTGCAAGAGGCTGCACGCAAAGAGAAGGAAGGAAGAAAAGAACATGAACACAAAACATTCACTTTTTCGGAATCCCAGTTGCCTCCTGTACAATCAGGCGCTCTCTTACAGCGCCCGCTGGGTGGGAGCCGCCCTGTACAGCCGCCGCAACCACCTTGGCCAATGCACCATCAGTCTCGACGCTCTGGCCAAGCTGGCCAGCTGCTCCGTTCCCACCGCCCGCAAAGCGACGGAAGAACTGAAGCGCGCCGGCTGCATTGATTTCTGCCGCAGCTACCAGTACCAGGAGAAGATCGGACGCGTGGGTTATGGAAAGACCACCTACGCCTGCTTGCTTCCGGTGACGGAGGACTATACCCTGATCCCGCGCGAGATATTCCAGTGGAAGCTGTCCCACGGAGCCTTCTGCGTATGTCTGTGCCTGTTCCAGCAGGCGGGTAACAACAAGAAGGCGTTCCCGTCCATCCGCAGTATCGCAAAACTGCTGGAGATGGGTTGCTCCACCGTGTGCAGAGCGCTGGGCGCGATCCGCAAGCTGCAAGGCATCATTGTCCTGCGCTGCAAAAACCGCAACTGCACGTTTAACCGCAATTCCTATTACCTCAGAGTAGAATACAAGGGGGTAGTCCAGACATCTGTGACGGATTCTGTGCCGCACAAGGGGGATTCCTGTTCTTTCTTCTTCTCTCATTCTACCGCGGTACATAGTCAAACGCAATCTCTTTCGGATCATGGGGGTGCTCCCATTTTTTACAGACAACTTAGGGACTTAGATAACGATAGATCTTACAAGAGAAGAAAAAACTATAGGGCGGGAGACTTGTCGCTTGAACAAGGTATGCTTGTGAATGATACCCGTTTTAGGCATTTTGGGGGTTCAATAAAAAAGGCTGTCTCAAAGTCGTATGACTCCGGGACAGCTTTCGTGTCAGATACCTGGTGGTAGATTTATATATGTATGGTTAGTTCATTGTAAGGCGGAATATCAAAATCTCCGGGCAAAACCTTTCCCCAATCTTCGCCATTGATCATGGCTGTGTCCAGATAAGTTCGCAATTTTAGGACTACTGTTATGAATTAAGCAGTAGAAAGCAGCAGTGTCTGAATGGCTTTGGGGTGGATGTAAGCTCTGGAAACAGACCAATCCTCGGCATACTCCATGAGATAAGTGGTCACCAGACGAAGGTAGGACTCTTGGTTGGGGAAGATGACCACCACATTGGTTCTCCTTCTTTTACGGCATATGTCAATTTTGTTATTGACATATGCCGTTTTCACTTGTACAATCAAGGTATAAACGACATATGCCGCAATCAAAACAATAGGGAGGTGACTATCCATGCTAAATATGGATGGTACGAGTTCTTGACAGATGTGGTACTAGGTACGCTGAGGCTATGGCCGATGCTGCCGTGCAACACACGTTAAAAAACAGCTTTTGTTGTTTTGTTGCCGATAGCGACAAAGACGCGCTACCGGTGCTGAAAGTAGCTCTAGAACAGCGGCTCGCCTGCGCTGAGTATCTCTTGCAGAGAGTTTAATTTACAGACTGCTCGGAGGACTCCCCGGCGGGAAAAGATTGGAGGAAATTATGCCGCGCCCCAAAAAATGTAGGAAGGTCTGCTGCCTTCCGCCCATCAGCCAGTTTGTTCCCGCAGGAGAGGACGTCTCTTGCCGTGAAACTGTTGTGATGACGGTAGATGAATATGAAACGGTTCGTCTCATCGACAACGAGGGCTTTTCGCAGGAGGAATGCAGCGGATATATGAACATTGCGCGTACCACAGTACAGCAAATTTACGATGGCGCACGCAAAAAGATTGCCCACGCACTGGTGGATGGACTGTCGCTGAAGATCGAGGGCGGTGACTACCGTTTATGCGACGGCAAGGAGCGCTATTGTGGCTGCGGCGGATGTCGGAGACATCGGCTCGGCTACATGGACGAGACGCAAAAGGAGGAGAATTTATGATTATTGCAATTCCCGTGGATGAAGGAAAGGAAGCTGTCTGCGCTTCATTTGGCCGCACACCGTATTTTCTAATTCACTGCACGGAAAACGGGCAGACAGATGTTTTTGTAAATCCGGCGGCCAAAGCACAAGGAGGCGCGGGTATACAGTCTGCGCAATTTGTGGTCGATGCGGGCGCGAATACACTAATTACGGTTCGCTGCGGACAGAACGCGGCTGATGTGTTCAAAGCCGCGAATATCAAAATCTACAAAGCAACAGGCGGCAGTGTCGACGATCAACTCAGGGCACTTGCGGAGGGAAAACTTGTCGAGCTGACCAGTTTCCATGCGGGTTTTCACGGCAAGGTATGAGAGTTGCAGTGCTCAGCGGAAAAGGAGGCACAGGCAAAACCTTTGTGTCGGTATGCCTCGCCGCCGTTGCGCAAGACGCGGTTTATATCGACTGCGATGTGGAGGAACCGAACGGCCGTCTTTACTGGAAACCGAAAATTGAAACAGAAGTGCCAGTTTCTGTTTTGGTTCCCGTGTTTGATGCGGAAAAATGCAGTGGATGCCGGAAATGTGTGGAGTTTTGCCGCTTTCACGCGTTAGCCTTTGTCAAAGATAAGCCGATTGTATTTTCCGAGGTCTGTCATTCCTGCGGAGGCTGTATGCTGGTGTGCCCGGAATCTGCCGTCGTGGAAACACCTCGCCCGGTGGGTATGGTGGAGAAAGGGACGAAAGCCGACGTACGTGTCGTGACGGGCATCTTGAATACCGGCGAAGCATCGGCGGTGCCTGTCATTAAGGCCGCCCTGCGTGCCGGAGGCAAGGCTGATTTTACCGTCATCGACTGCCCACCCGGCAGTGGGTGTCCGGTGATGGAAAGCGTGAAGGACGCGGACTGTTGTTTGCTGGTGGCCGAGCCCACCGCCTTTGGCTTACACAATTTTAAGATGATACATCGGCTGGCTGCGTTGCTGAAAAAGCCCTGCGGTGTGGTAATCAACAAGGCGGACGCGCCTTACGCGCCGCTGGAGGAATACTGTGCGGCACAGAACCTACCCATTCTGCTGCACATTCCGTACACTGAACAGTTGGCGGCGTTGGGCGCGGCGGGCAAAATCGCTGTGGATCAAGACATTGAGCTCGCGCAGGCGTTTAAAGGACTGCTCTCCGCCGTTAAGGGAGGGCTGCTCACATGAAGAAACTGCTGATTCTCAGCGGAAAAGGTGGTACGGGCAAGACCACCACCGCTGCGGCGTTTATTCGCTTTGCCAATGCCTGCGCCTATGCAGATTGTGATGTGGACGCGCCGAATCTTCATCTGGTGGCCACTACGGGTAATGAACCAGAGTATTTTGACTATATGGGTTCTCAGAAGGCCGCGGTCGACCCCGGCAAGTGTCTTGGTTGCGGCAGTTGTATAAAGGTTTGCCGTTTTGACGCTATCCGTAAAACGGGAAGCGTCTGTAAAGTTGACGAGTTTGCCTGTGAGGGCTGCGGCGTGTGCACAACAGCCTGCCCTGTCGGGGCGGTTGGGCTTCAGGACGACGTGGCCGGTGAGGTGGCGCTGTATCGAAACCCGGCGGTGTTTGCCACGGCGCAACTCAAAATGGGGCGTGGCAATTCCGGCAAGCTGGTATCTGAAGTAAAGCTTGCGCTGGCGAACGCCGCGCAGGGTGAGGAACTTGCGATCATTGACGGTTCACCCGGAATTGGCTGCCCCGTAATTGCCTCCATGAGCGGGGTGGATCTGGTGCTGATTGTGGCAGAGCCCTCGCTTTCGGGCCGCAGCGATTTGGAACGTATTCTGAAAACAGCGGGAATCTTCCAAACGAAAACGGCTGTGTGCATCAACAAATACAATGCGAGTCCGGAAAACGCAGAGAAGATCGAGCTGTTTTGCACCCAACGCGGCATCCCCTTTGTGGGCCGTATTCCCTATGACAGGCAGGCATCTGCCGCTATCAATTCCGGAAAGAGTCTTGCGGATATCGACTGCCCCGCATCCCGCGCACTGCGGGAAGTGTTCGCGCGCACCATGAATTTGCTGGGTGGTGAAACGAGATGAAAATTGTTGCCCTGATGGAAAACACCTCGGAGCGCGCCGACTGCTGTACGGAACACGGCCTGAGCCTTTATCCGGAAACCTGCGGACAGAAAACCTTCTTTGACACCGGTCAATTCAGCGCGTTTGCCGAAACCTCGGTGTCGATCTCTCCGCCGTCAATTTGGCGGTTCTCTCCCACGGACACTATGGCCACGGCGGCGGACTCGGCGCATTTTTGAAGCGAAACGAAAAGACACCGGTGTACCTGACTTTGAGGAACACTTGAATGCGACCGGAAGGGACGTTGGCCTTAACCGGGCGCTACAGGCAACCAAGCATCCTGTTTTTATGGGGGACTCTGTGGAACTTGCCCAGGGGCTGGAACTTTTCTCCTGCAACGCGCGCTCGCATCCGTTTGGAAGCAAGTCATTTGGGCTTTCCGTGCAAAGGAACGACGTGACTGAGCCCGACGATTTTTGGCATGCAACAAAAATATGCAGATTTTCCGTGCAGTTTGCCTATATTGGAAGATGGTGCGGGCTTTTATGTCATTGCACGGTGTTGCCTTAGATAAAAATCGGTCATTCTCATCACTACTCAGGATTGCCACGCACATAAAAGTTGCTAAATCAACCGTATGTAAAGTCCTTAATCGCACATTGTCCAACAGAAATAGCAAACCCCTTAATTCAAGCTGAAGGTATTAACATTGCTCGAACTCTATGTGTTTCAATTCTAGCAAAAGTGCGTGCGCTTTTCAATATTCGGAGCGGTCCGAAAACAGACTAAGGTAACGATAGATCTTACAAGAGAAGAAAAAACTCTAGGGCGGCTAAATACGAAGCTGCGAAACGTATGATTAAACGCTGTATGCATGGCGAACCAAATTCACCTGTTATTCCAACGACTGTTAAGTGCCTCCGGATGATTGCTTTCAGTTCTGCTGTGGACAAAAGCTGTGCTAGCGCTTTCGCGCCAGCACAGCTCTTATGTGGCCTTTGACTGGGATGACCGCCGCCTGTATCCCAAGAAAACCCGAAAAGCAGGAAGCAAAGGAGGCGATAGAGGCCGTAACTCGTATCGTTTGACCAGCGAAGGCGCTCTGCAGTTCTCACAAGGTTCGCCGCTCATGTGGAAGTGAGGTTCACTAAGCAGGCTTACAAAACAATCAACGCCACAAGTCCTGCCAGCAGGATCGATAAGATCAATCTCTCCACCCATAGGATCAGAAGATCGGTGACCTTGACAGGAATCTTGGTGGACAGGATGCAGGGGATCACCGCCGAGAAAAACAGCAACTCAGAAATGCAGCACACGGCAACCACATAGCGGGTGGCTAACGCGGCGCTGGTGACAAATGCGGCGGGCAGGAACATCTCGGCAATTGTCGTTGCCAGAGACTGGGCGGCCAACAGCGCGTCCGGAATGCGAACCAGCAACGTGAAAGGATAAAAAATGTAGCCGATGATGCTGAAGACTGGGGTGTATAGCGCCAGCAACATGCCCAGAAGACCAATGGAGAGAATGGTGGGCAGGATGTTAGTGATCATGCGCAGACCGTCTTTGGTGTTTTTCCAGACGTTTACGCCGATGTTGCCGGAGCGACCGGCGGCTTGCAGTGCTTCATTCCATGCCACCCTGAGATGATCCTTGTCCACGGTGGCCTCAGGATTGGGAGCAACACCTTCCATGTACTCATCGGGAATCTTCGCTGTGGGATAAATCCGCGCGACGATGGCGGTGACGATAAAGGTGATAAGCAGTGTTGTCCAGAAATAGAAATTCCATCGATCCATCAAATCCAGCGTTTTGGCAACCACTACCATAAAGGTGGTGGACACCGTGGAAAAACCAGTGGCGATGATATAAGCTTCTTTTTTCGTATAGCGGCCCTTGTGATACATATCGTCGGTGATGATCAGCGCCAGAGAATAGCTGCCTACAAAAGAGGCCACCGCGTCAATGGCGGAGCGACCGGGGGTTTTCCAGATCTTGCGCATAACCGGCTGCAAAAACACGGCCACAAATTCCATCAGACCGTAATCGGTCAAAAACGAAAGAAACACTGCACCAATGGGGATCAGGAAACACAGGCTGCAACACAGCGTGACAAACAAATAGGGCAGAAGATCGGCGTTAGTCAACAGTTCCTCCGGCCCAAGCTGAAAGACGAACATCGCCGCGCATACCAGTCCTATGATTTTAAAGATGGAGAACACAATGTCTTTCACGCTTTTCTTCCAAGTTTTTTTTACGAAAGGCAGAATGGCTCCTGCCGCCACCACGATCAAAACCACATACCCCTGAACCGTCGTACCCAGCGCGTTTCGAATCAGTGTGGTCACATGATCCACCGGAATGGTGGTTTTGCCGTTAAACGGTATGCTGACAAAGAACATGAAGAATCCCAACAGACTACACAGAATAAATTTTACCGCATTGCTTGAGCCTTTTTTTGTAGTTTCGCCCATGATTTCTCCTCCTCCAAAAATTCTTTGCTTGGACTTTATGGAGATAGCATATCACAGCGATGCTCACACTTTAGTCACACATTATTCATACGTTTGTCAATTTGTTCGGCGCTTTGCACATGGCCGAGTGGCGGGAATCACGGTGCTTTCGTCAAAGTGCCGCTGAGCATTCCGTTGGTCTCCTCTGCCCAACTGTACTGCGTCATATACTCGCCCCGGTATGCGTCTATTCCCGGCTGACTACCGTCCCGCCACTGGTAATAATCGCAGCAAACCAATTCCGGCTTGATGGCAAGCCGCTTACCTGTTTTCTCCAAAACCTCCCCGCACCCCACACGGCGCAGGGTGTCCTGTAAATCTTTGCGCAGATTTTGAAAATAGGACAGATGTGTCTCGTCCTCCCAGAGAATGGACATAATTTCGTCCGCGCCACAGCTGGCACCGCAGCGATCCACCAGATACGCCAGCAGCTCCCGTGTGCGCTCATACTTGAAACTTAGATACTTGCCCTCTACGCGGGCTTCAAAACTGCCAAAGCATTGGATGGAAAGCCGTTTTTCACTGGGAACGGGGTATCTCAGGCATTCCAACTGCCCGCGCAGCTCCTGCGGATCAATGGGCTTAAGCAGATAGCCGCTGGCATTGAGCTGATAAGCGTCAAAGGCATAGTCGGCGTACGCCGTAGTATAAATAATGTTCAACTGCGGAAGCAGGGCGGACAGCTTTTTGCCAAGGGTAATCCCATCCATGCCCCGCATTTCGATATCCAAAAAGGCCAGTTCCACGGGGTTGTCCGCCGCAAAAGCCAGCGCTGCGGAGGGTCGTCGGAAATCGTAGACCTCCACCTGAGGCAATACTTCGCAGATGCATTCCCGCAGCCGCTCCAGCATAATCGCTTCATCATCCACCGCAAGGACTTTCATTGCAGTTCCTCCTTCGCCTGTTTCCCGCCGGCTTCGCCGACGGGCCTTTCCGCCTTTGGAACGCGGATGGACACAAGAGTACCCGACCCCGAATGGCTTTCGATTGTCAAACTGCCGTCACACATAAACTGTAAGCGTCTGCGCACGTTCTCAATCCCAATGTGCACCCGTCCGTCTTCCAGCGCGGCCTTTTCGTCAAAGCCCACGCCATCGTCTTCGACCTGGATCAGCCAGACGTCCGCAAGCTCTCGGCTTCGGATTGTTACAACGCCACCGTCGTCCTTTCGGCCCAACCCGTGCTTCACCGCGTTTTCCACCATCGGCTGGACGCTCAGCGGCGGCAGAAGAAATTCCGAGCACTCCACCTCATAGACCACCCGCAGATCATCCCCAAACCGCATCTGCTCCAGCCATAAATATGTTTTCACGTGCTGCAGCTCCGTTGAAAAGGACACCATTTTTACGTTTTGAACGGATTCCAGATTGGTTCGCAGATAACGGGCAAAAGCATCGATTGCCGTGGAAGCCAGTACAGGATTCTTTCGGCATAACTGCCCGATGGTCCCAAGCGCGTTAAACAAAAAGTGCGGCTGGATCTGGGAGAGAATGATCCTTGCCCGACCGTCGGCCAGCTCCATCTGGTTTTTTGCCAGCTCCGCTTTTTTTAGCGCCAACTCCGCCTGACTCGTGGCCAGCTCTCGTTCCGCCTGTTCCTCCCGGGCCTCTTCCCGCTCCCACTCGGACAGAATCCAGATTCCTGCCAAGCTCAAAAGAATCACAAAGGTAGTCATCAGATAAAAGCTGCTGTTTTCCCGCAGTACCTCGGAAAACGTTTTAGTGAAGACATAGGTGGTCAGCCATTTCTGCTGAAGGGCGGACAGCGTTCCGTCCATCTGCATTTCCCTGATCGCGGAATCAAGCTCTCCCGCAAGGGCCTTTTCCCCCTCCCGGACGCCAAGTCCCAGCCCGCTGTCCATCATGGCAAAGACCTGAAGCAGGTCGGTGTACCCCTTTTGTTGAATCAGCATTTTGGCCACGGACGCGCGCATAACCGCGTAGTCGATCTCTCCCCGCTCCAAGGCATCCAACTCCTCGGTGTAGGTATCATAGCGGCGGGCGTTTCCCTCAATCCCGTAAATATCCACTTCCGTATTGCCGTTGAGAATCGCGATGCGCGCATGTTTCAGGTCGTTGACGCCGCTAATGGGCGTCTTCCCATAGACCACGAAGGCGTCGTCCGCAATGATGGAGGTGATCATCAGCCCGTCGTTCCGGTTGGAGATGCTTTCAAGACCCATCACAATGTCCGCGTCTCCATTTTTGACTTCCTGCACCACCTTGGCCCAAGTCAACAGTCGAATCTCCACATTGACCTGCAGCCGGTTTGCGACTTCGTTGATGCATTCAATGTCGTGTCCGGTCAAGGAGCCGTCCTCCTTGACGGAGGAGTAAGGCGCAAAATCAATATCTCCAACCACCCGCAGCGTTCTTTCATAGCAGTTCTGCGCGGCAATTTTCACCTCAGGCTCACCGGCGAACCAGCCACCCTGCACGGCTGCGCCGCCAATTTGAATTGCCAGCAGAACGACAATTAAAACGCTGAGCAGATAAATTTGAAGAAATCGCTTTTTTAAAACAGTTGTGCTTCCCATTGCAATCACCGTCCTTTTGAAATTCCATCGCGGCTTTGCCACACCTGTTTCTGCAAGGCACTATAGCATAAGTCGGCAAAAAAGTACAGATAGCCTTCGAAAGAATCACTTCCAAAGGCCGTCTTGCTCTATTATCAAAAGATTTGCTAGCTATAAAAGAAAGGCTTGACCTACTCATTTTCCAAAATTAAGAGTGATGGCAGTACCATCGTAAAACTGTACTACGACCACAATGTCAACGCCGTCACCTATGTTTATTCCAATGGGATGGACGCAACGCCCCCCGGCGTTGCCTGAGACGGGCACTTTCGTTGTGGCCATACGGTGAGCGTTGATACAGGTGCTCCTGTGCTTCCGGGCTATGAGTTCTCCGGGTGGGAGACTACGGATGCGGTAGTTACCGATGAGCAGTTTGCCATGCCGGATACGCCAGTGACCTTTACCGTGACGTGGATGCCGCGCAGCGATACGCCCTTCACGGTGGAGTATTACCAGCAAAACGCCATTGATGACAGCTACACGCTGGCAGATACGTTTCACGGGGAAGGAACTGCCAGAGGGAACATCCCGCTCAAGGAATTTGAAGGCTTCCTGCTGACGCCGGATAGCGTGACGGCTGCAGATAGTTTCAAGATCCGGAGCGATGGAACAGCCACGCTGAAACTCTACTATGAACGGGAGCGCTTCGCCGTGACGTATGCTTACGCGGGACGCGCTGCCGGAGATACCGTTCTGCAGGCAACCAGCTATTGGTACGGACAGACGGTGACGTTTCTAGCGTAGCCACAGAGCAAGGGCGCGTTGCGCTTTTTGGACTGGGCGCTGGATGGGACGCTCACAAACGCGCTTAATTTTGCGCTGGAGAAAGATGTAACGATTACCGGCTACTGGTATACGCCCGCATCCAGTGGTGGAGGGGTAATGATAACGGTAAGGTGGCATATTCCGCTATTCTCATCCCCGACAGTGCCGCAACAGACATTGTTCTCCGAGGCGATTCAAGTAACCGCGTAACGTTCCTAGAACCGCCCAATAAGGATAGCTGCACCTTTGCAGGCTGGGCCACCGAACCGGGTGGTGATGCCACCTACCACGCCGAAGACACAATCACGCTGACGCGCAATTGTGTCTTTTATGCGGTTTATTACTGGCAGGTTGCGCCATACATTATCGGATTTACGGATGATGCTTTCCGTCCTTGATTCAATTTAACTTTGAAATAGGGGACTTTAATGCTGAATCGTCTGGGGGTATCCACGCAGATCACCAGTCCGAACCTCTATTTCACGCGGCGTGTTTTTCTCTCTCTGATCTGTACGGTCACCGGCGCTTTTTGGCTCGCCTCTCTCCCAGCCCCATGTGATTTTCTTGGGGGAATAGTGTGCCCTATGAGACAAAACGAATCGCTACATCGAAATATGTGCAGAGCCTTTTTGACAGATTCCATTACAGAAGAATCAAATCCTTCAGCAGATACAGCACCGTGCCCACCACGCCGCTGCCGAGGATGATGGTGATGGCACTCATTTTATACTTGCGCAGTAGGAACAGGCACACGCCAAAGAGAACAAACTCGATGCCCCGAAAATTGGACAACTGGATACCCGCAAGATCGCTTTGGAACAGGGCCAGCACCAGGATGGAAACGCCGGCAGAGCCGATTAGCGCTACAGTGGCGGGGCGGAGTGCGCCCAGTACATTCTGCACGCCGCTAAAATTGCGGTATTTATAGTAGAAATGCGCCATGGTCAGGCAAATGATGAAGGGGGCGAGGATGCAGCCCAGTGTGCAGATTACCGCGCCGAGCACACCGCACAGCCGGGTGCCCACAAAGGTAGCGGAGTTGATGGAAATGGGGCCAGGCGTCATTTCCGCAATGGTGATGAGGTCGGTAAACTCCTCCAGCGTCATTAGGCCGGTGACGTTGACGATCTGATCCTGAATCAGCGGAATGGCCGCATAGCCACCGCCCACGCTGAACAATCCCACCTGAAAAAAGCTGAAAAACAGCTGCAATAATAATTTCATCAGTTAGGCTCCCTTTCTCTTTTTCACCAGATTGACACTGAGATCCGCAAAGCCGATGGCAAGGCAGGTTAGAATGATCACCATGGCGGACACATCCAGGAGATAGGCGCAGATAAAGGCAGCGCACATCATCAGGATATACAGTATCCGTCGGGTTTTCAGCACATTTTTCGCAAGATTGATCACCACGTCGATAATGACGGCGGCCACGCCTGCGCGCATTACCTGCAGCGCAATGGCGATGTAGCGGTTGGAGCGGAACTGGGTGTAAAACACCGAGATGATCGAAATGATGATCATGGGTGGCAGAATGGAGCCAAGCACCGCCACAAACGAGCCGAGAATCCCGCACATGCGATAGCCGATGATCACCGAGGCGTTGACCGGCAGGGGACCGGGGCAGGACTGAGTGATGGCTGTGACGTCCAGCATTTCGTCTTCGTCCAGCCATTGCAGCTGATCCACATATTTCTTTTTCATCAGCGACACGATCACAAAACCGCCGCCGAAGGTGCAGGCACTCAGCACGAACATGGACTTGAACAGTGTCCATAAAATCTCTCTGCGGCTTTTTGCTGCCCGGGTACCCGCTTCAGCGGTAACCGCTGCGCTCTGTTCCTCTTTCATTCCAATCTCTCCTACGCAATTCTTTTTGTTAATCTGATCATAGCATCGGGCGATTGATATGTAAAAGACGCAGTTTTTATTTAATTGATAGGCATTTGGTTATCAATTTTTCTTGCGTCCGGAAAAATTCGTGATATGATGAAAGAAAAACACGGACGGGTTTCGCCGCTGGGCAGGAGGCATATAATGACCACATTCCGCCATTTGAAAATTTTTATCACCGTTGCCGAGTGCGGCACCATGCGCAAGGCAGCCGAGGTGCTGTATATTTCCCAGCCTTCCGTCAGCCAGGCCATTTCCGAGCTGGAGGAGCTGTATCAAGTGCGGCTGTTCGACCGGCTGTCCCGCCGCATTTACATCACCGAGGCGGGACGGCTGCTGCTGTCCTATGCACGGCAGGTGATCAAAACCACAGAGAGCATGGAGGAATCTATGCAGCGGGCGGGCACCATGCCCATTGTACGTATCGGGGGCAGCGTGACCGTGGGAACGGTGTATCTGGGCGGTCTAACCAAGCGTCTGGAGGAGGCCGTCCCCGGCATTGACATCCGCATTACGGTGGACAACACCGCCAGCGTCGAGCGGCAGGTGCTGACCAGCGAGTTGGATCTGGCGGTGGTGGAGGGTATGCTGTCCAGCGAGGATCTGATCCGGCGCACCGTCTGCGAGGATGAGCTGGTGATGGTGGCGGGGCGCGATCACCCGTTGTCTGCCGCCCGATCACTGACGCTGGAGGACTTGCAGGGGCAAGCCCTGATTTCCCGGGAGGCTGGAAGCTCCGAACGTAATCAGTTTGAACAGCTGATGGCGGATCGCAACATTCGCATGACGAAAAAGTGGCACTGCACCAACACGGAAGCCATTAAAACCGCCGTGATCGAGGGCATGGGCATCGCCATTCTCTCCCGCCGGCTCATCACAAGGGAGGAGGCGGCAGACCTGCTGCGGGTACTGCCGCTGGACCCCGTCAGCGTGCGGCGGTGCTTTAAATTAATTGTCCACAAGGACAAGGTGCTGCCGCAGGCGGTGCGGGCGTTTCTGGAATCCGAGGTTCTTCCGGAGGAGCCACCTGCAACATAGGGCAATAAAAGGTGAATTTTTGGTAAAATATTCTGAATTTATCGGAGCCCTATTGCGGAAGGCATATAATATGGGCTATATGCGGCGCAGCCGCAACTCTGTAATAGATCGGTTCAAGAGCTATGCCAGAACCATGGATATGACCAAGGAAAACTTCAAGAAGCTTTTACAGTCCGTGTCTATCTATCCCGGTAAACGCATGGATATCAAGAGGAATCTAGGAGATGAAATTCAAACCCTGATGGATACCCTGCGCCAAGAAACTTATACGGCATGAATTTTACGCATTATTGTGTCCTCCGTATCAAAAGTGATGATATAAAACAGAAGCCCGCCTGACTCCTGTTAGGAATCAGACGGGCTTCTATATGTACCTGATGCACCTGAAATCCGTCAGCTAGCAGTTGATAAGTAAGTTAGCTCCGTATCACTGTTAAACCAATGTGACTTGCCCCTAAAGCATATTGCATAAACTCTATAAGCCATACAACAATGGTTTTGGAAGCAGGGGTGGTATACTACACGTCTCCTCAAAGTTCTTTTATAACGACTGTCACGCCTCGCTTTAATGCATAATTCGTTTGCGATAAATTATAGAAAGCGGTTTTGACAAGGAAAATATAATACTCCATGCATAAGAAAATGCAAGAAATGACAAAATCCCATTCAAAACGTGTAAAAATTATGCAGATGGTGACGAAAAAAACATCGTAATTTTATGAATTATGCCAATGAAATTTACATAAAGCAAAAGGCGGAAAGACGCTATTTTTTTCCGTTTTTCTTAGCGTACCATATGGTTTGACACCTTTCCAGAACTCAATATTAAAAGTCAAAACTTGTGTATCTTCTGTATTTTCTTGTTTTACCTTGTTTTCTTGCGATGCTATATTGAAAACATAGAGAAGCACAAGGATCGATCCCCTGTTGCTCTTACACTCTACGCATAATGGTAAATTTGAGTTTGTGATGGGGGAAATGTCAATTTAATATGGAAGACAGAATCAAAGAACTGACAGATGAGCTGCTAATCGGAGCCTATGATCTGCATGTCCACACGTCTCCCTCAGTCTTTCCACGGGAGCAGGATGGCTTCCAGTTGATTCGCGAGGCAGATGCCGCTGGTATGGCGGGTGTGATGCTGAAGAGCCACTACGAATCTACTGCGCTTCGAGCCAGCCTTATCAATCAGTACAGCGGATGCAAGGCCAAAGCCTACGGTGGACTAGCCCTAAACTGGCCCGTAGGCGGGCTAAATATTTATGCAGTCAGCAATGCATTGCGGGCAGGCGCCAAAATCATTTGGATGCCAACGCGAGACTCAGCCAACAGTTTGTGCTACGGAGACATGGAGGGCGATTTTTTTTCTCGTAAGGGCATTACGCTTCAAAAAGAGGACGGCAGCCTGAAGGATGAGGTATATGAGATCATGGATGCCGTGAAACACTCTGGGGCGGCACTCGCTACTGGGCATCTAAGCCCGAAGGAATCTGTCCTGTTATGTCGAGTGGGGCGGAGTCGGGGGACCCGGATGATCCTGACGCACCCGGAATTTCCGCGGACATATCTGGAGCCCGCAGTCCAGTTGGAGTTGGCCAAGCTTGGCGTCCTCGTAGAGAAAAACTGGTTGAATATTATGCAAGGCCGCGTTACAGCGGCTCAGATGGCCGCAACCATACGTCTGCTGGGTCCTGGTCAGGTATATATAGCTACGGATCGCGGGCAAAAGGGCCACCCCACTCCGGTTTCAGAGTACCGCCGGTTTGTCTGTGCACTTTTGCAGGAGGGACTGACAAAAGACGAATTGATGAATGCCACCCACGATGTGCCGCGAGCCATTGTGGACGGAGGATAACAGTCAACGAGAGAAATAGAAAAAAAGTGTGTTGAAAATTGAAGGAGGAAATTTGGGATGGAATTTAAGAAGGTATTTGCAGGGGTTCTCGCCGGAGGTATGGTTTTCAGTCTGGCTGCCTGCGGCAGCAACGGAGGCGTAGCCTCCGGTTCCAGCAGCGCAGAGGGGAAGTCCCTCACGCTGAGTATCGGCTATACCACTGCAGCCAACGAAGACGATCCGTATCACCTGTCTGCCCTACGGTTCAAAGAGGTGGTCGAAGAAAAGACTGGCGGACGTATCAACGTCAACGAATATCCCAGCAGCCAGCTCGGTTCCGAGCCTGAGATGTGGGAAGGGATGCAGACAGGTACCTGCGACATGGCCGTGATGACCAATGCGTATGTGTCCTCTTATGTCCCCGCCAACGGCGCACTGGATTTGCCATTTATCTTCTCCGATCTGGAACAGGCTCGTTCCGTTGTGGACGGCGAATTCGGTCAGGCTCTGATTGATAATCTGGAAGGCACAGGCGTAACTTGCCTCGCTTTCTCTGAGGGCGGCTTCCGCCAGCTGTGTACCCGCAACGCGGCGATTAAGACCCCCAACGATTTGGCTGGTTTGAAGATTCGCTGCATGGAGACAAAAACCTACCTTTCCGCATACGGTGCGCTGGGCGTCAACGCCACACCTATGGCATGGGGTGAGTTGTTGACGGCGTTGCAGCAGGGAACAGTGGACGGCTGCGACGCACCTTTGAGTGTGCTCTACACTAACGGCTTCCCTGACATCTGCAAATATATCGACAATGTGAATCTATTCTATTCCCCGCTGCCCATCTGCATCTCATCCAATGTGTTTTCCTCTCTGTCCGCAGACGATCAGCAGATTCTGCGCGATGCTGCGGCAGAGGCCGTGACTGCCGTCCGGGACAATAACGACGCAAAGGCGGATTCCATGGAGAACGATCTGGCGGCGCAGGGCATGACCATCATTCCCGCAGAGGAGGTGGACGCAGAGGCGTTCCGCGCGGCAGTTCAGCCCTGCTATGAGGAAATGGAGTCCTATATCGGCAGCGATTGGATTCAGCAGGTCAAAGAGTTGGTCGGTATGAACAACTAAGCAGTAAAAGCTAGCGCCGCCACGGGGAAACGCCAAAGTGTTTCCCCGCAAGGCGGCGCCTTTTTAAGGGAAAGAAAGGTACGTACATGAAAAAACTACATCGTGTATCGGATATCACGAATCAAATTGTTAGCTATCTCGGAATTACCATCTTCGTCGTGCTGATCCTTGCCTGTGTCACGCAGGTGTTCTGCCGGTTCGTTCTGAACAATTCCCTCTCTTGGACGGAGGAGCTGGCGCGGTACTGCTTCATTTGGATGCATATGCTGGGCGCGTCTTTGCTGATTGAGTCTAGCTCCCATGCCACCGTAACGGCGGTACTGGATCTGCTTCACGGTGCAGTGCGCAAGCTTGTAGACGTTGTAGTTGAGCTGATTATCTTTTTCAACGGAACCGTTATGCTCTACGCAGGCGCGCAGCTGGCATATAGCTCCCGTGCGAACCTCAGCACTGCCATGTCCCTGCCCATGTGGTGCATCAATTCATCTGTGGCGGTGGGTGGCCTGCTGCTAATGTTTCAGGCATTTGTTCAGATTGCCGTTATTTTGCTAGAAAGAAAGTCCGGGGAGGAAGAAGTCGTATGACGCTGGTTTTTGTGATTTTATTTGGGCTAATGCTGCTAGGCGTTCCAGTGGCATTTGCCATTCTCTCCTCTGGTATGGCCTATCTGGCTACCACTGGAACCAGTATTTTGGTGGTGGCTCAGCGGCTGATCTACGGGTTGAACTCCTTCACGTTGCTGGCTGTGCCGCTATTCATTCTGGTGGGCAATCTGATGGATTTTGGCGGCATCTCCAAGCGGCTGACAGACTGGGCCAAAAGCCTTCTGGGCTGGCTTCCCGGCGGACTGGGCATCGTCACTGTATTCTCCTGTGCCATCTTCGCAGCGTTGACTGGCTCTGGCCCCGCCACCGTAGCGGCCATCGGTTCGATCATGCTGCCTTCTATGATGAAGGCGGGCTATTCCAAGGAAACCAGCGCAGGTCTGGTAGCCGCTGCCGGAGCGCTGGGACCCATCATTCCGCCCAGCATTCCCATGATTATTTACGGCGTGACAATGAACCTGTCCATTCCCGCCATGTTTGTAGCCGGTGTAGTTCCCGGACTGGTCATAGCCCTGGTGCTGTCCATTGTCAACATCTTCTTCGCTTATAAAAATCCGCAGGTCATTCAATATGCTAAAACCATGAAGTTTGATTTCAAGCTCTCTTTGAAGCTGTTCTGGAAAGCGCTGGGTGCACTGGGCCTGCCTGTACTAATTTTGGGAGGCATTTATGGCGGTATTTTCACTCCCACGGAATCTGCGGCGGTTGGCATTGTATACGCGCTGGTGGTGGGCTTTGCATTAAAAGAACTGAAGCTCAAAGACTTGCCCAGAATCCTCATCTCATCTTTGAAAACCTCCACCATGGTGAACTTTATCATCGCGGCAGCCTCTCTGTTCTCTTGGGTCGTGTCGAAATCTCAGATTGGAACCGTCATTTCAGATGCCTTTGTCAATTTGGTGGGCGGCAGTCAGGCCATGTATCTGGCGGTTCTGGTGGTCATTCTGCTGGTGGTAGGCTGTCTGATGGACAACGTAGCGGCAACGCTGATTTTAGCCCCCATCCTGATTCCTGTTGGAATCTCTCTGGGCTGCAACCAGCTTCACATCGGTATGCTGTTTTGCATCTGCCTTGTGGTTGGCTTCGTCACACCGCCCTTCGGGTATAACCTGTTCACGGCGGTATCTATTTCCGGGTTGAATTTCAAGCAGATCGTTAAGGGTACGCTACCCTTCCTGCTGGCAGAAATCCTGCTGCTGTTTGTGTTTGCTTTTGTCCCTGGTATCATCACATGGCTCCCCAGCTTGATGGGATATACTTTTTGAGGTATACTACTAATACGGAGAACGGCGATCCATTCTATCCGGAATGAATCGCCGTTTCCCTTGTTTCCACATTCCGAAAGCGGCAGGAAGGAGCGTGCTATGAGAATCGGATTTGAGGTCTTTTTGACCGTGGCGAAAGAACTGAGCGTTTCCAAGGCGGCAGCTCAGCTCCACATCACCCAGCAGTGCGCCAGCGACCACATCCGGCGGCTGGAAAAAGAGTATCAGGTTTTGCTGTTCGAGCGCAAGCCCCGCTTCCGGCTGACGCAGGCGGGAGAAATTATGCTGCACAGCCTGCAAAACATTCAAATTGTGGAGTGCAGTATGGAGAAGAATTTGGGCAGCATCGCACAGGGAACCAAGGGCATGTTCTCCCTAGGAATAAGCACTTCCCGCGCACCCATTATCCTCCCACGGGTTCTGCCACACTATTATCACGACTTTCCCAACGTGAACATCTCTTTCAGTGAAGAGGATACTCAGGTACTGGAGGAACGGCTTCTCTCCGGCCAAATTGACCTGTTCATCGGGGTCAACACAACGCCTTTTCCAGAGTTCCAAATTTCTACACTCAGCACGGACGAGCTGATGCTGGTTATCGCCTCGGACTTGCTACACCGGAACTTCAGCCCTAGAGAGATTGAGTGCATGCGTGGCGGAATCGACCTGAATCAGTTCTCTCATGTTCCTTTTACCCTGAGCTTTAAGACAGGGAAGGTGAATCATGCCATTCAGGAATATTTGGACTATCACAATGTGCAGCTGAACGTCACGTACAATATCAGCGACAGCGAAACGCAGATTATGCTTTGCACCTCTGGAATCTGCGCCTCACTCTGTCCCAAAATGCTACTAGCTACGGCATACCGCCACAATCTCTCCTGCGGCAAGGGCAGCTTCTTGCATATGTTTCCGGTAAAGAATCTAGGGCGGCAACTGCGGGTTGATCTGGTCAGTCACAAAGATGCAGTTCAACCACTGTTCATCCGTAGCTTTATGGAGATTATTCAAGAGGAGGTTTGCAAGCTTGGACAGTTTGACCCTACCGGCCTTGGTGGCCAATATGTCACGGTGGGCGGATAGCTGGACTTTATTTCTGCCTTGGAGTTATGTAACAACACGAGGGCAGCTAGACAATTTAGTTGTTTTTCCCACACGTTTTCCGTTATAAAAACCTACGCAGAATGAATAAAGGTAAATGTTAAAAGTTTAAGCGGTGCATAAAACGGCAAAGGCGGAGCTAACGCTTCACCTTTGCCGTTTTATGCACGAAGGGTTTTCTAGTAGATCACTAGAAATGCGGTCACTTGTACAGTATTCACTTTAAGCCTTTTCTTCCACAAACCATCGTCCCTTCTCAAACCAGAGATACGACTCCTGCCCCTGAATCCGGCAGGTATAGCGATCTCCAACACCACCAACACTCTCACAGGCTGCCCGCCGAACATCCAGAACACGATCCACGGGGTACTTGTGATTACCATCAAACTCGATCATCAGGGGACGCAGCTTCCCTTCCGCCTCAAACCGGACAATCACCGGTACATACTTTTTCTTTCGTTCCATCCCACATTATCTCCCAAAATAGCCCACCGGATGTACCGTATGGTCATCCTTTGGATTAATGCTGCCAAGAATCGGATCTGTTTTCAAAATAGCTCGCTGGATACTAAGATAACCATATCGCTGCCGGAGTGCATCGACTGATCGGTCAATGCGCTCCCACTTGTCCCGACGCTGATCGTCTTGATACAGTGACATCTGTGCGTACTCGTACGCCTCCACCAGACCGCTACCACGAATGCCGATGCTGCGAATCGGTTTATTCCATTGGTAGTTGGTACGGAACAAAGCGTAGGCCACGTCCGCCAGTTCTGCGCTGGAGCAGCTGGGCGACGGCAGCTTCCGCTGGCGAGTAAAAGATTGCAGTGTCGTATTGCGGACGTACACTTCTACCACTGTACAGCGGGAGGCCAGCTCACGCATTCGGCAACATACGCTCTCCGCCAGCAGAATCAGCATCAAGCGAACATCTTCATTGCAGATAAGATCCTTTGGCGTGGTGGCACTGTTTCCCACGGACTTCACGGCGGGGATATGCTCCGTGGTCTGCACCGGAGTAATATCCCGGCCATTGGCAAAGGTGTGCAGGATGACGCCCATCTTTCCCAGCCTGCGGTGGAGAAACTCCACCGGCGCGTCTGCCAGCGCTCCAATTGTACGAATACCAACGCGGTTGAGCTTTTCCCGCGTGGCAGGCCCCACATACAGCAGGTCTTCCACCGGAAGCGGATAGACAATATCGCAATAATTATCCTGCTCTATCCGCGTGACGGCGTCTGGCTTTTTGTAGTCGCTTCCCAGCTTGGCAGTGATCTTGTTGTCAGCCACTCCAATGCTGGCGGTAATGCCCAGCTCAAACTTAATGCGGCGGCTGATCTGCTCCGCAATTTTGACCGCGCTGCCAAAAAGAGCGGTGCTTCCGGTGACATCCAGCCACGCTTCATCTAAGCCAAAGGGTTCAATCTGGTTGGTGTAGTCGGCGTAAATCTCTCTTGCCATTTTGCTGAAGCGTATATACTCCGGCATATCAGGCGGCAACGTCACCAGATCCGGGCAGCACTGCTTTGCCTGCCAGATAGCCATCCCGGTTTTCACGCCGCGAGGTTTTGCCAGATAGTTCGCCGTTAGCACAATTCCATGGCGATCCTCCTGACTGCCGCAGACCGCAAGGGGTCTGTTCCGCAGCTCCGGATGCCGCTGCATCTCCACAGATGCGTAAAAACAATTCTGATCTACATGAAGAATTTTACGTGTCATATTGAACCTTCTCATTTTTGCATTCCTTCGGACTGCGCTCCCTTCGTGCCTTACCATAGTAGTACATATGTTCTAAGACTTCAAGAGGTACTTTTTGCTATTTTTGCTTGCTGCAATAGATGTCTGCCAAATGTGCTATACTATATCCGGTATAAAAATTATGTAAGCACCGGCAAGGAGGGAAGAAGGATGTGTGGAAGGTATCAGTTCACGGCGGAGCAGTGCGAAGAAATTCAGAAAATTGTTCAAGAGGTGGAACAACGCTGTGGAAGGAATGCGTGGAAACCAGATGAGATATGCCCATCAGTGCAAGCGCCCGTTTTGGTGGAACGGCAGGGCAAAACAACAGCGGATCTTATGCGGTGGGGATTCCATACCCAGAAGTCACTAGTCATCAACGCCCGCGCAGAAAGCGTAGAGGAAAAGCCTCTGTTTCGGAACAGCGTACTCACGCAACGCTGCATTATCCCCGCCACTGGATTCTTTGAATGGAATACGGACAAGCGAAAGCATCTCTTCCATCTACCCGATGCTGAGCCAATTTATATGGCCGGTATCTATGACCAACGACAGGGTGAAGATTGCTATTGCATTCTGACCACGGAGGCAAACGAATCGGTACGTGGTATCCACCCACGGATGCCGTTGGTACTGGAAAAAGATGAAATAAACAGTTGGATGATAGATCCGGCTGCCTATCAAATGTTACTCAAAAAAACACCGCCGCAGTTTCTAGCCACGGCGGTTGACAATCAAACATCGCTTTGGTAATTGTGCGCCCTTGGGACTAAAACTGTCCAAGGGCGCTTTTCTTGTTGATATTGGCGTTATTTTGGTGTATCCTAATTTTGGTAATTCAAACATACCGTTGTAGTCCCATTATAGCAATTATGAGAAGTTGATTTCCTATGAGTAGGGAGATTTCCATGTTAAAAGGTACATTTAAAAATAGATGGGTGGGACGGTATGTTTGACTTATCCAATCTGAATGATTACGAATTTGAGATACTATGCAAGGATATAATGCAGGAGTTGCTTGCTGAGGAGTTATTTACCTTTTCGCGTGGGATCGATGCAGGTGTTGACATTTGTGATAAGGCGAACCCCCCCACAATAATAATTCAAGCCAAACACTATGCGGGAAGTACATACTCTCAACTTAAATCTTCGCTTAAAAAAGAAGTCACAAAAATTCAACGACATCATCCAAAGAAATACTTCGTTTGTACAAGTCAAAGTCTAACCAGAAAAGATAAGCAGGAAATCATCGAGATGTTTGATGAGTTTATGCCTGATATTTCTCACGTGATAGATAAAAGTGATATCAACAGTTTCCTTGAAGATGAGCAAAACAAGGACATAATTGTAAAAAATTATAAACTTTGGTTATGTGCATCAAATGTCATATCACTTGTCAACAACCAAAATGTTTTTATTGATTGCTCCGAACTCATGCTTGATATCAAAGAGCAAATAAAGTTGTTCGTCGAGACGCAGTCATACCACGATGCAATAAAAAGGCTTCGTCAAGATAATATCATCATTATCATTGGCGCACCTGGCGTTGGTAAGAGCACCGTATCAAAAATGCTGCTCTTGTACTATGCCGATAAAGATTATAAAGTTCGATATGTAACCAACAACAATATTTCAGAAGTAAAGCGGTCACTTAGTCTAGCTCCAAATAAAAAAGAAATTGTTCTTTTAGATGATTTCCTTGGACAGCATTATCTTAACTTAAAAGATTCGCAGCCCAATGAATTGAAAACACTCATATCATTTGTTACCAGAAGCAAAAGTAAAAAACTGATACTTAATAGTCGAGTTACTATTTTGAATGAAGCGGCGCAAGCCTACCTGACTTTCAGGGAAATAATGGTCAGGTATGAGCAGAATAAGTATCTGCTTGATTTAGACAAGATGTCATCTTTGGAGAAAGCAAAAATTCTATACAACCATCTTTACTTCAATGGGTTGCCACAGGAATACTTGTCCCAAGTGAAGCGAAACAAGGGATACCTAAGGATAGTTAATCATGTAAATTACAACCCTCGAGTTATTGAATATGTCACACAAAAGCATAACTATGGGACTGTTCCTAGTGGGGATTATCTTCAATATATTATTAGGAAACTTGACAATCCAGAAGATGTCTGGAAGGATGAGTTCCGAAATAGATTGGATATGAGCGATCGGGTTCTCATGAATACACTATATTCACTCTCTGATACGACAGTTGATAACACCGTATTGGAACGTGCTTTCAATGAGCGAATTATCCGAGAGGCGAAGTGCGATACATCGGTTAATCAATACAAGGAATCTGTAATTCGCTTAACAGATTCCCTAATCAAAAATGTTGATGATGGAGGAGCAGTTAAGATCGCAGCAATAAATCCATCAGTCAATGATTACCTTTATTCGGAAATAGCATCAAATCCAAACGAGCAGATGGCGATAATAGACAATGCTGTGTTTTATGAGCAGATTTTCAGAGCACTAAAATCTGATACAGCAAAGTTGCATTACAGGAAAAAACTATATTCCTATAATTTCCTGGAAATGGATACATTGAAAAGCAACGCATTTTTCTACTTTTTGAAGAGCATTGTCGAGTTGCATATTCTGGATAGTTCATTAGAACGCAAAGCTAAAATTTCATTGGAACGCGCATATGGAAGCTTGAGCTATCAGGACAGAGATGAATATGGCCGAATATTGCAAAAGCTTTACTCTGGTGAATACTGTGAATTTTATAAACTTCACAATACATTTCTGTCATCAGAAAAAATGTTTTATATCCTTAAGCCGCTTACACTAGATGATGCAATCGAGTTAATAAGCGCAATCATGGATGACTACAACGTTTCTGATGATGAAAAACTAACAGAAGTATTTAAAAATCAACTCATTGACAAAATTTCAGATCATGTTCGAGATGAGTTGTCAGACGAACTCGCAGATGTGGTTTCTCTTGTGATTGATAAAGCCGAAAGAGAAGATATTGAAGGATTTATGAATGAAACTACCACATTTTTGGAAGATGCTGTATGGTCAGAGTTAGAAGATTTAGCTTACCAAAAAATCAAAGATCATATCACCAATATTAACGGGGCGATTGATATTGGTGATAAGGATTTTGATGTGTCTGATATGTGCTATTATCTTGATATTTCAGATAGCATAACATCTGCTTTAAAAGCAGATTATGACGAAGACGATGATAGAAGGTATAGCCATTCTGAATCCGATACCTCGCTTATTGTAGCAATGTTTGAAAGGTGATTCTTTTGACTGGTCAAAACGAACAGTAATAAATAAACTAAGATTCCCATTATGTTTATTGGACAGGCTTGTTGTAGCAATTAGACACAGTTCATCAAATGGTAGATAAGTTTCATCATACGCAGTTCAATAGTTAATAATTATAGACTAAAATGGAGGTATATATGAAGAAAATATCTGACTTGGATTTTGGTTATGGTGATGCATCCAATTATCGCAACAGTCAAAAATATCGTGACTTTTTCTCGACTGTATTTGTAAAGGACGAAAAACTTGAACGTTTAATGCGTGAGGACACTTATTTCTTGATTGGTGACAAGGGAACGGGGAAAACTGCATATGCCGTTTTTCTTGAAAATTATGATTATAGCAATACGCAATCTAAAGTCGTTAATTTGGAATCCACCGATTATAAAATTTTTATGAAATTGCGAAACTTGGGATTTTTGCAGTTGTCAGATTACTCTCGTGTCTGGAAGATTATTTTGCTTATGATTATGTCCAAGCTAATTAGCAAGCAGGATATAGCAGAATTCGGTCCCAAAAGGTCTGCACAATTTGAATCTTTGAGGGATAGCATTGACAGCTACTATGATAATGCATTTATACCCGAAATTGCTACCACTTTTAAATACATTTTTGATAATGCTTGTTCTGGTGAGGCTGGCATGAAATTTGCGGCGTTGGGCCTTCTGGGAGAGCTGAAAGCTTCTGCTAGCCAACGAATCAGCGACGAGAAAACTCTTCAAAAATTTCAGAACAATCTTTTAGATATGGAAAGAGAGTTTAGAGAGGCGTTTTCCAGACTCAAAATTAAAAAAATAAATTTCTATTTATAGACAGTATTGATATAAAAGTCGATGATTTTTCGGATAATGAGTATAAAGCCTGCATCCAAGGATTGGCAACTGCAATCTGGGAAGTAAATACATCCGTGTTCCGATCAATGCCGGAATCTGACGGCTTTTTAAAAGTTATACTATCAATTAGAACAGATATGTTCCCACAGCTTGCCCTCCACAATCAGGCAAATAAAGTTCGAGATAATGGTGTTCTTTTGGATTGGCGTACAACATATGAAAATTATAGAGATTCAGCGCTATTTAATCTGTGTAATAATTTGCTTTCTTATCAAAACGAAGGATTGTCCGCGAATGAGTATTGGGATTATTATTTCCCTTGGTTTACCGATAGCACAAATTATCAAAAAAGAGTTCATGATGACTCTTTTATTAACTGTCTCAGACTCTCGCTCTCCAGGCCAAGAGATTTTATTTCTATCATGAAAGCTATTCAAGCCAGATGTGAAAAAACAACTCAGCAATCTGACTTGGACCAATTTAATAATAATGATACCCAAAACGAAATTTCTAATTATTATATTGATGAAGCTCGCGATTGGTGCCTCCATAAATTTTCTCCAGAAGGGTTTAGTACCGTACTATTTTTCTTTCAATTTCTCAATGGAAAGTCTAAGTTTACGTACACAGAATATATGAATTCTTACACAGATTACACGCAACAGGTTTCAGAAAGAAATATGGAACTTATTGATGCAATCTTGTCTCCTGATGACTTTTTACAATTACTTTATGACCTGAATATGATTTGCTATTATGATAGAACTCACGATGGAAAAGAGTTTTTTAGATTCTGCTATCGCGAGAGAGAGATTTATCATCTGGAGCCAAAAGTGAAACTGAAATCTGTTTATGGTGTGCATTACGCTCTACTCAAAGCGCTGAATCTTGGACGAAATAGTACACCTATTTTGGATGATTGAAAGGAGTTACTGTAAAGAACCCCTGAATCGAATTCATTGTTTTGAAATAATATAAAAAGTTGCCCACTATACGCGGAATAATGGGCAGCCCAGAGCATTCTCCAGACTTCGCTTAATGTTTATGATGGATATATAGAAAATGCACTTAAGTTGATGAGGCGATAAACCGGAATTTGATTGTTTACTGAAAGGGAAAATCTATATGAAAATACGAATCAACACTTTATGGAGAGTGCCAGTTTTCTGCCTTGCCTCCAGTTGGATTAGCTTTTATCTCAGCGTTTATTTAGGAAGGTTTTTCTTTATAGTAAAAACCGTAGGCGTTGATGGGGTGATTGAAGTTTCTGCCGATCCTCTCCGCTCTGCAATTTTTAACGGAGGACTGTTTTTGATAGTACTGTTATTGGGAGGCTTATGGGCTTTTCGCACTATGACAAGAGCGGAGATTACCGTTTCTGCAACCATTATCTCTGCTGTTTATTTATCCCTAACCCTAATGCAACTATATCTACCAAACTTTCCAGTATCCATCAGCGTTGAATTGGCGACCTTCCAGAACTGGATTAGCATTTTGAGTTCCGGTTTATTGAAGATACTAGATCGTTTTAACCTTTCTGTACTGTCAGCAAACCTTGCACCATTTCTTTTTGTACCATTTGGAAGAAAAGTGATTCAGTCAAGCAACCAAATATAACCTCGGATTTGTCAAGTATAATCTAAGTGTTTTGAGCTTCGCAGTATGTTTAAGATGAGCTACCAAGCATACAGATAATAAGAAATATAATCATGGTAAAATTTTTGAATTGCATATATGTTAAGAAAACGGGCGGAAATGGTAAGTATGGTTGGTGGAGTATGTCCTTATCAAAATGTATAATAATACTATAGAAACTGATAAGGAGGGAAAATTGTGAATTTAGGAAACAGTTTATTTCAAGCAAGAAAGAAAATCGGGCTTTCTTAAGAAGATATAGCCGAAAAGTTGGGTGTAAGCAGGCAGACAATTTCGAAATGGGAGACAGATGAAACAATACCTGATATTTACCAATCTAAAAAAATGGCGATGTTATATAAGGTGTCATTAGATGAGCTTATTAACTTTAACATTGAGATAAAGGAAATACAGGAAATTATAAAAAAATCCGACGAAAAAGCAGAAGCAAAAATAGATTGGACAAAAGCGTGGGCTCAAAAGTATCAAATTCTGGTTCAATACCAAGATACGGTAAATATTTCTAATTTTGCTTCACGGTTAAATGCGATGCTGGATAAATTAAGGGAATCATATAATTTCAGTGAACAAGATGCGGTTTTAGTTTTAAAAGACATTTTATATATCGTTTGGAAAAATGGAAAGAGCTATTCAAGAAAATAAATTCCAGCTTATCTATGAATATTACGTGCATAACCTGTAGAACTATGAGTTTCCCATTATATTTAACGGAGGCATATTAAAGCTTATTTATATTTAGCGTGGAACGACAAATTGGAGTTTATGGAATGGAGGTGTAGCTTTGGAGAGGGTCAAACGCTTGGATCGCTACCAAAAGGGAGTCCTGCTTCTTATGATCGCCGTGGTTCTTGCGTTTACAGTGATCTATCCCATGACTATCGCCCGAGAGGGCTTTGCATATGAGAATACCATCCTTATCCCAGCTCAGGAAAATGGCAATACTGTATATTCCGGCAAGATCCAGGGAAAGCAGACTAGCTTTACAGTGTATGCAGATAAAACGGTGGAGTTCCAATACGGCGATAAAATCTACGGTCCCTATACCGCCAAGGAGGACCCGACCGCCATCCCGAAAGATAGTGAGATGGGAGAGTATATGACTGGCGTAGAGCTTCGTCAGGGAGAAAAAATTCTATTTCGTGGAGGCATCTTGGATCAGGGAGAATACCGATGGCTATACAACGAGGATGGGAGTATTGAAAACATAGCTTTTTCGGTGACGACAGGCAATGGAATTGCAATGGACGAAAACGGGAATATAATTGACCCAATGGAGCCGTCCGCTTCTGCCATACTTGGTTTGTTGAATAGCCCTGAGCTGACGCATAAAGGTGAATGGCTTGCATGGTTCGGAGGTGTATTTGTCTGCATTGTCACAGCGATTTCTATTTTGTTTGCAGATGAGCTGTTCCGTTGGAATTTAGCCTTCCAAATTCGCAATGTAGACCGGGCGGAACCATCTGACTGGGAAATTGCAGGTAGGTATATCACATGGACTGTGCTACCAATTGTGGCAATGATACTCTTTGTCATGGGCCTTCAATAACTCAATTTCAGTTTGTCGTGAAGATTATGAGCACAAGATAAGGGGGTGCGGACGAAAGTTGGACTGTTCATGGCCATAGCAGGAGGCAGGTATGTCGTGGTTTAATTAATTGGTGATTTGTATGACCACCATATTTCGCAAAAGGCGGCTACTGCGAAGCAGGAAGCAGTCAGATAAATCGAACTTTAGACGTTTTTTGGAAGTGATGTAATGGAAAAATATAAGTCATGGAGTGGACTTAGCAAACAGCTTACCGACAGCTTGTGTGATGCCTTAAAAAGTAGAATTACTTTTTTCCTGACAAGATATCATTCCGTTCATGATTCTTATGGCCGTGCAGCGATTCGGCTGGACGGAAAGGAACTTGTGGTTTTTTCTTGGGTCGAGATGTATCATCAGGAAGCTGATACATCAGAACTTTGGAAAGTAGATAGGCAAAGGCCTTATGATGAGATGGTGGAAGAATTAAAGCCTAAATGGGATGCGGATTGTACGTACAGTGAAATGGATTTTTTAGACGCAGCTCTCACATTTCGCAATATGTCGATTAAAGACGCCTTGGACTCGGAGAATTACATCATAAAAATTCTTGTCATTCTGGACAAGCGCATTGGAAAGAGAACTTTGGATCAAATAAAAACGGCAAATGAATACTTACAATATCCCCCTTGGGTTCAACAGTTTTATCATCTGAGATTGTCATAATGATAAATTTCCGTTTGTCCGGCTGATTTGCTTCGCAATGTTGCGCTAAGATGAACTTGTGGTATTTTGGCTTGCTAGCTGCACAGTTTGTTTATACAGGATAATCTCAACAGGTAAGGAGTACTAAAATGAAAAAGGTAGTGGCTGGAATTCTTTGTATTCTATTGTGTATCTCTCTTGTTTCTGAGGTTCTCGCCGTGGATATTGGAGACACGGATTCCAGCAAATCTCTTAATTGGGATTGGGAATCAAGGGACAGCAGCTTTGAAAACGATATTGCCCTCAAGATGGAGCAGATTCGGCTGATCCAAGGCGTTGGAAAACGCGAGGATGGAACCACTGACTTTGGATTGGATCGGCAGGTGACTCGAATGCAAGCCGTGCTTATAGTGATCCGGTTGCTTGGTAAAGGAGCGGAAGCCGCAGCATATCCTAAAACGCACCCGTTTACAGATGTTCCAAATTGGGCAGACAGCTATGTTTCCTATGCCTATGACAAGGGAATCACCAAGGGCGTATCGGGAACCCGCTTTGGCACAGCAGACAAGATGGGCGCTGCCGGTTATCTAACGTTCATGCTGCGCATATTGGGCTATAAGGACAGCTCGGACTTTTCCTGCAAATTACCGTGGGCTTTGGCTTCCTATTGCGGCATATTGCCGACGCAGATTGACAAGGCGGACTTCCTTCGATCCGACCTGATTGATGTTACCTGTGCCACGCTTTACGCACACATGAAGGACAGTTCTTTGCAGCTTAAAGATAAACTGATAAATGAAGGCGTCTTTACAAAGGCTCAGTTTGATGCCGCGTTTCCTCAAGATCCCTTTGCGTATTACCGTAAGATTGACAAGCAAATCGCTGCTGCCATTGCAGAAAAAGAGGTGCAGGGGCAGTTGGCATTCGACAAGTATTCTACCGAATGTCACTTAATTATTGAAATGTATCAAGAGAATGGTGTCACAACGATTAAGCCCATGGTCTACAATTATGAAACGGATTTTCAGGAAGACAACACCTTAGGAACAAACGGTGGCGGTACAGGACCTTGGGTGATAAAATTGGATGCGAATACACTTAAATGTCTGGAATGCTATTCTTGCAATGAACTTGCCAATCAGGGGCTAAGTTGGGAAGATATTTTACCCGGTAAGTCAAAGCATGCCAGTTATTTGAGTCAGGGCATGGATCGAGTCTGCCGTATGGAGACTCAATTGCTGCTTAAAAAAGGGGTAATCGGTTACAGGCAACCCACCTATAATGAAGCACTGGCAAGGATAAACACTTATTTGGAGATAACCCAGACGATTGAAACCACTCCTTGCACGATACTGATCGGCGAGACCAATACGTCACACGGCGGCTACGCGGATATAAATCTTATTTACAAATCGGGCTCCGCGGTAGGAGAGGGAAAAACCTTGTCACTGCCAATGCCGTCTGAAAGCTGTTGGAATAGGACTTCGCAGCCGGATAAGCTGTGGCTCAGCGATGACGCTCTGACTTTGTACTATTCGTATCATTATGACGAACCGCTGGTAAGTGATGAAGGCACTCCGATGGAACACATTGAACACCAGGCCGGAACATATTGCTACACCTCGGACCTGAAGACTGGAAAAACGTCTTTAAACATCCTTGTAAATAAACAATAAAGCAGGCCTTTTTTACCGATGTGAGCTTCGCCTAATGTTTAAATGGACAAGCTAATTGTAGCAATACTGAGCAGTTTGCCAAGTTGTTGATTATGTTTATTTGCAGTTGTTTTTTGCCGATAAAAGGAAATATTCAAATAGGGCTCAAAAAAATTTAATAGCAAATTTCCCTAGCAAAGGTATGGAAAAAGCAGTCCCCTCTCGGAGACTGCTCAATAGATTATGCTTTACTTACATCCGTCTTTGACCTGCCCCCCCAA
>NZ_DF158896.1:473208-662252 GCF_000307265.1 Oscillibacter ruminantium GH1
CTGTGATTGCGGCATCTTCGCTTTTGTCACTTGGATTGTATCTCTTGCTGCTTCGGTATATGTTCATAAGCCTGCACGCGCGGCGCTCGCTGAGACGGTACTGTTCCTGTATCTCACATGGACCATATTGTGATTGAAACCCAAAGATTGTATATTTTCCCGAAAAGCATAGAAGAAATGAAAGTCCTGTGTAATATCGAGTCTGACCCTGAGATGAAAAAAGCATACGCGGAGATGCTGGATACTATACAAAAATTGGATGGACGTGAAGAACGGGGAGCAGATTGGAATATCAATTTAAAAACAGGAGTGTCAGTAGGAGACATTTGCTTTAAAGGATCTCCGGATGCAGAGGGAGCTGTTGAAATCGGATACGGCATTGATGAAACATATCGGCGCATGGGATATGCGACGGAAGCGGTTAGCGGAATTGTAAATTGGGCGCTGACACAAGATGGTGTACGACTTGTTATAGCACAGACAGAACCAATCAACAAGATATCACAAAAAGTACTACTTAAAAATGGTTTTCTTCGCGATGGGTACGGTGAAGAAGGCCCGCTGTATAAACTTAAGAGATAATTCTTTGTAAACTGGCCTGGCAATGTAAGCGCGCGTTGTTATCCTTTCCCTTTGAACTTCGCGTTATGTTTATAATTGTGCCCGCATCAACAGGCGGCCTTCGGAAGAATCACTTCCGAAGGCCGCCTTGCTTTATGATCAAGAGCGTTGCGAGCTACAAAAGAAAAAAGAAGAAGGATTGGACTACTCATCCTCAACGTACTCCATCAGATCGCCGGGCTGGCAGTGCAGTAACCGGCAAAGATGATTCAGTGTATCTGTCCGAATCAGTTCATTTTTCCGTAGCTTATTGACAGTAGCTGCGTGAAATCCGTTTTGACGGAGCCAATATGTGGCTGTTTTTCCATTTGCTGCAAGGTATGCAAACAATTTGTCATATGTGATCAAAGCAACCCCTCCCACAAATAGTGTAACAATTTATACTGTCTATTTCAATGTACAATGCTTACAGAAAGATTGTCTATTTTCGTGTAATTGGCTAATTGAAGTATTGTCTATTATCGTGTACAATCAGTATAAAGGAATCAAGGGAAAGTGGGCACAGTATCGAGCATAGGCTTTAGCAGCAAGGGATGCAGCACAGCGGATCTAATTCTGGGCGACATCACAAATTGGAACAAGCCCCCGGTACGTGTGGAGGCGCATGGAGCACTGGCAAAATACATCAATGAGATTGAAATGACAGACGCCGAGGAGCGTTATATCCAGTCTGATTGGTACTATGACAGCAATCTGTTCCTCTACCGTATTGAGGTTCCGAGCAGCCATGGACATAGCCCGGCAAAGGTCATCACGCAGGCGGACTTCCTCTCCAGCGAGCTAGTAATCTTCGGGCCGAAGGATTATATTGAAACGGATTCGCCTGAGCCGATGACGCGAGAGCAATACAACGCATGGATCGACTGGAAGGTCAATCATTAATCGAATGCCGACCCTGAAGATTACGAGGATATGGAATCAGCCTGACCTACCGGGCAAACGGGGAGAAGGGACCTTCTTATGAGAGAGCAGACTGTAAAGAGCGGCGCGATCAATGGGCATCTCTTCGAGCTGAAGCGGCGGCACCCGGATCTGATTCTGGCCGGAGCTGCCCCGTACATCTTGTATGTGGATGATGCGTTTTACTGTACCAGCGAATCCCGCCATGCAGCGGACGACGAGATCAAAGCGCTCCAATGATGTCGCTTCTTCTATGCACGGTCGGCGCAGGAACGCTGATTGCGTGGTTGTTCCGCCTTCTGGATTATATCGACCGGCCACGCCGTAAGGCAAGACGGTAGATCACTGCAAGCACAGAAGCAGAGTGGAAAAGATATTTTTCCTAATTTCGTTTTCAATTCCACATATTTCTTGCTATTTGTCCAGTTTGGCGTTAAAATGACGGGGTACTGCAAAGTACACACGGTTATTACGCCGAAGAAGCGTCTTTCTAAAGGATTGCTTTGGCCAAACGGCCCCCATCGGCGTTGTAACATAAATGTTTGAGGTAAAGTAAAAGGCCCTCCCCTTTCGGAGAGAACCCTTTACCTCAAACGCACCTGCACCTTGAAAAAATCCAAAGTGCTTTATTCGATAATAGCTGTACCAGCAGCTATTGTCCACAATTATAGAAAAGTTGTTGCGCGAAAGCGCATTCTTTCTGGTTGTGTATAAACTCATGCTTTGGCCATACAGCGAAGAATTTGAACAAGACAATCGACGGGCTGTACCGCGAGGACGGCCAGCACTGGGAACGACGCCGGGCGAGGCGCAACGATTCCTAACAGGCAATCGCTCCTAGAGAGGAGCGTGACCTGAGAAGCTGCGATGAAACGCCGATTGATAATGATACTTCCTCACGGCCCCGCACAGACTTGACGGGGAGACTGCATCGGAGTGCAGATCTATGCGCCATCACTATGGCGGTTTCTTTGCTGCTTTTCTCTTGAATACGAATCTGAGACAAAGGCACAAACTATTTGCACCTTTGTCTGAGATTCATTTTGGCGGAGAAGGAGAGATTCGAACTCTCGAAACCCTTGCGGGTTTACATGATTTCCAATCATGCGCCCTCGACCAACTAGGCGACTTCTCCATAGCTGCTCAGGAAAACAGAGCGATATATCGGTCACTGTCGTGCGACAGCTTTATCATTATAACAAAATTCGCATGAATGTCAAGAAGAAATTTTTGATTCCCCAATATTTGCGCAGAGAGAGGAAGGACGGAGATTTTTTTGCGCCGGAAAACAGGAAAAAGCGGAGGGGCTTCACCCCCTCCGCTTTTCACTTCAGCGCATATTGGAAACGAGGTTGTCCACGGTGTGATCCACGGCGATACCCAGCTTTTGAATGCTTTTACCCACCTGCGTTTTCATGGAGTTTTTTCCGCAGGGCATCATCATTCCCAATAAAACGCCCGCAGCCATTCCAGCGCCCATGCCGAACCAAAACTCGGCATCGTTCCTCATACTCGTCACTCCTTTTATGGTCTTGGAGTAGTATCTCACGGCAGGCCGGTTCTATGCTGCAATTTGATTTGCCAAATACAACCGGATTCTATATAATAAAAATAATATGAAAACGGAAAGAAAAGAGGACTTGCCATGACCACCCTATATCTGATCCGCCATGCCGAGGCGGAGGGGAATCTATACCGCATCGCGCAGGGACAGTGCGACAGCATTATCACCGACCGGGGCTATCAGCAGATTGCCGCGCTGGCGGAGCGGTTTCGGGATGAACCCATCGACGCGGTATACTCCAGCGATCTGACCCGCACCTGCATCACGGCCGGGGCGATTGCCAACACCAAACATCTGCCCATCCAAAAGCGGAAGGACCTGCGGGAGATCTGTGTGGGCGAATGGGAGGAAAAGACATGGGGAGAGATCGGCATTGAGGAGGCGGAACAGCTGGGCCTGTTCACATCCCGGCCCGACCTGTGGCATGTGGAGGGCGGAGAGGATATGACCGCCGTCCGGGACCGGATGATGGCGGCCTTGCGGGATATTGGAGAAAAAAACGACGGCAAAACCGTGGCGGTATTCTCCCACGGCTGCGCGCTGCGGCTGGTGCTGGGCGAGCTGGAGGGTTATGACCTGAGCGAGCTTGGGAAAACGCCTCACGGCGACAATACCGCCGTATCCAAGGTGGTGTATGAAAACGGAGCGCTTCGTTTGATTTACCGAGACGACAACAGTCATGTCAAAGCGCTCTCCACCTTCGCAAAGCAGAGCTGGTGGAAGCACCCCAACGGGGTGGAGCCGGGATTGTATTTTCGCCCGGTGGAACTGCCGGCGCAGGCGGAGACGTTGTCTGCCTGTGTCCGGGACAGCTGGATTGCCGCGGGCGAGCCGCGGGATTTTGATGCGGACCTTCTTTTGCAGGAGGCGGCGCAGCGCCCCACGCTGGGCGCTTATATGGAAGGTGCGCCCGCAGGCATTTTGCAGCTGAATCCGGAGAAGGAGGCGGCGGAGAAAAACGGCTGGATCTCCCTCTACTGCATGGAGAGCGCCTGCCGCTCCCGGGGCCTTGGCATTCAGATGCTGGGACAGGCCGTTCTGCGTTACCGGGCGCTGGGGAGAGAGAAATTGCGGCTCTCCATCCAACGGAGCAATGATTCCGCGCTGCGCTTTTTCTCTCAATATGGATTTTCCCCGGTGAACGGCGGAGCGGAAGATCGATTGATTTTAGAAAAGGATATTCGCCCCAGAGAGTGGACGCCGGAGCTGGCATAACAGAGTAACTTTTACACGCAGCCCAAATTCCAATTTTATTTTGCCCCAAAACTGCATATCCTGATAGACGAGGTCCCGGCAGAAAAGCACGGGGCAAGAGAAGGGATGGGGCGCGTTGTGAATCTGGCTGTGGTGATTTTGCTGTTTTTGCTTGGCCTTGGACTGATCGTCAAGGGCGGAGACTGGTTTCTGGATGGTGCGGTTTGGATTGCGGAAGCCTCCGGCATTCCCCGGTTTATCGTGGGGGCCACGGTGGTGTCCCTCGCAACAACACTGCCGGAGTTGACGGTGTCCGTCACCGGCGTGCTGGAAGGAGAGGTCGATCTGGCTGTGGGTAATGCGGTGGGGTCTGTGACCGCGAACATCGGATTGATTTTGGGCATCTCCGTGCTGTGTATTCCATCTGTCATCGACCGGAAGCAATTCACCGTGAAGGCGATTTTGATGCTTGGCGGCGCGACCGTGCTGACCATCCTATGCTGGGGCGGAAGCCTGCCGCTGGTTCCCAGTTTGCTGCTGCTTGTGATCTTTGCGCTGTATCTGGTGAACAACGTATACGATGCCAAACGGAGCATGGCTGCGGACCGGGCGGGCGGCTCCCGCCGCCGGGCAGCTTCTCACCAGAAAGTGCTTTCAAAGATTGGCATGTTTGCCCTTGGCGTGACAGGTATTATCATTGGCTCCCAGCTGCTGATCGACTATGGCAGCGAGCTTGCCCTCCGTCTGGGGGTTCCCTCCAGCATCATCGGTGTGACGCTGGTGGCGATTGGAACGTCTTTGCCGGAACTTGTGACCACTGTGACTGCCATCATAAAAAAAGAGGCGTCCATGTCCATCGGCAATATTGTGGGAGCCAACGTGATTGATTTAACGCTGATTTTGCCTGTGTGCTCCGCAATTTCCGGCGGAAGTCTTGCCATCGGGCGCCAGACCACCGCGCTGGATCTGCCCGCCTGTCTGGTGGTGGGAGCGGTGTCCATGCTGCCGCCGCTGCTGATGGGGCGGTTTTACCGCTGGCAGGGGTTTGCACTGCTGGCGCTGTATGTCGGCTATATGATCCTTTTGATGACATGAGATGGGAAAAGACCCCGGAACAGCTGTGTTCCGGGGTCTTTTCACGGTGCGGGCGTGTGAATAATGACGGGGCGCGGGAAGCGGGACTGCGCATCTTTGTGCAAAAAGAGGAAATTCCGCCATATAAAAAAATGTACTTTACTTTGATAACAAGATGAAGTATGATAAATCCATTAAACTGTCCGATATAGGCGGATAACGGAGGGACATATGGAGCTGGATCTGGGGATATTGAAACCGCAGGAGCTGCTTTCGCTGCGCCTGCGTCTACTATATGAAAAGGCCGGGTGCTGCAAGTTCCATCTGGGCCGATTCGAGGAATACAGCCTTTATCAGGAATACCGTCGTTTCCTCTCCCATGAGGAGGTGCTTACCTTCACAGATTTGGACGGGCGGCTGCTGGCCATGAAGCCGGACGTGACGCTGTCCATCGCAAAAAGCGCCCAGCCGGAGCCGGGGGAGTGCAAGCGGTATTATTACACGGAAAATGTCTACCGCCCCAGTCAGGAAAGTCACACCTTTCAGGAGATCGGCCAGACGGGTCTGGAGTACATCGGGGCGCTGAACGACGAGGTTGAGGCAGAGGTGCTGTCTCTGGCGCTGAACAGTCTGGCCTTGGCCGGGCCGGACTTTGTACTGGAACTGAGCCACATGGGCTTTGTGGCGGGACTGCTGGACGCAGTGGGCGCACCGGAGTCCGTCCGGCCCAAGCTGCTGAACTGTATCCGGGATAAAAATGCCCATGAGCTGCAGGCGCTGGCCTTCCGTGCGGGACTCTCCCCGCAGGGGACGGATGCGCTGTGCTCTTTGATCACGCTGTCCGGCTCGTGGAAAACCGTTTTGGAAAAGGCCGCGCCGCTGGCGCTGAACGCACCCATGGGCGCGGCGCTGGCGGAAATAAAGACCGTGTGCGGCATGCTGGAGGAGCGGGGCGAGACGGAAAAGCTGAAACTGGACCTGTCCCTTGTCAACGACATCAGCTATTATAACGGCGTGGTGTTTCAGGGATATCTGGCGGGCATTCCCCGGGCGATTCTCCGAGGCGGACAGTACGACCCGCTGGCGGAGCAGTTTACCCCCGGCGCGCGGGCCGTGGGCTTCGCCCTGTATCAGGACGAACTCCAGCGGCTGGAAGCGCCGGAGCCTCCGGTGGAAAAGTCCGGCGGAGAAAAGGTAATGCTGAACGTGGCGCTGCCCAAGGGCCGCTTGGGTGACAAGGTATACGACCTGCTCTCCGGCGCGGGATACGGCTGCCAGTCCGGATACGCCGATACCCGGAAGCTGGTGGTGGAAAACCCGTCGGCAGGCATCCGATACTTCTTGGTGAAGCCCAGCGACGTGGCAATTTATGTGGAACACGGCGCGGCGGATATCGGCATCGTGGGCAAGGACATTTTGCAGGAGTCGGGCGCGGACGTATACGAGCTGCTGGATACGGGGCTCGGCCGGTGCCGGATGTGCGTGGCGGGGCCAAAGAACTTTGCCGACGACCCCGGTCGGACGCTGCGGGTGGCAACCAAATTTGTCAACATCGCCAAGGCGTATTACGCCGCCAAGGGCCGGGACATCGACATCATCAAGCTGAACGGCTCCATTGAGTTGGCCCCGATTCTGGGCCTTTCCGACGTGATTGTGGACATTGTGGAAACCGGAACCACCCTCAAGGAAAACAACCTGAAGGTTTTGAAGGAGTTTATGCCCATCTCCGCTCGGTTCATCGCTAACAAGGCCAGCTTTCAGTTTAAAAACGAGGAAATCACCGCACTGGTGCGGAAACTTTCGGAGGTGACGGAGAGTGATTCGACTCTTTGATTTTGACAAGGTTCCCACGTCAGAAATTCTGACTCGGGCGATTCTGGCGGAGGAAAACGTGGACGCGGCGGTGGACGCGGTACTCTCCGCCGTCCAGACCGAGGGTGACACGGCGCTGCGGCGCTTTGAAAAGCAGTTTGACGGCGCGGAACTGGACGATCTTTTCGTGACGCAGGCGGAGCTGGACGCGGCGGAGTCTCAGGTGTCCCCGGAGCTTTTGGAGACGCTGCGGCAGGCGGCGGATAACATCCGCGCGTTTCACGCCCGCCAGACCCACAGCGATTTCATCCTCACCGACAAGCCCGGCGTGGTGATGGGCCAGAGGTACACGCCCATTGAGTCTGTGGGCGTATGCGTGCCGGGAACGCCGGTGGCGTTCCCTTCCACCGTTTTAATGGATGTAATCCCGGCAAAGATCGCGGGTGTGCGGGAGATCATTATGGCCACGCCTCCCGCCCCGGATGGAACCATCGCCCCGGCGGCGCTGGCGGCGGCGAAAATCGCGGGGGTCACAAAGATTTTGAAATGCGGAGGAGCGCAAGCCGTGGCCGCCATGGCCTATGGAACGCAGAGCGTGCCGAAGGTAGATAAAATTGTCGGCCCCGGCGGAGTCTACGTGGCGGCGGCAAAGCGGAAAGTCTTCGGCCTTGTCAGCATTGACATGATCGCCGGCCCCAGTGAGATTCTGGTGCTGGCGGATGGAAATTCCAATCCCAAGTGGGTGGCGGCGGACATGCTCTCGCAGGCGGAGCACGATAAACTGGCCTCCGCCGTGCTGGTGACGGACAGCCCCACTCTGGCCGAGGCCGTCCGGGATGAGCTGGAGATTCAGCTGGAGTCACTTCCCCGCAAGGACGTGGCACGGGCTTCTATCGACAACAACGGCAAGATTATCGTCACGGATTCGCTGGAAAAAGCGGCGGAGGCCGCCAACCGCATTGCCCCGGAGCATCTGGAACTGTGTGTGGACGAGCCGTTCGCCCTGCTGCCCCGCATCCGCAATGCGGGCAGCATCTTCTTGGGCCGCAATGCCCCGGAGGCGCTGGGCGATTATTTCGCCGGTCCGAATCACACGCTGCCAACCAGCGGAACGGCCCGGTTTTCAAGCCCTCTGAGTGTAGACGATTTTGTAAAGAAGTCCAGCTTCCTTTACTATACGCAGGAGGCATTGCAGGCCGTATCTTCTCAGGTGCAGAACTTTGCCCGGCAGGAAGGACTGGAGGCCCACGCCCGCGCCATTGCGGTGCGGGACGGGGAACGCGAAAAGGAGGACGCCCAATGAGCCGTTTTCTCTCCCGCGAGGCGGAAAGGATGGAGCCTTACACCCCTGGCGAGCAGCCGGTGGATGTGCCTTATATCAAGCTGAACACCAACGAAAGCCCGTTCCCGCCCTCGTCCAAGGTGGTGAAGGCCGTTTCCCGGGCGGAGCTTTTAAAACTGAATCTCTATTCGGACCCCACCTGCGGGCAGTTGGTTCGCGCCATCGCCAAGCGGTATGAGCTGAATCCGGAGCAGGTGCTGGCGGGCAACGGATCGGACGAACTGCTGAGTTTTGCCTTCCGGGCCTTTTGCGGCGAGGGGAAGGGCGCGGCCTTCCCGGACGTGACCTACGGATTTTATAAGGTCTGGGCGGCGTTTTACGAGATCAGCGCCAAGATCATCCCTCTAAAAGCCGACTTTACCATCGACGTGGACGATTATATGGACTATCCCGGTGCAATTTTCATCGCCAATCCCAACGCCCTCACCGGTATGGAGCTGCCCATCGCCCAAATCCAGCGCCTGCTGGAAGCGGACGAAAACCGGGTGGTGATCGTGGACGAGGCGTATGTGGATTTCGGTGGAACGAGCTGCGCGCCGCTGCTGTATCGGTATGATAATCTCTTGGTGGTGCAGACCTTTTCCAAGAGCCGGAATCTTGCCGGGGGGCGGCTGGGCTTTGCGCTGGGCAGTCCCGCGCTGATCGCGGATTTGAATCGGGTGAAGTACAGCTTCAACCCCTATAACGTGAATCGGCTTTCCATTGTGGCGGGGGCCGCGGCGATGGAAGACGAGGCGTACTTCCAGAAATGTATTGCCGCCGTTCAAACCACCCGCGACTGGACGGTCAAGGAACTGGAAGCTCTCGGTTTTACCGTCCTGCCCTCCAACGCCAATTTCGTTTTTGCCAGATCGGAGAAGTTCCCCGGCGGGGAACTGTATCGTAAGCTGAAGGAAAACGGGATTTTGGTGCGCTGGTTTGATGAGGAGCGCATTCGGGATTTCTGCCGTATTACCATCGGCTCCCCGGAACAGATGGAGCGTCTGGTGGACGAGATCAAAAAACTGCTGGGGGAGATGTGAGCCATGCGTCAGGCGGAGATTGTGCGGAACACCAACGAGACAAAAATCAATCTGACTCTGGAGCTGGACGGCACGGGTAAGTCCCAGATTGATACCGGCTGCGGTTTTTTAAACCATATGCTCACGCTGTTTGCCGCCCACGGGCGGTTTGATCTGAACGCTTCTTGCCGGGGCGACACGGAGGTGGACGACCACCACACCGTGGAGGACATCGGCATTGCCTTGGGGCAGGCGTTTACCAGGGCGCTGGGGGACAAGCGGGGAATTACCCGGTATGGGCAGTTCCTCCTGCCCATGGACGAGACGCTGGTGCTCTGCGCCGTGGACCTCTCAGGCCGGGATTTCTTAGGCTGGGGGCTGACGCTTCCTGCCGCAAAGGTGGGAACCTTTGACACAGAGCTTGCCAAGGAATTTTGGCTGGGCTTTGTGCGCCAGTGTCCCTGTGCGCTCCACTTCCGCCAGATGTCCGGGGAGAACACCCATCACATTTTGGAGGCCGCGTTCAAGGGCGCGGGCCGGGCGCTGTGCATGGCGGTATCCATGGACGCGGAGCGGCCGGGAGAAATTCCGAGCACGAAAGGGACGCTGTGATATGATTGCCATTGTGGATTACGGGGTGGGGAACCTCTTTTCCCTGTCCTCCAGCTTGCAGGCGCTGGGTTTTGCACCGGAGATCACCCGGGACCCGGCGCGGCTCCGGGCGGCGGAGCGCATCATCCTTCCCGGCGTGGGGGCCTTTGGCGACGCAAAGGCAAAGCTGGACGCCACGGGGCTTGGGCCGGTTCTCCGGGAGGAACGTGAGAAAAAGCCGCTGCTGGGCATCTGCCTTGGGATGCAGCTTTTGTTCGACAAGGGCTTTGAATACGGGGAGTACGCGGGCCTTGGCTTTATCCCCGGCGAGGTGGGCAGCTTGAAGCCGGATTTGAACACTTCAACGCTAAAGGTTCCCCATATGGGATGGAACAGCCTGCATATCGTGAAGGACGACCCGTTGTTTCGCTATTTCCGAGACGGGGAGTACGTCTATTACGTCCACAGCTATTACGCAAAAAACTGCGCCGACAGTACACTGGCCGTCTCTGACTATGGCGGTGTTGCCGTTCCCGGGGCGGTGCGCCGGGAAAACGTCTGGGGAACCCAGTTCCATCCAGAAAAGTCTGGGGATGCGGGGCTGCGGCTGCTCAAGGCGTTTTGCGAGCTTTGAGGAAAAATACCGGACATTGGAAAACGTTTTGCAAACTGTGAGCAAGGTACCGGACTTTTCGGCAAACGCCCCGTAAGGGGCTGATCTTGAAGGAAGCGCCCTTGGGCGCGGGGAGGTTTTCATGCAGATTTTTCCCGCCATCGACCTGCGGGACGGCAAAGCCGTCCGGCTGCTGCGAGGCGATTACGAGCAAATGACCGTCTATTCCGCCCAGCCCTGCGGCGTGGCCCGCCGCTTTATCCGCGCCGGGGCGCGGCGGCTCCATCTGGTGGACTTGGATGGCGCGAAGGACGGCACGCCCAGCATGGCGAACTGGGTGGAGATCGGGGCGCTGGTGCAGCAGGGCCACGCGTTCATTGAGGTGGGCGGCGGCATCCGCACGGAGGAGCGCATTTTGCAGTATCTGGACCTTGGCGTGGACCGCTGCATTTTGGGAACCGCCGCCGTGGAGGATTTTTCTTTTACCGAGCGGATGGCAAAGCGGTATCGGGAAAAGATTGCCGTAGGCGTGGACGCAAGGGACGGCCTTGTCGCCACCCACGGCTGGCTGAAGACTAGCGATACGGACAGCTTTGATTTCTGCCGCCGCCTGCGGGACGCGGGGGTTCAGACCGTCATTTACACGGATATCTCCAAGGACGGCGCCCTCTCCGGCACGAATCTGGATGCCTACCGCCGCTTGAGCGGGATCGAGGGGCTGGATATCGTGGCCTCCGGCGGGATCAGCGATATTTGTGAGATTCGGGCGCTGCGGGAGATCGGCGCGGCGGGCGCGATTTTGGGCAAGGCCGTCTACGACGGAAAGCTGGATCTGGGCATGTGTCTGGATGCGGCGGAGGACCGCCGGGATGAGTCCGACGATGAACCGGCCCTGTTTTAAAGCTCACCACGGAGCCCGCGCCCCAAATGGTGCGGGGCGGTCTGAAAGGAGAATCGACCATGCTGGCGAAGAGAATCATCCCCTGCTTGGACGTACGGGACGGGCGGGTGGTCAAGGGCGTGAATTTTGAGGGCCTGCGGGATATGGCGGACCCGGTGGACATGGCCCGGTTTTATAACGACTCCGGCGCGGATGAATTGGTGTTTTACGACATCACCGCCTCCGCCGAGGGGCGGAATCTGTTCACCGACGTGCTGCGCCGGGTGGCCTCGGAAATTTTCATCCCTCTCACGGTGGGGGGCGGTATTCGGGGGCTGGACGACTTTGCCCGGGTGCTCAAATGCGGGGCGGATAAGGTCAGCGTCAACTCGGGGGCCATTGCCGACCCCGGCATGATCGCGGCAGCGGCAAAAAAATACGGCGACCAGTGCGTGGTGCTGTCCATGGATGTGAAGCGGGTGGATGGGCAGTTCCGCCTGTTTGCAAAGGGCGGCCGGGAGGATACCGGCATCGACGCGATGGACTGGGCTGTGCGGGGCGTTCAAAACGGGGCGGGCGAGATTGTTTTAAACTCCATCGACACCGACGGCGTGAAGCAGGGCTTCGACCTTGAAATGCTGGACGCGCTGACCAGCCGGGTCAGCGTCCCTGTGATTGCCAGCGGCGGTGCGGGAAACAGGGAGGACTTTGGTGCGCTGTTCACCCACCCGGGTATTGACGCGGGGCTTGCGGCCTCCATCTTTCATACGCGGCAGGTGGAGATTTGGGATTTGAAACAGTATCTGCGGGCGAAGGGCGTGGAGATACGACTTTAAGGCACAAAACGAGGGGAGATCTGGACATATGGAACTGAAATTTGACGAAAAGGGTCTGATTCCCGCCATCGTGCAGGACCACTATACGAAAGAGGTTCTGACGCTGGCCTATATGAACGCCGAGAGTTTGGCCATCACCATCGACGAGCGGAAAACCTGCTTTTTCAGCCGCAGCCGTCAAGAGTTGTGGCGCAAGGGGGAGACTTCCGGCAATTTTCAGCATGTGGTGTCCATCACCGCCGACTGCGATGGCGACGCGCTGGTGGTGGAGGTTGTAAAGGACGGCCCCGCCTGCCACACCGGGGCAGAGAGCTGTTTTTTTGATCGGCTTTATCTTTCCGAGGAACTGAAACCGTTCAGTTACGAGGGCTTGTATGACCTCATCAAGGGCCGGAAGACCGACCCGCAGGAAGGCAGCTATACCACGTACCTTTTCAATAAGGGCATGGATAAAATTTTGAAAAAAGTGGGCGAGGAGTCCACCGAGGTTATTATTGCCGCTGCCAAGGGCGACAAGGCGGAGACGGTTTTTGAGATCGCCGACGTATGCTACCATATTCTGGTGCTGATGGTGCAGATGGGGATTTCCACACAGGAGGTCACGGCGGAACTGGAAAAGCGCCATGTGGTGGATCACAAGGTGAAACAGGAGCGGATGCAATGAAGCTGAACGCCGAACTCTGCTCTGTCCATACCCACTCCACGCTGTGCGACGGAAAAAATACGCTGGCGGAAATGGCGGCGGCGGCCTATGCCGCCGGAGTTCGCTATTTCGGTGCATCGGGCCACTCCCACACGCCCGCGCCCTCCGACGTGGGCAATGTGCTGGACGGAGACTTGTCCGCCTATCGGGCGGAGGTTTTGCGCCTGCGGACGGAGTATGCCGGGCGGATGGAAGTGCTGCTCGGCATTGAGTGGGACAGTCAGTCCGACGGAGTCCGGGGCGAAGTGGACTACTGGATCGGCTCTGTCCATGAGCTGTATTCCCTCAAGACCGGGGAATACTACTGTATGGATTGGAATGAGGAAAGCCTGACCGTCTGCCGGGATAGGGTCTGCGGCGGGGACTTTCTCTCCGTTGCGGAGTGGTATTACCGGGATGTGGCCGCCGTGGCCCGGCAGAGGCCCACGATTCTGGGCCATTTTGATCTCATCACAAAGCTCAATCAAACCGGGGCGTTTTTTGATGAAAACGCGCCCCGCTACCGCTCCGCCGCGCTGGCGGCGCTCCACAGCGCCGACCCGCACTCCACGCTGTTGGAGATCAATACCGGGGCGGTTCAGCGGGGCTATCGAAAAACGCCTTACCCCGCGCCGTTTTTGCTGCGGGAGTGGCGGGCCATGGGCGGGCAAGTGATTTTAACGGCCGACGCCCACAGCGCGGAAGCCGTTTTGTTTGGCTACGATCAGGCGGCGGAGGCGGCAAAGACCGCCGGATTTACCGAAAGTGTGATTCTGACCATGAACGGGCCGACGTCCTGCCCTCTGTGAGCGGAACGATAAAAAAGGATGGCAGGCGCGTTTGCGTCTGCCATCCTTTCTCCATTTCGGAGATGAGAGAGGGTGTGATTGATTTTCCGGCCTTCGCGTTTAGCGATATGCTGCGCCGGGTGTCACCGCGTTTTCGCCGTCCAGCAAAAAGCCGTCACGGTCATGAACGCGGGCGTTGCGGAGCATCTGGCCATAGCTCGCGCCCCGAATCACGGTGTTGTTAGTCGTTCTGCTCTGGGGCACGGCAGAAGCCGTGGTACCAGAGGCTCTGGGCACGACGGTGGCCTTAGAGCCAGAAGCGCTGGGCGCGCCGGCGCCCTTGTTTTCAAGACCCAGCGTATTGTTGTCCGCTGCGTTGGCGCTGGTGCCGGGTGCACCGTTTTCCACCCGGTTTCCATCCGTGCCATTGGTTACATTGCTGCCGGCGGCGGAACCGGAACTGGTTCCTCCATCCAAAACGCCGCCGTCATTCACAGAACTTCCCGGCGTTTCGCTTACCACGCCGTTGTTTTTGTCGTTTCCGCAGGCCGTCAGGCTCAGAGCCAACAGGGCGGTCAGCAAAAGTGCAAATGTCCTTTTCAAGTCGTTTCCTCCTTTGTGTGGACTATTGTTGCATTGCGATACCCTGCGTTAGTATGACCCTGCAAAGAGAAAGCAACCGTGGCAATTTTATGAAAAATACGCGTTTAAGCGCACATGATAAAACGGAGAAAAGTTGCAAGAATAAGCAAGAAAATTAAAAAATAACGTTGCTCTGCATGAAAGAGAAAAGGCGGTCTGCTTTTGCAGACCGCCTGATTTACGATTTGCGCCGCCGCTGGGCGGCGGATGGAATGGACAATTCCCCCCGGTATTTTGCCACAGTGCGGCGCGAGAGCGCAAAGCCAACGCCCGCCAGCGCCTGAGCCAACGCCTCGTCGGAGAGGGGGCGGTCCGGGGACTCGGCCTCCACAAAGCGGCGCAACTGGCGGCGGGCCGCCTCGGCGGAGCCGCCCGCGGGCAGCGCGGTGGAAAACAGGGATCGCAGGGGAAAGACCTGCCCGTCAAACTGGATATATTTATCCTTCACGGCCCGGCTGACCGTGGAGACATTCACATCCAGCTCCTCCGCCAGCTGGCCCATGGTCAAAGGCTGCAAATCCTCCCGCCGGAGAAAGTAGCCCTCCTGATTGCGAATCAGGGCGGAAAGGAGACGGAACAGGGTATCGTGTCGGTTTTCCAGATTGTTCAGCAGATTTTTGGCCTCGGCCATTTTCTCTTTTAAATAAAGCTGGGCCTCCTGACAATTGGGGTCGCCAACCAAAGCGGAGTAGTCTCGGTTCAGGGAAACGTGGGGAACAGCGCCCTCGTTCATTTCAATCACCAAAGAGCCGCCTGTGCGGCGGATAACGGCTTCCGGTGCGACCATGGCTACGCCCCGCTCGGAGCTGAACCCTCTGGAGGGAATGGGATTCAGGGCGCGCACCACGTCTCCGGCCCGGCGGGCCTCCGCCGGACGGACGGAAAGCAGACGGGCAAGGCTGGCATAGTCGTTCTCCGCCAAAAGAGGAAGGCCGAAACGGATGAGGTGGATATTCACCTCGGTGAATTCATTGCCCTGTGCCAGCTGGAGAAGCAGACATTCGGAAAGGCTTCTGGCTCCCACACCGGGCGGGTCCAATGATTGCACCACGAAAAGAGCCTGCTCCAAATCCTGCGCATTGACATTCAACTCTTCCGCAAGCTCCGGCACCTCACAGTCCAGATACCCGGCGGAGTTGAGACAGCCCACAAGATACCGGCACAAAACCAGCGTTTCTGCGTCCAGAGGAGCGGTCTGGCCCAGCTGGGCGTTCAGATATTCGCGAAACGTCTGGGGACGGGACAGACAGGACGTGAAGTCCGTTTCCGCACCGCCTCCGTCCCAGATCAGCTGTTCCCGCCGCTCAATGGGAATATCTGTGGCGGGGGCAGGCTCCAACGTCTCCGGCTGGGGACCGTCGTAGGGTGTGTCCTCCACATCCAGAAGAGGGTTGGACAGGGCGGCTTCCTGAAGAAATTCCCTCAGTTCCATGGAGGGCATCTGCAAACAATGCAGGGATTGCAGCATTGCCTGCGTCAGAATTTGCTTTTGTGCCTGTTCCAACCGCTGCTGAAAAGCCATGGGCCTGCCTCCTTGTTCGAGTGATTTTGAGTAATATTGCTTTTATTTTAGCAGATATTTTGTCAAAAGGGAAGGAAAATTGTCAAAGATACTCCTTGGGAGGCTGCCGCCGGGGGTTTTCAAATTCCACGGGGTATGATAGGATAGCAAGCGGAAAGAAAGCCGCCGCAGGCGTACGGAGGGAAACCCGTTATGAACAAAACCTTGCTCTATCTCATTTATTTCGCAGCCTATTCCGCGGTTTTACTCGTCATTGGCAAAAGCAGCCTGCGGGACAGCGATAGTATCAGTAAATTTTTCATGTGCGGGCGGCAGCTGCCCTTGTGGCGCTGTGTGTGCACGTTTGCCGGGACTTGGATTTCGGCGGCCAGCATCCTCAGCCTTACCGGGTCCGTGTACGAAAGCGGCCTTTCTGCGATGGTGTTCTCCGTGGTTCCGTGGTTTTTAGGGGCGTTGCTGATCGTTCTGGTCAGCGACCGGCTGTATGCCACAGGGGTCACCACGGTGCCGGAGCTGTTCCGTGTCCGATACGGGTCCAAGGGCCTTCAGGCGGCTTACGGCGTGCTGCTGGCGGCGGTGTATGTGCTGTATCTGGTGATTCAGATCAAGGGTTTTGGCATTGTGGCCTCTACGCTGTTCGGCATCCCGTACAGCATGGCGATTCTTCTGGTATACTTGTTTATTCTATACACCTCCTTCGGCGGATATCAGTCGGTGACCCGGAGCGACGTGTTCAACCTGATTTTAATGATTGTGGGTCTGGGAGTTCTGCTGGTGACGGTGGTGGCCCGGGTGGGGAGTCTTGACGGCATCTATACCGGTGCGGCGGAGGTGGCGGGGTATGCCCACAGGGGCATGGCGTATGCCACGGAGGCGGGCGATCTCTTGAAACCCTTTGGGCAGGGGGACTTTGCCCCGCTCATGAGCATCAGCATGTTTTTCGGCTGGGGACTGGGCCTTGCGGTGAACCCCCAATACGCCGTAAGGATTTTGGCCTCGCGGGACGCCCGCTCCGCTCGGCGTATGATCTGGATTTCTCTGGGCCTGCTGGCGGTGATCTACTTCACACTCAGCAGCATCGGCTTGGGAATGCGGGTGCTGATTCCCACGGTGGATGCGACGCTCTCCACCGACGAAATTTTCACCTACATTCTCAACAACGATCTGTACAGCGGCTGGAGCGGCTTTTTGCTGTTCGCGATTCTTGGCGCGTGCATCTCCACCGCCAACTCCCAGCTGCTTCTGATCGCGTCCAGCTGCTCCTGCGATGTGGTGGGGGCACTGTGGCCCCGCCCCTTGAAGGAGAGCACGCTGGTGAATCTCAGCCGGGGAGCGGTGATGGCGGGAGGGACGCTTTCTCTTTTGCTGGCGCTGTCGCCCCCCGCCTCTTTGCTGACTTACGGCGGGGATGTTTGGGGGGTCTTCAGTGTGACGCTGCTGGCCCCAATGTTCGGAACGCTTTTGTGGAAGGGGACAACCCTCACCGGGGTATATGCCGCGCTGGGGTCCGGCCTTGCGGCGCTCGCGGTGTTCTATCCCCCGTACTATCAGGGGGTGCTGCCCTTTCATCCGGCTCTGCCGGGAACGCTGATCTCCATCGCGGCGTTGTGGCTGGGATCGCTTCTGAGCCGGAAAAAGGAGGCGGAGGCGTGAAGCGCGAACGGGAACGGTCGCTGACCATTGAGAACAAAATCCTTATGGCGGTGGTGGGGATCTGCGTGCTGTCCGTGCTGTGTTTTGGCTTTTTGATGCTGTGGGAGGGATATCAGAGCAAGCTGACGCAAGAGCGGGACAAGGGGGAAGAGCTGCTGGCCTATATCAGCTGGGACATCCGCCAGTTTGGAGACGAGGTGGGGCAGGAAGCGATTTTGGCAGGCTGCGCCGCTTTGGAAAATGACGGCCTTGTCATTTTCAACAGTCGCGGCACGTCCATTTTGGGAACAGAGCAGGGAGCCGCGCTGGCGCACGAGGGCAGCGTGCTGGCGGAGCGGAGCGACAACGGCTTTGGCTGGCGGCTGTGCTATACGCTGGACGAGGCAGAGTTTCAAAACAGTTTGGTGGAGGAGCAAAAATACGCCATACTTGCCACCATTGCCCTTTTGATTATCACCATTCAGGTGGGCGTTTTTGTGTCTTACAGTATTTCTGAGCCGGTGCGGCGGCTGGCGGTTGCCTGCGCCGCCATCAGGGCGCATCCCCAGGAGGCCATGCCGGAGCTGATCCCCACGGACGTGGGCAGTACGGAGACGCGGCAGCTGGCCGATGCGTTTTGCCGGATGCTGGAGGAACTGCGGCGGTATAACGCCGCGCTTTCGGAGCAAAAAGCACTGAATGAAAGCATCGTGGAAAACCTGCCCTTGGGCGTAGTGGCTTATAGCGCGGATGGACGGGTGCTGTGTGTCAACGACCGGGCCAACGCCATGCTGGCGGATGAGGAGTTTTCCGCCGCAGGGCAGACGCTGCGGCTGGTACTGGAGCGGCATCTTACGCAGGGAAGCGTTCCCCACGAGGCCATCCGTCTGGAAAACGGGGATGGGGATGCGCGGTTCTACCAGATCGGCGTGTGGCGGCTGAGGCGCACCGGCGCGGAGGCGGACTCCGGAACACTTTGCACCATTGACGACGTGACCTATGATAAAATCATGGAAGAAAAGGTGGGAGAGAGTGAAAAGCTGGCCTATATCGGGAAGCTGGCGGCCATGCTGGCCCACGAGATCCGCAATCCGCTGGCGGGCATCCGCGCGTCCATTCAGGTGGTGGGGCGCGGACTGGAACGGGAGCGGGATCAGACACTGTGTGCAAGCGTCATCAAAGAGGTGGACCGCATCAACGAACTGATCGAGGGTCTTTTGAACCTCTCCCGCAAGCGGGAGAGCCACAAGACACTGGTGGAGCTGAAGCCGCTTTTGGGCGAGGTGGCGATGCTTTATTCCAAGCTGGCCGGGAACCACGGCGTCGCCATGGAGACAGCGGCAGAGCCGGGTCTATCTGTCTATGCCGACGAGACGGAGATGAAACAGGTGCTGGTGAATCTGGTAAGCAACGCGTTGAAAGCCGTGGGCTGGGGTGGACGCATCGAACTGCGTGCGGAAAGCAGCCCGGAGGGCGCGCTTCTTTCCGTGACGGACGACGGCACGGGGATGGACGGCGAAAAACTCCGCTCCGTGGAACGGGGCATCACCTCTGGCGGCACGGGACGGTACGGCCTTGCCATTGTCAGCCGTCTGCTGGAGCAAAACGGCGGCGAAATGAAAATTCTCAGCAGTCTTGGCGGAGGAACCCGCATTGAACTGCGGTTTCGCCGGGCAGAAGCCGGGGAAAAGGAGACGCTATGAAAGAACGGGTACTGGTCATCGACGATGAAAGCCTCATCCGCATTTCGCTGGAGGCGGGCCTTTCCGACCTTGGGTATGAGGTGAAGACGGCGGAAACGATTGCAGCGGGCCTTGGGCTGGTGGAACGAATGCGGCCCAATGTAGTCCTGCTGGACAATCGGCTGGGCAGCGACGTGGGAACCGATTATATCGAGGCCATTCACCGGCTGGACGAAGACATCCGCATCATTATGGTTACGGCTTACGGCACCGTGGCGCAGGCGGTGGAGGCAATCCGCCGGGGCGCTTACGACTTTGTGCAAAAACCCTTTGATCTGGACGAACTGCATCTCACCATCCGCCGGAGTCTGGACGAGCTGAAAAAGGACCGGAGCCTGAAGGCGGTGAAGGGCAAGCAGCGGGAGCTGATCGGCGTCAGCCCCGCCACGGAGACGATTCGCTCCCAGATCGGACTGCTGGCGAAAAACGACAATGTGGACCTTTTGATCCGGGGTGAAACCGGCACCGGCAAAGAGGTGGTGGTCAACAGCATCCACTATTCCTCCGCCCGGCAGGCAGGCCCCATGGTGAAAATCAATTGCAGCGCGATTCCGGAAAGCCTGTTGGAAGCGGAGCTGTTCGGCTACGAAAAGGGAGCGTTCACCGGAGCGCTGAAAACGAAAAAGGGCCTTTTTGAGTTGGCGGACGGCGGCACGGTGTTTCTCGACGAGATCGGCGAAATGCCCCTTGCCATGCAGGCTAAGCTTCTGACATTTTTGGAGGACCGCTGTTTCAAGCGGGTGGGCGGCCTTGCCGACATCCCTGTGGACGTGCGAGTGGTTGCGGCCACCAACCGCCGACTGGAGGACGAAATTGTAAAGGGAGCGTTTCGGGAGGACTTGTTCTACCGCCTAAACGTCATGCAGATTTTCATTCCGCCCCTGCGGGAGCGGGTGGAGGACATTCCTGTCCTCGCGGAGTACTATCTGCGCCATTTCAACCGAAAGTTTTCCAAGGAGATCGCCTCCATCGATCCGGCGTATCTGGAGGAAATGCGCCGCTATTACTGGAAGGGCAATGTCCGGGAACTGCGAAACGTTTTGGAGCGGGAGGTGCTGTTCTGCGAGGGGACAAGGCTTCGGGGCGCGCCCTTGGAGTCTCCGGGCGGCGGGCCTGCCGTTATTGGCGGGTTGAAGGACCTTGCCAAAGGCCCCATTGATCTGGAAGCGGAGACGGCGGCGTTCCAGCGGGCCTATATCCGCCGGGCGCTGGCGCTCAGCGGAGGAAACAGCACCGCGGCGGCGGAACTGCTGGGCATCAGCCGGTTTACGTTGAAACGGCGGCTGGAGGATGAATCCGTGCAGAATTGAACGCATAATTCGTGCAAAATCGCACGTCTGCTCAGGAAATCGACTTGTTTTCCCGAGCGGGCGTGCTTTCCTTTAAAAAGGGCACGCAAAAACCAATGTGAAAATTACAAAATATGCGGGTTAAAATTTGGCAAATTACACAGAATTTTAAAAAAGAACATGAAATACCAATGGATTTTCCACAAAGGCCGAAAAACTCCGGCACGAGATTTGCTATAAATTTAACAGACACATCTGTATTGCGCCCTGCGGGGCGAAAAAAGGAAGGAGCTTACAGTATGAATCTGGTAGATCTGAACAGCGATTTGGGAGAGAGCTTCGGCGCGTATACCATCGGACTTGACAGCGAGGTGATTCGGCACGTATCCTCCGTCAACGTGGCTTGCGGCTATCACGCGGGGGACCCGCTGGTGATGGCTCAAACCGTCGCCATGGCGAAGGAGGCAGGCGTGGCCGTGGGCGCACATCCGGGCTTTCCGGATTTGATGGGCTTTGGGCGGCGGAACATGGTGTGTTCCCCCAAAGAGGCCAAGGCTTATGTCCAGTATCAGATGGGCGCACTGCTGGCGTTCACCGCAGCATCTGGTGTAAAACTTCAGCACGTAAAGCCCCACGGCGCACTCTATAACATGGCGGGCAAGGACTTGGAGCTGGCCACCGCCATTGCCGAGGGCATTGCCGAAGTGGACAAGGACGTGATCCTGCTGGGGTTGGCCGGCAGCAAAATGCTGGAAGCGGGCCGTGCGGCGGGTCTGCGGATCGCTAGCGAGGTGTTTGCGGACCGGGCCTATCAGGCAGACGGCTCTCTGGTTCCCCGCAAGCAGCCCGGCGCGGTGATCCACGACAAGGACGAGGCCATCCGCCGCACCGTCCGTATGGTGACGGAGGGCAAAGTCACCGCTATCACCGGCGAGGAAGTCTCCATTGATGCACATTCCATCTGCGTTCACGGCGACAACCCCTCTGCGGTGGAATTTGTGAAGAACATCCGCGCCGCGCTGGAGGAGCAGGGGGTCAAAATTGCCCCCATTTCCGCTATCGTGTAAGGTCCCCTTGCTCAAAAGCAAATTTGACGGAGGTATGAATATGAGTAACCCCAACAATCTCAACAACACTGCAAAGCCCAGCCGGTCCGTTTTGTTCGGCGCAGCCTTTTTGATGGCGACTTCCGCCATCGGCCCCGGCTTTTTGACCCAGACCTCGAAGTTTACCGCACAGTACGGAGCCCCTCTGATCCTGATCGTCCTGCTGGCAATTTTGATGGATATTACGGCGCAGATGAATATCTGGTCCATCGTCAGCGTGTCCAAGATGCGGGCGCAGGACGTGGCCAACAAGGTGCTGCCGGGCCTTGGCGTGGCACTCGCCATTCTGGTGGCCATCGGCGGCCTTGCCTTCAATGTGGGCAACGTGGGCGGCGTGGCGCTGGGCTTTAACGCCATGTTCGGCTTGAATGAAAAGGCGGGCGCGGTCATCGCCGGATGCCTTGGCATCATTATTTTTATCAACAAAAACGCCAAGACCATTATGGACAAGGTTGCCACCGTGCTGGCCGCCATCATTCTGGTCACCGTGCTGGTGGTGGCGATTATCTCCCAGCCCCCTATGGGTGTTGTGGCGTCCAGCCTGACCAAGTTCAATGAGATTCCTTCCATGTTTGTGGCCCTGACCACGCTGCTTGGCGGCTCCTGCGGCGGCTACATCGCCTTCTCCGGCGCGCATCGTCTGCTGGACGCGGGCATTTCCGGCCCCGAAAATGTGGGCCATGTGCGCAAGAGCGTGCTTCAGGGCTGCGCTACCTCCGGAAGCGTGCGTATTCTGCTGTTTCTGGCCGTGCTGGGCACCTGCATGATCGGCTCTCAGTGGAACGCGGTCAATGCCGACGCCATCATCAACGCCAGCAACCCCGCCGCCGAAGCGTTCCGTCTGTCTGCGGGCAACCTTGGCTATCGGCTGTTCGGCCTGTGCCTGTTCTCCGCCGGCGTTTCCTCCGTGGTGGGCGCGGCATTCACCTCCGTCTCCTTCCTCAAAACGCTGCATCCCTTTATTGCCAAGTATGAGCGCCAGTTTGTGGTGGCCTTTATCGCCTTCTCCACGGTGATGATGGTCGTGGTCGGCAACGCCGCCCAGCTGCTGATTATCGCGGGCGCCTTCAATGGTCTGATTCTGCCCGTCAGCCTCGGCGTGATGCTGCTGGCGTGCCGCAACAAGAAAATCGTGGGCGAGGACTATAAGCATCCCACTTGGATGATCGTGCTGGGTGTGATTGTGGTCTGCATCTCCCTCTATGCCGGTGTGAAGGCTGTTCCCGGCATTTTGAACCTGTTCGGCTAATCATCGCTTACCGGGGCGGCGTGCGCCGCCCCGGCGGAAAGGAGCAAGAATGAACGAAGTTAGATTTTTAAACGCGGGCGACACCGCCGTGACGGTGGAATTTGGAAACAAGATCAGCGAAGAAATCAACGGACGCATCCGTGCGTTTAACATTGCCCTGCAAAACAGCGGGATTCCCGGCATCGTGGAGACGGTGCCCACCTACCGCTCTTTGATGGTGCATTACGATCCGGGCGTGATCCGTTACCCCGCGCTGGAAAAGGCGCTCAAGGGGCTGCTGGGCAGTCTTGACAAGGTGCAGATTCCACCCAGCGAGGTGCTGGAAATCCCTGTGCTGTACGGCGGGGAAGAAGGCCCAGACCTGAACTTTGTGGCGGAGCACGCAGGAAAGTCTGTCGATGAAGTGATTGCGATCCACAGCGCCCCGGAATATCTCATCTATATGCTGGGCTTTACGCCGGGCTTTACGTATCTGGGCGGCATGGACGAGTCCATCGTCACACCCCGGTTGAAAACACCCCGGGTGAAAATTCCGGCGGGCAGCGTGGGCATTGCGGGTGCGCAGACCGGCGTGTATCCCATCGACTCTCCGGGGGGCTGGCAGCTCATCGGCCAAACGCCGGTGCGGATGTATGCCCCGGAGCGGGAGAAACCCATTTTGCCGGAGGCGGGACAATATATTAAATTTTATCCCATCACCCGGGCGGAATATGATAAAATAGCGGCACAGGAAGCCGCCGGAACTTACGTCTGCAAGCGCCACGCCAGAGAGGAGGGGGCAAAATGAGTATCAAGGTTTTGCATCCCGGTATGCTGACCACCATTCAGGATCAGGGTCGGACGGGCTATCAGCAGTTCGGTGTGCCGGTATCCGGCGCGGTGGACCCCCGCTCTGCCGCCGTGGCCAATATTTTGGCGGGCAATGCGGAGGGGGAGGCTGTGCTGGAATGCACGGTCATGGGCCCCCAGCTCCGCTTTGACGAGCCGGCGGTGATCGCCATTACCGGCGCGGACTTGGGCCCCACGGTGGACGGCGTTCCCGTGGAAAACTATCGCGCCCTCCGGCTGGCGGCGGGGCAGACGCTGCGCTTTACCGGGCCGAAATGCGGCTGCCGGGCGTTTATCGCCGTGGCGGGCGGATTGGATGTCCCAGAGGTAATGGGCAGCCGTTCCACCTATATGAAGGCCAAGATCGGCGGTCTTCAGGGCCGAAAGCTGGAAAAGGAAGACGAGCTGAAGCTCCGCGCCCCGGGAACGGAGCCGAAGCGTCTGGAGGCGCGGTTCATCGCGCCGGAATTCCACGCGCGGGCAACGTATACCCTCCGGGTGGTTCTTGGCCCGCAGGACGACGCGTTTACCGATGAGGGAATCGCAACGTTTCTCTCCGGCGTGTACGGCGTGACCGCCGAGTTTGACCGGATGGGCTGCCGCATGGAGGGGCCGGAAATCGCTCACAAGACCTCCGGCGATATCATTTCCGACGGAATCGCCTTTGGCGCGATTCAGGTTCCGGCCTCGGGCCAGCCGATCATCATGCTCTCCGACCGGCAGACCACCGGCGGCTATACCAAAATTGCCAACGTGATCTCCGCCGATTTCCGCATCCTCGGTCAGCTGAAAAGCGGCGACAAGGTTCGGTTTGAAAAGGTTTCTCTCTCCACCGCGCAGGAGGCGCTTTTGGCCCAGCGGGCGTCTTTGCGGCTGCTGCGCCACGTTTTGGATGCGTAAATGCAGAGGCAGCGGCATTGCTGCCGCCGCCCGCTCATAAACATAAGGAGGATCATTCCATGGCTTTTGATATCACCCCTTATATCAACGTGTCCCCCGCCGAGGTGCGGGCCAAGATTCGCAAGGGCGAGATCGACTTTCCCACGGCCGGTATGTGCCGGGGCTATGCACAGGCAAATCTGGTGATTTTGCCGCCGGACTATGCGGCGGACTTTAAAGAATTTGCGCAGCGTAATCCCTTTCCCTGCCCGATTTTGGAGATCATTGAGGGAACGCCCAAGACCCATACTATGGGCGAGGACGGCGACATCACCACCGATATTCCCCGTTACCGCATTTACCGGGACGGCGTGTTTACTGATGAGCTGACCGATGTCTCCGACTATTGGAAAGACGGCTACGTGGGCTTTTTGATTGGCTGCTCCTTCTCCTTTGAGGAGGCGCTGATCGCCGCCGGGGTAGAGGTGCGCCACATCACGCAGGGCTGTAACGTGCCAATGTACAAGACCAACATCGCAACGGTGCAGGCGGGGCCGTTTTTCGGCCCCATGGTCTGCTCCATGCGGCCCATGACCCCGGAAAATGCGCAGATTGCAAAAGCCATTACCGAAAAGATGCCCAATGTCCACGGCGCGCCCGTTCACATGGGCGACCCGGCGGAGATCGGCATTGCGGACGTGATGAAGCCGGACTATGGCGACGCGGTGGAAATTCACCCCGGTGAGATTCCCGTCTTCTGGCCCTGCGGTGTCACGCCGCAGGCGGCGGTGGAGAACGCAAAGCCACCCATCGTCATCACCCATGCCCCGGGGCATATGTTCATCACCGACGTGAAAAATGCGGAACTGAACGATTATCTGGAGGCTCAGAAGCAAAAGTAATGGAAATGTCCGCCGGGATTCCGCGGTAGAAGTGATACGCGAGAAAAGAAGATGGCCCCATGGGGCGGTATGCGAATACCGAACCCATGGGGCCATTTTTGCGGGACATAAAAGGACTTTGAACGCCCGCTTCTGCGGGATAGTGCGGCAGATCGCCCAATGAGTAAGTGGTTGTTGGCGGGGCAGATGCTTAGGTGATAGTGCAGAGGGTCAGCAAATGGCTTCCCGCAGCAGGCGGCCCATCTCCCGGCAGCCCACTGGCGTACAGCCGGGCTGACAGATGTCGCCGCAGCGATAGCCGCCGCGCAGCACGGATTTCACCGCGGCTTCCACGGCGGCGGCCTCCCGCTCCATGCCGAAGCTGTGGCGCAGCAGCATGGCGGCGGCTAGGACCGTTCCGATGGGGTTGGCCTTGTCCTGTCCGGCAATGTCGGGCGCGGAGCCGTGAATCGGCTCGTAAAGACCGCAGGTTCCTTCACCCAGACTGGCGGAGGGAATCATACCGATGGAGCCGGTGATTTGGCTGGCCTCGTCGGAGAGGATGTCTCCAAACAGATTCTCCGTCAGGATCACGTCGAACTGGCTGGGATCGCGGACAATCTACATGGCGGCGTTGTCCACATACATGTGGAGCAGTTCCACATCGGGGTATTCCTCCGCCACGGCGCAGACGGTTTTCCGCCACAGGCGGGAGCTGTCCAGCACGTTGGCCTTGTCCACGGAGGTGACGCGCCTGCGGCGCTAGGGGGCCAATTCCACCTTTTCGGGCAGATTCATGCTGCACCCGGGAGACTGCTCCCCGTCACGCAGCGTGGTATCAAAGATTTTAATGCGGTTCATGTGATAATTCCTCCTCATTACAGCTGTTTTTGCACAAAAAAAGACCTTCGTCTCTGATTACAGAGACGAAAGTCGAAACTCCCGCGGTACCACTCCGGTTGGCATGATGGAAATCATGCCCGCTTACAAGATCGGCCCGGCCTGCGCCAGACGAATCCCGCCTCTTTGGTAACGGTGAGGAAATCCGTTCCCGCCTAATCCGGAAAACCGGTTCGGAGGGAATGCTCAAGGGCCAGTAACGTCCGCTTTGCTCTGCGCCGTCTCGCAGCAACCGACGGCTCTCTGAAGCGTTGCAAAGGAACTTTTTTCCCTGTCACAGCATTTCTTGTGATTTGATTAGTTGCAATAGTAGCGGAAAAGGGAGAACTTGTCAAGCACAAATTTTAAAAGCCTGTTCAAATTTCGTGCATGGCGCGGGAAAAGACCTGCCCGGCTTGCGCGGCGGCGGTCCTATTCCTGCGGGATTCCCTGAATTTCCAATAGCTCCAAAACGCGCTGCCCGGCAGCGGTAAGCGCCATGCTGCCCTTGTGGGGATAGGTCTGATAGGCCGCGTAGTCAAAATTCACCAACGGCAAATCAAAATCCAGCCGAATCAGCCGCTTTTGCGAGAGGGCGGTGAGAAGGACGCCGAATTCCTCCGGGGTGTGCCGCGCGCTTTCCAAATAGACCGGAACCTCCGAATCCGCCCGCCGGGCCACGGGGAGAAAGGGGGTTTGAGCAAAGTCCAGCAGCAATTCAATTTCCGACTGCGTCATTTCCAGCGTCCGGTCTCCGCCGCAGCAGCCCCCACCGCTGCACCCGCCGGAACTGCCGCATCCGCCGCATCCGCCGGAGCCGCACTGATTGTGGTCACAACTCATTTCTCTGCCTCCACCTGTTCCAAAATTCCGTCCGCCGCGCCCAGATCTTCGATCAGCACCTTCATCTGTCCACCGCAGACCATGCCTTCCTCTTCGGCCACGTCGTTGCTCATATCCACGGTTACACTGCATTTGCCGCCGGACCCGATCAGACGGCAGGCGTCCCGCAGCACGGCGCTTTCCCCGCATCCGCCGCCGATGGTGCCTGCCGAGCGAAGTGTCTGATCCACCGCCATCATGGCTCCGGATTTCACAGGCGTGGAGCCGCTGGTCGCATATACCGTCAGCAGAGCCTTGGGTGCGGGATCACAGGCCAAAAACCGCAGAAGGGGCAGATCAATGTCCTCTGCCACCAGAACGGTTCCCTTTGCGCGGCGGTTTGTGCGCTGCCGCCGACATGCGATCAGCTCCGCCACGATGGAGACGGCAATTTCTTTCACGGTCAAAGCGCCGATGTCCAGACCGATGGGCGTGTGGATATCGTCCAGCGCGGACCGGGGAAACCCCTCTTCCTCCAAGAGATTCAGCAGCGCCACCACCCTTCGTCTGGAGCCGATCATCCCCAGATACGTGGGAGCCGGACCCGGCAGGATTGCCCGCAGGCATTCCGCATCGTACCGATGCCCCCGGGTGATGAAGGCCACATAGTCATTTTGACCAATTTGAAGGCTTTTTATCGCCTCTGGAAAAGAATTGCAAACAATTTCCGCTGCATCGGGAAAGCGGGTGCGGTTTGCAAAAGACGGCCTGTCGTCCACCGCTGTCACCGAAAAGCCGAGATCAGCGGCATATTGGCAAAGGGGCTGGGCGATGTGGCCACAGCCAAGGAGAATCAACCGCTCCGCGGGGCGGAAGTTGCGAATGTACCGCATACCCTCGGCTTCAAAGGAGTAGGCCGCGGACGCACCGCGCTGAACCTGTTCCAAAATTTCGTGAAACTGCGTATGCAATCAAAAAGTTCCTCCTGCGATCAAAGTGTCAACCAAGGGCAGGCCTAAGCCATGTATCTCATTTTGGGGATGCCGGAAATCCTGTCTGCGCTGTCAATTTTTTCGTATGAATCCGCCGCACCGGCGCGGCTGTCGTCGTTTTTGACCGCCGTTCTTGCGGCGGAGCCATTCACATTACTGGTTTGATCGGATAATTGTAGCGCATGGCGGCGCAGGTGTCAACAAAAGCGTGAAGCCCCGGCCATAGAGCCGGGGCTTTCGCTCACATGAAAAGGCACAGCAGAATCGGCAGAAAGATGGCGGGTACGTAATTCATGACCTTTAACTTAGAAACCCCGATCAAATTCAGCCCCAGTCCTAAAATCAGTACGGAACCGACCACGGTCATCTCCTCGATGGTGTTGCCCTGCTGGAGCAGCGGCGCGACAAAGCTGGCGAGACACGCGATGCTTCCCTGAATCAAAAAGACCGCTCCCGCCGCCAATAAAACGCCGATACCAAGGGAAGAGGCAAAGATCATAGACGACACAAAATCCAGCACGGCTTTGGTAAAAAGCATCTCGTGATTTCCGGAAAGGCCGTCGTTCAAAGCGCCCACAATGGTCATCGTCCCCACACAAAAAACCAGCGAGGCTGTGACAAAGCCCTCGGCAAGAGAGGTTTTCTCACCGGGCTTTTGAAATTTCTTTTCCAGCTTTCCGGCAAAGCGGCTCAACCGTCCGTCCAAATCCAAAAGTTCGCCCATGGCCGCGCCCACCGCGATGGAAATAATGGTGATGAGGGCGTTTTTTCCGCCCAGCATCCCGGTGACGCCGATAAACATGGTACACATGCCAAGTCCCTTCATCACCGTGTCCCGCAGGCGCTCCGGCAGGATGTTGCCAAGGGACATGCCGATGAGGGAACCCAGAATGACGGTTGCCGTATTTACAATTGTTCCAATGAGCATACTTGATTCTCCTTCTGATCGGATCCCCGTGTCTAGACCGGGGATTTGGAGTAAGACAAGACCCTGATGTCAAAGCATCAGGGTCTTGCTTTCTGCAAAATAGCAGCCGCGCGGAATCAGCCCGCGTTGAAATCCATGGCAACCTGTGTGTAGAGCAGCACGCTGTTCATCAGCGCGTCCTCATCCACCCGGTATTTTCCGGAGTGCTGGGGCCAGATGGCGCCGCAGGCCTCGCCGCCCACGCCCATCAAGGCGATGGCGCCGGGAACCTTCTCCATGAAGAAGGAGAAATCCTCGCCTCCGGTGATCCGGTCAATGGCAATTACCGAGTCGGGGCCGATGGCCTTTTCAGCCGCTCCAATGGACAGCTTGGTCATAGTCTCATCGTTGATGGTGGGAAGCACAATGCGGTCATAGGTCAGCTTGGCCTCGGCCCGGAAGGTCCGGGCGGTCTGGGTCACGACCCTCTCCATCATCTCTTCGAACCGCGTTTGCAGGTCCCGGCTGAAATAGCGGGTGGTGCCCTCCAGCTTGGCATATTCCGCCACCACGTTCCAGCGGGTGCCGACATCCATCCGGCCAACGGTCAGAACGGCCGGGTCGCCCGGTTCGATTTCCCGGCTGACGATGGTTTGGAGGTTGCCCACCATGGCGCTTGCGACGACGGCGGCATCCACGCACTGATGGGGCGCGGAGCCGTGGCCGCCCTTGCCCTGAATGTCAATGGTGAACATGTCGGCGGCGGCCATCCGGGGACCGGGGGCCAACGCCACCTTGCCCGCGGGCACGTCGGACCAGACATGAATGCCAAAACAGCCGTCCACGCCGTCCAGCGCGCCGTTTTCAATCATGGACTTTGCGCCCTGCGCAATCTCCTCCGCAGGCTGGAACGCCAGCTGAACCGTGCCGCACAGCTCGGATTTCAGATCGTTGAGCATCCGCGCGGCGGTCAGCAGAGTGGAGATATGGCAGTCGTGGCCGCAGGCGTGCATCACGCCCGGATTCTCACTGGCAAAGGGCAGTCCAGTCTCCTCCTGAACGGTCAGCGCATCCATGTCGCCCCGAAGCAGGATGGTCTTGCCGGGCTTTGCACCCTGAATGGTGGCCAAAATGCCGGTTTCCAGACCGCAGGGCCGCCAAGAGATTCCGAGCTTGTCCAACTCGGCCTTGACACGCTTGCTAGTCTCGTATTCTTTTCCACTGACTTCCGGATGGGCATGGAACCAGCGCCGCATCTCAATCAGGTAATCGCCGTATTTCGCGGCAGCTTCTTTGCGATTCAACTTTCAGCACTCCTTATTTCGATCAATTAAAACATTTTCGCAAACGCGCCGGCAACAAAGACCGACGTGATGGTAACGGTGACGAAACCGCCCACGATCATGGACGGGAACATCTTGCTCATCAGATATTCCTTCTCCTCGGGGGTTTGGGCCAGAGCGGTGCAGGTGGACTCGGTGATGATGGCGTCGCAGGGGAAGCCATATAGCGCCGTCAGGCCGTTTGCAAACGCCATGGGGAAGGACATCCGCAAAACCTTGGCCACGATAAAGGACATGACGGCCATGCCGACCACGCCGATGACGATCAGGATAATCATGGGGACGATGATGGCACCCAGCATCTCGGGGGTGCAGTCCTTCAAACCGTCGAACACGTACATCATCAGAGCGAACATGATGATGCCGTAAGAATTGGCCTTGTTCAGGGAGTTGGTGTCCAAAAAGCCGATGGTGGTGAAGAGAATACCCAGAACCAGCGCCCAGATGGCGCCGCTGATGGTGCCGATGTAGGGGAAGGCGATCTTGCCCATCTGTGTGGCGATCCAGCCCACGAAGGCCAGCTTGATCAAGACCACCACGGCGGAGTCAAACTTTGCAGGCAGAGGCGGAATCAGCTTCTTCTTAGCGGCGGCAGAGGCGGTGGCGGCTTCGGCCTTGCTCACGGCGGCGCGGTCGGCGTCGCTCATGGTGACCTCGCCGGAGCGGTATTTCTTCAGCAGACGCTTGCCTTCCACCTGAAGGCAGACGGCGGTGATGGGATAACCGGCAAATCCCTGAATGCAGTACATGGTGATGGCGAACACGGCGGCGGTCTGCAAACCGGCAGCCGCGGCGGCGTCTCGCATAATGGTGGCAGCCACAATGCCGCCGGTCAGCGGGGGCAGGCCGGCGATCACCAGATTCCGGTTCATCAGCAGGGGAGCGACCAACAGGGACAGCGCGCACATGCCCCCAAGGCCGCACAGGCAGACCACAATGGTCTTCCACTGCTCTTGGAGTTGCTTGAGGCTGATAACAGTACCCATGTGGGTGATCAGCAGATAGATACCGATGGTGCTGCCAAAGGGAATCAGCATACTGTCGCTGACCAAGGTGGGGGGAAGCACGGTCCAGTATCCGATCAGCATCACCACGGCGGTGACAAAGACGGAAGGAACCCATGCCTTCGTCACGGTGGAAACGACCTCGCCAATGATAAAAGCGGCTGCGCAGATGACGAATGCAAGTGCAAAGTTGTACATGTCCTCTCCTCTTTCTGTGTTAGATTGTCTCTATTTAAAACCCGCCGGACGGACATCGGGCGCTTTTGGCAGGACACATGCCCGAAATTCCTTCCTTTTGGGGCAGGAATGCGCGATTAGTGGTTCAGGAACTCAACGGCAATGCTGGCCATGGCTCGAATGCCGTAAGGCATGGCTTCCTCCCGCAGAGTCATTTTAGGACTATGAAGGGGATAAAGCGCATCGCCGCCCTGTCCGCCAAAGAGCATGAAGTAGGCGGAGGGCGTACCGGTCATCTGACGGAAGTAGGCAAAGTCCTCGCTGAAACCCATGGGGCGCTCCAGCTCCACGATGGCGTCGCTTCCCAGCTCATCCGCCACGGCTTTTTTGGCGCAGTCCACCAGTTCCTCATCGTTGTACGCGGCGGGATAGCCGTAATAGTGGTAGATATCCACCTTGCAGCCGGAAATGGATTCCATCCCCTTGCTGATGGCGAACATCTGCTGGCGGATGGTTTCCCGCACCTCCTCGGAAAAAGCGCGGGATACGCCGCCGAATTTGACCTCGCCGGGAATCACGTTGGGCGCGTCGCCGCTGTGGATACTGCCAATGGAGAGAATTCCTGTCTCCAGCGGGTCGATTCGGCGGGCGACAATCTGCTGCATGTCCACGATCATCTGGCAGGCGGCCAGAATGGGGTCGTCCGTCTTCTGCGGCTCGGAGCCGTGGCCGCCCCGGCCTGTCACCGTCACATCGTACAGGTCCACGGAAGTGGTCATGGCACCGGCGCGCATACCGACTTTGCCCAGCAGGGTTTCATCCGGCAGCATGTGGATGGCGTAAATCGCGTCCACATGGGGATTCTCCAAAACGCCTTTTTCCACCAGCTCCTTGGCTCCGCCGGGAAGAGTGTCCTCGCTGTGCTGAAAGATCAGCTTTACCGTTCCGCGGAACTGCTCCCGCATCCCGCACAGCACCTTGGCAACACCCAGCAGCATGGACGCGTGCATATCATGTCCGCAGGCGTGCATCATGCCCGGCGTCTCGCTGGAGAAGGGGAGGCCGGTATCCTCGGTCACCGGAAGAGCGTCAATGTCGGCCCGCAGGGCAACGCATTTGCCGACTCCCATCGTGCCATGGATCAGAGCGACCACCGCCGTGGGAACAGGCTGTTCGATCTTATCCACGCCGTATTCCGCCAGCTTTTCACGGATCAGCGCAGAGGTGCGGACCTCCGACCGGCCGATCTCCGGATGGCGGTGAATATCCCGCCGAATAGAGACAATCTCGTCGATACATGCTTCTGACCGGGTTTGAATGGTACTCATTTCATCAGATTCCTTTCACTTGCATTTCTGCGGCCAACGCCGGACACCGTCCAACGCGCAGGCCGCGAAGAGCACGGGAGGGGGCAAAAGCTCCGCTGAAAAAACGGCAAAGGGCAGCGCCAAATCTCCCTGCAACAGCGCCTGAACGGTTAAAAAATAAAATAAAAGAGGGATTTTTGCAAAACATCCGCAAAAATCCCTCTCACACGAGTTCGCACAGACGCCTTAGTCCTGCCATTCCTATGTTCGGTTTCAATAGAACAATTTCATTGCTGCTGTCAAAAAAGTTTAGTCGTTTAAAGTATTATGACGCAGAATGTCGAAACAGTCAAGAGCCGATCCGGAAAAACTCTCCCAAAAAAGAGAACATATCCACACTTTATTTGATATTTATGTACACAAGATTTTACACAACGGAGCCACGTATGCGGGTGTGCGCCCTAAGTGGTCTGACATGTGTCGACTGTCCGCATTAAAAAGACAGGCACGGATCTGGTCAAACTTCGATCTGGCGGATGAGATTCACCATCTCAATCGCGCCCACGGCGCAGTCAAAACCCTTGTTGCCCGCTTTGCTGCCCGCCCGTTCAATGGCCTGTTCAATGTTTTCCGTGGTCAGCACGCCGAACATCACCGGAATATCGCTGTTCAGAGCAACGGACGCAACGCCCTTGGACACCTCACTGCATACATAGTCATAATGAGAGGTGCTGCCGCGAATCACGGCGCCAAGGCAGATCACCGCATCATATTTCCCGCTTTTTGCCATTTTAGAGGCGATCAGGGGAATTTCAAACGCACCCGGAACCCACGCGAGGCTCACGTCCTCCTCTTGAACGTCGTGGCGCTTCAGACCGTCCAGCGCCCCCTCCACCAGTTTGCCGGTGATGAATTCATTGAACCGGGCGGCGACGATACCAACTTTGATCTCCTTGGATACCAGTTTTCCCTCGTAAATTTTCATACTTTTCCTGCTCCTTTTTTAAATGTTCAATAGTTCAAAAGATGCCCCATTTTTGCCTGCTTGGTCTTGAGATAAAAGAGATCGTGGGCGGTGGCGCTCATCTGGATCGGAACCCGCTCCACGATTTCCATGCCGTAATCCGCCAGCTGATACACCTTGTCGGGATTGTTGGTCAGAAGGCGCAGCGTTTTGGCTCCCAAATTCCGCAGAATCTGTGCCCCGATGAAATACTCCCGCTGATCTCCGGCAAAGCCCAGCGCGAGATTTGCCTCCAGCGTGTCCATGCCGCCGTCCTGCAATTCATAGGCCCGCAGCTTGTTCAAAAGCCCGATGCCGCGTCCCTCCTGCCGCATGTACAGCAGGATGCCCCGGCCCTCCTGTTCAATCTGCGCCATGGCGGCGGCAAACTGCTGTCCGCAGTCGCAGCGCAGGGAGCCGAAGGCGTCCCCGGTAAGGCACTCGGAATGGACGCGGCACAAAAGATTTTCTCCGCCGCCCACGTCGCCCTTCACAAGAGCTACATGGTGCTCGCCGTTGAGCTTGTTGCGGTAGCCGTAAGCCGTAAAATTCCCGTATTTGGTGGGCATTTTCGTGACCGCCGCCCGCTCCACCAAAGAGTCGTGCTGCTTGCGGTAATCTTGCAGCGCCCGAATGGTGATAAATTTCAGCCCCCAAGTTTTAGCAAGTTCGCCAAGTTCCGCTGTCCGCATCATGGTTCCGTCCTCCCCCATGATTTCACAGCACAGGCCGCATTCTTTCAGCCCCGCCAAACGGCACAGATCCACAGTGGCCTCTGTGTGCCCATCCCGCTCCAGCACGCCGTTTTTCTTCGCCAGCAGGGGGAACATGTGGCCCGGACGGCGAAAGTCCTCAGGCTGTGCGTTTTCTGCTACGCACGCCATGGCCGTCACACTGCGCTCCGCCGCCGAGATGCCGGTGGAGGTGGAGACATGGTCAATGGAAACGGTGAAGGCGGTTTCGTGGTTGTCCGTGTTGTCCGCCACCATCTGGGGAATTTGCAGTCTGCGGACAAGGGCCTTACCCATGGGCATGCAGATCAGCCCCTTGCCGTGAGCGGCCATAAAGTTGACATTTTTCGTGGTGGCGAATTGGGCGGCGCAGATGAGATCGCCTTCGTTCTCCCGGCTCTCGTCGTCGGTTACCAGAATGATCTCGCCGCCGCGCAGCGCTTCCAGCGCTTCGGGAATGGTGTTGTATGCAAACATGGTTGTTCTCCTTAAAATCCAGATTCCGCCAAAAAGGCGGGGGTAATGCCAGTACCGGCCGGGCGACACGGCTGCATCCACTTTTCTACATATTTTGCAATTGCGTCGTTTTCAAGATTGACGGTGTCGCCCACCCGGCGCTCAGAGAGGGTGGTTTCCTGCGCTGTGTGTGGGATGATGGAGACAGAAAAATCCTCCCGTCCCATGGACGCCACCGTCAGGCTGATTCCATCAATGGCGACGGAGCCTTTTTCCACGATGTAGCGGAGGATTTTCGGCTCTGCGGACACGGTGTACCACACGGCATTTCCGTCCCGGCGAATGCGCAGGAGTTTGCCGGTTCCGTCAATGTGGCCGGAGACGATGTGTCCGCCAAAGCGTCCGCCCGCGGACATGGCCCGCTCCAGATTGACATGGCTTCCGGGTATGAGACTGCCCAACGAGGAGCGGTTCAGTGTTTCGTGCATCACGTCGGCGGAAAATACCCGCTGTTCAAGGGCGGAGACGGTGAGGCATACGCCGTTGACCGCCACGCTGTCCCCCAGCTTGAGATCGTCAAAAATACGTTCGGCCTGCACGGTCAGTACCGCGCATTCGCCCCCGCGCCGCAGACTGCGCACGGTTCCAAGCTCCTCGATTAATCCTGTGAACACGGCGGTTCCACCTCGCTTTCCAAAAGGAAATCCTCTCCCACACAGGTCACGGTGGTATTGACCAAATGCCAAGCGTCTCCGGGAGCGGCGGCGCCACGGCCGCCGATGGGGGATTTGGCCTCCGCGCCGCCCAAGAGCTTTGGCGCAAGGTAGCACTGTACCTTTTGTACAATTCCGCTTTTCAGCGCGGACCAGTTCAGCGATCCGCCGCCCTCCAGCAAAACGCTGTCGATCTTTCTTCCACCCAGCTCCGCCATCAAGGCCCGCAGGCCCACATGTCCGTCCCATTCCGGCAGGTCCAAAACCTCGCATCCCGCTTGCTGATAGGCAAGCCGTTTGCGCTCATCCGGGCGGACAGCGGCGAGAATGGTGGGGACCTGCGCCGCCGTTTGCACGATTTTTGAATCCAACGGCGTGCGTAGGTGGGTGTCGCAGATCACACGGACGGGATTCTTTCCGCCCTCCATCCGACACGTCAGCAGGGGATCGTCCGCCAGTATCGTTCCAATTCCCACCATAATGGCCGAATAACGGTGTCGGTCGGCCTGCACCCGCGCCCGGGCCGCCTCGCCGGTGATCCACTTGGAAGCGCCGGTATAGGCGGCGATTTTTCCGTCCATCGTCATGGCGTATTTCATCACGACAAAGGGGGTTCCTTGGCGAATAAAGTGGAAAAACACCTCGTTGAGCCGATCACAGGCCTCCCGCAAAACCCCTTCCGTCACCGTTACACCATAGGATCGCAGAATTGCCGCGCCCTTTCCGCAGACCAGCGGATTGGGGTCGCAAGAGCCGATCACCACCCTTGCGACGCCGCTTTCCAAAATTGCCTCCGTGCAAGGGGGTGTCTTCCCGTGGTGGCAGCAGGGCTCCAGCGTCACGTACAGCGTCGCCCCCGCGGGGGAGGTCTTGCAGTCGGCCAGCGCGCTGCGCTCCGCATGAGGGCCGCCGTATTGTTGGTGCCAGCCCCGCCCGATGATTTGTCCGTTCTTCACGAGCACCGCGCCCACCATGGGATTGGGCGCGACACTGCCGCAGCCCTTGCGGGCCAAGTCCAGTGCCAAAGCCATGTAGTCTCTGTCTTCCATGCAGTGCCTCCACACAAAAAAATGCCTTGAACAAAATCGTTCAAGGCATGTGGAAAAGGAACGCCGGAGCAGGCGTATTTTTGACAAAAAAGCTCTGGAATGATCGCAATCATCCCAGAGCAGGTCAACAAAAATACGCGCAGCATCTGCGCAAAATTATCGCATCTTCTTTCATCCAGACTGTACTGTCGGCTTCGGAATCACACCGAATCATGCCTTGCGGCTCGTGGGCTTTACCACCGGTAGGGAATTGCACCCTGCCCTGAAGATTTTATTCACTTGTCCCTGACAATATAGCACCGCTTTTGGGAGATGTCAAGCAGGTGGGGCGCGGACCCCGATGCAAAGGGCTGGACAGAAATCTTCGGTAAAAAAATCCGTTCGGATGGGCGTGCCTTCAGGGGCAGAGGGGAAAAACGGGGTGGAGGAGCGACAAAATTCGAGCGGTTCAAACGGTTTTGAATGAAACGATGCACCGGTTTTTGGTTGAAACAGACAAAATTGTGTGATAGAGTAAATAGAAAACCGCCGCTCTGGCGCAGAGAGAAGGGCTTCCGTGGGCGAAAAGGCCGACTTGCGGGGAAAGCACGTCTCCTCCCTGATCCCCGGTATTCTCCTGATTATACTTGCATCCCAAATCTATATCAGTTTGTTTTCCGGGCGGCTTTTGATTACGGTCGCCGCGGCGCTGCTGCCGATTTTGGCCTTTTTGTGGCCCGATTTTTTGTTGATGCCGTCCGCTCTGCTTGCATCGGTAGGCATTTTTTTGCTGCGGCTGCTGCTGCAGCCGGGGGGAAGTTTTGCACAGAGCTGTCAGGTCCACGCGCCGGAGATGCTGTTTTATCTGGTTGACTGCGTTTTGCTGTCACTCTATCTCCGCCGCGTTCCTCTGCGGCCGGTGCGGCCGGAAAAATTCCTGCCGCTGGCGGGGATCGACATGATCTCCAACGTGGCGGAGCTGCTGGTGCGCACGGGGGTTGCCGCGTTTGCGCCGCTGTCCCTTTTGCAGCTTTTGGGCGTGGCCGCCGTGCGGACGTTTCTGGTTTGGGTCACCTTGCGGATGTTGGACGCTTACAGCATTCAGGTTCTTCGCCGGGAAGAAGCGGAGCGCTATCAGCGGCTGCTGCTGATGACGGCCTCGCTGAAAAGCGAGGTGGCATGGATGACAAAGGGAACCGCGCTGATCGAGGACACGATGCACACGGCCTATCACCTGTACGGCGAGTTAAGAGACAGCGGGGCGCAGAGCAGGCAGGTGGAGGCGGCACTCACGATTGCCAAGGACATCCACGAGGTGAAAAAAGAATATTTTCAAATTGTGCGTGGAATTATGGAAGCGCTGGAGAGCGACGTTGACAGCGGCGGCATGGAGCTGGGTGAGCTGCTGCGGATCATGGGGGAAAGCACGCGGCGAACCGCCCATGCGGCAGGGAAAACCGTATCCCTTACCACCGTTTGCACCGAAAAGATTACCCTGCGCCAGCACCACTATTTGATGTCTGTGCTGCGAAACCTGCTGAACAACGCCGTGGAGGCCGCACCCGACGGCGAAGAGGCTCATCTCACGCTCCATGTACAAAGCGAGGGGGATGAGCTTGTCTTTCAGGTGGAGGACGACTGCGGCGGTATTCTGCCACAGCATCTGGAGCAGATTTTTCTGCCGGGCTTTTCCAGCAAGATCAACGAGACAACCGGCGAAGTCAATCGGGGACTGGGGCTGACCATTGTCAAAGAGCTGGTGGAGGATCGGCTCCACGGCAGCGTCAGCGTCCGCTCCGAGGAGGGGAAAACGGTATTTGCCGTTCGCGTTTCGCGGCGGGAGCTGATGGCGGAGGAGGACTGACATGGATATCTATCTTGTGGACGATGACCCCGCTGTGCGCAATGTGCTGCAGCTGATTTTAGAACGGGACGAGCGGTGCTGTCTGGTGGGCTGCGGAGAAAACGGCACGGAGGCGCTGGAGGACCTGCGTCATGTCCGGCCAGAATTGGTGCTGGCGGATTTTTTGATGCCGGGGATGGACGGCGTGGAATTTGTGCGGCGGGCAAAAAAGCTGTTTCCGGCGGTGCGCTTTGTTATGCTCTCCCAAGTGTCCTCCAAGGATATGGTGGCTGAGGCATATGACGCGGGAGTGGACTTTTTTATCTCCAAGCCCGTGAACAGTGTGGAGGTTTTGAGCGTGATCGGAAAGGTGGGGGAACTGCTGACTATGGACCGCACCTTGGACCAGCTCCGCTCTCTTTTGCAGGATACGCCCGCGCTTCAGAAAGAAGCGTCCGTTCGCTCTTCCGCACCACAGGAGGGAGACGGGCGGAGGCAGGCGGCCTTGACCGCCATCCTTCAGAAGATCGGTCTTGGCGGCGACCCAGCCTGTCGGGAAATTATTCAGGCGGCGGAGTATCTGGCCGACTGTGGAACGCAGGCGGAGACTGTGACGGTGGCGCAGTGCTGCGCCCATTTCAGCGCCTCGCCCAAATCCATGGAGCAGAGGATTCGCCGTGCCGCCGCCGCAGGCATGGTGAATCTCGCCAACCTTGGCATTGAGGATTACGGCAACGATACGTTTACCGAGTATGCTGGGACGTTGTATCACTTTGAGCAGGTGCGGCGGGAGATGGACTGTATCCGCGGCAAGAGTGGACAGCATGGCCGCGCCTCTTTGAAAAAATTTCTTTATGCGCTGGCTGCGCTTTCCAGCGAACGCTGACAGACGAGGAGCCTTTTAGTGTCCTGAATCCGAAGAAAACTAAAAAAAGATTATCGCCTGAACCGCGCTCTCCGAAGAAATCCGGGGGCGCGGTTTTTCTGCCGTTTGTGCGCCATATGAAATCTTTTGGCATGTGGAGATTCAATTATATGAAATTATGTACTACCGGTTATTCACAAAAGGAAATGCAATATTTATACAAGTACTACAAAAATGACAATAATTAAAAATTTGACACTTTCTTTTTGTTACTTTTTGAAGATTTCGGAACTTCCCCGATAAATTGAATACAAACACAGCAACGCGCCATACAAGTAGGCAGGATAATACCTGCATGGCTGATCTTGCAGTAAAAAAATAGGAGGGAGCACCATGAAGAAAGTCAGTCTGACCAATGTTGTGAAATTCGCGGGGGCATATGTGGCTTGCGCCATCGGTTCCGGCTTCGCCACGGGACAGGAGATCATGCAGTTTTTTACAGCGCAGGGGATCGCCAGCATCCTTGGGTGTCTTGTGACCATGGGCGTTTTTGGCTGGGTGGGCGGCACAATTATGAAGCACGCCCGGGCTTTGGAACTGAAAGATCCGGGAGCGATCGTCCGCTACTATTTCGGCAACACGATGGGCAGGGCGTTTGAGATTATTTTCCAAGTGTTCCTGTTTGGCATTTTTGTCATTATGATCGCGGGAGCCGGGGCTACGCTTGCGGAATATTACGGCATCAACCCCTATGTCGGGCGCGTCATAATGACTGTCATCGCGTTTTTGTCCGTTATTTTGAGTCTGCGAAAGCTGACGGATATTCTGGGCAGTATGGGGGTTGTCATCATCGTTTTCTCTGTGGCCATCGGCCTGATCAGCTTTTTCCGGAACCCCGGCGCGCTGATGGCCGCCAATGAGATGGCCGCCACGATGGACCTGACGAAGACCGCCGGCGGCTGGTTCTTCTCCAGCATTCTCTATCCCGCGTTCAACGCCATCTGCGTCCTGATTTTTGCGGCGGGCATCGGTGCGGGCGCGAACAACGAGAAGGAAGCGCTGTACGGCGGACTGCTGGGAGGCTTGCTGTTCGGTTTGGCGGTACTGTGCATGAATCTGGGGCTGATGGCCAATTTCTCGGCAGTGGTGGGACGGGAAGTTCCCACGCTGGTGCTGGCAAATCAGCTGGGCGGCGTTGTGGGTGTGATTTTCTCCGTAATTATCATCTGCGGCGTCTATACCACGGCGGTCCCCATGCTGTGGAGCACGGCCAGCTGCTTTGGACCGGAGGGGACCAAAAGATTCAAGGTTGCGGCGCTGGTGTTGGCTGTGCTGGCCTTCCTGCTGGGCATGACGGATTTCAGCGTACTGGTCAACACAATCTATCCCGCCAGCGGTTATATGGGTATCATCCTGATGCTGACGATGCTGGGCCGCTGCCTCTTTGACAAGCGGAACAAGCTGACCGTGGGTCACAGTTTAAATCAAAAGCCTGCTAAAAAAGGGCACAAAAGCATGGGCGCGATTTCCCAAGCCTAAAAAACGAGGAGCTGAGAGTTCGCCGGAAACCTACGGGTCCCGGCGGACTTTTTTGCTTTTTTGCAGGGGAGTCGGCCGCCGCCGGGAGCCGCTCAAAATGCTGCGGCGGGACGGTTGGTTTCTGCCGGGGGAAGACGGCATTTATGGAAAAGTGAAAGGATAAGACGTAAAATTTTTAAAAATTAAAAATATCCCTTACATTTTCCTTAAAAATGTGCTAGAATAGTAAATGTTAGATGTGCGGTTCAGCAGCCGATGACTCGGCCGCTGGACCGGCACGCTTTTCTTAAGAGATGAGGAAAGCAATTTCCAAGCCGTGCGCCTGCCGCCAAAAAGACGGCCGCTACGCACGGCGGAAAAATAACTGGCGTTATTTTTCTGGGTGTTCCGGCAGACGGCTGCCTGCCGACGGGAAGCGGAGGAGAAATGTTTCAAAAAGATGCTCTGGTAATTTACGGGAAAACGGGAGTCTGCAAGGTGATGGATATTACCACGCCTGATTTCTGCCTGGCCAAGCCCGGAGAGAAGAAAAAGCTGTATTACGTGCTCAGTCCGCTGTATCAGGACGGGACAATTTACGCGCTGGTGGATAATCCCCGGGTATTCATCCGCCCCATTTTGACGAAGGAAGAGGCAAAGCAGCTGGTGGAACTGATTCCAACCATCCGGGCGCAGGCTTATTATGGCGGCAGTACGCAGGATTTGCGGAATCACTATCAGAATCTGCTGGATTCCAATGATTGTGCCGATCTGGTGGAGCTTGTCATGTCCATCTATGAAAAGAAAACATATGTGGAGCAGACGAAAAAGAAGTTCGGCGCAGTCGATGAGCATTTTATGAAGCAGGCGGAGCAGCTTTTGAACGGCGAACTGGCTGCCGCTCTGGAGATAACGGTGGAGCAGGTTTCAGATTATATTGCCACAAAGGTGAAGGGACGCAAGTCGTTGGCAGGCAGCGGCGCGCGTGCTTCGGCCAAGGAAACCGAGAACTGCGGGAACATGTAAGATTTTCCGCCGCAGAATGGCGGGGGTTAGACCGGGTGCTGCGGGGCAGCAATCCGACTATCTGAATAAATCAGACTTGAAAAGGCTTTTGAATACACTTTAAAATGGACGAGGCGCACACTGTTTTGAAAAACAGTGTGCGCCTCTTTGTAAAGCGGGGGGCAAGGGGAAGCAGCCGTACCGGGATGGGCGGCCTTTTACTGCGCGGGAATCCGTGAAGCGTGATTGGCAAGGTGAGAATCTGCGCTCATAGGAGCTTACCGCCGCCGCATAGGATAGCGGGAGGGGCAATGCCTCTTGAATCGGCGGGCCGCTCGCCGTGAAAGCGGCAGCTGCGGCGCGCCCGGATACGCGCCGCGGAAGGAGGGGGCTTTATGCTGACTGCGGCGCTTCTGCTGTTCGCCAATACGCTGCTGTTTTCCCTGCGCCTGAATGGGGGCGGTTCGTTTCCAAAACCTCTGACGGCGGAAGAGGAACGGGAATATCTCAACCGTATGGCGGAGGGGGACATGAAGGCGCGGGACACGCTGATCGAGCGGAATTTGAGGCTGGTAGCGCATGTGGTGAAAAAATACTATTGTTCGCAGAGCAATCAGGAGGACCTGCTTTCCATTGGAACGATTGGGCTGATTAAGGGCATATCAACCTTTGACGCGTCGAAGGGTGCGCGCCTTGCCACCTATGCGGCCAGATGCATTGAAAATGAGATTCTGATGTATTTCCGCAGCCAGAAAAAATTGCAGGGTGAGGTGTCATTGGCCGACTCCATTGATACGGACAAGGAGGGCAATGCCCTGCAGCTCATGGATGTGGTGGGTGCGGACGACACGATGCTGGATGACATCCATGATCGGGACAACGCCCTGCGCATCCGCCGCCTTGTGACGGAGACATTGACTACCCGGGAGGCGGAGATCATCCGCCTGCGGTATGGTCTGGGGGGGACTGTGCCTTTAACGCAGCGGGAGGTGGCGTCGTCCTTTGGTATTTCCAGAAGCTACGTATCTAGGTTGGAATCCAAGGCGCTTGCCAAGCTGCGAGACGAGTTTGAAAAAGGAAATAAGTAAGAAAAATGAACCCCGGAGCCTGATCTTGATGCAGACTTCGGGGTTTCAACGTGACGCCGCATCGACTGCACCCATTGAAACCTAGAACAGCTACAATCGGCCCCTGCTTGCCAAAAGAACCATATCGAGGCGGGAAACAAAGACTCTATCGAAAGCAGGCATGGGGGACGGGGATACTGCCTTTTCACGGAATTGACATGCATGGTATGGCGCAATATAATATTGAAACAATTCTTTTGGAAAGATGCGCCCGTTCTTTTACCAAACCTCACTATATGGCAAGAATCGGGCGCAAAATCGCAATTTATTGGAGGACAGAAGCCATGCCCGAAGTCATCTTTCATCACGTTTGCATTCAAACAAATACGTATGAGGAATCGCTGCGCTTTTACTGTGATCTGCTGGATATGAAAATTGTGAAAGAAACTGCGGGATTTCATGGCAGAGCCTATAACACATGGCTGCAAAAAGACCGCTTTGCGATTGAGCTGCAAACGCCCAAGGGCGATCAAACATTTGACCCGATCAACAGCGGCCACGCAGGGCTTGCGCATCTGTGCTTTTGGGTGGAAAACGTGGAGACGGCGTGCCGTGCACTGCAAGCAAAGAATATTACGGATTTCATTTTGCATAATGGACAGATTGTGTATCAGGTCAACGGCGGCAATCTGTTTAAGGTGAAAGCGCCGGAGGGGACAATCATCGAATTCCGGGATCAGGCGGATTGCTGAATTCAGAACAATGGGATGATCCGCGTAGAAAGCGCAGTAACTCCATAGGACAAGGGGGTTGCGCACATAACCGCCCGATTTACTGCATAGGATGGAGCAACGCAAGGCGGGGAGTGTTGCTTTTTGAAGGGAAACATGGAGGAGCGGGCTGTGCAGCTGGCTCAGTACATCATAGAGAACCGCGCGACGGTCCGCGCCGCCGCAGGAAAGTTCGGGATCTCCAAATCTACGGTACATAAAGATATTACGGAGCGGTTACCCAGAATGAACCCGGCGCTGGCGGCACAGGCAAGACAGGTACTGGATGTGAATAAGCAAGAGCGCCATATCCGCGGCGGCATCGCTACCAAGGAGAAATACCTGCATGAACACCGGTGACGCGAATCGGACAACGCGCATAATATGACACAGTTGAAAAATTGGAGGGATATACTATGGCAAACCGTTCCAACCGCCGGCGGACTGAGTCTAACGCCGCACCTGTGGCGGAGATATGCGAGCCTGATGTTCACCGGTGGCCGCACCCCATTCCGCAGTCCTATGTCCCCGCGCCCACGGAAACCACGCTGCAATACATACATTGTGCGCTCAGTTATCAGAATGAGCTGCTCAGTGAAATCAAGACGCTGCTGGAAAAGATTGCCGTGGACCATACCGACGAGGAGAATTGAACCGGTGAAATGCAGGGAAGAAGACTTACGCGCAAGAGAGGAAAACCCGCCGTCGCAATGCGACGGCGGGCTTTTTTGCAATTAAAGTGCGGCGGCGTATTTGGTGATGCTGGGGACGCTGGTGACAAGCTCCACCTGAGAGCCACGGCGGACCAGCAGGGTGGGGGCCTGCATGATGCGGTATTTACGCACCAGATCCAAATGCTCGCTCACATCCATGATCGTATAGACCAATCCGGCCTTTTCCAGTTCCGCTTTGGCGGTTTTGCAGTTGGGGCAGGTCTTGGTAGTGAACAAAAATAACTCCTCCACCGCATCCCGCATTGCCTGCGCCGTGGAGTCCGGCTCCACAGACGACAAAGGAGAGTTGGTGGACGCGGGCAGCGCCTCGCTGCGGGCGCGGTCGTCGGGTCGGCTGCTTTCCAGATGGGACATGCCCGGATCATAGAGCTTGCGATCCTTATATTCCTGCGTCTTGCCGTCGTTCCAGTTTTGCACGGGACGGTAATAGCCGGTGATGCGGCTGTATACCTCCGCGTTCTTTCCGCATTTGGGGCAGGTGAAGTGTTCCCCGGCAATATATCCGTGCTCCGCGCAGATGGAGTAGGTAGGGGAGAGGGTGTAATAGGGCAGCTTGAAGTTCTCCGCGATTTTCCGAACCAAAGCTGCCGCCGACTGCCAGTCCGGCAGCTTTTCGCCCAAAAAGGCGTGGAACACGGTGCCGGAGGTGTAAAGCGTTTGCAGTTCGTCCTGAATGGACAGCGCGTCGAACAGGTCGGCGGTATAGCCCACCGGCAGGTGGGAGGAATTGGTATAATACGGCGCGTCTCCGGGCTTTGCGGCGGTGGCGATGCCATCGTACCGTTCCACATCGTGCTTGGCCAGACGATAGGTGGTGGATTCGGCAGGGGTGGCCTCCAGATTGTAAAGATCGCCGTATTGTTCTTGATAGTCGCTCAGGCGCTCACGCATGTGGTTGAGCACGTCTTTGGCGAAGGCCTGCGTCTCCGAATGGGTCAGATCCTTGCGCAGCCAGTTGGCGTTCAGCCCCACCTCGTTCATGCCAATCAGGCCGATGGTGGAGAAGTGATTGTCAAACCCGCCCAGATAATGCCGGGTGTAAGGATACAGTCCGGCCTCCAGCAGCTTGGTAATCACGGTGCGCTTGGTTTTCAGGGAGCGGGCGGAGATGTCCATCATCCGGTTCAGCCGCTGATAGAAGTCCGCTTCATCTTTGGCAAGATAGGCGATGCGGGGCAGATTGACGGTCACAACGCCCACTGAACCGGTGGATTCGCCGGCGCCAAAGTAACCGCCGGACTTTTTGCGCAGTTCCCGCAGATCCAGCCGCAGGCGGCAGCACATGCTGCGCACATCGGACGGCTCCATGTCGGAATTGATGTAATTGGAGAAGTAGGGCGTACCGTATTTTGCGGTCATTTCAAACAGGAGCTTGTTGTTCTCTGTTTCGCTCCAGTCAAAGTCCTTGGTAATGGAGTAGGTCGGAATGGGGTATTGGAAGCCCCGGCCGTTGGCGTCGCCCTCGATCATGATCTCGATGAACGCCTTGTTCACCATGTCCATTTCCTTTTTGCAGTCCCCGTAGGTAAAATCCATCTCTTTTCCGCCCACGATGGCCTTTTGATCCGCCAGATCTCTGGGGACCGTCCAATCCAGCGTGATGTTGGAAAAGGGGGCCTGCGTGCCCCAGCGGGACGGCGTGTTCACGCCGTATACAAAGGACTGGATGCACTGCTTGACTTCCCTCTGGGAGAGGTTGTCCACCCGCACAAAGGGGGAAAGGTAGGTATCAAAAGAAGAAAATGCCTGTGCGCCGGCCCACTCGTTTTGCATGATGCCCAGAAAGTTGACCATCTGGTTGCAAAGGGTGGAAAGGTGGCTGGCAGGGGAGGAGGTGATCTTGCCGGGAATCCCGCCAAGTCCCTCGGAAATCAGCTGCTTGAGGCTCCAACCCGCGCAATACCCCGTCAGCATGGAAAGATCGTGAATATGGATGTCGCCGCTTTTGTGGGCCTCCGCAATTTCGGGATCGTAGATTTCGCTGAGCCAATAGTTGGCGGTGATGGCGCCGGAGTTGGAGAGGATCAGGCCGCCCACAGAATAGGTGACGGTGGAATTTTCCTTCACGCGCCAGTCGTTGATGTGGAGGTAGTTGTTCACCAATTCCTTGTAATCCAGCACGGTGGAGCCCAAATTGCGAATCTTCTCCCGCTGCTTGCGGTAAAGGATGTACGCCTTGGCCACATCGCTGTATCCGGTTTTGATCAGAACGTTTTCCACACTGTCCTGAATCTGTTCCACGGAGACTGCGCCGTTTTTGATCTTGTCCTGATAGTCGGCGGTGACCTTCAGCGCCAGTAGGTCGATGATGTCGGTGTTGTAGGTTTTCTCCATAGCGTCAAACGCCTTGGTGATCGCCACGCTGATTTTGGACAGGTTGAAGTCCACGACTTTGCCGTCCCGTTTCAAAACTCGATACATGCTGCTCCCACTCTCTCTCCGTACAAAATTTGCCCCTGTACGCCGAAAACGGGAAGAAGAGCAGGGTCTTCTTCCGTTTTGCAGGTGGACATACAGATAGAACGGAAAGATGCCACAGCATCCTTCCGTTCTTATTCTAGCGGGGCAATTTTGAATTGTCAATTAGAAGAATCCCTATATCTTGTGGGAGAATTCATGGAAAATGTCAATTGCATCCCAGATTTAGTGAACTGTGAAATGCGGTGCATTGCCTTGAAAGCACTGGCGGATCAGGAAAAGCCCGCTTTTTATCCGGCAAATCCGGCAGAATAGATCGATTTCTGCCGCGCTCAATCCACACCCCGAAGCGAAACTTCCGCCAAGAACGGACGGATAGACGCGGCAAAGTCCCGCATTTCCTGCGGGGAAAATCCGTGCAGCCCGCTTTGAATCAGACCGCCGGAATCCACAAAGTTTTGCAGAAAGTAGCGCTTGGCGCCTTTCAGCCAGCGGGCAATTTCCAGCAGGTCCGCAGTGGTATGAAATTCCCGGACAAGCGTGGTGCGAAACTCGTAATCCACCCGTCCCTCCAGCAAGAACGCCGCGCTCTCCCGCACACAGGCGGCGTCAAACCCGGGAATCCCCACGGTGAGCGAATATTTGGGAAGACTGTTTTTCACGTCCATTGCCACATAGTCGATATTACCGGAGTCCAAAAGGGCGCGGAGCCGGTCTGGAAAGCAGCCGTTGGTGTCCAGCTTCACCGCAAAGCCCAGCGCCTTTACGGCGGCGGCAAATTCCCCGATCCCATCCTGAATCAGCGGTTCTCCGCCGGAGAGCACTACCCCGTCTAAAAATCCTTTGCGAGAGGCAAGAAAATCCAGCACCTCCCGCATCTCGTAATGCTCCCGCTGCTCCGCCGGGGTGGTGACCAGCAGGGCGTTGTGGCAGAACGGACAGCGGAGATTGCACCCGCCGGTAAAGACCGTGGCGGCCATTTTCCCTGGAAAGTCCACAAGGGCCAGTTTTTGCAGTCCGTTGATGTTCATCGTTTCGCTTCCTCATAGGCGTCGCCCCGCAGACGGACGGAAAGGGGCTGCAAAGAGTAGAGAAGCCCCAGAAAGAAGAAGGCGCATCCGCCAAAAAGTGCATTTTCAACAAGGCCCAGACCATCTGCCAAAGACGCCGCGCACAGGATAACGGTTCCACCGGACAGAAAGGAAAAGACACGCGGATTGCCGTCTCCAAACGCAAAGGAAGCCAGTTGAAAAAAAGCCAGCGAGGCAAAGCTCAGGGCCAGAATCTCCAGAGCGTATGCACTCAGTGTCGGATTGGAAGAGCGGGTCCGGTAGACAAGGACCAGACGGAAAACCATTGCCGCCGGAGCAAGCAGCAGCAGAGCCGGGGGTGCGGTTCTGCGTCCCCGGGAACGCCGCCCTCTGGATGCGGATAGAACATGGGGCAAAAGGCAGAGTCCGGCAAGGGCTGTCAGGCCGCCGGAAAGCAAAAGCACCGCCGACGGCAGCGCTCCGGCGGGCAGGGGACCGGCAGAATCGGCGAGGACGGACAATACCTCCACCGCGCCGGAGAGGATCAGCAGGGCGACCCCGCAGAGCAGAAGGGTCGCGCTTCCCTGTATGGAGAAGATATCCTCAAATGCACGGGGATCGGGATGGCGGGACGGCAGACAGCGGGCCAAAAAAAAGAGCGCCGCACCCAGAGCAATCAAAGAAACGGGCAGCAGCCATGTCAGGGGGCTTCCGGGGACGAGCAGGCCGGTTTCCGCCGAAAATCCGATGCGCTCCTGCGCCAGCCGCAGGATTAAGGCGGCTGCGCCGCCTACTGCCGTGAAAACCGTGAGAGCCGTGGTGTTCTTCATATGGATCAGCCTCCGAAGCCGGAACGCAAAGCGCCCGGCGGGTTTTGCAAATTTGGATTCATTATACTCCGGCCCTGCCGGTTTGTCTACTCCGGGGCGCTGCTGGAAAGGCGGCAGCATGAAGAGGCGGCAAAGTTGCCTGCTGAAACAATTTATGCTATAATCACGTCTGCAACAGGATTTGACGCTTTTCGCACAGGACTGTTTTTGGACTGTTGCGCATATGCTGGAAAAAAAGGCGCGGTGAGCGCTGACGTAAAAATGTACAGGCTGTCGGACCGCCGCTGTGCGGAGGTCGCTTTTGACAGTTGCTTTGGGAAAGGAAAAACGGAATGAAACGGTATCTGGGCGTTTCAATTGTCTTGCTGTGTCTGCTCTTTTTGCTGCCGCTGGCCACGGTGGTGACGCATGTGGTCCGCCGGGAGGCGGCGGAGGAGCCGGCGGCGAAAGAGGAGACAAAGATTGAGCTGTTGCCCCCGGGCGAGACGGACGGGTCTTACACCATTCGGGTCCTGAAGGGGGACAAGGTGGAGACGATGACCATGGGCGAATATTTGCAGGGCGTGGTGCGGGCGGAGATGCCCGCCTCTTTTGAGCAGCAGGCCCTGTGTGCGCAGGCGGTGGCGGCGCGAACGTATACCTTATATAAAATGGCCTCCGGCGGGAACCATGGTGATCTGGCCGATATTTGCACGGACCACACCTGCTGTCAGGCGTATCTGGACAAAGAGACTGCCACCAAAAACTGGGGAGACAACGCGGAAAATTACGAGGCCAAGGTGGAAAACGCCGTCTCGCTGACCGATGGGCAGACAATTTTGTACGACGGTGTGCCGGTTCTGGCGGTGTTCCATTCCTCCTCTGCGGGGCAGACGAAAAAATCCGGCGAGGTGTGGACCAGCGACCTGCCCTATCTGCAAAGCGTCTCCAGTCCGGAGGGGGAGGGCGTTCCCAATTATTACAGCCGCGTGGAGTTTACGTTTGCGGAATTTAAAAAGCTGTTCATGGCGGCGTATCCCGAAGCGGATTTGTCTGGACGGGTCAGCGGCTGGTTTGGAGAGCGAAAGGTCAGCGGGGACGGGAATGTGGACTCCGTTACCGTGGGCGGCGTCAGCGTCCGGGGGACGCAGATGCGGACCATCTTCTCGCTGCGTTCCACGACCTTTGAAACAGAGATTCAGGATGGAAAAATTGTCTTTTTCGTCACCGGATACGGCCACGGCGTGGGCATGAGCCAATATGGCGCACAACAGATGGCCAAGGACGGCAGCGGCTGGAAGGACATCATCACCCACTATTACACCGGCGTCACTGTGGCGGTGTATATCCCGGAGGCAATGAGCTGAACGATGGAACACGGCTAAAAGCGGATGTCTTTCCATAAAAGGAATCCCGCCGCCGCCCCTTTTCGGGGCAGCGGCGGGATTTTTTACTGCTTTTCGACGGTTCAAACACTGCGGAACCGGGAGAGAAAGTCCTTTGTCTCCTGCTTTTGGGGATTGCCGAAGACCTCACTCGGCGCACCCTCCTCACAGATGACGCCCTGATTCATGTAGACCACATGGCTGCTGACGTCCCGAGCGAAGGCCATCTCGTGGGTCACCACCAGCATGGTCATCCCTGCTTGAGCAAGGCTCTGCATGACGGCAAGCACCTCGCCCACCATTTCGGGGTCCAGCGCGGAGGTCGGCTCGTCGAACAGCAGCACCTCCGGGTCCATGGCCAGCGCCCGTGCAATGGCCACCCGCTGCTTCTGCCCGCCGGAGAGCTGGCGTGGCTTTGCGTTGATATAAGGCCCCATGCCCACGTCATCCAGATATTTCAGCGCCGAGGCACGGGCCTCCTCCTGACTTTTTTTCAGCACCTTCATCTGCCCCACCATGCAGTTTTTTAAAACCGTCATGTTGCTGAACAGATTAAAGGACTGGAATACCATCCCCACATGGGAACGGTAGGCCGGGGCGTTGACGCCACGATCCGCCACGTTCTTCCCGTGGTAGAGAATCTCGCCGGAGGTGGGAGTCTCCAGTAGGTTGACGCACCGCAAAAGCGTGGATTTTCCGGAGCCGGAAGCCCCAATGATGCTGGTCACATCGCCTTTTGCCACGGTGAAGTCAATATCCCGCAGTACCTCGTGGGAGCCGAAGGACTTGCCGAGGTGCCGGATTTCCAAAATCATCTCACCCATCTCAGCGTTCCTCCCCGTCATTTTGGCGGTGCTTCCGAAGGTTCCGGCCCGCCCGTTTCTGCTTGGTGTGATACTCTTTGCTGTGCTCGTCGTAATTGCTGCCCTTGGCCGGGTGGTTGTAGGTTCCGGCGGTCATGGTCAGGGAGTCGGTCTGAACCAGTTCATAGCTGTCAGAGCCATCCATCCGCTTTTCCATCCACCGCAGCAGGAAGGATGCAATCAGCGTCATGGTGAGATAGCCCGCCATTTCAATGGTGGCAGAGGGAAAGTAGGTGAACGTAGCCCCGGCCACCGCCTTGTGGGCGGCAAAGAAGTCGGTAAAGCCGATGATGAACATAACGGAAGTGTCTTTGATATTGATGATGAAGTTGTTGCCGATCTGAGGCATAATATTGCGCAGTGCCTGCGGCAGAATCACGCTCATCATGGTCTGGAAATGGGTCATGCCAATGGCCTTGGCCCCCTCTGTCTGGCCGGGGTCGATGGAGAGAATGCCGCCCCGGACAGATTCGGCCATGTATGCGCCGGTATTAATGGAAACCACCAGAATGGAGACCGTCCAGATGCTGTCAAACCGGACGGTGTTGTTGGTGAAGTAGGGCAGGCCGTAGAAAATGAACACCGCCTGCAAAATCATGGGCGTGCCCCGGAAAACCTCGATGTAAATCCGCAGAACCACCCGGATCACAGCCAGAAAGAACCGCTTTGCGGGAGGGTCGGTTTTGACGTGGGGAATGGTCTGCAATATGCCGCAGGCAAGGCCGATGGCGCAGCCGATCAGGGTCGCGACGACTGCCAGCGTCAGCGTGCGGCCCATGCCGCTGAGGTAATTGACAACGCCGTATTTGGCCCAGAGGCCCGCAATGTCCTCGGCCAGCTGTGGAAATCTTGACCAGTCCATGAAATATTCCTCGTTCCCTCAGATTTTAGTGGATGTGCGCAGGCGGAAATGCCTCAGCCGCCGATGGGCTGCACCGCCACGGCCTGCGCCATGAGATCGTTGAAATCGTCGGCAGTCATGGTGGACAGGACGGAATTCAGCGCGTCCTTCAAAACGGTGTTGCCCTTCATGACGGAGATGCCGATGTTCACGTCCTCGTCGGAAACTTCAAAATTGTTGTCGGAGCCGGAGAAATCCAGCAGCTTGAAGTCTGGATAGGCCACCAGAGCGCCCTGTGCGGTGGGCATGTCGGTGCATACAAAGTCCACCGCGCCGGTCTCAAGCGCCATCAGCATGGCGGGAGCGGACTCTGCGGCGGTCTGAATCTGCGCGCCCTCAATCTGGGGCAGGCAGGTGTCGTACCAGATGGTGCCAAGCTGAGAGGTAGCACTGCCGCCGCTCAGGTCACTAAGACCCTTGGCGGAGGCAAAAGCGCTGTCGGCCTTCGTGAGGCATATAATGGAGGCGTATAGATAGGGTCCCGCGAAATCCACCTGCTGGGCGCGGTCGGCGGTCATGGACTGACCGGCGATAACGGCGTCCACCGTGCCGGACTGGACGGCGGGAATCAGGGAATCCCAGTCCAGACGGACGATCTCCAGCTGCCAGCCGTTGGCGTCGCACAGCTTTTGAGCCATCATCACATCGTAGCCGTTGGCATATTCATTGGAGTCTTTGATGGGAACGGCCCCGTTGGAATCGTCGGGCTGGGACCAGTTATAGGGTGCGTAGCCGCACTCCATGGCGACAGTCAGAACGCCATCCTCCACACCGGAGGCAACGCCCTGAGCGGCGGAGCCGGAAGTGGATGAACCGGCGGCCGAAGACGCAGACCCGGAACCGGAGCCGCCGCAGGCGGCCAGAGACGCGGTCATGGCCAGAGCCATGGCAAGAGCTAAAAACTTCTTCATGAAAACTGCTTCCTTTCTAATCGTATCGGTCAGCGGAGAGGACCGTTTCCCGCCGGCGCTGTTCCGGCGGAAGACGAAAAAAATGAACCGCTTGCGTAAAGCGGTTCATGGAAACAGCGGAAACAACAGAACCCGTACTCCCGGTTCCATTGTCATTATCCGTTCTCAGCCATTGATAGCGCTTCACAAAAAATGTGACAGTCCGGCGGGTATTCCCCGACAGCCCAGGCACTTCGGAGCAGGCAGCTCCAAAACCCTTCGGCGATGTTCCCTTTCCCGCGACGGCTGCCTGCCGTCAATCCGCGGTACTGATGAACCTCGCGCCTCTATCTGAGCGATTCAATTTTTACGTATCCTACCACGGGAAATGGGTTCTGTCAACTCCGCTCCCAAGGTTTTTCTGCATTTTTGTGCAAAGTGCAACACTTTTTTAACGGGGGAGATGAGACATTCAGACTCCTTTCTTTGCTGCGGAGCGATAGCTGTTCCGATTAAAAGCAGCCTTACGCCTGTGGCTTTTTTTGCATTGTGATGTTGGAGTCCTTGGCGGATGCCAGCCCGTCTGCATCCTTCGCCGTGCGCTGCGCAAAAATGCGCGCAATCCGTTCACTCGTTTTTGGTTGGAACAGCTATATTTTTAAAAAATGCTTTTCAAAGCCGGAGGGAAATGGTATAGTGAGAACGAAAGGTAGGATCCGGCGAAGCGGTGTTTACGCTGGTCGGATGAATGGGGTACATGCGTGGAAGTGATTGAACTTGGCGTTTTGAATTGGATACAGGCAAACTGCCGGACAGAGTTTTTGGACGCGGTGATGCCGGCAATCAGCGCGCTGTGCGCGCACGGAGAAATTTGGATTTTATTGGCGGTGATTCTGCTGATGATAAAGCGGCACCGGCGGACCGGCATCGTGCTGATGCTGGCTCTGGTGCTGGACGTCCTTTCCTGCAACGGGATTCTCAAGCCGTTGGTGGCGCGGGTGCGTCCTTGCGATGTGAATGAGGCGGTCGTGCTGCTGGTTTCCCGTCCAACGGACTGGTCGTTTCCATCCGGACACACGGCGGCGTCCTTCGCCGCGGTGGGGGCGCTGCTGGCGGAAAGAAGCGCACTCATAAAACCGGCCTTTGTTCTGGCGGTACTGATTGCCTTTTCCCGGCTATATCTGTACGTTCACTGGCCCAGCGATGTGCTGGCCGGAGCGGTTTTGGGAACTGCATTGGGATTTGCAGCCAGCTGGATCGTGAAACGGATTGAAAAGAAAACGGGACGGGTCTTGTCCTAACGGAAAGAGGGAGAGACGTGAAAAACACGCGGGGCAAGCAGAAGATCCTGCTGGTGGACGGAGACGGCGAACGCCGCCGACAGATGACCGAGGTACTGCAAAGCGTGTTCCATGTGATACCGGCATTTGACGGAGAGATGGCGGTGGATGTTTTACACAGCCGTCAGGATTTTGCGGCGATTGTATTGCAGTGCCGCTTGTTTGACTTCAGCGGGTTTGACGTGATGGGCTTCCTTCACACGAACCGGTCACTGGTAGGCATCCCTGTGATCGCCATGGGCGGGGCGGAGGATGAGCTGAAAGCATTGTCTTTGGGCGCGGTGGCTTTCGTCCAGCAGCCCAAGGAACCGTATCTGATCTCTTACCAAATTCAGAATCTGGTGGGTCTTGTCTGGTCTGACCGGGACTGCGACATGCTGACCGGTGTTTTGCAATGGGAGCCGTTTTTACAAAAATGCCGGGATATTCTGGAACAGTCGGAACGGGAGAGAAGACCCGAGCAATGGGCCATGGTTTTTTTAAATGTAGACCGATTTAAGGTGTTTAACGACCTGTTCGGACGGACGATGGGGGATCAACTCCTGCGGAATCTGGCGGCGAGGCTGATCGTGATGAAGGGCGTCCATTGCGTGGGCCGTGTGGGCGGAGATCGGTTTGTGCTGCTGTGCCGCATGGAGGAGTTGGAACTGGGCCGGTTCCGCCAGCTGGGGCCGGAGCTGATGCGCCGCCTGCACCTGAAATACGGGTTGCATATCTGCTGCGGTATTTATGAGATCGACGATCTGACGATTCCGGTGGGCGAGATCTGTGACCGCGCCCAAATCGCGCAGGAGACGATCTCCGGGCGGAGCGACCAGAGCGTGGTACTTTATGATGAGGAACTGCGCCGGAGTCTGCGGTGGGAGCAGGAAGTGGTCTCCCAGATGTATGAGGCTCTGGAGCAGGGGCAGTTTCAGGCGTATCTCCAGCCGATTTTCAGCCTCTCCGGCAATGCGCCGGTATCGGCAGAGGCACTGGTGCGCTGGATTCATCCGGGGCGGGGGGTGATCCCGCCCAATCAATTTATCCCTATTTTTGAGCGCAACGGGTTCATTACACGGCTGGATCAGTATATCTGGGAAAAGGTGTTTCAGTATCTGGCCGAGTTCAAGGCGGAGGGTTATCCGGATCTGACGATCACGGCCAACATGTCCAGACTTGACATCTACAATACGGATGTGTGCAACCAGCTGACGTCTTTGGCAAAGAAGTATGACGTGAGTCCCTCCGCTTTCCGCATCGAAGTGACGGAGAGCGCCTATATGGATGACCCCCAGCAGCTGCTGGATATGACGAAGCAATTAAACGCGGCGGGGTTTGCCGTGCTGATCGACGATTTTGGAAGCGGCTATTCCTCCCTGAATATGCTGATGGATATGCCGGTGTCCACGCTGAAGCTGGATATGAGCCTGGTTCGGAGTGTGGGCAGTGACGAGCGCGCCAACTGCGTGGTCAACAGTATTCTGCGGATGGCGAAATGGCTGGAAATGGGCGTGGTGGCTGAGGGTGTGGAGACGCAGGCACAGATTGACTATCTGCGTGCGATAGGCTGCGACCGGGTGCAGGGATACTATTTTTCCCGCCCGATTCCCAAGTGGGAGTTTTTGCGTCTTCTGGAAAACTATCGGGATACGTCCGTCCGCGAAAAGCCGCCGGTTTTTGACAGGAGCGCGGACACCGGCGAGGTGTGGGGCGCGGTGACGGCCTATGACCGGATGATGCGGGGACGGATGGATGCCGCGGCGCTCTATGAGCAGTCCGGCGACATGGCGGAGGTCCTGTGTGTGAACGACTCCTATTACAGGCTGATGGAGAGCTCGCCGGAGCTTTTGTTCCGCAGCAGCCAGTTGGCCACCGGGAGGATCGCCCTCTGTTTTTACAGGCGCTGGACGCCGCCGCCCAGACCGGAGAGCGGCAGGAACTGGTGGTTCGGCGATATATGGACGTGGACCGCACGAAAAGTTTGATGGTCAGCGTGTGCTATATGGGGCGAAAGGACAACAGAAAGCTGTTTTTGGCCCTGTTCCGGGACATTTCTCTGCTGAAGCTGACGCTGTCGGCGGAGCGCATTCAGGAGACGGTATCTGCGCCCGCAGCACCACCCCGGGCGCTGGGCTGCGGCAGCTGCCGCAAGGTGCTGATTGTGGAGGACAATCAGGTGAATCGGCTGGTCCTGCGAAAAATCCTCTCGCAGGACTACAGTATTTTAGAGGCGCCCAACGGAAAAGTGGGGCTGGATATGTTACATAGCGAGGAGCATATCGCCGCAGTTCTGCTGGATATCATCATGCCCATTATGGACGGATATGAGTTTCTGCGGAAAAAGACGCAGGACCCGTCGCTGCGGGGGATTCCGGTGCTAGTGCTGTCCCAGTCGGAGAGCCGGGACAGCGAGGAAAAGACCATTCGCATGGGGGCCAGCGGATTTGTGCGCAAACCCTATGATCCGGAAAATCTGCGAAAGACGCTGGATGCACTTGTGAAAGACAATTGATGGGGGAATCCCCCGGCAACTCGCGGCGGCAATGCTTTTGCCGCCGCGAATTTTGCGGATGTGAAGCCTGCGGCGTACAAGGGCACAGACCGCACGATCCGCAGCCCGGAGAAATTGAGAGAGTTAAGATGAGAAAGAGGGCTAACGAGGAAGGGGTTTTTATGCCGAAGTCCAAATCCTATGAAATTGACATGTGTAACGGGCCGGTTTTGAGCAAGATGCTGTTGTTTGCGCTTCCACTGATGTGTTCCGGAATTTTGCAGCTTTTGTTTAATGCGGCGGACGTCATCGTGGTGGGCCGGTACGCCGGAGATAACTCCATGGCGGCGGTGGGGTCCAATGCGGCGCTCATCAATCTGCTGACGAATCTGTTCATCGGCCTTTCTGTTGGCGCCAACGTTCTGGCGGCCCGATATTTCGGAGCAAAGCGGGAGGTGGAGCTTCGCGCCACGGTTCATACGGCCATGCTTTTGGCCCTTTGCAGCGGAGTGGGGCTGATTTTAGCGGGCATGGCGGGTGCGCGGCAGGTTTTGATCTGGATGCAGGCTCCTCCGGCTGTGTTGGAGTTGGCCGCGCTGTATCTGCGTATTTACTTTTTGGGCATGCCCGCCATGATGGTCTATAATTTCGGCGCGGCGCTTCTGCGGGCCAAGGGAGACACGCAGAGGCCGCTGTATTTTTTGCTGCTGGCGGGCGTGGTGAACGTGGCGCTGAATCTGCTGCTGGTCATCGTTTTCCATCTGGGCGTGGCAGGGGTGGCCATTGCCACCGTGGTGTCACAGTGCATTTCCGCCGTGTTGGTGGTGATCTGTCTGGCCCGCGAGACAGGCGGCTTTCGTCTGGAACTGAAGGCGTTGCAGATTCAAAAGGAACCGTTGAAGGGGATTTTGCGGGTGGGGCTGCCTGCGGGAGTGCAGGGCGTCATCTTCTCTCTTTCCAACGTGGTGATTCAGTCCTCCATCAATTCTCTGGGAGAGGTGGTCATGGCTGGCAGCGCCGCCGCCGCCAACATAGAAGGATTTGTGTATGCGGCCATGAACGCCATCTATCAGGCGACGCTGTCCTTTTCCAGCCAGAATACAGGAGCGGGGCAGCTGAACCGCATAAACCGCATCCTATTGACGGGGCAGGGGCTTGTGACGGTCACCGGAGCGGTGCTGAGCATTGGCGTGTGGCAGGCGGGGCGGCTGCTGCTGGGGATCTATACGGACGACCCTGCGGTGGTCGAAGCCGGTTTTGTGCGGCTTGGTATCGTGTGCGCGCCCTATGCCATCTGCGGCATGATGGACATCATGGTGGGCGTGCTGCGAGGAATTGGCTATTCCGTGATGCCCATGATCGTGTCGCTGATGGGAGTCTGTGCGCTGCGGCTGGTGTGGATCGCCACCGTGTTTCAGATTCCCCAATACCACACGCCGGAGTGTGTGTACTGGTCTTACCCCGTGTCTTGGGTCGTCACGCTTTTCGTTCACATTCTCTGTTATCTGTGGGCCAAGCGGAGGACGGACCTGCGCTTTGCCGCCGCAATGGCTGAACGAAAGGCGGAGAAAGAGCTTAGTCTGTTTGAAAATACAAAATAGGGGATTGCAAATGCAATAGATCCCCTATATAATGTGGTTTATAATAAAAAAGAATAAAACAATAGTTTTGGTTTTATGTGAAGAGGGAGCGACAAAGAACCATGAAAATCATTAAGAGAAACGGCAGTGAGTCGGAATTTTATCGCGAAAAGATTGTGGCCGCTGTGGAAAAAGCCAACCGTGCGGGCGGGCAGACGCCTGAGCTGTCTCAGGCGCAGACGGAGCAGATCGCCCTGAATGTGGAGACGGCGGCGGAAAAAATCGGCCGCACGCTGAACGTGGAGGAGATTCAGGAGTTGGTGGAGACGGAGTTGATGCGTCACAGCGCCTATGAGACGGCCAAACGCTATATCCGCTACCGTTACACCCGAACACTGGCCCGGGCGGCCAATACTACGGACAATCAGATTCTCAGCCTGATTGAATGCAACAACGAAGAAGTCATGCAGGAGAATTCCAATAAGAATCCCACCGTGAACTCCGTTCAGCGCGATTACATGGCCGGCGAGGTGTCTAAGGACATCACAAAGCGGATTCTTCTGCCGGCGGAGATCGTGGAGGCGCACGAGGAGGGCATCATCCATTTCCACGATATGGATTATTACGCCCAGCACATGCACAATTGCGATCTTGTGAATCTGGAGGACATGCTGCAAAACGGAACGGTGATCTCCGGAACTCTGATTGAAAAGCCCCACAGCTTTTCCACGGCCTGCAACATTGCCACCCAAATCATTGCGCAGGTGGCTTCCAATCAGTATGGCGGGCAGTCGATTTCTCTGGCTCATCTGGCTCCCTTTGTGCAGATCTCCCGAGAAAAAATCCGGGGTGAGGTGCTGGCGGAGGCAGCTGCCATGGGCGGACACCCTGACGCGGCCACGCTGGACCGAATCATTGAAAAACGGCTGCGCAGCGAGGTGCGCCGCGGTGTGCAGACCATCCAGTATCAGGTGGTGACCCTGTTGACCACCAACGGACAGGCGCCGTTCGTCACGGTGTTTATGTATCTGGGCGAGGTCACCAATCCCCAGACCAAGCGGGATTTGGCCCTTATCATCGAAGAGACGCTGACGCAGCGGTATCAGGGCGTTAAAAATGAGGCGGGTGTGTGGATCACCCCCGCATTCCCCAAGCTGATCTACGTGCTGGAGGAGGACAACGTCCGCCCTGGAACCCCCTATTATTATTTGACGGAGCTGGCCGCGCGGTGTACCGCCAAGCGCATGGTACCCGACTATATCTCCGAAAAGATCATGCTGCAAAACAAGGTGGACAAAAACGGCGAGGGCCACTGCTACACCTGCATGGGCTGCCGCTCGTTCCTCACGCCTTATGTGGACCCGGAGACTGGAAAGGGCAAGTATTACGGGCGGTTTAATCAGGGCGTGGTCACCATCAATCTGGTGGATGCGGCGCTTTCTTCCGGTGGGGACTATGACAAGTTTTGGGAGGTTCTCGACCACCGGCTGGATTTGTGCTACGAGGCGCTGATGTGCCGCCACAACCGACTGAAGGGGACGCTGTCCGACGCCGCGCCCATCTTGTGGCAGTATGGCGCGCTGGCGCGCCTGAAAAAGGGCGAGACGATTGACAAGCTGCTCTACAACGGATATTCCACGCTGTCGCTTGGCTATGCGGGCCTGTATGAGTGTGTCCGCTATATGACCGGGAAAAGCCACACCGACCCCGAGGCCACGCCCTTTGCCCTCTCCGTTATGCATCGGCTCAACGAGGCCACAGCCAAATGGAAGGCACAGGAGCACATCGACTTTTCTCTGTACGGCACCCCGCTGGAGTCCACCACCTATAAGTTTGCCAAGTGCCTGCAAAAGCGCTTCGGCGTAATTCCGGACGTCACCGACAAGGCGTATATCACCAACAGCTACCACGTCCATGTGTCCGAGCCGATCAACGCCTTTGACAAGCTGCAATTTGAATCCCAGTTCCAGACCCTCAGTCCTGGCGGAGCCATCAGTTATGTGGAGGTTCCCAACATGCAGGACAACATTCCCGCTGTCCTGACCGTGATGGAGTATATCTACGATCATATCATGTACGCCGAGTTGAATACCAAGAGCGATTACTGTCAGGTCTGCGGATTCGATGGAGAGATTTCCATCGTGGAAGACGACAACAAGCTGGTATGGGAGTGCCCCAAGTGCGGCAACCGGGATCAGAACAAACTGAATGTGGCCCGGCGGACCTGCGGCTACATCGGCACGCAGTTCTGGAATCAGGGCCGGACGCAGGAAATCAAGGAGCGGGTGCTCCACCTGTAAGACTTTCATTTGAAAGAAAGTCCCGCCGGAGCCTACCGGCGGGACTTTTTCGAGGTGTGCTATGAATTACGCAACCATTAAAATCTGTGACATTGCCAACGGCGTGGGGGTGCGAACCAGTCTGTTCGTGTCCGGCTGCACCCATCATTGCCCCGGCTGTTTCAACGCCGAGGCGCAGGATTTTCAATACGGAAAGCCCTTTGACAAAAAGACGGAGGATTTTTTGATATCTGAGCTTCAAAAGTCTTACGTCTCGGGGCTGACGCTGCTGGGCGGCGAGCCGTTTGAACTGGAAAACCAGAGGGCGCTGCTGCCCTTCGTGCGGCGCGTCCGGGAATTGTGTCCCGGAAAGACGGTCTGGGCCTTTTCGGGCTATACCTGGGAGGAACTGACAGGGGTGAGCCGCGCCCGATGCGAGGTAACGGACCAGCTTCTGAGCCTTCTGGATGTGTTGGTGGACGGTGAGTTTGTGGAGAGCCTGAAGGACATCTCGCTGCGCTTTCGGGGCAGCGCCAATCAGCGCATTATCGACGTTCCCGCATCCGTGCGGACGGGGGAGATCGTCCTCTGGAAAGGCTGAGGCAGAGAAATGCAAAGGCGGCCCCGCGCAAAAATTGTGCGGGGCCGCCCATCTTATAAAGAAGTTTTACAGCGTTCACCGCCGGAGCGGCAAAAAGGTTAAATTCCGGGTTCCCCGGCGGTGTATACGTCGGGAGAAACACTTCTTGGCTTGCAAGTTGGAGTTTTCACCACTGCCAGCGGAGAAAATATCTCCACGGCAAGCCACGACTTTTTTAGCAGACTCAGCGGCCCAGCTCCACGAATCTCCGCAGAGGCGCGTCGCCCCGGAGAGCCTCGTCGCACTCGTGAAGAAGCCGCTCCCGGTCTTGATTCAAAGTCCCGGCCAGAACCAGATAGTTGCTGGCATGATTGGAGCGGAACACCGCGCCGGGACAGTCGATATGCTCTAAAAACAGCTTTGTCTCCCGAATCAGCTCCATTGGCGTGGGCTGAACCAGCTCGCCGCTGGCAATCCACTCTGCCATCGGTGTGCCGGTGTAGACACGCAGGGTCAGCAAAGCGATAAAGTCCGGATGCATGGCGTTGAGGGCCGCAGCGGTGTCTACCGCGTGGGCCTGCCAGTCTCCGTTGGACCCGGCCAGACCGTTGATGGCGGTGACGGATAAAGTGAGTCCGGCGGCCTTCAGCTTTTGTCCCGCCTCGATCTGCTGGGCCACGGTGACCCCCTTGTTGATTTTTTTCAAAAGGGGATCGTTTCCGGTTTCAAGACCCAAATAGGCAAAATCCAGTCCTGCGGCGTGCAGGGCGGACAGGTCTTCCGGTGTTTTGCCCAGAATGCTCTTGGGACTTGCATAGGTGGAGACGCGGCTGCATTCCGGGAACAGCGACCGGATGTCGCCCAAGATTTCCAGAAGCTGCGCCGTGGGGAGAATCAGTGCGTCTCCGTCAGCCAGAAAAAACCGCTCCACACGGGAATACTGCTCCCGCGCCCAGCGCAGGTCATCCCGCACCTGCTCCATCGGCGTGATGGAAAACTTTTTGTCCTTATACATATTGCAAAAGGCGCATTTGTTGTGGCTGCACCCCACGGTCACCTGAATAATGAGACTGTGGGCCTCGCTGGGGGGACGGTAAACACTTCCGGAATAGTGCATAGATTCCTCCTTTTAGTAAACTTTTTTTCTTATTTTAACACGTTTGACGGCGGAACATGTGGACAATTTGAAAAATGCGGCTGGGCGGAAAGACCGTCCAGCCGCATCAATGCCAACAGGCATTTGCTTCAAGAGAGGAGTACGAGGAGCCTTGCTCCTTATTTTGCCTTGGGAACCTTGATGAATGCCTGACCCGGGTCGATCTCCTCGCGGATAACGCGGATGATCTCCTCACTGGGGCCTTCCATCAGCGTGGCGCGGGAGCAGTCGATCTCGAAGCCGGTGTTCTCCTGCACGATCTCGGGGGTGACGCCGGGGAACATGATGGCGCAGTACATCCGTTTGGTCTGCTCATCAAACTTCATGATGCCGAGGTCGGTGACCACCATCTGGGGACCGCGGTTGCCGGGAAGGCCGGCCCGCTCACGGCCGCCGGGGCCGTCCATCCAGCCGCAGGAGGTCACATAGTCGATCTTGTCCATGAAGCGGCGCTTCTGGTGCTGCATCATGATGACGGTGTTGCAGTAGGTAGCGATGCCGTTGGCGCCGCCGGAACCGGTAAACCGGGTCTGGGGCTTGACGTAATCGCCCTTGCCGTAAATGCAGGTGGAGTTCACGTTGCCGTAGGGATCGATCTGGGCGCCGCCGATGAAAGCGATCAGACGGTCCTTGCCGTGGAGCCACTCATTGGCCTCAAAGCCGATGAAGCGGACGTTGGGCCACTGCACGGCGCAGTGCGCCATGAAGCGGTTGTCACCCACGCTGCGGGGAACCTCCACGGGATCGCAGTCCATCAGACCGCTCTCCACGATGGGATGGCAGGAGGGGCAGACGACCCGCTTGGCCAAAGATGCACCGATCAGAGGCAGGCCGGTACCCACGATGACAATCTGGTTTTCCTTGATGTTCTTGGCGATGGCATAGGCCTGCATTTCCTGTTTTGTATAATTCTTATAATCAGACATTATGAAACCCTCCCCTTACTGGATCTTGCCGGCATAGCCCAGGCCGGGAACGTTCTTGGTGGCGATCAGACGGCTGGCGCCAACCTTATCCAGCATCTCGTCGTGGGTCTTCACGCTGTACACCCACTTGTCCATGTAATCCTTGAAGGTCTCGGGAACGGCGGTGCCGTCCTGCGCGGCGGCGGACACGGCAGCTGCCTTTGCGGCGGCTTCGGCGGCCTTTGCGTCCTCGGGATTCTTAGCGGCAGCCTTGGCGGCCTTCTCAGCGGCCTTGGCCAGCTGAGCCTTGGCGTCCTCGGCGTCCTGATACTTGGAGGCCTTGTCGTATTCCTTCATGGCGTCGCCGTCCACGTCGTAGTAGCCGTAGCACTGGGCGGGCCATGCGCCGTGAGGCGCGTGAACCACGGCGTCCACGCACTGACCGAAAATGCGGGTCAGGGTGGGGTCGCGGCGGATATACTCGTCGGAGACCAGCTCCTCACAGGTGACGATGGTGCGCTTTGCGGCAACAGCGATATCCACGTCGTGGAACTCGTCGCCCTCAATGATGCAGGTGCCGTCGGGAGAGGCCTTCTGCACATGGATCACAGCGCAGTCCAGCTTCGGCACGGGAACAGCCACAACCTTCTCGCCGGGGTTGAACGGATTGTCCACCATGACGAACTTGTCGTTATCCACGCTGTCCATGGCGGCGCGCTTTTCCTTGCTGATACCCCAGAACTCGGTGAGACCGGAGCCGCCCATCAGACGCACGGGCAGGAAGGGAAGACCCAGAGAAGCGGCGTGAAGCTGCAGCATCAGGACATCCTGAGAATAGTCCTCATAGGTCAGCTTGCCGGCCTCAATGGCAGCGCGGAAACGGCGGGACACGTTGGTATAACCGGAGTTCGCGGTATAGCAGTTGATATAAGCCTTGACGCGGCCCTCGCCGATCATCATGTCCCAGTCGCCGCCCGCGGGTCCGGCCCAGACGGTGAAATCGGTTTGACCCTGACGCAGAATTTCATACACTGCGGCGTAGGGCTTACGGTTGGTAGTAAAGCCGCCAAAGCAGATGGTGTCTCCGCTCTTCACATAATTGGATACGGCTTGCTCAAGCGTGCAAACTTTTCCCATGAGATTGCCTCCACATCTTAGTTTTTCCTGTCGTAATTGCACAAAAAGACTTGTATTTTCATACAAAGTCATCTATCATAGTATCATATGACTCGCTTCTGTAAAGGAACATTTGCGCGAAAAACTTAGCGGATGTTGTTTTATGAAGGATTTCCATCATTTTTATGACGGTTCCGGCGCCGCTGCATGAATTTCGATGCAGAAACCGGCCCGGAGCGCAGGCCGCGCCTTGCGCGGCATTGCCTTGACGAAAGGAGGACCTGTCATGCAGGTGCAGCCATTTTATTTGAAGATGAGTCGAGATGATTCCTGGTACATGGACCGACCACATTTCCACGAGAGCGTGGAGTTTTTGATGCCGGTCTCCCGAGGCGGGGAGATGTTTGTGGAAAATCAGGTGTATTCTCTGCGCCCGGCAGCGCTGTTTATTCTGCCGGATGCGACCTTGCATAAAACACTGGCTTCGGAGCCATATGAGCGTTATGTGCTCCATGTCCCGGTCCCCACGCTTCACGCCCTGTCTGCCCCCCAGACCGATTTTTACCGCCGGGCACAGGAGGCGGAGCGAATGGTGGAGCTGGGCGGGCGGTATAACGATCTGCTGTCGCTCTTGAAACGGCTGGATTGGGAGTTGGGGCGGAAAACCACTGAGTTTGGCTCCGATCTGAATCAGATGCTGCTCTTGTCCGAGTTTTTGCTGCAGGCGCTGTCCATTGCCCCGGCGCGGCGGCAGGCGGATGAATTGTGTCAGATGGAGAGTCCCGCTCTTCCCGGCGAGCGGGAGGGGGCGCTGCAAATCAGCGCCGTACTGGAGTATTTACAGGCCCACCTGTCTGAAAAGCTGACACTGGAGCGGGTGGCAACGGAATTTTTCATCAGCAAGTATTATTTGAGCCATTGCTTTAAAGAGGCCACGGGTTTCAGCGTCATGGAATACGTCATCAATACCCGCATTCTCCGCGCCCGCCGGCTTTTACAGGACGGCCAGCGGGTTCAGGCGGCGGGAGAAGCCGTGGGCTTTCAGAGCAACGAGCATTTTATCCGAACCTTCACAACCCTGACCGGTCTTCCGCCCAAGCAATACGCCAAGCGGTTTACGCAAGGGGAGCGGGAGTGATGACGCCGCGTTACGGCAAGGATACCCTGCAAATCACAATATTAATCATAAATCCTCTTGATTTCCAAAAAATACTTGGGATTCGAGAGGATTTTGCTCTGCAAAATGACGAAAACTATCCCGGAAACCGGGCAAAAATGACGGAAATTATGAAAAACCGGAAATTTTTTGCAGGAATACTTGCAAAACGAAACGAAGTGCGCTATGATGAACACACAACAACTAAGAGGCACGCGACGCGGGTTACCCGCCGCAGCCAATAAAACGGATTTGTGGAGGAACGTAAGTCATGAAATTCAAGGCCTATTATACCAATAAGCTGAGCGACGTCGCAACCCAGATCTTCAACAACAACGATGTGGAAGTGAAGGTTGCCAGCGCGCTGGACGAGGAAACCTACATCCGCGAACTGAAGGAATATCAGCCTGACGTGATCATGTGCCGTACCGAGCCGGTAACGGCCGCCATGATGGATGTGTGCCAGAATCTGAAGGGCGTGGGCAAGCAGGGCGCGGGTTTGGATAACATTGACATCGACCATGCCACTTCCAAGAAGATTCAGGTCGTGTATGCCCCCGCCGGCAATGCCAACGCCGTGGCAGAGCACGCCGTGATGCTGATGCTGATGACCGCCCGGCGTTTCAGCTATGTGAACGATCAGTTCCGCAAGGGCAACTTCTATGTCCGCATGGGTCTTGAGAACACCGTCGAGGTGGAGGGCAAGACGCTGGGTCTGGTGGGCTGCGGCCGCATCTCCAAGCTCTTTGCCGCCAAGTGCATCAACGGCTTGGGCATGAAGGTTGTGGGCTATGACCCCTATGTGACCAAAGAGCAGCTGGGCGGCCTGCCCATCGAGCTGAAGGACAGCGCCGATGAGATTTGGAAGACCGCTGATTTTGTTTCCATCCATCTGCCCCTGATGCCCTCCACCGAGCGCACCGTGGGCATGGAGCAGTTTAAGATGATGAAGCCCCGCGCTATTTTCCTCAACGTGGCCCGCGGCGGCCTGATTCGTGAGGAAGAGCTGGTTGAGGCTCTGAAGACCGGCGTTCTGTTTGGCGCAGGTCTGGACGTGTACGAGCCCGAGCCTCTGTGCGAAAACAGCCGCCAGATGATGGACATGGACAATGTGGTCCTGACGCCTCATACCGCGGCCTCCACGGAGCAGTCCGTGATTAACTGCTGCACCTCCTGCGCCACCGATCTTGTCAATGTCTGCTACGGCCGGCCTGTTGTTTGTCCTGTCAACAAGATCTAAGGCATTTTTGGGGCGCGCGGTGCCCGAACTGCGCTGATCCCAACTCCCGGCCGTCTGCTGAAACCTTTTCGGCAGGCGGTCGGATTTTTCGGACGGGGCTGCTGCGTCGGACATCTGAAAAACCTGATAATCCGTCAAATTTTTTGTTTTTTGCGCGATAAAATTGTCGGAGCAGACGAAACGAAAAGCAAGATATGCTAATTTTTTAACGCGTGGCAGTATTTACAATTTGCGGCCGTATGATATTCTATGGTTGGTAAAGAATAAAAAAAGCACCTATTTTAAAGGGTTTCGGCGGTTTCTAAACGGGCCTTTCCGGGAAAACCGGCATAAAAAGAGGTTGCGTTTCCCTCCGCCGCAAGGAGATACCGTATGAAAACGATTTATACCATGGGCATTGACGTGGGTTCCACCGCCTCGAAATGCGTCATTATGAAGGATGGCAGCGAGATCGCCGCCAAGTCCTTGGTGGGAGTGGGTGCGGGCACCAGCGGCCCCACCCGCGCAATTGCGGAGGTGCTGGATAACGCCGGGATGAAGAAAGAGGACATGGATTACATCCTGGCCACCGGCTATGGCCGCAATTCGCTGGACGATATTGCCGATCATCAGATGAGCGAACTGAGCTGCCACGCCAGAGGCGCGTTCTTCCTGTTCCCGGATGTCCACACCGTGATTGATATCGGCGGTCAGGACGTGAAGATTCTGGAGATCGAAAACGGCGTCATGGTGAACTTCGCCATGAATGACAAGTGCGCCGCCGGCACAGGCCGGTTTCTGGACGTAATGGCCCGGGTATTGGAAGTGAAGGTGGAGGATCTGGCGGAGCTTGGCGCACAGTCCACCAAGGAAGTGGCAATCAGCTCCACCTGCACCGTGTTCGCTGAGAGCGAAGTCATCAGCCAGCTGGCGCAGGGCAGCGATAAGCGGGACATTATCCATGGGATTCACAAGTCCGTGGCATCCCGCGTGGTGGGCCTTGCAAACCGCATCGGCGTGCGGGATGCGGTGGTGATGACCGGCGGCGTTGCCCAGAACGGCGGCGTGGTTTCGGCGCTTCAGGAGGCTTTGGGTCATCCCATTCACACCTCACCCCTGACGCAATACAACGGCGCGCTGGGCGCGGCGCTGTTTGCCTATCAAAAGTGTCACAAGGAGCAGTAGACCGCTTGCGGCCCCCTGCACTCATGAGTATTACAAGGTAGTATTACAAGGAGGAGTAAACATTATGGCAAAAACTGTAAGTCCCGGCGTATTGGCCCTGCGCAAAGTCGTGGACGACGTTCACGCGGACGCCCGTCAGGCCCACAAGGAGGGCAAGCTGGTGGGTTGGTCCAGCTCTAAATTCCCCTGCGAGCTGGCTGCCGCTTTTGATCTGAACGTGATGTATCCGGAGAATCAGGCTGCCGGTATCGCCGCAAACCGTGATGGCGAGATCATGTGTCAAGCTGCCGAGGATCTGGGCTTCGACAACGATATCTGCGGCTATGCCCGCATTTCTCTGGCCTATGCCGCGGGCAAGCGTGCTTCCCGCAAGCTGGACATGACCACCGGTGAGTATGTCATCAACCCCGCCAGCGGCAAGCCCCTGAAGGACGAAAACGGCAAGGTTGTCATCGACGAGGCCACCGGCAAGCCCAAGAAGGACCCCAAGACGATGCAGCCCTTTACCGTGCTGGACGACATCTATGAGATCGAAGCTCTGCCCGAAGGACGGGAAAAGGAACTGCGCAAGGCGGCCATCAAGCCCTATCGCCAGATGCAGATTCCCCAGCCCGATTTCGTGCTTTGCTGCAACAACATCTGCAACTGCATGACCAAGTGGTATGAGAATATCGCCCGTATGCGGAATATTCCCCTCATTATGATCGACGTTCCTTATAACAACACCGTTGAGGTGGACGACAGCTACGTCGCTTACATCCGCGGTCAGTTCGACAACGCCATTCATGAGCTGGAAAAGCTCACTGGCAAGAAGTTCGACGAGAAGAAGTTCGAGCATGCCTGCGCCAACGCAAACCGCACCGCCAAGGCTTGGCTGAAGGTCTGCGACTATTTGCAGCACAAGCCTGCGCCTTACAGCGGCTTTGACCTGTTCAACCACATGGCCGACGTGGTTACCGCCCGCGGAACCACTGCTGCCGCCGAGGCATTTGAGCTGCTCTCCAGCGATCTGGAAGAGACGATCAAGGCCGGCGGAACCACCACTCCCTTCCCCGAGCAGTACCGCGTCATGTTCGAGGGCATTCCCTGCTGGCCCAAGCTGCCCGCCCTGTTCAAGCCCCTGAAGGAGCATGGTGTCAACGTCACCGCCGTGGTGTACGCCCCCGCTTTCGGCTTTGTGTACAACAACATGGATGAGATGGTTCGCGCTTACTGCAAGGCCCCCAACTCCGTCTGTATCGAGCAGGGCGTTGAATGGCGCGAGGGCATCTGTCGCGACAACAAGGTGGACGGCGTGCTGGTCCACTACAACCGCTCCTGCAAGCCCTGGTCCGGCTACATGGCCGAGATGCAGCGCCGCTTCACCAAGGATTTGGGTGTTCCCTGCGCAGGCTTTGACGGCGATCAGGCCGACCCCCGCAATTTCAACGAGGCTCAGTATGAGACGCGTGTGCAGGGTCTGGTAGAGGCCATGGAAGAAACGAAAAAGCTGAAGGAGGCCCAGGCATGAGCATCGAAACGATTATTCAGGAGTTCGCCGCCGTGGCGGCCGACCCGAAAGCACAGCTGAAGAAGTATAAGGCAGAGGGCAAAAAGTGCATCGGTGTGATGCCTTACTACGCGCCCGAGGAGCTGGTGGCCGCCGCCGGTATGGTGCCGTTTGGCATGTGGGGCGCTAACGACAAGACTATCTCCCGCGCCAAGGAATACTGCGCCACGTTCTACTGTACCATTGCCCAGCTGGACCTCGAGATGCTGCTGGACGGCACCATGGATCTGCTGGACGGCGTGATTACGCCGACCATCTGCGATACACTTCGTCCCATGAGCCAAAACATCCGCGTGGCCATGAGCGAGAAACTGCCCTGCATCTTCCTTGCCCATCCCCAGAACCGTCTGGCTCCGTTTGGCAAGAAGTTCTGCGTCGATCAGTATACCCACATCAAGACCGAGCTGGAGAAGATTGCCGGCGCGCCCATCACCGACGCCGCGCTCTCCGAGACGATCAAGGTCTATAACAAGAGCCGGGCCGCCCGCCGGGCGTTCGTGAAGCTGGCCAGCGACCACTGCGATGTGGTCACTCCCACCAAGCGCAGCGCCGTTTTGAAGGCTGCGTGGTTTATGGATAAGGCGGCTTACACCGAGAAGCTGGAAGCGCTCAATGCCGAGCTGAGCGCGCTGCCCGCCTGCAACTGGAAGGGCACCAAGGTCGTCACCTCCGGTATCATCTGCGACAACCCCAAGCTGCTGGAGATTTTCGAGGAGAACAAGATCGCCATCGCCGCCGACGACGTGGCCCACGAGTCCCGCGCTTTCCGCGTGGACGCCGCCGAGACGGGCGATCCCATGATGGCGCTGGTCGACCAATTCGCCGCGCTGGATTACGATGTGCTGCTGTACGATGAGAAGTCCAGCGAGAACCGCCGTGGCGAATTTGTCGCGAATCTGGTAAAGGAGTCCGGTGCGCAGGGTCTGGTGCTGTTCATGCAGCAGTTCTGCGACCCTGAAGAGATGGAGTATCCCTATCTCAAAAAGGCGCTGGATGCTGCCCACATCCCCCACATCCGGCTGGGTGTGGACCAGCAGATGCGGGACTTTGGGCAGGCTCGCACGGCGATTCAGGCGTTTGCCGACGTGATTGCCCTCTAATTGAGTGATCTCGCGGGACGGCCAGCTGGCCGGCTGACCGTCCCGCTCTCCCTTCTCCGGCCAAAATATATGATAAGGTGGTACGATATGAGCGCATTTGGCTACTCCATGCCTTCTTACTTCCAGAACATGCCCCAGCTGGGCACGCCGCTGAACGCGGTGAACGAGGAAAACGCAAAGTCCCTGCAGGATGTCGAAACCGCGTATAACGCGGAAGTTGAGGCCGCCCTCAGCGCCGGCCGCAGCGACGAGTCCCTCAATCAGTCCGGTCAGATGACCGCCCGGCAGCGTCTGGAGATTCTGGTGGACGAGGGTACCTGGTGCCCGCTGGACAGCCTCTACAACCCCGGCAACAACAAGGATGGTTCCACCGGCGTTTTGATCGGCATGGGCAAGATCCATGACAAGTGGGCGGTGATCATCGCCTCCGACAACAAGAAGCTGGCTGGCGCGTGGGTTCCCGGGCAGGCGCTGAAGCTGACCCGTGCCACGGATATCGCCAAGATGCTCCGCATCCCTCTGGTGTACGTGCTGAACTGCTCCGGCGTGAAGCTGGATGAGCAGGAGAAGGTTTATGCAGGCCGCGTCACCGGCGGCACGCCCTTCTATCGCCACGCCGAGCTGGAGCAGATGGGCATTCCCGTTCTGGTGGGCATTTACGGCACCAACCCCGCCGGCGGCGGTTATCACGCCATCAGCCCCACTATCCTGATTGCCCATGAGAAGGCCAACATGGCCGTCGGCGGCGCGGGCATCGTGGGCGGCATGAACCCCAAGGGTTATGTGGACGACGAGGCGGCCAACGCCCTGATCGACGCCACCGTGAATGCCGGCAAGATTGACCCTCCCGGTGCGGTGCACATCCATTTCGGCGAGACCGGTTTCTTCCGCGAGGTCTATTCCGGCGAAGAGGGCGTTCTGGCTGCGATCCAGAAGTACATGGACGCAATCCCCGGCTACAACGAAAACTTCTTCCGCGTGGCCGACCCCATGGAGCCTGCTCACAAGGGCGAAGAGCTGTATACCCGTGTGCCTTTCAACCAGAAGCGCGCCTATGACGTTCGTGAAGTGCTGGCCTGCCTGTTCGACAACAGCGAATTCATGGAATACAAGAAGGGCTACGGCCCCGAGATCGTCTGCGGTCTTGCCCGGGTCAACGGCCTTCTGACCGGTATTGTTACCAACTATCAGGGCCTTCTGCCCAATTATCCCGAGTATCGGGGCGCAGGCGCTGTGGGCGTGGGCGGCAAGCTGTACCGTCAGGGCCTGATCAAGATGAATGAATTCGTCACCATGTGCGGGCGCGACCGTCTGCCCATCGTGTGGATTCAGGATACCACCGGTATCGACGTGGGCGACCCCGCCGAGCAGGCTGAGCTGCTGGGCTTGGGCCAATCTCTGATTTATTCCATTCAGAACGCCAAGGTTCCCCAGATGGAGATCACTCTGCGCAAGGGTACCGCCGCTGCCCACTATGTCATGGGCGGCCCTCAGGGTACCGAGCGCAACGTCTTCAGCATCGGCACCGCCGCCACCGAGATCTACGTGATGCACGGCGAAACTGCCGCTGCCGCCATGTATGCCCGCCGTCTGGTCAAGGACAAGAAGGAAGACAAGGATCTCCAGCCCACTATTGACAAGATGAACAAGCTGATTCAGGAGTATTCCGATAAGTCCCGTCCCGCCGCATGCGCCAAGACCGGCCTTGTGGACGAGATCGTGGAGCTGCCCAAGCTGCGCAATTATCTCTGCGCGTTTGTGGGAGCCGCCTATCAGAATCCCGAGTCCATCTGCCCGTTCCATCACATGATGACCCCGCGGATCATCCGTGACTGGAACAACCTGATGAACAAGTAAGAAAGGAAAGAGAAGCGTTTGCTTCTGAGGTGAATGTATGATCCATAACGCTATGGGCATGGGCGAAGCCGGCATCGTTTCTATTGCCAGTATGCTGGTGGTGTTTGCAGTTTTGCTGCTTCTCTACGTGCTTTTGATCGTGTCCGGCAAGATCGCCACCCGCAATGTCGGAAAAGCCGCCCCCGCCGCTTCTTCCACCGGAGCTGCCGCCGCCCCTGCGGCTGCACCCAAGCAGGATGACGCAGAGCTGATTGCCGTTCTTTCCGCCGCAATTGCGGAGTATGAGCGCGCGAAATGCAATCCCTTTATTCGCAATCGACAGGATCTGGATTAAGACTGTCCTGTTTAAAATTTTCAAAAATATTTGTACAATTTAAAGGAGAAATCGACATGAGAGCTTATACGATCACTGTCAATGGGAAGACCTATGATGTTCAGGTGGCTGAAAACGGTACTGCCGCCGCTCCCGCCGCTGCGCCCCGCATCCAGAGCGTGACTCCCGTTGCTGCTCCTGCTGCCGCCCCTGCCGCTGCTCCTGCTCCCGCCGCTGCCCCCGCCCCCGCTGCTGCTCCCGCCGGCGCCGGCGACATCACCGCGCCCATGGCCGGCAAGGTTCTCTCTGTCCCCGTCAAGGAGGGTGACGCTGTGACCGCCGGACAGGTGCTGCTGACCTTTGAGGCCATGAAGATGGAGAACGAGGTCATGGCCCCCTCCGCAGGCACTGTTACCAAGGTATTTGTTGCGGTTGGCGCTCAGATCGAGGCCGGTACTCAGCTGATTCAGATCGGTTGATCGGAAAGGAGCTTTCCGAATGGATTTAATTACTGGAGTTGTCTCAGGTCTTGCCAGCACATCCGGCTTTGCCACGATGGACTGGCGGCAGCTGATCATGCTTGCCGTTTCCTGCGTGCTGCTGTATCTGGGCATCGTGAAGAAGTTTGAACCCCTGTTGCTGGTCGGTATTGCCTTCGGCATGCTGCTGACAAACCTCCCCGGCGGCGGAGTTTTTCACCCCGAGTTCTGGGGCGTGGACGTGAGTTACGGCACTGTGCTCCACGACGGCGGCCTTCTTGACCTGCTGTACATCGGCGTCAAGACCGGCCTGTATCCCTCTTTGATTTTCATGGGCGTTGGCGCCATGACCGATTTCAGCCCGCTGATTGCCCGTCCGTCTTCCCTGTTCATGGGCGCTGCGGCTCAGGGCGGCATCTTTGTGGCACTGCTGATGGCTACCGCCATGGGCTTTGCTCCCAATGTGGCCGCATCCATCGCCATCATCGGCGGCGCGGATGGCCCCACCGCTATTTGGCTGACTAAAATCCTGGCTCCGGAGTATCTGGGTCCCATTGCCATTGCGGCCTATTCCTACATGGCGCTGATTCCGCTGATTCAGCCGCCCATCATGAAGCTGCTGACCACGGAGAAAGAGCGGAAGATCAAGATGGAGACTCTGCGTCCCGTCTCCAAGACCGAGAAGATCGTTTTCCCGATCATGGTCACTATCGTCACCTGCTTGGTTCTGCCTTCTGTGGCGCCTCTGCTGGGCTGCCTGATGCTGGGCAACCTGTTCAAGGAGTGCGGCGTGACCGAGCGCCTCAGCGATACCGTCCAGAACGCCCTGATGAACATCGTTACCATTTTCTTGGGCATTTCTGTTGGCGCAACCGCTGTGTATGACCGGTTCCTCAGCTGGGATACCATCAAGATCATTGTCCTGGGTCTGATCGCTTTCTGCTTCGCCACCGCCTGCGGCGTGTTGTTCGGCAAGCTGATGTGCATCTGCTCCGGAGGCAAGATCAATCCTCTGATCGGTTCTGCCGGCGTGTCCGCGGTTCCCATGGCTGCCCGTGTTTCTCAGGTCGTGGGTCAGAAGTACAATCCCGCCAACTTCCTGCTGATGCACGCCATGGGCCCCAACGTGGCCGGCGTGATCGGCTCCGCAGTGGCTGCGGGCTGCCTGCTGAAGCTCTTCGGCTAAAACGTCGAGGCAAGTTCCATATCCCTCGCTTCCGCCTGTGGCGAAAAGCTCACTCATTGCGCTGCCTCTCCTCCTTCCAACCCAAACACTTCGTTGGTTTGCGTCGGAGAGGGTACGAGGGAGAGGGAGATGGAAGAGCAAAAGGTAAAAAGAATACGGCAAAGGGGCCGCCGCGTATCGCGGCGGCCCCTTTCGATCATCCTAATGGAAACACTGCCATGGAGGTATTATGAAAGAACTGCAAAGCACAAAAGACTATATCGCTTCGCCCGAACTGCTGCGGGTGGCGGACATTGCCCGGGCACTGCAAAAGCCCCTGCTCATCAAGGGCGAGCCGGGAACCGGAAAGACCATGCTGGCGGCAGCTATCGCGGAGTCGCTGGATATGGAGCTGATCGTCTGGAACATCAAATCCACCACCAAAGCGCAGGACGGCCTGTACGTCTACGACACTGTGGCCCGACTGTATGACAGCCAGTTTGGCGAGGGCGGCGTCAACGATATCAAGAAGTATATCAAGCTGGGGAAGATGGGCGAGGCGTTCCGGTCTGAAAAGCAGGTGGTGCTGCTGATCGACGAGATCGACAAGGCTGATCTGGAATTTCCCAACGATCTTCTTTGGGAACTGGACCGGATGGAATTCTACATTCCCGAGACAAAGGAGACGGTTCGGGCAAAGAACCGTCCCATCGTTATTATTACCTCCAACGCGGAAAAAGAGCTGCCGGACGCGTTTTTGCGGCGGTGCATTTTCCATTATATTGCGTTTCCCAATGCGGATATGATGGAGCAAATTGTCCGCGCTCATTATCCACAGCTGGATCAAACGCTGCTCACGCAGGCGTTGGAGCAGTTTTACCGTCTGCGGAACCGGGATTTGCAGAAAAAGCCCTCCACCAGTGAGCTGCTGGATTGGGTACAGGCGCTTAGCATTGGCGGCGTGAATCCCAAGCTGCTGCGGGATACTTTACCTTTTGCAGGGGTTCTTCTGAAAAAGACGGAGGATCTGGATGCCGCTCGTCGGCAGCGGTAAGGCCATGTTCACGGGATTTTTCTACGCGCTCCGGCGATACGGCTTGGACGTATCCCTGAACGAATGGCTGACGCTGATGGAGGCGCTGACGTTGGGACTCCACGGTTCCCAGCTGACGGACTTCTACTATCTTGCCCGCTGTATTTTAGTGAAAAGCGAGGCGGATTTTGACCGGTTCGACTTGGCCTTCGCGGAATATTTCCGGGATGTGGAGTCCGTGCAGGAGCTGCCTGACGAGTTTTTGGAGTGGCTTGCCAAGGCCGCGCCGCAGCGGGACTTTGACCGGGATGAGGTGGACGCGCGTTTTGGCGGCGGCCTTGATTTAGAGGAGCTGAAAAAGATGCTGGCCCAGCGCCTTTCCGAACAGACGGAGCGCCACGATGGAGGCGGCAAATGGGTTGGCACCGGAGGCACATCTCCCTTTGGACATGGAGGCTATAATCCGGCCGGTATCCGCATCGGCGGACCGGGACGGCAGAAAAGCGCCGTGCAGGTGGCGGCGGAGCGGGACTACCGGGATTTCCGGCAGGACGCGGCGTTGGAACTGCGGCAGTTTCAAATGGCGTTTCGCCGTCTGCGGAATCTGACGGTGAAGGGCGACGGGCCGAAGGACGAGCTTCAGCTGGACGAGACGATTCAGGCCACATGCGACAACGGCGGCTTTTTGAAGCTGGCGTTTGACCGCCCCCGGAAAAACGACGTGCGCCTGCTGGTGCTGTTCGATTCGGGCGGGTCCATGTGGTCGTATTCGCACCTGTGTTCCCGGCTGTTTCACGCGGTTCACGAGGCCAGCCATTTCAAGGAATTGAAAACCTTCTACTTTCACAACTGTGTCTACGACGACCTGTTCACCACGCCGGAGTGCTGGTATCAGGACAGCGCCGATACCAAGGGGGTTTTGCAGGGGTTGAACAGCTCTTGGAAAATCCTCTTCGTGGGGGACGGGGCCATGGCTCCCAGTGAGCTTTTGAGCCGGGGCGGCTGTCTGGACTACTACCGGTCCAACAGTGACCCGGGTCTTGCGTGGCTTCGGCGGTTTGCGGCGAAGTCTGCCCATGTGGCGTGGCTGAACCCCATTCCACAGGAGCGCTGGGCATATACGTGGGGGAACTATACCATCGGACTGATTGGGCGGGAAATGCCCATGTTCCCACTGACCATCGACGGGCTGGACGATGCGCTCCGCCACCTGATGGCTCCCCGCTGAAAAAGTGGGACGGCAACAAATGCAAACGGCCCCGGAGGAATTCCCTCCGGGGCCGCGGTTTATTCAATGTCCTGAATGTTCATTTTGTCCAGCTGACACTGTTTTTTGATTTTTTCCCGGCAGGCGAAATAGATACCCAGGAGAACGAACGTATAGAGATTCCCTAAAATCAGCGTTATCGCGACTTGTCCGGCTATGGATGCGGCGGACATCCCCGGCAGACATGCTAGATTCAGCGTGGACACTAAAGACGGTAGAAAACAGAGAATGGGTAAAATCAGCCCCAGAAACTTATTATCCCGCTTGGAGAGAAAGATTTGCAGAAAAATGCCGCCTACGCCAAGCCCTAGAATAAAAATCAGAATAAACCACATGAGATTCGTCATCAGCGTCATAGGGCGTCGCCCTCCTTAGTCTTTTTATACTCCTGGATCAGGATTTTTGCCGTGTCAAAATCCAGCTTCTCGTTCACCGCCAGCCGCTTGATGAGGGCAATATAAGGCTCACCCGCAGTCTCTTCGCTGATCTGGATTTTCTGGATCAGACGGTCCAGCCGCAGTCGTACCGTGGGATATGTCACGCCGTACTGCACGGCGATCTCCTTCAGCGAGCCGGAGGCCAGCAGAAATTTTTTGATAAACGCCACGTCCTCGTCTTCCAGATTTGCCATCCACTCGGGGACAACCTCCACAGCCATGGTTATCACCTGCCTTATTTAATTTTATTAACTATAACATTTAATATTATGAAAGTCAAATTTTATTTTAACTTTAATAAAAATATCCCGGCCCTATGCAGGGCCGGGATATTTTGCAGAGCGAAGAAGATTAGATTGTGCCAAAGCGGTAGACCGTGGTGTGGTCGAAGGTCTCGCCGGGGGCCAGCACGGGCTGAGCGAAGGCGGGACAGTTGGTGGCGTTGGGGAAGAACTGGGTTTCCAGACAGAAGGCCCAGCGCTTGGCGTAGGGTGCGCCGCCCTTTCCGGCGGGGCAGCCATCCAGATAATTGGCGGAATAGAACTGAATGCCGGGCAGAGTGGTTTCCACGTCCATGGAGATGCCGGTTTCCCAGCACAGAGCGCGGGCGGCGGGACGCAAAGCGCCCATTGCCCCGTCCACGGCCCAGTTGTGGTCGTATCCGCCCGCCCAGACGAGCTGGTCAAAATCGTCGTCGATGTGAGCGCCGATGGGGGTGGACCTCCGCAAGTCCAGAGGCGTGCCCTCCACGGGGGCAAGAACCCTCACCGGCAGAGATTCGCTGTTTGCGGGGGTGAAATTCTCCGCAAAGATTTGCATTTCCTGCTTCAGTACCGGCCCGGAATCGTGGCCCGCCAGATTGAAATAACTGTGGTTCGTCAGGTTGCAGACGGTCATCCTGTCGGTTCGCGCCGTGTATTGGATGGACAACGCACCGTTGAGCAGCGTATAGGTCACCAGAACCGACAGCGTGCCGGGATAACCCTCCTGCATGTGGGGACTGACAAGGGACAGCATGACCTGCCGATCCGACACGGATTCCACATTCCAAATCTGCTTGTCAAAGCCTACGCCGCCGCCGTGAAGGTGATTGGCTCCGTCATTAGCCAGCAGGGGATAGGTCTGCCCGTCCAAGGTAAAGGAACTGCCGCCGATCCGGTTGGCGTGGCGGCCAATCAGCGCGCCGATGTATTTGTCCTGCTTTTGATAGTCCTCCATGGTGTCAAAGCCCAGCACCACGTCCACCGGGCGGCCCTGTTTGTCTGGAACGGTCAAAAACCGCAGCGCGCCGCCATAGGTCAAAATGCCGCAGGAAAACGCGCCGTCACGCAGGATGATCTGCTGTACCGCCTCGCCGGAGGCGGTGACGCCAAAGAAATTTGCGCCAAAGAAAGTTTCGTTTTCGTTCATAGCGATAATGCCCCTTTAAGCAAAAGGATTTTCCGTGGGGTAGGGGAGTAAGGCGGAGTGGTTATAGCCGATATCCGTCACGCCCAAATACTTGAATACCTCAAAAATGGCCTTGCCGTAGTGGCCGAAGACCACGGCTCCGTGATGGGGGAACTGCTTTTCAAGCAGCACATGGCGGTAAAACCGATCCATCTCCGGGATGGCGAACACGCCGATGGAGCCGAAGGACTCAGTTTCCACGTCCAGCACCTGCCCTTGGGCAACGTAGGCCCGCAGCTGCGTTCCGGCGGTGGACTGGAGACGGTAGAAGGTGATGTCGCCCGCCTTGATGTCGCCTTCCATGGTTCCCCGGGTGATGTCCGGCTCGGCAAGCTCCGGCTCCAAATCCCGCTTCATGATGAGCTGATAGCCCATGTGGGGATTGCGGAGCAGGGAGGAGCAGGTATTGCCGCAGTGAAAGCCCATGAACGTCTCCTGATGCCGGACGGGATACTTGCCCGCGATGCTCTTTTCATACATGGAGGCGGGCACGGAGTTATTGATGTCCAGCAACGTCACCGCCGCGCCGGAAACGCACAGGCCGATGTACTCGGAAAGGGCTCCGTAAATGTCTACCTCGCAGGAAACGGGAATGCCCCGGCCGGTGAGACGGGAGTTCACATAGCAGGGGACAAAGCCAAACTCCGTCTGGAACGCGGGCCAGCACTTGTTGGCAAACGCGGCGTATTTGCTCAGACCCAGATGGTCCCGCATCCAATCCTCCAGCGTCAGCTCGTACTGGGCAAGGCGGGGTAGAATACCGGAGAATTTGCTCTCGCCGTTTCCGGCTTCCGCCGCCATCTCCGCCATTTTCGCGGGAATGCGGGGATCATCCTTGTGCCGGTTATAGGCCACCAGCAGATCCAGCTCCGAGTGCTCCTCCACGGCAACACCCAGATCATACAACGCCTTGATGGGGGCGTTGCAGGCGAGAAAATCGTTGGGGCGGGGGCCGAAGGCAAAGATTTTAAGATCCTTCAACCCCACCAGCGTCGTTGCCACGGGGACAAACTGCCGCAGCTGTGCCGCCACGTCCTCCGCCGTGCCGCAGGGGTAATCGGGAATGTAGACCCGTTTGCCGCGAAGGCCCAAATTGTAGGATGCGTTCAGCATCCCGCAGAAGGCATCGCCCCGGCCATCATGCAGGTCGCCGTCGCCCTCGGCGGCGGAGGTGTACATCAACGGGCCGACAAACAGGTCGGCAATCATGGTTTCCGGCGTCTCCGGCCCGAAGTTCCCCAGAAAGACGCACAGCGCGTTCACGCCCGCAGCCTTCACGTCCTTCACGGCTTTTGCCGCGTCGGCCTCGGTCTCCACACATACGGGGCACTCATAAAGACCCGGCCCGTAAGATTCTACAATGGCATGACGGCGGCGTTCGGACAGCGCGATGGGAAAGCACCCTCGGCTGACGGAAATAATGCCCAGCTTCAGTTCAGGAATATTTGTCATGGTGATTTTCCTCTCATTTTTAATTGCGGAGAACAGAACTGAGGCAGCGGCGCGTTTGTACAGATTCATTTTAATACAATCGCGGAGCTGCTGCAAATTATTTTGTATTACAGCGCGGCAAGCTGATGGAACGACTGCGCCAGCGCGGGGTACAGCGAGCAGTAAAGACGGTAAAACGGCTCGTAGGCCGCCGTTGCGGCGGAATTCGGCTTCTGCGGGGGGTTCAGGCGGACCACTGCCTCGCAGCCCTCGCCCACCGATTTCCAAATTCCCGCGCTCACGCCGCCCAGAATCGCCGCGCCTAAGGCAGGCCCCTCTTTCGAGGCCACGGTCTGCACCGGGCAGCCGTACACATCGGCGAGCATCTGCCGCCAGAAGGGGCTGGCGGCTCCGCCTCCGCAGGCCATCATCTGCTGAATGGGAACGCCCATCTCCCGGAATACATCCAGACACTGGCGCTGGGAATAGGTGACCCCCTCCAGCACGGCGCGGGTCAGGTCACGCTTCGTGTGCATGGCAGACAGGCCGAAAAACACGCCCCGCGCGTCGGCGTCCAGCAGGGGAGAACGCTCCCCCATCAGATAGGGAAGGTAGAGGAGCCGGTTAGCTCCAACCGGGGATTTTTCCGCAGCCGCAGTCATTAGCTCATAGGGGTCTGCGCAAAGGCTTGCCGCCGTCTCTCGCTCCGCACCGCAGAACTGGTTGCGGAACCACTGGAGGGAAAGACCTGCCGCCAGTGTGCAGCTCATGACCGTCCATGCTCCGGGGACGGCGGAGCAGAAGGAATGAACCCGCCCCTTGGGGTCAATGGTGACGCTGTCGGCGTGGGCAAAAATCACGCCGGAGGTGCCGATGGTGGTGAATGCCCGCCCGGTCTTCACTACGCCGGTTCCGATGGCGGCGGCGGCATTGTCGCCCGCTCCGCCCGCAACAGGCGTTCCGATAGCAAGGCCGGTGGTCTGCGCCGCCGCTTTTGTAACGGTTCCGGTCACGTCGGTGGACTCGTGCATCCTCCCCAGCAGCGCCGGGTCGATCTCCAGCGCGGAGAGAATTTCACCGCTCCAGCGGCGGTTTGGAACGTCCAGCAGATTCATGCCGGACGCGTCGGATACCTCTGTGGCAAATTCGCCGGTGAGCTTATAGCGGATGAAGTCCTTGGGCAGCAAAATGTGGCGGCACTTTTCGTAAAGCGCCGGCTCGTTTTCCCGCACCCACAGGATTTTCCCCGCCGTGAAGCCCGGAAGAGCGGGATTGGCGGTGACGGCAATGAGATTTTCCCGGCCCAGTGTTTCCGTGATCTCATCGCACTGCTTCTGCGTCCGCCCGTCGCACCAGAGGATGGCCCGGCGCAGGACGTTTCCGTTCCCGTCCAGCATCACCAGCCCGTGCATCTGACCGGACAGTCCCACGCCCCTGATCTGCGCGGCATTGACACCGCTCTGCCCCAAAACGGCCTGCACCGTGGTTTGCACCGCGCGCCACCAATCCTCAGGCTCCTGCTCCGCCCAGCCGTTTTTCGGCTGGTAGAGCGGATATTCCGCAGTGTGGCTGGCGATGACGGCGCCGGTGGTGTCGAACAGGACAGTTTTCGTGCCGGAGGTGCCAAGGTCGATTCCAAGTATGTATTCCATGGGTGCCCCCGCTTATTCGGACTGGGACCGGCGCTTGCTCACCACGTCGAAGATGACTGCGGCCAGCAAAACCAGACCCTTGACGACTTTCTGCCAGTTAGCGTCGATGCCAAGGATGGACATGCCGTTGTTAATCACGCCCATGAACACCGCGCCGACCACTGCGCCTGCCACCGTGCCTGTTCCGCCGTAAGCGGATGCGCCGCCGATGAAACACGCGCCAATGGCGTCCATTTCATAGCTGGTTCCGGCAGAGGGAGCGGCGGAGTTGAACCGGGCGGTGACCACCAAAGCGGCCACAGCGGACAAAAACGCCATGTTGGTATAGGCGAAGAACATGGTCCGGTTGGTGTTAATACCGGAGAGCTTTGCGGCCTTTTCATTGCCGCCCATGGCGTACAGGTGACGGCCGGGGACGGTATTCTGGGTGTAGTACCCATAGATCAGAACGATGACCGCCAGCAGGATCAAAATGGTGGGCAGGCCCTTGTGGTTGCCCAGCATCAGGCACAAAGCCAGCATCAAAGCGCACAGCACCGCGTTTTTCCCCCAGAACATGGATGCGCTCTGTGTCTCGTAGTGATTGCGTTTCCGCTTTGCCCGGTTCATCAGCTGTACCGCCAGATACACCGCGCACAAAACCACGCCGATTACCAGCGTGACGGTCAAAATTGTGCTCTTTTCCGCGCTGGCGCCGGGAATATAGCTGTTAAACAGGTTCAGATATGTCTCCGGGTAGCCGGAGATCGTCAACCCGTCCAGAATGATCTGAGCAAGACCCCGCCACAACAGCATGCCCGCCAGCGTGACAATAAAGGGCGGAATGCGGACATAGGCAATCCAGTATGCCTGCCACGCACCAATGGCAAGGCCCACCAGCAGGCAGATCACCATGGCCAGATAGATATTCATGTGCATGTTGACGATGAGGGTCCCGGCCACCGCCCCAACCAACGCCACCACGGAGCCAACGGACAGGTCGATGTTGCCGCCGGTGAGGATGCACATCAGCATACCAACGGCCAAAATGACCACGTAGCTGTTCTGAGAGATTAAGTTGGAGATGTTGGCGGGGGTCAAAAGCGCTTGACTCACGGGCTTGTGGGCCACGGTGATGATGAGAACCTCAAAGAGAAGGGTCACCAGCACCAGTGCGATCACCATGGTGTTCTTTTTCAAAAATCCCGTCAGCGTTCTTGCCGCGGGTTTGTTCTTTGTCTCCGTCATACCGCTACCGCTCCTTTATTTCCAGTGGATTTGAGAATACAGGCCATGATGCTTTCCTGACTGGCCTGTTCGTGTGTCAGTTCGCCCACGACGGAGCCTTCGTTCATCACGTAGATTCGGTCGCACATGCCAAGCAGCTCCGGCATTTCCGAGGAGATCATCAAGACCGCCTTGCCCTGAGATACCAAGTCGTTCATGATGCAATATATTTCATATTTCGCACCCACGTCGATGCCGCGGGTGGGTTCATCCAAAATCAGGACGTCCGGCTCGGCGAACATCCACTTGCTCAAAAGGACCTTTTGCTGGTTTCCGCCGGAGAGGTTGCCCACGTTTTGCTCGATACCGGCGCATTTGGTGCGGAGGATCTCCTTATACTCGTTGGCGTATTTAATTTCCAAATCCTTGTCCAGAACCTGATGACGGCTGATGCGCTCCATTCGGGCCATGGTGGTGTTTTCCCGAATGGTTTCGGAGAGAATCAGGCCATTGCCCTTGCGGTCTTCCGTGACATAGGCCAGCTTGTGGTTGATGGCGTCGGTAACGGAGTGGAGGCGGACCTCCTGCCCGTTTAAAAGCAGAGAACCTTTGATATTCGCGCCGTAGCTCCGGCCAAAAATACTCATGGCCAGCTCGGTGCGTCCCGCGCCCATCAGGCCGCTGACGCCCACGATTTCACCCCGGCGGACGTTCATGCTCACATGGTTGCACACCATGCGCCCGGCGTAGGTGGGGTGTTCTGCGCACCAGTCCTGAACTTCCATGACCACGTCGCCAATGTGGCTCTCCCGTTTGGGAAAACGGTCCACCAGCTCCCGGCCCACCATGCCTTTGATGATGCGCTCCTCGTGGAAGTCGTCCACGCCCTTGACCAGCGTTTCAATGGTGGCGCCGTCGCGGATGATGGTGATTTTATCCGCCACGTAGGACACCTCAGACAGCTTGTGGGAGATAATGATGCAGGTCATGCCCTGCGCCTTAAACTGGAGAAGCAGATCCAGCAGCTTCTGGGAATCCGTCTCGTTGAGAGAGGCAGTGGGTTCGTCCAGAATCAGCAAGCGGACGTTTTTCGTCAGTGCCTTGGCGATTTCCACCAGCTGCTGCTTGCCCACGCCGATATCCTTAATCAGTGTGCGGGGAGATTCCTCCAGACCCACGGTTTTGAGGTACTTTGCCGCCAGATCATAGGTTTTGTCCCAATCGATGCGGGAAGCACGGCCCTGTTCGTTGCCGAGAAACATGTTTTCCCCGATGGTGAGGTAGGGCACCAGTGCCAGCTCCTGATGGATGATGACAACGCCCTTGCTCTCGCTGTCGTTGATCTTGCCGAATTTGCAGACCTCGCCGTCGTAGACGATGTCGCCCTGATAGGTGCCGTAAGGATAGATGCCGGACAGCACGTTCATCAAAGTGGATTTTCCGGCGCCGTTCTCGCCCACCAGCGCGTGAATCTCGCCCTGTTCCACCTCAAGATTTACGTTGTCCAGTGCCCGAACGCCGGGGAATTCTTTAATAATGCTGCGCATCTCCAAGAGTTTACTTGCCAAATTGATCCCTCCCATTTCTGCTGCGGTTGACCCGCGCCATCGCGCGGAGGTTTAAAGCAAAGGCGGGCGGAGGAAACCTCCGCCCGCTCTGCGTTCAATGCCGGCGGACAAGGCCAGCGGAAAGACTGTGGAAAACCTGTGGAAAAATCAGGCCAGATCGGCTTCCGCGTAGTAACCGGAGTCGATCAGCAGCTCCTTGTAGTTGTCCTGCGTGCAGATCACGGGGTCGCACAGGAAGGAGGGGATCACGCCGGTGCCGTTGTCATAGGTTTTGGTGTCGTTGACGGGGACTTCCTTGCCCTGCAGGATGCAGTCCACCATCTCAACCACCTGAGAGGCAAGCGTGCGGGTATCCTTAAAGATGGACATGCTCTGCGTGCCGGCCAGCATGTTCTTCACAGAGGGCTTGTCGCAGTCCTGCCCGGTGACGATGGGCATGTTGTCGGCGGTGTAGCCCGCGCCCAGCAGAGCGTTGGTCACGCCGTTGGCGGTGGAGTCGTTGGAGCAGAGAACCGCGTCCAGCTTAGTGGCAGAGGGGCCGTAGCCGTTGGAGGTGATCAGGTTCTCCATGCGCTTCTGGGACTCTTCGGTGGACCAGTTGGGAGTGGCGCACTGGGCCTTGGAGGTCTGGCCAGAGGGAACCACCAGCTTGCCGGAGTCGATGTAAGGCTGCAGCACATCCATGGCGCCGCCGAAAAAGAAGTTCACATTGTTGTCGTCCGGCGCACCGGTGACCAGCTCAATGTTGAAGGGGCCGGCCTGATTGTCCAGGTCCAGCGCGTCCTTGATGTAGTTGCCTTGGAACTGACCGACTTTGTAGTTATCAAAGGTGGCGTAATAGCTGACAGCGTCGGAATTCATGATCAAACGGTCATAGGAGATGACGGGGATGTTGGCGTCCTTGGCGGTCTTCAGAACCTCGGTCAGAGAACCACCGTCGATGGCGGCGACGACCAGAACCTTGCAGCCGCCGGTGATCATGTTCTCCAGCTGGTTAACCTGCGTGGGGATGTCGTTGTCACCGGCGTACTGAAGATCGACCTCATAGCCTGCGGCTTTCAGCTCGGCTTCCATGTTGGAACCGTCCTGATTCCAGCGCTGCAGGGACTGGGTGGGCATGGATACGCCGACCTTCACACCGGTGGATGCCGCCGCGCCGGAGGATGCCACAGGAGTGCTGGAAGCTGCGGGAGTGGAGGTTGCGCCGCCGCCGCAGGCGGCGAGAGACAGGGTCATCATTGCTGCAAGGGCCAGAGACAATAGTTTCTTCTTCATCATATTCGCTCCTTTTCCAAATTTGTAGCACCTTATTTTTCCGCACGCTTTTGCGCGGTGGAACACAAAATTTGTCAAATAACAAAATGACTTTTGCAAATATGCTTTCTTTAAGCCAAATATTACACACCGAGTTGTGCGCTGTCAACAGATTTTTGTACAGATGGCACAGATTTGGTAAAATTCATAAAATTGGTACGACTATTTTTCTGTTTCCACAAGAGAACTGCGCCGGGTTTGCGCGGAATAAAAAGACCGCCGGAACTACCCCGAGGGGCGCTCCGGCGGTCGGCTTTTATCTAAAAAAGATGCTGCGTGGACAAACTATGAGATTTTTACAGGGTGTGGCGCGCATTTCCCCGCCAGTGAAGAACCACTGATGGGGAACGCTCCAAGGATTCCGACGGCGGGTTCATGGGATTTTTTCAAACCTTGACAATAAACTCCGCAATATACCGCAAAGCCGCACCCACGCAGATAGACCGGTCGTGATAGCGGCAGAAATGGACGTAGTCCCCGTCGTCAGTGAAAGGATTCAGGCGGCTGAGGCGCGCCTCCAGCCCATCCAAATAGTCGGGAAGATATTGAGAAAATGCGCCGCCAATGACCACGTTGCAGTCCAGCATGGTGTGGATATTGCTGACGGCGAGAGCCAGATCGTCCAGATACGTCTCCCAAGTGTTCTGATAGGCGGCATTGCCGGCGGCAAGACCGGTGAAAAAATCCTCCAGCGTGATGTGCAGGTCATCCGAAAGGCGGGTGGCGGAGCAGTATGCCTCCAAGCACCCCCGTCTGCCGCAGTTGCAGACCCGTCCTCCGGGATGAATACACATGTGGCCGAACTCAGCAGAGCGGTGATGGTCGCCGTCGTAGGCGCTGCCGTTCACCAGAATCGCGCCGCCAATGCCTCGGCTGAGGGAGAGATAGGCCAGATTTTCCATTTCCGTGTGGTTCCACCACTCCGCAAAGCCACCGCAGGTGGCGTCGTTGTCCAGAAACGTGGGGTAGGGAATATAGCGGTTTACCATCGCGGGGCTCATTTTTTGAATCCGGGCGGTGGGAGCGTATTCAATAATGGTCTGATCCGCGTTGACAATGCCGGGGACCGTAATCCCAACGCCCAGCAGCCGATCCCGGGAGAGACTGTTGTCGTCCAAAAACTGCTCCAGTCGGGCGGCCAACTCCTTGGCGGAGGTGTCGGTGTTTTCAAAGGGACGGGCAAATTGCTGGAAAGCCAGCTGGTTGCACTTCAGATCCAGCGCCACCATGCGGATACTGCCGCTGGACAGCTCAATACCGATGGCAAATCGGGCACCCGGAATGATGGAGATCAGCCGGGGCTTGCGGCCGCCGGTGGAGTCGGTGGTGCAGGAGGAGTCGATCAGGCCCATGGCGTCCAGTTCCTTTAAATTCTGCGTCAGGGTGGGCAAGCTCATGAAAAGCCCTGTGGCCAGATCCTGTTTGGTGAGCGGTTCCTCCGCGTCGATCAGGCTGCGAAACACATGATTCCGATTTTGCCTGCGCAGTTCGACGGTGGACATCGTCCCAGACCTTACCACAGCATTCGCCTCCAACTTTTGCAAAAGTGCCTTGTGTTTATAGCTTGAATATACCACAGCATCCTTCCGATTGCAAGAAGACTTCTGATAAAAATTCTATTTTCGCGCCCGACCCGCCTAAAAACAAACCGGCTCCGATGGAGAAGAGCTCCGATCAGGCTGGCGGACAATTGGATGGCAGTTTAGCAGATGTTGTTGTGTTTTAGAAAATAACATGATAAAATACACAAAATGGGAAATATTATGCGATTCTTGGCGCAAAATTGGGCTTTTGGAGAGCACGGAAAGTGTTTTCGGTAAGCGCACAGCGAGCGCGTGAACCGAGAATTCCGGGAGAACGGGTGTTCCAAATGGCTGGATCACAGCAGAAAACTTTTTGAAAAGCGGGATATTAGGAACCTAGCTTGTCCGGCGATGCTCAAAAAATGGAGGCGTGTCATGAAATACCAATCCAGATTTGCTCTGGCGGCACTTTCCGCCGCACTGTTCCTGACCGGCTGCGGCGGTGCAGAAACGTCGTCAGCGCAGGAAGTCACGTCCATCACGATATGGAACTATTATAACGGCGCACAGCTTACCTCGTTCAACGCGCTGGTGGATGAGTTCAACGCCACACGGGGCCGGGAAAAGCAGGTTGTTGTGAACAGCACCAGTCAGGGAACGGTGGCAGATCTGGCCGGTAACGTGATTTCAGCGGCTAAAGGTGAGGCGGGGGCGGAGCGGCTGCCAAACGTTTTTTCCGCCTACGTGGATACGGCGTTTCAACTGGACCAGATGGGCTTTGTGGCGGATTTGGACGCCTATCTGACAGAGGAAGAGCAGAGCTGGTATGTGGATAGCTTTTTGGATGAGGGCCGGTTCAGCGGACAGGATATCAAGATTTTCCCGGTGGCCAAGTCCGTGGAGATTTTGGCGGTAAACGAGACGGAATGGGATGTTTTTGCACAGGCAACCGGCGTGACCTTAGATGCGCTGGCCACGGTGGAGGGCGTTACGGAGACGGCAGAGGCCTACTACAAGTGGACAGACAGCCTGACCGACACCCCCGACGACGGCAAGGCTCTGTTCGGGCGGGACGCCATGGCCAACTACTTTTTCTCCGGTTCCATGCAGCTGGGAACAAGGCTTGTCGCCGTGGAAGACGGGAAGGCGACGCTGGATTTTGACCACGATGTGGTCCGAAAGCTCTGGGACAATTACTACGTTCCCTTTATCAAGGGGCGCTTTGCGGCTTCCGGCCGCTTCCGCAGCGATGATCTGAAGACTGGAAATATTATTGCCTGCGTCGGGTCCTCGTCCAGTGCGACGTATCTGCCCGAAACGGTTTCCACCAGCGATACGGAGAGTCACCCCATTCACTTGAAGATTTTACCCTGTCCTCAGTTCCGAGGCGGAACCGCCTGCGCCATCCAGCAGGGGGCCGGTATGGTGGTAACCGAGGGCACGAAGACAGAGATCGCCGCCAGCGTTGAGTTTTTGAAGTGGTTTACGGATCGGGAGCGCAACATTCGCTTCTCTGTGGATTCCGGGTATCTCCCCGTGATGAAAACCGCAAACAGCATGAAAGCCATCCGAGCCAGCGGCCTTACCCTTACGGATTTGATGGACGAGGTCTTAACCGTGTCCGTGGACACGATCAACGAAAACCTGCTCTATACACCGCCTGCCTTTGCGGGGGGAAGCAGTCTGCGCAATGAGCTGGAATACGCCATGAGCGATCAGGCCGTGGAGGACCGGGGGGAAGTCCTTGCCCGGATGCGGGAGGGACAGACGATGGCGGCGGCGACTGCGGATTTTGCTTCGGATCAGCATTTTGAGGAATGGTACAGCGCGACTCTGATCCGGCTGCAGACCATAATCGGAGGTTGAACAGTTCTGCTTTTCCCGGTGGCAGACTGGCTGAGAGGGGGACTCCCGTGTGAAACAGAAAAAAGAGGCGCGTGTCGGTGCGGAGCGGTCTGTGACACACTTTCTCATGATTCCCATGCTGGGACTGTTGGCGATGGAGATTTTCCTTCTGATGGGAAGTATTTTACTCAGCGGCGTGATTACGAGGCTACGAGAAAATTCCGATCAGATGCTGCTTCAACAGGTGGAAAACCGGCGGAATTATGTGGAAAATGATATGCTTTCCACTTGGAGCGATTTGACTATGCTGCGAGGGGAGATTAATGCCACCGCCTCTGCCATGGTGGAGGACGGCTCTTTGAATCTGGACCTGCTGGGGCCAAACGGCTCTAAGGCGGGCGGCGATCAATTGCTGACGGAAATAGCTCCGGAACTCATTTCTACGCTGTATGGCAAGCGGCTGTCCGGCATTTTTGTGATTTTAAATACACAGGAGCTTTCCTCTGACTTTTCATGGGAGGATGCCTCCTTTTCCGGCCTTTGTATCCGGGATATGGACCCTTCTGCCCCGCAGTCCGAGCGAAACGCGGATTTGCTGCTGGTGCGTTCGCCGGTGAAGGTGGTCCGGTCGCTGCACCTGTCCACAAGCTTTGACTGGAGGCCGCGATATACCTTTCCGTCCGGCGCCGGGTATGATTTCTTTTTGCAGCCGTTTCAAACCGCATGGGACGCGGCGGGTACGCTTCCCCCGCAGTACTGTGGCTACTGGAGTCAACAGCCCTATTGTCTTGCGGACTCGAATACGTCCTCCGTTTCCTATTCTCAGCCGCTGATTCTGAATGACGGTACGGTTTATGGGGTTTTGGGCGTTGAATTGCAGACGGATTACCTCAAGGATCAGCTTCCTGCCGGAGAACTGCAGGGAGGAGGAACGGGGTCCTATCTTCTGGCGGTGGACCGAGACGGGACGTATACGCCCCTGCTGGCCAGCGGCCCGCTTTCCGATCAGATGCCGAAGACGCTGACGATTGAGACGCGAAAAGACGGCAGGTCCAGCTTTGTGTATGGCGGGCGGCGATACAGCGCCGCCTTGAGCGACTTGCACCAGTACGGCAACAACACTCCGTTTGCGGATGAAAGCTGGGTGTTGATCGGCGCGGTTGGCGTGACTAATCTTTATCACTTTTCCAATTATGTATGGACTCTTTTGACCGTCATTGCGCTGGTGACCCTCCTTTTCGGAATGATGGGCTGTGTGTTTATCAGCCGCAGCTTGGCAAACCCCATTCGGAGACTGGCGGAGCGGGTGGCGGAAGCCCGGAAAAGTCTGACCGACATCCCGGATCTTCCGGCAACGGGAATCCGAGAAATCGACCAGTTTTCCGGGGCAATCGTCTCCCTCAGCCGCAGTGTGATGGAAAGCTCCACCCGAATGCTGCGGATCATCGACATGGCCAGCGTGGAACTGGGCGGATTTGAATATCGGGGCAACGAATCCATCTTTGTTACCGCGAATTTCTTCCCCATGCTGGGCGTTGAAAATGTGGACGAGACGGTGATGACCCGGGAAAAATTTGGCCGATTGCTGAAAGATCTGGATTCCAAGCTGATTTCCAAGAGTGCGGGGAAAAACTCCCGGCTGTATAAGATTACAGAGAACGGAGAGGTTCGCTACATCCGGGTGAGCATTCGGCAGGATGGCAATTGTATGGCGGGCCTGGCGGAGAACGCCACCGCCGCCACGCTGGAGCGTATGCGCATCGAACACGAGCGGGATTATGATCTGCTGACCGGTATTTACAATCGCCGCGCTTTCTGCCGCATGGCCGACGATCTCTTTATGTCCCCGGCACAGCTTGGCACGGCGGCGCTGCTGATGATTGATCTGGATAATTTAAAAAGTGTCAACGACCGGTTTGGCCACGATTTCGGGGACCAGTACATCCGCTGCGCGGGACAGTGCTTCCTGCATGCCGCCCCGGCAGGCACGCTGGTGGCCCGACAGTCCGGCGATGAATTTTACCTGTTTTTTTACGGCTACCCGAACCAGAGGGCAATCCGCCAGAAAATTAATCGGCTGCTGGAAGCCGCGCGGCAGGAGTCCATTGACCTGCCCAATGGCACGCGGCAGTATCTGGGCATTTCGGGAGGAGTCGCATGGTATCCCGCGGACAGTCAGGATCTTGGCCAGCTGATGAAATTTGCGGACTTTGCAATGTATCAGGTCAAGCACAGCCGAAAGAACGACGTGGCGGAATTTAAGCTGAATGAATATCACCGGGCGGTTGATTCCACCGAGAGTCGGCAGGAATTTCAGGAGATTCTCAATGAGGGGCGTATCAACTACTATTTCCAGCCCATCGCGGATGCCCGCACCGGAAAAATCCGGGCGTATGAGGCGCTGATGCGCGTGGACGCATTGACGCTGAAAGGGCCGGAGCAGATTCTGCGCATTGCCCGGAAGGAAAATCGGCTGGCCGATATTGAGCGGATCACATGGTTCAAGGCCGCAGAGGCTTTTCAACACCTCCTTGAGCAAGGGAAGGCTCTGCCGGATGCGATGCTGTTTATCAACTCCATTGCCAACCAATCCTTGACTGCCCGCAGCGCGGAATAATTTCACCGGCGCTTTTCCGCCCTTCAGCCCCGCATTGTTGCGGAAATTGTGGAGGCCGACTGCATGGACCCGGATTGCACCCGCGCAAAGAGAAATGTCCCCGGCTTCTCCGGCATGTTCGCTTTGGATGACTACGGCAGCGGATACAACAGCGAGAAAAATCTGCTGGAGTTGTCCCCGGCCTTTACGAAGATCGACATCTCCATTATTCGCAGCATCGACGCCAGCCGCGACCGTCAGGAGATTGTTTCAAACATGGTGACATACGCCCACCAGCGGAACATGCAGGTGGTTGCCGAAGGGGTGGAGACACCCCGGGAGCTGGAGACGGTGATTGATCTGGGCGTGGACTTAATACAGGGGTTTTTCATCAGCCGTCCTGTTGCCGTTCCTCCCATGGAGATTACGGCGGAGGCTCTGGAACTGATTCGGGGAAAGGCAGCCGAAAAGGCTGCTGATTCCTCCAGAAACGCGGAATGAAAAAACCGCCGCCGGATAGGCGGCGGTTTTTTCTGCGCAGAGGAGGAAAGCCGCGAACCCTTGCATCAATTGACTTTTTCTGCCCGTTCATCTATACTATCTACGCTATATGCGGACACTTTCCTGTCAAATATTAAAAACAAAGGGGGTGAGAACTTTTGGGTTTTGTCGTTTGGATTATTACCGGCGCAGTGATTGGCTGGGTGGCTGGAAAGCTGATGAAACGAGAGGGCGGCTTTCTGCGCAATATCCTTGTGGGGATTGTCGGCAGTTCGCTGGGTGGCTTTCTCGCGGGTTTGGTGCATATCCGCGGCGTGGGAATCGGGTCGTTCCTGATTTCCGTGGCTGGTGCGTGTCTGCTGCTTTGGCTGGCGAAAAAACTGTTCGGATAATTTATGAGCTGCCTAAGACACACCCCCTGCCGGATGAGGGGTCCGGTTATTTAACAAAAGGAGGAGCGCTGCTTTGCTCACTGCACTTCAAACACTGATTGGAAACATCAGCACGCTGATGTACACTTATATTTTGGTGGCCCTGCTGATTGCCGCAGGACTTTATTTTTCTTTCCGCACCGGCTTTGTCCAGTTTCGTCTGCTGGGGGAGTCCTTCCGGGTCGTCCGGGAGAAATCCTCTGATAAAAACGGGGTTTCCTCGTTTCAAGCACTGATGGTTTCCACCGCTTCTCGCGTGGGCACCGGCAATATCGCCGGTGTTTCCACAGCGCTGTGCCTAGGCGGCGTGGGCAGCGTGTTCTGGATGTGGGTGATTGCCATTTTGGGCGGCGCGTCCGCATTTATTGAAAGTACGCTTGCTCAGATCTACAAGGTGAAAGACGGGCGCGGCGGCAGCCGTGGCGGTCCGGCCTATTACATTGAGGCCGCGCTGCACAGCAGGGGCCTTGCAGCCCTGTTCGCGGTGTTTCTGATCCTGACCTATATGGTCGGCTTTAACATGGTGGCATCCTTTAATCTGGTGGACTCCTTCTCGGGGTATGCCTTTGCGGGGCCGTCCATGCCCATTGCAGCGGGAGCAATTTTGGCAGTTTTGGCGGGACTGTGTATCTTCGGAGGGGGAAAGCGGCTCACCAAGATTACCGGCGTGCTGGTGCCCGTCATGGGCGGCGCGTATGTTTTGATGGCGCTGGTGATGATTGCGCTGCATATTGATCTGCTCCCCGGCGTATTCCGCGCGATCTTCCAGAGTGCCTTTGATTTCAAAGCGATTTTCGGCGGCTTTACCGGCTCGGCCATGATGTACGGCATCAAACGGGGCCTGTTTTCCAACGAGGCGGGCGTGGGCTCCGCGCCAAACGCCGCAGCGTCGGCCATGGTGTCCCATCCCGTGAAGCAGGGGCTGGTGCAGATGCTGTCTGTGTTTATTGACACACTGCTGATCTGCTCCGCCACCGCGTTCATGTGCCTTTGCTCCGGGCTGGAGCCGGAGGAGGCACTTAAGGGTGTGCCCTATGTGCAGGCGGCGCTGTCCGGCACGTTCGGCTCCTTTGGACAGTGGTTCATCACCGGGTCTATGCTGCTCTTCGCCTTTACCACAATTCTTGGCAACTACTATTACTGCGAGAGCAATCTCCAGTATCTTCTGCGCCGGGATGCGAAAAAAAGCGAGATGACCGTGTTCCGCGTGGTGGCTGTGTTGATTGTATTTTTTGGGGCGCAGATGGATTTCTCTCTGGTGTGGGATACGGCGGATGTGCTGATGGGCTGCATGGCTCTTCTCAATCTGCCTGTGATTCTGATTCTGGCCAAGCCCGCGCTGTTGGCGCTGAAGGATTATCGGCGGCAGAAGGAGGAAGGGAAGGACCCCTGCTTCAAGGCTGCCTCGGCGGGTCTTGACCACAAGACTGAATTCTGGAACTGACCGGTACCGCGGAGGCCCGCCGCCGCTTTTTTTCGGGCGTTGTGCGGAGGGGAAGCGGCTGAAACGTATTATTGTGGTGAATATTCGCTCGTTTTTGAATACTCATGCATATTGACGCAAGAATTTTTGAGCATAACCGTCAAAATGCACAATAGTAACGCAAATTTGGAACTTAATTGATGGATACTTTTTATATAGCGCCCTTTTCTTGCAAATATTTATTCATTTTTTATGGAAAAGTATTGACATTCCATTCCCGGCGTGATAAGGTATAGCCATTCCCGGAAGGGGGGGATTCCCTCCCCTGGAAAAGAATGGATGAAACCCGCGTTTGCGGGCGGGCACAATTTTTGAAAAGGATGAAAAGAACATGAAAAAGTTTTTTGCGCTTGCGCTGAGCCTTACAATGGCTCTGTCTCTGGCCTCCTGCGGCAGCAGCGGGTCTGCGTCTTCCGGCGCTGCCTCCGGCGGTTCTGCTTCTGCCAGCGGCTCTGCGGCAGCCACCGTTGAGACGGTGTCTTCGGGTAAGCTGACCGTGGCAACCTCCCCCGATTTTGCTCCCTATGAGTTTTACGCCATCGGTGAGGATGGCAAGCCCCAGCTGGCCGGTTTCGACATGGCTCTGGCACAGTACATCGCTGACTACATGGGTCTGGAGCTGGAAGTCGTTCCCATGGACTTCGACGGCGTCATCATGGAAGTTGGCATGAAGAACGTGGATCTGGGCATGGCCGGCCTTTCCCCCGATCCCTCCCGCGCCAACGCTATGGACTTTTCCGACCTCTACTATGAGGGCGGTCAGGCTCTGGTGACGGTGAAGGGCAATGCGGATAAGTTTGCTTCTTTTGAAGCCGTCAACGACCCCAGTGTGTCCGTGGGTGCTCAGACCGGCTCTATTCAGGCCGACCTTGCGCAGGAGAATTCCCCCAACGCCAGCATCATTCAGCTGGCAAAGGTCACCGACATCATTGCCGAGCTGCTCAGCGGCAAGCTGGACGCGGCTTACATTGAGACGGACGTGGCCAAGAGCTATCAGAAGAACTATCCCGATCTGGAGATCGTGCTGGACGTGCCCTATGACGTTGCCGGCTCCGCCATCGGCGTGGTGAAGGACAACGCGCCGCTGATGGAGGCTGTCAACGCCGCCATTGCCGCCGCCAAAGCCGACGGTTCTCTGGAGAAGTTCATTGCCGCCGCCAACGAGCAGGCTTCCGGCGAGAAGTACGAGGGTCTGCTGGACGAGAACGGCAACGTGCAGGCTGACGCCGCCGCCGCGTCCGCTTCCGCCTCCGCCTCTCAGGCCGGTTAAGCAGCCAAACCCGAAATATCCGCCCAATTCCTCCCTGACCTTCGGGGAGGAATTGGCCTGTTTCTAAGCCCCTGATCTGAATTGAAAGGAGCCATTCCATGAGCAACTTGATCACCGCAGAACACTTTCAAATGGTTGCGCAGTATGCCGACCTTTTTAAGCAGGGCATGGTCATCACGATCCTGCTCTCCGCATTGACGGTTCTGCTTGGCTTTTTCCTTGCGCTGCTGCTGGCAATTATGCGCCTGTCCACATTCCGGCCGTTCCGCTTCCTCTGTATGGACAAGGCGGGCCACCTCCGAGAGCAGGGGTTTTTGTTTACACTGAGTCGGTTCAATCCGATTAGTTTCATTGCCACCGTCTATGTGGAGGTCTTCCGCGCCACGCCTATGCTTGTGCAGCTGTGGCTGGTGTACTATCTGCTGTTTGACAAATCGGTCATTGATCTGCCGAAGGTAACAATGCTGGGCTTTATTCGGATGGAGCGGTTCATTCCCGGTGTTGTGGCGCTGGCGCTGAACTCCGGTGCGTACCTCTCCGAGATCGTCCGCGCGGGCATCCAGTCCATTGACGGAGGCCAGACCGAGGCGGCCCGGTCGCTGGGCTTGACACAGGGACAGAACATGCGCTATGTCGTGCTGCCGCAGGCCATTAAAAACACGCTGCCCGCCATTGCCAATGAGTTTGTCACCATCATCAAGGAATCTGCTATTACATATACCATCGGCGTGCAGGACATCATGTCCGCCGTCAACGCCACCAAGGGCGCGCTGTATATCATGGCGGAGCCGCTGATCGTGGCAACGGTCATGTATTTCTGCCTGACCTTCCCCACCAGCAAGATCATTGCGTACTTCGAGAGGAGGATGAGCCGTGGCGACAGGCGGTAGTCTGATCCGGGTCACCGGACTGAAAAAATACTACAACAGAGGCGCGATCAAGGCGCTGGACGACGTGTCGGTGGATATCAACCGGGGCGACGTGATGGTGGTCATCGGACCCTCCGGCTCCGGAAAGTCCACATTCCTCCGCAGTTTGAACCTGTTGGAGGAGCCGACAGAAGGCTCCATCGTGTTCGACGGGGTGGATATTACCAAGAGCAAAATGAAAACTGCGGACGGGAAGACCGTGAAGCTGGATATCGACCGCCACCGCCAGAAGATGGGCATGGTGTTTCAGCACTTCAATCTCTTTCCCCACAAGACGCTTTTGGACAATATGACGCTGGCCCCCATTAAAGTCCGGCATATGAAGCAGGCCGAGGCTGAGGAAAAGGCGCTGGCTCTTTTGGATCGGGTAGGACTGAAGGACCGGGCAGGCGCGTACCCCATTCAGCTCTCCGGCGGGCAAAAGCAGCGCGTGGCCATTGTCCGGGCGCTTGCCATGGAGCCGCAGGTGATGCTGTTTGACGAGCCGACCTCTGCGCTGGACCCCGAGATGGTGGGCGAGGTGCTGGACGTGATGAAGGAGCTGGCCCGGGAGGGCATGACCATGGTGGTGGTCACCCACGAGATGGGCTTTGCCCGGGAAGTGGGCAACCGCGTCCTGTTCATGGCGGATGGCAAACTGCTGGAGCAGGGCACACCTGACGAAATCTTCAACTCTCCGGAAAACCCACGTCTCAAGGACTTCCTGAGTAAGGTACTGTGATGGAAACGGCGCGCACCTTTGTGCGCGCCGTTTTTGGCAAACGAGAAATAAGGAGAAAGACCATGACAAAAGAAAAACTGGCGGCAGTGGCCGCTATTGAAAAAAAGGCAGACCTGATTGCCGGGATGGCGGATTCCATCTGGGAATATGCGGAGCTGTCCCTGCAAGAGGAGCAGTCCGCCGCGCTGTATTGCAAGACGCTGGAAAGCGAGGGCTTCACGGTGGAGAAGGGGATCTGCGGCATTCCCACGGCCTTTTCCGCAAGCTACGGCGCGGGCCGGCCCATCATCGGCATTCTGGCGGAGTACGACGCGCTTTCCGGCCTTTCTCAAAAGGGTGGAAGCCTGACGCGGGAAGAGGCTGTCCCCGGCGGCTGCGGACATGGCTGTGGGCATAATCTGCTGGGCGCGGGGGCCATGGCCGCCGCCATCGGCGTAAAGGCGTATCTGGAGGAGACGAAGTGCCCCGGCACCGTGGTGCTGTACGGCTGTCCCGGCGAGGAGGGCGGCGCGGCAAAGGCATTTATGGCGCGGGAGAACCTGTGGCGCGGGCTGGATGCGGCGCTGACTTGGCACCCGGAGGATCGGAACGAGGTGGCCACCGGCTCATCCAACTCCTGCATTCAGGTGCAGTATCATTTCACGGGCGTGGCTTCCCACGCGGCGGGAAGCCCGGATCGGGGCCGCAGTGCATTGGACGCGGTGGAACTGATGAACATCGGCGTGCAGTTCCTGCGGGAGCACATGAGCGATAAGGCCCGCATTCATTATGCCATCACCGATGCGGGCGGACGCAGCCCCAACGTGGTTCAGCCCCGGGCCACGGTGTTGTATATGGTCCGTTCCAACCACGTTTCCGAGGCGGTGGAGCTTCAAAAGCGGGTGGATCGGATTGCAGAGGGCGCGGCGTTGATGACCGACACCACCTTCGAGCGAAAATTTATCGACGGTCTTGCCGACACCGTCACGAACCACACGCTGGAAAAGCTGCTCCACGAAAACTTTTCGGAGCTGGGCGTTCCCTCCCACACGGCGGAAGAAGTGGCCTATACAGACGCGCTTGCCAAGACCTATGAGGGGGCGGACACGCTTCCGGGCATCGGATGCGATTACGATACGGAATATGCTTTACATGTAAAAACTCTGCGTAGTGAAAATGGGCGGGCTATGAATGATTTCTTGCTGCCTCTTTATCAGGGCGAGGCATTCCGCCCCGGTTCGACCGACGTGGGAGACGTGAGCTGGGAGTGCCCCACAGCGCAGATTCATGTGGCGGCATGGCCCAATGGCTGTCCGGGCCACAGCTGGCAGAATGTGTCCTGCGACCGAACGGCCGTGGGTCATAAGGCGGCGATTCACGCGGGAAAGGTGCTGTGCGCGGCGGCCATTGATCTTCTGAACAGCCCGGAAACGCTGGAGGCTGCAAAGGCAGAATTCCTTGAGCGGACCGCGGAAGGGTATACCTGTCCCATCCCGGCGGACGCGGTTCCCACCGTGGCGGATTGACCTGATTTTTTATTGGCGGAAAACATAAAAATCGAGCGCTCCCACTTACCGGTTCCGGCAAGTGGGAGTGCTTTTTCAGCGGTTTTGATGGGTTCCGATGAGGGTGGCGGTTTGCAGAATATGACCGGACATAGCGTTTAACAGATTGCTCTTTTTGGCGTTGGATGAAAGATCCAGCTTGCAATCCAGCGCGTAGGCTGTGAAGCGATAACGGTGGGCCTTGCGCAGAAATCGGGGAATCTTTGGCCCGGCGTAACAATGACCACCGTATCCGATTCCCTACCGCGCCCCAGAGGGCAGCTCCGCTCCTGCGGAAATGGCGGGAGGAACTGTGGACGCGGCGGGCAGATTCCAGATGATCCAGTGGTTGTAAACCCCAAAAACCGGAATATCCAGATCATCCATTACCACGGCGAGAGAGACGGCGGCAGGGGAAAGACCGGACAGATTCAGCTCCGGCGACAGGTCTGCACCTCGGCCTGTACACCGCAGCGGCAGCGGATTACTGTCCTGAAATGCGGGACTTGAGAGCCAAAGCGCACCGCCGGAATTCCCAGTTGAAAACGCTTTTTTATCCATGCAGCAGTTCCGCCGCAAATCGCGCGGCCTCCTTTTTCGCATCCTCCTGATGGGAGGCGGGGTCAAGAAAGCTAGCTGTGGCCTCGAGATGCCCCACTTTTTCCTCCAGCCCGGACAACAGGCGGGCTGCGTTTCCGCTGGTGCTGCACGCAAAGGCGGCCACGCGGCTTTGATGCAAATCGTGGGCCTTTAAAAACGAATTCAGCGGTGGGGCGGTGCGTCCCGCCCACACGGGAGAACCCAAAATCACAAGGTCATAGCGTTCCGCCTCGAAGACATAGGGCTTTAATTCCGGCGCGGCCGACAGGGAAGCGGCCGCGCCCCCAAACACATATTTGCTGGCTTTTCCCCGGGGATAGTCCTTGACTGGTTCCAACTCCAGCAGGTCGGCGTTCAGCGCGTCGGCAAGAAGGAGGGCCGCGTACCGGGTGTTCCCCTCAAACGAATAATAGACGATCAGTGGTTTCATCATGCTTCCTCCATGCTTTCTTTCAGCAGCTTTTTGGCTTCCGCGCACCAGCGCAGATAACCCTCGTACAACTCCACGCCGAACCGGCTGGTGAGGTAATAGTAAAGATGCGCGATCTCTCTATCCCCCCGCCGGGTGTCCAGCCGCTCTGAAATGGGACGCAGCAGCTCCAACTCGGCTCGCGTCTTTTCCTCAAACGCCTCGATCTGCCGAAGACTGCCTTCCGGCCCGATCTCTCCGCCAAAAAACAGTTTAAGAAGCGTCTCATATCGCACTTCATTCTTTCCAACCGAAACTTCCAGCCATTCCCACAAATGGGGACGGCCTTTGTCCGTGGTGGTATAAGCAATTTTTGCCTGTTTGTTGGTGCTCACGTCATTGGCGGAAATCATGCCGTCCTCCGAAAGTGCGCTCAACGTGGGGTAAATACTCCCGTAGCTGACTCCCCAGAACAGGCGCAGGCGCTTGCCAATCTTTTTTTGCGTTTGCCATGTCAAGCCTTTTGTATCATGAAAATAATACGGCGATGAGCCTTGTCCGGTGTTCGGGGAAAGGTAAAATGAAAGAGATTTACTCAACAGACAACGTTTCTGAGGTCTGACAGATTTTACATGAAAACAGAACTTTTTGTAAACAATGACGGTTTTTGAATCGTTTTATCTGCCTGATTTATTAGAAACGACACTGTGTTGACGGTTGACTTTCCGCTTTTTCGCCGCTACAATAAGACCATCCCAAAGGGAGCTCGGTTTTTCCGGGACACAGAATTTTTCAGAAAGGAGCCTGATGACCATGACTTTTACGAATCGTTTTTCTACTGCCATGACCGCGTCTGCTAATGATGCAGAGGCTCCTTCTGCCTGCGCGTGTTTCACTTCCAATTATAATGCCATCGCCCTGATTGTGGACGCCGTTATTGCGGCGTCCATTATTATTGCGCTCATTACCATTACCCTGGTAGTGGGCCTGTCCGTTCTGCTGGTAGTATCTCTGGTACTGGTAGTTCTGCTGGCAGTCCTGCTGATTATGGGGAAAGTGAATAGGCGCAAGAGGTGTCGCACCGCATGATTTTCGATACGAAAAGCGGCTGCACTCTTGGAGTGCAGCCGCTTTTTTGTATACATGGGGCCTTCTGCCCGCGGGAAAATGGACCGGACGGCCGTCGGTTCACCACCCGCCACTGAATGAATATTGAAGGAGATTTTTATGATGAAAAAGAAGAATGTTTGCAGCTTTGTTCTTGCCGCCGCTATGGTGGCCACGCTCGCCGGCTGTGGAAACAGCGGCGCTTCTTCCACTCCCGCCGCATCCGGCTCTGCCTCCGGCAGTGCTTCCGCTGCCGCCATCAAGATCGGCGGTATCGGCCCTCTCACCGGCGGCGCCGCCACGTATGGAATTGCGACCCGCAACGGCGCGCAGATCGCCGTGGATGAGATCAACGCCATGGGCGGGATGCAGTTTGAACTGAATTTCCAAGATGATGAAGCCGACCCCGAAAAGGGCGTTAACGCCTACCACACCTTGCAGGACTGGGGTATGCAGCTCCTTTACGGCTGCACCACCACCGGTTCCTGCGTCAATGTGGCGGCTGAGACATACGGTGACCGCTACTTCCAGCTGACGCCCTCCGCCTCTTCCACCGACGTGACCAACGGGAAAGACAATGTGTTCCAAGTCTGCTTTACCGATCCCGGTCAGGGCGTGACCGCCGCCGACTATGTGGCGGAGCAGGGCTTGGCGAAGAAGGTGGCCGTGCTCTACAACAACGGCGACGCGTACTCCACCGGCATTGCCACCGCCTTCACGGCGGAGGCTGCCGCCAAGGGCCTGGAGGTCGTTTCCAACACCACCTTCCCCGATGACACCAACAGCGACTTCTCCGTGCAGCTGGCGGATGCAAAGAACAACGGCGCGGAGCTGGTGTTCATGCCCATCTATTACACGCCCGCCTCTCTGGTTTTGAATCAGGCCAAGAGCATGGATTATTCCCCCATCTTCTTCGGCGGCGACGGTATGGACGGCATCTTGACCATGGAGGGCTTTGACACCACTCTCGCAGAGGGGCTGATGCTCATGACCCCGTTCAACGCCTCCGACGCAGGCGCTGCTGATTTTGTCTCCAAGTATCAGGCGGCTTACGGTGAAACGCCCAACCAGTTCGCCGCCGACGGCTATGACTGCATCTATGCCATCTATGCCGCCTGCCAGAAGGCTGGTATCACCGCCGACATGGGCCACGAGGATGTCTGCGAGGCCATGATCGAGGCATTCACCGCCTCCGACTTCAGCGTGGACGGTCTGACCGGCGCCGGAATGACTTGGGGGACCAACGGCGAAGTCTCCAAGGCTCCCGTGGTCGTGAAGGTTGAAAACGGCGCTTACGCCACTTTGTAATCTCTGCTTTTCCCCAGCCTGTAACGGGACTGGGAGGCTGCTTGCGGCCTCCCGGTTCCCGCTGTTCAGGCCGGGAGGATGCGGCCCGCCGAGGCAGGCCGAACCCTCCTGGTCCGAACTTAAAGCGGCATTGCACAAAGACCGCCCTCCGGTTTTGCGCATGTCCGCGCTTTTCCGCAACCCTGTACCGAAATTTTAGGATGCGCCGCCATGGCGGCAAAATCCTAGGATGTCCGGACAAAAAATATGACGGTGCAATTCGCCGCCTGTTTTGCGAGGATTGCCCGAAACTTTTGAAAGCAGGTGTCTCTTGCTATGACGATCCTTTCTAATCTGATCAGCGGCGTGAGCCTTGGCAGTATTTATGCCATCATCGCTCTGGGCTACACCATGGTCTATGGCATCGCCAAAATGCTGAACTTTGCCCACGGCGACGTGATTATGGTGGGCGGGTATCTGTGCTTTTGCAGCACCGCGTACTTAGGCTGGCATCCGCTGCCCTCCGTGCTTTTGGCGATGGTTGGCTGCACGGTGCTGGGCATCGTGGTGGAGCGGCTGGCGTATAAGCCGCTGCGCTCCGCGCCCTCTCTGGCCGTGCTGATTACCGCTATCGGCGTGAGCTATTTCCTCCAAAACGCGGCGCTTTTGCTCTGGGGCTCCGATCCCAAGGTATTTCCCACCTTCTTCAATTTCAGCGGAAAGAGCAGCTGGTCCCTTTTCGGCGGTCAACTCAACGTGTCCTATGTGGCGGCGATCACTGTGGCGGCGTGCCTTGTGATTATGCTGGCGCTGACCGCGTTCACCGGCCACACCAAAATGGGCAAGGCCATGCGGGCGGTGTCCGAGGACAAGGGCGCGGCCCAGCTCATGGGGATCGACGTGAATTTCACCATCTCCATGACCTTTGCCATCGGCTCGGGTCTGGCGGCGGTTGCGGGCGTGCTTTTGTGCTCGTCTTATCCCACGCTGATGCCAACCACCGGCTCCATGCCCGGCATCAAGGCGTTCACCGCCGCCGTGTTCGGCGGCATCGGCTCCATTCCCGGGGCCTTGCTTGGCGGTGTGCTGCTGGGCGTCATTGAGATTTTTGCCCGCGCCTATGTCTCCACCCAGCTGTCCGACGCAATTGTGTTTGCGGTGCTGATCGTGGTGTTGCTGGTGAAACCCAGCGGACTTTTGGGCAAACTTGTCCGCGAGAAAGTCTGAGGTGAGAAGGATGGCAACAAAATTGAAACGCATGGCCCCCTCCACCCGTTCCAGCTTTCTCACCTATGGTATGGTGATCGCGGCCTACGTCGTTATGCAGGCAATGCTCTCCGGCGGCCTCTTGACTTCCTCCCTGAAGGGGATGCTGGTTCCCATCTGCGCGTATGTGGTCATGGCGGTGTCTTTGAACCTGACCGTCGGCATCATGGGCGAGTTGAGCCTTGGCCATGCGGGGTTTATGAGCGTGGGTGCGTTTACCGCGGTCATCGCGGCGGCGGCGCTGCAAAATACCGTGTCCAACGGACCGCTGCGGCTGGTGATGTCCATGGCTGTGGGCGGTGTGTTTGCCGGATTGGTCAGCCTGATCGTGGTGGTGCCGGTGCTGCGGCTCCGGGGCGACTACCTCGCTATTGTGACGCTGGCCTTCGGTGAGATTATCAAAAATATTATCAACTGTGTGTATGTGGGTATGGATGGCACGGGCCTTCATTTCAGCATGAAGGACGCGGCCTCTCTGGGCATGGCCGCCGACGGCAAAGTGCTGCTGCAAGGCCCCATGGGTGCGGTGGGCATCCAGAAGCTGTCCACGCTCACCGCCGGATTTCTCCTCATCATGCTGACGCTGGCGGTGGTTTTGAACTTTATCCACAGTCGGGCGGGCCGGGCGGTTATGGCCCTGCGGGACAACCGGATCGCCGCCGAGTCCGTGGGAATTTCCCCAACCCGGTACAAAATGATGGCGTTTGTCACCTCCGCCGTGCTGGCGGGCTTGGCTGGCGGACTGTACGCCATGAACTTCTCCTCCATCCTCGCGAAAAAATTTGATTTTAACACCTCCATCTTGATTCTGGTGTTCGTGGTGCTGGGCGGCATGGGCAATATCCGCTGCTCCATCATCGCCGCCGCCGCGCTGACGGTTCTGCCGGAACTGCTGCGCCAGTTCGCGGATTACCGGATGCTGGTGTATGCCATTGTGCTGATTCTGGTGATGATTTTTACCAACAATCCGGCCTACAAAGCATTTTTTGCCCGCTTTAGATTCCGCAGAAAGACTGCCGGAAAGGAGACTGCCTGATATGTTTTCAAAACTGGTTCCCATTCCCTCCGGGGCAATGGTCCCCGACCGGGACGTGGATAAAAGCCCCATTCTGGAGTGCATCAATCTGGGCGTCACCTTCGGCGGATTGAAGGCGGTTGAAAACTTCAACCTCACCATCGGGCGCACGGAGATTGCCGGTCTGATCGGGCCCAATGGCGCGGGCAAGACCACGGTTTTCAACCTGCTGACCAAGGTTTACCAGCCCACAAAGGGCACAATTCTGCTGGACGGCAACGATACCCACGGCATGAGCACCATTCAGGTCAACCGGGCGGGCATCGCCCGCACCTTCCAGAACATCCGCCTGTTCACAGACCTCACCGTGGAGGACAATGTGAAGGTGGGCATGAACAACGCCATGGGATATAACATGTGGAGCGGGATTTTCCGCCTGCCGGGGTTCTGGAAAGAGGAAAAAGTAGCCCACCAGCGGGCCATGGAGCTTTTGAGCATCTTCGATATGCAGGATTTAGCCGATGCCAAGGCCGGCTCCCTGCCGTACGGCGCGCAGCGCCGCCTTGAAATTGTCCGCGCGCTGGCGACAAACCCCAGCCTTTTGCTGCTGGACGAACCGGCGGCGGGAATGAATCCGTCGGAGACGGCGGAGTTGATGGAAAATATTCGGAAAATTCGAGATACGTTCCAAATTGCCGTGCTTTTGATTGAGCACGATATGAATTTGGTTATGAATATCTGCGAGGGCATCTGCGTGCTGAATTTTGGGCAGGTCATTGCCAAGGGCAGCCCAGAGGATATTCAGTCCAACCCCACCGTGATCGAGGCGTACCTCGGCAAAAAGAAGGAGGCGTGAAGGCATGAGTACGATTTTATCCGTAGAAAACTTGAACGTTGCCTACGGCAGCATTCACGCGGTCAAGGGCGTTTCCTTCGACGTGAACGAGGGCGAGATCGTCACTTTGATCGGGGCCAATGGCGCGGGAAAATCCACCACCCTGAATACGATTGCGGGCCTGCTGCGGGGAAAATCCGGTTCCGTGACCTTCATGGGAGAGGACTTGGGTAAAATCCCGCCCCACAAAATTGTCTCCCGTGGGATGGCGCTGGTGCCAGAGGGACGACGCGTGTTTTTGCAGATGTCCGTTCAGGAAAACCTTGAAATGGGAGCCTATACCAAGGGCGGTGCGGGCGTTCCCGCGGACCTTGAAATGGTCTATGATTTGTTCCCCCGGCTGAAGGAGCGGCGGCGGCAGGTGGCCGGGACGCTTTCCGGCGGCGAACAGCAAATGCTGGCCATGGGCCGGGCGCTGATGAGCCACCCGAAGCTGCTGATGCTGGATGAGCCGTCCATGGGCCTGGCTCCCATTCTGGTGGAGCAGATTTTTGAGATTATTCAAAATCTCCATAAGGCCGGGTCCACCATTTTGCTGGTCGAGCAAAACGCGCAGGCGGCGCTTTCCATTGCCGACCGGGGTTATGTGCTGGAGACGGGAAAGATCGTCACCACCGGTCCCAGCGGGGAACTGCTGGCTTCCGCCGCCATCAAAAAGGCATATTTGGGCGGCTGACGGCTCTGCGCAGCCCTGCTTGAAACACGTTTTCCCATGCCGGAATCAAAACTGCGCAATTGTCCGTGTGTGAAAGACGGGAAAAATTTCTCCCGCCCACTCTTGACAATCCTAAGAAATGGGCGTAAGATACGACCCAACAATCAAATAACTTTTTAAACCGCTGAAGTGAAAGTAAAGACTGCCGTGCGCGTCCAGAGAGTCCGGGGTGCTGAGAGCCGGGCCGCAATGCAGACGGTCATAATGGGTCACTGAGGGCGCGGCGAAACCGGAGAGCTTTTCCGGCAGTAGCTTGCGACGTCGAAGGCTGACGTTATCCGGCCGGGAGTATGTTGGTACTCTGCTGAGCGCACGGCCTTTTTGCGCCGTGAAACAAGGTGGCACCGCGGTTATATAACCGTCCTTGATGACAAGATTCATCAAGGACGGTTTTTTTGTTGTCTGAAAGGAAAGAAAGGGGCTTTGACATGACCAATGCAAAAGGGCGCTTTGGTGTCCATGGCGGGCAGTATATCCCGGAGACGCTGATGAATGCGGTGATCGAACTGGAGAGGGCTTATGACCGCTATCACGCGGACCCGGCGTTTCATCAGCAGCTCAAGTCGCTGCTGAACGAGTATGCGGGACGGCCCAGCCGGCTGTATTACGCGGGAAAGATGACCCGGGACTTGGGCGGGGCGAAAATTTATCTCAAGCGGGAGGATTTGAACCATACCGGGGCCCACAAGATCAACAACGTGCTGGGGCAGGCGCTGCTGGCGAAAAAGATGGGTAAGACCCGCCTGATCGCCGAAACCGGCGCAGGACAGCACGGTGTGGCCACCACCACCGCCGCCGCCCTGATGGGTATGGAATGCGTGGTGTACATGGGACGGGAGGATACGGAGCGTCAGGCGCTGAACGTTTACAAGATGCGCCTTCTGGGCGCGGAGGTGATCCCGGTGGACTCCGGAACCGGCACGCTGAAGGACGCCGTCTCCGCAGCCTTTCGGGAGTGGACGAATCGGATCGACGATACCCACTATTGCTTAGGCTCCGTGATGGGGCCGCACCCGTTCCCAACCATCGTCCGGGATTTTCAAGCGGTCATTTCTGAGGAGATCAGGGAACAGATGCTGGAAAAGGAAGGGCGGCTGCCCGACGCGGTCATCGCCTGCGTCGGCGGCGGGTCCAACGCCATCGGCTCGTTCTATCATTTCATTGACGATCCGTCCGTCCGCCTGATTGGCTGTGAGGCGGCGGGCCGGGGTGCGGAGACGCTGGAAACCGCCGCCACCATCACCACCGGGCGGCTGGGAATCTTCCACGGGATGAAGTCCTATTTCTGTCAGGATGAATACGGGCAGATTGCCCCGGTATACTCCATTTCCGCCGGGTTGGATTACCCGGGCGTTGGCCCGGAGCACGCCCATCTCCACGACATCGGCCGGGCGGAGTACGTGCCGGTGACGGACGAAGAAGCGGTGAACGCCTTTGAGTATCTCAGCCGGACGGAGGGCATTATACCCGCCATCGAGTCCGCCCACGCCGTGGCTTACGCGATGACTTTGGCGCCGCAGATGGGAAAAGACAACATCCTTGTGATTACAATTTCGGGCCGGGGCGACAAGGACTGTGCCGCCATCGCCCGGTACAGAGGGGAGAATCTACATGAGTAACATTGCGAAAGCCTTTGAGCGGGGCAAGGCGTTTATCCCCTTTCTCACCTGCGGCGATCCCGATTTGGAAACCACGGAAAAGCTGGTGAAGGCCATGGCGGACAGCGGAGCGGATTTGATCGAGCTGGGCATCCCCTTTTCCGACCCCACGGCGGAAGGCCCCGTCATTCAGGCGGCCAACGTCCGGGCGCTTCAAGGCGGCGTTACCACCGACAAAATTTTCGATATGGTGCGCACTCTCCGCAAAACCGTGACCGTGCCCATGGTGTTCATGACCTACGCCAACGTGGTTTTTTCTTACGGGGCTGAAAAGTTCATCTCTGCCTGCGGGGAGCTTGGCATCGACGGTTTGATTCTACCGGATATCCCCTATGAGGAGAGAGACGAATTTGTGTCCATCTGCAAGCGGCACGGTCTGGATTTGATCTCCATGATCGCCCCGACCTCCGCAGACCGTATTGCCATGATCGCCAAGGAGGCCACGGGGTTCCTGTACATCGTTTCGTCTCTGGGCGTCACCGGCGTGCGCAGCGAGATTCAAACGGATGTGGGCGCGTTGGTGGCGCTGGCGCTGGAGAACAGCGGTTGTCCCTGCGCCGTGGGCTTTGGCATTTCCACGCCGGAGCAGGCAAAGCAGATGGCCGCCCTCTCCGGCGGAGCCATCGTGGGCAGCGCCATTGTGAAGCTGGTGGCGCGGCATGGCCGGGACGCGGCTCCCTATGTGGCGGAATACGTAAAATCTATGGCCGACGCGGTTCATTCCGCGTGACGGCGGATACAAATTGAATGGAAGGAATGACCGTATGAAACACGTTTTAAGTTTACTTGCCGCAGCGGCGCTGGTCTTGAGCCTCTGCGCCTGCGGCGGTGCGACTTCTTCCACCGCTTCCGGCAGCGCTGCTTCCCCGGCGGCTGCCTCCGGCGCAATGGAGGGCAAAAAAATCTCCGTCATGACCCCGTATCTCAGCTCCGTCACCACCAATCAGATGGTGGATGCCCTGCAATCCGAGCTGGAGGCGGAGGGCGCGGTTGTCACGGTGATCGATACCGCCAACGACTTCGCCGCCCTCGCCAGCCGCATTGAGGATGTGGTGGCGGCCCAGACGGACGCCATCGTGCTGGTGAGCGCGGACCCCTCTCAGGTAGAAAACCAGCTGCAAGAGGCGTTTGACGCGGGAATTCCGGTCTTTGGCTGCGACAGCGGCTATATTGACGGAATGCAGGTCAACGCCACCAGCGACAACCACCAGATGGGCGAGCTGATTACCAATTACCTGTTCGACGACCTGATGGGCGGGCAGGGGACCGTGGTGGCGCTGACCCACCGTCCCCATCCCGGCGTTGTGAAGCGGTGCGAGGCGTTCGACGAGCTGCTGGCGGCGCAGAAGGGCATTACCCTAGTTACCGAGCAGCATGTCCCCGCCGAGCAGCCCATCAACGATGCGCAGGACATTGTGGAAAACCTGCTGACGGCGAACCCGGAGAAAGGCTCCATCACCGCCATCTGGTGCGGATGGGACGAACCCGCCATCGGCGCGACGCAGGCATGTCAAGAGGAGGGACGAGATGAAATCTTGATTGTGGGCGTGGATGGAAACGAACAGGCTGTCTCCCTCATCAAGGGTGACACGAATCTGAAAGCCACAGTGGCCCAGAACTTCCAAGGCATGGTGGATATCGTGGCGGAACAGATGGGCAAGCTCTTCGCGGGGGAGAACAGCCAGACCGGCGACCTGTATGCGGAAGCCACGCTGATTACAAAGGAAACCGTCGGTTAAAACGAAAACAGAGAGAGGGGGGAGGGACGGTCATGCTGCTGGAAATGAAACACATCTCCAAGAGCTTCCACGGTGTTCAGGCGCTCAAAGATGTTGATCTGTCGCTGAAAGCCGGGGAGGTTCGCGGACTGGTGGGCGAAAACGGCGCGGGAAAATCCACACTTATCAAACTCTTGACCGGGGTATATCGGCGCGGGAAGGGGGAGATTCTTTGGAACGGGCAGGCCGTCGCCCTCTCTTCGCCCGCTCAGAGTCAGTCACTGGGTATCCAAGCCATCCATCAGGACCGGACGTTAATTTCCACCTTTGACGGTATTGAAAACGCGTATCTCGGCCTTTCATATCCTATTCGACACGGAAAAATTGACTGGAAGACCATGGAGAATCGGGTGCGGACAACAATGGAGTCGCTGGGCTTGGAACTGGATTTGCATAAAGCGGCGGCGGAGCTGCCGCCGCCCCAGCGAACGTGTTTGGAGATCGTCCGGGCACGGATGCGGGAATGCCGGCTGTTGATTCTGGATGAGCCGACTGCCGCCCTGACGGAGCGGGAGGCGGAGCGGCTGTTCTCCGTGGTGCGGGCGCTGAAAGAAAGCGGCGCGGCGATTCTGTATGTGACCCACCGTCTGGACGAGATTTTCCGCCTGACGGATCGGGTGACGATTCTGCGAAACGGCGCGGTGGTGGACACCGTGGAGACGGCGGAGGTGAATCGGGAACGGCTGATCGCCATGATGACGGACGGCGCTTCCGTGCAGGCCCCAAGCCACGCAAGCGCGTTCGGCGACGTGCTGCTGGAGGCGCGGGATGTGGCCTCCCGGGATGGAATCGTTCGCAGGGGAGACCTTTTTGCCCGGAGCGGGGAGATTTTGGGACTGTTCGGACTTGGCGGCAGCGGGCGGACGGAGCTTTTGGAGTGTATTTACGGCAGCCGCCCCATGGCCAGCGGAACGGTGGAGCTGTGCGGTGCGACGCAGAAAAAGCCCTCGTCCGCGTCCTCTCTGGACCGTGGCGCGGCTCTGATCTGCGAGGATCGGCGGGGGAAAGCCCTGATTGGCAGTCTGGACGTCCGGGATAATATTCTCCTGACCTCCATCGGCCGCTTTGCCATGTGCGGCGTTTCGTGCCGCCGCGCGGAAAACGCCGCGGTGCAGGCGCAGATCGACGCGCTTGGAATCGTGTTGGCGAGCATGGAGCAGCCCGTTGCGGAGCTGTCCGGCGGCAACCAGCAAAAAACCGTGTTCGCAAGGGCCATGATGACCAATCCCCGTGTGCTGCTGTGCGACGAGCCGACCCAAGCCGTGGACGTGAAGACGCGAGGGGAAATCCACCGGCTGCTGCGCCAAAAGGCGGACGAGGGCTGCGTGGTGGTCTTCGTGTCCTCCGACCTTGGCGAGGTTCTGGAGGTGGCCGATACCGTACAGGTGATGCGGCGGGGCGAGACAGGTCCGCGTATGGAAAATAAAAATTTGACGGTGCGGCAGGTGCTCTCCTGCTGCTATGAAACCTGAGAGGGGATGCCTGTGAATCGGAAAACAGACGCGCTGCGCCGGGGAGCGCAGACTTATGGCACGGCGGCGGCCCTGCTTGTCATCGTGCTGGCGTTCAGCGCCATTCGTCCCAGCTCCTTCTGCACGCTGACAAATTTTATCAACATCACCCGGCAGATGTCGCTTCTGGTGGTGATCTCGCTGGGGGCCACGGTGGTGATGAGCGTGGGCGAATTCGACCTCTCCGTGGGTCAAATGGCCAGCCTTGGCGGCGTAGCGGCGGCGCAGCTGGCGGTGGCGGGCGTGCCGCTGGCGCTGTGCTTCACCCTGCCCCTCCTCGCCGCCGCCGCAGTGGGACTTGTCAACGGCTGGGTGGTGGCCCGGTTCCGGGCGCTGTCCTTTATTACCACACTTGGCATGAGCACCGTTCTCTCCGGCGTGGTATACCGTCTCTCCGGTGGGGCCACGGTGTTTGAGAATATACCTAAAGGCTTTTCTGTGCTGGGGACCGCAAAGCTGGGCCGCATTCCGCTGCTGTCGATTCTGATGCTTGGCTTTGTGCTGCTGTTGTGGTTTTTGATGCGGCACACGCCCACGGGACGAAAGTTCTATGCCATCGGGGGCGGCGAAGAAGCCGCCCGGGTTGCAGGTATCCCGGTAAAGCGGTGTAAGCTGTTGGCGTTTGTCCTCTGCGCCGTGATGGCCTGTGTGGCCGGAATGCTGATTGCCTCCCGGGTCGGTTCCGCTAACACCACCGCCGGAGACGGGTATTTTCTCAAGTCCTATGCGGCGGTGTTTATCGGCTGCACCGCTTCCCGGCGGGGTGTGCCCAATGTGCTGGGGACGCTGCTGGGCGCGGCGATTCTGGGTGTTCTTGCCAACGGATTGACCATGCTGCAAATGCCTACTTACATGCAGGATATTATCACCGGAGCTATCATCATTCTCGCCGTGGTGGCCCAGCGGCTGGGCCGGGAGGATGGACAATGATGGGAAAAATCAGGTATATCGCCGCCTTCGACGTGGGAACTACGGCCGTGAAGGGCGTTTTGGTGGACGAAATGGGCCGTCCTACCGCCGCTCGTTCCATCGACATTCCCACGCTGTTTACAGGGGAGTGGAAGGAACAGAACCCCCAAAGCTGGTGGGACGCGTTTCAGAGAATCTCTTTAGAATTTACGGCGCTGTTTCCTCCCGGCCAAATTGAAGCACTGGTCATGAGCGGACAGATGCAGGATTTGATTCCACTGGACGAGGCGCTGGACCCGGTGTGCAATGCGATTTTATATTCCGACGGACGGGCGGAGCCGCAGGCCGAGAGGCTGAAAGCCGCCGTTGGCCCGGAGCGGATTCTGAAGATCACCGGCAACCGCTGTGACGGGTCGCTCCCTCTGCCAAAGCTGATGTGGCTGAAAGAAAACTGTCCGGAGCTGTACGCCCGGACGCGCCACATTCTCATCAGTTCCAAGGATTATCTCCTCGCCCGGCTCACCGGCGTGTGCGCCGGAGATGTGACTGCCTGCTCCACGGCGGGTGCCATGGGCCTTGCACAAAAATGCTGGAGCGAGGAACTGCTGGATGCTGCCGGAGTTTCCCCGGAGCTGTTTCCCCGGCTGTTTGCCGCCCACGAAAAGGTAGGGGGCGTGCGGCCGGAGGCGGCAATGGCCTGCGGCTATCTCTCCGGTACGCCGGTTTTCGCCGGAACAGGGGATGCCGGGGCGACCACTCTTGCCAGCGGCATTGCCGCGCCGGGGCAGTATAGCGTGAATCTGGGGACTTCCGGCTGGGTGGCTGCGATGTCCGGCGGCCCGCTGCTGACGGAGGAGGGCGTTTTCAATCTCGCCGCCATGCCGGCGGGGCGGTATATCAACGTCGTACCGTTTTTAAACGCAGGAAATGTCCATGGCTGGCTGACAGGCCTTATGGCTGAATTTTCCGGCGGCGCGGCGGATTATGGCGTGTTGAGTGCTCTGCTGGAGCAAAGCGAGCCGGGAAGCGGCGGAGTGTTGTTTCTGCCGTATTTAGTGGGAGAGCGGTTCCCGGTGCTGGACCCCAATGCCCGAGGCTGCTATATCGGGTTGACGCCCCGGACGAGCGCCGCTAATCTGGCCCGGGCGGCGCTGGAGGGCGTGGCCTTTTCCATCCGACAGGGGTTGGAACGGCTGGACGCGGCACCGCAGAGAGTTTCACTCATCGGCGGAGGGGGACGGGAGGATATGTGGTGCCAAATTTTGGCGGACGTGCTGGGCCGGGAAATCGCGGTGTTCCGGGACGGGTCGCTGCTTCCGGCCATGGCCGTGGCCTCCGCGGCGCTGCTGGGACTTGGAAAAATTACCTGCTATGAGAAATTTACCGCATTCTTGAGCGGGGCGAAAAACTGCGTGCCCTATGCACCCCGGCCTGATTGCGGGGAAATTTACGGCCCGCTTTATGAAAAGTTTCGCCGCCTGCACCCGGCTCTTCAGACCCTGTGGTAAAACGGGGAAGGTAATGGAAAAAAGAGTAAAATAGTAAAAGCCGGAATCGCTGCAAATGGACCGGGAAGCCTGTTTGACAGCCGGAAGCCCCCTCGGCGCGGAGCGCCGAGGGGGCTTTTTTTGCATAGGAAACGGACTTTCCCGCTCTTTGCATCAAAAAGTGTAAAATATTACGTCAACCGAGGCGTTCCACCTCTTGCAGACAATGGAAAATTGAAGTAAAATAACGATTGTACGACTGAATGTTTTTACAATTTTTGCCGGTTTTTTATGTTTACCTTCGGCAGCTGAGAAGGCAGCGGAGCGCCCAATGCTTGCCGCGAAAGCTGAGAGAGAAAAGAGTGAGACAGGACTGGACGTTCTGCGGGAGATCAGAGAGAACGGAGAGAAGGCATGACGACACAACAGAGAGAATGGGCCCGGCACGATTTGCGCAATCCAATTGCTGCGCGGGTGAAAAAGGACTGTGGCGAAAATTGCCGTGCTCAGACTCCTGTTGAAGGGAGGGGGCGCTGATGGCCAACTGCAACGTTTTGCTGGTGGTGGATGACATGCAGATCAACCGCATGATCCTCCGCGCGTTGTTTGAGGGGGAGTATGAGCTTCTGGAAGCGGAAGATGGCGAGCAGGCTCTGACGCTGATGCGGCGGAACCAGAAGCGGATTGCCGCTGTGCTGTTGGATCTGATGATGCCGGTGAAGGACGGATATGCGGTGTTGAAAGAAGCTGCGGCCGACGAGGCTCTGTCCCGCATCCCGATTGTTGTCATCACCGCCGACCACACGCCCGAGAGTGAAGTCCGGGTTTTTGATCTGGGGGCGTCGGATATTATTACAAAGCCGTTTGAGTCCCGGTCAGTCAAGCGCCGGATTCAAAATGTGGTGGAGTTATATCAGCACAAGCTGCATCTGGAGGACTTGGTAGAAGCGCAGGCCGCCCAGATTCGGGAGTCCAACACCGCGCTGATCGACGGCCTCTCCTCTGTGATTGAGCACCGCAGTCTGGAATCCGGCCAACATATTCGCCGCATTCGCGGCTTTACCCGGATTCTGCTTCGGGAGGTTGCGCGGGAGCACCCGGAGTATGGGATGACGCCCCAGACCATTGAGGTGATTGCCAGTGCCTCCTCGCTCCACGACATCGGTAAAATTGCCATTCCAGACGCCATTTTGAACAAGCCCGGCCGCCTGACCTCTCAGGAGTTTGAGGTGATGCAGACTCACACCCTGCGGGGCTGTGAGATTCTGGTGGGTCTTGACCGGATGCGGGAGCCGGAGTATTTGAGCTATGCCTATAATATCTGCCGCTACCACCATGAACGCTGGGACGGCAAGGGCTATCCCGAGGGCTTGCGGGAGAATAACATTCCCATCTATGCGCAGGTGGTTTCTGTGGCGGACTGTTTTGACGCGCTGACCACCGACCGGGTGTACAAAAAAGCAATTCCACAGAATGAAGCGTATAACATGATCCTGCAAGGAGAGTGCGGCGCGTTTTCCGGCGACCTTTTGGAATGCTTTAAAAATGTACAGCCGGAATTTTTTGAGCTGTCCCGGGAATATGCCGACGGCCTGCGTCCATCGGAGGACCGAACGCAGATCGAGGTTCGGCCTGCGCATGCCTATGAGGAGAAGCGAACGGCACAGGGACAGGATAAGCTGTTTGCCCTGCTGCGCTATCTGGATGCCACGGTGCTGGAATTTGACCGGAATGCGGGAACCTATCATCTGCTGTATCAGGCGGATCGCAACTTTTCTGTTTTCCAGCAGAAAAAAACGGTGGAGGACGCGGAAAAGCTCTTCGTGCGGACCCGTATCCACCCAGACGATCAGGCCCGTGCGCTGGAGCGGCTGGATGGGGTGTATGAGCGCTTTTTTGCCGATGGCTCTTTGGAGATTTCCAATCGCTACCGGATTAAGGACGGGAACTCCGGACAGTACGCATGGTATCGGAACACCGTTTTGCGCTTGGAGTCGGAGGACCCGCGGCACTGCCGCGCGCTGGCTGTCTGGCACAGGGAACGGGATATTCCCGAACCTGAAACGGTGGAGCGTGAGCCATCCATTCTGCGCGAGGACTTTTGTATGTTCTGCAACCGCCTTCCTGTTGCGGTTTTGCGGCACGGAAATGACCGGGACCTCACCATCATCCAGATGAACGGGGAATTTCTGCGCTTGGTGGGATACACGGAGGAAGAGCTGGAGAGCCGATTCCATAACCGCCTGGCCGCTCTGCTGGTGCCCATGGATCGGGAGCGGACGCTGTCCAAAAGCCGCAGGCAGATGGCTGTGGGGCGGGAGTTGCAGCTGGAATACCGCATCGAAACCGGAGATGGGCGCACGGTCTGGGTTTTGGAAAACAGCATTTTGCGCAGGGAGAGCGACGGACACGAATATTTTCAGTGTGTTCTGACGGACGTTACCGCCCAAAAGCGCGTGCAGGAAGATCTGCGTCAGGATCTGGAACGCTATCGCATCGCGGTTCAGCAGGAGGGAGAGGTGATCTTCGAGTGGGAGGTTGCCTCAGATCGCTTCTGGGTTTCCGGCAACTGGGAGCTGAAGTTTGGATATCAGCCGCTGGGTTATCTCACAAAGGCGCTGGAGACGGGAACCCACATTTATCCCATGGACCTCAAAAGCATCCAGCGGGCAATCCGGGCCGTTTGCAGCGGGGCTTTGCGCGAGGAGACGGAGTTCCGCGTTCTCGCCGCCGAGGGACAGTACCGCTGGCAGAGGGCGAGAATGACGGTGCAGCTGGGCGGCGACGGAAAGCCCTATCGGGTGATCGGTGTGATTGCGGACGTCGAGGTGGAGAAGCGGGCCATCGAGGGCCTGATGGATAAGGCCCAGCGAGACAGCCTCACCGGACTTTACCACAAGGCGGCGGCACAGGAGCGCATTGATTTCTATCTGAGCCAGATGGGAGAAAACGAGCTTTCCGCCATGCTGTTGGTGGATGTAGATGATTTCCGGACCGTGAACGATCAGTTCGGGCATATGTTCGGCGATGCGGTATTGGTGGAGTTGTCTGACATTATCAGAAGGATTTTTCAAGAGGGCGGCGTGGTCGCCCGCGTGGGCGGCGACGAATTTCTTGTTTTTATGTCGGTGGTTTCTTCGGAGTCCGCTGCCGTTAACCGTGTCTGCCAGCTGCTGGAGGGCTGCAAAAGCGTCACAAGGGGATCGGGACGGGAAATCTCGTGCAGCGTGGGCGCTGTGCTTGCCCCGCTCCATGGCCGCGACTGCGAGACGCTGTTCCAGCGATGCAGTCATGCGCTCTGTCAGGCAAAGGAGGCAGGTAAGGGCGGGTATGTTGTATATAGCGAGGCGAAAACGCTGGCCGAGCTTGCGGAACGGCGTGACCGCCAGCAGACGAAAATTGATCCCGAGGTTGATTTTCAGCTGGCGCTGTCCCGAATCATCAGTGAAATGCTGCGAGGATTTTCCTCCGAACAGGACTTTGAGCGGGAAATCAACGGGATGCTGGAGAAAATTGGGCAGCTGTTCCATGTGAGCCGGGTGTACATCTTTGAGGACTCGCCGGACGGCGAGCGCTGCAGCAACACCTTTGAGTGGTGCGGGGACAACATCATCCCCCAGCACGCGGCGCAGCAGAACATCTGCTACCGGGACTTGGGCACGGACTACCATGCGAATTTCGACCGGCAGGGTGTTTTCCTGTGTCAGGATGTGGAGGCGCTGACGCCCGCGCAGCGAAAGCTGATGACGGGACGCAGGACGCTTTCCGTTCTCCAGTGCGCGGTAACGGACAACGGCCGGTTTGTGGGCTTTATGGGGTTTGACGACTGCGAAATCCACCGCTTTTGGACGCAGACGCAGGTGGAAGCAATCAGCTTTGTCACAAAGATCACGTTCATGCTCCTGATAAGGGGACGAGCAGAAAATGCCGGGAATGCACCGGAGAAGCTGAGGATAGAATAGAAGACAGAAGACCCACGGGCCGCTGCTCAGGCGGCCCGTGGGTTTTTAATCTATTTTTTCAGGACTTCTTGGCGAATATAGGAAAAGGCGGCGTCCTCTCCCTCATCCCGCAGCTTGACCAGCATGGATTCCAAAAGCGCAGAGGTCTTTTCATTCAAGATGGTGTGAGTTTTGGAATGCTGAAAGAATTTCCAAGGGTCCGCGTTTTCAAATGCCTTGCCCCGATAGACCCGGCTGGCGGCGTATCGGTCGCAAAACATCTCCGCCACATACTTGACGGGCATCTCAACGCCCACGATTCCAGAGGACCCGTCAGGCTTTTGCCCATAGTCCGTCCAGTATTCCAAATGGTGGCGGTTGTGCCCCTTGTGATGGAGCCACGCGGAGGAATACCCCTTGCTTTTTCGCTCCGCGTCGTTGGGGCTGCGGTCGCCCTGAAAATATTGAGCGCCCACCCAAAATTCCTGAGGCGCATATTTGGAAAGATCGTGCGTCAGCCCCTGCCAGTAAAGGCCCAGACGAAAACAATATTTGCAGACAAGGGCGCGGTGATGATTTACGGTATGTAAGTGGGCGAAAAAGTGCAAAGCAGTCACCTCGGAATTCTGAAGACAAATTGTTATCCTCAGTTTAACACGATTCTCTGAAAAAAACGAGGGAAATTTTCGCATAAACCTGCCGCCTCGGCAAACACTCTTACAAGAAGGGAGGCGCAGATATGGTGGATGCGGCGTTTTTTGGGGGAGGCGCGGCTCCGCCCGTGCCGCTTCCGGCGGGAGTGGAGCAGCCTGAAACCGTCCGGGAGCTGACGGAAAAGCGGTGGGAAGTTCTGGCCCTGTCGGCAGAGGGCTGCCAATGCTTGGCGAATAAGCCGGAGGCGGTATGCGCCTGTGGGACCGTCCTGCTGCCGGGTGATTGGAGCCGCCTGACAGCGCGGCAGATACGGGCTGAACGCGCTGTGAGCTGCGGGTTTTCCTCCCGGGACAGCCTGACCTTTTCCAGCTTGGGGGACAGCGGCGCGGTGGTCTGCGTCCAGCGGGCGCTGGGAAGGCCGGACGGGGGACAGGTGGAGCCGCAGGAGCTGCCGCTTGGACCGTTGGAGTGCCCCACTGAGGACCTGCTGGCCGTAATCGGACTGGGCCTTTTGTTGTAAATACCACTGACAGGGGCGGTGCAGCTGTGCTAACAATAGAAAAAGAAAGAAGGTACGGCGATGGAATATTTGATTTTAATTCCCGTGGTTGCGGCCACCGCCGCCCTCTGGGCACTGGTGAATCGGGACCGCCGAGGACCGGGCCGGTGCATAGGCTGCGGAAAGTGCGATAAGACCGGAATCTGCATCCTCACCGGAAAACCGTTGGGCGGCGGAAAAAAGAAAGCGGAATAAAAGACAGCATAAAAAACCCGGCGAAAGCGTTTTAAAACGCTTTCGCCGGGTTTTTAACTGTGTTGAAACGCAGACATTCCCGTAGAGGGATTCCGCGCGGCGGGATAAAAAGGAGGAATTACCGCTGATACTCAAACTCGAAGTCGTAGAGCGAAACGGTATCGCCGTCCTGAATACCCATGTCCTCCAACTGCTGATACAGACCCGAGTCCCGCAGGGTCTTGTCGAAGTACATCCGGCTCTCGTAGTCGTTTAGATTCACGTTGCCGATCAGCCGCTGGAGCCACGGGCCGTCCACGACCCAAGTACCGTCGTCCAGCCGCTGAATGTCCAGAGGCTGAGAATAGTCGATAACCGGCGGCTTGGGAACGTATTCCGGCTCGTAAACAACGATGGGCGGCAGGGTGGAAAGCGTCTCACTGACCTTGTTCATCAGCTGTTCCACACCCTTGTGCGCCGCGGCGGAAATCTCAAAGAGCGGATAACCCAGCTTTTCCACATGGGCCCGCAGCCGTTCCAGATTTTCCGGGTCCTCCAGAATATCCGACTTGTTGGCGGCCACAATCTGGGGCCGCTTTTCAAGATCCGCGCTGTACTGGCTCAGTTCGGCGTTGATGGCGTCGAAATCCTGCACCGGGTCCCGCCCCTCGCTGCCGGAGACATCCACCACATGGATCAGCAGACGGCAGCGGTCGATGTGCCGCAGGAAATCGTGACCAAGGCCTGCGCCTTCGCTGGCTCCCTCGATGATGCCGGGAATGTCCGCCAAAACGAAGGAGCGGCCTTCTCCGGCGTATACCACGCCCAAATTGGGGGAGAGGGTGGTGAAGTGATAGTTGGCGATTTTCGGCTGCGCACGGGTCACCACGCTCAAGAGCGTGGATTTCCCCACATTGGGGAAGCCCACCAGACCCACGTCTGCCAGCAGCTTTAACTCCAGCACCACGTCGTGGCTCTCGCCGGGAAGACCGCCCTTGGCGAACCGGGGAACCTGCCGGGTGGGAGTGGCAAAGTGGGAGTTGCCCCAGCCGCCCCGGCCGCCCTTACACAAAACATAGGGTTCGCCGCTCGACATATCTTGAATGATCTCGCCGGACTCCGTGTCCCGGACCAACGTGCCCCGGGGAACCTTGATGATCAGGTTTTCTCCGTCCCGCCCGGATCTGCGGCCGCCCTGACCGTCCATGCCGTTGGGGGCGGAATATTTCCGCTTGTAGCGGAAATCCATCAGGGTGGAGAGATTGTCGTCCACCTGCAAAATGACGGAGCCGCCTTTGCCGCCGTCGCCGCCGTCCGGACCGCCCGCCGCCACGTATTTTTCCCGGTGAAAAGAGACTACGCCGTTTCCGCCGTTGCCCGCACGCACGGTAATGCGGGCCTTGTCAATAAATGAATTTGCCATCGTGTACCTCGCTTTCTCGTTGGCTGGTATGCTCCCCGCGCCCGGCGCGCACCGATCGTCGGGAGCAGATCAGCCTTGTTTCCTAGTATGTCCCATTCGGGGAGAAAAAGGGCCTCGAACGCTTGCGTTCGAGGCCCTTCCATCGTGCTTCAGTTACTGCGCCTCGTAGACAGAGACCTGCTTGCGGTCCTTGCCGAGATGCTCGAAACGGACCACGCCGTTGGCGGTGGCAAACAGCGTGTCATCGCTGCCCTTGCCCACGTTCACACCGGGGTGGATGTGGGTACCGCGCTGACGCACCAAAATGTTGCCCGCCAGGACCTCCTGCCCGTCCGCGCGCTTCACGCCCAGACGCTTGGCGTTGGAATCACGGCCGTTCTTCGTAGAGCCGCCGCCCTTTTTATGAGCAAAAAATTGCAAACCAATGTTCAGCATAAGGAAAACCATCCTTTCCTTTAAAATTTTAGATGGGGAGGGGATCAACCCTCCAAAACTTCAATGTTTTCGGAATACTCGTCGTGGAGCTGGGCGAAATAGACCATCAGACCCGTCAGCATGGACTGACAGCAGCTCTCTGCCTCGGCGGACAGTCCGCCGGGGAGACGAAAGCTGATCTTTGCGGCGTCTTCGTCCACCTTCACAGAGGCCGCAAGGCCCAACACGTCGTTCACCGTGGCATCGACCAGACGCACAGCACTGGTGACGGCGGCGCAGACGATATCGTACCCGGCCTCAGCATATCCGCTGTGTCCGCAAACGGCGAACCCGCAGATGCGGTCGCCCTCCATATGGAACGTAACGGTAGTCATACCTTAGACGGAGATCTTGCCGATCTCAACCTTGGTATAGGGCTGACGATGGCCCTGACGCTTACGATAACCCTTCTTGGCATTGTACTTGAAGATACGAACCTTCTTGCCCTTGCCGTTCTTAACGATGGTAGCCTCCACAGAAGCGCCCGCCACAACGGGAGCGCCAAAGGTGGCCTTGTCCCCGTCAAGGATCGCCAGAACCTGATCGAACTTCACGGTGTCGCCGGCTTCGTTGTCCAGCTTCTCGATGAAGACCACGTCGCCCTCTGCGACCTTGTACTGCTTTCCGCCAGTCTCAATAATTGCATGCATATGTTTCAACTCCTTCAATACGGGCTCGCTGTCGGGGGCGGCGCACAAATGCGCGCACTTCTGCCCATTCAAAGCGGCTTATTAAGTATAACGGCCAAATCCGCCGTTGTCAAGCAGATTTGACCGTTTTTTTGCATATTTTCTGATTATACAGCACTTACCGTCTCACCGGGGCGGAAAATACGAACGATTTGCTCCTGTCTGATCTCCCAGATGTTGCCGCAGACGGTGGGACAGGTTCGCTCCACCGGGTCGAACACTCGCATCCAGCTGTCCCGGACCCGCTGGGTTTCCTCCGGGTATTTCCCGGCGTACCGCCCCTCAAAAAATTCAAAGGAATTTGCAGCGCCGATATCCTGCAGGTGCTTGCGGTAGGCGGCCTCGTCCGCGTCGTTTGCGGGGAGATACCGGTGGTTCAGCACATAGTCCCACTTCGCGTCGTCAAAAAACACCACCTGCTCCTCCGGTGCGTCCACCGCGTATACCACCGTACCTTCAATGGGAGGCAGACAGTTTTTCACGTTTGGTGTACACCAGATGGACAGCTCCGCCCCCTCCGGTTTTGGGACTCGCCGGGCGGCCTGCGCCGCAAACCAGTCGTAGCACTCCAGATAGTGCTTGGACATGTCGCCAAAATGGAGCTGGACGTAGACACGCTGGTTGACAATACGTCCGCCGTGCTCCAGCATCAGCAGAGTTTTGTCGCTCTGGCGGGTATAAAGACGGATGGTACCCATATGCGCCCTCCTTATTTTAATTCAGACAGTGCCTGAGCCAGAGGCAGGACGACTTTTCCCAGATGTTGGACCGCCTGCCCAAAGTCAAAATACTCCGCCGTTTGATTATCCGCAAACAGGTGATCGGACACGGATTTCAGCGCCGCAAATTTCGCGCCGTTGCGCAGGCAGACTTGCGCCACGGCGCAGGCCTCCATTTCCACCACCAGAGGGTGAAAGGTGTCCACGATCCACCGGGCGCGGTCGCCCTTCACGGCGAACCAGTCTCCGGTGGCGACCCGGCCCTTTGCGGCGTCAACACCCTGACCCCGCAGAAGGGACAAGCATGTCTCCGGCTCCCAAGCGGAAAACTCCGTCACGTTCACGGTGGACACAAGGCCGATGGGATCGCCCACGGCGGTGGTGTCCACATCGTGCTGTACCAGCGTGTCCGCCAGAACCAAAGATCCGGTGGGCAGGTCTGTGCAGCAACCGGCCACGCCCGCGTTTAAAATTAAGTCCACGCCAAATCTCTGACAGAGGATTTCGGCGGTGATGGCGGCGTTTACCTTGCCCACGCCGCCCGCGCAGGCGAGAATTCCCGGCGCGGCCTCAAAAAACGGCACGCCGGAGATGGTTTCAAAAGGCTTTAAATCCTTTGCGCCAGGCAGGGCGTGGAATTCAAAGGGCATGGCAAATTGCAGGGCGACTTTCATGAGGTTCCTCCATTTCTAATGTGGCGGGGTGCGTTCCGCGGCTGGCAGGGAAGATCAGCAGGACGGTAATGTACCTGATTGACAGCCCAAGACCGCAGATTGGAATTAATTCATATTATATATTGTAGCACACCCCTTTTACCGGGGCAACCGAAAAAACCCGGAGGGCGTACCCTCCGGGTTTTATGTGGTTTACAGGTGCGGGGAAGCGGGAAAACTTACTTGCACAGAGCCGCGGTGTCCTTGGCAATCATCAGTTCTTCGTCGGTGGGGATCAGCAGAACCTTCACCTTGGAGTCGGCGGTGGAGATGACCGTTTCCTTGCCGCGGACGTTGTTGGCGGCGGCGTCCATCTTCACGCCCATGAAATCCAGATCGGAGGCCACGGCCATGCGGGTGGCAGCGTCGTTCTCGCCCACGCCGGCGGTAAACACGATGGCATCCACCCCGCCCATGGCGGCGGCGTAAGAGCCAATCAGCTTTTTCACGCCGTACTGGAAGGTATCCAGCGCCAGCTGCGCCTGCTGGTTGCCGGCCTTGGCGGCTTCTTCCAGATCACGGAAATCGGAGGAAACCTCGGAAATGCCCTGCACGCCGGACTTCTTATTCAGAATGTTCAGCATCTCGTCAATGCTCAGTTTGTACTTGTTCATCAGGAACTGGAGAATGCCCGCGTCCAGATCGCCGGAACGGGTGCCCATGGGAAGACCGGCCAGCGGAGTGAAGCCCATGGAGGTATCCACACTCTTGCCGCCGTCCACAGCGGTGACGGAAGAGCCGTTGCCCAGATGGCAGGTGATGATCTTCAGCTCTGCGGCAGGCTTGCCCAGCATGGCGGCGGCCCGCTCGGTGACATACTTGTGGCTCGTGCCGTGGAAACCGTACCGCCGCACCTTGTCGTTCTTGTAGTACTCGTAGGGCAGGGCATAGGTAAATGCCTTGGCGGGCATGGTCTGATGGAAGGCGGTGTCGAACACGGCAACCATCGGCACGTTGGGCATGACCTTCTCGCAGGCGCGAATGCCGGTGATGTTGGCGGGATTGTGGAGAGGGGCCAGAGGGACGCACTCCTCAATCGCGGCCATCACCTTGTCGTCGATGCGGACGGACTTGTTGAAGGCCTCGCCACCATGCACCACACGGTGACCCACCGCGTCGATCTCCTTCATAGAGCCGATGACGCCGTTTTTGGGGTCCACCAAAGCGTTCAAAACAGCCTGAATGGCTTCGGAATGGGTGGGCATGGCCACATCCACGGCCTTCAGCGTCTCTTTTCCCTCAATCTGGGGCTTGTAGGTGAACTTGCCGTCGATGCCAATGCGCTCGCACAGGCCCTTGGCCAGCACGACGCCGGTATCCGGGTCCATCAGCTGATACTTCAGGGAAGAACTTCCGGCGTTGATGACGAGAACTTTCATGGTAACTCCTCTTTCTGTGGGCGCTCTTGCAGGCGACCCCAAAATAATGTAAAATAGATCTGCTCTTTCCACGAAAGGGCACACTCTATATTATTATAACAAAGAATTCCCAGGATACAACTGCCAATTTAACCGAATTGTCACTTTTTTGTAATGAAATCGAGGTGAAATCCATGAAGACCGCTGGTATCATAGTAGAATACAATCCGGTTCATTCCGGCCACGCTAACCAAATTGCCCAGACGCGGCGGATTTTGGGCCCGGAAAGCGGGATTGTGTGCTGCATGAGCGGCTGCTGGGTTCAGAGCGCGGCCCCCGCCGTGGCCGACAAGTGGGTGCGGGCGCGGCTGGCGGTGCTGAGTGGAGCGGATCTGGTGATCGAGCTGCCAACGCCTTGGGCCGTGTCCTCGGCAGAGACATTTGCGCTGGGGGGCGTCAGTTTGTTGGCAGCCACCGGCGTGGTGACGCATCTCTGCTTTGGCAGCGAGTGCGGAGAGATCGGGGCGCTGCAGTCCGTGGCGGCGTGTCTGGACTCTGAGGAGTATGCCGCTGGGCTTCGCCGCTTTCTGGATGAGGGAATGCCTTTTGCCGCCTGCCGTCAGGCTGTGGTTACCGGTCTTTTAGGCGGCGAGGCGGGGGCGCTTTTGGAAACCCCCAACAACAACCTCGGGATTGAATACCTGCGGGCGCTGCGCCGCCTGCACGCGGAAGTTTCCCCTGTGACCGTCCGGCGGGAGGGCGCGGGGTATCACGACTGTTCTGCGGCGGATGGGACAAGATTCGTCTCCGCCACGCAGATCCGGCGCTGGCTGTCCGATGGGGAATGGGCGGCAGTTGAACCATATCTGGTCCCCGGCGAGAAGGAACTGTTACAAGCAGCGGATTTGGCGCTGCCTCCGTTTTCCAATGGAGCGGAGCGGGCCTTTTTGGCCCGACTGCGGACTATGACCCCGTCGGACTGGGCGGCGCTGCCTGACAGCGCTTCGGCGGAGGGACTTCCGGACCGTTTGACCCGCGCGGGACGAGATGCCCGGACACTGGAAGAATTTTACGAACTGGCCAAAACAAAGCGTTATCCCCATGCCCGGCTGCGGCGGCTGGTACTGTGGGCCTTTCTGGGCCTGCGGGCAAAGGACCGGCCGGAGCGGCCGCCATACCTGCGGGTGCTGGCGGTGGGTCAGCGGGGGCGGGATATTCTGCGGATCATGAAGCAGACCGCAGCCCTGCCTGTTTTGACGAAACCCGCCCATGTGCGGGAACTTGACGGGATATGTCGGCAGATTTTTGACATCGAAGTCCGGTGTACGGATTTGTACGGCCTGTGCCTGCCCCAGATTCCTCCCGGCGGACGGGAGTGGAGAGAGGGGCCGGCAATCCTCTAAAAAAGGAGAAAATTTATGCAGAAACGGATTCTGCCCGCGCTGGCACTTTCGCTGGCGCTTCTCAGCGGCTGTGCCGATGCAGCGGCTGCTGCCAGAGCTGCGATGTCGCCGGTCGGAGGTTCCACCGGCGCGCTGGGTGCCGCCAATGTGGTGGCCTCGGCGGCGGAGGAGCTGGACTTTGTGCTCAAGAGCGAAGAGAAGTCCGACCAATACACCACGGACGACGGCATAGCGCTTGCCGCGTATCAGTACACGATTCCGGTCCTGCGGGTGGAAACGCAGGACGGCCAAATCCTGAAGACTGCCGCTACTGCGGCGCAGAAGCAGGCGCTGGATGTAGCCACCGCCTTTAACGAGAATTTTACCAACTGGGTGGAAAGTACGGACTTTTCGGGCTTTTTTAATTGGGCGCAGGAAGACTACGCACTGCGCAAGGAGGAGGGGCAAAGCTGGGAAACGCCTTATGACGAGGAATTCACCTATACCTTCTGGCGTTCAGATCGGCTTATCAGCGTGGCGGGAGAATACTACAGCTACACAGGTGGCGTACATCCCAACACGGTGCTGCTGGGCTGGAACTTTGACTTGCAGACAGGCCGGTTTATCCATCCGGCGGTGCTGGGCGCGGATTCTGAGGAATTGCAAACGGCGGTAACAGCGGAGATCATCCGTCAAGCCGACCAGAGGGCCATAGAGGGCGGATACGCACCCACGGAGATGTACTGGGAGGATTATCAGGATATTGCCGCGCGGTGGCCCGATTATGCGGTGGCCTTTTCGGATGGGGGGATGACGGTGACGTTTTCCGCCTATGAGATGGCGTCCTACGCCGCAGGACCCCAGACCTTTGAGATTGACCTCGACTTTTTGAAGCCTTATCTGAGCGAGGACGGGCGCGCCCTGCTGGGCATCCCAGAGGAATAACAAGCATCCGCCGCCGTTTTTTGGCGGCGGATTTTTTGCTTGACACACCTAGAGATACGAGGTATATTGAGCATAGACACTCGAGGTAATTTGCACGGATGATTGCGTTTAAACAGGAGGCGCTATATGGAAAAGAAGCAGAATATAGAACATACCCGGCTGTTGGTGCTGTCCTTGCTGGCGGGAAAGGATCTATACGGATATCAGATGATTGAGGAGCTTTCACGCCGCTCAAACCGCACCTTTGAGATGAAGGAAGGGACGCTGTATCCCGTTCTCCATGGGCTGGAGCGGGATGGGGCGGTGGAGGCCTACATGCAGGAAGCGCCCACGGGCCGAATGCGGAAGTATTACCACCTGACGAAAAAGGGCGGCGCATTGCTGAAAGCTGAGGAGGAGAAGTGGCAGACCTATTCCGGCGCGGTGAACGCGGTGCTGCGTTCCGGCGCGGGCCTTGCCCCCGCGTGAGGGACGGGCCATGGACGAGAGAGAATTCTGCGACCGGGTGCTGGCGCGGCTCCGCCACGCGACGCGGACGGAAAAAGCCGCTGTCCGGGCGGAGCTGGAGGGCCACATAGAGGATCGCGCCGAAGCGTTAACGAAAGCCGGGTATGACCATGAGGCGGCCATGGCGCGGGCGGCGGAGGTGATGGGCAATCCGGAGGAGATCGGCGGAGCGCTGGATAAGCAGTATCCGCTGGGCTGGCTGATCCTCAGCCGGGTGAGTTTGATTTTTTCGATTTTGCTGGCGGTTTCCCTTGTTACTTCTCTGCACAGTGTGGCGGAGCTGCGGGACAGTGTGGAGGCTCGTACCAACCCTGCGGCAGGGCTGCGCAGCGGTTCTGTCACCGGGACGTATATTTACTCAGTGGATCTGCGGGCCGATGTGGGCAACGACGTTCTGCGGGTTTTTCAGCTGGGGCTGACGCTGCGGCCAGATGGGCAAACCGGAGTTGCCAGCGTGGCGCTGTGCAATTACGATCAGAATGTGTTCGGGGCCGCATCCCAGATTTTAATCGACAATACGACCTATGAGACGGAATCCGGCGGAGAACTGATGCCGGCAGGCGGCAGCGGCGGAGGCGGTTCCGGCGCGCAGTACTGGGTGGCGGATGGAATTGATGTCAGCCGGACAGACGAATATCTGGCGGTGTGCTACGACCGCTTCGGAGAGACGGCCCGGTTGGAAGTGCCGCTGGATTGGGAGGGGATGCTGTCATGAAAAAAGCAAAGGAACAGACCATCCCCACACGAAAGCGCAAAGCGCTCCGCCGCACCGCTGTTTTTCTGGCGTTATTGGCGCTCGGCGGACTGTTCAGCTATGGCCGTGCATTTCCTGCGAGGGCGGTCCGCTATACAGAGGAAACCTACAATATCGGACGGACGCAGGTGGTGAAGCGTCTGCTGCCGCCGAAGGAATTGAAACTGGGGACCGCGCTCTTTTATCTGACCGAGAACGAACATGCTCTATTGGTCAGCGCTGTGCGATTCTATCCGCTGTACGGCTGGGTGGACGCTGGCGGTGGGTTTGTGGACTGTGCCAAAGACGCGCCCATCCATGTGGGCGCGTGGAGTGTCTCCCGGATGGGAAACGAGAACGACAAGGGGGTGCAATACCTCTTTGGCCGAATCGACGATCCAGCGGTGTCTTCCATCAATGTACGGGTCTGCTGGCGGGACTTCAACGTTGAAGAAGAAGTTTACAACACGGCGTTCATCGTTGCAACAGCTGCGGAAGATTGGACACAGAAGGATGGAAAGCGGTATTTTGTCTGTCAGTACGATGGGGACTGGAAACCGTTTCAGGATACTTACCACTCGTCGATGTATTACTTTTCCGACGCGTTGGACGCCGAGGGTCGTGTCCTTTATACCCAGTCCCATGAGGAGACGGGCATCGGTTCGTCGGCACTCGGCTGACCGTATAGGCGCACAAAACCGGAGGGCCGCATTTGCGGTGTCCTCCGGTTTTGCTGTGCGCGGAGCATTGCTCCGAGCCGCTTGGTTATCCTTTCAGCTGATGCAGAAGGTTTTCGGCAAACTTGTCCAGCCGCTCCTCGATGCCCGGCAGTTTCATTGCCGCGCCTGCGTCGTTGGCGGTTTCCAGCATACAAAAGCCGGGCGGCAGATAGAATCCCTTGTTCATGCAAAGCGCGCCCACCAGCTGCCGCGCCACGATATCTCCCCCGGAGTATCCGGACACCACGATGCCAAACAGCGCTTTGCCGGAAAAACTGGTGGTGCGATACAGCGCCGTCAGCCGGTTGATCGCCGCCGTCAGGTTGGCGGACACCGCATCGTTGTAATTGGGACAGAGGAGAATCACACCGTCCGCCTGCCGGACGGCGGGGTACACATTCTCCACGATCACGCCGCCGTAAAAGCACCCGCCCTTTTCCCCGAAGTGGAGGCAGGCAGTGTAGGGACAGCCTCGGCAGTCCTCCAGCGTGCCGTTGCGAAGGCCGATCTCCGTGACGGTGCAGGCGTCTCCCAGCCGTTTTCGGACAGCGCCCCAGAGTGCCAGCGTGTTGGATGTGGCGTGGTTGGAGGCGTGAAGTACCAAGAGATTCGGCTTTTCCAGCCTTGGCGGAGAGAAGTCTAAAATCCGTCCCGCCAGATTCCGAACAGCCAGATGGTAGGCCGTCTCCAGATCGCAGTCCGCCAACTTCGCCTGAACGGCAAAGTTGGCGAGGGACCCAATGGCCTCCACCAGTGGACGGCCCGGAAAGGTGCAGCCCGCCATGTTGGCCGCCAGCACCAGTTCTCGGGCCGCGGCTTTCGTGTAAAGGTCCCCCGGCCCGTCCACCATCACGCCGCCCACGCATCCGTACAGACAACCCGGATGGGTACGCAAAAAGGCCAGCAGGTCATAGTATTCATGATTCACGCCGCTCTCGTCCAGCGGTACGGCGAATAAAATTGCCCGGTTTTCCAACGGCCCGTCCAGCCGAGTCAGGATTTCACAGGGAATGCCGTTCAGACCCGCCCGCAGCGCCAGCGCGTACCGCTGCGATGCGGTTTTGCCAGGACAAATCAGGGTCAGCATACGCCCATCTCCTTATAAAATTGCTTTCAGTGTTGTTTCCGTCTCTTTCAAGCGCTGAAACAGTTCGTCCGGCAGGTTCAGAGATTCCGTCTCCAATCCGTTGGCAGTATAACGATTCCTCACGCCGAACCAAACGCCCCCAAGGCACACGGACCCGCAATGCCACTCCCCTCGTAATGTGAGCAGCAGCTGCATGGCCCCGGAGGAGACGGCGGGGGCGACAAAGGGCTTGAACCCCAGCTCCCGGATGCGGAGGTTAGCGGTTTTCACCTGCTTTGTCAGCTCCTGAGAGATTTGGTCGTCATATTTTTTGATGGAATTTGCAATCACCAGCCCATTCCCGTGGGGGCCGAAGCTGCGCCCGTCCGTAAGAAAAGTGAGATAGCGGAGATCGGTCTGGGCCAGAGCCGCGGCTCTGGCGTTCATCACGCCCAGTCCAAAACCCTGCACCTGCTCGGCCAGCAGTCCCTTTCCGTCCCACTGTCCATCCTCTCCGGCGTTGGAGGCGAAATATGCCGCTTTGCACAGTGGGTCCACTGGGTCGGACAGCACCGCGAACAGCCCGTCAAACTTGGCCTTGCGGGCCTGCCGGGCATAGGATTCCACCAGCGGGCGGTTGGCGGCGAACTGGGCCATCCGTACGTCCTGCACCGAACTTCCCACCGCCGGAACGGATTTCGCAGCGGCAAATAAGAACACATCGCAGTCGAAAAGCCGCTCGGGAAGCACAGCCTCCACCTTCGGCAGCGACTCGTATTCCCACGGCCACGAAATCTGGCTCATCTCCGCCACCCACCGGGCCACCGTGTTCTCGTTCAGATCACAGATGCCGATGGAGCCGATGCACTCGCCGCCCAGCAGCTTCAGCGCCGTCAGCAGGATGCCGCCCACATCGCCCACCGCCAGCAGGTTTACCCGCTTTCTGATGGGCCGCCGCCGATTCGCGTTTGCCGCAATCTCTTCCCAGCGGGGATGGCGGAAGTTGATGGCCCGCAGTTCTCCAGCCTCCAGCCGGTGACGGATGTCTTCCGGCAGGTCGGGAACAGGCGCTTCGATACGGCGGCTGTCCAGCCATTCCACGCCGTCCGTTTTGGCGGTGAGATGGCGGGGGTCTGTGACCAGAAAGCTGGCCCGGCGGTTTTCCGGCGGACGGTTGATGAGAAACGTCACCTCCTCATCCGTTCGCGGCGGTGAGCAGGAGAGCAGCGCGAGGCTTTCCAACGCCGCGTATTTTTTGTTTTGGTAGGTGTAGTAATACATGCAATCAATCCTCTCCGTAAGGAAGTAGCTCAACCGGCGCGTCATCCGCCCGGGTATACAGCCTTCCGTCCTTGGAATAAAAGGTTTCGTTATCCGCGTCGCAGTCCACCCGATAATGCACGCGCCAGATGGCGCCGGCGCCCGACTGCTCTCGATAGAGCGTGTTCGCTGCCGCCGTGGGAATGGAGGACAGGCATGCTCCCAGATGGAGACTGACGGTCAAGTCCCGCACCGGTGCGGTGGGATACTGCTCCTGTATCTGCTCCAGCAGATCAAAGCCACTGGACTGTCCTCCTCCTCCGCCCATTGGCAGCAAGGGGCCGAAGCCGCTGGGTACATCTCTGCTAAAAAAACCACCCAGCTTTGTGATGCGGAGGGTTCTGGAAGAATGGGAAAGTTTCACGGTGTCCGGAATGACAACAGAGATCTCGGATGCCTTTCCGTCCCATTCAAAACCGGCGACAAAGACACGGCCGCTCATATAGTTTGGGCAATAGTGTATACCCCCAATGTGTTCGGAGTGCTCGACATGATAGAAAAACGCGCTGTCCCGGTTGATGAAAAGGATCGCCAGCAGGATCACTGCGGCTCCCGCCAGCAGGCAGATCACAAGCCGTCGTTTCCTCACGGTTTCACGCCCTTTCCAGCTCCCGCATCCGCAGCAGCATTTTCAGGTCGTTTTCAAGGCACTGGGAGGCGGACAGGTTCATATCATAGCCCAAGCACACACCCTTATCAGGCGCCAGCGGCAGGATCACCGCCTCGCTGAGCCGGGAGAGCGTCAGGTTCCGGGCAAAGGTGCGGCGATACTCTGTCTCCAGCGTCAGCAGGATGTCACGGGCGTTTTCGATGCAGACACGGGAGAAGTTGAACACCGCCTTTTGGGTGCAGCTGCGATAAAATCTGGGGTAAACGTAGGGCAGAATCATGTTGACCGACGGCGTCAACTGGGGTTGGTCACCCGAGGAGCGGGCCACGGTGTCTCCGCCGATGAAGGGATACATGGTGGACTCCACAAACCAGGCGCGCATGTTGGGGACGAAATACACGCAGTCCACATTCCGTCCCTTGGACACAATCAAATCCCGGCCCCGCCCGGAAAGAAGGCCCACCAGCACCCGGTCAATCTCCACGTCCTCCGCCCGGAACAGCGGGTCCAGCGCGCTGATGCGGTTGCCGGAATGAAGCAGGTCGTCCACCAGAATCACGGGGCGGTGAAAGGACTTCAGGGTCCGAATCTGACTGGGGAGCGGCGCGTACCGGGGAAACGCCTCGATGGTGAAGGAATTGAGATCCGGCGCAAACACTTTGTCGGTGTGAATGGTTTTGGTGACGGTGTTGGGAATGGCGTTGCCACGGAGAATTTTTCCGAAAGGAACGCACATTTTCTCGCCCAATACCCGGGGGTGGGTGGGTTCCGAGGGAACGTTGTTCAGTTCCACGATGCGGCCCACCAGCCGGTGGTAGATTACCTCCGCGTTCAGTGACAGCACCAATACGCCGGGATAGAGATCACAGATGGCCCGTTGAAAATTCTCGTGGCCCTTTCGCACGGCGGCAAGAACCGCCGGATTGGAGGCAAACGGCTCTTTCAGAGTGGTGGGGATGTTCTGAATCAGTACAGAGGGAGAGCGCATGTCGACCAGCAACAGCGGACTCGTTCCACTGGGCGGTCCGGGGCGAAAACCCTGCCGCTGGAGCAGGTCCAGCGTTTCTGGATCGGATTGGTCTGCGGTGGGATACCATACAGCGTATCCGCAGTCGGACGCCATAGACCGGCTCAACGCCTCCGTCAGCAAAAGCTGGCCCACATCGTAGGTCCCGCCGGAGCCTTTCGCGGTGTACAGTCCCGTCAAAAGGGCGATGCGTCCGGCAGTCCGCTCCCGGACGTAATTGGCGAGATTCGCGTCTCCCAGCGCGTCGTAAAGCGTGGCGGTGTTCACTGTCCGCAGCGTCAGAAAACCCAGAATTCTGGGGCGGGGTCCTTGTGCCCGGAGAACCATGAAGGAATCTCCCGGTTCCAACCGGGGCGGCAGGGAGCGGCCTTCGCTGACTGCGGCGGAAAGATCCTCCATCAAGGCCCGGTCCGGCCGCTCCACAAAGGAGAAATCCAGATCGCTGGCCCGCAAGAGCTGCTTATACTGCGGCTCCCTCAGGTACAGGCTGTTGCGGTAGATATAGTCCTGCACGGTGGGGTCCACCAGATTGGAGATGTCCCGGCCCAGATCAATGTTTTCCCGAATGCGGGTGGAGCTGATATCCTCCAAATGGGTGGGCAGCTCCAATTGCAGGACCTTACCCTTGATGCACCGCAGGTCGGGGTCAATTTCGTGGCCCTCTGCGTCGCTGGAACGGCGAAACACGATGTGGTTGAGAAACTGCACGGACCCCTCCGTGGGGGCCGCGCGATAGGACGAGGCGTTGGCCACTACGTCAGACCCCACGGCCAGATACAACTCCCGTCCTGCGAAGACCTCCCGCAATCGGTTCAGGCTCCGTGAATCCGCCAGATTCACGGGAATGTCGTGGGGGAAAAGGTATACGCCGAACTGGTCCGCCACGGACATGGACACGATCTGCCGCCGGATGAGAGATGGCTGGGCTTTTTTCGACCAAGAGAATTCGTCAATGGCGAGATACACCTCGAATCCCCGGTCCCGGATGGCCTGCACAATGCCCTTGTGGGACAGCGAGAAGGGGTCGAAGGTGCCTGGGAAAAACGCCGCCGCAGGCGGCTGGGGGAAATGGAATGGCCCGTCGTCCAGCAGGTGGGACAAAATGAAACGGTAGATGTGGGAGAGCGTGGCGGCAGTATAGAAAAATGTCAGCTCCCGTTCATCGCTCTCATTCATCAGGAATAGGATTTTTTTCGCCATCAGGACGAACAGAGCATCCTTGTCCTCAAATTCCAGCGCGCCGGAGGCAAACAGACCGTCGCCCAAAATGTGGAGCGTGGTCTGGCGGACGGATTCACGGCAGGAGGCCAGCCCCCGCAGCAAAAGCCCCGCCAGACGGGTGCGCCGCTGAACGACGGCGTAATCGTCCTCCTGAAACCGCGCGGCGTACACCGCGTAATATTCCAGCATGGAGCCGATGGTCCGCAGGGCGGCGGACACCACTCCCGCGTTGGGGGAGGAGAGGAGAAATTCCATTTGGCCGATGACCTCATCCAGCTCTCTGGGGTGGAGCCACAGGGAGAACCGGCCCAGATATTCGGGGATATACTTGGAGCTGTCCACGTCTCCTGTTTCCAGAGATTTGGAAAGCTCCACGGCGATCTCGTTCCGCCGGTCCGGCGTGAGGAGGGAGGCAAGGCTCAAAAGAGACGCGCCCGCCACCTGCCGCACCACCACGTTTTCACTGACCTTCATCAGGTTGGAGAAGTGGGTGGCGATGTGCAGCACGTTCTGATGACCTCCCTGTTCCACCTGCTCCAGCAGATACTCCACGCCCACGGCCTTTAAAAGCCAAGGAGTGGCAGTTTTCAGGTTGTCCAGAAACACATTGCTGATGGCGCTTTGACGGCGCAAAAACGCCTCCTGCTCCGCCATGTCCAGTCCGAACCGGCGGCACAGCTGGGTTTGCAAAAACAGCAGGGGAATGCTGATGCCGCATTCCGCTTCCGCGGCGGCAGTACAGATGCTCTCCCGCTCTGGCGCGTCCTCGGGCAGCGCCTCCAGCAGATGACGCAGCAGACGCATGGCGGCGGCCTTCTGCGCCTCGCCGCCGTTTGCCAGCCAGTAGATGGCAAAGTCTGCAAAGGTCTTTAAGTTTTCCTCGCTGCATTGGGAGAGAGGGAAGTTAACCACGGTGTCCAGCAGGGCGAAAGCGGCGCCGTCTTCCACGGCGCGGGGATCAGCATAGTGGCGGAACAGCTCCGCCGCAAAAATCTCGCCATCTGCCCGGGAAGCGTGGGACAGCAGGGAGTCCACCGCCAGCTTTGCGGCATAGCGAATCCTGCTGACCTGCACGGGCGTGAGCCGCCGGTCGGGGTAGATCAGCCGGGCCAGATACTCCTTCCATAAAGCGAAGGGCCGCCGGTCCGCCGGGTCCGGCTCCGCCCCAGAGGGCAGTTCCTTTTTATAGCCGGAGTTAAACCCCGCCAGCACCCGGCCCATCAGCGCCGCCGCCTGACGGCGCACGCCCCCGTCGGGAATCAGCAGCAGATCATAGAGAAATTCCAGCGTCTGCTCCTTTTGGGACGCGGACCAATAGGTGAAGTATTCCTCAAAGATGCCGAGATACGCACCCAGCCGCGCGGCGTTTTGCTCGCTGCGGGCGGATTCCAGAATGTTGGCGAACAGCTGCTCGTGACCCAGCCGGTGCATCAGCCGCAGGTTGTGATCCACCGCCGTCAGCCGCAGAGCTGTTACCACCTGCTGGGGGCGCATCAGCGCCGGGTCCGTTTTGGGCGGGGGCGGCGTGTTGGCTCCGGAGAGAGTTGCATCCGCACCAAAGGAGCAGATATAGTCCTCGAAGTCCACCAGTTTTGCATAAACATGGCGGTAGCGCAGCTCTTTCACATAGTTTACGTTGTCCAGCTTGCTCAGAATGACGTCGAAGGCCTCCTGAAGGGAGTAAATCCGGGCGATCTCCTGCCCGCTCTCGTCCCGGGACTGCTTCACCCGAAAATCCGCGTAGACCAGCGCCAAAGACTCCGAGGACAGGTTCTCCAGTTCCAAATCCCATACGGAGTGATTGGCCGCAATATGACCGATGGTTTCAAGGCCCCGCTGGGTGAACCACTGATCCGTATAGTGGTAGTGGAGATAGGGGACGCGTTCGCCGGGCTTGCAGCCGAATTTTCCAATGTCGTGTCCCGCCGCTGCGCCGGAGAGCAGAGGCAGGTCCACGCACCCGCCTGTGGCGTAATAGGGCCGCATAACGCTCATGGCGACATGATGGACTCCCGCGATGTGTTCCAGTGTGCGGAAAGGGGTCACTTCACGGCCAAGGCGCATGGCCTCGTAAACGTATTCCCCCCGAAAGCGCACCAGAAACTGCCGGTATTCCTCGGCAGTGCTGCTGTGGGCCAGCTCCTCTTCCGTACAAAAGGCAAAGTCGAACTGCGGATCGAAGGGGAGCGCCTCCCGCTCCGCGTCAAACAGTACCTGTAAAATGTTCAGGTAGCAAAGGGCCGCATCCCGCTGCTTGGCGGTGTGCTCCACGTCCGCCTCGTCATAGAGCAGGGAAACTGCCACATGATAGGCATAGACCATCCAGCCCTCCTTGGGCGGAGGCGTCAGCCGGTTCAAAAGCGGCAGGGCCATCTCCAATACCTGATCGCAGGTCAGCCGCTGCTCAAAGGGCAGCAGAACGTTCAGCGGTCCTTCCCACTCCTGCGGTATCACCAGCGCGGCGGCGTCCGCCCCGCTCATAGCCAGCTTGCGCAGAAAGGTCTGCGCCTCAAAAGCGCCCAACAGGGCCTCGGTCAGCGATTTAACAGTGTCCATGATCGTTCCTCCGTTTCGCGCGCAAAAGCGCGCGTTTTCGGCGCGGTAGCCGCATGGGGCAGCCGATTTACCCGTAATAAGTAATTCTATTATACAGCGCTTTTTCCCGGCAAAAAAGGACGCCGCCGCTATTTCTTTAGCTTTGGCGGACTATCTGAATTTCAACCGGATTTTTAGGGGAAATTACAATATGCAGATCAAATATACGGAGAATAAAAGACTGCGGGCTTACGCCCGCAGTCTTTTATTCTCCGCTATGAAGTAAAATGCTCGTGGTTGAAAATGTGGTCCTCGCAGAAGCAGTGATACCCCGCACAGCGGGAGCAATACCGGAACTGGAGGTTGGGATAGTCCGTATCCGTCCGTCCGCAGACGCTGCACTTGTGGTGATAGCCCTGTTCCCGGGCCTTTTTTGCCTGCTGCTTGGCGGCGTCCTTGAACTGAATGGTCTGGTGGGAATTGCGGTGAGCGGCATAGCCCCGATGGCGGGCCACTGCATCGGAAATTTCCGACCAGAAGAAGACGAAGAAGTTCAGCAGTGCCACCACCGGCAGCAGTGCGCCAATCAGGTTCAGTCGGAACGCTGCCCCCAGAATGTCCACGGCGAATAGTGCTCCGTCCAGCCATGCCAGCCACTTGACTTTGATAGGTATAATAAAGAACAAAAGCACCTGCATGTCCGGATAGAGCGCTGCAAAGGCGAAGAACATGGACATGTTGATGTAGTAGGTGCCCCAAACGGTGCCGTTGCCCCCGGTCAGATAGACGATAAAGCCTGTCAGAACCGTCAGTACCATGCCGCAGAGATAGTACAACGTGAATTTCGGTGTGCCCCATTCCCGTTCCAGCATACTGCCAATCCAGAAGTAGAAATATAGGGAGATGGCCAGCGTGAAGAGATTGGTGCTGCCCGGAACAAAGATGAATGTTACCAGCCGCCAAATCTCCCCGTGAAGCACCGCGCCGGGATCAAAACCGAGAAAGGCGATTGCCCCGTAGTTGCTGAAGCGGAGCAGGAGAAACGCGATCAGGTTGCCCACCACGATGAATTTCATCAGATTGGGAATGCCAAACCGGGGATGGGAGTAAGCAAACCGGTCCACGGCTTCGTTGAGTTTTTTCAATGAAGGACCCTCCAAGCATACAGGTAAAATCAATGGTAAATATTATAACCAGATTCCGGGGAAAAGTCATGTATAATTTTTGAATTTCTGCTTTTTTCCGGTTTTTTCGCAAAAACGACAATTTCTCGGAAATATCTATTGACAATCCGGGAAAGATTCTATATGCTATTATACACAATTAAATACCTTATCAAGAGTGGCGGAGGGAACGGCCCGATGAAACCACGGCAACCTGTCTTTGACAAGGTGCCAAATCCGACGGAATCCGACAGATGAGGAGCAAAAGAACTTTTGCGTACTTTCTATGTCGGAAAGTGCGCGTTTTTTATGCTTCAACGTGCCGCCGCATTGCGGCGGGGCCAAAAGAAAGGAAGATCATTATGGCAAGACACTATCTCTTTACCTCTGAATCCGTGACCGAGGGTCACCCCGACAAAATCTGCGACCAGATTTCCGACGCGGTTCTGGACGCGATTCTGGAGCAGGACCCACAGGGCCGCGTGGCCTGCGAAACCACGGCCTGCACCGGATTGATCCACGTCATGGGAGAGATCACCACCAGCTGCTATGTGGACATCCCCAAGATTGCCCGGGAAGTCGTCCGGGAGATTGGTTATGACCGGGGCAAGTATGGCTTTGACTGCGACACCTGCGCCGTGGTCACCTCTATCGACGAACAGTCCGACGATATCGCGCTGGGCGTGGACAAGTCACTGGAGAGCAAGGAAACCGGCGACAGTGAGCTTTCCAACGGCGCGGGCGATCAGGGCATGATGTTCGGCTATGCCTGCGACGAGACGCCGGAGCTGATGCCCCTGCCCCTGTCTCTGGCGCAGAAGCTGGCGATGCGCTTGACGGCGGTGCGCAAGAGCGGACAGCTTAAGTATCTCCGCCCTGACGGCAAGAGCCAGGTCACCGTGGAATACGACGAGAACAACCGCCCCGTCCGGGTGGACACCGTGGTGGTTTCCACCCAGCACGACCCGGACGTGTCTCTGGACACCATCCGCAAGGATATGATCGAGCAGGTCATCAAAGCCGTCATCCCCGCCGACATGCTGGACGGCGACACGAAATACTATGTGAACCCCACTGGTCGTTTCGTCAAGGGCGGCCCGGCGGCGGACGCGGGCCTGACCGGACGGAAGATCATCGTGGATACCTACGGCGGCAGCGCTCCCCATGGCGGCGGCTGCTTCTCCGGCAAGGACCCTACCAAGGTGGACCGCTCCGCGGCCTACGCCGCGCGTTATGTGGCGAAAAACATCGTGGCGGCGGGGCTTGCAAAGCGCTGCCAGGTGGAGCTGGCCTATGCCATCGGCGTGGCCCAGCCCGTCAGCATTCTGGTGGATACCTTCGGCACCGGAACGGTGGGCGACGACAAGCTGGAGACGGCTGTGCGCAAGGTCTTTGACCTGCGCCCCACAGCCATCATCCGCGACCTCGACCTGCGCAAGCCCATCTACCGCAAGCTGGCGGCGTATGGCCACATGGGCCGCACGGACCTCGGCGTAAAGTGGGAGGACACCGACCGGGCGGACGCTCTGAAGACCGCCATTCAGTAAGAACTATCGAACTATAAGGCGCTCCGGGGATGTTTCTATCCTCGGAGCGCTTTTGCAGACTTGCCGTAGGCGGGGGATTGTGGTAAGATGCCAAATGTCATCACGAGGGGAAAAGGAACGTTTATGAAGAAAAACCAGCTTGCCCGCGGAGCCATTTATCTGGCGGGAATCGTGATTCTGGCGGTGGGTGTAACCACGAATACGTTCACGGGCCTTGGCGTTTCCGCCATTGTCTCCGTGCCGTACAGCATTTCCGTCATCTGGGGAATCCCGTTGGGCGTGGTGACGTTTTGCTATTACTGCGCCTGCGTCGCTTTGCAGGCGCTGATCGGGTGGCGCTTCAGCAAGCCGCTGATTTTGGCCCTGCAAATTCCCATGGCGCTGCTGACCAGCAGCTTGATCGGCTGGCTCAGCGCGGCTCTGCCGTTTGCCCCGCAGACGGCGGCGGGGCGGTTTGCCCTGCTGGCGCTGGCGATTCTGCTCACCGGCGTGGGCGGGGCTATGATCGTGGATATGGCGCTGGTTCCCAATCCCGCCGATGCGCTGGCGGATGTGATCGGAAAGGCGCTGGACAGGGGCTTTGGTTTTGGCAAGAACGTGCTGGACGCGCTGGCGGTGGCATTGACCTGTACCATCGGACTTGTGACGCTTGGACGGGTGGTGGGCGTCCAGATCGGGACGGTGTGCTGCGCGATCCTGATTGGACGCGTCATCGCGGTGTTTAATCATTTTTTACACGCGCACCTGCGCCGCTTGGCGGGACTTTCCGATGCGGCGCGGCCACGCGAAGAAATTGAATCAACTGAAATGGAATGAGGCAGACTGATGTTTAAAACGGCTATTTTTGACTTGGACGGAACTCTTTTGAATACGCTGGGCGATCTGACGGACGCCAGCAATTATATCTGCGCACAAAACGGCTGGCCCACCTTTACAGAGGAGCAAATCCGCCACATGGTGGGCAACGGCAATGCAAAACTGGTGGAGCGGTTTACGCCGGAAAACCAGCGGACGCCGGAGTGCTTGGCAAGGTCGATGGAACAGTTCATGGCCTATTATGATATTCACAAAATGGACCGAACGGCCCCGTATCCCGGCGTGGCGGAGGCCGTGGCGGCTCTGCGTGGCGCGGGCATAAAGACTGCGGTTTTCTCCAATAAGGCAGATGCGCTTTGCCCCGCGCTGGTGCGGCATTATTTCGGCGATGTATTCGATATCGTCCGGGGCAAGCGGGACGGCGTACCCGCCAAGCCGGACCCCACAGGAGTCTATGCGCTGATGGAGGAACTGGGAGCGGAGAAGGCGAGCACCGTTTACGTGGGCGACAGCGACGTGGACGTGTTAACCGGGCACAATGCAGGACTAAAGGTCTGCGGCGTGATCTGGGGCTTCCGGGGCCGGGAGGAGCTGGCCCGGGCCGGCGCGGAACTGTTGGCGGAGACTGGGGAAGAGCTGGCAGAGCTGCTGCTGAGATAAGCACGACGCTTACTGCCCCATGCCGGTTTCGGTTGACCGATGGTGAAAAATAGGATATAGTGTGCATGTTGCATCAATTGCATATTTAAGGAGTGGTATCATGCCGGGTATCTCTGTAATCGTCCCTGTGTATCAGGCAAAAAAATATGTTGAAAAATGTGTGGAAAGTGTCAAAAACCAGACGTTTTCCGACTGGGAGCTGCTGCTGGTGGACGATGGCTGCACAGACGGCTCGTCGCTTTTGTGCGACCAGTGCGCCGCCGGGGATGGCCGTATCCGGGTGTTCCATAAGAAAAAGAACGGCGGCGTCAGCGCTGCGCGTAATCTGGCGCTGGAGGAGGCCAAAGGCGACTACATCGCGTTTTTGGACGTGGACGACCGGTATGAGAGCCAATGTCTGGAGATTATGTGGAACCTGCGGCTCCAATCGGACGCCGACAGCGCGGCCTGCGCCCATCTGAACCTGTGGAGTGACGGGACGAAGCAGGCGGAGCTGACGCTTCCCGCCGGTGTATATGACGCGGCGGGCATCCAAGAGGGCATTGTGGGTCCTCTGCTGGGCGACCGGCTCACGCAGCCGGTGTTCAACGGCTTTATCTGGCGGTTCCTGTTTTCTCGGGAAATTCTGCGTAAGGCCCATATCACCTTTGAGGGTGCGTATCTGGAGGACGAGTTGTTTTTGATGGAGTATTTCTGCCACGCCCAAAAACTTGCCGTGACGGAACAGCCCCTCTATCGCTATTTCCACAACCCTTCCTCCGCCACCCACAAGTACATGGCGGACTTTATGCAGGTCTTCGGGCGTTTTATGGAGCGGAAAGAGGAGCTGGTGAAGCGAAACGGGCTGGAATCCCTACGTCCTCAGTGGCGGGAGAATTCCAACTGGGCAGGTCTTTTGATCGCCATCGGCAATGAGTACGCCCGTGGAAACGAGAAGCCCGTCCGGCAAAAGCAGCGGGCGGTGCAGGCCCTATGCCAGCGCCCCGAGATGGCGAAGGCCATTGAAACGCTGACGCCCGAGGGCGTGTCGTCCAACAAGCAGCTGGTGGTCAAGCTGGTGAAGGGAAAGCATTTCTTCACGCTGACCCAAATGTACCGTCTGAAAAACGGCATCTGAAGAAACGGGGAAAGTTTATCCATGTTTTCCATTCAAGAAAGTACTCTTTTTGCTTTCTGGACAGCGCTGTGCGCGGTCTATGAGGAAAGTGCGCTCCACCGCTTTTTGGCGGCGGCGGGCCGCTGGTGCAACCGGCAGATTGATTCGTCCCGGATTCTGGCCGTTTTGTGCCGGGAGGGGGCCGTGGCCCGGGCGTGGGACGGAAGTCTCACCTGCCGGGGACTGAGCTTTTTGGTCAACCTGCCCGGAAATCTGCTCCACCGATTATATACTGCGTTTTCGCGGCAGTTCGATCAGAGCATGTTTGCGTCTCTGGCGTTTGCCATGGGGCATGAGACAGCCATCGGAGAATCTTGGGTTATCATGGCTCTGTGGGTCATCCCTTTTGAGCGGTGGAACAACGCCTATAATCTGCTGGGCTTCGCGGCTCTGCTGCTGTTGTTTTACGCTGGGTCCATGCGCCGATACGAGACGTTCCGGCTGGATGTGAAGTCCGTGGGTCCCTATGCGGCGGGCATGTTTCTGGCAGTGGTGCTGGGCGTGGTCCTGTCCGCGTATCCCAGTCTCTCTGCCCGTTTTTTAATGTATCATACTGTGTGCCTTCTGTGCGTATTGGTGACGGTGAGCGCCGTTCGGAACGCGGACGATCTCAAGCGCCTTGCCGCCGGAGGAAGCGTGGTGGTTCTGGTTTCGTCGCTGTACGCGGTGTATCAGCGCATTCAGGGCGTGGAGATCAACAAGTCCTATGTGGATTTGGACGCGAACGCCGGAATGCCGGGGCGGGTGGAGTCCTTTTTCGATAACCCCAACACCTTTGCCCAAGTGCTGATTTTGTTGCTGCCCATCGTGCTGGGCCTGATGCTGTGCGCGAAGCGGCCAATTTTCAAGCTGATTGCTGCCGGTATTTTTGTCGTGGGCGCCGGAGCGCTGGGCATGACCTATTCCCGGGCCAGCTGGGTGGGCATTGCCTGCGCCATGGCCGTGGCGGTGTTTTTGTGGAAACCGAAGATGATCCCGCTGTTCATCATCGGGTGTCTGCTGGCGATTCCTCTGCTGCCAAGCAGCATTCTCAACCGCGTTTTGTCCATTACCAATACCTCGGACAGTTCCACCTCCAGCCGTGTTCCCCTCTATCAGGCGGCCGTTGCCACGATTGAACGGGCCCCCGTCACCGGCGCGGGACTGGGCACTGCCGCTGTGCAGGCGTTTATCAAGGAGAACAACCTCTACCACGCGAAGGCCCCCTTTGTCCATGCCCACAATATTTATTTGCAGATTTGGATTGAGGCGGGACTGCTGGGGATTGTGTCCTTTGTGGGGGCAATGCTGCTGAATATTAAAAACGCGGCCCGGGCCGTGCGTCACTGCGGCGATTCCGCCGCCCGCACGCTTACCTGCGCCGCCGCGTCCGCTCTTTGCGGAATGCTGGTCTGCGGTCTTGCGGACTACCCTTGGAACTATCCCAGAGTCATGAGCATCTTCTGGTTTGTCTTTGCGCTGTGCATTGCCGGAACGAAGCTGTGCCGCCAGTCTGAACAAGAGGAGGAAAGCCGGTGACAGAGCAGCTTTTGCAGTTTCTAATCGTCTGCCCGCTGGTGTTTCTGGCAGGATTTGTGGATGCGATTGCCGGGGGTGGGGGACTGATCTCCCTGCCGGCCTATCTCATCACAGGGCTTCCGGTTCATAACGCCATCGCCACCAACAAGACCTCCTCCGCGATGGGCACCGCCATTGCCACGCTGCGGTATGCCCGCAGCGGCTACATCCCCTGGCGGGAGGCATCCGCCGGGATTGTTTTCGCTCTGGTTGGCTCTACATTGGGGGCCAAGCTGGCACTGATGCTGAATGACGGCATCTTTCGCATCGTTATGCTGGTGGTCCTGCCGCTCACGGCAATGTACGTCCTGCGGGGCAAGGCCTTGCAGGAGGCGGAGGAGCGCGAGGCCTATCCGATGCGCAAGACGCTTGTCATCGTGATGGCGGCGGCGCTGCTGATCGGCGTGTACGACGGATTTTACGGTCCCGGGACCGGCACGTTCCTCATCCTGATTCTCACCGGTGCGGCCCACATGGACCTGCGCAAGGCCAACGGCGTTACCAAGGCCATCAATCTGGCAACCAACGTTGCGGCGCTGGCGGTCTATCTGCTGAACGGAAAGGTGCTGCTTCCGCTGGGGCTGACGGCGGGCGTATTCAGTATTGCCGGAAACTACATTGGCGCGCGATTCTTCTCCAGTAAGGGAGCAAAGTCTGTAAAACCTGTGATTTTAATTGTGCTGACCATCTTTTTTGTTCGAGAGCTGCTTCAGATTCTGGGGTGACGACGAAAGAACCGGAGCGCCGCGGCCCGCACAACGGACCGCGGCGCTTGACGCATTGCCGTCCGTGGGAGACGTGCTCCCCCCTGCGGCGAGGACTCCGATTCCTGCGGGCGGCTCATCCTCTCTCGCAGAACCACTTTTTTCGTGGAGAAACGGGGAATGAAAGCCTTGCGCCGCTCCATGGATAACTCCCTCCGAAACGGATGGGGGATGCGAAAAAACTGCGATTCCACACAGAGTTGCGGCATATGGATACAGGGTAACCAGTTTATCATCACCGCTGCGTCTGCGGCGCGCATACGCGGAGAAGAGACAGCGTGAAAAAATTTTACGCGAACCCTTGTGGGGTAATATGCAGGGCGATTCGTTCACGTTGCTCAGTACCGTCCCAATGCACAAAAAATCACCTTATCATTTCTCTGCTTCGCGTGATGAGGTGCGTACTTCCATTAAAATCTGTGCCGGCGCGAAGCGGCGGAATGGGTGATTTTTATGAAAATCTACAACAGCGTGGAGGAACTGATCGGCGGTACGCCGCTGGTACGGCTGCACAGCGTAGAATCCCGATACGGTCTGGATGTGGTGCTGCTGGCAAAGCTGGAGCGGTCCAATCCGGCAGGGAGCGCAAAGGATCGAGTGGCGGTGCAGATTATCCGGACGGCGGAGCAGTCCGGAAAATTGGCTTCCGGAGGTACCATTATCGAGCCTACCTCCGGCAACACCGGCATCGGTCTTGCCGCAGTGGGCGCGGCAAAGGGCTATCATGTGATTTTGACCATGCCGGAGACAATGAGCGTGGAACGGCAGGCGCTGATCCGGGCCTATGGCGCGGAGATCGTCTTAACTCCCGGAGGCGAAGGCATGTCCGGAGCGGTGAAAAAAGCGGAGGAGCTGCAAAAAACCATGCCGGGCAGTATTTTGGGCGGTCAGTTCGATAATCCGGCCAATCCCGAAGCCCACTATTGTACCACCGGCCCCGAGATCTGGGCGGACACCGACGGGCAGGTGGACGTGTTTGTGGCGGGGGTTGGTACCGGAGGAACCATCAGCGGAGCTGGGAAATATCTCAAGGAACAAAACCCGAATGTGCAGGTGGTGGCTGTGGAACCGGCCCGGTCCCCGCTGTTGAGCGAAGGCCACGCGGGACCTCACGGTTTGCAGGGGATCGGCGCGAACTTTGTGCCGGGGAATCTGGATCGGGCACTGCTGGACGAGATTCTGCCGGTGGGAGATGAGGACGCCTACACTTTGGGCCGGGAGCTGGCAGGAAGCGAGGGATTGCTGGTGGGCATTACCTCCGGTGCGGCGGTTTGGGCTGCAATTGAGCTTGCCAAGCGCCCGGAAAACCGAGGCAAGACCATTGTGGCGCTGCTGCCGGACTCTGGCGAGCGGTATCTCTCCACACCCATGTTTCAGAGCTGAGTCACTGTGAATTGTCCCCGATGTGTTTGTTCAGGCAAAGAAGCGGTCCCGCTCCAAGGTGAGTGGGACCGCTTTTTGGGCTTTTCCCCAGAGTGTTCCAGCACTTCCATCTTTTGCGGGTTGTAACTTTTTGTAACTTCCTGTATGCTTTTTGTAGGAATTCCCATGGAAATAGAGAAACGTGTCCAAAAGTGGGAGTTTCCGCTTTTGGGCCTGATACAGAAAGGACGAAAAGGATGAGAAAACGTGGAATCACGACCGGGCTGCTGGCGGCGGCACTGACGCTGGGCGCAGTCGTCCCTGCTGCCGCAGCGGAGCGGACGGTGCCGGTACAGGTGGACGGCGCAGTGCTGGACACGGTTAATTATCTGGACAGCGGCGTGACTTATGTGCCCCTACGAGCGCTGCTGGATGCTTTCGGCGGCTGGGAAGTCCGTTGGGACTCGGAGACGAAAGCAGCTGTGGCCGTTGCCGGAACAACCCGTTTGTCGGCGGACCCAACCGCCGACACCATCACGGTGAACGGGCATACATACAACGGAAACGTGAGCGTGCGGTCCGGGCGGACCTATGTGCCTCTGCGGCTCGCCGCCACGGTCTGCGGCGCAGGCGTGGTGTGGGACAGAGTGCTGGGCGGCGCGGCGGTAACATCTCCTGATGCTGCGTATGATGCGGAGGATTTGTACTGGTTGTCCCGCATCATCAGCGCCGAGAGTCAGGGCGAACCGCTGGAGGGCCAGATTGCCGTGGGCAATGTGGTGCTGAACCGGGTGGATTCCGCCGAGTTCCCGAATTCCATTCGGGAGGTGGTGTTTGACGCCAAGGATGGCGTCCAGTTTGAACCGGTGAGCAACGGAACGGTCTATAACGATCCGACGGACTCCGCTGTGAAGGCGGCAAAAATGGTGCTGGACGGGGCGGAGACAGTGGGCTCCTGTTTGTATTTTTATGCGCCCGCCCTGTCGAAAGGTCTGTGGGTGAACGCCAATCGAAATTATTTCACCACCATCGGCTGTCACCGATTCTACCTCTAATTGACTTTTTTCCGCTTGGGGACTATGATAAAAGCAATATTATAAAAAGGAGCCTTTGTGCCATGCTGTTTTCAAAACACCCCAGAACGGTTTACGCCAATGCCCCCGCCCACGAGGTGATCTGCCAGTTCCGCTTTCCCACGATCCTCTCGATCAACGACACGGAGCCTGCGGCGTTTCAAGATGCGATCCGTGAGGATTTTCCTCAGTTCATTCGGCGCGAGGATGTGGTCCCCCCGCAGATGGCGGGGATGGGCGGCCCGAATCCGCAGATCAAGCAGCAAAAGCCGGTGACCAACTATCATTTTGTCTCTGCCGACAACCTGTGGAAGATCAACCTGACCCAGAACTTTATCGCCCTGTCCACCCTGCGCTATACCGGGTGGGAGGAATTTGCCAGCGAGTTGGACAAGCCCCTTGCGGAGTTCATCCGCATTTATAAGCCCGCCTATTTTGAACGGGTGGGACTGCGGTATGTGAACATCATCTCCCGGGAGAAGCTGAGTCTGCGGGACAGCGCGTGGAAAGAGCTGATCGCTCCGGCGTACCTCGGCGCCATGGCGGAGGAGGACGTGCGGGAGGAAGATGTGCTGAACAGCGCGGTGGATATTCAGTGCAAGCTGGACTCCAGCTGCGCGGCAAAGGTCCACGCCGGACCGGGCCGTCTGCGGCAGAATCGGCCCGACGCGCCGCAGGACACGGAGGTCAAGTTTATTTTGGATATGGATTTGTCCATGGGCGGACAGGTGAGCTGCAATCTCTCTGCCGGCGGGCTGGAAACGCTTCATGCCCACGCAACAAAGCTGTTCGAGGGCGCGATTACGGACGCTTTGCGCACGGCGATGCAACCGGAATAACCGCAGCCCTCACAGCGCTTTTTGAAATCAGACAAAATGCCCCCTGCAAAAGCTCCTTGGCTTTTGCAGGGGGTTTGTATGTCTGTTCTTGACGGTCACAGACAGTTGTCGGCACGGCTCAACAGCTTGGATAGCAGAAGGCTGGCGGCAACCAGTGCCATTCCCACAAAAAAGGGAATGGAAAACAGAACGTAGTCTTTCAAAAACAGCTTGCAGCAGAGGACTGCGGCGAGAAACGCCCACAGAAGAAGGAAGGAGATCACATTCGCTTTCTTAGAGCTGGGGCGCTTTTGTGCCAGCGCGGTCTTGCAGATGTGCTGCACAAAGAAGATGGAAAACACGGTAATGGCAACAAAAAAGATGAGATCGCCCAGGGATACAGGGACGGACAGACTGGGCTGCGGCCCTTTTTTCAGAGCGAAGATCAAGAGGTCGCCGACCTGAGAAATCAAAAGATGGATGCCCACCAAAATCCCAAAGCAATTCAATACGATGGAAAGAAGCTCTGCCATGCGCTGCCGCCGGGTCTTGTGGGGCACATTTTCCAGAATGCTGTCGCAGAATTGGCGGAAGTCTCCGCCAATCAGAGTTTGTACATCCTCGCCCCGTTCCTTTGCGGCAAGAAACATGGAAAGAAGGTCGCGGCGGACGGCCTCGACGTAATAATCGGAGATATCCGCGCCGCGCAGATAACAGACCATGTCTGTCATAACGGACTCATACGCGCCGTCCAGTTGCTTATCCAATTCGTTGTTTTCCCGGTTCAGCCGCTTCAGCTCATTCATGCTGTAACCCTCCCAGTACCGCATCCACTGCGGTTTTTAATTCGCTCCAATTTTCCGAAAACCGAAGAAGCTCTTTTTGTCCCTCTTTTGTCAGGTGAAAATATTTTCGATTCGGTCCGGAAGTGGACTGGCGATAGACCGCCTCGATTAGTCCGCTTTTTTCAAGACGCAAAAGCAGGGGATAGATGGTTCCCTCTGCAATGTCGGAAAATCCGTATGTCTTGAGCCGCTGAGAGATCTCATATCCGTAAGTCTCGCTCTGTCCGATGACTTTCAGAATGCAGCCCTCCAGCGTCCCTTTCAGCATCTGTGATGGAATCACGCCACGACCTCCTTTTGATGCGGGATACATTTATCATGTATTGCAAGGTACTGGAACATTGTAATGCAAGATACGTGCTTTGTCAAGCGGTGCGCAAAAAAACAGCCCGTGCGGACAGCACGGGCTGTTTTGCGGTAAAGAAACATAAAAAGCGCACAGCACAAAGAGGGAAGGAACCTCACCGCTCCGAGATGGGGTGCATCTTTGTTGCCAACCGCTTTGCGATGGCCTCAAGAGATTCCTCAAAGTTTAAAATCTGGCATCGGTGGCCTTCGTCCACCAAAACGCCAAGATCTCCGGTAAGCAGGCCGTCCTTCATAGTTTCAAGACAGGCGTTCTCCAGCTTCCCGGCAAAGGAAATCAAGTCGGGAAGTCCGTCCAGCTGGCCACGGCGGCGCAGAGCGCCGGTCCAGGCGAAGATGGTGGCTGTGGAGTTGGTGGAGGGCTTTTCTCCGGCGCGATAGCGGTAAAAGTGGCGGGTGACGGTGCCGTGGGACGCTTCGAACTCCATAGACCCGTCCGGTGAAACGAGCACGGAGGTCATCATGGCCAAAGAGCCGAAGGCGGCGGCAACCATGTCGCTCATCACGTCGCCGTCGTAATTTTTAAGCGCCCAGATAAAGCCGCCCTTGGAGCGCATGACGCGGGACACCGCATCGTCAATCAACGTGTAGAAATAGTGGAGGTTCATCTCGTCGAATTTCGCCTGATAGGTGTTGGCGAATGCCTCGTCAAACGCACGGCGGAACTCGCCGTCGTATTCCTTGGAGATGGTGTCCTTGGCGGAGAACCAAAGGTCCTGCTTTGTGTCCAGTGCGTACTGGAAGCAGGAGTGGACAAAGGCGCGGATGGAAGTCTCTGTGTTGTGCTGGCCCTGAAATACGGCGTTTCCTTTGGTTTTGGCGATCACAAGCGTTTCATCCTTGCCGCTTTGCCCCTTGAAATTCAGCTTGGCAATGCCCGGCTCGTTCGTCACCAGCTCCACGGCCTTGTACATGTCGCCATAAGCATGGCGGGCCACGGTGATAGGCTTTTCCCATCCCGGCACCGCCGGGCGGAGAAAAGGGAGCAGGATGGGGGCGCGGAACGCCGTTCCGTCCAGAACGGCGCGGATGGTGCCGTTGGGGGAGGGCCAGATTTCAGACAGGTGATACTCTTCCTGCCGCTGACGGTTGGCAGTGATGGTGGCGCACTTGACGGCCACGCCCAGCCGCTCCGTGGCGTTGGCCGCGTCCACAGTTACCTGATCCCGCGTCTCGTCCCGGTGGGGCAGACCCAGATCGTAATACTCCGTTTTCAGGTCCACATAGGGCAGAATCAAGTCCTCCTTGATGGTGCGCCAGAGAATCCGGGTCATTTCATCTCCGTCCATCTCCACCAAGGGCGTGGTCATTTTGATTTTTTCCATCTCAACCGTTCCTTTTTTTTATAATAATTCATCAGACACCCGTCCAGTAAAATTTCTCTGTCTTCCGCAGTTAATCCCTGCAAATGAAGCGTCAAGGCCTCTTTTCCGCCGTCCTTGCGCAGCAGCGAGGCGGAAAGCGTTTCCTCGCCGGCGGTAATTGCCGCCCGAACGCCGGGGATAAAAACGCAGTCGCCGTTTTCTCCGGTAAAGTCCCCTTCCAGCGTCAGAGGCAGAATGCCCCAGTTGATGCAGTTGGAGCGGTAGCGCTTGGTAGCAAAGTCGTGGCACAGATTGGCGCAGCCCCCCAGCACCCGCTGGCAGGAGGCCGCCTGTTCCCGGGCGGACCCGTCGCCGGGCTTATTGGCGTAAATGGCGGAGCCAAACCGGGTGGTTTTTGCCAGTTCATTTCCGTCGCCCACGCGGGCGAGCAGTGCGGTCAGCGCTGCCGGGGCTGTCCCGGCAAGGCGCTCCGCCTCCATGGCGGCAACGGCCTTGGCGCGGGGGACGTACTGCGGCTCCCGGCGGGATAGGGTAAATTCCGCCAGCCGAAGCGGGTTGGAACGGTAAGAGGAGGTTTCACCGGAGGGGATCAGCTCGTCGGTGGTGGTGACCTCGTCGTGGAGAACTGCCGCCAGCTCCACCAGAAGATTTTCCGCCAGAGGCGGAATTTCCGGCCAGTCTGTGATGTTCGGTCCCATCACCAGCTCCGTTTCCGGACGGGGATGGCCTACGCCATTATATACCCGCTTTTCGTAGGGGGTGGCGTCGAAGTGGTAGGGGAGAGGATGGATGTCGCAGTCCGTCTGCGTGGCAGAGGTGATTCTTCCGCCGTTTCGGGCGGTGGCGGCGATGGATCGTGCGTCCATCAGGCACACGCCGGAAAACTGGCCTTCACCCGGCTTGCTGCCCTCCCGGTTGGGAAAGTTGCGGGTGGTGTGCCGCAGGCTTAAAGCATTGTTCGCCGGCACATCGCCCGCGCCGAAGCAGGGGCCGCAAAAGCTGGGTTTGAGCACCGCGCCGCTTTCCAGCAGCTCGGCGGCAACGCCCGCCCGGGTCAACGCCAGACTCACCGGCACGCTGGTGGGGTAGATGCTGAGAGAAAATCCTTCGTTTCCAACGCTTCCGTGGCGCAGAATGTCCGCGGCGGCGGTGATGTTGTCGAACAATCCGCCCGCGCAGCCCGCCACAATGCCCTGATCCGCCCAAACGCCGCCGTCGTGGATTTTATCCACAAGGTGAGGATTGGCCTTGGGCCAGCGCTGCTTCACGTCTTTCTCAACCGCCGCCAAAAGGTCTTCCGCGTTTTCCAGAAACTCCCGGATAGGATAAGCGTTGGAGGGATGAAATGGCAGGGCGATCATCGGTTCAACGGCGGAAAGATCAATGGACACCATTCGGTCGTAATAGGCGTTTTCACCGGGGCGGAGGGTCTGATAGTTCGCGCCGTGGCCGTGGGCCTCATAAAACTGCGCCACCGTCTCGTCCGTCTCCCAGATGGAGCTGAGGCAGGCGGTTTCCGTGGTCATCACGTCGATGCCGTTGCGATAGTCCATGGGAAGGGAGGCGATACCCGGTCCCGCAAATTCCAGAATCCGGTTGCGGACAAAGCCGCTTTCAAAAGTGGCCTTCACCAGCGCCAGAGCCACGTCGTGAGGCCCCACGCCCATGTGCGGCGCGCCGGTGAGATACACCAGCACCACCTCCGGGTAATCCAAGTCCCAAGTGTTTTTCAGCAGCTGCTTGCAAAGCTCCGGACCGCCCTCGCCTACACCCATGGTTCCCAGCGCCCCGTACCGGGTGTGGGAGTCGGAGCCGAGGATCATGCGTCCGCAGCCCGCCAGCTGCTCCCGGGCGTAAGAATGGATGACGCTTTGGTTGGCGGGAACATAAATACCGCCGTATTTCTTCGCGGCGGAAAGCCCGAAGGCGTGGTCGTCCTCATTGATGGTGCCGCCCACGGCGCACAGGCTGTTGTGGCAGTTGGTCAGCGCATAGGGCAGGGGAAACTCCCGCATACCGGAGGCACGGGCCTGCTGGATGATGCCCACATAGGTGATGTCGTGAGAAACCATGGCGTCAAAGCGGATGTGGAGCTGTTTGTCGTCGCCGGAGATATTGTGACTTTGCAAAACGGACCAGGCCAGCGTGCGTTTCCGCCCCTCCAACCGGGAGACAGGCGCAGTTTCGCAGGGAACGCCATTGGAAAGGAACACGCCGGAAGAATGCAGCGCGATCATATGAGATCCCTCCTGAGGCTGTTGCTTTTGCAGCCGAATTTCTTCTTAATGTAATAGTGATTCTAATGTACCACATAAATGTGGATATGAAAAGGCAAAATGAAGGAAATAAAATATGATCCTGCATTTTCGTCAAAATAACAAGGATTGTAAAGCCGCAGGGGGGCAACTTTGACGCGGCACTCCGAAAAGAAAACCGCGCGGACAAAAGGCTCTGCCCTGTCCGCGCGGTGAATTTCAAATTATACGTAGATCTGATGGTTCACGTCGAACACGCCGCGGGTGGTGATGCGCAGGGAGGGGATTACTGGAAGCGCCATAAAGCTCAGGGTCATGAACGGGTCAATGCCTGCCGAGACGCCCAAAACACGGGCTTTGGCCTTGGCGTTTTCCAACTCCCGGTTCACGTCTGTCAGCGGCTCTTCACTCATGATGCCCGCGATGGCCAGCGGGACCTCCGCCACGGAAGTTCCCTTGTCCAGCACCACGATGCCGCCGTTTAGCGCTACCACCCGGTTTACCGCCGCCGCCATGTCCGCTTCGTTGGTTCCCACCACAATAATATTGTGAGAGTCGTGGGAGATGGAGGTGGCCACCGCGCCGGATTTCAGGCCGTAGCCCTGAATATAGCCGATGCCGATGTGGTGGGTGTTTTTGTGGCGCTCCACCACCGCCAGCTTCAGCACATCGTATTCTACGTCGATGCGGTCGGAGTATCCCGCGTCCACGGTGGTGATTTCGCCGGGAACCATGCCAATGATGCCACGGGGGCGTTTTTCCACAAAATCCTCCGCGCTCAGTGTTCCCAAATGGAAGGTGCTGTGAGCACGCTCCACCAGATACGGCTCAATCTCCGGTACGGGAAACTCCTTCACTACGCCGTTTTCCACCAAAAGCTCGCCCCGTTTGTAGACCTTTTCAATGTGGAAGTTTTCAAAGTTGTCGATGATGACAAAGTCCCCCAGATATCCCGGCGCGATGGCACCCCGGTTATTCAGCAGGAAATACCGCGCCGCGTTGTGGCAGGCCACCTTCACCGCCGTGATGGGGTCCGCGCCAAGGGCGATGGCCTGCTTTACGATGTAGTCGATGTGGCCCTTTTCCAAAAGGTCGTTGGGGTGCTTGTCGTCCGTGCAGAACATGCAGCGTTCGGAGTATTTGTCGCACAGAAGCGGCGTCAGCGCCTCCAGATTCCGGGCGGCGGTCCCTTCCCGGATCATGATGAACTGGCCGCGCTGGAGCTTTGCGATGGCGTCGTTCAAATCGTGGCATTCATGGTCGGAGTACACCCCGGCGGCGATGTAGGTGTTCAAATCGTTGTCCACAAGGTCCGGCGCGTGGCCGTCGATCTTCTTATGATGGGCCTGCGCCGCCACGATTTTCTCAACGGCCTGCTCGTCGCCGTTGATCACGCCCACAAAGTTCATCATCTCCGCAAGGCCCTGCACACGGGGATGATCGTAGAAGGAGTCGATGGCCCGGTAGTCCAGAATCGCGCCGGACTCGTCCAGCGGCGTTGCCGGGACGCAGGAGGGCAGCATAAACCGCACGTCCACCGGCAGCCCCTCTGTGGCTTGCAGCATGTACTCGATGCCATCGCTCCCCATGACGTTGGCGATCTCATGGGGATCGGTGATGACGGTGGTGGTGCCGTGAGGCAAAACGGCCTTCACAAACTCCTTGGGAGAGACGAGGGAGCTTTCCAAGTGGATGTGGGCGTCCAAAAAACCGGGCAGAACGATCTTGCCGGTGCAGTCCTGCTCCGTCTCGCCTTCATACCGGCCCATGCCCACGATCAGACCCTCGGCCACGGCGATATCGGCCTGACACAGCTCGTTGGAAAACACATTGACATAGGTGGCGTTTTTCAGCACCAGATCCGCTTTTTCCCGACCGGAGGCAGCGGCGATGATGCGCCGCTTTTTCAACAGCTTCCGATTGATCTTGCCCGCATAGCTCTCAGACATGGAATCACTCCTTCTTAATATTAAATTTTCTTATGCTTAAAAGTAAGAGAAATAATAACGATTGATTTGAGGAAAGTATACGCGCAAAAAATGTGTTTGTCCAGAGTGAAACCATGAAAAATTTATTTGTTGCATAAATCACTTGAAATTATGGAAACCTCTGGTATATTAGAATTATAAAATATACGAATGGACTGCCGGAAACGGCACAGGAAAGGAGCTCTTTTATGAGTGGAACCTTCAACGCAAAAGCCTATGAGGCCATGGATTACGGTATGTATCTGGTCTCCACCTCCGCAAACGGCAAGCGGCAGGGCTGTATTGCCACCTCGTTTGCGCAGGTGACTTCGTCCCGTCCGCCTCGTTTTACAGTCACCTTAAATAAGGACCATGCCACGACCGACGCGGTTTTGGCCTCCGGTGTTTTTTCCGTGACGCTGCTGGCGGCGGACTGTCCCGAGGAAGTTGTCAACACCTTCGGCTACAAATCGGGCCGGGTGGGGGACAAGTTCACCGGATTTGAAGCAAAGGCGGATGAGGCTGGTTGTCCGTACCTGACGGAGCACATGGTGTCCCGTGTTAGCTGCCGCGTGGTGGAGAAGCTGGAAATCGGCAGCTACATCCTCTTCGTGGGCGAAGCCACGGAAGCGGAGGTTTTGGCAGGCGGCCAGATGCTTACGCTGGGCGCGTTCACAAACCGGGGCAAGAGCACACCCCCCACTGCCACCGTGGTGCGGGAGATGGTGGGCAGCGGTTTCCGCTGCACCGTTTGCGGTTATATCTACGAGAGCGAGACGCTGCCCCCGGATTATATCTGCCCGGTCTGCCATGCGCCCGCCAGCAAATTCGTTCCCAACGACTGAGTGTCTGCACAGATAAAATGATGGGGGAGGCGTCCGCTATTGGCGGACGCCTCCCTTTGTTTACCTTGCAGCGTGGTTTTTTAAAAATTCACGCAGACGTACAATGTCCGCCTGATCCTTGGGGCGGTTCAGCTGTTCTTTCAGATCCAGAATGCCTGCGGGTGAGATGACCCGAATGCCATCCATTGTCTCCGTTTCGTCGGAAGCCCAGTTTTCAAATAGATCGGTAACCGGCGGCAGATGAATCTTCCGATTGCCGTCTTCCTTCTGCGTGGCGGAAAAGCCCGCAGCCACCAGTTCATCCATCAGAGACGGCTCCGCGCCCAGATCAATGTCCGCAGTTTCATCCCGCAGGCCATACAGCACCAAGGCCCCACCCGCATTCAGCCAGCAGCGGTCCAGATCCAGAGGAAGCGTGTGAAGCTGAGATAAAATGTCCTCCCGTTTCAGCATGGTGTACCTCCTATTACAATATATTTACGGGTTAAGGCACGGCAGCCAGCCGTGTCTTTTTCCGTATCGTTGCCTAAGCTGTTAGAATGATGGGGTCATGGCCTGACGTGTGCCTCCAAGGACTATCACGTCCGCTAGAAAGTCCGTCAGCCAGCCTCTCATTCGCAGCGTTCGATTTATGGAGGTAGAGCCGCCACGCCGGTGCGTCCGTGTCATCAGATAGATTGAATCGGCAATGATGGAAGGGCTGGTCGCCAAATGACCAATCTACAATGAGGAGTGCTTTCTATGAACAATGTGGCTGGCGTTGATGTTTCCAAGGGGAAAAGTATGGTTTCCGTTCTTCGACCCTTTGGAGAAGTTGTAGCAAAATCGTTTACTGTGCGTCACACCAGCAGCGAACTCAAGGAGCTGGCAGACTACTTGAAAAGTCTGGACGGCGAGACGCGGGTGGTTATGGAGCATACCGGGCGATACTATGAGTCGGTAGCCCAGTTCCTCTACGATGAGGGAATCTTTGTCAGCGCGGTGAATCCAAAACTCATTAAGGCATTACGGCAACAATTCTCTGCGCAAGGTCAAGACAGATGCAGCGGATTCACGGAAAATTGCCCGCTACGGTCTTGACAACTGGGTGGAACTGCGGCAACATACTCCCATGGATACGATTCGTTACCAACTGAAAACGCTGAACCGGCAGCAGGGGCTGTACTCCAAAACCAAGACGATGATGAAAAACAATCTCATCGCTCTTTTGGACCAGACCAATCCCGGCGTCAACGCCCTGTTTGACAGCCCCGCCCGTGAGGACGGCAGCCAGAAGTGGGTGGATTTTGCTGCGGCCTTTTGGCTCGTAGACTCTGTGCGGAACCTGAGTCTTTCCGCTTTCACCGAGCGTTACAGCAAGTGGTGTAAACGGCACAGTTATAATTTCAGCGAAAGCAAAGCTGCTGAAATTCATGCTGGAGCGCAGAATTTGATTGCTATGCTTCCCAAAGATGCTTTGACTAAGCTGCTGGTGCGGCAGGCGATTGATTCCCTGAATGCAATCTCCAAATCGGTGGAACAGCTTAAGTCTGAAATGCGCACACTGGCCGCACAGCTTCCCGAATATCCTGTTGTCATGGCAATGCACGGTGTGGGAGATTCTCTTGGCCCGCAGCTCATGGCAGAGATTGGGGATGTGACCCGCTTTGCTCACAGAGGCTCCATTACATCTTTTGCCGGTGTTGACCCCGGTGCAAACCAGTCTGGTGCATTTGAAGCCAAGAGTACACGCACGTCCAAAAGCGGCCCTCCAGAACTGCGAAAAGCTCTTTTCCTTGTCATGGACTGCTTGCTGAAAACCATGCCGCAGGACGACCCGGTGTACCAATTCATGGATAAGAAACGCGCCGAAGGCAAGCCTTATCTGGTCTACATGACTGCCGGCGCCAACAAGTTTCTTCGCATCTACTACGGGCGGGTAAAGGAATATCTTGCGTCGTTGGAAGCAGCCGATTAACTATTGTTATTTTCACAGCTCAGGTCAGCGCTTTTGCGGTGGCCTTTTTGTGTTACGATTTTCAGCCTCGCTTTTGTGCCTGCAATTTCTCTGGATTTTCTATTGACTTTTTATTTGCAGACTTTCTAAACTTAAAAAAGTATAACAAGTCCGGTGGAAAAAAACAAGCGGCCCTTTTGAGAAATCAGACAACGAATCAGCAGTAAGACACATTTCTTTGTATAAAACAAACAGGAAAAGTAAAATGCAGACAAAGAACAAGGAACAATTTCACGAATTTGACGAACTGCATGCAACTTCCTGTTGACTTTTTTTCACCCAGCCGTTATCGTAGGAAAAAACACTGGTGCCATGGAGCGCCGAGAGGGGAGAAAGCCATGACGATGCGTATGCGTACCAATACCGCCATGACTTCCACGGCAGCTTTTGCCGCGGAGGCTTTCTTCTGCGCCGCATTCAATACGGTTGCTCTGATTCTGGACGCTGCGTTTGCAGCGTCCATTTTTGTTGTCCTGCTGGCGGTTTCTCTGGTGCTGGTATCTCTGCTGGGCATTACCCTGATTACGCTGATTAGCCTGCTGGGCCTGCTGGTTATTTTGTGCATGCCCGTGCGCTTGAAACGGTGATACGCGTCTGAAACCCATTTGGGAGAAATCAGAAGCGGCTCCGCTTTCAGGCGGGGCCGCTTCTCTTTTTATATTTTCAGTTTGGCAAAAAAGAGAGGAAGATCGATTATGGGAGTATTTGAGTTTGTGTTGGCAGCCAGCCCCATCGCATTTGTTTTAGTGGGGATTCTGGCATTTAAGAAACCGGCGATGAAGGTCGCTCCACTGGCGCTGATTTGGACGCTGGTTTTGGCGTTTACCTATTTCAACGTGACCGGTCTTACCTTTAAGGAGAATGTGGCGGCCTATGACGCGCTGCTCTGGAAAGGGATCAAGGAGGGCGGCAAAATCGTCGCCATGGTATTCGGAGCGTTCGTGATTCTCAACACTCTGAAAAAGACCGGCGCGATTGAAGACGTGAAAAACACCGTGGCCCGCATTTCCGGCAATGACCGCCGGGTGCAGCTGATCGTGGTGGGTCTGATGGTTCCCATTTTTCTGGAGGGCGCTGCGGGTGCGGGCGCTCCCGCAGCCATTGCGGCTCCGTTTCTGGTGGCGCTGGGCTTTGACCCGATCGTGGCCATTGCGGTAGCTCTGCTGGGCGATGCGACTCCCTGCTCTTGGGGCGGAGCGGGCCTGACCACCATCTCCGGCGGCGCGGCCTTGGTAGATGCAGGCATTTCCACCGCAGCGCTGAACTCCGCCATGGTGGGCCGCATCCATATGTTCGGCGTGATGGTCATTCCCTTCATCATGGTGGCGATCGCGTTTGGCCGCAAGGGCTTTAAAAACATCGTTCCCTACCTTTGCTATACAGGCGTTACCACCGGGGCCACCATGTTCTTCCTCAGCAACTTTGTCGGCCCGGAGATCACCTCCATGGGCACCGGCATCTTATCCATGCTGTTTTCCGTGGCCTATGTGAAGCTGGTTCCCATCAAGACACCGGAGGAATTCCGTTACAAGGCCCCCGAAAAGGTGGAGCGGAAATACAGCGCATGGCGCGCCATGTCTCCTTATCTCTACATGCTGATCCTGCTCCCCGCCGTGCGGTACGGTGTGCCCGCCTTTGTTGAAAACGGCTTTGCACTCATGTGTACCTTCGGCTATATCGTCTGGGTGGATGTGGTGATTTTCCTCTGCGCCGTGTTGGGCGCCATCACGCTGGGGATGCGGGCCGAGGATTTCGGCGGCGCGTTCAGCGGGATTACCGGGGGCGGCTCCGTCACTGTGGCTCGCGCGGGCAAAAATGGGGAGACTGTCTATGAGCAGGTCAGCGTGGCGCAGGCCCGGGCCATGGAGGGCCATACCTTCTTCTCCGACGCCTCAGCCTGTGTGAAAAACTTCCCGGTCGCGGTGGGAAAAGCTTTGCGCCGCAGTGAGTTTGGCTCTGTCTGCAAAACCACAATCGGTTCTGTCTGCCCTGTTTTGGTGACGATGGGAAGTCTTCTGGTTCTTGCTTATATCATGCAGTCCTCCACCACCGGCATGATGAGCCTCATCGCGGGCGACATCTCCGATCTTGCGGGGACGTTCTATCCCGCCGCCGCCGTGTTTATCGGCACCATGGGCTCCTTTATCACCGGCACGGGCCTCGGTTCCAACATTATGTTCGCGGGCATGCACACGCAGGCGGCCACAACGCTGGGCATGAATCCCATCACGGTGTTTGCCGGACAGAACGCTGGCGCGTCTCTGGGAAATCTAATCTGCGCCAACAATACCGTGGCCGCCTGTGCCACCGTTGGCCAAGTGGGCAACGAATCCAAGGTTATGCGCAAAACCCTTCCCGCCTGCGGCATTTTGGTGGCGCTGTACATGGTGCTTTCCATGGTGTATACGCTGGTGATGTTCCCTAATTTTGGGATGTAACCGGCTCTAGGGGGGACAAAGTCCCCCCTAGATACATGCTTCCGGCGTTGCCGGAAGTGCAATATCCGCCAGCGTCCGCATGCGGACGCTGGCGGGGGCGTTCAGACCACGTACACGCCGCGGCCTGAACCAATTGAAAAAATCGCGTGAACAACAGGAGGAAACAAACTATGAAAACAAGAAAAGTCGGAGTTATCGGCCTGGGCCACGTGGGCGCACATGTAATGTATTCTCTGGCGGTGCAGGGCATTGCGGACGAGATTGTTTTGGTGGATCAAAACGAGGCCAAGGTCAAAAGCGAGTGTCAGGACCTGTTTGACGCCGTGGCGTACCTGCCCCATCGGGTGAAGGTCAGCGTGGGCGATTTTCCGGATTTGGGAGACTGCGACGTGATCGTCAACTCTACCGGAAAGATCGACCTGCTCCGGGGCAATCATAACCGGGTCACGGAGATGGACTTCACCATCCCCGCCGTTCGGGGCTATGTGGAAAAAATCAAGGCCAGCGGCTTTTCCGGCGTGTTGGTGAACATCACGAACCCCTGCGACATTGTGACGAGGGAGCTGGCTATGGGTCTGGGCCTTCCCAAGGGCCGGGTCTTCGGCACCGGTACGGGGCTTGACACCGCCCGGCTCATTTCCACGCTGGCCCGCCAGACCGGGATTGACCACAAGTCCATTACCGCCTATATGCTGGGCGAGCACGGTAACGCCCAGATCGCGGCTTGGTCCGCCGTGTCCTTCCGGGGCCGCAGTCTGGATGATTGGGCTGCCACCGGCGATCCCCGCTTCCAGTTTGACCGGGAGGCGCTTCAGAAGGAGTCCATCGGCGCGGGCTGGGCCACGTTTACCGGAAAATTCTGCACGGAGTACGCAATTGCCACAACCGCCGCCCGAATGGTACACATCGTTCTGCACGACGAAAAGCAGATCATGCCCGCTTCCGCAGAGCTGTGCGGGGAGTATGGCGAGAGCGGCATTTATGTGGGCGTTCCCTGCGTCATCGGAAAAGACGGCGTGGAGGAAGTGGTGGAACTGCCTCTTTCCGCCGAGGAAAAGGCTGCGTTCCACAACTGCTGTGAGGAAGTGCGGCACAATATGGAGCATCTGAAGGAAATTTGATTTCCCCTGAAAAAGAAAGGCTCGTGGATAACTTTTAGTTATCCACGAGCCTTTTTATACGATTTGAAATCAAATCAGGGTGTCCAGAACGGCCTTGAGGTCCGCGATGATGTCCTCCGGGTCCTCCAGACCCACGCTGATGCGCACCAGCCCCTCGCTGATTCCGGAGGCTTTCAGCTCCTCCGGTGTATAGGTAGAGTGAGTCATGGAGGCGGGGTGTTCCACCAGCGTCTCCGCGTCGCCCAGAGATACGGCGATGGTGCACAGTTCCAGCTTGTTCAGCGCGGCGGCGGTGGCGGCGCGGTCGGATTTCAGCTCAATGGACATCATGCCGCCGGGCTGCGACATCTGCTTTTGGGCAATTTCCCGGCCCTCAAAATCCGCCAGACCGGGATAGTAGACCTTGGCGACGGCGGGATGACCGTGGAGGAATTCCGCCACCTTTTGGGCGTTGGAGCAGTGGCGGTCCATGCGGATGCTGAGGGTTTTCAGACCCCGGGCAATCAAAAATGCGTCAAAGGGACTCATGACCGCGCCGGTCATATCTTTCAGACCAAACATCCGGCACTGACCAATGAAGTCCGCCTTGCCCACCACGAAGCCGGCAATCACGTCCCCGTGGCCATTGATGTACTTGGTGGCGCTGTGGACCACCACATCCGCGCCCAGATCCAAAGGCCGCTGGAGGTAGGGCGAGCAGAAGGTGTTGTCCACAATGACCCGGATGGCGGGGTTGAAATCGTGGGCCATCTGGGAGGTAACGGCGATGTCGATCACCTTCATGGTGGGGTTGCAGGGCGTTTCAAAATAGACCACCTTGGTCTTGCTACTCAAGTGCTTTTTCAGATTTTCGGGATTGCTCAGGTCGGTGAGGATCACATGGACGCCGAACTTGCCCATCCCATGGACCAGCAGGGCATAGGTGCAGCCGTACAGCGTTTCGTCTGCCAGAATCTCGTCCCCCGCCACCACGGATGTCCACAGGGCGGAGGAGATGGCGCCCATGCCGGAGGCGGCGGCCAGCGCGGCTTCGCCATTTTCCAAAGAGGCCAGCTTTGCTTCTGCCTGGGTCAGGGAGGGGTTGCCAAGGCGGGTATAGATATAGCCGCCCTCTTCCCCCGCAAAGCGGGCGCCGCCCTGCTCCACCGAGGCAAATTCAAAGGTGGAGGTCTGGTAGATGGGTGTGCACAGGGAACCGGCGGAATTGGCTTCCTTTCCGGCATGGATCTGGCGGGTAGAGAAGCCCAGCTGCTTTTCGTTTTTCATGGTACCATCCTTTCATCAGGCCCGCGCAGGGCGGGCAAATTTTTAACGGTGGATGACAGGGCCAATCCGGTTTCTTTCGGATTGGAAACAGGGACAATTTGTTAAAACGAAATTGTGCAATAACCACATATAAATAGGAAGCAAAAATGTAATTTATATGATCTATTAACAATATAGCATGATTTTTAAGCGGGCGTTAGCATGTGTTTTCGGAAATCAGTTGCCTAAAATTCAGATAATAAATTGACAACGTTCCCGAAAATTTTTATAATAAGTTCAAAGAACAGATTCGGAAGGAGGGGTCGGATGACATTCCAACAGCTTACTTATGTGGTGGAGGTCAGTAAATGCGGCTCCATTAACAAGGCGGCGCACAACCTGTTCCTGTCCCAGTCCGGAATTTCCACTGCGATCCGGGATTTAGAGGACGAGCTTGGCGTTCACTTTTTTAACCGCAGCAACCGGGGCGTGGAATTTACCCCCGAGGGCGAGGAATTTGTGTCCTACGCCGTTTCACTTTTGGAGCAAAAGAGCAGGATTGAGAGCCTGTATACCAGCGCCCGCTCTGCTCCGACTCCGGTGCGCTTTGCCGTTTCCACCCAGCGCTATCCCTTTGCGGAGGACGCATTTTTGCGTCTTTTAAAAGAGGTGGACGCACCGGGGTACAATTTGTCTATTCGGGAGACGGGAATGGACGCGGTGATTCAGGACGTATGCGAGCATCGGGCGGATGTGGGCGTGATTTTTCTTTCCGATCTGACGGAGAAAATTATCCGCCGCCGGATGGACGCGCAGGATGTGGAATTCCATGAGCTGGAAGCGGTGCCCCCCTGTGTTTACCTCCGCCGGGATCACCCGTTGACGGCGTGCGCGTCTTTAACGGAGGCGAAACTGGCGGAATATCCCTATGCCTGTTTTGAACACGACCAGGGCGCTGCGGCGGATTTCTCGGAGGAATACCGCCTGCTGCCCGAGCGAAAGCCGGCCAAGACCATCTGCGTGAACAGCCGCACGGCGATGATGGAGGTGCTGGCGGCCTCGAATGCGTTTACCACCGGCAGCGGCCTTTTGACTGCGGGGCTGAGCGACGAACGGGTGATCTCCATTCCGCTGGAGGGACGGGGCAATGTGCGGCTGGGCTGGATTCGGGCGAAAAGCAAGAAGACCTCGCCGCAGGCGGAGCAATTCCTCCGTTTGCTGGCGGAGGCCGCAGCGGAGGCTGCGGCCTATACCCGCACCGTTCAAAAGCGGCAGATCGTCCACCGGGGATGATCGTGGGTCGAAATTAGAAGGGGGCGGGATGCGGCCCGAATCTTCCCGCCCGCTTGAAAAGGCAGATGTAAACAGGAGGCGGGCATTTTTTGCCCGCCTCCTGTTTGTGTTGCTATGGATGGTTTCCCGTGGGGGAACCGTTCTGTGGACACTTTTCCACAATTTTATATTTTTGTGGAAAAAAGGCTGCGGCCCATCGCTGTCATGCGGCGGCGCTGATGCTGCGGAGCATCATGCTGTCGCCTCCGGAACTGCCAAAGGACATTTGCAGGTTTGCAAGACGACTTAGATCAATACTGTCCAGCTTGCTCAGATCAAGACGCATCGTGACCAGCGGGGTAAAGGTGGAATATTCCTGAGTGGGATTGCCGTCCCAGCCGGTTTTTTCCGTCAGCTCGCCCTCCTGCCAGAGGAGGGCGGCAGCGCTGGGGTCAATAGCGGATTGGGCGGTTTTTCCGTCCGCGTCCGTCAAGAGCAGCGTCAGGGGCTGTCCGCCGCTGTTTTGGGAGTCTGTACTGTCAAGCGCCATGTCAATATCCAGAAAACGGCAGACTGTAATATCGCCCGCCGCCGGAATTGTCACATGTGAATCCGTCCCGCTCCAGACAATGCGCTGCAAGTCATAACGTCCCAGACTGGACCCATCGGGCAGTTTGAAGGTTTCCACCGTGTTCTGATCCGGCAGATAGCTGGCAATCTCTCTGGTGGCGGCCGCGCTCCCAGCGCAGGTAAGCAAATCGTCACTTTCCGCCGTATAGAGCATCTTTGCCGTGCCGGAGTGGACCCGCAGCAGAACGTCACAGCCGTAGGCAGAACTCTCCAGCGGAGAAGCTGACGCAAAAACCGACTGTCCCGTTGTGACGGCGCTTTTTACAAAGTCGGTAAGATAGCCCGCCAGAAAATCGCGCTGCTGCTGGGCGGGCATCAGCTTTGCCAAATTGGCCTCCTCGTGGTTCAGATCGGGCTGAGTTAGTTGGGTGTTGAAATAGGCATGATTGGCGTTTTTTAGACAGATCAGCTCCGCAGTGCTGGTATACTGCGTGTCCGCGATCAGGTCTTCATATATGTCGCTGCCGTCCAGCGAGATCACATCGCCGTCCATCTGGGGAATGATGATGCCCACCGGCACATTTGGGAACGGGATTTCCCACTCCTTATAGGTGGCGGGGGCAACACAGACTGCGCCTGCCAGCTGCATCCCATCCGGAAGACTTTTCGCGCATTCCAGCACGTCCATGCCGCCGCGTGAGTGTCCCATGAGCACGATCTTGCTGAAGTCACCAACACAGGACCGGAGAGGTCGTAGCCAAACACCTTTTTGTCGCCGTCCACTGCCTTCTTGAGAAGGGCCAGCTGCTGTGCCACGACTTGCCGGGTGCGTTCGTTTCCGTTGGGTTCGCCGTCTTCAAAGGAATAGTTGATGGCCACGTTCAGGCTGACGACCAGATTGCCTTGCTCGCTCAAGGCTCGCGCAAGATAGTCAAAGCCGGTGTCATAGCGGGACTCGGAGGCTTTTTCAATGGGGTGCGAGCCATGAATCAGCACCACCACCGGGCAGCTTTTTTTGCCGGGATTCCAACCAGACCCTGCATTTCATAAGCAATCTCTCTGCCGTTGGAGTCGGTCAGTGTGCCTTCCCCCAAGTTGTAATCCAACAGATTGCTTTCCGGTGCAGGCTGCGTTTGTGCGCCGCAGCCGGTTAAAGCAATCAGCAAAACGCCGATCAAAAGACTTGCAATTTTTTTCATAAAATCTCCTAATTTAACGGCGGCACGCCTGATGACACGCCGCCGTTTTGTTTTATATCATCATCTGCCGACCGACATGAATTCCACGATAGACATTCCGTAGCTTTCGTTCATAATAATGGAAACCTAATCCTTTGTCCATGTGAGGGTCTTGGAGTCCATCGCCTGCGTCTCGTCGGCAACCCGAGGCTCGCCAAAGACGGCGGTCATGATGGACTTCACTTCCTCCGGGGTTTTATCGGTGAAAGAAGCAGAAACGGAACTCACGGTCTGATCCTCCGCATAAACAGGTTCCAACGTCACGGGGGTTCCGTCCAGTGAGGTCGTATAGGAGCGGCCCAGCAGGGTGGAGCCGTCCTCCGTCGGGTTCTCGGTTCCGCCGTTGAAGAGATCCTTCACGTCTGCGTCCGATTTTCCCAACAGATCCGCAACCGCCGTCAGAGAGCCGCTCGGCACCGTTTGGCCGCCTGTCTCTCCGGGAGCCGAACTTGCTCCGCCGGACACGGAGGAGCCGGAGAAGTTGGAAGAGCCAGAGGCATTTGCGGGCGGAGTCTGGGGATTTGTGTTCTGCTTTCCGCAGCCGGTTAGAGCCAGTATGGAATGATTCTGCGAAAGCCGCTTTGACATTTCGAGACGGCAATGATTTCCCGCTGCCGCCCCGTTGGAAGAAACAAAATGCGGACCTCTTGAGAAAGTGTGCTGATTATGATACATTATAAGAACATGTTTAGATCTTGTAAAAAAGAGGAGTGAGGTGCGGGGTGGAAGGCCGTCAGGAAGAAAAATATATTCGGATGACCACAGAGCCGGTGGGGCGGCTGATCTGCGAACTGGCTGTGCCGTGTATCATTAGTATGCTGGTAACGTCCATTTACAATATGGCGGACACCTATTTTGTCGGAAAGCTGGATAGCAACAGCGCCACCGGCGCGGTGGGTGTGGTATTTTCCCTGATGGCGGTGATACAAGCCATCGGGTTTTTCTTTGGACACGGATCCGGCAACTATATCTCCCGCAAGCTGGGCGAGCAGGACGGAGCCGAGGCCCGGCGGATGTCCTCCACCGGGTTTACGCTGGCGCTGCTGGCGGGCGCGGTGCTGTGTGTGCTGGGGGAGATTTTTTTAACGCCTCTTGCGAATCTGCTGGGCGCCACGCCCACCATTCTGCCTTACGCCAGAGACTATATGCGCATCATTTTGATTGGCGCACCGTGGATGACGGCGTCTTTGGTGCTGAACAACCAGCTGCGGTTTCAGGGCAGTGCGGCCTATGGCATGGTGGGTATTTCCGCCGGAGCAGTGCTGAACATCGCACTGGACCCGGTGTTCATTTTTGCCCTGAAAATGGGCGTTGCCGGCGCCGCACTGGCAACCGTGCTGAGTCAGTTCGCCAGCTTCTGCCTGCTGTTGTGGCAGTGCGGCCGGGGCGGAAATCTGCGGCCCCATTTGAAGGACGCGCAGATCAAGCGCTTCTATTGTCAGGAGATTGCCCGGGGAGGACTGCCGTCTCTGGCCCGGCAGGGCCTCGCCAGTCTTGCCACCATCTGCCTGAACCGCTCTGCCCGGGGATACGGCGACACGGTGATCGCCGCTATGGCGGTGGTGACAAGGGTGATGATGTTCGGTGGTTCCGCGCTGATCGGCTTTGGGCAGGGATTTCAGCCGGTGTGCGGTTTTAATTATGGGGCAAAACTCTATCATCGCGTGCGGCAGGGCTTTTGGTTTTGCGTCAAGTGGGGCACTGCGTTTTTGTTGGTGGTGTGCGCGTTGGGCGCGGTCTTCGCGCCGGAGCTGGTGGCGCTGTTTCGCAACGACCCGGAGGTGATCCGGGTGGGTGCGCTGGCCATGCGGTGTCAGTGCGTGGGCTTTGCGCTTTCAGGCTGGGTGGTCATCAGCAATATGACCCTGCAAACCATTGGAGATACCGGCCCCGCCACGTTTCTTGCCGCCGCGCGGCAAGGTGTGTTCTTTATTCCGGCGGTGCTGATCCTGCCGCGGCTGTTCAATTTGTGGGGCGTGATTCTGGCGCAGCCGGTATCGGACATTCTGGCGTTTGCCGTGGCGGTGCCGCTGATGCTGCGGGCGCTGGGGAAAATGCGGGAAACCGGAAAAAACTGACGCAGCCGCGAAGCAGTTGACAATTTCGCCCGGACTGGATACAATAAGAGTTCAGTGAAAACAGAAAATAAGTAGAACCTATTAAATATAAAGGAATGAAGAATATGGCACAGGACAAAAGACAAGTGGACGCCATCACGTCCCGGGATACCGATTTCGCCCAGTGGTACACAGACGTGTGCAAAAAGGCGGAACTGATTGATTACACCAGCACGAAGGGGATGTTTGTCCTGCGGCCATACGGCTACGCCATTTGGGAGAACATCCAGAACATTCTGGACGCCGACTTTAAGAAGACAGGCCACACCAACGTGTCCATGCCCATGCTGATTCCCGAATCCCTGCTCCAGAAGGAGAAGGACCACGTTTCCGGCTTTGCGCCGGAGTGCGCTTGGGTCACCATGGGCGGCAGTGAGAAGCTGGAGGAGCCGCTGTGCGTCCGCCCCACCTCTGAGACGCTGTTCTGCGACCATTGGAGCCGGGTGGTTCACTCTTGGCGGGACCTGCCCATGCTTTATAACCAGTGGTGCAGCGTGCTGCGGTGGGAGAAGACCTCCCGCCCCTTCCTGCGTCACCGGGAGTTTTTGTGGCAGGAGGGTCACACCATCCACGCCACACCTGAGGAGGCCATCGCCGAGACGGAGCAGCAGCTGGAGTGCTATGCTTCTTTCTGCGAAAATGTGTTGGCCATGCCCGTCGTCCGGGGCAGGAAGACCGAAAAGGAAAAGTTCGCCGGAGCGGAGGCCACCTATACCATTGAGTGCATGATGCACGACCACAAGGCGCTTCAGGGCGGCACCAGCCACTATTTCGGCAACGGCTTCCCCACGGCGTTTGACATTACCTTTACCGATAAAAACAACCAGCAGACTCATCCCTACGAGACTTCCTGGGGCCTTTCCACCCGGATTATCGGCGGCATCATCATGACCCACGGCGACGACAACGGTTTGGTTCTGCCGCCCCGGATCGCCCCTGTGCAGGTGGTGGTCATTCCTGTGGCGATGCACAAGGACGGCGTTCTCGATGCGGCGGACGGCCTGAAAAAGCGCTTGCTGGATGCGGGCCTGCGGGCGAAGCTGGACGATTCCGACAATTCCCCCGGCTGGAAGTTCGCCGAGTACGAGATGAAGGGCGTGCCTTTGCGGGTGGAGATCGGACCGAAGGATATCGAGAAAGAGCAGTGCGTCGTGGCGCGGCGGGACACCGGTGAGAAGGTATTCGTGCCTCTGGCAGAGCTGGAGAGCAAAATCAAGGAGCTGCTGGACGCAGTTCACGACAACATGTATGCCATGGCGCTGAAGAACCGGGAGGACAACACCTTTGATATCAAGTCCCCCGCCGAGGCTAAGGCCATTGCCGAGGGCAAGGGCGGTTTCCTCCGCTCCAAGTGGTGCGGTGCGCTGGAGTGCGAGATGGCAATGAAGGAGCAGGCGGGCGTTACCTCCCGCTGCATGCCGCTGGAGCAGAGCGGCACCGAGGGCGTGTGCCCCGTGTGCGGCAAGCCCTGCAAGACCGACATCTATTGGGGCGTGGCCTATTAAGCACCTGACGGAGCGTCCGCTTTGCGGAAAAGACCAGACCAAATTATTTCACGGACTGTGAACCATCAAACCGGGCTGAGAGCATTGCTGCTCTCAGCCCGGTTTTTTTGTGCGGACCATGGGGACCGATATCGTGGCAAGCAAGGAAACAGGAGGCCGTCCGGATAGGGACGGCCTCCTGCTTTGTTCACGGGTAGGTAAAAATGGATGGGTTCCACAGTTCAAATGTTGAAATTGCCGCACTTTCGGCGGAGTGCTTGCTGCTCAGTGCTCCGCAGGTGGAAAATTCAAGATGAAGGTGCTGCCGGTTCCAACCTCGCTGCGCAAAACCACGGTGGCCCCCAGATAGGCCGCGCCGTGCTTTACGATGGAAAGGCCCAGTCCGGTTCCGCCTCGGGAATGACTTTTATCGACCCGGTAGAACCGTTCAAACACCCGATCCCGGGCCTCGGCGGGAATCCCAACGCCGGTATCTTCCACGGTGAGACGCGCGCCCTTGCCTGTGTCCTCAACGGTTACGGTGACACTGCCGCCATCTCGGTTATAGGCCACGGCGTTGTCGCAGAGATTGTAGACGATCTCCTCAAGAATCTGAGGAACGCCACAGGCCATTGCCGGGCCACCCTTCAGAGAGAGGGTCAGATTCCGTTTTTCCGCGGCGGGGCGCACCTGCTCCAGCACATTCTTTGACAGACGGTACAGATCCATCTCTTCCCAAGGACCGTCCGCGCCGCCCTCGTCCAGACGGGAGAGTTTGATGATGTCGTTTACCAGCTCAATGAGACGTCCGGCTTCCCGGTGGATATTGCCCGCAAAATGGCCCACGTCCTCCGGCTTCACCATACCGTTTTCCAAAATCTCCGCCGTGCCGGAAATGGCGGTGAGAGGCGTTTTCAGCTCGTGAGAGACGTTGGCGGTGAACTCCCGCCGCAAACTCTCTCGTTGTTCGCGTTCCGTCACATCCAGAATCACCACCACCGCGCCGCCTAAGTGCCCATCCTGCATGACGGGGCTGGCAATGATCTGGCGGCAGAGGGTTTCCCGGCGTACCATCCGTTCGCTGCGCCGACCGGCCAGCGCCTCTTCCACGCAGCGGCGGAAGCCTTCCTCCCGGCTGAGAACGAAAGCGCTGGTTTCGCCCGGAACCGGAACGCAGTCCGTTTCCAGCAGGCGCAGCGCCGCAGAGTTGTTGCTCAGAACCCGGGTGCGGATATCCAGCACCAAAAAGCCCTCGCTCATGTTCTCTGTGATGGCGGAAAATTCTTCCTGACGGCGGCGAAGCTGATCCATCTGCTGACGAATCTCGTGGTTTTGCATCCGCAGGCGGGTCAAAAGGGGGGTCAGCTCTTCGTAAAAATCCTCGGAAGTCCCGCCGGGATTATTTAAATCCAACTCGTTGATGGGGCGGACAATGCTCTTGGACAGACGGGAGGCCAGCATTGCCGCCAGAATCATCGCCGCGATGACCACCACCAAAATGGGCTGCACCGATTGCAGAACCAGCGCCCAGACGGAATACTGGGTGCTGGCCGCCCGGACGACGGTTCCGTCGTCCAGCCGAACGGCGCAGTAGATCGCGGTTTGGCCCAGTGTGTCGGACCAGCGGACGGCGGTGCCCTTGCCCAGCGACATGGCTTCTTGAATTTCCTCGCGGGAGGCGTGGTTTTCCATGGTGGAGGCGTTCTGCCAGTTGTCATAAAGGACAGTTCCGTCCTGTCCCACCCAAGTCACGCGGCTGGAAATATTCAGCCCTTCAAAATAATCGATGCCGCCCAAAGCCGTGCCCCGGGCGATGGTGACGGCCTGCTGATTCAAATCCGCTTCCGTTCGGCTTTCAAAGTACCCGTGCAGCACACCCACGACCAGAGCCAGCGCCGCCAACAGCGCCGCCAGCGACACGACGAGGATGGAGCGAAAAATTCGTTTTGTCATACTGTCTCTCCAATTTTATAGCCGTAGCCCCGGACTGTCTCAATGCACTCTCCCGCGTCTCCCAGCTTTTGGCGCAGGGTGCGGACGTGAACGTCCACAGTCCGCGTCTCGCCGGTGAAGGCATAGCCCCAAACACTTTCAATGAGCTGTTCCCGGGAGAAGACCTTTCCCTTGCTGCGGATCAGAAGGCAGAGCATTTCGTACTCCTTCTGGGTCAATGCCACATCCCGCTCGCCCACGCGGACGATGTGCTTGGCGGGGATTACCGTCAGGTCCCCCGCCCGGAACTGCTCTTCTGTCGTCTCCGTTCGGCGCAGCAGCGCCCGAATGCGGGAGAGAAGCTCCATCATGCCAAAAGGCTTGGCCACATAGTCGTCCGCCCCGCCGTCCAGACCCAGCACCTTGTCGTACTCCGTGGATTTTGCGGTCAAAAGGATAATGGGCAGGCGGGCGGTTTTTCCGTCCGCCCGCAGTTTTTTCAAAATGGTGAGGCCGTCCTCCTCCGGAAGCATCACGTCCAGCAGCAGCAGCGAAGGCAGCGCCTCGGCGCAGGCATCCCAAAATGCGGAGGGCCGTTCAAAACCCTTCGCCTCCATGCCCTGACTGTTCAGCGTGTAGATTACAAAATCCCGGATACTGTCGTCGTCTTCCAGCAGATAGATCATCCTTGGCCCCTCCCGAAAAAATGAACTGCCGGTTTCAACCGGCCAAGACAGCACCGCGTAATTGGCGCTCAGCGCCAAAAATCATGCGGCGTTGCCTTAATTGTTGTTCGAATGGACACCCGTCAGGGAATACTCCACCCATTCGGCGACATTGGTGGCGTGGTCGCCGATCCGCTCGAAATACTTCGCCACCATCAAAAGGTCCAGCGCCAGCTCGCCCTTACTGCTGTCGGTGGAGATCATGCCGACGATTTCCTTTTTCACGTCCTGAAATAAAGCGTCCACCTTGTCGTCCGCCGCGCACACGGCGCGGGCCAGCTCCAAATCACGCTTTACAAAGGAATCCACGCTGTCTGTCACCATGGAGATGGTGGCGCGGGCCATATCTCCGATGTGAGTTCGCCCGGCATCGGACGCATCGGCTACGTAGCCGCTCAACTCTGCGATGTCTGCCGCCTGATCGCCAATGCGTTCCAAATCGGAGATCATTTTCAGTGCCGAGGAAATTTCCCGCAGGTCCTTTGCAACAGGCTGCTGGCGCAGCAATAGCTGCAAGCACAGCCGCTCCACGTCGCTCTCCGCCCGGTCGATTTCCTCCTCAGCCTCACGGGCTTTGTCCGCCAGAGCCGCGTCCTGCTCCAAAAGGGCTTTGGCGGCGGCGGAGATCGCGTCTTCGCACAAAGCGCCCATGCGGATCAACTCCAGATGAAGCCGTTCCAGCTGTTCGTCAAACTGTGTTCTCATGTTATCCGCTCCCTTTCTCAACCAAATCTGCCGGTGATATAGTCCTCTGTCCGCTTGTCTGTGGGATCGGAGAACATCTGCTCCGTGCCTCCGAATTCCACCAGTTCACCCAAAAGGAAAAAGGCGGTCTTGTCAGAGATACGGGCGGCCTGCTGCATGTTGTGGGTCACCATGACCACAGTATACCTGCTTTTCAGCTCTGCTGCAAGATCTTCTATCTTGGATGTGGAAATGGGGTCCAGCGCGCTGGTGGATTCGTCCATCAGAAGTACCTCCGGCTCCACCGCCAGCGCCCGGGCGATGCATAGCCGCTGCTGCTGCCCGCCGGAAAGACCCAGAGCAGAGGTTTTCAGCCGGTCCTTCACCTCGTCCCAGATGGCGGCGGACTGCAGGGAAGTCTCCACGATCTCGTCCAGCTTTGCCCGGTTGCGGACGCCGTGGGTCCGGGGACCATAGGCCACGTTGTCATAGATGCTCATGGGAAAGGGATTGGCCTTTTGAAAAACCATGCCGATCTGGCGGCGCAGGCCCGTCACATCCACCGACGGGTCATAGATATTCTGATCCCGAAAATTGACCTCTCCGGTGATGCGCACACTTGGAATCAGATCATTCATGCGGTTCAGCGTTTTCAGAAAGGTGGACTTTCCGCAGCCGGACGGGCCGATCAGGGCCGTGATCTGGTTGGCGGGGATGTTCACGTTGATGGAGCGCAGCGCCTGATGGTCGCCATACCACAGGTTTAAATCTTTAACAGAGAGAATGGGGTCCATGGCTTCACTTCCTTGTCTGGTTCAGACTGCCTGGGCAGTCTTGAAAATGTCGGCGGGGTTGGGTAGGCTGGATATGCGGTGTGCAGCGGGGACTGCGCAAAAGACGGCGGCTCACTGCTTTTTCAGTCTCCGACCGGCAAAGCCGGCGGCCAGATTGATGGCCAGAGTCAGCAGCAGCAGAATCGTGGCGATGGCGAAGGCGACCGCCGTCTCGCCCCGCTCGTTGGCGTAGATATAGAGCGCTACGGTCAGCGTGGCGGAGGAGGAGTGGAGCGCGGTGGCGAAGTCGTTGAGCACCAGACCGAATCCGGCTGTGTACAGCAGAGCTGCGCTCTCTCCAACGATGCGGCCCACGGCCAGAATGCAGCCGGTCACGATGCCGTCCACCGCCCCGGGGAGCACCACGGTGCGCACCATGTGCCACTTGCCGGAACCAAGCGCCAGCGCTCCCTCCCGATAGGACTGGGGAACGGTCTTCAGACTTTCCTGCGTGGTGCGAACGATGGTGGGCAGAATCATGATGACCAGCGTCAGTCCGCCGGCCAGAATGCCGTTTTGCAGATTCATGAACTGCACAAAGATCAGCATACCCACAAGACCGTAGATGATGGAGGGGATACCAGCCAGAGATTCGGTGGCAAATTCTATGATTCCAACCAGACGGTGGCTGGTGGCATACTCCGTCAGGTAAATTGCCGCGCCCACACCGATAGGCAGCACCAAAACCATGGCCACCAGAATGATATACAGGGTGTTGACAATGTTGGGCAGGATGCCGATGGTGTTTTTTAGATAGCTGGTCTGGCCGCTGAGGAGGGGCCAAGTCAGATTCGGCACGCCCCGAAAAAAGATATAGCCGATCATAAACGCCAGCAGCGCACAGGTCAGTCCGCCGGCCAGCCACAGCAGGGTGCGCATGGTGCGGTCATAGAACAGACGGCGGGAAGACAGTTTTTCCACAGCTTACCCCTCCTTCTTCCTCTTGATGAACAGGTTCAAAATCGCATTGATCAGCATGATGAACAAAAACAACACCAGTCCGATGGAAAATAGAGACTGCTGATACAGGCTTCCCACCGCGGCATAGCTCATGCCGGAGGTGATGGCGGTGGTCAAGAAGCGAACGCCGGTCAAAAGGCTCGGCATATTGGAGACGTTGCCCGCTACCATGACGATGGCCATGGCTTCGCCGATGGCGCGGCCCACGCCCAGCACCACCGCCGCAGCCACGCCGCTGCGGGCGGCGGGGAGAGTGACGCGAAAGATCGTCTCCATCTTCGTGGCTCCCAGTGCCAGCGACGCTTCTTCATACTCCTTGGGGACGGCGTTGATGGCTGTCTCGGACACATTGACGATGGAGGGCAGGATCATCACCGCCAACACCACAATCGCCGCCAGCAGACATGCGCCGGAGCTGAGGGAAAACGCCCGTTGGATGGCGGGAACCAGCACGATCATACCCACTAAACCGTATACTACCGACGGAATGCCCGCCAGCAGCTCCACCGCCCCGCGAATGACCTTAGCCACCTTGGGCGGCGCGACCTTGGAGAGGAACAGCGCCGTGAACAGCCCCACGGGAACGCCGATCAGAATGGCGCCCGCGGTGCCGTATACCGAGGTGAGGATGAAGGGCAGAATACCGAACGACGGCTCCCGCGTGGTGGTGGCAGGCTCCCAGACCTGCCCGGTGAGAAAGTCCCAAAGGCCGATCTGCCGGATGGCGGGAACGCCGGAGACAATCAGATAGACGCTGATGACTAGCACAAACCCAACAGCCAAAATGCCGCACAGCAGAAACAATGTGTGCATGACCACCTCCAGCGGCTTTTTCCCACCGGTCTTTTTAGCCGGTGCGGGAGAGGATACCGCGGCGGCGTTCGCGGCGCGCTCCGGCAGGGGAGCGGCCATGTTTTCAGATGAACCGTATTCCAAAATGCGCTCCTTTCCAGCCGGACAGCCCCCGCCCAATGGAGCGGGGGCGCACCGGCGAGAGGCGAAATCGTTTTTAGAGGGAGGGTTTATTTCGCGGCGGGCACAGCGCCGGCGGCCCGGATGAGGTCGTTGGCGGCGGTGGAGGTTGCGAAGTCAAAGAAGGCCTGCGTCGCGGCGGAGAGGGTGGCGCCCTCCTTGGTCACCAGAACGAAGGGCCGCTGAATGGCATAGCTGCCGTCCAGAACCGTCTCCTCCGTGCAGGCAACGCCGCTCACGGTAACAGCCTTGATGCCGTCCTGCCCCTCTACTGCGGAGAGAGACGCGTAACCGATGGCGCTGGGGTTGTTTTTCACGGCCTCAATGACCGCGCCGGTGGAGGTCAACTCCTGAGAGAGGACGCAGGCGTCGGCAGTGCCGGTGATGGACTCAAAGCCATCCCGGGTGCCGGAGCCGGACTCACGGCCAATGCAGGCCACAGCGCCCGCGTCTCCGCCCACGGCGGACCAGTCGGTGACGGTACCGGTGAACAGCTGAGCGATCTGATCGACGGTCAAATCCTCCACCTTGCTGTTCGCGTTGACGATGACGGCGATGCCGTCCAGCGCCACGGTGGTGGCAGTGAGGCCCGCCTCGCTGTCCTTCAAACCGCGGGAGGCCAAGCCGATGTCGCAGGTCCCGTTGCTGACGGCCTCAATGCCCGCGCCGGAACCGGTGGGGTCATAGCTGACGGTCACGCCGGAATTGTCCGCCATAAACTGCTCGCTGAGTACGCCGATCACCTTTTCCATGGAAGTGGAGCCGTTGGTAGAAACGGTGCCGCTCAATGCGCCGCCGGTGGAAGCCGCAGTGCCGGAGGACGCGGCGGGGGCGGAATTATTGTTGCCGCAGCCAGCCAGAAGGGCGGCGGTCATACCCAATGCAAGAAACAGACTCATTGCTTTTTTCATCTCAATAATCTCCTTTTGCTTTTTCGTTAATTGTTTGATATTCCCTTGATGTACCCTCAGTATACCTGCTCTTACATCAAAACCGTTACCATACCTGTGTAAAGTATTTGTAAAATGGAGAATTTTACACAAACTCTGTCGGCTAATTCAAATGCTTTTCATTTCCTGTGAAATCGTCTTCATTTTACTGAGCTTTTTAACAAAAGCAGTCCCCCGGCGTACATGCCGAGGGACTGCTTTTCAAATTTCTTCACATGTTCCATGGAGGATTTTACAAAGTTACGGCTCCAGTTTTACTCCTGCGGCTTTGGCGGCGGCCTCAATCACATGACCCGCAAGCACGGTGGAGGTGACTGTTCCAACGCCGCCGGGGACCGGCGTGACCGCTCCCGCCAAAGGTTCCACACTGGGAAAATCCACATCGCCGCACATAGTTCCGTCTGCGCTGACGTGGATACCCACATCAATGACGACCTGCCCGCGGGAGACGCAGCTGCCGTCCACGGCTCCGGCCTTTCCGGCAGCCACGATCAGTACGTCCGCCTTCTGGCACTCCTCCGCCAGATTCCGGGTGTGAGTGTGGCAGATGGTGACCGTGGCGTTGCGCGCCAGCAGCAGCATGGCGGCCGGTTTTCCAATCACCAAGCTCCGCCCCACCACAACGACCTTTTGTCCGTCTAAAACACAGTGATAATGGTCCAGAATCTCGACGCACGCCTGCGCGGTGCAGGGCGGATAGCCCGCGCCCTTTCCCGTGAATACGCGGGAAAGGGACCCGCTGGTAATGCAGTCTACATCCTTTTCCGGGCGCAGCGCCTCGCAGGCTGCGTGCTCGTCTAAATTTTTGGGTAAAGGCCGCAGCATCAGACAGCCGTGGATGCCCGCATCCTCGTTGACCGTTTGGATTGCGCCCATCAGATCTTCCTGTGTGCACGCGGCGTCCAGCGTCAGCTTTCGGACGTTAACGCCCAGCTTTTCACAGCGCTTTACCGCGCCCCGTTCATAGGCCAGATCGTCCGGCCGCTCTCCAACCCGCAAAATTGCAAGCGTGGGTGTCACACCGTGTTGGGCCAGCCGGGCCGCTTGCGCCGTCAGGCGCTCGCTCAGACTGGCTGCAACCTCTTTGCCGCTCAAAATCGTTGCCATCGTCTCGTTCCCCCTCATTTACCCCGCAGCTGGGCCGTCACCTCTTCGGCGACGGCAGCCGCCCGGGGACAATATTCCTCCAAAATTCCGTCGGTTCGATGTTCCAGAGCCTCCGCCACAACCCGGTTTTTCAACGCTTTCGTGTTGATATACACGTTCAGCGCGGCGCACTCCAGCGCCGCCTTGCAGCATACCGCTCCGCAGCCCACATCCGATACCAGCATAACGCTGCCCTTTTTCAGCATTTCCTCCAGAAGCTCCACTGCCTTGGCACATTGCTCCAGCATCTCCATGGGCGCGGCGCAGGCCCGCTTGGTGGCGTCTTCTAAAACAGCATCGTGGGTGGGGTCGTCCTTTGGGATGGAATAGGCTCTGGACAGCGGCTCAAACGCAGCCGCGTCCTCGTCCACCAGTTCCAGCAGCCGCTCGCGTACCGCTTCGCCTTTTTCCAGCAGCACCCGGATATCGGGTTCCACGGCGGCGTATTTTTTTCGGCCCAGCGTCAGATTGCCCGCCATGGAGCAAAGAGCCGCCCCCAGCGCGCCTACCAGCGCCGCCGCACCGCCTCCACCGGGGACCGGAGACTTGGATGCCAGAGCCGACGCGAACCCCTCACAGGTTTGTTTGATCAGTTTTTCAGCCATTTGACTTCCTCCGTTCTGGTTTTATGAGCTTGCGCGGGATGTCTATATGCTTCTAATTGCGATCAGAATCAAGCCGGACGGCAGAGCCGTCCATCAAGGAACAGCATGGGGAAGATCGGCGCGGCGAACCGGATTACTCCGCCAGATGGAGAATGGCGGTCATATCCTCGGGATTGATTTTTACGAAATTGCCAAAGGGGAAGCCGTTGGGCTTTTCTGCCCGGTGGGCGGTCATGGCGGGGATGTCCTCCGCCTTCGCGCCAATCTCCGAAAGCGTCGCGGGCATTCCCATGGATTTCAAAAATGCCCGGAACCGGGCGATGCCCTCCTTGGCGGTCAGCTCGGGATGGGCAAAGTCCATATCGCAGTCCCATACCCGGACAGCAAACTGGGCGAACCGGGCGACGTTGTGGGGCAGAACGTATTCCATCCATGCGGGCATCACCACCGCAAGACCCGCGCCGTGGGCGCAGTCATAAAACGCGGAAAGCTCGTGCTCAATCTGATGGCTGGCCCAATCCTGAACCCGGCCCACGCCGCAGGAGTTGTTGTGAGCCAGCATTCCCGCCCACATCAGCTCTGCCCGGGCGGCATAGTCGCCGGGGTTTTCCAGCGCCTTGGGTGCGGCGGAGACAATGGTTTTCATCAGCGCCTCAGACAGCCGGTCGGTGACCTCAACATCCGCCGTGTTGGTAAAATACCGCTCACAGATATGGGCGATCATGTCGGTTGCTCCGCTGGCAGTCTGATAGGGCGGAAGAGAGCAGGTGTAGCGCGGATTCAAAACGGAAAACCGGGGGCGGATCAGATCCGATTTGGGGCAGCCCCATTTTAGGTTGCCCTCCTCCAGTGTGATGACGCAGCTGTCGGATCCCTCGGACCCCGCCGCCGCGATGGTGAGCACCACGCCCACCGGCAGGACGCTGGAAATGGAGGCTTTTCCGGTGAAGAAATCCCAGAAGTCTCCGTCGTATCCCGCGCCCATGGCGATGGCCTTCGCCGTGTCAATCACGGAGCCGCCGCCAAGGGCCAGCACGAAATCCGCGCCCTCTGCGCGGCAAAGGGCAATGCCCTCGTAGACCTTGCCGCTGCGGGGATTGGCCTGTACGCCGGAAAGCTCCGCAAAGGGGATGCCCGCCTCCTTCAGGGAGGCCGTTACCGCGTCATAGGCCCCGTTCCGTTTCACGGACCCGCCGCCGGTGACAAGCAGAGCCTTTGTGCCGCCAAAGCGGCGGGTCAGCTCACCCACGCGGCGCTCTTCCCTGTCGCCAAAGGCAAACAGCGTAGGGGAATAGAATGTAAAATTCTCCATGCTCAATATCCTCTTTTCAAGTCTACCAGATGGTTCAGAGGCTTACCCTGCGCGTAGTTCTCCAAATTCTCGCAGAACATGGAGACGGTTTTATCGCAGGTGTAGCCCAGCGTCATGTTGCCCGCCACATGGGGCGTGAGGACCAGATTTTTCGCGTTCCACAGGGGATGGTCGGCGGGCAGAGGCTCGGGAACCATCACGTCCAGCGCCGCGCCTGCCAGCTTTCCGCTGTTCAGCGCGTCCATCAGCGCCTCTTGATCCACTGCGGTGCCCCGGCCCACGTTCACCAGAATGGAGTCCGCGGACAGAAGGCCGATACGGGCCTTGGTCATAATGCCGATGGTTTCCGGCGTGGAGGGCAGGGACATGACAAGAATGTCCGTTTCCGGCAAAACGCTGTCCAACTCTGTCATGGGGACGACCCGGTCATAGACCTCGTCCGGCGTTTTCCCACTGCGGTTCACGCCGGTAATGCTGGCAGGGCACAGGGCCTTGGCTCGTTTTGCAAAGGTGGTGCCGATGTCGCCGGTGCCCAGCATGGTCAGGCGGCTGCCCTGTATGGAGCGGACGGGCAGATCGTTGGTCCAGCCGTGGTTTCGGACAATTTCACCGTATTCCGGCATCTTCCGCTGGAGCATCAGGGTGACCATCAGAATGTGCTCCGCGATGGTAACGCCGTAAGCGCCCGAGGAGTTGGTCAGCATCACGCCCTCAGGAAAGTGAAACGGCGGCTGATAGGGGTCCACTCCCGCATAGGAGCAGCAGTACCACTTCAAATCCGGGGCTTCTTTCAGAAGGGAGCGCCAGTGGCCGAACAGCACCTCGCAGTCGGCAATCTGCCCGGCGGCGTCTTTCTTGCTGAGATAGTAGCGGACGGAAAATCCGTGTTTTTCCGCCACGGCGTTGATCTGCTCTTTGTGGGCTTCGGTAATAAATTCATTGACGACACAGATGGTACGGCTCATAGTGATTCCTCCTATAAATAAATAGTTAAATAGTGTTACAGCGTTTCGATAATTTTTTCGGCGCATCGCATTCCGTCCGCCGCTGCGGAGAGAATACCGCCGGCGTATCCGGCTCCCTCACCGCAGGGATATAGTCCCCGCAGCGCGCTCTGGCACGTCTCGTCCCGGGGAAGACGAACGGGGGAAGAACTGCGGCTTTCCACGGCGGTTAAGACCGCGTCGGCTGCAGCATAGCCCCGGAGTTTTTGATCGAGCAGAGGCAGAGCCTGCGCCAGCGTGTCACAGATAAAGTCCGGCAGGCACTCCCGCAGGTTGGTCCACTTCACGCCGGGGCGGTAGGTGGGCGTTACCTTACCGGGACCGGTGGAAGGCCGGTTTTCCAGAAAATCCTCCACCCGCTGGGCGGGGGCGCGGTAACCGCCGCCGCCCGCGTGGAAGGCGGCTTCCTCCAGCTTCCGCTGGAATTCCACGCCGGAAAGGGGGGTGTCCCCGCCAAAGTCCTCGGGTGTGACGTTGACGAGAAAGCCGCCGTTGATGTTCTTCCCATCCCGGGCAAAGCGGCTCATGCCGTTGGTGACCACCCGATTTTCCTCCGACGCGGCGGCGACCACGTCGCCGCCGGGGCAGACGCAGAAGGAGTAGGCCGACCGTCCGTTTGGCAGGTGGCAGGAGAGTTTGTAGGAAGATACGGGCAGGCCGGGATGGCCCGCATACTTCTTATATTGTACCGCGTCCATGTCCGCTTGCAGATGCTCGATGCGCACGCCCACGGCAAAGGGTTTGGCCTCCATGGGAACGCCAGCGGCGCAGAGCGTTTCAAAGGTGTCCCTGGCGGAGTGTCCCACCGCCAGAAGCAATTGCCGACAGGGGAGGGTGCGGCTTCCCTCTGGCCCCTCCACGGTGATTTCGGCAAGTGCGCCGTCCTCGGTCCGCAGACCGGTCAGCCGGGACCCGAACCGGATGTCCGTTCCCAAATCCAGAAGTTCCTTGCGCAGATTTATCAGCGCGACGTGGAGCATGTCCGTGCCCACATGGGGCTTGGCGTCCACCAAAATGTCTTCCGGCGCGCCGCAGGCAACCAGCGTCTCCAAAATGAAGCGGTGGCGGGGGTCCTTGGTGCCGGTATTCAGCTTTCCATCGGAAAAAGCACCCGCGCCGCCCTCGCCAAACTGGACGTTGGAGGCTGTGTCCAGCTCGCCGGTCTGGAAAAACCGCTCCACGTCCGCCTGTCGCTGCTCCACCGGCCTGCCCCGCTCCAGCAGAATGGGCTTTGCCCCGGCGCGCGCCAGCGTCAGCGCGGCAAACAGTCCCGCAGGACCCGCGCCCACGACCACGGGGGGAAGTTCCGGCGGCGTCACGGATTTTGGCGGTGTATAAGCCGGGACGGGGACATAGCGGGATACCTTCTTACTGTGGAGACGGCGCAGCCGTTTTTCCTCATCTGTCACTTCCACAGCCACGGTGTAGACCAGCTCCACATCCTCCCGCGCGTCCACGCTGCGACGCAAAACGTGCAGCGTTTTAATTTCATTTTCCGACAAACGGAGCATACGGGCGGCCTCCCGCACCAGATCGCGGGGACCCCGTCCGGGTCGCTGCTTCAGTCCTTCTATTTTAATCACAGTTTGTTCATCCTTTTTAAAGTTGTTTTTAAGTTAAGCATACTATACTTCGGTCAAAGGTGCAAGAAAGAAGTGCCTTACACGATATGGAAATCGCCTCGTTCAATCGTTCAAAATCTTTTCAGAACCTGTTCATAATTTTGACACGCTTCTCCGCTATACTCGTCCACATGGAAATGGAACGGGTGAGCGAGGACAACGAATATACATCAGGAGGAAACAAACATGTATAACGATGAAAACAACCTGTACCATTATACGTACCGCAAGGACGGCAGCGAGCCTCGGAACACCCCCCCGGTGGTAGAGGCCGCATACCGGGAGCCCTGGGAGGGCGATTCCGGAAAAAAGCAGAACAAGAAGCGCGGCGGGGCAAAGATCGTGGCTCTGGCCCTGAGCTGTGCGCTGTTGGGCGGCGCGGCGGGCGCGGGTGTCATGTGGGGCGTTTCCGGGAGCGGAAGTTCCACCAGCGTAAACATCTCCAGCCGTCCCGCCACCGCTGTTGCCCTGAAGACAGTGGATGGCAAGAACGCCATGACCGATGCGGAGCTCTATGCCGCAAATGTCAATTCCGTGGTTTCCATCAACTCCACCTCTACCACCAATTATTTTGGACAGCAGGTGCAGTCGGCCTCCGCCGGTTCCGGCTTTATCCTCACAGCCGACGGTTATATCGTTACAAATCGCCATGTCATCGCGGATACCGACGCGGTGAAGGTGACCCTCTATAACGGCGATACTTATGACGCAGCCGTCATCGGCAGCGACGAGGATTACGACATCGCGGTGCTGAAGATCACCGCCACCGGCCTCCAGCCCGTGACCTTGGGAGACAGCGATACACTGAACGTGGGCGACCATGTATTGGCGGTGGGCAATCCCTTGGGCGAACTGACCTTCTCCATGAGCGGCGGCATGGTTTCCAGCGTGAACCGGGCCATCAATGTGGACGGCACGCCCTTCAACATGATCCAGACCGATACCTCTATCAACCCTGGCAACTCCGGCGGTCCGCTGTTCAATCAATACGGCGAGGTAGTGGGCATTGTCTCCGCCAAGTATTCCTCTTATTCCAGCGAGACGGTAGAGGGCTTGGGCTTCGCAATTCCCATGAACGACGTGCTGGCGATGATTCAGGATATTATGACCAACGGCTATGTCACCAACAAGCCGTACCTCGGCGTGACTCAGGGAACTTTGACTGCCCAGATGGCGGCCCAGTACCGCTATGATATCTCTCAGGGTGTGTTCATCTACTCTGTGGAGGACGGCAGTGCCGCCGATCAGGCGGGCCTGAAGATGGGCGACGTGATCACCAAGCTGGATGACACCGAGATTACATCTTCCGAGGATTTGGTGGCCGCAAAGAAGGCCTACTCCGCCGGAGATACCTCCACCTTCACCGTTTACCGGGACGGCAAAACCCAGACCGTGAAGGTCACTTGGGGCAGCGTGCCTGCCAGCCAGAAGACGGAGACGCAGGAAAACACTCAGCAGAATACGCAGGAGAATACCCAGAACAACAACGGCAACAGCTACTACGGAAACGGCAGCATGAACGACCTGTTCAACTATTTCTTCAACAACGGCTTTGGCGGCAGTCAGAACGGGCAGGGCAGTCAGGGCAACGTCCCTGCGGCCTGATTCCCGGGCAGAGCGGAAAAAACTGATTTGCAATCCGGTTTTTAGGGAAAACGGCGCAACTGTTGACATGGGAGATGGGGGAAGCCCCGTCGAACCCCGAAAAAATGACCTCTGCGCATCGGAGGACGGTTCGCGGCAATCGCTGCGAAAAGCCAAAACTGTCTGCGGCCGATGCACGGAGGATAGCAAGACTCATTTTGAGTCCATAGATGCTGAACAAAATTGTTGACTTTGGAAGGGACGGGCTGCCCATTCGGAGTCAGCGGGGGAAAAACTTCGCCCGAAAGAAATTTCGAGTATCAAAAAAGCAGGGAGGTCACCGTTAAAAAACGGTGACCTCCCTGCTTTTGCACTGCGGTCAAATATCGGCCGGACAAATTCGCGTGGGAAAGAAGGAATGTTTGCGTGCGTCGGTTTTCACGCAAAGGATGAGCAAACATTCACTTGTCCGTCCCGGCCCGAACCATCTCCATAAAGGCGCTGGCGGCCGCCGTGGGAGCCACGTCCAGAAGGGTGCACATCTCAACACTGCGGGCGGGGATAGTGAAGTCCGTCTTCAAAAGCCGGATGTCTCCGTCGTCCAGAGCCTGCTGAACAAATTCCAGCGTGACGCCCGCCACGCCCAGCCCAATCTTTGCCAGCGTAACCAAAAGACCTCGGGAGGAAAGCTCAATCTCTGGGTTCAGCGTCACGCCCCAGCGGAGAAAGTCCTGCTCCAAAAAGCCGCGGGAGCTGGCCTTGCGTTCCAGCAGGATCAGGGGGAACGCGGCAATTTCCTCCCGGGTGTATACATGATCAAAGTCGCAGTTGTATCCGCTGCCCGCCACAAAAACGCTGTGGGTGGGGAAGCAGGCCCAAGTCTCCAGATGCTCCCGTTCGGCAGGGGTGGAGGCAAAGGCGATATCCACCGCGCCGGATTTCAAAAGGCTCAGAACCTTGGCGCTTCGACCGCTGATAATTTTCAGCCGGATGCCGGGATGCTGGCGGTGAAATGCGTCCAGATAGGGCGTTAAAAACTGACCCGTCACCGTGTCGCTGGCACCGATCACCAGCGTGCCCAGCAGCAGCTGCTGCGCCTGAGAGAGTTTGTCCTCTCCGGTGGCCAGCAGTCCCAGCGCGGAGCGCACATAATCGTACAGCATCTGTCCCTCTCCCGTCAGGGCCACGCCCCGGGGACTGCGGGAGAACAGCCGGGCCTGCAAGGCTGTTTCCAGCTGCTTGATGGACTGGCTCACCGCTGATTGGGAAATATAGAGGTTTTTTGCAGCCACGGAAATATTCTCCGCATCCGCCACTTCCTTAAATACCCGATAAAGCTCCAGTTTCACCGCCATGGATTTGTCCTCCTTGTAGATGTTACCATTTCAGTATAAGCAAAACTGATAATAAATGCAATCAAAACTTTTTTCAAGGAACCGCTTGACAAAGTTCGTAGGCAATGCTATGTTAGTTACACGGTTAATCACTTGACCAACTAACCACAACACGGAGAGGAGGCACACCGTGGAATTCAATGAGGGAAAGCCCATTTTCCTCCAACTGGCGCAGCAGCTGGAAGAGGGAATCCTCTCCGGCGCTTATCCGGAGGAGGGGCAGGTACCGTCCATCACGGAGTATTCGGTAACTTATAAGATCAATCCCGCCACTGCGCTGAAAGGCATCAGCCTGCTGGTGGATGCGGGACTGCTGTATAAGAAAAGGGGAGTCGGGATGTTTGTGGCGTCCGGTGCGCGGGAAAAACTGCGCGGACAGCGCAGAGAGCGCTTTTTTGAGGATTTTGTACAGAGCATGGTGCACGAGGCCCGTCAGCTGGGGCTGACGGAGACGGAACTGGTGCGCATGGTGGAGAGGGGGTTTGACGGAGATGTCGATTGAGATAAAGAATGTGTCCAAACGCTTTGGAGAGACAGAGGCGCTGAAGGACGTGTCCATGACCTTTGAAAGCGGAAAGATCTACGGGCTGCTGGGCAATAACGGCGCGGGCAAGTCCACCTTGATGAACTTGATTTCCGGGCGAATGTTCCCCACAGCGGGGGAACTTTTGGTGGACGGCGAACGGGCGACGGAAAATGACCGGGCGCTTGGCAGGCTGTTTTTGATGAGTGAGGCAAATTTGTTCCCGGAGGATATGCGGGTGAAGACCGCTTTCGACTGGGCCGCGCGGTTTTATCCCGGTTTTGACGGGGCAGAGGCAGTTGAATTGGCGGAGCGGTTTGACCTGAACCAAAAGTCTAAAATCAATAAACTCTCCACCGGCTATGGTTCCATTTTCAAGCTGGTGCTGGCGCTGGCGGCGAACACGCCGTATCTGCTGCTGGATGAGCCGGTTTTGGGACTGGATGCCCAGCACCGGGAGATGTTTTATAAGCTGCTTTTGGAGAAGTATGCGGCAAATAACTGCACGGTGGTCTTTTCCACGCATCTGATCTATGAGGCGGCGTACATGGTGGAGCGGGCGGTGATTCTCCGCAAAGGCCGGGTTCTAAAGGATGCGCCGGTAGAGGAACTGACGGCAGGGGCCTTCACGGTCTCCGGCCCTGCCGAAATCGTGGACGCGTATCTCGCGGGCCGCCCGGTGCTGAACGAGACGGCCATCGGCGGACTGAAGACTGCCGCTGTGGAGGGCGAGGCGGGAAATGTCCCGGAGAGTCTTGAGATCACGGGACTGAATTTACAGGACTATTTCATCGCCTTGATGGAAAAGGAGGATCGGGTATGAAAACGCTGTTTCGCTATCGGCTGCTGGACAATTTAAAAGCTCTGGCGATTGTGGCGGGTGCTTTGGCTGCGATCTGCGCCTTCTTCTCGATCACCTTTGGAGAGACGGAGGTGAACGGCGCAAACTCTCTTACCGGAGCCATTTGGGCGCTGGTCATTGGAATTGTGACAACCCGCATTGATCTTCGGCTGGGGAACCAGATGGGCACGAGCCGCCGCAGCGCATTCCTTGCCAATCTGCTGGGGAATCTAGCGGTATTCGCCATAGCCTCTGTGGGGCTGACGGTGCTGACGGCGCTGCTGCAAATTATGTCGGACGGCAGTCAACGCTTTGTTGTTACGGATTTATATCAGATTTTGTACAGCACCTCCGGCAACTACGTCATGACGCCCGGAGAGTACGGGATGATGGCGCTGCTGAGCTTTGTCCTTTTTGCCGCCATGGGTTCCTTTGGTATGCTGTGTACCACAGCCTTTTGGCGGGTGAATAAGGTGGGCGCGTGGATTCTGGGACTGAGTCTGGGCTTGGGACTGAGCGTGGGCTTTCCGAACCTGATGTATCGGCTGTCTCCCTATCTGATTCGGCCTTTGCGTATTCTAACGACCAACGTCTGGGCGATGATTTTGTTTTTACTGATCTGGGCGGTGGTGTTCCTGCTGGGGACATGGCTGCTGGCCCGGCGGGCGGTCATCAAGCCTGCGGCAAAATAAAATTTTATCAATTCTCGGATGGGGCGGATTTTCTGCTCTATCCGGGAACTTTTTTTGCCGTATTGCGTCTAACCATTCAGAAAACTACTGAAACGAGGAGAAACACAATGAAAAAACGACTGCTCTCTGCGCTTTTGGCACTAACGCTGGCCCTGTCCTTGGCCGCCTGCGGCGGTAATAGCACAGGTGCCGGTTCGGGATCTTCCTCATCCGCCGAGTTCGGTGCGGTGTCCTCTCAACCCACGGACGAAAATTTGGATGAAGAAGAGCCGGAGAAGGACGCGGAAGCCCAGCCCGATGCCCAGCCGGATGAAGGCGATGCCACCCAGACAGAGGATCAGGCGACCGGTACGGCAAAGCCTTCCGGCGGTGCTTCCTCCGGAACCTCCAAGCCCTCCACAGGTACATCCAAGCCTTCCACTGGGACAACCAAGCCCTCCACCGGAACCTCGAAGCCGTCTACCGGGACGGAAAAGCCCTCTGGCTCCGGCAGTTCTTCCAGCGTGGCTACCAGCGTGGACCTGAAAAAGTTCTATAATGACACGGTTGCCGCGATGACCGATGCGCCCGGCATGACGGAGATCACCTCCGACTTGATGGATGGTGTGTATCCCGGACTGAGTGCCTTGAAGCCGAAGCAGACCGTGGCCTACATGGCGATGATCTCCGCCGTGGCTTGCGAGGTGACGGCACTGGAGCTGTCCAGCGCCGAGGACGCCAAGGCCGCCACTGAAATTCTGCGTGCCCGCATCAAGCAGCAGGGCGAGGATCAGGGCGCGTTTTACCCCGAGACGGTGGACCAGTGGAAAAACCATTCCCAAGTGATTGTCAACGGCAACTACGTTCTCATGGCCGTAGGCGCTGGCAACGAGACGTTTGCAGCCAATTTCAACGCCTTGACGAAATAATACGATGGCTTCCCGCTAGCCGGGGGAAGCCATCAACAGGCGGAAGACATCCAACAATCGCATTGCAAAAGGACTAGGAGTGCTGTGCCGTTGGCACAACACTCCTTGTTTGCAGAAGAAGATCCACACCGTGGAATTCAGCGTTCATCAATGTGGTTTTGGATGCGCTGCATAATCATTTCCAGCGCCACCAGATTGTGTCCGCCCTCCAGCACGATGATATCCGCGTATTTTCGGGAAGGTTCCACAAACTGCTCGTGCATGGGCTTTACAGTTGTGAGATATTGGTGTACCACGGACTCAAGACTCCGCCCGCGATCCTGCACGTCCCGCAGGGCCCGACGCAGGATACGCTCGTCCGCGTCGGTTTCCACGAAGATTTTGATGTCGAACATGTCCCGCAGGATGGGGCTTTGAAAAATTAAAATGCCCTCGACAAGAATGACCTTGGCGGGGTGGATGGTCACCGTCTGGTCGGTGCGGTTGTGATCCTTATAAGAGTACACGGGACATTGAATGGACTCGCCCCGTTTCAGTGCTTTCAGATGCTCGATCAAAAGATCGGTGTCGAACGCGCTGGGATGATCGTAATTCTGCTTTGCCCGCTCTTCATAAGTTTTGCCTTCTTGACGCTTGTAGTAGCTGTCGTGGCCGATGACGGTCACGTCCTCTCCAAAATGGTCTTTCAGATGGTGGGTCAGGGTGGTTTTGCCGGAGCCGGTGCCCCCTGCCACGCCGATCAGGATCGTATCCATGGAGTCTCTCCTTTACACAGCGGTTCTCCGTATTGCGGGCCGACTGTTCCTATTTTAGAAATATTATAGAGGCGGCAATCCTTAAAAGCAAGAGAAAAGCAGGGAAAAAACTGTAATTCCACAAAATTCGGCAGAGCGGTATTGACTGCGGGGAGAAAAGTCAGTATTATGTTAAGTAATTCAAATAAAAACATCTGTCATCCAGAAGGAGGACATTTATGGCTATGAAACGGTGCCCCGTCTGCGGGGAGAAATATTCGGATACTTATCGTTACTGCCCCTTCTGCGAAGAGGAAGAGGCCATGAAAGGCGACCGCCCGCTCCGCCGACGGGGCGGAAAAAGGTCCTCGTCCCGAAAGGACCCGGGGATTTTAACGCCGGTGTTGGTGATTGTGGTTTTGGTGCTGGCGCTGATGCTGGGCTGGCTGTTCTTTGGCGACAGCATTAAGGAAAAGCTGAGTGGCGGGAACTCTGGAGCCGCATCGTCGCAGTCCTCCCAATCTCAAAGCGGCAGCTCCGCTTCCGCATCCGGTAGCGCCGGAGCGCTGGAGCCAGGCGATTCCTCTGTGGAGCCGGGCGATTCCTCGCAAACCGGGACCGGGACCGGAACAGGCAATGGCGAGTTGAGCGTGGAAGAAGTCGCGGCCCTGCCGGATACACTCAAACTTTCCACAGGAGACTTTACAATTTCCGTGGGCGATCCGACGGTGAAGCTGAAGGCTACGGGCGGCAGCGGAACTTATACTTGGTACAGCGAGGATGACGGTATTGCCTCTGTGGATGAAAACGGTACGGTGACGGCAATCTCCGCCGGAACGATTAACGTTTATGCCACTGATGGCTCAGGTAAGGGCCTTTGCATCGTCCGGGTAAAGGGAGGCGCAGCTGCTCCATCCGGCACCGGAACTACCGGACAGACCACACCCTCTGGCGGCGAGGTAAAACTGAACCGGGAGGACTTTACCCTTCCTGTGGGCGAGACGTTCCAACTGAAAAATACGGGCATTACTACCACACAGACGTGGTCCAGCAGTAATCCCAGCGTGGCAACCGTCAGTGGAAACGGAACGGTTACCGGCGTGTCTGCGGGGACAGCAACCATTACCATGTCTTACGATGGAAACAGCCTGAGCTGCATTGTCCGCGTAAAGTAGATTCGTGATAGAGCAAAGTGCCCTCCGGGAAAACCGGAGGGCACTTTAGCTAATTAGCCAAAAACTGTGTGAAATTTTGTCCAAAATTTGATTGCCAAATATTTCACATTATTTTTGTGCAATTTGCACAGGACTTGCATTTTAAATTGGTTAGGTTTATAATGTTTGATGGTCAGCCGCCGCAGGCCTTGGCGGCAGAAATTAGAGAGGATGATACAGGACTTATGAAAGACATCGTAGAGATCCGTTGGCACGGGCGCGGTGGGCAGGGCGCGAAAACAG
>NZ_DF158896.1:664324-700190 GCF_000307265.1 Oscillibacter ruminantium GH1
TGCTTAAGCTCTGCGAGGAGTAACCTGACCAATCTCGCTTTCAAAGAAATGAAAGCTCCGCCGGATGGTTCTTTCCGATTTCGGTAAAGCCTTTTTGTTTCACAAAACGGGTCCCATTTCCTTTTCAACACGTTGAAAAGGAAATGGGACCCGTATTTTAATTTTGGTGCAGTAAACATGCGCCGCCGTCATTCTAAAGGCTGATTTTAGCGCTGTTTTTATTTTTTGTATGCTAATTGAGGGTATCCGCATTTTGCTGGAACAGTTCCGTCACCCGCTCCGCTGTGGCGGGGCAGGAGGAAAGCGCCGGGTCCTTGGCGAGAAGTGTGTCCGCGGCGGCCTGCGCCTCCTTCAAAAGCGCCGCGTCGCAGCCCAAATCCGCTACCCGAAGGCCGGGAAGTCCATGCTGGCGCAGGCCGAAAAAGTCGCCGGGACCCCGAAGCCGCAGGTCCTCCTCCGCGATTTTAAATCCGTCGCCGGTTTGGGTCATGACCCGGAGCCGCTGTCGGGTTTCCTCATTTTTGTTGTCAGAAATTAGAATGCAATAGGATTTGCAGCTTCCCCGGCCCACGCGGCCCCGGAGCTGATGGAGCTGGCTCAGGCCAAACCGCTCCGCGTTTTCTACCACCATGACTGTGGCGTTGGGTACGTCCACGCCCACCTCAATCACCGTGGTGGACACAAGAATGTCTGTTTCTCCGGCAGCAAAGGCGGTCATCACCGATTCCTTTTCCCTCGCCTTCATTTTCCCGTGGACAAAGGCGATCCGCAGATCGCAAAACACCTCAGTCTGCAATTTCTTAGCGTATTCCGTGACAGCTTTTCGCTCGTCCGGCGCGTCCTCATCCTCGGAAACCATAGGGCAGACGATGTAGCATTGACGCCCCTCCTCCACCTGTTTGCGGAGAAATGCGTATAGCCGCTGACGGTAGCCGCCGGAGACGGCCAGCGTGTCGATCTTCTGCCGCCCGGGGGGCAGCTCGTCGATGATGGAGACGTCCAGATCGCCGTATAAAATCAGCGCCAGCGTCCGGGGAATGGGCGTGGCGGACATGACCAGCATGTGGGGGCTTTCTCCCTTAGCCGCCAGCGCCGCCCGCTGGCCCACGCCAAAGCGGTGCTGCTCGTCCGTCACCACCAGTCCTAGATTCTGATACTCCACACCCTCAGAAATCAACGCATGGGTGCCGATGGCGAAATCAATCTCACCCGCCGCCAGCTGTGCGCAGATAGACCGCTTTGTTTTAGCAGTCATGGACCCCGTCAGCAGAGCGCAGCGAATTCCCAGATGCTCCAGTATGGGTGCAAGGCCGTTGTAGTGCTGTTGAGCCAAAATCTCTGTGGGGGCCATAAGCGCCGCCTGCCGACTGTTTTTCACGCAGAAGTACACGCAGGCAGCCGCCACCATGGTTTTGCCGGAGCCAACGTCCCCCTGACACAGCCGATTCATGGGCTTCCCGGAGCGCATGTCCGCCAGCGCTTCATCCACGCATCGCCGCTGGGCGGAAGTTAAGACGAAGGGGAGGACAGCGTAAAACGGCCCCATATCCACCGCTGAGCAGGGGGCCACCCGAACCTCGTCCCGGCGCGAGCGGAGACGGCGCAAACCGATGGTGAATAAAAATAGTTCCTCAAACGCCAGCCGCCGCCGGGCCAAGTCGAGCACCTCGGCAGAGGAGGGGAAGTGGATGTTCTCATAGGCAAAGCCGATGCGGCAAAGGTGGTGCGCTTGCCGGACATCATCCGGCAGTGCGTCCGGCAGGATGGCGGCGCAGGCATCCAGACCTTGTCGGATGGAGCGGGACAAAATCAGCTGGCTCACCCCGGCGGTGAGGGGATAAATGGGAACGATGCGTCCCGTCAGTTCCCCCCGGCCCAGCGGTTCCACAACCGGGTTTGCCATCTGGCGGCGAAGCAGGTTTCCCTCTGCCTTGCCGTAAAAAATATAAGTCTCACCCGCGCTGAGGCTGTTTTTTAGCCATGCCTGATTGAAAAACGTCACGTCCAGCGCGCCGGAGTCGTCCACCGCCCGGAGCTTCACCAGCTCCAGTCCCTTACGAATGCGGGAGAGCGTGGGAGGGGCAGACACCATGGCCTCTACGCAGGCAGTCTCTCCGGGCTGCAAATCCTGAATGCGCTTTGTCTGCGTCCGGTCGTCATAGGCGCGGGGGAAATAGGAGATCAGGTCCCGCAGCGTACAGATATTCAGCTTGGCCAGAGCCTTGGCCCGCTGGCCGCCAATGCCTTTGATGAACTGTACGTCGGAGTTCAGCTCCGTCATGGGGATCGCCTCCTTTTTAAGCAATGCTGCTTTTGCAATGTCGTCTGCTGCCTATTATACCCATTTGTCCCACGATTGGCAAGGCGCGCGATCGGGAGAGCTATGAAGGAGAACTGGGCGGGAGAGAGAACGAAGCAAGCCGGCGAAAGTATACAGAAGACCCTTACCATTGGGCACCGAGAGAGTGTGAGTCAGCCGCATTTTCTTGTAAATCCGCGTATAAAAAGCGCTCCAAATGCCACTGGCATTTGGAGCGCTTTTCAGCTTGCCGGGGCAACGACCTCGGAGGCAGGCTTAAAAATTCAGATTTTGATATTCGACAAACCGATAGGAGATTCCGTCCTCCACAATTGGCTCCGACTGGGAGACAATTTTCCAGCAGGACAGTTTATCCAGATTGGGAAAGAACGTGTCCGCGCCATCCACCACAGCGTCCACACGGGTGAGGTAGACCCGCTTGCACCGGGACAGCATCGACGCGTAAACGCTGCCACCGCCCATGACCCACACATCGTCTGCGGAGGGGTCCACCAGTTTCAGGGCGGCGTCCACGCTGTGGGCAATCTCTGCTCCTTCCCGGACAAACTGGCGGTCGTGGGTGACCACAATGTTGCGCCGTTTGGGCAGCGGTTTCTCGCCGGGAAGAGATTCCAGCGTCCGGCGGCCCATAATGACCGTTCCTCCAGTGGTAAGGGTGCGGAAGCGGCGCATATCCTCTTTCAGATGGAACAAAAGTTGATTGTCCTTGCCGATGGCCCAGTCTTGCGCCGCAGATAAGATTGCGTTCATGAAAAAGCCTCCCTCTTAAATGGCAATGGGGATTTTCGCCTCAAAAGAGGCGGGTGTGTACCCCTCCAGTTTGAAGCTGTCCCGGGTAAAACGGTAAAAATCGGTGACCGTCGGGTCCGCAAAAAACCGGGGCGCGGAGGCGGGCGGCTGCGTCAGCATCTCCTCAATGATGGGGACATGGCGGTCGTAAATGTGAGCGTCCGCAATGACGTGGATCAGTTCTCCAGTCTTCAGACCGGAGACTTGCGCCATCATGTGAACCAGCACGGCGTACTGCACCACGTTCCAGTTGTTGGCGGCCAGCATATCCTGACTGCGCTGGTTCAAAATGGCGTTGAGCGTGCCGCCGGAGACGTTGAAGGTCATGGAGTAGGCACAGGGATAGAGGTGCATTTCGTGAAGGTCCTGAAAATTATAGATATTGGTTAAAATGCGGCGGCTGGCGGGATTATGCTTTAAATCGTACAGCACCCGGTCCACCTGATCAAATTCTCCTTCAGGATATTGATGTTTTACGCCCAGCTGATAGCCGTAGGCCTTGCCGATGGAGCCGGTTTCGTCCGCCCACTGATTCCAGATTTTGGCGTTCAAATCGTGGACATTGTTGGATTTCTTCTGCCAGATCCACAAAAGCTCGTCCACTGCCGTCTTCCAATAAGTACGCCGGAGCGTCAAGATGGGAAATTCGGCGGAAAGATCATAGCGGTTCACAATCCCAAATTTTTTAACGGTGTGGGCGGGGGTTCCGTCCTCCCAGTGGGGACGGACCTGCTGGTTTGTGTCCCAAACGCCGTTTTGCAGGATATCCCGGCAGTTTTGAATGAAAAGTTCGTCCGCGCGGCTCATGATGACCACCTCTGTCCCTTCAAATCGTATTTAAATAGTATAGCAGACACCGCCGTCAGTTTCAACGTCGATTCCCACGGAAAAGGCAAAAAAGCACCTCATAAAATTGCATCTTTTGGCAAAAATATGGTTGCGAATATGCAAAAAGTGCGGTATGATGAAAAAACAGCGGCAAGGCCGCTATTTTTACGCGCGTTTGACGGCCTGCACTTCGGGAACGGAGGGGCCGTCCTGTTGAATTTTGCGATCAAATGGGAAACGAGGGGAGGATAGGCGATGCCGGAGGGACTGGAAGCGGATAAGCGAGGATATCTTTTGGAAAATTTTCGCCTGTTCCACCTAAAAGACACCAGCACAAAGACGCTGGAGTACCACTACCACGAATTTGATAAGATCATTCTCCTTCTGGGCGGCAGGGTGACCTATATGGTGGAGGGCGTGACCTACTTCCTTCAACCTTGGGATTTGCTGCTGGTGCCCCGGAACCAGATTCACCGTGCCATGATTGATCCGGCAGAACCTTATGAACGGATGGTGCTGTGGCTGGGGAGGGAGTGGATGGACCGGCGGAGCGACCCGGACGAGCCGCTGTCTGCCTGCTTCGATCTGGCCTGCCAACGGGGATTCCACCTGCTGCGGACGGACGGAGAGCGCAGACCCTTCTATATGCGCCGGTTTCAGGAGCTGGAAGAGGCACTCCGGTCGCAGGAATACGGCTCCGGGCGGATGGCGGACACCTGCTGCCAGCAGCTTTTGATCGGCGTGAATCGGGATAGTTTGCAGGATCGGACGGCGGAGCGGGAGAAGGATGCCTACCGATCCGATCCGAAAATCGAGGAGATTTTGCGCTATATTGCCGAAAATCTGGAGCAGCCCCTGACGGTGAACGCGCTGGCGGAGCGTTTTTTTCTGAGCCGATACTACCTTATGCACCGGTTTAAAGAAGTCACCGGCTATGCCGTCCACCAGTATATCAGCCAGAAGCGGCTGCTGCTGGCGGGGGAGCTGCTGCGGCAGGGCGTGCCGGTGATGAAAGCGGCGGAGCAGGCGGGATTTGGGGACTATTCCGCATTTTTGCGGGCCTTTCGCGCCACGTTTCACGCCAGCCCCCGGGATTTCCAGCCCCGCGGCTAGTGGATGGAGCCGGGTTTTGTGAAACGCGTCTTCGCCTGTTGTTGGACCACCGCCTAGCGAAACAGGTCCCCGCCTGCGGGCGAGGCTGCTTATTTTGCGGCCTCGTCTTCCTCTTTCCCTGAAAATCCGGGATCATTTTGTGGGGAAGGACAAGAGACGAAAATAGAAAACGGGGGCGGCGGGGGAGAGAAGCCTGCCGGGAAACATTTTGATAAAGATTTAGAGGGCGATATAAAATGGGTGGCGTAATATCAACAAAATTTTCGAATCCGGACCTGCGGAAACTAATTGTTCCGCTGGTGATCGAACAGTTGCTGGCGATCACGGTGGGTCTGGCGGACTCCTTGATGGTGGCCCGCGTGGGCGAGGCGGCGGTATCCGCCGTGTCCTTGGTGGACGCGGTAAACGTGCTGCTGGTCAGTCTGTTTTCCGCGCTGGCCACCGGCGGCGCGGTGGTGGCGGGACAGTACATGGGGCGCAGAGAGATGGAAAAAAGCCAATCGCGCCGGGGCACAGCTGCTGCTGTTTATGGGCGAGTGCGCGGTGGGAATCACGGTGCTGCTCTACTGCATACGTCCGTTTGTGCTTCATGTGGTTTTCGGACAGATTGAGGCGGATGTGGCGGACTACGCCAACACATACTATCTAATTGTGGAGGCATCCACGATTTTTCTTGCCATTTACAACGCCGGAGCGGCGCTGTTCCGCGTAATGGGAAACTCACAGATTTCCATGTGGGTGTCATTGTGGATGAATGTCATCAACGTGGTGGGCAACGCCGTGCTGATTTTTGGGTTTCACCGGGGCGTGGAGGGCGTCGCAATCCCAACGCTGGTATCCCGGGCCGTGGCGGCGGTGGCAATGGTGGTTCTGCTGAAAAAACCCACTTTACCGCTCCATCTGCCGGAAAAATTTTCGTTCCGGCATGAAAAAGCCATTATAAAGAACATTCTGCTGCTGGGCGTGCCCAACGGAGTGGAGGGCAGCATGTTCCAGCTGGGAAAACTGCTGCTGCTCTCGGTTGTCTCCGCCTTCGGCACAGCGTCTGTGGCGGCTAACGCCATCGCCAATACCCTTGCCAGCTTTCAAATTCTGGCGCCGCAGTCCATCGGACTCGGTATGGTAACAGTGGTGTCCCGCTGCGTGGGCGCGGGGGAATTTGAAAGCGCACGGACTTATACCCGCAAGCTGATGCGCTGGGGCTATGTGTCCATGCTGCTGACAAACCTGTTCATTTTCGCGGCGCTGCCGCTGTTGCTGCGGCTTTACAGCCTTTCGGCGGAGGCCACGGATTACGCCCGTATCCTCCTGTTGGCCCACGGGGGCATCGGTATCCTGATTTGGCCCGTGGCGTTTCAGCTGCCGCAAACGCTCCGAGCCGCAGGCGACACCCGGTTTACCATGCTGGTTTCTTCTGCGTCCATGTGGGCGTTTCGGGTGGTGTTGGGCGTGATCATGGCAAAAACATTCCAGATGGGAGTTCTGGGTATGTGGGGAGCCATGTTTGTGGACTGGATCGGGCGCAGCGTTGTATTTGTGATTCGCTACCGGGGTCACCGGTGGGAAACGAAAGCGCTGAAGGATTGACGGAATGCGTCGAAATTTTTGATTGCTGTTGTAAATGCCATCGCTCGGTTTAGTAAATTCTGATATTCTAATGCTATAAGGACGCAGAAAAAACCCGGAGGGCGCCCACAGGCGTCCTCCGGATTTTTGACAGGTTAACAGGCTGCGGAAAATTTACTTCAGAGCTGCTTTTCTCTTGGGAGAGGTATAAGCGGCGGCAAAGCCGATGACAAAGACGATAATGCCGATGATATAACCGATGTTGCCAGCTGTTTCACCGAAGAAGGACCCGATCTGGCCTGACAGAACCAGAACCATGCCCAAAGGAGCAAGAATCTTCATGCAGATGGAGAAGAAGCCGTCGATGCCGTTGCCGCAGCCGGAGTGAATCTCATCCAGCATACTCTTGGGCTGAAGCTCCCAGCCGATCATAACGCTCATCAGCAGCGCGCCCAGAGGCATCGCAATGCCCTCGGAGAGCATATCCATGAAGTCCAGCCAGCAGTCGTTCCAACCGGCGTACTGCACGGTGCCGTCAGCGAGGACCGTGGCTGCCATTTCCTTGAAGGGCACGGGAACGCCGTTGGAGCCGAGACCGTCCACTGCAACGAGAGCGGCCTCCACCATGATGGCGAGGCAGACCAGAAGCACCAGCTTGGGACGGTTGGACTTTTTGCCCTGCTTCGCCGCCCGGTCGATGAAGAACGTGGTAATGACTTCGATCAGGGAGATGGCGGAGGAGATGGCGGCGATCAGCACCAGCAGATAGAAGATTACGCCGAACAGGGGGCCGATGCTGCCCATGCTGTTGAACACGTTTTGCAGGGTCACGAACAGGAGGCTGGGTCCACCCAGAGCGATGTCGCCCACGGGGATGCCCTGCTGGATGCCGTAAGCCACGGCGGCGGGAATCACGGCGATACCGGCCATGGTGGCCACCATGGTATCAGCAATGACGATGATGCCGGAGTTTTTCACCAGATTCTCTTTCTTATCGAGATAAGAACCGTAGGTAATCATGGCGCCCATGGCCAGAGACAGGGAGAAGAACATCTGGCCGCCGGCAGTGGAAATAACCTGAATCAGGCTGGGGGCCTTTTCAATGAAGCCGCCCTCCACCGCATAGCCGGGGACGAACATGAACTTCAGACCCTCGATAGACCCTTCCATGGACAGGCTCTTGATGATGATGATAACCAGCATCACGAACAAGGCGGGCATACCAACTGTGTTGAACTTCTCAATGCCGCCGGAGATGCCGCCCCGGTTGATGATGTAACAGACCACCATAAACAAAAGGGTGAATGCCACGCAGCCCCAGGGATTGGTCAGCATGGAGCCGAACAGGTCCCCACCGGAGATGGGATCGGCCCGGAAGGCCAGATTGCTCAGGTTCAGGGACATGTACTCAATGCAGTAGCCGCCCAGAACGGAGTAGAAGCTCATGATGATGAACGGAGAAAAGACCGCCAGCCATCCAATCCACTTGAACCGGCTGGACACCGCGTGGTACGCGCCGATAGGCCCGGTGCCGGTTTTGCGGCCCAGCGCCAACTCCGCCATCATAATGGTGAAGCCAACGAAGAGCGCCAGCAGCAGATAAACAATCAGGAAGGTGAATCCGCCCGATTTACCCATCTTGTAAGGAAAGCCCCAAATGTTGCCAAGGCCGACGGCCGAGCCGATTGCTGCCAGCAGGAAGCCAATGTTACTTCCCCAACTGCCTCTCTCATTTTCCACAAGTAACCCCTCTTTCTTAAAATAGATTTCTGGATAGAATATACTATGAATAAAGTGTGAAGTCAAGCGAAAATAGTAAAAAGTGTACAAACCACTTTGGAATATATGTGATATATTTAACAAGTTGCACAAAGAAAACGAAAAGAGACTGCGTTTGCAAGCGGGCAACCGCCTGCAGGCAAACCGGGAAAGGACTTAGGAGCATGCTGAATTTTACGCCAATCACCGATGAGGATGGGGATTTTTTACGCCGGTATTATGAAAACTGCGATTTCGGACTGTGTGAATACTCCGTGGGGACAAAGTTCATGTGGGGGGATTACTTCCACCCCGCTTACGCGGAGGCCGCAGGCTGCCTGATCGTCCGCAATGAGGTTGACGGCCGCTTGGTGTTTGACTATCCGGTCCCCGGACCGGAAGGGGACGAGGAGGCGGCGCTCCGCGCGATTGAGGACTGGTGCATGGAAAACGGAATGCCGCCGGTGATCTCGGTGGTTCCGGAGAAACGCGCCTCCAAGCTGCTCCAGCGTTATCCCTATGTGGCGGTGCGCAATGTGCGCACATGGCAGGACTACCTGTACAAAAGAGAGGATTTGCAGACCTTTGCGGGTCGGCGCTACTCCGGGCAGCGAAACCACATCAAAAAATTCCGAACCGCTTATCCCGACGCGGTGTTCCGCCCGCTGACGGAGGCGGACCTTCCGCTGGTGGAGCAGTTTTGGGAGGATTACCGCACGGAATTTTCCAAGGGAGACGATCCCCGGGCCGTTGGAGAGCTGAAGCTGGCCAAACGGATGCTGGAGAAATTGGACAAGCCATGGTTCTTTGGCGGCGGAATGATGAATGGGGACCGACTCATCGCCTTGGCATTGGCGGAGCGGTGCGGTGATACCTTAATCATACACATTGAAAAGGCTTTGTATTCCTACGCGGGCGTTTATCCCACCATGGTGCAGGCTTTTGCGCAGCATTTCGGCGGAGATGTGGTTTGGATCAACCGAGAGGACGACGCCGCCGACCGGGGACTTCGGACCTCCAAATTGCAGTATGGGCCGGATCATCTGGCCCCCAAGTATCATTTTGCGCCGCATAACGAACTGTTGTGCCATGTAAAGGCCATTCCGGAGCTGAAGACGGAGCGGCTGACACTGTCCCAGATGACGGAAGCGGACATCCCCGCCTACAACGCGCTGGTGCTGGATCAGGACCGAAACCGCTGGTGGGGCTATGATGATGTGGCGGGCTTGAAGGGCCCTATGGATGAGCGGAGCTTTTATGAGGTGGCCAAGCGGGATTTTGAAAACTGCGCGGCAGTGAATTTTGCCGTGCGGCTGGATGGAATGCTCATCGGCGAGGCGGTGCTCTATCGCTTTGACTATCGGGGCGGCGCGGAACTGGGCTGCCGCATCGCGAAAGAGTATGAGGGATGGGGATATGGAACCGAGGCGTTTAAAGCCGTGGCGGAGTGGGGACTGTACGGCGTTCATCTGACGCGGGTGGTGGCAAAGTGCTTCAAAGAGAATGCCGCCTCCCGGAAAATGCTGGCCTCCTGTATGCGTCCGGCAGGGGAGGACGAGACTTTTTACTACTTTGAAAAGCTGGTGTAAGTGGAACTGGAGAGCGATTTCCCGCGGTTTTTAACGCAGCTGGACATGAATCACAGGCAGATGGCGCTGGCACTATGAGTCTGCCCGAAGAATACAGGCGGCACCAGAACGAAAGTTCCGGCGCCGCCGTTTATTTTGATTTAAAGTCAAATCAGCCGGGCAGATGCTTTTTTCAGAGGTATTCACATAACTTCCACTCGTAAAATCCATACTAAACCGCAAAAGGGAGGCATGGTATGGAACAGCTTTCAAGCCATTATGGAGATAATGTCCGGTACATGGACGCGCTGCTGGGCGTGGGTCGGTGCTGCGATCTGGTGGCGAGGGACCTTGTAATCGGCGGGCGGAAAGCTCGCCTCTGGGTAATCGACGGTTATGGCCGGGATGCTATTTTGGAGCGCATGGGGGCATTTTGGCTGTCTCTTCGCCCTGAGCAATTGGGCACTCTGAAGGAAATGCAGGATTTCGCGGATCGCTTCATCACGTTTTCAGAGACAAATGTGGCTTATGATGTGGAGGAGATCGTCACCGCGGTTCTGCTGGGCAAGACGCTACTGTTAATGGAAGGAGCCGCCGGCGGCGCGCTGATGGACGCCAAGAACTATCCCTCCCGCAGCGTGGAGGAACCGGCGGACGGCAAGGTCCTTCGCGGGGCCCGCGATGGATTTATCGAGGCCGTTGTTCCCAACATGGCGATGCTGCGCCGCCGCATCCGGGACCCCCATCTGACAATGGAGGGCCACAAGGTGGGCGGACGGAGCCGGACGGATGTGGTGCTGTGCTATCTGGACGACCGGGTGGACACAAAGATTCTGGATCAGCTCCGAAAAAAACTGAAAAAAATCGAGGCTTACTCCCTCTCTATGGGTCAAGAGAGCTTGGCGGAGGCGATCCGACCAAAGCAATGGTACAATCCGTTTCCTAAAATCAGATATACGGAGCGGCCTGATACGGCAGCGGCTTCGGTGATGGAGGGCAGCATCATTGTATTCGTGGACAACACGCCGGCGGTGATGCTGCTGCCCACCACGATTTTCGACTTCACACAGGCGGCAAACGATTTCTATTTTCCGCCTCTGGTGGGGACGTATCTCCGCTTGGTTCGGGTGGGTGTGCTTCTGTTGAGCATGTTTGTGACGCCGATATGGTATCTGCTGGTAAGTGTGCCTGGCCGCCTGCCGGAATGGCTGGAGTTTCTGGCGGAACCGGAACCTTGTGCGCTGCCGCTGCTGGCACAGCTTTTAACGGTCGAATTTTTAATCGACCTTCTAAAGCTGGCATCCCTAAACACGCCGGCGGCGCTGTCCAATTCCTTTTCCATGCTGGGCGCATTGATTCTGGGCGACTTTGCCGTAAAGGCCGAGTGGCTTACCCCGGAGGTCTTGGTGTATATGGCATTCGTGTCCATTTCCGGCTTTTCCCAGCCCAGCTTTGAGCTGGGCTACGCTATGAAGCTGCTGCGGATGCTCCTTTTAATCCTAGCGGCCATGTTCGATATTTGGGGCCTTGTGGGGGGGATTATCTTAATCATCGTGCTGTTGGCCACAAACAAAACGGTGGCTGGGCCGGGCTATCTGTATCCGCTGATCCCCTTCAACGCAAAGGCGCTGAAAAGGCTGCTGCTGCGGGTGCCGATCGGCAAAGAAAATACCTGAGCGGGAACGGTTTGCAACGGGGCTGCGTTTTCAGCCGAGATGCGTTCCCGGTGGGAGGTGAGTCCCCCTGCCGGGAACGCACTGCTGTTCTTGCACGCGGAGCCATTTTGTGATATTCTGATACCTGCGACTAGAGTGACATGACGTCGGCAAAGACGGAACCGCGCCGTATACGGTGGGCTGAAGAGAGGGAAAAAAGCCATGGATATCAAAAAGAGACATCAGAAGAATGAACGCAAAAATTTTATGGAAGCTATGCAAAAGGAACTGCGGGAGCATAAAAGCTCCTTCATTGTGTTCTCAATCCTCCGAATGCTTGTGTTTTTTTCTCTGGCGCGCCAGATTTGGCGGGGCAGCTATGAAAGCGCCTTCTTCTGTACGCTGACACTGCTGCTGCTCTATGTTCCCAGCTGGGTGCAGGTGCGGCTGCGGATTGAGCTGCCCCCTCCTCTGGAGATCACGGTGCTGTGCTTTATCTTTGCAGCGGAGATTCTGGGAGAGGTCAACGCGTTTTACATCGTAATCCCCTTCTGGGACACGATTTTGCACACGCTCAACGGCTTTCTTGCCGCGGCGGTGGGCTTTTCCATGGTGGTGCTTTTGAATGACGACCCGCGCTTGACGTTCGATCTGTCTCCGGTATTTATGGCGCTGATGGCGTTCTGCTTTTCCATGACCATCGGCGTACTGTGGGAATTTTTTGAGTTTGGCTGCGACTATTTTCTGGGAACCGACATGCAGAAGGACACCATCGTTCACGCGCTCCACACGGTGGCGCTGGATGTGACCCGAACGAACAAGGTGGTGTCGATTCCGAATATCACCGATGTGGCGATTAACGGCGAAAGTTTGGGACTTGGCGGATATCTGGACATCGGCCTCATCGACACCATGAAGGATCTGTTTGTGAACTTTATCGGTGCGGTGGTCTTTTCCGTCACCGGATTTTTCTATGTGAAGAGTCAGGGAAGAAAGAAATCGGCGGCGCAGAATTTTGTCCCCAGCCCCAAGGAGGCGGACCGGGACTATTTACAGCAGGCTCGGGATCGCAGCGCTGCGGAGGAAGCTGAGTCCGCGCCGGAAACGGAAAAACCCAAGGAGCAGGCGGGAAAACCAGAGGATGGAACCGCAGGGCCGGAGAGCGGTCAGCGATGAAAAGGAGAGCGATTTTTTGAAGGCATTTCAGCAATGGATCACGGACAACAGTTATGCCCGAGAGGTGGAGCTGAGTTTTGTCGACTGTGACCGGAACAAAAATGTTCGCCCCGCAAAGCTGCTGAGTCTGGTGGCGGCGGCAGGGGGATACGACTATGACGCGCGGGGACTGACCCATCAAAAGCTCTATGAGATGGGGCAGGTGTTCTTGCTGTCCGGTATCGCTCTGCGGATTCACCGCAGGCCCGTCAACCGGGAGGTACTTACCATCACCACATGGGAGGACGGCGCCCACGGGGCGCATATGCGCCGGGTCTATGAGATCACGGACGAAAGCGGAGCGGTGTGCGTCAGCGCAAAGAGCGAATGGATTTTGATTGATCCGGCGGACCGTAAAATTCTGCGTCCCGCCAGCTTCACCGGCAAGCCTCTGACCACCTGTCCCAAATCCATTGACTGTCCGGACTGCCGCCGGATTACTCTGCCCCGGGAGGGGACGGAGATGCTGGGAACCCGCCTTGTCCGCTGGTCCGATTTGGATGGAAACGGCCATGTGTACAGCGGGAATTACGGTGACATTGTCTGGGATGTTCTGCCCGCCGATTTGCAGGGCGCGCCGCTGCGGGAGCTGTACATCAATTACAGCAGGGAGGCATTGCTTGGCGAAACGCTGACCCTTCAGGGCTTTCGGGAGGGGAACAGCTATACCGTTGAGGGCCGTCTGGAAGAGGGACACTGCTTTTCCTGCCGGTGTGAGTTTGACCCGGATTGAACGGAGCGAAAGAACAAGAACATCCAGGGCTATACCGCACAAAGAACGTCTAGTGGCTTTGCACACTGCTTGCTTGCATAGTTTCCGCCATCTTCCGCATCAATTTTTCGCCATACGTCAGCATGACGGCAAAATTCCGATACAATTTGACAAAAAATCGAACTGCGCAATTTGCACGCAATCTCTGTGCGGTGTTACCCTAGGCGGCATCCTGCCATTTTTGCAGGATGCTGCTTTTTCTTTACAGACGGAACGCCGCCTCCGGGATTTATCCCGGAGGCGGCGTTTTCAGGTTTCAAAGAAATTACAGATTTTCAAGATCACGAGGAGTTGCCACCATGTCCCGCCGAATTTCGGACAGACTGTGCGCACCGCACATGGCCATGGTGTCGGCAAGCTCCGCCTTCAGTTTGTCCACATAGGTCTGAACACCCTCGGCTCCGCCGCCATACACCATGGTGACGAAGGGGCGGCCGATCAAAACCGCGTCCGCGCCCAGAGCCAGCGCCTTAAACACGTCCATACCGGTGCGGATGCCGCCGTCCACAAAAATGGTCAGCTTGCCGCCCACCGCGTCCGCGATGGCGGGCAGGACTTCCGCCGTGGCGGGACAGTTGTCCAGCACGCGGCCGCCGTGGTTGGAGACGACAATGCCGCTGGCCCCGGCCCGCAGGGCCTTTTTCGCGCCCTCAACGGTCATGATGCCCTTGAGGATAAAGGGCTTTTTCGCCCACGCGGCAATCTGCTTCAGCTCATCCACCGTTTTGCTGCCGGCAGGAGGCTGCATATTCTTCAGGAAGGGCAGTCCCGCCGCGTCGATATCCATGGCAACGGCAAAGGGGTCCGCCGTGTTAGTCAGCGTCATCTTCTCCTGAATCAGCTCCATGTTCCAGGGTTTGATGGTGGGGACGCCGTGTCCATGGCTGGAGGCGATGGCCTTTACCGCGCCTTCCACCACGGCGGGGTTGGTGCCGTCGCCGGTGAAGGCGGCGATGCCCGCGGCGGCGCAAGCGGAAACCAGAATGTCGTTATAGGTAAGGTCGTCGTACTTGTCGCCGTAATGCAGCGTCATGGCGCCCACAGGCGCGGCGAACACCGGCAGATCAAAGGTCTGGCCGAAGACCTTGAAGGAGGTGTCTGCGGGCTTGTTCTCGCCAATGGTGTCCATGTTGACGCACAGCTCCTGCCACTTCTGATAGTTGCGGATGAAGCCGGTTCCGATTCCCTTGGCTCCGGGGCCGGGAACGGTGTTCTTGCAGGCCATGCCGTTGCAGACCGGGCAGGCCTTGCAGTGAGGCCCTACGCATGTGCGGGCGTTTTCCAGAACTTCCTGATATGTCATGATCTTTTTCCTCCCATGATGCGCGAGGTTTCGCGCATGTGCTGCCGCTATTTTAACGCCGTATCAAAAAAAAGGCAAGGAATCCTGCAACATTTTTCCAGTGCTTTTCGTCTAAGTAAGCAAACGCCTCCGCACGGAAGACGGAGCGCGAAAAAGCAAGGAGGAACAAACGATGAAAAGAGCACTTGCATGGATTTCGGCCTTGATCTGCATAACGACCCTGCTGGCGGGCTGCGGCGCTTCTACCGGAAGCGGAGCCGCGATGAACGCATCTCCCTCGGCCGCGGCGGAGACGACGGAAGCCGCCAAGGGAAATTACGGGGGAATGGAGTTTTTCAACAGTGATTCGGCGGCGGATGCCGACCGGGCGGATACCGGACGTACAGACGAGGCCAAGCGCATCTACACTGCGGATCTGAACATGGAGACCACTGCCTTTGACGACGCGGCGAAGGGCTTGACCGCGCTGGTTGGCGAACTGGGCGGCTGGATGCAGAGCAGCGGCGTGGATTACGGCGGTTCCGGCTACCGGCGCGGAAATTATACCGTCCGGGTCCCGCAGGAAAAGTTCGACGCATTTCTCACCCGGGCAGGGGAGCTGTGCCATGTGACTTACAGCTATACCAACGTGGAGGACGTGTCGGAGTATTACTACGACACCGCCGGGCGGCTATCCACCCAGCAGACCAAGCTGGAGCGGCTTCAAACCCTTCTTTCCAAGGCGGAGAGCATGGAGGACATCATCACCATTGAAAGCGCCATCTCCGACACGGAACAGCAGATCGAGTCCCTTTCCGGCGAGTTGAAGCACTACGATTCCCAGATCGACTATGCCACGGTAAACATTTCTCTGAACGAGGTCTATCAGCTCTCCAACGTAGAGCAGCCCGCCACCGGGTTTGCCAGCCGCATCGGGGCGGCGCTCTCCTCCGGGGCGCACGGGTTCGTGACGTTTTTGCAGAGCGTTCTCGTGTTTTTGGCCTATGCTTGGGTCTGGGTGCTGCTGATTGCGGCGGCGCTGGCCGGGGCGATCTACATCCGTCGCAAGAGGAGAGCGCTACCCAAGACGGGGCAAAAGCCACAGGCGGAAAAGAAGGATGACAAAACGGAGTAAATTCGTTATAATGGCTGCATAAACGGCCCCGTGGTGCGGATGGGCGTTTCCGCTCGGGGATTCCAATGAAAGGAAGGACACTTCTCATGACGATCACATGGCAGGGCCATTCCTGCTTTCTTCTGGAACAGGACGGTTTTCGGATTGTAACGGACCCCTATACCGGCGTTCCCGGCTATCCACCGCTGGAGCTGGAGGCCCATGAAGTCTATTGCAGCCACGGCCATTTTGACCATAATTACACGGACGCGGTACGGCTGCTGCCCAAGGCGGACAGTCCCTTCACCGTGGAGGAAGTCGATTCGTTCCATGACGAGAAGGCAGGCGCGCTGCGGGGCGGGAACACCATCCGGGTTTTCTCGGCGGGCGGCGTGCGCGTCTGCCATCTGGGGGATTTAGGACATCCGCTTTCGAAGCAGCAGCTTGCCGCCATCGGCAAATGCGACGTAGCATTGGTTCCCGTGGGTGGGACCTACACGGTGGACGCCGCCGGGGCAAAGGCCGTGTGCGATGGGCTGAATCCCCGGTGCGTGGTTCCCATGCACTACCGGCACGTGCCTTATGGTTTGGAGACGGTCACCGGTGTGGAAGACTTTTTGCGCCTGTGGCCATCGGCGGCGGTACAGCGCTTACCCGGCAATTCCTTTACCTATCTTCCCAAGGAGGGCGGCGGGGAGTGCGCGCCCGCAGTTCTTGTTTTGAAGTATCCCGTCTGAGCGCATAGTTTCCCGCCTTTTGCGTAAACTGTTTCGGAAGGCAGTTTTTGGATGGGGGGCGGAGGCTTGGGCAGAGCGGTGCGGCAGCGCAGACTCTTTTGGGCGCTGGGCGGTTTTCTTTTCACCGTGGCAGTGGGGACGGCGCTGCATTTTCTTTGGAAATGGACGGGAGAAAACCGCATTGCGGCGGCATTTTTATCTGTGAACGAATCCGTCTGGGAACATATGAAGCTGCTGTTTTTTCCGGCGTTTTTATTCTCTATGATCGAAGTTTGGTTTCAGGATTCCCCCAACTTTCTGGCGTCCCGGGGAATTTCCCTCTGGGTGGGGACGGCGCTGATCCCGCTGCTCTTTTACACGTATACCGGCATTGTGGGTGTACACGTTCTCTGGGCGGATATCGCCGTATTTCTGATCGCGGCGGCGGCAGTCTTTTTGCTGGACCTGTGCCTGCGGCGGACGGGACGGCTCACCTCCGGCTGGCAGCAGGCGGCGGGCCTTGCGGCGCTGTGGGCGCTGGCGCTGGTGTTCGTGCTGTGGACCTATCGTCCGCCCCATCTGCCCTTGTTTTGGGATGCGGCAGCGGGCGTATACGGCGTTCCTTCGTAAACTATTTGTAAACACCCCCTGAAACGGAGACGTTTCAGGGGGCTTTCCCTTGACCGGAGACTTTGCGCAGTAGTATAATAACTTATTGAAATTTGAGGCGAGGAGGCCTTTTATGACCATTCACAAACCAGTTGCCCCGTTTTATGCGGTGGCTGCCGTGGCTCTGGGGTATGCGCTGCTGTTTCCCCTGTATCAGCCCATGCACTTTGCCTTGCTGGCGGCGATTGTGCTGGCGGTGTTTTTCGGCGTGACGCTGCTGTGCAAGGGTGTGGCGCCCAAAGCTGCCGAAACGGAGAAAAAAGCAGAGGCAAAGCCTGCGCAGGAGAAATCCACCGGAAATCCCCAGCTGGACAAAATGCTGAAGGACGGACGGCTGGCCATCGCCGAGATGCGGCGGCTGGACGACAACATTGCAGATCCGGGAATCTCAGCCGATATTGTGCGGCTGGAGCAGGTGTCTCAAAAGATTTTTGATTTTGTGAAGGAAAACCCGGATAAGCTCCCCCAAATTCGCAAGTTTATGGACTACTACCTGCCTACCACGCTCAAGCTGCTCAATTCCTATGACCGGGCCGCATCCGCCGGTGTGACCGGGGAGAACATCAACTCCCTGCTCTCCAAGGTGGAGGGGATGATGCGCACCATCGTGGCGGCATTTGAAAAGCAGCTGGACAGTTTGTTTGGCAGCGAGAATCTGGACATTTCCACGGATATCACGGTGCTGGAAACCATGATGGCCCGGGAGGGTCTGGTGGGCGACCAGCTCCATGCCCAAACCAATCCGCCGGATGACGGCGATATCAAACTGGAGCTTTGATGAAGAAGCAGGACTTGGACGAAGAGGAGCGCCCGCTGGAAGACTGGCGGATGCAGATTTTGAGCGCGGCTTTGGCCTATGCCACCGCAGCCGTTTCATGGAGCGTTTCGGACGACTGGACGTGGACGCGCCTGATCGCTGTGATTTCCGTTGCGCAGGGGATTCACAGCACAGTCCGCGCCGTTCTGAGCTGGCGGGAAGCGCGGGAGCGTGAAGCGGATGAATGGTAGTTTTTATGGTTCAAAGGAACAGACTATAAAAATGATGTAATTAAACGGAGGAAGAAACAATGCCTGATGAGAACAGCATGATGCCCGAACTGACTCTGGAGCCTACACAGGCCGCCGCGGCGGAAGCCGTCCCGGAGCTGACGCTGGAGAACACCGCCGTCCCTACCCCCGCTGCGCCTGCGGCTGCGGCCCCTAAGCCGGAGGTCACTCCCGTTCAGATGGATGAAAATTTGCTGAACGAGCAGGAGAAGAAGGCGGTGGAGGAGTTCTCCAAAAAGATCGACATCTCCGACTCCAATATGATCTTGCAGTACGGCGCAGCGGCGCAGAAAAACGTGGCGGGCTTTTCCGAGAGCGCTCTCAGCTCTGTGAAGACCAAGGATTTGGGAGACGTGGGCAAGTCTTTGTCCGAGCTGGTGGTGGAACTGAAGGGCTTTGGCGAGGACGAGGAGAAAAAGGGCCTGTTCGGCATGTTCAAAAAGGCCGGCAACAAGATGGAGACGATGAAGGCCCAGTATTCCAAGGTGGAGACGAATGTGGACCGCATCTCCCACGAGCTGGAGCAGCATCAAATCACGCTGATGAAGGACGTGGCGATGTTCGACCAGATGTATGAGCTGAATCTGAAATATTACAAGGAACTGACCATGTATATTCTGGCGGGGAAGAAAAAGCTGAACGCGTACCGCGCCGGGGAACTGGAAGAACTGCGCAAAAAGGCGGAGGCCAGCGGTGCGCAGGAAGACGCGCAGGCATACAATGACAAGGTTCAGATGTGCGAGCGGTTTGAAAAGAAAATTCACGATTTGGAGCTGACCCGCATGATCTCCGTCCAGATGGGTCCCCAGACCCGTCTGCTGCAAAACAACGATACGCTGATGGTGGAGAAGATTCAGTCCTCTCTTGTGAACACCATTCCGCTGTGGAAATCGCAGATGGTGCTGGCGCTGGGTCTGGAGCATTCCCGTCAGGCCACCGCGGCGCAGTCCGCCGTCACCAACATGACCAATGAGCTGCTGAAAAAGAACGCGGATATGCTGAAAATGGGTACCATCGCCACGGCCAAGGAGGCGGAGCGCAGCGTGGTGGACATTGAGACGCTGCAGCACACCAACCAGCAGTTGATTTCCACGCTGGACGAGGTGATGAACATTCAGCGGGAGGGCGCGGCAAAGCGCAAAGAGGCTGAGGTGGAACTGGGCCGTATCGAAGGCGAGCTGAAGCAGAAGCTGATGGAGCTGCATAACTGAGCGGTAGGACCGGTCCCCGCGCCGGGACGGCGTTTGAATTTTGAGGTAATGAGATGAAATTTTTCCAAAAACGGGCTGTGGCGGCCCTTGTGATGGTGCTGGCTCTGGCAGGTGCCGTCGCCATCGGGCAGGTGAAAAAACCCGCCGAAAACCTGCCGGAAGCGTCTACCAGTGTGGTGGGAAGCTATACGTATGTGATGGATCAGGAGAATGCACTGTCTGCAAAGACCAGCGCTCACATTGATGCCATCAACGCCAGCCTCTTTGCCCAGACTGGCGCGCAGATCGCCGTGGAGGTGATTTCAACCACCGGGGATGCGGATATCGCCGCCTATACGGAGCAGGAATTTAACCGCTTGGGTGTGGGCAGCGCAGAGCGAAACAACGGAATCCTTCTCGTACTGGCGCTGGACAACACCTATAACGGCCAGCCCGGTGGAGACTATTACATTGGCTGGGGCAGCGGCTTTTCCTCCAGCGAAGGCAACTCCATTAACAGCATTATGAACAGCTACATGGAGTCTGACTTTGTGGCGGGGAACTATGACGCCGCCGTTCGGAACACCTTTGACGCCTTGACGGAATATCTGGCCGATGGATACGGCGTAACGGTGAAGGAGAACTACATCCCCGCCGTGCAGGACAGCTATTCCTCTATCAGCGGCGGCTATCGCTCAGAGACCAGCGGATACTTTGCGCCCACGCTGGGAGACCTGCTGGGCGAAGTCATTGTGATGCTGCTTGTACTGCTGATGATCTGGGTTTTGCTGGACCGGATGCGGTACAACCGCTATCGGAGGCGGTATATGCGCCCGGGTATGGGCATACCCACCGTGATGTATTATCCGGTTTTCTGGGGGCGGCCTCACCGGCCTCGTCCGCCCCGTCCGCCGCACCACGATAACCGTCCTCCCAGAGGGCCGGGCGGCTTTGGCGGCAGCGGTGGCTCCGGACCTCGTCCCCCTCATAGCGGTGGCTTTGGCGGCGGCTCCTTCGGGGGCAGCGCTGGTCGTGGCGGCTTTGGAGGCGGCTCCTTCGGGGGCGGCGCTGGCCGCGGCGGTTTCGGTGGTGGCTCCTTTGGAGGCGGCGCTGGCCGTGGTGGTTTCGGCGGCAGCTTTGGCGGAGGGTCCTTCGGCGGCGGAGGCGGCCGCGGAGGTTTTGGCGGTGGCAGCTTCGGCGGAGGCGGCGGACGTCATTAATTATTTTTTATAAATTAAATAAACATAAAACGCGGAGACATCATAAAGATGCCTTCGCGTTTTTGCGTGTAATTCCCCGAAAATTACATAGACTGTCTTATGACGAAACGGAAAGGATGTGTGGCATGAAAGGGCAGAGAATGGCGTTTTTGGGGATTATGGCGGCGGTACTGATGCTCTGCTGCCGGGAGGAAAACGCCGTTCCGGCGACGGCCACGGCAGAAATCACAGAGACGAAGTATGTGGCGCTGACTTTTGACGACGGCCCACGGGCCAGCACGACCGGACGACTACTGGACGGTCTACGGGAACGGGGCGCGAGCGCCACTTTTTTTATGATTGGACAGCAAATCGCGGGAAATGAAGATTTGGTGCGACGAATGAGGGACGAGGGGCATCAGGTGGGGAACCATACATGGGATCATGTAAAGCTGCAAGGACTGCCTGAGGCTGCGGTAAGCGAGGAAATCTGTAAAACCGACGACGCTATCTGGGACATTTTAGGGGATGGAACCTATTGGGTTCGTCCGCCTTACGGCCTTTTAAACCAAAACCAGCGGGAGTGGTTTTCCACGCCGCTGGTCCACTGGAGCGTAGACCCAGAGGATTGGAAGCTGCTGAACACACAGAAGGTAGTCTCCGCCGTGCTGAAAAAGGTACAGCCGGGAGATATTATTTTGCTCCATGACTTTTACCCGACCTCTGTGGATGCGGCGCTCCAGATCGTGGATAAGCTGGAGGCGCAGGGATATGAATTTGTAACGGTGGAGGAACTGATGGCGCTGTACGGCGTGACTCCGCAGCCGGGGGAATTTTATACCAGCGCACGCAAAGCGGCGGAGTGAACTCCCAAAAACGTGGCGGGAGGATTCCAATTCGGATACCCCAAAGTGAAATTTCCCGTGGCACTGACGAGGGAAAAGAAAAAGCGTCTTCGTGGGAAGTCCCACGAAGACGCTTTTTTGAAGACAGATCAGATGACGTTCAGGGCAAGCGTCAGAACAACGAAAACGGCGCCAATCCACTTGGTAGCCCGGGCCAGCTTTGCGTCGGCGGTCTTCGCCTTATTCTTAGCCAGAAAAGAGTCGGCCACGCCGCCGATAGAACCAGACAGTCCCGCGCTCTTGCCGGACTGGAACAACACGACCAGAATCAGAGCCAGGCCGAACAGAAGCTGCAAAATCGTAACAAAAAGCTGCATCTCAAGATTCCTCCAAAAAATCATTTCCGCAGAGAAAGTGCGGAAGATGTATTCACAGACTTGAATTCTATCACAGTTTTGCCGGAATGGCAAGGCATTTTTTGAAAAAACCGTGGACTTTCGGGAGAAACACTGCAAAAATTTTAGCCAATTAAATGGAACATCTGTTTGCAAATCACAAACGGATGTGCTATAATAGCCGTAGAGCGGCTGCGATCCGCGCATCCGTCCGTACTGCGGGCGCGTGCGCCAAAGGTTATGCCGTCAAAGATGGTATAGCCGCATGATGAAATCATGCGATTGTCATTGCGAAGCGATGATGATACGTGCGTTTCGGCGCTCTGCGCCGCATTAAAAACGAAAGCGGAGGTGCTTCCCATGGAGAGGCTTTCCAAAATGCAGCAAAAAATCTACGACTATCTGGTAACCTGCATCCGGGAACAGGGTTATCCGCCTTCTGTCCGGGAGATCGGAGAAGCGGTTGGGCTGAAGTCTCCCTCCACGGTTCACTTTCACCTCAAGCATCTGGAGGAGGCCGGGTACATTGAAAAGGGCGCGGGCAAGGGCCGCGCGATTGCGCTAACCCGTTCGGCGCAGGGAGAGGATGGAAGGCCCGCCCCCGCTGGGGAGGAGCCGCCTCTGGGGAAAATCCCCATTGTGGGCAATGTTGCGGCCGGAAGTCCCATTTTGGCGCAGGAATGCGTGGAGGATTATCTGACCTTCGATCCAGACGGCCCAATGGATGAATTTTTTGCCCTTCATGTGCGGGGCGAGTCCATGATCGACGCGGGAATTTTGAATGGGGATCTGGTGGTGGTGCGCCGCCAGCCCGTTGCCAGCAATGGGGAAATCGTGGTGGCCATGATCGACGACGAGGCCACTGTCAAACGGTTTTCTCGGAAAAATGGGCACATTTGGCTTCTGCCGGAAAACCGGGACTATTCGCCCATTGACGGGACTTCGGCCCAGATTCTGGGCAAGGTGACCGCTGTGGTTCGGCGGTACTGAGCCGCGCGAAACGACGCACAACGGTGGGGCGGAAACACAAGTTAATACAGCACGAAAATCAAAAGTTGAGAATGATAAGCGGGCAGCTGCCAAAGACAGCTGCCCGTTTGCTTTTTTTAGGAAAACCTGCGTGGCGTTCAGCCCTCGTCTTGAAGATGGACCGTGCAATCCGCTAGGTTGTAAAAAGGGTTGGCGGCAGTGGGCGTCAGATTTTCCACCACGCCGCTCTGCACCAATACGGAGACGGTCTTAAAGCATATCGGCAGGATGGGAGCTTGGGATTGTATGCGGCGGCAGGCGGACAAAAAGGCCGCAGGGCGGTCACCGGAGGTCTGACAGGTATTCAGCATTGTGTCCAGCGTGGGGTCGGAAGAGCCGCCGTAGTTGAGTGCGCCGCCGGTGGACAACAGGGCGCGCAAATCCCAATCCGCCGTGAGCTTCACCTCGCCGTAATAGAGATCGAAGTTTCCGGCGGCCAACGCGGCGGTGTAGTCCGCCCACGGAAGAACGCGAACATCAATTTTCAGGTCAAAGGTTGACAGCTGCGCGGCAATCTGCCGGGCGGCGGCCACCTTGAAGCTGCTCTCTTCATTGACCAGCATCGTCAGCGACACGGCTGTGCCGGTAGCGAGGCCGGCGGTGGTCATGGCCTGTTGGAATGTGTCGTAGGAATAGGTGGTCTCCAGCGATTGGGGATAGTCTGAGGAGGCAGGGGAAATAGGGAACTGAGCGGCCTTTCCGTGGCCGGATAGATATGCGCTGACGGTCTGCTCCCGGTCGATTCCCAGATTGAGTGCCTGCCGCACGGCGGCACCGGACAGGGCGGGGGAGGAGACGTTAATGCCCACATATTGAAAAATGGTGGAGTCCGCGTCATAAAACTGAATGTTGCCGGTGACGCTGACCGGACTGGCCCCAGTGAGGTCGGATGTCAGCAGCTGCGTATCGTGAGAGGCAAGCTGATAGAGAACAACGTCCGGGTCCGCCGCAGCCCGCAGAACGATACGGTCCACCGGCTGGCGGCCGCCCTTCCAGTTTGGGTTAGCGGTAAGCGTGGCATCACCGCTGCCGGGGACAAGGAGATAGGGACCGGTTCCCACGGGGACAGTGTCCGCCGTACCGGATTTCACGATGGGAATATCCAACAAAGCCGGAAAAGCTGTGCTGGGGGCGGAAAGAGTAATGGTTACCGTACCGTCTCCCGCGGCGATGGAAGCCACATCGCTCAGGCGTGCGCCATACCGTCCCGAGGACTGGGCGCGCCGCAGTGTGGCAGCCACATCGGCCGCCGTGAGGGGGGAGCCGTCGGAAAAAAGGGCACCGGATCGAAGAGTGAAGGTATAAACGGTTCCGGTGGGATCGGAGGTATAAGAGGAACAGAGCAGAGGCTGGGGCGTAAAGGTTTCATCCAGCTCGAAAAGCCCCTCGCACAGGAGCGCCGCCACGGTTTGCTGCACGCCGTCGGGACAGGTGATGGGGTCCAGACTCAGTTCCGGATAGTAGGGCAGAGCCAATTCCTCCGGCAGGACGGCGGGCTGCTCGGCAGATGCGGACTGGGAGGATGACCCGTCGGACTGCCCGGGCAAAAACTCCTCGTCTCCGATTTCCGATACGGAGGTGCAGCCGCTTAAAAAAAGGGCGGCGCAGAGCAAAGGAATTAAGACCTTTTTGAAATGCTTCATACGTTCTCCGTTTCAACAAACAGAATCCATTTACCGCAGGGAGATCATGGCGATCTGCGCGCCCCGCCGACCGCCCACCTTGCGATAAGACCAGAACAAGTCCGAGCGGCAATAGGTGCAAAGCTCGCTGACGTCGATGTGCTCCGGGCCGACGCCCGCCCGCAGCAGCCACTGGCGGTTTAAGCCCGCCAGATCCACATGCCACTTTGCGCCCCGGTCTTCCAGATAGGGCGCGGCGTCCGCGCCGAGAGCCGCAGTCATGGCCTGAGGCACGTCGCCATCCGTTTCAAAGCAGCACTGGCCGATGCAGGGGCCGATGGCGGCCAAAATCCGATCGGCTTTTGCGCCGTACAGCCGCTCCATCTCCCGGACGGCTTTTTCCAGAATCCCGGCGGCACAGCCCCGCCATCCGGCGTGGACCGCGCCCACGCAGCCCGCGTCCGGGTCGTGGAGCAGGATGATGCCGCAATCGGCGGAAAAAACCGTCAGTGGCAGATTTTTCACATTGGTTACCAATGCGTCGGCGGTGTAGTCCCGGTCCCGCCAAAGGCCCATTCCCGCCCGTTCCTCCGTTACCTGCAGCACGGTTGTCTCGTGAACCTGTTGGGCCAGGACCACCCGGTGCATATCGGTTCCCACGGCGGCGCAGAAACGGCGGTAGTTTTCCTCCACCGCCGCTGGGTCTCCGCCCCGGCTGGGAGCCAGATTCAGCGTGTCATAGGGCGGTTTGCTGACGCCGCCCTTCCGGGTGGAGAACCCGTGGGCAATGCCTTCGCAGCCATCCAGCAGAGGAGAGGTGAAATAAACGAGGGCGTTTTCCTCGTGAGTGATGAGAGACATGGACAAACCTCCTGAAATGCAGAGCCGTCCCCCGCACTCCCGGCGGGAGAACAGGGGACGGTTCATCGGTTGAAAGCTCCGTACTTAGTTGGAGTGATATTCGGCGCAGTCGCAGTTTTTGAACTTCTTGCCGCTGCCGCAGGGGCAAGGGTCGTTGCGGCCGATTTTATTGACCTTGCGGGGCTGCTTTTTCGGCGCGGTGTCATCGCCGCCCACGTTTTCGGTCATTCCCTTAGCAACGCGCTCCCGCTTGACCTCTTCATTGGTCTTGATGCGGACGGAGAACATCCGGCGCACCGTTTCCTTCTGAATGGCGGAAATCATTTCCTCAAACATGGTCAGGGATTCCTGCTTGTAGGCGATGACCGGGTCGGTGTTGGCGTAGGCCCGCAGGCGGATACCCTGCTTCAGATCATCCATGGCGTCGATGTGATCCATCCAGTATTCATCCACCACGCGCAGCATGATGACGCGCTCCAACTCGCGGGTGATAGCGGGGGTGAACTCCTGCTCACGGATATCGTATGTCTTTTCCGCTTCCGCATAGAACAGATCGTTAAAGCTCTGCTCGGTCTTCTCCGTCAGCTCCTCTTCGGTGAAGTGGAATTGTCCCTTAGGGAAGTACAGCCCTTCAAGTCCCGCGATCATGTCGTGGAACCCGGCCTCATCCAAGGCGGGCTGTTCGCCGAACGCCTGCGCCACATGGTCGGAGATAGCCGCGCGGGCCATGTTCAAAATGACTTCCTTCAGGTCCTTGCCGTCCAAAACCTGCTTGCGCTGACCATAGATGATCTCGCGCTGCTTGTTCATCACGTCGTCGTATTCCAAAACGGACTTTCTGGACTGGAAGTTCCGGGATTCCACGGTGGTCTGGGCATTTTCAATGGCCTTGGAGAGCATCTTGCTCTCGATGGGCGTATCCTCGTCCAGATCCATCTTCTCCATCATGTTGGTGATCCGGTCGCCGCCGAACAGGCGCATCAGGTCGTCTTCCAGAGAGATATAGAACCGGGTCTCGCCGGGGTCGCCCTGCCGGCCGGCACGGCCGCGCAGCTGGTTATCAATCCGGCGGGAGTCGTGGCGCTCGGTGCCGATGATGAAAAGGCCGCCCGCTTCGCGGACCTTGCCGGCCTCGTCAGCAATCTCCGCCTTGTGCTTTGCAAGCGCGTCGGCATACTGCTTGCGGGCATGGATGATTTCTTCGTCCTCAGTCTCGGCGTAGCCGGTGGCTTCGGCAATCATCTCGTCGGACAAGCCGGATTTCCGCAGGTCCGCCTGCGCCAAATACTCCGCATTGCCGCCCAGCATGATATCGGTACCACGGCCCGCCATGTTGGTGGCCACGGTCACGGCGTTCAGCTTGCCGGCCTGCGCGATGATCTCTGCTTCCTTCTCGTGGTTCTTGGCGTTGAGGATGCTGTGGGGGATGCCCTCTTTGCTCAAAAGCTCACTGAGCAGCTCGTTCTTTTCAATGGACACCGTACCCACCAGCACAGGCTGTCCCTTTTCGTGGCACGTCTTCACCTGCTCGATGACGGCGCGGTACTTGCCCGCTTCCGTCTTGTAGACCACGTCGTGGTTGTCCTTGCGGTCGTTGGGGCGGTTGGTGGGAATCTCGATGATGTCCAGATTGTAGATGGTGCCGAATTCCTCCTGCTCGGTCATGGCCGTACCGGTCATGCCGGAGAGCTTGTCATACAGGCGGAAATAGTTCTGGAAGGTGATGGTGGCCAGCGTCTTGTTCTCGCTGGCGACCGTGACGTGCTCCTTGGCTTCGATGGCCTGATGAAGTCCCGCGGAGTACCGCCGGCCAAACATCAGACGGCCCGTGAACTCGTCCACAATGATGACCTCGCCGTTTTGAACGACGTAGTCGATGTCCCGTTTCATCACACCATGGGCCTTGATGGCCTGATTGATGTGGTGGGAAAGCGTGGAGTTTTCAGGGTCGGACAGGTTTTCCAGATGGAAGAACTGCTCCGCCTTGGCAATGCCGTTCGCGGTGAGCATGGCGGTTTTGGCCTTCTCGTCCACGATGTAGTCGGCGTCCTCGTTCTCGTCTTCCTCTTCCTTGTTGTCCACCTCTGCCACGACTTTTTTCTTCAGGCGGGAGACAAACATCTCCGCCATGTCGTAAAGTTGGGTAGACTTGTCGCCCTGGCCGGAGATGATAAGGGGGGTCCGGGCCTCGTCGATCAAAATGGAGTCCACCTCATCCACGATGGCAAAGGCGTGGCCCCGCTGAACCAGCTCGGTGGAGTAGATGCACATATTGTCCCGGAGATAGTCGAAGCCCATCTCGTTGTTGGTGCCGTAGGTAATATCGGCGTTATAGGCCTCCTGACGCTGGGCGGTGGTAAGACCGTGGACAATCAGACCCACCTTCAGGCCCAAGAAGCGATGCACCTTGCCCATCCACTCGCTGTCGCGCTTGGCGAGGTAATCGTTGACGGTGACAATGTGAACGCCGCTGCCCGTCAGTGCGTTGAGGTAGGCGGGGAGGGTGGCCACCAAGGTCTTACCTTCGCCGGTCTTCATTTCCGCAATGCGGCCCTGATGCAGCACGATGCCGCCCACCAGCTGTACGCGGTAGGGGCGCAGACCCAAAACGCGGTCCGCTGCCTCGCGCACGGTGGCAAATGCCTCGGGCAGGATGGCGTCCAGCGTTTCGCCGTTTGCAAGACGATCCTTGAACTGCTGGGTTTTGCCCCGCAGCTCCTCGTCGGACAGCGCCTTATACTCGTCGCCCAGAGCGTCGATTTTGTCGACAATGGGATAGATCTGCTTTAGCTCCCGAGAGCTATAATCCCCGAAAATTTTCTTCATGAAGCTCATAGCTGGTTATAGATCCTTTCTGACCCCGCTTTTTCGGAAAAAGCGGGAATGATATTCCTCTATTAAATAGGTAGACACCAAAAGCAACGATAGCATATCACAGTTTGATTCAAAATGCAAAGAAAATCGTTTCCCAACAAAAAAATTTACATTTGGGCACTTTTCATGGGGGCACTCATGAAAACTTGTGCAAAACCCTCAAATTTCGCAGCTGCCTTGTTCCAGAAGGGCCACATATCCAGTGATGGTCAAAGCAGAGATGCGGCCCTCGTTCCATCTTGCGCAGACGGAGATGGTTCCACCCGGCTGGCACAGTTCGGCGGTGCAGTCTCCGCCCGCTTGAGAGGCCAGATACGCACCCAGAGCCGCGCTGCCGCTGCCGCAGCCGGATTCCCACACCGCCGTGTCGGTGGAGAGCACGTATACCAGCGGCGCAAACGATGCGGCGGTTTCGTCATAGAGTAGAATGCCGCAGGCGTCGGCTTTCAGAGCCATGCAGAGCGGGCGAATGGCCGCCTCCGCCGCCGGGCGGGTCATGGCGTTTGCGGGGACGATACAGTGGGTGATGCCGTCAAAAATCACGGCGGGAACAGTTCCTACGCCCGGCAGCTCCGCCGTGTCGATTTTCTCAGGAAGGGGCATGTCCACCGTGCCGTTCCAGCCGCCCTCCACCCGACGGGACAGGCGGCATTGAAGCAGACCGGGATAGCCGGATACCTCCAGCGCCAAAAAGGAGGCGGGGGCATCCGCACCACCTGTCGAGACGCCATCCCGCTCCGCTAAGAACGCGGCTGCGGACATGGAGGCGTTGCCGCAGAACTCACCTCCCATCATTTGCAGCCGCAGAGCCGCGCCGGGGAGGGCGGCGGGCTCCAAAAAGCCCACCTGTTCCACATGCGGGTGCGCGGACATCAGCTTTGCGGCAACGTGGGGCTGTTCCCCGCGGGGAACGGGGGTAGAGACAAGCAGTGTGATATTTTTAGTGGGGTCCCAGACCGTATAATCCAGTTTCATGTTTTGACCTCCCGATTATGAGAGTATAATTAACATAGTATAGCACGGACATACCGCAAAGCAAACCCCTTCGAAAAAAATGATATTTGCAATTCTTTTTTGCCGGAATTGGTGGTATCATAGACACAAAGAGATGATTACATGCAGCATTCTGCGGCATAATGCACCTGCAGGAGCCGGGCATCGCGCTATCGGCCATCCAGCCGGAAAATTGCGGCGGTGGGTCGGAAAAACAACGGTATGGGAGGATAACATGTTCAAGGGATTTACAGACGAGACTGTTGATTTCATGTGGGGCATCCGCTTCAACAATGAAAAACCGTGGTTCGAGGCCCATAAGGAGGAATACCTGACCCATTTTTACCGGCCCATGCGGGAGCTGGGGGACGAGCTGTATGATTGGTTCACGGAACAACGGCCGGACCTTCCTCTGCGAGGCCGGGTTTCCCGCATCTATCGGGATGCCCGGCGGCTCCACGGGCGCGGGCCCTATAAGGACAACCTGTGGCTCAGTGTGGAGGCTCCGGCGGAAAGCGTATGGACCAGCCAGCCCACCTTTTGGTTTGAGCTGGGGCCGGAGGAGTGGAGCTATGGTCTTGGATATTACAGCGCCACGCCCGCCACAATGATGAAGCTCCGCGCCCGGATGGCCCGGGACCCTCAGATGATGGAGTCGTTCACCCGCAAGCTGGGCCGCCAGAAGGAGTTCGTCCTAACGGGGGAGGAGTACAAGCGCCCCAAGGAAGGCGCACCCAGTGCGCTTTTAAAACCATGGTACGCGAAAAAGAGCTTTTCCCTCAGCCATGATGAAAAGCTGGACGAGATTATTTTTTCCCGGGATTTGGTGGATCGGCTGAAAAGCGGTTATCAATTTCTGCTGCCGTATTACGATTATTTCGTGACGCTGGAAGGCGACCCCGACCCCCGGGTCCCCGGTTGAGCCAAGGACTTGCAAACGCCGGAATATGGGCGTATAATGCGGCTTATCATTCAAAAATGGAGGAGATTCCCATGAAAAACTGCCCGGAGAGAGAAAAAGCGCTGGCGCTGCTGCGCAAGTACAACGGCGAGTTGTTCCACATTCAGCACGGACTGACGGTGGAGGGGGTTATGCGCTGGTATGCAAACGAATTGGGTTATGGCGAAGACGCGGAGTTCTGGGCCACAGTGGGACTTTTGCACGACGTGGACTTTGAGAAGTGGCCGGAGGAGCACTGCAAAAAGGCTCCGGAGCTGTTGGCGGAGATCGGCTGCAGCGATGAACTTGTCCACGCGGTTTGCAGCCATGGGTATGGTATTTGCTGCGATGTGGAGCCGGTTGAGGAAATGGAAAAGGTTCTGTTTGCCGCCGACGAACTGACCGGGCTGGTCGGCGCGGCGGCGCGGATGCGCCCCAGCAAAAGCTGTCAGGACATGGAGCTTTCCAGCCTGAAAAAGAAATTCAAGGACAAAAAATTTGCCGCCGGCTGCTCCCGTGATATCATCAAGGAGGGTGCAGAGCGCCTTGGTTGGGAGCTGGACGAGCTTCTGGGCAGAACGCTGGAGGCCATGCGTGCCTGCGAGGACACCGTCAACGCCGGGATGGCGGCGCTGTAAAGCGCCCGCCGCCAGCGAAACTGCATATGCGACAAAGAGAGCGCGGCAATTCGCCGCGCTCTCTTTTTATTTGCAGTTATTCGCCCATGGGAGCTCCGCACTGGGGGCAGAACTTGCTGTCGGATACCGCTCCGCAGATGGGACAGGTTTTGTTGGCGGGCTGCGCCTGAACAGGCTCGGCAGCCTCTTCCTTAACGGGCTTGCTGGCTTCCAGCTCCGCGATCTTCGCCTTGGAGGCCATCACGGAATCCACCAGATCCTTTACGGCAGGAGGAATCGCTCCGCTGTATTCGCTGACATACCACTCGCCAATGGTGCGGTAATTCTTGTCCATCTCCCGCTGTTCGCCGGCGATTGCCATGTTGATCTTTGCCAGCTCCGCAGCGTCCTTCGCCTTGTCGGCGGCAACGACGGCGACCGCCTGTGCCTTTTTGCCCAGATCGTTCAAAAATTCCAATGCCATGCTAAAAACCCCTTTCATATCCTGCGCTTTTGCGCTATATCTCTCACATTTTGATGATCCTATTGGACTTGTTGGACTCAGTATACCTTGCCGGTTTTGAAAACGCAACCGATTTTTCCAAAATTCACAGTTCGTTCTCAAACCCTTATCGGTTTGTTAAAAATTGCCGTCCGTCCGCCGCTTTGCATCATAGTTCCGGCTCAATCCAACCCTTCGCCCGGTCCACGGCCCGACTCCACCGCCGCAGCTCTGCCCGGCAGACGGCTTCATCCCGCTGGGGACGGAACACATGCTGGCTGCGGCGCAGGGCGGAAAGCTGGTCGAGATTCGTCCACACACCGGCGGACAGTCCCGCCAGCGCCGCCGCGCCAAAGGCCGTGGTTTCCACCTGCGCGGGCCGGTCCACCGGCAGGCGAAGAATATCCGCCTGAATCTGGAGCAGGATATCGCTGACGGACGCACCGCCGTCCACCCGGAGTCCGGTGAGGGGACGGCCTGCGTCGGTGGCCATTGCGTGCATGAGATCGCAAACCTGAAATGCGATGGAGTCCAGCACGGCGCGGCACAGGTGGGCCTTTGTCGCGCCCCGGGTCAGGCCCAGCACCGCGCCCCGGGCATACATGTCCCAATAGGGTGCGCCAAGTCCTGTGAACGCGGGGACCACCAGCACGCCGCCGCTGTCCGGCACGCTTTCCGCCAGACGGTCGCATTCCGGGGCGTTTGCGATTAGCCCCAGCTCGTCCCGCAGCCACTGGATGGCGCTGCCCGCATTAAAGACGCTGCCCTCCAGCGCGTAGGTGGTTTTGCCGTTCAAATTCCACGCCACGCTTGAGACAAGGCCCGCGTTGGACCGCACCGGCACACCGCCCAGATTCATCAGGGTGAAGCAGCCTGTGCCATAGGTGTTTTTCACCTGCCCGGGCTGAAAACAGCCCTGTCCAAACAGCGCTGCGGGCTGATCGCCCGCGCTGCCGCAGATAGAGATGCCCGCAAGGTCCTCAAGACCCGGAATCCCCTCCGCCACCGTGCCGTACCGTTGGGAATTCCCCACCGGACGGGGGAGAAGCCCCATGGGAATCCCCAACTCCCGACACAGGTCTTCGTCCCATTCCAGCGTATGGATGTTGAACAGCATGGTGCGGGAGGCGTTGGAGTAATCCGTGACGTGAACTTTTCCACCGGTGAGGTTCCAGATGAGCCAGCTGTCCACCGTTCCGCACAGCAGTTCTCCCCGCTCTGCCCTTGCCCGAACGCCGGGGACGTTGTCCAGAATCCACTTGATCTTCGTACCGGAAAAATACGCGTCGATCAAAAGACCGGTTTTCTCCGCCACTGCGTCTCCCACCCCCCGGGCCTTCAGCTCGTCGCAGATACCTGCCGTCCGGCGGCACTGCCACACCACGGCGTTATACACCGGCTGACCGGTCTTCCTGTCCCAGAGAATGGTTGTTTCCCTCTGGTTGGTCACGCCAATGGCGGCAATGGACTTGGGGTCGATGTGGGCAGCGTCTACCGCCTGGGCAAGCGCCCGCTTTTCCGTCTCCCAAATGTCCAGTGGGTCATGCTCCACCCAGCCGGGCTGGGGATAAATTTGACGAAAAGGGTGCTGGGCGCGAGCGACGATCTCTCCCGCCCGGTTGAACAGGATTGCGCGGGAACTGGTGGTCCCCTGATCCAAAGCGGCTACAAACGGCTCCATGGCAAAACCTCCTGTGGAAATTTTACGCAGTCTGTGATATCATATTATATGAAAATCAGTATATCACAGGGAGGGCAGAGTTGCCATGGTGAAAAATGAGTTTACAATCCCCTCCGGCGACAAAAAGACCGCGCTTCACGCCGTGGAGTGGCTGCCGGAGGACAATCCCCGGGCCGTGTTGCAAGTTTCCCACGGAATATCGGAATATATCCTGCGCTATGAGCCTCTGGCGGAATTTTTGACGGAGCGGGGCTTCGCCGTGGTGGGAAACGACCACTTGGGTCACGGAATGTCCGTGGCGGAGGGCGCGCCCCGGCTGTATTTTGGTGAGGCGGGCAGTTGGAACACGGTGGTGGATGATCTGGACGCAGTCCGGGAATGGGAGGTACGGAAATATCCTGGCCGACCCTATTTTCTGCTGGGGCATTCCATGGGTTCGTTTCTGGCTCGGACGTATTTAATCCGCTATCCCGGCACGGTGAACGGTGCGATTCTTATGGGCACCGGACAGATGTCTCCCGCGCTGGTGGCGGCGGGCCGGGCCATCGCCGCCGGGGAGAGCCGGCGCGTGGGACGGACACATCCCAGTCCCGCCATTGAAAAACTGGCATTTGAGACTTACAACCGGGCCTTCGCCCCTAACCGGACGGGGTTTGACTGGGTATCCTCCGATTCCGCCGTGGTGGACGGGTATGCCGCCGATCCGTATTGCGGGGAGAGTCCCAGCGTGGGGCTGTTCAGCGAGATGCTGGGCGGTATTGCCTTTATCACAAAGCAGAGCAATGTGGCTAAAATGAACCGGAACACCCCGGTGCTGTTTCTCTCCGGGGAAGAAGACCCGGTGGGAGAGCGGGGCAGGGGCGTTCGCCGGGCGTATCAGAGCTTTCGCAAAGCGGGCGTTCGGGATGTTGATATGAAGCTCTATCCCGGCATGCGGCATGAGATTTTAAATGACACCTGCCGGGCAGAGGTCTTCCGGGATTTGGCGGCTTGGCTGCTGGCCCGGCTGCCGGTTCCCGCGTAGGAGCCGATCAGGTCTGCCCCCGCAGGGCCGTGACGCTGTGAGTGACGGAGAGAATGCGCACAGAGCACACTACGTCGGCGGTGAAGACCAGCAGCATCAGGTAGGTGACGACCGGGGGAATCCGGGCAATCAGCGTTTCCAGCGGCGGCTGGATGAGCCATAGGGCCACGGCGGTCAGCGTGCCCCAGGCAAGAGAAAAGGGAACGCACACCCGTCCCTGTAAATTGCCGGGAACACCGGAATAGTCCCAGAATTTCACGCCCAGCCAAGCCTCACAGGCCCAGTGGTAGAGAAATTCCACAACGGTGGTGACCACAGCTCCCGCAATCGGGAGCCACAACCCCTGCCGCATGGACACGGGCAGGGCCAGCACCGCCATCACTCCCAGGCCGTATACCGGGCAAAGAGGCAGAAATAAAAGACACCGCCGGACGGGATGCTCCTCGCCGGTGGCGCGGTGGGCATAAGCCCGTTCCAGAAAACAGCCAGCCAAGCTGTAAAACAGGAAGACCCAAAACCAATACGCCAAATAAAAACCCTCCGCTTGTTTTCTCTCAGTTTGTCCGGCGGCGGGAAAATCATGCGGCGTGACAGATGGAAATTACCCGGTGAGGAGGAATGTTATGGACGATTGGCAGATTTTGAGGCAGGAGTGTCTGCAATGTCAAAACTGCGGGTTGGCGGAAACCCGCACAAACGTGGTGTTCGGAGACGGCTGCGAGACGGCAGAGATTTTTCTGGTGGGCGAGGGACCGGGCCAGAGCGAGGACGAGCAGGGCGTGCCCTTTGTGGGTCGGGCGGGCCAGCTGCTGGACGATATGCTGGAGATGATCGGCTTGGACCGGACAAAGGTGTATATTGGCAACACGGTGAAGTGCCGTCCGCCTCAGAACCGGGACCCGCTGAACGTGGAGATGGCAGCCTGTCGGGGCTGGCTGGACCGTCAGATGGCGTTGCTGCGCCCAAAAATTCTCGTATGCCTTGGCCGCATTGCGGCAAAGGAACTGATTAAGGATGATTTCCGTATTACCGCGGAGCATGGGCGGTGGTTCACCCGCAACGGGGTGCAGATGATGGCGATCTATCATCCCTCTGCGCTCCTGCGGGACCCGATGAAGCGGCCCGAGACATTTGAGGATCTGAAGGGCTTGCAGGCCAAGATTCGGGAGCTTTGTCCAGAGACGAAGATTTGAGGGCAGGGAAACCTATAACGGGACAATTAATCGGAATTGGCGTAAGTGATTATGTGAAGAGGCGGAATATAAATGAGCGAAATAAAAAGAATTGAAATAGACGAAGTTTGGGCGGATTCCACTGTCATTGAGGCAGGCCATTTTGTGTTCATAGGTTACTGTATGAAAAACGAAGGACAAGATATCAAGGCGCAGATAATGGGAGCCTTTGAGGTATTAGAGCAAAGACTTGAAATGGTTGGATTAACGCTGGAATCCGTTGTGAAAATGGATTGTTTATTTAAAAATATTGATGATTTAAATTATTTGCCAGAAATCATTCAAAACAAATTTCACGGGAAGTATCCAACAAGAAAAGCCTTTGAAACCAAATTTATTAGGGATGGAATTGATTTTCAGGTTGATGCGATTGCGTATCGGCAAAGATAAAAAACGCAAATAGGCTGTAAACGGCCGGATTTCGGTTTAAGGAGAAGCACTCGACTATCC
>NZ_DF158896.1:701567-815734 GCF_000307265.1 Oscillibacter ruminantium GH1
GACTATCCTTTCGACGGCGCACTCCGCTCTGGCGAGGCCGCTCCGCTTCAGCCTTTGCATACGAAACCGCCCCGGGCAAAACGCAAAGCGTTTCGCCCGGGGCGGTTTGCTGTAAAACCTTTTTAAAAAGGTTATTCCATGGAAATGATATAGTAATAGACAGGCTGTCCGCCGGAAAGTACCGCAACCTCCGCGTCGGGACAGGCGGTTTCAAACATACGGGCGGTTTCCTGCGCCTGCTCCTCGGACACGTCTTCGCCGAAGTAGATGGAGATGAAGGAACTGTCCCGCTCGTGGGCGTCCTGTGCCAGTTTTTCCGTCAGCGCGGAAAGAGATGCGTCCGTGCCGAACAGCTTTCCCTCTTCCAGCGCCAGATAGTCCCCGGACTTGATGTCAAAGCCGTCAAAATCCGAGTCCCGGGCGGCATAGGTGATCTGGGCGGTAACCACGGCGGAGAGCGCCCCGGTCATGGCGTCGGTAATTGTCTGCGCATCGGGAGCCTCAAAATCCACATTCATCATGGCGGTCACGCCCTGCGGAATGGTTTTGGTGGGGATGACCACCACATTTTTCTCCGTCAGCGCGGCACACTGCTGGGCGGCCATGATGATGTTGCCGTTGTTGGGAAGAACAAACACGGTTTCGGCGGGGATGGCGTCCACGCCGTCCAAAAGACTCTCGGTGGAGGGATTCATGGTCTGCCCGCCGGAGACAACGCCGTCGGCGCCCAAGTCCCGGAACACGGCGGCAAGCCCCTCTCCGGCGCAGACGGCCAAAAAGCCGTACTTCTTCTCCGGAGCAGCGACCTTGTGGCCGGATTCCTGCGCAGGCGCGGATTCCAGCTCGGCTTCCACCGCGTCCAGATCGTCCGTGCTCTGGGCCTGTTTTCCGGCCGCCAGTTCGTCTGCCTGCGTGCGCATGTTTTCGATTTTGGCCAGCTCCAGCGTGCCGTATTTCTGGGATTCCGTCAGAGCGCTGCCGGGGATATTGGTGTGGACGTGAACCTTGAAGGCCTCGTCGTCCTCGCCAATGACCAAGCTGTCGCCAATGCTGTTCAAATAGGCGCGCAGAGGCTCCAGAGAGATGTTTTCATACGCCTTGCGGACGATGAACACCGTGTCGAAGGCAAAGGTGATCTCCTCGGCGGAGAGCGTGTTAAAGTCGGCCTTGTCCTTTTCCTCCGTACTGTCTCCGGAAATCTCCGGCATGGCCTCGCCGCGAAGCTCGGCCAGCATTCCGTCCAGAATCAGGAGATAGCCCTTGCCGCCCGCGTCCACCACGCCGGCCTTTTTCAGCACCGGATTCATGTCGGTGGTCTGGGCCAGAGTCTCGTATCCTGTGCGGATGGCGGCTTCCAGCATGGCGGCCGCATCCATTCCTTCCGCCGCCGCGTCCACGGCCCGTTTCGCGGTGAGACGGGAGACGGTGAGAACCGTGCCCTCGGCAGGCTTCATCACCGCTTTATAGGCGGCGGAAACACCCTCCTGCATGGCGGCGGCCAGCGTGGCGGCATCTGCCGTCTCGTGGCCCTTCAACCCCTTGGAAAGTCCCCGGAACAGCAGAGATAAAATAACTCCGGAGTTGCCCCGGGCGCCCCGCAGCAGGGCGGAAGCGGTGACGGAGGCGGCGCGGTCCACGGATTCCGGCTCGCATTTGCGCAGTTCCGTGACGGCGGCGGCGATGGTCATGCTCATATTGGTGCCAGTGTCTCCGTCGGGGACGGGGAACACGTTTAAGTCATTAATGGATTGCTTTTGGGCCGTCACGGAGGCGGCCCCATGCAGCACCATCCGTTTAAAGAGGGCGCCGCTGATCTGTTCGTTCATCTGTTTTGAGACCTCCCTTGGATCACAGGGTCATGGAGTCAACGCATACGTCGACCGCCCTGACCTCCACACCGGTGTTTCTGGTTACCATATACCGCACTTCATTCATAATGGAGCTGCACACCGCAGGGAGGTTTACGCCGTTTTCGACGATGATATGAAGCTCGACGGAGATGGTGCCGTCGTCATTGCTGGTAACGCTGACGCCCTTGCTCATGGCCTCCCGGCGCAGAAGGTGGACCAAACCGTCCGTCATGGAGCGGTAGGCCATGCCCTTGACGCCGAAGCAGTTGGTGGCGGCGATGCCGGTGATGTTGGAAAACACGGCGCTGCTGATCGTGACGGCGCCCTGCTCGGAATTCAGTTGGATCATAAGAGCATCCTTTCCTTTCATAGATCGGCCCGCGAGGGAAAGCCCCGACCCAAAATGTGCTGTTTTGCTTAGTCAGGAAATTATTATATACGATTTTACGCCAAAGTACAAGATAAAAAACCGATTGAGTGCAATTCCAAAGCGGTCTGATGAAAAAGAAAGAGGCAAAAAACGGATTTCTTATTGAAAAAAACCTCGCTATGTCGTACAATTGTAAAATACAGATTTGTGCGGCTGCGCGGGCCGGAAAGGGATGCCGAAAGTGATGAACACGGGCGCATTCTATGTGGCGGCGTGCTATGCCGCGTGGGGCGTTTTGCCCCTTTTCTGGAAGTCATTGGGGTCGGTGAACTCCGTGTATGTGCTGGCGTCCCGCATTGTGTGGTCGCTGGTCATGACGCTTCTGATGCTGACGGCCCGACGTGAGTGGGGCAGCGTCCGGACGGTGCTCCAAAACCGGTGGGAGTGGGCGCGTCTTGCCGTGGGCGGAGTGCTGATCACCGTGAACTGGGGCGTATATATCTGGGCGGTCAACAGCGCTCATATCATTGACGCAAGTTTGGCCTACTATATAATGAATCCCATGACGGTGCTTTTGGGAACACTGCTGTTTCGAGAGAAGCTGACGAAACTCCAGTGGTTTGCCACCGGGCTCACCGTGACGGGCATTGCCATTGCCGCCGTCCGGCTTCAGGTGTTCCCTTGGATTGCGCTGGTGATTGGCGGGAGCTTTGCGCTGTACAGTGCGGTAAAAAAGAAAGTGACGGTGGACGCCAACGTGTCCATTTTCTTTGAGACTGCCACGGTGACGCCGCTGGCGCTGATTTGGATCATTACCGCGGAAATGCAGGGCGCGGGGGCAGGAGGCATTCTGCACGGGGCGCAGTGGCTGCTGCTGCCGTTGAGCGGCCTTGTGACCACCATCCCGCTGATGCTGTTCGCCGTGGGCATCAAGACCACGTCCATGTCCATGTCCGGCGTGCTGATGTATATCAATCCAACGCTTCAGCTGCTGCTGGGCGTGCTGCTCTATCATGAGGAATTCACCGTTACTCACGGCATTTTATTTGGCTTTGTGTGGACAAGTCTGACGCTTTTCCTGATCTCTGACAGGAGAAAGCAGAAAAAAACAGCGAAGGAGAACGAGGCATGCGCGTAATCACCGGCTCCGCACGGGGCAAACGGCTCAAAGAGTTGGAGGGGATGGAGACTCGCCCCACCACCGACCGGGTGAAGGAAGGGCTTTTCAGCGCTATCCAATTTGAAATTGAGGGACGCAAGGTTTTGGACCTGTTCGCCGGGACCGGTCAGCTGGGGATCGAGGCGCTGAGTCGGGGCGCGTCCAGCTGCGTTTTTGTGGATCGGCGGGCCGACGCGGTGAAGCTGGTTCGCGAGAATCTGAAGCTCACCGAGCTTTCGGACCGGGCGCGGGTCGTGGCCGGAGACTCCATAGAATATCTGAGTACTCTGCGGGAAAAATTTGACCTGATTTTTTTGGACCCGCCCTACACGGCGGGGCTTTTGGAACCGGCTCTGGCGCAGATTGCCCGGTTTGACATTTTAACCCCGCATGGTATAATTGCGGCGGAAGCACCGTCGGACAAGACGCTGCCGGCACTGGCGGCGCCGTATCGGGTCAGCCGCACATACCGCTATGGGAAAATCGGACTGACGATTTACCGCCGGGCGGGAGACGAGGAAAACGAGGGGTCGGCCACATGAGAACAGCAGTCTGCTCCGGCAGTTTTGATCCGATCACGCTGGGGCATTTGGATATCATCCGGCGGACGGCGGCCTGCTTTGAACAGGTTTGGGTCTGCGTCAGCCCTAACGCGGAAAAGAAGAATCAAATGTTTACCCCGGAACAAAAGCTGCTGCTGGTCAAGGCCGCAGTGGCAGAATACCCCAATGTCCGGGCGGAACTGTGGCCCGGCCTGCTGGCGGATTACGCCATGGACCATGGGGCCTGCGCCATCGTCCGGGGCGTTCGCAACGCAACGGACTGGGACGTGGAGCGGGAGCTTGCCCGCATCAACGCCGATTTACACCCGGGCTTGGATACCATGCTCCTGCCCGCGGCGGCGGAATATGAGCATTTCAGTTCTTCCATGGTGCGGGAGATGATCCGCTATGGACAGCCGTTGGAAAAGTATCTGCCTGCGGCGGCGGTGGAACTGGTACGGAAAATGAGAACAGAGTTAAACAGAGAGGAAGCGTGAATCCGATGCCCAACAATGCAAATGATGTCAACCGTTTGATCGACATGCTCTATGAGCAGATCGAAGACGCGAAATCCCCGGCATTAAAGCCGAATATGAGCATGGTGGATCGAGATGAGCTTCTGGATCTGCTGGATGAACTGCGGGCGCAGCTGCCCATCGAGATCAAGCGGGCGCAGGAGCTGCTGGCTGCACGGGATAAATTCGTGGAGGACGCGAAGCGGGACGTGGAGCGCATGATGCGTCAGGCCGAACTGGATGCCAAGTCCAAGGTGTCCGACAGCGAGGTGCTCAACGCCGCCCGGCAAAAGAGCCAGTCCATCGTGAACAACGCCGAGGAGCGGTCCAAGCGGCTGTATCAGGTGGCCAACGAGTATGCCGAAGACGCTCTGTCCCGCACCGAGGAGGCCATCCAGATGGCGCTGGACGAGGTGAAACAGTCCCGTATTCGGTTCCGCAGTGTCTCTGCCAACAAGATGCAGGAGCAGCGCCGCCGGGTAGATAACCCCGACCAAGGGCAGGACGCACCATTGGAACGGGAAGATTCCTGAAAAGTTTGTGAAAAATCACAATAAAAATCCTAAAACTTTTTAGCATACACTGTATATGGTGCAATAAAATTTAGCAGATCGTTCCCCAACACAACATGTTGTGTTGGGGAACTTTTTTTGGCTTTATGTCAACGGATGCAACCTCGTAGAACATCTGTTTGAAAATACAGAATTCTTGTGAAATCATGTCGAAAACAGTCATTTTTCGAGGGTTGTAATCTAAAAAAACATCTTGCAATTCCGGCAAAATTTGATTATACTCAAACATGTGAGTGGGGAAAAGTGGTGACTTGAGGTGAGTGGTGGTGAAAAGGTTCATCCCTGTCCCATAAATTGCTGGAAAGGGGATGGCGCTGATGACAGGAACAAATCAACACAACATCGACGCCAAGGGCCGTCTGGCAATCCCTGCCAAGCTGCGGGAAGAGCTGGGAGACGTATTTTACGTCACCATCGGGCCCGACCCCTGCCTGACGATTTATTCTGATCAGAGCTGGGCGCGGCTGACTGAGAAATTCGACGCCTTGCCCTATTCCAAAGCCCGGGCGCTGCGCCCTCTGTTTTCCAACGCCATCAAGTGCGAGCCGGACGGACAGGGCCGCATCCTGATCCCCCAGAAGCTGCGGGAGTATGCCCGCTTGAAAAAGGACGTATCTGTGATCGGCGTCAGTTCCAGAGCAGAAATCTGGGACACGGCCACCTGGCAGGCGCAGGAGCAGCAGGAGCTGGAGAGCGGAAACATGCTCTCTGCCATGGAAGAGTTGGATTTCTGATATGGAATATATTCACAAACCCGTATTGCTCCGCGAGAGCATTGAAGCGCTGAACATCCGTCCCGACGGGATCTATGTGGACGGGACACTGGGCCGTGCAGGGCACTCAAGAGAGATTGCCCAGAGGCTGACCACCGGCCGGCTCATCTGTATTGACCGAGATGGGGCCGCCATCGACGCCGCAAAGGAGCGTCTGGCGCCTTGGCTGGACCGTGTGACACTGGTTCGGGGAAATTTCTCGGAGCTTGCGGAGATCCTGCAGGACTGCAAGATTCCCGCCGCGGACGGATCGCTCTTTGACCTTGGCGTGTCCTCTCCCCAGCTGGACGACGCCGCCAGAGGATTTTCCTATATGCACGACGCGCCGCTGGACATGCGGATGGATACCTCCGCGCCCCTCACCGCCTACGAGGTGGTGAACGGCTGGAGCGAAGGCGAGCTGCGGCGCATTCTTTACGATTACGGCGAGGAGCGATACGCGCCCGCCATTTCCCGGGCAATCCTCCGGTACAGAGAGGGACGGCCCATCGAAACGACGCTGGAGTTGGTGGAGATCATCAAGTCCGCGATGCCGCCCAAGGCGCTGCGGGAAAAGCAGCACCCCGCCAAGCGGAGCTTTCAGGCCATCCGCATCGCCGTCAACGGCGAGCTGGATGCGCTGGAACCCATGGTGGAGGCCGCTGCCGCGGCTTTGCGGCCCGGCGGGCGGCTGGCTGTGATCACGTTTCATTCGCTGGAGGACCGCATCATTAAGCGGGCCATGCTGGCGCAGGCACAGGGCTGCACCTGTCCGCCGGATTTTCCGGTGTGCGTGTGCGGCAAGAAGCCGAAATTAAAAATACTGACCCGAAAGCCCATTGTCTCCGGTGACGAGGAGCTGACAGAGAACCCCCGCGCACGCAGCGCAAAACTCCGAGTGGCGGAGAAATGCGAACTATGACGCCGCAGACGTAATGGACTGCGAAAGGAGCGGATAGTATGCGGCCTAGATTTGAACAAATCTATACGCAGGGAACTTTGGCACAGACGGAAATATGGGTGGACCGGGAAACCGGCGTCCACTATTTGTTCCACCGAAACGGCTGCGCCGCAGGCGTAACGCCGCTGCTGGATCAGGACGGAAAACCAGTGATGCTGGAAAAATAAACGGGCGCTGCGGGGGCGATTCCCCGGCAAGGATGGGAGAAACCTTGCAAAAGCGCCTTGTGTGTAAAGTACAAAGGAGAGGGGGGAGACGGCATGGCGGCTGCGGCTGCGCGAACTCCGCGCTATAACCATCGAAGCGCGACCTATGGAGATCTGGCTTATGATTTGGATCGGGAACTGCGGGAGCGGCAGTTGTCCCACGCGGGCGAACTGCCCCGGCGGCGGGAAGAGACTGTGGCGGAACCCCGTGTGCGTTCCGTTACCCATGCAAAGGTTCGGGAACGGCAGCACGTTTCCTTTTTGACGGTGCTGGGATTTTTGGCAGTGGCGGGGTTGGCGGTGATGACGCTGCTGTGCCATGTGCAGCTGACCGGCCTTTCCAGCGACGTAGTCTCCTTGAACAAGGAACTGCGCCAGCTTCAGACCGAAAACGTGAGTCTCACCGCGGAGTATGCCCAGATGTTTGATCTGGACACGGTGAAAGAGGCGGCGGAGTCCGCCGGAATGGCCAAGCCCAGCAGCGGGCAGACCTATTACATGGACCTCAGCGACGGAGACTGCGCAGTGGTCTATCAGAAGCGGGAGACGGGCCTGCTGGAGCGGGTTGTGACCTCGCTGAACCACGGCGTTTACGCAGTGGTGGAATATTTCGGCTGAGACGCAATACAGTGAACAGAGGGAGTAAGAAGGAGGGGCGCTCCTTCTTACTCCTTGAATCTTGTTAGAAGGCGCATGGCGGCGGACGCCGTTTGGAAGATGGAGGATATGATGAACAAGCCCAATAAGCGCAGAAAAAGCGACGCAGCCCGCTGGGCCAATCAGACCATCCGCAACCGGACGGTGCTGATGATGGTCCTTTTGGGCGTGACGGTATTCGTGGCGCTGCTGCTGAAGCTGTATAACCTGCAGATTGTCCGGCACGAGGAACTGCAGGAGAAGGCTGTGGCCCAGCAGACCCGCAGCGCAGTGGTCACGGCTTCGCGCGGCGCGATCTATGATAAAAACGGAGAGATCATGGCGGTTTCCGCCTCGGCGGAGACGGTGTGCATCTCCCCTTATGACATTGAAAACAACAAGGAGACGCAGGACAAGGAATATGTTGCCCGGGGTCTTGCCCGCATTCTGGAACTTGACGAAGGCGTGGTTCTGGAGAAGATGAACAAAACGAAATCCCAGTATGTGGAGCTGAGAAAAAAGGTGGAGCAGAAGATGGCCGACGAAGTTCGCCGCTTTATCAACGGCGAGATCGACGACGAGGGGAACGCGCTCACCACCTTAAACGCCGCGGGAAAGACCGTTCTGATCAGCGATCCCACGAAAGGCCCCACGAAGCTCCATGGCATTTTCCTCAATGCCGATTCCAAGCGCTACTATCCTTACGGAACGCTGGCGTCTCAGGTGATCGGTTTTGTGGGCAGCGACAACACGGGGCTTTACGGGCTGGAGGCGAAATACGACGATGTGCTGGAGGGCACCTCCGGTCTGACCGTTACCGCCAAGACCAATACCGGCGAGGATATGCTCTATCAGTATGAGCAGTATTACGATGCGAAAAATGGCGACAGCCTGGTAACCACCATTGACGTGAGCGTACAGTCGTGTCTGGAAAAGGGCATTGAGTCCATGGTGGATAAGTTCGGGGCCAAAAACGGCGGAACCGGTATCGTCATGGATGTGAATACCGGCGGGATTATCGCCATGGCGTCCTATCCCACCTTCGATTTGAACGACCCCTTCGCGGTTTATGATACGAAGCTGGCTGCCCATATGAACAGCAACCTCTCTGCGGCTCTGTCAGGACTGACGGAGGGAACCGACGAATACGCCGCCGCCCGCAGCAAGGTGGTCAGCGCGGCGTTGGGGGAGCAGTGGCGTAACCGCTGCATCAGCGACACCTATGAGCCTGGCTCCACCTTTAAGCCCATCACTCTGGCCACGGCGCTGGAGGAAGGGCTGGTGAACCTGAACACCACCTTTAGCTGCTCCGGCTCCATTATGGTTCCGGGCTGGTCCAAACCCTTTGGCTGCTCCAAGCGCTCCGGTCACGGACTGCAAAATCTGATGGAGGCTACCGGGCACTCCTGCAACCCGGCTTTTATCAGCATGGGTCTGAAAATTGGGACGGAAAAATATTACCAGTATCTCAAGTCCTTTGGCCTGATGGAAAAGACCGGCATTGACGAAATCAGCGAGACTACGGGCATGTTTGCCGGGGAAAAGGACTTTAACTCCAACGTGGTTTCTCTGGCGTCCTATGCTTTCGGCCAGACCTTTACCGTTACTCCGCTTCAGGTGATCCGTGCGCAGGCTACCACCATCAACGGCGGTTATCTGCGTACGCCCTATCTGGTGGAGCAGGTGGTGGACGATCAGGGCAATATCAAATATCAGCACGATTCCACCCCCGTGCGTCAGGTGGTCAGCGAGGAGACCTCCAAAACCGTGCGGGAGTGCTTGGAATACGTGGTGGCCTCCGGTACCGGTAAAAACGGTCAGGTGGTGGGCTACCGCATCGGCGGCAAGACCGGCACCGCGGATAAAACGGGCAACCCCGACAAAGACGTGGTGGTGTCCTTCATGTGCTTTGCCCCGGCGGACGATCCCAAGATCATCATGCTGATTACCATGGACGCCCCCAGCCGCAATACCGGAGTTTACGTCTCCGGAGGCAACATGGTGGCACCCACCGCCAGCTCCGTTATGGGTGAAATCCTGCCCTATGTGGGCGTGGAACCGGACTATACCGCCGAGCAGATGGTGGGTGCGGACGCAACCGTTCCCAACGTGGTGGGGCAGACGGCGGAGGCCGCGAAGGAGAAGATCACAAATCTCGGCTTTACCTGCCGCATGGTGGGTACCGGAGAGACGGTTACCGATCAAACGCCGCTGGGCGGCGCCATCGTTCCCAACAGCGCCACCATCATCCTGTATCTGGGCGAGGAAAAGCCCAACACGCCCAGTAAGGTTCCGAGTGTGGTGGGCATGACGGCGGCGCAGGCCAATACGGCGCTGACTAATGCGGGCCTGATTATGAAGGTCACCGGCGCAACGGCCGCCAGCAGCGGAAATGTATTCGCGCTGAATCAGTCTGTCGCCCCCGAAACGGAGGTTCCCGCCGGAACGGTGGTTTCCGTGCAGCTGGGCGCGCAGGGAAAAACAGCAGACTAAGGGAGCTCTGACAGGTTTTGCAGGGTTTTCAGCACTTTCTCACGTATACTTTGCAAATTGCGCCGGATATACTGTGTATGACCGAAAATTTATCATACACACTGAAAAAGGGGCGTGTTTTAGAAATGAAATTAAAAGATTTACTGATCGGCGCAGATGTGCTGGAACTCCACGCGGATGAAAATCTGGAGATCACGGGTGTCAGCTATGATTCTCGGAAAACGCAAAAAGGCGACGTGTTTGTTGCCATCAGCGGCTATACCATGGACGGCCATGCCTATATCGGCAAGGCGGAAGAGGCCGGAGCGGTATGCGCCGTGTGCGAACGAAAACCGGAGAGCGGCATTCCCTATGTACTGGTGAAGGAGTCACGGCGGGCGCTGGCCATGCTGGGCGTCAACTGGTTCAGCCACCCGGCGGAGCACATGGTAATGACTGCCGTTACCGGTACAAACGGAAAAACCACGACCACTTATCTGCTGAAAGCCATTTTGGAGCAGGAGTTGGGGGCGAAGGTGGGCCTGATCGGAACCAACCAGAACATGGTCGGCGAGGAGGTTTTGCCCACGGAGCGAACCACGCCGGAATGCTTTGAGCTGCAAGGATTGTTCCGTCAAATGCTGGATGCGGGCTGCACCCATGTGGTGATGGAGACGTCGTCTCACGCGCTGTACGAGGGCCGGGTCCACGGCATTCGGTACGATTTGGGGATTTTCACGAATTTGACGCAGGACCATCTGGATTTTCACAAGACTATGGAGAACTACTGCGACGCAAAAGCCATCCTGTTTCAAAACTGCAGCGTCGGCATCTACAATGCCGACGATCCTTGGGCCGCGCGGCTGATGAAGGACGCAACGTGCGAAAAATTCTCTTACGGGGAAAAGGCGGGCGCCGATTTGTGGGCCGAGGATATCGAGCTTGGCGCGGACCATGTGGCGTTCACCGCGGTCACAAAAAATGAGCGGGTAAAAATTTGGGTTGGCATTCCGGGCGGATTTATGATATATAATACGCTGGATGTTTTAGCAGCGGCGCTGAAGCTGGGGGTTCCTCTTGTAAGAAGCGCCGAGGCTCTGCGCAAGGTTCCCCACGTCAAGGGCCGGGTGGAAGTGATTCCCACGCCGGGCCGGGATTATACCATCTTGGCCGACTATGCCCACAGTCCGGACAGTCTGAAAAATGTTCTGACCACGGTAAAGGGCTTTGCAAAGGGCCGCACCGTGGCGGTGTTCGGCTGCGGCGGGGATCGGGATAAAACGAAACGCCCTCAGATGGGCAAAATTGCGGTGGAGATTGCGGACTTTGTGGTGGTGACCTCTGATAATCCCCGGACGGAGAAGCCCGCCGTCATCGTCGATGAGATTCTGGCCGGTATGGAGGGAACCCCCACGCCTTACGCCGTGGTCGTGGATCGGGTCGAGGCCATCCATTATGCCATGGACAACGCGGAGAAGGACGACGTGATTGTTCTTTGCGGAAAGGGTCACGAAACTTATCAGGAAGTGAACCACGAGAAGCGCCACATGGATGAACGGGAGATCGTGGCGGAGCATCTGGGCCTGATGCGGTGATACGCCTTCGGGGAAGATTACGGAAAACTGATTTCGGTTTGTACAATAGAGGACTGAAAATACTCTTGGTATAGAGAATGCACAGGGAAAGGCCCGGCCGTGCCGGGTAAGAGGGAACCATATGGACATTTCAAATTGGCTGGCGCTGGCTGCCGGCTTCCTGTTGACACTGGTGATCGGCAGGTTTTTGATTCCGGAGCTGCGAAAGCTGAAAGCAGGACAGGAAATTCGTGAGGACGGCCCCAAGTGGCATGCCGGCAAAGCCGGCACGCCCACTATGGGCGGCATCATGTTCATCATCGGCACGGGCGTGACGGTGATTGTTCTGGGCTGGGGACGGATGCTGGCGGGAGATTTTGCCCATCTGTATGTATACCTGTTCGCGCTGGTATTTGGACTGATCGGCTTTGTGGATGACTACCGCAAGGTGCGCCAGCATCAAAACGAGGGACTGACCGCCAAGCAGAAATTCGTTCTGCAGCTGGCGGCGGCGGTGGTTTTTCTGAGCCTGATGCGGTATGAGGGACTTTTGACCAACAACCTTTATATCCCCTTTGTGAATGTGACCCTGACAATTAACTGGGTGGTCTATCTTATTTTCGCGGCTTTTGTGATTGTGGGCTGCGTCAACGCTGTGAACCTGACGGACGGAATCGACGGTCTGGCCGCCAGCGTCACCTTTGTGGTGATGGTGTTCTTCACGGTGGCGGCCGCTGCGGTCTACGGTGCGGGCCTTGCTCTGCTTCCGGCGGCGTTGGCGGGGGGCCTTGTGGCGTTTTTTGCCTATAATCACCATCCGGCCAAGGTCTTCATGGGCGACACCGGCAGCCTCTTTCTGGGCGGTGCGGTGGCGGCGCTGGCCTTTGCAATGGATATGCCGCTGGTGCTGATCCCGGTTGGAGTTATCTACATTGCCGAGACGGTGTCGGATATCATTCAGGTGGGGTACTTTAAAGCCACCCACGGCAAGCGCTTTTTCAAAATGGCCCCGCTGCATCATCATCTTGAGCTGTGCGGCTGGAGCGAAGCGAAGCTGGTGGCAGTATTCTCTCTGATTACCTTGGTGGGCTGCGCGCTGGCGTGGCTTGGCATACAGGGAAAACTTTAAGGCGATCTGACAATGCGCTTTGCGCGGATGGAAAGGGGGAGACGACAGTGACACGGGAACGCAAACCAACTGGCAGCCGCCCCCGGACCGCGCGCCGCAACGAAGACCGGGGGTACAGCAGCGTCCGCCGCCCTTCTGTCAGCCGGGAGGAACTGCTGGCCCGCCAAAGGGCGAAAGAAGAGCGGATGCTCCGGGAACAGGAGAGCCGGGAATTGGCGCGCGGTCCCATTGACCTGCCCTTTTGCCTGCTGGTGATGATGCTGACCATCATCGGGCTGGTGATGCTCTTTTCCGCCAGTTTTCCCCGGGCCTATTACGAGGACAGCAACCCCACGTATTACGTATCCCGGCAGGGTGTGTTCGCTATCATGGGAATCGCGGCCATGGCGTTTGTGGGAAAAATCAACTACCAGCGGTTCCGTGGCATGGCAAAGCCGCTTTTGTATCTGGCGATTATCCTGCTGGTGCTGGTCATCATCCCCGGCAACCCGATTGCATTGACCCGAAACAACGCCACCCGCTGGCTGGGGGTACCGAATACGGCGCTGCAGTTCCAGCCCTCGGAAATTGCAAAGCTGGCGGTAGTCCTTTACTTTTCCGACACCATTTCCCGAAAAAAGGAACGAATGCAGACCTTTCGGTACGGGATTCTGCCCTACGGCATCATTTTGTGCGTGATCGCGGGGCTGATGATGATGGAACCCCACCTTTCCGGCACGCTGTTGATTTTGGGCGCGGGCGCGGCCATCATGCTGGTGGGCGGCATCAGCTGGGGCTGGGTGCTGGGCGCGCTGGGTGCGGCGGCGGCGGGTATGTACGCCATCGTCGGAATTATCGGATACGGCGCGTCCCGCATCGCCATGTGGCACGACCCGTTCATCGACGCGCGGGGAGACGGGTATCAGCTGGCCCAGAGCCTTTTGTCCATCGGCTCGGGCGGGCTGTTGGGCGTGGGTCTGGGAAAAAGCCGCCAGAAGTTCATGTATTTGCCCGAGGAACACAACGACTTTGTATTTTCCATCGTGTGCGAGGAGCTGGGCCTGATCGGCGCGGCGGTCATCATGCTGCTGTTCGCGGCGCTGATCCTGCGGGGATACTGGATCGCCCTCCACGCCCGCGACCGGTTCGGAAGCCTTTTGGTGGTGGGCGTTACCACGCTGCTGGCGTTCCAGACCTTTTTGAACATGGGCGTGGTGACGGGCTTGCTGCCCACCACCGGTGTGTCTCTCCCGTTTTTCAGTTACGGGGGTACGGCGTTAACCATCCAGCTTTTTGAAATGGGAATTGTTTTGAGTGTGTCGCGGCAGATGAAGATTTAATACCGACGCATGAAAAAGCTGGGCGGCAGAAAGATGAAGGAAGTGTTGGTATGGGAAAAGCGCCGCAGCGGGTCATTTTCACCTGCGGGGGGACCGCGGGACATGTGAACCCCGCCATCGCGCTGGCGCAGTTGCTGCTGGAGCGGGAACCGAAAACGGAAATTTTGTTCGTGGGCGCGGAGCGCGGCCTTGAAAAGGACTTGATTCCAAAGGCTGGCTATGCCTTTCGGACGGTTCACATCTCCAGCTTTCACCGCTCTATGAAACCGGCGGAAATCAAGCACAATCTGATTTCTGTGGGTAACTATTTTCGGGCGCCTCATGAGGCTCGGCGGATTTTGAAGGAATTCAAGCCGGAGGTCGTGATCGGAACCGGGGGGTATGCCAGCTTTCCCATGGTGAAGGCGGCCGCAAAGGCGGGCATTCCCACCGCTATTCACGAGTCCAATATGGTTCCGGGACTGACGACCCGGCTGCTGGAGCCTTTTGCAAACCGCATCATGGTGGGCTTTGAGGAATGCCGGGAACAATATAAGGACCCCGCCCATGTGGTGGTAACGGGAACGCCGGTGCGGGGCGACTTTTTCATCCGAACGAAGGAGCAGGCCCGCAAGGAATTGGGCATTCGGGATGATCGGCCCGTGGTCGTGTCTTTCTGGGGGTCTTTGGGTGCGGCGGGCATGAACCGCCAAATGGCGGACTTTCTGGCGCTGGAGGCGGCGAAGGAGCCGTTTCACCATATCCACGGCGCAGGCGGCGGCTATGAGACGCTGTTGGGTCTGCTGAAAGAGAAGAACGTGGATTTGGCGGCGCATCCGGCGTTGGAGGTGCGGCCTTACATTTACGATATGGACCGGGTGCTTCGGGCGGCGGATTTGGTGCTGTGCCGGGCGGGGGCGTCCACCATCAGCGAGCTGACGGCGCTGGGCGTTCCGGCGCTGATCGTGCCGTCCCCCTATGTGACCAACAACCATCAGGAGAAAAACGCACGGGTGCTGGAAAAAGCGGGCGGAGCCTGCGTGGTGCTGGAGAGCGAGGCCAACGGGCCGACCCTGTTTCAAAAGAGCTGCGACATCCTGCATGACAAAACGCGGCGGGCGGAGATGTCTGCCGCCATGGAGGCACTGGGGATTCCGGACGCCACGGAGCGCATCTACACAACGGTGCTGGAACTGCTGTAACCTCTGGGGCGTTCCTTTGCATACGATGGATTGTTGAACCATTCTGTATGCGGAGGGAATTGTTTATGAGTCAGATCATCGTACAGGGGGGAAGCACCCTCTCCGGCTCCATAGCGGTACAAGGCGCAAAAAACAGCGCACTGCCGATTCTGGCGGCCACGATCCTGAATCGGGGAGAGACGGTGCTGCGGGGCTGTCCCCGGCTGCGGGACGTGGATGCGTCTGTCAGGATTCTCCGGCATCTGGGCTGCGAGGCCCGCTGGGAAGGAGACGCGCTGGTGGTGAACACCGCCGGATTGTGCCGCAGTGATATTTCCGACACGCTGATGCGGGAAATGCGTTCCTCCGCCATTTTTTTAGGGGCCATTCTGGCACGATGCGGTCAGGCGGACCTGAGCTATCCGGGCGGATGTGAGTTGGGACCGCGGCCCATAGATTTACATTTGACGGGGCTGCGAGACTTGGGGGCCGATATCCGGGAAGACGGCGGGCGGCTTTGCTGCACCGCGCCGCGCCTTGTGGGGCGGGAACTGATTTTGAGCCTGCCCAGCGTGGGAGCCACAGAGAACCTGATGCTGGCGGCTTGCGGCGGCGAGGGGACGACCTCCATCAGCAACGCTGCCCGGGAACCGGAGATCGAGGATCTGCAAAACTATCTGTGTGCTTGTGGTGCAAAGGTTTCCGGCGCGGGAACATCCACGGTGACCGTGGAGGGTGGGGCGGCGCTCCACGGCTGCGCATATACCGTGATGCCGGACCGCATTGTAGCGGCGACCTATCTCTGTGCGGCGGCCGCCGCAGGAGGAGTGGCTCGCCTCACCGGGGCAAAGGAACGGCACCTTGCCACCGTGACGGCGGCGCTGCGGGAAGCGGGCTGCACCGTGCAGGCGGATGAGAACGACATCACGCTCCGCCGGGAACAAGATCTGCGGGCCATCCGGCCCATTCATACCGCGCCGTATCCGGGTTTCCCCACCGACGCACAGGCTATTTTGATGGCGACCTTGGCCCGCAGCCGGGGTGTTACCGTATTTGAGGAGAACATTTTTACAAACCGTTTCCGCCATGTGGATGAATTGACCCGTATGGGGGCGGATATCCGTGTGTCGGGCCGGGTGGCGGTAGTTTCCGGTGCGGAGCGGCTCCACGGAGCCACCGTTCGGTCCACGGATCTGCGCGGCGGTGCGGCGTTGTGTGTGGCCGCGCTGATGGCTGAAGGGGAGACGACCATTTCCGGTGTGGAGCATATTGACCGGGGCTATGAGGACATTACTCGGGCGCTGGGTGCGCTGGGTGCCCATATCCGCAGGGAGGACGGACCTGACGGAGAATAGAAACAGACTGGAGAACGGCAGATGGCCAGACGAAGAAATTACAATCGACGCAGACGGGGAAGATTTGGCTTCCTCTATAAGCTGCTGTCCGTTTTGGCCATCTGCGCCGTCATTGTGGTGGCGCTGACGCTGTTTTTCCGGGTGGATACCATTACCATTACCGGCGAGGATCGCTATTCGGAGGCGGAGATTATTGAAGCCACCGGACTGAGTACAGGCGACAACCTTTTTTTGCTGAACAAGTATGCCATTGCGGAGGACCTTTTGAAAAAACTGCCCTATATTGCACAGGTGCGCATCAATCGCGTTTTGCCGGATACGCTGACAATCGACGTGACGGAGAGCGACGCGGTGCTGGCTGTGGTACAGGAGGGTTCCGCGTGGTTGGTGAGCCCCGAGGGAAAAATTGTGGAGCAGCGAGTGGCGTCCGCCGCCAAAGATCTTGCAAAGATCGACGGCTGCGAACTGCTGGCGCCTTCTGTGGCCACGCCGATCGCGCTGTCCACCGACCGCAGCATTCAGCAGGAGAGTCTGTTGGCCCTGCTGAAAGCGCTGGATGAGAAAAAAATGATTGATCAGGTGCAGGCAATCCATCTGGCCGACCTGACGATTTTGAGCATGGATTATGCCCAGCGGTTCCGCGTGGAAATGCCCTATGGAGCGGATTATCCGTATAAGCTGCGGACACTTCAGACGATTTTGGACAGTGGAAAAATCGAATCCAACGAGGTCGGAACCATTCGCATGACGGGAAACGACGGCCAGAATGTGTTTATCAAAAGTTAGAAGTGAAAAACTGCCGGAAAAACTGCGGGAAGACTTGACCCGGACGGCAAAGTGTCATATATTATAAAGAGTATGAGCGTAATTCCATGCGAGCCATGTGATACGACCAGTGGGGAGACTTTCCCGATACGAACGATAGCAGGAGGCAGCTTCTTATGGCATTTGGATTGGAGACCGGCCCGGACGCCGTTGTTAATATTAAAGTAATCGGCGTCGGCGGCGGCGGCAACAACGTGGTCAACCGCATGGTCCGCTCTGGCACTAAGGGCGTGGACTTTGTGGCCATCAATACGGACAAGCAGGCGCTGAATGTGTCCAGCGCTACTTATAAGATTCAGATTGGCGAAAAGCTGACCCACGGTCAGGGCGCGGGTTCCGACCCCGAGGTGGGCCGCAAGTCCGCCGAGGAGAGCCGCAGCCAGATCGCAAAGGCACTGGAGGACACCGACATGGTGTTCATCACTGCCGGCATGGGCGGCGGAACCGGCACCGGCGGCGCGCCCATTGTGGCGGAGATCGCCCGGGAAATGGAAATCCTGACGGTGGCGGTGGTGACCAAGCCCTTCGGCTTTGAGGGCCGCCGCCGGATGCAGCAGGCAGAGCTGGGAATCGCGGAGCTGAAGGAGAAAGTGGACTCTCTGGTCATTATCCCCAACGAGCGGCTGAAGCACGCCACCGACCAGAAGATCACCTTTGCAAACGCTTTTGAGATCGCGGACGACGTGCTGCGTCAGGCGGTGCAGTCGATCTCTGATCTGATCCGGGACACCGGTTTCATCAATTTGGACTTTGCCGACGTGACCACCATTATGAAAGACGCCGGTTTGGCGCATATGGGCGTGGGCCGCGCCGCCGGTAAGGGCAAGGCCGAAGAGGCCGCCAGAATGGCAATTTCCAGCCCGTTGCTGGAGACTTCCATCGCGGGGGCGCACGGCGTCCTCATCAATGTCACCGGCTCCATGGACATCGGACTGGAGGAAGTGGAGCAGGCCGCGTCCTTGGTGCAGGATGCGGTCAGCGACGACGCCATCACGATTTTTGGCGCCCAGTTCGACGAGAATTTGGACGACGAGATCCGCGTGACTGTGATTGCTACCGGCTTTGAAAAAGACCCGGGCGAACTTCAGGGAAAGACTACCGCAGCTGCCGCACCCGCTGCGCCTGTTCAGGCTCCGGCGGCTTCTGCTGCGGCACCCGCTGCGGCGGCACAGCAGATCACGGCGACCGTGCCGGAACCCCTGAGCACAGTGGACGACCCGAAGCCGGAGGAGCCGGAAGACGACCCGTTCGAGGATATCTTCAAGATTTTTAATCGGCGAGACGACTGATTTACCGCAGGACGCGGCTGAAAAAGCGTTTCTGTCTGGAATCGCAAACGCATCTGCGTACAGAGAAAAAAGTACATTTGAAACGCTGGAAAGTTCTGTTAATGGATCTTTCCAGCGTTTTTTTTGTTAAATAAATGCAGAGACAACTAGGAAGTTTTGAAAGAAACGGAAAAAAGTTTTGTGAATTTTCTTTCAACTGCCGTCAGCACGGACGCAGGCGAATGCTTCCATGGGAGCGCCGCCGCTTTTTTCAGCGGCAAAAATTCGGTCTTCTGCAAACAGTAGTGTTGTCGGCAGGCGTTCAAAAAAACAAGTTGAAAAAACAAAAAAGTCGACGCTTTTTCTGAAGGTTCGGCGGGGGCCGGGCTTTCAGAAAGGGGCGATTCAATGGATGAAACGGTTGAAAGATCGAAAAAACCAAAGAGCGTCCGCGGGGGCGGCGCGGCGCTGGCGCTGGCGGTGGCGCTGCTGATGTCTGCGCTGACGATCCCGGCGGCAGCAGTGGACATCTCTTCCGTCCAAACTCTGATTCCCGTAGGGCACACGGTTGGCATCAAACTGTTTTCAAGGGGCGTTCTGGTGGTGAAGCTGGCGGACGGTGAAACACCCGCGAAGGCCTGCGGATTGGCAGCCGGAGACGTGATTGTCCAGTGTGCCGGAAGCACAGTTACTTCCACAGAGCAGTTTCAATCCCTGCTTCAGGATGCGGCGGGCGAAAGTGCAAAGCTGGAAGTTCACCGGGGCAGCAAAACATTGGATTTAAGCGTTACCCCCAATGACAGCGACGGAGATGGCAAATATGCCATCGGTGCTTGGATTCGGGACAGCATGGCCGGTATCGGCACCATGACCTTCTACGACCCGAACAGCAATACCTTTGGCGCGTTGGGCCACGGCGTTACCGACGTGGACACCGCCGCGCTGATGCCCTTTTCCGCCGGTTCTATTTTACCCTCCACCGTGAAAATGGTGAAACGGGGTGAGACAGGCGCGGCAGGAGAACTGAAGGGTGATTTTGACCTGACCGGTGACACCGGTAATCTTTACGCGAATACCTCCGGCGGCGTCTTTGGAACGCTGACGGATCAGGAGCTGATCGAACGATTTAGCAAAAATCCGCTTCCCGTGGCAGAAAACGATCAGGTCCACGATGGAAAAGCCACAATTTTGGCAAATGTGGATGGCGACGAGGTCAAGGAATACGAAATTCAAATTACCAAAATTCTGAACACAGACGTGGCAGGACGCAACCTGCTGATCACAGTGACCGATCCGGAACTTTTGGAAAAGACCGGCGGCATTGTGCAGGGAATGAGCGGCTCGCCAATCCTTCAGGATGGACGTTTGGTGGGTGCGGTGACCCATGTTTTGCTGGGAGATCCCACGCGGGGCTACGGCATTTTGATTCGGAATATGTTGAAAAACAGCTGATTCGTGAATGATCCTGACGAATCCCTTGTAGTATTTGCAGAATGGGTCGAATAAAAAATCCCATTTATTGACAATTCTATCTTGCAAACCCTGTCCGTTTATGTTAAATTATAGAAAACGTATTCCGAACTTTCGGGAAACCGAAGGAAATTTCAATGGAAATATGGAGGACAGGGTAAATTATGGAAATCTGCAGGAAAGTGATCGTGGCCGACGCAAATGACAGCTACCGCGCTATGCTGCGGGAGGCAATTGAACAGAGTGGAGAATTTACGGTTGTCGCCGATGTGAACGATGGAAAAAGCGCGCTCCAGCAGGTCCGGGACCTGAGCCCGGACCTGTTGGTGCTGGATGTGGTACTTCCGGAACTGGATGGTTTCGGTGTGCTGGAGCAAATCAGGAAGGAGGAGCTGCCGGTACGCACAATGATGGTGTCGTCCTTTTTTACAGAGCAAGTGGTTGCGGAGGCATTGGAAAAAGGCGCGGCGTTTTTTATGCCAAAACCTTTTGAAAACAACGCGCTGTTGGAGCGAATGCGCTCGATCTGCCGTCCTGTGCAACCTGTTTCACATACAAAAAGTTTGAAAAATATGGTTACCGATATTATCCACGAAATTGGCGTCCCCGCACACATCAAGGGCTATCAATACCTGCGGGAAGCGATTTTAATCGCGGTGGAGGATATGGACGTGATCAATGCGGTTACTAAAGTCCTTTATCCGGAGGTGGCCCAGCGGTTTTCCACCACGCCCTCCCGCGTGGAACGCGCGATCCGCCACGCCATTGAGGTTGCTTGGGACCGGGGAGATCTGGAAACTTTACAAAAGTTTTTTGGGTATACGGTTTCCAATACCAAGGGAAAGCCCACCAACAGCGAGTTCATTGCCATGATTGCCGACCGGCTGGTGTTGGAGGGGCGGAACCCCGGCGGCGTAGCCTAACTGCTTTGTGCGGGATACTCTTGACGGAATGGCCCCAATATGATATCCTTTCCCGAAAATAGAAACGGAGAGGATTCGCATATGACAGTTACATTTCGCCCTCAGGGCACCTGCTCTCAGGAGATGCACGTTCAGCTCAGCGAGGACAACGTGATCGAGAAGCTGGAGGTTCTGGGTGGCTGCAGCGGTAATTTGCAAGGGATTGCGGCGCTGGTACAGGGAATGCCCGCGAAGGAGGCCATTGCAAGGCTGAAGGGAATCCGCTGCGGGTTTAAGTCTACCTCTTGTCCCGATCAGCTGGCGCAGGGGCTGGAAAAGGCACTGGCGCGGCAGGCAGGAACATCTGAAAACTGAACATCTGAAATCCGCTGTACGCTGTACAGCGGATTTCCTTTTGCCGGAAAAAGGGAAATGAATAGACAAACGGACGAAAAGCTGATAAAATGCTACCATCTGTATCTATATAAAAAATTTCGGCTGGGCTGGCGTACGCCTGCTGACCGGATTGGACGCGCCGCTCACTGCAAAGCTGGGCGGACACGGGAAGAGGGATCAAGAAATGAAAATCGTATTGGTCATCGACCAGTTTGACGACGCCAACAACGGCACGACAATCAGCGCGCAGCGGTTTGCCCGCGCCCTGATCCAGCACGGCAATCAGGTGCGTGTCATAGCCTGCGGCAAACCTGCGGATTATAAATACGCCGTGCGGCAGATGAAATTTCTGCCGGTGGTGGAGCATCTGATTACAAGTCAGGGAATGCGGCTGGCCATCCCCAACCGCCATGTGTTTGAAAAAGCGGCGGCTTGGGCGGATGTGGTGCATTTTATGATGCCCTCGCCGCTGGGCATTATGGGCCTGCGGCATGTGGAAAAACTGGGCATTCCCCACACGGCGGCGTTTCACTGCCAGCCGGAGAACATCACGTTTTCCGTCCATCTGGGCAACAGCCGGCGGGTCAACGACTTTGTATACAACCGTTTTCGGGATACTTTTTTTAACCGCTTTACCCACATCCACTGCCCCAGCAACATGATTGCGGACCAGCTCCGTCAGCACGGATACACCGCCCAGCTTCATGTGATCTCGAATGGAATCAGCCCCGCTTATTTCTATCACAAGCGGGAAAAAGAAGCGTTTCTTCAAGAAAAATTTACGATTTTAATGGTGGGCCGCTATTCCGGCGAGAAGCGGCAGGATGTGCTGATTGACGCCTGCGCCAAATCCCGCCATGCAGCCCATATCCAGTTGATTTTGGCGGGCAAAGGTCCCATGGAAAAAAAGCTGCGCAGACAGTGTGAGGCGCAGCTGGCGAATCCGGCGATTCTGGAATTTTATTCGCCCCAGCGGCTGATTGAGATCATCAGCCAGTGCGACCTGTATGTCCATACCTCCGACGCGGAGATTGAGGCCATGAGCTGTATGGAGGCATTTGCCTGCGGCCTGGTGCCGGTGATCGCCCAGTCACCCCGATCTGCCACGCCCCAGTTCGCACTGGATGAACGAAGCCTGTTCCCAGCGGGAGACAGCAGGCTGCTGGCCAAACGCATCGACTATTGGTATGAGCACCCGCAGGAGCGGCAGGAGATGGAAAAACGCTACGCGGAGAGCGCGAAGGACTATTCGCTGGAAGCGTCCATCTGCCAGACGGAGGAGATGTTCCGCGCGGCCATCCGGGAAATGCGGCACTGACGGAGGTATCCAAAAGTGCCGGAAGGGCTGCGGAAATCGCGTCTGCCGCGCCTGAAAGAAAGGAACGCAAGCGCCTGCACAGCAGGCGCTTGTTCTGCGTATTGGACCGTTTCAATCTGCCGGACGGAAAATGCCCTGCACTGGATAAATACCGGATTGCGCCAAGGCAGGCATAAGGCGGAGCAGTGCGGAGAATCTATGGTACGGCTGCAAAGCCTTGCAGATTTGGCTGAGAAAAATTTAGACCGATCTTGCGCTTTTGCAAGGAAACTGTTACAATATTACAAATGCAGTGCGCTTGCGCGCATGGACGGGCCGGGATTTGTGTCCCGGTTGAAGATCGGCGTGCCGCTCGCCGCAAAAGTGGTAAGCCGCAGTGCGCGTCAAAGCCTCCAAAGGGGGCTTTTTTAACAGATGCGAACGCGGCGCATGGAGGTTCCTGCTATGAAACTCGGCATCGTTGGATAAACAGCCTTTTCATATCTCTATATTCCTTCATAAACCTCAATAAATCCCATATTTTCGTACTTTTCCGTTATATAAATCCATGTACTTACATATAGTTTCATGGGCATTTGGTGCGGAATTGGTGCGGTCTATGGGAATCGATATTCGGGAAACGGGTTCATCACGACAGATTATTCATTTTGAAAATTAGAATCTGTAAGGAGATTACCACTGTGAACCGATTATTATCTTGTGAGTTTAATATCGACAATGCTTGTGTCGAGCTGAAATATGCAGACGGCAGCATGGTTTCCATTGACTGCACCGCCGTGGAGAACGAGGTGGCAGACAATATGTACCAGAGGTCAGAGCTGGACTGGCTGATTTACAACGATCCGGCAGCCTATGCGGATTTGATCCTCAACGGCGATACGGAAACCTACTTGAAAACTGTAACAGAATATAAACCTTTGGATTGATTGCCAAAGATAAAGCAAGCCGCCTGTGCGGGCATGAGAAATGCTCGTACAGGCGTTTTTTTGTAGTGGATGTTGGCATAGAATTAGATTTCTAATCGCTTGACCGAATCGGTTATCGGTGCTATACTGTGAATAACCGAATCGGTCACTTGAAAGGAGAAATTAAATGGACAAATTTTTTGCACTAAGCGAGGAAAAGCAAATTACCATCATCAATGCGGCACTCCAGTGCTTTGGTAAGTTTGGATATGATAAGGCTTCTGTCAACGATATTGCTGTAACGGCGCATATTTCAAAGGCATCCGTATTTCAGTACTTTGGCAGCAAAAAACAACTGTATACCTACCTGTTGGAATATTGTATGAAAATCATTATGCCTTCGTTTGACCAAACGATACTTGATTCAGAAACCGATCTGTTTAACCGCATTCTGGTTTCCAGCAAGATGAAAATGGCTGCAATGAAAACACACCCGTTTATTACTCAATTTATGGCAAGTGTTTGGGAAGAGGCTTCTCCTGAAGTCAATGACCTACTTGCTTCATTAAAGATGGAAGCAGGGAATTTCAGAAATGAAATGGTTTTACGAGAGGATGATTCCTTAAAGTTCAAAAATCCCGAAGATGCTCAACCTGTTTACAATATGCTTTTAGTGATGGCGGAGGGGTATGCAGCCCGTTATCGTAACGCAGCCGTTTTTGATTTTGAAACAGTTATGAATGAATTTGAAAAAACCATTTCAATTCTAAAAAACAATTTCTATAAGGAGGAATATTTAAAATGAGTGAATACGCTATTGTCTTGAACCAACTGACCAAGCACTATGGGAAACACAGAGGTATCAGCAACCTCAATCTCACAGTTAATCAGGGCGAGTTCTTTGGCTTCATTGGCCCAAACGGTGCGGGTAAGTCCACCACCATCCGCACTCTGATGGGTCTGATCCGTCCCAGCGGTGGCAACGCTTCTATTTTCGGTTTAGACTGCCAGAGTCAGGCAAGTGTCATTGCCAGAGATGTGGGCTACCTCCCCAGCGAGAACAGCTATTATGAAAACATGAAGGTGCGGGAACTACTGCAATACACCGCCGACCTGTACGCCATGAACTGTGAAACGAAAATGTATGAGCTTTCCGAACGGCTCAATTTGGATTTGTCCCGGAAGATTGCAGACCTGTCTCTGGGCAACAAGAAAAAGGTGGGCATCGTGTCTGCCATTATGACTTCCCCTAAGCTGCTGATCATGGATGAACCTACCAGCGGCTTAGACCCGCTGATCCAGCAGGCATTCTATGATATTCTGAAGGAGGAGAACAACCGGGGCACCACAATTTTCTTCTCCTCCCATGTACTCAGCGAGGTACAGAAGCTGTGTGACCGGGTGGCAATCTTAAAAGAGGGTAAGCTCATGAGCATCCAGTCTATCAGAGAACTACGGGAAAGCGGTTATAAAAAGGTCAGCCTTACCACCAAAACACCGATTTCCAGTGATTTCTGGGAGCTGCCTGGTATTGCGAATTTCTCTGAGACCCCGGACAAGACCTCTGTTTCCTTTATGTATAACGGCAATATCACAGCAATCATTGATAAACTTCACCTGCTGCATTTGGACGATGTGCTTTTGGAAGAGCCCTCTTTGGAGGAAATCTTCATGCACTACTATGAGTAAGGAGGTGTCAGGTATGGTCATTTTGAAATATGAACTGAAACGGCATCGAACCTATATCCTGGGCTGGACCATCGCCTTGGCTGTGTGTATCTTTTTGATGACACCGACTTATTACAGCTTCCTGGATGTTGCCTCCGTGGAACTCTTTGAAACCATGGGCACCACGGACTTTTACAGGAGTGTCGGCGTATCGATGGAATACTTGACTTCCCCGTTGGGCATTTATGGGTTTCTGACCAGCTTTTTCATGATTGCCTCCGGCGTTTTCGGAATGCACTTCGGCATTTCCGTTCACACCAGAGAATGTACGGAAGGAACTTCGGAATACCTGTTTACAAAGCCCTTTCCTCGGAAAACAATCTATTGGGCAAAGGCATTGACTGTATTGATCGGAGTGGTGGTCGTAGGTGCTGCGTATCTGCTGGCTTCTTTTTTGGCCATGGCAATGTTTCGTTCCGGAACTCCATGGGGAGAGTTTTTTCTGATTGCTCTGTCCCTCACCCTTGTTACGCTGTTCTTTGCTGCAATGGGTCTGATGGTGGGAATTTTGTTTCCCCGCAACCGTAGCCCACTGCTGACCGCCGGATTAGTCGTGTTTGTGGAGTATTGCATAACCAGCTTCTCCAACATCATCAGTAACCGGGCTATCAGTTTCCTGTCCCCATACTCCTTCTTTGGAGCTGCAAAAATTTCCGAAACTGGCTTCTATGATATGACCTATCTTGGCTGGGGCGTGCTGCTGGTTACCCTGTTTTTGGTGCTGTCTTACGGTGTCTTTCTGAAAAAAGACATTCAGTTTCGTTCATAAGGGGGTGCAAACATGAAAACATTGATTAAAAATGAGTTCCGCCAAACCAGAAGGCTCTTGTTGATCTGGTTAGGGATCATGCTGCTTCTGTGCGGTTTCTGCTATTTTGAGCTTCTGTCTCTACAGGACAGTCTGAATGAAATGGCAACGATGGTCAGCCAATTTCCGAGATTGATCATGATTATGTTTGGGGTCAAAGGCGATTTAACCACATCCCTTGGCTGGTATGTGTGCATCTATTTCTGGGAAGGATTGCTGGCGTTCCCTTATGCCATGTCTCTGGGGTTGTCCTGTGTGGCGAAGGAAAAGAAGTTCGGAACCTCGGAATACCTGTTCACAAAGCCTGTGGAACGGAAAACCATTGTACTGGCGAAGGTGATCGTTTCGGCGGTAAATCTGCTGGTGTTTGCCCTGTTCAGCGGTTTATGTAATTATTTTACAATCGTTCTTCCTTTGGGCGGTCTGGAACAGCCGGGAGCAGTGCTCACCACAACCATGGGAATGTTCTTTACCCAGTTCCTCTTTTTCGCTCTGGGGCTGCTGTTTGCCAGCCTGTTTATGTCCTATAAGGCTGCGGTGAGGACAGGTACGATTTCCATGCTGGCTGCCTATGCTCTGGCCTTTACAGCCGAATACACAGAAAATCAAATTTTGGATTACCTGACCCCTCTGCGCTACTACGATGTGTATGAGGTGGCACTGCACGGATTCCGACTTTCCTTTATCGTTTTGACATTCGCTGTTGTGGGTGCTTGTATCGTTGCTGCATTGAATCAGTGGAAGCGGCGTGAATTGTAAGCCTATGTTCAAATCTTCAGTATAACTGTCTCAAGTCTACATAAAAAAGCAATTCCTGTTTTCATGGGGGAATTGCTTTTTTACATGAAGATTGTATAATGAAAACAGTAGACAAAGATATATGGAGGAAATCATGATGTTACGACCAAAAGAAGTAGTATGCAAATGGGTAGATGCCTTTAATGGCCACGATGTAGATGCAATCGTGAGCCTGTACCATGATAATGCAACCAACCATCAGGTGACCAATGAGCCTGTGATCGGGATAGACGCAATCAGAGAAATGTTTACAGCAGAATTTGCCACTGCCGATATGACAGCCATTGTAGAGAATATTTTTGAAGATGGACAATGGGCAATTTTGGAGTGGAAAGACCCGCTGGGACTGCGGGGATGCGGCTTCTTCCATGTTGTAAATGGTAAAATTCTGTTCCAGAGAGGATATTGGGATAAACTGTCTTTTTTGAAGCAGCATAATTTGCCTATTGAATATTGATTGAATGCTGCCGGTGAAAAACCGCTGCTACATGGAACCAACCATGCGGCAGCGGCTTTTTTTATTTTCGAGTTTTTTCTTCTTATGGCTGGTAAACTTTACTCGCCTTTATTCATACATCTCAAACGCAAACATGGTTTCTTTTGGCAATCTATCATTTTCGCAATTCAGCAGATACCGGATCACCCGTTTTGCAAAAACATTGGAAATCATGGTATCCCAGTCGGCAAGCCGGACAATCGACCCTGTGCCGTTTTCAAAATCGAATAAAATTTCTCCCCATTCGCCATCGCAGTCTGCCTGATATTCGTAGACTGCGGTGGCAATTTTCTTTTTTCGTTTGGTTTTGGACTTCTGTTTCAGCCGGACTGCATGGATACCGCCGTTTTCTACCAACAGCAGTGTCAGATGTTCCGCTGCTTTCCGGTAGGCTCGTTCCGCACCGCTGGCGGAGCTGCCCTCAAACATGACAGCCAATTCTTCAAAGGTAGGGCGGTTTTTCCATGAACCGACACGCCCACAGGTCATGCAGATGGCAAGCCGTTTTTCCAACAAGGTTTGTTCCCGGTAGTTCAGCTTTTCAAATGCTTTCCGCACCTTTTCAGCCTGTATACCATCCCATAGAATATCGGCATAGTTCCAGCTATAGTCACGGGTCACATCCTCGCCTGTTTCCTCGCCGTCCTCGTCCTGCTCGGTCACAAAGAATGGCTGCTGATTGCGGATACCACGGACAACTTTCAAATATTCCTCTGCCAGCGCAAGATCGCAGTTATATTTTTTTGAAAATTCAGCAATGGCATCTTTTGTGTTGTGGTAAAGCCATGCCATGGTGCGGAGCATCTTATAGCTGGTCAGCGAGGATACCGACCATTGTTCTTCGCCCATGCGAAAACGGAGCATGGCATCCCGTATGAAGGGATAAATGTAGGTAGCATATTCAGCACCCTTTTCAGGGGCATAGTCCGGCAGCTTCTGGAGCATAGCCTCCCGGCAGGAAAGTTTTATATCCAAAAAACGCTCTGGGTCATACTGATCGCCGCTGTCTACGCCAAGAAAGCTTTTGATGCGATTGTTAAGCTGTGGCTCGTAATGGTGCAGGAAAAACGAAAAGTATTTCAAATCCTTTTCCCGGAGAGCAGACAGAATGTAATCATTGATGTTCTCTGCCTTTGGCAGCTCCGGTTCCAGTTGGAAGATGCGCTCTGCCATATATCTTGTAATGCCACTGTCGGGCGTATCGGGAAAGGACTTTGGCTTGTACCCGGTCATGTCCCATGAATATTCTCTCAGCATAAGCGCACCTCCCCTTCGGCTTCCGTGAGGACATATTTTCTCTTAGACAAACTGGAAGTTGTGCGCTTGATTATTTATCTGAAATATATTTTTCTATGCGCTCTTTTTCTTCTATGCTAAGTTCTCTTGCTATAGGAAGAAAGTCTCTCAATTTGTTCCATTTTCCTTGCACGCAAAGTATCGCCGCATAACAGCAATCATCTTCACTCCCCCGCAAACGGCGGACAACAAAAAAGTTTCTCGCTTTATCGCTGTCTTTTGCGGATGCAGTTTGTTCAAAGATTTTTGCAACTTTTTCTAACGTATCAATTTTCTCATAATACGGAAGTGCATATTTTCTAAAGTAATTTGCAATGCGTTCAGCATAAGTCTGCATAGGTTCATCGGAACAATACTTAAACGTGCTCATTGTGTAGTTTGGAATTTGTGTATAGAACATCCATGCACCCGTAGACCACTTAGGGTCATATTCCATTCCTAAAAATAAACTTGTAAGTCTATCTACCTCTTTATATGTAAATGAAAGCGTAAAATTTACAGAATAGAGATTCCCCGGCAAACCACGATCCCTTGTGAAAGTGATAGTAAAAAATTGTTCACATTCTCCAACCTTTCGAGTTAACCATCCGATTTTTTTCTTTTTAAATCCTGTATCAAAAACCAGCTCTGATAGCAAAGTCGTCAATTCTTTTTGTAAACCATTTGGCGTTATTTCCACTTCATTTCACCTCCACAACTTCAAATTTTCTTTTCAGCTTCACTTTGCAAAGCGTCCTGTTCCATTTCCGTTTCATAATCCCCACGGGCATAGGCAACATCACTGATTGCCCGGAGCATCTTATCCTTTGCCAGCTTTTTCATCGCCTTGGCAAGTTCCGCATCCAGTGTGCCACGCTTGATATATCGGTTTATGGTGTTCAGCCGCTTCTCATATATCTGTTTCAGCGGATGATCATCCGCAAGTTCTCTCTGGGTTCTGCCTTTCAGATTGCCGATCTGCCGACAGGTGCGGTGCAGCTTGTCCCCCGGCGCATATCCGCCGCAGTATTTGGTATGCCTTGCATTGGTGGTCAGGAACCATTTGCCGCAGATACGACATTTCTTTGGTGCGTGACCCACGCACAGACCCTCAAACAAGTCCGTACGGAACATCCCCACAAAAGTAAGGAAGTGCATCCGCTTGACCAGCATCGGCACATCATAGCCGGGACGAAGCGCAGAAACATACTGGATAGAATTATTGGATGCAGCCATCCAGGCATTGCCTTCCGTAATGGAGAACTCCGGTGGAAAACAGGTGCCGAATAACTTGGCAAATCCTTCTGCTGTACGGTCTGCTTCATTGCCGTCCGTTTTTTCGGCAAAATCAAGCATAGCCTTTTGATATTCGCCAAGAGAGTACGCCAGATGCCCGAAAACCGCCGTGTAGCGTTGGAGCAGCATCGCATCTGCATACATCGGGACTTCCTCAAATGGCAATGAATTGGTCGTTGCTTTTATTGCGAACTCTACATATTTTTGTGCATTTTCTGCCGTAAAGACCGTTTGAATCCGTTCCCGGTGCTTTGGAATGTCCATATAAGGAAACGGAGGGGTGACGCTGAGAATATCAAGCATCGTCAGTGCAGCTTCCCTTACCATTGGAAACAATGCAGAAGCATCCTGAGCGGCGTTCAGCTGTCCCAGCAGCAGATTGATTTTGTCACACTGCTCGTTCATCCGGGCAAGGGTATCGGTGGATACATTCAGCGCATCACAGGCAAGTGTGCCGGTGGGCAGCGTTTTATCCTCGTATATGACCGTATCCTGCCAGAAATCCAGCGTCATCAATTCCTGATTCATATTCGTCCTCCTGTCCTGTTTTCCTTTTTCTCTTATTATATCATCCAAATGTGAAGAAATCTACTGCTGTCCTGTTTTTTGAAACGGGGTTGTCCTCCGATTAGCCTGTTTTTTGCGAAATCCGGCATAACCATAGTAGAAGGAGCGAAGCACCTGCCACTCGGCGGGTGTTTTTCTTTTTCAAAACTATGAAATGGAGGATTTTCAATGACAATCTATGAAACAATCAAGGCGGCTGTCCCGGTCAGACAAGCCGCCGAACACTACGGGCTGCGGGTCAACCGAAACGGTATGGCTTGCTGTCCGTTCCACAATGACCGAAATCCGAGCTTGAAGCTAAACGAGGAGTATTTCTACTGCTTCGGCTGCGGAGCAAAGGGAGATGTGATCGACTTCGTGGCAAGGCTGTTTGATCTCAGTAATTACGAAGCGGCGCAAAGGCTGGCTGCGGACTTCGGTATCAGCACCGAGCCGGGACAAGCCGTGGCAGTTCCACACAAGACAAAACGCCCCCATATCCGCCAGTTCCGGGAGGATGAAATGCTCTGCTTCCGGGTGCTGACGGATTATCTGCATCTGCTGGAAGATTGGAAGGTGCGGTATGCGCCCAGAACGCCGGAGGACAAGCTGGATGACCGTTTCGTGGAAGCCTGCCAGATGCTCGACCACATGGAATATCTGGCTGACATCCTGACCGTAGGCACTCTGGAAGAACGGGGTGCCGTGGTGGACGGGATGATGAAGGAGGGCAAGATTGCTTTTCTTCAGGACTATGTGGCACGAAAGAAAAAGGAGGTACTGCCCCATGAGCAAAGAAGCAGCACAGAACCCATCCGCTGATATTGCGGTATGGTTTGACGGTAAAGCAATCAACGAAGTCATTTTCTGTGAAGAATTTCTCAGGGACTATCCCATGATTACGGTAAACGGAACCTTTTTCACGGTAAACGGCATTGTGAACGATGAAAACAGGCTGAAAAAAGAAATCTATGACCGTATCAAGCCCTATGTGACCAGCAACATTGCAAAAAGGGTCACAAATCTTCTGGATGTAATGCGAATGGAGTGCTGTGCTGCCGATCTTCTCCTGTATCAAGACCGCATCCATGTGGCAAACGGCACCTATCATTTGGATGGCACATTCAGCACGGAAAAAGATTACTGCCGCAATCGCTTACCCGTCGCCTATCATCCGGAAGCTCCGCAGCCAGTCACATGGCTGCATTTTTTGTCCCAGCTTTTGGAGCCGGAGGACATTCTGACCTTACAGGAATTTATCGGCTATTGCTTCATCCCCTCCACCAAAGGTCAGAAGATGCTCATGCTGACGGGAAAGGGCGGCGAAGGCAAGAGCCGGATCGGCGTTGTTCTTCGTGCGCTGTTGGGAACCAACATGAAAACCGGAAGCGTGGCAAAGGTGGAGACAAGCAACTTTGCCCGTGCCGACTTGGAACATGAGCTTTTGATGCTGGACGATGATATGAAGCTGGAAGCGCTGCCCCAGACCAACAATATCAAGGCGATTATCACCGCAGAGCTGCCCATGGATTTGGAGAGAAAGCGACAACAAAGCTATCAGGGAGATTTGTATGTGCGGTTCATCGGACTTGGGAACGGTGTCCTGCAAGCCCTCCATGACCGGAGTGTGGGCTTCTTCCGCAGACAGATCATTTTGACAACCAAGGAGAAAGACCCAAACAGAAAAGACGATCCCTATATTGCGGAAAAGATGACTGCCGAAGCAGAGGGCATCTTCCTCTGGGCGTTGGAGGGACTGCACCGCCTGATTGCAAATGATTTCCGATTTACCCTGAGCCAGTCGGCTTTGGACAATCTGAACGATGCCGTTTCTGACGGAAACAACATCATTGATTTTCTGGCTTCCGAGGGATATATCCGCTTCCGTGCGGATTATGAAGCAAGCTCCAAAAACCTGTACGCTGTTTACAAGCAGTGGTGTGATGATAACGCCCTGAACAGCCTTTCCCAAAAGAGCTTCGGTTCCTTCCTAAAGCAGAATGAAAGCCGCTATAACCTTGAATACACCAACAAGGTCAACATCGGCGGCGGGCGATTTGCCAGAGGGTTTGTGGGCATTGAACTTCTGCAAAGACCGTTTCTGTAAAAACAGCAGTAACTCAGAAATACGTGTACCATCCGTACCGGATGGAGCCGAGTGTCAATCGTACACTTGGTACACGTACTTTTCACTTACTATCGTTTTTCTATCTTGGGAGCATCCGCAGCCCCCTTATTTTAGGGGATAGAAAATCAATGGTAATGGAAACAGCAAAAATTTTGACCGCAGGGCGAAATCATTTTGCGAAACAGTGCTTCTCTGGACAGTGAACAGCCTTTGCGAAATCATGGCTGTTTTCACTGTTACAGACCAAAGCACACAAAACAGTGAAATGGGTTAGGGGTGCTTATGTGCAGGACATCACAGGCGGTATTTCTATCGCATTTTATGAAAATCAGATATTACACGGTACAGCGAAGCGGACACGCCAATGGGCGCAGCTGCTTCGCTTTTTCATGAACAAAATTATGGAGGTTTTTCAATATGAGTAATGTACGAAATGAAATCAAGGCACAGATCGTCCGTGCCGGATTTACCATGCAGGAGGTTGTGGACAGACTGGCGGAGGAACACGACTGGTCGGACAGCGTATCCAACCTTTCTGCAAAGCTCCAAAGAGAGAGCATCCGCTACAAAGAGGTCATCGAGCTTGCCGATGTGCTGGGCTATGACATCGTGTGGCAGAAACGGAGGGAGCGATGATGCGGCGTATCTTATCCCCTCGCAGCTCCCGTCCCCATAGGAAGTGCCGCAGTGCTTCCTATGGACTGGCAGTGAATACAATCGGCAAAACTGCGGATTGTTCGCTGCCGCTGTCTGCAAGGGATTGTGGTGCAATTCCGCTGGCAGACAGGCTGGACAAGAGAAAAAGGCCGGGGACATTTTTCGGACTGGACAGCAGAGGTCACCGCAGTGACCGCACCCCCTCTCCGGAGGAGCCCTCGGAGAGCCCACGGCACTTTGCAGCCAGTATGGATGAAAGTGTAATAGTGGGTTATTACACTTTGAAAAAGTGCCTCTCGAAAGCCCCTCGTCCCTCGCAAATCCTCTCGGAAAGGAGCATGACCCATGGCAAGAAATGATGGAATTGACCGCACCGTTGCCCGCCATCAGGACATTGAAACTGCCGATGATCTGGCAAAGGTGCAGGAACACAATGAACGGGAAAAAGACAGTTACAGCAATCAGGACATCGTGCCGGAGCGTTCTTCTCTGAACATTCATTTCAAAGAACCGACAGCCGGATATGAAGAAATGTTTACGCAGATGGAACAGGACAAGGTGATCTCCACCAGAGGTCTGAAAGCGGATGCCGTGAAATACGGTGAGCTGGTATTCGATGTGAACTCCGCTTACTTCTATAATCACGGCGGCTATGTATTTGCCAAACAGTTCTACGCTGATGCCTATAAAGCCGCCGTGGAGGTTGTAGGCGGTGAGCAGTATATTCTCTCTGCTGTCATGCACGCCGATGAGCGCAACCGGGCAATGTCGGAAGCTCTTGGCGAGGATGTGTACCACTACCACCTTCATGTGGTCTATATCCCGGTGGTGGAAAAACAGATTCTCTGGTCGAAGCGGTGCAAGGACGAAGCCCTCCGGGGAACAGTCAAGGAAACGATCATGCAGGTCAGCCGCAGTAAGAAATGGGAATCCAAACCTGTTCTTGACGGGAACGGCAATCCCATGTTGAACACAAAAGGAAAAAAGATTTTGAAGTCGTCCTACAGTGTGTTGCAGGATGACTTTTTCAATTTCATGCAAGCTGCCGGATATACCGATGTGGAGCGTGGAGAGCGTGGCAGCACCGAGGAACATCTGACCGTTACTCAGTTTAAGGTGCAAGCCGAAACCCAGCGTCTGGAAGCTGTGACGGCACGGGCAGACCAAGCGGAACAGGCATTGGCGGATACCCAATCTGCTGTGGAGAAACAGGAAAAGAAGCTGAAAGCTCTGCAAAAGGAAACCAAGACTGCGAAGACGGTGGCAGTGACCGTGCAGGATATTGAAGCGATGGGTAAGAAAAATTCCTTCACCGGAAATGTCACCCTCACAGCAGACCAGTGCGATACCCTGAAACGATACGCCACAAACGGAATTATCTTCAATGCTGAGAATGAACGCCTGAAAGAAAAATTGGCTTCCGCTGTAAAATCCGCTTCCATCTGGAAACAGCGGCATGACGAACTGAACGAAAAATATAAAGAACTGAAAGAAAAAGCCCAGCCCTATCTGGATGCGTTGGAAATCGCAGCAGAACGGGTCAGGGCTTTTCTTTCTGCCATCCTCGCCAGAGGAAAGGAAACTCGTGAACACAAGGCTCCTGCCCGCAAGCACGGACGGGATATGGAAATATAAGAAAGGAATTATTTGTGCCTATGATGAATCAGAACCAGCAGGCAACGATCCTGCCTATCGACCGTAAAATGCTGCTTTCCATTCGGGAAGCGGCTGAATACAGCAATATCGGAATCAACAAGATTGACGAGATGCTGAAACAACCCAACTGTCCCTTTGTATTGTATGTAGGTACAAAGAAACTGGTCAAACGCAAGGCTTTTGAGGAATTTATCGAAGGGAGAGTTGCGATTTGATGAACAGAACAGGCAAAATTGGTGCGCACCAAAAACATCGAAATCTATTGAAAAAAAAGCACTTTCATGATAGAATGGAGTGTCGTGATGAACTCTCGTTTCCGGCACTCAGGAAAGGAGTTCATTAAATGGGCAAAAACTTAAAAGGCAAAGAAATTGGCAAAGGTATCTGCCAGAGAAAAGACGGAAAGTACGCCGCAAGATATACCGCAAAGGACGGCTCCCGCAAGGAAAAGCACTTTGACACACTTCCGGAAGCTCGCAACTGGCTGGCTGATGCGCAGTACGAAGATAAGCACGATGTTTGCAACACATCCTCCGAAATGACGGTGGATGCCTGGTTTGAGTTCTGGATCACCAATCTGATTGCGGATCTGGCTCCCAACACCCGGCGAAATTACCGGGAACGGTATCAAAAGAACATCCAGCCTGTTATCGGAAATATGCGCTTATGTGATGTCAAACCCATGCACTGCAAGATTGTCCTGAATCGGATGGAAGCCACTTATGCTGGCTCCACCATTCGGCAGGCGTATATTGCCATGGGAACCATGTTCCGAGCCGCAGTCATGAACGATATGCTTACAAAACATCCTATGGACGGGGTTCGTTATACGAAGCCCGTCCGGGCTGTGGATGACATCAAGTTCTTAACTGTGGAAGAACAGACGCTGTTTCTGGAAACCGCAAAACGCTCTCACAACTACAGACAGTATGTATTGCTGTTGGAGACCGGACTGCGCACTTCGGAAATGATCGGCTTGACTTGGGATGCGATTGACTGGAAGAAGCGGACACTGACTGTCAACAAGACCTTGGAATATCGCCACAGCGAAGGCATTTGGCGTGCTGGTCCTCCTAAGACAAAGACCAGCTACCGCACGATCCTGCTGACGAAGCGGGCATACGATGTATTGAAATCGTGCTACGATGAACGCTTCACCCGCAAAGAATCAGAACTGTTATCTCAGATTCTGGAATATGTGGATCGCCGGACAGGTCAGACAGAGTACCTTTGTATGCGAGATTTGGTGTTTATCAATTTCCGTACCGGAGAGCCTGCAAAAAACAGTTCCTATGACACCCATCTGTACAAGCTGTGCGATGAGGCGAAAATCAAGCGGTTCTGTATGCACGCTCTGAGACACACCTACGCTACCCGTGCGATTGAACGGGGCGTTATGCCGAAAGTCTTGCAGAAGCTGCTCGGTCATGCGAGCATTAAAACAACCATGGATCGTTATGTCCATGTCACCGACACATCCCTGACCAACGCCATCAAACTGTTCGAACAGGACACCAATGTGGCAAGTTAAAAATGGTGCGCTGCGAAAAATTGGTGCGGAATTGGTGCGGAGTGTGTCCCCAAAACCCGAAAAACCATTGAAAATAAAGGAGATTTAGAATATATGAAATTAGGTATCGTGGGCCTGCCCAATGTGGGCAAGAGCACTTTGTTCAACGCAATTACCAATGCCGGCGCGGAGAGCGCCAACTATCCCTTCTGCACCATTGATCCCAACGTGGGCATGGTGGCCGTGCCGGACGAACGGCTGGATCATTTGGCGGAGATGTATCAGCCGGATAAAAAGACCCCGGCGGTGGTGGAGTTTGTGGACATCGCGGGTCTTGTCAAGGGCGCCAGTCAGGGCGCGGGCCTTGGCAACAAGTTTTTGGCCAACATCCGGGAGACGGATGCCATCGTTCATGTGGTTCGCTGCTTTGACGATGAAAACATCATGCACGTGGTGGCCGACGCGGGAACCAACGTGCCGGTGGACCCGCTGGGTGATATTGAAACGATTGATCTGGAGCTGGTGATGGCGGACCTTGAAATGGTGAACCGCCGCGTAGAAAAAGCCACCAAGGCGGCCAAGGGCGACAAAAAGTTTCTCCACGAGGCCGACGTGTTCAAAGCGCTGGCAGAGCACTTGAATGCCGGGAAATCCGCCCGTACCTATGAATGCGAGCCGGAGGATATGGCGCTGATCGCCACCTCGGATCTGTTGAGCCTGAAGCCGATCATTTATGCCGCCAATACCGACGAGGACGGTTTCACCAACTTAGAGGGCAATTCCTATTACCAGCAGGTGAAGGCTCTTGCGGAGAGGGAGGGCAGTCAGGTTCTGCCCATCTGCGCGCGAATGGAGCAGGACATTGCTGAGCTGGAGGGCGAGGAGAAGGAGATGTTCCTGGAGGAGCTGGGCGTGAAGGAGTCCGGCCTTGACCGGCTGATTAAGTGTTCCTACGCGCTGCTGGGCCTCATTTCCTTCCTGACCTATGGAAAAGACGAGTGCCGGGCATGGACGATTAAAAAGGGAACGAAGGCTCCGCAGGCGGCCGGTAAGATTCACACCGACATCGAACGGGGCTTTATCCGGGCGGAAGTCATTGCCTATGACGACATGATGAAGTGCGGCGGAGTCGCCGCCGCCCGGGAAAAGGGACTTCTGCGCAGCGAGGGCAAGGACTATCAGGTGCAGGACGGCGACATGATCTATTTCCGCTTTAACGTGTGAGGAGCGGAGAACTTACCACGCCTTGAAATTTTGCAGGAGGAATTGCAACACATAGACGACGTAAACGTGTAAAACAACTGCCAAAAAGAAAATCGGCGCATAGACCTCTTATTATTTTTCGGTTTTTACCGATAAAGTCCTAAAGAGTTTCTATACGTGATTGTCTGACCCGGGATAGAAATCCTATGCCGAAGCGGAGTACCGTCAGGGACAGAGCAATTAGAGAAAGAAACGGGCAGAAAGGAAGCACGCTTATGAAACGAGAGAAAAAATGGCGCAATGACGCGGCAAACGCATCCATGGAGCCAACCAAACGGAAGAAAGGAAAGCAGTCTACTATCCGCAAGGAACTGATGGTGGAAATCTGCATTCTTGTTTCCATCCCCATGATTCTGCTGGGTTCCGTTGCCTCCTTCCTGATTTACAGAAGTACCCAAGCAACCCTGAACCAAACGATGGAGCAGCTGTCCGACGTGGCGGCCGACAAGGTTCAGGAGCGGCTGGAATCCATCAAAAACGTGGCGGTTGAGACTGGCTGCGTGGCGCGGCTTTCCAGCACCTCCAGCTCCCCGACGGACAAGCAGACGATTATCGACCAACGCGTGGAGAACCACGGCTATCAGCGGGGGAATATTCTCTCCCTCACCGGCAAAAGCATTTTTGACGGTACCGATTATTCTGATCGGGAGTATTTTCAGCAGGCAAAGGCGGGAAACGCATGGGTTTCCGATCCGCTGATCAGCAAGGTCACCGGCGAGGTGACGGTTATTGTGGCTGCCCCGATCTGGAAGGACGGTGTGCCCAACAGTTCCGTGGCGGGCGTGGTGTACTTCGTTCCCACAGAGACATTTCTCAATGATATTGTTACTGAAATTAAAGTCAGCGAGAATGCCGGTGCGTATATCCTGAATAAAAATGGAACCACCATTGCCCACCAGAACATGGATAACGTGAGAAATCAGGAGAATACCGCCGAGGATGCCAAGACGGATGCCTCTCTGACCGATTTGGCCGCGCTTGAGAAGAAAATGGCTGCGGGCGAAGCCGGTTTCGGGCAGTACAGATATGGCGGCGTGACCAAGTTCCTGTCCTATGCACCGATTGAAGGAAGCGACGGCTGGAGCATCGGCGTCAATGCACCGGTGAGCGACTTTATGCAGTCTACCTACAACGGCATCCTGATCACGGTGCTCTTCATCGCCGTGGCAATCGTGTCGGCCCTGCTGAATGCCATGCGGGTGGCCAAGCGGATCGGCGATCCTGTGGCCAAGTGCACTGCCCGGCTGGAGCTGTTGGCGCAGGGCGACTTGAAGTCCCCAGTGCCCGAGGTCCACAGCAGAAATGAGACACAGCGGCTGGCGGAGAGCACGGAATCAATTACCAAAACTATCTTTGGAATTATCGGTGATTTGGGGCAGGGGCTGGATGGCATTGCCCACGGCGATTTCACCGTTTCCAGCGCGAATGAGGAACTGTATCAAGGAGACTACGCGGCTGTAATGGACTCCGTTTTAGAGTTGATCTCCCGCCAGAGCGAGACGATGCGGCAGATCGGACTGGCCGCCGATCAGGTGGCTTCCGGCAGCGATCAGGTGGCTGCGGGAGCGCAGGCGCTCAGTCAGGGCGCCACGGAACAGGCATCTTCGGTTGAGGAATTGGCCGCCACCATCACGGAAATCTCCGAACAGATCAGCGGGACCTCCAAAAATGCGGAGGAGGCGAGCCGTAAGGTCGATGAGTCGGGTGCGATGATGGATCAGTGCGAGGGCCAGATGAAGGATATGGTGGCCGCAATGGGCGAGATCAGCGAGAATTCGCAGCAGATCGGACGCATTATCAAGACCATTGAGGACATCGCGTTCCAGACGAATATTCTGGCGCTGAACGCCGCTGTGGAGGCCGCGCGAGCCGGAGAAGCCGGCAAGGGCTTTGCCGTCGTGGCGGACGAGGTGCGCAATTTGGCCGGAAAGTCCGCCGCTGCATCTCAGGATACCGCCGCCTTGATCGAAGCTGCGGTGCAGTCCGTGGCAAGGGGGGCAAATATTGCAGACGCTACCGCCGTGACGATGAATTCCGTGGCGGAGAACGCCAAAATTACGGCTGAAATGGTGGATAAAATTGCAGAAGCTGCCCAACAGCAAGCTGCCTCCATTGCACAGGTAACGCAGGGCGTGGATCAAATTTCCAGTGTGGTGCAGACCAACTCTGCCACATCGGAGCAGAGCGCCGCCTCCAGCGAGGAGATGTCCGCGCAGGCGCAGGCTCTGAAGGATCTGGTTGGCCAGTTTAAACTGATGGGAGACGGGCCTTCCGCTGTGAAGAGCGCTCCTGCCCAGACTGAGGCAAGGGCCGTGGTTTCCACTGCTGGAAAGTATTGATATGAGATCGGGGAATCCCCCGCGCCCGATTCGGCGCGGGGGATTCTTGCAAAAAAGCACCAAATGGTGGAGGTGCTTTCTGCACGGATTTTTTCGTGTCGACCGGTTCCTGCACGAAATGGGGAAAGCGATCGCCATCGTGAAACGACCATGATACGCGCGCCTTTTGTGCGCGCCGCCGCCCTGAAACTTGAGGCCGCGCATATGAACTGGCGACGGTTCGGCGCTCCGCGCCCGCATCAACCGAAAGCCGCACGTCAGAGAATTCTGTGTTTTCGTGCGAAATTGGGGAAAACTCTGAAGAATTGACTGAGATAGGAGGAACAACTGATGAAAAATCTGTTTTCTGCCGCCGACCGCTATGTGCGATCCTGCAATTGGAGAGACATTGCGGTGCTGAAGTTCTGCCTGTGTGCCTTGGGGGTTCTGGTGGGTCTTGTGATCCCGGCTCGAAGGAGAAAATGCGTCGCATGGGCGGCGGGGTTGGTTTTTGCGGCCACGTATGTGCCGCTACTGGCAAAATTTCTGTCCACATTGCAGGACGAAGAAAACGATGAATGAGGCACGCCGGGGGAAAAGCGGCGGGGCATAAACCGGCTGAAACTTGACAGGAGGGGAACCATGAAAGCTGCGTGGAACAAGATCCCGGCACTGCGGGATGTGATGGCGGCGGAGGAGACTTGCTGGATCAATCCGAAACAAGAGCCTTTTGACGCTGTCCGGGAAAGCCTTCCGGTGAATCCCGCGGAGGTGGACGATGCCGCGGCCAGACTGGACCGCTTTGCACCGCTGCTGATGCGTCTTTTTCCGGAGACGGCGGCGGACGGCGGACGGATTGAGTCGCCCCTTCGGGAGCTGCCTGCCCTGCGGGAGAGGATGAACTGGCGGGAACACGTCCCTGCCGGGCGGCTGTTTTTAAAGATGGACAGCGATCTGGCGGTGGCCGGGTCTGTTAAAGCCCGGGGCGGAATTTACGAGGTGCTCAAGCACACAGAGGATCTGGCGCTGGAAGCGGGCCTGCTGCGGGAAGACGGAGATTATGCCACACTTGCCGATCACAGGGACTTTTTCGCAAAATATACGGTTCAGGTGGGCTCCACAGGAAATCTGGGCCTTTCCATCGGCATCATGTCCGCCGCGCTGGGCTATCGGGCCGTGGTTCATATGTCCGCCGATGCGCGGCAGTGGAAAAAGGATCTGCTGCGCCAAAAAGGCGTGGTTGTGCGGGAATATGCGGGGGACTATGGAAAAGCGGTGGAGCAGGGACGGGCACTGTCCGACGCAGACCCCATGAGTTACTTTGTGGATGACGAGCACTCCAAGAATCTGTTTTTGGGCTATGCGGTGGCGGCCCGCCGCCTTGCGGAGCAGCTGCGCGGGCAGAATGTGGCGGTAGATGAGGATCATCCCCTGTTTGTAACGATTCCCTGCGGCGTGGGCGGCGCGCCCGGCGGTGTGGCGTACGGACTGAAACTGCTGTATGGTGAGAACGTTCATGTGTTTTTTGCGGAGCCGGTACAGTGTCCCTGTATGCTGCTGGGCTTGGCCACGGGGGAAAAAGACGGTGTGTGCGTGCAGGATGCGGGGCTTACCGGCATCACGGAGGCGGACGGCCTTGCGGTGGGACGGCCCTCCAAGTTGGTGTGCGACGTGATGGAGCGGACGCTTTCCGGCGAGTTTACGGTTGCGGACGGACGGTTGTTTGACGATCTGCGCGCGCTTCATGCAACGGAGAAGATTTTTATCGAGCCATCTTCCTGCGCGGCTTTTGCCGGATATCGGGGCCTTGTCCAGTTTGCGGCGGCACAGAACTATCTGGAGGAACGGGGCCTTGCGGAAAAGATGGAGCACGCGGCTCATATCCTGTGGGCGACCGGCGGAAGACTGGTGCCGCAAGAGACTCGGCGGGAATATCTTGCAAAGCGTCTTTGAGCCTTTTCGGAAAACCCTTGTAATATTTTCCGGACTGGTGTATCATACTAAATAACTGGAACGGTTTCCCCGTGAAACGGTGAGAAGCACCCCGTAAAAGGAGGATTACAATATGAGCAAAACCGCGCGTATGGTTATGAAGATTGTTGGAGCAAGTCTGGCGCTGGCTGCGTTTGTCTGTCTGCTGATCGGCGGATGGCACGATCTCAGTGTGGGCTGCTGTGGACTGAAAAAGCAGTTGAGTAAGCGGTTCGGCAGCGAATACGACGATTACGACGACGAGCAGCTTTATTCCTGAGAGAGCGGGCCGTCTCCCTATGGGAGAACGGCCCGTTTTTTAAAAATTTATGATGGGAATGTTCGGTTGCTACTGCGGGACTGCGCCTGTGTACTGTTCGCTGAATCAAGTGAACAACCGCTTTTTTCAATCGCCCGAGCCGTTCTTGCTTGGTGGACGGCGCATAGGGCTTTTACTCGTTACCGGAATGGCAGATGTCATATAAAAAATTACAAAATGCAGGGAACTGTGTGATTTGTCACTGACGAATGGGTGCTGAAGCATTAGAATTAAGAAAAAGAAAAAATTGGGAGGATATCAAGATGGAATTGAAAGGCAGCAAGACAGAGAAAAATCTGCGGGCAGCGTTTACCGGGGAGTCCATGGCCAGAAACCGCTACACATTTTACGCGGAGAAGGCAAAGCAGGAGGGACTGGACGAGATCGCGGACCTGTATGACCGGATGGCAAAGAACGAGTCTATCCACGCAAAGCTGTTTTATCAGCATCTTAACGGCGGGATTGCGGGAACCGCATCCAATTTGATGGAGTCCATGAAGGGCGAGTTCAGCGAGTGGTCCACCATGTATCCCGACTTTGCCAAGACGGCTCGGGAAGAGGGCCTTTCCGATGTGGCAGAGCTATTTGAGAATGTTGCCAACATTGAGCGCAATCATGAACACGCCTTTTTGGCGGCGCTGGCTCAGTTGAGCGCCAGCACTTCCGGCAAGTCTGCGGCGCCTGCGGAACCTGCGGCGCGGGATCACACCGTTACGGTGAACGGCTACCGCTGCATGTTCTGCGGCGCGACCTATGAGAAGCGGCCGGACGTGTGCAGCGTGTGCCATGCAATTGGCTCTTTTGAAGCGGCAACCTTCCAGAAGGAAGCCTGATTTTTATTCTTACATCTTGCGCACGGCGTGAAAACGCTTTGAAAAGCCGGTATGGAGGTCCCTTTGGGAACCTTCATACCGGCTTTTTTATGAATCTGCAAAAGCACCATGCGGTGCGATTGCACGCAGAGATGCCAGCAGCCTGGTGGAGGAATATCCACATCATACTGCCGTCACGGTCATGAGCGGAACGGCGCTTCGCACCGACATAAAATCCATAAAAAGTGTATGTTGGAAAAAGAAAATAGCAAATTGTATCATCTTTTTTCGACACAGAGGAATAAAAAAGAAAACCGCCTTGACAGGCGGATTCGAAAATGGTATAATAAGGCGCTTATGATGATCGGCAGATAGCCTGCCATTCTCATTTACTGTTATAAAGATAGCATAGTTCCTATAAAAAAGCAAGAGCGTATCAATGAAATTTTAACAACTATCCCGTGTGTGTCTAAAATTTCGGCGTCTGCTCACAGTTCAATTCGTGATACCGGTCGGACAGGGCCGGTGGAGCGGACAGAAAGGTTGCGTGAATCAGAGATGTCCAAAGACAAGTATTACGGAAAAAGCCTTCGTAAGAACTTTGCCCGGCACGAGGAAGTTATGCCCATGCCGAACCTGCTGGAGATCCAGAAGAAATCCTATAAGTGGTTCTGGGAAGAGGGACTGCGGGAGGTCTTCGCCGATGTGGGTGCGATTGCCGACTATCAGGGAAATCTGGAGCTGACGTTCATCAACTATAAGATGGACGAGGACCCCAAGTACAACGTGGAGGAGTGCAAGGCGCGGGACGCGACCTACGCGGCCCCTCTGAAGGTGACCGTGCGTCTTCGCAACAAGGAGACGGAGGAGATTAAGGAACAGGAGATCTTCATGGGGGACTTCCCCCTGATGACCCATTCCGGCACTTTCGTCATCAATGGCGCGGAGCGCGTAGTGGTTTCTCAGATCGTTCGTTCCCCCGGCGTGTATTACGGCAAGGAGATCGACCTGAAGACCGATCTGCCCATCCTCTCGGCCACGGTGATTCCCTATCGCGGCGCTTGGCTGGAGTATGAGACGGACGCCAACGAGTGCTTCTGGGTTCGCATTGATAAAAACCGGAAACTCCCCGTCACCTGCCTGCTGCGGGCGCTGGGGCTGAAGACCGACGCGGAGATCACCGAGCGGTTCGGAGATGATCCCCGAATTTTGGCGACCCTTGAGAAGGACCCCTGCAAGACCTATGAAGACGCGATGCTGGAGATCTACCGGAAGCTCCGTCCCGGCGAGCCTCCCACGGTGGAAGCCTGCGAGACGTTGATGAACAACCTGTTCTTCGACCCCCGGCGCTACGATCTGTCCATCGTGGGCCGCTATAAGTTCAATAAAAAGCTGTGCCTGTGGCCCCGGATCACCGGCTATAAGCTGGTTTATCCCGTGGCTGACCCCTCCACCGGCGAGATCCTCTTTGAAGAGGGGCACCTGCTCACGGCCGACGAGGCCAAGAGCTTGGATGCCTGCGGCGTCAGCGAGGTGACCATTGAGGCGGACGGCGATCCGATCCGGGTCATTTCCAACAAGATGTGCGATCTGAGCCACTTTGTGGACTTTGATCCCTTGGCTGAGTGCAAGATCAAGGAGCGGGTGCGCTACGATGTGCTTCAGGAGCTGCTGGGCCAGTATTCCGGCGAAGAGCTGAAGGAGCAGATCAAGTTCCACAAGGATCAACTGGTTCCCAAGCACATCATTATCGACGATATCCTCACCTCCATTAACTATATGAACGGCCTTGCCCGGAACGTCTCCAACCGGGACGATATCGACCATCTGGGCAACCGCCGTCTGCGGTGCGTGGGCGAACTGCTGCAAAACCAGTTCCGCATCGGCTTTAGCCGGATGGAGCGGGTTATCCGTGAGCGTATGACGATTCAGGACATGGACATCGTCACGCCCCAGAGCCTCATCAACATCCGGCCCGTTACCGCCGCTATCAAGGAGTTCTTCGGTTCCAGCCCCCTGAGCCAGTTCATGGATCAGACCAACCCGCTGGCAGAGCTGACCCACAAGCGGCGTCTTTCCGCTCTGGGTCCCGGCGGCCTCTCCCGCGAGCGCGCCAACATGGAAGTTCGAGACGTGCATTACAGCCACTATGGCCGTATGTGCCCCATCGAGACGCCGGAAGGCCCCAACATCGGCCTGATCTCCTATTTGGCGACCTATGCCCGTATCAATGAATACGGCTTTATCGAGGCGCCTTACCGCGCCATCGACAAGAAGACGTTCCATGTGGCGCAGGACATCACCTATATGACCGCCGATGAAGAGGATAACTACATCGTCGGCCAGGCGGCGGAGCCGCTGGATGAGAACGGCTGTCTCATCAACTCCCGTATCATAGCCCGCCACCGCGACGAGATCGTGGAGGTTGACAAGGATCGGGTGGACTATATCGACGTGTCCCCCCGTATGATGGTCTCCATCGCGACGGCCATGATCCCCTTCCTGCCCAACGACGACGCAAACCGCGCCCTGATGGGCGCGAACATGCAGCGGCAGGCCGTGCCTCTGCTCAAGCCCCACGCCCCCATCGTCGGCACCGGCATGGAGCACAAAATTTGCATTGATTCTGAGGTTGCCGTGCTGGCAGAGGGCGACGGCGTTGTCGCCTCCATGGATGCCCGGCACGTAGCCGTGAAATATGATTCCGGCGAGACGAAGGACTATAAGCTGGTGAAGTTCCTTCGGTCCAACCACACCACCTGCATCAATCAGCGGCCCATCGTGGAGGTGGGTGAGCGGGTTCACGGCGGCGCGGACCCCACCGTGCTGGCGGACGGCCCCGCTACCGAGCAGGGCGAGATCGCTCTGGGCCAGAACATTCTGGTCGGCTTCATGACTTGGGAAGGCTACAACTACGAGGACGCCGTTCTTCTGAATGAGCGGCTGGTCCGCGAGGACCTGTATACCTCCATCCACATTGAGGAATTTGAGATCGACTCCCGGGATACCAAACTGGGTCCCGAGGAGATCACCCGGGATATCCCCAACGTGGGCGAGGACGCGCTGAAGGATCTGGACGAGAACGGAATTATCCGCATTGGCGCCGAGGTTCACGCAGGCGACATTCTGGTGGGCAAAGTCACCCCCAAGGGCGAGACGGATCTTACCGCCGAAGAGCGGCTGCTGCGCGCCATTTTCGGTGAGAAGGCTCGCGAAGTCCGCGATACCTCTTTGAAGGTGCCTCACGGCGAGACGGGCATCGTGGTGGACGCAAAGGTGTTTACCCGCGAAGCCGGCGACGAGCTGGGGCCGGGCGTGAATCAGGTTGTCCGTGTCTATATCGCACAGCGCCGTAAGATTCAGGTGGGCGATAAGATGGCAGGCCGCCACGGCAACAAGGGCGTTGTGTCCCGCGTTCTGCCGCAGGAGGATATGCCCTTTATGCCCGACGGCACACCGCTGGACATCGTGCTGAACCCCTTGGGCGTGCCTTCCCGTATGAACATCGGACAGGTGCTGGAGGTCCATCTGGGCTATGCCGCCCACGAGCTGGGTTATAAGGTGGCCACTCCTATTTTCGACGGAGCCACTTATGAAGATATTCAGGGCGAGCTGAAAAAGGCCGGCCTCGATCCCGAGGGCAAGAGTGTTTTGTACGATGGCCGTACCGGTGAAAAGTTCGACAACAAGGTCACCGTCGGCTACGTGTACTTCCTCAAGCTCCACCATCTGGTGGATGATAAGATCCACGCCCGTTCCACCGGCCCCTATTCTCTGGTGACCCAGCAGCCTTTGGGCGGCAAGGCCCAGTTTGGCGGCCAGCGCTTCGGCGAAATGGAAATGTGGGCATTGGAGGCCTATGGCGCGGCGTATACCCTGCGTGAAATGCTGACCGTCAAGTCCGACGATGTGACGGGGCGTGTCAAGACCTATGAGGCCATCGTGAAGGGCCACAACGTGCCTGAGCCGGGTGTGCCGGAGGCATTCAAGGTGCTGGTGAAGGAGCTGCAGTCCCTGTGTCTGGATATCCGTGTTTTGGATGAGGACGGCAACCAGATCGAACTGAAGGAAGACGAAGACGCCATGGATACCTTTAATCTGGCCCGTATGGATGCCGAGGACGACCGCCACCACGCCGTGGCGGAGGAGACGGAGTTCCAGGAGTCCGGATTTGACATTGAGGATGCTCCCGAGGATGCCGGCGCGGACGCCGGATTGGACGAAGGAGACAACGCCGGTTTTGACGACGAGTGATTTGGAATTGAGAAAGAGCGACACTGCGAAAACTCAAAATTCTGAATCATGATAGGAGGAAACCATATGATTGATACTACTACCGGCAACAAGGTTGCTTTTGACGCCATTAAGATCGGCATGGCCTCTCCTGAGCAGATTATGGAGTGGTCTTACGGCGAGGTCAAGAAGCCGGAGACGATCAACTACCGCACGCTGAAGCCTGAGCGGGACGGCTTGTTCTGCGAGAAGATCTTTGGGCCGACCAAGGACTGGGAGTGCCACTGCGGTAAATATAAGAAAATTCGCTACAAGGGTAAAATCTGTGACCGCTGCGGCGTGGAAGTCACCCGGGCCAAGGTGCGCCGCGAGCGCATGGGCCACATCGAGCTGGCTACCCCCGTTTCCCACATCTGGTATTTCAAGGGCATTCCCTCCCGGATGGGTCTGCTGCTGGACATCAGCCCCCGGATTTTGGAAAAGGTTCTGTACTTTGCCAACTATATCGTCACCGATCCCGGCGAGACACCTCTGATGCGCAATCAGATTCTCTCCGAGAAGGAGTACCGGGACTATCGCGAGAAGTATGAGGATGACTTCCAAGCCGGCATGGGCGCGGAAGCCGTTAAGAAGCTGCTGACAGACGTGGATCTGGAAGCGCTCTCCCAGCAGCTGCACACCGAGCTGAAAGACGCTTCGGGCCAGAAGAAGGCCCGGATCGTCAAGCGGCTGGAAGTGGTGGATGCGTTCCGCATCTCCCACAACAAGCCGGAGTGGATGGTCATCGACGTTCTGCCCGTGATCCCCCCCGAGCTGCGCCCCATGGTGCAGCTGGACGGCGGCCGTTTTGCAACATCCGACCTGAACGACCTCTATCGCCGGGTCATCAACCGGAACAACCGCCTCAAGCGGCTGATCCAGCTGAACGCCCCCGACATTATCGTTCGCAATGAGAAGCGGATGCTGCAAGAGGCTGTGGACGCTCTGATCGACAACGGCCGCCGGGGCCGCGCCGTCACAGGCGCGAACAACCGGGCGCTGAAGTCCCTGAGCGATCTGCTCAAGGGCAAGCAGGGCCGTTTCCGCCAGAACCTTCTGGGTAAGCGCGTGGACTATTCCGGCCGTTCCGTTATCGTGGTCGGCCCTGAGATGAAGATCTACCAGTGCGGTGTGCCCAAGGAGATGGCTGTGGAGCTGTTCCGCCCCTTCATTATGAAGAAACTGGTGGAGGATGGCACCGCCAACAATATCAAGTCCGCCAAGAAGATGGTGGATAAGGGTACCACCGAGGTTTGGGATGCGCTGGACGTGATTATCAAGGATCACCCCGTTATGCTTAACCGCGCGCCTACCCTGCACCGTCTGGGCATTCAGGCATTTGAGCCGGTGCTGGTGGACGGCCGCGCGCTGAAGCTCCATCCCCTGAACTGCACGGCGTTCAACGCCGACTTCGACGGCGACCAGATGGCAATCCACGTTCCTCTGTCCTCTGAAGCGCAGGCAGAGGCCCGTATCCTGATGCTCTCCGCCAACAACCTTCTGCGTCCGCAGGACGGCGGCCCCGTCACCGTTCCCACGCAGGATATGGTGCTGGGTTCCTATTACCTGACCTATGAGCGCATCGGAAAGGCTGAGACTGGCGCGGACACCATTTACGTGGACGACGCCGGAGAAACCGGCCTGACTGCGGGCGCTGAGATGGATGCCGACGAATTCTTGGCCGCCAACAAAGCGGCGAAGGAAGCCGGAAAGCAGGAAGCGACCTTCCTGCCCACTCATGTCTATGCCAATGAGAACGAGGCTCTGATGGCCTATAATGACCATGTGATCGGGCCTCACTGCCCCATTTTGGTGCGTGTCACCCGAGTGATCGACGGTGTGGAGCATACCGGATTAATCCGGGGCACCGCGGGCCGCATCATCTTCAACCACAATATTCCGCAGGATCTGGGCTTTGTGGACCGCAGCGATCCCAGTAAGCTGCTGGACTACGAGGTTACGTTCCAGTGCGGCAAGAAGGAACTGGGCAAGATCGTGGACCGCACCATCAACAAGCACGGGTTCACCATCGCCGCCGAGGTGCTGGACGCCATCAAGGCCACCGGCTACAAGTATTCGACGCAGGCTGCCATCACCGTTTCCATCGCGGACATGACCGTGCCTCCCAAGAAGTACGAGCTGGTCGCTGAAACGGAGCAGCGTGTTCTGGCAATTGAAAGCCAGTATAAGATGGGCTTCATGACCGATCAGGAGCGCTATAAGCAGGTCGTGGCCGAGTGGGAAAAGACCACCAACGAGGTTTCCGACGCCCTCCAGAAGAATCTGGACCGCTACAACCCCATCTTCATGATGGCGGATTCCGGCGCTCGTGGTTCCATGAAGCAGATCCGTCAGCTGGCCGGTATGCGCGGTTTGATCGCGAACACCGCCGGCCGCACCATCGAAATCCCCATCAAGGCAAACTACCGCGAGGGCCTGACCGCTCTGGAATACTTCATTTCTTCCAGAGGCGCGCGAAAGGGCTTGGCCGATACCGCTCTTCGTACCGCCGACTCCGGTTACCTGACCCGCCGAATGGTGGACGTCTCTCAGGACGTGATTATCCGCGAGCAGGACTGCGGCTCTACCCACGGTATCCGCGTTTCCGAAATCAGCGAGAACGGACAGGTCATCGAGAAGTTCTCCGACCGTCTGCGGGGCCGGTTCCTGGTGGGCAACGTCTATGACGCGGACACCGGCGCGGAGTTGATTTCCAATGAGAAGATGATGGACGAGAGCGATGCAAAGCTGCTGGAAACCCGTCACTGGGTCCAGAAGAACTACCGCGAGGGTGACACCTGCACCTTTGACCCCGCGATTGAGGGGACCAAGCCCATCGTCATGATCCGCACGGTTTTGACCTGCCGCGCCCACAGCGGCGTGTGCGCCAAGTGCTACGGCATGAACTTGGCCACGTCTCAGCCTGTTGGCCCCGGCGAGGCGGTCGGCATCATTGCCGCCCAGTCCATTGGCGAACCCGGCACGCAGCTGACGATGCGTACGTTCCATACCGGCGGTCTGGCCGGCGGCGATATCACGCAGGGCCTTCCTCGAGTCGAGGAATTGTTTGAGGCCCGCAAGCCCAAGAGAATGGCCCAGCTGGCTGAGATCACGGGTGTTGTCAAGTTTGAGGAAGCCACCAAGGGCAGCCTGCTGAACATCATCATCACCGCCGACGACGGCGATAACCGGATTTACGCCGTGCCTCATACCGGCCTTCTGGTGAAGGACGGCGAGCGTGTGGCACAGGGTACCGCCCTGACCTACGGCGCACTGAATCCCCACGAAGTCCTGCGCCTGCGGGGCAGCGACGCGGTGTACAACTACCTCATTCAGGAAGTTTTGCGCGTGTACCGTCAGCAGGGCGTGGATATCAACGATAAGCATATCGAAATCATTGTCCGCCAGATGATGCGCAAGGTTCGTCTGGAGGATGCCGGCAATACCAAGCTGCTGGACGGCTCCATGGTGGACGTTCTGGATCTGGACGACGCCAATGCGGAGATCGACCGCCGCAATGCCGCAGGTGAGCGCGCCGAAGACGGCGGACTCCTGCGCCATGCAGAGGGAACCCAACTGCTGATGGGTATTACGAAGGCCTCTCTGGCAACCGATTCCTTCCTGTCCGCCGCCTCCTTCCAGGAGACGACCAAGGTTTTGACCGAAGCCGCCATCAAGGGCAAGGTCGATCATCTGCTGGGCCTGAAGGAAAACGTTATTATCGGCAAGCTGATCCCCGCCGGTACCGGCCTTGCGGCCTACAAGGAATTTGCTGAGGCGCTGGTTCCCGAGACAGTAGCTGCTGGCGCTGAGGACGAAATTCCCATGTTTGAGGACTGAGTCCCGCCGCATTTTTTGAAAAATAACCACAGATGAAAGCACCCGGACGCATTGCGTCCGGGTGCTTTTTTTGAGCGGCTATTGTGAGTAAAAACGGTATATTTTTTTCCTTGAGCGGAAAACTACCTCAAAAAGGGGGAATGCACGATGGAACATCGGCCGCGCATTGTAATTGCTCTGGGTGGAAACGCGCTCCAATCCAAGGACTCTGAGCCTACCGCTCAGGCCCAGCTGGAGGTAGTGCGCCAAACCTGCGAACAGATCGCGGAAATCAGCTGCCGGGGTTATGAAATGGCTCTGGTTCACGGCAACGGCCCGCAGGTGGGCCGCATTTTACTTGCCAGCGAAACAGCAAAGGACGTGGTGCCGCCCATGCCCTTCGACGTCTGCGGCGCTATGAGTCAGGGATATATCGGCTATCATTTGCAGCAGGCGCTGAGTTACGCGCTGAATCAGCGCAACCGCAGCATCCCGGTGGTGAGCCTGACCACGCAGATGGTGGTGGAGCGGGACGACCCCGCCTTCCAGAACCCCAGCAAGCCCATCGGTCCGTTCTGCACGGAGGAAGATGCCCGAAAGCTGGAAGCTGCCAAGGGCTATACCATGAAGGAAGACGCGGGCCGGGGCTGGCGGCGAGTGGTTCCGTCGCCTCTTCCGCGCCGAATCGTAGAGATTGGCGCGGTGCGCCAGCTGTGGGACGAGACAATCGTCATCACCTGCGGCGGCGGCGGAATCCCTGTGGCGGAGAATCCCGACGGGTCCCTTGAGGGTGTGGCGGCGGTAATCGACAAGGATTTTGCCGCAGAACTTTTGGCGGAGCAGGTACACGCGGATATGCTCCTGATTCTGACCGAGGTGGAAAAGGTGGCGATCCGGTTCGGCAAGCCCGATCAGGAAAACCTCTCACACATGACGCTGAAGGATGCCGCCCGGTATGTGGAAGAGGGGCACTTTGCCGCCGGCAGTATGCTGCCCAAGGTGCTGGCTGCCATGAAATTCGTCCGCGCGTTCCCGAATAAGCGGGCCATTATCAGCAGTTTGGACAAGGCCATTCCCGCGCTTGCGGGAGAGACTGGAACGCAGATTACGTTCGCTTAAGTCAATACACGGAAAACGGGCGCGCTGCATGTGCAGCGCGCCCGTTCAACTGTGCAATTGGGAGAGAATGAAGCCGTTTAGACCTCTGCGATCAGCTCGACCTCAACCAGCAGGTTCTTGGGAAGCGTCTTTACAGCCACACAGGAGCGGGCGGGCTTTCCGGTGAAATACTTGGCATACACCTCGTTGAAAGCGGCAAAGTCGCCCATGTCCGCCAAGAAGCAGGTGGTTTTCACCACATGGGTGAAATCAATGCCGCCGGCTTCCAGCACGGCGCCCAGATTTTTCATAACCTGTTCGGCCTGAGAGACAACGTCGGCGCCCACTTCGCCGGTTGTGGGATCAATTCCGGTCTGACCGGAGGCGAAAAGGAATCCATTGGAGATGTAAGCCTGAGAGTAGGGACCCAGAGCGGCGGGAGCATGATCGGTGTGGATCAGTTTCATAAAAGAAGACTCCTTTCAGTATGATGGATGGGTTTATCGTACTTCATTCAAGAACGAATTGCAAGTCTTATGTGTTTTCTTTCGTGGCGGGCACGGACCATGCGGTGTGGTCTGTGTGGAGCAGGTGGTGAGACTTTTTTCCCAGCGGCTCTCGGAGGTACTCGCTGTACAGTGTCTTGATATCCGAATTTTCATGAGAAAAGCGGACTTTGCTCTTGGCATCCAGATCCCAGAGGAACTCGCCCCGTTCCGTGGCCATTTCCGTACCATCGTGGATGGGCTGACCGCCGCCGCCCGCGCAGCCGCCGGGACAGGCCATAACCTCCACAAAATCGTAATCCGCCGTTCCGGCCTCCAGTGCCTCCATCAGCGCGCGGGTGCTGGAAAGACTGCTCACCACGGCTACCCGAACTGCTCCGGCGCCGGGAATCGTAAAGGTGGCTTCCTTCCACGGGTTGTCTCCCCGCACGGCGGAAAAGGTGTCCGGCTTTGGATTCTTGCTGGTGGCAAGATAGTAAGCGGAGCGGAGCGCCGCGTCCATCACGCCGCCGGTGGCTCCGAAAATCACCGCTGCACCGGAGCCGGAGCCGAGGGGACTGTCAAACGGCTCCTCGGGAAGGTCCGTGGGAACGATGCAGTCGCTGCGCAGGAGCCGAACCATTTCGCGGGTGGTCAGCACCACGTCCACGTCGGGATCGCCGCAGGCGTCGTTCATAGTAGGCAGCTCACACTCGGCCTTTTTGGCGGAGCAGGGCATAATGGACACCACAAACATCTTGTGGGGGTCAACGCCCTTCTTTTCCGCAAAGTAACTCTTTGCCACCGCGCCAAACATCTGCTGGGGGGATTTGGCGGTGGAAAGGCACTCCGTATAGGCGGGGTACTGGGACTTGACAAACCGGACCCAGCCGGGGCAGCAGGATGTGAACATGGGCCAGCGGTACTTACCCCGGTGCGTGAACCGCTCCAGAAACTCGCTGCCTTCCTCCATAATGGTGAGGTCGGCGGTAAAATTGGTGTCGAAGATGTAATCAAAGCCCATGCGGCGCAGGGCCGCCACCATCCGTCCGGCAGTGGCGAATTTGGGGGAGAGGTTGAACGCCTCCGCCCAAGCCACCCGCACAGCGGGAGCCACTTGAACCACCGTGGTGATCTCCGGGTCCGCCAGCGCACGCAAAACCTTGTTGCTGTCATCCCGAATAGTCAGCGCGCCGGTAGGACAGTGTGTGACGCACTGCCCGCAGAAGGTGCAGTCCGTGTTTTTCAAAAGGCGGTTGAAGCTCACGTCCACCGTGGTGCGGGAGCCGGTGCCCGCCACGTCCCAGATGTGCATGCCCTGCACCTTGTCACAGACCTGCACGCAGCGCATACACTTGATGCACTTACTGGCCTCGCGAACCACCGGAGCATCCAGATCCACCCGGGACTTTTCCGGCTGGAGCTGATAGGGCTGGTAGTGGATGTTCAAATCGTGAGAAAGGGTCTGGAGTGTGCAGTTTCCACTGCGGATGCAGGTGGTGCAGGTGGAGTTGTGTTCGGAGAGAATGAGCCGCAGGTTCGTCCGGCGGGCGGAGCGGACGCGGGGGCTGTTGGTCTTAATGACCATGCCCTCCTCCACCTGCGTGTTGCAGGCGGGAATGAGCCGCTGCGTGCCTTCCAGCTCCACCACGCAGATGCGGCAGGCCGCGATCTCGTTGATGTCCTTTAAAAAGCACAGATGGGGAATGGGGATGCCAGCGTCGCTGGCGGCGCTGAGAATCGTGGAGCCCTCGGGGACGGAGAGGGCTTTTCCGTTGATTTCGATGTTTACCATTTTTCCACACGTCCTCCCTTAAAGATTCCATAGCCGAAGTGATCGCAGCGCAGGCACCGGGAGGATTCCTTCTGCGCTTCCTCGTCCGTAAAGCCGCACTCGATGCACTGGAAATCGCCTTTGCGCTCGCTGGCGTCCCGCTCACTGGTGTTGATGCGGCCTCGGGGACGCAGGTCGGAGAGATCCGGCGTGGGGATCTGCACATCGGTCACGATCTCGTGGTTAAAGCCCAGATATTCGTCAATATTGGCAGCTGCGGCTTTGCCTGCGGCGATGGCGCGGATGACCGTGGCGGGGCCGGTGACACAGTCGCCTCCGGCGAAGACGCCTTCGACCTCCGGCAGCTGTGTGCTGGAATCGGCCAGCACCGTTCCGCCGCGCTGAACCTTGACGCCGCTTTGCTCAAAGCCGTGTGTCTCAATGCCCTGACCGATTGCCACGATGACAATGTCGGCGGAGATGCGCTTGGGCTCCACGGCGGCGGTGTTTGGCCGGGGCCGACCCATGGAATCTACTTCGCCAATGATTTGGGGCTGCGTCCAAAGAGCTACAACGTGACCTTCCTCGCTGGATTCAATCCGCAGCGGAGCTTCCAGCGTCAAAACCTCCGCGCCCTCGGCAATAGCGCCTTCGATCTCTTCCGGCAGAGCGGTCATATCCGCCTGGCGGCGGCGATAGACACAGGAGACTTTCTTTGCCCCCAGGCGGATGGCGCTGCGGGTTACGTCCATGGCCACGTTGCCGCCGCCGATCACCACCACGTTCATGCCGGTGAAGTTGGGAAGTTCGCCGTCGCCGATATGGCGGAGCATTTCCACCGCGGAAACTACGCCGTGACTGTCCTCGCCGGGGATGCCGGTTTTCTTGTCGGTGTGCGCGCCTACGGAGAGGTATAGGCAGTCGAACTGCCGTCTCAGATCGTCCAGCGAAGGCTCTGTACCCACGTCCACCTCTGTGTGGACCTCGATGCCCAGAGAGAGAATGGAGGCAATTTCCGCATCCAGCTTTTCCCGGGGGAAGCGATAGCTGGGAATACCATAGCGCAGCATACCGCCCAGCAGCTTTTGCTTTTCAAACACGGTGACCTTGTGGCCCATTAAAGACAGGTAATAGGCTGCGGAAAGGCCGCCAGGGCCGCCGCCGACCACAGCAACGGTCTTGCCGGTAGAGGGGGCGCAGGAGGGCTGGGGTACGTCGCCCATATGATCCACGGCATACCGCTTCAGTCCGCGGATGTTCAGCGGATCGTCCACCATGTTTCTCCGGCACCGGGCCTCGCAGGGGTGTTCGCAGATATAGGCGCAGGCGGTGGGGAAGGGATTGTCCTTGCGGATGAGACGTACTGCGTCGTCGTACCGTCCCGCGTTGATCAGGGCGATGTAACCGGGGATGTCCACGCCCGCGGGACACAGCGCCACGCAGGGGACCGGGTTGCGCAGCCCACCCAGACACCGGTGGCGGAGAATGTGCTCTTCATAGTCGTCCCGGAAGCCTTTCAGACCCATCAGGACCAGCTGTGCGGCGTTAATACCGATGGCGCAGTCAGCGGTGTCCACGATGGCCTGCGCCGTCACCTCGATGCGGTGAATGGTTCGCATCTCCGCCTCGCCGTCCAAAACCGCTTGCAGCATGTTGGAAAGCTGCCCCAGCCCGATGCGGCAGGGCGCACATTTGCCGCAGGTCTGCGCATGACAGAGATTCAGGAAATTCAATGCCATATCAATGGGGCACAAACCCGGAGGGCTGGCCGCGATGCGGCGTTCCACGCCGCGGTAGAGCTGGTCGACCACGGCCTGAGCCTGACTGGGCGTTTTGATATCGAGTCTGCTCATGGTTTCTCTCACTCCTCTTTTTCGTTTCTGGTTTCCGATTTGCCGATTTCGTTTACCGATGCTTGCCTGCTGACAGTTGCCGATGCCTTTTCGCTAGGATTATTTTTGAGAACCGACGCGTTTGCGCCGGAATTCAAACGTTTTTTTCGCTTGCGGCGGAAGAGGATAACTGCCAACACCACCAGCGCGATCAAAATACCGCAGGCGGACAGAATGGCAGTGAGCCAAGAGTCGCTGGGAACGGCGCAGAAGACGCCGGAAACGCCGTGCATCTCCGTCAGGAGATAGCTGCCGCTGCGGTGGGTGCTCACCTGTGTCCAGCCTTCGGCCCCATAGTGCCACAGCGTTCCGCCGCCGGGGCAGAGAATGCGCAGGGGAGTGACGCTGTCCTCGGTCAGGTCCGTGCCGGTGAGGCTGAGGCGAAAGACCGCCGCACCTTCAACCGGAGCGGAGATATCGGTTTGTGGGACGCTCTCCAAAGCGGCCTGATCGGTAAATCGGCCCTCCGCCAAGGCCAGCGACAGTCCCTCGCTGGCAGCGTCGGTGGCAAGAACCGTGATCCAAGGCGTGTAGACGGCCTCCAGCATCACGTCGGAGTGAACGCCGTCGTAATTAAATTCCGGCCAAACGCCAAAGCAGTCCTCCTTTGCCGGGACTTCCGGCAATTCCACAAGGCTCAAATCCGCCCCGTACAAAAATGGGATGGAGGCGACGGTTTCACCGTCTGCGGTCAGGGTCAATGTAAAGGAAACCAGTTCTGTGGGAATACTGGGGAGCGCGCGAAGCCGGTCATAGGAGGCGGGTTCCGCATGGCCGGAATAGCTGATGGAGTCCACGCCGCCCACACCGGTGTCCAGGAAGAGGTTGCTGGACAGCCGGTCCAAATCCTCTGCATAGCCCGCCACCGCGCCTAAGTATTCCTTTCCGGCAGTCAGAGTTACGATGGAGACGCAGTCCGTCAGCGTTTTTCCGCTGCCGGCCACGCCGCCTACATAGTCCCCGCCGGAAAGAGTGCATTTTGCATAGCAGGCCCGGACGATGGAAGAGGCCGTTCCGGCCACGCCGCCTACGTAGCCGCCGCCGGTACTCTCCGCGTCGCCATAGTTTTGGCAGGCGGTGACAAGGCCCAGATCCATCCGGCCCACAACACCGCCCACGCAGTCCTTCTTCCCGGTGATATTTCCCCGGTTGACGCAGCCGGTGACCACGGCTTTTGACTGATAGGTGGCGGTGTAGGAAATGTCCAGCGAGCTGTCGTCCTCCGGGTCCAGATCGTATTCAATGCCGATTTCACCCACGATGCCGCCCACATTCCGGTCGGCCTCCACAAGGCCGGTGTTGGTGCTGTCTGCGGTTTTCCCGAGCGTGGTGGCGGCAATGTTTTCGGCGGAGACATCCTCAATGTGGTCGGACAGGGTCTTGTCGCCGTTCAAGCCGCTTCGCAGATCGTCCATCGCGTCCAGCATCAGGTTCATCACGGTGGAAAACTGACTGTTGACCGCCCGCAGGTCCTCCAGCAGGAGGTCGGACGCGGAGGTGACGGTGGAATTCAGCTCCTCCATTCCGCTGGATACGGCGGCAAGGTCGTCGTACAGCTTGTCACCCGCGGCACGGAAATCATCGTCCACGGGGGTGAAGGTCACGTCTCCGGCCTTGCGCAGTTCTTCAACGGAGGCTTTCAGCTTGTCAAAGGCATTGCTCAATTTCCGCCCGGCGCTTTCCCCGGCGGAGGCTACGGGTTTTAATTTCTCAAATGCGTCACGCAGCTTGGCGGAGAGGTTCCCAGCTGCGTTAGACGCGCTGTGCAGGTGTTCAAAGCCGCTTTCCAGCGCGGCGGAAGCGGCGGAGAGATCGTTCGCCGCGGAGGAAATTTGCTCCAGAGCCGCGTTCACCTTGGCCGCGTCGATATGCGTATTGGCCTGAATGGCGGCCACGGCCACGGCAATTTTGCCGTTGGCAGAGCTGAGATTGTTCAGCGCGACGGACAGCTGGGCAAAGGCGGCGGCCGCCGCCGTCAGGTCTTGGGGCGTTTGGCCCAGTGCGTCGGCAAGGCTGCTCATCGCCTTGGCGGCGGCGGACAGGGCGGCGCTCATTTCGCCAAGACCCGCACCCAGATCAGCCAGCGCTTGATTTACGGCGGCTTGGTCGTCGATCACCACGGCCTGACGAAGATTCTGTGCGGCCAGCTTGATTTTATCGGAGGCGGATTTCCCTTGCTGTGCGGCGGTTTTCAGGTCGCTCATGGCGGCGCTGAGCTGCCGCGCGGCGGTTTCACCGATATCTCCGGCCTGTACCAGAGCGTCCAGCGCCGGTTCCAGCCGGGCGGCCAGTGTCGCCAGATCGTCGGATGCGTCGGACAGATTGTCCATAGCGGGGGAGAGCTTATCCAATGCGTTGGTGACCGCCACGGAAAGGTCGTTCAGCGTATCCACATTGGCATTTAGCAAATCCGCCGTCCGGTCGATCAGATCCTTGGAACTGTCTCTGGCGCTGTCGGCGGAGTCTCCCAGAGCGGTGAGTTTGGCGGAAATGTGGTCTGAGGTGCTGTCCGCATCGTTCAGCGCAATGTCGATCAAAGCGCTGAGGCGATTCAGCGCGGAGCGCAGCTTTTCCAGCGTGTCGCTGTCCGCACCCATGACAATGTATGGCTCACACTGTCCCGCGATGCCGCCCACGTCCTTGCGGCCCTGAATGTGCCCCGTGTTGGAACAGCCGGAGAGATATCCGGCCTGACGGCCCGCGATGCCGCCGATGTTATAACCCATGTGGGGATAGCCCACGCTTCCGCTGTTGACGCAGCTTTGAACCACGCCGCTGGAATAGCCCGCAATGCCGCCCACATCCTGCCAACCGGACAGAGAGCGTTCTCCGCTCTGGTCGGAGACGGTGGTGAGGGAGTCCAGGGCGGAGCCGTCTGCCAAAGCGGCCATATTTAAGGAATCGTCGGAGTTGGGGGAGATATTGACTCTGGTTCGGCTGGTGCAGGAAAGCAGCGTTCCGGCGTTTTTACCGCATACGCCGCCCGTCGCCTGTTCACCTTGAACGGTTCCGCTGACGGAGCAGGAGACGACCCGCCCGCCGGACTCGTTCACGCCGCAGACGCCGCCAATGTTGGAGCGGCCCTGCACCGCTCCGGAGAAAACACAAGCGGAGATGGTGCCCCGATTGGTTCCCGCAATGCCGCCCACACTGGAGGCCGAGCCGCCGGGGGCGACCGTTCCTTTCACCGTGAGATTTTTTACCACACCGCCGGGCTGAATATATCGAAACAGACCCTGATTGGACCCGTTTGCATGTACTTCCAGTCCGGAGATGGTGAAGTGGCCGCCGTCAAATATGCCGCCAAAGGTGGGGATGGGGGTAAAGCCGCAGCCGGTCAACACCAGATCGGTGGACAGACGGACGGTTTTCCCCTGCGACCAAGTGTCCAGTGTGCAGTTTTCCGCCAGATTCATCAGATCGGAGACGGAGGTGATGTAGATCACATCCGACGATTCCTCAACCGCCAGCGCGGCGGGGGAAACCAGCGAGAGCAGGAGAACCGCCGCAGTCAGCAGCGGAAAAAGACGTTTACGCATGGTGGGCGGCCTCCTCTCTGGACGCTGCTTCTCCGGTGGGGGACGGCAGCTCCGGGGTGGGCGGCTCCGGCGATGGCGGAAGGGCCTTGCTCTCTTCTTGGACAGTCCCGGCCTCCACATTGGCGTTGAGGCTGCCGATAATGGTGCCGTTGAAGTCCGCGTTGATAATGCCGGAGACATAGCCCCGGACGTGGCCGTTTACCCGCAGCGTCCCGGTGTTCGTCTGCAAAATCCCCTTGTGCTTGAGGGTAAACGCGGTTTTTTCGATAATCACGTCGCCCAGAAGCAGAATCTGGGGCAGAATGCCCATCACCAGCGCAATGGACAGAATGGTTCCCCGGCCAAGGCAGATGCCGATGGAGGAAATCGAGGTGTCGGAGGAGAGAAAGCCGATCAGCGTTCCGGCAGTGGCCAGAATGGTGCCGGAGGTGATGATGGTGGGAAACGCCGCGTTCAGCGATTCAATAGCGGCCTCCTTTAAAGGCATCTGGTTTTTCAATTGGGTATAGCGGTTGGTGATGACGATGGCGTAATCTATGTTCGCGCCCATCTGAATGGAGGATACGATCAGATAGCTCAGGAAGAACAGATTGCTCTGGGTCAAATAAGGGAAGGAGAAGTTGATCCAGATGCTGCCCTGAATCACCAGAATCAGCAGTACGGGAAGTCCCGCCGATTGGAAAGTGAACACCAGCACCAGAATTACGAAGACAATGGTTAAAATGGAGATCATGGCGTTGTCCCGGGCGAAGGAGGCGGACAGGTCATAATCGCTGGTGGAGTTGCCCACCAAGAAGACGTCCCCGGTGTAATACCGGGCGGCGGTTTGGTGGAGGGTGGTCAGAAAATCAAAGGTTTCCTGACTTTCTTCCGGGAGATTCAATTGCAGAACCATGCGGCTGTAATGTTCGCCCTTCAATTGCAGTTTTGCGTCGGTCAGCTGGACATAGAGATCGTTCATCTCTTCCGTCAGGTCGTTGTCCAGCGTTACATAGCCCTCCTCCATCCGGTCGTGGAGGAAGAGGAACATGTCAATCAGGGGGACGCTGTAACTGTCCAGCCCGCCCACCAGCTGACCGTAAGTTTCCTGATCCACCGCATAGGCAGAGTACAGCAGGCGGGCCACCTCAATGTCCAAATCCGTCAGTTCCGCGAACTGGCGGGGCGTGAGTCGGTCGGTGAGCATGTAGCCGTCCATGGCCTCGGTACTGGAGAGGGCGGTGACGGAATCAATTTGGGGCATGGATTCCAGCGCGCGGGCCAGACGGCCCTCCGCCTCATAGTCCCCGGTGGGAACCAGCAGCGCCAGCATATTGGTGGAGCCAAACGTCTCGTCCACCTTTTCCTGCGCAATCTGACTGTCGTTTTTTGTATAGGTGGTAAGGGTGCTGCTGCCGTATACATAGGGGCATTGATTGGAAAAGAAGAACGCTGCGATCAGCACCACCACAAAGATCGGCGGCATAACGAAGCGGCTTTTGTACACAAACCGGCCCCACACATTGATCTTGGGGACAAAGCTCTTGTGATGGGTACGGTCGATCAGGGAGCTGAAGCTCATCAAAAGTCCCGGCATCAGGGTGAACACGCTCAAAAGACTCAGCACAATGGATTTCATCAGGACAATGCCCAGATCATACCCGATGCGGAACTGCATAAAGGTCATGGCGAGAAGGCCGGAGAGCGTGGTGAGGCTGGAGCCGGAGATCTCCGGGATGGCCTTGCTCAGTGCGGAGATCACCGCCTCCCGCGCATCCTGCGTCAGCCGCTCCTCGGTGTAGCGGTGACAGAGGATAATGGCATAGTCAATGGCCAGAGCCAATTGCAAAACCACCGCCACGGAGTTGGAAATAAAAGAGATTTCACCCAGAAGAAAGTTGGTTCCCTTGTTCAACAGGGCGGCGGTTCCAAAGGTCACCAGAAGCACGGGAATCTCCATATATGTATGAGAGGTAAACAGCAGCACCAGACAGATGATGACCACGGCGATCAGCATGACCACCTGCATCTCGCTGGCGATGGAGTCCGACTGGGCGTTGCCCACCTCGCCGGTGTAATAGACATCGTACCCGGACAGGATATCCTTGATGCTGCTGAGCGCATCCGTACTGATGGAGTCCTCCGTCTCTCCGTCATAAGTGACGGAAAAGAGAGCCGCCGCATCCTTGTAGTGATCATCGGTGTCGTCAAAGGCCACGCTTTTCACGCCCCGGACCGTCTCCATTTTATGGGCCAGCGATTCCGCTTGGGCATAAGAGATGTTGTCCACCAGAATGTCGTTGGTGCCAAAGGTGGTGAACTCCGTATCCATGATGGTCAGGCCCTGACGAGTCTCCGTGGAGTCCGGGAGATAGGCGGTGATGTCGTTGTTCACCTGCACCCATCCGCTGGCGATGAAGCAGAAGATTGCAAGGCCCACGTATAAGAGATAAAACGCCTTGCGCTTATCCACGATAAACGCCGCGGCCTGTTCCACAGGGGACTGCTTTTCACTGCCTCTTTCGGTTTGTTTGCTCAAACTTGAAAAACCTCCTTCATCACTCTGCACCGCCAAAGGCCGTGCGCGGCGATGATATGACTTTTTGCTAGTTTACTCTTTCTAGGGGGAAGAAACAACCGTTTTGCAAAAATTTCGTATAAAAAGTGGCAAAATGCTGGTGAAAAGTTTGACAAATTCAGGAAACGCGCGTATAACAAAAGCAGCAAAAAAGGTCGCGGGTCAGGTGGCTGTTCTTGCCCGCGGAATGGAGGAAAGCATGAGCGAACAGATGGATTTTCTGCGGACGGAGGGCGTGAACCAGCGCCTTTTAGACGCAGTGGAGGACTGGCGGACAAAGCAGGCTCCGGCTGGACAAAACGTGGCCCACCGGATTCCAAAGCCCCGCTATCCCTATTACGGAAAGGACGTGTGGGAAGAGGCGATCTCTGCCCTCTTGAGCGGAGAGCATCTGCTGCTGGTTGGCCCAAAGGCCACCGGAAAAAATGATTTGGCGGAAAATCTTTCCGCTCTGTTTGGCCGTCCTCAGTGGGACGTGTCCTTTTACATCAATACCGATGCGGCGTCCCTGATCGGCACGGATACCCTTGCGGATGGAGAGGTTTCCCTGCGTCACGGGCCAATTGCCCGCTGTGCGCTGGAAGGGGGCTTTGGCATTTTGGACGAAATAAACATGGCCAAAAACGAATCGCTGGCGGTGCTCCACGCCACGCTGGATTTCCGCCGCTGCATCGACGTGCCGGGATATGACCGCATCCCCTTGTCGGACGCCACCCGCTTCATCGCCACCATGAACTATGGCTATGCCGGAACCCGGGATCTGAACGAAGCGCTGGCCTCTCGGTTCCTTGTCATTGACATGCCGCCCATCACGGAGGAAAATTTGTTGAAGCTGCTGAACCGGGAATTCCCGGGGTTGAAATCAGCCTATGCCCAGCAGTTTATGTGCCTGTTCACCGACATCCGCAAAAAGTGCGACAGCGCGGAAATTTCCACCAAGGCGCTGGACCTGCGGGGGCTTTTGGCCGCGATCCGCCTGATGCGGCAAGGGCTGCCCGCTGCGCGGGCGCTGGAGCTGGGCATTGTGAACAAGTGCTTTGACGATTTCGAACGTCAGCTGGTTCAGGACGTGGTCCGGGGCCGCATTCCGGAGGACTTGACGGGGCATGACGCCTTTGAAGATTGATGGAAATTCAGGAGAATGAAAAGCGCCGGGCCAGAAATCAGGTTTGGACCGCGGCGGAGGAATACGAGTTTGAGCCGAGTTTGAAGACCTATGACGCCGAGGGCCGGGCGGACCTGTATTGGAACACGGTGGTGGGCTGCGTCCGCCGGGACTGGGGCGGGGCGCTGGAGACTTTGTTTGCCTCCTTTGAAGGCTCTGTGGACAGTCAGCTCTATGAGCAGCTTACTTGGTTGGGGTTGGAGAGCGCGGTGTTTGACCGGGAGAGGGACCGCCGTCCGGCGATTCCCGCTCTGCGGCGGGGATACGCGCGGCGGGCGCTGGCGGAATATGAGCACTTTCCCTCCGACCGGCCCATCCACGTTCTCTCCGCCGGGCGCTGCCGGGAGATTCTGGGGCAGGACGCGGCGCTTTCACTGCGGGACAGCGAGATTCTGGCGGCGTTGGATCTGCCCGGCGATTTGGATGGTCCAGCGCTGGCCCAGCGGCTCCAAGGGGTGCTGACCACCTATTTTGGATATCTCCCCGGCGACGGTGCGCAGTCCGCGTCCGAGGACACGCCCACCGGCAAAAAGCGCCGCCTGTTCGGCGCTCGGCGGGGAAACCGGGTTCGTCTGCCCGCAGTCCGGGGGTTTGGATACGGCTTTGGAGAACACAGTCAGGATCAGACCGGAGAAGGCGGCCCAGCGCCTTTGCGACGTCTGGGGGAGATGACCCTTGCCCAGAGTGAAGAAGCGCTGCGAAGCTATATCGCCAGCTATTTCGGAACGCCGCTGTACTCCAAGGATCAAGTGCAAAAGCTGGAACAGGAGCTGTGCGTGGGCGACCACAAAAACTGCAAGCTGTACTACGCACGGGGCGGAGACGATCTAGACAAAACCGCCCGGGGCTATGCAGGCGCCCAGCGCCGGGCGGCATTGAAGCAGATGGAGAAGAACAAGGCCGCCTATGACGCGGATTTGACGCGGAATCGGGCCAGCATTGTCCGGCTCACCGCCCGCATCCGCAATGCCATGCTGGCCAACTTGCAGCCAACGGTGGTGCGGAGTGCCGCGGGTGTTCTGGACGCCATGCGGGTCTGGCGGGCAGAGGCGCTGAACGACGACAAGGTTTTCAACCGGACGCTGCGGGGCGACATGGGGGATTTGTGTGTGGACATTCTGTTGGACAGTTCCACATCCCAGACCCAGCGGCAGGAGACGGTTTCCGCCCAAGGGTACATGATTGCAGAGAGCCTGACCCGCTGCGGCATCCCCGTGCGTGTGACGGCGTTCTGCTCCCTCAGCGGATACACGATCATGACCCGCTTCCGGGACTATCAGGAGACGAAGCGCAACGAGAATATCTTCCACTACTTCACCACCGGCTGCAATCGGGATGGTTTGGCCGTTCGCGCTTTGGGACGGGAGCTGGACAACGCGCCCTGCGAACACCGATTGGTTATCATTCTCTCCGACGCCAAGCCCAACGATGTAATCAAGATCGCTCGCGGCAGCAGCTATCTTGATTACGCGGAGCAGACCGGCGTGCTGGACACCGCCCGGGAGGTCCGGGTTATCACCCGCACCGGTGCGGCGGTAATCTGCGTGTTCACGGGGGACGACGAAGACCTGCCCTCCGCTCGAACCATCTACGGGCGGAACTTCACACGCATCCGGCAGCTGGATCAGTTTGCCGACACGGTGGGGAGCCTTATTCAAAATCAGATTCGCAATCTGTGAGCCTCGTCCAGACGGCGTTTTCCGTCTGCCCCGGATAAAAAATCAGGAGGAGTGGACGGCGGGCCGGAACCGTGATAAAATAACAAGGCTCACGGGCCGGCGGCCCCAACAGTCATATTTTTACGCCGCCGGTAAATACTGTATAAAAATGAGGGAGGGAGGATGACGCGATGAACAACTCCACTATGCGGCCACTGCCGAAAAACAAGTTTTGGAGAGGCATCTGCCTGATGGCGCGGCGGTATATGCGGCACAATGTGACCATACAGAGCGCGGCGCTGGCCTTTTTCCTGCTGTTTGCCATCTTCCCCATGCTGATTTTTGTCAGTGCTCTGCTGGGTCTGCTGCATCTGAATGTGGCCGTAACGCTGGCGGACTTGGGAGAGATTTTGCCCAAGGTGGCAGTGGATTTTATTGGGGTGTATCTCGTCCATGTGGAGGCAAATTCCAACGTGCGCCTTTTGATGTTCGGCTTGGTGTTCTCCATTTACTTTCCCATGCGGGCGGCCAACACGCTGATGCGCTCCGTGCGCACGGCTTATCACCTTGGCCCGCCGCGGCATGCGGTGGTGCACCTGATCCGGACGCTGGCCTATACGGTTCTGCTGCTGTTGACGCTGGTGCTGACTCTGACGCTGATGAGCGTCAGCAACACGGTTCTTCAATACGCGGTGGAGCATTTTCACCTGCCCCAGTTCGTGGCGGAGCTGTGGGCCACGCTGCGTTTCCCGCTGGCGGCGGTGGTGGCGTGCTTTGCACTGCTGGCTCTGTATGCCATCACACAGGATTCCCGCCAGCCTTGGCGGAATCTGCTTCCGGGTGTTCTGGCTTCATTGGCGGCGTGGCTGGTTCTGTCGTGGATTTATGCCATCTACATGGAGAATATTGCAAACTACTCCCTGCTGTACGGCTCCATCGGCACGGCAATGGCCCTGCTGGTGTGGCTGTATATGAGCGCGGCAACGCTCATTATGGGGGCGGAGCTGAACGGGACGCTGATCTCCCTGCGTAGGGAGGAAAAGGACGGCCTGAGCGAGGAATAGTGAGAAATAAAGAGGAGGGAGTCCCTTTGGGCCCCCTCCTTTACATTCCTTCCGAAATGCGATAAAATAGCCACAAATCGGTTGCTTTGGCGATTACTCCCATTTATTGCAACAACGCTTTGCGCCTGCGATAAAATAGCCGCAAAGCAGCTAAAAGATTGATACCATTTATCGCAACAACGCTTTGCGCCTGCGATAAAATAAACAGGATTTGGCATACTGTACATCAGAAAGGATGGATGAACATGGATCATGAGGAAAAGTTAAAGGAATATGCCGCCCTGCTGGTTCAGGTGGGGCTGAATGTGCAAAAGGGGCAGACTCTGGTGATCTCCGCCCCGGTGGAGTGCGCGTGGTTTGCCCGGATGTGCGCCGCTGAGGGCTATGAGGCGGGCTGCCGCGAAGTGGTGATGAACTGGAACGATGACGCGCTGAACCGCATGAAATATCTCTGTGCGGCGGAGGACGTATTCGACAGCGTTCCCCTCTGGCGGCGGCACTTTTTTAATGATTACGCGCAGGAGGGCGCGGCGTATCTGGCGATTTCCGCCAGCGACCCGGAAAACCTGAAGGGCGTGGATTCCAAGCGGCTCGTCCGCGCGCAGCAGGCCAGCGGCAAGGGCCTGCGGGAGTTTGACCGTCTTCAGATGTGCGGCGGATTCCCGTGGTGCATCGCCTCCATCCCCATCCCCTCGTGGGCAAAGCGGGTGTTCCCCGGCATTTCGGAAGACGAGGCGATGAATCAGCTGTGGGATGCAATTTTTGCCGCCGTCCGCATCAGCGGAGACGGCAAGGCTGTTGAAAAATGGAAGCAGCATCTATCGACGCTGGCCCAGCGGAGGGAAAAGCTGAACGCGCTGAATTTCAAGTCTCTCCATTACACGAATTCCCTCGGTACGGATTTGAGGGTGGAGCTGCCGGAGGATCATATCTGGGAAGCTGGCGACGATGTGACCTTGAAGGGGCAGGAATATATCGCCAACATTCCCACGGAGGAGCTGTTCACCTCTCCGCTGAAAACCGGGGTCAACGGCGTGGTGTATTCCTCCGTACCGCTGGTCAATGACGGCAATATCATCGACAAGTTCCATTTTGTCGTCAAGGACGGCAAAATAGTGGAGGCGCATGCGGAGAAGGGCGAGGAGACGCTGAAGGCCGCTATCTCCGTGGACGAGGGCGCGTCTTACTTTGGCGAGGTGGCATTGGTTCCCTATGACAGCCCCATTTCCAATCAGAAGATTCTCTACTACAATACCCTTTTTGACGAAAACGCCGCCTGCCACATCGCCTTCGGCGAGGCTTATCCCTGCCTGAAAGGCGGCCAGCAGATGAGCCGCGACGAGCTGAAGCTGCGGGGGCTGAACGATTCCATCACCCATGTTGACTTTATGGTGGGAACCAAAGACCTCTCCATCATGGGGACGACCCACGACGGGAAAGAAATTCCCGTGTTTGTCAACGGAAACTTTGCCATTTAAGGGAGGACGGAAGACCAATGCCGTATCAAAAGAGAGAAAGCGACGAAAACGTCTTGATCGTCGAGGGAGGGGTTGTGACCGGAGACGTGACGCTCGGGAAGGGCGTTAATGTCTGGTATTACGCCGTGCTCCGGGGCGACTGGGGCCGCATCGAGGTGGGAGAGAACACCAACATTCAGGATCACTGCCTGCTCCACGAGGGAACCGTCGTTGGCCGGGGCTGTACCGTGGGCCATGGGGCCATCCTTCATGGCTGCACCGTGGGGGACAACACCCTGATCGGCATGGGCGCTGTGGTTTTGAACGGGGCGCGGATCGGGAACGACTGCCTTGTGGGCGCCGGGGCGCTGGTCACCGGAAAGCTGGACGCGCCGGACGGGTCCATGATTCTAGGCAGTCCCGCCAAGGTGGTCCGGTCCCTGACGGCGGATGAGATCGAGAGCAACCGGGCGGAGGCCCGGTTGTATCTGGCGGCGGCGGAAAACTACCGCCGGAACTGAGACGCAGCGAAACGACGGAAAGTCAGCGGGGAAAACGTTTGCTTTCAGCTTATTTTCCCTTGCAATGGGCGGAAAAGTTCGGTATACTTCCTTTTCAGCGGGAAAAATGCCGCCGCGGATGCGGCGGCTCCCGGCAAGCAGGAGGTTTTCATGAAAAAGCGCCTTTCCCCCCAGACGCTCCGTGCGTTTAAAATGTCCCTGCCCATCTTTGTGGAGCTGTTGTTGCAGCTGCTGGTGGGCAATGTGGATCAGATCATGCTGAGTCACGTGGCCCAATCCTCCGTGGCGGCGGCGGGAAACGGCAATCAGGTTATGACGGTGGTCATCATTGTGCTGGACGCCATGAGCGCCGCCACCACGATTTTGATGACCCAGTACATCGGCGCGAAAGAAGAGAACCAATGCGGGCGGGTCTGCGCCGCCAGCTTTGTGATCGTGGGGGCGTTCAGCCTTGCGGCGGGAGTATTCCTGCTGTGCTGGCCCGGCGCGCTGTTCTCGCTTTTGCGAACCCCGGAAGAGGCGTTTTACGAGGCCGTTCTCTATACCCGCGTGGTGGGTGGTGCGGTGATCATTCAGGGGTTTTATTTTGTGTTCTGCGCCGCGCTGCGGAGCTTTTCCCTCCTGCGGGAGGTAATGCTTTCCGCCGTAGTGATGAACGTGGTAAACATCTGCGGCAACGCCGTTCTCATCAACGGACTGTTCGGCGCGCCGCGCCTTGGCGTGCTGGGCGCGGCCATCTCCACGGATTTGAGCAAGATTCTGGGGCTGTGTCTGGTGATGTGGGTGTTCCATAAAAGATGCGGAATCCGCCTGAAGTGTAGCCTTCTGCGGCCCTTCCCGGCGGATATGGTCAAAAAACTTCTCTCTGTGTCCACGCCCGCGGGCGTGGAGTCCCTTTCTTACAATGTGTCTCAAATCTTCATTCTGCGCTTTATCAACCTAATGGGTACCACCGTGATTGCCACCAAGGTCTACGCCAGCATTTTTGCCAACGTGGCCTATGTGTACACAATTGCCATTGCGCAGGCAACCCAGATTTTGATCGGCTATCTGCTGGGCGCGGAGCGGCGGGACGAGGTGGACCCCCGGGTCTGGTCCACCACCCGAATCGCGCTGTTTGTGGGGGAACTGCTGACGCTGCTGATCTTCCTGTTCGCGGACCCGCTGTACTCCATCTTTACCCCGGACCCGGCTATCCACGCGCTGGGAAAGCAGATTCTTCTCGTGGAGTTCTTCTTGGAGATTGGCCGGGCGGTGAACATCGTCATGGTCCGCAGCCTGACCGCCGCAGGCGATGTGTGGTATCCCGTAATCGTGGGCTTTTTTTCCATGTGGCTGGTCGCGGTACTGGGCGGCTGGCTGCTGGGTGACGTGGCGGATTTTGGATTGGTTGGCATTTGGGTTGCCATGGCCTGCGATGAGTGCTTCCGGGCGGTGCTGTTTGTCTTCCGCTTCCGCCACGGGGACTGGTGCAAAAAGCGGCTGATCGACGCGCCCGTCTCTTGACGGGGAGTTGCTGCACTCGCCGGCAAATTTTTTAACAGCCTTTGTTTTCCGGCCCCGCGGCCTGTGGAATTTCCCTAAAAGGAGACGTTATGGAATTTAACAAAAAGACTGTGCGGACTGTGGCGCTGGCGGCCTTTGCTGTGCTGGCCGGGTACTGGTGTCTGCAAAATCTGTCCCCCATCGGCAAGACGCTGCAGGCGCTGTTGAGTCTGGCATCCCCGTTTTTGCTGGGCTGTGCCATCGCATTTATTTTAAACGTGCCCATGCGGGCCGTGGAGCGGCATTTGGGAAGCGGCGGAAAACGATTGGCAAAGCTCCGCCGCCCCGTGGCCTTTATGTTGACGCTGGCTCTGGTGGCGGGCGTGCTGGCTCTGGCGGGCCTGGTGGTCGTCCCCAATCTGGGGGAGGCTGCATCGTCTGTGGCCGAGCAGGCGCAGAGCTTTTTCACCCAGCTCCCGGAAAGGTTGGCGGAGCTGGAGGCGAGACTGCCTGAACTGCAAATGGCGCTGGCAAGTCTGGAGGTGGACTGGACAAGTTTGTCCAACAAGGCGCTGGAGATGCTCCAAAGCCTTGGCAAGACTTTGGTGAATTCCGGTGTGGGCGGCGTTCTCAGCGGTGTGAGCATTGTTGGCAGCGTGGTCAGCGGCGTGAGCACATTTGTCATCGGGCTGGTTTTTGCGATCTACCTTCTGCTGCAAAAGGAGAAGCTGGGAGGTCAGGTCCGCCAATGCCTGTATGCCCTGCTGCCGGAACGGGTGGCGGACCGGGTGCTGGAGATCGCGGCCCTCTCTAACCGGACGTTTTCCAGTTTCCTCTCTGGGCAGTGTCTGGAGGCCGTGATTCTGGGTACCATGTTCGCCGTATCCATGGCGATTTTCCGGATGCCCTATGCGTTGCTGGTGGGTGTTCTGATTGCGCTGACGGCCCTGATTCCCATCGTGGGGGCGTTCATCGGCTGCGGCGTTGGGGCGCTGCTGATTTTGCTGGTGAATCCGATTCAGGCACTGTTGTTTATCGTTTTGTTCCTCGTCCTGCAGCAGGTGGAGGGAAACCTGATCTATCCCCATGTGGTGGGGTCCTCCGTGGGACTGCCTTCTATCTGGGTGCTGGCGGCGGTCACGGTGGGCGGAAAGCTCATGGGCATCATCGGGATGCTGCTGTTTATTCCCCTCTGCTCGGTGCTGTACGCCCTATTCCGGCAGTATGTGAAAGACCGCCTTTCGGGGAAAAAGATTTCCCCGGCAAAATTGCGGCCCAGCAAACCTCTGCCCCATAAGGCGGCGGAAAAGCATCCGCATACCGGCGGAGGTGGGAAGCCCCCCCGCACTTGAGAAAATGGACGAATGGGTTTTCACACCGGTATCAAGTCAAAAAAGGATGGGCCTCTCCGAGAGAGGCCCATCCTTTGCTTGTTTCGTAAAATGCGAAAAAGTTATTTGGTACCGAAGATGCGGTCGCCCGCGTCGCCAAGACCGGGGATGATATAGCCGTGTTCATTCAGATGGTCGTCCAGCGCCGCGATATAGACCTCCACGTCCGGATGGTCCTTCTCAATGCGGGCGATGCCCTCCGGCGCAGCCAGCACGTCCATAAGCTTGATGTGCTTGCAGCCATATTCCTTCATAAAGCTGATGGCGGCGGAGGCGGAACCGCCGGTGGCCAGCATGGGGTCGACGATGATCACATCCCGCTCCGCGATATCGGCGGGCATCTTGCAGTAGTATTTCACAGGCTCCAGCGTATCCGGATCACGGAACAGGCCGATATGGCCCACCCGCGCGGCGGGAATCATTTTCAAAACCCCGTCCACCATGCCAAGGCCTGCTCGCAAAATGGGAACGATGGCCAGCTTTTTGCCGGCAATGGTCTTGAAGACGCCGGGAGCCACGGGAGTTTCAACCTCCACGTCCTCCAACGGCAGGTCGCGGGTGGCTTCATAAGTCATCAGCATAGCAATTTCCGAGACAAGCTCCCGGAAGTCCTTGGTGCTGGTGTCCTTGCTGCGCAGAATGGTCAGCTTGTGCTGAAGCAGGGGATGGCTCAGGATGTGGATGTTGTCGTTCATGTTCCGTTCTCCTTTTTTTTTCGGTCTTGCAAGCGCTCCGCTTGTGCGGGGCGCAGATAAACGGGGGAGAGTGCCTGCGCGGTGGTCAGCTTTCCGGCGGCCGCAAGCTCTTCGGCGGCCAGAGCAACACCTACGGCATTTTGATGCAGCAGCCGCTGGGGAGCCAGCGCGCAGGAAACGCCGGCTTGCGTCAGCGCCGCTTGGCACAGCGTGCCGCCGTCACCCACGGCAATCTTGGGCCGGGGATTGTTTCGCAGCTCCTCAGCCAATTCAGAAAGGCCGATGGCCCGGTCTTCCGTCAGGCGGGTGAGGATTCCGTCCTTTGCCTCAAATAGAGCGTTGTATACCTGCGAGCGTCTGGCGTCCATGGCGCAGACGATCAGTCCGTCCATGTGGGCAAGACCCAGCGCCATAGCCTCCAGCGTGGAGACGGCGGCGGCGGGAAGTCCCGCGGCAAATGCCAGTCCCTTCGCGGCGGCCACGCCGATGCGGATACCGGTGAAAGATCCCGGCCCCACGGCAACCGCCACCGCACCCAGCTCCTCCATGCGCAAGTCTGCGTTTTTCAGCATGGATTCCACCATGGGCATCAGTGTCCGGCTGTGGGTCAGTCCGGTGTTCTGATAGCAGGAGGCCAAAATCTGCTTGTCCTCCGTCACTGCGGCGGAACAAGCTTTCGCCGAGGTTTCCAGTGCTAAAATCTTCAAGTTTCCGCCACTCCTTCCACTGTGATGCTTCTCCAATTGTCGCTTTCCGGACAGCGGGTGATTTCCACCCATATTGTGTCCTGCGGCAGGGCGTCGCCCACCCGTTCGCTCCACTCCACGGCGCACACGCCGCCCCGGGACAGATAGTCTTCCCAGCCGATGTCGAACAGCGCGTCCGAATCCGGCAGGCGGTACATGTCGAAGTGGAACAGGGGAATTTTTCCCTCGTATTCATTGACAATCGTAAAAGTGGGGCTGGTGACCCGGCCTGTGCAGCCCAAGCCGCGGGCAAGACCGCGGGTAAACGCCGTCTTCCCCATGCCAAGATCGCCTCGATAGGCCAGCACAGTGCCCGGAATCAGCTGCTTTCCAAGCGTTTCGCCAATGAATTCCGTCTCTTTTTCGCTGTGGGACAGATATTTCATGCCCGCGCACCCTTCCTTTCACAAAAAATTGCCTGAAATAGTATAGCACAGTTTCTCTCACATGTAAAAACAAATTTCATCGGTTTACACGCCGCCTCGCCTGTGGTATACTAAATCAGCGTAAAATCTCTGATTTTCTGATAGAGTCACCCAGCTTTGAAATCCTTGGGCTGTTAAAGCGGCCGCGCAAAGCGCGGTGCACAACGCAGTTGTGCAAATAACGGATACAGCAAGATAAAGCGCGCTTCGCGCACAAACCGGTAAAGCCGGTAACTGAAATCCGTTCTGGATTTTGGTGAATCAACAATAGGAGTTGCCATGTTCAACCGTCTTCGCGATACTCTTTCCGATTTTGTCCAGCAGGCCGATCTGGTTCTTCTGGGCCTTTGCTGCGGGTCCACACTGTTTGGCATGGTGCTGATTGCCAGCGCCACCAACTATCTGGGAAGCGGCAGTATGATCCGCTATGTGGGCGTTCAGGGCGCGGCGATGCTGATCGGCCTTGTGGCCTACATCTTTTTGTCTATGGTAGATGTGGAGCTGCTGGTGAAGCATTGGAGAATTATTCTGGCGGTCAGCGTCGTTTTCATTCTTCTGCTGCGCACGCCTCTGGGCGTCACCCGGAACGGAAACCGGGCTTGGCTGGAAATCCCGCACATCCCCTTTTCGATCCAACCGGCGGAAGTGGTAAAGATCACGTTTATCATCCTGCTGTCCAAGCAGTTTGAATGGATCAAGGAACAGCGGCGGGAGCTGAAAAGCCTTGGAAGCGTTGCAATGCCTGCCGCGCATCTGCTGTTTATGGTGGGGCTGATCTACGTGGTGTCCAGCGACATGGGCAGCGCGTTGGTCTATGTGTTTATTTTTGTGTGCGTCGCGCTGGTTGCGGGCATTGCGTGGCGGTGGTTTCTGCTGGGCGGCGCGGGGATGACGGCGGGCGTTTTGGCGCTGTACTTCATGAATAAGCTCCCGTCCCATATGTCGGACCGGTTTCATGTGCTGTTTGACCACAGCTTCGACCCGCAGGGCGTTGGCTGGCAGCAGACGCGGGGACTTCTTGCGCTGGGCAGCGGCGGCTGGTTTGGGCAGGGCCTGTTTAACGGAACCCAAACCCAAGCGGGCCGCGGATCTCTGCCGGAGCGGCACACGGATTTTATTTTTGCCATGATCGGCGAGGAACTGGGCTTTTTCGGATGCCTGCTGGTTATTCTGCTGCTTACGGCCATCATCCTGCGCTGTCTTTGGGTGGCGAGGCAGGCTTCGTCGGACTATGCCAGGCTGGTGTGCGTCGGGATGGCGGGAATGCTGATTTTCCAGACGGTGGAGAACATCGGCATGTGTCTGTTTGTCATGCCGGTCATCGGTTTGACGCTGCCCTTTTTCAGCTATGGAGGCTCGTCCATCGTTACGCTGTATGCCGCCATGGGAATCGTCTCGGGCGTGAAGAAGCGGGGACTGACGAAGTGGAAACGATAGCAAAATCATAGAAATGACAAAGCTCCGTACCCTGACACGGTCAGGGTACGGAGCTTTTTTGGTCATACATCCTCCACAAACAACATTCCGGGGACCTTGCGCAGAGCTTCCAGAAGAAGCTCTGCATCGCTCTCCCGACCGGTGCGCTGGAGATCCAGAATGGACCCCGCGCCGTCGCGGCCTTCCTGCCCGAGGTATTCGGTATGGGTCACATGCCAGCCCTCCGCACGGATGGTCTGCAAGATTGCGGAGAAGGGAAGCTCCACCGTGTGTTCCACATAAATCCGCAAAACGGTGGATGCCTTTAGATACCGCTGGTCCAGATTGTTCAAAAACACGATCACGCCAAACAGGAACAGGCACATGATGACGGCGGCCTCGTAGAATCCGATGCCGATGGCAAGGCCCATGCAGGCGGAGGCCCACAGGCCCGCCGCAGTGGTCAGTCCCTTGACCTGCTGTCCCCGTTGGTGGCCCGTGATGACAATCGTACCCGCCCCCAGAAAACCGATGCCGCTGATGACCTGAGCGCCCAGACGGGCGGGGTCGGCGTTGGGATTGAAGTAGAGCGTCAGATATTGGTTCACCAGCATCACGGCGGTGGCGCCGATGCACACCACCACATGGGTCCGAAGTCCCGCAGCGTGCCGTTTTTTCCCCCGCTCAAAGCCGATCATCGCGCCGCAGATCACGGACAGGGTGAAGCGGAACACGATGGAGGCCAGCGTCAGCTCCCGCAGGGGGTCTAAAAATGTCAGTAAAGTAGTGGACATGAAAAAGCACCTCCGATTGTCTATCTTATAAGAATATGCCGGGAACTGGAAAAATCCAAGTGAAACGGCAGACCGCTGCCGAGTCCGGCAAAGGTGTCAAACAACTTGTGATTCGACCGGGAACGGCACGACCGGCTCCCGCGCGGTCAGGTCGATAAACAGCTGCATCAGCGGACTGACCCACTTGTTTTTATGCCGCCCGCAAACTGCGGTGATGACGGGGGAGGCAATTTCCGTTTCGATTTCCACCAGCTCGCCCCGTGCCAGTTCGTCCTCAATGGTGAATCGGGGAAGAATGGTGACGCCCACATCATTTTTCACCAGATTTTTAATGGTGGGGATGCTCCACAGCTCAATGGTGTGATCCAGCCGAATCGAGCGTTCCCGCAGATATTGCTCAAACATCTGGCGGAAGATGCAGGTCGGCTCGTTGATGACGAGCGGGACGGGAATTCTCTGATCCGGCGTTTGAAAGTCGGGATGATTCCGCCGAGTCTCCGCAGACGCCACCAGCGCAATGGGACAGCGGTCGAAGGGATGGGCGACAAGATTGGACCCAAAGCCGCCAACCTCCTGATAGAAGACGCCCAGATCCAGCGTACCATCCAAAAGCCCGTCCCGGATGTCGCAGCAGCTCATGGAATGGAGAAACAGCCGCGCCTCCGGCGCACGCCGGTGCAGCTCCTTCAAAATAGGCGGCAGACGATAGCACAGCAGCGTCTCGCCAACGCCGATGCGCAAGTCGCCCCGATATTCCGAAAGCCCGTCCCCAAAGCAGCGCATCCGCTCCACGGACGCCATCACCTCTTTTACATAGGGGATCAACTGCTCTCCGGCCTTCGTCAGGATCATCCGCCGTCCGATTTTTTCAAACAGTGCCGCGCCAAGCTCTTGCTCCAGCTGCCCGACCTGAAAGGTGATGGTAGACTGGGTGTAATTCAGCTTATTCGCCGCCCGGGAAAAGCTGCCCTCTTCCACAATGGTGCGGAAGGTGTTCAAGTATTTGAGGTCCATTCCGGCTCCTCTCTGATATTTCAAAAATATTGCAGGATCAATTTAAATCATTTGATTTGATTGCATAAACTGTTTATGCTATGATATCCCCAAAGAAAGACGATTGCAACAGGCAGCGCAAAAGTTCCGATTTGCGGTCATGCTCCAATCATCAGGGGGATTTTTTATGAATTTTGCGGCATTTTACTCCTATGTGTTTCTCTCTGCCTATACGCCGGGCCCAAACAACATCATGTCCATGACCAATGCAGGGAAGTATGGCTTGAAAAAGGCGTTTCCCTTTAATCTGGGGATTCTAATCGGATTTTTGGCAGTCATGTCCTGCTGCGCGGCGTTTTGCGCGCTGCTGTACGACTTTATTCCCGCAGTCCAGCCAGTGATGCTGTGGGTGGGTGCGGCGTATATTCTGTGGCTGGCGTGGACTGTGTGGCGGGACAAACCTCATGAGGAGAAGCGGGGCGCGGCTCGGTCCAACAGCTTGATGGCCGGGCTGCTGCTGCAATTTGTGAACGTGAAGGTGATCCTGTACGGGATCACGGTCATGTCCTCCTTTGTCCTGCCGAATTACCACAGCTTTGCCGCCGTGGCGGGATATGTGGTGCTACTGTCGCTGATCGGTTTTTCCGGAACCTGCTGCTGGCTGCTGTTTGGAGCCGCCGTGGAACACTTTTTCAAGCAATACGGCAGAATTCTAAACGCAATTATGGCATTGCTGCTGGTGGCCTGTGCGGCGTCCATGCTGATGGAGCTGGGAAAATAACGGACAGATTACATGAACTGCGCCGCGGCTCCCTGTGCTTGTTTAAAAGCGCGGGGAGCCTTTTTCTGCGTTTCAGGCAAAGCAATCTTTTTTCTTGCAATTTTTCGCGCTGTGTGCTATACTGACCAATATGAAAATAATTCTCAAATTGAAAGGGAGATCTGTTTTGAAGAAGCACTTGATACGGTTACTGGCGGCACTGTCCGCTGCGGCGCTGCTGTCTGGCTGCGGAGGCACGGCGTCTGCGCCCGCTGCCTCCGCCGAGCCGAAGGAAGAATTGCAGGTGACGGCTACCGTTTTCCCCGCCTATGATTTTGCCCGGGCTGTCTGCGGCGATTTGGCGGAGGTGACGCTGTTGCTGCCCCCCGGTGCGGAGAGTCACAGCTATGAGCCTACCCCGCAGGACATTTTGACGGTGGGGGACAGCGACCTGTTTTTATATCTGGGCGGAGAGTCCGACGCATGGGTAGAGACACTGCTGGATTCCATTGACGGCGGCGTGCAGAAAATGAAAATGATGGACTGTGTGGAATTGAAGGAAGAGGCTGAAACGGAGGGAATGACCGCTGAGGAGGAGCATGAACATGGCGCGGGAGAGGTTTTAGAGTATGATGAGCATGTCTGGACCTCTCCGGTAAACGCAGCCGCCATTACCACTGCTATCGGTGAGCGTATGGCGGAGTTGGACCCGGACCATGCAGAGGCTTATCAAGCCAACGCTGCGGATTATGCGGGAAAGATTCTGGAGCTTGACGAAAAGTTCAACGACTTTTTTGAAACTGTCACCAATAAGACGATGGTGTTTGGGGATCGGTTCCCTCTGCGCTATTTTGCGGACGAGTACGGACTGGACTGCTACGCAGCATTTCCGGGGTGCAGCACTCAGACGGAGCCTTCCGCCGCCACCATTGCGTTTTTGACGCAGAAGGTAAAAGAAGAGGGTCTGGGGACGGTGTACTACATCGAGTTCTCCAACCATCTGGTGGCGGACAGCATCGCGGAGTCTGCCGGAGCGCAGACCGCACTGTTCCACAGCTGCCACAATGTGTCCAAGGCGGATATGGATGCGGGCGCGACGTATCTAACCCTGATGGAGGGGAATCTGGAGACTTTGAAAGCCACCATGAAGTAAGCGTGCTGGTGCGGGAACAGGACGGCTGTGGATTCCAACGGTGAAGCGGTCGCGAAAATAGACTGAGAAGAAGGACTGCACAGGAATTTTCCTGTGCAGTCCTCTTGTTTTTATCATCTAATTTGCGTTCGTTCAGGAATACCGCACTGTCTCGATTCAAAGACGGCGGGTGTTCTTTCGGGGAGTGGTTGGCGCGTTTTGAAACTATGGAGATTCAGACGGCTCTGTCATCATCAAGGAGCAGGGATTCATTCAATGCATCTCCAATGCGGCACAGCAGACGCTGATGCTCAGACAATGACTGCGCGTCAACGCTGAGGGCGGATTCGCGGGTGCAGCCGTCCACTCCGCCAGCCGCGACCACGGCGGAGAGCAGCTGAAATTCCTCTGCCGGAGAGGGCAGAAGACGCTGGCCCGTGGCGGCGGATAACAGGGCTTCCACGCCCCAGCCCCACCAGTTGGACACCCCGGAAACCAGCGTGAAGTCCGCGGCTTCCACAGCGGCAAGGGCCGCTCCGTGGGTCACGTGGGCTTTGATGAGAGAACTGAGTGCCCCCATTCCCAGCTCGTTGCCACCGTCGCCAATGGCGACGGTGACCGCACCGAGTCGGCGGGCCAGCGGCAGCAGAAAGTCCGTGTCCGTCACCATGGAATCAATCACGACGCCGTGCATGTTGTGGAAATGTCCGTCCGTGCCCTTACCGGGGCGCTCAATGGTGAAAAAGTGGGTGGGGCGCAGCCGCTCCAGAAGAGATTCCGCAAACAATTTCGTTCCCTCCGGGGGGAGACAGACCACTTTCGTACCGGGAGCCAGACAGCTTGCGGCAGCCCGCACCATGGGCAGGGAGACAGCGTCTGTCAGCAACGTGACGCGGCAGTCAACCGCCATAAGGGCGCGGGCCAGATTCGCCGCGCCTCCCGGACCGTCGGTTTCGCCGCGAAAAACGCCGCCGCAGTTCACGGGAAACCCGGTGAGGATCACCGCCCGCTTGGCTGAGAGCAGTGAGCTCGTCAGCGCGCCAAAATCCGGCGCGGGCGCGGCCTGCGCCAGTCCGCGGCCTGTGGCGTCATGACATAAAAGGGCGTGCAGTTGAGAATAAAACTCCATAAAGGGCCTCCTTTTGGGCCCTTTTCCACAAAAAAAGACCCACTGATTTTGTGTAACACAAAATTCGTGGATCTTGACCGCGGGCGGAAATGCCGGAGAGGCGATCCGTGCGGGCAAAAACGAATGAATAACCAAAGTAACACACTTTGATTTATATTCAGTATAACAACCATGCAGCCCTTCGTCAAGGCGGCGAAACGGCAAATTTCCAACTGGATTTTTAGTGACTTTTATGGTACGATGGCGGTAAAAAAGTATGGAATGGCAGAGAGAGGAGACGCGCCGTGAAGTATCCGGAAAACGCGATTTTAGTGGTGGGACAGGCGAAGCCCAGCCGGGCGGACGCCATTTATCAAACCCATGGCGAATTTTACATCAGCCTTGTGATGGAGCGGGACACCGGGCGGATTTTGGACATGACCTGCAACACGATTCTGGACGTGACGGCGGAATTTGTCCGGGACATGCTGGTGGGAAAGTGCCTGCCGGCGGATCTGCCCGCACTGGAAGCGTCCATCCGCACCCGCTATTTTGCCCTCACGCAAAAGCCGCTGATCGCCTGTTTAAAAGATGCGGCAAACCGCTATCGGGCGGCGCTGGACGGGGAGAGTATTTGATCTGAGCAGGAGAGGAGCGCGGACTTATGTCCGCGCTCCTGTTCATTACTTTTAAGAAAACCGTTACGCCGCGGTCTTCTCTCTGTTTTTTGCCGGAAGCATTTTTTCTGCTGCCACGCACAAAAGCATGGTGAGAACCATGTCCGGAAGGGTGCAGCCCACCGGGGTGTCTACCCCCATCAAAACGCGATAGGCCGCAAAACCGAGAACCCAAATTACCAGATTCCGCACATCTGCATTTCGCTTCCCGCTGTTGCGGTGGAGCAGAAACACGTCGGCAATCTGGATGGCGATCATGGGTGCGAACACGGAACCGATCAGATAGAGGAAATTGGTGATATCGTCCATGGGGAACAAAATAGCACCCACTGTGCCTACCACGGCGACTGCCACCGCGATCCATTTTCCGGAAAACTTTTTACTGAGGGATTCGGCGGAGATGCCCGCGCTCCAAGCGTCCAGAAAGGTGGTGGTAACGGTGGAAAGCACCAGAATTACCAGCGCCGCCACGCCCAGCCCCGCTTGCAGCATGATTTGGGCGATGTCGCTGCCGCCGGTAAAGATGGCTGCGCCCATACCGATGGTATACATCCAGCAGGAAACAACGCCGTATACTACGGCGGAGGCCAGCGTTGCCGTCTTGGGCTTTGCCGCTTCCCGGGTATAGTCACTGATAAGAGGCAGCCAGGAAAGCGGCATAGCCACCGCCAGCTCCACCGCCGCGCCGAAGGTCAGGGAATCATCCATTGCGGCGGCAGAGGCGTTTCCGCCGAAAATCACGCCGCACAATAGAATGGTTAGAATCAGCAGTGCCGCCATGGCAATTTTGTTGACCCAGCCCAAGTTTGTCAGGCCGATCAGTATCCATACCACGATCAGCCCGCCGATCACCACGGCCCAGAGCTTTGCGCTGCCGCCGATGCCTCCGGCGGAAATAGCCCCGTCATAGATCATAATGGCGGTCCAGCCCACCAGCTGGAGCACGTTTAAAAACGCGAACAGCAGCCCGCCCTTTTGACCAAAGCTCAGTTTCACGGTTTCCATGGCGGAAAGGCCGGTTCTGCCGCCGATCAGGCCCGCCAGATACAAAAGTGTGCAGCCGATCAGGTGGCCTAGAAAAATGGCCGCCAGACCCTTGCCAAAGCCCAGAGGGGCGAAGTAAGTGCCGGTCAGAATTTCAGCAATGGAAACGCCTGCACCGAACCAGATAAGGCCGTTTTGAAAAACAGAGGTTTTTTTCATTCCGCCGCCTCCGTTCTATATTCCGCTTTGATGTCAAAGGCGTGGTCCATAGGTCCCGCGCCGTGGCCCAGATTCAGCATGGCTCCCAGCGCCCCAGAGAGGTAGGATTTGGCCCGCTCCACGCTGGATTCCAGGGAAAAGCCCTTGGCGAGATTCGCCGCGATGGCGCTGGAGAGGGTGCAGCCGGTGCCGTGGGTGTTGGGATTGTCGATGCGGTGGCCTTGGAACCAGCGGCTTCCGCTTTTTTGCCAGAGAAGGTCGTTGGCGTCGTTGACCCGATGGCCGCCCTTCAAAAGCACGGCGCAGCCGTACTGCTGACCGATGGCCGCCGCCGCCGACTCCATCTCCGCCGGAGAGGTGATGGAAAGACCGCTCAAAAGCTCCGCCTCCGGAATGTTGGGAGTGATGACTGTGGCCAGCGGCAACAACTGATCTTTCAGTGCGTCCACAGCATCCTCCCGCAGCAGACGCGAGCCGGAGGTGGCAACCATCACGGGGTCTACCACCACATTCTTCGCGCCGTATTGCCTCAGCTTTTCCGAGATAGCGGCAATCAGCTCCGCGGAGGAAACCATGCCGGTTTTCACCGCGTCGGGGGGGATGTCCGAGAAGATGCAGTCCAGCTGCGTCTTCAAAAAGGCGGGCGGGACTTCCAAAATGTCTTTGACGCCGGTAGTGTTTTGAGCGGTTAGGGCTGTGACGGCGCTCATGGCGTATACGCCATTCACCGTCATGGTCTTCAGGTCCGCTTGGATACCGGCGCCTCCGCTGGAATCGCTTCCAGCGATTGTCAATGCTGTTTTCATAATTTCTCCTTTCCAAATGACAGCCATTGATTTTATGAGACGGCGCAAGGTGGTGCCCCCAATGCGCCGTCGAAAATTCCCCTTACCGCTTCGTTTCCCGCTTCGCGGAAAACTGCGCCGTACAGGAAATTTTCTCCGTATCCGTGCAAAGCAAAGGCTTTGCACGGGACAGGATGAAGAACGAGAGTGACAAAAAGACGCGACCGATTAGCGAGCAATCTTCTTTGAAAGAGCCAGCATCCGCGCTGCCGCAGCCTTTATGTCGGGCTGGGCAAAAAGGGCGGAGACAACCGCCACGCCGTCCAGTCCGCAGCCGGAAAGCTCCGATATATTGTCTTCCGTAATGCCGCCGATGGCCACCACAGGAATATGCACCGCCTCAGTAACGGCCCGGATGGTTTCCTTGGAGAGGGGCTTGGCCTCGCTTTTTGTATGAGAGGCAAAAGCGGCCCCAACGCCCAGATAATTCGCGCCTGCGGCCTGCGCGGCCAGCGCCTCGTCCACGTTATGGACAGAGACACCCACAATTTTTGCGGAACCGAGAGCGGCCCGTGCATTCACTGCGGCCATGTCCTCCTGCCCGACATGAACGCCGTCTGCGTCGGAGGCCAGCGCAATTTCTACATTGTCGTTGATAATGCTGATGGCGCCCAGCTTCCGGCACAGGGGAACAAGCCACTGGGCCTCAGCCAAAAACCCCGCGTCGTCCAACACCTTTTCGCGCAGCTGCACAATACCCGCGCCGCCGGCGATGGCATCCGTCACCTGTTCCTTCAGAGATCCGCCGTTGAGCCAAGCGCGGTCGGTGACGGCGTACAGCCGAAAAATATCCCGTTTTAATTTCATGATGAACGCTCCTTTAAAATTTCGATAAAAAATCCGCAGACATTCCAATGTGGAATCTCTGCGGCAAAGCACGCGGTATTTCCCTACGTTGGCATGATCCAAATCAGGTTCATGGGTCGGAGCCTTTCGACTCCCTCTCAGCCCGCGAAACAGCGGACTCCCCTTTTTGTTTGTCAATTTATTATACGCCCCTGCGTTTCAAAATGCAACCACTTTCAGCGCCTCTTGACAAATTTCACCGGGAATGGTATCATAGCGCAAAAACAGGGGAGCCGAAAGGCTGAGAGGAAGCGCGCGCTTCGACCCATGAACCTGATTTGGGTAATGCCAACGTAGGGAGCGAGAGGGAAGTAACGGAGGCGTGCGCACGCCCCCGTTTTTTGTTTTGCAAGCTAAGGGGAGGAGATGGCGGACACGGTGCCCGGCCGGGCCGGGAGCAGGGAACGGGGGAGCGCCCGCGCCTTGTGCCGGAGACAAGAAAATACGCAGCGATGGGAAGCCGTGTTCCGGCGTGAGAGGAGGCCAGTGAGCCTCGACCGAAGGGCGGGGGACAAATGTCTGCCGCCTCATCCTCGCAAGGGGAAGCTGTGTGTTTCTCCCTGCCATTTTGAAAAGGAGCCCTTTCCGATGAAACAAAAAGGTACAGTCAAGAAGCTGGCGCTGGCGGGTGTGCTGTGCGCCGTGGCCGTGGCGGGCAGTCTGCTTTCCTTCCCCGTGCTGGGGAGCAAATGCGCCCCGGTACAGCACATGGTCAATGTGATCTGCGCGGTGTTTTTGGGCCCGTGGTACGGCGTGGCCGTGGCGTTTGTGGCGAGCCTTCTGCGCAACCTGATGGCTATGGGCAGCCTGATGGCTTTCCCCGGCAGCATGATCGGTGCGTTGGTGTGCGGCGTGGTGTTCTGGAAGACCAAGAATCTGCCCGCCACGCTGGCGGGCGAGGTGCTGGGCACCGGCGTGCTGGGCGGGCTGTGCGCCTATCCCATCGCAACAATGTTCATGGGTGTGGATGCTGCTGCCGTGGCGTTTTATGCTTATATCATTCCGTTTTTGATCTCCACCGTCGCCGGGTCCATTCTGGCGGGGCTGTTGGTCTTCGCCCTGCAAAAATCCGGCGCGATCAACACGATGCGCGCCACGCTGGAGAGTTGATTTTATGCTGCCGTTTGACCGCCTGAATGAGCTGCGAGAGGCTCGGCCCCTAGTCCATTGTATCTCGAATCTGGTTTCCGCCAACGACTGCGCCAACGTGCTGCTGGCGGCGGGGGCCTCGCCCATGATGGCGCAGGCCCGGGAGGAAATGGCGGCAATTGCGTTCATCAGTGCCGCCACCGTGCTGAATACCGGAACGCCTGACAGAGAGAAGTTCGAGGTTTGCCGCCTGTGCGGCGAGGCGGCCGTGAAAAATCAGCCGGTGGTGCTGGACCCGGTGGGAGTGGGCGCGTCGGCATGGCGGCTGCGAGAGACGGATGGGTTGCTGGAACGCTTTACGCCCAGCTTGTTTCGCGTGAATCTGGGAGAGGCGCAGGCCCTGCTGCGCCGTGGCGGGGAGGAGCGGGGGGTGGACTCTACCGCCCGCGCGTCTCTGGAGGCCCGACTTGACTGCGCACGAGCTTTGGCCAAAAGGTACGGCTCCGCCGTGCTGCTCTCCGGCCCGGAGGATGTTGTTACCGACGGAACGCGGGCCTGCCGCGTTTTAGGCGGCAGCGATTGGATGGCTCGGGTCACCGGAACGGGATGTATGCTCTCCGTCCTCTGCGGGGCGTTTGCCGCCGTAGAGCCGGACATCTTTACGGCGGCGGCTCTGGCCTCCGCCTTTTGGAAGGTCTGCGGGGCGGAAGCGGAGAAACTGCTGGTGCCCGGACAGGGAGCGGGGGCGTTTCACTCCGCCTTGATGGATGCCGCGTCCACGCTGGAACCGTTGAAATTTGCCCAGCTGGCCCGGGTGGAGGCGCTTTAATGCCGCTAGACTCGGCCCGCATCTGAGAGAGGTTCTCTGTTTGTCTTTTGCGCCGGGAAAACGTGTACACCGATAGTTTGCTATGAAACGGAAAAAGGCCCGGGGCTGTTCCATGGAACAGCCCCGGGCCTTTTCATGTGACAATTGTCACTGGCAGCGTTTTTGATATTCTGAAGGAGACAGCCCCATGGCCTTTTTAAACGCGCTGCTGAAATAGGTGATGTCCCGGTAACCCACCAGCTCCGCCACCTCGTAAACCTTGACCCGGCAGTCCCGCAGAAGCTCGGTTGCTTTGTGCATCCGGTAATTGGTCAGGTATCCGGACAGGGTGTAGGAAGTTTCTTTTTTAAATACATGACTCAGATGTCCGTCGCTGACGCCCAGATTCCGGGCGACGCTGGACACACTGACGTCCGGGTCGTTGTAATGTGCGGCGAGATAAGCCAGCGCCTCCTTAACGTATTTGCTTTTTTCCGGCGCGCCGTCTTCCGACAGTCCCGCGGCGGGGACGGCGGTGTGCTGCGCGGCGGATTCCTGCTCGCGGCAGCGGATGCGGGAAATGACCGCTTCCAGCTCTCCGTCGTGAAAAGGTTTAAGTAAATAATCCACCGCGCCCAGCTTCAATGCCGACTGGGCATAGGAAAAGTCACTGTACGCGGTGAGAATTACCACATAGGCGTCGATCCCCTCCGCGCGCAGGCGGTGGAGCATTTCAATGCCGTCCAGCTTGGGCATGCGGATATCGGTGACAATCAGATCGGGGCGATAGCGGCGAATGACCTCCATCCCCTCTTCGCCGTTGGCAGCCTCGCCCACCACGGCGCAATCCGCACCCGCCCAGTCCACCGTTAAAACGATGCCCTTGCGGACCAGTTCCTCGTCTTCCACCACAACTACTTTCAGCATGATGACTCTTCTCCTTTCCCGTCCAAAGGCAGCATGATGCGGACGCAGGTTCCCTGTGCGGCGGATACGAAGCGAAGCCCGAAGTCCGTCCCGTAATGCAGGCGCAAAATGGCGTCCACATTGTAAAGCCCCAGATGGCTCTGTGCGTCCGGTAACTCGCCCGACTGAAAGCGCCGCAGCGCCTCCTCCGAAATTCCCCGCCCGTTGTCCCGCACGGTGATGGTCAGCGTTTCCCCGCAGCTCCAGCCGTCGATGGAGATCTCGCCGCTGCCGCAGCCCTCGAAGCCATGAAGAATCGCGTTTTCCACCAATGGCTGCAACATCAGCTTTGGAACCAGCGCATCCAAAAGCGCGTCATCCACGTTGTTTTTCAGAACGAACGCACCGGAAAAGCGAATGCTCTGAATTTCCACGTACCGCTCCACAAGGTTCAGCTCCTGCCGCAGCGGAACGAACTCGTCAGCGGAAATGCTGCTGCGCAGGATGTCCGCAAGATCGGCGGAGATGGTGGCAATTTCCGGGGCCTGATGAATCTTGCCCATCCATTTGACGGTGTCCAGCGTGTTATAGAGGAAGTGAGGATTCAGCTGGGCCTGCATCATGCGAACCTGTGCGGCGTTCAGCTCCCGTTGCTGGCGGAGGGAATCCGCCAGATTCTGCCGCAGACGCTGGGTCATCCGGTTGAACCGTCCGGAGAGCTGGCCCATTTCGTCGGTGCGGTGATTGTCGATCTGAATGTTCAGATTGCCCTCCTCCACCTGCCGCATGGCGCTGTTCAGTGCGCGAATCGGCTCAAACAGCTGGCGGCTGAACCGCATGGAGACGACTACGCACAGTCCCAGACACAAGAGAATGGAAAGCCCTGCCACCAGATGCAAGAGGCGGGTCATCCACTCGGCCAGGGGCTTTGGCTGCTGCAAGATCAGATAGAACTGAGAATGCGGCTCCTGAACCACATAGTAATCATATGCGCCTCGCTCGTCGGAAAGAGGCTGATTTCCCAGCAGCTGGCCCCGCAGACGGGACGCCAGCGTTTCAGAGGGAATATCGGCAGAGGCGTATATCTGATCCCAAAAGGCGTCCAGAACCAGAAGGCTGCTGGTGGCGCTGTACTTTCCGTCAAACAGCAGTTCAACATGCGCCTGCGTCATATCCAGCACCACATAGCCCACCGGTACACCTCCATTTCGGATGGTGCAGGCGGCCTGCATACAGGCGGAACTTTTGGAGAGGGCGGACGCTCCCCGATAGACCACGCCGCCGCTATTTTCTGCGGCGGATAAAAGTCCCCAGCGAACAGGCAGCGCGGCAAACTGCGGCTGGCTGGCGGTGGAGAAAACCCGCTGGCCGGTTTTGTCGTAAATGGAGAAATTCGCTTCCTGCAACAGGGAGGAAGTGGTATTATACAGCGCGGAGTAGACGCTTTGCGTGTCCCCGCCTGCTCCGCCATCCAGCGCCAAAATGACTTCCGGCTGAATGCGGAGCTGGTTCATGACCGTCTCGCAGTCGGCAAGAAAGGATGTAAGGTCGGCGGTCATGGCGCTGATCTGACTTTGGGCGGTGTCCTCGGCGTTTCGATTCAGAGAGATGCGGAAAATGTTCAGCATCAGCAGTGTGCAGATGAGCAGGGGAATGATGCCGATGGCGAGAAAAGCGCCCAGCAGCTTTTGCCGGAAAGAAAAGTTCTTCATGATGCGTCCCCCGCGGTCAATTCCGTCCAGTGGGAAACAAATTCGTCCTTTAATTCCGCCGCCCAGCGAACGGGATAGTCAATCACACCCAGTTCTTCCGCAGGGGGCAGAGCGTCCCCGTCGGACACGTCGGAACGGACGCTCCGGCGGGAAAATTGACTCACCACCAGTTCCTGCACGTCCCGGCTCTGGGCGAAGTCCAAAAAGGCTTTGGCGTTGTCCGGGTGCGGTGCGCCGGCGATGAGGGCGCTCCCGTCGGGGACGGCGCTGGTACCTTCGGCGGGATAGACGATGGCGATGTCCGCCCCCTGTGCCTGCCGTTTTAGGGCGGTTTCCTCCAGCGTGACCCCCACGCAGCGAACGCCGCCCGCCACCGCTGCCACCACGTCGCCGGAATCGGGGAGAATGTGTCCGTCCAGCTCTGTGACGATTCGGTTCAGAAGCGTCCAGTCGTTTCCGGGGAGGATGGACAGCATGGTTACCACCGCCGTGTAGCTGGAGCCGGACACGGTGGGGTCCGCCAAGGCGATCTGACCCGTCCACTTCCCGCTCAAAAGATCCGCCCAGCCGGTGAGTTCGCCGGGAGAGACGAGTTTGGTGTTGTAGATCAGTACCACGGGCAGCGAGGAAAAGGGCGTCCATAGATCATCTTGGGGATGAAGACCGGGGCGGATAAGACGCGCTTCCGCGCAGGCATACGGCTCAAAATAGTCTTCATAGGCCGTCAAACTCTCCACGCCGCCGCCAAAAATCACATCGCACAGCGGCTCGTCCGCTTCGCCCGCGATGCGGGTTAAAAGCTCGTTGGTACCCCCGGTGACCACCTCGACCCAGATGCCGGTGCGCTCCTCGAACTCCTTGACGATGGGGCCGTAAACCTCCTCCTTGTGGGAGGTATAGATCACCACACGGTTTTCCTCCGCCGGGGCAAAGGTGGAGACAGACTGCCCCCGCGCCCCGGCGCAGCCGGTTAAAAAGAGCAGGGAAAGGGCCAGTGACAGTCCTTTTTTCAGCATGTCGGGCACTCCTTTCAACGTCTTACCTAGGTGCCTTATCGCCCGGAAAGTCCCGGAACAGTAAACAGGAATATACCCGTTTACGTTTGGATTCCCGCCGCGCGGGCGGTAAGAACGGGATCAAAGACCACAAAACCCAGCGCGCTGTTTCTGCTTTTCGCGGACGGCTAAACCAGCGCCAAAAGGTCTGCTAAATTCTGAATTTGATGACTAGCAAGACCCTCTTCCGCTGCATCTGGTCCCAGTGCGGCGCTTTGAAAGCCGCCGCTGCGGGCTGCGCGGATGCCCGCCGCCGCGTCCTCCACCACAAGTGCCTCTGCCGGAGATACGTCCAGCTTTGCTGCGGCTTTTAGAAAAACCTCGGGGTCCGGCTTGGAGCGGGTGATCTCATTTCCATCCACAATTGCGTCAAAATACGATGTCAGCGCCGTTTGCTCCAGAATGAAGCGGGCGTTTTTGCTGCTGCTGCCCACGGCCAGCAACAGGCCCCGACGTTTCAGCGATCTGAGAGTGGTGCGGGTGCTGTCCGCCACATCCGCCGGGGTCATCCCGGCAATGTGCGCGCGGTAGGCGGTGTTTTTTTCCGCGGCCAGCGCCTCCTTTTCCGCCGCTGTATAGCGGCGGGGGCTTTGCTCCAAAACCAGCTCCAGCGCCGCCATTCGGGACACGCCCCGCAGGCGGCGGCAGGCCGTCTCGTCGAAGGGAATCTTAAGTCTCCGAGCCAGCGCGCGCCACGCGTCGTCGTGGAAATGGTCGGTGGAAACCAGAACGCCGTCCAGATCAAAAATTATGGCCCGCATTGTAAAATTGCCTCCAGTTCATCGCAGACATTTTCGCAGACACGGGGCGCATCCCGTCCCTCGTCCGCGCGGGAGCGGGTCAATGCCTGCCGCAGCGCCGGGTCCGCGGCCTCCATCAGATAGGCCCGGCCTGCCGCATGGAGCATGGACTGATCGTTCCAATTGTCGCCGAAGACCGCCGTTTCCGAAAGAGACAGACCCAGCCCCGCGCACAGCTCGCTAAGGCCCGATCCCTTGGTAGCCAGCGTGAAATCCAGCCATCCAAGGCCCGCCACGGCCATGTGAAACCAATCACCCCACCGGGGGCCGAGGATTTTCACCGGTTCGTCAAATCCTGTGGGGCAGAAGGCGGCGATTTTGACAATGTCCTCCGAAATGTCCTCCGGCTGATCCACCGTCTGCACCAGATTCCCATGCCCCTTCGTCAGCTGGCGGAGAAAGGCGGGGCTGCCGCCGCAGACATAGTTGACGGTTTGGCCCTCGATGACAACATCGCAGCCGGAAAGCCCTAAAATTGTGTGGGCCAGTTCCAGCGCTTCCTGCCGGGGAAGAGGGGTCTTGCTCAACAGCGGCGCGCCTTCTTCCGTACCGGGGCCGTATAGCACGGCCCCGTTTTCACAGAGAAAGCAAGCCTCGTCCGCCACCGGGGCAAAGAGGGTGCGCAGGGAGTGATACTGCCGCCCAGAGGCGGGAGCGAACAAAATACCCCGGTCCCGCAGGCGGTGGATCAGGGGGAAAAGGCGCTGCGGCATGGCGGTTTCGCCGTAAGGCAGCAGCGTGCCGTCGATATCAGAGGCGATGAGACGGATCATAGATAGAACTCCTTGTGTTGAATTGGAACGGTATGGATTCGCAGGCGGTTGCCTATGCGCAGGCGGATATGCGAAAAGAGGCCCTGGGGGCCTCTTTTTCGCGCGTCCCCCACTCAGAAGACACAGACCCGGTCATTTAGCCGGAAATTGATTTACTTAACGTTGAGGGACCCCTGCGCGATCATTCGACCGTTTCTACGACTAAATAGTACCATACTATCCCCTTGAAAGTCCAGACGGATTTTCTGGCCGATCTGATAGAGCACACCGCCAAACACCACGCCGGTGAGCAGGAAACCGCCCACGCGGACCTTCACGGTCGTCTCCATGCCGGTGGGCATGGCGGAGTAAATTTCACCCTCGATGGCGCCATTGTCGCTGAGTGTTAAAAACTCCGGGCGGACGCCCACCACAAAGTCCCCATCGGTAGGGGCAGTCTCGTTGTCAAAGTCCTCATCCGCATCGTTGACGCGGGCAACATGATAGCGGAACAGAACGTCCTTGTTCCCCTTTTCAACGCTTTTCTTATCCTGCGCCCGGGCGGATTCCGCCGCCTTGCGGGATGCGTCTGCCGCATCGGCCTGCGCGTACCACGCGGCAAGATCCAGCGGTGCGTTGGGCTGGAAGGAGAGCGGGATGCCGTCCAAAGCCGAAAGGGCGAAGGAGCCGTCGGACTGCTGAATGCCCTTGGCCTCAATAAAGTTGATGGCGGGATTGCCCACAAAGTCCGCTACAAACAGGTTGTTGGGTTTGCTGTATACGTCCAGCGGCGCGTCGTACTGCTGAAGAACGCCGTTTTCAATCAGGCAGATTTTTGTCGCCAGCGTCATTGCCTCCATCTGGTCGTGGGTGACGTAGATAAAGGTGGAGCCGGTGTCGATGTGCAGCCGCTGCAGTTCGGACCGCATTTCAAGGCGCAGCTTTGCATCCAAGTTACTCAGCGGCTCATCCATGAACAGCACCGTCGGCTCCGGGGCCAGCGTCCGGGCAATGGCAACCCGCTGCTGCTGTCCGCCGGACAGCTCGGAAGGGTAGCGATCCATAAACATGCCGATCTTCACGATGCGGGCCACCCGCCGGACGGCGAGGTCGATCTCCTCTTGAGAGAGCTTGCGGACAGAGGTGACGAGCTTGCCGTCCTTTTCGTACTCAAACCGTTCGTTCAGGGTGCAGCCCGCGGCGGCACACTTTTCCCGGGCGGACTTCAGAGCGGCTTCCAGCTCGCCCCGCCGCGCTTGCGCAACCGTGACCGGCTCCATGGATTCCTGAAGCTTGTAGTTTATCAGCGCCTTGGCGGTGTAGAGCGAGATCTCATAGCGGTCGATCAGTTTGATGTAGGCGCGATCCATGTCCAGTTTTCCGCTTTTGTCCGCGCATTCCAAAATAGTTTTTACCACGTCGTCCGGTTTTTGCAGAATGCGGAGCAGAGCGGCGGCCTTTCGGGCCTCCAGATCAATTTTGGGCAGGTCTTCCTTGATGTTGGAAAGCCCAAAAGAGATATTCTGATACACGGTCATGTTGGGCCACAGGGCATAGTTCTGGAACAAAAAGCCGACCTTGCGCTTGTTGGGCGGGATGTTAATGCCCGCCTCGCTGTCGAACACCACACGGCCGCCGATGGTGATGCGGCCGCTGGTGGGGGTTTCCAGCCCTGCGATCATGCGCAGAGTGGTGGTTTTGCCGCAGCCGGAGGGGCCCAGCAGAGTGACGAAGGCGTTGTCGTCGATGACCAGATTCAGATCGTCTACGGCGTAAAATTTATCCCAGCGTTTTGTCACATGGGTTAATATAATCTCAGGCATGGCTTAACCTCCTATTCCCTTGTCCAGACTTGCGCCGGTGACTTTGTTGACAAGGGCGTTGCAAACGAGAATGGTAAGGATCAAAATCAGATTGATACCGCTGGAGAAGGCGTAAAGCCCCATTTCGTCGAAATAGTCCAGCGTGGTGGCGAGGACGAAGCCCTGTACGCACAGCAGCATGAACAGGCTCAACTCCCGCAGGCAGGTCATGAAGGGGAGCAGGTAGCCGCTGATGATGGAGGACTTCTGAATGGGAATGATGATGCGGGTCATCCGCTTGATCCAAGGGATATCCTGAATGATGGCGGCCTCTTCGATCTCGCCGGAGAGCTGAAGCATGGAGTTCAGGCTTGACCGGCTGGCAAAGGGAATATATTTAATGGTGCCCACGATAATGAGCAGTGTGTACGTATTAAAAAGGTTCACATACTTGTTGGAAAACAGGATGAAAAACGCCACGCCCACGGCGATGGAGGGCATCAGATACGGTAAAAACGCCACCGCGTTGACATAGTTGGCCCATTTACTTCGTCGGGTCTTGGCCACGGCGTAACCGATCATCGTGCCGATGGTGCCCGCCAGCAGGGCGCAGCACACGGAAACCAAAATAGTGCCTTTGAAGGCGTGCCAGATGGTTTCGTTGTGAAGGATACCCTTTTGGCCGTACATTCCGTTTTCCGTGATGTTCTCGCTGGTGGTCCACCACTTGGTGGTCAGGTTGGAGCTGTCCCCGGTGTAGAGGAAGCTGTAATCCCCCGGGTTAGGCAGGAATGTCTCAAACGCGAAGGAGACAATGGGGAAGATGCTGGTGAAAAACGTCACCGCGATCAGCGCGGCCGCAATCACGTGCTTTCCCACGCGGCCCAGATTGATTTTGGAGGTCTGACCGGATTTGCCGGTAACGGTGGTGTAGTTCTTCCGGCTGCGCAGACTCATTTGATTCATAAACATGATCGCCACGCCGAATACCATCATGATGATCGCCAAAACACTGGCCTCGCCGGTATACTTGGAGTTCAGGGAGACATATTTTGTGGCGAGGGTGGTCAGCCCCAGATAGTGGGGCACAGGATAGGAACCCATGGAGCTGCCAAACACCAGCAGGATGGTGGAGAGAATGGCGGGCTTGACCATAGGAAGGGTAATTTTAAACATGGTCTTCCACTTGGGCGTGTCCAGAATTGTGGCCGCTTCTTCCAAATTTGCATCCATATTGCGGAAAATGCCGCCGATAAGGATGTAGGCAAAGGGGGCGTAGTGCAATCCCAGCACCACAAGACTGGGGAACAGGCCCTTGCACCACCAGATGGGCATCTGAACGCCCAGTGTGGCGGCCAGCAATCCGTTGGATGTGCCGGTGACGACGTTGGAGTTAAACAGGTTCTGCCACACCACGGCCAGCGTCCACTGGGGCATGATGTAGGGGAAGATGAAGATGGAACTGAGGTAGCGGCGGCAGGAGAGATTCGTGCGGGTGATGAGAAACGCGAACAGCCCGCCGAACAAAATTGCCACCACACAGGTTCCCACCGCCAGCAGCACGGTGTTGATGAGCGGCGTCCACAAATTGCTCATCGCCAGACGGCTGGTGAACAGGTCAATGTAGTTGATCAGGGTGTATCCGCTGGCCTTGCCGGTGAGATAGGCGTCAATGGTGCCGGCGTGGATTTTAAAGGTATCCTGCACGATGGCGATGATGGGGGCCACGGTGGTCACCGTCAGCACGATGCCCATCAACAACAGGATTACATTGTGGGGTTTGGAGAGATAGGTTTTTACCTTGTTGAGCCGAATGGCGGACTTGCCGGCGCTCACAGTAGACGACTGGTTCATAGAAGACCATTCCTTTCCCGGACTTGGTGCGGGGTGCGGCAGGCCGCTCCCACAGGACCGCCTGCGGCGGTATATGCGGACTGGAGCATGGGGTTGAGAAAAAGCGCCCCTGACGGTTATTGAAAGCCACCCGTCAGGGGCACTTTTTACATCGCTTTAAAGATGGGAGGAATTAACCCGCGCTGTACTTGGTCAGAAGTTCGATCCAGCTGCCCACCGTGAAGGCCACGGAGTTGCAGTAGGTGGGGTCTTCCAAAACCAGCTTGCCGTCGCCGGTCCACCAGTCATAGCCCCGGTCGTTCTTGGCGGGGAAGGTGTCCACGCCGTCCACAAAGCCACCCTTCTGATGCTGATAGGTGGCCTCGGTGGCCTCAGCCACGGTGGGGTTGGCGGAGTAACCGCCCATGTCCTTGCCCCAGGCGGAGAAGCCGTCTTCGGTGCAGGTCATGTAGGCGAGGAAGGCGCAAGCGGTCCAAGGCAGGGGGGAGTTGTCGGTGACGAACAGATAGTGGCAGTAGCCAAAGCCGCCGATGCCGGTGTAGCCATCCTGATAGGCGGCCACGTTCACGTTGTTGACGGAAACTGTGGCGGACTCTTCAACGGAGCGGAGCTTGGAGTACACCAGCAGGCCGAACTGATCGGTGGCGGACTGGTCCACCAGCGTGTTGCAGATGGGGCCGTCGTCAGTCTGGGCGTTGTAGCTCTCGACCCAAAGTTTGATCCATGCCAGAGCGTATTTGCCGTTCTCGCCCAGCCCCAGATCAGAAGCGTCGGTAGCCATCTCGTCGATGACGGGCTGGAAGTATGCCTGCTCGTCGGCGGACAGGGCGTCAAACGCCTCTTTCAGCCAGCCGGCGTAAGTATCCTCCGTGAGCATATACAGGAAGTTCTTGCCCACGATTTCGGAGTCGATATCCATGTACAGACCGTGCTCGCCCTCGGCCACAAAATCCCAGCAGTTGTCATAGGTCTTGGAGCCGGTGTTGTTGTATAGGAAGACCTTGTTCAAAGTCTGCAAGGGGAGGAAACCGGTGTACGCATCGGCGGTAGTGCCGTTGGCATCGGCCCAGTCCTTGGGGATGAAGGTGTCCAGCACACCGGGCTGAACCATCTTGCTCTCGATCTGGTTGCCGTCCTGAATCAGGGTCATGGAATAGGTACCGGTCTCCTTCAGCGCGTCGGCGGTGAGCTGATCGAAGATCTTGTTGTTCTTGGGCTGCTGCCAGTCATACTCCATGGTATAGCTGGGGTCGATGGACTGCAGATACTCAATGAACAGGGGAAGTGCGGTCTTGCCGCGGCTGGAGTTGCCCACGCCGTAGAAGGTTTTTCCGTTGGACTCCTCAATGGCCTTCTGAGCCAGTTCATCCAGAGTCATTCCCTCGGCCTCTGCGATAATCTTCTGGGTGGCGGTGAGTTCGGCGGCGGGTTCCGTGGCAGAGCCGGAGCCGGAACCGGCAGGGGCGGAAGCGGCGGGCTGCGTGCCGCAGCCGGCCAGCAGTGCCGATGCCATAGCCAGTGTCAGAGTCAGTGCAAGAAACCTCTTTTTCATGTGCTGATGTCCTCCTCCAAAATGTTTTTTTGTTGCGTAACGAGCATTTTGCTTACGTCAGTCTCTGGTTACATTTTATAGAGGCAAGAGGAAAAATTCTACTGGACAAATCTGATGTTATTTGTGAAAAACCGCTTTTTTGAACAAACTGCACATTCGAAATGAAAAATAGCAGAGCTGTTATGAACGACCTGCACAGTTGTGCGAAAGAAAAACGCCCGCAAATCGGGTCGATTTTGGCCGATATGCGAGCACGCGAGGAAAAAATTACGTAAACAAATGGCCGGGCGGCGGGAGATGTCCGCAGGGTGCGACCTGTCTGGCAGAAAGCCGACGCGGAGAGGGGACCGTCAGTACGTCGGATACCGGCATGGAGGATAGCGCACCGTCCAGCCCCGAAAAGCACCCATGGGACCTATGGCAACACCGAACAAAGAACACCTAGCGGTTTTACGCACAGCTTGCATGCATATTTTTGGCCATACATTAGTATGGCGGCAAAATTCCGATACAATCTGACTGCACAATCTGTCCGCAATCTCTGTGCGGTGTTACCCTATAAAAATAGCGGTGTGCATTAAAAGAAAAAAGTGGTAAAATGAACGTGTAAATAAAAATCATCCTCTTCAAACAAAATTGAAAACAGAAGACGCAACATAAATTTCGGCTTGTTGCAAAAGCTGATGAAACGGTCAAAGCGGAGACATTTATCCCCGCGCTGTTCCAGACGGAACGCCAGCACACAAACGGAGGAGATGCGATTGATGAGAACTCTATTTTATAACGGAAATATCCTGACGCTGGAAGACGAAGTGCCACAGCAGGCCATGTTGGTGGAAAACGATACAATTCGAGCGGTTGGCAAAAACGAGGAGCTGGAAACCGCGGCGCCGGACGCGGAGAAAGTGGACCTGAAAGGCGCAACCGTTTTGCCGGGATTTATCGACGCCCACAGTCATCTCTCTTCCTATGCAAACACGCTTTTACAGGCCTCGCTTACGCAAGCGGATTCCTTTCAGTCGGTCGTGGAACTGCTGCGCGCGTTTGCAAAGGACAATGCCCTGAAACCGGGACAGTGGCTGATCGGAAACGGCTATGACCACAACAAGCTGCGGGAAAAAGAGCACCCTACGAAGCAGCTGCTTGACGAGGCGTTCCCGGATAATCCGGTTGTGCTGCTGCACCAATCGGGCCATTTCGGCGTGTTCAACACCGCCGGACTGGAGATTGCGGAGCTGACGGGAAAGGATCGCGACGGTTATCTGGAAGAAACCGTATTTGTAGACGCGGTGAAAAAGCTGCCCATGCCGGCTCCAGAACAGCTGATGAGCGCATACAAGCAGGCGCTTGCGCACTATGCCTCCTTCGGGATCACCACCATCCAGGAAGGCTTGATGGTCGAGCAGATGCTGCCGCTCTATCAAATGCTGCTGGCTCAAAACGCGCTGACGCTGGATGTGGTGGGGTATCCGCAGCTTGACGATGAAAAACTGTTTTACGATGCGTTTCCCGACAGCGCCGCCGGATATGTGAACGGCTTTCGGCTGGGCGGGTATAAAACCATTCTGGACGGTTCTCCTCAGGGCAGAACCGCTTGGATGAAAACGCCGTATGTCGGTTCGGACGACTGCTTTGGCGTGTCCTCCATGACCGACGAGCAGGTCTTGGCGGCCTTGCGCAAGGCGGTTGCGGACGGGCGGCAGCTGCTGGCCCACTGCAATGGGGACGCCGCGGTGGAACAATTGCTGTCCGCCGCCGAAAAGATCGCGGATAAGCAGGCGCTGGCGGCGATCCGCCCCGTGATTATCCACGCCCAGCTGCTGGAAACGGCCCAGCTGCCCCGAGTCAAGGAACTGGGGTTTCTGCCGTCGTTCTTCGTGGCGCACTGCTATTATTGGGGCGATGTGCACATCCAAAACTTCGGTATGGCGCGGGCCGAAACCATCAGCCCGGCCAAAAGCGCGCTGGAGCAGGGAATCCGGTTCACGTTCCATCAGGACACACCGGTGCTTGAACCGGATATGCTGCGGACCGTGTGGTGTGCCGTGAACCGAAAGACAAAAGACGGCGTTCTGCTGGGCGAGGCGGAGCGGATTTCTGCGCTGGACGCACTGAAAGCGGTCACGATCAACGCGGCCTATCAATATGGAGAGGAAGCCTCCAAGGGTACGCTTGCACCCGGAAAGAAAGCGGATTTTGTCGTTTTGGAGCAGGACCCCCTGCAAGTACCCTCTGAAGAAATTGCCGATATCCCCATCTTGCAGACCTATAAGTCCGGAAAGTGCATTTACAAGAAAATTTAAAGCGCAATTGGCACTGGAATTTCCTTATGATATTGAAAAGTATTGCAACGGAAAAGATGAATTTGTCAAACAGTTAGAAAGAAACGCTTTGCAGTGGAAGAATCAATAACCTCCCATTTTACTGGAAAGAGCTTGGATACTCTCGCCGGGGTGTGGTGCGCAATGCGCTTCGACTGCCTAATATTTGGAATCCTGACATCACACCGCACAAGAAGTCATGAAGGGCGGAGCGCAGCGCGATAGAATCACATCATGCGGAAGGAGATGGAAAGATGGATTGGATCACGGGGATTCAGCGGGCGCTGGACTATACAGAGACGCATCTGACCGGAGAAATCGACTATGAAACCGCGGCGAAAGAGGCCTGCTCGTCGGTGTTTCATTTCCAGCGGATGTTTACCATGCTCTGTGGGTTTTCGCTGGGCGATTACATTCGGATGCGCCGCCTGACGTTGGCCGCCGAGGACTTGATGCGTATGAATGACAAGGTGATCGACATCGCGCTCAAGTACGGCTATGACACCCCCGAGAGCTTTTCCCGTGCCTTCACCCGGTTCCATGGCATTACGCCCACGGAAGCGCGCCACGGCGGAAACGTCAAATCTTTCTCCAGACTCTCCGTAAAACTGATTTTATCGGGAGGCAGTACCATGGATTACAGGATCGAAAAGAAAGACGCATTTAAAATTATCTGCAAAAAGAAGCAGGTGACCAAACCTCAGGGCGATACCGCCGCAGCGGATATCCACGTATTCTGGAACGAGTGCAGTGCAGACGGCACGATGGACGCGATTTGCAAATACGGCAAGTTCGACCATCTGAACGGCGTGCTGGGCATTTGTTTTTCAGAGGAGCTGGCGGATTCCGGATTTCCCTATGGCATCGGCGCGGAATATAACGGCACACCGCTGAATGGCCAAAAACTGGACATCATTGAGATTCCGGCTTATACCTATGCGGTATTTACCTGCCGAGGCAAGATGCCTGAGGCATTCAAGGACACCTACAAGAAGATCTGCACGGAGTTCTTTCCCCAGAGCAACTATGAGTACGGGCAGGGTGTGGAGCTGGAGGTCTATCCTTCGGCGGACGTGCAGAACCCGGACTACACCTGCGAGATTTGGATCGCGGTGAAGGAGAAAAAGTAAACGGTTCAGCCAAAACGGACTGCGCATCATCAGAAAAAGAAACCGCCGGAGCTGACCGCTCCGGCAGTTTCTTCGTATCAACCACTGTTTTCACATAGAAGGAGGATTTCAAATGAATCGCAATACGCTTGCCATGGTACACGAGTTTGTGCGCCAATACGTCCCGGAGGGCGGACTTTGCATCGACGCAACTGCGGGCAAGGGTCGGGACACGGCTCTGCTGTGCCGGCTGGCGGGACAGCGGGGGCGCGTCATCGCGTTCGATATTCAACCGGACGCTGTGGCGCAGACCCGCGCTCTGCTGGCGCAGGAGGGGCTGGAAGCGCAGGTGATTCTGGACAGCCATGCAAATATGGAGCAGTATGCCAAGCCCGAGACGGTGGACTGCGTGATGTTCAACTTCGGCCGCCTGCCCAGCGGCGATCCCCAGATTTTCACACAGGCAAACTCCTCTGTCCGGGCTATTGACGCGGCGCTCCGGCTGTTAAAGCCCGGCGGAGTGATGGCGATTGCCCTCTATTACGGAAAGGAAAACGGATTCGAGGAGAGGAATGCCGTGCTGGAGCATTTAAAAACGCTGGATGACCGGGCGTTTTCCGTGTTGTGCTGCGCGTGGAGCAACCGGCGGGGCGAACCGCCCATGCCGATCTTCGTCTGGAAGGAATGCGCAGCAAAGGGCTGACCATCCGCCGCGCCTATTCCATGGCAAACCGCCGCCGGTCAATCTTCAGCACGATCCACAAAAGACCATAGCACAGAAGAATCAGCAGGGAGCCATAGGCCAGAGAGATGCCCACCTTGTATTCCTGCATATTGGTGACCACGCTGACGGAGATGGGCCGGTTGTACACCCCGTACAGCAGGGCGGACATGGTGTACTCTCCCATGGTGCGGACAAAGACGAGAATCGCGCCGGAGAGGATACCCGAGACGATATTAGGCAGAATGATCTGGAAAAAACGGCGGAATGTGCCCGCGCCCAGACTGCGGGCGGCCTCCTCAGTGGTGACGCTGATGCCGCTCATGGCCACGCGGTTGGAACTGAGCAGCAGCGGCAGGGCCACAATGGTATAGGCGATGGGCAGAATCCAGAAGGTGCCGATGAGAGAGCGGCCAAAGGCAAAAACGCTCTCCACGTTAAATACATTGATTAAGTTGATGGCAATGACGCTGGCCGGCATACTCCAAGGCAGCATCAGCAGTGTCTCCATGGAGCGAACCAGCCGGGTGGGGTTCCTGCGTTCCCAATAGGCCACCGGCAGTGTCAGCACCAAACCCACAAGCACTGCAAGCAGGGACATGTTCACGCTGTTGAGCATGGGGCGGAGCACCCGGGGCTTTTCAAAAATGGTCAGATAGTTTTCCAGCGTGAAGGCACAGGGGAAGATGTCCGTCATAATCGAGCGAGTCTCAATAAAGGACAGGTAGAAAATTGCCAGAACAGGCAGAACCACCAGCACAACCTGAAGGATTACCAGAGCCGAAAGCCCCCGCCGCAGCCAAGAGGCGCGTTTAGTTTCCATGTGGAAATATGCGGACTTCACGGAAATTTCCCAAGCGTACTTTTTACTGTAATGGGTCAGAACCACAGTCATCAAAAGGCCGATCACCAGCAGGACCGCAACCTGAATCGAGGCCAGCGCCATCTGATTGTTGGCCTTGGCCTTGACGATCTGCATACTCAGCACTTTAAAGCTGCCGCCAATGAGGCTGGGGGCCGAATAGGCGCTGATGGCGGAGATGAACGTGGTCAGGGCTGAGATCACAATTGCCGGACGAATCACCGGAAAAATTGCATCCCGGATGACGGCAAACGTACCGCCGCCGAAGCTGCGGATGGAGTCCACCACGTTTTTATCCACATACCGCAGGGCCGTGTAGACGTTCAGATAAAAGTACACATATTGGGTATAGGCCAGTACGAACAAAATGCCGCCAAAGCCGCTGAACCGATAAGGTGGGGTAGAGAGGTGAAACGCCGATTCCAGCAGTTTGGTGATGATCCCGCTTTCGCCATAGAGCTGGATAAACGCAATGACAATAATCACGCCGGGGATCATCACGGGACTGAGCAGCAAAATGTGGAGGAGCTTTTGGTGTCTGCGGCACAAAAAACGCATATAAACCGCCAGCGCAGTGCCCACCGTGCCGCAGACCAGCACTGCGAATGCGCCCACCAGCACGGTGTTGCGGATCACCAGCCGATTTTGGGGATTGGAAAAATACGCGCGATACCCGGCGAGGCCAAACCCGCTCTCTGTGGAAAAGGACTGCACCACAGTTTGCGCCATGGGATAGAGGATATAGCCGACAATCAGCCACAACAGCAGTCCGGAAAAGACCGCCCGCGCCAGCGTTTGTACCGAATGGCGCTGTCTCATGGGCGCAGCCCCGCAAACACCGCGCCGCCAACGACGGGTCCGTTGCCGCGGTGATTGTTCAGCGCAAGCACGCAGAGGATTCCCGCATCCGTTTTCACTTCATATTCCACCATAGCGCCTTGATAATGCACCCGGATCACCTGCCCCGGCAGGGGTGTTTGAGCGGTTTTCACCGGTTCAAGCACCAGCTGCTCCGGTCGGAGATAGGACGTCTCCGCCTCGCCGTGACCGCCCAGAGCTGTCATTGCCGCCCGATCCAGCATATTGGTCTTCCCAACAAAGGTAGCGACAAAGGACGTCTTGGGCGACTCATAAATTTCACGGGGGGAACCGGTCTGCTCAATGCGCCCGTCGTGCATGACAGACATGGTGTCGGAGATGGCAAGAGCCTCCTGCTGGTCATGGGTGATGAACAGCGTGGTAACGCCCACCTTCTGCTGAATCTGGCGCAGTTCCTGACGCATCTTGATTCGCAGAGACACATCCAGATTGGACATGGGTTCGTCCAGCAGCAGTATCCGAGGGCTGGCGGCCAGCGCCCGGGCAATGGCAACCCGCTGCTGCTGCCCGCCGGACAGCTCCTGAATCTTCCGCGTCCGACACTCCCACAGTCCCATCAAATCCAGCTGGGCGCGGACAGTCTCCCGAACCTGTGCGGCGTTGATGCGGTGAAGTTTCAAGCCGTAGGCCACGTTTTCCTCTACGTTCAGGTGGGGAAACAGGGCGTAGTTCTGAAACACGATGCCCATGTTCCGCTTTTCCGGCGGCAGGGAGGTAATCTCCCGGCCATCCAGAAAAATGCGGCCCGCCGTGGGCTGGAGAAATCCGCCCAGCAGCCGCAGCAGAGTGGTCTTGCCGCAGCCGGAAGGCCCCAGCAGTGTGTGTAGTTCACCTTGGGCGATGCGGAACGACACATCGTCCAGAACCCGGGTCTGGCCGTAATGGCTGGTAATGCCGTTCAGTTCAATTTCGTTCATATACACTCACCTGAAAAAAGTAGTGGGGAAGTCCCCACTACTTTATCATAGCTGCTTACTTGGATGCAACCGCCTTGTCAGCGTTGCAGATGTTCGTTTCCCAGTTGCTCAGCCAGTCGCTCTGGTTGGCGGCAATGGCGGACCAGTCCACATCCATGGCGGCATAACCGGTCTGCATCCATGCGGGAGAGTTGGCGAGAGCGGCCTTCAGCGTGGGCATCCGGTTAAAGTCGTTGGCCAGCATGGTCTGTACCTCCGCGCTGCCGGCAAACTCCAAAAAGGCCTGCGCCGCGGCGGGGTGGGGAGAATCCTTCAGGGCGGCGATGCAGTCGGTGATGACCACAGAGCCGCTGGCGGCGTCGATGATCTCAAGAGGCATCCCGTTCTCGTCCCGGTTGGTGGTGATGTCGCTGAGGACGCCGAAGCTGATGGCGGCTTCGCCCTTGCCAATGGCTTCAAACATCATACTGCCGCTGTTGTAATAGCTTTTGGTGTTGGCGTCCAGCGCGGCCAGATATTCCAGCGCACTGTCCTCGCCGTTTTGCTGGCTGTAAAAATACATCAGGTTGCAGATGGTGGAGCGCATGGAAGAGGACAGGGAATCTCGGGAAACGATCTTGCCCGCGTACTTGGCGTCTGCCAGATCACCCCAGTCCTTGGGCGCATCCGCGGCGGAGAGCTGTTCCGTGTTGTAAAACAGCATTACAGGAGTTTGGATGGTGCCGTACCAAAAACCGTCCCCGTCCTTGAACGCGCTGTCCAGATCACCGCCCCAAGAGGGATTGGACGCGGTGTAAGCGCCCTCATCCTTCAGCAGCATATAGGTGGCGGTGTCGCCGCCGTACATGATGTCGGCCTGCGGGTTTTTCATCTCGCCCCGAACCCGGTCGGCCAGTTCACCCTTCAGGTTGATGAACTCCACCTGTACGCCGGTCTTCTCAGTGAAGGCGGCTGCAATTTCTTCCAGCATGGCCTCGGAGTGGGTGGTGTAAACAACCACGGTATCCTCCAGCGCGGCGCCGGAGGTGGATGCGGATGCGGAGCCGGACTGCTGTGCCGCGCTGCCGGACGCGGAACCTGTCCCGGTGGAGCCGCAGGCGGCCAGAGACAGTGCCATGAATCCTGCCAAGAGAAGCGAAACTACTTTTTTACCCATGATGATCTCCTTTGTATGTAAATTGATATCTTAGGCAACACCGCACAAAGAACACCGAGCGGCTTTGCGCACAGCTTGCTTGCATATTTTCCGCCATCTTGCACAAAAAAGTTTTGCCATACGTCAGTATGACGGAAAAATTCCGAGCAATCTGCACGCAATCTCTGTGTGGTGTTACCCTTAAAAAATGGATGCCATATGTGGGAAAAAGCCGCCGTCAAATCCAAAGCTGCGATCAGGCGGAATGCACTTCGCTGTATTCTACCGTGCGATGGGGCGTGACACCCGCTTGATAAAAGGTCTTTTCCTCTGGGTCCCAGATGTGATATTCCCCGTCCTGATAATAGGCGGGCTTGCACCGATGTGCCCGGATGGCGGATACCAGCTCCGCCTCCGTGTGGATTTCGTCGGGGAACCAAGTGGCATAGACCCCTACCTTCTCCCGGATGTGGCAGTCACTGGCGCCGAGCTGCGCCAGATGCAGAGAAATGGCGCGGTTCGCCGCCGCCTGATTCGCGTCGGGCAGAGTGCTGCCGTTGAGCACTTCAACGCCATCCAGACCGGTGACAGTATCCAGCGCGGCGGCCAGTCCCCGGTTATTGTTGCGGAAGGGATGGGCGCTGAAACAAACGCCGCCCTGTGCCTTGACGCAGTCGATAAAGGTCTGGGCACTGACGCGTTTCCTTGGATAGTCCTGTATGCCAAAGGCGACAATGTCGCCCTGAAGAGAGTAGAACTCAATTCCGGTAAAAATCGAGAATCCGCTTTGGGCGGAATATTGCCGGGCAACCTCCCGCAGACCCATGCTGTCATGATCCGTAATGCAGACTGCGTCCAGCCCCAGCTGCTTGGCCCGGGCTGTTATTTCTTCCAGCGACAGGTGGCTGTCTCCAGAAAATGTATGCTCGTGCATATGCAAATCTACAAACAAGTCCCGCCCTCCTTACGAATCCATTGTGACTTTTTAACAAAGTACATGAAGTATAAAGGAATTTTTTTGAGAAGTCAATTCATCTCTGCGATTATCTATTATAATGCCTTATCATTTAAAATACCGATTAATATACGACCGCAGCCGAACCCAACTAGCGTTTGCCGCTTGTCGAATCGATGGTGGCCGTTTTCATCGAATAAAAGCAAAGAAGCTGTGCATTGCTGCACAGCTTCCCGCAAGAGAAAGGAGAGAAAAGAGAGAGAGGGGGAATATATGAAAACCGCTTTCGCGGATTGGAACGAGCAGAGTTCCCTTTGAAGTGTCTATAATTTACCATAAGAAATTGAAGAAATCATAAACGAAATGCAAAGAAAATGTGAACAATGACAAGCCTTGCCCCGCCCAGTGCTTTTTAAGAGGCGCGGAATCTGAATTTTTCGGTTTGTGCCGATCACAATTACATATGTCAAAAGACTTGAGAAAAGGCCCGGATAAACCGCCGATATTGTAACCGCACTGTAAGGAATGTTACGATTATATCCTTGCGGGAGACGGCGCACGGTGCTATACTCCCATACGCAACACAAGGATCAGATGAAACTTGAGAGGATGATAAGAATGAAGCAAAAAATAATCGGTTTGCTGATGCTTGCCGGAATAATAGCACTTACCGGATGCGCGGGCAGAAACACTCCGGCGCAGACAAGCGGGAAAACGGTGGAGCCGCTTCCCGGCACACTGGATGTCGAAACTCTTGACAACTGCACGTTTGCCGCGGGCTTTGAGGCCTCCGACGTGTATCTGAGTGACGACGGTATGCTGGGCGTTCATATGACGGTTTATGACTACGAGCGATTCGATTTGGTGGATATCTCCGAACTGACAGCCGGCGACACGCTGGTGATCGACGGAAACAGGATGCCTGTGGAATCCATCGAGAGAGATGAGAATGGATTTGTGACAATCAACGGCGGACTGGAAGAGGGCGGCTGCTATCTGGCCACGGACGACAGCGGAGTCTTTTATGAGATCTTGACAGATGATGCAAAAAGCTATTATGCTATTGGCGAGACGACGCTTCCAATTGGTCAGGAATTCATTTTTTTAGACGACTCCGATCTGGAAAACCCGGGGCAGATAGCCTACGCGGGCGACTTTTTGATGGCGATGGAGAAGAGCGACCGCAGCTTTTCTCCCTATGCCACAACGGTTACTGTGCAGGACGAATTTATTACCAATCTCACGCAAATTTACGTCCCGTAAATTTTGCTTTTTTAAGCCGGTGTCCAGCCGGATATCCGCACCACAGAGAATCAGAAAGGCTCAGGCTGATGTAAATCAGCCTGAGCCTTTTCGCTTATGCCTTTTTCACTGCCCGAAGTTCGATATAGCCCCGCGCGCCGATAGGTTCCAATTGGATGCGGGGATTCTCGTCGTCCCATTGGCAGCCGATGGCTGCGGGCGCGTATTTGCCCATAGCCGCTTGCAGCGACTCGATGGCCTGGCAGTAGTCCTCCTCGGCAAAGGGTTCGCTCTGGAATAGGAGGTAAGTGGCGGCGGGCAGGTCGATCTTGTCAAAGCCCTCCGGAATCGGGCTGTCATCGTCCACGGGCACTTCCACACCCTGCACATACGCCGAGGTGCCGGGCTTGCGGTACTGCTCCGGCAGCCACAGGCACACCGGTTCGCCGCAGAGTGATTTCATGCTGGTCAGCATGCCCCACACGTCGCAGCCCACCTCTTGACAATAGGCAAAATAGTCCGCCGCCTTGACGCCGCGCTTTACGATCACCTTTCGGGCGGGTTTTTCTACGATCTGAATAAAAACACTTTTCAAATTGTCCATCGTTCGATGCTCCTTTTTCCCCAGTTCTCGAAATTTAACGCCGTAGGCGGTGAACAGCGGCAGAGGAACCGACCGCAGAGCATATTCCTTGGGGTTGCAGCCAAACTCCCGGCGGAATGCCCGCTGATAGCCGTCCACGCTGGAAAATCCCAGATCAAACGCCGCGTCGATGACCTTGCACGTTTCGTCCCGCAGCCGCCGAATGTATTCGGCGGGCGCAAGACCGGTCAGCTCCTTGAATATGCGGGCGGCATACCACGGCGAAAACTGCGCCGCGGACGCGAGATCGGCCAGTGTGATGCCCCCGGTTAGATGGCATTCGATGTAGTCCTGCATCCGCTGGACGGCGAGGGTTTTGTCTGTCATGCTGTTCACCTCCCTGACTGAAAATAGGATACCGCATCGGCAATGGGATTTCTCGACCTTCCTTGCGCAGCTGCGGCAAGCTGGAGGAAAAAACTATGCCATGCCGCTTTTGATCGCAGCGGCCGTTTACGGATTGTACAACAAAAATTCCGCCTCTTTTTCTGCCTGATTGCAAGAGAATTCTTGCCGTTTGGAACGGTATAGGATAAAATAGGATTATGATACAGGGGCGGCGACGAAAAAGTGCAGATTGGTGAGAAGCGGATGGACTGGCTGCGGGAGGCGTATCCACTTGCTGAGAGCGGGGAAAAGGTTATACTTTGCCTGTCTCAAAGCCAACGGAGAGGAATGGTCATAAAAATGAACAAATACAACTGGCTGGACGATTATCTGCAAGCAAAAAAAGGCTGCGCGAAGGATTATAAATTGGAATGGGGCTGGTGGCGCTATCAGGTGGGCGGCAAGCTGTTTGCCGCCACCTGTCAGCCGGGGCCGGAGCATCAGGGCTATGACTGCCGGGAGCTGCTGACCCTAAAATGCGAGCCGATGCTGGCCGAGGCGCTGCGGGCGGAATACCCGGATATCATCCCCGGCTTTTACACGGACAAGCGCAACTGGATTTCTGTCTTTTTGGACGGCGCGGTGCCGGACGATGTACTGCGGGGGCTGTGCAACCGCTCCTATGAGTTGGTGTTCAGCAAGCTGACGAAAAAAATGCAGCGGGAAATTGCAGAGCAGGCGCAGTAAAAACCGCTGTGCTGCTGCGGGCTGGAACGCTCGTGGGCAAAAACCGCATTCCGCCTACGGCGGAGATGGGAGAAAACAGTGATTCGGGAAATTATGAAGGACGAGACATTTCTGGCACAAAAGGCGGAGCGGGCCACGGTCGAGGATCTGCGTGTGGCGGCGGACCTGCTGGAAACGCTCTGCGCCCACAAGGACGGCTGCGTGGGCATGGCGGCGAACATGATCGGCGTGAACAAACGCATCATTGCCTTTGACAACGAGGGCAGCTATGTGGTGATGTTCAATCCGGAAATCGTGAAAAAATCCGAGCCCTACGCGGCAGAGGAGGGCTGTCTGTCTCTCGCCGGGACACGCAAAACAAAACGCTGGCAATCCATCAAGGTGCAGTACCAGACTGCGGAGTTCCAAACCCGCTATAAGACTTTTACCGGCTGGACGGCGGAGATCATCCAGCACGAAATTGACCACTGCGAAGGAATTTTGATATAATTTCGCGCCTTTGGTTTGTTCAGCTTTGGGCGGCTTTGCAAAGGAAAGGAGATCGCGCAGATGCACTATGTAACCGCGAAGGGAATTCTCTCCGCAAAAAACAACATGAACCTGTATCGTGGCTGCCAGCACGGGTGCATCTACTGCGATTCCCGCAGCGCCTGTTACCACATGGAACACGCTTTTGAAGATGTAGAGGTCAAGGAAAATGCCATCCCGCTTCTGGAGGAAGCCCTGCGCCGCAAACGGAAGCCCTGTATGATCGGTATGGGCGCCATGACCGATCCTTATATCCCGCTGGAGGAGGAGCTTTGCCACACCCGGCAGGCGCTGGAACTGATTGAAAAATACGGCTTTGGTGCCACGCTTATTACCAAATCCGCCCGCGTTCTGCGGGATTTGGATTTGCTGAAGCGCATCAACCGGCAGGCTAAGTGCGTGGTGCAGATGACCCTGACCACCTATGACGAGGCTCTTTGCCGAAAGATTGAGCCGGGGGTCAGCACCACAAAAGAGCGGTTTGAAGCGTTGAAAATCCTGCGGGACGCCGGAATCCCCACAGTGGTGTGGCTTTGCCCGATCCTGCCGTTTGTCAATGACACGGAGGAAAACATCAACGGGATTCTGGACGATTGCGCCGAGGCCAAGGTCAAAGGCATCATTTGCTTTGGCATGGGGCTGACCTTGCGGGAGGGGAATCGGGAGTATTTCTACCAGCAGCTGGACCGGCATTTCCCCGGCCTGAAAGAGAAATACATCCGGCGCTATGGCAATGCCTATCTGCTGGACAGCCCCAACAGCCGCCAGTTGACGCGGCTGTTCCGCCGCCGCTGCAACGAAGCTGGAATCCTCCACGACAACGACCGAATTTTTCAGGATCTCAATACCTTCGAAATAAAGGAGCAGGCGCAGATGAGCCTGTTTGACTGAACGAACGCCGCGCTGGATTTCAGCATGGACTGGAAGCGCAGCTCGCCCGGAAAGCTGGTCTTTGCCGAAAGACAGACGCGGGTATCCATTGGGAAATGGATACCCGCGCTTTTTAATCCCAAGTCTCCCAGATCTCCGGGTGATAGCCAACGGTGGCTTCTTTGCCGTTGCGGACGATGGGTGTCTGGAAAAGCTCCGGGTATTCCAGCAGCTTCTCTTCCTGCGCATCCGGCGTGATATAGGCCATGTATAGCGCCTCGTATGCCTTGCATTTTACATTTACCAGCGCTTCAAACCCCACTTTTTGCTTGACGGACTGGTATTCGCGGGGAGATAATCCCTTGGTGGGTGTGTCGATATACTGGTATTTGATGCGGCGCTCTTTGAACCACCGCTCGGCTTTTTTGCTGTCAAAGGATTTGGAAGAGCCGAAAATCTGAATATTCATGGGAAACTCCTTAGTGATGATAAAATTAACATATATGGGGGCTGTTTTATGACAGAAAGCACAAAAAAATTAAAAGAAATGGTGAAAGAAAGCGATTATATTGTCTTTTTCGGCGGAGCAGGTGTGTCCACTGAATCCGGAATCCCGGATTTTCGCAGTACCGACGGACTGTATCACCAGCAATATAAATACCCGCCTGAGACTATTTTAAGCCATACGTTCTACGAAAGCAAGCCGGAAGATTTTTTTCGATTCTATCGGGCCAAGCTTTTGGCTCCCCATGCAAAGCCCAATGCCGCTCATGTAAAGCTGGCGGAGCTGGAGAGACAGGGGAAGCTGAAAGCCGTTGTCACGCAGAACATTGACGGGCTGCATCAAGCGGCGGGCAGTCGGGAAGTCATGGAACTTCACGGCAGCGTTCACAGGAACTACTGCGAAAATTGCGGCAAATTTTACGATCTTGACTTTATGCTCCACGCAGAGGGCGTGCCCCGCTGCGCGTCCTGCGGTGGACGGGTCAAGCCGGATGTGGTGCTCTATGAAGAGGGGCTGGACGTAGAGACGATGGAAAGAGCTATCCGATATATTTCTGAGGCGGACATGCTGATCATTGGCGGCACATCGTTGAACGTTTATCCGGCGGCGGGGCTGATCCGCTACTATCGGGGAGACAAATTGGTACTGATCAACAAGGCCGCTGTGGCCGCCGATCTGAACGCCGATCTGGTAATCACCGACCCCATTGGGGAGACGTTGGCACAAATCTGAGGAGGAAACCGATTGCCGAAATTCCGATTTTCACCAATTGGTGTGAAAATGAATGACGATCATATTTTGACTGCAATTTTTGGGGGATTCGTCAAGAAAAAACCTAAAATATAGGTTGTAAATGAAGCTGTACGGTGCTACAATTGCATTATGCGCTGGCGGCGGACACTCCTGCGAAACATCGCCGATATGCTGCTGAAGCGCCATAAAGCATAAAATCCAGCGAGAGGAGACAGCGGAATGATATGGTCGGAAAAAGGTGAGAACGTCTACTCCCAAATTACGCCCGCGATTCGGGCGTTGGAGGAGCAGTGGGAGAAGAAGAATTACATTGATCCCAAGCTGTATCAGCAGTATAATGTCCGGCGCGGTCTTCGGGATGAGGACGGACAGGGCGTGCTGACGGGGCTGACCCGCGTGGGTGAGATCCTGTCTTACACGGTGGAAGAAGACGGAAGCATCCTGCCAATAGACGGTATGCTGTATTATCGCGGCATCGACTGCCGGGAGATCGTGCGGGGGTCTGAGGGGCGACGGCTGGCTTTTGAGGAGGCGGCATATCTGCTTTTGTTCGGTGAACTGCCGTCCGACGAGCAGCTGCGGGACTTTTGCGTTCAACTGGCCACCTATCGAACGCTGCCCAGCAACTTTTTGCGGGATGTTATTTTGAAAGCACCGCCGCAGGATTTGATGAACACGATGCAGCGGGCGATTTTGACGCTCTTTTGTTACGATGACCGGCCCAATGATATCGGACTTGAAAATGTTTTGCGCCAGAGTCTGCAGCTGATTGCCATCATGCCGCTTCTGGCGATTTATGCCTATCAGGCCCACCGGTTCAACAAGGGTGAGGGACTGTTTATCCATGAACCCCGGCCCGAACTCTCCACTGCGGAAAACTTTTTGCGGATGCTGCGTCAAGACGGCAGCTATACGGAGTTGGAGGCCCGGGTTCTGGACGTGGCGCTGGTGCTTCACGCCGACAACGGCGGCGGTAATAACTCGACCTTTACCAACCACGTCGTCACTTCCTCCGGCACGGATACCTATTCCGCTATCGCGGCCTCCATGGCGTCGCTGAAAGGCCCGCGCCACGGCGGAGCTAACAGCAAGGTCATGGAGATGATGGCGGATATTAAGGCTCATGTGCGCAACTGGGACGACGAGGAGGAACTGAAAAGTTATCTGAGCCGCATTCTGGGCGGCGAGGCGTTTGACGGGCGGGGCCTGCTGTACGGCTTGGGCCACGCGGTTTATACTCGGACGGACCCGCGGTGCGAGGTGTTTCGGAATTATGTGGCCACCCTTTCCAGAGAGAAACAGCGCCAGCCGGAGCTGAACCTCTATGAACGAGTGGAGCGGATTGGCAAGGATTTGCTGATGGAGAGGCGCCATAAGGACGCGATCTCCACCAATATTGATTTTTACAGCGGCTTTGTCTTTGAGATGCTGGGCCTGCCCAGAGAGCTTTATACGCCGCTGTTCGCTGTGGCCCGCATTTCCGGTTGGAGCGCGCATCGAATGGAGGAGCTGTCCGGCGGCGGAAAGCTGATTCGTCCGCGGTATGAATGTGTGGAACAGCACCGGGGATACACGCCCATGGCGGAACGCTGAACGATATAAGGCGCGCTCCGGGAGGTAAAAATGCCGTCCGGCGCGCGCCTGAATTTTGAGAAAAAAGCGCAATTATAAATTTTTTGCCGAAAAGGGAAATTTAAGGTTGACATTTTATCTGCTTCTGGCTATAATAATCAAGCAGTCTTTTGTAGGGCACAGATTTGCGGCTGTGCTGGAACTGGTAGACAGGCCAGCTTGAGGTGCTGGTGTCCGAATCGACGTGTGGGTTCAAATCCCGTCAGCCGCACCATTTTCACTTCGCGAGGAGTGGAAAAAAGACTGTGAAAAATCTCAGATGGATATGCGCGAGTGGTGGAATTGGTAGACTCGCTGGCTTCAGGTGCCAGTGCTCGCAAGGGCGTGCGGGTTCGACTCCCGCCTCGCGCACCAAATATCTTTCAGAAAGCATATGCTTTCTGAAAGATATTTCTGAGAAGGTTTTTGCAAGGTATGTTTCCCTGCATGAAGTTCATATTATGTGCGCGAGTGGTGGAATTGGCAGACTCGCTGGCTTCAGGTGCCAGTGCTCGCAAGGGCGTGCGGGTTCAAGTCCCGCCTCGCGCACCATTGAAAAGGCCGTCGACTTTTGTTGACGGCCTTCTGCTATGCCTATATTCACGGGGGTTGATTGTTCAACATTGGGCATAAATCCTATAATTATAGGTCGCATTGCCGCAGAGGAGCTCTGTCTGCATCTCCGGTGTGCTGATATCATCCAAAAGTCTCATAACCAAATCCAGCTTGCCTGCATCCTTACCGACACTGGCGTCTACTCCTATACAGCTCAACGGCGCACTGATGGCATAGTCGAAAGCTGGCTCGTCGTCGCTGTAAATGGCATGAGCGCAAACTCGTCGGTGGCTCGCTTCTGCTGTATATTCCATTGTTCACTGGGTTTAATTGTCATGGCGGTGGTCCGCGTCTTGTACATCGTGGCGGAACGGTAAGCGGGCTGCAGAGAGAAGTCGGAGAGCTGAATTACACCTTCATCGAAAAGAAATTGAAATCGGCTTTTAATCGGCTTTAAAATTACATCCGAATGGCCCGTATCCGTACTGGCGTATTGATCGTACCAATCGAAACAATCCATGGTGTCAAAGAAATTGGCTTCGTTAAAGGCATCTGCAAGCGTCAGCATCGCGCCGTTGAACTTTAGACCCGGCGCAAAGGCGCGAATTCCGTCAGACAGAGGGGGACTTTCTGGCCGATATCCTCAAACATCGTTTTATTATAAGCGGTACCGGTGATGGTGCTGGCCAAAGGCGGTACATACAAATGCCGTCCAGTGTGCTGGTGCAGCTGTTGGTGGCCGTTGCATAAAAATTCGCTGCATACGCCATGTTGGCCAAATCCAGTAGATTTTTCTCAACTTCCGCAGGCTGCTGCGGATCGGAGAAAAAGTAAAAGTCTGCCTGATGCCCCAGAACTTTGTCATAAGAACCCTTCCCTAGCAGCGTGGCGAGAAGCACCGTGGCAATGGCAACAGCCACAAGCTGTTTTCATGAATTGCTCTTTACGCATTTGCGTGGTTGGGTTCCGCTTTTTTGGACCATGGCCGTTTATTTCCGTTTCTATCTCCTGCCACAGATTTGCGGGAATTAGCCGCTGGTCCCAAAATCTGATTTTAATTACGTTTAAAGAAAATATAAGTAACTATTTAGCGTGATACTGTATAATTTTTGAAAACACAATGTATTCGCGGCAGGTGTGGACAAGGGCGCGGCTTAAAACTCGGCGTTTCAATGGATAAAAAATAATTAAGAAATCGTTAAGAATGTCAACAAAACCCCGGATAAATCTGCATTGTGAATGGTCACATCAGACAGTTGTTCTTCATAACACGGGGAATTATTTTATTTTTGCAAAGTGCGGTCTTGTAAAAAAAATACGCAATCATTTACCCATATTTTACGTGATACCAGCTTTTTCTCGTGGGTTCAGGATGCTTTTTGCTTTTTTTGTGGCTTGGCTTTTTGAGTAAAAAATGCTATTGACATTACTCGACAATCGTGCTACAACTATCCAGGTCAAGAATGCCGCAACTCAAAAGGGCCCTTTTGAAAACGATGGAACGTTCTGTTTTTCGCATTCTTGATAGCTTAAAATGCGCTAACGCATTTATAAAGCTTACCCAGCCGTCGGAGGACGGCAAATTTAAAGGAAGAAGATGTTTTTGATGAAGAAGTTTTTTGCAATTGTTTTGTCTGCGCTGATGGTGACCGCTCTGGCAGCGTGCGGCGGCTCTGAGCCTGCACAGTCTTCCGCCGGTTCTTCGGCTCCTACTTCTGCTGCTACCAGCTCTGCTGTTGATCCCGCTGCTAGCGCAGCTACCGAGCCCGCAGCTCCCGCTGCCGGTTCTGCCGCTGATTCTGCTGCTACCTCTGCTGTTGGTTCTACCGATGCTGCTTTTGGCGCACCCGATCAGAGTGCAGCCGCATCTGCAAGCACGGAAGCCGCACCCAGTGCCAGCAACCCCCAGTAAACATAAAAGCTTGCTCATATCTGCGGCTTTTGAAAAGCTGTACAATATAAATGAGTAAACCGATTTCGGTATAGCGATATCTGCGGTGGACGAAGAGGGTGATCGGCATGAAAGGCCGATCACCCTCTAGTTTTGGAACGACCAAAAGAAATCCCCGGCTGTGCGGGGATAAGAAATACCGGATAGTAAAA
>NZ_DF158896.1:816859-943057 GCF_000307265.1 Oscillibacter ruminantium GH1
TAGTAAAAGGTAATCAGACCAAGAAAAATTCCCTATAAAACTTGAGCAGGGAGACCCTCCTTACAAAAGAAAAAGACGCGAGTGGTGTAGAACGTACAAACTGAAAAGCTATGACAAGAGCCGGGACAATATGTCCCGGCTCTTGCTGCTTGATGGGGGAGCGGAAAGCGCCTGCGTGAATTCCGTTAAAACCTCGCGGAGGTTTCCGAGGCTTCCGCGGAAGGTAAGTACCCCTGCAAGCGCCCGAAGCGACGAAAGCAGCTCTGAACGCTTTAGAAAGGCGGGCGGCGAAGCCTCTCAGTGCTCCGCGCTCTGCATACGGCGGAGAACATCTTCCCGGCAGGGCATGGCAGGCATAGCTCCCCGCTTTTCCACACACAGAGATGCGGCGGCGTTGCCGAAGCGTGCAAAGGACTGAAAGTCCTGAAATGTCAGCTGATCCAAAGGCTTGCCGCTTTCGGAGATGCGGGTCAAAAAGCCACCCCAGAAGGAATCGCCTGCACCGGTAGTATCCACGGCTTTGGCGGGAAAACCGGCCACCATGGCGCTTCCGTCCTTGGTGGCGACCAGAGCGCCTTGGCTGCCGATTGTCACAACCACGCAGCAAAGCCCCTGCTCAACCAGCTTCTCTGCCCCGGTTCTGGGATCGTCGCAGTCAATCAACAGGCCCACTTCATCATCTGAAACTTTCAAAAAGTCCACGAGCGGAAGGGGGGAGCGCATCTGCCTCATAGCTTCTGCCTTGCTTGCCCACAGCAACGGGCGGTAATTGGGGTCATAGGCGATCATTGCGCCGGATTCCCGCGCCAGATGCACGGCCTCCATCGTTGCGCTGCGGGCCGGTTCATCCGTCAAAGAGAGAGAACCGAAGTGCAAAATATCGCTGTGGGAAATCAGATCCCGGTCCAGCTCGTCTGAAGAGAGCTGCGTGTCGGCTCCGGGTTTTCGAGCGAAGGAGAAGCTGCGCTCTCCGTTTTCCGCCAACTCCACAAAAGCAAGCGTGGTAAAATAGCGGCCGTCTATGCGAAGGGCGCGGGTGTCAATGCCGGTCTGGTTCAGGGTGTCCGCCAGAAAACGCCCTTGAATGTCGTCGCCCACTTTTCCGATAAAAGCGGTCTTGCGGCCCAGCTTTGCGGCACACGCCAATACATTTGCCGGTGCGCCGCCGGGATTCTGCTCAAATACCGCCATGCCGGCGTCAGAGTCCGGCAAGGGCGTGTAGTCAATCAAAATTTCACCAAGCGCAGTGATCTGTATGTTTTTCATCCGTTACTCCCTGATTTTCTGATGAAGTGGGAAAGCCGTGCCCATCAGAAGTAAATCGTTTACGTGATATGCATTATCTTACCAGTTTGACATGAAAAAATCAAGAGAGTGAGCACTTTTTTTAGAAAAAGAATCCATAAATTATGTGTTGAAACGTTCTTTTTGATAATTTTCGGTGGTGACGGTCAGCCGAATTGACCTGAGACAGTTCTTTGAGGGGACCCATTCTAAAGGAAAAAATGCGAAAATGGTTTCCATAATAAAATTTTTATGGAAACCAAAAGACTTTCGACAGAAAAGAAAAACTGAATTATGGTATGATCGCCGCAAAGACAAGCGAAATTGATTTTTTCTGTTGGGGCTGATCCTGCTGCGGCGCAATTGCCGTGGAGTGTTCGCGGGGTTTTAGAAAATAATAAATTGACCGAATGAGCGTCCACATGAAAAAATCACGAAGATCGCGATTTATGAACAGAGTCTCTTGTATCCAAAGAATTAACACAATCAAAATGCAGCGGGGGCTGCAAAAAGAATTATCAGGCTTTCACAAAGGGGATTTGCAATATGGACATCAGAACACAAAGCGTTGATCGAAATCTGCTGCTGGAGTTTAGTGGAGAATTGGACCATCATGCCGCTAAAAATGCCATTCGGGAGCTGGAGTTAGCGGTGGACACCGCGCTGCCGCGTCGGCTGGTGCTGGATTTCAATGGAGTGACCTTTATGGACAGCTCGGGAATTGCACTGTTGCTGCGGGCAAAGCGGTGCATGGATGCGCTGGAGGGCAGCCTTTTGGTCTGCCGTGTACAGCCGCAGGCAAAACGTGTTATGGACGCGGCCGGAATTGACCGGCTGGTTCACATCAAACAGGAGGGAACAGTATGAGGAAGAGCATGAATTACATCCGGTTGGAATTTCCCAGCCGCAGCAGCAATGAGGGATTCGCGCGGATGGCCACGGCGTGCTTTGCCTCGCAGATGGACCCCACCCTGAATGAATTGGAGGACATCAAGACGGCGGTCAGCGAGGCGGTGACCAATGCTATTGTCCATGCCTATCCGGATTCCATCGGGCGGGTGACGCTGAAAGCCAGAATTTGTGAGGGCAACGTGCTGGAGGTGACAATCAAGGATGCCGGAAAAGGCATATCCGACGTGGAAAAAGCGCGGCAGCCCATGTATACCACCGGTGGCGAAGAGCGCAGCGGCATGGGCTTCACAATTATGGAGAGCTTTATGGATGGCCTGACTGTACGCTCCAACCCGGGGAGGGGAACGACGGTGACGATGCAAAAGAAGATCGCCAGTCGAGCAACGGGTCAGCGATGAGTGGTCAGGCAACGCTGGATCTGCTTCGGGCGGCGCAGGAGGGTGACCGGCAGGCCTGCGAGCGGATGGTGGAGGAAAACAGCGGCCTGATCTGGAGCATCGTGCGGCGGTACTACGGACGGGGCGTGGAAGCGGACGACCTATATCAGCTGGGTTGTCTGGGTTTTCTAAAAGCCGTGCAGGGGTTTGACTTCACCTACGGGACTTGCTTTTCTACATATGCCGTGCCTAAAATCGCAGGAGAAATCCGCCGGTTTCTTCGAGACGACGGCACGATTAAGGTGGGGCGAACGATCCGGGAACGGGCAAATTTGCTGTACAGCATGCGCGAACGGCTGCGCAGCGAACTGGGAAGGGAACCGGTGTTGTCCGAATTGTCGGAGGCCACAGGCCTGACTGCGGAGGAAATTGCCAATACGGAGTTGGCGACTGATCTGCCGGATTCTCTTCAGAGGGAGACAGAGGACGGCCTTGCGCTGGAGGGAATGCTGGGGACTGAGGCGCCGGAGGACGGAATCGTGGAGCGCATTGCGGTGCGCGAAGCGGTGGATAGGCTGCCGGAAAAAGAGCGGATGACGATTTTGCTCCGCTACTTCCGAGGATTTACGCAGGAGCAGACCGCCAGAGTTTTGCATGTGTCGCAGGTGCAGATTTCCCGTCTGGAACGGCGGGGACTGGAGCGGCTGCGACGGGTGTTTGAAGCCTAGCATTGGGAAATAAGGTTCGGAAAAATGAACCGAACCAGCCGAAACGGGTAATCAACCCCCCCTCTGATGTAGGAAAAAAGAACTACATCAGAGGGGGTTTATATGCGCGGAGAAAATGCACAGATATCCTTAAAATGGAGGCATCCGTCGGCACAAGCCCGGCATATTGCCACAGGAAGATAATGTTGCACAATTCATGCGGGGTAAGCAGCGGCGATGCGAGGTCCTGTGTGGAGAAGTTCCCGCAGGTCGGCGGCAATCATCAGGTTCAAAGCCTCCGGTAAAGCAGCTGTCATTCCGTTCGTTCTCCCTGCTCTTCAGATAAAGCGAAGGAACGCGTCACGATCAGCTGCCCGCTCTGCTGCCGATGGGATACTACGGGGATGCCCGGTGCCGCTGTTTTTCGAATGTTTTTCCAAATCAGGTCGTTGTCCGCGCCGGTCAGTTGACGGTGGCGCCTGCGCTTTTCGCAGCGTATCGGAGAAGATGCAGCTGAACTGTACATGAAACGCCCCTAGAGAGAACAGGGCTTGGATCGTGGCCCCCAAGGTTGCCTGCCCCTGCTTGGTAGCCACAAGCTCGGGATTCAGCCGCAGGTTCAGCAGCGTGCCACCGAAGTGAATCTCCTGATTCACCTTGGCGGTGGAGCGTATGGCCTCCAAGAGCGTGAATTTGTCGGTCCCCGTGTAAGGGGACACGCCCTCGCTGGATGGCTCGCCGTGTTTTCAACCGTCCGGTGTGGCCCCCAGTACCCGACCCATGGGAATATAGTTGAAATCCCCATGAACGCAGAGAGGAACGGAGAGTCGAAGATGTCCTTATACGAATGGATTTCCTGATAAAATGGTTTGCGTTTTCAATGGCAATGCCGTCCACGGCATTGTGGTCAGGGGGCATTCCTGTGCCTTTGCCCGCAACTCGTCATAGCCCTCCCAACTGGACTGAGGCGCTTTTGCCAGCGTATCCATGGTGCGATGAGCGAGAAGCGGAAAAGAACCCGGGAAATTGAAATGGCTGAGTTCTGCCTGATGAACGAGCAGCTAAAAAAGGCAGGCGTACTGGGTTGTACGCCTGCCTCTTTTACTTCAGTATTTTCCGACAGAGCAGGCCGGAGCGGAGTGATCCGACGCGGCGCTTTCGACAGCGGGAACATGTTCGTGTTTTGTCAGCTTGAACTGGCTCACCAGCTCTTTCAGCACCTGTGCCTGCGCGGACATCTCCTCGCTGGCGGCGGCGCTTTGCTCCGAGGTGGCCGAGGTGGTCTGTACCACGCTGGAAATTTGATCCACGCCCTGCGTTACCTGCGCAATGGAGACAGCTTGCTGCTGTGCGGCCTCCGCAATTTTTCCCACCATTTCGGCGGTAATTTTGGCGTTCTCCGCCACGGAATTCATCGTCACGGCGGTGGCGTCGGCGATACCTGCGCCCTTTGCCACGGACTGCACTGCGGCTTCGATCAAAGCGGCGGTATCCTGAGATGCAGCGGCGGACTTTCCGGCAAGATTGCGCACCTCGTCCGCCACGACGGCAAAGCCCTTGCCGGCTTCTCCGGCCCGCGCGGCCTCCACGGCGGCGTTCAGCGCCAGAATATTCGTCTGGAACGCGATGTCCTCGATGGTTTTGATGATGCGGCCGATCTGCTGCGAATTCTCGCTGATCTCGCTCATCGCGGCAACCATTTCCTTCATCTGGCCCTCGCATTGATCCATCATCGCGCCCGACTCATCGACCTTGCAGCTTGCCTCCTCCGCATTTTTGGAGGTTCCGCTGATCTGTTCGGAGATTTCCGTGATGGTGGCGGCCAGTTCCTCAACGGAGGATGCTTGCTCTGCCGCGCCCTGCGCCAGCGTCTGCGCACCGGCGGACACCTGCTCCGCGTTGATGGAGACATTGTCTGAGGCGGTGTCGATCTTTGAAAGTGTACTGCCCAGCGTAGTGGTAATCTGGTTGATGGAATTCAAAATCTTTTGCAGTTCTCCTGCGTATTGCTCCGCGCAGCGGGACTGCACGGTGAAGTCTCCGGCGGACATTGCACCCAGCAAATAGCTCTCGTCGGAAATCACCGCTTTCAGCTTGTCAGACATGCTGAGGAATACGGAGGCCAAGTCGCCCATTTCATTATTCGGGAACTGATAAGGCTCTGCATCCTCGGACAAATCATAGCGCCCGATTTTTTCCGCCAGACGCATCAGTGGTGCAATGGGCTTCAGGGATCTGCGGATGATAGCAAAGCACAGGAGTGTCAGCACCCCGATGCCAATCAGACCGAGAACTATCAGCGCAATGGTGATCTGCGTCACGGCGGAGTACGCCTCGGATTGATTGATGACAAATGAGCTTACCCAGTGCAGATCGGTTCCGTCCAGCGCGATGGGCTGATAGATGGCCAGCGCACGGCCGTTTTGGAAATAGGGATTGGAAATTTCTTTGATGACGCTCTCACCGCCCAGAACTGCGGGCAGCGCATCTGCCAGCGAAGCGGCTGTTTCCTGCGTTCCAATAATGGAATCGTCGCAGGTGTGGGCGATATAAGTGGCGGCGTTATCCAGAATGCAGCTGTATGCCGTAGAATAGCCTCCCGTGGTATAGTCCAGCGAGCCAATGCTCTCTGTTTGAATATCGCAGTTGGCAACGCCGAGAAAGCGCCCGCTGTCGTCCAGCACAGGGGTGCTGAGTGTAATCAGCCAAACGCTTTCGCCGGAGGAAAGCTCATAGATGTAAGGCGCGGTGATGTGGGTCTGCCTGCTCTCTTTGGTGGGGGCGTAATAGTCGCCGTCCTGATAGATGGAATAATCGTTGTTGATATCCATCGTAATACTGCTACCGTCCTGATAGGCGTAATAGGATAATCCCTTCGGGGTATCTGGAAAGAACACGTTTGGCTCAAAGGCAAAATACGCGGAAAAGACGCGCCCGGATTTGACCACGGATTTCAACGCGTCGATAATCATCGGCTCTGAAACGTCCCGGCCAAACGTCTGATACCGCTGCACGTCGCTGCCCAGAGCCTCGGCATATACGTTCATACTCTCCAGATAGGAGCGGGCGGTCTGCGCGTTTTGGTCCGCAATGTACTCAATTTCCTTGTCCATGAGATCCGTAACGGTATTTCTCGATAGAATGTTGAAGCAAAGACACATAATTGCCACAATGGCCAAGACTGCCGCTGCGATCACGGCTGGAATTTGCGACGTCAGGCGGCGACGCTTCACTTTGACTTCCTGGGAATCATTTTTGACATGTTCTTTTACTGCCATGGCATAATACCCCTTTCTATCGCTCACCGATTCATCGGTGGGCAACACCCGATGCTTAGAATACCTATCTCTTATTTCGACCATTTTCCCTAAAATAATTATGGCAGCATGGTACAAAATAAAAATAGTTGGACCTGACTGCTCAAAAGTAACGGCCAAAGCCGAAAACGCATCTGGTGAAAAAAGAGCGGACAGCAGGGCTGAAATAAAGCCCTGCTGTCTTCATCATTCTAAGGCGGAGCCGATATCGCGGTTCCGTTTATACTTTTTTGAGCAATGAAAAATGTTTCGTCCTGAAACTCTGTCATAGTGTTCCAGTAGCGCTTGGGCATCTGCGTCATTCGACAGCGGGGATTTTCCCGCTCCTTGATGGCGATGGTGTCGTAAAATCGTTTCCACAGCCGCCGATAGGAAGCCTCCGTTTCGTCCGGCGGGGCGATCTCAAACCGTTCCAGCGGCACGATGACCGCCTTCCCGGCGGTATAAAACAGCGCCTCTTGATGGGTGCGGTCGTAGATAAAAAATTGTTCGTTGGGAAAACGGCTGCAAAAATGGGAGCGGAGCAGAGGAAGAACACGATTTTTCGGCTCAATCTCCCCGCCCAAAACACCGGAATACTCCGAAAAACGGACAAAGCCCCGCAGCAACTGGGCCTCGCCCTCTAAGTGGCGGACAGCTTTCAAAACCGGCAGCAGCGTTTCATCCGCCAAATTTTTGAGAAAGCCCGGCCCCTCCCGCAGCAGCTTTGCAACCAGCTGATAGAGGCGCATCTCCCGGCGTTCCAGACAAGTGAGGAATCCACGGCGCAAAAGCAGCGCCGCCTCGCCGGAAAGAACGGCGACCTTGCGGAAGACGCGGAGCGCACGGCTCTCGTCCGTCGCAATAGAACGGGTTTCAAACAGCGTGGGACAGGCGCTTTCCTCCGGTACGATGTCGGATGGAACCTCTTTGTGAACATAGCTTTCAAAGATGCAGCAGAGGAAGCCTTTAAAGCTGCCGTCATAAAGGTAAATCGTCTCCAATTTCTTCACGGCCTTTCACGTTCCAAACAGAGAGAGCTGCTCCATCCCGGAACCGGGCAGAGCGGGCCGCTCTGCCGCAATCAAATTGTGCAGGAGACTCTCCGGCGTGAACCGCAGACCCTCTGCCATGCGGCCCCGGCAAGTCAGAAAATACTGCGCCCGCTTCATCACCACACCCAGCTTGCGCAGGTCATCCACCTGTAAACGTCCCGCCCGTCGAGAAACAAGAATGCGCTTGGCAGAGACAACGCCCACGCCGGGGATGCGAAGAAGTGTCTCGTAATCCGCTGTGTTGACTTCCACCGGGAAAAAATCCAGATGGGCCAATGCCCAACTGCATTTAGGGTCCACCAGTGGGTTGAAATCCGGCGTTTGATCGTCCAGAAGTTCTTCTGCCCGGAATCCGTAAAACCGCAAAAGCCAGTCTGCCTGATAGAGCCGGTGTTCCCGCAGAAGGGGCGGCTTGGTATCCTTGGAGGGGAGCAGCGTGTTTTCGACCACGGGGACGTAAGCGGAATAGAATACTCGCTTGAGCCGGTAGCGATCATACAGCCCCTGCGTCAGCCGTAGAATGTGGAGATCGGAATCCTGTGTTGCGCCCACGATCATCTGGGTGCTCTGCCCAGCGGGGGCAAACTTCGGCGCGTGGCGGTACTTTACCAGTTCTTCTTTGCCTTGGGCTGTGCGGGTTTGAATCTGCCGCATAGGTGCGAGGATTGCGTCTTTTGTTTTGTCCGGAGCCAGCGTTTTCAGTCCGGTTTCCGAGGGGAGTTCGATGTTCACCGACAACCGGTCGGCCAGAAAGCCCAAGCGTTCCACTAACTCCGGCGCTGTACCGGGGATGGCCTTGGCGTGGATATAACCGTTGAATCGGTAGGTTTCCCGCAGAATGCGCAGAGCCTGAATCATCAGCTCCGTGGTGTAATCGGGACTGCGGAGAACGCCGGAGGACAAAAAGAGTCCCTCAATATAATTCCGCCGATAGAACCCGATGGTAAGCTCCGCCAGCTCCTCCGGCGTGAATGCGGCCCGCTTTGTGTCGTTGCTGCGTCGATTGACGCAGTATTTGCAGTCATACACGCACCGATTGGTCAAAAGAACCTTTAACAGCGTGACGCACCGGCCATCGGCGGAAAACGTATGGCAGCAGCCGGCCAGAGAGGAAGAGGTGTTGCCGATATACCCCTCCTGGTATCCCCGGCGGACGCCGGATGAGGTGCAGGCGGCATCGTATTTCGCGGCGTCGGAAAGGATTGTCAGTTTTTCCAGCAGCTCCATAACAAGCGCTCAACGGGCCCCGGCCCGCCGAGGACGGCGAGAGGGGCGCTCGATAGCGTCGATGATGCGAAATAACTGGGCTGTCAGGAATCCCACACCCACCATAATAAAAAACAGCGTCCAACCAGTCATTTTACAAACCTCCTATGGAACTTATGTTCTAATTTGAGATTATTATAAATCGAACGTATGTTTTTGTCAAGCAAATAATAGAACAAAAGTACGAAAAATTTTGCAGGGATTCCGTTTGAAATAAAAAATGCGGAGATCCATATTTTCTATGAATCTCCGCGTTTTTCAGGACAGCGCATAAGCCGCGATGAGAGCGAACAGCAGCATGGTGCAAAGTGTGTGGACGGAGAGGGAGGTGGAGATGTACTCCCCGTCGTCTCCCACGTCTGCGAATAGTGGAATAATAAATGGCGCGGGCAGAGCGTAGAGGATCATCAGTGCCAAATCCAGCGACCGGTCGAAAGGGATGAGACGCATCAGAAGAGCCCTCACACCCAGTAGCAGCATCCCCATAATCAGCAGACGGCAGAAAACGGTTTTTAAAACCGGAGCCAGAAGCTCTGCCCGGAGATTCAACTCATAGCCCGCCACCAAAAGCACCAGCGCGCTGGTGGGCGCGGTGAGCATGGAGATCACGCCGGTGAAAACACCGCCGACAGACGTACCCAGAAGTACGCGGCCAAGGCTGCTGGCCCCCACAACGATGCCAAGCGCCATCCCCAGAAAGCACTTGTTTCGCAGCATGTTTCTGAGCAGTTCCCCGGCGTGGACTTTTTTACCGTCTACGGATTTCAGCGCGGCAAGAAATGCCGTGTAAGCAAACACGGTCTGTCCCAGATCGACTGAGGCAAAACCCACAGAGCTGCCGGTGAGCACGCCGTAAAGCGCATAGCCCAGCATTCCGCCTTCGGCGGAGGTCACCAGCAGCGGAAAAAATCGGCGGCGCGTTCCTGCCAGAGGGCGCAGGAGAAAGCCCACCGCCAGCGCAAGACCGAAGCCCGCATAGATCACGCAGAAGGTCACCGCCACCGCGGCGCTGTAATGGGCGGAGGAAAAGGCGTTGAACAGCACCACAGGGAGGCACAGGTCGCTGATGACTGCTTTGATGCCCGCAAGACCCGCTCTGTCCAACAGTTTTCGATAGCTGCAATATTTCCCCAGCAGCAGCATCACCGCCACCGGTAAAACCATTTCAAGCACTTGAAGCGCCATAGAAAAGTCTCCTATTCTGTACGGAGTTGAAAGGGAGAGGCAGGCCTGACGGTCTGCCTCTCCCTAGCCGCATATGGAATCAAGCGTGCGTCAGGCCTTGGAAGAACTCCCAGCCCTGCGCATCGGTGAGCCCTTCGTGGACGATTTTGCTCACTGCCATTGCCATCTCCACGGGATGGGTGCTCTGGAAGATGTTGCGTCCCATGTCCACGCCAGCCGCTCCCTTTTGGATCACGTCATAGGCCAGATGCAGCGCCTCACGCTCCGGCAGCTTCTTGCCGCCCGCCACCACGATAGGCACCGGGCAGGCGGCCGCCACTTCTTCAAAGTTCTCGCAGTCGTAGGACTTGACGATCTGGCAGCCCATCTCCGCAATGATGCGGGTGGCCAGCTTGAAGAACCGGTCCGTCCGCTCCATATCCTTGCCCACGGCGCACACGCCCAGCGTGGGAATGCTGTACCGCATGCCCGCGTTGATGATGCGGCTGAGATTGTCAATGCTGGAGAGCTGACCGTCCGCGCCGATGAAGGTCTGGGAGGCCATGCAGTCCGCGTTCATGCGGATGGCGTCCTCAATATCCACCGCCACGACCTCGTGGCTCAAATCGTCTTGCAGCATGGAGGAGCCGGAAGTGACCCGCAGCGCCACGGCGCGGCACAGCTCCGGCGCCACCGAAGAACGGATGGCTCCCCGGGTTCCCATGAAACAGTCCACATAGGGGGCCAGCTTCGGCAGCAGCAGATCCAAACGCTCCAAACCGGCTGTGGACCCCATGAAATAGCCGTGATCAAAGGCGAACATCACGGTCTTCCCGCTTTTGGGATTGAAGATGTTGGAAAGATGGCGTTTCATGCCCCAGTCCAGACTATTGGCGCCCTTGACGTAGAAGCCGTTCTGATTAGCAAAGGGGATTTCCTGATGATAATCCTTCGCAACCTTCAAACCTTCCAGATCTGCCATAAATAAAATTCCTCCTCAGTGTAGAAATAGTCCTTTTTTAGAAATTGTAGTCGTTCATGTTCTCGGCGGTGTAGATGGTGTCCTCGGGCAGCAGGACCACGCCGTTGTTGGTGTCCGCGGTGGTCGCGCCGGCGGAAATGCTGTCGTTGGGCAGAACCTCGCAGTCGCCGATGCCGGGGATGGAGATTACGTCGCCAACCTTCACAGTGTTGCCGGCAGCCAGATATGCCGCCACATAGCAGCCCATGCCGCCCTGCACGCCGCAGTCCCACAGACCCCAGTTATACAGGGTGCCGTTGTTGCAGTATTCCTTGATGGCGTTGGGAGAGGCGAAACCGGTGATGGTGACGCTGTCCTTGTTGTAGCCCTTGTTCTCGGCAGCCTGCAGCTGGCCGGGCAGAGCGGTGGAGTCGTTGCAGATAATCAGATCGATGTCGGGATAGGCTTCCAGAACGGCTTCGCCAACGGTGATGGCCTTTTCAGCATCCTGCTCAGAATAGTAGTTGTCGGGATTCACATTTTTCCAATTGGGATACTTCTCGGCGATGATCTTCTCACCGGCGACCTGCCAGGAGTTCTGGTCGGTGACGGTAGCCTGAGAATAGTGCCAGCAGTAGGTGACTTCATCCTTTTCGGGATCGACGCCCCGCTCCTTCAGACCGGCGACAGACATGTCCACCAGCATCTGGCCCAGCACCTCGGGAGTGCCCTGAGAAACCATCAGAGCGCGGTCTTCACCGTTGGCGTCGGAGTCCCAGGTGCAGACGGTGATGCCTGCCTCGGTGGCGCGCTTGAGCGCGTCGGACACGCCGGCGGCGTCCACGGTGGAGATGCAGATGGCATCCACGGCGTTGGCGATGGCCTGATTGATGACAGCCACCTGCGCGGAGACGGAAGCGGTGGCGTCGCCCATGTAATCAATGGTAATGCCCCAGTCCTTGGCGTATTCCTGCGCGCCGTTGTTGGCGGCCTCGAAGAATGCGTTGCCGGTGAGCTTGGGGATAAAGGCCACGGTCTTCCCCTCGATGGAGACGACACCGGCCTCGCCGGAGGCTGCCGCGCTGGCAGAGCCGGAAGCGGCGGGAGTGGACGCGGCGGAGCTTCCGCCGTTGCCGCCACAGGCGGCCAGAGACAGGGACAGGGTAAGCGCTAACAAGAGAGTGAGAGCTTTTTTCATGTTACTACCTCCTCAAATTTATACTCAGGGAGAAAGCCCCGAATATGCCAAGTTAGGGAACCGCGTTACTTTACAACGGCTTTCGGCACGTTGCGATTCTGCTTCAGCCGCGCCAGCCGGGCAACCATGGCGGGATTGGATGCCAGCGACCGGCCCACCACTACCACAATCAGAAGCACACCGATGGGGATGTCCAGATACTGGGTATTGATCTTAAAGCACAAAGGCATCCCGAAGCGCAAAATGCCGATAATCACGGCGGCCAGCGTGGTACCCAGAATGCTGCCCTTGCCGCCGGTGGAAAGGGTTCCGCCCAGCACCACCGCCGTGATGATGTTCATGGTCATGCCGTTGCCAAGGTCGGATTTGGCTGTCCCCAGATAGGCGGTGAGAATGGTTCCGGCAATGGAGGCGCTGACTGCGCTGAGAATGTACGTGGACATAATGACCCAGCGGCTGTTGACGCCGGAGTATTCCGCCGCCTGCTGATTCACGCCCACTAAGAAAATGCGCCGACCGTATTTGCTCTTGTGCAGCAACACCCATGCCAGCACCGCCAAAATGAGATAGAGAACGATTTGAAAGGGAATTACGCCGAAGACCTTGTACTGGGCAATCCATTTAAAGGAATCGGGGAAGCCGCTGATGCCCTGATAGCTCTCCGTACTGGAAAGGGTGGAGATTAGAAGCGCCAGACCCGCGTATAAAAAACTTCCGCCCAGTGTGACCACCATGGCCTGCACGCCGCAATAGGCGATGAAGAAGCCGGACAGCGCGCCGCACAGCGCCGCCAGAAGAACCGCCACCGCCACAGCGGCCCAGATGTTCAGGCCGAAGTCCTGCCATGCCACGCCGATGGTGATGGAGGTGAGGCCCACGATGGAGGCCACCTGAATGTCAATGCCGCCGGTAATCATTACAAGGGTGACGAACAGGGACATGATACAGATGGAGATAAAGTCGTTAATGCTGTTGAAGAGGAGTGCCGGACGCAGGAATTTCGGATTCACGGAGCTGAAGATTACAAATTCCAGAACCAGCAGCAGAACGAGGAACATATTCCAAGTGAAGGAAACCTTCTTGCCGGGCAGTTTCAAACGGCTCATTGCGGGGCGCCTCCTTTCACGGCAGCGGATTCCGCTGTACGGGCGGCAAGGCGGTCATGGCAATTGCGGACCGCGTTGCGGCGCTGCATCAGCGCGTCGGCCACCACGATGGTGATGAGGATAATGCCGGTGATGGCGTTATCATAGTTGGAGGAAAAGCCCATGAACACCAGCAGATAGCTGATAGAGGCCATAATCACCGCGCCGATGGCCGCGCCGATCACGCTGCCTACGCCCCCGGTGAGGCTGATGCCGCCCAGCACGCACGCCGCCACGGCTTTCATTTCGTAGCCGCTGCCGCTGGTGGAGGTGACAAAGCCGATGCGGCTGCAAAAGATGATGCCTGCCACAGCGCTGAGTACACCGCAGATCACGTAGGCCCAGACTTTGGTCTGGGTGGCGGGGATGCCGACCAGAGTGGCTCCGCCCGCGTTGTCGCCCACGGCAATAAAATAGCGGCCCCGCCGGGTGCGGGTCAGCAGGCAGTGTACGCCCACCACCAGCAGCACCGCGCAGCAGTAGTACACGGTGAAGCCGCCGATCAAGGTAACGGAAGAGAAATCCTTGAAGCTCTTGGGCAGGTTTTCCACCCACGCGCCTCCCGCGTATATGTACATCATGCCCCGGAGCACACCGTTGGTGCCCAAGGTAAAAATCAGCGAGGGGATTTTCATAATGGCCACGCCCCAGCCGTTGATCAGGCCGATGATCGCGCCGATGAGGATGCCCACTGTGAAGGCAAATGCCCAGTTGGCTCCATCTCGCAGGAGACTGCCTACCACGGTTGCCACAAATCCCAGATTGGAACCCACGGACACGTCGATCTCCCCGATGAAGATGGCGAACGCCATGCCCACGGCGATCAGGGTATACACCACGGAGGTGTTGAAGCAGGCGCTGATGCTGGTTCCGGAGAGAAAGGCGGGATTAATCAGACCAACAATTAAAAACAGCGCGACCAGAAATAAGAAGCTGCTCAGTTCTCGCGCCTTAGCTATTTTTTTTAGAAAACTCAAGACCCACTCGCCACCTTTTCTTCAGAAACTCCGAACGCCGCCGCCATCAAACGGTCCTGATTGATGTCCGCGCCCTTGAACTCGCCGTTGACGCGCCCTTGAAACACGGTAACCGCGCGGTCGGCCAGTTCCACGATTTCCTCCATATCGCTGGAAATCAGCAAAATGGACACGCCCTGATCCCGCAGCTGATGGATGATGCGGTACACGTCGCCGCGGGCCGCCGCGTCGATGCCGCGGGTAGGCTCGTCGAGAATGATCACCCGGGGAGAGGTGGAGAGGCTCCGGGCGATGACCACCTTTTGCTGGTTGCCGCCGGAAAGACTGCCCACTGCCTGTTCCTGACCGGTGATCTTGGTGCGGAAATCGTCCACATACCGCTGGGTGAGTGTCTGCTCTTTTTTGCGGTTCAACAGGAACTTCCCAAGCGACCCATCGCCCAGCAGGGCGCTGGAGGTGTTGCAGGCCACGTCGCTGATCTTAAAAAGACCGTTGAGGTGCCGGTCCTCCGGCACATAGTTCAGCCCCGCCTGAATCACCGCCCGGGTCTTCAGACCTGTGATATCCCGACCGTTTAAAAGCACCTTGCCTCCCAGAACTTTATCCATGCCGAAAATTGTGGTGGCAAGCTCCGTGCGTCCCGCGCCGACCACGCCCGCCATGCCCAGAATTTCGCCGGGGTAGATTTTCAGATTAATCCCGGAAAAACCATATCCTCCAAAATTCTGCAATTCCAGAACCGGCGCTTTCGTATAGTCCACCGCTGTGGGGACGGGACAGCCGCCGTCCTTGCACGCGTCCATGTCCGGCGGCAGCAACCCACGCACCAAATCCTCTCGGGTGAAGCCCGACACCGCGCCTTTCACGGCGATGATGCCGTCCCGCATGATGGCAACATGCGTAGCCAGTTCAAATACCTCCGTCAAACGGTGGGTGATGTAAATGATACCGATGCCCTTGCTCTGAAGATCACGGACGCATTTGAAAAGGCTTTCCACCTCGTCAAAGGTCAGAGCACTGGTCGGCTCGTCCAGAATCAGAATCTGCGCGTGGCGCAAAAGTCCTCGCAGGATTTCCACCAGCTGCTGCTCGGCAATGGACAAACTGCTGGCCCGGCGGGTCAGGTTCAGATGCCACCCGATCTCGTCCATGGTGGCGACCAGTTCCCGGTGCAGTTCTGCCTTGTTCTGGGAAAAGCCGATGGTGATGTTTTCCTCCACGGTCATGTTGGGGAACAGCAGCGGTTCCTGCGGCACCATATAAATACCCTTTGCCAACGCTTGGGCTGGCTTGTTGAGCACAACGTGCTCTCCTTTAATATAGATGTCGCCGCCGTCCTGCGTATAGATCCCCATGATGATCTTCATCAGTGTGGACTTTCCGGCGCCGTTGCCGCCCACCAGCGCCAAAATCTCTCCCGGAGCCACATCCAAGCTGATGCCCTTCAGCACGGCGTTGAGGCCGAAGGACTTTCGGATGTTCTGAACGGAGAGCAGCTGTCCCGCGGAGGTAGAAGCCTGTTCAGTGGACATGAAGATTCCTCCTGTAAACGAAAGAACAAAAGTTTGCACACTCATACTTTTGCTTTATGGCGCTATCTTAAAACATTTTAGATAATTTGTCAACAGGCAGGAAAAAGGTTCCACGGTAAAACCGGGAAAATTAAAACATTTATTTAACACTTCACCGGGGAAAATCTATAAAAGAAACTGATTTATTGTGGGTTATGTTAAATGCGGATTTTTATATTTGTCAAAAATACACAACTTGCGGGTTTTTTGGAAGCTCCTGTCAATGGGGCGTTGACAGTAAAAATATTCGGTGATATACTTCACATATCAATTATTTGATTAAAAGCAAAACATTTGTCGGCTTTTGCAAAGTCGAGGGGGAGGAATTTTGTGGAACAGGCGGACGAGTACGAGCACCACTTAATGATAAAGACCACGTGGTACTATTATATGGAGAACTACACTCAGCAAAATATATCCCACCTGCTGGGAATCAGCCGCGCGCGCGTGATCCATCTGTTGGAAAAAGCGCGTCAGACCGGCATTATTCAGTTTTCCATCCGGCAGGAGGGGGATCGCCGCATGCAGCTGGAGCGGGCGCTGATCTCCCGGTTTGGTTTGCAGGATGCTTTTGTGGTGCCGGCTGAGGGAGATACGCTGGAAAATCTGAACGCCAGCATCGCCCGCGCGGCGGCCATGTATATTGCCAGCCGGCTGGACGACAACTGCTTTTTGAATATGGGCTATGGCGACACCCCCAGCCGGGTGCTGAACCATCTGGCGACCATGGTGGAAAAGCCTGTCAATGTGGTCAGTCTGACCGGCGGCGTGAACTACTACCTGCCAAAGGGTTTTTCGCGCACCTTTAACGCCCGGCTTTATCTGCTCCCCGCTCCGCTGCTGCTGTCCAGCCCCCAGATGGTGGAGGCGCTGCAACAGGAGCCAAGTGTACAGGAAATCAAGCAGATGGTGAAGTTTTCCCAGATGAGTGTGGTGGGCGTGGGCGGAATGTCGGATGAGGCCACCATTATCCAGAATGGGATCCTGAGCAAAACAGATTTCACGGTGCTGAGTATGCAGGGCGCGGTGGGCGATATTTTGAGCCATTTTATTGATCGGGACGGAAACCCGGTAGGGTCGGACGTGGAGCAGCGGCTGATGAGTACGCCGCTGGAAGACCTGCGAAAGATGGAAAATGTGATTGGTGTGGCCGGTGGAGAGCGGAAGGTGGATGCGATTCTGGCAGTGCTGCGGGGAAAGTATCTGGATGCTCTGGTCACGGACGAGACAACCGCCGCCGCGCTGCTGGAGCGGGGCGGAGAACAGGACCCCGGCACTTCCAAATTGAAACAGTGAGGAGCGGAGGAAATGGGAAAGTATCTGATGGCTGTGGATGCGGGCACAGGCAGCGTCCGTGCGGTGATCTTTGATCTGGACGGCGGCCAGATCGGCTGCGTGCAGCAGGAGTGGACCCACGCGGAGGACCCCCGGTGGCCCGGCAGCATGGATTTTGACTGGACACACAACTGGGCCTTGGCCAGCGGATGCGTTCGGGGAGTTCTTGCGCAGACGGGGATTGCTCCAGAGGAGATTGCCGCCGTTTCCACCACCTGTATGCGGGAGGGCATTTTGCTCTATGACCGGGACGGAAAGGAAATCTGGGCCTGTGCCAATGTGGATGCCCGCAGCAACGACGAGGTGGCCCAGCTCATCCGAACGGACCCGCAGCTGGAGCGGGAAATCTATGGCAAAAGCGGCCAGACCTATGCACTGGGCGCACTGCCCCGCATTTTATGGGTGAAGAATAAGCTGCCGGAGATTTACGAGAAGACCGCGAAGGTGGGCATGTTCAACGACTGGCTGATTTATAAAATGACCGGTGCGATGGCGGTGGAGCCCAGCAACGGAAGCACCACAGGTATGATGGATCTGCGCAGCAGGACTTGGGACCCGGCAATTGCCCGGCGGTGCGGCCTGCGGTCGGATATTTTCCCGCCGGTGGCGGAGAGCGGAACCGTCCTTGGCCATGTGAACACCAAAGGCGGGGAAGACACCGGCCTTGCGGTGGGTACGCCTGTGGTCGTTGGCGGCGGAGACTGCCAGCTGGGCGCCATCGGCGTAGGCGCGTGCGGCTCCGGACAGGCGGCGGTGTTTGGCGGCAGCTTCTGGCAGTATGAATTCAACACCGACAGCGGCGCGACGGACCCCGAGTGCCGGGTGCGGGTGAACTGCCACGCGGTGCCGGGTCTGTGGCAGTATGAGGCGCTGGCGATCAAGCCGGGACTGGTGATGCGCTGGTTCCGGGACGGCTTTTGCCAGATGGAGAAGGCGGAGGCGGAGCGGACGGGACGGGATACGTACGATTTGATGAACGAGCAGGCGGAGAAAATTCCCGCCGGAAGTTACGGGATGATGTGCTGCTTCAGCGACGTGATGAATTTCATCAACTGGAAGCAGGCCAGCCCCACCTTCACCAACTTTGATCTGGATCCGGAGAAGTTTAGCCGGTATACATTTTATCGGGCAATTCTGGAGAACACGGCGATGCTGGTGAAAGGGCATATCGACCTTGTGAAAGAGGCCACCGGCAGCGAGCCGGAAGAACTGATTTTTGCGGGCGGCGCGGCAAAGAGCCCCCTGTGGTGCCAGATTCTGGCGGACGTGACAGGGAAGACCGTTCGCGTACCCGTGGTCAAGGAGGCCACCGCGCTGGGCGCGGCGATTTTGGCGGGCTTTGGCGTGGGGGTGTACCCCAGCATCGCGGAGGGCGCGCGGCGCACGGTTCGTTGGGACGCAGACTATCAGCCAAACGCCGAGAATCACCGGACATATGAAAAACTGTACGGCCCGTGGCGGCAGGTGTACGCGGCGCAGCTTGCCCTGTGCGACCGGAAGCTGACACGGAATCTCTGGATTGCGCCCGGCCTTTAAACCGGGGGACTTATATTTGGGAGGAATTGTTTATCATGTTTGTAATCAACGAGAGTGAACGGGAATACCGCTTTGGAGACAGCGGCCCGAAATATCTCATGAAGGGGCCTCGCATGAATTTTGCACTGGTGCAGTTCATGCCCGGTCAGAGCTTTGACGCCCATTACCACAATGTAATGGAAGAGGACTTCTTCATTTTGGAGGGGAAGGTAGACGTGATCGTGGACGGAAAGGTGAACACGCTGTCTGCCGGAGATTTGATCCACATCGAGCCGGGTGAGGTCCACTTTGTGAACAATCCCTATGATGTCAAGGTCAAGATGGTTTCCACGTTGGCGCCGTATCAGGAAGTGGACAAGGTGACGGTGGAGAACCCCGTCTATTGACGCACCTCTGACACGGATTGCCAAAAGCCCCTGCGTGTGAAAAATCCTCCGGCGTCTTAGACGCCGGGGGATTTTGTGGCTTCATGGTAAGTTGTGAAAAGAAGATTTATCCTATATAATAAATATTTATTAAACAACAGTTTTTTAGTCCTGCGACCGGAATGGCTGCGGCCAAACCGAAGCTGATTTTGCGGATTCGGACGGCTTTGCAGGATGCGAATCCGCCTGATCGGGACAGTATGCGGCTGTTGATTTTAAAAGATGTTGCTGCAACTATGCAGCAGATAGAAGGAAATAAGCTATGAAGCAGAGAAATCTTCAAATCAATCAAATCCCTTCCGTTTTATACGGTGAGGATTCAGAACGCGTTTGGCTGTTCATCCATGGGAAATGCGGCTGCAAGGAAGAGGGCGCGGCGTTTGCGGAAGTGGCCTGCCCCAAAGGATGGCAGGTGTTGGCCATTGATCTGCCTGAACACGGTGAGCGGAAGGGCGAAACCGGATTTGACCCATGGCACGTTGTGCCGGAGCTGCGGGGAGTCATGGAGAATCTGCGCCAACGCGGGGAGTGTGTCCGTCTGCGGGCCAACAGCATCGGCGCATGGTTTTCTATGCTGGCTTTTGCCGATATGCCGCCGGAAAAGGCGCTGTTCGTCTCCCCGGTGCTGGACATGGAAAAGCTGATCCGCAGTATGATGCTCTGGGCCGGTGTGGATGAAGAGCGGCTGGAACGGGAGGGCGAGATTCCAACCAACTTTGGCGAAACGCTTTCTTGGCGCTATCTTCAATACGCAAAAACGCACCCCATTCTACAATGGGGTGCGGAGACGGCAATCTTATATGCGGGTCAGGACAATTTGACAACCCGGAACACGGTGGATGCTTTTGTCCGCCGCTTTGACTGCGGGCTTGCCGTCATGGAAAACGGCGAGCATTGGTTCCATACACCGGAACAGCTTGCTGTGCTGAGAAGCTGGGAGGAAAGCCTCATCTGATCCAAGAAACAAAAAGGGCGGCGTTAAGCCGCCCTTTCCTTATATAAAACCATGTGAAGATGGGGTGCGCTGCGGAGTGTCAGCGCCGGAACCAATCCTTCATCACCTGCAATACCTGCACCAATTCGTCCTCTTCCATGACGTAGGGCACCATGGTATACAGATAGCGCAGGAACGGACGGAGAAAAACGCCCCGCTCATAGGCAAACTCTTTGAAGCCCTCCAGCGTTTTTTCGTCCAGTACCTCGATGCAGGAGCAACCGCCCATGATGCGCACCTCTTTGATGCGGGGATCGGTGAAGCCGATCAATTCCCGGCGGGTGACGGACTCAATCTTTTTGATTTTTTCCAGATAGTTTTGATCTTCAAAAAGGGCGATGGATTTCAGCGCGACGCTGCATGCCAGCGCATTGCCCATAAACGTCGGCCCGTGCATCAGCGCGTGGGCGGGGTCGTCGCTGTAAAAGCCCTGATATACCTTTTCGTTAGCGACGGTCACCGCGTGCCCGATGTATCCGCCGGTCAAAGCCTTGCCCAGCACCAGAATGTCCGGCAGCACCAAATCGGCCACAAAACGATTCCCGGTTCGCCCAAAGCCGGTGGCGACCTCGTCAAAAATCAGTAAAACGCCGTATTGATCGCACAGCTGCCGCGCTCGCTTCAGGAAGGAGACGTCGTACATCCGCATCCCGCCCGCACCTTGCAGCAGCGGCTCCACGATCATGCAGTTGAGTTGATCGTGGTACGCGGCAAACGCCTGCTCCAACACGTCGATTTCCGTGGGGATGTGAACGACATACTTGCTTTTTCCGTATGCGTTGAGAACAAAATGATAATCCTCGTCGTCGCCCACCTCCATGGTTTTAAAGGTGTCGCCGTGATAGGCGTGTTCCAGAGCCAGAACCATCGTGCGCTGAGTGTCGCCCTGATTCATAAAGTATTGCAGCGCCATTTTCAAGGCAACCTCCACCGCAACGCTGCCGGAGTCGGAGAAGAAGCAGTGATTCAGATCGCCCGGAAGCCATTCCTGCAGCTTTGCGCTCAGGCGCTCGGCAGGCTCGTGGGTCAGGCCGCCCAGCATCACATGGGCGAAGCTGTCCAACTGTGTGCGGATCGCGTTGTCCAGCACCGGATTGTGATATCCGTGGATGGTACTCCACCAAGAGGATACGGCGTCGATCAGCCGGGAGCCGTCCTCGGGATAAAGATATACGCCCTCGGCGCGCCGAATTTTGATAGGCGGCTGCATGGTTTTCATTTGTTGATAAGGATACCAGATCATGCTGTTTCCCCTTTCATTCAAACAGGGAAGTCAAGGCGTCGGCGGAGATGTGCAGGTTCGTATCGCCGTCTTCGATGCAGGCGGTCACCTTGACTCCGGTCATGTATTCGCACATTTTGAGATTGTCCTCTTCCATCACGTCTCCCGGATGGAAATGGTTGAAGAAAATGCCTTTGATGGGAATGTGCTTTTTCCGCATATAAAACGCGGTGAGCGCAACGTCGTTGATGGTTCCTAATCCTGCATCTGCAACAATCAGACAGGGGAGCGCCAGTTCGCGGACAACGTCCTCAAGCTGCAATTTTTCCCCGTCAAAGCAGAGGGGACACAGGATTCCGCCGCTGCCCTCCACGACCACATAGTCGTGCGCCGCGGATACCGCCTCAAAGGCGGATTTTACCACGTCCATCCGAACTGGATGACCCTCCAGCCGCGAGGCCAGATGGGGCGAGACTGCCGTTTCGTAGACGTAGGGGCACATGGATTCCGTTGCCTGCGGGATTCCGGACACACCTTTCACATAGGCCGCGTCGCCGGGAATCAAACGCCCGTCTTCGCCGCGGGCATTGCCGCTCATGGCGGCTTTAAAATAGGCGGCGTTTTTACCGCTGTCGTGCAGCGCTTTTACGATTAGACCGGAGACAAAGGTCTTGCCTACGTCCGTTCCCGTGCCGGTGATAAAAAGATGTTTACTCATTCCAAAGCCTCGCCTGATACCCCAGCCGGTCAAGCAGCTGCAAGTCCGTTTCCACGGTGATTCCCGCAGTGGTGAGCATGTCGCCGGAGATGGCGGCATTGGCGCCGGAGCGGAAACAACCCTCGCCCTTGTCCACGATCAGACCCCGTCCGCCTGCAAGACGGATGGAGGTGTTGGGCAGAATGAAGCGGTAAATGGCCACGATGCGCCGCTTTTCCTCGTCGGAAAGCGGAGCGTTATCCGCAAAGGGCGTTCCGGGAATGGGGTTCAAAAAGTTGATGGGGATGGATTTGACGCCCAATTCCCGCAGTGTCAGCGCCATGTCGATTCGATCCTCCATGCTTTCGCCAAGACCCATGATTCCGCCGCTGCAAATGGAGAGGCCCGCGCGGCGTGCGGCTTGCAGCGTCTCAATTTTTTCGTCATAGGTATGGGTGGTGCAGACGGTGGGGAAGTAGCTTCGGGAGGACTCCAGATTGCAGTGGACGCGGCTGGCACCGGCGGCTTTGACCTTTCGAAACGCCGCTTCATCCAGCAATCCAAAGGAGACGCAGACCTCAATATCTGTGGACGTTTTGATGGCACGAATGCTTTCGCATACCTGCGATATGTCCGCGTCACCCAGCTTTCGACCGGAGGTGACGATGGAATAGCGCAGAACGCCTTGCTCCGCATGGTGCTTGGCCTGGCGCACGATCTCGTCCGTACCCAGCAGGGAATACTCCTCCACATGGGTCTGGTAGTGGGCGGACTGGGCGCAATATTTGCAGTCCTCGGAACACCGCCCGCTCTTTCCGTTGACAATGGTGCAAAGATCAAATCCGTTTCCGCAAAAATGCGCCCGGATTTCGTCCGCCGCCGAGCAAAGCTCGTCAAGCGGAGCCTGACAGAGCGTGAGAATGCTCTCCCGGTTCAGCAATTCTCTCGACAGAACGCGGTTTTTCAGTTCGGATGTAACATTCATGATACTGCGCTTCCTTTCTTCAAAACGGGAAGCAGGCGTGTTCCAAGAATCGCGGCGACCCCGCAGAGGACGAGATCTCCGGGAACCGCCAGCAAGAAGCAATACAGAAACAGCGTCCAAAAGCCGATTCCCGTGCCGATGTAAAATTGATAGATCAGCCAGTAGTAGACCATGCCGAAGGCATACACGATCAAAAGACCCATAAAGTTCGCGATGGCCAGACGCTTTACGGTGGGACAGGAGCCCCGGCTCGCAAGGGTGCCGGTCACATAGGTACCCACGGCAAAGCCGATCAGATAGCCGAAGGTGGGCTGCAGGACATAAGCGGGGCCACCGCCCCCGGCAAAAATGGGGAGTCCCATCAGGCCAAGCGCAATGTAGCACAGCACGCTCAGTCCGCCCAGCTTTGCTCCCAGAAGGATTCCGGCGAGGCTTGTAAAAAGGAATTGCAGGGTAAAGGGCACCACGGGGACGGGGATTCGAATGAAAGCACCGGCGGCGATCAACGCCGCAAACAGGCTCACCAGTACCAGATCTTTTGTCTTGCTCATTGTAAACACAACTCCATATTTTAAGTATACAATGAGACTAACACATCATGTTCGATATGTCAACCAATAAAAATAATGTGGTTTACAATTAGAGCCAAATATATGTGACGGCGGATCAAACTGAAAACATGACGGCCCGCCGCTTCATCTGAACGGGCAGGAAAGCGGCGGGCGCGTTCTGCAATTTTAGCGTGATTTCCAGCCGCTGTTTCGGCGGCGGTCTTCACACGGACGCTGCAGGTACAAAGACAATTCACATTTTGAGAAAATGGCGTGATTTTAATTGATGAAATTGCCGCGTTACGGTTCCTGCTTGTGCCGCGCTCGTTTGGCTGGGCGGTCGCATGCAACCGGAATGTGCTTCTCTGTTTGATGATGTGCCCGGCAGGCGGCGCAGTCCCCGTGTCTGGGACACTTCACCCACCTGCATGGGCAATTTGGATTCTTTCGCTTTGCATCGTTCAAGAAATCCCCTCCAATCAATCAGCGTGCGCGGCTTTGCCACGAGGAAAGCGGCACACTCAGAATCACTTTACCCACTTTCTCACGAATTCAGAACCCGCGTTTTCTGGCGCAGGTGCTGTGGTTGGCATAGTTCGGGCTTTTTGCAGACTTTTCTATGGGTATCTCAGGGAAGCCGGTTTCCGGCGAAGATGCAGGCCCGCAGTGCAGAGGGCCTGCATCAAAAGGAAAAAGGGGCGGTGAGCATTCTTTGCTCACCGCCCCTTACTGTATTCGGGATTATATCAGCTGCCCCGGCAGTTTTAACTTTACCTTTGGCGGAAAGTCCGCGTCAAATTTCTCTGCTTCCTTTTCGTCAATAAAGTATCCGTCCGGGTCCTTGTAAACGCCGGTGATTCCATCCAGAAAACCGTTGTCCAGCTCTTTAATCAAGAAATAGGGGACTTCGTTTTCCCGTGGCTCCGCATAGTAGTGGATGCCCTTTGTGCTGGCGACCACAAAGCCCGACTTTCCGTAGAATCCAATGTTGCCGGTGATGGCCAGCGCACCCGCGCCCAGTTCCTTGGCTTTTTCCATGGAGTACCGCAGAAGAATCGTCCCGCAGCCTGTGCGCTGATAGGCGGGCGCAATACTGATGGGGCCAAAGGTCATGATGGGAATCATGCTGCCGTCATCCGCCGTAATTGCGGAGCGGGCATACATGACATGTCCAATGATCTGCCCGTCCTTTTCCATGACAAGGTCCAGTTCGGGGACGAAATCGGCTCTTGCGCGGTAGCCGTGCAGGACATAGTGCTCCGTACAGCCCGGACGGTAGACATTCCAGAAAGCCTCCCGGGTCAGGTTTTCCACCTCGCGGTAGTCAGCTTTGGTTTCCAGACGAATCAAATAATCGTTTTTCATGCGTAAAATCCTCCTTAAATTGTTGGCTGTCAATTTAGGGGAGGCTTGACGAGATTGTTTTCAGCAAACCTCCCGGTCAGCCCACAATCTCCAAGGCGTTGTTCTTCTTCAAACAGCAATCTCCTTAAATAAATGAAATCGGCCCATGGCCGGATGGAGTACAAACGCGGCGTTAACCGCGCTGCGGCTTAATCATAGCACATCTGCGGAAAAATGCAAAGCGTTTTTTCATTGCAGCCGGTGCGAAGCAATGCTATAATAAACGCAGCCGCGCGGCTACCCACTGAGGCAGGCTGGCGCTTGAATAAAAATAATATAGCACAATGACGCGTTGCACCTGTGCTATAATTGGAGCGAAGTGACTATGATAGGTGCATCTCGCACGCGGACGCTGCAATTACAGCCATGCGCGGCGTTTGCGGTATCATAGAAAACGCTGAAAGGAGAATGGGAATGGCGGAGATCATTGACCTGAATCCGTATTTTGAGGATGAGCCGGATATCCAAGCCATGAACGCCAAACAGCTGCGCACCTGTCTGAAAGCGCTCAAAGAGCGCATTGCCGAGATGGATGAGCGAGAGCCGAAAAACATGGAGGGCGAGGAGTACGAGGACTGGGCCGAGGCTCATGAGGAGTTGGAGGACGCGGTAGACGAGATTTTGGAACGCATGGACGAGCTGAAATAAAATCGTTACGGGATCACGCATTGATTGTCCCAAATGAAGTGGGCGGAACCGTCTGTCCGGTTTCCGAGAATAAACGCCCAAGACCATAAAAGGCGCATCGCGGCAATCAAATGCCGCGATGCGCCTTTCAAATCAAATGTGGCCTTTTGCCTGCCGGACTGCAAGTGGAGTGGTCGGCGGCAATTGCCGCCTGATGAACTTTATCCGTTGCGCCGCCTTACTTTTTCAGCGCCGCCGTCTTTTCATAGGCCGCGATGACCGCGTCCATGACCGCCGCGCGGAACCCGTGTTCCTCCAGTGTGCGAACACCCTGAATGGTGGTGCCGCCGGGAGAACAGACCGCGTCCTTCAGCGCACCGGGGTGCTTACCGCTCTCCTGCTGGAGCCGGGCGGAGCCGACCACCATCTGCGCCGCCAGCTCCATAGCCGCAGCCCGGGGCAGGCCGCAGGCCACGCCGCCGTCTGCCAGCGCCTCAAGGAACAGATCCACATACGCCGGGCCGCAGCCGGAAACCGCACTGCCCGCGTCGATCAAATGCTCCGGCAAAGCAACGAAGCGCCCTGCCTCCGCCATGTCGGAGAGGAAAGTTTTCTCTTCCTCAGCCGTCACATCGGGGCCGCAGGCGTAAAGGGTCATGCCCTCGCCAATGGAGCAGGGCGTGTTGGGCATAATGCGGATGACGGGGTATGCGTCCCCGGCCATTTTCTGAATATCCGCAATGGTGAGTCCCGCCGCCATGGTCACCAGAACAAAGCGGGTTTCCCGCTCGGTCAAAATGGGGCCGATCTCCGCCAAGAGCTCCTGCATCATCTGGGGCTTTACACCCAGAAAGATAAAGTCCGCGCTCTGGGCCACCGCCTCATTGTCCGCCGTGCGGCAGCCCAGCTCCTCCGCCAGTGCCTTTGCCTTTTCCGGGGTGCGGTTTGCCAGAAACACCTCGTCCGGGGAGACGGAGCGGCAAACTGCCCGCGCAAGGGCCCCGCCCATATTGCCTGCGCCAATAAATCCATAAGTCGCCATAGTATCCATTCCTTTCCATGCGCAGCTGACAAAGTATGGGTGTATCGCGCATCCCAACCGTCTGCTGCCCGCAGTTCGTTTCTGCGAAACCGCTTTGCTTTATTCCCGAACTTGACCTTCGCCGTAAATCACGTATTTGCAGCTGGTCATTTCCTCAAGACCCATCGGTCCGCGGGCGTGCATTTTTTGAGTGGAGATGCCGATTTCGGCGCCAAGGCCGAATTCGCCGCCGTCGGTGAACCGGGTGGAGGCGTTGACGTATACCGCCGCCGCGTCCACCGCGTCCAAAAAGTGCTGGGCGGTGAAGTAGTTCTTTGTGATGATGCTTTCGGAGTGGCCGGTGCCGTGGGTGTTGATGAAGTCGATGGCTTCCGCCGCATCCTTTACGATGTGAACGGCCAGAATATAGTCATCATACTCCGCGTCCCAGTCCGCCTCTGCCGCCGCCACAGCGTCTCCGCCGATGAGGGAGAGGGCGGCTTCGTCGCACCGCAGCTCCACGTTTTTTTCCTTCAGCAGGGGCAGGGCTTTTTTGAAAAACTCCGCCGCCACATCCTGCGCCACCAGCACGCATTCCGCCGCGTTGCACACGGAGGGGCGGGAGCATTTTGCGTTATAGAGAATTTTCGCGCCCATGTCAAGGTCGGCCTCGCTGTCGATGTACACATGGCACACGCCCTCGCCGGTGCGAATCACCGGCACGCTGGCGTTTTTCGCAATGGAACGGATCAGATTTGCGCCGCCCCGGGGAATCAGCACATCCACATAGGCGGTCAGGTTCATGAGCTCGTCTGCGGTTTCGTGGCTGGTGTCCTGCACCAAGGAGACGCAGTCTGCGCTCAGACCCACGCTTTCCAGCGCACCCCGCATCAACTCCGCCACCGCGCGGTTGGAGCGGATCGCTTCTTTTCCGCCCCGCAGAATGCAGGCGTTGCCGGATTTCAGACACAGTGCCGCCGCGTCCACCGTGACATTGGGTCGGGCCTCGAAAATAATGGCGATTACGCCAAGCGGCACCCGCCGCCGCCCGATAATCAGCCCGTTGGGCCGGGTTTCCATTTTTGTGACCACACCGATAGGGTCGGGCAGCGCCGCCACCTGACGCACGCCGGCCACAATGTCCGCAATGCGCTCCGGCGTCAAAGTCAGCCGATCCAGCATAGCCGGACGTATCCCGGCCTCCTTCGCGGCGGCCACGTCCTCTGCGTTGGCGGCCAGCCACAAATCCTGCTTTTCGATCAATGCCCTGGCGATGGCCTCCAGAGCCGCGTTTTTCTTCGCGGTTCCCGCGATGGCCAGTGTCCGCCCGGCGGACTTTGCGGCTTGGCCCTGCCGCTCTAAAACTGTCATATTCCGCGCCTCCTTATTTCATGGACAAAAATCGGGTTCCGATGTCCTGCCCTTCCACGATGCCGTACAGGTCTTCCGTCCGCTGACCGTTGGTGATGACCATGTCGCACCCGGCGTCCATGGCGATCTTCGCAGCGGAGAGCTTGGTAGCCATGCCGCCGGTTCCCCGCCAAGTGCCTGCGCCGCCGGCCATTTCCAAAATTTCCGGCGTCAGGGCGTTCACCCGGTGAATGAGCTTTGCGTCCGGGTGCGTGTGGGGGTCCGCGTCGTACAGCCCGTCAATGTCCGAAATCAGAACCAGAAGGTTCGCCCGGCACAGCCGCGCCACGATGGCGGAGAGCGTGTCGTTGTCGCCCAGCACCTTATGCTGCCCGGTTTCGATCTCTGCCGAGGAGACGGAGTCGTTTTCATTCACCACGGGAATGACGCCCATGTCCAGCAAGGCTTCAAACGTGCTGGAAAGGTGTTCTGCACGAATGGGATCGTCCACGTCGTCCCCCGTCAGCAGAATCTGGGAGACGGTGCGGTTGTATTCAGAGAACAGCTTGTCGTAAATATGCATCATGCGGCACTGGCCCACCGCCGCCGCGGCTTGTTTCATCCGAAGCTCCTTTGGCCGCTCCGGCAGAGCCAGCCGCGCCGTGCCGATGGCGATGGCACCTGAGGACACCAGAATCACCTGGTGCCCCATTCCGCTCAGATCCGCCAGAATCCGCACCAGCTGTTCCATACGGTGCAAATTCAGCGCGCCGGAGTCATGGGTGAGAGTGGAGGTACCCACCTTCACCACGATACGCTGTGTATTCAAAATAAAAACTCCTTTCGGAAATCAAAGATGCCTTCCGTTATCTTTTGCCGCGCCGCACAGCATCCCTTTTTGCATAAAAAATGGACGCGCAGGCGATGGCAATTTGGAGATGTGAAAACCACAATTTTATAATTTTGAATATTATAGCACGTCTCCTGCAAAAAGGAAACCCGGCTAATTTCTCAATTTCTGCAAAAGATAAAAGAGAAAGTGAGGGATTCCATGACAGAAGAAACAAAAACCGAAAAAGCGGCGGAGAATGACGACGCCGATTCCAAAACGGACAAGGGCGGAACCGGCCCGGAAACCTGGCAGCAGCAGATTGTGGACAGTGGCTCCGTCACCACGAAGACGAAGCGGGGAAATCTCCACTGTCTCACCATTATCGGGCAGATCGAAGGGCACATGACTGCCAGCACCAATACAAAAACCACGAAATACGAGCACGTCATGCCCCTGCTGGCGGCGCTGGAAGAATCCGACGAGGTGGACGGTGTTCTGTTTCTTTTAAACACCGTGGGTGGAGACATCGAGGCGGGACTTGGCATCGCGGAGCTGATCTCCGGCATGAGCAAGCCCACCGCGTCGCTGGTGCTGGGCGGCAGCCATTCCATCGGCATCCCGCTGGCGGTATCTACAAAGCGGAGCTTTGCCGTGCCGTCCGCCGCTATGACGATTCATCCCGTCCGCATGAGCGGAACGGTGATCGCCGCGCCCCAGACCTATCACTATTTTGAGCGGCTGCAAGACCGCATTGTGGATTTTGTCACCCGCAACTGCGCCATCGACCGGGAGAAATTCCTCTCATTGATGCTGAAAACCGGAGAGATGGCGGCGGACGTTGGCAGCGTGGTATACGGCGAAGAGGCCGTCCGTCTGGGCTTGATCGATCAGGTGGGAACACTCAGCGACGCGCTGGAATGGCTGTATGGCCAGATTGAACAGTCCGGCCGGGGAAAACAGAAAAAGAAGTAGAAACCGACCAAACAGGAAGGGCGCGGCGGGAGTGTTGAATCTCCCGCCGCGCCCCTTTTTCTTTCAATTGTGCGGCGGGCTTTTACATCCGGCGGGTAAAATGCCCGTGGCGGTTGCAATAGGCGTAGAGCCGCCCCTGCCCCCGGACAAAGAAGCGGGCCTCGGCACTTTGCTCCGGGTAGAGGCGCACAATCTGCACGCGGTCGTCCGTGACAAAGGCAAGAAAACTGATATAATGGCTCTTGGTCATGGGGTGATCTACCGTCACGTACCACTCGTTTTCCACGCGCTCGGCATGAATTTCGTGGGCGTTGTCCGGTTCTTCCGCCTCCAGCGGCGGCAGGCTCACGCCGCAGCAGGAGTAAGCCCCCTCGCCCGCAGCCCAGATGACGTTGCCGCAGATGGGGCAGACGTAAAATTTGCTGCGCAGCAGGTTGCCGGAACGGTTGGCGTTGGTGAAGCATTCGCCGGAGAGCAGCTCCGCCACGGAAATGCCCAGCGCGGCGGAGAGCGGTTCCAGCAAAGAAACATCCGGCAGGCCCCGGCCTGTCTCCCACTTTGAGACGGTCTTGTCGCTGACACACAGCTGATCTGCCAGCTGCTTTTGCGTCAATTTTTTCTTTTCCCGCAGTTCCCGGATGGTACTGCCTGTTACATAGTGATTCATCGCCCGATCCTTTCCTTTTCACGGATGTCTTGTTTGTACCCTCAGCATACGCCGGGTTGGCGATTTGAGCAACCTACGCTCCGCAGAGTTATGAAGCAGGAGAGAAATAACTATCTCTAAATCACGACAATATGTAATATATACTTGACATATTGTCGGATGCAAGATATACTGTCCTCAGACTGAAACATCATGGAGGGAATAGAAATGGAATATAAACTGGGCATGGTATTCGGAGTGGCAGTCAGCCTTACAGTGGGCGTGCTTATCGTGGCGGTGCTGTTTAAAAAGCGCGTGCTGGATATGACCTTTGACGAGCGGCAGGAGCGGGCCAGAGGGCAGGCGTTTAAATTGGGCTTTTTCACGATGATGTTCTGCACGGCGGCTTACGGGATTTCGGATGCGGTGCTGGGCCGGTGGATTGACGTGATAACCGGGTGCATGCTGTGCGTCTGCATCAGCGTGACCGTGTTTGCCGTGGAGTGCATCCGCAAGGATGCGTATCTCAGTTTGAAGGAGCGGCCTTGGCAGGTCATGACGCTGTTTGCCATTTTGGCGGCGGTGAATCTGGGGATCGGGGCATTGAACCTGCACAGCGGTGAGGTGGTGGAAAACGGCGTGCTGACCTTCCGGGCCATCAATCCGATGGTGGGCGTGATGATGCTTCTGGTGCTGGCGATCTATGCGGTGAAGCATTTGCAGGATGGGAGCGAGATGGAGGAAGGATGAAAAATCTCCGTCTGAAATCCGCCCGGGCGGCGCTGGATCTGAGTCAGCAGCAGCTGGCGGAGGCGGTGGGCGTTTCCCGTCAGACTGTCAACGCCATTGAAAAGGGCGACTACAATCCCACCATCCGGCTGTGCTTGGCCATCTGCCGCGTTTTGGGCAAGACGTTGGATGAGTTGTTTTGGGAAGAAGAAACATAGCCCTGGAACCCCGGAGACGCTGTATGCGTTTCCGGGGTTTTTTGTACGCTTTGGCTGCGGTGCAGGAACGTTTTCAAATTTCACCTTGAAAATTCAGGACTTTTTTGATATAGTAAATTAGTTACAGTATAACTTTCGACTGAGGTGGCTTCATTGTACTTAAAAGCATTGGAAATCCAAGGCTTCAAATCCTTTCCGGACAAAACCGTTTTGAAATTCGGTGAGGATATCACAGCCATCGTTGGCCCCAACGGTTCCGGAAAATCAAATACTTCCGACGCGATCCGCTGGGTCATGGGCGAACAGAGCGCCAAGGGCCTGCGGGGCGCGAAGATGGAGGACGTGATCTTTGGCGGCACCGCAAAGCGGCCCCAGCAGGGCTTTGCACAGGTGACGCTGGTGCTGGACAACACAGAGCATATCTTCCCCGCCATGGAGGAGTCCGAGGTTGCGGTCACCCGGCGGTACTACCGCAGCGGCGAGAGCGAATACTACATTAACCGCCAGTCCGTCCGGCTCAAGGACGTGACGGAGCTGTTTTTAGACACCGGCATGGGCAAGGAGGGATACTCCATCATCGGTCAGGGTAAGATCGATGAGATCCTGTCCACCAAGAGCGGCGACCGCCGCGAGATTTTTGAGGAGGCCGCCGGAATTTCCAAATACCGCCACCGCAAGGAAGAGGCGGAGCGAAAGCTGGAGCGCACGGATGAGAATCTGGTGCGCATCAATGACAAGATTGCGGAGTTGGAGCTTCAGGTGGAGCCGCTGCGGGATCAGGCGGAAAAGGCGAAGAAGTATCTGGTCTTCCGGGACGAGCTTCGCCTTTTGGAGATCTCCACTTGGCTGGAAGATTTGGATGCGCTGAAGGCCGGAGCCAGAAAGCTGGAATTGGATTTCCGCACTGCCGAGGCCGCCCGGGACGAGGCCCGCGCCCAGTTGAACGCCCTCTATGCCGAAGGCGAGCAGTACGGCGAGAAAATGCGTCAGAAGGACGTGGAGGCGGAGCGCCTGCGGACGGAGGCGGCGGAGCAGGACACCGGCGCGGCGGAGCAGGAATCCGCCGTTGCGGTTTTAAAAACCACCGTTGCCCACAATCAGGAGAATATTGACCGAATCGAGCGGGAGCTTCAGGATCAGGAGAGCCGGGCAGACAACCTGAGCCGGCAGATTGAGGAGCAGACGGCCCGCATTGCTGAAATTGACCGGCAGACCGCCGAGGAACGCGACCAGCTGGACGCGCTTTTGGCGCAGGCGCAGGAGGCCGCGCAGGCCGCGGGCGGCAAGATGAGCGAGGCGGAGCGCCTGCGGGCGCAGGAGACGCTGGCGGTTGCCGCCGCCGCCGACGCACGGGCGGAAGCGTCCGCCGCCGCTGCGGAGAGCGCCCAGATTCTGGAGCGCCGGATTGCAGCGGAAGCAGAGATTGCAAACGTCAAAACCCAGCTGGCTCAGAGCGAGCAGGAGGCAAAATCCAACCGCCGCGCGCTGGAAGACGCCCGGGACGAGGCTGCCGCTGTGAGCAATATCATTGCCGGACATACGATGAAGATGGCGGAACGCCAGCGCAAGGCGGACGAGGCGGCGGCCAAGGCTAACCGCCTGACCATTGACGCGGGAGCGCTGGACAGCCGCGTGCGGATGCTGACGGAGATGGAGAAGGAGTACGAGGGCTTTTCCAAGGCCGTGCGCCAGGTGTGTCAGGCGCAGAACAGTCTCAGAGGGATTCGCGGCCCTGTGGCCGGACTGATGACCACGGAGCGGGAATACTCCGTCGCCATTGAGATCGCGCTGGGCGCGGGTTTGCAAAACATCGTGGTGGACCGGGAAGAGGACGCGAAAGCCGCCATCGCCTTTTTAAAGCAGCGGGACGCGGGCCGGGCCACCTTCCTGCCACTGACCGCCATCCGGGGAGACGAACTGCGGGAGAGCGGCGTGGAAAAGGAATACGGCTACGTGGGTCTTGCTTCCCGACTGGTGGAGTACGACGTGCAATATGCCAACATTTTTCGGAATCTACTGGGCCGCACCGTGATTGCAGAGGATTTGGACTGCGGCATTGCCATGGCGAGAAAATACTCCAACCGCTTTCGCATTGTCACGCTGGACGGGCAGGTCATCAACCGGGGCGGCTCCATGACCGGCGGCAGCGTCAGCCGCAGCACCGGCGTATTAAGCCGCGCGGCGGAGTTAAAGGAACTTCACGGCAGGGCGGAAACCATGCGCCGCCAACTTTCCAACGCGAAAGCGGAGGAAGAGGAGTTGGGCCGGGAGCTGGAAAAGGCCCGCTATGAGCTGGAGACGGCGCAGGGGCAGCAGCGGACGGCAGAGGACGAGGTTTTGCGTCTGGAAGGACGGAAAAACCACTTTGATATTTTGGTTCAAAGTCTGAAAGCAAACCTTGAAAATCTGGAGGGGGAGTACGAGACCCTCTCCGGCCGCCTGACGGACAACGCCAAGCGGGCCGCCATGGCTGCTGCGAACATCGCCGCAAAGGAGGCCGAGGCCGCCGCCCTGCGGGCAAAGGCGGATGAGCAGCTCACGGGGCAGACGGAGCTGATGACCCGCTCCGGCGAGCTGACGGAGGCTGTCAGCCAGCGAAAGTCCCATTTGGCAGCACTTGGGGCGGAGCGGGAGAGCACCGCCAAGCGGGCAGAGGATTTGCAAAGACTGAAAGCCGATCTCTCCGGAGATCGTTCCACCCGGGAGAATATGCTGGAAGATTGCCGTCAGGCCATCGCCGCGGCAGACGAAGAGATCGAACAGCGGCAGGAGACTATTGCGGCCCTTCATGCGCGCCAGCAGACGCTGCGGGATCGCCTGACCGCTTTGGATCAGGAGAAGATTGCGCTGGAGGCCGAACGCACGGCAAAGAGCCGCGCCGGACAGGAGATGAACGAGCATCTGCTGGATTTGGAACGCACCGCCAGCAAGCTGGAACAGAAAATCGCCACTTCCGCGCTGGAGGAAAAGCAGATTTTGGACCGCTTGTGGGAACACTATGAGTTGAGTCATTCCGACGCGCAGGCCCAGCGAATTGAATTGGAGAGCCGGTCCAAGGCCAACCGCCGCATCGGTGAGCTGAAGCGGGATATTGCCGCGCTGGGAACGCCCAATATCGGCGCCATCGAGGAATTTGACCGGGTAAATACCCGCTACACCTATCTCAGCGAACAGCGGGACGACGTGGAAAAAGCCAAGAGCGAGATCGAGGGCGTGATTGAAAATCTGACAAAAGAGATGACCGCCATCTTTGCCGAGCAGTTTAAGCTCCTCAGCGACAGCTTTCAGGCCACGTTTGTGGATTTGTTCGGCGGCGGACAGGCAACACTGGAATTGGAGGACGAGAGCGATATCCTGAACTGCGGCATCGAGATCAAGGCCCAGCCGCCGGGGAAAACGCTGAAAACCATCTCGCTGCTCTCCGGCGGAGAGAAGGCGTTTGTGGCCATCGCGCTGTATTTTTCCATTTTGAAGGTTCACCCCACGCCGTTTTGTGTCATGGACGAGATCGAAGCCGCGCTGGACGACGCCAACGTCACCCGCTACGCCCGGTACATGCGCACCCTTGCGGGGCGGACGCAGTTTATCGTCATCACCCACCGCCGGGGCACCATGGAGGAAGCCGACGTGCTCTATGGCGTCACGATGCAGGAGCAGGGCGTCAGCAAGATTTTGACGATCAACTTGAACGATATGGCAAAGGAATTGAAAATCAAGTGAGAAGCGGAGAACAGCGATGTACCAAAAAATAGAGGCGTGGTATCTGCGGCATATGGTTGGGATCGAAGGTGCTTTCATCATCTTGTGTGTTTTGGCGCTGCTGGGTGACATCGCCTGTCTGCTCGGACTGTGGGAAAATCATTCGGGAAATGTGCTTTCCCTGATCGCACTGACTCTGCTGCTGCTCTCGTCCGCCGTTCGCCTGTACAAATGGCGGCATGGGGATGGGAAAAATGCGCCCTGAGCGGGCGGCGCGTACTCGCAAAATATTTGTCTGCGGGCATTCAAGATAAGGAGCGTATTGCACATGGGCTTTTTTAGCAAACTAAAGAAAATCTGGCAGGAGGACATCACCGGCTACGCCATCTCTGCCGACGACGAGGCGTTTTTTGACGATCTGGAGGAACAGCTGATTTTGGCCGACGTGGGCGTGGAAACCGCCAGTTCGGCGGTGGAAAAGCTGCGCTCCAAAATGAAGCGGGAAGGCGTTTCCGGAGAGACGGCGGTTCGCGCCGCCCTGCGGGAGATTTTGGCGGCGGAGCTGTCCGTGGGCGACACGGCGCTTGACCTGAGCCAGAAGCCCGCGGTGGTGCTGTTCATCGGCGTCAACGGCGTGGGCAAGACCACCTCCATCGGAAAGCTGGGCCACCAGCTGAAATCCGAAGGCGAAAAGGTCCTCTTTTGCGCGGCGGACACCTTTCGCGCCGCCGCCGCCGACCAGCTGCAAATCTGGGCGGAGCGCGCGGGCTGCGAACTGGTGCGAAGCAACGAGGGCGCGGACCCCGGCGCGGTGTTGTTCGACGCACTGGCCGCCGCTAAGGCACGAGATATGGACGTGGTTTTGTGCGACACCGCCGGGCGGCTTCACAACAAGGAAAATTTGATGAAGGAGCTTGCAAAGCTCTCCAAAATCATTGATCGGGAGTGCCCCGATGCCAGCCGAGAGACGCTTTTGGTGCTGGACGCTACCACCGGGCAAAACGGGCTGATTCAGGCACGAACCTTTAAGGAGACGGCGGGCCTCACCGGTATTGTCCTCACCAAGCTGGACGGCACCGCCAAGGGCGGCATCGTCATCGCCATTGCCCGGGAACTGGGCGTACCCGTTAAGTACGTGGGGATGGGGGAGGGCATCGAAGACCTGCGGCCTTTCGATGCAAAGGAATATGTGGAGGCCATTATCTAAGGAGGCTGCACATGATTACCATTTTTAATCGACGAGAACTGATTACCCTCGCTTCTACCCAAAAATATTACCATGTTCGAGAGGCGCTGGCCGCCACAGGGATACCTTCCGCCGTGAAGGTGCGGGGCGCGGCCCGGGCCGCGGAACGCGCCCGATACGGCATTGCGGGCGCACAGACGGACACAATGTACACCTATACGATTTATGTCCATCGGGACGACTATGAGCGGGCGGCGTCGGCGATGCAAATGGCGCTGCGAAACGGATAAAGGAGAAAAAGCATGACAAGACTTGACGGCCGGACATTCGATCAGCTGCGGCCCATGAAGATCACCACCGATTTTGTGAAATTCCCGGAAGGGAGCTGCCTCATTGAGTGCGGCAATACCAAGGTTCTGTGCTGCGCCAGTGTGGAGGAGCGCACCCCGCCCCATGTGGCGGAGGGCTGTGGCTGGGTGACGGCGGAGTACAACATGCTGCCCCGGGCCAACCGGGAGCGGAGCAAGCGAGACATTTCCAAGCTGAAGCTGTCCGGCCGCAGCGCGGAAATCCAGCGGCTGGTAGGCCGGTCCCTCCGCGCCGCCGTGGATCTGGAAAAGCTGGGTGAGCGGACGATCACCATTGACTGCGATGTTTTGCAGGGCGACGGCGGAACGCGGACTGCCTCTGTCACCGGCGGCTTTGTCGCCCTGTCTCTGGCGCTGCGCAAGCTGGTGGAAGAGGGCTTTTTGCAAGAGATGCCTCTGAAGACCTCTGTGGCGGCGGTATCCGCCGGAATCGTGGACGACCGGGCGCTGCTGGACCTCTGTTATGAGGAAGATTCGGCGGCGCAGGTGGACCTCAACTGCGTAATGACCGGCGATGGACGGCTGGTGGAGCTTCAGGGAACCGGCGAGGGCCGGGCCTTTACCATTGAGGAACAGCGGACGCTGGTGGACCTGTGCGCTAAGGGAATCCGCGAAATTCAGGCGGCGCAGAAATCCGTACTGGGAGGTTGAAGTTTGAAAGAAGTTCAAACTTCACTTTATTGCATTTTTCTCGCCGCCTAGGCGGCAATCGAAAAATATGCACATCATGGCCACTTCTTTTTGTAGCCTTTTGTGCCTTGAAGTGAAGCGAAAGGAATGATTATAAAAATGGAAGCGATGAAATTGGTGCTGGCGACCCACAACCCGGGAAAGCTGAAGGAGATGTCTGCCATTTTGGGCGGACTTGGCGTGGAAGTTGTGATGCCCAGTGATTTAGGTCTTACCGTGGATGTGGAGGAAACCGGAGATACCTTTGCAGCCAACGCCATGCTGAAAGCAAAGGCCGTGTGCGCGGCGGCGGGCCTGCCCGCCATTGCGGATGATTCGGGATTGTGCGTGGACGCGCTGAACGGCGGGCCGGGGGTCTATTCCGCGCGGTATGGCGGGCCGGAACTGGATGACCGGGGACGGTATACGCTGCTGCTGAACTCCATGCGTGGCGTGCCCACCCGTTCGGCCCACTTTGAAAGCGCCATCGCCTGCGCGTTCCCCAATGGGGACACGCTGACGGCAGAAGGCCGGTGCGACGGGGCCATCGCCTTTGCACCCATAGGCGACGGCGGCTTTGGCTATGACCCGGTGTTTCTGGTTCCGGAAAAGGCCAAGACTTTTGGACAGATGACGGAGGAGGAGAAGGATGCCCTGTCTCATCGGGGCAAGGCGCTGCGGGCCTTTGTGCCGAAGCTTGCGGCGTATTTGAAAAAGTAACCGGACAGGGAGAAATCTGGAAAAAGCGGCGCTTTTTTTGCACTTTATAAAAAAAGTTTTTGAAAATCCGGGAAACTTCTTGACAAATTAAAACGTCTGACATAGAAATATACAAATCAACAAAAATAGAAAGCATAAGGGGAGATCACGTTAAATTTATGGAATTGACAAGTAAACAGCGCGCGCAGCTGCGCGGCATGGCAAATAGCATTGATACGATTATACAGGTCGGCAAGGAGGGCATCACCGACAGCCTGATCCGTCAGGCGGACGAGGCTCTGGAGGCCCGGGAACTCATCAAGGGCCGGGTTTTGGAAAACTCCATGCTCACCGCCCGTGAGGTCTGCGATCAGCTGACCAAGCCAACCCGCAGTGAGCCGGTGCAGGTGATCGGAAGCAAATTTGTGCTCTATCGGGAAACGCACTCGAAGCCGAAGGATAAGCGGATCGAGCTGGTCAAAGAGAAAAAACGCAAGGCCTGATTTTCAAGAACAAGGAGGGAGTTCCATGCGGATCGGCGTTTATGGCGGAACCTTTAATCCGCCGCATCTGGGCCATATCACGGCGGCGCGGGCGGTATTCGAACTGCTGAAGCTGGACAAACTGCTTTTGATCCCGGACGGTCAGCCGCCCCACAAGCCCCTGCCGCAGGGTAGCCCCACGGCGCAGCAGAGGCTGGAGCTGACGCGCTTGGCGGGAGAGCAGCTGGGACTGGATGAAAAAGTCGAGACGTTGGACATGGAGCTTCGCCGCGGCGGCAAGAGTTATACTGCTGACACGCTGGAGGCGGTTCGGGCGCTGTATCCCAACGACGAGGTGTGGCTGTTGATGGGGTCGGACATGTTTTTGACCCTTCACACTTGGCACCAGCCGGAGCGGATTATGACGCTGGCGGGGATTGCGGCCTTTGGCCGGACAGAGGCGAATGAGGAAGAGCTGTTTGCCATTCAGCGGGAGCGGCTTTACCGGATGTATCCCTTTGCCCGCATCTTCACCTTGAGTGTTCCCGGTGTGGTGGAAATTTCCTCCACAGACCTGCGGGATAAATTGGCCCGGGGAGAGGGAAGCTGGTATCTTGCCCCGGCGGTATACGGCTCTATCCTGCGCGATCAGCTGTATGGAACGGACGCGGATCTAAAGCGCCTGCGGCTGGAAAAGCTGCGGCCGGTGGCGCTGAGTTTCCTTAAGCACAAGCGCATCCCCCATGTGCTGGGCACGGAGCAGGAGGCGATCCGCCTTGCCCTGCGGTACGGCGCGGACGTTCAAAAGGCGCGGGTGGCGGCGCTGCTGCACGACTGCACCAAAAAGCTGGATATGGAGGAGCAGCTTGCCCTTTGCCGGCAGTACGGCATCCGGCTGGACGAACTGGAACAGCGGGCGCTGAAGCTGCTGCACGCCAAGACCGGCGCGGCCATCGCCCGGGATCTGTTCGGCGTGGACGACGAGATTTATTCGGCGATTTACTGGCACACCACGGGCCACGCCAACATGACGCTTTTGGAAAAGATCATGTACCTCGCGGATTACATCGAGCCTACTCGAAATTTCCCCGGAGTGAACGAATTGCGCGCGGCGTGCAACGAGAGTCTGGACAAGGGCCTGCGGATGGGCCTTGAGATGACGATTCAGGAGATGCACGACCGGGGCAACCCGGTTCACAGCGCAACGCTGGAAGCAGACGAGTATCTGAAAGGAAACTGAGAAACAGACAATGAATGACTATAAAGAAACTCAGGGCGGCGGGCAGAAAAAGAAGCCCGTCCACTTGCAGGCGTCGGAGCGGAAAGCAAAGCGCAAAAGCCGCCTGACATGGCAGCAGAAAATTTTGCTGATTGTGGCCATCGTGCTGGCGGTGGTTCTGATGGTGACACTGGCCTATCGGGCAGTGTTCGTAAAGCCGGAGCTGGGGCCGAAAAACGAACCGGGCGACACCTCCGTTGAGGAGATCGACTATGGCGACGGCACCCGCCCCCGCAGCGACGGGGAGCGCAAGAGCAAGGATTACTACACGATTCTGGTGATGGGCCGGGACACCGGCGGCGGTGGAAATACCGACACCATGATGCTGGCAAGCTACGATGTCACCAATCAGAAGTTCACCGTGATGAATATCCCCCGGGATACCATGGTGAACGTCCCATGGGACATCAAGCGCATCAACTCCGTCTATAATTACTATGGCGGCGGAGACAAGGGCATCAAAAAGGTCTATCAGGAAGTCTCCCAGCTGGTGGGCTTTGAGCCGGACTATCAGGTGATTATCGAGTGGGAGGCCGTGGGCAAGCTGGTGGATGCCATCGGCGGCGTGTATTTCGATGTGCCCCGGAATATGAATTACGAGGACCCCTATCAGGACCTGTCCATTCACATCAAAAAGGGCTATCAGCTGTTGGACGGCGAGCAGGCTATGGGCGTTATCCGCTACCGTCACGACAACAACATGAAGTATGGCTACGCCAACGGCGACCTTGGCCGCATTGAGACGCAGCAGGCGTTTTTGAAGGCAGTCATCAAGCAGCTTTTGCAGGTGAAAAACGTGGGCAAGATCAACCAGTTCTCCAAGATTTTTGAGGAGAATGTGGAGACGGACCTCTCCGTGCAGAACCTGTTCTGGTTCGGGCAGGCGGCGATTATGGGCGGACTGAGCATGGACAACGTGAACTTTGTCACCATGCCCAACACCCCCAAATCCTGTTATAGCCGGACCTATAAAAATTACCAGTCCTACGTGGTCCCCAACGCCAAGGAACTGTTGGAGCTGGTGAACACGTCCCTCAGCCCCTTTGTGGAGAAATCGGTGATGAGTGATCTGGACATCATGAGCGTTAATTCCGATGGGTCTGTTTCCTCTACCACCGGACATGTGGAGGACAGCAAGGCTGCGGCCAAGCCGGTGATCCCGTCCAACACGCCCACCGAGCCGGTGGATAACGAGCCGGACGAGCCGCAGGGCGGCGAAACGACCATTGATCCGGAGACGGGCTTGCCTGTGGAGCCGGGGAGCGGCGGGACAACCACGAATCCCTCTGTACCCGAAACACCCACGACACCTCCCGCTGGCGGAAGTACCAGCGGATCGACGAGTGGAAGCACCGGTGGGTCGACAAGCGGAAATACGGGCGGAACGACCGGCGGAAGCACCACGACCCCGCCCACCACACCGCCCTCCACCGGAGATACCGGCGGCAGTACGGGCGGTTCCACCACAACCGATCCCGGCACACAGCCCTCTGTACCGGACGATGCAGTGATCGTCCCGCCGGAGGTCACCGTGGTGCCGGAGGCGTAACCCATGAAAAGGCCGTGTTTAAAACGGCTTGAAGCTGAAAGAATGAAAGGAAGAACAGAATGACACCAAAGGAAATTGCTCTGGCCGCCGTTCGCGCGCTGGATGAAAAGAAGGGCAAGGAGATCGCCGCGATTGAAATCGCGGACCTGACGGCGCTGGCGGATTATTTCGTCATCGCGTCCGGCACCTCCAACACCCAGATCAACGCGCTGTGCGACGCTGTGGAAAAGGCTTTAAAGGATTTGGGGGAGATGCCCCTGCGCCGAGAGGGCTATCGCGACGGGACTTGGGTCCTGCTGGACTATGGCTGCGTAACTGTCCATGTGTTCTCACAGGAGGCACGGGAGTTTTATGATTTGGAGCGCCTGTGGCGGGACGGCAAGCAGGTTGACCTGACGGACATTTTGACAGCCGACTGAGTTTGGCTCAGGGAAGAATCCTGTTTTGCCCTTGACAAAAAGGAAAAACCCCCTTAGAATAGCGATATTAAAGACGTTGAAGGGATAAAAGACGGGCATGCCTGCCTCAGAGAGCCGACGGTTGGTGCGAGTCGGTGGAGCGTGTTCGTGAATGACTGGTCCCGGAGTTTCCCGCCTGAATTGCAGTAGGGGGGGACGGACGGCCCCGTTACAGGCTGATGGTCCGCGAGGGCGCGCAGAGTTTTACGGCAGACACCGAAAGCTCGGATACGCTTTTCAAAGACCCAAGAGGGTCATCCGGCGACGGGTGGCTGAATCAGGGTGGTATCGCGTCACAACGCCCCTGACCGCTGCGGTCAGGGGCGTATTTTTTTGTTCGCCCGGCCGGGGCAAAACAAGAAAGGAACGGTCTTGTGAAATGAAGTACGATTTTACCAACATTGAAAAGAAATGGCAGGCAAAATGGCTGGAGGAGAAGCCTTTTACCGCTGTCAACGGCGACACGACCCGGCCCAAGTTTTATGGACTGATTGAATTCCCCTATCCCTCTGGGCAGGGACTGCATGTGGGCCATCCCCGGCCCTATACCGCCATGGACATCATCTGCCGGAAAAAGCGGATGCAGGGCTATAACGTCCTGTTCCCCATGGGCTTTGACGCCTTCGGCCTGCCCACGGAGAACTATGCCATCAAAATGCACATCCATCCCCGGAAGGTGACGGAGGATAACATCCAGAATTTCCGCAAGCAGATCCAGTCTCTGGGCTATTCCTTCGACTGGGACCGCGAGGTGGACACCACCGACCCCAGCTACTACAAGTGGACCCAGTGGATTTTCCTCCAGATGTACAAAAAGGGCCTGGCCTATAAGACCACCATGCCCGTGAACTGGTGCACCTCCTGCAAGTGCGTTCTGGCGAATGAAGAAGTGGTGGAGGGCGTGTGCGAGCGCTGCGGCAGCGCCGTTGTCCGCAAAGAGAAGAGCCAGTGGATGCTGGGCATTACGAAATACGCCGAGCGGCTGATCGACGATCTGGACGACGTGGACTTCATCGAACGGGTCAAAATTCAGCAGCGCAACTGGATCGGCAAGTCCGAGGGTACCGAGGTGGACTTCACCGCCACCAACGGCGACAAGCTGACGGTGTACACCACCCGGTGCGACACGCTGTTCGGCGTGACCTATATGGTCCTGTCCCCGGAGCATGAGTACCTGAAAAAGTGGAAGGATCAGATCAAGAACTGGGATGAGGTGTCTCAATATACCGACGCCGCGGCCCGGAAGTCCGATCTGGAGCGCACGGAGCTGAACAAGGAGAAGAGCGGCGTCCGGTTGGAGGGCATCGAGGCGATCAACCCCGTCACCGGCGAAAAAATCCCTGTGTTTGTCTCCGATTACGTCCTGATTACCTACGGCACCGGTATTGTCATGGGCGTGCCCGGCCACGACCAGCGCGACTGGGAATTCGCCACCAAGTTCGGCCTTCCCATTGTGGAGGTGGTCAAGGGCGGCGATATTACCAAGGAGGCGTTCGCCCTGAAGGACGACACCGGCATCATGGTAAACTCCGGCTTTTTGAACGGCAAGACCGTGAAGGAGGCCATCCCCGCCATGAAGGAGTGGGTCACGGAGCAGGGTATCGGCCATCCCAAGACCAACTATAAGCTCCGCGACTGGGTGTTCTCCCGCCAGCGGTACTGGGGCGAGCCGATCCCCATGGTGAAGTGCGACAAGTGCGGCTGGGTGCCCCTGCCGGAGGATCAGCTGCCGCTGCTTCTGCCGGATGTAGAGAAGTATGAGCCGACGGACGACGGCGAAAGTCCGCTCTCCGCCATGACCGACTGGGTGAACACCACCTGTCCCCACTGCGGCGGCCCTGCCGTGCGGGAGACGGACACCATGCCCCAGTGGGCCGGTTCCAGCTGGTATTTCCTGCGGTATATGGACCCTCACAACGACAAGGCGCTAGCCTCCAAGGAGGCGCTGGACTACTGGTCCCCTGTGGACTGGTACAACGGCGGCATGGAGCACACCACGCTCCATTTGCTCTACTCCCGGTTCTGGCACAAGTTCCTCTATGACATCGGTGTGGTTCCCACCAAGGAGCCGTATCAAAAACGCACCAGCCACGGCATGATTTTGGGCGAGGGCGGCGAGAAGATGTCCAAGTCCCGGGGCAACGTGGTCAACCCCAACGACATTGTGGAGCAGTACGGCGCGGACACCATGCGCCTGCACATCATGTTCATTGGCGACTTTGAAAAAGCCGTCACATGGTCCAACGAGGCCGTCAAGGGTTCCAAGCGGTTTTTGGACCGCGTTTGGAATCTGGCGGAATCCGCGGCAGACAGCTATGAGGTGACTCCCGCCAACGAGTCCATCATCCACAAGACCATTAAAAAGGTGACGGAGGATATCGACGAGCTGAAGATGAACACCGCCATCTCCGCAATGATGACCATGGTCAACGAGTTCTACGCCAACGGCGTGAGCCGGGGCGATATGAAGTATCTGCTGCTGCTCCTCAGTCCCTTTGCACCGCACATCGTGGAAGAACTTTGGGAAAATCTCGGATTTGCCAAGATGACGGGTAAAATGGCCTGCCAGAACGACTGGCCCTCCTTCGACGAGAGCAAGACCGCCGCCGCCACCGTGGAGATGGCGGTTCAGGTGGGCGGCAAGCTGAAGGGCACGGTGATTATGCCTGCCGACAGCGACGAGGAGACGGTGAAAGCCGCCGCGCTGCAGGTGGAAAAAATTCGCAAGGCCGTTGAGGGAATGCAAATCGTCAAGACCATTTACGTGAAGAATCGGCTTATCAATCTGATTGTCAAGCCGCAGTAAGTGTGCGGGAATCCCTTCATTCCAGCTGTGAAACGTCGCTTTTTTGAAAATTCTCTTGACAAGCAACGAATCAGCCGATATAATAGGTTTGTTAAAGCCATAAATTATGGCCCTTAAGTGCTGCGGTTTTCCCGGCATTCTGGAGGGAGGGAAATATAAATGTCTGAAATTCATATCAAAGAGGGCGAGAACATCGACAGCGCCCTGAAGCGTTTCAAGCGCAGCTGTGCCAAGGCAGGCGTTCTCGCGGAGGTTCGTAAGAGAGAGCACTACGAGAGCCCCAGCGTGAAGCGGCGCAAGAAGTCCGAGGCTGCTCGGAAGAACAAGAATAAGCGTTTCTATTAATCCTGCTTTGATGACGACGCCGTGGAATTTCCACGGCGTCGTTTTTATCAAGAAGATTTTTAAGCGAAAAAAAGTGACCGGAATGGCGCGATGCCTTCAATATCCTTATTTTCCAAATAGCTTTCCCAGCAGATCGCTGACCTCGGGATATTGAAAAAATGCCGCCTGCGCGCCGGAAGTCTGTCCGGTTCGCAGCTTTTGAAGCAGAGTGTCTCCGTCGTCGAACAGGACAAAATGCGTCTCGTTTTTGCAGGTGTAAGTAAAATAGCGGGCGCACAGGTCTGGAGAGAAAAATATGGAGGGGCGCTCGCGCGCCATCAATTCCATCAGCTCTTCGCGCCGCAGCGGACGACCTTGTCCAGCGGGACAGGGCAGCGGAAAGTCCATCATCAGGCGCTCCAAATCCAGAGCCAGCCGCCCCGCGCCCCGTGCGGACATCGCTTCCCGCAGACGCTGAGTCAAATTTCCGCCCGACAGGGCGGTACACACCAACACCACTGCGGTGGGCGCAGCGGACGCATAGGCCTCCGGCACATAGAGTACCAGCCGATTCCGCTGGAACAGACTGCCGATTGCTCCCGCCAGCAGCAGCAGGTCACCCCGGGGATGCGGCGTTTCCCAATCCAGCACAGCGCCGGCGTAATTACGTCGGGTGCATTCCCGCAGGGCGGCGGCCGCCAGTTTTTCCGGCTCTTCCACCGTGGGCGCGTCTCGATCATTGAGTCCCAATAGTCCGCCGTGCGTCTGGACCAGCAGGTTTTGCCGCAGCAGCGTGGACTCCGGGCCGATGCGATAGGCCATATGGACGAAGGAATGGGTAAAGCGGGAAGCCTCCTGTAATTGCGCCGGAGTAACGGCGAGATAGACCTGCAAATCAAGACCCCCTTGTGTGCTTTGAAAAAAGTTGGTATACTAAAGTGAATTCGTAAAATGCTATGTAGATGGGAGACTGATTATGCCTTTTTCCCTGGTACCAGACCGGCTTTTTGAGGACTACGCCGCTGTGACGCCCGCCCTTTTGCGGGAGTTGGGGGTGACGCTGCTGTTGAGCGATCTTGATTTCACGCTGGCGGCAAAGGCGACCCGGCGTCCCGATCAGGCGCTGAAGGATTATATTGCGGCGCTGCAAGGCGCAGGGATCGGCTTTATGATCGTCTCCAACAACCGGTCGGGAACAAGGGTGACGGAATTTTGCACGGATCTGGGCGTACCCTATCAAGGCCGTGCGGGAAAGCCGTCGCCTCAGGGTATTTTTGCCGCGATCCGCCGCGCCGACGGCTCGGTGGACCATACCGCCATGCTGGGAGATAAGCTGCTGACAGACTGTCTGGCTGCGAAACGCGCGGGTGTTCTGGCGCTGACGGTGGAGCCGGTGGGCGGCGCGGTGACGGCGTGGCAAAAGGTGCTACACGCACTTCAAGCTCCCTTTAAAGCTGCCTGCCGCCATAAAATGAAGAAAAATTGTGAAAAAAAGCATGGAAATTCGTAAATGTGTGGAAAAAGCCTTGCATTCATCCTATATTTGGGGTAAAATATTCTAGGCTATTTTTTGAAATGAGAAGCAGAGAAAATGTCCTCCAAACAGGTCGTTTTCTCGTAGATTTGTAAGGAGGAAAAACTATGCCTACAATTACTGCCGGTGATTTCCGGAATGGCGTTACTTTTGAAATGGACGGCAAGCCGATGGTTGTCATCGAGTTTCAGCACGTCAAACCCGGCAAGGGCGCCGCGTTTGTGCGTACCAAGTACAAGAACGTGATTACCGGGGCGATCCGCGAGGAGTCCTTCAACCCCACCGCGAAGTTTGAGCAGGCCGTGGTGGAACGCAGAGACGCTGAATACAATTACAACGATGGCGATCTGTATTACTTCATGGACCCTGAGACATTTGACATGACCCCGCTGAACCGGGACGTTTTGGGCGATGCCTTTAAGTTTGTGAAGGAAAACACCCTCTGCAAGCTGATGAGCTTTAATGGCAGTGTGTTCGGCGTGGAAGTCCCCAACTTCATGGATCTGGAAATCACCGAGACTGAGCCGGGCCTGAAGGGCGATACCGCCACCAACGTGACGAAGCCCGCCACGCTGGAGACTGGTGCAGAGATCAAGGTTCCTCTGTTCATCAACATCGGCGACAAGATCACCATCGATACCCGGACTGGCGAGTACCTTTCTCGCTGCAAGGAGTAAGCTGAGACGAGGGGGGACACGATGTCCCCCCTTTTATCACCCGCCGGAAAAGAGGGAATTCTGCTTTTTTGGCGTATATTAGTAATATAGCAATTACGAACGACGACGTACGATGAAAGGAGCGCAAGCTATGGAAATCACCGAGAGAGTCGCTTATCTGAAGGGTTTGGCCGAGGGCCTGGGTCTGGACACGGAATCGAAAGAGGGCAAGGTCATCGTCACGATGATCGACATTCTGGACGACATTGCTCTGGAGCTGCAGGATCATCAGGATCAGATTCTGGAGATCTCCGACGGTCTGGATGCTGTCAGCGACGATTTGGAGGACGTGGAGGATCTCGTCTACGAAGAGGACGAGGACGACCTTGACGACGATGAAGACGAAGACGACGAGGACGAAGACTGTTACGCCACCACCTGTCCCACCTGCGAGGAGACGATCTACTTTGACGAGTCCATTTTGGAAGACGGCGAAGTGATCTGCCCCAACTGCGGCGAGAAGCTGGAGTTTGATATCTCCGACGTGGAAGAGGACGACGACAGCGACGACAAGGAATAATTCGATTTAATCCGCGTAAAAAGGACGGCCCATCAGGGCCGTCCTTTTTTGTAAAAACTGCGGTGCGCAGCAAAACCGCCGCAATCTGAAACGGAGGCCCTCCTCTTGGGGAGGGCCTCCGTTTTTTTAGATGATTCCATTGACCGCAAGCGGTTTAGCGCTTGTCGCCGGGACGGAACAAAATGGCCATCAGCACACCGAAGATCACAGCCGCTGCGATGCCGCCGGCTGTGGCGGTTAGTCCGCCGGTGAAAACACCCAGCCAGCCCTGCTCGGCCACGGCCTTCTTAACGCCCTTTGCCAGTGCAAAGCCAAAGCCGGTGAGAGGTACTGAGGCTCCGGCACCGCCCCAGTCCGCAATGGGCTGATAAACGCCCACCGCGCCCAGCAGTACGCCGGTTACCACATAGCCCGTGAGAATACGGGCGGGCGTGAGCTGTGTTTTGTCGATCAGGATCTGCCCAATGGCACAGAAGATGCCACCGCAGAGAAATGCATTCAGATAGTCCATAAGAGCCTCCAAAACCAAGTTTCTCCCCCTCAGTTTTTCCTCTTTTGGCCGGATTATGCAAAACTTTTACGCACCGGGCGTTGCTGTTATTTTTCCGAGGAGATGCAAACCGCGTGGCATACGCCGGGAATGGATTCTCCCTGAAAGCTGGAGGTGGGGGAGAGAAGAGCCCCGGTAGGGGCAAATAGAATGCGCCGCCACTTACCCGCCCGCAGGCCCGGCAGCAGATAGCCGCACAACACCGCCGCAGAGCAGCCACAGCCGGAGGCTCCGGCGTGCATATCCTGTTTTTTTCGGTCGTAGAGAAGCATTCCGCAGTCCAGATAATTTTTGCTCATATCAATGCCGTCCCGCTCAAAAAAGCCCTGCACGATGCTGTGGCCCAGTTCGCCCAGATCGCCGGTGAGGATCAGATCGAAGTCCGAGGGTTTTGTCTTGGTGTCCCGGAGGAAGGAGGAGATTGTGTCATACGCCGCAGGCGCCATGGCTGCGCCCATGTTGTTTACATCGGTAATGCCCTTGTCCACAATCTTACCGCAGGTGACGTGGGTCACGTAAGGTCCGTCCCCGTCCCGGCCCAGAATGCAGCATCCTGAGGCAGTGGCGGTCCACTGCGCGGTGGGGGTCCTCTGATTTCCGTACGGAACGGGCATCCGGTATTGCCGCTCCGCCGTGCAGTAGTGAGAGGAGGTGACGGCTGCGGCCTTTTCCGCAAACCCACCGTCAATGGTCATGGCCGCCAGCGCCAAGGACTCTCCCATGGTGGAGCAGGCGCCGTACAGCCCAAAGAAGGGAACATTGAAGTCTCGCAGACCAAAAGAGGAACCAATACACTGGTTGAGAAGGTCGCCTCCAAAAATGCAGTCCAGATCCCCGGCGTGCAGCTTCGCCTTGTCCAGAGCGGTTTGCACCGCCTTCTGCTGCATCCGGGACTCCCCCTTTTCCCAAGTTTTCTCCCCGAAGAAGGAATCCTCATGCAGTTCGTCAAAGCAGGCTGCGAGAGGTCCCCGCTTTTCCTGTTTTCCGCCGATGCTGGCGCAGGAGAGAATGGCGGGAGCACTGCCCAGCTGGACAGTCCGCCGCCCAACGCGTTTGTTGCCCATAAAAACACCGCCTTGTGATGATTTTCCATAGGTTGTCCGGTTTGGAGAAAATTATCAGTGAAAGACGGACTGCCTACCGATGTGTCTGGTTTGCGCAGAAAAATGCCTGTGGGAAAATTTTTCCCACAGGCAAAAGCCGTGAAATAATCAAAATCAGCCAAACAAATGCTGAAAGAACGCGGGGACGACCACGTATAATTTGCACAGCAAAATCGGCAGCAGACAAGCGGGGGTCATATTCATAACCTTGATTTTCGCGACGCCCAGAATGTTCAGCGACAGGGCAATGATGAGCAGGGAACCCACACACGTCATTTCCGCGATCACCGCGTTCCCCAGTAGAGGAGAGATCAGGGAGGCCAGAACGGCGATCAGCCCTTGATAGAGAAAAACAGCTCCGGCGGAAAACGCCACGCCGATACCCAGAGAGGACGCGAAGATGATGGAACTGATGCCGTCCAGCAGGGATTTGGCAAAGAGGGTGGAATGATCGCCGGTGAGGCCGTCTTGCAGTGCGCCGACGATGGCCATGGCCCCCACGCAGAATAAAAGGCTGGCGGTGACAAATCCTTCCGACACGGAGGCAGAGCCGCCCAGAGTCAGGCGTTCTGTCTTCTTCTGCACCCAGTTTCCCAAGGACTGCATCCGCTTGTCCAAATCCAAAAGCTCACCGATTAAAGTACCCAACACCATGGAGAGAATGGCGATCAGCGTATTCTCACCCTTGAGGCATCCGCTGATGCCGATGAGCAGTACGCACAGAGCCACGCTTTTCATAATGATGTCCTGAAGCCGCCGCCCCAACTCGCCGCCGTCGCTCACAGGCAGATGATTTGCGGCGCGGGCCAGCAACAGCCCCACGGTGGAACCGGCCAGAATTGCCAGTGTGTTGACGAGTGTGCCTGTCAGCATGACGGGGCCTCCGTTTCTGCCAATAGCTGCCGGACCACGGCGCTGCCCAGCAGCAGCCCAGCGGTGGCGGGGACCCAGGGATTGCTGGCGGGGACGCTGCGCCGTCCCGGAGGCGGAGTTTCAAGCTGGGTTGTGGGGGCCGGCTCCTCGGGGCTGAACACGACTTGAAGATGCTGAATGCCCCGGTTTCGCAGCTCCTTACGCATGACCCGGGCCAGCGGGCAGCCATAGGTCTTGGAGATGTCGGCCAGCTGGAGCTGCGTGGGGTCCAGCTTGTTTCCGGTTCCCAGCGCCGCGACGAGGGGGATGCCCAGACGCAGAGCGGTTTCCGCCAAATCCAGCTTGCAGGACACCAGATCAATGGCGTCCACGATATAGTCATACCGACAGCCATCAGGAAAGAACTGCTCCCGATGGGCAGCGTCGTATAATGCGTGAATGGGATGGAGCTTCAAACCGGGATTGATGTCTTTCAACCGCGCGGCCACGGCCTCGGTTTTGGGCTGGCCCACCGTGGAGTGCAGCGCCTCCAGCTGGCGGTTCAAATTGGTCAGCGAAACCACGTCGCTGTCCACAATGGTCAGTTCACCCACACCGGCGCGGGCCAGACATTCGGCAACATAGCTCCCCACGCCGCCAAGGCCGAACAGAATGACGTGGGCCTTGTTCAGCCGCCGCTGCCCTGTTTTGCCCCAAAGCATTTCGTTGCGCAGAAATTGATTTTCCATGGCTTTCCCCTCTTATCCTGATCTTGAATCAAACCGTCATACAGGCTGATTGCACCGCCGTCTCTTGCGGCGCTGAAAAAAGACACGGGTCAGCTAAAAGCCGACCCGTGTCCCATGAAGCATTTTTAGCCCACGTATTTCGCGCCGTCGGCAGCCACACCGGTATAGCCGGCAGTAACGCCGCTGTACCAGTCGCCGAAGTCCTTGTCGCGCAGGGTGCTGGTCACCTTGACCTGCCAGTAGGGGAGGTCGGTGCCCACAAAGTACATGATGTGATAACCGTAATCGGTTTCCACAATGCCGGTGTCACCGGGCTGACGGCTGGAATCGAAGCACCAGTCGTTAAATGCGGCAACCATCTGGTTCTGATAAATCTGCTTATACAGTCCGCCGTTGGTGTTGGAGCCGCCGTCGGAGGAATTCTCATTGGCGAGAGTTGCAAAAGCGTCCTCGGTGGCGCCCCCGGCCTGCCACCGGGCTAACAGATCCTCGGCATTTGACTTGGCGGTGGCCTTTAGCTGGGCCTGCTCGTCCTCATAGCCGTCCTCACCCTCGGCGATGGTTCCGGCCTCGGGCTGGATCAGGATGTGACGTACGTCCACGGTCTTGTAGTCCTGACGATAGCGCTTGGTGAAGGTCACCACATAGTAGGCGGAGTTGTCCTCGTCAGCAAGGACTGCGGAATCGCCGCTGGTGCGGGCGCTGTCAAACAGCCAGTCCATCAGGACGCTGCTGGAATAGGAAGCAGCCTCGCCGTTGGTGAAGGTTGCCTTGTCGTTGGCCTCAGCAAGATCAGAGAGACTCTGACCGGACTTGAAGCTGGCGTACATGGCGTTGGCGTCGGCCTTGGCGGCGCTCAGAGCGGCGGCCTTATCAGCATCGGTGGGATCGACAGGGTTGCCGTCGGCATCTGTGGTGGATTCGGCGGCGCCGTTGATCTTCACGCTCTGGTAGTCCACCACATCGTAATTATTGCGGCTGGCGGAATACTCGGCATCCAGCTGATCGTCGGTATAGGTCAAGCTGTCGTTGTGGCTCTGAGAGAAATGGCTGGCCAGAATGACCTGCTTCATCTCGGCTTCGTAAACGCTGCGGCTCATGGTAGAGCCGTACATCCGCTGGAGGTACTTGGTTGCGCTCAGACCCGCGGCGGTGGCGCTGGTGTCGAGAGAGTCCATGTTGGAGTCGAACTCGGCCTGCATCGCATCGTTCCAAACGTAGCCCTCTGCTTCGGCGGCCTTGTTCAGCGCGTAGATAGAGGACATCTGGGTCAGGGTCTGATCCATGAAATAGTCGAACCAAGTCTTCGTCTCATCCCCGGGGAAGGTCTGGGACCGCAGGTCCGAGCTGGTGTTCAACCCCAGATAGGAGATGTAGGAAGAGTTCTGCTGGAGGAAGTTCTGATAGACGTTGGTGAAGTAATAGTTCACCTGAGGAACGCTGACGTCGGCCAGTTTGGTCTTTTCAGCGGTGCTGCTGCTTGCAGAAGAGGAACCGTCTGCGCTGGCGGTTTCTGCGGAGTAGTACAGGGTGGCGGCGGTGGCGTGCTTTTGGATGACGTTGGATTTCCACACAAAAACGGCCACAGCCAGCAGGAGAAACAGCACGCCGATGGCGCCGTACAGCAGATTGCTGCGATGGACCTCCTTCTGCTGCTGCGCTTCCCGCGCGGTCTTGGGATTCTTATCGTTTGCGCTCATTTGTTTCAGTCCTCTCAAAATCTTAAGTGACGGTGCGGAAAATTCCGCGAACACACGTTCATATATTATAGCGGATAAGTATCGAAACTGCAAGCAAAATTTCAAAAACGCAGGTTTCCAAAATTTTTTCCGCACACAACCAAATGCAGTTTATCCGGCCCAGCTGAAAAGAATCTGAAAGGATGCCGCTGGGAAACCGGCGGCATCCTTTTCAAGTAAAGATGTATCGTTTAAAACGCACCCGTTTATACGGCGGACGCGGCGGCGTTTCTCTGCGCGGCCGCATCTTCGCCGCTGCGCATGATGGCGGGAACATTGATCTCAAGAATCAGTTCGTTGTAGTTGGGGCTTTTTACAATCCGCTGGATGTAAGGGGATCGGCTCATCAACTGCTGCTGAGTACCCAGAACTTCCTCTTCCACCATTTCCACGGACAAAACCTCGTCTACCACAATGCCGAGGCTGGTTTCTCCGCTGAGGACCAGCACCATCTCGTGAAACTCCCGGGCGCGGAAAATCTCCTTGGCGCTCTCCAGCACATCGAGAACTTTGGGCATGTATTCGCCGTGGACTTCATTAAAGATGGCCTTTTTGCAGTTGATTACGCCGTCCCAGCTGTTGTGCTCGTTGCATTGCTGGGCACGGAGGGCTGCTTCATGCAGCCTGCGGTGAGGATTTTCCATTTTTGTCAGATGGGCGGCCAGCTCGGAGCTGTCGGTCTTGAAATGATCGTACCACTTTCCCAGCTTGCACTGATGCGGATCGGTTGCCAATGGGAAGCGCTCGCCGCTTTCAATTGAGTGTTCCAAAGCGGAGACCCAGTTGACGTGATCCTGCTTTCGGGCATCCAGCATGGCGGTGAATTCATCGAACTCCTCAGACAAGGAACGCTGCTTCAGCGCGGCGCGCAGGTCGAACATGGTGATGCTGTTGCCCCGGAGCGGAAAGATTCCGGTGATGTAGGGAGGGGTATCCGGCAAAGTGGTATACTCCGGAAGCTCCATAATGGTAGAGATGTGACGGCTGTCCGCGCAGTACAGGCCTCCGTTCAAACGGAACAGAATCGACGGGCTTTGAATGTCGTTTTCCAGCGGCTGATTATTCATCATACAAATATCCTTTCTATATTTCTAATAAGGTGACCGTGAATTTCAGCATGCTTTCCTTTTGGAAACAGAATCCGCGCACACAAAAAACACGGATATTTGCAGCTTATATTTTATATTGTATCACAAATTTTTGACGATGCAAGAAAGAACAAATCACATAAAAATATTTTTGAACTTTTTTATGCCGAACTTGACAAAACAGGGCTGCGCGGGTATACTAATCAGCAATATGATAGCTGCAATGATGGAAAGCAGTACCTGCAGACGGATGCGAAGAGAGAGGACGGATGGTGCGAGTCCTAGGGAAGTCTGCGGAGAAGTCGTTCCGGAGCATTGACCTGAAAGAAAGTAAGCGTCAACGGGTCCTCCCGTTACAGAGGAGCGGCGTGTGCGCGCCGCGTGAGCGCGGGAATTTCCCGAATGCAGGTGGTACCACGGACTTTTTGTTCGCCCTGAGCCGTAAGGCTCGGGGCGATTTTTTTGTTTGGAGGGAAGATGGACCGATTTGTATTTGAGACGACGCAGGGCGCGGTGCTGGAAGCAGCGGAGGAAGCGGCCCTGATGGACTACGCCCGCATCCGCACCAACGCGGTGCGGCCCTGTGCGTTGCTGGCCGTGCTGGCGCTAGGCTTTGCCGGATATTTTCTTTGGAAGCAGGAGTGGAACACCGCGCTGTTTACCGTGCTTTTGGGCCTGCTGCTCAGTGCGTTTTTCTGGCTGCCAATGCTGGGAACCAAGCGGTTCCGCGCCGGTGTGCAAAGCGCACGGGCGCAGCGGGCGAATCTGACCAATACCGTCCGCGCAAAGCCTATGCGTTTTGAGTTTGAGGGCGACGTGTGCCGTATGCTGGACGGCAGGGGATCAGAAATCCGGTGCTGGAGTAATCTGCGCATGGGAGAGGTGCGGGAGAGCGAGAAACTTTTCTGGCTGCCCGCTGACGATACGTCCGTCCTGCTGCCGAAAGAGGCCATGACGGAGGGGACGGAGGATGACTTTCGCCGCTGGCTAAAAAGCCACTGCAAGCGTTATCGCGTCTGTAAGATCACAGACCGCCTGCGCCGGAGTCTGGAGCAGGGATGACCGCTGTTTCCGGCCGGGAGACCGGCCGAAGCTGATAAATATTGTAGTATAAGGATTTTCAGATAAAAGGAGAACAAACCATGAAAAACGAACTGCCAAAGGTGTACGACCCCCAACAGGTGGAGTCCCGCATCTACGAAAGCTGGATGGAGGGCGGCTGCTTCAAGGCGGAGCCTGACCCCAAGAAGGAACCCTTTTCCATTGTGATGCCGCCTCCCAACGTTACCGGCCAGCTTCACATGGGCCACGCGCTGGACTCGACCTTGCAGGATATCCTGACCCGCTTTAAGCGGATGCAGGGGTATTCCGCCCTGTGGCTCCCCGGCGTGGATCATGCGGGCATCGCCACGCAGATCAAGGTGGAGGAAGAACTGCGGGTCAAGGAGGGCAAGACCCGGTACGATCTGGGCCGGGAAAAATTCCTGGAGCGGGTCTGGGCTTGGAAGGAAAAGTACGGCGACCGCATTGTGGAGCAGCAGAAGAAGATGGGCGTTTCCTGCGACTGGGACCGCTCCCGCTTCACTATGGACGACACCTGCGCTAAGGCCGTGCGGGAGACTTTCTGCGACCTTTATGAAAAGGACATGATCTACAAGGGCAGCCGCATCATCAACTGGTGTCCCCACTGCACCACCGCTCTTTCCGACGCGGAGGTGGAGTATCAGGATAAGCCGGGCCACCTGTGGTATATCCGCTATCCGCTCACCGATGGGTCCGGCGATCTGGTGATCGCCACCACCCGACCTGAGACGATGATGGGCGATACGGGCGTGGCCGTGAACCCAGAGGATGAGCGGTTCAAGCACCTGATCGGCAAGACCTGCATCCTGCCCATTATGAATCGTGAGATTCCCATCGTGGGCGACGAATACTGCGAGATCGGTTTTGGTACCGGCGCGGTGAAGATGACCCCGGCTCACGACCCCAACGACTTTGAGGTGGGCCTGCGCCACAATCTGGAGGTCATCCGCTGCATCGGCGACGATGGAAGGATCAATGAAAACGGCGGCCCCTATAACGGAATGGATCGCTACGAGTGCCGCAAGGCCATCGTGAAGGACTTGGAGGAGCAGGGGTATCTGGTGAAGACCGAGGATTACAGCCACAACGTGGGCACCTGCTACCGCTGCCACAACGACGTGGAGCCCTTGATCTCTGCCCAGTGGTTCGTGAAGATGGAGCCGCTGGCAAAAGAGGCGCTGCGCGTGGTCAAGGACGGCGAGGTGAAATTCGTCCCCGAGCGGTTCTCAAAAACTTATACCAACTGGATGGAAAACGTCCATGACTGGTGCATTTCCCGCCAGCTCTGGTGGGGGCATCAGATTCCTGCGTGGTACTGCGACGAGTGCGGACACATCAATGTGAGCCGCTCCGATCCGACGAAGTGCGAGAAGTGCGGCGGCACCCACCTGACCCGGGACCCGGATGTGCTGGATACGTGGTTCTCCAGCGCGCTGTGGCCCTTCTCCACCATGGGCTGGCCGGAGAAGACCGCCGATTTGAACTATTGGTATCCCACGTCTGTTATGGTCACCGGGTACGACATCATCTTCTTCTGGGTTGCGCGGATGATTTTCTCCGGCTGTGAGCAGATGAAGGAGATTCCGTTCCACACGGTGCTGATCCACGGTCTTGTCCGGGACGACAAGGGACGCAAGATGTCCAAATCCTTGGGCAACGGCATCGACCCGCTGTTCATTGCCGAGAAGTACGGCGCGGACGCGCTGCGCTTCAACCTTATTACCGGAAACTCCCCCGGAAACGATACCCGGTTCTATACGGAAAAGTGCGAAGCGATGCGCAATTTTGCCAATAAGATTTGGAATGCCAGCCGCTTTGTGCAGATGAACCTGACCATCGACCAGTGCCGTCTGCCAGAAAATCTGGAGCAGGAGGACAAATGGGTGCTCACCAAGCTGAACACCCTGATCCGGGAGGTCACGGAGAATCTGGACGCCTATGAGATCGGCGTGGCTTCCGCCAAGGTGTACGATTTCATCTGGGACACCTATTGCGACTGGTATATCGAGCTGACCAAGACCCGCATGAACGGGGACGACGCACAGAGCAAGCTGGCGGCGGAAAACGTGCTGTGCTACGTGCTGATCGAGGTCTTGAAGCTGCTGCATCCCTTCATGCCGTTTATCACGGAGGAAATCTGGCAGTCTCTGCCCCGTCAGGCCGAGGAGGCAGCGGACAACAAGTTCCTGATGACCGCCAAGTGGCCGGAGTATGACGAAAAACTGAACTTTGCCGCCGAGGCCGAGGCGATGGAAGCGGTGATGGATACCATTCGCGCCATCCGCGCCCGCCGGGCGGAGATGAACGTGCCGCCTTCCAAAAAGGCGGAGGTCGTTTTGAAGACCGACGAGCCGGAAATCTACCGGCAGGCGGCTCACTTCATCACCCGTCTGGCCTACGCCTCTGACGTGACGGTGGCGGAGCAGGCCCCCGCAAGTCTGGACGGAATGGTGTCCATCGTCACCCGCAAGGCTACCGCCTATATCCCCTTGGCGGAGTTGGTGGACGTGAAGGCGGAGCTGGAGCGCATCGCCAAGGAGAAGGAAAAGGCCGAGAACGGTCTGCGCATCACGGAGGGCAAGCTGAAAAACGAGAAGTTCGTTGCCAACGCGCCCGAGGCTGTGGTGAACGTGGAGCGGGAGAAGGTCGCTAAATATAAGGAGCTGATCGCCAAGCTGGAGGAATCCGCAAAGGCGATGCAGGGTTGATTTTTCAAAACGCCTGATTCGGAGAGGACGCGAGCCGGCATCGCCGGTTCGCGTCCTTTCTCAATTCTCGATATTAGACGCGGAGGAGACGGTATGTCCCTCCGTACTTACGATTGGAACTTGCAAAAAAGAACACATGTGCTACAATAAAAAGGACGATTCCATCAGCTCTGGAAGGGAGGGACGACCATGGCGCGCGTGATTCTGCACTGCGACATGAACAGCTTTTTTGCCTCGGTGGAACTGCTGTCCCGCCCCGAACTGCGGGACGCGCCGGTGGCTGTGTGCGGTGATCCGGCCTCCCGGCATGGGGTCATCTTGGCTAAAAACGAGGCGGCGAAAAAGTTTGGCATTGTCACCGCCGAAACAATCTGGCAGGCGCGGAAAAAATGCCCGGAACTGGTGCTTTTGCCGCCCCACCATCATCTGTACCGGGAGTATTCCCGGAAGGTCAACGCAATCTACGACCAATACACCGATCTGGTAGAGCCGTTCAGTGTGGACGAGAGCTGGCTGGATATCACGGGTTCCCTCCACCTGCTGGGCGGGGACGGAAAAGCCGTGGCGGACGAGATCCGGGAACGGGTGCGGCGGGAGCTGGGCCTGACGGTGTCGGTGGGGGTCAGCTTCAACAAAGTTTTTGCAAAACTGGGCAGTGATTACAAAAAACCAAACGCTACCACGGTGATTTCACCTGAAAACTGGAAGGACATTGTGTGGCCGCTGCCGGTGGGGGAACTGCTTTTTGTGGGCAAGGCCGCCCGGAATACGCTGGCGCAGTTCGGCGTGAAAACCATCGGAGAGCTTGCCGCCATGGACGTTGGACAGCTGGAGGCGCTGATGGGTAAGGCGGGGCGGCAGCTCTATGAATACGCCAACGGGCTGGAGAGGGAGCCGGTACACTCCCGCAGCGAGACGGAAACGCCCAAATCCGTTGGCAGCGGCTCCACCTTTCAAAAGGATCTGCGCTCCCGGAGAGAGGTGAGCGCGGCGCTGAGTCTGCTGGCGGACGACGCGGCCACCCGCCTGCGCCACTATGGGATGTACGCCGGGGGCGTGGCGGTGACGCTGCGAACGCCGGACTTTCAGGACCGCTCCCGCCAAAAACGGTTTGCTTCGCCAACCCACCTGATGCGGGAGTTGGCGGACGGGGCAATGGAGCTTCTGGAAACCTTTTGGAAGACTCCGGACCCTATTCGGATGCTGACCGTAACCGCGATTGCCCTGACGGACAGCGCCGACGCCTATGAGCAGGTGGACCTGCTGGACAACTCCGGCCCCAAACGGGAGAAACAGGAAAAACTGGAATCCGCGCTGGATCAGATTCGCGGAAAATACGGAATGGGGGCGGTGCGCTTTGGCGCGTCCGCCCCGGAAAAAAAGGAGGCCCCCCTGCTATGACCATTGCAGAGGAAAAGAAGGATCTGCGCCGGAGAATCCGGGCGCAGGAGCGGGAGCTTTCGCCCCGCTACAAAGAGCAGTCCGCCGCGGCCATCGCCGCGATTGTTTGCGCGCTGCCGGACTATCAGGAGGCGGACACGGTTTTCTGCTTTGTGGGAACCGAGCGGGAGATTGACACCCGGGCGATTCTGGATGATGCGCTGGCAAAAGGGAAGCGGCTGTGTCTGCCGCTGTGCATGGCGGAGCCGGGTATTATGGAACTGCGGGTGGTTGCGTCTTTGGATGAACTGGTTCCCGGAGCCTATGGAATTTTGGAACCAGCGGCGGACACGGTGTGTCTGACGCCGGACGAGGTGGATTTTGCCGTTCTTCCGTGCCTTTCCTGCAGCCGGGGCGGGCACCGGCTGGGGCAGGGCGGCGGATATTATGACCGCTTCCTCTCCACCTACCGGGGCAGCGCGGCCCTTTTGTGCCGGGAGCGGCTACTGCGGGAGGATGTTCCCGTGGAGCCGCACGACATGCCGGTGCCTTGGGTGGTGACGGAAAACGGGCTGTACGAAGACGGGGTTCCCGCCCGGATTAAGTGAGATGAAGAAATGAATCTGACTAAAATGTACAAAATTTTTAGGGCATAAAAAATATTTTTTAGAACCTCTTCACAAAAACGATTACCTGTGATATGATGACCTAAAATAAAAATTTAAGGCAGCGCGGCGCAAAGCTGCGAGACGGCCTTGGAGCGGCACTGCCTTAGAGAACACGGCGCAGGTTTATAACCGAGTCGCGCTGCCCTGCGCTGAATTTAAAAATAAAGGGGTTTTTGACATGATGCACCAGACCATGGACTACATCTCCAATTATGATCCTGAGGTGGGCGCTTCCATTAAAGAGGAGTTTGCCCGGGAGCGCCGGAACATCGAACTGATTGCCAGCGAGAACATCGTCAGCGAGGCGGTCATGCTGACTATGGGTACCTGCCTGACCAACAAGTATGCCGAGGGCTATCCCGGACACCGGTATTACGGCGGATGCTACGCCGTGGACGTGACCGAAGAGATTGCCCGCAAGCGGGCCTGCGAGCTGTTCGGCTGCAATCACGCCAACGTGCAGCCCCACTCCGGCGCTAATGCCAATCTGGCCGCGTTTTTCGCGCTGGTCAAGCCCGGCGACACCGTGATGGGCATGAACCTGGCCCACGGCGGGCATCTGAGCCACGGTAGCCCGGTGAATATCTCCGGCAAGTATTTCAACATCGTTCCTTACGGTCTGGATGAGGAGACGGAGCAGATCGATTATGACGCTCTGATGAAGACCGCGCTGGAGTGCAAGCCCAAGATGATCGTCGCGGGCGCGTCCGCCTATCCCCGGAGCATTGATTTCAAGAAGTTCCGGGAAGCGGCCGACGCGGTGGGCGCGTACCTGATGGTGGATATGGCGCACATCGCGGGCCTTGTGGCCGCAGGCGTTCATCCCTCTCCCATTCCCTATGCCGACGTGGTGACCACCACCACCCACAAGACTCTGCGAGGCCCCCGGGGCGGCATGATCCTGTGCAACGACGACGACATTTATAAGAAGATCAACTCCGCGGTCTTCCCCGGTACGCAGGGCGGCCCGCTGGAGCACATCATCGCGGCCAAGGCCGTGTGCTTTGGCGAGGCGCTGAAGCCGGAATTCAAGCAGTATCAGGAGCAGGTGGTGAAAAACGCCGCCGCACTGGCCGAGGGCCTGATTAAAGAGGGGTTCCGTCTGGTTTCCGGCGGCACCGACAACCATTTGTGCTTGGTGGATGTGCGGAACTTCCACATCACCGGCAAGGAGTTTGAGCATCGGCTGGACGAGGTTCAGATCACCGTCAACAAGAACTCCATCCCCAACGATCCGGAAAAGCCCTTTGTCACTTCCGGCATCCGGGTGGGTACGCCCGCTTCCACCTCCCGGGGCTTCAAGGAGCCGGAGATGGCGAAGATCGCCCACTGGATGGGCGAGACTGCCCGTAACTTTGAGGGCAGTGCCGAGCAGGTCAAGGCGGAGGTCAACGCACTTTGCGAGGCATTCCCGATCTATCGGTAACAAAAAACGGGCAGATCGCCCGAACATGGCATGTCACACGAACAACCTGAAAACAGAGAGTGCGAGGGGATTTTCCCCTCGCACTCTTTTCATTTCTTATTAGTCGTCCCTAGGCAGAGTAATGACCGTTCATCAGCGGACGGAGGTTTGCGGACAAACCTGTGAAGAAACAAAACCGTTTTTCAACAGCTTTTCCAGCGCCTGTACATGCTGATGGCAAAACTCCGCATTTTAGAAATCGTTTTTCATCCGCTTTGACCGGACGGAGAAGGCACTTTCCCGCGTCAGTCCCGCAGAAGGCGGACCATGTCCTCCGGCAGTTCTGCGTAAAATTCCAGCGGCTCTCCGGTAATGGGATGCGTCAGCGCCATGCGGAATGAGTGAAGAGCGGGACGGGCTATCAACGACAGATCTTCCGTGCCGTACAGCCAGTCTCCCGCCAAGGGGCAGCCCACAGCCGCCATATGGACACGCAGCTGATGGGTACGGCCTGTTTCGGGCAGCAATTGCACAAGAGAGAACGCGCCGTGCGTCTCCAAAACCTGATAGCGGCTGACGGCGCATTGCCCGTCGGAGCGGATCATGCGTTTGACGGTGGAAGTCTCGTCCCGCCCGATGGGCAGGTTGATTACGCCCTCCGCCGGGACGGGGGTGCCCACACAGACTGCCCGGTATTCCCGAAAAAACCGGTCGGAGTGGAGGGTTTTGCGAAGAAGATCATGAACGTGGCCGCTCTTGGCCACGGCCATCAGCCCGGTGGTTCCCTTGTCCAGACGGTTTACCGCGTGGAAAATAAAATCCGTCCCCCTGCTGAAAGCCAGCGCCCCGGCCACGGTAGGCGTGTCCGGCAGAAAATTGGACACATGGGCGGTCATGCCCGCGGGCTTGTTGATAATCAGCAGATGATCGTCCTCCCAGACGACGGGCAGGGGCCACGGCCCCGGCACCGGGGCCTCCCGCTGTGCCCGCACGTCCCCGCTTTCCGCCGCGACCGTGTCACCGGGGGAGAGTACGAACGTGGTGCGGGCGGGCAGGCCGTTGACCAGAATGCCGTTTTCGGTCCGGGTCAGGCGGGAAATGGCGTGGGAGGAAAAGTGCAGCTTCTGTTTTAAGATGTGGCGGACAGTGAGGCCGCGCTCCTCCTGAGAGACGCAATGGGAAACATACGGCATGACCTGTCCTCCTTATAAAAATAAAAGTTCGTTCATCTAAAGGCCCGTCGTCTTCGACGTCACGGCCAATCTCCAAGCCCGTCCGCGTCAATAGGCGATGCGTGAATACGGCTGTATTGCTTTATTTTAGCATGCGGCTTTCCGCTTATCAAGGCGGGGCGGCCCGCACCTTGCGAAATGGGGCAGAATGTAGTAAAATAAAAAACAGCGTGAACCGCTATTTTTTACGGCATATGGCTCCTCTGGGGCCATGCCTGAAATTTTAGCCGCGCCGCTGAGCGGCGCATGGCATTTTTTATTGCGAAGCAATAAAAAGCAATATGAATGGCGGAGGCGCATTTGCGCCGCGCCGGACTTGAAGGAGGCCCCTATGCTCTTATCGGCGGAACACCTGTCTATCAACTTCGGCAGCAGACAGCTGCTGGAGGATGTGAATTTTTACCTGAATGACGGCGACAAGGTTGGGATTATCGGAATCAACGGCACCGGAAAATCCACCTTTTTGCGGGTTCTTGCCCAATTTATCGAGCCGGACGGCGGCACGGTGCGCCGGGACCCCAATGTACAGGTGAGCTTTTTATCCCAGAATCCGGACATGGACGACGACGCAACCGTTTTGGAGCAGGTCTTCCTCAGCTTTCCAAAGGAATTTCGGGCGCTGAACGAGTATGAGGCAAAGTCCATGCTGAACCGTCTGGGGATACCGGACACGGACCGGAAGATCGGAACGCTCTCCGGCGGACAGCGCAAGCGGGTTGCGCTGGCGGCGGCACTGATCCACCCGGCGGACGTGCTGATTCTGGACGAGCCGACGAACCATCTGGATACGGAAATGGTGGCGTGGTTGGAAGAACGGCTGCGCAGATGGACCGGCGGTCTTATAATGGTGACCCATGACCGCTACTTTTTGGAGCGGGTTGCCAACCACATCACAGAGCTGGACCGGGCAAAGCTCTATTACTACGAGGCGAACTACTCAAAATATCTGGAACTGAAGGAACAGCGTGCGGAATACGCTTTGGCAGGAGAGCGAAAGCGCCAGTCCATCCTGCGGGTGGAGCGGGAATGGATCATGCGGGGCTGCCGCGCCCGAACCACCAAGAGCAAAGACCGCATCGAGCGGTACGAGGCCATAAAAAATCAGGCCGCGCCGGAGACAGACGACGCGGTGCAGTTGGCGGCGGCGTCCAGCCGTCTGGGAAAGAAGATCATCGAGATCGACGACCTCTCCAAAGCCTTCGACGGTAAAACGGTCCTCTCCCACTTTTCTTACGGCGTTCTGCGGGACGACCGCATCGGCATTGTGGGCCATAACGGTGTGGGAAAATCCACGCTGCTGAACCTCATTGCAGGGATGCTGACGCCGGATGGCGGCAGCGTGGACGTGGGAGCCACGGTGAAAATCGGTTATTTCTCTCAGGAGGGGCGGGAGCTGGACCTTGACCAGCGGGTGTTTGATTTCATCCGGGGCATTTCCGACGAGGTGAAAACCGAGGAGGGAACCCTTTCCGCCAAGGACATGATGGAGCGGTTCCTGTTCCCGGCGGACTTGCAGTCCGTGCCCATCGGGCGGCTTTCCGGCGGGGAAAGGCGGCGGCTGTATCTGCTGAGTATTTTGATGTCCGCGCCCAACTTGCTGCTGCTGGACGAACCCACCAACGATCTGGATGTGACGACCCTGTCCGTGCTGGAGGACTATTTGGAGACGTTCCCCGGCCCGATTCTGGCGGTGTCCCATGACCGGTTTTTCTTGGACAAGCTGGCAGAGCAGATTTTCGCCGTGGAGGACGGAGGCCGGATAGAGCGTTACACCGGCAACTGGTCGGACTATGCCAAAAAGCGAAAGGCGGCGGAGCAGCCCGCTGCGGCGGAGAAATCGCAGCGGGAGGATACCCGTAAGCCCCGGGAAAAGAAACTGAAGTTCACCTTTAAAGAGCAGCATGAGTTTGAGACGATTGACGACGACATTGCCGCGCTGGAAGCGGAACTGAAGACGGTGGGCGCGGAAATGAGCGCCTGCGGAAGCGATTATGTGAAGCTCCAAGAGCTGACGGAAAAGCAGGAGTCGCTGCAAGCGGCGCTGGATGAAAAGACCGAGCGCTGGGTCTATCTCAACGAGTTGAAAGAGCAGATCGACGCACAGGAGTAAAACGGCTGTCGTGTATCCGCAGCGGGGCGGAAAAAAGAAAAAACGGGAGCAGCGTTATACGCTGCTCCCGCTTTCAGTTCAGATGGTTGTTTGGGGCTTGCTTAAAAATTGTCAACACGTCCAATCGACGGACCTTTTTTCACTGTGCCGCGCCATTTTTTATTGAAACCCGTCAGGGGCCCTGCACAAAAATAGCTTGCCCAGTAAAAAAACTCCTCGTCGTTGGGCATATTTCCAATTATTAAACAAGCTCTAGTTCCGCTCAAACAATTTTTTGCAGCTGGGGCGCGGTCGAAAAATCCGTGCTCTTGGAAAGGTGCCGCAGGATGTCCTTCCGGGTGACAATCCCGATGAACTTTCCCAGGTCGTCCACAACCGGGATGAAGTTCTGGTTCAGTGCATTGGAGAGCAGATGCTCCATCGAGGCGGTGATGCGGACGGGGGGATATGTATTGTTCCGGAGAATGTCCCGTACATGGAGTTTTTCCGTGTCCTTCATGGAAAGCGGCGCGTCCTGTGTCTTTTCCGCGTCCAGCAGATGCCAGAGGAAATCTCCCTCGCTGACGGTTCCCTTGTAGGCTCCATCCCGCGCGATAACAGGAATGGCAGAGTACCCATGCCGCCGCATTTTTTCCAGACCCTGGCGAAACGTGGAGTCGTCGTACAGATAGGCAACACTGTTCTTGGGTGTCAGGAAATAAGCGATATTCACGCGCATACCCCTTTTCATTGTTTCTTCAGGATGTCGGTATACTGACTTCTTATGTTTACTATACCGATTTTTTTCCAGCCAATGGTGAACAAATTTTTAAATCGTGTTTGCAGGTAAAAAAATGCCTTTACATTTGCAAAAATATTTGGTAAAATGTGATAAATGCAACAAGGGGGCGCGTTTCATGCTATCACCGGAGGAACTGAGGGATAGCCCTATTTTTGAGGGCATCAGTTATGAGAGCTATCTTTTAATGATTGATTGTTTTCGGGCGGCTCAAAAGTCCTATCGCCCGGAGGACGTGGCCTATGACTTTGAACGGGGCGGAGATCAGGTGGGAATTTTGGAGCGGGGAGAGGCGTCGCTCATCCGCATTGATGAGGACGGCGTGTCCACCGTTTTGGAGAATTTGACCACAGGCAGTGTCTTTGGTCGCAGCCTTGCCTTTTCGGGCGGCAGCGGAGACAGTCTGGAGGTGGTCTGTCGAACGGCCTGCGACGTACTGTACATCGACTATCCGCACATCCTGAAGCGATGCGAGAAGGCCTGCACCCACCACAGTATGCTGGTCCAGAACATGCTGCGTCTTATCACCGAAAAGGCGCAGACGCTGGCGGAGCGGATCGACGTCCTCTCCCGCCGCTCCATTCGTGAAAAGCTCCTGTGCTTTTTCCATCAGCAGGCGGAAAAGACCGGAAAGAAAACGTTCCAGCTGCCTTTTTCCCTGAGTATGCTGGCGGATTACATCGCCACGGACCGCAGCGCCATGATGCGGGAGATGAAGCATTTGCGGGAAGAGGATCTCATCCAGACGGATGGCCGAGAAATCACCCTGCTGGATTAAGGCTGGTCCCGCGAAAAGAGAGAAAGAGTGACCGGGAAGATGGAGAAATCTTCATTTTTGCACGAAAGATTGGGATGAAATCGGTTACTTTTTGGCTATCTACGAATGTTACAAAAATATTGTCAAAAATTTGACATTAAAGACAGGGAATTGATTTGACGCGCAGGAGCCCGTGTGTTAACATATGAGAAGTATGTTGTCCCAGCGCGCAGCAATATGAGGAAAGAAGGAGAACTATGTTTCGAATCGTGAGAAAAGAGGCGCTCAAACCCACTGTCGTGTTGTTTGAGATCGAAGCCCCCATGATCGCCAAGAAAGCCCAGCCCGGTCAGTTCATCATCCTGCGTGTGGATGAGAACGGCGAGCGTATCCCCCTGACGATCCATGATTACGACCGCGAGAAGGGTACTGTCAGCATCATTGTCCAGATCGTCGGCGCTACCACGGAGAAGCTGAATCATCTGAACGAGGGCGATTGCCTGCAGGACTTTGTGGGTCCTCTCGGCAAGGCCACCGAGACTGAGGGCAAGAAAAAGGTTGCCGTGGTCGGCGGCGGTGTGGGCTGCGCCATCGCGTATCCCGTTTTGAAGAAGTTCCATGACGACGGGGCCGAAGTCCATGCCGTTGTTGGCTTCAAGAGCAAGGACGTTGTTATTCTTGAGGACAAGTTCAAGGCGGTTTCCTCTGTGCTGAAGGTCTGCACCGACGACGGTACATATGGGCAGAAGGGTCTGGTCACCGACGCGCTGAAGGAACTGATCGAAGCAGGGAACCAGTATGACGAAATCTTCGCCATTGGCCCCATGATTATGATGAAATTTGTCTGCAAGACCACGGAGCCTTACGGCATCCCCACCACGGTGTCCATGAGCCCCATTATGATCGACGGAACGGGCATGTGCGGTGGCTGCCGGCTGAGCGTGGGCGGCGAGATGAAGTTTGCCTGTGTGGACGGCCCCGATTTCGACGGGTTTAAGGTTGACTGGGATCTGGCTGTTAAGCGCAACCAGATGTACAAGGACTTCGAGAAGCACAAGCACGAAGAAACCTGCAACCTGCTCAAAAAGGAGGCCAACTGATTATGCCCAATATGAGTTTGAAGAAAAATCCCATGCCCGCTCAGGACCCCAATGTCCGCAACAAGAACTTTGAAGAGGTCACACTGGGCTATACGAAGGAAATGGCACTGGACGAGGCGCAGCGCTGCCTTCACTGCAAGAACCATCCCTGCATTCAGGGCTGCCCCGTTATGATCCACATTCCCGAGTTTATTGCCGAGGTCGCCAAGGGCGATTTTGAGGCTGCTTATCAGATTATTTCCCAGACCAGTTCTCTGCCTGCCGTGTGCGGCCGTGTCTGTCCGCAGGAGAGCCAGTGCGAGAAATACTGCGTCCGCGGCGTGAAGGGCGAGCCTGTGGGTATCGGCCGGTTGGAGCGCTTTGTGGCTGACTGGCACAACGCCAACGTCACCGCCGCCCCGGAAAAGCCCAAGGCCAACGGCCATAAGGTTGCCGTCATCGGTTCCGGCCCCTCCGGCCTGACCTGCGCGGGCGACCTTGCCAAGAAGGGCTATGATGTCACCGTGTTCGAGGCCCTCCATCTGGCGGGCGGTGTTCTGGTGTACGGCATTCCCGAGTTCCGTCTGCCCAAGGCCATCGTTCAGAAGGAAGTGGACGGGCTGAAGGCTCTGGGTGTTACCATCGCCACCGACACCGTGGTGGGCCGCACGATTTCCATCGACGAGCTGATGGAAGAAGAGGGCTTTGAGGCCGTGTTCATCGGTTCCGGCGCAGGTCTGCCCATGTTTATGCACATTCCCGGCGAGAACTACAAGGGCGTGTATTCCGCCAATGAGTTCCTGACCCGGATCAACCTGATGAAGGCTTATAAGCCCGAATCCGACACCCCCATCCAGCACCCCAAGCGGGTGGCCGTGGTTGGCGGCGGCAACGTGGCAATGGACGCGGCCCGCTGTTCCAAGCGGCTGGGCGCAGAAGTGTACGTGGTTTATCGCCGCGGCATGGAGGAGCTGCCCGCCCGTCACGAGGAAGTGGAGCACGCGGAGGAGGAAGGCGTCATCTTTAAGACGCTGCACAATCCCGTGGAGATTCTGGCCGACGAGAACGACGACGTGCGTGCCATCCGCTGCATCAAGATGGAACTGGGCGAGCCGGACGCTTCCGGCCGCCGCCGTCCTGTGGAGATCCCCGGCAGCGAGTTTGAGATTGAGGTGGACTGCGTCATCATGTCTCTGGGAACCTCTCCCAATCCCCTCATCAAGTCCACCACCGAGGGACTGGAGATCAACAAGAAGGGCGGTATCGTCGTCAATGAGGACGGCCTGACCTCCCGCAAGAGCGTCTATGCCGGCGGTGACGCCGTCACCGGCGCGGCTACCGTCATTCTGGCCATGGGCGCCGGCAAAACCGCCGCCAAGGCCATCGACGAAGAAATCAGCAAGCGCTAACTCGTTTTACTGAAGCGCCCGCAGGGAAAAAATCCCTGCGGGCGCTTCTTTGCACCGACTGCGAAAAGGCGGAAAAGATTGACCAATCATCCAAAAAAGCGGCGCTTTTCTGGAGAACCTTTAACAACGACTTGCTTAATTCACAAAATTATACCACAATATTTTGTGGAAACGGATGATTTTTGTACAAAATGGCCATGAGGTTCTTGACAGGTAAGAGTGAAATGATATAATAGCCATAGAAAATATTTTAGCAGGGTAATGTGACACATGGATAATAAGGAGACATTATACATCATCGGTGAGTCCCGAACCAACAGCGACAATGCAATCACGAAAATTTACGGCTCATTTTACATGGCTCTGGAGATTGAGGCTGACAGCGGGAGAATTTTGGAATTTGGCTGTACGCATTCTCTGGATTTGACGGAACTGTTTTTGCGGCGTATTTTTGTGGGGAAGTCCCTGTTGGAGCAATATACCCAGATCGAGGACGAGGTGGCTCGCCGATATCATGGTTCCTCTGCCAAGGCAGTGCTGGCCGCTATGAAGGACGCGGAAAAACGGTATCGTGCTGCGGTGGGAAAAAGCGAATAATCGGGTAATTTCATAAACTGCTTCCTCTTGTGTGATATATCTTCCAATATATCAATCAGCAAGGGAAACCCAGTAAAGATCGAAGAATTTCTTCGGTCCTTGCTGGGCTTTTTTGCGTTTTGCGGTTTGACATCAACTGCGATTGACATCCGCGCCTCTACCGTCGATCCGCCGGGGAAGGCGCGCGGCAAAGTACGAAAAGGAGTGCGAAATGGAACTGAAAAACTTGGTGGAACAGCAGCGAGAAGCGCTGCTGAAGACCTTGCAGGCGTGCATCCAAATCCCCAGCGTGCAGGAGGAGGACGGCAGCGCCTATCCCTATGGCGCAAATATTCAAAGGTGTCTGGAATTCATGCTGAACACGGGAAAAGAGCTTGGATTTAAAACAGAAAATCTGGATAATCAGGCCGGCTGGTGCGAGTTGGGCGAGGGCGAGGAAATGGTAGCCGTGCTGGGCCATCTGGATGTGGTCCCCGCAGGAGAGGGGTGGCACGGCGATCCGTTTTCCGGTGAGATTCGGGACGGAAAGGTGTTCGGCAGAGGCTCTATGGATGACAAGGGACCGACAGTCGCCGCGCTGTACGCTTTAAAGGCGCTGAAGGAGTCGGGACTTCCTTTGCGGCGGCGGGTTCGCCTGCTGATGGGAACCAACGAGGAGACTGGTTCCGCCGACATGAAATACTATCTGGCGCATGGCGGCGAGACGCCGGTGATGGGCTTTACGCCGGACGGAGAATATCCCCTCATCAACGGGGAAAAGGGGATCGTCAACGTGACGTTTCGCCGGGAACTGCGGCAGTCCGGCCCTGTGCGGCTGAAAAAGCTCTCCGGCGGGTCCGCGCCCAACGTGGTTCCCGCTTCCGCTGCGGCAGAGTTGGAGTGCCCGGAAGATTTGGCGGGGAAGATCGTTGAAGCGCTGCCGGAAAAGGTGACCTGTGTTCCCATTCCCGGCGGCGTGCGGCTGGAGGCTCTGGGCGTGAGCGCCCACGGCAGCACCCCGGAGCAGGGAGAAAACGCGGTGGGCCGCCTGTTCCTTGCGCTGAACGCGCTGCCGCTGGAGGGCGAGTTGAAACAGGCTGTGGGTTTTCTGGCGGAAAAGCTGGGGATGGAGACAGACGGGAAAGCGCTGGGCATCGCATTGCAGGATGAGGTTTCCGGCGGCCTGACATTCAATTTCGGTACGGCCGAGGGTGATGAGACGGGCTTGCGCTGCTGCGTGAATTACCGTTATCCTGTGACGAAGACACTGGACGACTGCGGCCCGAAGTTCCAGACGGAACTGGAAGCGGCCGGTTTTCAGGTGGAAAAGCAGACCCATAAGGCCAGCCTTTACGTCTCTCCGGAGAGTGAGCTGGTGAGCAAGCTCCTGAAGGTGTACGTGGAGGAGACGGGCCTGCCCGCGGTTCCCAAGAGCATTGGAGGCGGGACCTATGCCAAGGCTGTGCCAAACGTGGTGGCTTTTGGTCCTATTTTCCCGGGCGACGAAGTCCGCGAACACAAGCCGGATGAGTTCATTGAGGTGGACCGTCTGATGCAAAATGCGCAGATCATCGCGCGAGCGATGTATGAACTTGCGAAATAAGAAAGAACGAGGAGGAGCGATATGAAGATCACAGAAGTCCGACTGGGGCGCATTTCTGTACCCCTGCGGGTGCCGTTTAAGACGGCGCTGCGGCAGGTAAACAGCGTAGAGGATATCATTGTGGAGGTTCATACCGACACCGGCGCAGTGGGCTATGGCGAGGCACCCCCCACCGGCGTTATCACCGGCGATACCACCGGGGCGATCATTGGAGCCTTGAAGGATCATATCATCAAGACCGTGGTGGGACGGGATGTGGACGATTTCGAGGATTTGATGACCGCCATGAACGGCTGCATCGTGAAAAACAGCAGCGCCAAGGCCGCCATGGACATGGCCTTGTGGGACCTGTACGGGCAGCTCTATAAAATCCCCGTCTATAAACTGATGGGCGGTGCGCGCAAGCAGATTGTCACCGATATCACCATCAGCGTGAACGATCCTGAGGAGATGGCGCGCGACGCAGTCAATGCCCTCGAGCGGGGTTATGACTGCCTGAAGGTCAAAGTCGGAGCCAACCCCGAGCTGGACGTTGCCCGGCTTGCCGCCGTGCGGAAGGCCGCCGGAAACGATATGTGCATCCGCATCGACGCCAATCAGGCTTGGTCCCCCAAGCAGGCAGTGAAGTTGCTGAACCAGATGCAGGAGAAGGGCTTGGACATCGAGTTCGTGGAGCAGCCCGTGAAGGCTCACGATTTCGAGGGTATGAAATACGTCACCGAGCGGAGCTACGTTCCGGTCCTCGCGGACGAGAGCGTGTTCTCCCCCGAGGATGCCGTGAAGATCATGCAGATGGGCGCGGCGGACTTGGTAAACATTAAGCTGATGAAGTGCGGCGGCCTTTGGAACGGACTGAAGATTGCCTCCGCCGCTGAGGTTTACGGCGTGGAGTGCATGATCGGCTGTATGCTGGAGGCAAAGGTCAGCGTCAACGCGGCGGTGCATCTGGCCTGCGGCAAGAAGATCATCACAAAGGTGGATCTGGACGGACCGGTGCTGTGCAGTGAGGACCCCATTCTGGGCGGCGCGGAGTTCAACGAAAAGGAGATCACCATTTCCGACGAACCGGGCCTTGGCATCAAGGGCATTCAGGGCCTCACCTATCTGGATTAAGTGGACCGGCGGGATCTCCCGCAAACAATAAAAAAAGAGGGGGAGAGGAGGCGTAGTCCGGAAAAAAGGTTCCATACTGGGAGACGGAACTGAAAAGAGGGTTTTAGAACTTACAAAATTAACGAGTGAAAGGGAGAGAATTTATGGTTATCACCAACAGCTTCACGTACATAGCGTTCTTGATGTTCATTGCCGGCGGGCTTCTGTTCCTGGAGAAAAAGACCAAGTGGAAGGTATTTAACGTGGTGCCGCCTCTGGTGTGGATTTACGTACTGAACATGGTTTTCTGCACCATGGGTCTTTACAGCTCGGACGCTTGCTCCGCCGCGTACGGCTCTTTGAAAAACAATATTCTCTACGCTATGATCTTTGTCATGCTGCTGCGCTGCGACTTCCGCAAGCTGGGCAAGCTGGGACCCCGCATGATCGCCATCTTTATGGGCTGCGCCTTTACGCTGGCAATCGGCTTCATTGTGTGCTATCCCCTTTTCATGGGCGTTCTGGGCGGCGGCGAAAAGACTTGGGCTGCCACCGCGGCGCTGTATGCCTCCTGGGTAGGCGGCTCTGCCAACATGGCTGCCATGCAGGACGCGCTTCCTGTGGACGCGGGCGCTTACAGCTGCGCACTGGCGCTGGATACGGTTTGCTACTCCCTGTGGATTGCGCTGCTGCTTCTGGCAGTCCGTTATGCCAATAAGTGGAACAACTCCGTCAAGGCCAATACCACCGGTCTGGATGCCATTGCCGAAGCGGCCAACGCCGAGGTTGCAAAGGATAAGAAACACGCGACCGCTTCTGACTGGATTTTCCTGATCGGTCTGTCTCTCATGGTTTCCGCAGTTTTCCAGTGGCTGGGAGCCAGCGCCAACGAGGGCTTGAAGGCGATTGGCTTGGGCATGTTCGACAAGGGAACCTGCGTCACCGTGTTCATTACCATCTTTGGCCTGATTTGCGCTATGACTCCGCTGGGCAAGCTGCCCGCCGTGGAAGACCTCTCCAGCGTCTATCTCTATGCGGTGGTTTCTCTGCTGGCTTCCACTGCCTCTGTCACCGACTTGCTCACCGCACCCATGTGGGTGGTTTACGGCATCGCGATTCTGGTGATTCATGTGGTACTGATGTACATCCTGTGCAAGGTGTTCCACTGGGATCTGTGCATGTGCTCTACCGCCTCGGTGGCCTGCATCGGCGGATCGGCGTCTGCACCGATTATTGCCACTGCGTATGACCCCTCTTTCGCCGGTATCGGTGTTTTGATGGGTGTGCTGGGTGCAGCCATCGGCAACTTCTGTGGATTGGGAATGGGCGCAATTTTGCATTTGTTTGTCTGAGTTCCATCGCAAACGAATTTGATTTTCCTGTGAACAATCCCCCATCTGCCGCGGCGGGTGGGGGATTGCACGCAGAAAGAGAGGATACGGTATGAGTCTTAACGACAATTTTAAATATCTGCACATCGGTTTGCCGGAGGATGTTCTGCGCCTGAAAACCTTTGGCGACTTTGCCAGGGCGGACCTGGCCATCGAGCGGCATCTGCGCTCGCCCAACACTCCAACGGCGCTGAAAAGCTGCCTAACCGTCCAGCGGGAGATGATGGCGCGGCTCTCGACGGATTACCCCCTGACGCGGGAGGAGGCCATTGCTTTGGCGAAGTCCGCCGCGCCGGATTTCACGGCGGAGGAGTTTGACGCGCTGGTTAAGGCGGGCCGGGTGGATTGGATCTATATTGAAGGTGTGCCCCATTACTTTGATCGCTGGTTTGACTCCCTGTGCAAGACCGACGCATCTTTCGCCGCCCGGGCGGGTGTTTCGCAGCTGGGTGCGGATGGGTCCAGCGCCGCCGGAGAAAACGGCGAACCGCGTTTGGATCGGGCCATGCGGCTGATGCGGGAAAACGGACAGATGTCCGCCCGCATCCGCTGTCGCGCATCGGTGCGGCTGAAAGACGAGACATTCCGCAAAGGGGAGCTGGTGCGGGCGTATCTGCCTTTGCCGTGTGCCTGTGGGGCGCAAAACGATATCCGCATTGAAAAGATTACGCCCGAGCCTGCGCATATCTCCCCGGAGAATGCCCCGCAGCGCGTGGTGTTCTGGGAGGAGCGCATGGAAGAAAACCACGAATTTTCCGTCGAATTCTCCTATGTGCGTACCGCCGTGTACACCGATTTGAGCCATCCCCAGTACGGTGCGGAGCGTCCGGCATTGTATCTGGAGGAACAGCCGCCCCACATCCTGTTCACGCCCTATCTCCGGGCGCTGGCAGAAGAACTGACGAACGGAGTGGAGGAGCCGCTGGAAAAAGCGCGGAAACTCTATGATTTTGTGACGCTGAACGTGAAATACTCTTATGTCCGGCCCTATTTCGGACTGGAAAACATTGCGGAGAACTGCGCACGAAATCTGGTGGGTGACTGCGGGATCATGGCGCTGCTGTTCATTACCCTGTGCCGCTGCGCGGGTGTTCCCGCCCGGTGGGAGAGCGGCTGGAAGGCGGAGCCGGGCTTTTGCGGAGCCCACGACTGGACGCAGTTTTACGCCGCGCCCTACGGCTGGCTGTACGCCGACCCCTCCTTTGGAGCGGGAGCCGCCCGAGAGGGGAACGAGACACGCCGAACGTTCTATTTCGGCAATTTGGACTGTTACCGGATGTCTTCCAACACGGCGTTTCAGTCGGATTTCGATGTACCCATGAAACACTGGCGCGCCGATCCCTATGACAATCAGGTAGGGGAAATGGAGCTGTCAAGCCGGGGGCTTCGGTATGAGGAATTTGAGCGGACGAAGGAAGTTTTGGAATTCACCGAGCTGTGAGCGGTTCCAAAAGTTAACAGACGAAACAAAACGGAGGGAGCCGCAGCGCGGCTCCCTCCGTCCCATTTATTCGGCATTCTATTGGAATAGCGGGCGCTGATACCAAGGCCGTACCGCACGATTTAGTCTTCTTTCTGCCAGAGCTCCGGGTTGATCCAGATAAAGAAGGCCGCAAAGGGCAGCAGGAGCAGAAGACCGAGGCCATCCAGCTCCAAAAGCCTCCATGCGAGGGCCAGACCCGCCAGCAGGGCAGCAATGCCCAGCAGAATCCGCAGATGCAAAGGCAGCTGAAGAAGTTTTTTCATGCGATCCTCCTGAATGCTGAGTGAATGTTTCAAGGATATTGTAGTAGTATGGTGGGTGTAAAATATGTCGAAAAGGCTGAAATTCTGAAAATTGCTGTCTGCAAGTGGTGCTTGCGGTAAATATTTCCTATAAAGGGATTGACAATAATGTTTGATTGTATTAGTATTGCAATACAAACATAAGCGCGGACAAAATTTTCCTGTTTGCAAGAGATGAATGGAGGAAACTGGATTGAGTATTAAAAAGCGAATCTTGTCGGCATTGCTGACGGCAGTCATGCTGGCGTCGTCGGTGCAGACGGTTTTGGCGGCGGAACCGGGGTATCTGACGCGCGGCGAGGTGGCGGATATGCTGGTGGCCGCGGCGGACGACTACAACCTCGGCGTGGAGAAAACCGATATTTTGCAGGGGTATTCCGACGGCAGCCTCCACGAGGAGCGGCCCGTCACCCGTGCGCAGGCGCTGGTGATGCTGCGCCGGGCCTTTGGCGGTGATCTGCCGGCGGCTGTGGGTGACAATGCCCGCAGCGGATACTCCAGCGCCAACTTTGCCGATCTGCCCGCGTGGGCGGCGGAGGATCTGAAGGACGTGCTCTCTACCGGCATTGTGGCCGGGACCAGCGCCACCACCTTTTCCCCTAACAGTTACGTAACGGAGCGGCAGATGGAGTTGTTCATCCAGCGGACTTACGCGCTGGAGGGCGCGAATCTAAAGGATGATTTTTATGCGACGGTGAACAAGACGGCGCTGGATTCCAGCGTCATCAAAACCGGATACACCGGCACCGGCGGCTTTACCGATCTGGCCATCACGGTAAACGATCAGGTGGCGCAGATTATCAAGGAGGCCGCCGCGTCTCCCAAAACGGCGGGGGAGAAAAAGATTTCCGCGCTGTACGGCAATATCCTGAACATGGAAGCCCGGAACAAGGCGGGGATTAAGCCCATCCAGCCTTATCTGGACGCGATCGGCTCCGCGAAGACCCTGAACGAGCTGATGGATGTATGCAATCGCGTTTATCAGGAGTTGGGCTCCAGTATGCTGCTGGGTTTTGATTTGACCGTGGACTCCAAAAATAGCGATGTGTACGATCTGACATTTGGCGCGTTTTCCCCCTCTTTGGGCCAGAGCGGCTACACAGGGGCGACTGACAGCCAGAAGTCCGCCTATCTGACCTATGTTGCCACGCTGCTCCAGCTGGGCGGCGCATCTGCCGCCGACGCGAAAAAGCAGGCGCAGCAGATTTGGGAATTGGAATCGTCCGTTGCCGCCAAGTCCCTGACCAATCAAGAACTTTACGACGTGGACAAAACCTACAACCTCTATACCATGACGCAGCTGCAAAATCTGTTTCCCAATGTGGACTTGAATGCGGTTTTCGCCCAGACCGGCTATACCCAGACCGACAAGATCGTGGTGGCGGATGTCGGGGAGCTGAAAGCCTGCGCGGCGTATTTCAACGCGGCGCATCTGGAATTGCTGAAGACCTACTGCCGACTGGATCTGACCGCCAATTACGGCGCACTGTTGAGTCAGGATTTCATCGACGCATCCAACGCATTTCAGCAGGATTATATGGGTTCCAGCGGGAGCCTGTCCAAAGAGGAAGTGGCCGCGCAGTATGTGCAGTCCCTGATGAGCGACTATCTGAGTAAGGCGTATGTGGATCGCCATTTCACCGCCAAGGCCAAGGCCGACGTGGAGAAGATGGTGAAGGAGATGCTGGCCGTCTATAAGGAGCGTATCCAGAATCTGACGTGGATGCAGGACGCCACCAAGACCAAGGCCATTCGCAAGCTGGAGACTATGAAGCTGAACATCGGCTATCCCGATACATGGCGGGATGATTTTAAGGACACGGAGTTTTTGACCGTGGCGCAGGGCGGCAGCTTTTTTGACAATGTGATCGCCATGAGCAAGACGGAGCAGGCGCTGTCGGTCCAAGCACAAAAGGACGGCGTGGATAAGACGGAGTGGCCCATGACGCCGGATACCGTGAATGCCTGCTATTTAGACGTTGATAATTCCATCACCTTCCCCGCCGCCATTTTGCAGCCGCCGTTTTACGACGTGAATGCTTCTTATGAGCAGAATCTGGGTTCCATCGGCTATGTGATCGCCCACGAGATCACCCATGCCTTTGACAACAACGGGGCAAAGTTTGACGAAAAGGGCAATGCCACCGACTGGTGGACCGCCGCAGACTACGCGGCGTTTCAGAAGCTGTGTGATCAGGCAGTCTCCTTGTACGACGGAAAAGAGGCCGCACCCGGCATCACCTGCAACGGGGCGTTGACGCTGTCTGAAAATATTGCGGATTTGGGAGCCATGGCCTGTATCACCGAAATGGAGGGCAAGCGTACGCATCCGGATTACAAGGCGCTGTACACCGCAGCGGCGGAGATTTGGTGCTCCAGCTATTCCAGAGAGATGAAGCAGTATCTGACGCAGGCCGACGTTCACGCGCCCGATAAACTGCGGGGCAGTTTGGTTTTGCAGAATTTCCAGCAGTTCTATGACGCCTTTGACATCAAGGAGGGCGACGGAATGTGGCTGGCTCCGGCAAACAGAGTCGTTATCTGGTAATCCGCGCCAAGGATAAGAAAGCACCGCCCGTTCGGTTTTTACCGAATGGGCGGTGTCGTTATTCCAAAGCCAGACTTGACAGGTGCCTGAGAAATACCCTATCATAGGGTCAATCACATAAAGAGAACTGCTTTGCCAGCGGGATGATGACAGAACTGCCCGATGCGCGAAGGCACAAAACAGGACTGCGAGGGAAGGATATGCTGAAGATCAATCTCAAGCAACTGGAAGCATTCACAGCCACGGCGGAATATGGCAGTTTTACGAGGGCAGCGGAAGAACTTTATCTAACGCAGTCCACCGTCAGCGCCCACATTTTGGCGCTGGAGGAGACACTGGGCGTTCAGCTGATCCTGCGGGGAGCGCGGCGAAAGCTGACGCTCACAGAGGAGGGGCGGAGGGTCTACGGTGCGGCGAGAGATATTCTGGATCGCTGCCGACTTTTGCAGGACCCGGAGTCCACGGCGCAGGGCGGAGAATTGAGCGTGGGTGCGTCCACGGCTCCGGCGCAGTATTTGCTGCCGGGGCTGCTGTCGGGATTTTTCCAGCGCTATGGCGACAGCCGATTTCTCCTGCGCCGGGGAGACAGCGCACAGGTTCACAGTCTCCTGACACAGGGGGAGGTCCGTATCGGCGTGGTGGGTGGTGCGCTGGATCGGCGGATGTTTACCTACCAGACGCTGTGCGACGACCGGCTGGTGCTGGTCACCGCGGCAACGGAGCGGTTCCGAGCGCTGAAGGCGCAGGGCCTGTATGGGCGGGATCTGCTGGACGAGCCGTTTATCGTCCGGGAGGAGACTTCAGGCACCCGCCGTGTTACAGAGGAATATTGGAAAAAACACGGTATTTCTCAAGACAGAATGCGGGTGGTGGCCTGCATGGACAATCCGGAGGCAATTCGGCGCAGCGTGGCGGAGGGGATGGGCGTTTCCGTCATGTCGGAGTTATCTGTTCGGGAGGAGGCAAACGCCGGAAAGCTGTTGACTTTCGATTTGGATGAGAGCGGCTTTTTCCGAAGAATTTATCTGGTTTGGCGCAAGGACGTGAGCCTTACCCGCATGGAGCAGGCGTTTGTTACATATCTTCGCTCCGAGCTGAAGAAGAAGGGGTGAAAATTGAGCGGCAGCCTGTCCGGCGGGAAAAAGAAGCCGCGCTATCATCGTTAAAAACGATTTTTGATTTCACGGCATTGTAAACAAAGATTGGCCTTTTTCATAGATGTATTCTATAATAAATGGCGAAAACCTGTGGAAAATCACGGGAATTTTGTATGGATATAGGAGCGTTGAAATGAAGAAGGTTAACTGGGTCGTGGTGATCGCCGGCGCGGCGGTCGGTCTTGCGGCGGTTGTGCTGACAGCACTTGGGAACCCCGCTAACATGGGCTTTTGTATCGCTTGCTTTTTACGGGATATCGCAGGTGCGGTGGGAATGCACAGCGCGGCAAAGGTGCAGTATGTCCGCCCGGAGATCATCGGGCTGGTGCTGGGCGCGTTCATCATGTCCGTGGCAACAAAGGAATTCCGGGCGAAAGCGGGTTCCTCTCCGGCTACGCGGTTTGTGTTGGGCGGATTTGTGGTAATCGGCGCACTGGCATTTTTGGGCTGCCCCCTGCGGATGGTAATTCGGCTGGGCGGCGGAGACGCCAACGCGTTGGTGGGCCTTCTGGGCTTCATCATCGGCATTGTGATCGGTGTGCAGTTCCTCAAGCGCGGTTTTTCTTTAAAGCGGGCATATGAGGTGCGCAAGGCGGAGGGCGGCGTGCTGCCGATCGTCATGACCGGTCTGCTGATTTTGCTGCTGGCGGTCCCCACGCTGTTAAAATTCAGCGAGGAAGGCCCCGGCTCCAAGCACGCGCCCCTGCTCGCTGCTCTGGTAATCGCTTTGATTGTGGGAGCACTGGCCCAGAAGGCCCGCCTGTGCATGGTGGGCGGCATCCGCGATGCGGTGCTGTTTCAGGATTTTAAACTGCTGTACGGCTTTGTCGCCATCTTTTTGGTAGTTCTGGTGGGAAACCTTGTCACCGGCAGCTTCCACTTCGGCTTTACCATGCAGCCTGTTGCCCACAGCAATCATCTGTGGAACTTGCTGGGCATGGTACTGGTGGGCTGGGGTTCTGTTCTGCTGGGCGGCTGCCCGCTGCGTCAACTCATTTTGGCGGGCGAGGGCAATGGCGACTCCGCCGTTACCGTGTTTGGAATGATCTCCGGCGCGGCGCTGGCGCACAACTTTGGCTTGGCGGGAAACCCCGACTCTCTGAATGAGGCCAAGGAGCTGGTGGTTGGCGGAATCTCCAACGCTGGTAAGGTGGCGGTGCTTTTGGGCTTCGTGGTGTTTGCTGTGATTTCTGTGATGAATCTGCCCAAAGAGGAAACTGCCGCTGTTGCCGCAAAGACGCATTGAGAAAGGAAGGACATCAAAATGGTTGACGCAAGAGGCTACTCCTGCCCCACGCCCGTGGTGATGGTGCAGAGGGAAGTGAAGAAGAACAGTCCCGCAGAGCTGGAAGTTCTGGTGGACAACCAGTGTTCGGTGGAGAATGTGACCCGCTATGGAAGCAGCTGCGGCTATCAGGTCAGCGTGACTCCGGAAGGCCATGACTTCCATATGACACTGAAAAAATGAGCCGTTACATCGCCACGTTCCATACCCATCTGGCGGCCTTGACCACAGCCCGCGCTTTGGGCGGAGTGGGCGTTATCGCCAAGATGATGCCGGTCCCCAGAAAGCTGAGTTCTTCCTGCGGTACCTGCGTGCGATATGAGGCGGGGGAGGCCTGCCTTTCTGCCATGGACACGGATGTGGAGCGGGTCTACGAAGTGAGCAGGGAGGATCAATATACGCTGCTGCTGGAAAACAAGTAAATCGGCCAAACCTTGAGACTTGCTTTCATAAAATAAGGGCATTCCGCCTGTATTTGACAGACGGAATGCCCTTTCGGCATATAGAAAATAATTTTTAACGGCAAAAAAACGGCGCGGCCGAAAGACCGTGCCGTTTGCAGCGCCAATATGACTCCTGTCTCAGGGATATCTTGAAACTGCGGTGTTAGAAGACCTTTGCTGTGGGACTTTGTGCGCGGCCAATCTGGACGGGCTGCCCTTCTAAAGGTCTTCCAAGTCTGCGGCGGGAATGTTGTTCTCGATATTGTCGCGTGCAAGATCAGTGTCAATCACCGGGTAGACATTTGGAATGGGTTTTTCTTCTTGATATGGTTTTTTGTGCGGAATTTCAATAGGACGGTCATCCACAGAAAATCACCTCAGCGGTAGATTGCCCATCATGACGAGAATTATGTAGAAATTTGAGGAAAAGTGCTGTAATGCATTCCTAATATAAAGTTTTGTGGGCGCACTCATTCGGTGACAACCGGGGTTATACGGGAATCCTATTTTATAGGAAATAACAAGCGGGTAAAAGAAAAGCCCTGAAACCATTGAGGTTTCAGGGAAATCTTGTGGCAGCGGGTGAAGGATTCGAACCCTCACAGACGGAGTCAGAGTCCGGCGTGCTACCATTACACAAACCCGCTATCTGCCGTTCGGTACGTGATTGGCGTAGCGAACAGATATTATTATACAAAAAATTCCGAGATTGTCAACCCCTTTTCAAAAAAATGTATGGAATACTTTTTTTCAACGTTCCACACACTACCGAAGGGTGATTTCATGAGCAAAAGACAACGAACGGATCGTCCTGCGGAAAACACGCCCACCCTGCGCATTGAGCCGGAAAAACGGCTCTGCCCTGCGTTCGACCCCGTGAGCATTGCACTGTTCCCCGTGGCCAGCCGGAGCGAGATGGGCGTGCGCGTGGTGGATAACTTCTGCGAGGAACACATCATGTAACGGTTCTGCAAATAGAAAAGCAAAGTGAAACGCTTCCGAGCAAAGCCCCGGCCCCGCTTTTGGCGGGGCCGGGGCCGATTGCGTATTTCGGATGGATTACACCTGCGCAGCGCGGAGATCGGCGCTGGTAAAATACTTTTTCAAGGGTCGGTACAGCAGAGCGAAGATCACGCCGCAGATCAGGATGTCCGGAAGCATGTAACTGCCGTTATACAGCAGAGAATAGAACCAGGGGCTGGTCATGGTCATGCCGAAAAACGCGTCCGGCATCCACTTTCCCCAGACCACCGCGCCTACCACCAAATGGGCCGCAAACCGCAGAAGACCGCCGCTGAGTGTCCCGAAGTAGACACCGTATTTATGACCACGGAACAGCCCCGCGCCAAAGCCCAGCAGTGCGTAGGCAATGAAATAGTCACAGATAATAGTCGTCCAGTCGATGGAAATACCGTTGGCAAAGAAATATTGCATGGCTCCGTAGACAAAGCCGACGCCGGTTCCCCAGCCCGCGCCATAGCGAACGGCGAAGAGAATGATGGGGACCATGGCGCAGTCGATAGACCCGCCGTTGGGAAACTCGTAGAGCTTGATGTAGCTGAGGATCTGCGCCATGGCCATCATAACGGCGGCTTCGCAGATCATGCGGACGTTGCTGTTTTTCATAATTTCGGAACTCCCTTTACGATATTTGGCAATTCCGTTTCCCCCGGCCTTCGCCCACGGGCAGAAAAAACCGCATGGCGGGCGTCGGCCTCGTCATGCGGGTACAGTCAAACAGCTCGCATTCCTACGCCGGCATTACCCGGATCAGGTTCGAGGGACCGGGCGAGAATACGCCCATCTCAGCCGGCTTCCGCCAGCACCCCTTGGAATTGTCGCATTCATTATAATGTGGTAACACCTGTTTGTCAAGTGGGAGAAGTTGTGGTACAATCACAGCAAACCGGTGGGCGAAAGAGAGTGGGGTCCCGCCGTCAACACAAGAAACAGAGGGAACGCGCATGAGACGCTGTTTTATTTTTGCTGCCGGGAGTTTTTATGGCCTGCGGGAATGTCCCGCACCCGGAGATCTGGTGATTGCCGCCGATGCGGGCTACCGACTGTGCCAAAGCCTTGGGATTATACCGGACTTGGTGCTGGGAGATTTCGATTCCATGCCGGAGCCGGAGGGGATTGCGGTGCGGCGGGTGCCGGTGGAAAAAGACGACACCGACACGATGCTGGCGCTGAAAACCGGACTGGAAGCCGAATGCGATGCGTTTTATCTGTACGGCTTCACCGGCGGGAAACGGTTGGATCACACGCTGGCAAATCTCCAGTCCTTGCTGTATTTGCGGCGCAGAGGAGCGCGAGGCTGGCTGTACGGCGATGATTTTCTCTGGACAGCCATTGAAAATGAGTCCCTCTCCATTCAAAAGGAAGTGGAATGGGGCCTGTTCTCAGCATTCTGTCTGGGGGACGAGGCCAGAGGGATTGACGAGACGGGCTTTCAGTACCCGCTGAAAAACGCCGTGCTGACGCCGGAGTTTCCGCTGGGAGTCAGCAATCACATTCTGGAGAGGTCCGCCGTCGTCACCGTCCGGGACGGAGCGCTGCTGGTGGGTTGGGAGCTTCCGCAAAAGAAAGCGTGATAGCATAAGTAGTATAACGGACTGCACAAACAAAGATTGCGCTGGCCTAAAAATTATTGTATAATGAGTCAATAAAAGGTTGACCTTTCGGCAAGAGGCCGAAGGGCGGCTGAAGAATGACCGTGGGACCGGGGCCGGGCACGGAGTTTGAGGAGGAATACACGATGGCGACATTTACCGTGAACGGCAAAGCCGTGAGCGTGGAGAAAAACCAAAAACTCATCCGCTTCCTGCGGGATGAACTGCACTTGACCTCCGTGAAGGACGGGTGCAGCGAAGGGGCCTGCGGCACCTGCACGGTGCTGATTGACGGAAAACCCACCAAGGCCTGCATTCCACAGACCGACAAGATGGAGGGAAAGTCCGTTTTGACGGTAGAGGGCCTCAGCGATTTTGAAAAGGACGTATATACTTACGCCTTTGGCAAAGCGGGAGCCGTTCAGTGCGGCTTTTGCATTCCGGGGATGGTGATCTCCGCCAAGGCGCTGCTGGACGCGAATCCGAATCCCACCCGGGAGGAGGCGGCGTTTGCCATTCGGAACAATATCTGCCGCTGTACCGGATATGTGAAGATCATCGACGGAATTCTGTTGGCGGCGGAGACGCTGCGCAGCGGCGAGATTCCTGCTCTGCCGACAGACTGGAATCTGGGCGCGCGGGTACCCCGGGTGGACGTGCGGGAAAAGGTTACCGGCACCGGGCAGTATCCCGACGATGTGTATCTGGACGGTATGCTCTATGCCAGCGCGGTGCGCAGCCGGTATCCTCGGGCGCGGGTGCTGGCCATCCGCACAGAAGCGGCAAAGGCGTTGCCGGGTGTTGCGGGAGTTTTCACCGCGGCGGACATTCCCGGACAGAACAAGGTGGGCCATCTTCAAAAGGACTGGGATACGATGATTCCCGTGGGAGAGGTCACCCACTATCTGGGGGACACCATCTGCATTGTAGCCGCCGAGACAAAGGAGATTTTGGAGCAGGCGAAAGCGCTGGTGGAAGTGGATTATGAGGAACTGCCCATGGTCCGAAGCCCGAAGGAGGCCATGCTGCCCGACGCGCCGCTGGTCCATCGGTCCGGGAATCTGCTGGCCCACAAGCATATCCAGCGGGGCAATCCGGCAGAGGCCATCGCCAGATCGAAATATGTGCTGACGCAGCATTTTTCCACGCCTTGGACGGAGCATGCGTTCTTGGAGCCGGAATGCGCCGTGGCGTTTCCGGAGGGGGATGGAGTCACCATCTGGTCCACGGATCAGGGGGCCTATGACACCCAGCATGAAACGATGGGGATGCTGGGCCTGCCCGCCGAAAAGGTGAAGGTCAAAAATCTGCTGGTGGGCGGCGGCTTTGGCGGCAAGGAGGACGTGACGGTCCAGCACCACGCCGCGCTGGTGGCTTATCTTTTGAAACGTCCGGTCAAGGTGAAACTGACTCGGGCGGAGAGCATTTTAATCCACCCCAAGCGCCACCCCATGGAGATGGAATTTTCCATGGGCTGCGACGAAAACGGGATTATTCAGGGCGTTGCGGCGGAGGTCATTGCGGACACCGGTGCATATGCCTCTTTGGGCGGGCCGGTGCTGGAACGGGCCTGCACCCACGCGGCGGGACCTTATAATTATCAGAATTTTGAGATTGACGGCTGGGCGTATTACACCAATAACCCGCCCGCCGGGGCGTTCCGGGGCTTTGGCGTGACGCAGACGTGCTTTTGCGTGGAGAGCCTTTTGAACCAGATGGCCGACAAAGTGGGCATTACCCCTTGGGAGATTCGCTGGCGCAACGCCATCCGTCCGGGGCAGGAACTGCCCAACGGCCAGATCGTGGATGCGTCCACGGGTCTTGCGGAGACGCTGGAGGCGGTGAAGCCCTACTACGACGCGGCAAAGTACGTGGGCATCGGCTGCGCCATGAAAAACGCGGGCGTGGGCGTGGGAATTCCGGACACGGGCCGGATTCGCCTGCGGGTGGAAGAAGGAAAACTCCACATTTACGCCGGAGCCTCCTGCATCGGGCAGGGATTGGGTACGGTTTTGACCCAGATGGTCTGCGACCAGACGGGCCTTGGACGGGACGATGTGGTCTACGAGCGGTCCAACACCTATCTGGCCCCGGATTCGGGGACTACCTCTGGTTCCCGGCAGACGCTGGTGACGGGAGAGGCCTGCCGCCGGGCGTGTGAGAAGCTGAACGAGGCAAAAAAAGAAAACCCCCTGTCCCATTTGGAGGGGCAGGAGTTTTACGGAGAGTATCTGGCAAAGACCGACCCGTTGGGGGCGGACGTGCCGAACCCTGTCAGCCATGTGGCCTACGGCTACGCCACCCAGATCTGCATTTTGGACGACGAGGGAAAGATCGAGAAGATCGTGGCGGCCCACGATGTGGGAAAGGCGGTCAACCCCACCTCGGTGGAGGGACAGATCGAGGGCGGCGTGGTGATGAGTATGGGCTTTGCCCTGACGGAGCGCTATCCTCTGGAGGACTGCAAACCCTTGGCAAGGTACGGCACGCTGGGCCTGTTTCGGGCGAATCAGGTGCCGGAGGTGAAGGCGCTGATCGTGGAGAAGCCGGGCCTTGACGTGGCCTGCGGCGCCATCGGTATCGGAGAGATTACCTCCATCCCCACGGCCCCCGCTATCGCGGACGCCTATTTCCGGTACGATGGAAATTTCCGGTCCAGCCTGCCGTTGGAGAACACACCTTACAGTAAAAAGTAAAGCGGTCCCCCACAGGGGACCGCTGGACTCAGCCTACCAGTGACCGGCTCAAGGACTGGCCCAGCCAGACGCCCGCGAGACACCCGGCAAGGCTGAGAAGAATGTACAGCGCGGCCAGACCCCGCTCCCCAGCGGAGAGCAGCTGGGCGGCCTCCAGCGAAAAGGTGGAGAAGGTGGTAAAGCCGCCGCAGACCCCGGTTTTCCAGAAGAGAAGCGCACGGGGATTCAACGCTCGCTGCTCCGCAAGGCCCACCAGAAAGCCGATCACCGCCGCACCCAGAAGATTGATGCAAAGCGTCAGGAGCGGAAAATTCCCCCGCCATGGGAGAAGCCCGACGCCATATCGGGCGGCGGCTCCCAATCCGCCGCCCAGACCAACGACCAAAAAGTTCATGCCTTGTCCTCCGGGTTTAAGATGTGCGCCGCTTCGTCCAGCGCCTGCGGCGTGTCCACGTCCCAAAGCTCCTTGGCGGGAACCTCTAAAAGGCGCAAAGCGTTCTCGTGTCGGCGGATGACCGCCGCGCCGCCAATATCACCCGTCAGAGCCATCAGCTCCGGGAAAAATTCGGAGGGGAAGATACAGGGATTGCCCCGGACGCCGCCGTGGCCCAAGGCCGCCAGCTTTTTCGGCGATTCCCTCCAGAAATCACACAGCGCTGCCACGGACTCTCGCCGCAGAAGCGGCTGGTCCGAGACTTGAAAGCAGACGGCCTCGCAGTTTCGCACTTCCGTAAGCCCCAGCTGGAGGGAGCGGCTCAATCCAAGCTCCGGCTTGTCGTTGAGAATGGCGGCGAAATGAAATTCTCCCGCCAGCTTCAGCACTTCCGGGTACTGGGTGACCACAACGATGGAGGAAAAGTGCTCTGAAGGAACTGTTTCCAGCGAGCGCAGGATCAGAGAACGACCATCCAGCGCCGCAGTCAGCTTATTCCCGCCGAACCGCTTTCCGTATCCGGCGGCAAGGACCACACAGCCCAAGTTTTCCATTTTGACACCCCTTATCGGTTACTTTTCTTTAGTATATCCGCTTTCCCCACATCGAGTCAACTATGTGGGGAAGTTCAGTTGAAAAAGGAGGCCAGTTTCATGAGCAAAAGCGTCGGCAAGAGCGCTATCCGGGTGGACGCGTACGAAAAAGCCACAGGCCGGGCAAAGTACATGGATGACCTGTGCGACAGGGGGGCCCTGATCGCAAAGGTCAAGCACAGCACCATTGCCCACGGATTCGTAAAATCAATTGACACCAGCGAGGCGGAGACGATTCCCGGCGTGGTGAAGATTCTCACCTGCTTTGACGCGCCCAACCGCCCCTTCCCCACAGCAGGACACCCTTGGTCTATGGACCCCCATCATCAGGACGTGGCGGACAGAATGCTGCTGAACCGCCATGTCCGGTACTACGGCGACGATGTGGCCGCCGTGATCGCGGAGGACGAGGTGTCCGCCATGCAGGCCGTTCGGGCGCTGAAGGTGGAGTATGAGGAGATGCCCTTTGTGCTGGATGTGCTGAAGGCCTTGGAGCCGGACGCGCCGCAGCTGCACGAGGAGTATCCCGGCAATGTGCTGGCTCACACCGAAATCCGCCGGGGCGACTATGAAGCGGCGATTCAGGAGCCGGGCCTCATCCGCGTGGAGGGCTGGTACGACACGCCCACGGTGCAGCACTGCCACATTGAAAACCACGGCTGCTTTGCCTATGAGGAAGCGGGCCGGGTGGTAGTGGTTTCCTCTACTCAGATTCCCCACATTGTCCGCCGTGTGGTGGGTCAGGCGCTGGGGATTCCATGGGGCAATGTACGCATCATCAAGCCCTATATCGGTGGCGGCTTTGGCAACAAGCAGGACGCGCTGTATGAACCGCTGTGCGCGTGGCTTTCCACGCAGGTGGGCGGAAGACTGGTGAAATTCGAGTGTTCGCGGGAAGAAACGTTTGTCTCCAACCGCGTGCGCCACGCGATCCGCACCCACATCATCAGCTATGTCCGGCCGGACGGCACGTTTGTCGCCCGGAAGTTCGAGGCGTTTTCCAATCAGGGAGCCTACGCCTCCCACGGCCACGGCATCGTGGCCAAGGGCATGGGCGCGTTCCCCCAGCTGTATCCCTGCGAAAATCTGGAGTGCGACTGCTGGACGGTGTTCACCAATAAACCTTCTGCCGGAGCGATGCGGGGCTACGGAATTCCGCAGGCAATGTTTGCCGGAGAGTGCCACATCGACGATGTGGCAAAGGCTGTGGGGCAGGAGCCCGTAGCGTTCCGCCGGGCGCATCTGATGCCGGTGGGGTATGTGGACGGGTTTTCCAAAAATGAGCTGTATGACGACACGTTCAATCAGTGCATGGACCGTGGACTGGCGTACATCGACTTCGCGCGGAAGTATGAGGCATATAAGAACCAGACCGGGCCGGTGCGCAAGGGCGTTGGGTGCGCGGTGTTCTGGTACAATACCGCCGTGTGGCCCATTTCGCTGGAGTCCTCCTCCTGCCGGATGGTGCTCAATCAGGACGGCTCCCTGCAATTCCAGACCGGCGAGACGGAGATCGGGCAGGGCTGCGACACCGCGTATTCCCAGATGGTAGCGGATGCGGTGGGTGTGCCGCTGGAGAAGGTTCACGTAGTCTCCACACAGGATACCGACGTGACGCCTTACGGCACGGGCGCGTATGCTTCCCGGCAAACTTACATCGGCGGATTTTCCATTATGCAGACCGGGCTTGCCCTGCGGGAGCGGATTTTGAACATCGCCCATGAGCAGACCCGGATGCCGGTTTCCAATCTCGACCTGATCGACGGCAACATTGTCCGCAAGACCGACGGGCGGATTTTGAAGACGCTGGGAGATTTGGCGATGGAGAGCCTTTATTCTATGGAAAGCAGCCAGCACATCACCGCCGAAACCACCGCCCAGATCAAGACGAACGCCTATTCTTTTGGATGTTCCTTTGCAGAAGTGGAAGTGGACATCGAAATGTGCAAGGTAAAACTGGTGAATATGATCAATGTTCACGACTGCGGAACGCTCATCAATCCTCAGCTGGCGGAGGCACAGGTGCACGGCGGCATGTCCATGGCCATTGGCTATGGACTTTCTGAGGAGCTGAAGTTTGACGAAAAGACCGGAAAGCCCTTGAACAATAACCTGCTGGATTATAAGCTGTCCACCTTTATGGATCATCCCCATCTGGAGGGAGAGTTTGTGGAAAATCCAGAGCCGACCTCGCCGTACGGGACAAAGGCGCTGGGTGAACCTCCGGCCTGCTCCGGCGCGCCGGCGATCCGCAACGCGATTTTGAACGCCACCGGAGTGGCTGTGGATTGCTGTCCCATCACCCCGCATGTGCTGTACGCAGAGTTCCGCAAGGCGGGACTGATCGAAGAGTGAAAGGAGAGAGACGCAGATGTATGATATGAAAGCCCTCTATGAGGCAGGCTCTGTGGAGGAGGCCGTCTCCCTTCGTATGGAGCATCCCGAGGCCCAGATCATCGCGGGAGGGTCCGACGTGCTGGTGCAGATGCGGGAGGGAAAGCGGGCCGGAAAAGAGCTGATCTCCATTTACGGCATCGACGCTCTGCGAGGCGTGTCGCTGGAAGAGGACGGGACGCTGCGCATCGGCTCCCTCACCAGCTTTTCTCACATCACCCGGGATCCGCTTATCCAAAAATACATCAATGTGCTGGGACAGGCGGTGGATCAGGTGGGCGGCCCCCAGATCCGCAACATCGGCACCATCGGCGGCAATACCTGCAACGGCGTGACCTCCGCCGACTCTGCTTCCACGCTGTTCGCGTGGGACGCGGTGGTCGAGCTGACGGGACAGGCGGGCGTGCGCCGTATCCCCATTCAGGAGTTCTATATCAAGGCGGGAAAAGTGGATATCCATCCCGACGAGATTCAAACGGCCATTTTGATTTCCAAAGAGAGCTACGAAAATACCTTTGGACATTATATTAAATATGCAATGCGCAACGCCATGGACATCGCCACGCTGGGAACCTCGGTCAACGTGCGGCTGTCCGCCGACAAAAAGTATGTGAAACGGGCGCGCGTGGCCTTCGGCGTGGCAGGCCCCATCCCCCTGCGGGCAGTGACGGCGGAGCGTCTGGCAGAGGGCCAGCCGATTTCCGAGGAATTGGCGGAGCGGTTTTCTCAGGCGGTGAAGGAGGACATCAATCCGCGGGACAGCTGGCGCGCCAGCCGGGATTTCCGACTGCACATTGCCGTGGAGAGCGCGAAGCGGGCGTTTATGGAGAGCGTGAAACTGGCGGGAGGTGCGCTGTGATGGAAAAACATGTGATGCAGTACAAGACCGTCCATTTTAGTCTCAACGGCAAGAATGTGGAGCGCACGGTGGACGTGCGGGCGTCTTTGACGGACATGCTGCGCAACGATTTTCGGATGACTTCGGTGAAAAAGGGCTGCGAGGTGGGGGAGTGCGGCGCGTGCAACGTGCTGATCGACGGCGAGGCTTTCAACTCCTGCATCTATCTGGCGGTTTGGGCGGAGGGCAAGGCCATCCGCACACTGGAGGGGCTGCTGGGTCCCAATGGCGAGCTTTCCGATATCCAGCAGGCGTTTGTGGACGAGGCCGCCATCCAGTGCGGCTTCTGTTCCCCCGGCTTTATGCTGACCGCCGTGGAGATTCTGGAATCCGGAAAGGAATACACGGACGACGAGCTACGCAAGCTCCTCTCCGGCCATCTTTGCCGGTGTACCGGATATGAAAACATCCTGCGGGCCGTGAAAAAGACCATGTACCGCAGACTGGGAAAGCCCATGCCGGAAGAAAGCTGAGGCAGCGCAGGAAGACTGCGGGCGGACCGCCCGATGAACCCCTCAAATATCGAAAATACAGGATGCGCTGATTCAATCCATTGTGCGGATTGAATCAGCGTTCCCTTAAGCGCAGATGTCAGGTGCAGGGGCGGTTGGCACATTTCTTGCCGTAATTGTCAAATTAGTGTGTCAAAGTGCGCTGTCACGTTCCAACAATTTGGCAAAGCCTTGGTATAACTGGAAATTGAGGGACTTCTGGCAGCGCCGGACCGCCCGTGTCAACTGGCGCGCGATGACAAACCGTACTGTCAAATATTAATGAATTGCATGGGAAGCTGAAATTTTTTTGCTCTTAATGTAATTTTAAATCGTTAAAAAACTGTGAATTCTTGCGATAAACCGGAATTCTAAAAAAAACAGGCAAAAAAATCCTCCATACTCCGCTTTGGCACGGAATGTGCTGCAAAGTAGATAAAGCCCAAATCAAGCGGAACCCAAAATAAGGAGGATTCATATGGAATCATATGGCGCATTAGCACTGCTTCCCCCTCTTGTGGCGATTGTTCTTTGCTTTGCCACGAAACAGGTCCTGATCTCGATGTTCATGGGCCTGTTTACCGGATGCTTGATCGTATCCGGATGGAATCCCCTCGGCGGCATCTCCTACTCTTTGAAGGTCCTTGTGGACAATCTGGGCGACCCTGACAACGCGCTGCTTGTCATTTTCACGATGTTCATGGGCGTCGGCATTGCATTCATCTGGCGGCTTGGTGGCAGCTTTGCACTGGCTGAGGCCGCAAAGCACCGCTTCAAGAAGCGGCGTTCCGTGTGCCTTGGCACATGGGGACTGGGCATTTGCACCTCTATCAACGACTGCTTGGTGGCGGCGGTGGATGGAAACGTCTTCCGCGACATCTGCAAGGAGTACCGCATTTCCTCGGAGAAGCTCTCCTATGTGCTGGACTCCACTGCCGCGCCCGCGGCGGCGCTGCTGATCTCCGACTGGATTGCCTATCAGATCTCCATGATCAAACAGGGACTGGATATGGCGGGGATCTCCGATGTGCAGCCGATGGCGGCTTACGTCCACTCCATCCCTTTTAACATGTACTCCATTCTGACGCTGTTGTTTGTGGCGTTCCTGATGTATACCGGCAAGGACTACGGCCCTATGCTGAAGGCTGAGGCGCGCTGCCTGTCCACCGGAAAGTTTACCCGGGACGGAGCAAGCCCCATGATGGACGTGGGCAATGAGCTGGGAGACCCCAAAATGGACAAGCCCATGGTCAAGACCTTTGTTCTGCCCATCGGTCTGGCGCTGGCAACCATTTTGGGCGGTATCGTCTGGACAGGCCGGGAGTATCTGTCCGAGGGCGTCATGGCGGTTCTTGAGAACTGCGACGCCAGTTCCGCGCTGCTGTGGGGCTCTTTCGTCATGGCGGCCACAGGAATCGTGCTGGCGCTGACCACCCGCATCATGACCTTTGCGGAGACGATGTCCACCATCGTGGACGGCTTCAAGCTGATGGTCCTCACCGGCGCGATTCTGGTGATGGCGTGGTCTCTGGGCTCCATCACCAAGGAACTGGGATTGGCCTCGTTCGTGGTGGAACTGATCGGAGACAACGTGCCCTTTGGCGTTCTGCCTCCGCTGGTGCTTTTGCTATCTATTTTAATCGCCTTTGCAACCGGTACCTCTTGGGGCACCATGGCCATCATGACCCCGCTGGCTATCTCCATGGGCTATCAGCTGACCGGCGACGTGAACATGTCCATCGGCATGGCCGGCGCGGTTCTGTCCGGCGCGATTCTGGGCGACCACTCCTCTCCTGTGTCTGACACCACGGTCATGGCCTCCATCTTCTCCGGTGCGGATCACATTGACCATGTGGGTACGCAGCTGCCCTATGCCCTGACGGTGGGCGGCGTGATTCTGGTGCTGTATACGATCTACGGCTTTACGGCCTGCAATCCGCTGATTCTGCTGCCGGTGGGTCTGGTGCTGCTGTGCTTGCTTGCCACTGTGCTGCACAAGATCGACCTCAAGCGTTATCACATCGACCCCAGCTACGCCGACAACATGACGAAGGCGTTTAAGTGACGCCTTTACTACCGGGCGCAGTTTGAAAAAGGAACCGGCGTTTCCGTATCTGACCAAGGCAGACGGGAAACGCCGGTTCCGGCTGTTTATTTCATTCCGTATTTCTCCAGCTTTCGATAAAGGGTGCGCAGACTGACGTGCAGCTCGTCCGCGATCCGCTTTTTACCGTCCAGCGTTTCACCGTACTGATCCAATAGCTTTTGAATCTGTGCCTCCTCGTCACGGCCTCGGCCGGAGGCTGCGGTGGCTCTTGCCGCTGAGGTGGGGCGGGCGGAGCGCTGGGCCAGCAGCCGGGGCGGCAGGTCCCGTGGGGTGACCTCTCTGTGCTCGCAGAGGTTGGCAACGTACTCCACCGCATTTTGCAGCTCCCGGACATTTCCGGGCCATGGGCAGCGCAGAAAAAATTCCTCCGCCTCCCGAGAGAAGCACTCCACCGGAGTGGCGAAACTGAGCTTCAGTTTTTTGAGATAGTTCATGGCAATGGGCATGATATCCCCCTGACGCTCCCGCAGGGGCGGCAGTTCCAGATTGACCACGCCGATTCGGTAGTACAGGTCTTTTCGGAATTTCCCCTGCCGCATCATCTCCTCCAGATTGCAGTTAGTGGCGGCAATGACCCGGATGTTCAGGGGGATTTTCTCTGTGGACCCCACCCGTTCCAGTTCGTATTCCTGAAGAACCCGCAGGAGCTTTGGCTGCATGGACATGGGCATTTCGCCCAGCTCGTCGAGAAACAGGGTGCCGCCCTGAGCCATCTCGATCTTACCCGCCTTACCGCCCTTTTTTGCTCCGGTGAAGGAGCCTTCGGAATAACCGAACAACTCGCTTTCAAACAGTGAGTCCGGGATACCTGAGCAGTTTACCGCCACAAAGGGATAGCGCCTCCGCTCACTCTGCTCGTGAATGGCCCGGGCCACCAGCTCCTTGCCGGTGCCGGTTTCGCCGGTGATGAGAATGGGGGAGGAACTGTTTGCCACTTTTCGGATGAGTTGATGAAGCGTTCGGGTCTGGGGCGTGGAGCCGATAATATGGTCCATGCTGAAACTCTCGCTCTCGTCACCGTAGTGGTCGTCCGTCAGCCGCACCACCACCCCCATGGTCTGCCCATCCTGCAAGACGGGCAGACTTGAAAACCGGGCATGATACCCGTCCCGAACGAACTCCTTTTCCCGAAACTCCACACCCCGCAGGGCCTTTTGGGCCATTTCCTCCGGTACGATATGCCACAGGGAACTGGCGGAGAGCTGGCAGAACCGCAGCGAGGTTTTAGCGATGTGGTTATACTGAACAATGACGCCGTTGGCGTCGGTCAGAAGCATGGGGTGCGTGGACATTTCCATGACGGTGCGGATGAGGTCGTCGGTGTGGACGGAGGTAACCCGCCCGGTCTTGCTGCTGATGAAGTTGCCCAGCATCAGCGCGATCTCGCTGATGGTTTCCATGTACATGTCCGTGTTTCCGCTGATGCGGTTGAAGCCCTCTTTGGTGAACGAAGTGATGGACACCACTCCTGCCACTGCACCGTCGGCCTTGATACAGGCCAGCAGCTCCATGGTGGACGGACAGTTGTCCCGAAACCGGCAGCCGATGCAGGAGGGCATCTGACCCGGCGTGTTCACCACGATGCTGCCGTAGTGCAGCACCTCTTGAATGGAGGGGGCGTGGACTGCCCGACCCTTCTTCTTCAGATACACCGGTGTGCAGCAGACCAGATGGGCCTCGTTGTCAAACACCGCCACCTCCAGCTTCAAAGCCACCGCGATGCTATTAATCATGCGCTCAATGGGCTGGCGCAACTGCTGCTGCAGCTGTTGCAGGTCTTCCATACGTACACCTTCATTTCTGTTTTTCCTCACTGTATCATAGAATTGTCAGTTTGACAACATTGACATTTTCCGTCACGGCGCTGTCAAGCGTCATCCTGCGCCCCGATGTACCGGGATGTTTTCCGGCTGAAGAGGCCGGATTTTCTGGCCCAAGCAGAAAAAACGACATCCTTTTCTGCTTTTTGAAAATTGGCATGCTTCTTGCTTGTATATTGACAGAAGAATTGCCACACAGAGACATTTAACAAATATAGGAGGAATTTATGATGCTGCAGAAGAAAGATCCCCTGAATCTGACCGGGAAGGTGGCCGTCATCACCGGCGGCGGCTCCGGCATTGGACTGGGCGTGGCGCAGCTGCTGTCCGCCTACGGCGCGGCAGTCGCCATTGTGGATGTGAGCGACAAGGCGGAAGAAAAGGCGCAGGAGATGCGGGACGCCGGACGGCAGGCGGCGTTTTTTAAGTGCGATGTCACCAGCGAGGAGAGCGTCACCGCCACAGTTGCGGCCATTGTAGAGAAGTTCGGACGCATCGACATTCTGCATAATAATGCGGGCGTCACCGTTCGCAAGGCCATGGCCGACCTGTCCGAAAAGGAGTGGGACTTTGTGCTGGACGTGGGTCTGAAGGGCCTGTTCCTTATGAGTAAGCACGTCATCCCCGAGATGCAGAAGGTGGGCGGCGGTTCCATCGTCAACACCGGCTCAGGCTGGGGCCTCAAGGGCGGCGATCTGGCGGCGGCCTACTGCGCCGTGAAGGGCGGTATCGTCAACGTCACCCGCGCCATGGCCATCGACTACGGCAAGTACAACATCCGCGTCAACTCCGTCAACCCCGGCGACACGGTCACTGCCATGATGGTCAGCGAGGGTCGTCAGACCGGCGAGATTAAGAGCGACGCCGACATCGACGCATTCCTGAAGTCTTGCGGTTCCGGTCGTCCGCTGGCTCGCATCGGTCAGCCGGAGGACATCGCCAACGGCGTGCTGTTCCTATGCTCCGGGCTTGCCAGCTGGGTCACCGGCGCGGCGCTGGTAGTGGACGGCGGCGGCATCGCCTGATCAGGCGGGAAAGGGGCAATGACTGACATGAAGGGTTTTGCGAATCATCCCTACATACCAAACTCCGATCCTGCCGTGCAGGCGGAGATGCTTCGGGAGATCGGACTTTCCTCGCTGGAGGAGCTGCATCACGATATTCCCGACGAAATCCAGATGCACCGCTCGTTGGACCTGCCCGAGGCGTTCGACTCGGAGTACGCCCTGACGCGGCATGTGGAAAGCCTGATGGCCCGGAACACCACCTGCAAGCAGAACTTGAACTTTTTAGGCGCGGGCTGCTGGCAGCACTATGTTCCCGCCCTGTGCGACGAGATCAACTCCCGGGGTGAATTCCTTACCGGTTACGGCGGTGAGCCGTACAACGAACTGGGCCGGTTCCAGTCTCTGTTTGAGTACGCCAGCATGGTGGCGGAGCTGGTGGGCATGGACGTGGTGAACGTCCCCACCATGGATTGGGCGCAGGCTGCGGCGACGACCGCCCGCATGGCGCAGCGCTACACCGGGCGCAAAGAAGTGATTATCCCGGCCATCATCGACCCGGACAAGCAGAACATCATGCGCAACTACTGCGCGTCCGACGTGGCGTTTGTGTCCGTCGCCTGTGATGCGCAGGGCTTGCTGGATTTAAATGATCTGAAGGCCAAACTCAATTCCAATACCGCCGGTGTCTATTTTGAAAATCCCAATTACCTCGGCGCGCTGGAAGTGAACGCGCAGGCGATTTCCGACCTCGCCCACGGCGCGGGGGCGCTGAGCCTTGTGGGCGTGGACCCCATCACGCTGGGCGTGGTGGCTCCTCCGGCGGACTACGGCGCGGACATCGTCTGCGGCGATCTCCAGCCCCTTGGCATCCACATGAACTTCGGCGGCGGCCAGTCCGGCTTTATCGCGACCCGGGACGAGGAGCGCTTTGTGATGGAGTTCCCCTCCCGCCTGTTCGGCATCGCCCCCACCAGCAAGGAGGGGGAGTACGGCTTCGGCGACGTGGCCTACGACCGCACCTCCTTCGGACACCTTCGGGAGAAGGCCAAGGAGTATGTGGGTACGCAGACCGCCCTGTGGGGCATCACCGCCGGGGTGTACCTTGCCACCATGGGTCCCCGGGGCATGGAGGAGGTTGGGCAGACCATGATGCAGAACGCCCAGTATGCCGTGGCCTGCCTCAGCAAGATTCCCGGCGTGAAGGCCAATGCGCTGAACGGAGCCTTTGTCAAGGAGTTTGTGGTGGATTTCACCGCCACCGGAAAAACCGTTGCAGAGATCAACCGCGCATTGCTGGAAAAGGGTATTTTCGGCGGCAAGGACCTCTCCGGCGAGTTCCCGGCGCTGGGCCAGTCCGCGCTGTACTGCGTGACGGAAATTCATACCTGCGAAGACCTAGACCGTCTGGCGGCGGCGCTGGCGCAGGTCGTCGGCTAAGGAGGGGAGCGTATCATGAAACGTATCGACAGAACACAGAAGGTCCGCACCGGTTTCCACGAGGCCAAGTGGGACGAACCCATTATCTATGAGCTGAGCAAGCCCGGCGAGCGGGGCATCCTGCCTCCTCACGCGGAAGAAAAGGTACGCAAAACCGTGGGTGACGGCGTGTCTGCCCTGCCGGAAGGTCTGCGCCGCAAGCAGACGGTCAATCTGCCCGAGCTGTCTCAGAGCCGGGTTCTGCGCCACTATCTGCGCCTTTCGCAGGAGACGCTGGGCGCGGACGTGAACATCGAGATCGGGCAGGGAACCTGCACCATGAAATACAGCCCCAAAGTCAACGAGCAGCTATCGCGCAGCCTGTTCGACCTGCATCCCTTGCAGGACCCCTCCACCGTGCAGGGTATCCTGAAAATCTTCCACGAGACGGACCGATACATGCAGGAGATTTCCGGCATGAGCCGCTTCACCTTCCAGCCCGGCGGCGGCTCTCAGGGCCTGTTCACCATGGCCTCCGTGGTTCGGGCCTATATGGACAGCCGGGGTGAGACGCGGGACAAGTTCATCTCCACGATTTACTCTCACCCCTCCGACGCGGCGGCCCCGGCGCTGAAGGGCTATAAAATCATCTACCTCCAGCCGGACCCGGAGACCGGCGTCCCCGATCTGGAGGCGTTCAAGGCCGTGTGTACGGAGCGGACGGCGGGCTTTATTCAGGCCAACCCCGAGGATACCGGTCTGTACAACGGGCACATCGCCCAGTTCACGGAGTATGCGCACAAGATGGGTGCCTTGTGCTGCTACGATCAGGCCAACGGAAACGCGGTGCTGGGCGTGGCCCGGGCAAAGGAAGCGGGCTTTGACATGTGCCACTTCAACCTGCACAAGACTTTTTCCACGCCCCACGGCTGCGGCGGCCCCGCCTGCGGCGCCACCGGCGTCCGGGAAGGGCTGGAGGAGTTCCTGCCCGCGCCTCTCATCGACTTTGACGGGGAGGAGTATTTCTATAACTACGCCTTTGAAAACAAGGAATTCGGCGTCCGTAAGGTTCGGTCCTACTACGGCGTGGCTCCGGTGGTATTCAAAACCTACTGCTGGATTCGCTCCATGGGCCCCAACGGACTCTATCAGGTCACCAAGACTGCGGTGCTGAACAACAACTATATGTTCAAAAAAATGCTGGAGATTCCCGGTGTCAGCGCCTATTACATGGACGGGAAGAATCAGCGGGTGGAGCAGTGCCGCTATACTATGGAAAAAATTTTCGAGGATACCGGCGTGTCCACCACCGACATTCAGCGCCGCATGATGGACTTCGGGATGCACTACTGGACCAGCCACCACCCCTTCTATCTCCCCGAGCCCATCACGCTGGAGCCCACGGAGACGCCGTCCAAGGAGGACATTGACGAGTATGTGGAGACGCTGAAATATGTGTTCCGGGAGTGCTATGAAAAGCCGGAGTACGTGAAGTCCGCGCCCCACGCCAGCACCACCCATCAGGTGGACGAATCCGTGATGGACGACCCGGCGAAATGGGCCACCAGCTGGAAGGTCTATCTGCGCAAGTATCAGTGAGCGGCTGCGCCGCAGACAAATGAAATCGGACGGGGCGGCGGCAGACTCTGCGCGCCGCCCCGTCTCACATGGGAGGGACCTTCATGGAACGTGGAAAACTGGGACTAATCGTCAACCCCGTGGCGGGGCTGGGCGGCAGCGTGGGACTCAAGGGCACCGACCATGTGGCGGCGGAGGCCCTGCGCCGGGGAGCTGTGCCGCAGGCGGAGCGGCGGGCCGCTGACGCGCTGGCGCGGCTGCTTCCTCTGCGAGAGCAGATCACGGTCTACACGGGCCGCGGCCCACTGGGGGAGAACGCGGCCCGTTCACTGGGCTTTACCTGCGTCTGCGCCGAAGAGATCGGCTGCGCCGCCACCGACGGGGAAACCACCGCCGCTCTCGGCGCGTGGATACAGGCGCAGGGAGCGGACCTGACCCTTTTTGCCGGGGGCGACGGCACGGCCCGGGATGTCTGCCGGACTGCCGGACCGTCCGGCGTGTTTCTGGGAATTCCCGCCGGGGTGAAAATCCATTCCCCGGTGTATGCCCGCAGCCCCCGGGCGGCGGGGGAATTGGCGGCGCTGTGGCTGACGGGAAAGGTGACGCGGACGAAGGAAGAGGAGGTTCTGGACATCGACGAGGAGCTCTACCGTCAGGAGCAAATCGCACCCCGGCTGTACGGGTATCTGCCCATTCCCCTGCAAAAGCAATACACGCAAAACCGCAAGTGTGCTTCGCCGCCGGATGAGGCCGCATCCATGGCGGCCATCGGCTGCCGCATCGCGGACGACATGGAGCCGGGGGTCTTCTACCTTGTCGGAGCGGGGACAACCACCCGGGCGGTGATGGAGCAGCTGGGCCTGCCTAACACGCTGATTGGGGTCGATTTGGTAAAGAATGGGCAGTTGGTAGGAAGCGATCTGTATGGGCAGCAGATTTTGGACCTGATTCGGGGCCACCCCGCGAAGCTGGTGCTTACCGTCACCGGCGGGCAGGGCTTTTTGTTCGGGCGGGGCAATCAGCAGCTGACCCCGGCAGTGCTCCGGGCTGTTGGCCGGGAGAATCTCATCATTGCCGCCACGAGGGAGAAGCTGTTCCGGCTGCGGGGCCAGCCGCTGCTGGCGGATACCGGGGATGCTGCGCTGGACGCGGCCTTAAGCGGCTACTGCCGGGTGCTGACGGGCTATGCCGATTCGGTGGTATGCCGGATTGCTCCCGGCTGAGGGCTTGCGCGGACGGCTGCGCCGCCGGACCGCCCGATCCGCTGCCCCCAAACCGAAAAAAACGCGCCTCTCCCTGCGTGTGGGGAGAGGCGCGCCTTGCTTGACGGGATTTTTCGGGATATGCGGGATGTACAGGCGAATGATAGTTAAACTTCATACCGCAGCGGGCAGCGAAGGCCAAAGGCGGTTCTGAAATCAGACACCGCCCATGATTTATCTGTCGTTTTCGCAGAGAAACTCCGTTAAGTTAGAATGGTATAAACAAAAGGAACAAGGGAACTTACTCGTTCTATGCGATAAAGGTAAAATTGTTTCGCGGGGAGTTTAGCAAACAGAGAAAAGGTGCTGTTTCAGTGTATCTAGGGGGATGGCATGAGCGGCAAACCCGCGGATGAACGGTTTCAAAGCAGCCCAACACATACACTGCGGTGAAATCCATGAAGGGGGAGAATTTGCCGCGGCCTGATTTCCAGCGAGGACTTCAAAACAGTTGCCTTTTTGCGGGAAAGCCCTAAATGCCGCGCGTCTTTTCGTTGACGGAAGACCCTCTTCGCAGTATAATTCAATTACACAGAAGGGAGGTCTTTCCATGAGAACCATTATCACCATTGGCCGCCAATTTGGCAGCGGAGGGCGAAACATTGGCGCTCGTTTGGCGAAGAAACTGGAGATTCCCTTTTACGACAAGGAACTGCTGAAAAAAGCGGCGGAGAAAAGCGGCCTGTGTGAAAAGTTATTCGAGAATTTTGACGAGCGGCCCAAGAGTCTGCTGTATTCCATAGCCATGGACTCGTACATGTTTGCTCTGCCCGGCGCGGTAACCAACGACTCGCTGGAACAGCAGGTGTATCTGGCAACCTTCGACGCAGTGAGGCATGTGGCGGAGGAAGGCCCTTGCGTGATTATCGGCCGCTGCGCGGACTATGCGCTGGAGGGGTGGGACAATACGCTCAGCCTGTTTATCCACGCACCGCTGGAGCGACGGATTGCCGCCGTGGCCCGGCGGCAGAATCTGGATACCGACAAGGCCCGCCAGATGGTTCTGCGGACCGACAAACGCCGCGCCGCATACTATGAATATTACTCCGCAAAAAAGTGGGGCGCAGTGGACAGCTATGATTTTTGTCTGGACAGCAGTGTGTTCGGGCAGGATGGTGCCGTGGAACTCATTGAAGACTTGGTGCGGTTAAAGGAACGGTAAAATAGGTTCCGTGACACCCAACTCCGCCGAATAACCGCGAAGCACATTGAAAAATTTTGCGGAGTTTGCTGTCGAAGCGGCGAGAAAACAAAATCCGTTTTTTCCGATAGTGTATGCGTCGGAAAGAACCGGCTGCAAATCCATTTTTCTTGAAAAAATTTATTAACCGATGCAGAGCACCGGCGCGGACCATGAGTCCGCGCCGGTGCCTTTTCATGTCAACGGCAAATTTCGCGATTTTGAGTTTGAACGGGTGAGTCATTGACTTTTCGGGAAAGATAGGAGATGTTAAAAAGACGCTTGACAGATACCCGGTGGGGGTATATTATAAAGGCATAAAAGAAATACCCGATGGGGGTATTTTGCCGGCTGGAAAGGAGCCAATTATGCGCGAAGAGACCTATGAAATCAGCGGAATGCACTGCGCGGCGTGCAGTGCGTCCGTGGAACGGGTGACCCGGAAACTGCCGGGCGTCAACCGAAGTGAAGTGAACCTCACCACGGGGATTCTGTCCATTGAATACGACGAGGGGCAGACCAGTCCGGCGGATATTGTCAAAAAGGTGGAAAAAGCAGGCTTTGGCTGCAAGTCCAGAACCGAGGAGAAAGCCGCCCCGGTCAAGGAGGAGACAGACGAGGCAGAGCTTGCCCTACGGCAGACAAAGCGAAATCTGATCAGCGCGGCAGTGGTTACGGCTGTTTTGCTGTATGTATCCATGGGGCAGATGCTGCCCACGCCGCTGCCGCTGCCGAATATCCTGTCCATGGATACCCATCCGGTGAACTTTGCCATGACGCAGCTCATCCTGACCATTCCGGTTCTGTGGTTTGGGCGCAGTTATCTGGTGGGCGGACTGAAGGCCCTGTGGCACCGGAATCCCAATATGGATTCGCTGGTGGCCATTGGCAGCGGGTGCTCGTTCCTATACTCACTGGCGATGACCTATTTGATTTCGGACGTACCCCACCATGTGCATCATCTATATTATGAGTCGGCGGCGGTGGTGCTGACCCTCATCATGGTGGGAAAATTTTTGGAGAGCCGAAACGTGCAGAAGACCAAGGGAGCGATCACAAAGCTGATGGACCTGCGGCCCGACGTGGCGGTTTTAGCGGAAACAGGAGAAAAAATTCCCACCGCATCCCTGAAGGCGGGTGATTTGATTTTAATCAAGCCCGGCGAGAAAATCGCGGCCGACGGCACGGTGAGCAAGGGTGAGAGCAGCGTCAATGAGTCGATGCTTACCGGCGAGAGCCTGCCGGTGGAAAAAGCGGCGGGCAGTGCCGTTATCGGCGGGAGCATCAATGGCGACGGCGTGCTGTACGTTTCTGTTACCCGGGTGGGTGAGGACTCCACACTGTCCAAAATCATCCGGTTTGTGGAGAACGCTCAAGGGAAAAAGGCGCCCATCTCCCGCATTGCCGACAAGGTGGCGGGGGTGTTCGTCCCCACTGTCATGGTGATCGCCGCTATTGCCGCCGCCGTGTGGCTGCTGGCAGGACAGGACTTTCCCTTTGCTCTGCGAATTTTCACCTCTATACTGGTGATTGCCTGCCCTTGCGCACTGGGATTGGCTACCCCTACCGCCATTATGGTGGGGACGGGCCTTGGCGCATCCAACGGAATTTTGATCCGCAGCGGCGAGGCGCTGGAAGTCACCCACAAAACCTCTGCGGTGGTGCTGGACAAGACCGGGACCGTGACGGAAGGAAAACCTGCGGTGATGGAAGTGCTGCCGCTGGGTGTTTCAGAAGAAGAACTGCTGACGCTGGCGGCGGGGGTGGAGTCCGTGTCCCAGCACCCCCTGGCTGCCGCCATTGTGGAGGAAGCCGGGAAGCGGGAGCTGACGCTGCCCAACCCGCCGGAGAAATTTGAAAATCTATCCGGCCGGGGCCTGCGGGCCGTGCTGAATGGTGCGGATGTGCTGGCTGGAAACCGGCGGCTGATGGGGGAGTCCGGCGTGGACCTGTCGGCACTGGAACGGGATGCGGAACGTCTGGCGGGGCAGGGGCAGACACCCATGTACTTCACAAGAGACGGGAAGCTGCTGGGGCTGATCTCTGTGGCGGACCGGGTGAAGCCCACCAGCAAGGACGCTATCGCCGCGCTGAAAGCGCAGGGAATCCGCACCGTTTTGCTCACCGGAGACAACCAAGCCGCCGCGCAGGCCATTGCCGCGCAGGTGGGAGTGGATGAAGTGGTGGCAGAGGTACTGCCGGAGGAAAAGGCGGATGTGGTGCGAAAGATTCAGGATGAGGGCCGCACGGTCATGATGGTGGGCGACGGGATCAACGACGCTCCCGCCTTGGCGCAGGCAGATATCGGCTGTGCCATTGGAAACGGCAGCGATATTGCCATCGAGTCCGCACAGGTGATTTTGATGCGGGGAGACTTGGCCGACGTGGCCCGGGCAATCCGGCTCAGCCGGTTGACCATCCGCAACATCAAGCAAAACCTGTTCTGGGCATTTTGCTACAACACCGTGGGAATTCCGCTGGCTGCGGGCGCACTGTATTTGAGCCACGGATTATTGCTGTCGCCCATGTTTGCGGGGGCGGCAATGTCTCTCAGCTCCATCTGCGTGGTGGGGAACGCGCTGCGGCTGGGCCGCAAAAAGCTGTAAGGAGGCAGAGTATGAACGAGGAAAAATGTCCGGAGACGGGCGAGATCTGCGCTTGCTGTACGCGGCACAAGCACCGGGAACCGGCGGAGGCCGACGCGCTGCTGCGCCGTCTCAGCCGCATTGAAGGGCAGGTGCGGGGCATCCGGGGCATGGTGGAAAAGGAGGCCTACTGCACCGACATCCTGACGCAGGTATCGGCAGTGCAGGCGGCGCTGAACGCCTTTTCCAGAGAATTGCTGGGCAGCCATGTCAAAACCTGCGTGGTGCAGGATATTCAGGCGGGGCGCACCGAGGTGGTGGACGATCTGCTGAATATCCTTCAAAAGCTGATGAAGTGAACGGCGATTTTAAGCTGCCGTGAACAATAAATGAAAAGGAGAATGAAAAATGAAGACAATTTCTGTACCTGATATGATGTGCGAGAACTGCGTCCGGCGCATCACGGAAGCCCTGACCAAGGCGGACCTGAAATTTGAGGTATCGCTGGAGAAGAAAACCGTGGAGATCGACGGCTGTGAGAATTGTGTAAAGACCGCTCTCGGTGAGCTGGAGGATCTGGGCTTTACACCGGAGGAACGCTAATCGTTCGCTGCCCTCGCCAACGGCAGAGGAGAAACAACCAATCTGTGGCGAGCGTTACCGCCGGGCCGAAAAGCGCAACCAATTTGCTTTCTGGCTCAAGTGATGGGCAATTTGCATAAAACCCTTGCGGTGCAAGAGAAACAGGCGAGACATTACAAAAAGATGTCTCGCCTGTTTCTCTTTATCTTTTTTGTTATTTTTTTGTTACTGTTAACCTGATAATATCCAATCTTATCCAATCGCTTTAGGGAACTTTTGGGCGAAAGTGGGGAGGTGTCCCTCCTTAACACGGCGGAAACTTGACAAGAGTGGGAAATGGGGGTATACTAAGCCCAGTTTTTCATTCGGTAACAATAAGTTACAAAAGATTTCTCCGAGATTTTGAATGCGTATAATCGTCTTCCAAATCGGGAAAAATATGGGATGGAAACGATTCTCAGGAGGTATTGTTTTGAAACTGCAACTACTGTCCCGCGCGAAGAGCGCGGCGCGGCGGCTGATCCCATTCGTCAGTGTGACGGTGCTGGTTCTGACCGCCTGTTGGTTCACCACGGACCGGGCAGCCGCGCTCTATATCCTCACCGACGAGGACGATGCAACCATCGTTTTGGAGCAGGGCGCCGACGTGGCGGACTTTTCTTCCAAGATGGTGTATATCGGCACCAACGCCAGCGGCTTTGAATTGACGCTGGCTGCCGGACGGCCCGTGACGGTGCTGTACAACGGCGCGTCCATTTCCACCACATCCCGGCAGGAGACTGTCTCTCAGCTGCTGGATCGCGTCCACACGGTTCCCGGTCCGCTGGACATGGTGGCTGTGGACCTGAACGACACGGGGCTGACGCTGAGTGTGGCTTCCGACCTGACTTATTATGAGCGGGTGACGGAAAGCGATTCCTTCCAGACGGTATACGAGGACGATCCAACCATGGAGGCTGGTACGCAGAAGGTGGTTCAGACCGGTGCGGACGGCGTTCGTTCCGCAGTATATGAGGTGACTTATTCCGGCGGTGAGCGGGTTTCCCGCCAGCTGGTGTCCGAGGAGGACTCCACCGCTGTGGACGAGATCATCCGTGTGGGAACCGCTGTGGCCGCCGACATCCCCGTGGACAGTGGGGACCGGGTGGTAGACGTGACGAAGAACGCAGACGGCAGCGGTACGCTGACCTTCGCGTCCGGAGCCACGCGAAGCTTCAGCACAGTCAAGTCCATGACCGCCACCGCCTATACCAAGGGACACGGCGGCGCAGACAGCTACACCGCCACCGGAACTACCGTGCGTGTGGGTGTTGTGGCCGTTGACAAGCGGGTAATCCCTCTGGGGACGAAGCTTTATATCGTTTCTTCCGACGGCAAGGTGACTTATGGCATGGCTGTTGCCGAGGATACCGGCGTCAGGGGCAATATCGTGGATTTGTACTATGACACGTATCAGCAGTGTATCGAATTTGGTCGCCGGGGCGCCACGGTGTACGTGTTGAACTGAAGAAATTTTGGAAGATTAAAAACGTCTGTCCCGCCGAATTTTCGGCGGGACAGACGTTTTTTTGAACAGACAGAGGACTAAAAAAACAAGAGAAAAGAAAGCAGAAATTGTCATTTTTTTCGGCAAAGACTTCCAAAATTAAAAAAGTCATGGTACAATAACCGCAAGAAAAAATTTGCACGCCGATTTTAACCGTTTTTTCGCAGGTTGCGGTTTACTCCAAGGCGGGAAAATTGTGGTATGTGTGTTATCCCAAAGCAGTGAGGCTTATTTGAAAGGGCCGCTGCGGCGCGGGAGGGGAGGACCCTAATGAAACGGCTGGCACAGGGTGCGTTGATTGAGGACGATTTGACAGAGGAACTTCTACCCGGGAAGACGGTGGATTTTCCCGGAGGCATGAAGCAGTCGGAGGAGAGAATTACCGACGGCGAAAATTTCAAATCAAAAGATGCTGTGGATGCGGAGAAGACAGCGGAGAGTTTCACAGAAGATAGTGAAGCCGGAGAGGTGGAGGACGCTTCAAAGGACAGCGAAGGCGAAGAAACAGAGAGCGCCTCAGAAGGCAATGAAGTTGGAGAAGCGGAGAACGATTCAAAGGACAGCGAAGCCGAGGAAACAGAGAGCGTCTCAGAAGGCAGCCAAGCTGGAGAGGCGGAGAAGTTTGCCGAGGCGCAGACCTCTGCAAAACCGGGAGAGCCTACGAAAACGGACAATGGCGGGGAAGGCGATCCCGCTCAGGACGGAGCGGAATGGCAGGATGTTGAAGAACAGGGCAACGAAAGCCAACGCTTTGCAGAAAAAGCACAGGAGCCGTATTTCGGGAGCGTTAAATTTTTTAAAAACATGATTTTGGTGGCGGTTGCCATCGCCATTGCGGTACCCACGGTACTGGCGGTCGCCATTTGGCGGCACGGAGAGGCAGCCGTCAGTACGATGGAGGGAGAGCAGGCACAGCTCAATACCGCGCTGGAGGACTTACAGACCCGATATGACCAGTTGGCCGCCGACAAACAGGCGGAAGAGGCGATCTGGGGCGGGTCGGTTGCCGGGCAGGTGGTACAGACCGAGCCGCTGGACTATCAGACGCTCTATCCGGATTTTTACGTGGACGCGCCCATGGGCGCGCCGGTGCAGGACGACAAGACAATGTACCTCACCTTTGACGACGGCCCCTCATCCAACACGCCGCTGCTTCTGTCCATCCTGCGCAGCAAGGACGTGAAGGCCACCTTTTTTGTTGTGGGGGGCGACACGGAGAGACAGCGCCAATGGATGCGTGATATTGCGGCGGACGGCAATACCTTGGGGATGCACAGCTACACCCACAATTACCATGAAATCTATGAATCGGTGGAGTCGTTTTTGGACGACTACTATCAATTGTTCACCAATATCAAGGAAGCTACCGGACAGGCACCGACCATCTTCCGATTCCCCGGAGGAAGCGTGAACAGCTATAACTATCCGGTATACCGGGAGATCGTGGCCGAAATGCTGCGGCGGGGATTCGTGTTTTACGATTGGAACCTGTCCAGCGGAGATGCGTCCTCCAACTACATATCGCCCAAGAGGATCACGGATAATATTCTGAACAATTCTTCGGCATTCTCGCGGGGAATCGTACTGTTCCACGACGCACCCAGCAAGGACAGTACGGTAGAAGCCCTCGGCGGGGTGATCGACGGGCTGCGGGAACAGGGCTATAACTTTGCCCCTCTCAGCCGCGAGGTGCGGCCCATGCTGTTCAACTATACCGACTATCAGCCGGACTGAGCTGGAAGACACAAATCAAGCGAATCACCGCCGGACGGCGAAGCGATATCCGCTGTCAGGGTAGGCCAGAGTAGAGAAAGGATATGGAGAACAGATGAAAAAGGAAAATTTCAGCAAGGCCATGAATGAGATGTTTGGCGTGGGCGGAGACAGCAGAACGGAATCACCTGCCGCAGAGCCGGTTATGTCCCCCCCGTCGGAGCCGTTTGCTCCGGAAGAACCCTTCGTGCCCGCGGATATCCCTGCAGCTCCAGTCCCCGCGCCCGAACCCATCATCCCGCCGGAGCCGATCGCTCCGCCCGAAATGCCGAAAGAGAAGGTCCCCGACCCCTTTGCCGCCGCAGTTCCCTACTCGCCGCAGACCTCTTATACCAGAACGGTGCCTGTGCAAAAGACGATTTTGGCGCCGGGCACCACGTTCGTGGGAAATATGACCGCACAGGGCGATGTGGACATGGATTGTGATTTTCAGGGCGATATCCACGCCAGCGGCACGGTGACGATTCGGACGAAACTGGCGGGCGATTTGAGTGCGAATGTGGTGGAGCTGGTGGCCTGCGAAGTGCAGGGCGACGTTCACGCCGACGAGAGTGTGCGGATTGACGGCAGCTCCAAGGTGATCGGCAACATCACCGGAAAAGATCTGAACTGCGCCGGAAGCGTGCAGGGCAACGTGCAGGTCAGCGGCCATGTGACGGTTAACGGCAGCGCCTATATTGAGGGCGATCTGGAAGCCGCCAGTATAACTATTGAAAACGGCGCGGGCATCAACGGACAGATGCAGGTTCTGCCCCGCAAGGTCCAGTAACGAAGAAATGATAGCAATCCACAGAAATAGCACATATAAAAGAGACGAGACAAACGGCTGCGGCACAAGACAAGGACGACGCAGTGCTGAGGCAGTTTGAGTGTTGAACTGTTTGCGATATTTTTGTGAATTGCTATAATACAGGCTGGCGGAAATCGCCAGCCTGTATTTGTCTGCGGCCGGTTTTAAACCCGCCGGTTTGCGGCGATACTTTCTGTGAACAGGCGCACGAGCGCGGAAAGGCGGAGAATCTCATGAATCTTTGCGATCTGAATGATCTGCGGAACCTGCTGGGACGGCATGGTTTCCGCTTCTCGAAATCCATGGGTCAGAATTTCCTGATCGACCCTGCTGTGCCGCAGGAGATCGCGGACGCTTCCGGCGCTTCGCCGAAGTGGGGCGTGTTGGAGATTGGCCCGGGTGTGGGGCCGCTGACGGTGGAACTGGCAAGCAGAGCCGGAAAAGTGATCTCTGTGGAGCTGGACAAGTCCCTGATGCCGGTGCTGGCGGAGACGTTGGCGGAGTTTCCCAACGCGGAAATTGTGCCCGGCGATGTGATGAAGCTGGATCTGGACGGTCTGCTTCAGGAAAAATTCGGAGATCGGCCGGTGATGGCCTGCGCGAATCTGCCCTACAACATCACCACGCCGGTGCTGACGAAATTCGTGGAGACAAAAGCCATCCGGCAATTCACCGTTATGATTCAGCGGGAGGTGGCGCAGCGGATCTGCGCCGCGCCGGGGACCAGTGGGGGGAGCTCTTTCTCCCTGTTTTTGCAGTATTATATGGAGCCGGAATATCTGTTCCCGGTGCCTCCGGAAAAGTTTTATCCCGCGCCGAAGGTGACCTCCGCCGTGGTGCGGTGCGTCCGGCGGGAAAAGCCGCCGGTGGAGGTGGAGAATGAGGAATTGCTGTTCCGGCTGATGCGGGGGGCGTTTGCTTTGCGCCGCAAGACGCTGGCGAACAGTCTGGCCTCCGCGCTGGGAAGATCCAAGGAGGAGCTGCTGGCCGCCATACGGGCAGCGGGACTGGCGGAGACGGTTCGGGGTGAGCAGCTGACCTTTGCAGACTTTGCCGCGCTCTGTGAAATTTTACAAGACTGACGTTCTATCAAAATTGAGCAAAGAGTATCCGCCTTCCCCGAAGATACATATCTTCGGCGGAGGCGGATGTTTTTCGGTTTGGAGAAGCGGGGATTATTTGCGGTCGGGAAATTTTTTACACAGTGCGTCCAGCTCGTCGATCAGTGCGTCCAGTTCCGGAGCGGTCAGCGTGCAGCTGATATCCGCGTTTTCAAGATCTTCCATTGTGTTGGGCAGGGTGAAGGAGACATCCACGGCGTAACGGCCCTCGCCCTCCGTCCGGGCGGAGAAGAGAAAATACGGCTCGGAAAAATCGCTGTCGTAGCTGTCGCGGATGCCGGAGCGCAAAACCTTGAGCCCGGCGGTCAGCTCGGTCAGCTCAAAGGTCAAAAGACAGCTGTTGGAGTCTTTGATCACACGTCCGTCCTCGTCGGAATAGGTGGCGCGAAGGACCAGCCAGTTGCGGTCGTCGCTGTTGGGTGCGCCGGAATCCTCGGAAAATTCATAGTTGATGATTTCCAGCTTCAAGCTGGCTTCGTCGTTTTTGAAAAGCATACGGGTTCTCCTTATTGATCGTTATGATGCTGGGCATAAAACGCGTCGTAGTCCTTCAGCATGGCCTGGAGCAGCTCCGGCGTATCCAACTCATAGGGGCAGCGGCTCTTGCAGACATCGCAGTGGATGCAATCTTCGATCCTGTGCATTTTTGCGTACCACTCGTCGGTCATATAGGGCTGGTAGGGGGAGCGGCGCAGAAGCATGGCCATTCGGGCGGCCTGAGGAATGTCAATCCCGGCGGAGCAGGGGAGACAGTATCCACAGCTGCGGCAGAAATTATGGGCCAGCTCCTTGCGGTCATGGTCGATCACGGCCTGAAGCGCGGGGGTCAGCTGCTGGTTCTCCTCGGTCAGCTCCAGCCACTGGTCCAGTTCCCATTCGTGCTGCACGCCCCAGATGGGAACCACATTGTCATAGCCCTGCATGAACGCATAGCAGGCGGCGGCATTGTTCAGCATTCCGCCGGACAGACCCTTCATGGCGATGAAACCCATATCCGCCGCCTTGCAGCGATTGACCAAATCCACGTCCTTGCCGGAGGACAAATAGCAGAAGGGAAACTGCATCGTCTCAAAATTGCCGGAGTCCACAGCGGCAAGGGCTACCTTTAAACGGTGGTTTGTGATGCCGATATGGCGGACATAGCCCTTCTGCTTTGCCTCCAGCGCGGCGGCAAACGGCCCGTCTGGGTCGTTGATATCCGGCAGCTGGGCAGGATTATGAAACTGGAAGAGGTCAATGTAATCCGTTTTCAAGCGGCGGAGACTCTCCTCAATGTGGGATTGCACGGTTTTTTTATCCCCGCCGCCGCTTTTGGTGGAGATCACAATGTTGTGGCGCACATCACTGAGCGCCTCACCAATTTTTTCTTCGCTGTCCGTATAGGCGTTGGCGGTATCAAAATAATTGATACCGGAATCATAGGCCCGGCGCAGGAGCGCTTTTGCATCCGCATGGCCGATGCGCTGGACGGGCAAAGCGCCGAAAGCGGTTTTCGTGACCATCAGTTCGGTTCTGCCAAGGCGGACTTTTTTCATTTCCATGGGAAGTTCCTCCCTATTTGTGTATTCGAGGGATTTATGAAAGGGAATCACAGACAATTTATGACGCCGGCGTTATCCGCGAACGATGCAACGCCGTTCTCAAAAAGTGCTGGTGAAATTTTCTGACACTGATTGTACCCCATTCAGATGCGGTTTGCAAGGGGCGGAAGGCTCTCGAATTTTGCCCGGATGCGGTGGGGGGCTGCGCTTATTTAGCACGTTGCGAGAAAAGGCACTACGGCTGTGGTGACAAAAAATTCGTTGTTTGACGAGAGATATAAAATGTGCTATCATGCAGGCATGAAAAAGAAGTTGCAGTTAAAACTGACGATCCGGTTGTACTCCGACGACGATGAGCGCTGTTTTGGGCCGGGAATTGCCGTGCTGCTCCACAGGGTGGAGGAGCACCATTCTTTGCGCGCTGCTGCGGCGTCCATGGAGATGGCATACTCCAAGGCGTGGCGCATCGTGCGCACGGCGGAGGCCGTGTTCGGCTGCAAGCTGCTGGACAGCGCCACCGGCGGAAAAAACGGCGGAGGAGCCGCGCTGACCAAAGAGGCGAAGGCGCTGTTGACGGACTATGACGGGTACTGCGCCGAGGTAAGCGCGTTCGCGGCGGAAAAGTTTAAAAGCTATTTTGAAGAACGGAAAGAGTAAAGGATATCGTTGATCAATCAAGCGGCGGAGGAGTCAAATCCTCCGCTGCTTAATTTGTTAAGCAATCTTGTTTGCAGCAGAACAATCCTTTCATGCAAAGGCAATATATGGTTGACAATATCGATATTCGATGTTATGCTATGGGCATGAAATATCGATATTCGATATCTGCTGGAAGGAGAGGCGGCAATGGCACGGAAGAAATTTCAGACCCTGACGGAGCAGATGTTTTATAGTTTGTTATGTCTGCGGCAGGAGCGATGCGGTGCGGACGTGATGGCGCAGGTGGACCAAATGACCCGGGGGCGTGTCGTGATCGGGCCGGGGACGCTTTATAATCTGCTGGACAGCTTTTTGACTGCCGGAATGATCGAAGAGACGGCGGTGGAGGGGCGGCGGCGCAGCTATCGCATTACGGCGGCGGGGGAGCGGGCGCTGGCGGAGGAGGCGGAACGGCTGGAGACATTGCTGGGGGACTATCGGCGCTTTCGTGTGGAAGGAGAGACGCGATGAAAGAGATTAAGCGCGAGTTGATGTGGTTTGAGTTCTACGAAGACGCAGCCATCGTGGAACATCTGACGGCGATGGCGGAGAAGGGCTGGCTGCTGGAACAGGCGGGGAACCTCTGGCGATACCGCAGGGCGGAGCCGCGAAAGATACGGTATGCCGTGACCTATTTTTCTGAGTCCTCGGAGTTTAACCCGATACCTACGGAAAACGAGGAGACTCTGCGGGAATACTGCGCGGCGGCGGGGTGGGACTATGTGACCAGCTGGCACCAAATGGTGATTTTCTCCACCGACCGGGCGGACGCACCGCCTATTGAGACGGATGAGAGGACGAAGCTGGCGGTGGTCCACCGGGCGATGAAGAAGAATTTCCTGCCGGGGAATCTGGTGCTGCTGGCGCTGTTTGGATTCAATTTGCTGATCCAACTATCCGTCAACATGGATGACCTTGTGCAGTACCTGTCCGATGGGATGCAGTTGGGCACATCGCTGCTGGTACTGATGTTGCTGGTGTATTATGGAGGGAACCTGATCTCCTATGGATTGTGGTATCGAAGAAGCAGACGCTCAGTGGAGCGGGGCGGGCCGTGCGTGGAACGGAAGAATCGCTTTAAGCGGGGAAAGCAGGTCGCGCTGCTGGCCTTTTCGGCGGCGGTCATGGCGCTGCTATACATTCCTTCCGCGTTGGCGTATGGACACGAGACAGCCGGTGCGTGGCTGATTTACAGCGGCATTTATGGGCTGGAGATCGCGGCGGTATGGGGCCTGCGAAAGTGGATGAAACGGCGGGGTGTAAACGCGTGGACGAATCGGCTGGTGTCAGTGGGGGGCGGAATTGTGCTGGCGCTTGCTTTGACGGCGGGTACCACGGCATTGATGCTGCGAGCGGATTTGTTTCAGCCGAAGGATGCGGAGGAATACGTCAACACTCACGGCAATACGTGGACGATTTATCACGATGATTTGCCGCTGACCATGGAAGATCTGCGGGGCGCAGACGAGAAGCACTGGTCTTATGAGATACGCGTTAAAACAAGCCCGCTGGCGGTATATCGGGACGCGCAGCAAACCGAATATGACGACTGGGAAAGACTGAACTACGAAATTCTGGATGTGCGGGCCGGTTTTTTACGCCAAAGTTTACTGAATGACTGGCTGGATCTTTCTGATTGGAATAACGAAATGGATCCCGACGAGGGCTACGTTTACCGCAGTGTGGATGCGCAGCCATGGGGAGCGGATGCAGTCTATCAACTGGAACGTGCCGGGGAACCGACGGGCACCTTTATCCTGTGCAAAGGAAAGCGCATTGTGCGGATTTACCTTGAATGGGAGCCTGCGGCCAAGCAGATGGCGCTGACGGGAGAAAAACTGCTGACAGACGTGTGAGATAGAAGACGCGGCGGAGCCAATAGCTCCGCCGCGTCTTGCATTATCGGATATTGTACAGGGAGGACATGGCGAGATACAGCTGGGAGAAGGGACGCATAACGTTCCAGATACCTGCGCCCTGAAAGCCGTATTCCTGAATAAGCCGGAGACGGGCGGAGAGACTGCGGGCGTCGTCAAACCAGACCTCGTGGACCGTGCCGCCGGGGTCGGCATAGTGGAAAAAGGGGGCCTGAGCCGTTTCATCGTACTGAATGGCGACCTCGTGCTCAATGGCCAGCTCAATGGCCCGCTGGTTGGAGATGGATTGTGCTTTTGTCTCGCCCTCCATAAAGGGGAGGGGCCAGTCGTAGCCATAATTGGAAAGACCCAGAAAAATCTTTGCGGCGGGAATCTCGGTGATGGCATAATCCAGCACTTCCCGGACTTGAGGAAGGGGTGACACAGGGCCGGGAGGCCCATAGGTATATCCCCCGTGTTGTTATAGGTGACTTTTGGGGCCGACAATCTTTGGGAAGACGTATAGCCGCATATCGCTTTCTTGATAGCGCCCACCCACTGTCTTGCTGTATATTGCGTGATCCAGCACAGTTCGTAACAGTGCATTCTTTTCGTCGGGCGAATCCAGTGCAGGGTATAGCTCCAGCACATGCTTGATTCTTGGAACCATGGACTTGCGGGTGTTTTCCGCTTCTCTGATTGCAGATAGATGGGCGGACAGTGCTTTTATATTAGCTTCCGCTTCTGCTGTACGTCCTGCTAAAACGCGCGAGCGTTCCAAAAATACTTCCTGCGTATAAGTGCCTTGTTCCAACAAATCGTACAGGCTGCCTTTCTGCTTTTGCAGTGCGGCCAGATCCCGATTGGCTTTGGCAAGGTTGCGTTCTGCGGCCTTGATTCCCGAATCATCGGTATTTGATGGTTCGGGGAGTTGTATGCGATAGCCACGCAACCAGTCTTGCAGACAGCCAAGCAAGGTCGATTCCACAACCGACCGAAGACTGCTAACAGTCGGACATTTTGCCGTTGGACAAATTAGCATAGGGGATTTTCCTTTTTTGTGAATCTGCACCATAGATCGCCCGCATGTGGAACAATAGACCAACCCGGCCAGCGGATTTGTAAGTTGTTTATTATTTGGCACAGGCGCGTGGCTGCGGCTGGATATAACCGATCTGGCAGCTGCCCAAGTATCTTCGGAGATAATGGGTGGATGTACCCCCTTGCGCAGCGGCATGTCCTGATTGACGGGCGCTGTAATAACAACCTTGCCGTCTACCATTTGTTTTTTTACTGGGCGATAAGACCAGCGGAGATACCCGGCATAGGTTGGGTTTTTAATAATGTCCCGAACGGCGGTGGCCGTCCACTTGATTCCGCCGGGTGATAAGACGCCACGGGCATTCAGCAAATTAGCTATCCCGGTGCTGCCTATTGGCTCCGTGGTTCCGTCTGGTTGGGGATCTCCGACCGTATAAAGCCTAAAGATTTCATGGACGGTTTCCGCTTGCGTTGGGTCTATCTCCAGCGTATAACCGCGCTGATGCGGTATTTTGACCTTGCAATAGCCATAGGGTGCTGTACCGGCAATATATTTCCCTTCGTTTAACGATGCCATGCGGCCGCGCTGGAGACGGCGGTTGATGGCCTTATATTCTCGGCGGGACATAAACAGGCCAAACTCAAAATACTCCTCGTCAGCCTCGTCGGATGGGTCGTAAATTTTATCCGGTGTGATTATTTTCGTTTCTGAATATTGAAAGGTTTCTGCCACCGTTCCTTGATCTCGGGTGTTGCCTCTGGCCAGACGCGGGACCTCCATCACCAACACTCCGGCATACTCTCCCGTTTCCACAGCAGCCAGAAGTTTTTGCATCTCTGGCCTCTCTGCAATTGTATCGCCGCTGACGACCTCCTCGAAGATATAGGCTATTGTATAGCCATGCTGCTTTGCAAGGGCTAGCAGCGCGTCTCTGTGGCGCTGGAGCGTATCAAAATTACCGGTTTGCAGTTCCTTGTCCTGATCCTGTCGCGACTTACGGAGATAGATTAGATATTGATCCATGGGGCCTCCTATGGTTAGCGCCGCCCGGAAGGGCGGCGCTTTTGGTTACTGTTGAAAACTTAGATCAAACGTGTAGTCTTGCACATCTTCGTCCCAGTCAGCTGAGCTCGCTTCCATAATCAACTGGAATGCACTTGCTTCAATCGCAGGGAAAGTAATAACGCCCTCTGTTGTTATGCCAGGGCGCAGATCAGTCTGAATTTCTGGGTAGTCTGCATCATAATTTGCCACGTAGTCGTACTGCTTCCCATTTTGCAGAATTATTGCATTGAACGAATAGAGGCTGAATGTGTCCTTTCCGTTGTTTGTAATAGAAATATAAGCTCTGGTTTCCTTGTCGGCAAGCTCAACTTTCTGGACAGTTACAGAATACCCAAATTGATCCTGTGTGGGAACACCGGCTGTTGCTACGCTCTGTGTCGGAGCTATAGCGTCTTGGTAAGACGTTTTAGTGACAGAGGTTGCTTGAATAGCGGGAGCGATAATTTTTCCGCCTACCATGTTCTCGCCTTCAAACGTACCTGCTACTTTACCACAAATCTGAACATAATCATTTGCACTTAGGTCGAAACTCGGATCACCATATGACACGACCGTATTTAAATCGGATCTAGCAGGATCACCCCACATTTGAAAATATATCGCGTCTCCTTCATACTCTACTGTGCCAAAAACTTGACCGGTAATTTCTACGTATGAACCCTCAAAACTTTCTGGACTCGAATACATCTGCTTAATCTCTGAGGCAGTTAAAGGCACTGCTCCAGTAGATGTATTTTCTGCGGATAGAGTGCTGGAGGAATGGGACTCGGAGTCAGGGGTAGATCCGCATGCAACCATAGTTGCGGCCAATAGCAATGCCAGTACAAGAGACATTAGCTTTTTCATCTTTTCCTCCTCGGTGCCCAAATCGGACACTCTTATTTTGAAATCCCAGCCATATTGTCATCTACTGCGTCCCAAAAGTCGGTTTCGTTAACAATCAGGACTGACTCGCCGGCCTTGCGCAGTCTCACAGCTTCTTCAATTTTTCTTCCATAACAGGCATAGGCCCAGCACGGATTACCTGCATTTCCGACTATCAAATAATTAGTCTTAGCTGTGACAGCAGATTTTACAATGCCACCCAAACTTTGTACCGCCGTAGCCATTTCAGCCCGCTTTGCCCGGTAAGATTCTCCCGTAAAACAAAAAGTTCTATCTTCAAATTCAATGTCTGGACAAAATGCACAGATTCCTGACACAGTATATTTTTCCCTTAGGTTTGAAAAGTCAGCCTCGGAAAGATTATAGGATGATGTGAAGTCAATGACGTTTCCAAAAAACGCCATCAATTCTTCGCGCTCTTCAGTCGTAATCTTTTTGTCGGCAAGCACAGTATGCAATAGGCTGTTGATCTCATCGAAAGGATAGGTTCCAGCCAGAAACTCATTGGCATCTACCCAAGACTTTAGCGTAGAAATTTCTTTATCCCCTAAATCACCGTCGGCCATAATGCCGTGGATCATACCGGAAAGGAATTGAATGGATGAAGTAACCTCGTTGTAGTAGGAACTGTTGTCGGCAAAATTATTACACAACCACAGGATATCCTTGGATTCATCTTCGGTGATTACACCGTCAGCACACGCAGCTTCAACCACCGGGAGCAACTCAGAAAATGGGTGCCGATCATTCAAGTGCGTATGTAATTCGCACCAGTTGATTAATTCTGTGATTTCCTTACTGCCTATTTCAGTATCGGAATTAATCCCTGCAACAAGGCCACGCAAAGTATTGACGGCCTTGTGCAATTCGGCGGGCTTTGTGAATTTGCGATATTCTTCAAGTTCTTTCATAACCCATCCTCCCGTGTGCCCAATTCGGGCACATTTATTTATTTCGCCGCCCGGCGATAGATCAAAAAAATAAATCTGCCGCAAGATTTCCATGGGTATACCAGCAGACGGCCTTGCGCATAAAGTCCTCGGTTACTCCGAAATGCTCTGCCAACGACCAGATATCGGTCCGGCCATCAGCAATGGCATCATCCAGTTCGTCCACGGGGACAAGGCGGTTGATGGCCCACTTGTCGGCCTGATGCTCGTGCTTTTGGCGGACATCCAACGCCGCCTCCTCGCAGTAAAAGCTGCCGGTTTCGCAGTGCCCCAGCTCATGGGCTAAACATACCTTCTCTTGTTGGATAGTCGACATCTTCCACGGGTCGACTGCAATGCTGTACGACCCGTCATCCAGCGGAACAGACAGCGACGCAGAACGCTGCATCGGAAACCAGTCTACGCCAATGTCCCGCTGCTCCGCAAACTTGTATAAGTCAACGGGATCATTTGTCATGTTTCTGCTTCCTCCGCTGCTCCAGCTTGTACTGCATGTAAGACCGGGCATCATCCCAAAGCATATCCATTTCTTCTTTGCTCAGGTCTTCGGCACCCTCAAAAAACGCCGCCCGGATATGCTCCGGTTTGACTGCGCCCGCTCCGGCTTTGGAGGTGGTCGCTTTTTTATCTGATTCATTACCGTACAAAAGATATTGCGGTGTAGTGTTTAATTCTTCTGAAATTATCTCCAATCGTTTCACATAACTAGCTGACTTACGCCGTCTCCACTCACTCACTACTGATGCTGTTACCCCAATTTTTGCAGCAAATTCACGCTGCTCCTGATACTTCTCATCTACAAGTTCAAAGATGCGGTCAACTATATCCAAATTAATCACCTCAATTTAAACAAAATGCAAAGAACAAAATTAGGTAAGTTTAACAAAAAACGTAAGTTCGGGAATTCACGATTGACAATCGTAAAAATTACGATTATATTATAGCTACAAGTTAACAAGCCTCAAGTTACTGTGAGCGGTGCAAAAGTAACTATAAGGCAATATTACCACAAGGAAACAAATGTTTCAAGACATACAGAAAGGAGAAATTATGAACCGAGTAAAGGAATTGCGCATTGCCGCAAAAATGACACAGGCAGACCTCGCGAAACAGCTTGATATCACAACGCCCAGCATCACGAAATGGGAGCAGGGCCGCTCGAACCCGGAGCTTGCCAATGCATTCAAGTTGGCTGACATCTTTGGCGTTACGCTTGATTACCTGCTGGGTCGCAGCGCCAGTGCGTGAGGCTCGGCGGCCTATGAGACCAGTATATCCCAGCGATAGGAGGAAGACCACGATGGAAAATAGCGTGCTGCCTTATGGACCGTCCCGAAAGTTAGCGGGTTATACGCAGGAACGTGCAGCAGAAAAACTGGGCATCTCATGCCGATGCCTGTGTGACTATGAGACGGGAGTCCGACCTGTCCCAAACCAGATCGCCGACCTGATGGTTATTGCATACAATGACCAAATGCTGGCTGTGCAACACCTGCGGATCTCAGCCCCGGCGGTCAACGACATACTTCCGGATTTTAGACCAGGTCTGCCATTTGGGCAGACAACCCTAAGATATTACCGGTTGATGCATGATTTTATAACCAACTACGATAAGGCCGCGCTGCTGATGCTGATAGCCGAGGATGGTATGGTAGACAAGCAGGAGTCCCAAGCGTATGAAAAGATCCGGCTCCAAATGCGCGAGATCACGGCGGCCGGGCTGGAAGTTGAATACTCGGATAATAGTGGAAACCACGCATAGACCAGTCTTTTTTTTAGTACATTGCGGTGAGGTGATGATTATGGCAATGCTGGGTACGTTCCCCTTTGTCCCCAATATGGACGACTGCAAAATGGTGGTACAAGCCGACGGGGCTGTCTGCTACATAATGGATACCTGCTGCCGCAATATGACTCCAGAGGTTAAGGCACAAGCTGATCAGGAGATCGTTGACATCTATATGAGGTCGGCGATGCGCCGGAAAATGAAAGGCTCTGCCTAAGCAGAGCCGATGGACAAGCATAGAGAGGAGCGGCATGAAAAAGTACAAAAGAAGACCGCCCATGGTTGCACCCATGAGCGGTCCGGTTCAGGGCCTCACGACCGAGAACGATTACAAAATTATTATATCACAACCGGTCGAAAATGCAAGCCCTGTTTTCTGCGGAAGGAGGTGTGACCTCCCGTGAGTGGATGGACGCTTGCATTTGTTGCGATCGGTGTTGCGTGGTGCGTTGGGCAGCTGTTTCGGCTGCTGGACGCGATCGAGAGAAAGGGGATGCGGAAGGATGCCTGAAATTACGGAAAAGCACCTGAAAGATATGGCGGACGACTGGAATGCGGAGACTAACGATCCGGATACGGAGGAGTGGCGTGAGGATCTGACACCGGAGGAGGCGCGAATCGTCAGAGACTGGGACAATGGCTACGCCATCGGGATGCATAATCTTTGCCGGGATATCATGGCGCTTTATCAGGAGGGTGAGCACCATGGCTGAGAGTATTATCCGTGGAAAACGCCAGGGCTTTACGGTCCTATACAATTCCGTGCTGATGGACAATCGGCTGGACCTGAAGACCAAGGGTCTGTTTGCCATTGTACAGTCCTTCCCGGAGGACTGGGAATACAGTGTCAGCGGACTGGCTGCACGGGTCGGAATCGGGCGCGACAGTATCCGTGGATGCCTACGTCAGCTGGAGGATGCAGGCTATCTTCTGCGAGAGCAGCCGCACGGTGCACACGGTCATTTTGCAAGGACAACGTTCGTTTTTCAAGAGCAAGCACCGGGCCAAAAGTCACCGTTGACTGAAAAGCCGTCAACGGTAAAACCGTCAACGGCTGAACCGTCGCCGGTGAATCCGACACAAGTAAATAAACACTTAAGTAAAGAAACAAAAGAGAAAGCCCCCATACCCCCGGCGCGTGAGTTTGTAAAGGACCTACCGCCAGATATATGCCGACGTATTCTGGAGTATTCCCCAAATGACACGGGACTGCAACAGGCCATCCTCGACCTGTTGGAGAATCGGAGTGTTGCAAACAAGAAACCTGTCAAGACCATGCGGGCCATGGATGGGATTCTCCGGGATCTGGACAAGCATTCGGGCGGCCAGCGTGATCTAAAACTCCGGCTGTTGGATAAGGCTATCAAGTGCAACTGGCTTACCGTTTACAAACTGAAGCCTGACGAAATGCCGCTGACAACCCCGGTATCCGACGGCAGCGAGGAGGGTGAGATTGATGGAATTTAACAAAGCCATGGAGATTGCAGGCCGATATCTTGGGTTTGCCCCCCACGATATGGACCCAACCGCCCCACAGGGCCTTTGGATTTGCGATAATCTTGTGACCAGTTCTACCATTCACGCCAACGCTGTGTGCATGGGTACTGGCTGCGACTGGGACGATATCGTCAAGTGTCAACCGTTTTTTGCGCATTTCCCGTACATCGTAATTGTCGCACCAAATGCCATTGCCCGCGAGGAAATGGTCAAGGAACTTCACCCGCGCCTTTCCGGTTCCTGCGTTTACGTCGCCACAGATGCGGGGTTTCGTGGTTGCACATCCATGGTGGACTACGTCAAGCGCTACGGCGATCAGAAAATCGTAGAAATTCTGGAGGGTTCGCTGGAGTTGCCTGCCTACGGCCTAGTTCGGCTGGCAGATGTCCAGCGTCGGGACCTTTCCAATGTTCCCCGTACACTGTCGGGCTTTAAGCGGCTGGATCAGGGCATTGGTGGATTTTTTGCCGGGGAATTATCCGTCTGGACTGGCGTAAACGGCTCCGGAAAGAGCACGATCCTAAGCCAAATTTTGCTGGAAAGCATGAACCAGGGGCATACAGTGTGTGCCTACTCCGGGGAACTTCCTAAGGAACAGTTCAAAGAATGGACACTGTTGCAGGCGGCTGGCCCGGATCATGTTAGATATGAAACCGATAAAGTGACGGGTAAGCGAATTGCTATTCCAGACCCCATTGCCAATAAACAAATTGACGAGTGGCTTGGTGATCGGTACTGGCTGTTTGACCTTGAAAAAAACACAACCCACAGCCCCGAAACCATCATCCGGCAATTTGAGGCTGCCAGAATGCAATACGGCGCAGATGTGTTTCTGGTGGATAACATCATGATGGTGGACTTTGATGGCGTGCGGGAAAAGGATTTTTACCGGGAGCAATCACGCTTTATGCGCACGCTGATCACCTTCGCGAAGCGCCGTAAAGTCCATGTGCATCTTGTAGTCCATCCCAAAAAAGATGGAGCAGATGGAAATGGTGTGTTGACAAAGGCTGACGTTGGCGGCTCCGGTGACATAACAAACCGACCGGATAACGTGTTTGCCATGAGCATCCGTTCCCGCGACGTTGACGGGAAGTTGGAGCAGCGTCCGTATCTTTCAATCTTAAAGAACCGTGACTTCGGAGCTAAGGGCGAGGTCTGGCTGGATTTTGATAAAAAATCACGACGCTTTTACCAGAATAGAACCGGAAGTCCGGATAAGCGATTCGGGTGGGACCCAGCCGGTCAGCAACTAACGTTGGAGGATGCGACCCCGGAGATTAACGAGGTATTCCCGGAGGCCCACGGATGAAAGTTGGAGACACCCTGCGCATTATCCCCACGTTTGACACCACCTACGGCATGCCGGACGATAATGTCCCACTGCCAGCCGTGGTCGTGTACATCCATCCGCAGCAGCGGTACTACCGCGTGCGGTATACAGCAGCCAACGGGGAAAGCTGGACGGAGACGTTTTCCTGCAACCCCTGCGAGCTGGACAGGAGAGGACGGAAGAACAAATGAGAACGATTGCAATTTTTAATCTCAAGGGCGGTGTGGGCAAGACCATGACCACCGCTGCCATGGCCGATTGCCTTGCCGCCGATCACGGAAAGCGTGTCCTGCTGATCGACGCAGACGCACAGGGCAACCTGAGCCAGTATTTTGGAGCGGAGGCGGAGGACGGAAGCGACCTGCTGGCGCTCCTGCAAGGCGAAAACGAGCATTACTACCCGGATTTTGTGACACCTGCCCGGAAAGGCATCGACATCATTCCAGCAGGCATGAGCCTGATGTACGCGGACGTGGACGCCATTAAGGACGGTCGCTGCAATATCAACGCCATCGAGGACTTGCGTGGAGCCATTGCGGAGGATGCAGCTCGTGGAGAGTCGGGCGCGTATGATTACATTCTGATCGACTGCCCCCCCGCATTCAGCGCCGCCAGCTCCGCAGCCTTGACTGCTGCGGACGCAGTGATTATCCCCATCCGGCTGGATGCCTTCTCCACTTCCGGCATGGCGGAGCTGATCACGCAGGTCAGCGCCATGCGCCGCATCAATGAGCGGCTGTGTGTTGCGGGGGTGCTGGCAACGCAGTACCAGCGGACACCAGAAGAAGATTTGGCATTCAACCTTCTGCGGAAAAATACCGTGCTGCCTATTTGCACCAGCAAAATCCGGCAGTCGTCAAGAGTAAGCGCCGCCACCTTTGCATGCGAGTCGTTGCTGTCGTTTAGCCCGCACTGCGGAGCGGCAAAGGACTATCGTAAGTTCGTGCAAGAGTTTTTAGACAGGGAGGGACCAATCAATGGCTAAGAAGACTGTGGACATTGCCGCCATGCTGGGCAAGCAGTTTGCAGATGTGCCCGAATTGGACACATCTGGTCGGGAACAGATCCGGTACATCGACATCGATCTGATCGACGACGACCCCAACAACTTTTACGCGCTGGACTGCTTGGATGAGCTAGCGGCCAACATCGAGCTGTGCGGCTTGCAGCAGCCGATCCGGGTCCGCGCCGGGGAGAGTGGGCACTATACCATCGTCTCCGGGCACCGCCGTCGGGCGGCTCTGCGCAAGCTGGTGGAGGACGGTCAGTCAAAGTACCGGGAAGTTCCATGCATCGAGGAGCGGGACAACGTTTCTCCTGCAATGCAGAAAATGCGTTTGATCCTTGCCAATATGGACACGCGCAAAATGTCAAGCGCGGATATCGCCCAACAGCAAATTGAACTTGAAAAAATTGCGCTTGAACTTGAATCTGAGGGTTATGAAATTAAAGGCCGAAAACGGGACTGGTTCTCTGAGATTTTAGGCGTATCCAAGAGCAAACTTGCCCGAATTAATGTGATCCGAAAAAAACTGATCCCCCTGTGGGCGAAACAGTATGACAAAAACAAGATTTCCGAGGACATGGCCTACGAGCTGGCCAAGCTGCCGGAAGACCACCAGCTGAAGTTGCAAATGTTGCAGGACGGCAAGTATGGCTGCTATGCCAGCACAATCAAAGAGTACGCTCCGGCATTGGCGTCGCTGGATGCCATTAAATGCCCAAATGGCGAGCAGTGCTGCACCAACGCCGATAATATGTGGTCGCGGATGCTAAAGCGTGATTATTGCACCAAACACTGTGATGGTCGCTATGGACGCAAAGCACAGTGCTGCAAGGGCTGCCCGGAGCTGTCGAAATGCAAATACGCCTGCCCCGCGTTTGCAGACGAGATTGCGAAAGAAAAGGCAGAAGCCAAGGCTGAGAGGCAAGAGGAAAAGGCAGCAAAAGAGGCTGCGGAGAAGGCACACATTGCTAGTGTCGCTGCAAGCTGGGCGCGCGTTGGCGCAGCTCGTAAGGCGGCAAAACTGAAAATGAATGATTTTATCAGGGGCATCTATGAACCCAATAAACCGGAATCGGCCTCTTATAGCGATTGGCGCGAAAAAGAATGGGCGAATCGTGAAAAGGGCGAGGGGATCACGCTAAGTGATCGGTGCTTTGGCGCAGATATCCTGAACAACGATGAACTTATCCGCGCGGCAGACATTCTTGGTTGCTCGCTTGACTACCTGTTGGGCCGTGTGGATGACCCGCAGCCCTTTACCGGCGAGTGGAAGTCCGCGCTGGAGGAGCGACCGGACGAGGGACGGTTTTTGTTTGTGTGCGATGGCTGTGGATGCGTGCAGCCGTCGGTATTTTGGCAGGGTGACTACATGGATGCAACGCCCCAGAGCGTCGCAAATAATCGGCTGAAAAACGTCGAATTGTGGATGTACCAGCCCGCTCTGCCGGACGGCATGAAGCACATGGGGCAGGAAACGCTGAATCAAATCATGAAGGATCGAGGTATGGACGTATGAGCATGGAGCAGTATGAAGCAAAACGGCAGTTTGTGACGCGGGAGCTGTCCCGCTGCATCTGCGCAGCGTATGGCGGTGTGAGCCGTCTGGAGTATGAGTATCACGAGGACGACGAGGAGGCCGTGATTATCCGCTTTGACAACGGCTATCACAAGACGGTCAGCGTCAGCGGCGACAGCCGGAGCGGCATCATGACGGACGTGATGATCGCTTTGTCGGGGGTGTAACATGGCACGGTGTACATGGGATGATGGACGCGGAAACTGGGGCGTCAAGGGCGTGGAGCTGGCGCAGCTCTCGCCCAATGCCTACGGTGCCCTATATAAGCTACATAACATTGAACGGATGGCGGAGGCTGTCCATGCGCAGCGCGATCCGGAGCACGCTTCCTATCTGCTGATGGACCTCCTGGAGGAACTTGGCCTGCATGGAGAGGTGCCGCATGCCGAAGCCTAAACCAAACTGCGGAGCTTGCCAAAAGCGCTACCCCGGATGCCACAACCCGGAAACCTGCAAGGATTGGCGAGATTATATTGCTGCAAAGGCAGAGTGGGACGCCAGAGTAAAAGCCACACGCGGTGTGGAAGGCATGATGTATGGTTACAAGGCTGGAATTTTGCGGGAATATACACGCGATAAAAAGCGAAAAGGGAGATGCCAAGATTGCTCAACAAAATTATCCTGATGGGTCGCCTGACGCGGGACCCGGATCTGCGCCGCACCGGAAGCGGCAATGCCGTGACATCCTTTTGCTTGGCCGTTGACCGGGACTTCAAGTCCCAGAGCGGCGAAAAGGAAACGGATTTCATTGATATTGTCGCATGGCGTACTACTGCGGAGTTTGTTAGCAAGTATTTCTCAAAGGGCCGCATGGCCGTGGTGGAAGGCCGCTTGCAGATCCGGGACTGGACCGACAAAGAGGGCGGAAAACGCCGCTCTGCGGAGGTCGTGGCCGACAACGTGTATTTTGGAGACTCCAAGCGCGATGTGTCCAATTCGGGCACATCTGCTCCATCTCCGGTGGATGCCCACTGTGAGCTGGCGGAAGACGAGGAGCCGGGCGAATTACCGTTTTGAGGGAGGCATGACGATGGAAAATGAAAAGCTGATTGCGGCAATGCGGTATTGCAATGCCGTTGTCAATGACACGGAAAATACGGGGCGTTGCAATTTCTGCCCGTACAGAGATCATTGCAGCGATTTGGACAATGAAGCCGCCGACGCGTTGGAACGCCTGACCGCCGAAAGCGCCGAAAAAGACGCGGAAATTGGGCGGCTGACAAACTTGGCACAGGATGCTCAAAAACAATGGAAAGCCGAGTATGCGATGCGCCGTAAGTTTGAGGCCGACCGTGACCGTCTGCAAGCGGAGCTGGATGCGGCGGTGGAGGATTTAAACGGAACCGGAGCGTGTTTTACCTGTAAGCACTTCCGACGGAATGGCGGGGATTGCTTTGGCGCGGGCAGGTGCCGCTTAGACGGCATTGAAATATGGCCCTGCAACGAACCGGGGGTTTATCGGGTGGAAGTGCCTGATGACGGGCGAAAGATGTACGAATGGCGCGGCCCACAGGAAGCCGGGAATGGAGTGGTGGAATGAAGAAGCTAGTAGTCGCCGGTATTACCGGAACAATTTACGACGCCGTATTAAGCAAAAATCCCGATATCATGACCGAAAATCGCACGGATAGAACCGATGAATGTATTCGAGCGGTTGCGGAACACATGAAGTCAAAGGCTGATATCAACAAAGAGCAAAAGGGGTTTTGGCAATACCGCTGGCCCGGAGTTGGTAAGCTCACGTGGGAAAACGAGGCCGCGC
>NZ_DF158896.1:943130-959256 GCF_000307265.1 Oscillibacter ruminantium GH1
CATCAACGCTTTCCTCGGTACTGACTTTTCGCAGGAAGATATGACAGAAATTTATACGTACCTTGGCAACCGATGCAACCACGAAAAAACACTGCGTTTTATTCGGTCAGGATACGATATGTCAGCACTTGCAAAGGAGGCCCCCAATGAATGAATTGAAGCCGTGCCCGTTTTGCGGAGGAAAAGCTTACATCAAAAGAACACCTAATTATGGCTCTGAGAAACCGAGGCTTTTCGTAACGTGTTGTGTTTGCGGAGTAGAAACTCCGCGAATAGCCCGGAGCAGGAAAGATGCCGTCACCGCATGGAACCGCCGCGCCCAGCCCGCCAACTCCCGTTTTGCTGACTGCCATATCTGGGAGCCGGGGGACAAACTGGACACGCTCTCAGACAAATGCGACGTGCTGATAAAGGCAGCGGACATTAAGGCGCTGATGCTGCCCGACAACGAGCCGCTTACCCTCGACGAGCTGCGGGGGATGGACGGGGAAGCAGTGTATCTAGTGGATATGGAGCCCGTTGAGTACGGGTGGGAGGATGGTTATTATTTGGTCGATACCGACGAGGACGTGGCATTTAACGGCATACGAAAATTTAATCTAAAATTGTGCGCCGGATTTGCCTACCGCACCAAGCCGGAGCAGCCGGAACGGGAGGCCGATCATGGGCGGTGACCTACCTACATACCTGTGTGTGCAGCAGCGCGCAGGCCCGTTTGTTAAGGCATTTGTGACAGATCGGCAATGCTTCATCCGCCGCAATGGTGTCAGCACAAACAGTGTCCGCAAGCGATGCGGCCCGGCTATGTGCCGCACCAGCGTGGACAAGCTGGAACTGCGGCTGGCCCTGTTTGGATATGACGGCGTCTTTTATACACTGACCTTTGCGGACGAACACCTTCCGGACAGCCTCGACGGGGTCATGCACGTATGGGACGCCTTTTGCAAGCGCCTGAAACGCTTTTGCAAGAAGCCGATGGATTACTACGTGTACCGCATAGAGGGGTTGCATGGAGATCACCGCTACCACATCCACGCCTTTATGCGTGACGCTGATTTTCCTTCGGCGGTCGTTAGATACCTGTGGGTGTGGGGCGAAGCCTACGATGTCCCATATGACCAAAAGCGCGTTATGGCGGAGCAGGGATACCGGGGACTTGCGATCTACTTCACGAAGGAGCTCCCGGATGTCGGAAGACATCCGTGGGGCTGCTCCAGGAAATTAAGTAAGCTAATTCCTCCACCGGAGGTGCATATGTCCAATACCGGGCAACTCCGAGTGCCGCGCGACGCGGTGCGATTACCCATCTTCGGCAAGCCAGATCTGGGTGCATGGGGAGTGTTCAATTACACTCGCTATTTGCTGCCTAAAAAATAGCGCTTTATATTTAAATTAATGATTCTTCTTCTTGAAACCTTATGAATATTTACGGACAAGGTCCAGAAAGTGGGGAAAATCCATTGCCAGTGACAGCGAAAAGTGATAAACTGGTCGTAAAGGACGGATGGATTTCATGCCCGGTCTGCGGGCGAAATCATCGGCTCCTGCGAATCACAGACGAAACGGAAGCATGTGGCCTCCCGGTCTACTGCCGAACGTGCCGCAGCGAAATAATCCTGAATATTGCAAAAGGCCAGAGCGTCAAACGCCAGAGCCAATGATTCACCCGAAAAGGGCTGAGTTGTTGGGTCTGGCGTTTTTGTTTTGCCCGGAGGTGATAGCCCGATGGCATTGAAACCGCTCCGACCGTGTCGGCACCCGGGATGCAGTCAGTTGGTCCGGGAGGGCTACTGCCCTGCACACAAGCCCAAGGACCGTGCCCAGCGCAGCGAGGAGGCACAGTCCTGGCGTTGGATGTACCGGACGCCCGAATGGCTGGATGATCTGCGCCCCGCACAGCTTCTGCGGGAGCCGTTCTGCCGGGAGTGTGCCAAACATGGCATCCGCACGCTGGCCACCGACGTGGACCATATCGTGGACCACAAGGGCGACTGGGGCAAGTTTACCGACCGCAACAACCTGCAAAGCCTGTGCCATTCCTGCCACAGCCGCAAGACCATGGCAGATATGCACGCAAAAAGCAACGCTTTGCGCAGCCGCTACCGACGGTGACCGGCTGAACGCTTGGGCGCACGGGCGATTCGTGCCCGCGCAAGAGCGATTCCTTGCACCCCTCCCCCCGGCTGATAAAGTTTTAGGTCGGGAGGCGGAAGACCGCATGCCCTCCTCGGAAGGAGATTTTCTCCCCACGGGAGGTCAAAGCGGGGACTAGAGCAAAACAGCGGGCGCAGCACCCAGCCTTTGACGGGCTGGCATCCTTTCCTCCGCCCGGCCTGAGCGAAAACGCGAGGGCTGGGTGCTGTGCCCGAATCGGACACCGGCGTGTCACCCGGCCTCTGGCTGGAATCCTCTCTGCCTGACTCCCGCTTGCGGGGGTCGGGTGATGCGCCGGGAGAACGACCGAAAGGAGATTGACACATGGCAGGAAAACGGCAGCCCACCGATCTGGTGGAGGCAAACGGGCGAAAGCATCTGACAAAAGCGGAAGCAGACGCACGGCGGGATCGTGAAGTACGGGTGCCGCCTCCTGATCAGGCCACGCCTCCGAGGTGGCTGGCAAAGAAATTCCATGCGGAGTTTTTGGAGATCGGCGAAATTCTGCGAGCGTCCGGGCTGTATGCAGAGCTGGACCGGGATGTCCTGGCGCAGTATTTCGTGGCGCGGGAGCGTTGGCAGCGGGCGGATAAGCTGGCCTCCTCCGCTATCCGGGACAAGGATGAGAAGCTGGCCAAGGAGTGGACCAGCGTGCAGGGGACCTACTTCAAGCAGGCGCGGCAGTGCGCAGAGGCAATGGGCCTGTCTGTTACTTCCAGATGCCGCATCGTGGTGCCAGATGTGATCGTCAAGGCGGCTGCTGCTCCCGCCGGAGACGAGCCGGACGAGTTTACCGCACGGCTGCGGCAGCGGCAGGACGCCGCGATGGCCGGGGTGAAGTGATCCATGCCGGCAGTAAACAGCACGTACTATGACGCGGAAGCCGGCGGCTTTGTCTGTGACTTTGTGCAGCGCCTGCCGACCACCGATACCGGAAAGCTGTTCCGGCTCTATCCATGGCAGCGAGACGCCATCATGGACTTTTATTCCACAATGGACGTGGATGAGGCGACCGGGGAGCGGCTGCGGCATTACTGGTATCTGTATCTCGAGATCCCCAAGAAAAACGGCAAGAGCGAGCTGGCGGCGGCACTGGGCATCTATCATCTGTTCGCCGACGGGGAGTTAAACGCGGAGGTTTACGTCTGCGCGGCCGACAAGGAGAACGCCAGCATTGTCTTTAACGCGGCGGTCTTTATGCTGACCAGCGCACCGTGGACTGCCAAGATGATCGCCCGCGATGAGCTGCACATTGTGGAGAGCCGGAAACTGATTGAGTATCGGCGGAAGATCTCCACCGCCAACGGCGGCAGCAAGTGGGTGGTGCTGGGCACTATGAAGGTGCTGTCCAGCGAAGCATACAGCAAGCACGGCTACAAGCCCAGCTGTGTTATTTTTGACGAGCTGCACGCACAGCCCAACCGGGATCTGTGGGACGTTATGACCTTTGGTTCCGGCTCCGGCCGGAAACAGCCGGTGTATATCGTCCTGACAACGGCGGGCGACGACCCGGACCGCAACTCTATCGGCTGGGAGATCCACGAGAAGGCCGTGGGTGTCCGGGATGCCAGACAGCTCAAACAGGTTCTGGCGGATGGCGGAGACCCCAAACGGATTCTTTCGCTACGCCATGTGTCCGACGAGGATATGGACGCGGCGGAACAGGAGCTTCTGGGCCGGGATCTTTCCAACTGGCTGCCCATCCTGTACGGCCTGACGGCGGTCTACGGAGATGATCCGGACGATCTCGCAAAGTTGGATATCTGGGACGAGGCGCTGTGGTATCAGTGCAACCCATCGCTTGGGCATCATCTAACCATACGAACGCTGCGGCTTGAGGCACAGGAGGCCAAAAAAAGTGAGGCCGGTGAAAAACTGTTCCGCTGGCTCCGGCTAAACCAATGGATCTCCGTCAAGGCGGTCAGCTGGCTGAGCCTGAACGTATACGACAAGACCCAGTGGGGTCCAAGTAAGAAAGCGGATCGAGAGGCCTATCTGGAGAAATTGAAGGGCAAGACCTGCTATGGCGGCGTGGACTTGTCATCCACCACGGACTTGACAGCCTTCGTGCTTCTGTTCCCACAGCAGCCTGGGCTTGATAAAACGGTGGCGCTGTTCCACGCGTGGCGACCGGACGGAGATATCGTCGCGGCGGAAAAGCGGGATCACGTCCCCTATCGGGACTGGGCGCGGGCCGGATTTTTGGAACTGTGCTCAGGCAACCTGATCGACTATCAGATGGTCACATCGGCAATCTTGTCCGCGCGGCAGATGTACGACTTGAAAATGGTTGGATTTGACCCGTATCTAAGCCAGTTGATCACATCCCTTTTGGGCGATCAGGGTGTGCCGGTAGTAGAAATCCCGCAGGACCTGAAACACATGTGGCCCGCCATGCAGACCATGGAGCGGATGATCTTAAGCCATGAGATGCAGCATGTGCATAACACCTGCGCCCGGTGGTGCTTTGGTAATCTGCGCTGCTATGTGGACGGCAACGGAAACAAAAAGCCCATGAAAAACAAGAGCACCGGAAGAATTGATATTACGGTGGCGTGGATCATCGTTGTGGCGGTGTGGATGCTGAGCTGGGTCAAGGGAAAGCCATTTGACACTGAAAAACTGGGAGAGGACTGGGGACTATGAGTGAAGAAGAAAAAAAAGCGCGCTGGGTGCAGTGGCTTAAAAATCTGGGACATAAAATCATGGCCGTGTATCTGGATGATCTGCTGCTGCTGCTTGGCGGCGCGGCGTTGATCGCGGCGGCGGCGATTGCCTATGGAGCCGCAGCGGCGTTTGCGACTGCTGGATGCTGGTGCATCGTTATGGCATGGCTCGTGGCGCGAGCGCGGCGGAAAGGATGATGCGAATTGCTTTTGAGTAAAGCGATGGGGCCGCCTCGGGCGGTCAGCTACAACACGTTGACATGGGATCAGGTCAACGATCAGTTCCGCAGGATCTTTTATAGCGGCGGCGAGTACGACACCAGCCGCCACGGAGCGGAGCAGCTTTCTCCGGTGGCGGCGGCGCACAGAATCCTAACGTGCCACTTTGGCATGATCCCCTTGAGCGTCTATCGCAAAAACGGGGACGCCCGGGAGCCGGTATCGGATCCGGCGCTGGAGCAGGTGTTTAAGATTCGCCCCAACGAGAATATGAGCCCGTTCCTGTGCGGAAAAACGGTAATGTCCAATGCCTTTTGGTATGGCGTTGGATACTGCTGGAACCGGCAGGGACCGGGCGGCGAGATCGTAGAGCGCATCCCACTCCCGACCGAGTGCTGCCACATCCGACAGGACCCGGAGACCGGAACCTACTGGTACGACTTTACGGTGGACGGTGTGTTTCACTCCTTCTCCGGACATGAACTGTCCATGCTGTTTTTTGAAAGTTACGACGGCATCCGTGGCCGGGGGCTGATCCATCTGGCAAAGGAAACCATCGGGGCGGAGGGAGCTGCCCAGCAGTACGGGCGGAAGTTCTACCAGAATGGCGCGAATCCATCTGCCATCATCGAGGTGGACGCGGATCTAAATGAGGCGGATCGGAACAAAGTCCGGGATCAGTTCAGCTCCTACAATCCGTTTGGCGAGAACGCGTTTAAGGCGGCGGTGCTGACACGCGGCTATAAGTACACGCCCATGGGAATTAGCCAGAAGGACAGCCAGTACATCGAGAGCCGGGGCTTTGGTGTGGAAGAGATCAGCCGGTTTACCGGGATCCCGAAGTGGATGCTCCAAAGCGGAAAGGAATCCTACGACTCTAACAGCGCTCAGAGGATTGCCTACGTGACGGACACCCTGATGCCCTACATCATCCAGTGGGAACAGGAGAACACCTACAAGGCGCTTTCCACCGCACAGAGGAAAAAGAACTGGTACTTTAAGGGAAATCCATCTGTGCTTCTGCGGGGTGACGACACGGCGCGGGCCACCTTCTTCCAGAAGATGGTGTTCACCGGCCTTTACAATCTGGACGAATGCCGGGCGCTGGATGAACGCAACCCCATCCCCGGCGGACTGGGGCAGAAGTTTCTGGCTACTAAGAATCTTGGCTCTCTTGAGTCCATCCTGAAAGGAGATGCATAAATGCGTGAGATTGCATTAAAGGGCGACATCTGGAACAACGACGATGCCGACATCCTCCGGTTTTGTGGGTGGCGGGATATCGTGTGCCCATTGGACATCGAGAAGGAACTGTCCATCGCAGACGGCGATGATGTGACCATCCTGATCAATTCTCGCGGCGGAGATATGATGTCTGGAAATGAAATCAAGGCGATGCTCCGCAACTACGGTGGTAAGACCATTGCCCGCTATATGGGCTACGGCGCATCGTCTGCAACGCTGGTTGCGGCCGGTTGCCAGATCATCCAGTCAGAGCCGGGGGCGCTGCTGTGTTATCACAACCCGTCCTCCGATAACGGCGGAGACTATCAGTCTCACCAGAATATTGCAGAATCGCTGCAAAATGCACGGGACTGTGCGCTGGAGTCCTATCTCGCACACCCGGGGTGTGCATCCCGCGAAAAGCTCATTGAGCTGATGGACAAGGATATCTTTATCTCTCCGACGAAGGCAAAGGACGAGTACGGTCTGATCGACGAAATCCTGCCCGGCATTGTGCCCGAATCGGACACCGGGACGTTGGTCGCAGCGGCGGGGCCGCGGCTCCTGATTACGGCGGATATGCGCAAGCGCTACGCTGACCACAAGGCGGAAGAACCGCAGGATCAATTGAAGGCAAGACGCGCCCTGTCTCGGATCAGGTCGCTTGCAAGCTACTAAATTTTGAAAAGGAAGGTACAAAGCATGGACTATTTGGAGAAAATCAACGACCTGCGGGCGCAGAAGGCGGAACTGTCCGACAAGGCTGAAAAGCTGGTGATGGACGGAAAATTTGACGAGGCCGACGCGCTAACCACCCAGATGGAGGGCATCAACAGCAACATCGACACGGTGATCAAGGCGATGCAGGCCAGCCAGAAGAATGCCGGCCCGGTTGATCTTGGCGACGACGGAATTCTGGGCGGCGGAAAAAAGCCGGAGGCTAAGGACGCAAAGAAAGACCTGCATCTGTTTGACTCCATCGGAGAGCAGCTGCGCGCCATTGTGGCGCAGACCAAGCACGTAGGAGACGACAAGCGCCTCGGCCAGATCAACAACGTGGTACAGGGCGTCGGCACCGGGAGCGGCGAGGACGGCGCGTTTGCCATTCAGCCCGATTTTGCCGGGGCGATCATGGAGAGTGCCGTGCAGAACAGCCCCCTGCTCCAGCGTCTGGATCGCTACACCTGCTCCGCATCCTCTAACTCCGCCCGGTGGCTGCGTTTTGACGAGACGGACATTTCTGAGAGCGTGTTTGGCGGGATCAAGATGCACTGGGCGGCAGAAGGAGGATCGGTTGCGGCAAGCAAGCCCAGCAGCCGGGAGATGCGTCTGGATCTGGAAAAGATGATGGGCTTTATGTATGCCACGGACGAGATGCTCCAGGACACCGCCTTCCTCACGGGGCTCGCGTCCACCGGATTTTCTCTGGCAGCCGACCGGCTGCTGACGGCGGCGGTAATCAACGGCGACGGCGCGGGAAAACCCCTGGGCATTATGCAGTCCGGCGCGTTGGTATCGGTGGCCAAGGAGACCAGTCAGGCAGCCGCAACGCTGCTGGGCGACAACATCATTAAAATGCAGGCGCGGGCGATGCCTCGCAACCGTGAGCGCCTGTGCTGGCTGATGCACCCAGATCTGGAGGAGCAGCTGCCCTACCTTGCCATCAAGAGCGGAGACGCCTCCAAATTCCTGTGGAACCCGGAGGGCGGCCTGGGCAACTTTGACACCCAGCGGGTGCTGAACAAGCCGGTGCTGTTTGACGATAACTGCGCGGCCATCGGCAGCAAGGGAGATATCCTGCTGGTGGATCCGTTCCAGTACGTCCTGCTGATGAAGGGCACGGCCAAGCAGGACTGGTCTATGCACGTGGAATTTCTGACCGATCAGCAGTGCTTCCGCATTGTCTGGCGCTGCAACGGCGCGCCCAAGGTGGATGCGCCGCTGACCATTAAAAACAGCACGAAGAAGCGCAGCCCGTTTGTGACGCTGGATGCGCGCGCGTAAGGAGGATTTACGATGAACAGAATCATGGAAGGTATGAAGGCGGAAGTCGCCTGCGTCCCCGTTTCCCTGGCTGCGTCCACGGACTCCACCCCCATCTACATTTCTGCTGCGAAGAAGCGGCGGCTGGCCTTTGTGGTGACAACCGGCGCGCTTGCCAGCGGCAAAAAACTGACGGTCGCGGTCTACGGCGCAACAGACGCCTCCGGTACCGGAGCTACAAAGATTGGCGAGAAGGCATTTACGGCGGCTGGCACCATGACCTCTGCCGTTGCGGTTGTGGATGTGAAGCCCCAGAGCGCATACAGCCACTACGGCGTGAAATTCCAGCATGACTCCGCTGCGGCGGTGGTATGCAGCGCTGTGGCGCTGGCTGATGCGATGTACCTGCCCGCTGACAACGACTGGGCGCTGACGGTTTAAGCCATGGCGGAGCTGACGGAGGCGCGGCGGAAGACGCTGCTGGCGTATTGCCGGATTGATGAAGAAGACCCAGATGTCTCTCTGATTCCGGGCTGGTACGCTGCATCGGTTGCATATATGGCGGGCGCGGGCGTCAGCATCCCACAGGAGGGTACTGACCGCCGTGCGCTGTATGACCTGTGTATCAACTATATGGTGCTGGACAAGTACGAGCGCAGGAATATGACCATCACCGGCACCATCGTGGCGGAGAACCCTGAGTTTATACACATCAAGAATCAATTGAAGTTCACCGAGCCGGTGCCCAATTCGGGCACCGGCAGCGGTGGATAGGAGGGCGGCATGGCGTTTATCAGCGCTGGAGACCTGAACGAACGGGTGCAGGCCCGCGAATTTACCTATGATGCGGCTGCGGATGCTTGGAACTGGACGACTGTATGGGGCGCGTGGGTCAAGGCGGAGCAGAGCGACCGCAGCAGCCTGTTTTCATCAGTCGGAATCGGGGCACGGAGCGTAATTTTCAAAATGCGCAAGGCAAGCCGCATCCATCTGGGTCTTTCCTTCCTGTGGCGGGGCCAGTTTTGCTTTCTAACGTCCGTTGCGGACACGGAGCAGCCGGGGATCGTGGAGGTCAAAGCGGCTCTGTGCAGCACGGTGAACTGCCAGAAGGACGTGGACAGATCCCCGGCAGGGTGCAAATTCCCCGGCGTGCTGACTGAGAAGTATTTGGGGCACACGCAGGAGACGCCCATGTCCGTCACCATTACCACGCTGGTGCTAGTGACGTCAAAGCCCATTGAGCTTGCCTCCGGGTCCTTGGTAGAGGTAGGCGGGAAGGACTATGAAGTTCTGGTGCGTCACACGTTGGATGCATGGAAAAACGAGTACGAGATTCGCCGGAAGGAGGACTGCTGATGAGCGGTTTGACAAGAGCCGACCTGCGGGAATGGAATGACTTTTGGCGGCGTTGGGAAAAGCTGACTAAGGAATTACCAAAGGCCAAGCAACAGGCGCTGCGGATGGCTGGAATGGCAGTGGAAAGAGAACTGTTGCGGCAGATCGACCAACGTATCGCAGATCCACGTGGACGGGTCAAAAAATGGCAGGATTTGCGGGAGGGTAGCGGCGGCGGGTATGTGGCGGTGACGGCCAGTAGTGATGAAGTTGTGCAGCTCACCAAGAGCGGAAAGAAAACCACCAGCCGCGCTGTGACCCGGTATCTGGAGCAAGGACACCCGGCCAGAAAGCCATCAGGGGGGCGCGACAAGCGATATAAAGCCCGTCTTGTCTCGGATAACCTAGTTGGCGGAAATCATGGGCTGATCGTTCCGGGTCGGATGTTCTACAGTTGGACAAAGCTCCGCGCGGGAGATTTGGGCAGAGATGCCGCCGAGAAGACCCTGCAAAAGATCAAGGCCGCCATTGAGCATGGCGGCGACAGCCTGACGTAAGGAGAAATTCAATGATTACACCGAACGAAATTACCACCGCTGTGAGCGCGGCGGTTGGAACGCTGTTTCCCGGAGAGCAAGTCTATGAGAATCTAGTCCCCAGGGAGTTTAAGCGGCCTAGTAATCTGGTTGAACTGCGCGGTATTGCGCTGGAGGAGCTGTCTCCCCGCGGGGTGAAACTGCGGTACACCTACAAAATCACGGACTTTGTGGAGGTGGACGCACGGCACAACAGCCACTTTGCGGCTCTGGATCTGCGAACCATGCTGCTGGTAGGGCTGTTTGCCAAAGGATATCTAAAGGCAGACGACCGGGCCTTGAAGGTTATCAGCTGCACCACAGAGCACAACTGCGATTACACCGAAACCGTGGTTGGGCTGTCTCTGAACTATGGCCGCGCGGAGTTTGAACCGGCGGAAATCCTGCCGCTGATGCAGCAGCTGGATCTCAAAACAAAAACAAAGGAGGACACGACATTATGAGTACACTGGCAATGCCCAGTATCAACATCGCCTTTGAACAGGCGGCGTCCACAGCGCTTGCCCGCTCCCAGAAGGGCACGGTTGCCCTGATTCTGCGGGATGCGGCGCTGGCGGATAAGACCTACACGCTGACTGCGCCGTCCCAGCTGCCCAGTACCATGGGAGCCGCTAATCAGGCGGCGGTGCGGCGGGCGTTTATTGGCTATGTAAAGCCGCCCAAGAAGGTACTGCTTTACGTGACCGGTGCCGACGACGTAATCGCCGCCAGTTGTCCGGCGCTGACGTGGCTGGCAACGCAGCAGTTTGACTATCTGGCCGGACCCGCCGATCTGACGGCCCAGGAGGCGGGCGTGATTAAAACATGGATCACCACCCAGCGCAGCGACAATCACGCAATTTACAAGGCCGTTTTGCCCAGCCTTACAGCGGACAGCGAGGCGATCGTCAACTTTACGGCGGCTGGGATCAACATTGGCGCAGGCGACCCTCTTGACGCCGCTGCCTACTGCGGGCGGATGGCTGGACTGCTGGCGGGAACGCCTATGACTATCAGCGCGACCTATGCGCCGCTGCCGGAGGTGCATGACGTCACCCGTCTGACGGAGGCGGCGCTGAACACCGCCGTTGGCAAGGGCGAGTTGGTGCTTTTCTGGGACGGCGAGAAGGTAAAAACCGGACGGGCTGTCAACAGCCTGACCACCGTCACCGGAAAAAGCGACGCATGGAAGAAAATCAAAATCGTAGAGCTTCTGGACATGGTGCAGCACGATCTGCGGGCGGCCATCGACGACAACTACATCGGCAAGTATCCCAACACCTACGACAACAAACTGCTGCTGGTGACGGCCATTACCAACTATCTCCGCTCCCTTGCCCGGGACGGCCTGATTATGGACGATTTTACCTGCGGCATTGACGTGGACAGCCAGCAGAAGTGGCTGGAGGAGCATGGGACGTCCACCGTGGATATGAGCGAGCAGGAGATCAAGGAGGCCAACACCGGCACCAACGTCTTTTTGCTGGTATCCATTAAGCCGGTGGACGCCATCGAAGACGCCAGCGTGATCATTCGGCTGTAAAGGGAGGACGACAAAATGGAAGGATACAGAGTTATTAACGGCACGTTCGGCGGCGTGTGGGAGAACAGCGTGGAACTGGCGGAGGTGTCCGCGTTCCAGGTCAAACTCAACAAAAACAAAAGCACCATCAATTTCTGCCGCCAGATGGCCGAGGACAGCAAGGTCACCGGTGTAAAGATTACCGGGTCTATCACGCTTCACAAGATTTATTCGCGCGGCAGCGATGACGTGGAGGCTGTGCAGGCCGGTCACGATCGGCGCAAGACGCTGGTGGGCAAGCTGGCCGACCCGGACGCCTATGGCGCGGAGCGAATCGCGGTGTACGGCGTGAGCTACGACGAGGTGACAGTGATGGACTGGGCGGCCGCCAAGGAGGGCAGTCTCACGATTCCGTTTACCGCCACGCGAGTGGAATATCTGGACAAGATTGAGGTGCAGTGATGGAAGACACGATGAAAAACGTGAGTGTGCTGGATCTTCTGCTGCGTCCAGAACTACCGGACGTGCGCAAGGTACTTCCGGAAAAACAGGTGGAGGTGACGCGGCTGAGCCAGCTCGCCGGGGAGCCGGTGATATTCACCCTGCGAGGGCTGAGCTATGACCAAGTGCGCAAGGTGCAGGACAAGAACCGGGGAGATCAGGCGGCCTTTGGTCTGCTGTACGGCTGCGTGAGCCCCAAGTGGGGCGAGGAGGCGCTGCTGGATAAGACGCGGGGAATCGTCACACCAGTGGATTCTATTAAGGCACGGCTGCTGCCCGGAGAGGTGGACGACCTGTATGTTGAAATTCAGAAGCTGAGCGGGTATCTGCGCCGCACTATTTCCGACGTAAAAAACGACTAGAGGCGGGGGGCGACCCGGAAATCTCCCTGTTGTTCTATCTGTTCCACAAGAACTGGCCGCTGAGCGAGTTGAAGGCGCTGGTCGAGACGCGGGACGGATGGCAGGAAATTATCCAGACGTTCGCCGCCTATGAGTGCGAATTGAGAAACAGGTCGTGAAAAAAGCCGCCGCCCGGATGGGCGGCGGCGGGAATCTACGGTTTGTAGGTGCTGCTCCAGATGGCCCAGCAGAGCGAAGCGATGGATCCGAACAGCATGAACACGCCAATCGCGGCATAGGCGCCGCCCAAGTTCATGAAAAACGGCCCGACAAACAGGGTGGCAAGGCAGAGAGAGACCCCCGCCAGCCAGATGAGGACGCGCATCTCATGGCAGGCACGGTGAAATGAACGGGGTGGCTTTGGCTGCGGTCGAAAGCGGCGAAGCTCCCGGATGAGGGCGCAGTATTCCTCTGTCACCTCTTTGGTGGGCTTCATTTCCTGAAGCGCATCCAGACGTTGGTTAATGCGTTGTTCTTCCTCGGTCATAAACTCGCCTCCTCTTTGGCTTCAGCATAGCACCGAACCACAGCACTGTCAACGAAAGCAGGTGAATTTTATGGCAGATTCCATTTCTATCGTCATGAAAATGAACGAGGATATCACAGGCAAAATGAAAAGCATCGCCAGTATGTCGCAGGGCTGCTCCAAGGAGATGGAGGAACTGGGTCGCAGGACTACGCAACTGGGTGAGCGGTACAACCAACTGAACAAACACGCGGCGGAGGTCTCCGCCAAGGCTGCCACCGTCAAGATTGATCTGGACGCGGCAAAAAAACTCATGAAGGAAACCGGCTGCACGGCGGATGCGGTGGATTTTAAAAACCTTCAGGAGCAATATAACGCGCTTTCGGCTTCCGCCAGCAGTTACCAGAAGATGGCGAAAAGCGCCCTGAAGGAAACCACCGACAGCTATGAGCAATTTCGGAAGATGGATTTAGGGCTTGGCTCTTCCCCCACCCGAAAGGCAGCGGATAAGATTGAGGCAAGTCTGGGCGATAAATTGGCGCAATCCGGGCTATTCAAAATGTTTGGTGACAGTCTTGCAAGCGCTGCAGGTATTGGACTGGAGAGTGCACTTGGACAACCTATGGCCACTTTTGGAAGCAGTCTTGCATCCGGGGCCGCAACTGGCGCGTCGGCTGGGGCGCTGTTCGGAAATCCTCTGCTTGGGGCTGGAATAGGTGCTGTGGCGGGCGGAATCAACGGTGCGACCCAGATCTATCAACAAGAGGACGATGCCTTTAAAAGCTACTACGCGGGACTTTACGGGACTGTAAAGGCTGGTACTGCGGACAGCCTAACTACCGGCGGTGCGCTGGCGGCTAGTCGAGAGACCACAAAGCTCTCCTTTTCCACGCTGCTGGGTGGCGATACACAGGCGGACGCATTCCTAAAGGATGTGCTGAACACCGCTAACACGACACCGTTTCTCTACGATGATCTGACAGGTATTTCCAAGACGTTGCTATCCTTTGGGTACGCGGTGGAGGACATCATCCCTACTCTAACCAAGGTGGGCGATGCGGGTGCGGCCATGGGCCTTGGTACGGCGGACATCAACACCGTGGCCAGTTATATAGGCCGGATGCGCTCCAGTGATAAGGCAAGTCTTGAATATCTGAATCCGCTGAATGAACGAGGACTCAGCGTATTTGAGTGGCTGTCCGACGATCTTGGAATTTCGCAGAAGGCAGTCTACGACAAAATTTCCAAGGGTGATCTGTCCGGCACGTATGTCAGCGACTTGATTCTGGGGCAATTTGAGAAGCTCTACGGCGGCATGATGGAGATCCAGTCTCACTCCACAGAGGGGCTGGATTCCACGCTCCAAGGCCTGATGGAAAACATCAACGCAGCCGGGGGCGAGGGCTATAACTCCATTCGGAATCGTGGAACACAGAATGAGATCGACGCCTACGGCGGAGCGTTGGGGGATGCACTGAAGGATCTCAACGGCATAATCGGTGAGAATCAGGCGTACATGGAAAATTTGCAGGATCAGTATACCCGGGAGGCGCTGAGCGCCGTTTTGCTGGGGGAGCAGTCCAGTCTATTTAAAGGCTCGGCCGCAGAGAGGCTGAGTGAGATGCGCGGCGAATTCCTGAACGCTCAGGAGACTGACCGTCAGGAGGGAGGCAATCAGGAAGCCAAGCTATCCATGGAGTCCCTGAAGGAGCAGGCAGAAGCTCTGGCCACCGCGGCGTATGAGTCCAGTGACCAATATCAGAAGATGCACGATGCCGAACTGGATCAGATCGATGCCATTCGAGAGAATACCGCTGGACTGGAGGCTGCGACCAACGCTTTGAAAACCAGTAACGCCTTTTCAAAGGGCGGGGCTTCCTCTATTTTTGACTTAACTTATGACAAATCTTCGGCCAATTTAAGTTTCAATTCTGGAATTTCGAAGCACGAGGTCTGGAAGCACGGCGTGAAAAGCTCCAACGCCTTCGGCCTGCGGCGTGTTCCGGAGACGGGGCTGTACCTGCTGCATCAGGACGAGACGGTCAAGACGGCGGCGGAGACCCGTGAGGCTGGAGGTTTCGGTGGAGTCAATGTTAATATGACCGGACCGGTCACCATCCGGCAGGAAAGCGACATTGCACGTCTCGGCGCGGAGTTTCGGCGGGAGCTGGAGCTGGCGCGAATGCGCAGCAGCTAAGGAGGACACATGCAGATCGTATTTCGCAGCGTGAAAACCAATACGCAGCTCACCATGCCCGTGACGCCTGCCGAATTTGCCGTGGAGGTGGGGCGCAATGTGACGGTGCTGGATATGTCCCAGACCGGCGAGGCGGCATTCCCCGGCCTTTTGGCGCTGTTTGACGAGCAGATGGAGTTTCTGCTCCCGGCAGAGGCACGGAATTACACACAGGGCGGCTACACCGGTGACCCTTACGCCATGGTCAAAACCCTGACGGACTGGTCGGAGGCGGGCGAGGTGCTGCGGCTGATCGTCACAGATACGCCGGTCAACTTCCCGATACTTCTTGGCCCCGTGCGCTATGGAGAACAGGACGGCACCGGAGACGTGTATGTGCGGCTGACCTTACGGCAATACCGTGAGCTTGCGGCGGAGACATCGGAGATCAAGTCCGCCACCGGAAACAAAACCAGATCCACCAGCCGGGCGCAGCAGGCGGCGCGGGTCCATACCGTGGTCAAGGGCGACACCCTGTGGGGGATTGCCCGGAAGTATTACGGGGACGGTGCGCTGTGCTATAAGCTGGCCAAGTACAACGGCATCAAGAACGCCAACCTGATCTATCCCGGAAACAAGGTCACCTGCCCGGACAAATCCAAATTGTGAGGCGGCTATGGCATACGATGATTTGTTGAAGATCCGGACGTGGAGTCTGGACGGGAGCAAAACGGAACACATCACGCCGCTGGTACAGGACAAGACGTGGAGCGGGAGCTATCGGGACTGCGCGCGGCAGCTGACCTTCAGCGCGACGCCGGAGGCGCTGTGTGAGCTGGGTGGGCTGTGTCGGTTGTATCACAATGCGGACATCCTATTTTCCGGCCACGTGGTTTCGCGTCAA
>NZ_DF158897.1:0-294275 GCF_000307265.1 Oscillibacter ruminantium GH1
TGGAAAGACGCTGTGCGCGCCGAACTATGTGGCACTGCTGCGGCTGGGTTCCGGCGGCATCGCGTGGGACAACCCCGCAGACTGGCGCATGGCGGACTTGCCCGCCGATGACGCACGAAACTACATCCAGTGCGTGTCCCTGATCATCCACGGTGTGCCGGTGGCAAAGCCCGACTATCAGCCCGACATGGCGTACCGCTGTGCGCGGGCGGCCATCGGACGCAAGCAGGGGCGCGTGGCATGGTACGCCTGCCGGGACAAGCTGACCCCGGAGGAACTGCGGGACCGGCTGGCATCCTACGGCTGGGAAGAAGCAATTATGCTGGACGGCGGTGGCAGCACGCTGTTCTTCAGCAGGGACGGCGGCAGCTGGCACTGCGACGGTAACCGGGTGCTGTACAGTTACATCGTGTTTACCCTTAAAAAGCCCGTGACGGCGCGGCCCACATCCACCGGCGCGGCCGGACTGGCACTGATCAAACAGTTTGAAGGGTGCCGATTGAAAGCGTACAAGCCCTTTGCCTACGAAAAGTATTGGACCATTGGCTGGGGCCACTACGGCCCGGACGTGAAGGCCAACCAGACCATCACACAGGCAAAGGCCGACACCATGCTGGTGGATGAACTGAAGAAGTACGAAAAGTACGTGCTGAACGCGGCGTACTGCCCGATTACCGCCAGCCTGACGCAGAATCAATTTGACGCGCTGGTATCGTTCACCTACAACTGCGGGCCGGGCTGCTTGCAGACGCTTTGCAAAGGCCGCACGGCGGCGCAGATTGCCGCCAAGCTGCCGCTGTACAACAAGTCCGGCGGCAAGGCCATCGCGGGCCTGACGCGACGGAGGGTTGCGGAACAGAAGCTGTTTAATACGTAAGTGTCCGAATCGGGCACAAATAGAACCCCCATCAGCCATTATGGTTGGTGGGGGTTCTTTGCTATTCTGCGCGGTTTAACGCCGCAATCATCTTAAAATTTTGTTCCTATAAGTGTTCCTATTTTTAAAAAAATGTTCCTATTTTAAGATGTGATTAGGCAATTCAAGCAATCATTAGATAAAAGAAAAAACGCTTAAAGCATTGCAGCTCTAAGCGCTTTCTTGGTGGAGACTGGGAGACTCGAACTCTCGACCTCCTGCGTGTGAAGCAGGCGCTCTAACCAGCTGAGCTAAGCCTCCACATCCGATATAAACTTTTCGTACCCATCAGCCGTCGTTTTCACAACGTAGGATAGGTTGGTGACCCGTACGGGATTCGAACCCATGTTACAGCCGTGAAAGGGCCGTGTCTTAACCACTTGACCAACGGGCCATATCAACTTTTTCGGAAATCCCCCACGGGACACAATGTGTCCCGTGGGAATTCTGGTAGCGGCACCTGGATTTGAACCGGGGACACTGCGGGTATGAACCGCATGCTCTAGCCAACTGAGCTATGCCGCCGAATGCAATCGTCTCATGACGGGCGAGAATTACTATATCAGATAACCTGCATTTTTGTCAAGGGGTTTCGCGAAAATTCTATAAAAAAGGAAATTGCACGACGTTATCAGCCCCCGCCGGGAGCGCCAAAGCGCTCCCGGCAAAGGGTTTTCGATTTTTTCTTAGTACATGCCGCCCATGTCGGGAGCAGCAGGTGCAGCTGCGGGAGGCTCGGGCTTATCAGCAACCAAAGACTCGGTGGTCAGCACCATGGCGGCAACGGAAGCGGCATTCTCCAGAGCGGAGCGGGTCACCTTGGCGGGGTCGATGATACCGGCGGTCACCATGTCGCAATACTCTTCCTTATAAGCGTCGAAGCCGTAGCCAACCTTGCCAGAGGTGCGGACCTTCTCCAAAATCACGGAGCCGTCCAGTCCGGCATTGGCCGCGATCTGACGAATGGGAGCTTCCAGAGCCTTGGCAATCAGACGCACACCGGTCTTCTCGTCGCCCTCCACGCTGGCAATCAGCTCTTCCACGGCGGGGATCACGTTGATGAAGATGGTGCCGCCGCCGGCAACCACGCCTTCCTCAACAGCGGCGCGGGTGGCGTTCAGGGCATCCTCGATGCGGAGCTTCTTCTCCTTCATCTCGGTTTCGGTAGCAGCACCGACCTTAACGACGGCCACACCGCCAGCCAGCTTTGCCAAACGCTCCTGCAACTTTTCCTTATCGTACTCAGAGGTGGTGTTGGCAATCTGCGCACGAATCTGGCCAACCCGGTCCTTGATCGCGGAGGAATCGCCTGCGCCGTCTACAATGGTGGTGTTTTCCTTGCTTACCTTCACCTGACGGGCGCGGCCCAGCATATCCACGGTGGCGCTCTTCAGCTCCAGACCCACTTCCTCGCTGACCACAGTACCGCCGGTGAGGGTGGCGATATCCTGCAGCATCTCCTTGCGGCGGTCACCAAAGCCGGGGGCCTTGACGCAGACCACGTTCAGCGTGCCGCGCAGACGGTTGACGATCAGGGTGCTCAGGGCCTCGCCCTCCACGTCCTCAGCAATAATCAGCAGCTTCTTGCCGGCCTGCACCAGCTGCTCCAGCAGGGGAAGGATATCGGCGATCACAGAGATCTTCTTATCGGTAATGAGAATGTAGGCGTCGTCGATGACAGCCTCCATCTTCTCCGTGTCGGTGCACATATAGGGAGTGATATAGCCGCGGTCAAACTGCATGCCCTCCACGACTTCGCTGTAAGTCTCGGCGGTCTTGGACTCCTCAATGGTGATGACGCCGTCGGCGGAAACCTTCTCCATGGCGTCGGCAATCAGATTGCCAATCTGGTCGTCGCCGGAAGAGACAGCGCCCACGCGTGCGATATCCTTGGAGCCGTCCACCTTTTTGGACTGCTTCTTCACCTCGGCAACAGCGGCCTCAACAGCCTTGGCCATGCCCTTTTTCACCACGATGGGGTTTGCACCCGCGGCCAGATTCTTCAGGCCCTCGGCGATCATGGCCTGCGCCAGCAGAGTGGCGGTGGTGGTGCCGTCACCGGCAACGTCGTTGGTCTTGGTGGAAACTTCCTTCACCAGCTGCGCGCCCATGTTCTCAAAGGGATCGGGCAGCTCCACTTCCTTGGCGATGGTCACACCGTCGTTGGTGATGAGGGGAGCGCCGTACTTCTTGTCCAGAACCACGTTGCGGCCCTTGGGCCCCAGAGTAACCTTGACGGTATCCGCCAGCGTATCCACGCCGGCCTGCAAAGACTTGCGGGCTTCCTCGCCGCGCAGAATCAGTTTAGACATATCGCATTACCTCCAAAATTTAGAAGATGTTGTTGTGATTCACGCCAATTCGCCGCAGGCGAATCAATCAAAATCATTTTTGGCAGGGCGTGTACCTGCCAAAAATTCCGCTGTCCCAGCCGCCTTGGGCGGCGGTGCCAGTGCGCGCACTGGCGAGGGGAATTTAAAGGGGAAACGAAGTTCCCTTCTTTACTCAACGATGGCCAGAATGTCGCTCTGGCGCACGACGACATACTCCTCGTCGTCCAGAGAAACCTTGCTGCCGGAATACTGGCTGGTAATGACCTTGTCGCCGACCTTCACGGTCATGACCACGTCCTTACCGTCCACATTGCCGCCGGGGCCGACGGAAATAACTTCAGCCACAGAGGGCTTCTCTTTGGCGGAGCCTGTGAGGATGATGCCCCCCTTGGTGGTCTCCTCGGTCTCAACCATTTTCAGGATGACACGATCTGCAAGCGGTGTGAGTTTCATAGAAAACTGCCTCCTTATTATATAAAAGAATTTACAAAATCAGCGTTAGCACTCAATTCCTTCGAGTGCTAACGGTGCTATCATAGTACATTGTCTTCCGTTTGTAAAGGGGGTAACTATGAAAAATTTGTGAATTAGCAAAAGCTAGGCGGGAAAAAACGCCAAAACCAAAAACGAAAGGCGGCGTTTTAATCAGCCCCGCATTCTTGGCGCCACCGATTTCCCTGTTTCACCGACGGACACCCAGCGGTTCGCCGCAGTTTGTCCCCGGATAAACAGCGGCCGCCGCCGAAAATCCGGCGGCGGCTGTTGTTCTTTTATTGAAACGCGGCTCGCAGATACTACTTTTTGTATTTCCCTGTCGAAAAATCACTTTCCGTACATAAATAAGTCGCATTTCAGCATCCCGTTATAGAGCTTGCGCTTCTTATCTGCCTGTTTGCCAAAGGTCCGCTCAAACTCTGTGTGGGACGAGAGCACCAGCACCCGCCACTTGGGCGGCAGCTCCCGGCAAGCCAGACCAAAGATACGGTACAGCTCCTCCGCCTCCGCATGCTCCATCAGCCGCTCACCGTAGGGCGGGTTGGTCACAAGCTGTCCATACTCGCTGTCCCGGTGGAATTTTCCCGCGTCAGCCACCTCAAAGCGGATGCAGTCCTCCACCCCGGCAAGCTCCGCGTTGTGCTTTGCCAGCGCCACGGCCTCTGGATCGATGTCCCCGCCCCAGATGTCATAGGTCCCGTGGAATTCCTTATCCATGGCCTCGTCCCCGGCCTCCAGCCAGAGCTTGGTGTCCATGTTTTTCCACTTCTGGGCGGAAAAGCTGCGGTCAAGCCCCGGCGCCCGGTTCTTGGCGATCAGCGCCGCCTCGATGGGAATGGTTCCGGAACCGCAGAAGGGGTCGCAGAAGGGGTCCTTTCCCCGGTAGCGGGACAAGGTCACCAGCGCCGCCGCCAGCGTCTCCCGCAAGGGAGCGACCACGCCCTGCGCCCGATAGCCCCGTTTATACAAGCCCTCGCCGGAGGTGTCAAGGTAAAGGGTTGCCACATCCTTGACGATGGAGAACTGAATCTGATAGCGGCTGCCCGTCTCCGGCAGCGTCTCAAACCCGTATTTCTCCCCCAGCCGCTTGGCGGACGCTTTTTTCACAATGGCCTGACAGGCGGGGACAGAGTGGAGCTGCGAATTAATGGTATACCCCTTTACAGGGAATTCGCCGTCCTTCGGGATATAATTTTCCCACGGCAGGGCGTATACCCCTTGAAACAGCGCCTCAAAGTCCAAGGCGGGAAAGCTGCCAAGCTCCATCAGCACACGCGCGCCGCAGCGCAGGTTCACGTTCAGCCGGGCAATATCCGCCATCGTCCCCTGACAGTGGACCCGTCCGTTCTCTGCCCGAACCTCTCGTAAATTCAGCCGTTTCATCTCATCCGCCACCAGACTTTCCAGTCCGAACAGGCAGGGCACCGTCAGCGTCATGGGCTGCGCCTCCTTAAAAATTACAAAATCCATTTATTTTTTTCTCACTATAACAGATATCCGCGAAATGTGCAACGCACCGCCAGTCTTCGGCATAATCATTTAAAAAAATTTTTGAAACCTTTTGGTTCTCTCCAGCGTCTTTTATCAATAAACTTAGTTTTCCAGTCTCTGGCGGCTTCACCAGAAGAAAGCGGTACGGCGGGCTGGTATTTCGCATGAAAATATGTTATGATAACTTCATAGGATGGAGGATGTGCTTTTTGCACATTTTTCAAACCCGAGAGATTCCTGTAAAGGAGGTTTTTACAATATGATGATTTGGATTTGGCTGGGAGGCATTGTGCTGTTCGGCGTGGTGGAAGCTGCCACGGCAGGCCTTGTGTCCATCTGGTTTGTGGCCGGAGCGGTGGCCGCGCTGATCGCGGCGATTTTGAACGTCTCCATAGGTGTTCAGTTCGCAATTTTTCTTGCCGTCTCCGCTGTGGCACTGGCAGCCACCCGTCCGCTGGTGCGCAAGCTGAAAGCAGGCAAGCCCGTTCCCACCAATTTGGACCGGGTGATTGGTTTGACCGGCAAAGTCACAGAGACTGTGGACAACGAAAACGCCACAGGAGCCGTCTATGTGGACGGCAAGACTTGGACCGCCCGCAGCGCGGACGGGACCGTGCTTCCGGAGGGTAGTCTTGTCACCATTGCGAAAATGGAGGGCGTCAAGCTCTTTGTTGAAAAAAATAAAATTTTGGAGGGAATTAAATAATGCCGAGTATTGGAACGATTGCAGTCATTGTTCTGGTGGTTTTGATTTTGTTGCTGATCGTCAGCAACATCGTCATCGTTCAGCAGTCCAAGGCGTATGTGGTGGAGCGCCTTGGCGCATTCCGCACGGTTTGGAACGTGGGTTTGCATTTCAAAGTGCCGTTCGTTGAGCGGGTTGCTAAAAAGGTGTCTTTGAAGGAGCAGGTGGCGGATTTCGCGCCCCAGCCCGTGATCACCAAGGATAACGTCACCATGCAGATCGACACCGTCATCTATTTCCAGATTACGGACCCCAAGCTGTATACTTACGGCGTGGAGCGTCCCATGAACGCCATCGAAAACCTGACCGCTACCACGCTGCGCAACATCATTGGCGACATGGAGCTGGATCAGTCCCTTACCTCTCGCGACACCATCAACACCCGGATGCGCGCCATTTTGGACGAGGCCACGGATCCGTGGGGCATCAAGGTGAACCGGGTGGAGCTGAAAAACATTATCCCGCCCAAGGAAATTCAGAACGCCATGGAAAAGCAGATGAAGGCTGAGCGGGAACGCCGCGAGTCCATCCTGCAGGCTGAAGGCCAGAAGGCCAGCCAGATTTTGGTGGCCGAGGGCGAGAAGGAATCCGCTATTCTGCGGGCAGACGCCGCCAAGCAGGCCGCTATCCTGAAGGCACAGGGCGAAAAGGAAGCCCGCATCATGGCAGCTGAGGCCGAGGCGCAGGCCATCGCTCAGGTGCAGCAGGCCACCGCCGATGCACTGAAGCTGCTGAATGCCGCCAACCCCAACGATCAGGTGATCAAGCTGCGGGCTCTGGAGACGATGATGAAGGTGGCCGACGGCCAGTCCACCAAGATCATTATCCCTTCTGAGATTCAGGGTCTGGCGGGTCTTGCCGCCAGCGCCAAGGCGCTGCTGGAAGACGACGGCTCCGCCAAAAAGTAAATATTTCCATTCCGGTGCCGGGCTGACGATTTTTGTCAGTCCGGCGCTTTTTTTGCGCAACGCGCGCTCTGCTTCTGGACAAAGCGCATAGAATCGAAAGATTATTTTCCGAATTTTCATATTCAAACCCCAAAAAAGCTGTTATAATACCCCTATTATAAAGAAATGGAATGAGGGATACCATGCGGGAGTTCTGGAAAACGCTGATTCACGGATTGGAGGGCCATCAGCCCGTGTGTCTGGTAAGTCTCTTGTCCTCCGCCGGGTCCACCCCCCGAGGTGCCGGGGCTATGATGGCAGTGCTGGCGGACGGAAGCACCGCCGGAACCATCGGCGGCGGAAATGTGGAATTTGAGGCACAGAAACTGGCGGCGGAGGTGCTGTCTTCCGGCTGCGACCAGCAACAGGATTACCGCTTTGTGCAGGGCAGCCACCGGAGTTTAGGGATGGTCTGCGGCGGTGATGTGAGCGTACAGTTTCAGTACATCTCCCCCTCAGACGAGGCCGCTCTGGGGGTCTTCCGCGCACTGGTGGAGGCCGACGCGCAGGGCCGGGACGCGTGGCTTGTTCGGCGGCTGGAGGGCAGTCGCGTCACCGCTATGGGGGGCGGCAGCGCGTCGGATTTCCGCTTTCTCCCGGAAGGTCTGCTGACGGACAGGGCGGTTTTGACCCAAGGCGATCCCGCGTGGTTCTCCATCCCAGCGGTGAAAGCGGGCTGGGTTCACATCTTTGGGGCGGGGCATGTGTCCCGGGCGCTGGCGGCGGCGCTGCATCCGCTGGGCTTTCGCTGCGCGGTGTACGACGACCGGGCGGAATTTGCGGATCCCACGTACTTTCCCACGGCGGCGCGAGTGTCGGCATGTGACTTTGAAAAGCTGAACCTGACCATCACCCCCAGCGATTATGTGGTGGTTATGACCCGGGGCCATCAGGCGGACTACGAGGTACTGGCGCAGGTGCTGCGGTCCGGGGCGCGGTATCTGGGCTGCATCGGCAGCAAGCGAAAACTGGACCTGTGCCGGGATCGGCTGCTGGAGGCGGGATTCACAGTGGAGGAATATGCCGTTCTTCACGCCCCCATCGGTCTTTCCATCGGGGCGCAGACGCCGGAGGAGATCGCCGTGTCCGTGGCGGCGGAACTGATCGCCGTTCGGGCAGGGCTGGATTGGCGGCAGGATTCGTAAACCTTGCCAAACGGCACAAAACTGTGTACAATAGAGGCACTTTCAATCTCCGGCGGATTCCGCCGGACCTTACGGGAGGGTCGTTTATGAACCGCATCAGCAAGGAAAACTATTATTTGGACATTGCGGAGACCGTTTTGGAGCGGGCCACCTGCCTGAGACGTGTCTACGGAGCCATCATCGTCAACAATGACGAGATCATTTCCACCGGGTACAACGGCGCGCCCAGAGGGCGGAAAAACTGCGTGGACATGGGGTATTGCACCCGGGAGATGGCAAAAGTCCCCCGGGGAGAACGGTACGAGCTGTGCCGCAGCGTCCACGCGGAGGCCAACGCCATTATTTCCGCCGCCCGGCGGGATATGGCGGGCGGGACATTGTACCTTGTCGGACGGGACGCCAGAACCGGTGAACTGCTGAGCGACGCCACATCCTGTTCCATGTGCCGCAGGCAGGTTATTAACGCCGGACTTCAAAAAGTGGTCATCCGGCGGACAAAAACAGAGTTTGACGTGGTTTACGTATCGGACTGGGTGGCAGAGGATGATTTTCCCGCTTTGGACTCTTTGGACCCTCTGGATGCTCCGGGCGATTTGCCGTCTCAGTTGTAATTTCAGGAAGGAGGCCTTCTCTTGAAAACGGGCCTTGTCACCTTTTTTCACATCCATCACTACGGCGCGGTTTTGCAGGCTTGCGCCACGCAGCAAGCCGTGGAGCAGTTGGGAAGCGAATGTGAGATTTTCAATTACTATGTAAATCAGAATAATGACCTGTTCCGCAAGCCCACCGGTCTTGGCTCCGCCGTGGCGGACGCACACACGGCGCTCCACTATCGCGCCATGAAGGAGCGGTACGATCGGTTTGAGGACTTTGCTGCCAGCCACCTGCGCATTTCGCAGCGGCGGTACGCCAGCTTTGAAGAGTTGAAAGGCGCTCCCCCCTGCGACGTGTATCTCTCCGGCAGCGACCAGATCTGGAACCCGAAAATTTTTCCGGACGGGCACTTTGACCCGGCATTTTTCAGCCGGTTTACGGCGGGGCGGAAAATTGCCTACGCCCCCTCCTTTGGCATCCCCCACATTCCGGACGGGATGGAGGAGGAGCTGAAGAACTATCTGGACGGCTTCTCTCATCTCTCCGCGCGGGAGGCCAGAGGACAGGCTATCATTCAGGAGATCAGCGGGCGGGAGGCCCCCGTGGTGCTGGACCCCACGCTACTTTTGCGTCAGGAAGACTGGGGCAAATTCGCGGCGGAGCCGGAGCAGTCCGGGGGTTATATCCTCTGTTACTGCATCAGCAAGCCCGGCGCGCTGGAGCCGTATATCCGCCGCCTGCAGGAGGAAACCGGCCTTCCCGTGGTGCAGCTTTGCGGCATCCGCCAGAAGGTTCATCCCAAGGCGGACTGCGTGTTTTCCGCCGGCCCTGCGGAATTTTTGGGTCTGTTCCGCCGCGCGGCCTATGTCTGCACGAATTCCTTCCACGGAACGGTTTTCTCCCTGCAATTCCAAAAGCCGTTTTTCACCGCCGCCTCCCCCGCTGAAATGGCGGCGCCGGAGCAGTCCCGCATATACAGCCTTTTAAATCGGCTGGGCCTTGCAAACCGCATCATCGGCAAGGGCGACGCTGCTGGGCTGCTGGACAAAATTGATTGGCCCGCCGTCACGGAGCGGCTGGAACGGGAGCGGCGGAAATCTTTGGATTATCTGCGCGCCGCTCTCTTTGACAAATCGGTTTCCGCCGCGCCGGAATCGGCAGAGGAATCGGGCCTTCCGGAGCTTGCCTCCCACGCAGCCTGCACCGGCTGCACCGCCTGCGCCGCCGTGTGTCCCAAGGACGCCATCTCCATGGAGCGGGACAAAGAGGGCTTTTCCTATCCGGTGATTCAGCCCGAAAAGTGCATCCACTGCGGACGCTGTGTTTCCGTTTGTCCCGCCCTGCACCAGCGGGAAAGCCGTCCCCTTCCCGCGGTCTTCGCCGCTTGGAACAAGGACGATACCATCCGCAGAGACTCCACCTCCGGTGGCCTTTTCTCCCTTCTGGCACAGGACACGCTGGAGAGCGGCGGCGTGGTCTTCGGCGCGGCGCTGGACAGCAAGCTGCACCTGCGGCACATCGCCTGCTTTGAGTTGGAGGACCTGCGGCATCTGCGCGGCGCGAAATATGTGCAGAGCGATCTGAACGGCGTCTTCCGGGAGATTCGGGAATTGCTGAAATCCCGCCCCGTTCTCTTCTCCGGCACCTCTTGTCAGGTGGACGGGCTGTATCATTTCTTGGGCTTCCGCCCGGAGAACCTCACCACCTGCGATCTGGTGTGTCAGGGCGTGCCCTCCCCCGGAGTCTGGGAGGAGATGGTACGCTCCATTGAGAGCCACAAGCGCCGTTCCCTTCAAACGGTGCGTTTTCGCAACAAGGTCACCGGCTGGAAGGACAGTCACTTTACACTTCTTTATAAGGACGGGTCGGTGGACTCTGCGCCTCTGTTTCAATCGGAGTGGGGACGGGCGTTTGGCCGGGCGCTGTTTTTGCGGCCCTGCTGCTATCGCTGTCCGTATACCTCCATGTCCCGGGTGGGCGATTTCACGCTGGGGGATTTCTGGGGCCTTCGGCCTGATGAACTGCCGGAGCAGCAGGAACGGGGCGTCTCCCTCCTGATGGTAAACACGCCTCACGGAAGTCATGTTTTCGACCGTCTCCCCTTGGCGCGTCAATCCTTCCCGCCGGAGCGGGCCATTGCGGGAAATCCCCGGCTGGCCTCTCCCATCACTCCTCCGCCGGACCGGGCCGCGTTTTTTGCAAGCTACGCGCTGGAGCCGTTTGACGAGGTGCGGAAAAAGTTCCTTCACCTCCCCTCTCTTCCGGTGCGAATTGCCTCCAAGGCGCTCAGCCCGGAGGCAAAGGCGAAAATCAAAGCAAAGCTGAAATAAAACGGCACGGTATCCACACGAATGTACGGCGGCAGAATTTGCGACATTCTTGCTTCTATAAAACAGATGAAGAGCCTCGGCGCACCATTTTTCAGGTGCGCCGAGGCTCTTTTTGCAATTCTTTCAGACGTAACCGCCTCTTTCCGGCGGATTTCTACGTCTGTCCTTACTCTCTCAGACTCATGCCCGCGGTGCGCATCACCTGCTCCACCTGACAGGCCGTGGCGTCCTCGCCCTCCTGACTGGCAACGATCACGTCGGCATATTTCGCGTACATCGACTCCCGCTGACGGTAAATCTCGCGGATGGTCATATCCCGCGGCGCAGCAATTCCCCGATCCCACAAATCCTCCGGCATCCGGCCCTCGATCTCCCGCAGGGGCGTTTCCAGCCAGACGGCGACACCGTTTTTCCGTAGATGATCCATTGCTCCGCCGGAGAGCACCATGCTGCCGCCGGTGGCGATTACCGTGTCATGCAGATCAAGGCTCTCGCCGATCTTGCCCTCCAGCACCACAAACTCGTCCACTCCCATTTCCAGCAGCAGCTCTTTCAGCGTCTTCCCCGTCCGCTCACGGATCACGTCGTCCACATCCAGAAATGTATATCCCAGGCGTTCCGCCAGGGCCTTGCCCACGGCGCTCTTACCCGTACCCGGCATACCGATCAGAATCAGATTTTTCACAAGTTCCTCCTCAAAATGCTTCGTTGGACTATCAAATATCTCTAACGGCAGATCGCCGCATCCTTCCGCATCGACCAAGGAATTGCGGATCAGCCAACATTCGACAGGAGTCATTATAATTGTTTCGCGGACAAATGTCCACCAGTAATTTACACAAAAATGCCGCGCCGCCACAGCAGACAATCCGCACAGGAACACAGCGGGGAATTCTGTGGATTTTGTCAGTTGCAGGCGGTTAAAAATACAGATATAATAGGTATGACCTTTAAGGTATTACCTATAAAAATAGCAGTTATCAAATTTGATTATGAGGTGAGCAATATGAGCAGTCAGGTTCCACAATCCCGCACCATCCGCACCCAGCTGCTGATTGCCATGCGGGAGGGGGCCTACTCCGACTGCGAACGCCTGCCCCGCGAAAGCGTTCTGGCAGAAAAGATGGGCATCAGCCGCACGCAGCTGCGAGACATTCTGGCGTCTTTGGAACGGGAGGGCTTTATTACCCGCCGCCACGGAGTGGGCACGATTATCAACCGGCATGTGCTGTGCGTTCAAACGCGCATGGACATTGAGCTGGAATTTTTGGATATGATTGCCCAAAGCGGCCACAAGGCGGCAGTGGCCTTTGTCCGGGTATCCGACGGCGAGGCGGACGAGAAGATCGCCCGCCAGCTGCAACTCACCGTAGGCACGCCCATCATCCGCATTTCCCGGCTCTGCACTGCCGACGGAAAGCCCGCCATCTACTGCGAGGACATTGTGGAAAAGGCACTGGCAAAGGCAGATTACTCCATCAAGGACTTCAAACTCCCCATTTTCCACTTTTTGCGCCAGTTCTGCGGCGTGGTTCCTTACATGGATTTGACGGATGTGCGCCCGGCGGCGGCCGACCCCAACTTGGCGGAAATCTTCTCCATTCCCATCGGCACGCCGCTTTTGAATATGGACGAGGTGGATTTCGATATCGACGGAAAACCGGTCTTTTGTTCCAACGAGTATTTCATCGACGGCATTTTCAATCTGACCGTCATGCGCAAAAAACTCTGAGAAATTCACCCGCAAAGCAGTATCCAATCCAACCTTGCGGCCCAGCCGCATGACAAAAGAGGAGAACGAATATGAAAAAAGTTGCCGTCATTATGGGCAGCGACAGCGACTGGCCCGTGGTCAAAGGAGCCTGCCAGCAGTTGGAGGGCTTTTCCATCCCCTATGAGGCTCACATTCTCAGCGCCCACCGCACCCCGGCACAGGCGGCGGAGTTTGCCAAAAACGCCCGGGCGCAGGGCTTCGGCGCAATCATCTGCGCCGCAGGCATGGCCGCCCATCTGGCGGGCGCCTTTGCAGGCAACTGTACGCTGCCGGTGATCGGCATTCCCATGAGGGGCGGGGCCATGGACGGGCTGGACGCTCTGCTCGCCACCGTTCAGATGCCCAGCGGCATTCCGGTGGCCACCGTGGCCATCAACGGCGCAAAAAACGCCGCCGTTCTGGCGGCACAGATTCTGGCAGTCGCGGACGAAGACCTTGCCGCCAAGCTGGACGCGGCCCGCACCGCCATGGCGGCGCAGATTGCGGAAAAAGAGAAGGCACTGCAAGCCGAATTGGGAAACATTTAAGCAGCAGATCGGTTCTTTATAAAATCAAAAAATATTTTTTGGAGGAACGCATGATGGAAAAGCTGGAACAGATTTATGAGGGCAAGGCCAAAAAGGTGTTCAAGACCACCGATCCCGAGCGCTATATCGTGGACTATAAGGACGACGCCACCGCCTTCAACGGCGCAAAAAAGGGCACCATCGTGGGCAAGGGCGTGATCAACAACCAGATGACGAACTTCTTCATGCAGCGCATGGAGGCGGCGGGCATCCCCACTCACTTCGTGCAGGAGTTGAGCGAACGGGAGACACTGGTGAAAAAGGTTTCCATTGTTCCTCTGGAGGTCATCATCCGCAACATCTCCGCCGGTTCTTTCGCCAAACGGTACGGCGTGGAGGAAGGCATCGTGTTCGACGCGCCCACCATCGAGTTCTCCTATAAGAGCGATCCGCTGGACGATCCCCTGCTGAACGAGTATCACGCGCTGGCGCTGAAACTGGCAACCAAAGAGGAGATTGAGACGATCAAGAAGTATGCCTTCGCCGTCAACGATGTTCTCAAAGCCTTTTGGGCCGAATGCGGCGTAACGCTGGTGGACTTCAAGCTGGAATTTGGCAAAATTTCGGACGGGTCCATTGTTCTGGCAGACGAGATCAGCCCCGATACCTGCCGTCTGTGGGACAGCAAGACCCACGAAAAGCTGGACAAGGACCGGTTCCGCCGGGACATGGGCGGCGTGGAAGATGCGTATGCCGAGGTCATGAAGAGAATGAAGGCCCATGACGCAAACTGAGAATATGATTTTCCCGGAGCGCCGCTCCGGCGCGACCGAAAGCGGCGTATTGGGGATTGATATCCCCGAACGCCATCTCCACGAGGAGTGCGGCGTATTCGGCGTATTTTGTAAAGAGCCCCGGGATGTGGCCTCTCTCAGCTACTACGCGCTGTACGCCTTACAGCACCGGGGACAGGAGAGCTGCGGCATTGTGGTGAACGACGACGGGGTGTTCTCCTCCTATCGGGACGTAGGACTGGTGGGCGACGTGTTCACGCCGGAGCGTCTCTCGCCGCTGGGACAGGGCAACATTACCGTAGGCCATGTGCGGTACGGCACCACCGGCTGCGACAACAAGCGCAATGTTCAGCCCATTCTGGTCAATCACCATAAGGGCCGCATGGCTCTGGCTCACAACGGCAATCTCACCAACGCCCACGAACTGCGCGAGGAGCTGGAGTCTAAAGGCTCCATTTTTCAAACCACCTCCGACACGGAGGTCATCGCCTACATCCTCGTGCAGGAGCGGCTGCGCCAGCCCTCCATCGAGGAGGCGGTCTACACCGCCATGGACCGCATTGAGGGAGCTTACTCTCTGGTGCTTTCCTCCCCCAGTAAGCTCATCGCCGCCCGGGACCCCCACGGGTTCCGCCCGCTGTGCATGGGCAGACTGAAAAACGGGGACATCGTGTTCGCCTCGGAATCCTGCGCGCTGGACGCCATCGGCGCAAAGTTCGAGCGGGACATCCAGCCCGGCGAGATCGTGGTGGCGGACAAGCACGGCTTGCGCTCCGATACCCGCCGCTGCAACACCGCACCGCGAAAGCTATGCGTCTTCGAGTTCATCTATTTCGCCCGGCCCGACTCTGTGATCGACGGCTCTTCCGTCCAAACCGCCCGGCAGCGGGCGGGGGCGTTTTTGGCGCTGGACCACCCCGTGCAGGCGGACGTGGTGGTGGGCGTACCCGATTCGGGACTGGATGCGGCGCTGGGCTATGCCCGCCAGTCCGGCATCCCCTATGCGCAGGGCTTTATCAAGAACAAGTACATCGGCCGCACCTTCATCTCTCCCACGCAGGCCATGCGGGAGAGCGAGGTTAACATCAAACTCAATCCCATCCGCTCCGCCGTGGAGGGCAAGCGGGTGGTTCTGGTGGACGACTCCATTGTTCGGGGAACCACCTCCAAGCGAATCGTAAATCTGCTCCGCTCCGCTGGGGCAAAGGAAGTCCACATGCGCATTTCCGCGCCCCCCTTTGTGGCCCCCTGCTATTACGGGACGGACATCGACGACCCCAGCAAACTCATCGCCAACAACCACACCGTGGAGGAAATCGCGGCGCTGATTGGCGCGGACTCTCTGGGCTATCTCAGCCTTGCGGATGTGGAAAAGCTGGCGGATCAAACCGCGCCGGGCTTTTGTACCGGCTGCTTTGGCGGGGGGTACGCCACCAGCATCCCCACCGGGGGCAAGGATCGCTTTGAAAAAAAGATCAGTGAAAACGAGGAGGACAGCCATGCGTAGTTTTTCCGACAGCTACCGCGCCGCCGGCGTGGACATCGAGGCGGGATATCAGGGCGTGCAGCTGATGAAGCGGGACGTGGAACGCACGTTCATCCCCGGCGTTGTTTCGGACTTGGGCGGTTTTGGCGGTTTGTTCGCTCCGGCGCTTTCCGGCATGAAGGAGCCGGTGCTGGTTTCCGGCACCGACGGCGTGGGCACCAAGCTGCGCATCGCCCAGCTGCTGGACAAGCACGACACCGTGGGCATTGACTGTGTGGCCATGTGCGTGAACGATATCATTTGCTGCGGCGCAAAGCCCCTGTTCTTTTTAGATTACATCGCTATCGGGAAAAACGATCCGAAAAAGGTGGCCGCCATCGTCTCCGGCGTGGCGGAGGGATGTGTGGAGTCCGGCTGCGCTCTCATCGGCGGCGAAACTGCCGAACACCCCGGCATGATGGCTGCGGACGACTATGATCTGGCGGGCTTCTCCGTGGGTCTTGTGGACAAGCCGCAGATAATCGACCAGAAAAAGATGCAGGCCGGCGACGTGATTTTGGGTCTTCCCTCCTCTGGCATCCACTCCAACGGATATTCTCTGGTTCGGAAGATTTTTAACGTGGAGCACGCTAACCTGAACCTTTATTCCAACGAACTTGGCGAGACTTTGGGCGAGGCCCTGCTGACTCCCACCAAGCTCTATGTCAAGCCTGTTCTGGCTGCGCTGGAGGCTGCTGAGATTCATGGCGTGAGCCACATCACCGGCGGTGGATTTTTTGAGAACGTCCCCCGCTCCATTCCCGATGGGCTGTGCGCCAAAATCGAGAAAGCCAGCCTGAAAACGCCTCCCATTTTTAAAATGCTGGCTTCCATGGGCAGCGTCCCGGAGCACGATATGTTCAACACCTATAACATGGGCGTGGGCATGACGGTGATTGTCTCTAAGGAAACCGCAGGCGCGGCGCTGGACGCCCTCCATGCCAACCGCTGCGCCGCCTATCCCATTGGAGAGGTGATCTCCGGCGAGGAGAAGGTTTCCCTATGCTAAAACGCATCGCCGTGCTGGTCTCCGGCGGCGGAACGAATTTGGAGGCCCTGTTTGCCGCTCAGGAGAGCGGGCGCATCCCCCACGGGGAGATTGTTTTGGTCGTCTCCGGTACTGCCGGGGCCTATGCCGTGGAACGGGCGAAAAGTCACGGCGTTTCCGCCGTGACTCTGCCCCGGAAAGAGCTGGGTCAGACGGGGTTTGAAGAGGCCCTTTCCAACCAGCTGATGGACGCCCGCGTGGATCTGATCGTTCTGGCTGGATTTCTCTCCATCCTCTCTGCGGACTTTGTGTCTTCTTGGCCGGACCGCATTGTGAACATTCACCCCTCCCTCATTCCCGCGTTTTGCGGCAAGGGGTTTTACGGCCTTCATGTCCACGAGGCCGCGCTGGCCCGGGGCGTGAAGGTCACCGGGGCTACCGTCCATCTGGTGAATGAAATTCCAGACGGCGGACGCATCCTGCTGCAAAAGGCGGTGGAAATTCTCCCCGGCGACACGGCGGAAACGCTCCAGCACCGGGTGATGGAACAGGCCGAATGGGTACTGCTGCCCCAAGCGGTGGAGCAGCTTTGCGAGCAACTCGCTCAGGAGGAAAGGAGAGACAGATGAACGAACTGGAACTGAAATACGGCTGCAACCCCAACCAAAAGCCGTCCCGCATTTATCTGAAAGGCGGCGGGGACTTGCCCATTACCGTTCTGAACGGCAAGCCGGGCTATATCAACTTTCTGGACGCGTTGAACTCCTGGCAGCTGGTAAAAGAGCTGAAAGCCGCCACGGGACTTCCGTCCGCCGCCAGCTTCAAGCATGTCTCCCCTGCCGGAGCCGCCGTGGGAAAGCCCCTTGGCGATGTGGAGCGGCAGATGTATTTTGTAGACGCTGAGGCGGAACTGACGCCCCTTGCCTGCGCGTATATCCGTGCCCGGGGCGCGGACCGCCTCAGTTCCTATGGCGATTGGGCGGCTCTGTCCGACGTGTGCGACGGGGCCACCGCGAGCTATCTCAAATATGAAGTGAGCGATGGTGTGATCGCCCCCGGCTACACCCCCGAGGCGCTGGAAATTCTGAAACGCAAGAAAAAGGGCAGCTACAACATCGTGCAGATCGACCCGAATTATGTCCCCGCAGCGCAGGAATATAAGGACGTATTCGGTATCACATTTGAACAAGGGCGAAATAACTTCAAAATATCATTTGAACTTTTGTCGAATATTGTCACAAATAATCGCGATCTTCCGGAATGTGCAAAGCTGGACATGCTGCTGGCCCTCATTACGCTGAAATACACCCAGTCCAACTCCGTGTGCTATGTGAAGGACGGACAGGCCATCGGCATCGGCGCAGGCCAGCAAAGCCGCATCCACTGCACCCGGTTAGCCGGAAACAAGGCCGACAACTGGGCCTTGCGGCAGCACCCCATGGTGCTGGCCCTGCCCTTTGTCGACGGCATCCGCCGTCCCGACCGGGACAACGCCATCGACATCTACCTCTCCGATGAGTACGAGGACATTTTGGCCGACGGGGTTTGGCAGAACACGTTTAAAATCCGTCCTGAGCCTCTAACGGCGGCGGAAAAGAAATTGTGGATTGCGGCTCAATCCGGCGTCACCTGCGGGTCCGACGCGTTTTTCCCCTTTGGAGACAATGTGGAGCGCGCCCACAAATCCGGCGTGCAGTACATAGCGGAGCCGGGCGGTTCCATTCGGGACGATCATGTGATCGCCACGGCCGACAAGTATGGCATGGTGATGGCCTTTACAGGAATGCGGCTGTTCCACCACTAACTCGTCGCAAGCTCCGCATCCCTTGCTTTCCCGCAAGCGGGAAACCGCGCTCACTCCACTGCTCCTCGTCTTCCCCGGTAAACGCTTCGCTGGTTTTCCGAGGAGAAGGGACGAAGACGCGCAAGCGCAAGCTCCGCATCCCTTGCTTTCCCGCAAGCGGGAAACCGCGCTCACTCCGCTGCTCCTCGTCTTCCCCGGTAAACGCTTCGCTGGTTTCCCGGGGAGAAGAGACGAAGACGCGCAAACTCCAAAATTGCAGCAACGGAGACGCGTGCAGACCTCGCACAACTCTATGAACATTCATTCAGGGAGGGTCTTATGAACATTCTCGTTGTGGGCGGCGGCGGCCGCGAACACGCCATCATCAAAAAGCTGAAGGAAAACCCCCGGGTCTCCAAGCTCTATGCCCTGCCGGGCAACGGCGGAATCGCCGCCGATGCGGAGTGCGCACAGATCAGCGCAACCGACATCTCGGCAATTGTGGACTTTGCCAAGTCTCGCGGGGTAGACTTTGCCGTGGTGGCTCCGGACGATCCCTTGGCAAAGGGCTGCGTGGATCGGCTGCACGAGGCGGGCATCCCCTGCTTCGGGCCGGACGCAAAAGCCGCCCGCATCGAATCCAGCAAGGTATTCTCCAAAAATCTAATGAAGCACTATGGAATTCCCACAGCGGATTACGCCGTATTCAGCGACCCGAAAGCGGCGCTGGACTATCTGAAAACCGCCCGCTATCCCATCGTGGTAAAGGCCGACGGACTGGCTCTGGGCAAGGGTGTTTTGATTCCTCAGACTTTTGCCGAGGCGGAGGCGGCGGTGAAATCCATTATGGAGGACAAGGTCTTCGGCGCGTCGGGCAACGAAATCGTGGTGGAGGAATTTTTGACCGGGCCGGAGGTCAGCGTGCTGGCCTTTACAGACGGAACCGCCATCTCCCCCATGGTTTCCTCCATGGATCACAAGCGGGCGCTGGACGGCGACGCAGGCCCCAACACCGGCGGTATGGGTACCATCGCCCCCAACCCATTCTATACGCCGGACGTGGCCAAGGTCTGCATGGACACGATTTTCCTGCCCACCCTTGCCGCCATGCGGGCGGAGGGCTGCCTCTTCAAGGGCTGTTTGTACTTCGGCCTGATGCTGACCCCCGACGGCCCCAAGGTCATTGAATACAACTGCCGCTTCGGCGACCCGGAGACGCAGGTGGTACTGCCGCTTTTGAAAACCGATCTGTTGACGGTGATGCAGGCGGTGGAGAGCGAGACGCTGGCCGATCTCAACGTGGAGTGGTCAAGCGGCGCGGCGGCCTGCGTCATTCTGGCCTCCGGCGGGTATCCCGGTACTTATGAAAAGGGAAAGGAAATCACGATCCCCAACACCCTTGCCGCCAATGTCACCCTCTATCATGCAGGCGACACGCTGGACGGCGGCAGGCTGGTCACCAGCGGCGGGCGGGTTTTGGGCGTCACCGCCTCAGCGCCCACGCTGAAGGAGGCCCTTGCGGATGCCTACGCCGCCGCCGAAACCATCCAATTTGACGGCGTTTATATGAGACACGACATCGGCCGCAAGGCGCTGGCCGTGATGGAGGAACGATGATGGTACAACGGGTCTACGCTGAAAAAAAAGAACCTCTGCGGCAGGAAGCCGCCGCGCTTTTGAGTGAATTGCAATCCGTTTTGGGCGTCTCCGCCTTGACAGGGCTGCGCCTTGTGAACCGGTACGACGCGGAGGGCCTGACAACGGAAGATTTTCAGCGGGCCGTGAGCGCCGTGTTCTCCGAGCCGCAGGTGGACGACGTGTATACCGGTCTTCCCGCAGGAGAAACCGTGTTCGCCGTGGAATCCCTTCCCGGTCAGTTCGATCAGCGGGCGGATTCCGCCGCCCAGTGCATCCAGCTGCTCACCGGCGGGGAGCGCCCCGCCGTCCGCACGGCAAAGGTTTATCTGCTTTCCGGCGCACTGACGGAACAGGCCGTGGAAAAAATTAAGAACTACGTCGTCAACCCTGTGGAGGCGCGAGAAGCCTCCCTTGACGAAGCAGGAACCCTCCGGGTGGAGCATCCCGCTCCTTCCGCTGTGGAAACCGTGACCGGATTCACAATGTTGGACGGGGCGGGCCTTGCCGCTCTGCTGGACAAGCTGGGCCTTGCTATGGACTTGGACGACCTAAAATTTTTGCAGGCGCATTTCCGGGATGAGGAACGCCGCGACCCCACCATCACGGAAATCCGCGTGGTGGATACCTATTGGTCCGATCACTGCCGGCACACCACCTTTTCCACCCACATTGACCGCGTGGAGGTGCTGGACGCCGAAGTGCAGGCGGCCTATCAGGAGTATCTCAGCGCTCGGGAGGAGGTGTACGGCGCGTCCAAGGCCGCGCTCCGTCCCCAGACGCTGATGGACATGGCCACCATCGGCGCGAAGACGCTGAAAAAGCGGGGGCTGCTGCAAAATCTCGACCAGAGCGAGGAGATCAACGCCTGCTCCATTCACGTCACCGCCACGGTGGACGGGGAAGAACAGGACTGGCTGCTGCTGTTCAAAAATGAAACCCACAACCACCCCACGGAAATTGAGCCTTTCGGCGGCGCGGCCACCTGCATCGGCGGGTGCATCCGCGACCCCCTCTCCGGTCGGGCCTACGTCTATCAAGCCATGCGCCTTACCGGCTGCGGCGATCCCCGCGCGTCCATGAGCGAGACGCTTCCCGGCAAGCTGCCCCAGCGAAAGCTGGCGCAGACGGCGGCGGCGGGCTACTCGTCCTATGGCAACCAGATCGGCCTTGCCACCGGCGTTGTGAACGAGCTTTACCACCCGGGTTTTGTCGCCAAGCATCTGGAAGTCGGCGCGGTGGTGGGTGCGGCTCCGGCGGCAAACGTGGTGCGGGAGCGGCCCGCCCCCGGCGACGTGGTGATTTTGCTGGGCGGGCGCACCGGGCGAGACGGCATCGGCGGGGCCACCGGCTCCTCTAAGAGTCACAACCAAACCTCCCTCGCCACCATGGCCAGCGAGGTGCAAAAAGGCAACGCCCCGGAGGAACGGAAGATTCAGCGTCTGTTCCGGGACGGAAACGTCACCCGCCTTATCAAACGGTGCAACGACTTTGGCGCGGGTGGGGTCTCCGTCGCCATCGGCGAGCTGGCGGACGGCCTGACCATTGACCTTGACAAGGTACGCAAAAAGTATGAGGGGTTGGACGGCACGGAGCTTGCCATCTCCGAGTCGCAGGAACGCATGGCGGTGGTGGTAGCCCCCGAAAACGCCGATGCCTTTATCGCCGCCGCAGAACGGGAAAATCTGGAGGCATATCCCGTGGCCGTGGTCACGGAGAGTCCCCGGATGGTTCTCACTTGGCGTGGGCAGACCGTAGCCAATCTGAGCCGGGAATTTTTGGACACCAACGGCGCGGTCAAGCACGCGACCGTGGAGGTTTCAGAGGGAACCCACAACGCCAGCGATCTTCACGGGGAGAACGCCTCCTCCCTCCGCACCGTTGCCGCCAGTCTGAATACCGCGCTCCAGCGGGGTCTTGGGGAGCGATTCGACTCCACCATCGGAGCGGGCAGCGTATTAATGCCCTTCGGTGGAAAGTTCCAGCGCACCCCTGCTCAGGTGATGGCAGCGCTGCTGCCCGTTTTGCCGGGACAGGAGACGGAGGACTGCTCTGTCATGAGCTGGGGCTGCGAGATTTTCCAAAAAGGGCAGCCCAACCCCTATGAAAGCGCGTTATTCGCCGTGGTGGAATCTGTGGCAAAGCTGGTGGCCGCCGGATGCGACTACAAGACCGCGTATCTCACGTTTCAGGAGTATTTTGAAAAGCTGCGGGAGGAACCCACTCGCTGGGGCAAGCCCTTTGCCGCACTGCTTGGCGCGCTGCACGCCCAGCTGGGATTAGGCATTGCCGCCATCGGCGGCAAGGATTCCATGTCCGGGTCCTTTATGGATATGGATGTTCCCCCCACCCTGATTTCCTTTGCCATCGCGCCTGAGAAGGCGAAAAATATCCTCTCCCCGGAATTTAAAGAGGCCGGACACCCCGTCTACCTCTTCGAGACGGAGCCAAATGCCAAAGAGCTGGTGGATTTGAATGGCTGCAAGGCCATGTGGGAGAAGTTCCACGCCCTGTGCCGCGCCGGGAAGGTAAGAGCGGCTTGGGCCGTGGACTCCAGCTCCGCCGCGGCGGGCGTTGTAAAAATGACCTTTGGCAACCGCATCGGCTTTGCCGGTGCGGAAAACACGGGGCTCTATTCCGCCATGCCCGGCTCCATCGTGGCTGAGTTGACGGAAGATGTGGACTTCGGCGTTCTGGCGGGCCACACCATTAAGGCGGAAACCGTCTCCATCGACGGAGAAACCGCCTCCATCGCGGAGCTGCTGGCCCTCAGCGAGGGCGTTTTGGAATCCGTCTACCCCACGCGGGCAAAAACGGCGGCAGACCCCGTCCCCGTGCTCGAGGCACCCGCGTTCCACCGCATCGCGCCGAAAGTCGGCGTGGCAAAGCCCCGCATCCTGATTCCGGTCTTCCCCGGCACCAACTGCGAGTACGACAGCGCCCGGGCCGCCGCGCGGGCGGGGCTGGAACCGGAAATTCTGGTTCTGAACAACCAGAGCGGGCAGGGTGTGGCGGACTCTGTGGAGCGGTTTGTGAAATCCGCCCGCCAAAGTCAGATTATTTTTCTCCCCGGCGGCTTTTCCGGCGGCGACGAGCCGGACGGCTCCGGAAAATTCATCACGGCGTTCTTCCGCAACGCCGCCGTGAAGGATGCGACCCACGACCTGCTGAACAACCGGGACGGACTGATGCTGGGCATCTGCAACGGCTTCCAAGCCCTCATCAAACTGGGCCTTGTCCCCTATGGCGAGATTCGGGACACCGATGAAACCTGCCCCACCCTCACCTACAACGTCATCGGGCGGCACCAGTCCAAGATCGTCCACACCCGGGTGGCGTCCAACCGCTCTCCTTGGCTGGCGAAGGCCGATTTGGGCGGGGTCTACACCGTTCCCGTGTCCCACGGCGAAGGCCGGTTCCTGTGCAGTGAAACGCTTTTACAGGAGTTGGCGGAGAACGGGCAGATTGCCACCCAGTATGTAGATATCGAGGGCAATCCCTCCATGGACGTGGAGTGGAACCCCAACGGCTCCGTCTGGGCCGTGGAGGGCATTACCTCTCCCGACGGGCGCGTCTTCGGCAAGATGGGCCACGCGGAGCGCATCGGCCCCGCCCTGTACCGCAACGTCCCCGGCGACTATCATTTGCACCTGTTCGACGCGGCAAGGGATTATTTCTCCATTTGACCGTTGCTTTTTCCTGCAAACGTGGTATCCTAAGGAACAAGAAAAATTTTTTCGCGGCGCATCTCCCCGGCTCTGCCGGGGAGATGCCGCCATTCCAACTGAAACCCGAAATTCAACGAAAGAGGTGGCCGCATGGCATATTTTTTTGAAGAGCCCTCCCATACCTTCAGTGAATATCTTCTGGTTCCGGGTTACTCCTCCGCGGAGTGCGTCCCGGCCAATGTGTCTCTGAAAACTCCCATCGTGAAATTCCGGCGGGGCGAGGAACCCACTCTCACCGCCAACGTTCCCATGGTTTCCGCCGTGATGCAGGCCGTCTCCGGTGACGAGATGGGCATTGCGCTGGCCCGGGAGGGCGGCGTGGCCTTTATCTTCGTGTCTCAGCCCATCGAACAGCAGGCCGAGATGGTGCGAAGAGTGAAAAATTACAAGGCCGGCTTTGTCACCAGCGACTCCAATCTCCGGCCCGACTGCACCCTGAACGACGTGCTGGCTCTGAAAGAGAAGTCCGGCCACTCCACCATGGCAGTGACCGAGGACGGCACCGGAACGGGGCGGCTCTTGGGCCTTGTCACCAGCCGGGACTATCGCGTCAGCCGTATGGACGGCACGGAGAAAGTCTCCGACTTCATGACTCCCATGGAAAAGATTATTTATGCTCCCGAGGGCACCAGCCTGAAGGAAGCCAACAACATTATCTGGGAGCACAAGCTCAACGCCCTGCCCATCGTCTCCGCCAGCGGCAATCTGGTGGCCTTCGTCTTCCGCAAGGATTATGACACCCACAAGGGCAACCCCTTGGAACTGCTGGACAGCCAGAAACGCTATGTGGTGGGCGCGGGCATCAACACCCGCGATTACGAGGAGCGGGTCCCCGCTTTGGTAGAGGCCGGAGCGGACGTACTGGTGATGGACTCCTCCGAAGGGTACTCCGAGTGGCAGAAGCGCTGCCTGAGCTGGGTCCGGGAAAAATACGGCGACAGCGTGAAGGTTGGCGCGGGCAACGTGGTGGACGGCGAGGGCTTCCGCTATCTGGCAGACGCCGGAGCCGACTTTGTTAAAATCGGCATTGGCGGCGGCTCCATCTGCATCACCCGTGAAACAAAGGGCATTGGCCGCGGACAGGCCACGGCGGTGATCGACGTGGCCCGCGAGCGGGACAAATACTTTGAGGAAACAGGCGTGTATATCCCCTTGTGCGCCGACGGCGGCATCGTGCAGGACTACCACATGACGCTGGCTCTGGCCATGGGTGCGGACTTTTGCATGCTGGGGCGGTACTTCTCCCGGTTTGACGAAAGCCCCACCCAGAAGGTGCTCATCGGCGGCAGCTATATGAAGGAATACTGGGGTGAGGGCAGCGCCCGCGCCCGGAACTGGCAGCGGTACGATTTGGGCGGCGACAAGAAGCTCTCCTTCGAGGAAGGCGTGGATTCCTATGTTCCCTATGCCGGGGCTCTGGCGGACGGCATGTCCACAACGCTGGCCAAGGTGCGCTCCACCATGTGCAACTGCGGCGCGCTGACCATCCCGGAGCTGCGGGACAAGGCCAAACTGACGCTGGTATCCTCTGTCTCCATTGTGGAGGGCGGCGCCCACGACGTGCTGCTGAAGGACACCACCAATTCCGGCGGCAGAAACTGATTTTTGCCCCTCTTTTCAGGAAAGAAAACGGCGCTGTCCCTTTTGGACAGCGCCGTTTTTGTTTTATCTACTTGTCAAGGAGCCGCATATTACACCGCCGCCTCGTTCTTCAATAGCTCCAGAATCGCCAGATCGGCGCTCCAAAAATAAGTGTCCTCGCCCACCAGCGCGGTAATTCCTGCCCGATCGAAATAGGAGCGGACCGCCTGTGTCATACCGCAGAACGCCACGGTCTTTCCCTGCTCCTTCAAGCTCTGGCACAGCTCCAGAACGGTTTGCACACCGGATACATCCACGCTGGGCATTCCCCGCAGGGACAGGATCACATGGTCATAGGCGGGCATCTCGCCCATGCGGCGGTTAAACTCGTCCACCGCGCCGAAGAACAAAGAGCCCGTGACATACGCTACGCCCGCAGTCTCCAGAATGGGGGCCTTTCCCTCGGCAGTGCGGAGGCGGTTCGCGTCGATGCCGGAGAAGTTGACGGCAATGCGGCTGGAACGAGCCACATGCAAAATCGCGGAGTACAGCACGCCCAGCAGAATCGCCACCGTCAGGTCAAACGCCACGGTCGCCAGCATGGTCAGAAGAAACTGGCTGATGCCGGACTTAAACCGGCGGGAGAAAATGTAGCGGATTCCCTCCCAGTCGTTCATACGCCATGCGGTGACCATCAACACTCCAGCCAGCGCGGCTAACGGCAGCTTTGCCATCACGCCGCCCAGCAAAAACATGGAGGCCAGCAAAAATACAGAGTGAAACACGCTGGTGAGCCTTGTCTGCTGGCCGGATTTCACTGCTACGCTGGTACGGGCGATGGCCGCCGTGGCGGGAACACCGCCGAACAGCGGCAGCAAAACATTGCCCACACCCTGCGCAATCAACTCCTGATCGGCGTTGAACGTCTCGTTTTTCATCCGGGCGGCGGACGCGCCGCACAGCAAACTTTCAATCATCCCCAACGCCGCAATGGTCACGATGGGTGACATCAAGTCCCCCAGCATGGTCAGGTTCAGACCGCTGAAAGAAAGCCGGTCGCTCAGCAGCAACGTCTGGGGGATGTCGCCCACCACGGCCAAGCCGTCCATTTGAAACACCGCGGCCGCCACGGCGGCAAGAATAATCCCCACAAGGGACCCGGGGACCTTTGCCCCCCATTTCTTGGGCCAGACCAGCATCACGGCCACCACCAGCACACCGATGGCAACCGCCTGCCAGTTGGGGTGAAAACCCAGCCGACCGTAGGACGCGATCTTTTCCAGATTGGAACTGCCCTCAGACACCGTTCCAAAAAAGTTATCAATCTGGCCCATGGCAATAATAACGGCAATGCCGGAGGTAAAGCCCATCACCACCGGCATGGGAATAAAGCCAATCAGCCTTCCCAGCCGCAAAATACCCGCCAACAGCAGCAGCACACCTGCCGCGAAGCTGGCGAAAAATACACCCTGAAGCCCATAAGTCCCCACAATGCCAATGAGTACGGCGCTCATGGCCCCGGTGGGGCCGGAGATCTGATAGGACGCGCCGCCCAGCAGCGCAATGACAACTCCGGCGATAATGGCTGTGACCAATCCGGCGGCCGCTGTGGCCCCGGAACTGACGCCAAAGGCAAGCGCCAGCGGCAGAGCCACGGCACACACGGTCAATCCGGCCATTACGTCCTGACCCAGCCGGGTGGCGTTATACCCCCGAAATTCATTTTTTAAATCGGACACAAACTGCGAAAACATGACAAGATTCCTCCCAAATTGTACTGAAACACGCAATTTTTAATTATAGCACAGTACCACGAGAGGAACAAGGTAAACTTTCCCCAAAAAATAGGAGCGCCGCCGTTTCTAAACGGCGGCGCTTGATGACTTTCTATGGGAAACAATTCGACCTTTACAGGTTTTCGTCCAGCACGTTGGTAAACGTCTCCGGAGGCATAACGCCCACCTTGCGGTCGAACTCTTTGCCGTTTTTCAAAAACACCAGCGTGGGAATGGACATAACGCCAAACCGCTGGGCAAGCTCAGGCTCCTCGTCAATATTTACCTTGCCAACCAGCGCTTTGCCGTCATATTCGTCGGCAATTTTCTCCACAAAGGGCGCCACCATTTTGCAGGGGCCGCACCAATCCGCCCAAAAATCCACCATTGCCAGAGGGGCCGCGTCCACCGCCGCGTCAAAATCCGCCTTCTTCAAATGCTGCAATGCCATTTTATTGATCTCCTTCTATTTTAATTTGGTTCTCTTTATTGTTTCCGCGCCAACGCATCCACATACGCTGCGGCGCTCTGACCGGCGATCAGTCCCTCGCCCGTGGCTTTTGCCACCTGCAAAGGTCCGCCGTTGCAGTCTCCCGCCGCGAACACACCGGGAAGTCCCGTCGCCATGCGGTGATCCACCCGCACATAGCCGTTTTCCATATCCAAACCGGGGAACAAGTCCGTGGGAGCCATGGCGGGACGAAGAATAAATACCCCATCCACCTTTGTTGTCTCCCCGCCGCAGGTGATTTGTTCCACTTTTCCGTCGCCGGAAATTGTGCAGTCCCGAGGTTTTTCCAGATAATGCACTTTGCAGCCAATCCCCCGCAGGAACTCCGCTTCCTGCCGGGCGGTTTCGCTGTATCCCAAAACCGCCACCGACTTTCCCCGGTACAGCATTCCGTCGCAGGTGGCGCAGTAACTCACACCGCGGCCCAAAAGCTCGGCCTCGCCGGGAAATTTTTTCCCCCGGGCCACGCCTGCGGCCAGCACCACCGCCTTTGCCTCCTGCACGTCGCTGCCCACACTCACGTACCACTGGTCCATCATGAACGAGGCCGAGATGGCCTTTCCGGTCAGAAACTCCACGCCGTCGATCTCCGCATGTTTATGCATCGCCTGCAGCAGCTCCGGCCCGGTAACGCCCGGCAGACCCAGATAGTTTTCCACACGTTCCGACCGCCACAGGGGGCTTTCTTCAATGGGGTTGGACACCACCAGCACGCTTTTTCCCCGCGCCCGAACGTTAATTGCCGCACTCAGTCCCGCCGGCCCGCCGCCAATCACCAACACGTCATAAGACATAGTTATCAACCTCTTCCTGAAACAGCGCCGCCACCAATCTGGCCACTTCCGGCGATGCCGCCTTATAATAGACCTCGTTTCCGCTGCGCTCCGCCGTCACCACACCGGCGGCCTTCAGCTTTTGCAGGTGCTGGGAAATGCAGGACTGGCTCATGCCGGTTCCCCGTTCCATACAGCCCACATTGCGGCAGCCACGATTGAGCAGGGAGTGGACGATCTGCAGCCGAGTGGGGTTGGCCAGCGCCTTCAGCAAATCCGCCTGATGGGTATAATCCGGTTCCATCGCTCACCCGCCTTTCTTTTTAATTCATTGGCAAGGAAGCCTTATTTACCCAATTTTGCTTCCATTTCGTATCATTAGAATATCCTAATATATCGATGTTGACAGTAGTTTTTGCAACATTTTAAAAAATATTTACAGCAAAAGAAAAACCGGGCGCTTTTCGCCCGGCTTTTCTTTTCAGCAGAATCATTTTATAGGAAAATATACGTGATAGAACCGTGTCTTCGGGCCAATCAGACCCGCTTCCATGCCGCGCCGCCGGGCACGTCGGTCACCTCGATGCCCTGCGCCTTCAGCTCGTCACGAATGCGATCCGCCTCGGCAAAATTCTTGGCCTTCTTGGCCTCCGCCCGCTGGAGCACCAGCGCGTCGATGGCCGGGTCGCCCTCGCCCTGCACGGTGAAGCCCCCGGCGGCGGAGGAAACGGACTTTGCGTCCTGCTCCCGCTTCTTTGCCGCTCGATCCAGAATTCCCAGACCCAGCACCGTGTCAAACTCGCCCAGCAGCTGCAGCTTCGCCCCGTCGGAGATTCCCGCCTTCAACACGTCGTACAGCGCGGTGATCCCCAGAGAGGTATTCAGATCGTTGTCCATAGCGGCCTTAAACTTGGCCCGCAGAGCGTCCACCGTATCTTGGTCGCCGACCTCTGCCCCTCCCTCTTTTAAGGCAGCAACTTTGGCTATCAACTTATCATAAGCGGTCTTAGCGTTATCCAGATTTTCATAGGAGAACACCAGCGCCTTGCGGTAATGGGACTGGAGGCAGAAGAACCGGTAGTCCAGCGGGTCGTATCCCTTCTCCTCCAACAGAGAAACGGTGAGAAACTCGCCCTTGGACTTGCTCATTTTTCCGCCGGAGGTGTTCAGATGCAGCACATGGAACCAGTAGTTGCACCAGTGATGGCCCAGATAGGACTCGGACTGGGCAATCTCGTTGGTATGGTGGGGGAAGGCGTTGTCGATGCCGCCGCAGTGGATATCCAGATCGTCGCCCAGATGCTTCATCGAAATACCGGAGCACTCGATATGCCAACCGGGATAGCCCACGCCCCAAGGAGAATCCCATTTCAAAGCCTGATCCTCAAATTTTGACTTGGTAAACCAGAGGACGAAATCGTTCTTGTTGCGCTTGTTGGTGTCCTCTTCCACGCCCTCGCGCACGCCCACGGCCAGATCGTCCGCGTCGTGGTCGTTAAACACGTAATACTGCGCCAGCTTGGAGGTATCGAAATAGACGTTGCCGCCTGCGAGATACGCATAGCCCGTATCCACCAGCTTGGTGATGATCTTGATATACTCGTCAACGCAGTGGGTGGCGGGTTCCACCACGTCGGGCCGCTTGATGTTCAGCTTGCGGCAGTCGTCGAAAAACGCGTCGGTATAATACTGCGCGATCTCCAAAACGGATTTGTGCTCCCGCTTTGCGCCCTTAAGCATTTTGTCCTCTCCGCTGTCCGCGTCAGAGGTCAAATGCCCCACGTCAGTGATGTTCATGACGCGCTTGACGTTGTACCCGGCATAGCGCAGGTACTTTTCCAGCACATCCTCCATGATATAGCTGCGCAGGTTTCCAATGTGGGCAAAGTGATAAACCGTGGGGCCGCAGGTGTACATCTTCACGATGTCGGGGTGGTTGGGTTTGAATTCCTCTTTCTTGTGGGAGGCGGAGTTATAGAGATACATGGTTCAAGCCGTCCTTTCCTTTATGGTTTTCAACTGTTGTTCCAAAGAGTCCATCCGCTGGAACAGCGCCAGCAACTCTTCCTGAACAGGGTCTTGCATATCATTAATCTGGTCCACGTCGTTGGCAAAATTAGCCACGACCTTGCGCCCGCTGACCCGCACCACCTGCGCCGGAACGCCCACGGCGGTAGAGTTGGGGGGGACCTCGCTGAGCACAACCGCGCCGGCCGCGATGCGGGAATTATCCCCCACGGTGAAGGGGCCCAGCACCTTGGCCCCGGAACCAACCATCACGTTGTTTCCAAGCGTCGGGTGGCGCTTGCCTTTATCTTTTCCGGTGCCGCCCAGCGTTACGCACTGGTACAGCAGGCAGTCGTCCCCAATTTCGGCCGTCTCGCCGATCACGATGCCCATGCCGTGGTCGATGACAAAGCGCCTGCCAATCGTGGCGCCGGGATGGATTTCGATACCGGTCCAAAAGCGGCTCCACTGGGACACGCACCGGGCCAGAAAGGGCATGTGTTTTCGATAGAAGAAGTGGGCAATGCGGTGGTTAATCAAGGCGTGAACGCCGGGATAGAGCAGGAAAACCTCCAGCTTGTTGCGGGCCGCGGGATCGCGGCGCTGATAGGCCTCCAGCAGTTCGGTTAAACGGTTCATATTCAAAAGCTCCTTTATACGGAACTTCAATTAAATTGAAGACTCGTATTCAAATTTAAAATGTCGCGGGGGGAGTCATGCCCGGGACATCGCAAAGCAGCAGTCTGCATCCAAATTCCTCCAAAAACAAAAAACGCCCCTCGTACCTCAATCGGTACAAGAGGCGTCAACGACGCGGTTCCACTCTTGTTCATACTCTGCCGGCCCATCAGCCGGGCAGCCCGATAACGGCGGCTCTGCCGGAGGCCATTACGCCTCTCGCTCCCGGATGCACTTCGCACTCCCCGCCGCAGGCCCGCTTCCAGCCGATGGCGCGCCCTCTCTGCCCTTTGGGGAAATGTTACTCTTTCCGTTCCTCACGTGACCATTATATTATCAGGATTCCCTCCGCGTGTCAAGAGGGCCGCAAAACAGGTCTGGGGCAGCCGGGCCGTCAAAGTATCCCAGACCGCCGAAAAAAGTCCCAAAGGACTTTTCCGGCGGCCCGGCGCCTGTTTATTCGTCCTTATAGCCCAGAGTCCGCACGTAATTCACGTTGTCTCTCCAGTTTTCCTTCACCTTGACCCAAGTTTGGAGGTAAACCTTCGTGCCCATAAATTTTTCCATGTCGTGCCGGGCCATGGTGCTGATCTTTTTCAGCATAGCTCCCTGCTTGCCGATGATGATGCCCTTGTGGCTGGACTTTTCGCAATAGATCGTGGCGTCGATCTCAATGACCTCGTCGTCCCGCTCGGAAAATTTTGTGATCTCCACGGCGGTGCCGTGGGGAATTTCCTTATCCAGACACAGCAGCAGCTTCTCCCGCAGGATTTCACCCATCACCTGCCGCTCCGGCTGGTCGGAGGTCTGCCCGTCCGGGAACAGTTGCGGCCCCTCCTGAGCATACTTGCCCATTTCGGTCACCAGATCGTCCAGCCCGTCTCCCGTGTGGGCGGAGATGGGAATGATGGCGGCAAAGCCGTCCCACGCCTCGTTGTATGCCGCAATCACCGGCAGCAGCTCGTCCGGCTTCACCGTGTCTGTTTTGTTGATGCACAAAATGGCGGGGATTTTCTCCTCCTGCACCCGCTGGATCAGCGCCGCCTCCGGCGCGCCCACATGGGGAATCGGCTCCACCAGCAAAAGCGCGCAGTCCACGTCGGAAAGGCTGGAGGTGACAATCTTCACCATATAGTCTCCCAAAGCGGACTTGGGCTTATGCAGGCCCGGCGTATCCATCAGAACGAACTGAGTGTCTCCCCGGTTCACCACGCCGCAGATGCGGTTGCGGGTGGTCTGGGCCTTGTTGGAGACGATGGCGACCTTTTCCCCCACCAGGGCGTTAGTCAGGCTGGATTTGCCCACATTGGGGCGGCCGCAGACGGTAACCATGGCGGCTTTCTTGATTTCAGACATAGATGATCCTCAACTTTCTTCATTTGAGCAATTTTTATTTTGATCCCGCTGTACCTTTGGGGCAAACGGGTTTGCAAACATTTAGATTTCCTGCCGCCCTTCCAGCGCGCGGGAAAGCGTGGCGTCATCGGCAAATTCCAGATGTCCGCCCACGGGGATTCCGTAGGCCAGCCGGGTAATCCTCACCTGAAACGGCTTGAGCAGACGGGCAAGATACATGGCGGTGGCCTCTCCCTCCGTATCCGGGTTGGTAGCCATAATGACCTCTTCCACGCCACCCTTGTTCACCCGGTCCAGCAGCGGCTTGATGGCCAGATCGTCCGGACCGATGTGATTCATGGGGGACAAGACGCCGTGGAGCACATGATAGTGCCCGTTAAACTCCCGCGCCCGCTCCAATGCGGCCACGTCCCGGGGGTCCGCCACCACGCAGATGACGCTTCCGTCCCGCTTGGGAGACGCGCAGATGGGACACAGCCCTCCAGCAGTGAAATTTTGACACACCGGGCAGCAGGTCACATTTCGCTTTGCGCCGATGATAGCGTCGGCAAACTCCTTTGCCTCCTCTTCCGGCAGACCCAGCACATAAAATGCAAGGCGCTGGGCGGACTTGCCGCCGATGCCCGGCAGACGGGCAAACTGTTCCACCAGTTTTTCCAGTGGCGCGGGAAAATACTCCATGGTCAGACCTCTTTATATGAATTTATGGGCGTACACGTCCACACCTGCGGCAAAATGGGGTTGGGGCGCGGAAAACACGCAAAAGCGCAGCAAAGCACAGCCAGCTGTCAAAAATCCGCTCTCAACCCAAATCCATGGCGAACAGGGCCGCCGCGCCGCCGGTGTGGACGAAAACCACCGCGCCGTCTCCGGAAAGGTTGCCCGACTCCAGCATTTGGCACAGCTTGGAATACGCCTTACCGGTATACACCGGGTCCAGCAAAATTCCCTCGTCCCAAGCCAGCGCCCGAATATAGGACGTATCCTGCGGGTTGGGAACGGCATACCCCGCCCCCACGTTTTCCACCATCTCAAAATCGCCCGGATTTCCAGCGGAGGCGCAGTCCAGAATCTCCGCCGCCCCGGCAGCCAGCTCCGGTACAATCTTGTCAAACGGATCGCCGGACACGGCCACGCCGGTGACCTTGGCCCCGGGCTGGAACAGCCGCGCACCCAGCAAAAGCCCCGCGGTGGTCCCGCCGGAGCCGGTGGCTGAGACGATGTGGTCAATCCGCACACCCGCCGCCATGGCCTGCACCGTGAATTCCCGGACACAGTTCACATAGCCCACGGACCCCAGAGGCGTGGACCCGCCCAGCGGGATCAGGCAGCCTTTGTGTCCCTGCGCCGCAAGCTCCGCGCTGCGGCGGCGCATCTCGCCGTAAATTTCCTCGTAGCTCTCAGCATCCACCATGTGGACCTCCGCGCCATACAGGTCATCCAGCACCAGATTGCCCCGGCGCTCTCCCGTTTCCCGGCCTTTCAGCACCAGCACGGCCTTCATACCCAGCCTTGCCGCGCAGGCGGCGGTGAGCGCCGCGTGGTTGGACTGAACGCCGCCGGTGGTAAACACCGTGTCACATCCGTCGGCCTTGGCCTGCGCCAGCAGAAATTCCAGCTTGCGGACCTTGTTTCCGCCAAGCGCCACGCCGCACAGGTCGTCTCGCTTGATGTAAACGTCCCGCCCGTATCGCTTGCTGACAGATTCCAGCTTGTAAAACGGCGTGGGGTACAGTCCCAGAGGCAGGCGGGGCAGATCACTGATATTCTTCATCTCTCGCCCTCTCAGCCCCGCAGCAGCTGGATGCGGGCGGGAATGTCCTCCGCCTGATACACCGCGCTGCCTGCCACCAGCACATCGGCCCCTGCGTCAATGCAGGCGCGGAAGGTGTCCGGGGCCACGCCGCCGTCCACCTCCAGCTCACAGGCAGGATTCTGTGCGTTGATGTATTCCCGGATGGCGCGAACCTTGGGCATCTGGTCGGTCATGAAGCTCTGTCCGCCAAAGCCCGGCTCCACAGTCATCACCAGAATCATCTCCACATCCTTGATAAACGGCAGCACCGCCTCTGCGGGCGTCCCGGGTTTCACCACAACGCCGGCACGCTTCCCCTTAGCGTGGACCTTTTGGATGGCCTCCCGAATGTTTTCCTCCGTGTCCGCCTCCACATGCATGGTGACAATGTCGGCCCCGGCATCGCAGAACTGGGCGGCGTACCGCCCCGGCTGGACAATCATCAGGTGAACGTCCAGCGGCAGATCCGTGGTGGGACGAATGGCCTTCACCACCGGAAGTCCGATGGAGATATTGGGGACAAACACGCCGTCCATCACGTCCACATGGACGTAATCGGCGGTAGAAATTTTCCGAATGTCCCGCTCCAGGTTTGCAAAGTCGGCAGAGAGGATAGACGGCGAAATCTTAATCATAAAAGGCCCTCTTTTCTTGAAAAATCAACGGCTCCCCGGTGGTCAACCTCTGTTGGACAGCAGGAACCGACGCGCCCAATCGGCATAGGATATTTTAAGCGGCAGAGCGCCCCGCGGCACCCCACGCGGTGTCCGGCCCCGACGCGGCGCCGCCGCTTTTTTGAATAGGGCCGGCAGGGCAGCCTGCCGGCCCACTGTTTTGTCCCTCAGTATATCAAATTGGGCGAAAAAAAGCAAGGCGGCGCTGTCAAACCGCGTGAAAGTCCGCGCGTCCCGTTTTCCCCTTCTTGACATTGCCCCGCCCATTGCAGCGCAATCATTGAAAAAGCCGCAGCCGCCCAAGTTGGGCGGCTGCGGTTTCCCCCGATCAGTCCCGCGGAAAGTCGGTCCGGCGGAGCAGGGTCACTGCTGTTTCATGGCCCGCTCCAGCAGAGCCATCATTCTCTCAGCGTGGAGGTACTCGTCCTCGCTCAGCTTATTGAGCAGCTTTGCAAGGCACGGGTCTGTGGTTCCGTCTGCGGCCCGGGCATAATTAAAACCGCCGCACGCCTCCGCGTGGTACCGCGCCCGCAGCGCAGGGCACAGCTGCCCGATATAAATGCGCTCGCAGCTGACCGCGGGATGATAGCACTGCCCGGTGATCAGATAGTACACCGTCATCAGCTGTCTGGCGTGGCTGCCCTCATCCTCCGCAGTTTCCCGCAGAGTCTGTCTGGCCCAAGAGGGGGCCTGTCGAGCAAAGGCCAGATAGTATCGCCGGTCCGCCAGCTCCTCTTCGATAAACCCCTGCAAAACCTCCAGCATTTCCATGGCTGCCGAACCCATGCAGCATGGGTTTTCCTGCGCGCCGGGAAGGTTCTCCTCCGCCTGTGTCGCGCTGTTTTGATTTCCGCTGGGCAGTTCCGGCACGGGGCACGCAGGGCCGGAGGCGGGAGGCTGGGCCGCTCCGCACTCCGAGCGCATCCCGGGATAGGGGTCCAGCGTGGGCGACACCCGCTGCCAGACCTGATCATATTGACGGTAATCGTATGTATTCTGCACCTGCTGCTGCATAAAGCACTCCATTCCGCCGCTTCGCGTCGGCAAAAGTCACGGATACGCGCATATACCCCGCCGCGCGAAGCTCTTTTCCGGCGGGGCCCGGTCTTCTCCTTCATTGTATGCGGTGGGGCCGTCCCATGTGCAATGTGGTAATTGCGGTAGATAAAATTGCCGTTTTCGGATAGAATATCCACAAGAATAGCTGGACGCATTGCTTTTTGGGAAAAAAGCTGGTAAAATAGCGGAGCGATTTGAAAAAATGCGCGAGGAGGAATGGCGCTGTGCTGGAGTTGCAACACATTAATTATTCCGTCCATGAACAGGACGGCGAACTGGGTATTTTAAAGGATATTTCCCTGACGATCAACGATCATCGCCTGATCGTCTTCACCGGACCCAACGGCGGCGGAAAGACTACGCTGGCAAAAATTGTGATGGGTCTTGTGAAGCCCACGTCGGGCCGGATTCTCTGGAACGGCGAGGATATCACCGACCTTGGCATCACGCAGCGGGCAAAAAAGGGCATTAGCTATGGGTTTCAGCAACCGCCCCGGTTCAAGGGGCTGACGGTTCGGGACCTGCTGGTCATCGCGGCGGGAGAAGAAAAGCTCTCTAAGGACCGCTGCTGCCAGTACCTCACAAAAGTGGGCCTTTGCGCCAACGATTATCTGGATCGGGAAGTGGACGCGTCACTCTCCGGCGGCGAGGTCAAGCGTATTGAGATTGCCACCATTCTGGCCCGAAACGCCCAGCTGATGATTTTTGACGAACCGGAGGCGGGCATTGACCTGTGGAGCTTCGCCCGGTTGACAGAGACTTTTGAGCAGATTCACCGTGCAGGCAGCGCCACCATGATCGTGATCTCTCATCAGGAGCGCATCATCTCCCTTGCGGATGAGGTCATCGTCATTGGAGACGGCGGCCTTCGCCACCGGGGCTCCGCTGACGAGATTCTGCCCAAGATTCTGGCGGACACCACCGGGACCTGCCCGGTTCTGACGAAAGGAGGCGCCGCGCTATGATGGATACGGAAGTGGACCGCGAACTGCTGGAAAAAATCGCGGATCTTGTGGGGAAGCCCGTGGGGGCCTTTAACATCCGAAAGGACTCCGGCTGCGACGGGCGGCAGAGCACCGAGCACATTGAAATCACCAGCAAATCCGACAAGCCCGGCATCGACATCCGGGTAAAGCCCGGCACGACGGGCGAAACCTGCCACATCCCGGTGATTATCACAAAACCGGGCATTGAAGAGGTCGTATACAACGATTTCTATATCGGCGAGAACAGCAATGTGGACATTGTGGCGGGCTGCGGCATTCACAATTGCGGTGAACAGGCCAGCCAGCACGACGGCGTACACACCTTTTACGTGGGTAAGAACTCCCACGTCCACTATACGGAAAAGCACTATGGAGAGGGCGACGGCAAGGGCGGCAAAATTATGAACCCCTCCACCATTGTGTATCTGGAGGAAGGCGCGTCCATTCAAATGGACACCACCCAGATTCGCGGCATTGATTCCACCAAGCGCTACACCAAGATCGTCTGCGGCAAGGACGCGGAGGCAGTTGTTACGGAGCGCCTGCTGACCCACGGGGAGCAGGTGGCGGAGAGTGACATGGAAATCGTGCTCGACGGGGAAAATTCCCGGGGCCGGGTAATCTCCCGGTCTGTGGCGCAGGACAAGTCCCAGCAGCTGTTTAAGCCGCTGGTGACAGGCAACGCCCAGTGCTTTGGTCATGTCCAGTGCGACTCTATCATTATGGGTACGGCGACCATTCGCTCCGTGCCGGAGATCGCTGCCAACTGTATGGAGGCCCAGCTTATCCATGAGGCCGCCATCGGCAAGATCGCGGGCGATCAGCTGTTGAAGCTGCAAACGCTGGGGCTTACCGAGGAAGAAGCGGAAGACTGCATCCTGAAGGGCTTTTTGGCATAATTTGTCCATGCCCTTGCATCCGAATTCCGATATACGAAAACCGCTCTGCGCAATTAGCGCAGAGCGGTTTTTTCATAGATTGCAGGATTCAGATTTACAAGCATAGCGTTTAGGCGGAAATTCTAAGCCCGGGTCTTCAGGCGGCGCCGCCATAGCGAATGCCGCAATGGCGCCGCATCGCGTTAAAATTCCAGCGTCATGTCATACCAAACCGCGCCGCCGTGGACCGACTGGGACACACCCTGATTTTGATAGCCGAACTTCTCGTAATAATGGATCAGCCTGTCCTTGCAGGTCAGGATGCAGCCCCGCCGTCCGGCGGTCCGGGCATCCTCTGCGGCGGCGGTGAGCAGTTGGCCCGCCAGTCCCCGGCGGCGGTAGTCGGGCAGGGTATTCACGCCGAAGATAGCCTGCCAAGCCCCGTCCTCCCGGTGCAAAGAGGCATTGGCATACATTTCATCCCGAATCGTTGGCTCGTCCGTGACCATGCCGTTGACGAAAGAGACAACCTCGCCATCCTGTTCCAACAGCCAGAAGTGATTGGGATAGATGCGGAGGCGCGCGGCAAAGTCCGCCTCCGTGGCGGCTTCCGCCACGGGAAAGCAGGCGGCTTCCACCGCCGTCAGCGCGCTCAGATCCGCCATCGTGGCAGTGCGAATGTTCATAGGGGTTCCTCCAGTCATATGTTGTTTCTGTCCGCTTGGGGAAAAGAAAAGGGCGGTCTCAATGGAAAAGGAGCGGTCCTGCGGGACCGCTCCCCACGCCAAAAAGCGGCATGAAAAAGCCGCGATCAGCGGAGCATCCTTTGCAGATATTGCCCCGTAAAACTGGACGGGCAGGCGGCCACGTCCTCCGGCGTGCCTGTGCAGACAATTTGTCCGCCGCCGTCACCGCCCTCCGGGCCAAGGTCAATCAAATAATCCGCGCACTTGATCACGTCCAGATTGTGCTCGATCACCAAGACGGTGTTTCCGCCCTCCACCAGCTTTTGCAGCACCTCCAGCAGGCGGCGCACATCCTCGCTGTGAAGTCCGGTGGTGGGTTCGTCCAGAATATAGATCGTGCGGCCCGTGGCGATTTTGGAAAGCTCCGTGGCCAGCTTCACCCGCTGGGCCTCACCGCCGGAAAGCTCCGTAGAGGACTGACCCAGCTTCACATACCCAAGGCCCACGTCGCACAGAGTCTGGAGCTTGTTTTTGATCTTCGGCAGGGCGGAGAAAAACTCCGCGGCCTCCTCCACCGTCATGTCCAGCACTTGCGCAATGTTTTTGCCCTTGTAGCGGACCTCCAGCGTCTCTCGATTGTAGCGTGCGCCCTTGCACACCTCGCAGGGGACAAAGATATCCGGCAGAAAATGCATCTCAATTTTAATGAGGCCGTCTCCTGAACAGGCCTCGCACCGTCCGCCTCGGACATTGAAGCTGAACCGGCCCGGGCCGTAGCCCCGGCTCTTTGCCTCCTGCGTGGCGGCGAACATATCCCGGATGTCATTGAAAAGACCGGTGTAGGTGGCGGGATTGGACCGGGGCGTGCGCCCGATGGGGCTTTGGTCGATGTCCACCACCTTGTCGAGAAACTCCAGTCCCTCAATGCGTTTGCACTTGCCGGGCCGGGTCTTCATGCGCATCAGCTCCGCGCCCAGCTTTTTAAACAAAATTTCATTCACCAGCGAGGATTTGCCGGAACCGGATACGCCGGTAACGCAGGTGAAGGTCCCCAGCGGAATCTCCACGTCCACGTTCTTCAAATTGTTTTCCGACGCGCCGATGACCTTCAAAAAGTTCCCGCTGCCGGTTCTCCGAATTTCGGGGACGGCAATTTTCCGCTTGCCGGAGAGGTACTGCCCCGTGAGGCTGTTGGGATTGTCCATGACCTCCTCCGGCGTTCCGGCGGCCACAATCTCGCCCCCATGAACGCCTGCGCCGGGGCCGACGTCAATCAGGTAATCCGCCGCGCGCATAGTGTCCTCGTCGTGCTCCACCACCAGAAGCGTGTTTCCCAAATCCCGCAGACGCTTGAGCGTGGCCAGCAGCTTGTCGTTGTCGCGCTGGTGCAGTCCGATGGACGGCTCGTCCAAAATATACAGCACCCCCATCAGCGAGGAGCCGATCTGGGTCGCCAGACGGATTCGCTGGCTCTCGCCGCCGGAGAGTGTGCCCGCGCTGCGGGAGAGCGTCAGGTATCCAAGACCCACGGACTGCAAAAATCCCAGCCGGTTGCGGATCTCCTTTAAAATCCGGTCGGCAATCAGCATCTGCTGCTCCGTCAGCGTCAGCGTGTCCAGCCATTTCAGCTCGTCCACCACGGACAGCTGCGTAAAATCATGGATGCTCAGATCCCCCACGGTGACGGCCAGAGCCTCCTTGCGCAGGCGCTGCCCCTTGCAGGCAGGGCAAGGCTGCTCCGCCATAAATTCCTCCAGCTCCCGCTTGACGGAGTCGCTCTGCGTCTCATGATAGCGGCGCTCGATGTTGTTACACACGCCTTCAAACGGCTGGTGCAGCACGCCCTTACCCCGAGGCTGGTCGTAGTGCAGATCCAGCTTTTCGTCCCCGGTACCATAAAAGATGATGGTCTTGATTTTCTCCGGCAGGTCCTTGAAGGGCGTATCCAAAGAGAAACGGTACTTTTTTGCCAGCGCGTCGAAATACATCCGGGAGATGCCGTCGCCACGGATATTGTTCCAGCCGGAGGCCTGAATGGCCCCTTCCAAAATGGACTTTTCCTCGTCCGGCACAATCAGCGCCGGGTCCACCTTTTGCTGCGTGCCAAGCCCCGTGCAAACGGGACAGGCGCCGAAAGGATTGTTGAACGAAAACATCCGGGGAGCCAGTTCTTCGATGGAAACGCCGCAGTCCTCGCAGGCGTAGTTCTGGGAGAACAGCAGATCCTGTTCCTCCCGCACCAGATTCACCATCACAATGCCCCCCGTCAGCGACGAGGCAGTCTCCACCGAGTCCGTCAGCCGCTGGCGCACATCCTCTCGGATGATAAGCCGGTCCACCACGATCTCAATGTTGTGCTTTTTGTTTTTATCCAGCTTAATTTCCTCGTCCAGCTCATAGAGCGAACCGTCCACCCGTGCGCGGACATAGCCGGATTTTCGAGCGTCTTCAAACGTCTTGGCGTATTCGCCCTTTTTGCCCCTTGCCACCGGGGCCATCACCTGAATCCGGGTTCCATCCGGGAGGGAGAGCACCTGATCGATGATTTGGTCAATGGTCTGCTGGCGGATTTCCTTGCCGCACTTCGGGCAGTGGGGCGTGCCCGCTCTGGCCCACAAAAGGCGCAGATAGTCATATACCTCCGTCACCGTGCCCACGGTGGACCGGGGGTTTTTCGAGGTGGTCTTCTGGTCGATGGAGATGGCGGGGGACAGCCCGTCGATATAGTCCACATCCGGCTTGTCCATCTGCCCCAAAAACATTCGGGCATAGGAGGAAAGGCTCTCCACATACCGCCGCTGGCCCTCGGCATAGATCGTGTCAAACGCCAGAGAGGATTTGCCCGACCCGGAAAGGCCGGTGAGCACCACCAGCTTATCCCGGGGGATGGTCACATCGACATTTTTCAGATTGTTGGCCCGGGCGCCCTTGACGATAATTTTATCCTGCATACGTGTCTGTTGTCTCCTTTGTCGATCTCTGTGGCCCGTTTTTGCGGGCAAAGTCTCTGCTGTGTATTCAATCAAGTTTGCTGTACATACTGCATTATTTTTTCAAGTGCCTTTTGCGCCGACTTCTGATAAAGGAACCCCTTCTTTGTCCAAATCGTGACGCAAAATATCTTGTCGGCAAGAAAAAGTTCCACTACCACCGGATTGAGCTTGGCGGCTCCACTGCCCATCACCACCTGTACGCAGTCCGGTCTGTCCGGCTCCAAGAACATGACCGGAAGATGGTTCAGCGCCACTGAAACGCTCTCCCACGAAAGGCTCTCCGCATCCCGCTGTGCACTGACAGATTGTGTTTTTAACCGGCGATAAACTTTACATGCAGATGCGTACAGCGGTGCGGAAAACAGTCTTTCGTAGCACGCGTTTAAAATCTCGCAGGCCCGCAGATTGTCCACTTCCTCATCCCTCGAAAATGATATCCGCAGTCTTCGCCCTTGTCAGTTGCAAAAGTGCGTCCGGCGGCAGCTCCACCTGCGCGCCGATCTTTCCGGCGGAGATGTATACCGTTTCAAACTCCAGCACCGTCTGATGGAACACGGTGGGAAACTGCTTTTTCATCCCCACCGGACTGCATCCGCCCCGGATATAGCCAGTGACCGAATTGATCTCCGCCACATGCACAAGCTCGATGGACTTCTCCCCCACCGCTTTGGCGGCCTTCTTCAAGTCAAGGTTCTCCGCCACCGGCACCTCGTATACATAGATGCTCTTGGACGCGCCCCGGGCCACCAGCGTTTTGAAGACCTGCCGGGCGTCCTGTCCCAGCGCTTGCGCCACATGCAGGCCATATTCCCGGTCGCCCTCAGGGCCGCCGGACTCCTCGTAAAAATGGGGCGTGTAGGGAATCTTCTTCTGCTCCAGAATCCGCATCACATTGGTTTTTTCATCTTTCTGTTTCATATGGACGACCATTCCTTTCGCTTCGCTTCAAAGCGCGAACGGCCATGAAAAGGAACGACCGTTCTGCGCATGTTTTTCGGTTGCCGCCTAAACGGCGAGAAAATGCACGGAAACAGAATAAAGTGCAACCTTGTTTCAAACGCTCACCTTAAAATCACCACGCCGGCCAGCACACACACGATTCCTGCGGCGGTCAGGCCGCTCATCGGTTCCTGAAACACTGCCACGCCCACCAAAGACGCCACCACCGGCTCCAGGCTCGCCATAATGGACGCCTTGCCGGACTCAACCTTGGAAAGTCCCGCCGTGTAGAGGAGGTACGGCGCCACGGTGGACACTGCCACCAGTCCCACCGCCGTCAGCCACATGCCCGGGACCGCCGCCGCGGCTGTCAGCTCCGCCGGGCGAATGAAAAACAACGCTCCGGTCCCGGCAAACACAAATGTCCAAACCGTCAAGGTCTGCGAATTGTACCCGGCCCGCAAGGCGTACCGGCCGAAAATACTGTACAGCGCATAGAAAAAACCTGCGCCAAGGCCCAGCAAAATCCCCGCTGGGGTGACGCTTAGATCGCCCGCAAATACGCCACACACGCAGGCGCAGCCCACCAGCGTCAATCCCAGCGCCAGCAGCTTCTTTTTCGTAATCGGCTCTTTCCATAGGACCGCCGACAGCACCACCACGATGGACGGGGCGGTATACAACAAAATGGAGGCCACTGCCAGCGAGCAAATCTTTTGGCAGGAGAAGTAGCACACGGTAAACAGCAGCACGCTCACCACGCCTGTGCCGAAAAAGTATTTCAAATGCTCTTTTTTAATGCGGAATACGCTGCGGTCCTTCACGGCAAAGATGGCCGCCAGCAGAAGCAGTCCCCCGGCGTTGCGCACCAGCACGATGGACCACGGGGAAAAGCCCCCGGCCATCAAGCGGCGGTTCCACAATCCGATGATGCCCCACAGCGCCGCCCCCGCCAAAATGCAGACATAAGCCTTCCAATCGGTGGGGTGGGGATTCTCCGATTCTCCGCGCGCCTTCTTCTCCTCCACGGATTTGGTTTCCTCCACAGGCATCGCTTCCTCCCGTCTGCCGGCTCATTGTGCCTACGCTTTTTCAAAAAGGCAGTCAAACCCGGCCAGAAATTTATGGCAGGCATGGCCGGGGGCCATCCCGCGGCCATACGGAACCAGCGGCTTTGAAAACTATTCGCCGCCCCGCAGCTCGATGATGCGATCCCGCAGAATCGCGGCATACTCGAATTCCAGCATTTTGCTGGCCTCCAGCATCTCCTTTTCCATCTTTGCGATCTCCGCCGACCGCTCCTGCGCGGTGAGTTTTGTCTTGCGGCGTTTTCGGGCAGTATCCGGATCGGCGGACTTGGAAATCTCCAGCGTGTCCCGCACTTCCTTGATGATGGTCTTGGGCACAATGCCGTGGGCCTTGTTATAAGCGTCCTGAATCGTCCGGCGGCGCTCTGTCTCATCCATGGCCGCCCGCATGGAGGGGGTAATCGTGTCGGCGTACAGCACCACCAGACCCTCGGCGTTTCGTGCGGCCCGGCCCATGGTCTGGATCAAGGATGTCTCGGAGCGCAAAAAGCCCTCCTTATCCGCATCTAAAACGGCCACCAGACTCACCTCCGGCAGGTCCAGTCCCTCCCGCAGGAGGTTGATGCCCACCAACACGTCGAACTCACCCAGCCGCAGGCCGCGAATGATTTCCATCCGCTCGATGGTTTCCACATCGGAGTGCATATACCGCACCTTGATACCGGCGTTTTTGAAGTACTCCGTCAAATCCTCCGCCATCTTCTTGGTCAGAGTGGTCACCAGCACACGCTCGCTTCTGGCGCTGCGGGCCTCGATCTCGGAAATCAAATCGTCGATCTGGCCCTCCACGGGCCGGACTTCCACCACCGGGTCGAGAAGACCCGTGGGGCGGATGACCTGCTCCACCACCTGTCCCGCCCGCTCCCGTTCATAGGGGCCGGGGGTAGCGGAGACATATACCGCCTGACCCACGCGCCCCTCAAATTCCTCGAACTTCAGCGGGCGGTTGTCGTAGGCACAGGGCAGGCGAAATCCATAGTCAATCAGGCTCGTTTTCCGGGCGTGGTCGCCGTTGTACATGGCCCGCACCTGCGGCAGCGTCACATGGCTCTCGTCCACGAAGAGCATAAAATCCTTGGGGAAAAAGTCCAGCAGCGTCATGGGCGCGGACCCGGCGGGCCGCTCGGAAATGATGCGGGAATAGTTCTCGATGCCGGAGCAGTAGCCCAGCTCTGTCATCATCTCAATATCGTATTCCGTCCGCTGGCGGATACGCTGGGCCTCCACCAGTTTATTCTGGTCTGTAAACCGCTGAACCTGTTCCTCCATCTCCTGGCGTATCTCGCCGATGGCCCGATCCATTTTATCCTTGGTGGTGACATAGTGGCTGGCGGGATAAACCACCGCGTGCTCCAGCAGACGATTGGCCGCGCCGTTGATGGGGTTGAACTCCGTGATGCGGTCGATTTCATCTCCGAAAAACTCCACCCGGATCGCCCGGTCCTTGTAGTAGGCAGGATAGATTTCCACCGTATCTCCCCGGACGCGGAACATGTTCCGTTCAAAGGCGATGTCGTTGCGCTCGTACCGGTCCTCCACCAGACGACGCAGCAGCTCGTCCCGGTCCAAACTCATCCCCACCCGCATGGAGATCATCAGCTTGGCAAAATCCTCCGGCTCGCCCAGACCATAGATACAAGAAACCGAGGACACCACGATCACGTCCCGCCGTTCCAGCAGCGCACAGGTGGCGCTGAGGCGCAGGCGGTCGATCTCGTCGTTGGTGGAGGCGTCCTTAGCAATATAGGTATCCGTATGGGGAATATAGGCCTCCGGCTGATAATAGTCGTAATAGGACACAAAATATTCCACCGCGTTGTCGGGAAAAAACGCCTTGAATTCCTCACACAGCTGGCTGGCCAGCGTTTTGTTGTGGGCCAGCACCAGCGTGGGCCGCTGAATTTTCTCAATGACCTTTGCCATCGTAAAGGTTTTTCCCGACCCGGTGACGCCCAGAAGAACCTGCTCGTCCAGCCCGTTTTCAATGCCCTGCGCCAGTTTTTCAATAGCCTCCGGCTGGTCGCCGGAAGGCTCGTAAGGGGAAACGACTTTAAATTTTGGCATAGGCCCTCCTCTCTTTGATTGGAGAAACTCCGAAGCGGCTTCCGCCTCTCCGTCCCGCCTGACGGCGTGAATCAAACTCGGCCCGTCCCGCGGGGCAGGGTCCGTTATTATCCAAAGTAGCCGGAGTCCCGCATGGAGACAAAGTCTCCGTCGGCCACAATGATATGATCTACCAGTTCAATGCCCACGCCCGCAAGGGCTGTGCGCACCCGGTCGGTGGTGGCGAAATCCTCTCCGGAGGGCAGAGCCACACCGCTGGGATGATTATGCGATAAAATCACCGCGCTGGCGTTGGCCAGCAGGGCGTTTTCCACCAGCTTGCGGATATTCAGCTCCGCCCCAGCCACATCTCCCTCGGTCAAGAGTTTGCACAGCAAGAGTTTTCCCTTTCTGTCCAGACACAACTCATAAATCAGTTCGTACTTCTTTCCGTCAAACCGGCGAAGCAGGAATTCTCCCGCCTTTTCCGTGGAATTTAGAATCGCGGGCGCGTTTTCCCGCACCCGGCTCTTCTCCGCCAGCATCGGAACCAGCCGCAGCAGCAGCGCCGCGCTCTGCCCAACGCCCTCCATCTTTTGAAGGTCTTCCACCGGCGCGGCCAGCACCGCCTCCAAAGATCCATACCGGTTCAAAAGCTGGTGGGCCAATGCGTTGGTATCCCGGCGGGGAATCGCGTAAAACAAAAGAAGTTCCAGTGCCTCATGATCGGCAAAGCCCGCAAGTCCGGTTTCCAGAAACCGGCGGCGCATCTTATCCCGATGTCCGTCATGAATGCTCATGCGTATGTCTTCCCCTCGTCGTTTTTAGAATTTACCGCATCATTTGCAAAATAAATCACTTTGTCCGTTAAATTCGGCGGCGGCGCTGAAATTCCCGCCCCACCGCGCACATCTGCCGCTTCGCAACCATTTTCCGCAGGCGCAAGGCGCTGTTGCGGCAGCTATATTAAACCTGTACTCTTGCCGCTCTGCGCCTATTGTACCACAGCCATTTTAATCGTACAAGTGTTTGTGTGCCGAAAATCTTACGGAAGCTGCGGATCGCACAGCGGCCCCGACAGCAGCAAGTGAAAAGGAGGTTTCCTTTCTTCCGAAGACCTCACCCCAATTTTCCGGACGGCCTTGCCAAGACCGTATGTCTCCTTTTTCAGGTAAATACTCAAGAAAACGATTGCAGACTGTTTGCAAGCATTTTTCCGCCGATTCTGCCGCTATTTTTCCCTTTTCTGTGATTTTACAGTTTCAAAGGTTGACAGGGTGCGATTTTTGGCATACTATGAAAGGGAAAAATTAAACAGCGTCCGGTAGGTAAGGCTACCACAGGGATATGGGTTGCTGCCGCAAAATGATGGAGACATCATGAGAGGGTTTGAACAGGCGATATCGAATTTTAAGGTATCATCTAATGCAACTTCACCGCCTTGTGAAGCTAAAGCTTGAACGGTGGAGAGGCCAGAAGGCCTTTCAGCAGTGTTTTTGAGATTTTCCTCAATCGTACCGGGTGGGACGATTGGGGGCTTTTTTATTGTTCGGGGCATTAGGCCCCATTGTAAAACGCAGAAAGGAGGACCCGCGTATGTTGGAATTTGAAAACGAGCGCACGGAACTGGTGGAAAAGATAGAGGAGTTCATCCGCCGAAAACAATATGCCGCTCTGCGGGACCTTCTTTGTCCCATTGAGGCGGCGGATATCGCACTTTTGATGGAGGATCTCCCGGAGGAGGACCTGCCGCTTCTGTTCCGTCTGCTTCCAAAAGAGCTGGCGGCGGAAGTATTCGTGGAGCTGGACTCCGACGAACAGGAGCTTTTGATTCAAGGCTTTTCCAACACAGAGCTGAAAGAAGTGCTGGACGAGCTGTATCTGGACGACGCGGTGGATATCGTTGAGGAAATGCCCGCCAACGTGGTCAAGCGCATTTTAAAGCACTCCGACCCGGAGATGCGTAAGAGCATCAACGAAATTCTGAAATACCCCGAGGATTCCGCCGGCAGCATCATGACCACGGAGTTTGTGGATTTGAAAGCCTCCATGACGGTGGAGGACGCCTTCAAGCGCATCCGCCGGACCGGACCGGATAAGGAAACCATTAACATCTGCTACGTCATTGACGATAACCGGCATCTGATCGGCCTTGTCACCATCCGAACGCTGCTGCTGGCCGAGGAAGACGCCGTGATCGGCGACATCATGGAAACCAGCATCGTCTCCGTTTCCACGCTGGACGATCAGGAATACACTGCCCGCAGTCTTTCGAAATACAGCTTTCTGGCCCTCCCCGTGGTGGACACGGAAAACCGTCTGGTCGGTATCGTCACCGTTGACGACGCCATGGACGTTTTGCAGGAAGAAGTCACGGAGGATATCGAGAAGATGGCGGCTATCCTCCCATCTGACAAGCCGTATTTGAAAACCGGTGTGTGGGAGACGTTTAAGGCCCGCATTCCGTGGCTGCTGCTGCTGATGATTTCCGCCACCTTTACCGGGCAGATTATCTCCAAATTCGAAACCGCTCTGGCTGCCTTCACGGTTCTGACGGCTTATATCCCCATGCTGATGGACACCGGCGGAAACTCGGGTTCGCAGGCAAGTGTCACCGTGATTCGCGGTATTTCTCTGAACGAGATTGAATTCCGTGATCTGCCCCGAGTCCTGTGGAAGGAAGCCCGGGTCGCCCTCTTCTGCGGCGCGGCACTGTCTGCGGCCAACTTCCTCAAGCTGATGCTGGTGGACCGAATGCTGTTCCACAATCCGCTGGTGACGCCCACCGTGGCTCTGGTGGTGTGCGGCACACTGGTATTTACCATTTTTGCGGCAAAGCTGGTGGGCTGCGCCCTGCCGCTGCTGGCAAAGAAAATTGGATTTGACCCGGCCGTAATGGCGTCGCCGTTCATTACCACCATCGTGGATGCAATTTCACTTTTAATCTACTTCCAGTTTGCCTCGATCATCCTCCACATTTAAACCTGATGTTCCACCGATAAGGGCAGGCGTCTGCGTTGCAGACGCCTGCCCTTGTTTTTAGCCGCAAGCGGGAATAAGACAATTTGACAAACCCCGGGGGGAAGGCTCTCACCGCGTATTTCAAGTCTTTTCCGGACTCGTCTCCCCTCTTCATAAACGCGAAATTATCCCGCAACCCGAGCGTACCCCTGCGGCGGAGCCGCAGGGGTACGCTTCTCTTCCAAATACGCAGCAGGGATTATTAATTACTTCTTTTTCTCCAGTTCTCTTGCAGGATCGGCAAAGTACTCTCTCACCAGTTTGACAACCACCGGCGACAGGAGCAGCAATGCGACCAGGTTGGGGATTGCCATCAGGCCGTTCAGAGTATCGGCGATGGCCCAAGCCAGATCCAGCTTCATGGTGGCGCCAACCACCATAAAGATGCAGAACAACACCTGATACGGCTTAATGATCTTGCTGCCGAACAGGAACTCTGCGCAGCGGGTGCCATACAGGCCCCAGCTGAGAACGGTGGACAGAGCAAACAGCGTCAAGCCAATCGCCACAACCACGCCGGAAGCCTTTCCGCCAAAGGTGGTGGAGAACGCGGTGATTGCCAGATCCGCGCCGGCGGCCTGCCCAAAGGGGATGTCGATGGCATTGTTGCCGGTGAACGCGCACATCACGGTCAGGGCGGTCAGGGTGCAGATGATGATGGTATCCGCGAAGACCTCAAACACGCCGAACAGGCCCTGCTTGACGGGGCTATCCGTATCGGCGGCGGCGTGAGCGATAGGAGCGGAGCCAAGGCCGGCCTCGTTGGAGAAAACGCCGCGGCCAACGCCCTTCTTGATTGCCTGAGAAATGCCGATGCCGATTGCGCCGCCCAGCACCGCAGAGGGATTGAACGCGCCGCGGAAGATATCGCTGAACACGGTGCCGATGTGCTGAGAATTGGTGACGATGACGATCAGGCAGCCCACGATGTAAATAACAGCCATAAAGGGAACCAGTTTCTCGGTGACATTACCGATACGCTTCAGGCCGCCCAGATACACCATCGCGGAGATAATCGCAACAATGATGCCGATTACCAGATAGACGATCTTCAGGGTGCTCTCGGGCAGAGCGGTAAACTGTGTGATCGCGGAGCCGACGGTTGTGGCGATGGTGTTGACCTGCGTCATGTTGCCAATGCCGAAGGCCGCCAGCATACCAAAGGTCGCAAACACAGCGCCCAGCCATTTCCAGTTTTGACCCAAGCCGTTTTTGATGTAGTACATGGGGCCGCCGACCCAGTCGCCCTTGTCGTTGCGCTCGCGGTACTTGATTGCCAAGGTTACCTCGGCAAACTTCGTGCACATGCCGAACAGTGCGGAAACCCACATCCAGAAAATTGCGCCGGGACCTCCGGCGGCGATTGCACCGCAGACGCCGGCAATATTGCCGGTGCCCACCGTGGCAGCCAGAGCGGTGGTCAGTGCCTGAACAGGCGTCACTGAGCCTTCCTTGGCCTCCACCTTATGGAAGCACTTGCCGATGGTGTGTTTCATTGCGTAGCCGAACTTGCGGAACTGCAGGAATCCGGTGCGGATTGTGAAGTAGACGCCCGTGCCGACGATGAGCAGCATCATCGGTACGCCCCAGACAAACCCATTGATTACATCGTTAATCTGAGCAATCATCTCTGCCATTGTAAAGTATCCCCCTCTTCCTTTTCGTTCGCGGTTCCTCCGCGGAATTTTTAGGTATCCACAGCTTGCGGGACATGCAAGACTGTATATACCCCTCACCGTTTTTATCTTACCACTTTTATTAAAATGTTGCAATAAATAGCTTAACGTTTTCTTTACATTTGTTTAATTGTAACAATAATTCCAAATTGAATTTCTGTATTTCACAAATTTTTCCAATTAAATGGCAGGTCACCCAAAAAACTGCATCGGGGAACGTCGCTTGTAACTGGCGATCTTCGGTCCGGCGTTAAGAACCTCGTTCAACCTTCCTAAAATTCCGTTTAGAGATTTTTACGCAGACCTCTTCGGCCATCTGCCTTTCGGACTTTTTCGGCTTTTTCCCAAAATTGTCTCCTTGTCAAATTGCACAATTTTGTGTTCTAATCCTCTTGTTTTCATGACACTTATCCTCCGTTTTGCACATTTCATTTCTTCATACCGCATATGATATTTGTTTGTTTTGTTTCCCAGTAGAAAACATTTGTAGTTCTCAGCAGGATTTTGTGAAATTTTAGGATTGTACTTTTTATGGTGAGGCGTATGATAACACCCAAATCAGGGACTCGCAGTCGGCGGCGGAGCGGCCGTCCGAGGCCGAGCCTGCGCGTTTTACCTGAGAGGGTTTGTGTGTATGAGAGAAATTCCCGCAATCAAACAATCAAGGATAAGGAGAGAGCGATCATGACATTTTCTGATTTCGTCGATCAGGTCGACGGATTTGTCTGGGGGCCTGTCATGCTGGTGCTGCTGGTCGGCACCGGTATCTTCCTGACAATCCGCACCGGTTTTCTTCCTTGGCGTAATTTGGGTTACGCACTTCACAGTGTGATGAGCAAGGAAGCCCGCACCACCCAGCACGGCACCGGAGACGTTTCCCCGTTTTCCGCACTGATGACGGCGCTGGCCGCCACCATTGGTACCGGCAACATAGTCGGCGTTGCCACCGCGCTGGCAACCGGCGGCCCCGGCGCGTTGGTCTGGATGGAGATTTCCGCCGCATTTGGCATTACGTCCAAATTCTCCGAATGCATGTTGGCGGTTAAATACCGTGAGCGCAACGAAAAGGGCGAGATGTCCGGCGGGCCGATGTATGTAATGAAAAAGGCGCTGGGCGGCAAGTTTGGCGTGGTGCTGGGCTTTTTGTTCGCCCTGTTCACGGTCATTGCCTCCTTCGGCATCGGCGATATGACGCAGGCCAACTCCATCGCCAACTCTGTCAATTCCACCTTTACGATTCCCAACTGGATCACCGGCGCGGTGATCACGGTGTTATCCCTGATCATTGTTATCGGCGGCATTAAGAGCATTTCCAAAGTTTCCTCCGTGGTGGTCCCCGTGATGGCCGTGTTTTATCTGATTGCGGGGCTTATCGTAATCTTCGGAAACCTCTCCGCCGTTCCCGCCGCCATCGTCACGATGTTTAAAATGGCGTTCAGCCCCCCAGCTGCCGCAGGCGGCTTTGCGGGCACCATCACCACCTCTATTCTGGGCGCAGCCCGGTTCGGCGTGGCCCGCGGGTGCTTCTCCAATGAGGCGGGCATGGGTTCCGCGGCGATTACCGCCGCCTCCGCCACCACGGACAATCCCGTCCGGCAGGGTTACATCAACATGACCGGCACTTTTTTCGACACCATCGTGATCTGCACCGTCACCGGTCTTGCCATCTGCTCTTCCGGAGTGCTGGGGGCAACCAATGCCGACGGCAGCGTGGTCAACGGCTCCGCACTGACCATTTTGGCTTTTCGCACCGTTTTGGGCGAAGTGGGTGCGGTCCTCGTGACAATCGGAATCGCACTGTTCGCCTTTTCCACCATTTTGGGATGGGAATACCACGGCGAAAAGGCCTTTGAATACCTCTTTGGTACAAAGCCCGTGATGCTCTACCGCGTCGCCTTTGCTCTTGTTGCCTTTGTGGGCGCCACACAGGAGCTGGCTGTGGTTTGGAACATCTCCGATATCTTCAACGCCTTGATGGCCATCCCCAATTTGATCACGCTGCTTCTTTTGTCCGGCACCATCGCCAAGGATATGAAGGAGTTCCAGCCGCAGGTCGTTTTGCAGAAGAAGGCTTGGAAAGAAGCCCGCCGCAGAGGCGAAAAAGCGGCTGCCTGAGCCGCTCTGACTTTTGTGTGAAATAGGTTCAGACCGGTGTTTAAAAGCTTCGCCCCGCGCGTTCAACCCTTCGTTCGCGCGATGGTTTTTTAAACGCTTCCCTCACAGTCTGCCTGTTTCCAAAGGCGGCGTCCCGAACGGGACGCCGCCTTTTTTCCTGCGCGGAGCCGCTTGGCCGGAAAAGGCGCGTTTTTTGCGCATACCGCGGAAGAAAAGAAAAAGAATTTGTGGACAGGGGATTAATTTTTATTGGAAACGTTGCAATTTCAGGAAAAAATGGTATGATACTGAATGTTGAGAAATCCTAAAATTTGAAAGCGAAGGACTTGATTCCATGACAAAGATCGACATTATTTCCGGCTTTCTTGGAGCTGGGAAAACAACGCTCATCAAAAAGCTGCTGGCGGAAGCCTATCAGGGAGAAAAGCTGGTGCTGATTGAGAACGAATTTGGTGAGATCTCCATTGACGGCGGATTCTTGAAAGATTCCGGCGTGCAGATCTCCGAGATGTCCTCCGGGTGCATTTGCTGCTCGCTGGTAGGCGATTTCAACAAGGCGCTCAAGGACGTGCAGCAGCAGTTTCACCCCGACCGCATTTTGATTGAACCCTCCGGCGTGGGCAAGCTGAGCGACGTGATTGCCGCCGTACAGAACACCATCGAGGAAGCTCCGGAGATGGTGCTGAACAGCTTTGTCACCGTGGCGGACGCGTCCAAGGTGAAGGTCTACATGAAAAACTTTGGCGAGTTTTACAACAATCAGGTGGAATCCGCCGGGACCATCATCCTCTCCCGGACGCAGAAGCTGTCCGCTGAAAAGCTGGACGCGGCGGCGGCCATGCTGCGGGAGAAAAATCCCAATGCCGCTATCCTCACCACCGCTTGGGATCAGCTGGATGGGAAAACCATTCTCTCCGCCATTGAAAAAGTCTCTTTGGCGGACGAGCTGCTCCAGCGCATCCGCCAGGAGCACGAGGCCGACGAGGCGGAGCACGCCCACCATCACCACGACCATGACCACGATGAGCATGAGCATCATCATGACCACGACGAACACGAGCATCACCATGATCACGACCACGCGTGCGACGATCCCAACTGCTCCTGCCACCATCACGGCCATGACGACGGGCATGAGCATGAGCATCATCATGACCACGACGAACACGAGCATCATCATGATCATGACCACGAGTGCAGCGATCCCAGCTGCTCCTGCCACCACCATCACCACGCCGACGAGGTCTTCACCAGCTGGGGTGCGGAAACGCCTAAGACCTTTACCGAATCTGCGATCCGGGACATCCTCAAGAAGCTGGACACCGGGGAATACGGCAAGATTTTGCGGGCCAAGGGCATTGTTCCCTCTGCCGACGGCGGCTGGATCAACTTCGACTATGTGCCGGAGGAAGCCGACGTTCGCAAGGGCAGCCCCGACTATACCGGCCGCCTGTGCGTCATCGGCGCAGAACTGGACGAGGGCAAGCTGAAAACGCTGTTCGGCCTGTAAGGACGAGGCGCAATTACTGTAAAGGACTTTTCATTTATGGATATTCCCGTTTATCTGATCGCCGGATTTTTAGACGGCGGCAAGACCAATTTTATCAACGGCATTCTGGAAGACGGCTTTGCCCGGGAAGACAAGACTCTTTTGCTCTGCTGCGAAGAGGGCGAGGAGGAATACAATCAAAAGGCTCTGGACAACGTCACGGTTGTGACCTTGGAGAACGAGGAGGATTTGACCTGCTCGTTCTTAAAGGAGTGCGAAAAAAAGTACAAGCCCCGTCAGGTGTTGATCGAATACAACGGCATGTGGCAGATGGAGCGGCTGTACCGGGATGTGCTGCCCGCCAACTGGGTGCTGTACCAGATCATGTGCATGGTGGAGGCGTCCACCTTTGAAAGCTATGCCAAGAACATGGGCCAGCTGATGATGGAGAAGATCACCAACGCGGACATGCTGGTGTTCAACCGCTGCACCCCGGAGCTGCGGGAAAGTCTGCGCAAGCGGAACCTGCGGATGGTGAACCGCCGGGCCGACATCTATCTGGAAAATAACGACGGCACCAGCGAGGACTATCTCACCGGAGACGAATGCCCCTTCGACATGTCACAGGACGTAATCGACATTCCCGACGACGACTTCGGCGTGTGGTACGTGGACGTGATGGACCATCCCGACCGATATAAAGACAAGATGGTTCACATGAAGCTGGTCATGTGCCACTCCAAAAACTTCCCCGGCATCGACTGCCCCGGTCGGTTTGCCATGGTGTGCTGTGAGAAGGACGTAACCTTCCTCGGTCTGATTGCCAGAGGCTCGGGATTGGATCAATATAAAAACCACGACTGGATGGAGGTCACGGCCAAAATGGGCGTGGAAAAGCACAAGGCCTATAAGGGGCTGGGACCGGTGATGAACGTTGTTTCCGTGGGTCCCTGCGAGAAGCCCGCGCAGGAAGTTGTGTCGTTCTGAGGTAGTCTTTGATTCCATTTTGTTGAACTATGTCGAAAAAATACCCTTCGTTGTCATTTTTGGCGACGGAGGGTTGTTTTTTTGACCGGCTTGGCAAAGAACACGGTTTCCGCCCTTATGAAAGGGCGTTGGAACTGCGGCGCGTTTCCTCTGTGGGGTCCGCGCCTCAGCTTCCCCGGCCTTGCAATTCTTCAAAATTCGGATATAATGGAAACACCAATTGTTGAAAAAGGAGCTTCGCTTTGAAGAAAGAAAATTTTCCCGTCCGCATGGGCATCCTCTCCTCTGTTCTGACGGCGGTGGCGCTGTCAGGCTGTATCACTTTACTGGCTCTCTGGCTTCAGCCAAATGCCTTACGCACCATCCTGTCGGTGTTTCGGGGCAGCCCTCTTTTGATTGTGCTGAACGCGCTGCCGGTAGGCCTTCTGGTGGTGCTGTTCGCATTCTTATTCCAAAATGTATTTTACAGCGCCGCACTGGTGAATCTGGTGGTGTGCGGTCTATCCATCGCCAACCGCATCAAAATTGAGGTGCGGGATGAACCGGTCTTTCCCCGGGATCTGACATTATTGAAAGAAGTCGGAAGTGCCATGGGGTCTTACGACATCCGGTTCCCCGTCTCCGCCATTGCCGTGGTCATCGGCAGCTGCATTTTGCTGCTTGTGCTGGGGATTTTTATGCGGTGTAAACCGTTCTTCCCTAACAGCACGGGCAGGCGGTGGGCCGTCCGTCTGGGCGGCGCGGCAGCGTCCCTCGCCATTTTGGTAGGGCTGATCTTCACGGTTTACGCCTCCAAAAGTCTTTACGACTCCTTCCCCGTTTCCAACGCTTACTATGTCCCTTCCGTGTTTAACGAACTGGGATTCCCCTACTGCTTCACCCACCACTTTACCACCTATACCGTGGACAAGCCCGCCGGGTTTGTCCGGAGCGAAGCGGAAGACTGGGACAGCGGTGAGACGGTCCCCGGGCAGAAGCCGCCTGTACACGTGGTCATGGTGATGAACGAGGCGTTTTCCGATTTGACGGACGACTCCGCCTTCACCTACACAGCGGAAAATGACCCGCTTCCCAATCTCCACGCTCTGCGCAGCGACCCCAACTGTATTTCCGGACACGTGGTGGTTCCCGGCTTCGCGGGGGGCACTGCCAACACGGAGTTTGACGTTTTGACGGGAATGCAGACCAACGCCCTTTCCGCCAGCACCACCTCGGCTTTCCGAGCCGTGAATCGGAATTTGGACAGCCTGTACCGTATTTTCGACGCCGACGCCTATCAAACCTCCTTCTTTCACCCCGGCGACTCTTGGTTTTACAACCGGGAGAACGTATACCGCTTTTTAGGCGCGGAGAAAATCGAATTTGCGGAGGATATGGAAAATCTGGAATACAAGGGCCGCTGGGTTACCGATGACTATATGGCGGGCCAGATCGAGCAGACCTTTGAAAACGCCGTATCCAACGGGAAATTCCTGTTTAACTACACGACCACCATTCAAAACCATATGTCCTACACCGCCGACAAGTACGGCGCGGACTCCGAATATTCTCCGGTGCAGACCTCGGCCACTCTTTCCGATGTGGCGCAGACGCTGCTCTCCGTCTATATCAAGGGCGCGCGGGATGCAGACACCATGCTGGGCCGCCTGAGGGACTATTTTTCCGCCAGCAGCGAACCGGTGGTGCTGGTGTTCTGGGGCGATCATCTGCCGTATCTGGGAGACAATCAGCTGGCCTATAAAGAGCTGGGCATGGACTTGACCCCGGAGGAAAACGGCTCCGCCAGCTTCCTGCGCTCTTATGAAACCCCATATGTGATCTGGGCCAACGACGCGGCGGCGCAGGCTCTGGACTGGGAGAAGAGCGTAACCGCTGCGGCGCTGCCCAAAGACGGAACCATCAGCGCCTGCTATCTGGGGGCAACGGTGCTGGAGCTAACCGGGCGGGCAGCGGAGTCCCCTTGGTTCCAGTATCTGACCGACCTGCGCCGGGAGCTGCCGGTCATCCAAAAGGAGACGGTGATGCTTTCTGACCAGAGTATCGTCCGGGCGGACGCACTCAGCGCCGACCAGACCGCTCTGATCGCAAAGCTGCGAAATTGGAGCTATTACAAACTGAAATACAAGGATGTAGGCTGATGGGTCAGCGAAGCCATGAGATTGCCTTTTGCGGCGTGTCCGCGGCCATAGGAACGGTGCTGCTGCTTTTGGGCGGACTGATTCCCGGAGCTACGTACTGTGCGCCGATGCTGGGGATGCTGCCGCTGCTGCCCGCTCTGGCGGAATACGGCTGGCGGCCTGCCCTCAGCGTTTACGCTGTGACGGCGGCGCTGGCGCTGCTGCTGGCTCCGGACAAGGAACTGGCGGGGGTTTATCTGTTCCTGGGGTATTACCCGGTTTTGCAGCCCGCGCTGGATCGCATTTCCAGCCGCCTTTTGCGGACAGTGTGCAAGCTGGCGGTGTTCAACGGGGCGGTTCTGGCGCTGTATTTCCTGCTGCTGCACGTATTGGGACTCAATCTTTTGGAATCGGAATTTGCCGCATATTCCAGACCGTTTCTGCTGGCCCTGCTGGCAGGAGGGAATCTGGTGTTTCTCCTTCTGGACCGGGCGCTGCGGCAGCTGGCGCTGCTATGGCGGTATCGGCTGCGAAGGCTCTTTTTCCGGCACTGAGTTTATTGTCGAAAGAAATTGCGCTCTTTTTTCCACCGGGACAGGCAGACGAAACGGCCTCTCCAAACGCCCATGGGCGTTTGGAGAGGCCGTCGCTTTTTTAATATGCGTTATCCTTGGGTGATTTCGGCGGCTTTTGCCGTCACTTCGCGGAGGTTTCGTCTCCGGCGGGCGTATTTTCCGCCTGCCCGTGGAAATGAAGATACGCCTTTTCCCCGGCGGCAGCACCGATCACCTCGGCCAGTTCCGCCGCCGTGGCGGCGCGGATGGCCTTGAGGGAACCGAAACGCTTTCGCAATGCCTCCCTGCGCTTCGGACCCACACCGGGAATATCGTCCAGCGCGGAGCGGAGCGCGTTTTTCCGGTGACTGTCCCGATTATAGGTGATGGCGAAACGGTGCGTCTCCTCTTGAATCTGCCCAATGAGGGCGAACACCGCCTGATTGGCTTGAATGCCGATCTCCATCCCCTCCGGCGTCACCAGCGCGCGGGTGCGGTGGCGGTCATCCTTCACCATGCCAAAAATGGGGATGGACACGCCGAAGTCTTGGGTGACCTCCAGCGCGGTTTTGGCGTGGACCTCGCCGCCGTCGATCAAAAACACGTCCGGCAGGGGCAAAAACTTTTCATCCCCGTCCGCCGCCCTCTGAAGTCTGCGGCGCAGGACTTCCCGCATGGAGGCATAGTCGTCCGGATGGCCCTGCACGTCCTTGATCTGAAAGCGGCGATAGGCGCTTTTCAGCGGCCTGTCGCCGCTGTACACCACCATGGAGGCCACGATCTCGCTGGAGCCGGTGTTGGAGATATCATAAGACTCCATCCGCTTAGGTGGCTGAGGAAGGCCCGTCATCTTTGCCAAAAGCTGTAAGGTCTGGCTGCTGCGCTCCTCTCGCGAGGTGGCCCGCTCCGCCTCCTCGGCGGCGTTTCGGCGGGCCATTTCCAAAAGCTCTGCCTTTTCTCCCCTCTGGGGAACGTGGACCCAGACCTTGTGCCCCGCCCGCTGGGTCAGGGCCTGAGACAGTTCCTCGCAGTTCCCGGAATCGGCAGGTATCAAAATCTCGTGGGGCAGCAACGCCCGCGGCAGGTAATACTGCGCGGTGATGGCGGAGAGCATTTCCCCCTCGTCCTCGTCACCGGGGACGGCAAAAAGCTCCGTCTCCCGCCCCGCCAGATTTCCCTCCTCCATGTGGAGGACGGCGTAACAGCATTTAGCCCCCTTGTAAATCCCCCAGATGTCCGTGTCGGCGCAAAGGCCCGCAATCACCGTCTGCTTTTTCCCCAGCGCACCGATGGCGGACACCCGATCCCGAAGAACGGCGGCCCGTTCAAAGTGGAGCGCCTCCGCCTCCCGGGCCATCTCCTCCGTCATCTCCCGGAGAAGCTGCTTGGATTTTCCCTCCAGCAATGCCGCCGCCTGAGACATACGGGCGCGGTAATCCTCCTCCGCCATGCCGGGGCGGCACCACCCATCGCACCGGCCCATGTGATAGTTGAGACAGGGCCGCTCACCGCCAATGTCCTGCGGAAATTTTCGGTTGCAGGTGGGCAGCTTCAACGCGGCGCACACCGCGTCAATGGCCTGTCGCGTTTCAAACCGGCCGCCAAAGGGGCCGAAGTAGCGCGCACCGTCCTCCGCAAACCGGTGGACCATGGAAAAGCGGGGATAGGCCCCTTTGGAAAGACGCACAAAGGGATAGCCCTTGTCGTCCTTAAGCAGAATGTTGAAGCGGGGCATGTGCCGTTTGATGAGGGAGTTTTCCAGCACCAGCGCCTCCCACTCACTGGAGACGAAGATCGTGTCGAAATGGTCTACCTCGGCCACCATTTTCCGGGTCTTCACCGTGTGGAACGCGCTGTCCTGAAAATACTGGCTGACCCGGTTTTTCAGTTTTTTCGCCTTGCCCACGTAAATGACCTTGCCGGTTTTGTCCATCATCAGATAGACCCCCGGCTTCAGCGGCAGGTCGTTGGCCTTTTCCCTCAGTTCGTCTTTCGTCATGCGCGGCCCTCCCCTCTTTTCAAAATCAGGCAAAAAGAAAACCCCGCGTCACCGCGGGGTGAAAGAGGTCACGGCGGCCTCTTTTTTTCTCTCTTTCTCCCAAAGGAGATTTCAAAGCGCGGGTAAAAAAGTTATTCGCCGAAGTTATTCTTGACCAGCTCCACCAGCGCGGAGACAGCTTCCTTCTCGTCGGTCCCGTCGGCAATCAGCGTGATGGTGGTCCCCATGACGATGCCAAGGGAGAGAACGCCCAGCAAGCTCTTGGCGTTGACCCGGCGGTCTTCCTTCTCCACCCAGATCCCGCTTTTGAACTCATTTGCCTTTTGGATAAAGAACGTCGCGGGCCGCGCGTGAAGACCCACCTCGTTGTTCACCGTGATTTCCTGCGTATACATATGCAGCACTCCTTTTCCCAAACGCCTTCATGAAACTCCGCATAACAGGCAATTTTCTTCCTTTATCATATCCGTTTTTTGCAAAAACGTCAACAGGGTTTTACAGAAACATTTTAGAAATACAACGGCAAAAGTTCCGTGTTTTCGTTGCTTTCAACAAACCGCGTCTACTATTCCGGCGTTCTTTTGTGCGTAATTTTATTTTGCCGAAAAGTTGTGAATTTCTCCAAATCCGGACAAATCAAAACCGGGGCTGTCGCTTCGCGGCAGCCCCGGTCCATCAGCGAAGAAACGGGAAATTAATAGTTGAGCGCTTTGATCTGGAAGAAGCTCTGGGGATGCTTGCACACAGGACACACCTGCGGCGCGTTTTCCGCGATCTCGACATGACCGCAGTTGCGGCAGAACCACATGACCTTTTCGCCCTTCTTGAACACTTCGCCCTTTTTCAAGTTGTCCAGCAGCTTCAGATACCGCTCCTCATGGGTCTTTTCGATCTTGGCCACGCCCTCGAACTGAGCGGCCAGCGCCAAAAAGCCCTCTTCCTCAGCGGTCTTGGCCATCTCAGCATACATCTGGGTCCACTCCTCGTTTTCCCCAGCGGCAGCGGCGGCCAGATTCTCCTCGGTGGTGCCCACGCCGCCCAGCGCCTTGAACCACAGCTTGGCGTGCTCCTTTTCGTTGCCGGCAGTCTCCTCAAAAATCGCGGCAATCTGCTCGTAGCCATCCTTCTTTGCCTGGCTGCCATAGTATGTATACTTATTGCGGGCCATGCTCTCGCCTGCAAACGCCTTCCACAGATTGGCCTCCGTCTTGCTTCCCTTCAGTTCCATAATAAAATACCCCTTTCAAAAATATGTTTAAGCCTTTTTTTCCTGTTTTCCCGCGCACTGCGGGCAGACACCATAAAACATGAGCGCGTGGCTTGTGACTTGACATCCCCCCGCACCCGCAAGAAAATCCAGCCCTGCGTCATACGGAATTTCAACATCGCTGACCTTCCCGCACGCTTCACAGGTGAAATGCGCATGAGGTTTGGTGTTGCAGTCGAACCGGACCGTGGGGCCGGGCAGTTCCTGAAGGCGGCCATCCTGCGCCATCTGATGAAGATTGCGGTAGACGGTGCCCAGACTCAACTTGGGCAACTCGGGCTTCAGGCTGGCAAATACCATTTCCGCCGTGGGATGCTCTTTGCTTTCCCGCACGATCTGATAAATCTTTTCCCGCTGGAAAGAGTAGCGATGCAAAAGCATGGATTCTCCTCTCTGAAGTTATTTAGTAATAATTTCTATTATTGTTATATCATGGTATTCTACAATATGCAAGCGCTTTTTTAAAAAGTACCCAGATTTTTTATCGCCGCAAAAAACCGCGCCCCCCACCAAACGCAGTGGGCAGCGCGGTTGAAAGCTGGAAATTGCCGGGCGGCGCTTTAAAAGTGAAATCTTCTGCGCACTTCTTCCCGAAGGGAGGGAACACGTCTCACTACCAGCAGTGGGATGCAAAGTCCCACGCAGCTGGCAGCCACGATCAGCGACCATCCCGGCGACCATACGCCGTGAAAATACAGGTCGCCGCAGGCCTCCATCCCCACGCAGAAAACGGCCACAGCGGCAAGGCTCAGCGTCACCGTGGTCAAAACGGAATGGCCCCGCCGCAGCAGAAAGCTCAATATGCAAACCACCGCCGCTGCCAGAAGCAGCATCGGCACGGCAAGACCCCGAAACCAGTCCCATCCATCCATTGCCAGCGCGATGAGCGCCACATACACCGCCACCGCGCCCACGTCCACGGTGAGCCGCGTCCAAACGGGTATCCATCGGTCTGCCAGCAGCGGCAGCACAAACCAGATCCACAGCATCGCCGCCGCGCCCACCACAAACAGGTGCCAGCTGTACTCGGGCTTTAGAGCCAGATTTAAAAGGGCACAGCAAAGGCTCACCGACGCCAGCATGGAGGTTGCCAGCAGCGCCACGGCCTTTCGCGGAACAGGAGCCACCTCTGCTTGCCTGGTGGGAAAAAAGGGCGGATGGTCCGCTGCCGGCTGGCTGGCGGGGTCGTTCACCGCCGTGCCGCACAGGGGACAGCTTTTCACGGCGGCGTCCAATTCCACTCCGCAGTGTACGCAATAAGGCATTTTATGACCATTCCTTTCGCATCGCTTCCGGGCACAAAAGGCCATGAGACGAAATGGCCCTATTGTGCCTGTTTTTCGGTTGCCCTCTAAGCGGCAAGAAAAACGCACGGAAATAAAGTCTGAACTTGTTTCAAATCCTATTCCCTTCTTCCCGTGTGCGTTCGATTGCTCTCAATGTGAACGGGAAGTCCCTCCCGCACCAGAAAACGGAAAAATTCCCGCTCCGTATCCGCGTCCACCTGTGTCCCCGCCACGGTGATCTCCATGAGATTGCCATAGCTGATCGAGGCCACATGGGGTCGGGGAACGGTGGCCTGCCCCAGCACCACCTCCATGTGGTGGATGTGGGGCTGCATGGCCTCCGGCACAGTAAACGCACCGGGGTTTGTAAATGTGGCGCTAAAGGGACGCACGCCCCGTGTCCGATAGTTGTGGGCCACAATGGGATTTTTCAGCACCCGGGGAATCAATTGCAGCGCGCGGTTGGACTGGTAGCGGACATTTCGGGTGATTTGGGCCTGCATCTCCTGCGGTGTGGTGTGCAGCTTCATATAGTGGCGCACCTGTGCCGCCACCTGCGCAAATTGGTATTCCCCCAGCGCCGGGTCGAAGCCGGGCTGAACGGTGACGAGGAAGTTTCGCAGCGTTTGCGACGGAAAATAGGGCCGCAGATTTACCGGGACCGCCAACGTCACAGGCCGCATCCGGTGGTAGTTCTCCCGCCGCTGCTTTTCCGCCAACACCCACAGCAGCGCCGCCGCCAGATATTCCGTGACCGACACCTGATAGCTTCGCGCCTTTTCCCGCAGCTTGTCCACCGGCACAAAGCCCATTGTGACATGAAACGTGTAAAACGGTTCCGCTTCCCCCCGGTTGGAGTAGGCCCGCTTCACCAGCGGCAGCCTCCGTGCGGCGGGGCCGACGTAACGGACGTAAGCATCCTCCAGCTCCTCCCGCCGGGGCGGCTCCCGCAGATCCAGCACCCCATCCCCCGCTGGAACATCCACGCCAATCTGCCGCAGATATTCCGCCAGCAGGGTGCGGAAAAAGGTCAGCGCCCCCGCACCATCCGCCAGCGCGTGAAAGGCCTCTATGGAGATGCGGTTTTGATAGTAATAAAAACGGACCAGCCACCCGGCGTCCTCATGGAACCGCACGGGCTGGCAGGGCGCAGATACATCCGCCTTCAAAAAAGGCCCCGGCGCGGTGTTGGGTTCGAAGTAATACCAGAACACCCCCCGCCGGATGCGCATGGTAAAGCCGGGAAAGCGTGGCATCACTTTGTCGATGGCGTTTTGCAGGGCGGCGGGAACCACCGGCTCCGTCATCACCGCCGAGAAGCGATACACCGCGGAATACTCCTCCCGCTGGAGCGCGGAGTAGAGCACGCCCGCATTGTCCAGCTTATACCATTGTTTCTTTTTCGCCATGGCGCGCCCTCCTTTTTTTATATATTACCATGCGAAGACCTCTGCCGCAAGAGTGAGCTGCCCGCTGTGGCCGCCCTCCAAGGCATATTTGCTTTCGGTGGGGCACAGAACGGACTGTGCCGCAACCCCAAAATAATTTGCCGGATACTATATTGTCTAACTTTTCAAGTGCTTCAAACCGAAAGCTAAGAAAAAGACGTGTGTTTTTTTGAAAACTATGCTATTATAGAGGCCCATTGATTGATTTTTATAAAGGAGGCCCGTTATGGATCCGTCCCGCAAAGTGCTCAAAGGTGCGCTGGCGCAGCAGCGCAAGTCCGCCGAGACTCGCCGCCTCGCCCCCGCCATGCGGGTGCTCAAGGCCCTTCACAGCGCCGGTGCGCCGGAGGCGCAGACAGTGGAAGAATTGGAAAAACAGCGCCGGGGGCAGGAGCTTTTGGGCAATCTCACCGCCGACATGGCGGACATGAGCTGGGAGCCCTTTGACCTTGCTGGGATGCCCGCGGCATGGATGCGGATGCAGCGGCCGCATCGGCGCAAGCGCGCCGTGCTGTACTGCCACGGCGGCGGCTACACCAGCGGAAATCTGGGATACTCCAAGGTTCTCGCCTCCAAGCTGACCAAGGCCACCGGTTATGATGTGCTGACCTTTGAATACCGTCTCGCCCCGGAACACCCTTACCCCGCTGCGGTGGAAGACGGACAGCGGGCATGGGACTATTTGATGCAGCTGGGCTACGGGGCGCGGGACGTGGTTTTGGCCGGAGACAGCGCGGGAGGCAATCTGGCTCTGGTGCTGTGCCACCGGCTGAAGGCCGCCGGGCGAATGCTGCCCGCGGCGCTGATCCTGATGTCCCCTTGGACGGATATGACCGCCTCCGGCCCGTCCTATGCGGAGCGAAAAGAGATCGACCCCATGCTGACCTTGGAATATATCCACAGCGTCCGGGCTGTGTACGCCGGGAATCAAGATCTGTGCAGCCCCAGCCTTTCCCCCCTGTTTGGGGATTTTGCGGGCTTTCCACCCACCCTCATTCAGGTGGGAACCCATGAAATTCTATACTCCGACGCAGAGCAGCTGCGAAACGCCATGCTGTCGGCAGGAGCAGAGTGCCGATTAGAGGTCTGGGAGGACATGTGGCATGTTTTCCAAATGTTTCCGATTAAAAAAGCGGCGGCGGCCATGGAACAGATTACTCGATTCCTGCTGGAACTGCTTTAAAATCCGGGCAAAAGAAAATTTGCGCCGTTCCCGTCAGATTCCAGTTGATAATTTGAAAAATTTATAGTAGAATAAGAGTGTTCTGAATCAAGTCCTCCGCTTGCAGCCGCGGAGCCGGTCTCGCGCAATGGACGCCCGCTAATCATGTCAGGCGGGGAACCGAGCAGCATCGTGCGGGATGTTCCATGTGCCGCGAGGGCGCCGGTTCCGCGGCTGCAAACGGAGGACTTGTTCTGTTTATTGAAAGGAGATGTGGGAGATGTATCAGGCGCTATACCGCAAGTGGCGGCCCAAAACGTTTTCTGACGTGATTGGCCAGTCCCACATCACCGAAACGCTGAAGCGACAGGTGGCGGAAGGCCGAACGTCCCACGCCTACCTTTTCACCGGCACCCGGGGAACCGGCAAAACCACCTGTGCGAAAATTCTCGCCAAGGCGGTCAACTGCGAGCATCCGGTAGACGGCGATCCCTGCAATGTGTGCCCCAGCTGTCTGGGCATTGAAAACGGCACGTTTTTGGATGTGCTGGAACTGGACGCCGCGTCCAACAACGGCGTGGATCAGGTCCGGGCCTTGCGGGACGAGGCGATTTATTCCCCTGCCAACGTGAAAAAACGAGTCTATATTGTGGACGAGGTCCACATGCTGTCCGTTCCGGCGTTTAACGCTCTTTTGAAAATTTTGGAGGAGCCGCCGGAGCATCTCATGTTCATTCTGGCGACCACGGAGCTGCACAAGGTTCCCGCCACCATTTTGTCCCGCTGTCAGCGGTATTCCTTTAAGCGCATCACGCCCCGGGATGTGGAGAAACGGCTCACCTTTGTCGCCGGGCAGGAAGGCATCGATCTGAAGCCGGACGGCGCGGAGCTTTTGAGCCGTCTGGCGGACGGAGCCTTGCGGGACGGACTGAGCCTTTTGGATCAGTGCGCCGCGGCAGGAGGGGTGATTGATTCCGCCGCCGTGCTAGAGGTTTTGGGCCTTGCTGGAAATCTCCAGACCGCCCAGCTGATGGACTGCATTTTGCAGCGGGACGCGAAGGCGGCGCTTCTGCTTTTGAACCAGCTGTACGCCGGGGGCAAGGACGTGGGTGCCGTTTTGAACGAGCTGTCCACCCTGACCCGGGACCTGCTTCTGCGCCGGACCGCCCCGGAGGGCGGAGCCGCGCTGCTGTCCGGCGGCTTTGACGCCGCCACACTGGACAGACTGGAACGGGACGTACCCGGCAGCCGCCTTTTGTATCTGGCCACCACCTTGCAGCGCTCCACGGCTGATCTCTATTATAGTTCCAACCGCCGCACGGACGCGGAGCTTTGTCTCCTGCGCCTTTGCGACGAAACGCTTTCCGGCGATCTCAGCGCCCTCACCGCCCGCATTCAGCGCGCGGAGGACACGCTGGCCCGTCTCCCGGCGCTGATGAGCAGCGGCGCTCTTCCCCAGCAGGAGGAGTCCGCTCCGGCCCGTTCCGCGCCGAAAGCACCTGTGCGGGAACCTGCGCAAAAGCCCGCCGTGAAAACATCTCCCGCTCCGGCGGATGCGCCCCCTTGGGACGAGGAAAAACCGCCTCTGCCAGAGGAACCGCCCTTTGACGAGGAGCGCCCCCCCCTTCCGGAAGAACCGCCGGAGACGGGTGATCCGTCTTTCCCGGAAAGGTTTACGGCAGTGGAACCACACTCAGAGCCTTTGGCTGTTCACGCCTCGGCTCCGCCTGCCGCACAGGAACCAACCGCCCCCCCGCCCGCAATCCGCGCGGCAGAATCCGCCCCGGCGGAAAGCGTCTCCGGTGCAACCGGCGGCGCGGCGTGGTGGCGAGCGTTGGCGGAGGAATGCAAGGGTCGTCTCCCGCCCATGTACCGGGCGTTTCTGGACAAGTGCAAGGGCGAGCTGAAGGACGGCACGGTCACGGTCTATGCCCCCGACGAAATTGTAAAGGGCCGGTTGGACAACGACCGGGTTCTGAGCGCTTTGCAGGAGCTTGGCGCGTTAAAGGCCGGCGGGCCGGTAACAGTTCGCTTTTCCGTGGGCAGCGGCCCCGTCTCCTCGCCGGAGGACAAACTGTTGGATTTGATCCAGATGGGAAGTCAGCTGGACCATTTCACCGTTCAGTAAAAACAGTCCGAGACTGTTTTTTGGCTGTGCGGCCCCACCGCTGCGCGGGGCCGGCGGCCGCCTATAAAGGAAAAAAACATCTTGATAAAGGAGCAGACAGTTATGAGTTACAGTGCCCGCCGCGGATTTACCAGCGGCAGTATGCGCCCCACCGGGGCCGCCCGCCAGCAGGAGATGCAGCAGAAGATTCAGGAGATGCAGGCAGCCATGACCGCCGCGCAGGACGCGGTGGAGGTTCAGGAATTTACCGCAAGCGTTGGCGGCGGCGTGGTCGAAGCCAAGGTCAACGGCAAGAAGGAAGTTCTGGGCGTGACCATTAAGCCGGAGGCGGTGGACCCCGAGGATGTGGAGATGCTGCAGGATCTGGTCGTCTCCGCTGTCAACGAGGCTCTGCGTCAGGCCAGCGAGGCCATGGAAAACAGCCTGAACACCGCCACCGGCGGCATGGATCTGGGCGGCCTGTCCTTTTAAAATTTACTACAAAAAGTCCGCAGGCTTTGCCGTGCGGGCTTTTTTCTAAATTGGAGGCAATATGCGAAGTACGCTTTTAAAATTATTCTCCGCCGCTCTGGCCCTTGTCCTGCTTACAGGACTGGGGGGCTGCGGCGGACGGAAGCCAGCATTTTCCGACGGCTCCGCAGCGCTTGCCTACGTGCCGCTGGATGACCGACCGGACAACGTGGAGCGGGCCGAATATCTGGCGGAATCTCTGGACTATGAATTGCGGATGCCGGACGTCGATCTGTATGCCACAAAGCTGGACGGCCAGCCCCGCAACGCCAACGGAACGCAGTCCGGCGACCGGGCCGCGCTGTACGAATGGGTGCTGGCCCAAGAGGACGCGGGCTGCGACCGCTACGTCCTCTCTTTGGACCAACTGCTTTCCGGCGGGCTGGTCAGCTCCCGCGCCATGACCGGGGAGCGCTCCGTGACGCTGACCGACGGCGCGACACTGACTGAGACAGAGCTTCTGGAAAACCTTATCACCCTGCTCTCCAAGGATACAAACAACCAAGTCTGGCTGCTGGACAGTGTGATGCGCCTTGCCCCCACGGTGGGATACGGCGGCTTCGGCCTCAACGAGTATAACGCTCTGCGGGATTATGGCATTGCGGCCCGGCCCCATCTGAGCGGGGACGCATTAAGCGTGGAAAACATCGTGGAGGACTACCGTCTGGGAGCCGACGGCGAGGAACTGACCATTTCTTCGGCAGAGCCACTGCCGGATGGCGCGGTGGAAACTTATCTGGCGGCCCGCGCCCGAAAGCTGCGGCTCAGCGCCCACCTGTTGGGCGCGCTGAACGGCGCGGCTCAATCCAACTTTCATGTTTTGGTTGGCGTGGACGATTCCTCCGCCGAGGACAGCATTCAGAAAAACGAGATCGCCTACCTCTCCGCAAATTTGCGGGACGGGGACGCGCTGCTCTCCGGCGTGGACGATCTGGCGTTTAAGGCCATTGCCAAGCTCTATCTGCAGGACTGCGGCTGGAACGGGGCAAAGGCCGCTGTGCGATACATCGGGGGGCTGGAGACACAGGCCGCCTGCGCCTACGACTATCAGCCGCTAAATGCGCTGGTGGACGCGCATTTGGCATTCTTTGGGATGGAGAAAACAGAAAAGCAGAAATCCGCCGATCTTCAGATTCTGGTGCTTACCGCCCCGGCAGAACCGGAACGGATTGGAGACTATGCGTGGGCGTTGACCAACGCCCTGAACGAGAATCAAAAAACCCATCTGCCCACCATTTTGATCGACGCGGCCAACGACGCCTACGGCACGGTTATTCACGACGCGATGACACAGCAGACAGACTTGGGGATGCTTCTGTCCTACTCCGGTTTTCTGGACATGGCCATCGTCACCGGAACCGCCATTTCCCACGGGGTGGCGCGGTACGCATGGCTGACCTGCACGCCGGCCCCAGAAAAAGACGACAGCGCCAATACAGCCTTTGTCAAAGCCCTGTCCGACAGCGTAGTGAAGGACTTTGCCTATCGCAACACCGTCCGCAACGACCTGTACGCCTATGTGCGGGATGAACTTGGCGGCAGCCCGGACAATTTCTATTGCCCGGAGATCGACCGCTTTGCGGTTCTCTCGGCGCTGGAGTCGGACATGGCAGTCTCCGCCGCGCCGGTTCTGGAAAATTTTAGGAGCGGAAAAATTCTTGTGAGCCTCTCCCCTTGGGCCGAGGCCGACTGCGGGACACTGGCCCTCTCGAATTACCGCTTTCCATGGAACCGGGTATTCGAGATCGGTATGGACATCAACCGCCAAACAGCGGCCGAGAACGCAGCACCCTGAGGTGTGCGGAAAAAGCGAAGTCTCCAATCGGGGACTTTGCCTCCTTTTCGGGGCGGCTTTTGTATAAAAACCATTCCGTGACTGCCGACGCTCGATGAAAGAACATTTTTTGTAAAAAACCGGCATGGGATGAAAAAAGCGGTTTTTCTTTACAAACCGGGTAAACTCCTATATAATATTTGGGCTGATGAAAATGTGGAATGGAGAATATGCCATGGCTTTGATCGAATATGACGAATACAAGCAGAAGCTGACCGCCCTCGGCCCGGAACTGGATAAGCTGGCCGCGGCGCTGGATATCGACACTGCCAAGCGGGAGGCCGCAAGTCTCGAGGCCCAAACCAGCGAGCCGGAGTTCTGGAACGATCTGGAACGCTCTCAGCAGGTGCAGCAGCAGCTCAAGCGCCTGCAGGGCAAGATTGGACGGCAGGAAAAAATGACCTCCAACTGGGAGGATTTGAAAACGCTTTGCGAAATGGGTCAGGAAGAAGACGACCCTTCTTTGCTGGATGAATTGAAAGAGGGCTATGCCAAGCTGGAGGAGGAAGTTTCCGAGCAGCGGCTCGCCACCCTTCTTTCCGGCGAGTATGACTCCAACAACGCCATTTTGTCCTTCCACGCCGGAGCCGGCGGCACCGAGGCGCAGGACTGGACGGGGATGCTCTATCGGATGTACACTCGCTGGGCGGAGCGTCACGACTTTAAATATCAGATTTTGGACTATGAAGACGGCGAGGAAGCGGGTATTAAATCCGCCGCCATCTCCATTGAGGGTGAAAATGCCTATGGCTTTTTGAAGAGCGAAAACGGCGTTCACCGTCTGGTGCGCGTCTCCCCGTTTGACGCAAACGCCCGCCGCCAGACCTCGTTCGCCGCGCTGGAGGTCATGCCCGACCTGCCCAACGACGCGGAGGTTGACATTCGCCCCGAGGACATTGAAATGCAGGTCTACCGCTCCTCCGGCGCGGGCGGCCAGCACATCAACAAGACCTCCTCCGCCGTCCGGCTGATTCACATCCCCACCGGGGTCGTGGTGGCCTGCCAGACGGAGCGCAGCCAGTTCCAGAACAAGGACAACTGCATGAAGATGCTGCGGGCCAAACTTTTGGAATTGAAAGCCCAGCAGCACGCGGAGAAAATTTCCGACATCAAGGGCGTACAGATGAAAATTGAGTGGGGCAGCCAGATCCGGTCCTATGTTTTTATGCCCTATCAGATGGTGAAGGACACCCGCACCGGTCACGAGACCAGCAATATCGACGGCGTGATGGACGGCGATCTGGACGGATTCATCAACGCCTATCTGACGCAGCTGGCTACCGGCGAGCTGAAAAAGTAAGCGTCGGCAGGCTTGACTGGCCGGCAGTTTTAACGGAAAGCATTTGCGCGAATTGCGGCGCGGCCTTCAAGCCGCGCCGCTTTCCAATTGTCATCGGGCACCCCTTCAAAGCAGACGGGAAAACGAAAGAAAGCGAGTATTTATGGAAGAAAGAAGCAAAAAATTAACTGAGAATAAAATGGGCGTCATGCCCGTGGGAAAACTGGTGTTCAACATGTCCCTGCCCATCATGATCTCCATGCTGGTGCAGGCGCTGTACAACGTGGTGGACAGCATCTTTGTCTCCCGGATATCGGAAAACGCACTAACCGCAGTGTCTTTGGCCTTTCCCATGCAGGCGCTGATGATCGCCGTGTCCACCGGTACCGCCGTGGGCATCAACGCGCTTTTGAGCCGCGCGCTGGGCGCAAGGGACCCCAAGCGGGCCCAAAGCGTGGCGCTGAACGGGATCTTTCTGGCGGGACTGAGCGTTCTCGCCTTTATTTTGATCGGATGGCTGGTATCCCCTGTGTTCTTTCGGTCCCAGACCGATGTGGCAGAGATCGTGGATGGAGGCATTACTTATCTCACCATCTGCTCCTGCGTCTCCTTCGGTCTGTTTTTCGGCATCACCTTTGAGCGTATCCTGCAATCCACGGGCCGGACGCTCTACACCATGTTCACGCAGGGACTGGGCGCGATCATCAATATCATTTTGGACCCCATTTTGATCTTCGGCCTGTTTGGACTGCCCCGGATGGGCGTGGCGGGTGCGGCTGTGGCCACGGTCATCGGCCAGATTTGCAGCATGTGCCTGTCCCTGTTTTTCTGCCTGAAGAAAAACCCCGAGGTTCCCTTAAAATTCAAGGGCTTTCGCCCCAACGGAGAAATCATTCGGGACATTTACCTCATTGGCGTTCCCTCTATCATCATGCAGGCCATCGGCTCTATCATGGTCTATGGCATGAACCGCATCCTGATCCCCTTTACAACCACTGCCGCCACCGTGTTTGGCGCATACTTTAAGCTCCAGAGCTTCATCTTTATGCCGGTGTTCGGCCTGAACAACGGCGTGATTCCCATCGTGGCCTATAACTATGGCGCGCAGAAAAAAAACCGCATTATGCGCGCATTCAAGGTGAGTCTCGCCACGGCGGCGTGCATCATGGTGGTGGGAACGCTGATCTTCCTGCTGGTTCCGGGCTGGCTGCTGGCGCTGTTTGACGCATCCGACGAAATGCTTGCCATCGGCGCGCCGGCGCTGCAGATTATCAGTCTCAGCTTTCCCATGGCCGCAGTCGGCATTGTATGCAGCGGCGTGTTTCAGGCGCTGGGAAACAGCGTCCTCAGCATGATTGTGTCTCTGGCGCGGCAACTGATCTTGCTGCTGCCCGCCGCGTGGCTGCTGAGTCTCAGCGGCAACCTGGACATGGTCTGGTGGGCGTTTCCCATCGCGGAGGTCGTCTCCTTGATTTTGACCATTGTGTTCTTCCGGTGGACGTATCACAAGCATATTGTGCCGCTGGCAGGGGCCCAGTCCTGAAAAGCAAAAAGGCAGCCGGAAAAGTCCCAAAGGCTTTTCCGGCTGCTTTCTTGATGAAACCACTGCTTTGTCTGCTCCGCAGAATGAAAAATCAGGTATTGAGATACCGCATCAAATTGTCCAGCTGCTCTATGCAGACCGTTCTTCCCTGCTGATACAGCGCCTCCAGCTTATCCGCGTGACGTTCCAACCGCCCCACCAGCACCGGGCCCGCCGGGCGGAGAAGGAACACTTTTCCCTCCCGCTCCAGCTGTTCCAGTTCGGTATATTGGGCGTTATACCGCCGGTTGCTCTCCCGCACAGTTGCAAGAAACGCAGGATACCTTCGTCCGTACAGCCGCCGGGCCGTCTCCTCCAGACCGCGGCTGATCTGCGGCTTTTTGCGATACCCCGCCGGGCGGGTCAGAACTACCACCCGCTTTTCATACCCCAGCGTTATGGCGCGGTGATAGGCGACCGGACAGGCACAGCCCCCGTCCAGATACGGTGTGCCGCCTATGTACACGATCTCGCTGAGAGCCGGCATACTGGACGAGGCCCGACAGGCCCGGTCAAAATCGGCCGGGGGAATCGTCCCCTTACGAAAATACGTCGGCTCACCGGAAATGCAGTTGGTGGCCACCGCTTCAAAAATCTGGGGGGAATCGGTAAACGTCTTCTTGTCCAGAGGGTTCAGCACATCGGCCACTTCTCCAAACAGAAAATTGAAATTGAAAACGCCGCCGTTTCGCAACAGATTGTTGAATCCCAAAAAGCGCCGGTCTGCGCAGAACGTCTCGTTGATATCCCGGGTACGGCCCGGCTGACGGGCGATATAGTTGTATCCGCACAGTGACCCGGCGGAGACGCCGTTGACATATTCAAACCAAATCTGCCCGTCCATCAACACGTCCAAAACTCCCGCCGTGAACAGGCCCCGGAGGGAACCTCCTTCCAGCACCAGAGCGCCTTTTTGCATGAATACGCCTCCCTTAGATGATCTTAAGCCAACACCGCGCAGAGATTGCATGCAGATTGCGCAGTCAGATTGTATAGGAATTTCGCCGCCATACTGACGTATGGTAAAAATTGCTGTGCAAGATGGTAAGAACTATGCAAGCAAGCTGTGCACAAAGCCGCAAGGCGTTCTTTGTGCGGTGTTGCCTTAAGTTTAACATGGAATGTTCCGGCGGACAACCCGAAAACAGCGGGATTTTACCGAACAAAAGCCGCGGCCTGCGAAAATCCACAGGCCGCGGCTTTGCGCGCACTTCCTTTAGTCCTTCAAAAATGTCTGGGGGTCCACCGCGTCTCCGTCCTTCTCCACGGCAAAGTGCAGATGGGACGCCACAGAGGCCTCTGCAATGGCGGTGTTGCCCACCGCGCCAATGATCTGCCCGGCGGAGACGGCGTCCCCGACCTTGACCGTGGGCACCGCCTGCAGGTTCGCATAGGTGGTGCGGTAGCCTCCGGCATGGTCAATCATCACGGTGGTTCCCATCAGAGGGTCGTTTTCCACGGCGCTTACCGTTCCGGCGCTGGCGGCCATGACCTGCGTGCCCGCCTCGGCGGCCAGATCCACGCCCGCGTGGGTGCGCCAGTCTCCCATTGTCTCATCATAGAGCAGTTCGTCCACGCTGAACGCAGACACCACAGCGCCCCGCAGCGGCCAGACGACCAGATTTGGTGCAGTGGCTGTCACAGGGGTATCGTCCACCTGCACCGAAGGCATCTCCACAGGCGCGTTCGCCGGGGCGCTCTCCTCATCCGGCTCCTTGATCGTCTGCGGCTCCAGAATCTCCAGTGACGGCCCCTCCGGGTCCAGATCGCCATAAAGATCCGCATCCGCCGAGGCTGCCGCAGCATCCGCCTCGGCCGCAGTGCTGCCATGAAACAGGATCATATAGCCCGAAACTCCCACGACCATCAGGCACAGGAGCAGGACTATGTAGAAGCCCGCTCCGCCCAGTGCAATTTTCGGTTTGTTCATACAAAACCGTCCTTTCCATTTGTTTGCCTGAAGTATGTCCGTGGAAAGGAAAAATTATACACAGTCTCATCCTTTTTCGGTAAAATATGGTAATCGTCGCCTCTTTTTAGGGTGAATCTCTGTAACAAAACGGTTCCGTAGGCGTTTACACTGCAAAACAGCAGGTTTTTATCCGCACAGTTCGACAGCCGGGAAAAATCCTCGTCAAAAAAAGCCTGCCGAAAAAGTCCGTGAGACTTTTTCGACAGGCCGGAATGACGCGCCGTGGTTTGCTGGGGAATTTATTTAATGATGAGGGTTGTGCCGGTCATTTCCGCAGGGGACTGGAGCCCCATCACGTCCAAAATCGTGGGGGCGATGTCCGCCAGCTTTCCGCCCCGGCGCAGCTCGCTGCCCGCACCACAGAGGATGAAAGGAACCAAGTTGGTGGTATGCGCGGTCATGGGGCTGCCGTCAGATTGCTCCATCTGCTCCGCGTTGCCGTGGTCGGCGGTAATCATGGCAATGCCGCCCATTTTCAGCGTGGCGTCCACGACCTTTCCCACACATGTGTCCACCGTTTCCACCGCTTTTACCGCCGCGCTGAACACACCGGTGTGGCCGACCATATCACAGTTGGCAAAGTTTAAAATAATCACATCGTAGGCCCCGGACTCAATGCGCTCCACGCACTTTTCGCAAACCTCTCCGGCGCTCATCTCCGGCTGGAGATCATAAGTCGCCACTCTGGGAGAGGCCACCAGCACCCGGTCCTCGCCGGGGAAGACCGTTTCGGACCCACCGTTGAAGAAGAACGTCACATGGGCATATTTCTCCGTCTCCGCAATGCGCAGCTGCGTCATGCCCAAGGAGCTGAGATATTCGCCCAATCCGTTGCGCACCAAGGTTCGGGGAAACGCCACTTCCACATTGGGCATGGTGGCGTCATACTCCGTGTTGCACACGAAGGTAAGCGGAAAATACTGGTGCGTAAACCCGTCAAACGCCGGGTCCACCAAGGTGCGGGTGATTTCCCGCGCCCGGTCGGGCCGGAAATTGAAAAAGATGACGCTGTCGTTATCGCCGATGGTGCCATCGCTGTCGCACACCACCGGTTCCAGAAATTCGTCGGTAACGCCCTTGGCATAGGAGTCCTTCACAGCGGCCACCGGGTCCGGATTTGTCGTCGCACCCTCGCCATATACCATGGCGTCATAGGCCTGTTCCACCCGGTCCCAGCGCTTGTCGCGGTCCATGGCATAGTACCGCCCCATCACGGTTGCGATCTTGCCAACGCCCAGCTCGCCGCACTTTTCCACGGTCTGCGCCACAAAATCAACGCCGGAGGAGGGGGACACATCCCGTCCGTCCAGAAACGCATGGATATAGACCTTTTCAAGACCCCTGTCTTTCGCCATTTTCAGCAGCGCAAACAGGTGGTCGATGTGGGAGTGTACCCCGCCGTTGGACAAAAGACCCATCAAATGAAGGGTCGTGCCCTTTTCCTTGCAGGCGTCCATGGCGTGCTGATAGGCGGGATTTTCAAAGAGAGAACCGTCCGCCACAGCGTTGGTAATGCGGGGCAGGTCCTGAAACACCACCCGGCCGCCGCCAATATTGGTGTGGCCCACCTCGCTGTTGCCCATCTGCCCGTCGGGCAGACCCACATCCAGTCCGGAGGCGGAGAGCGTTGTATTGGGAAATTCCGCAAAAAATTGATCGAGCCGGGGCGTTTGCGCTGCCCGGACCGCGTTTCCCCGCAGATCGCCGGACATGCCGAAGCCGTCCATAATAATCAGCGTTGTGGGAGTTTTATTCATAATCAAAGTACCTCTTTCTAACTCTGCCGATTGTTTCGACCGTTGCCGCGCGAAGCCATGAGAGGGCCGTGCCCTCGGAAATCGCTGCGTCCGCCGTCTCCCGCCCCCGTATTCCTCGTCCAAGATTTCCGCGGGGAAATCCAAGGCAGTTTCATCCGAATATCTGCCTGCGAAAAATTCCGCGGCCGCACTCGTTTTCGCTGGCTCAGGGGAGGTCGAGGGGGAGCGAGCTCCCCCTCAAATCAGTCAGTCCTGGTTTGCGGCGTTGATGATCTCCACAAACTGCTCCGGCTTCAAAGCCGCGCCGCCGATGAGTCCGCCGTCGATATCCGGCTGGGCCAACAGTTCCGCCGCGTTCTTGGGATTCATGGACCCGCCGTACTGAATGGTGACGGAGCGGGCAACCCGCGCTCCGTACAGGGCGCGGATGGTGGCGCGGATGTTGCTGCAAACCTCACCGGCCTGCTCTGCCGTGGCGGTCTTGCCGGTGCCGATGGCCCAGATGGGCTCATAGGCCACGATGCAGCGGCGCAGCTTGTCGGCGGGAACGCCGTTCAGCGCGCTCTTGACCTGCAGCGCAATCCATTCGCCGGTAACGCCGGTTTCCCGCTGCTCTAGGCTCTCGCCCACGCAGATGATGGGGTTCATTCCGGCGTTCAGAACAGCGTGGACCTTTTTATTCACGCTGGCGTCCGTCTCGCCAAAATACTGGCGCCGCTCGCTGTGGCCAACGATCACATACTTCACAGACAGATCCTTCAGCATGTTCGCGGAGATCTCGCCGGTAAAGGCGCCCTTTTCCTCAAAGTAGACGTTCTCCGCGCCCACGGAGATCCGCAGATCCTTAAAAGCCCGGGTGGCCACAGAAATGTTACAGGCGGGAACACAGATCAAGGTATCGCACCACTTGGCCTTGGGCATGATCTTCTTCATATCCTCAGCAAATTTCTTTGTCTCGGTGGCGGTCATATTCATCTTCCAGTTGCCGGCAATCACAGTTTTACGGTAACGACGATTCATGGTTTCAACTTCCTTTATGTCAATTTCAATTTATCCCGCCCGGTCACGGTGCGGTCACATGGAACGAGGCTGTGAAATGGTTTTATTTGTCCTGTAGGCAGGCCACGCCGGGAAGTTCCTTGCCCTCCAAAAATTCGAGGGACGCTCCACCGCCGGTGGAGATGTGGGTGATCTTGTCGGCAAAACCCAGCTGCTCCACCGCCGCGGCGCTGTCGCCGCCGCCCACGATGGTCACCGCGCCGCTCTCCGCCATGGCCTGCGCCATGGCGCGGGTGCCGCCGGCAAACGCGTCGAACTCAAAAACGCCCATGGGGCCGTTCCACACGATGGTTCCCGCACCCTTCACCGCGTCGCAGAACAGCTGCACGGATTTGGGACCGATGTCCAGTCCCTGCATATCGTCGGGAATCGCCATGGTGTCCACCACGACGGGCTGCGCATCAGGAGAAAATTCCTTTGCCGCCAGCGTATCCACCGGCAGAAGGAATTTCACGCCCTTGTCCTTGGCCTTGGCGATCATCTCCAGCGCATAGTCCTGCTTGTCGGCCTCCAGAAGGGACTGGCCGATGGAGCCGCCCTGCGCCTTTGCAAAAGTATATGCCATTCCGCCGCCGATAATAATGGCGTCGGCCTTGCTCAACAGATTGTTGATGACGTTGATCTTGTCAGAGACTTTCGCGCCGCCCAAAACCGCCACAAAGGGCCGCTTGGGGTCGTCCAGTGCCTTGCCCATGACCTCCAGCTCTCTGGCCACCAGAAGGCCGGAGACGGCGGGCAGATAATCCGCCACGCCCACGGTGGAGGCATGCGCCCGGTGAACGGAACCAAACGCATCGGAGACATACAGCTCCGCCATGGAAGCCAGCTCCTTGGCAAGGGCGGGATCGTTTTTCGTTTCGCCCGCTTCAAACCGGGTGTTTTCCAGCAGCATGATCTCGCCGGGCTTCAGCGCCGCGGCCTTGGCCTTGGCGTCAGGACCCACGGTATCGGCCGCGAAGGTCACGGGCTTTTGCAAAAGCTCGCCCAGCCGCTTTGCCACCGGCGCAAGACTCAGTTCCATTTTCCGCTCACCCTTGGGCTTTCCCAGATGGGAGCAGGCGATGACCGCCGCGCCGTTTTCCAGCAGATATTGAATGGTGGGCAGCGCCGCCACAATGCGCTTATCGCTGGTGATGGCCCCGGTGGCCTTGTCCTGAGGCACGTTGAAGTCGCACCGGAGCAGGACCTTTTTCCCGCTTACCTCCACGTCCTTCACTGTCTTCTTGTTATAGTTCATAAATATCCTCCCTGAAAATGTCGGTTCGATCTGTGCGGATAGATCTCAGCTTAGTATGTCCGCCGCTGGGATTTTACAGGCGGATAGGGAAAGAAATTCAGCGTTCACCGGCCATTTCCCCTTCGCTGGAAAGGCCGGGAAAGCCGGTCTGGCGCAGAGCCTCGTAAACACACACAGCCACCGTGTTGCTGAGATTCAGGCTGCGGGCCTCTTCCCGCATGGGGAGCCGAATACACCGGTCGGAATGCGCCTCCCGAAAATCCTTGGGCAGTCCCGCAGTTTCCTTTCCGAAAAACAGCCAGCAGCCGTCCCGGAATTCCGCCTCTTGATAAGAGCGGGGGGCTTTTGTCGTGGTGAGCCAGATATCCACGGCGTCTGGATTGCGATGAAAAAAGTCGTTCAGGTTTTCGTAGTCGAAGACCTGAACCAGATTCCAGTAATCCAGCCCTGCCCGTTTGACGGCCCGGTCCGAGATATCAAATCCCAGAGGGCGGATCAAATGAAGCCGCGCGCCGGTAGCGGCGCAGGTCCGAGCAATGTTTCCACAATTCTGCGGGATTTCCGGTTCCACAAGAACAACATTCAGCATTGAATCCCTCCATTTAATATGGCCGGGTCAATTGTAATCCATTACCTGCGCAAATTCAACCACTTTATATGAAAAAATCGTTTTTTTCAGAGAAAACCACTACAAAACTACGAGAAATTCTGCAAAATGCCGAAGTCAACGGCTAATTATCCGAAAAACTGTGGAAAATCTACATATTTTTTTGCTGAATCGTCGTTTTGCCGAAATAGAACCGGAATTTTCTGAAACAATTTACTAGGAAACACTGGATTTTCCTTAAATTTTTGTTATAATAGCTTTGCAACCGATCCCGCAGCGGATCTGGCCATGACTGCCGGGGTGTCCGCGCCCCGCAAATTATTCTCGAGGGAGGGGATACCGATGGATCAAAATCGCGCAGTCATTTTCCTGACAACTTCCCCGGACCCGGAACAGAAAAAACCGCTGATGCTGAAAGACATTCTGTTTTGCCCCATCCTTACGTGGGTGGTTCGCAAACTGAAGCGTGACGGCGTAGAGCGGTTTTTTGTTGTCTGCGGTCCGCAATATACCGACGAGGTTCGCGTCTGTTTTCCGGCAGACGCCGACGCAGTGATTTCCGACGAGCACCCCAAGCTGCTGGATTTTGTTTCCGGCGCGCGGCGGGTAATCGTCATTTCTCGTCCGGTGGTTCCGGCCAAGCAGGCCGGAGAGGGATATGTCTATTCTGCCGAAGGCTCCGCGCTGGCAGAGGGATGGCAAAAAGCCGCCACTGTCTTTTTCCAGAACGTGGACGGCGAGCGGGGCTGGATTGCCCTGAACTCCGACGCCGACATTCAAAATGTGGAACTGCACCTGCGGGATGAGATTGTCGCCGAGCACCTTGCAAACGGCGTGCGCATTCTGGACCCGAAGGCTGTCTATATCGACCCCCGGGTGGAAATCGGCCGGGGGACTATGGTCCTGCCCGGAACCATTTTACGGGGAGCAACCCGCATCGGCCAAGACTGCGTCATCGGCCCCAACGCCATGGTGCGGGACTGCACCGTGGGGGACGAGAGCGAGGTCAACGCTTCGCAGATCAACGAGTCCTCCATTGGCCGGCGGACCCATGTGGGGCCGTTTGCCTATGTCCGGCCAAACTGCCGCATCGGCGACGACATCAAGGTCGGCGACTTTGTGGAGGTGAAAAACTCCACCATCGGAGACGGGACGAAAATTTCCCATCTGACCTACGTGGGGGACAGCGACGTGGGCAAAAAAGTCAACTTTGGCTGCGGCACCGTTACCACAAATTACGACGGCTTCAAAAAATACCGCTGCACCATCGGCGATGAGTCCTTCATCGGCTGCAACACGAACCTTGTGGCTCCGGTCCGCGTGGGCAAGGGCAGCTATATCGCGGCGGGAGCGACCATCACCAAGGACGTGCCGGAGGATGCGCTGGCCGTGGCGCGGGTACAGCAGGAGAACAAAGACGGCTGGGCCGCGCGGCGGCGAAAGATGCACGGTAAATAAACGAATGATTCATTCACATATAACAGAAGAAAGAGGGCGTTGTTATGATTTCTCATGGCAAGGATATCAAGGTATTTTGCGGCAACTCCAACCCCCAGCTGGCGGCAGATGTCTGCAAACTGATGGGAACCAAACTGGGCGAGTCGGAGGTAGGTACCTTCTCCGACGGTGAGATTTTCGTTTCTCTGTATGAAACGGTTCGCGGCAGCGACGTGTTCGTGATCCAATCCACCTCCACCCCCGTCAACAACAATCTGATGGAGCTTCTCATCATGATCGACGCGCTGAAGCGCGCCTCCGCCGGACGCATTACCGCCGTGATGCCGTATTACGGCTATGCCCGGCAGGATCGCAAAGCCAAGGCCCGCGACCCCATTACCGCAAAGCTGGTGGCCAACATGCTCACCGCCGCCGGCGCCGACCGGGTGTTGACCATGGACCTGCACGCCTCTCAGATTCAGGGCTTCTTCGACATTCCCGTGGACAATCTGGCCGGCAACCCCATTTTCGTGGATTATTACGCCAAGAAGTTCGGCGCAAACTGCGAGAACATGATGGTGGTCTCCCCGGACGTGGGCAGCGTGGCCCGCGCCCGCGCCTTTGCTCAGAAGCTGCACATGAATCTGGCCATCGTGGATAAGCGCCGCCAGAAGGCCAACAGCTGCGAAGTCATGAACGTCATCGGCGACGTGAAGGGCATGGACTGCATTATTTTTGACGATATGGTGGATACCGGCGGATCTCTGTGCAACGCCGCGCAGGCTTTGATTGATGTGGGCGGTGCAAAGAGCGTCCACGCCTGCGCCAGCCACGGCGTTCTCTCCGGCCCGGCTATCGACCGGATCAACAACAGCGTGATTACCGAGCTGGCCCTGCTGGACACCATCGCCCCCATTGATGCAGGCAAATCCGACAAGATCAAGTACCTTGCCGTGGCGCCCATGTTTGCCGAGGCAATCGAGCGCATTTATCAGGAAGTTTCCATTTCCAAGCTGTTCCGCTGACTCGTCGGAGCAAAGTCCACTGCGTTCCGTTTCCCGCTTTGCGGAAAACTGCACTTCGTTTCCTTGCTCCTCCTCTTTCGGTCAAAACCCGCTTCGCCGGGCTTTTGACCGAATTGAGACACGGGACGGTAGACGGGGGACGAGGGACGGGAAACGCTTGGCACCTCTGCCCGGAATGCGGGACTACAATTTCAAATGATAGAAATAGACAAGGCGGGGGAGGCGACTTCCCCGCCCTGTTGGGCTTTCTTTTCTGCGGAGAATTTGGGTCGCCGTGAAATTGAGAGCACGGAATTTGATCACAGGGAGACAGGGCAATGTTGTTTGGAAACAAATCCTCCGGCGTGGACTGGCTGCTGGTCGGTCTGGGCAATCCCGGAGAAAAATACGCGAAGACCCGGCACAATATGGGCTTTCTCACCGTGGACCTTCTGGCGGAAAAACAGGGCGTCAAGCTGAACAAGGTGAAGTTCAAGGCCGCCTATAATATTCTGCATTTTGGCGGGGCGCGGGTGCTGGTGATGAAGCCCCAGACCTTTATGAATCTCTCCGGCGAAGCCGTGCACGAGGCCGCCCAGTTTTATAAAATTCCCGCCGACCATGTGCTTGTCATCTATGACGACGTATCTCTGCCCGTGGGAAAACTGCGGGTGCGGCCTTCCGGCTCCGCCGGGGGACACAACGGCATCAAAAACATCATCGCCCACTTGGGAACAGACCAGTTCCCCCGGGTGAAAATCGGCATCGGCGATCCCGGCGGGGCCGGGGAGGAGCGGGACATGATCGACTGGGTCATCGGCGTCCCGTCTCAGGCAGAGCGAAAAACTCTGCTGGACGTCTTCGCCCGCGCCATCGACGCGGCGGAGTGCGTGATTGAAAACGGCGACTGCCAGAAGGCGATGAATCACTTTAACTGAGCAAGGCTCAGAAACAGCGGCAGCAAAGGAAGATTTATGGAACAACTCCTGAAAAAACTGAATGAACTGCCGGAGCTTCGTGAAACGGTGGCCAGTCTTGAAAGCGGCAAAAGCCCCGTGGCGGTTTCCGGGCTGCAAAGTGCCCACCGCGCGGCCATCGGCGCGGCCATCGCCCACGCGATGGGCCGTCCGTCGGTCTTTCTCTGCGGGGACGAGCAGGAGGTCAAGCGCCTGAGCGGCGACCTTCATGCCCTGACGGGGGCGGAGCCGGTGACGCTGCTGGGCCGGGAGTGGCAGTTCCGAGCAGGGGCGGTGTCCTCCCGCGCTTGGGAGCAAAACCGTCTTGCCGCGCTGTATGCTCTGGCAAAGGGAAAGGCCCCTGTCTGCATCGCCACGGCGGACGCGCTGATGGCCCGCGCAATGCCCAAAAAGCAGCTATCTGCCGCCGTGCGGACACTGAAAGTCAGCGGAAAACTGGATTTGAACGAGCTGGCCGGACAGTTGACCGCCGCCGGCTACTCCCGGTGCGAGCAGGTGGAGGGCGTGGGCCAGTTTGCCATCCGGGGTGGGATTTTGGACGTGTTCTCCCCCCTGATGGAAAGCCCGGTGCGCTGCGAGTTGTTCGACGATGAGATCGACTCCATGGGCACATTTGACCCAGCCAGTCAGCGGCGGACGAAAAACATCAAGTCCGCACTGCTGCTGCCCGCTGCCGAGGTACTGCCCCATCAGGCAAACGGCGGAATCGAAGGGCTTGCCGCAACGCTTGACAAAGAGGCGGAAAAGCTGGAGAAAAAGGGCCGTGCCGCCGGCGCGGCGGAAACGTTGCGCACGGACGCCCAGCGGCTGCGCAACGGCGAAAATCTCGGCGGTGCGGACCGGTATCTCTGCGCGGTCTATCCGGAAGCAGCATGGGGCCTTGATTACCTGCCCGCCGACGCGGTGGTGTTTCTCAGCGAGACGGCGCGGGTGGAAGAGCGGGTCAAAGGCTTTGCCTTGCAGGTTCGACAGGACACCGAGGCTCTGCTGGAAGCAGGCGTTTTGACCGGGACATTTTCCCGGCTCTCACTGACCGGCGAGGAGTTTTTCTCTCATCTGGCGGAGTTTCCCACCGTGATGGAAACCTCTCTTCCCACCTCCCGCTACCCCATGTCCCCCAAGCATTTGGTGAACCTGACCACCAAGCAGCTGCCCTCCTACGGCGGAAGTCTTGAAACCGCGGCAGAAGACCTGAAGCATTATCGGACCGCAGAATACGGGGTTCTGATCCTCTGCGGCGGCGAAGCGCGGGCAAAAAACCTTTTGCGTCTGCTGGAAGAGCGGGACATTCCCGCCACGCTGGATCTCAAAAACGCGGCCATGCCCGCCCCGGGCGAGGTACGGCTCACCGCCGGTGCGTTGAGCGCGGGCAGCGAGTGGCCTCAGCTTCATCTGGCGGTGCTGACGGAGGGGCAGCTGACCCCCACCGCCCGAAAACGGCAAAAGCTGAAAAAGGACTCCAGCCGCCAAAAGCTCCAGTCCTTCACCGACCTCTCTCCCGGCGATCTGGTGGTTCACACCCAGCACGGCGTGGGCCGGTTCGCGGGACTGCGGAAAATGCCGGTAGACGGCGTGGAAAAGGACTATATCAAGATTGACTACGCCGCGGGAGACTGCCTGTATGTACCGGTGACGGCGCTGGATCAGGTGTCCAAGTATATCGGCAGCGGCGAGGACGGCGGCGAGCACCAGCGGCTCAATAAGCTGGGCGGAACCGAGTGGGCGCGGTCCAAGACCAAGGCGAAGGCCGCGGCCAAAGACCTTGCAAAGGGACTGATCGCCCTGTACGCCCAGCGGCAGAAGCAGCCCGGCTTTGCCTTCTCGCCGGATTCCCCCTGGCAGCAGGAGTTTGAAGACGCGTTTCCCTATCCCGAGACGGGCGACCAGCTCCGGGCCGTGGAGGAGATCAAGGCCGACATGGAACAGGCCCGGCCCATGGACCGTCTGCTGTGCGGCGACGTGGGATACGGCAAGACGGAGGTGGCGCTCCGGGGCGTGATGAAATGCGTGCTGGACGGAAAGCAGGCCGCCATTCTGGTCCCCACCACGATTTTGGCGCAGCAGCATTATGCCACCGCTATGAGCCGTTTTGCGGGCTTTCCCGTCAATGTGGAGGTCCTGTCCCGGTTCACAACCCCCAAAGAGCAAAAGCGGATTCTGGAGGCCACCCGCACCGGCGGCGTGGATGTCTTGATCGGCACCCACAAGCTGCTGCAAAAGTCCGTCCAGTTCAAGGATCTGGGGCTTCTTGTGATCGACGAGGAGCAGCGCTTCGGCGTGACTCACAAAGAGCGCCTGAAGGAGATGGCAAAACAGGTGGACACCCTCACCCTCTCCGCCACCCCCATCCCCCGGACGCTGAACATGGCCCTCAGCGGTCTGCGGGACATGAGCACCATTGAAGAGCCGCCCGCCGACCGTCAGCCGGTACAAACCTATGTGCTGGAGCACGACTGGGAGGTTTTGGCGGACGCCATCCGCCGGGAACTGAGCCGGGGCGGGCAGGTCTACTATCTCCACAACCGGGTGGAATCCATCTCCACCACCGCCGGTCGGCTGCAAAAGCTGCTGGGGCCGGAGGCCCGCATCGTCATCGGCCACGGAAAAATGTCGGAGCAGGAGCTTTCCGACGTGATGGGCCGGATGGTGGACGGCGAAGCGGACATTTTGGTATGCACCACCATCATCGAAACAGGCATTGATATTTCAAACGTGAATACACTGGTGATTGAGGACGCGGACAGGATGGGACTTGCCCAGCTGCATCAAATCCGCGGGCGTATCGGCCGCAGCACCCGCCGGGCCTACGCCTACCTCACCTACCGTCCCGGCAAGATTTTGCAGGAGACGGCCAGCAAGCGTCTGGGGGCCATCCGGGAATATGTGGAGTTCGGCTCCGGGTTCAAGATCGCCATGCGGGATCTGGAGATTCGGGGAGCAGGCAATCTGCTGGGTCCGGAGCAGTCCGGGTATCTGATGAGCGTGGGCTATGACATGTACCTGAAGCTCTTGGAGGAGGCGGTGCTGGAAGAAAAGGGCGAACAGCCCGTGCAGGCCGCAGAGTGTACCGCCGACCTGACGGTGAACGCCCACCTGCCCGAGCGGTATGTTCCCTCGGCGGAACAGCGGATGGACCTTTACCGCCGCATCGCCGCCATCCGCACACCGGAGGACTCCGGCGAGATTCTGGACGAACTGATGGATCGCTACGGCGACCCGCCCAAGCCCGTTTTGGCGTTGCTGGATGTGGCGCTGCTGCGGGCGGCGGCGCAGGCCGCCGGTATCACCGATCTGAGCCAAAAGGGCGACCGGCTGCGGCTGGAGCTGGGCCGGTTCTGCCCAGAGGCCTTGGCGTCGGTATGCGCCCTACCCAAGTACCGGCGTTTGCTGACGCTCAGTGCCGGGGACATTCCCATGCTGACGCTGCAGCTGCGCCCCGGCGCGGATGTGCTGGAAACAGCGACGGCGCTGGTGGAAGACCTTCGTCTGGCGTCGGACGATACGAAAGAAAAGGAGAACGGCCATGTCTGAAGAAAAGGACGGGCGGCAGGAGCTGCCCCAAAAGGCGGAAAAGCTCGAAAAGCCGGAGAAGCCGGAAAAGGGACCCAATGAGCGGGGGAAAATGACCTTTCGCCGTTTTATGCGCAGCTATGGCTACCTGTTCACCACGGTGATCGTGATGCTGGTGCTGTTTCGGGGCATTTTCCTGCTGGGCTTCGTCACCAGCGGTTCTATGGAATCAACCCTTCCTACCCACTCTGTGTTTTTGAGCTGGCACCTGAGCTACGCTTTGGGCGATCCAATGCCGGAGCGGGGCGATATCGTGCTGTTCGACAGCGACGAACTGGGGCAGACGCTGGTGAAGCGGGTTGTGGGACTCCCGGGTGAAACTGTTTCTTTCCGGGACGGGCAGGTACTGGTAAACGGCTCCGCGCTGGAGGAAACTTATCTGCCCGTGCAGGGGATCACTTATCCCCAAAACGAGGGAGACGGTTTCACCGTGCCCGACGGGTGCGTCTTTTTGCTGGGGGACCACCGGGACAATTCTCTGGACAGCCGTTTCTGGCAAGACCCCTTTATTTCCGTGACCAATATCCGCGCCCGGGCGTTGGTAGACATCTCCCTGTGGCCGGGCAATACGTGGCTCGGCGTGCGCCGGGTGGGATAAGTGCGCCCGCCTGCCCCGCCGAGAGGAAGGAGCAGGTTTATGAAACGGGCGTTGACTGCCGCGCTGGCGGCCATGCTGCTGCTCTCCGGCTGTGGAAAGCAGACGGAGCAGCCTTCCGGACTTTACTATGAGGCTTCCGGCATTGCGCCGGACGCGGTCCTGCTGACCGTGGACGAGCGCGAAGTCCCGGCAGCCCGATATTTCTATTGGCTGACCGCCGACTGCGACTATCTGGTGGATCAGGCGGCCGGCGAGCCGGACTGGTCTGAGGACGTAGGCGGGCAGACCTTGGACGAATATGTCAAGGAGCAAGCCCTGTCCTCGACGGTGTTTTACGCCGTTGTGGAATCTTTGGCGGAATCCCACAACTGTGTGCTCACCGCCGAGGACTTGGCCGCCATGGACGAAGACTGGGCAAATCAGGCGGCTGCCGCAGGCGGAACGGACGCATACCTTGCCGCTCTGTCGCAAAAGGGTTTGGATCAGGCGGGCGCGCAACTGTTCTCCGCGGATTACTATTTATACGAACATCTGCGGGCTTTGTCGCGGGCCGACGGAAGCGACCTGGCACCGCAGGATGGGGCTGTGGCCACCTATGCGCAAGCCGCCAGGCTGTACACCGCGGACACGCTGTTATTCCCCAATGCGGACTTGGCGGCGGTGGCCCGCTCCGAGCTTGAAAAGGACCCAAGTTTAGACCCCCAGACCTCAAAGGACGGCACATATGCCTCCGTCACTGCCGTGCCGGGAGACGGGACTCTCTCCTCCGCGGCAGAAAGCGCCCTCGCGGGACTTTCGTCGGATCAGTGGAGTCAGCCGGTAGAAACAAGCGCCGGGATACTCCTGCTCCGTCCCGCGCCGCTGGATGAAGACGCCGCCGCAGACCTCTGGTTTGACGCGCAGATGCAAAACCGGGCGGAACAGGCGCAAGTGACGTTCTCTAAGGAATACGACAGCTTTACCACCGCCTCGTTTTACAAAGGTGTGTGTACAGCGCGGCGCGGCGCGAAATAACCGCGCATCGGCTCTCCTAAGTCCCATTGTTTACATATCTTTCCCATGCCTGCAACCCCCTATTGCAGGGTCGAAAAATCACGGGATTTTACACGGCCCCTGCCGTTTTCGTCAAGGTGACGAAAACGGCAGGGGTTTTGTCAAAGATTTAACAAAATTTCCCCAAGTCCTATTTTAGCCATTGACGCAAGGCAGAAATTCCCCTATAATAAAAATAACGACGGCAAAGAAGAAGTTCATTTGCCAAAATTTTGACAATCATGTTATGGTTTTGACAAACTTCTCCCGCACCGCATTCCTATCGTTTTCCCGCGCGGGCGAAAAAGCGGCCCGCGTCCAATGAAGAATTTTATAAAAATGGAGGATCATCATGAAAGAACTTTATGTCGTGAATTGCTGCCGTACAGCCATCGGCTCTTTTGGCGGCACGCTGAAGAACACTCCTGCCACCGAACTGGGTTCCATTGTGGTCAAGGAAGCTCTCAATCGTGCCGGTGTGAAGCCCGAGCAGGTTGACGAAGTGATGTTCGGCTGCATTCTGACCGCAGGTCTTGGTCAGAACGTCGCCCGTCAGGTCGCCGTCAAGGCCGGCATCCCCTATTCTGTTCCCGCGTACACCGTGGGCATGGTCTGCGGTTCCGGTATGAAGTCCGTCATCGAAGGTGCCCGCTCCATTCTGGCCGGCGACGCCGACGTTATTGTCTGCGGCGGCACCGAGAACATGTCCGCCGCTCCCTATGCCGCTCCCGACGCCCGCTGGGGCGCTCGCATGGGCGACAAGAAGCTGGTCGACACCATGATCAAGGACGGCCTGTGGGATGCGTTCAACAACTACCACATGGGCACCACCGCCGAGAACATCTGCGATGTGTGGGGCATCACCCGTCAGGAGCTGGACGAGTTCGCCGTCTCCTCTCAGCAGAAGTGCGAAGCCGCTCAGGCTGCCGGCAAATTTGACGACGAGATCGTGGCCGTCCCCGTGAAGGTCAAGAAGGACATCGTCGAATTCAAGAAGGACGAGTTCCCCCGCGCAGGCACCACTCTGGAAGGCGTTGGCAAGATGAAGGGCGCTTTCCCCGTGGGTCCCGAGTCCCCCAATCCTCAGGTCGTACATACTTTTGAGGTCACCGGCGCCAAGGAAACCGACGACAAGGGTACTCAGCGTGTGACCGCAGCTTCCTCCTCCGGCATCAACGACGGCGCTGCCGCTATCGTTCTGGCTTCCGGCGAGGCTGTTGCCAAGTACGGTCTGAAGCCCATGGCCAAGTTGATTGGCTGGGGTCAGGGCGGCGTCGATCCCAAGATCATGGGCGTGGGTCCCGTGCCCGCCTCTCAGCAGGCCATGAAGAAGGCCGGCGTGACCATCGACGACATGGATCTGGTCGAGGCCAACGAGGCTTTCGCAGCACAGTCTATCGCTGTGGCTCGCGAGCTGCACTTCGATATGAGCAAGGTTAACGTCAACGGCGGCGCTCTGTCTCTGGGCCACCCCGTGGGCTGCTCCGGCGCTCGTATCATCGTCACTCTGCTGCATGAGCTGCAGAAGCGCGACGATGCCAAGAAGGGTCTTGCTACCCTGTGCATCGGCGGCGGTCAGGGTGTTGCCACGATCTTCGAGAAGTGCTGATTTTCTGATCTATACATAAAGGACGCCCGCGGGAAACTGCGGGCGTCCTTTTCGTTTGCTGACATTTTCAAATGGATTTTTTGTGGTTTATAGCAGCGTCATTCCGCAAAGATGTCGGCTAAAAGCTCCACCGTCTCCGGCAGACGCTCCTTTTCAAGCCCCGCGTAATTCACCACCAGCGTGTGCGCAAACGCCGTCTCCTGCCGCTGGGTATACTCGGACAGAAAGCCCAGCCGGACACCCCGTTCCCGCGCCCGGGCGGCAATTTCCTCGTCGGTTCGTTCGGTGTCCAGCCGCATCAGGAAGTGAAGTCCCGCCCCCTGCTCCGCTATATGAATGCACTGGGCAAAGGAGCTGCGTCCAAATGCCTCCAGCACGGCGGAGCGCCGGGCGCGATACTCCGTCCGCATTCGGGCCAAATGCTGCTCATAGTAGCCCTGCTCCAAAAATCGGGTCAGAACATATTGCTCCGTGGCTGGAACCGTGCAGGCATAAAAATCAAGCTCCCGGCGGTACTGCTCCAAAAGCCGGGGCGGCAGCGCCAAAAAGCCCACACGCATGGATGGGGCAATCGTCTGGGAAAACGTATTCAGATACGCTACCCGGCCTTCCCCGTCAATGCTTTGCAGCGGCGGAATCGGCCGTCCGGTAAAGCGCAATTCGCTGTCGTAATCGTCCTCAATAATCACCCCGCCAGTCTCATCCGCCCAACGCAGCAGCTCCTGCCGCCGCCGGATCGGCGTGGCCAGCCCGGTGGGGTACTGATGGGAGGGGGACAGGTGCGCCGCGCCTGCGCCCGCGGCGCGCAGAGCGTCCGGGTTCATGCCCTCGGCGTCCAGCGGCAGCGGGACGCACCGGACTCCGCTTTTTTCATATACCTGCCGAATTTTCGGATAACCCGGGTCCTCCACCGCCAGTACCGTGTCCCGTCCCAACAGCTGGGCCAGCAGAAGATAGAGATACTCCGCTCCCGCGCCGATCACGATCTGTTCCGGCGACACGGAAAGCCCGCGATAATTCCGCAGATCACTGCAAATCGCCTCGCGCAGGGCATACAGCCCCTGATTCGGCAGCGGAGAGAGGAGGGCAGGCCCTTCCTCTGCCAGCACCTGCCGCGTCAGCCGTGTCCATGTCGCCAGCGGAAAGCGGGCGGCGTCCACCCGGTTCGTTTTCAAATCCAGCCGCCACAATCGCTCCTGCCGGGGCTGAATATCCGCCGCAGGCCGCCGCGCCGGGGCGCTCCGCTCCACCTGAGCAACAAAAAATCCGCTGCGGGGACGGGTATGGACGTATCCCTCCGCCTCCAGCTGCTGATACGCCCCCTCCACCGTGATGACTGAGACGCCCAGATGCTCCGCCAGCGCCCGCTTGGAGGGCAGCCGCTCCCCCACATGCAAGGCCCCCGAGAGAATATCCTCCCGAATACAGCGGTATAGATACTCGTACAGGGGCAGTCCGCCCCGCTCCTCCAGAGAATATGTCAGCATCTGCTCTCTCCAATCTGACCTTATCGAAATTTTACAATTTGAGTATTTCAATCATACCATATACGCGCTACAATAAGCTCAATTGAAGCCGAGAGGAGTCAGAGAAACATGGAAAAAGCAATGAAACCCGCATCTTCTGCCGCCCCGGACACACGGGTGCGCACCATCGTCACCACGGCCCTGCTGGCGGCCTTGGCCTGCGCCGCCACAATGGTGATCCACGTCCCATCGCCCACAGGCGGTTATATGAACCTGGGCGACACAGTCGTGCTGCTGGGGGCATTTTTACTGGGTCCGTGGTACGGCGCGCTGGCTGGCGGCATTGGTTCCGCCATGGCGGACGCTCTGTCCGGTTACATGGTGTATGTCCCCGCCACGCTGATCATCAAGGCCATTATGGCGATTGTGGCCGGACTTGTGTATCGCGCCCTGCGGGAAAAATCGGTTGGTATGCTTCTCTCCGCGCTGGTTGGCGAAATCCCCATGGTCGTGGGCTACTGGCTGTTCGACGCACTGCTGATGGGCAGCTTTATCGGCAGTTCGGTAGGCATCCCCAGCAATCTGGTGCAGGCAGGCTTTGGCATCGTCGTCTCCGTTTTTCTGGCGACGGCTCTGCGGAAGAGCGGCTACGTGCGAAGCAAATTTTCCAATCTGTAACGTAAAATTTTTTTAAAATACATGCAGAGGGGGCGGAACAAAAGTTCCGTCCCCTCGTTTTCGGCGCATCTGCGGCTTGCAGCCATCAGGATCGCTTTATCCCATCATGCTTCCGTCTGCTGCAATGTGTCGAGATACCAGCTTCCCATCAGCAGCAGCGGCAGAATCAGGAAAACATGAAACGGGGGAAACAGCGCGACAGAAATTCCATACATCGCCGCGCCGCACAGCAAAAGTCGGTTTTGATTCCCAATCATTCCCGCAGCTCCAAGCAGCACGGCTAACGCCGCACAAATTAAGTGCGGCCAAACCACCCATGTGGCAATTCCACCCCACATCACGCCCCCGCTTTTCACAAGGTAGCACAGCGCACAAACCACGTATGCCGCCCCTGCCGCACAGGACAGCCCCAGTTTCATCTTCTTGGTTCCCGCCATCTTTTTTGAACATCCCACCATTTTGTTCACAGCCCTCCAATTTTGGTAATATATACAATATACATCCGTATTCATTTTCTTGCAAGGCGTTTTACTCATTTCCCATAACTTACCAAGGTCTTTTAAAGACGGTACTCCAAAAAATCTTTTCCGCGTTTTTCCGAATGGAGCGGGTTTCATCTGCGAAGACTATTGGAGTATCGCAAGAGGCGCTGTATCGGATCACACCATCTCCGCAGCACAGGCAACCGCTTATATCACATCTGAAAGGATCCATCATTTATGAAAAAGAAAATTCCGAAAAAAAGCGATATTAAGCCAGAAATCCAGTCTGTCAAGGCCATGCTGGACTTTTCTTCAGACAAGACTGATCCGCAGGGCAGTTACACCGGTTGTCCCGCAAATCCACACGAAAAGCCAGTGCAGGACGTTGACGATTTGTAATTCAGCCCGTATCCCTGTACGGATTTGAATCTTGTGCAAATATGGGGGAATATCCGGGGCACGGCGGCCCCGGATATTTTTTGCAAATTTTTCCTCTGGCTTTTTATTTATTTACGGTGCATAATTATATCACAAAATTATGGGAGGGCACCTATGAAATCACTGTATTGCATGACACAGAGCACATTCGGCGCGGAGGACGGAAACCATTACATCGCGTTCGGGATCAAACACGCCGAGGACAACAGCATCCTCTTCGATGACATTTCAACGAACCGGGAAATCGTTGAAACCATGGTACATATCCTGAATCAGCGGGAAGTGCCGACGGAAAAGGCGAAAGATGTGATCGACTGTATGGTATCAATGGATGCGCGGTACTTAAATCTGACGATGTCCCTCTGTCGTTAACCGCTGCGCGAAAAAGCCCCGGAGCCGCTGCTTGTTCAGCGCTCTGGGGCTTGCGGATTTGTTTCACAGCGTTGGAATGGCTTGAATAAGAAAAAATTTTTCCGCATTCGCCCGAAACCCAGCGCAAGAGAACACGGTCCACCCCGTTGGCTCAAAAAAGAAGATCACCCGATGGATGTTCTCCTTTGTGATAACTACGGACTTATGTTTTTGCGGTTAAGGCAGATTATGCACATAATCTGCCTGATTCTTTGGACTTTAACGGTCTATCATTTCTACTTTTGATGATCTTCCCATCAGTTCATAGTACCGCCGCCAATCGCTTAAAGACTGAAGTGGAATCGTTTCACCATTCAGTTGAATGTACTCTTCAATCTGTTCTGGGAATAATGAGCAGTCAACGTCTCTCCCATCTTTGACGATAACAAATCCAGCCATGACATCCACATCAATTCCATCTATCGTAAATTCTAAAAAGTGCCTTGTCTTATACAGCTTATCCGGCTTTGGCGGAGCCAATAAGCCCATCGGCAAAAGTTGCTCTTTCAATTTTTCCACATCGTCTTCACTGACCATAAGGTCGATATCATGGAAAAAGTCAGTCTTCCCTTTAAAATATAACAGCATGGACGCACCAACCGCCCAAACCACATTTTTTTCATTTAAAACATGTGCGATATCTGACAGTACTTTTAATTTTTTCTCTATATCATTCAATACAGCACACCCTTATCTAGAATTTATCGTTTTGTGAATTTACCATAAACCTTTGCTCTATCATTGTATAAAATTATATAAAATAAGACCTATTTTCCCCTTGACGGAAAATAGGTCTTTTGGAGCGGATAAAGGGAGTCGAACCCTCCTATGCAGCTTGGGAAGCTGCCGTTCTACCGATGAACTATATCCGCAAATTACGCGTGAGGATAGTATAACAGACCTTTTTTCATTTTGCAAGACGAAAAATGCCTCAGGGGTCATTTGTTTTTTTCTCCCCTCATAGACTGGGACAACAAGAAAAGGGGGAGCGTTATGAAAAAACTGCTGTTTGTGCTGGCGGCGGCGCTGCTGCTGACCGTACCGGCCAGAGCGCTGGAGGTGTCCGCGCCCTCGGCGCTGCTGATGGAAAAAGAGACGGGCACGGTTCTATTTTCCAAAAATGAGCACGAAAAGCTGGAGCCCGCCAGCGTTACAAAAGTCATGACCCTGCTTTTGACCATGGAGGCCATTGACAGCGGCGCGCTGCACTATGACGACGTGATCACCGCCTCCGCCCACGCCTGCTCCATGGGCGGCAGCCAGATTTGGCTGAAGGAAAACGAGCAGCTGAGCGTGGGCGACATGCTCAAGGCGGTGTGCGTAGTCTCTGCCAACGACTGCGCCGTGGCGCTTGCAGAGGAGATTGCCGGAAGTGAGGAGGCCTTTGTCGAGCGGATGAATGCGCGGGCGGCGGAGCTGGGTATGAACGACACCCATTTCTGCAATGCCACAGGCCTTCCCGCCGCGGGACATGTCACCTCCGCCAATGACATCGCCCTTATGAGCCGGGAACTGATTCTGAACCATCCGGATATCCGGCAGTACACCACCATCTGGATGGATACTCTGCGCCAAGGCACGTCCTCTCTGGTGAACACCAACAAACTCATTCGCTTTTACGAGGGGGCCACGGGTTTGAAGACCGGGTCCACGGACTCTGCGCTTTACTGCCTGTCCGGCACAGCGGAGCGGGACGGCATGGAGCTGATCGCCGTCATTATGAAAGCCCCTACCTCCGCCCAGCGGTTTGATGACGCAAAAGCCCTTTTGAGCTTTGGTTTTTCCACCTATGCGCTGGTGAAAGCCACGCCTGACGCGGCCCTGCCGCCGGTTCCGGTATCTCTGGGATCGCAGGCCACGGTGCAGCCCGTTGCGGCAGAAAGCTCTTTGCTTTTGGAAAAGGCTAAAGCAGCGAAGCTGGAAAAGTCTGTGACGCTTGTCCCGCAGGCGGAAGCCCCCATTGCCAAAGGCGATGTACTGGGCACTCTGACCGTCTCTGCCGATGGTGAAACGTTGGCCGAAGTGTCGCTGGTAGCAGGGGAAGATGTTCCCCGCGTGACTTGGGGCGCATTGGCCCTTCGGTTTTTGCGAACGGCGTTTTTAGGCGGCTGAACAACCACGGGAAATTTTCGCCGTATTTCCCATTTTTTTACTTGTGGCTGACAGGCGAAACTAGTATAATGACGGTATCATAAGGATCACGCATGTGATCTGGAAGGGATCGTTATTATGCTGGACGTTAAAACTTTCCATATGGACTCGTTTATCCCCATGCCTTATGAAGAGGCACTGTCTCCCCGGTTGAAACTGGCTCAGGATAAGCTGCAAAACGGCAGTGGTCAGGGCGGAGAATTCACCGGCTGGGTTCATCTGCCCCGGAATTACGATCAGGCGGAGTACGCGCGCATCAAAGCAGCCGCCGCTAAAATCCGCAAGAATTCCAAAGCGCTGGTGGTCATCGGTATCGGCGGGTCCTATCTGGGCGCCCGCGGCGTGGTGGAATGCCTGCAGTCGCCCAACTATAATTTGAAAAAGAAGGACACTCCCAATCTTTACTTTGTGGGCAACGCCCTCAGTTCCGACGCCATGGGCGAAGTCATGGATCTGATCGACGGTGTGGATTTCTCCGTCAATGTCATTTCCAAGTCCGGCACCACCACAGAACCTGCCGTCGCCTTCCGCTTCTTCCGAAATCTTCTGGAGGAACGGTATGGCAGAGAGGGCGCGCGGGAGCGCATTTTTGCCACCACCGACCGGCTTAAGGGCGCGCTGAAATCTCTGGCAGACAGCGAAGGATGGGAGACGTTTGTGGTCCCCGACGACATCGGCGGACGGTACTCCGTCCTCACCGCCGTGGGCCTCTTGCCCATCGCCGTTTCTGGAGTAGATATTGACGCGCTGATGCGCGGCGCGGCAAGCATGATGGATCAGTGCGCCGTCCCCGGGTACGAATGCCCCGCGTGGCGGTACGCCGCCGCCCGATACCAGCTGTACCGGGACGGAAGAGCCGTTGAGATTCTGGGCTGCTTTGACCCCGCGTTCCGCATGATGGCCGAGTGGTGGAAGCAGCTGTTCGGCGAGAGCGAGGGCAAGGAGGGCAAGGGCCTCTTCCCCGCCAGCGTGGAATTCACCGCCGATCTCCACTCCATGGGCCAGTACATCCAGCAGGGCAAGCGGCTGATGTTTGAAACGATTGTGCGCTTTGGCTCCTCCGCCCGCCAGCTCAACGTCCCCGAGGATGCGGAGGATGGCGACGGGCTGAACTTCCTTGCCGGCCGCTCCATGGACTTTATCCGGGACAAAGCCACCGAAGGAACGCTTTTGGCCCATACCGAGGGGGGCGTACCCAACCTGATTGTGGAGGCAGGAGAACGGAACGCGGAGACGCTGGGCCAGCTGATTTACTTCTTTGAATATGCCTGCGGCCTCAGCGGATATCTGCTGGATGTGAATCCCTTTGACCAGCCCGGCGTGGAAGCCTATAAAAAGAACATGTTTGCCCTTTTGGGAAAACCCGGATACGAGGCACAAAAATCGGAACTGGAAGCAAAATTGCAAAAGTAAACGAATGCCGGGGATGGTTTTTGTTCCATCCCCGGCATTATCCACAAAGTTTTTACAGGAATTTTTCGTTGTCTTTTCTTTGAATCTATGCTATGCTGAAGACATAGAAATCCACCCCGCGATTTCAGATGAACAGGAGTGATACACTATGGTCAGATTGATTATGGGCGTTAAAGGTTCCGGAAAGACCAAGCAGCTCATCGACCTCATCAACAGCGCGGCAAAGGACGAGCCGGGCAACGTGGTTTGCATTGAGGCAAATTCCGCTCTGACTTACGACATCCACTATCGCATCCGCCTGATTGACGCGCAGGAATATAAACTGAACAGTTACGAGTCTGTCCGCGGCTTTGTCAGCGGCCTGTACGCTGGTAATTACGACATTTCCCATGTGTTCATTGACAACCTGTGCAAGGTGGTCGGCGGCGAAGTGGGCCACGAGACTGAGGAACTTTTGAACTGGCTGGACGCTTTCGGCGAGAAAAACAGCATCAAGTTCACCGTCACGGTCAGCGGCGATCCGGAGCTGGCCACCGACGGTATGCAGAAATTCCTGTAAGCACGCCGGAAAAGGCTCTTTCTCAATAACCCGATAGGAAAAAAGCAAGCGTCTGCTGTGCAGGCGCTTGCTTTTTAATTTCGGACAAAAAGACTTATCTGCCGCCTTTATTGCAGTCCGGTAAGAATTCCGTTCTCCCCGTTTAACGGACCTGCAAGGTCGCTGATGCACAGTCCGCCGCCGCCAAAAAACGCCAGCAGCTGACGGCGGGCCTGCGCGGACCGGACGTCGTTATACCAGACCACCATACGAACGCCGGATTCCGTATAGCTGAGATAGGGCGCGGCGTACCGGCTGGACCAATAGCTGGTAACGCCGGAGGAAGATTGCAGCTGGGTGATCTTTGCCGCGGAGATATCCTGAATGGCCATGTTTCCCTGCCAAGCCGTTCCCGTGGCCGTCAGCCAAAGGCCCCGTTTTTCGGCCGGAATAGCGCCGGCAACGGTTTCCAGTGCGTAATAGACCTCCTCCAGCGGCTCCCGCGGCGAGGTTGGGAAATCGGAAACCAGCTGATTGTAGGAGGCAGCCCGCAGAATCACCCTGTCCGCCTGAGCCGCCAGCGCGGCAAAGTCGTACCCGTTATAGGCCGTTGCATTCTGCCAGCTGGGGGCTTCTGCCGTTACATAGAGCAGACTGTCCGTTCCCATAGCCGCGCGCAGCGCGGTGACAAGGGCGGAATAGGTCTTCTTCTCTGTGCCTTGCAGCTTGGGAATGTCCAGCAGTACGCCGTCCCAGCCGTCTTTTTTCGCGGCGGCGGCGATTTTTTCTGCCAGCGCGGTCGTGTCGGCATCCGCAAAACCGGTGCTGCTGCCGGAAACCTGCATCAGCCGCCGCTTCCCCTCCGCCGCCGCGAAAACGGCGGCAGCTTCCTCTGCGGAGAGATCACGGGTCAGCTGCATACTGCCGTTGTAAACCAGCTTCATAGCAGGCACTGCCACGGACCCCACGCCTGCAAGGCTTAAGTCGTTTGCCGTTCGCGCCACGCCGCAGACATCCGGCGTTTGGGCGTTGAGCTTGTCATAAACGCGCATCAGCACTGCCGCTGCCTGCTCCCGGGTGGCGGTTTTGTCCGGCTGGAACGCGCCCCGGGTATTGCCCGTCATAATCCCCAAATCATTGGCCAAAACAAGATAGCCAAGGCTGGAGGTCACGTCGGTAAAGGGAGATTTCCGCTCGCCCGCAAGGCTGGCCAGCGTCCCGTATCCCAGCGCGCGCACCAGCATCACCGCCATCTCCTGGCGGGTGATGGCGTCATGGGGGCGGAAATTCTCCTCCTGTTGGGTGACCGCTCCGCGAAGACACGCCGTCTCCACCGCACGGTAATACCACTTTGCGGAATCCTGATTGTCCGGGAAGGACCCGGACGCGGGGCTGACCAGTTCCCACTGGAACAGGCGGCACAGCACCGTGACAAACGCGGCGCGCGTCATGGGCTGGCCCAGACCAAAGGTTCCGTCGCTCCGTCCGCTCACCAGCCCCAGCTTTGCAGCGCGGGTGATGGATTCTGCCGCCCAGTGGGACGCGGGCACATCGGAAAATCCGGTCGCCGCGCGAGCCGGAACCGGCAGCACCGTCAAAAGGCACAGGCAGGCCAAAAGGGTCGCCGCCATTCGCTTCATGTTCTTTCGCAAATCAAATCATCTCCTTGAAAAAATTTCTCCGAGAAAGGATCGCCCGTCCTTATACGGGCGAGTCATCCGAACCTGTGTTAAAATATTCCAGAACGCATAACCTCGGATATTTTAGCAGAATCTGGCCATGCCGTCAAATTTGCCCCCCATGAGGGCAGAATTTTCTTTACGTTTCCCGGGAACTTTGATATAATAGTTAAGTTATTTTGGAAAATAGCACGTTTATGCCGCAAAATCTGTCGGAAGGAGGGACGCCGGAATGAAATTTGAGAAATGGAACATCGGTGCGCCCGCTCCCGGCGTGGTGGATGCTCTGCGCCAAGCGGGATACCCCGCGCTGCTTGCCGCGGTTCTGGCGGGTCGGAGCGTCTCCGACCCCGCGCAGGCCGCTCAGCGGCTGGAGTGCGACGACGTGCTGTCCCTCTCCCCCTTTGCCATGGCGGACATGAAGCGGGCGGTGGAGCGCATTCGCCGCGCCGTTTCAGAGAACGAGACTGTGGCGGTTTTTGGGGACTATGACGTGGACGGGATTACCTCCACGGCGTTGTTGCTGGACTATTTAAAGGGCTGCGGGGTTAAGTGCCTGCGCTACATTCCCCGGCGCATTGAGGACGGGTACGGCCTGAGCTGCGATGCGATTCAGGCTCTTCGGGATCAGGGGGCCACGCTGATGGTGACGGTGGACTGCGGCGTCACCGGCGCGGAGGAAGTTGCTTTCGCCAATTCCATCGGCTTGGAGGTGGTGGTGACTGACCACCACGAATGCAAAGGTCCTTTGCCCGACGCCGTGGCCGTGGTGGACCCCCACCGGCCCGACTGCCCCTACCCGTTCAAGCATCTGGCGGGCGTGGGCGTGGCGCTGAAGCTGGTACTGGCGCTGGGCGGCTCGGGCAACGAAGAGCGGCTCTTCTCCCGGTACTGTACGCTGGCGGCCATCGGCACCGTGGCTGATGTGATGCGGATGGAGGGCGAAAACCGGATTATTGTCCAACGGGGACTGGACGCGCTGCCCCGGACGGATTTTGTGGGCATCCACGCCCTTTTGCGAGAAGTGGGACTGGAGGGAAAACCCGTCACCTCCGTTCAGATCGGCTTTACGCTGGCTCCCCGGATCAATGCCGCCGGGCGCATGGGCGCGGCGGACTTGGCCGCCGACCTTTTGGAGACGGAGGACCCCGCCAAAGCGGAAGAATTGGCCCGGCAGCTGTGCGATTTGAACCGGGAGCGGCAGGCGGTGGAGCAGGGCATCTGCGCCGACGCTCTGCACCAAATTGAATCCCTGCCTGAATCCGCCCGCTCCGCACTGGTTCTGGCCAGCGAGACATGGCATCAGGGCGTGGTGGGGATCGTTGCCTCCCGCCTCAGCGAAAAATACGCCTGCCCCAGCTTTATGATCCATGTTCAGGAGGGGCTGGGTAAAGGCTCCTGCCGGTCTTACGGCGGATTTAATTTATTTGCCGCGCTGGAGGCCTGTTCCAGTCTGCTGGAGGGGTTCGGCGGCCACGAGCTGGCCGCGGGCTTTACCATCCGGGAAGAGAACATCGTCCCCTTCCGGGAGAAGATGAACGGCTATGTCCGCGCCCACTGCGGCAAAGGCGTGCCGGTGTCCGCGCTGGAAATTGACGCCGCCGTGGGGGACCCGATGGACCTGACCATGGACGAGGTGGAACAGCTGGGCCGTCTGGAGCCTTATGGCGCGGGGAATCCCCGGCCCGTGTTCGCCCTTCTGGGCGCGCGGGTGGAGTCCCTGCAAAGCGTTGGTCAGGGGCGGCACCTGAAATTGCAGTTGGGCAAAGGCCCCTGCCGATTTGACGCCATCTTTTTCTCCGTCACGGCGGAGGAATGCGGCATCCGGGTGGACGACCGGGTGGACGCCGCCTTTTATTTGCAGGGCAACACCTTCCGGGGCCGAACCACCCTGCAATTGCAGATGATTGATCTGCGCCTGAGCCGCGCGCCCAGCCGCCACGAGGCGGAAAATCTGGAACTTGTCCGGCGGCTGAGCCGGGGCGGTATCCTGACGAAACAGGAGATTGACCGGCTGAACGCCCCGCTGGATCAGTTCCGCGCGCTGCTGAAAGCCATGCGCCGTCTGCTGCCGGATGGGCAGGCGCGGGTAGCAAAACTGCCGTTTTTCCGAACCACCGGCGAGCTTGCCGGCGGCCGGGAGCCGTTTTTGCGCGCCGCGCTGGCTCTTTTGGTATTTGAGGAGCGAAGACTCCTGCGCATTACCGCCGTGGATGAAGAACTTTTGGATATCGCGCTGCTCCCATGGGAAGGCAGCGTGGACCTTTACGCCTGTCCCCTTCTGCAAAAATTGCGGGCCGGGGCAGAGACTTGGGAGGGGAGGGAGGCCCTGTGACCATCACAGAGCAATATCAAAAACTGGAGGACACCGTCCGGGCCTATAACCCCTCGGCGGATTTTGCCCACATTCGCTCCGCCTTTGAATATGCGGAAAAGAGCCACAACGGCCAGACGCGCAAAAGCGGCGAGCCGTATATCATCCATCCTCTGGCAGTGGCCCAGATTGTGGCGGAGGAGCTGAAGCTGGACTCAGAATCCATCGAGGCCGCCCTTTTGCACGATGTGATCGAAGACACTCCCGCCACCCACGACGAGGTGGCAAAGCTCTTTTCCCCCACGGTGGCCGATCTGGTGGAGGGCGTTTCCAAGCTGACCCGCATCCAGTACGCCACCAAGGAAGACGAACAGATGGAAAACCTGCGAAAAATGCTCATCGCCATGAGCAAGGACATCCGGGTGATTCTCATCAAAATTTCCGACCGGCTCCACAATATGCGCACCATGGAGTATCAGTCTCCGGAAAAGCAGAAGCAGAAATCTCTGGAAACCATGGAGATTTACGCCCCCATTTCCCACCGTTTGGGTATGCAGCGCATCAAGTGGGAACTGGAAGACCTGTCTTTAAAGTATCTGGACCCGGTTGGCTTTGAGGAAATTGTTTCAACACTTGACGAAAAGCGGGCAGAGTACGACGATTTCATGAAGCGCACGCAGGAGCAGATTGATCTGCGCTTGGCGGAGATGGCAATTCACCACACCGTCTATGGGCGGATGAAGCACCCCTACTCCATCTATCGCAAAATGTTCAATCAAAACAAGTCTCTGGACGAGATTTTTGACCTGTTCGCCTTCCGGGTAATCGTGGACAACGTGGGCGACTGCTACAACGTTCTGGGTGTGATCCACGACATTTATAAGCCCATTTTGGGCCGGTTCAAGGACTATATCGGAACACCCAAGCCCAACGGTTATCAGTCCCTTCACACCACCGTCATGGGCGGAGACGGCATCCCCTTTGAGGTGCAGATCCGCACACAGGAGATGCACGACATCGCGGAATACGGCGTGGCCGCTCACTGGAAATACAAACAGGGCGGACAAGGCGCGGGAGCCGAGGGAAAATACGAGTGGGTTCGGCGGCTTCTTGAAAATCAGGAGGGCACCGACGCCGAGGAGTATATCCGTTCCCTAAAGGTGGATATGTTCTCTGATGAGGTGTTTGTGTTTACTCCCGGCGGCGACGTACAAAACCTGCCCGCCGGAGCCACCCCCATCGACTTTGCCTATTCCGTTCACTCCGCCGTGGGCAATCACATGATCGGGGCCAAAGTCAACGGGCGGATCGTCACCTATGATTTTCAGCTGAAAAACGGCGACATTGTGGAGATTCTTACTTCCAAAACCGCCAAAGGTCCCAGCCGGGACTGGATGAAAATTGCCAAGTCCAGCGAGGCCCGCAGCAAAATCCGCCAATGGTTCAAAAAAGAGCGCAGAGAGGAAAACATCGCCAACGGCCGGGCCGCCTTTGAAGCGGAGATGAAGCACTGCGGCATTGCCATGAAGGACGTGCTGGCGCTGGAAAATCTGCCGGAGCTTTTGAAGCGGGTATCCTACGGGACTCTGGACGAGATGTACGCCGCCATCGGTTATGGCGGCTTCTCCGCGCAGAAGGCCGTTAACCGGATGCAGGGAGAGCTTCAGCGTATTCAGAAGCTGCACCAGCAGGAAAAGGCGCTGGAAGAGGCCGCTCAGGAATCTGCCAAGGCCGACGACGGGGCAAAATCCCTCCTGCCTAAGCGCACCCGCAGCGAACAGGGTATCATCGTAGAGGGTCTTTCCAACTGTCTGGTCAAGTTTTCCAAGTGCTGCACCCCCGTCCCCGGCGACGACATCGTGGGCTTCATCACCCGGGGATACGGCGTGTCCGTCCACCGGTGCGACTGCCCCAACGCCTCAGATGAGCGCCGCAGCCAGCCGGACCAGAAGGACCGCTGGATCAAAGTCACTTGGGGAACCGATACCAACGACAGCTACCACACCTCTTTGGAGATTATTGCCAAGGATCGGAACAATCTGGTGCTGGATATTTCCGCGGCACTGTCTGTCACCAACACCCGCGTGGTGGCGCTGAACTGCCGCACCACCGAGGACAATTTTGCAGTCATCACGCTGGAGGTAAACGTCAAGGACGGCAAACAGCTCCAGTCCCTCATGACGAGACTCAATCAGGTATCCGGGGTTTTGAAAGTCACGCGGCCCGCCGGATGACGTCGGCCGCCGCCCTTGCGGAACGCGATCCCGCCTGCGGGCAGGCCCGCTTATCCCTGCGTGCGCGGCCTCCTTTTTCGAGGAAAATTACCGTGTAATTTTCCTCGATGAAAGACAGGGACGTGAAAAACAAATTCCGTATCCTTCGCTTCCGCGCTTTGCGCGAAACCTCTCTCACTCCATTGCCCCTCCTCTTTCGGAAAAAACCACTCCGTGATTTTCCCGGGAGGGGACGAAGCGCCGGCGCAAACTGCGCATTCCTCGTATGGTCCTGTGGACCAAACTCAAGTGTTGACAGCGGGTACCGCTGAAGTTGAAAGGAGCGTTTTTATGCGCGCAGTCGTCACACGGGTCCGCCACGCCTCCGTGGCCATCGACGGAGCCGTCAAGGGCCAAATCGGCCCCGGCTTTCTCATCCTTCTGGGCGTGACCCATGAAGACACGGAAGCCGAAGCCGTGAAACTGGCCCATAAAATCTGCGGCCTTCGCATTTTTGAAGATGAAAACGGCAAAATGAATTTAGGGCTGGACGCGGTGAACGGAGAACTGCTCATCGTCTCTCAGTTCACGCTCTATGGCAGCTGCAAGCGGGGCCGTCGGCCAGACTTTCTGGCTGCCGCCCGACCGGAGGTTGCCATCCCGCTGTACGAAAAGTTTATTGCCCTGTGCGAGAGCAAGGGCCTTTCTGTCAAAACCGGCGAATTCGGCGCGGACATGAAGGTGGACTCTTTGAACGACGGCCCCCTAACCCTGATTCTTGACACCGATACGCTGTAAGGAGCTTTTACCATGAAGACGATCACTTTGCAGGTCGGCCCCATTATGACCAACTGCTATATCCTGTGCGACGAAGAGGCAAAGGTCTGCGCCGTGGTGGACCCCGGTGCGGACGCGGAGCGAGTGGCGCAGGCCGCCGCCGAAACCGGTTGCACACCCGTATGCATTCTGCTGACCCACGGACACTACGACCACACCGGCGCGGTGGAGGAGCTTTTGAAAAAGTTCCCCGGCATTCCGGTATATCTGAACCGACGGGACGTATGCGACGGGTCCGACCGCCGCATGGCCCAGCTTTTCCCGCCCCTGCCCACCGCAGTGGATTACGACGAAGGGGATACCGTTTCCGTGGGAAACCTGACGGTTTCCGTACTGGCCACGCCCGGCCACTCCGCCGGGTCTGTGACACTGCTGTGCGAAGACGCCATGTTTGCCGGAGACACGCTGTTTGCCGGTTCCTGCGGCCGGACGGACTTGGCTGGCGGCAGCACGGACGATATGCTCAAATCTCTTTCACGCCTTGGAAAGCTGGAGGGGGAATACCGCGTGCTTCCCGGCCACATGGACGCGTCCGTTCTGAGTCGGGAGCGGGCGTTCAACCCCTATCTGCTTCAAGCTTTGCGAGGCTGAGTTATGCGTCTGATTTTTGAGGGGCATCATGAGGTTTACGCCATCGAACAGACCCTCATGGCTCTTTTGCCGGAGGAACGGCCCATCTACGAGGGAGAAGACCCCAGCTGGGCCAAGGTCATTTTGACCCAGACCGGGGATAGGGCCAGCGCGGTGACAGAGATGTGCTATCGGGGCGACATGGGCCGGGGCGAATGTTCTCGGACGCTTTGCGGCACCGACTATGAGAAAGAAGGCCAGCGCCGCCGCCTTCTGCAAATGTGCTTTTTCAAGGCTGCACAAAGCGCGGCTCATATCACGCCCCCTTGGGGAAGCCTCACCGGTGTGCGGCCCGACAAGGTGGCGGTGGAGGCTCTGGACCGGGGAGAAACGCCGGAGGAGGCGCAGCGCACGCTGGAGGAGGACTATTTTGTCACCCCCCGCCGCGCCATGCTTGCCGCGCAGACCGCCGCCGTCACCCGGCGCGTGCGGGAGGATCTCGGGCCCAAGGATATCGGACTGTACGTCGGCATCCCCTTCTGCCCCACTCGCTGCGCCTATTGCAGCTTTGTCAGCTCCAGCGTGGAAAAGAGCTTTCATCTGGTGGAACCGTATCTGGCCGCACTGAAAGCAGAGATCGCCTCCGCCGGAAAGCTCTGCCGGGAGCAGGGCCTGCGGGTTCGGGCGTTCTATATGGGCGGCGGCACTCCCACCACGCTGACGGCCGTGCAGATGGACGAATTACTTGCCAGCCTCACGGATTCGTTTGACTTTGCGGTTTGCGGCGAGTATACTGTCGAGGCTGGCCGTCCGGATACGGTGACCCTTGAAAAGCTCAGGGTTTTGAAGCGCCACGGCATCACGCGGATTTCCGTGAACCCCCAGACCATGGACGACCGAGTGCTCAGCGCCATTGGCCGCCGCCACTCGGCGGCGCAGGTTCTCACCGCCATGGAGCAGGCGGCCGCCGTCGGCTTTGAACACATCAATATGGATTTGATCGCTGGTCTTCCGGAGGATGACCCGGAGGGCTTCCGCCGGTCGCTGGACACCTGCTTGCAGCTGGGGGCGGACAACATCACCGTCCACACACTGAGTTTGAAAAAGGGAAGCCGCATCACGCTGGAGGGCTTACGCATTCCCACCGCCGAGGCAGTGGGCCAGATGCTGGACTACGCCGATCCCACTTTGCGCGCGGCGGGCTACGGGCCTTATTATCTCTACCGGCAGAAATACATGTCCGGCAGCTTTGAAAACGTGGGCTGGTGCAAGCCCGGAAGCGAAAATCTCTACAACATTTATATCATGTCGGAGCTGTGCTCCATTCTCTCCTGTGGCGCGGGCGGGTCCACAAAGATGGTGGGCGCCGGACCGCGGGCGATCCACCGGGTATTCAACCTGAAATACCCCGTGGAATATACGGCAAGGTCCGAAAAAATTGCGGAAAATCAAGCAGCCTTTGCCGCTTTTTATGAGGAGCCGTCCGTTCCCGCCCCGCTGGGGGCCGGACAGACGGATTAAATCTAGGGAATACAGCGGCGTTTCGCCGCATTCCCGCACTGAAAGGGGTTTGCAAACATGGCGTATTCTCTCAACGATATCAACGAGGCGGTCCGCAGCGATCCCGAGGGGTTTTCCCAGCGCTGCGACGAGGATTTCCAGAAAAAAGTGCAGATGGCGGCAGAAAAAATCGCCGCGCACCGGGAGGAATCCCATATCATCCTGCTGTCCGGCCCCTCCGGGTCCGGCAAGACCACCACGGCCTTGAAAATTGAAGATGCTTTGAAGGCCATGGGCGTGATGACGCATACGGTATCCATGGATAACTATTTCAACACCGTCGATCCGGAGACTGCGCCCCGGAATCGGGAGGGCGGCATCGACTATGAGTCTCCCTTCTGTCTGGACATTGAGCTTTTAAACCGCCATTTTGCCATGCTGGACCGGGGTGAGACGATCCACGTTCCCAAGTATGAGTTTGCCCGCCAGATGCGCTCCGACATCATGTCCCAGCCTCTGCATCTGGGCCGCGACGAGCTGGCGATTTTTGAGGGCATTCATGCCCTGAACGACGTGATCATTGGCAAGAATCCAAAGGCCTTCAAGCTGTATATCGCCGCCCGCAGCAATGTGCTGGATGACGGGAAGGTGGTCTTCGACCACGCTTGGCTGCGTCTTTGCCGCCGAATCGTCCGGGACCACAAATTCCGGGGCAGCAACGCGGAGTTCACCATGAAGATGTGGGAAAACGTCCGTCGGGGCGAGAAGCTGTACATCTCCCCCTACAAGGAGAACGCGGACCTGATGTTCGACTCCTCTCTGGCCTGCGAATTCTCCGCGCTGAAGCCCTATGTGGTCCCCCTGCTGGAGGAACTTCCCCGGGGCAAATACCCCGTGGCAGAGCAAATTTTGGCGGCCTATGAAAAGATTGACGCCATGGTGGACACCTTCCTGGCCCCCGACTCTCTGGCCCGGGAATTCGTGGGCGGCAGCACCTACACGTACTGAGGGAGGCGCAGGATATGGATGAAAGATTGCAGGACATTCTGGACACCGTGCAAAAGACCGCCGTGGAGATGAGTTCCGCCGCGGGCGAGCTGTTCACTGCTGCGGGGCAAAAGGCATCCTCTCTTCTTTCCGTCAGCAAACTAAATGTCCGTGCGGCCGATTTGAAGGCCCAGCGCGCCGCCCTTTTGCAGGAGGTAGGTTCCATGGTATATGGAACCCACACCGGCGCGGTTGCTGACTCCGACACCCTGCTTGCCAAACTTCGGGAGATTGACGTTGTGAATCAGGAGCTTGACAAAATTGACGCGGAAATCGCGCGTCTGCGGCAGTCTGTGCGGGTATGTCCCCTGTGCGGAGCGGACGCAAAGCCCGGTGACGCGTTTTGCCGTCACTGCGGAACCCATCTTTAAGAACGTATTCATAAGCGCAGACAGCCGTCTGTGGGGCAGAAACTGCCCCATACCGCGTTGGAGGGACTTGAGATCCGATGGGATATCCGCGTCCTGCCGCCTTGTCTGGAATGCATTCTGTGCCCGCATCCAGCTGCCCCGCCTGCGAATGCGGGCATGCATTCGGAATGACGGTGCGCGGAGCGCATATCTTTGTTGAAGGAATATCTTCAACTCTGTAAAAAATTGAGGTAACTTCATGGCAGATCATGCGAAAAAGCAGTCCTTTTTGGGCGGCGCGGCCACGCTGGCCGGCGCTGTGGCGGTGGTAAAGCTCATCGGAGCCGTCTACCGTCTCCCGGTAAATAATATTCTCAGCGCCGAGGGCAAAACCTATTTCAACATTGCCTATAATGTCTATAATGTCCTTTTGACCATCTCCACAGCGGGACTGCCTTTGGCCATCTCTAAGCTGACCAGCCAGGCCCACGCTTTGGGGCGGAAAAATGAGCAGCGCAAGCTGCTGCGCACCGCCATCTGGCTGTTTTTGGGTCTGGGTGTGGTGCTGACACTACTGATGTTCTTCGGCGCGCCCCAGCTGGCGGAACTGATGCACCAGCCCAAGGCGGCTCCCTCCATCCGGGTGCTGGCCCCGGCGGTGTTCTGCATGTGTCTTTTGGCCTGTATGCGGGGTTATACCCAAGGCCAAGGCAACATGACTCCCACTGCCGCATCGCAGGTGATCGAGGTTCTGTTTAAGCTGGGTGTGGGCCTTCCCGTCGCTTGGTACGTAGTCAAGACCCTGAAAATGGGCGTGGACTACGGCGCAGCAGGCGCGATCCTAGGCGTCACGGTCAGCGAAATTGTGGCGCTGGGCTTTATGGGCGTTTATCTGTTCCGCCATCGGGACAGGTCCCTCTCCGACGACGTGCCGCCTCCTGCGGGAACGCTGATGAAGCAGGTGCTGACCATCGGCGTACCCATTACGCTGAGCAACTCCGCTATGAGCATCATCACCCTGCTGGACACGCAGATCGTTTTGAGCCGGCTGGATTCCATTTCCGGGCAGCTTACCTCCTCTCCCGCGGTACTCTATGGGCAGTATGGCCTTGGCACCGATCTTGTGAACCTGCCGCCCAGCTTTGTCTTCCCCGTGACTATGAGCCTAATCCCCTTTGTGGCGGCGGCTCTGGCCCGGAAAGAACACCAGCGGGCCAACCGGGTGGTGTCTTCCGCGTTCCGGCTGATCGCCCTGTTGGCGATCCCGGCGGGAATCGGTTTGAGCGTACTGTCGGAGCCGATTTTGCTGCTGCTCTATCCGGTGCAGCCCCAGGATGCGCTGGCCTGTGCGCCCCTTCTGCGGGTACAGGGCATTGCGTGCATCTTCATCTGCCTAATGAACCTGACCAACGCCATTTTGCAGTCCTACGGCAAGGAGAAGCTGCCCATCTGGACCATGATCATCGGCGGCGTGACCAAGATCGTCATGAACTACTTCCTCGTGGGCAATCCGGACATCAACATCATGGGCGCTCCCATTTCCACCCTGTGCTGCTATCTGGTCATCGCCGGACTGAACCTGTTCTTTGTGTGGAAATACTCGCCGGAAAAACCCAAGTACCTCTCCATTTTTGCGAAGCCCGCGATTGCTTCCGTGCTGATGGGTGTGGCGGCGTGGTCCTCCCATGGGATTTTGAGCCGGATTATCCGCGGTGAATCTTATTTCCGGAGCGCTCTTTGCACGCTGGGGGCCATCTGCGTCGCAGTTGTTGTTTACGGAATTCTTGTCATTGCCCTGCGGATTATGCGGGCAGAGGACCTCGAATCCATTCCACACGGAAAAAAACTGGCCAAAATTTTGAGACTCAAGTGAAAAAAACCTGAGAAATCAATGATTTCCCGCGAATTTATCTTGCAAAGGCAGAGAAGTTATGGTAAATTTTCAATGTAAGCCACATTATGATTACGAGGACCTTCTCCGCATTATGGAGCTGCTTCGCGCACCGGGCGGCTGCCCGTGGGATCGGGAGCAGAGCCACAAGTCTCTCCGCAGGAATTTTTTGGAGGAGAGCTGCGAGGCGGTGGAGGCCATTGACCGGGGTGACAAAGCCGCTCTTTGCGAAGAGCTGGGAGACGTGCTTTTGCAGGTCGTGTTCCACGCCCAGCTGGAAAAGGAACAGGGCGGCTTCACCATGGACGACGTGGCGGACGGTATCTGCAAAAAGCTGATCTACCGCCACCCCCACGTATTCGGCACGGTGGAGGTCAAAGACACCGCCGAGGAGCTGGACCGCTGGGAAGTTCTCAAGCGCAAGGAAAAAGGCCAGCAGTCCGCCGCAGACGCGGTGGACGCCGTGGCCAAAACGCTTCCCGCCTTGTGGCGGGCCGAAAAAATACAGAGCAAAGCCGCCAAGGCCGGGTTTGACTGGCCGGACGGCGCGGGTATCTTGGACAAGCTGGACGAGGAAGTCGGTGAACTGCGTCAGGCCGCAGAAGATTCCGCCCGTTCTCTGGACGCGCCTCACGGCGTGAAGGAGGAAATTGGCGACGTGCTGTTTATTGCCGCCAAGATCGCCCAGCGCAGCGGTGTGGACCCCGAAGAGGCTCTGCACGCAAGCTGCGATAAATTTGCCCAGCGATTTCGTTTTGTGGAAGAACATGCCTCCGCCGGACTCGATTCCCTTTCTTCCGAGGAAAAGCTGGCCCTGTGGGCGCAGGCCAAACAAGTGAAATCTTAAAAGCGGATCCCGCTTTAAGAGATAAAATCAAAGATGTGAATTTTATAGGAGGAAATACAAATGAACAAAGCTGAACTGATTAACGCTGTCGCCGCCAAGACGGAGGTTTCCAAGAAGGAGACGGAAGCCGTCATCGCAGCTACTCTGGACGCCATTACCGCCGCCATGCAGCAGGGCGACAAGGTGCAGCTGGTTGGTTTTGGTTCTTTCGAAGTGAAGAACCGTGCTGAGCGCATTGGCCGCAACCCCAAGACCAAGGAGGAGATCAAGATCCCCGCTTCTAAGATTCCCTCTTTCAAGGCTGGCAAGGCTCTGAAGGATTCCGTCGCGAAGTAAGCACCGTCTCCGCCAAATTATATCAGACGTTTCGCGCGGGGGGACAGTTGTCCCCCCGCGCATTTTTCCATTGCGAATTTTGCCGGATTTTAAAAGGAGGCGCAATTTATGCGGCTGGACAAATATCTTAAAACAGCGCGGCTGATCAAGCGGCGCACCGTGGCAAACGAGGCCTGCGACAACGGCTTGGTCTGCGTGAACGGAAAGCCCGCCCGTGCAAGCTACGACGTGAAAGTGGGAGACGTGATCTCTCTGCGGTTTGGCGTGCGCACCGTGACGGTGGAAGTTCTGTCGGTGGCGGAGAACGTCCGGCAGGCGGATGCCGCCGGTCTGTACCGCGAAGTGTCCGGCGGGGCATAATCCGCCGCCCCGTCCCATAGAATGGTGTGACCGCCGGAAAATCGGCGCGCAGACCGGGGAGGGACGGAAAATGAACGACTATGGAAATACCATGCCGCAGGCTCACCACATTGAGCTGGATGGCCGGGAACACTTGATCGTCTCCGGCGTGGAGGATGTGGAACGGTTCGACGAGACGGGGATTGTAATGTCCACCGCCGCAGGAACACTGATTGTCACCGGCGAGGATCTGCACATTGGGCAGCTGTCCTTAGAGGGCGGAGAACTGAAGGTGGACGGAAAGATTGATTCTTTGTCCTATGAAGAGCCTTCTGCGGGCCGAGGAGGGCTGCTGCGGCGGCTGCTGGGGTGATATGCGAAACTTTGTGGACCAGCAGCTGGAAGTCTTCCTCCAATCCATTCTCCTTGGGCTTTCCGTGGGCGTGGCCCATGATCTGCTGCGCCCCTTCCGGCTCCGTCTGCCCCGCTTTGCTTGGGCGCTGGATTCCGGATATTGTCTGTGCGCGGCTGCGGCACTGTTTTTATTCTGCCTGAACCGGACACAGGGGCAGCTGCGCATCTATGTGCTTTTGGGCGCAGCTGGGGGTGCGGCGCTGTTTTTCTCCCTGTTTTCAGACCTCCTGCGGCCGATTTGGGACTTTTGGGCCGATACTTTGGCCTTTTTGCTCCATCTGCTGCAAATACCGTGGATTTGGTTGAAAAAATTCGGTAAAAAAATTCACCAACATCTTAAAAACATCTTTCTTTTTACAAAAAAATGCTATACAATAAAAGAAATTGCGTATCGACGTTATCAGATTGGCAAAAGGAGGAACCGTCGTGGCAAAGGCAGGCAAACAGAAAAAAAGCCGCCAGCAGATTCGGCTGGGTCTTTTCGGAAAGCTCCTTCTTCTGCTGCTGCTCGCTGCGCTGGGGTGGCAGCTGTACCATCTTCAGGATCAGCTGGAGAGTGCCCAAGCCCAAAAGATTCAGCTGACTGCGCAAGTTCGCAGCCAGCAGCAAAGCAACGACAAGCTGCAAGAGGCCATCGACGGCGGCGGCACCCAAAGTCAGATGGAGGAGATCGCCCGCGATGAGCTGGGTCTTGTGGCCCCGGGCGACCGGGTGTTTTACGATGTGAGCAACTGAGCGGCATGGGGCGTTTTGCCCCGCGCCGGTCTTTTGAATACCCGCCGGTCATTTCGGCGGACAAACGAAACCTGAGAAGGGAGAAACTGGACACGGTATGGGAGTAGAGCCTGAGGTTGGGAGCATCATGGAGGGCAAGGTAACCGCCATCATGAAGTTTGGCGCGTTTGTCGCCCTGGAGGGAGGCCGCTCCGGCCTCGTACATATCTCGGAGATTGCGAACAGCTACGTAAACGACGTACATGACTACCTGCAAGAGGGGCAGACCGTCAAGGTCCGCGTTTTGGCCTCGGAAAACGGGAAAATCAACCTTTCTATTAAAAAGGCGCTGCCGCAGGAGGAAAACCGCTCTTTTGCGCCCCGCTCTGCGGGAGGTCCGCGTCCCATGGGCGGCGCTCCGCGAAGCGCTCCCTTCCGCCCGGCGGGAGGTCCGCGCCCCATGGGCGGCGCTCCGGCCCATGCGGTGCCGGGAAACCGGCCCGCTCATCCCCAGCCCATCCCACCTTCGGGCGATGTGGACTTCGAGGACAAGCTGAAAAAGTTTCTCTCCGCATCTGAGGGAAAGATGGCCGATTTGAACCGCAGCGTGGACGGAAAACGCGGCGGAGGAAAAAGACGGAAATCGTAAAAAAGAAGAACCTGCGGCTTTCACGATAAAAGCCGCAGGTTCTTTTTTAGTTTTCGCTCGACCGTTTTCCCCAAAAGCAGTGGAAAACCAACCAATTCCACCCCTTGCATTTTCCTGCCGGTTGCAGTACGATAATCGAGGAAGCTTTCCAATATCCCACCCGTTGGGCCGTCGGCGTTCAATTCGCTGGCGGCCCCTTTTTTTACTGAATTGCGGCGCACACCCGCAAACCTGAGGCAATGCGCCTCTTCAAATCCAGCCTCTCAGATAAGCTCAGTCCAATCCTCAAAAGAGCGGATGTAGTAATCCGCCTCCGCCTTCATGGCATCCTGATCCGGTTCCGACGGGTCATAGACCGCCACCGTCCGAAATCCGGCGGCTTTGGCGGTGCGCAGCGCAAACAGCGCGTCCTCAAACACCACCGTCTCCTCTTTCCGGCAGCGCAGACGGCGCAGCGCCATCTCATACACCTCAGGGTCCTCTTTGCCCCGGCCCGCGTCGCCGCAGGTGACCATTCCACGAAAATAATCCGTCAGACCGGCGTGATCCATAGCGATTTCCACCAGCGGATGATCGGTGGCAGTGGCCACATACATCCACACGCCCTCCATCTTCATCAGGGACAGCAGCCGCTCCACGCCTGCCTTCGGGGCAACGCGGAACCGGTAAAAATCCTCTATCTCCGCCCGCATCAGCTGCATGACTTCCTCCGGCTCCAGAGCCAGACCGTACCGCCTCACGCAGTAGGCAGCCCCCTCCTGAAAGCTCATCACCCGCAGCATTTCGTCAAGGTCCTCATCCGGCTCTTTCCCCTGCCGCCGGAGAAAGCTGGACCCCAATGATTTCCATGCCTGCATAGAGTCCACAAGCGTCCCATCCATGTCGAAAATCGCGCCCTGCAATCTCATAGTAGTCTCCATTTCTCTATTTTCGGTAATACCGCCTGTGTCGGCGGATTTCTCTCGCCCTCTTTCGCCCTCACAGGCCCCTCAGGAGGCTCAGCATCTCCTCATCAGGGTCCAGCAGGGGGAGACGCGTCCGAGCCGCCAGAGCGGCCTTAAAATACGGAAAATGCGTACAACCGAGGATCAGCTTCTCCGCGCCGCAGCTTTGAAACCAATCCGCCAGCGCCGCCAAATGATGGCGTTCCACCAGTTCCTCCGGCAGTTCCCCCGCCTCCACCGACAGCACGGCGGGCAGCGCGCAGGCCCCGTAAAGGTCCAATTGCGGATTGGCGGTCAGCAGCGTCCGCTCGATTCCCGCCAGCCCTTGGGCGTTGGCTGCAATCACACCAAGCCGCCGATAGGCTCCGGCCGCGCGGCGATAGACATCCATGGGTGTCACCACCGGCAGACGCAGTTGCTTTGAAAGGCTTGAAAAATCGACGGCGGCAGACATGGAGTTGCAGTATACCAGCGCTTTACGGCATCCCTGCTCCATACCGCGCCGCAAAATTTCCGCCACGGCCGCCTGTTTTTCCGCCTCGGGCAGAATCTGAAACGCAGTTTGTGCCCGAGGGTCCTCCGACACCGGGAAGGGGATTCCGGTCAGGCCGGCCTTTCGCAGAACTTCAACACCCATCCAGGTGTCCACCGGCGTCCCCGCCAAAACAGCAATTGGCTCGTTCACCCTCCCGCGCCTCTCAGTTGCCAAGATTCCGGGGGAAGTTTCCGTCCACCTGAACGCCGGACTGGAACACGACGAACGCGTGGGGGTCCAAGGAGTGAACCGCGCGGCGCAGTTCCTCGATCTCATATTTGGACAGGCACACATACAACACATGAACGCCCTCGCCGGTGTAAGCGCCCGTTCCCGTCCAATAAGTGACGCTGCGTCCAAAGTTTTGAATAATAAACTGGGACAGCTTTTTTTCGTCCTCCTTGGTGAAGATCATGGCCTGCATGGAAATGTTCTGCTGATGCAGCCGATCCATCACAATGGCGGTAAAATAGTTGTAGATAACCGAGTAAATGGCAATTTCCGGGGTAAACAGGAACAGGCATGCGCCGTACAGCACGGCGTTGAACCCAATGCTGAACCGCCCCACCGTGATGTTGCTGCCTCGTTTTGAAAGGCACAGCCCCACCACGTCCAACCCGCCGCTGGAACAGCCACAGGTGAGAATAATTCCGCTGGCCACACCCGCGATGATGCCGCCGAGCAGGCAGGAAGTCAGCATATCGTCAATAATCGGCGCAGTGGGCACGGGGATTAGGGAATAAAAGAGGGAGTAGGTCAGCGTGCAGATCAAGGTCCGCACCACCAGCCCCCGGCCCAGCGTCCGCCACGCATAGAGTAAAATCGGGATGTTTACGATAAAATAGAAAATACCTGCCACGTCATACTGGCCGAAATTCACGCCCATATACTGGGCCATCAGTGTCCGCAGGAGCTGGCAAAAGCCCATGGCGCCGCCGGTATACAGATTTAGCGGAACAATGAAAAGATTCAGCGCCAGCGCGGAGAGAAGTTCTCCGAATACGGCGCCCAGCAGGCGCAGCCAGCGGTTGTGCAACGCGGTGTAAATCATGAAGATCCTCCTTAATTGCCCTTTGATCCTCGCGGGAACACTCAAGGGTTAAAATGCGTCAATACAAAGCTATTATACGTGGCGTCCCGCAAAAGCACAAGGGGGATTGCAGGTAAAATGTACCGAAAATTCAGGCAAACCAAGCTCTGTTTTCCGGGGGTCTGCCTTCCTTCAAATATCCTGCGCCAGAGCGCTCACAGCGCGTATTGCAGCGCCCGGTGCAGCCGCGCCTTTGCCCGGGACAGCGTTCGCGACACGGTGGAAGGATCCACGCCCGCCTCCTCCGCAATCTCCCGCATACTCAGACCATCGTCGAAGTACCGCGTGAGAAACTGACGCTGGCGTGGCGTCAGCTCCCGCTCCCGAGCCGCCCGCAGCTGACGGCGAAGGCGGAGCATCTGGTCATGGTTGTCCTCCCCGTTTTCTCGCAGCCACACGGTCATGTCCCCAATCCATTCACTGGAGCGGGTGGAGTAGGCGTTAGAAACAATACTTTTCATTTTTGTGGTACCTCCGGTCGTAATAGCGGGCGGTTACCACCGCCAGTTCCCGTGCCTCCCGCAGCAGCGGCTCCAGTTCCGCGATCCGCCGGTCTAATCGGCGGGCGGCCTCCGGGTCCGTCTGGCGCTTTCTCTCCTCGCGCAGCTCTGCAATGCGCCCAAAAAGCGCCTCCGCGCTGGCCCGGTAAGTAACGGACAATTCCATCAACGTCTTCAAATCTCTCTCTCCTCTCCCCGCACACGGCGAAACGGCTCCAACTCAGCCGCGGCAAAATCCGACAAACACATGGCGCAGATGATCGCGCCATTGATTTGCCAATAAGACTCTCCCCGGCAAATTCCGTCTCCGCATTCACTGCAGCACAGCAGGTTTCGCGGCCCGCGAAAAAAACTTTTCAAAAAATCACGCTCCTGTCGAAAAATAAGGTTGACAAAGTCTCGATGGTCTGCTAATATAATCCTTGCTGTTGGATGCGCTGGTGTAGCTCAGCTGGTAGAGCAGCTGATTTGTAATCAGCAGGTCGGGGGTTCGAATCCGTCCACCAGCTCCAAGTGAATATGGGAGAGTTCCAGAGCGGTCAAATGGGGCAGACTGTAAATCTGTTGCCTTCGGCTTCGGTGGTTCGAATCCACCCTCTCCCACCACATTGTCGCGAGCCGTTTGGCTTGCGACAATTTTTTGATTATTTTACTGCTTTTTTGCTCACCACTTTTTCAATCCGCCTGCTCAGGCGGGCTTTCCGTTGGGTTCAGTTCAGCCTATGGGGCTTGTCCTCGTCAACTGTACCATATCTTCCAGACACCCCGCGCGTCCGGACTTGCGGTGGTTTTCTGGAGCTTTGCAGGCACTGCTCCAAACGAAAAATTATTTGGAATCTCTTTTGCGGCTTTTGACGCACCCATAGCGTTATACTGGTATACATCACAAGATTTCTGGGAACAGTTACAAGTTATCACAAGTATATTGTTTTGTCAAGGGTGTTTTTACAAGATTCTTGTTTTTATGATTGACAAATGCCAACGAGCACGGTAGGATATAGAAGAAAGAGTATCGAACTTTATTGAAAAACTTGCAGGGGGGCGCGGAAGATGAGTTTTGGAGAGCGACTGCGGGAACGGCGGGAGCAGCTGAATATGTCCCGCCGGGAACTGGCGGACGCGCTGGGCGTCTCGGTTTCGGCCATCGGCAATTATGAAACAGGAGTCAGCGCGCCGAAGGAAGAGGTGCTCCTGCGTTTATTTGACTGCTTGCAAGCAGACCCCAACACGCTGTACCGCGACCATTTCCGAGGCGGGAAAAACGTTATGACCCACGATGAGCAGGAGCTTCTGGACCGATACCGCAGCCTTTCCGCCGTTGGGCGAGACACGATCCGCTCCGTCATGAGCGCGCTGTGCGCCTATCGGGATGAAATCGAGATGGCCCGTCCTCTGGTTGAGGAACGGCGCATACCCCTCTATTGCAGCCCCGCCGCAGCAGGATTTGCCGCGCCGGTATTCGGAGAAGATTTCGACTATATTTCTGTGAGTGGAGACGTACCCCCGGCGGCGGAATTTGCCGTGCGCATTCAAGGCGACTCCATGTCCCCGTGGATTGCCGATGGTTCGGTGGTGTATGTCAATCGGGATCCGCTTCAAATCGGAGACGTGGGCATTTTCTGCGTGGACGGCGGGATGCTGTGCAAGCAATATTACCGGGATCCACTGGGAACCGTATACCTCTTTTCCCTGAACCGGGCACGGGCGGACGCGGACGTGGTGCTGACTGCCGACAGCGGACAGACGCTGATATCCTTCGGACGGGTTATGATGCACAGACTGCCTTTGCCGGGGAAGGGTAAAAAATAAGCGGCCCTAACCGGGCCGCTACGGAAAACCAGAGAAAACACACCCGCAAGTGCTTGTTATAAGAAAAACCCGGCGTGGCTATAAGCCACGCCGGGTCCCTTTCATTTCGTGATTATTTCGCATTTTCCACTCCGCTGTGTTTTCAGGAACCGAAGAAAATGCGCACTGCCAGCGCCGAGCCGACAAACCCCATCAGATCCGCCGTCAGCGCTGCCGGAATGGTATGTCTGGTCCGCGTAATTCCGGCGGCGCCAAAATACACGGCAATGGTGTAAAACGTCGTCTCCGTGCTGCCAAGCATGACTGCCGCAACGCGACCCGCGTAACTGTCCGGGCCGGAGGTCTTCATAATCTCGCTGCCCACCGCCAGCGCTCCGCTGCCGGAGATGGGGCGAATCAGCATCAAAGGCATCAGATCCGCCGGAATGCCCAGCCGCTCCAGCAGCGGTGCGCACAGCCCGGACAGCCAGTCCATGGCTCCCGAGGCCCGAAACATGGCCACGGCGGTCAACAGTCCCACCAGCGCCGGCGCAATGCGCAGCAGGATGGTCAGCCCCTCTCCCGCTCCGGCGGTGAGCGCACCATAAACATCCACACGCCGCCACAGGGCAATGATCGCAGTCGCGGCCAATAAACCGGGCACCAGCATTGCAGACGGACTCATGAGATCCTCCTACTGAAACGTGCTAAAATTTTTGCCGCCGTCAGCCCTGCCGTTACGCTCAACACCGATGCCAGCCATACCGCCGGTACAATATCAAACGGGGAGGCCGCGCCCGCAGCGGCGCGCACAGAGGCAATGGTAGCTGGAATCAGCTGGATGGATGCCGTATTCAACACCACCAGCAGACACAGCTCATCGCTGGCCACGCCGTCCTGCCCCCGCGCCATTCGTCTGGCCGCCTGAATTCCCAGCGGCGTGGCGGCATTTCCCAATCCCAGCAGGTTCGCGGAGACGTTGGCTGATACAGCGGAAAGCGTGGCATCATCCCGGCAGGCGTTGGGCAGTAGCCGCTGCAAAAGCGGCCGAAACGCACGGGCCAGCTTTGCCGACATTCCGCATCGGTTCATAATCTCCATAACCCCGCTCCACAGGCAGAGTACGCCTGCCATGGACAAGCAGAGCTGAATTGCACTCGAAGCGCCTTCAAGTGCAGCTGCGGAGACTGCATCCATTTTCCCGTTCACCAGTCCAAACGCAAACGATAAAACGACCATTCCGGTCCATAAAGCTGCCATTGCCAATTTTCTTTCCTCCTTCTCTTTTTTAACATCATTTTATAAAGAAGATCGCCGCAAAATCCATCCTTGTACTGTATCGCCAAAAATTGTTTTCCCAGCGAAAACAATAATATGAAAAAAGTATGAATTCTTGTAAAAAACGCCGAAAGGAATTGACAAATTATGACATTCTATGGTATTGTCAGATGTCCGAAGAATTTGTTAAATCACTGCGTAAAAGGAGATAAACTATGAAATCAACCGGTATTGTGCGGAAAGTGGACGAGTTGGGGCGTATTGTTCTTCCAATTGAGATGCGACGCACACTCGATATTGCTGAAAAGGATGCATTGGAAATCTATGTGGAAGGTGCCTCCGTCATTCTCAAAAAGTACAAACCCAGCTGCATCTTTTGCGACAGCAACAAGGACGTTATTCAGTTCAAGGGGAAAAATGTCTGCCCGAAATGTCTGCGTGAACTGAACGATCTGTAACAAGCGGCTTCTGTGTGCATATCCAGCGCATTGAAATCGGCTGCCACGGAACGTTCGCACACGCGCTCCCGCTTTCAGCCTTTTACATAATAGCGATGCAGTAAGAAGTTACTGCATCGCTTTACTTGTTTAGGTCCCCTTTCTCTGCCGCAAGGCACTCTCTACACAGCCAGAGCAACGGCGGCGGCTGCCCTGTTGGCAGCCGCCGCCGTTTGCGAATTCCAGCATTACTTTCGATGAATGGGTATGTGGATGGTCGGCAGGCGTGTGCAAGAAACCCCCATCCGCAATTTAATTGGCCGCGTCAAAATGAAATTACCCGGCGCAGCCTGAGCCGCGCCGGGTCGCTGTTGCAATTGAGTTTTCATGAAATACAGCCTGCCCACGGCGTTGCTTCATCCGCCGCGTTGTCTGAGCGGTGGGCAGACCGCCCTCATTTCAAATCTGCGCCGCCGCCATTTTGCCGCTCCAGCAGATCCAGCAGTGCCAGCGGAGACGCCTCTTCCTTCGCCGCGTCCTGATTCGCGTCCATGGCCTTGCGCAGCTCATTGCGCAGAATGGTCATGCTGCGCGGCGCGTCAATTGCCAGCCGGACCCGCCCCCCAGCCTCGACAGAAACCACGGTCACCTCGATCTCGTCTCCGATCAGCAGGGATTCGCCGGGCTTTCTCTGTAAGATCAGCATGGCGACGCCTCCCCCGACCGAAACTCCGACAAGCGGTGGCGCATCTCATAGTCCCCATCCTCCAAAATCGTCTGCAATGCCGCCCCGGTATCCTCATTCACCGCCACGGGGCATTTCAGATTCACCGTACTCTCAGACACGGGGCTGCGCACCACACACAGCGCATAGAAACTCAGGTCCTGACTTTTCTCGACCCCCAGAGATTCCAACTCCGCCTTTTGCAGCAACGGCGCGTAGTCCGGTTTTAGGGAAAACGGATTCATTGCCACAAAAGCAAGCTCCGGCGTTGCCACGCTCTGAAAGCACAGCAACGTCCCCCCGCCATCCGCAAAGGGGAGAAGCAAAAACTGCTTCTCCTGCTCAAAGCCAAACAGGCCGTTTTGAAAATGGAGCACATCGCCGGCCTCATACGTGACCTGCCCAAAATATTTCGTTCTGATCTGCATGAGGTCTCCTTTCTTTTTGCGCGGGACTCAGGCTTCCACGTCGATGGGCGTGTAGTCGGGGTCCGCAGAGGGGGGCACATACAGCGCTCCGCCCACATATTTGATGAGGACATCCGGCTGCTGCGTTACGGTGATCTGGATATCCCCGGGAGTAAATTTGAAATCTCCATGTTGATTTCGCCAATCAAAGTTCATTTTATCCATTTCATAGCGAATATTCAATTCACCCTTGTCCCAGGAAATATCGGGGCCTTGCGTGGGAATAAACCGAATGCCCACATTGGTCTTTAGATTTTTTGTCTGGGCATCGGCGGCAAATTTCGTAATCAATTCCTCTCCGATCTTCGCCTTCAGCAAGAGCTGCCCCTGCTGGGCATATGTGGCTGTCGCCTCATATGCGGCCTGTTTTCCGGCCTGCGCGCTATTTCTGATCTGCGTGGCCAAGGTCGGCATCACCGAGTTGCGGGCTTCAAACGTATCCAGATTCACGCGGATAGGCTTGCTCCGAATGCTCATGCCACCCTTGTCCCGGGTGATTTCCATATCCACCGCGGATCGGCTGTACTCCAATTTCGCATCGGTAACCCGCATCTCAATCTCGATTGGTACTGATTTGATTTCAATCAATGGGTAGGTCATTGCTTTCACTCCTTCTCGTGCTCAAAAAAGCCATCTTTAAAAGCTCTCTCACCTTTTAAAAACGCATTTATGCGCCCTATAATGAATTGCAATTAATTCATATAGTCGATCAGTGACTGAGACAAAATGCTGTTTCCCACCTTCAGCGCCGCGTTATAGCAATACTGCGCCCAAGAAAAGTCCGTGATGGCGGAACCCAGATCCGCCTGCTCAATCCCAAGAATCTGTTTGTTGAGATTGTCGGCCATCTCGGTGAGACGCGTCTCGCTGGTGGTCAGGTAAGAGGTTCGTCCGTCCAGTGCCGTCCACTGGTTCGTAACTTCACTGATGCCGTCCGTCAGCTTTTTCGTCAGCCGGGTGGCGTCCTCCTTGTCCTGATCCGAAGCCCAAGCGCCGGTGTCCGAATCGCACCGCTTAAAGATATCAGACAGCTCCAGCATGATGGACCCCATGTTTTTGGGGTCCCCGTCCTTGTCCTCGCCGTAGCCAATGAAACTGATGCCGGTCAGCGCACCGTTGAACGCGCTGGAGGAAATCAGCTCCCCGTCTACCTCTGTCAAACCGCTGCCCACGTCCACATAGCTGGTTTCCTGCGTCATGGCCTTCAGTTTTGCGTAATCCTCGGTTCCCTCCGCAGCGTTTACATTTACGCCGCGATAGGTGATGTATCGGCTTCCGTCGTCCGCGGTTGCCAGCTGGAACGGCGCCTCGCCCAGCGAGTCCTTTCCGCCAAAGATGAACGCCGAACCGTACTGCGAGTTCATAATCTGCACAATGGACTCCGCCGAGCTTTCCAGCACTCCGCCCAAGGGCTGGCGGCCGGAGGCGTTGGCATCGTTCAGTCCGGCCAGCGCCGAGATTTTCGCCTGCCCGTCCGCCAGATCACCCTTCACACTGCTCAGCGCGTCGCAGGCGGTGGCAAATTTTTTATTCAGTGCCTTTGTGCTGTCCAGCTGTGCATGGGTACGGGAAAAGGAACGCCGGAGCTTGAACGCCTGCGTCGCCGCTGCGGGGTCCTCCGCATAGCTGGAATAATTGCTCTGGGTCAAAACCTTGTTGCGTGCGGCATTCAGTGTGTTGGTTGCCCGCATCAGGCTGGACTTGTAGCCGCGCATAGTCCCGTTTGTGGTGACTCGAATCATGGGTATCCCTCCTTATCTGCCGGTCACGCCGGTGCCGTTGATGAGCTTATCCAGCGTCTCATCCAGCGTCGTCATCAGGCGGCAGGCCGCGCTGTACGACTTCTGGAACTGCATCAAATTCATGGCCTCGTCGTTCAAATCCACGCCGGCAACGCTCTCCCGGCTGACATTCAGCTGCGTGGACGAGACGGAATAGTTGTTCAGCATCGTTGTGGTGCTTTTCACGTCCGCCGCCAGAGTTTCTTCCACGTTGGTGAACATCTCCTCAAAGCTGCCGTAGAAAAACCGATCTCCCTGCGCCGCGCTGCCGACCACGTCGGTAGGCTTGTACTCCTGCTTTCCGTCAAACTCGGCGATGATGTGGAGGATGTTCCGGTTGTCGCTGCTGCCTACGACATTTTTGCCGTCCAACGCCTGAAAAGAGTTCTGAAGAAGCGACGCATTGGCGGACCAGCTGGAAGAGATGGAGATGTTGGCTGCGGTGATTCCTGTGGTATCGTCGCCCTTGGTGCTGTTGCTGAACAGCACACCGCCAAGCGCCTTGCCGTCCGTCTCCAGCTGTGTTTTCTGAGCGTCTGTCAGCGTATCCTTGAAGGAGAGGGGGCCTTTCACGGTCGTTCCGTCAGCCTGCGGGATATCGAATTTAATCTCCACGCCGTCCTTATCCACGTAATTTCCCGAGCTGTTATACATATAGCCGGTGTTTGCCGCGTTCAGCACGGATGCAAACTTTTGTGCCAGGGAATCCAGCGCGTTTTGATAGTAGGGGATGCCCCGTTTGGTGGATGCGTCCGGATCTGCGGCCAGCATACCTGCGTTGGTATACTCGCCCGACTCGGTCAAAAGCTCCCGACTGGATTGCAGCGAGCCGTACAGCTCCGTGTCTCCGAACTGGTAGGGCTGAGAACCCGTCAATTCGACACCACTTTTGTCCGAAAGCGCGGAAATAGTCACCGCATAGGGCAGCTTTGCCGCATCCGCAGCATCGTCGGTAGTCGTGCCATCGTTTTTCAGGTAACGGGGATTTGCAGCGCTGTTAACCGCAGTAGAGTCGAATGCGGGATTCTTTTGCAGACCGTCTCCCATGGTCAGTTTTCCTGCGTAGTTCCCGTCCACCAGCGTAATCGGGTTATCACCGGAGGTCTTGATAACCAGCTTGTCCACGGTCTTTCCCGCGCCCACGCTGACCGGCGAATAGGTCACATCGATCTTCATGTACTGGGAGAGGCTGTCAATCAGCAGGTTTCGCTGATCCCGCAGCTCCAGAGCAGAATCCCCGTAAATTTCACTTTTTAAGATATTCTCATTCAGATTCTGGATGCCCTTGAGAATGTCGTTGACGGCGGAAACATCGGTTTTAAGGCTGCTCTCCTGATTTTTCTTCACCTCGCTGATCCGGTCGGCGTAGTTGTTCAGCAGCTTTGCAAGAGAGTCGGCGGAGCTGCGCACCAGCGTCAAAAACTCATCCTCCGTTGCCTGATCGCCGGTCAGCTTCGCCAGCTGATCCCGCAGGTCCTGAAACTGGGCCGCCAGAATGCCCTCGCCCTTTTCACCATCATCTCCAGTTCCAACCTCGTCCAGAATGCCGCTCAACTGCTCAAGGCCGGCCAGTTTGGTATCCATGGCACCCACGTTGGAGTTTTCAGTGCGGTAGCGGATATCCAAATAGGGGTCCCGGAACTGGGACATCCCTGTGACGAGCACACCGGAGCCGCTGACTCCGCCGTTTGCGGAGGCATAATGGTTCGTCGCGCCCACGCGCAGGCTGACCTGATCAACAGTCTGCCGGCAATAGCCTGTGGTATTGATGTTGGAAATATTGTGCCCCGTGACCTCCAGCGACTTTTGTGCCGCGTAGATTCCCAGTCGGGCAGTGGTAAACGCTCCAAACGTCGTAATATTCATAAATTCCTCCCTGCCTTAGAAGTGTGGGCCGTCAGGCTCTGAAATCCGTCCTCAGACGGGGTGGGAGCTGCGGGGCCGTTTCCTGATATCCCGGCTGCATATCGCCATCGGAAGACTCCATATGCAGTACCTTTTCAATTTGATGCAGATTGCACTCCAGCGTGTCCTGAGCCACCTCAAAGGCGCTGCGAAACAGCGCGTACTGCCGGCAAAGCTGCTCCACCGTCTTGCGCGTCTCCTCCCGGTCCTCCGGGGGCGCGTGGTCCAGCAAGTCCCGCAGGGGAACACCTTCCAGACCCAGCAGCAGCAGCATTGCGTCCCGCTTTTGATCGCAGGACCGCAGGGTCATCGACAGCGCCTGCTCTCGTTTCATGCACTCGTTCAATCCATCCAGATCGTCCATGCGGACGAACTTTGCCTTTTCCTGCTCCACGGTCGTAATTTCGCCCAACGTGACGCCCAAATCCCGCAAAAATGCGAGATATTCCTTAAAATCCACTTCATTCATGGGCTTAACCTCCCAGCAGCATTGCGGAGGCAATTGACGAAGCATCCAGCCGATATGCGCCGCTGGCAACCTGTTCGTGCAGCTGCTGGATGTCTCCGGTGGTGGTGGCTGTGCGAACCTCCTGCACCAGACGGGCGGCCAGTTCCTTCTGGAACCGGGATTCGCCGGAGGATGCACCGGAGATATTCACCTGATCGAACGCGCCGCCGGACTCCTGATTCTTTCCAACACCGCGAGCGGTCTGAAAATTCTGCGCGCCGGACAGGGACTGTGCGTAGGCCGCCGCTCCGGCGGCCTCAGTTGTAATTCTCATCATTTTTCGCCTCCTTCGTTTAGTAAGATGTTTAGATTGCTTTTTGGCTGAAGTAGCTTTTCGGTTACTTTTTTCATATTTTTGTTCCTTTATCGAGGCATTCCGCCCTTTTGGCGGCATAATAACTTTCATCTACCTTTTATTTCGGCATCTCACAAAAAAACATAAGATGAAAACTGCAAAAAAACATTGATTTTATCCATTTATTTACCAACCGCCCTTCTTCTCCGGCATAAAAGGAAGAGCCTCCGGCATAGCCGGAGGCTCTTCCTTCCTGATTCGTATCAAATGCGGATTCCTCTGCTCTTGGCTCACAGGCTCTTCAAATACCGCAGCAGCACGCCGGCGATATTTTCGCAGGACGCCTGAATCTGCACTGCGCCGATATCAAAGGCCACCATGGGCATTCCGTATACCACCGAAGACTCCTTATCCTGCCCGATGGTATAAGCCCCGGCCTTGCGCATGGCCAAAAGCCCGTCAGATCCGTCGTGGCCCATGCCGGTCATAATAACACCCGCCATTTTGCCCTTCACGCTGTCCGCCATGGACTGAAACAGTACATCTACCGACGGACGGTGGCCGCTGACCTTATCCCCCGGCTTGCAGGACACCCGATACCGGTTTCCAATCCGCACCACGCGGCACTGGAAATCGGCGGGAGCCACCAGCGCAAGGCCGCGGTGCAGCTCGTCGCCGTCCACCGCCTCCCGCACCTCCATGGCGCACAGGCGGTCCAGCCGCTCGGCATACATCTTGGTAAACCCGACGGGCATGTGCTGCACGATTACCATAGGCGGAATGTCCGCCGGAAGGCGCTTCATCACCTCCAGCGTGGCCTCTGTCCCGCCGGTGGAAGCACCCAGCCCGATCACTGCCTGATCCAGCGTCAGCTTCGGTCCCAGCAGAGGAACGGCTCCCGGCGTTACCACGGTCTGCGCCGCCCGGGCCGGCGCGCTGGGCCGGACCTTGGCATAGGCGGCCACCACGATCTTCTGGCTGAGGGTGGTGATAAACTCATCCTTGCTCTGGCTTCCGTCGGGCTTGCGGACAAAATCCACCGCTCCGGCGCCCAGTGCATCGAACACCCGCAGATTCAGCGACGACACCAAAATCACCGGGACCTGATACACCGGCAGCATCTTTTTTAAAAGATCAATTCCGCTCATATCCGGCATTTCCACATCCAGCGTCATCACATCCGGACGAAGCTCCTGTACCTTGCGTTGGGCGTCCGCCGCATTAATGGCATAACCCACCACCTCAATTCTCGTCCTTGCGGACAGGCCGCTGATAATGTAACTCCGCGCAACGGCGGAATCGTCCACCACCAGCACACGGATTACTCTTCCAGTCAATGCCATGTCTTTTTCTCCTCCCCGCAGCAAACGGCGCTGTGCGCAGGACCGTTTGCAGTTCCTAACGCTTCTGGAAAGTTGCGGGTGCCAAATAACGATATCCGGGGTTGCGCCCCATCGTCTCTGAATGGCCGATTAAAAGATACCCGCCGGGTTCCGTCGCCTCGCAAAAGCGGGCGACCAGTTCGTCCTTTGTCTGCTGATTAAAATAGATCATCACGTTTCGGCAGAAAATCACATCAAATTTCAACCGAAAACGGATGGGGTCCATCAGGTTGAACGTCCGAAAAATCACGTTGTCCCGAATCACAGGCGCCACCTGAAACTGTCCCTCCGCGCCGGAGGGTATAAAAAATTTGGACTTCCATGTGGGCGGAATGGTGTCCGGCAGGTTATACGTTCCTGTCTGCGCCTTGGTCAGCGCCTGCTGGGAAATGTCGGTGGCCAGCACCCGGGTATCCCACTTTCCGGCTTCGGGGCCAAGGAACTCCTTGATGTACATGGAAATGGTATACGGCTCTTCGCCCGAAGCACAGCCCGCGCTCCATATAGACAGGGACTTGTCCTTCTGATGACGTTGAACGATGTCGGGCAGAATCGTGTTGCGGAAGAAATTGAAGTGTTCCTGCTCCCGCATAAAAAACGTATAGTTGGTAGTCAGCTTATTGAGCACCAGCTCCACGTCTGCCGGGTCCTGTTTCTGAAGCAGATGGTCAATGAAGGGACCAAAGCTGTCGTAACCTTTGCTTTTAATCGTATAGGAGAGCCGCCCGGAAATAAGCTGCTGCTTTTTGCTCAGGTCGATCCCATAGTGCTGCTGGATAAAATTCACCAGACGGTGAAAGTCCTTGTCGGTAATCGCCAGTGGGGCAAAGGAGGACTCGCCGTTCTTCAGCTCCGTTTCGCCCATACTCAATTCTCCAGCAGGGCTGCGCTATCCAGCTCCAGCATGGTTCCGCCGCTTGGCAGAGAACTCATGCCGCACATCAGCTTTTGTCTGTTGGTGGAGGGCATGGGCAGGATGGAGCTGCGTGGCAGCTTCACCATCTGATCGACTCTGTCCACCAAAATGCCCAGCTGCGTGCCGCTGATATTCAGCACGATGATGGACTTTTCCTCTGCGCTGGGCTTGCCCAGCCGCAGACGGACGCTGACGACGGGAACCACCTCGCCGCGCAGGTTGATGATGCCGCAGACATAGTTTGGCAGCATGGGAAGGGAGGTGATGCTCTGGTTAATCAGAGTCTCCACCACGCAGTCCACCCGGACGCCCACCTGCAGCGCGTCGCACTGGAATACCAGAAACTGCTCAAGCTCCTCCTCCATTTGTGCCCGTGCGGAGGTTCCGTCGTTCATCGAATTCATGGTTGCATTCGCCATATCTCATGATCCTCTCTTTCTGTTCCGCGCCGCGCTCACTGTACGGCCGAGTAGAGATTGGACACGTCCAGAATCACGCTGATGTTGCCATCGCCCAAAATCGTGCAGCCGGTGATCCCGTGTTGCTTGATGTTAAAAGTATTGATATAATTGGGAAGAGGCTTCACAACCACCTGCTGCTCGCCCATCAGCTCGTCCACAAACAGGCAGTAGGTACACTCGCCGGACTCCACCCACATCAGGATGCCGTCTTCAATTTTATCGCACCCGCTGTCCAGCCCATAGGCGTCCTTCACGCGGATCACGGAATAGAAATTGTCCATGACCTTTACCATCTCGCCCCGTGCGGCGTCGTGGATAATGTCGCTGTCGCTCATCTTGAAGGACTGGCGGACGTTGTTGATGGGAATTGTGAAGATCGAGGAGCCGACGGAAACCTCCATCCCGTCCAAAATCGCCATGGTCAGGGGGATCTTCAGCGTGGTGGTCATGCCCTTGCCCGGCTCGCTGGTCAGCACCACGGTGCCGCCCACTTCCTCCACGTTTTTCTTGACCACATCCATGCCAACGCCCCGGCCGGAAAATTCCGTCACCTCGGTGTTGGTGGAAAAGCCCGGCATCAGCAGGAAGTTGATGATTTCCTTGCGGCTGTATTCGATCTCGGGATTGGCAAGCCCCGCGTCGATGGCCTTTTTCAGCACCTTGTCATAGTCCACGCCCTGACCGTCGTCCTTCACCTGAATGATGACTTCGCCGCCGGTATGGCTGGCGGAGAGGATGATTTCGCCTTCCGGGTCCTTGCCTGCGGCGATGCGCTCCTCTTCCGTTTCCTCGATCCCATGGTCCATGGAGTTGCGGACAATGTGCATCAGCGGATCGCCGATGCCGTCTACAATGGTCTTGTCCACTTCCGTGTCTTCGCCCACAAGAGTCAGCCGCACCTTTTTACCCAGCTTTTTGCCCATATCGCGAACGATGCGCTGCATCTTCTGGAAGGTGGCCAGCACCGGCACCATGCGCAGGGACATGGAAACGTCCTGCAGTTCATCCGTGAGCTTGCGCAGCTGCCGGGCGGACTTTGTGAAGTTATCCAGTTTCATGCCCTTCAGATCGGGAGACGCCGTGACCATAGACTCTGTAATTACGATTTCGCCAACCACGTCCATCAGCTGGTTCAGCTTGCTGAGGTTCACGCTGATGAGGCTCTCTTTCGGATGATTTCCCATTCCCTGCCCGGCGGCGGGGGCGTCAGCGGCGGCAGGCGCACGCTTGTCGGTCGTTGTTTTCTGCGCGGGCTTGGGCGGGGTTGCACTGCTCTGCCTCGCGGCGGGCTGGCTTTTTTTCTCCGCCGCGGCGGCGGGTTCGGATTCCTTCTCCTGTTCGTGCGCAGTCGCGGGGCCATCAAATGCCTGATACCCCCGGACAGAACCGGACCCGGACACCACCTGAATGGCTCCGGCGCGATCCACCGCCTTTTTGAAAGACAGCACGAAGCCTTGCGCTACAATTGTCTCGGCCGTGGCGGGATTGGACTCCACATCCTCAGGGGAACATGTGAAGTTTTCCTCACCGCAGATACTGCGAAGCTCCGTCACCAGCATGAACGCCCGCAGATTCTCCATCCCCACGCCCTCGTCAAAGAAGACGCGCAGTCCATATGGGAATCCCGCTTCCGTCGTCTCCGGGGCGGCGGGCGCGGCAACGCTTGCAGGCGTAGATGCATCCGCATGTTCGCTGCTGTCCGCGTCGCCTTGAATTTTAGCGATCAGACTATTAATTTTTCCCAATAGTTTGTCGATGTCATTTGATAGAAGCTGACCGTTCTGGATCTTTTCCACTTCGCCGCGGAAAAAGTCGATTGCCATAAACATCATATCGAACAGCAGCGCCCGATCCGGGTCCGGCACCACGTCGATTGACTTTTCGCGGATGATGAAGAACATGTCCTCAATCCGATGCGCCACTGTGGCCAAAGATTCATACTCCATCATGGCGGAAGCGCCCTTAATGGTATGCATGATGCGGAAAATTTCGTTGACGTCGCTTTCCGTGAACGTGTCTGCCTGTTCCGCCGCAAGGACAATGCTGTCTAACTGCTCCAGCAGGGTATTTGTCTCGTACAGGTATGTGTCCAGGATGCTTTCGTTTCCACTATTGTCCATAAAAAGCCGCCTTTCTCTCTTTATCAGGGCAGAATGTTGGGGCCGCCCAAAATATCCGGTATTTATGTTGTATATCGTCAGCTTACGGAAAAAGTTAACACCTTCGGATGAGATTTCCGAAAGCGGATTTCCCCGTATCCAAGAGTTGCTAAATTCTCCTGTATTTTACATAGTATAATGTTTTTCGCGCCCGTCGTCAACGAATTGATTCTAAAATCATTTTGCAAGTGCAAAATTTTCAAAATAATGAAACGGAGCTGAGTCTATGCCGGAAATTATGAACGTCACCAATCCCGTCCCCGGGTATGATACTGCTGCCAGCAGCCGTGCGATTCCCAACGCGGCCAATGATCCCAACATTCAAAACGTTCCCAATCCGAGCCGGGTCAACCGTCCGGATTCCAACAGCGGCCAGCAGCACAGCGCCGGTGAGGACTCCGGCTCCTTCCCTCTGCGGTACGACTCCAACTTCCAGTCCTTCCTCCAGCGGGTCACAGAGAGCGGCGACAGCGTCTCGGCCGATCTGCTCCGTTCCCTGATGGGCGGGTCCCAAACCGTGGTGTCTTCCGGTCTGCGGGCCGGAACGGCGGGGGACCTCTCCCAGATTCTGCACATGCTCCAGATGAGCGAAGGGGAATTTTTGCAGTTCCTCCAGGATCAGGTCACCTCCGGCAGCCGCTTCGGCGGGCCGCTGTTCGGTGTTTTGCGCAACGCCTACCGCTCCAGCGACTCGCAGAGTCTGCGCAGCGATATCCTTCAATTCCTCAAGCAGTACAGCGATTATTCCTCCACCGGTCACATCGAGGATAATCTTCTGCGCAGTCTGAACCGAATTACCGCCTCCCTTCCCCGCAGCTGGGGCGCGCAGGTGGCGGATTTTATGGGGCAGCTGCAAAACCGGATGGCTGCCGGCGACCGGGCCGGGGCGCTGAAGCTCCTTCAGGGGCAGATTCTTCCCTACCTCTCGGACTATGTCTCCCGGTCCCACGACATGGGCCGGGTTCGCTCGGCCCTGTCCATGCTGACGCTGGATATCGCCCGGTATGAAAACGGATCGCAGGAAGGGGTTTTGCAGGCCCTGCGCCAGCTTTTAAACTACGGCTCTCTGCGGGACGCTCTGGGCGGCGATCTGCGGGGCGCGGGGGACGCGGTTCTTCTTCAGTTGCTCAAGAGCACTCCCTTTGAGCGGGTGGGACGCACCAACGTCTTTGCCGATCAGTTGGCGTCCGCCGCGGATTTGGCTCTGCGGGGCGCCGCCGGAACAGAGGCGCAGGCCCAGTTTCAGGCCATGGTTTCCTCCATGCTGGTGAATGAAAGTGTGTATATGACCGTCAACCATTATATTCTTCCGCTTGTATGGAATGGAAGAATGATGTATTCTGAGATGTGGGTAGATCCGGATGCGGACAAGGACACCGATCAGCCCTTTATCCAGCGGGACGGGGAGCGCACTCTCCGCTTTTTGCTGAAGGCCGATATCCAGTCTTTGGGGCTTTTTGATATCGTGGTCACCAGCCGCGCAAACTCTGTGGATCTGGCGGTGCGGTGCCCTGAATCCGTGGCCCCGTTCTCCGAGATCATCCGCGGGTCCCTGACGGCAATTTTGTCGGATAACGGACTGAGCATTGGGTCCGTGGACGTGAAAAAAATGACCAAGTCCTTGACGGTTTCCGAAATTTTTCCTAAAATCTTTGATGGAAAGGACAGTATTAATGTCAGAGCCTGAGAATAAAAGAGCGTCCGCCGGGCGGGCCGTCGCCCTCCAATATGGGAGCAATTCCGCGCCGGTGGTGGTGGCCTCCGGCATGGGATATCTGGCGGAAAAAATTGTGGAAGTGGCCGCGGACAGCGGCGTTCCCGTCTATGAGGACAATTCGCTGGCCACCATGCTCTCCCAGTTGGAGCTGGGGCAGGAGATTCCTCCGTCCCTTTATCAGGCCATCGTGGACATTTACGTGTATTTTCTGGAGTTTGACCCCGCCCATCCCGATCAACCGAGACGGCCGCATACGCCGCCATCCATTCCACAAAAGGGGGAGTGACCAATGCCCGGTTACCGATACCGCTACATGATCTCTGACAGCCAGAACGAACCGCTGGCCCGCGCCATTCTGGAAACACCGCCAAACAGCAAAATTTGGAACATTCAAATTCTGGATGATGATTTGGAGCAGGTTTTGGAGCATGAAATCATCAACCTGATTTCCTTGAACGCGGATCATCCGGATATGACCGGCCGCATTCTCTCCAGCGATCATGTCAATATGATCAAGGTGGAGCCGGTGAACCTCTTGGGGGAATCTCTGCGGCAGAATCTGCGGGTTCCCGCTCGGTTTGACAGCTTTCTCTATCCCGTCTCCGGCTCTTGGACCGGACGCGTTCCCATCATCTGCCACGATTTGAGCTGCGGCGGCATCGCCTTTTTCTGCTACTTCCAGCTCCGCATCGCGGAGGAGGTGGAGCTGGTGATCCCCATCACCTCTCAGCCGGTGATTTTGCGGGCGCGGATTCTGCGCCTGCGGCCCTCCAACTCCAACATTCCCCTTTACTCCGCCAAGTTTTTAGGTCTGATCCACGATGAGGAAGTCATCGTGCGGGAGGCTGTTTTTTCCCAGCAGATTGCAAATCGAGGCGCGCGGAAATAACGCCGCCCTCCATAGAGATAAAACGCACTTGAGATCAGAAAGGAAAGCCTCACTATGAAAATGAACGGAACCCGTCTGCACCGCATTGGAACGCGGCTGCTGTCCGCCATGCTCTCTTTGGTTATGGCGCTGTCTGTGCTGTCTGCGTCAATCGCCCCCGCCTCCGCGGCGGACTGGATGGAACCCTATCTTGAAAAACTGGTGAGCTGGGGGGTCATGCGGGGCGATTCCTCCGGCAACCTCCATCCCGACCGGACGCTGACCCGCGGAGAGTTCGTGGTGCTGGTAAACCGGGCTTTCGGATACGATGATACCAGCGCCGCCATTCCGTTTAAGGACGTGAAGGCTTCCGACTGGTACTATGACGACATCAATATCGGTTACACAACCGGTTACTTTAACGGAACCAGCAAAACCACCGCCGCTCCCAAAAACTCCGTCACCCGAGAGCAGGCCGCGGTGCTGCTGGCGCGCAACCTGGTGCTGGACGATGAACCCGGAGCAAGCCTCGACTTCACCGACAGCAACAATCTGTCCAATTACAGCCGCGGGCTCATCCGCAGCGCCATAACCGAGGGCATCGTCAGCGGCTATGGCGACGGGTCCTTTAAGCCCAAGCAGAGCATCACCCGCGGACAGATGGCCGTTCTTCTGGTGAAAGCCATCGGCACCCCCGTCAACAAATCCGGCACGCAGACGCTGGGCGGTGTGTACGGCAATGTCACAATCTCCACCTCCGGCGTGACGCTGCGGGACACCACCATTGCCGGAAACCTGTATATCACCGGCGGTCTGGGTCTGGGTGATGTGACGCTGGAAAACGTGAACGTGCTGGGCAAAATCGTTGTTTGCGGCGCGGGTGAGAGCGAAAAGGGCAAAAATAGTGTGATCCTCCGGGGCGTTACCGCGCCCACCCTCATTTTAGACAACTTGGCCAACAATGTGGTTTCTATCCGGGCGGAGGGCAGCACCAAAATCGGCAACACCTCCATCCGCACCCCCTCCTACGTGGAAGACACCACCGCCGACGGCTATGGTTTTACCAGCATTAAGGTTGAAGGAGAGGCCGGGACCACGCTCTCCGTGGCCGGAAACCTGAAAGAGGTCGTCACTGTCTCTCCCAATTCCACCGTCACCGTGGCCAAAGGCTCTGTCCACTCTCTGACTGTGGACGAGGCGGCCAGCGGGTCCACCGTTTCCGTCCTGACGGGCGCGGTGGTTGAAACGCTGAATCTGGATACCGGCACCAAGGTCACCGGCAAGGGCGATGTGGACAAGATGAACGTGAACACCGCCGGGACCACCTCCACCGTGCTGCCCGACACCATTGTGATCCGTCCCGGCGTTAACGCCAACATCAACGGTCAGGTGATGGACACCACGCTGGCGGCCGAGTCCTCCGCCGACCCCCGGCTGCTGGCCGGTTACCCCAAGGTCACCGATCTGGCCCCCACCTCCGCCAAGGGTCTGATGCGCACCAACAAATCCGGCACGCTCTATTGGGCCGTCACCTCCGTAACCGACGGGTCCGTGGGTGAAGCGGACTTGCTGAAGCCCAGCAACAACGCCAGAATTTTGAAAAGCGGCAATTTGAAAGCCGCCGCATCCAGCACGGACTATAACGCCGCAATTTCCGGCCTCACCTCCGGCGGGTCCTTCTATTTCTCCGCCGTGCTGGTGGACGCCCGGGATCAGCGCAGCCCGGTCAAAACGATTTCTTTCAGCACCCCGGACAACACCACGCCCAACTTTGCCACCGGCTTCCCTTACATGTCCAAGATCACCAGCAATTCCGGCGACGTCACCGTGATGCCCACCAAGACCTGCCGCCTTTATTACGCGCTGCTGCCCAAAAACGCCACTGCTCCCACCGCGCAGGACTTCAAGGCCAACGCCGTATCCGGCAATCTGGGCTTTGGCTCCCGGGACGTGACGAAAAACGTGACCGACACCTTCCGCGTCAATCAGAACGCGCTGGAAGAGCTGGGCAGCTACGATCTGTACCTCTGGCTCACCGATGTGGACGGCTCCCACAGCTCCGCCGTGAAAAAGGTTTCCTTTTCCACCATCGACGGAACGCCCCCCATCTTCCTCTCCGGCCCCACGGTCAACTCGATTAAAGAAACATCCGTGGGAATGAACGCCACACTGAACGAGGCCGGCACCATTTACTGGGTTGTGGTCAAAGAGGGGGAAGAATACCCCAAGCCCATGAACGGCCAGACCACAAAGCCGGAGCTGACCAGCGACGCGGCAAAATTGCAGGTGGCCAACGGCATGAACGCGCTGAAATCCGGCAAGGTCAGCGCAACAGCCAACAAAGACGCCGCCATCAATCTCTCCGGCCTCACCTCAGAGACGGCCTACGACGTGTATTATGTGGCGCAGGACAAGGCGGGGAACTACTCCACCCCCGTTGGCAAGCTGACCGTCCATACGCTGGATACCAACCCGCCCACCATCACACAGGAGTTCACCCGCACCAACGACACGGCGGGCACCTCTCCTCTGGCGGACACCGATGTCCGCCTCGTGTTCAGTGAGAGCATTCAGGATTCCAATACCAACCAGCAGCTGCTGGCCCTTTATCAAAAGTCCAAGGATACCACGCTCACGCAGGCAGAGCGCGACTCCGCCGCCGAGACGCTGACCGGGATTTTGCGGGACGATATCCAGCTCTACTCCGCCGACGTAACCCCGGCGGCTCTGGTGGTAGACCGGAGCAGCGACAGCGTATCCAACTGGGTGATCGACTACCGCTACGCCACCGTTACCGCCGAAGAGGGCAAAATTGTTGTCACCTTCAAGGCAAATGAAGCCTTGAAGCTGAAAAGCGGCGCAAAATACTTTTTCAAGATTCAAAACATTGCGGATACCTCCACCAATAAGAACATCATCAAGCCCAATCCCACCACCCTGCCGACATTCACCACCGTCTTTGCCCAGATTCAGTTCTCCAGTACGGATGCTTCCGCCACGGTGGATGGTGCGGCGGTGAACTTTGACATGTCGTTCCGCGCCGTCCCCGTCTCCACCGGCAACGCGGGAGAGGGCGTGTACTGGGATTTGCTGTTCCGCATGAACATCCCCGCCAAGTTTGAGCTTTACCAAAAGGTGGGCGACGGGGCATGGAAAAAATTCGACACTGTCGCCGAAATCAACTCCACCAATGGGACGCTGTACGGCACCAGTTACACCCGGAACTTCCGGGAGGGAAACACCAGTTCTTCCACCAATGCGGAGCTTCTCAAAGATGTGACCTCCCCCCGGTATTACGGCATCCGCTTTACCTCCATCAAAAACGTGAATACCCGGGAGACTTGGAGCGGGAAGGTTGAGATGCAGGTACAGGCCGTGGCCGGGTCCAGTTTAAGCGCTCTGCACAATTTGGCCGTCAGCAACATTGAGGACGATGCGCTCACCGAGGCCGTCAAAGACGGGATGGTGCAGGTGGGCAGTCCCACCAACTACACGCTCAAGCACACATTCAGCGACACGATGATCCCGGAATTTGAGCTGGGATATCCCAAATTTGACGCCAGCGATGTGAGCGGTTCCATCAACGTTCAGCTCACCCGCACCACGGGAAAAATTTATTATGTGATCGCTCCCGTAGCCACCATTACCACCAAGCTCACGAAGGATCTGAGCGGCAGCACCTCCCTCACCGCCGCCAACTGGGAATTTCTCCCCACAACAACCAGCGCCGACGACCCGGTGCTGTCCTCCGTTCCCACCAGCGGCAATATCATGACGCCGCCCTATAACGACCCCTCTATTATCAAGGGCAGCCTTTCTTATTACGGCAGCAATGTGTCCATTCCTATGAAGGGGCTGAACCCGGAGACAAAATACGTGGCCTACTTCGTTTTGCAGGGCAGTTCTTCCACGATCTACTCCGCAAATCCCTACGTCTTCGGCTTTAAAACCACCGAAGTCTCCCGCCCCATCATTGAGCTGACGGTCAGCAACCCCAGCGTTACGATCAAAGTGGACGCCACTTCGGATGTGGACTATCTGCTGGCGGTCAACGGCAACGAGCCGGGCAATCTTCGCCACCCCATGGCCAATTACGTTCTGGACGCGGACAAGCCGCTTTTCCAGTCCGGCGGGACCTATGGTTCCGGCACCGGCACCGGCGGCGTTTACACCGTGCTGGACGCGATGAGCAACAGCGCCTACAAGGACGGTAAATTGATCGGTTCCGTGTTCGACCGGTATGCCACGCAGGACGCCAAGGACGATTTCGCGGAATTTATCCGCTCCCAAACCACCACCAGCGGCGACGTGGTTATGAGCGGTACGGCTGCGGAAATTCCCGCCAACAGCTCCAAAACCATTAACTGCGCCTCCGCCATGGTGGGCACGACATGGTATACCTTCCTGGCCGTGGGCAAGAGCACCGCCAATTCCGGCGATGCGTTCCGGGCCATTCGTCCCGTGTTCAATATGGACGCCACACCCCCCATGATCACCGCGTGCAACTTTGTCATGACGAATACCACGCCCATTACCTCCCTGACCGGCATCTGCAAGGGAACGCTGACCATTCAGTTTGACGAGCCGCTATACTGGGTGGAAAAATCAGGCGTGAACCAAACCGTTATACCCATCGTCTCCTCGGCCGGTTCCTCTTCCAATGTCTACTCTGCTTCACTGGCCTTTGCTACTTACGGAGGCATCAGCTATTCCCCCGGTACCGGAACCAGCGCCATCGCTTCCGCGACGTTCGATATCACCGCAGGGCGAAACGGCTCCTACATCGTGGCGGAAACCAATGTTGGCGATAAGAGCGGCAACGTGCATACCGTTCCTCTGAACATCCAACTGAAATATGCTGCCAATGGCGACGGCACCTATACGCCCGAATTTGTTGTCGCCAAGGACTGGGACGGCCGCTGACAGCTTCTTCCGTATCATCTGCAAAGGAGTACGATATGAAAAAAACATTTTCACGCAGGGCTCTTTCCCTGCTTTTATCCATGATTTTGTGCGTCTCCCTCGCTCTCCCCGCTGTGGCGGCGGAGGGCGAGGCGGGCGGCAGTCCCGTCCCCGATTTTTCCAAACTCTCCGTCAGTCTTGGCAGCAACGCAGAGATGATTTTGAACGACAACAATCTCACCCTGTCCGCTACGATATCCGGTGTACCGGAAAATGTGACCCCCACCTACACCTATGAATGGTCCAGCGGCAACACCGCCGTGGCCACGGTGAGCGGATCGGACAGCACGGTGTCCATCGTCCGGGGCGGCACGCCGGGGCGCACCAAAATCTCCGTCTCCGTGACCGCCGCCGCAACTCTGGCTGACGGTTCCACCGTCACCAGCCCGGCATTTACCGCCTCCCGCGATGTGCTGCTTCCCGGCATCACACTGAGTCCCTCCTCCTTTTCTCTGAAAACAAGGGAAACTCAGCAGATCACCGCCAAGCTCTATGTGCCTTCCGGCAGCGACGAAACCGTGACATGGAAATGCAACAACGAGTATGTTGCCACCGTCTCCTCCGGCGGTCTGGTGACCGCCGCCAGCGCCGGAACCACCTTCATCACCGCCACGGCGGGCGCCTATTCCGCCGAGAGCACGGTCACGGTCAACGAGGTTCTGGCCACCACCATCACCGCCAGCGCCACCGCCGACGCCCCTTTGCCCTTTTCCTCCATCCTCGGGCAGATCGACGCCCAGTGCCGCCGGGTTTTGAACGCCCCCCTCAGCTATGCCACCAGCCTTTCCGTCCCCACCTCCGCCGGAACGCTGTACTACGGGTACACCTCTGAAAGCGAGCCGGGATCGGGTGTGGGTACCAACGAGAATTACTACTATTATGGCAGCGGAAACCGGGTGCTTTCCGACGTAACCTTTGTGCCGAAGACGGACTTTTCCGGCTCTGCCACCATCCGCTATATCGGGTACGACAGCTCCGGCAACTCCTTTCAAGGGGACATTGCCGTCTCTGTTGCCGCCACCACCGGCATCAGCTATTCCACCGTGGGCCGCGGCCGGGTAGACTTTATCGAAAGTGACTTTTCCGCCGTGTGCCAGTCCCGAACCGGCCATGAACTGCAATATGTCACGTTCTCCCTGCCCTCGTCCTCTAAGGGAACGCTGTTTTATAAGTACACCGGCAACGATCTGGACAACAAGGTGGCCTCCGGCACAGCGTATTACCGCAGCAAGACCCCTCTGCTCTCCGACGTGACCTTTGTGGCGGCGGACGGATACTCCGGCACCGTCACCATTTCTTACACCGGCCGGGACACCAACAACAACTCCTTCAGCGGCTCCGTCTCCATCGTGGTTTCCAGCGGCGCGGGCGGCAAGGGAAACATCCACTACTCCACCTCGAAAAACCGGGAGGCGGAGTTCGATGTGGACGACTTTGACGATCTGTGCGAGGACGTGCTGGACGTTCATCTGCGGTATGTCCGCTTCACCCTGCCCTCGTCCTCCATCGGAACGCTTTACTACAACTACACATCCTCCAACAGTTATGGAAGCAAAGTCTCTTCCGGGACCAACTATTACCGCTCGTCCTCCCCGTATCTGGACAACGTGTCCTTTGTCCCTGCCTCCGGCTGGACCGGGACGGCGGACGTGGCCTTCACCGGATACGGCACCAACAACCAGCGCTTCACCGGCACCGTCACCATCGAGGTGACGAATTCGTCTTCTTCCGGCAGGCTGACCTACTCTACCAAGCAGAACACCGCCGTGCGGCTGGACGTGGACGATTTTAATGATTACTGCGATAACCAGACGAATGAGCGTCTGAACTATGTCCGCTTTATCCTGCCCTCGTCTTCCTACGGAACCCTGCGCTATAACAGCAGCAACGGCAGCGCGATTTCCTCTTCCACCAGCTATTACCGTTCTTCCTCCCCGTATCTGGACAATGTGTACTTCGTCCCCGCCTCCGGCTATACCGGCACGGTGGACATCAGCTTCACCGGGTACTCCACCAGTGGTCAGCGCTTCACCGGAACGGTTCGGATCACGGTTCAGGGCACCAGCTCCGGCGATATCACCTATTCCACCGCACAGGATACCCCGGTGAATTTCAACACGGACGATTTTGATGCCCTCTGCAAGAATGTGACGGATCGGCATCTGAACTACGTGCGCTTCACTCTGCCCTCGTCCTCTTATGGAACGCTGCGGTATAATTACAGCTCTTCCAGTAGCACCGGCAGCACGGCGTCCTCCTCCACCAGCTATTACCGCTCCTCTTCGCCGTATTTAAGTAACATCACCTTTGTTCCGGCCTCTGGCTATACCGGCACGGTGCGCATCAGCTTTACCGGATACGACACCAGCGGCCAGCGCTTTACCGGTACGGTTGCAATCACTGTGAAAGCCGCGGCCTCCGCAGGCATTATCTACTATACTGTGGCCGCCGGGAAGAATGTGCCCTTCCTCCTCAGCGCGTTTCAAAACGCTTGCAGCGCACGGGGCGCAGGTACATTTGTCAGCGCATCCTTCTCCCAGCCCTCTTCCAGCGCAGGCCAGCTGCGGTATCAATATCTCTCAGCCAGCGAGCCGGGAACCGCCGTGGTTTCCGGGACGGCCTATTCCGCCAGTTCCGTCCCGCTGGTGTCCAACGTCTCTTTTGTCCCTGCCGCTGGCTATTCCGGGACCGCAACCTTTGCTTACACTGGGCGGGACAGCGGCGGCGCCACCTATTCCGGCTCCGTCGTCGTCACGGTCACGGCCGACACGAAAACCAGCTCTTTCACTGACATGGCAAATTACAGCTGGGCCAGCCCGTCTGTGGAATACCTGTACGCCAACGGTGTGGTTTACGGCACAGGAAACGGCGGATTTTCCCCTGGCGCATCCATCACCCGGGGCAGCTTTATGCTGATGCTGAATCGGGCATTTCATTTCAGTGCCTCGGGCGGCGCAGGCTTTGCCGACGTACCGGCTGGAAGTGTGTATGCCGACGCGGTGAAGATTGCGCAGGCGCTGGGCATCGCGCAGGGCAGCGGCTCCAACTTCTACCCCACCCGCCCCCTCTCCCGCCAGCAGGCGGCCGTGTTTTTGGCCCGCGCCATGCGGGCTGACGGCTGGACCATCTCCACGGGAAGCCGGTCCGAGCTCTCCGCCTTTTCCGACAGCGCCGCTGTCTCCGACTATGCGGTGAATGATCTGGCCTCTATGGTGCGTCTTGGCGTTTTTCAGGGCGACAGCAGCGGAAGATTGAATCCCCAAGCTCCCCTTACCCGCGCGCAGATGGCTGTGATCCTCTGCCGTGCAATCACTTTGTAATCTCATTTCAAAAGGAGCTGCAAGCTATGGCGTTCGCAACCACAGGCGCAAAAGGGAGTCCCGAACCCCTCTCCCAATCTCATCTGAAGGAACTGCGGGGGGCCGTGGGCCATCTTTGCGAGGTACGCAAGCCCGACAACACGCTCATTTTTTTGGGCCGTGTGCAGGACTTTGACGGCAGTTCGCTGAGCGTCTGGCCCGCCGGAGGACGGGAGGCTCCCCCCGTCATCTACAACGATGAATTCAAGCTGATCCTGCACATTCCCCGAAAGCCGGCCTTGGTATGGATGGGAAATATCTGCGGCAGCTCCCGCTCCTTTTGGAAGCTGAATCGTCTTGTCAGCTGCCACCGCAAGGAACAGCGCGTTAACTTCCGCCAGCCTGTCTCTCTGCGGGCAAACGCCCTTTGCATCAACGCACTGTATCCCGGCAGCCCCCGGGGAAAAGATGAGTATTTTGCCCGTCTGTGCAAGGTTGTAGACGTGAGCTTGGGCGGCATTCAGCTCCGGGGACAGGATGTCTATCAGCCCGGCGATCACCTGCTTTTGATGAATCTCTGGCTGGACCAGTCCCAGTCCCAGCCCTTTGTGTTCACCGTTCAGGTCCGATGGAGCGCGCCAATTAGCACTGTGGAAACGCGGCTGGGCTGTTCCTTTGAGTCCATGAGCATTCGGGACGAGGATCGGCTGTGCGCTGCCATTCTGGAGCTTCAGCGGCTGGATCTCGCCAGCCACAAAAATTGACGGCCATCCCTTTAAAAAACCGCAGCGGCAGGAGTGAGTATCCTGCCGCTGCGGTTTCCTATTTTATAAAAATTCAGTTTTTGTAAATATGTAGTCATAATATACCCGCCGGGACCATTGTATTTTTGCAAATCCCATGATAAAATTTCAATAAAGACTTATTTTGAGGGTGCAGCATCGGAGAGGAGTGGCCGTCGTATGTTCCATTTTTTCAAAAAAAGCGTCTCCCAGATCACAGAGGAGCCGGAGCCGCAGAACGAGTTTGAACGGGCCGCGCGCTATCACTGCGAGGTACGCGGGCTGGACGACCGGCCCATTTTCTTGGCAGATGTAAAGGATTACGACGGAGACTCGTTCCGCCTGTTCCCCACGCTGGACAGCGACGCGCCCTCCGTGATCTATAACAACCGCTATAAGCTGGTATTTCGCACACCCAGTCAGCCCACTCCCGTTTGGACCGGGCGCGTCCGGGGCAGCACCTATGAATTTTGGAAAATGGACGAATTGACCCGCCTGCGGGACGAACAGCGGGCCAGTTTTCGCCAAAGAGTCTCTCTGTCCGCCGTTGTGCGAAATCTGCTGGGCCTGCCGGAAAACGGCGAAATCCTGACTTCTGCCTACTACTCTCAGGACTATGATCAGTGTGAAGTGCTGGACGTTGGCATGGGCGGGTTGCAGATTTCATCCAGCCATCCTTTCCGGCAGAATGATCTTCTGGCGGTGACGGGGCTGCGGCTGCATCACGACCCGCAGCCCTTTGCCCTGCCTCTTCAGGTTCGGTGGGTCGCCGCCGAAGACGGGACTTATCGCTGCGGCTGTGCGTTCCACGCCGTTCCCGAGCAGGAGGAGCGGCGGCTGTGTGCCGCGATGTTCAGCCTGCAGCGCGCCAGTTTGGGCCGGATGTAACCTACCTATCAAAAATCGCTGCCCATCGGGCAGCGATTTTTTTAACCATTTTATTCAGCGCGAAACACATGGATATGAAACCCAATGCGGACACTAAGTCGATCCAATGCCGCCAGCCGCTCCGATCCCGCCTTCGGCGTCTTCCAGTAATAGGGCGTCATCTGAAACAGAGCGTGAATCTCCTCCTGAGAACAAAGCTCGATGCGCCCTTCCACGGCCGCCACAGTCTCATAGGCAAAGCCCTCATAGGGCGTTTGATGTTCCTCGTTGGGATAGGGCGTGTCGTAAAGAACCTCTTTCAGTTCCCACAGATGCTCCGCCGAAGGAACCACATAGAGGAACGTGCCGCCGGGGCGAAGCACCCGCCGGAATTCTTCAATTGCCAGCGGGGAAAAGCAGTCCAGCAGCAATTCCACGGACCCATCCGCCAACGGCAGGCGGAAGGAGGACGCCACGGCAAACTCCACGCTCTTTTCCCGCTTTGCCGCCAAGCGCAGAATGGATTTGGAGATATCCGTCCCCGCCATGCGGGGGCGCTTTCCCGCCGCGCAGAGGGCCTGATAGATCCCTGCGGTGTAGTATCCCTCTCCACAGCCCACATCCAGCAGCGTTGGCTCTGCCCCCGTGTGGGAGAGTGCCAGATCGCACAACGCGTCCAGCAGCGGGCGGTAATAGTCCTTGGAGAGAAAGTCCCGCCGGGCGGCCGCCATGCCGGGGTCATCGCCGGGCGCGGCGGAGTGCTTTTGGTTCACCGGCAGCAGATAAGTATAACCCTCTCTGGCAATGTCAAAGCTATGTCCGGCGGAGCAGGCGTAGGTTCGCTCCATCCGCTCCAGAGGCCCGCCGCACAGAGGACAGCGAAACAAACTGGTCACGCGTACTCACTCCCCCTCATGGATCGTCACGTCATTGATCCACTTCCGGCTGTGCAGCCGGATAATGCCCAGCGGCATTTTGCAGGTGTTCTCCGAGTAGATGCCAAAGCACACCAGCCAAATGGGCGCATCCAGCACCAGTCCCGTCAGCGCCGTCAGCGGCACCGACACCAGCCACAGCGGACAAAGATCCAAAATCGCCGCCATCCGCGCGTCGCCGCCCGCCCGAAGCACACCGGTGATGTTCGAGATATCATAGGATTTCAGCGGCATCATCACAATATAGACCACACACATGGTCACTGCCACTTCTGTGGCTTTCTCCGTCAGGCTGAACAGCGGGTAGAGGTACGGGATAAACACCGTGGGCAATACAATAAGCAATGCCAGCGCGATTACCGCGCCCAGCAGGAAGGACACCAGCAGCAGGCAGCAGCTCAGGTTATAGACTTCCTCCTTGTCCGCCCGCTCCCCGATCCGCTTGCCCACGATGACGGCAGTGGCTCCCGCCACGCCGAAGCAGGCCACTGTGGAGAATTTATCAATGTTGCCCATGATCGCGTAAGCCGCCAGCATGTCTGCACTGATGACCATGTGGCCCATGATGGCGGTCATCACCGTGGTGCCAAGCCCCCACAGCGTCTCATTCAAAATCACCGGCCCGGCATAGACCGCCGCGCTTTTCAGCATTGCCCGCCCGGGGCAAAACAGCGCCTTTGGAATCAGCGGGACCCGCTTGTTGCAAATGGCGTACACCAGAACGATGATAAATTCCACCACGCGGGAGGCCAGCGTTGCCGCCGCCGCACCGGTAATTCCCAGCCGGGGCGCGCCAAAATTGCCGAAAATCAGGCAGTAGTTCAAAAACGTGTTCAACAGCATGGACGTTGCGAACACCAGCATGCCAAAGCCGGGATTCTCCGTGCTCCGCTGCATACTCACATACACGGAGCTGACGGCGTTGAACACATAGGACACGCCCACAATGCGGACATAGGGTGCCCCCAGTTCGATGAGCTGCGCGTTGTTGGTGACAAGGGCCATCACGCCCTCCGGGAACAGAAACAGAAGCAATGCCGCAACGCCGGAAATGGCGATCCCGACGTACATGGCAACGCCCATCACGCGGTTGATGGAGGCCGCGTCCCCTTTTCCCCAGTATTGGCACACCAGCACAGTCAGCCCGCTCATCAGGCCGAAAATGATGACCTGCACCAAAAAGATGGGCGTGTTTGCGGCGGTGACAGCGGAAAGCTCTTCGTTGCCCAGAAGGCCCACCATGAAGGTATCCACAAATCCCAAGGATGTGGTAATTAGATTTTGCAGGATAATGGGAAGCGCCAGCCTCCATAACCGACTGTAAAAGCCGGGCTTTTGACGAAGTACGGAAAACATAGTTACCTCAAACAAATTTCTAAAGATTTCAAGTACGCCTTAGCCGTTGGGCAAAGCGAGGAATGCGCGGCTTGCGTGTCTTCGTTCCCCCGTCTCTCTCCTCGCCAAACCAGCGCAGCGTTTGGCGGGAAAAAAGGAGCCGCAGCGGAGCGAGTGAGCTGTGCCCGCAGGGCAAAGCGAGGGATGTGCAGCTTGCGGCGACGTTACAGCATGGGAAACCGCGTGTCGTGATGCTTTTTCAGAGCCTCTGCCGCCGCGTCGATCTCCTCTCTCGTCGTCTCCGGGCCAAAGCTCAGCCGCACCACGCCCGCCGCCACCTTTTTCTCAAGGCCCAGCGCCGCCGTCACCTGACTGGGCTTTCCCTGATGGCAGGCGGACCCGGCGGAAATGCAGATCCCCGCGTCGGAAAGATCGTTCACCACGTTTTGGCTGGGATAGCCGGGCATGGACACCGACAGCACATGGGGCGCGGTTCCCTTGGAGATGAGCCGCAAATCCGGGATCTCCGCCAGCCGCTCCATAGCATAGGCCTTGATCTGCGCCATATGCTCCAATTTCTCCGTCAAATGTTCCGTCCGCAGTTCCACAGCCTTGGCAAATCCCGCGATCTGGGCGGTGGCCTCCGTTCCTGCCCGGAAGCCGGACTCCTGTCCCCCGCCGGGAAGCAAGGGGCGGGGATTACGCACCCGTTCGCCGATGTAAAGCCCGCCAATGCCCTTTGGCCCGCCGATTTTGTGGGCAGAGAGGGAGATGAAATCCGCGCCCAGCGTTTTCGCCGCAAACGGCACCTTCAAAAAGCCCTGCACCGCATCGGTGTGCAGCAAGGTCTTCTCGTTTTTTGCTTTCAGTCCGGCGGCAATCTCCGCCACGGGATAGACGTTCCCCGTCTCGTTATTCACCAGCATCACGCTCACCAGCGCGGTGTCGGTCCGGACAGCCGCCAGCACCGCGTCCGCCGAAATATTCCCGTCCCGATCCGGCGTCAGATACGTCACCTCGTATCCGTCCTGTTCCAGCCAGCGGCACCGCTCCAAAATGGCGCTGTGCTCCACGGCGGTGGTCACGATGTGCTTTCCCACCCGGCGGTTCTGCCACAGGGCGGCGGTAAACGCCCAGTTATCGGACTCGGTTCCACAGGCGGTAAAGTATAGATTTTTTGCGGCGCAGCCCAGCCCATCCGCCACGGTTTGGCGTCCATCCGCCACCAGCTGCCGGGCCTGTCGGCCATAGGCGTACTGCGAGCTGGGATTGCCGTATTCCTCGCGCAATACGCGATACATCTCGTCCGCCACGGGCTTTGGCACCGGCGTGGTGGCAGCGTGGTCCAGATAGATCATATAACTATGCACTCCTTTGATTGGGACTTGCCCCAGCGGGAAATAAAACGTATAATAAAGATAAAACCACGGAAGAAAACACAGTTTTTGCTGCAATCTTATTATTATATAGAAAGCTATTTAAAATAGCAAGGAGAATCCATGAAAATCGCCATTTACACGCTGGGCTGCAAAGTCAATCAATACGAAACCCAAGCCATGGAACAGGAACTGCGCCGCCGGGGCCACGAGATCGTGCCCTTTACCGACAGCGCGGATGCCTATGTGGTCAACACCTGCTCTGTCACCGCCGTCAGCGACCAGAAATCCCGCCAGATGCTTGCTCGCGCCCGGAGGGAACATCCGCAGGCAGTGGTGGCTGTGTGCGGATGCTATGCCCAGACTCATCCGGAGGATGTGCGGAAGTTGGACGTGGACCTGATCGCGGGAACCGGCGACCGGATGGGCTTTCTCGATCTTTTGGAGCTGGAGCTGGAGGATCGCAGGCCCATGGAATCCATGGACCGGGCCTTTGACCGCCGGGGCTTTGAGATTCTCCCTGCGGGAGGGCTGGAGGGCCGCACCCGCGCCATGCTGAAGGTGGAGGATGGGTGCGTCAACTTCTGTTCTTACTGCATCATCCCCTATGCCCGGGGCCCCATTCGTTCCCTGCCGCTGGAGACAGCGGTGGAACGGACCCGGGAATTGGCGGCGGCGGGCTATCGGGAGATCGTTTTGACCGGCATCGAAATCTCCTCTTGGGGGCACGATTTCAAAAACGGCCAGAGCCTTATCGACCTGATGGAGGCGCTCTGCGCCGCCGCGCCGGAGCTGCGGCTGCGGCTGGGCAGTCTGGAGCCCCGAACCGTCACGGAGGACTTCTGCCGCCGTGCGGCGGCGTTGCCGGGCCTTTGTCCTCAATTCCACCTGTCCATGCAGTCCGGCTGCGACGAAACGCTCAAGCGTATGAACCGGAAATACGACACCGCCCGATATCTGGAATCCGTGACCCTGCTGAACCGGTACTTTGACCGTCCCGCCGTCACCACCGACATGATCGTGGGCTTTCCCGGCGAGACGGAGGAGGAATTTGCCCAGTCCTTGGCTTTCATTGAGAAATGCGGCTTTGCCAAAATGCACATTTTCCCCTATTCCATTCGTCCCGGCACTCCGGCGGCGGAGATGGAGCAGATGCCGAAATCCGTGAAGGAAGACCGGGCAAAGCGGGCCGCCACCGTGGCGGACAAACTCCACCAGACATACCTCTCCGGCTGCGTGGGGCAGGTTTATTCCGTGCTGTATGAACAGGAGCGGAACGAAAAATTCTCCGGCCACGCCCCCAACTATATGGAGGTTCTTGTGGATGGCGGCAAAGCGCTCCACAACCGGGTCCTTTCCACCCGCATTGTCGATACAGATGGCTCGGCCCTGCTGGGAATTTTGGAGGAAACGCCATGAAAAGTCATTTTTTTGCGTATCTTTCCCGTCTGCGGTTTATCTCCCGCTGGGCGTTGATGCGCAACACCGCCCCGGAAAACGTACAGGAACACAGCCATCAAACGGCGGTGCTGGCCCACGCGCTGGCGGTCATCCGCAACGAGAACTTCGGCGGTCAGGTGGATGCCGGAGCGGTTGCGGTGGCGGCGCTGTATCACGACGCGTCGGAGATTTTGACCGGCGACATGCCCACCCCCATCAAATATTACAATCCCGCCATTCGTTCCGCCTATCAGGAGGTGGAGGCGGTGGCCAATCGAAAGCTGCTGGAAATGCTGCCAGCCGAGCTGCGAACAGTCTATGAGCCGGTTTTGGAAAGCCCCGACCCGGAAATTCATACCTTGGTGAAAGCGGCAGACAAGCTCTCCGCCTATATCAAGTGCGTGGAAGAGGTCAAGGCGGGCAACGGCGAGTTCCGGGACGCCGCCGCCCAGACCCGCGCCGCGTTGGAGGGGTTTCATCTGCCGGAGGTGCGGTATTTTCTGGACACTTTCATGCCCAGCTTCTCCTTGACGCTGGACGAACTGAAGTAATCCGTTTTTTCATGTGGCCCCATGTAAAAAGACGCGAACCCCGGAAATCCCGGGGTTCGCGTCTTTATTCCTTTACATAGCGATGCGGACAGGACGCACGCAAGGCCGCAAAACGGACCCTGCGATGCGTTGTCTCAAATTTTTACCAGCTCATATTCCCGGGTGCCAAGGCCCAGTTTTTCCGCGTGCTCAAGGCAGACCCGCCAATCGGTATTCGTGTGGGCGGCGGTGAGGTTGTCGCCGCAGGTGCAGTCGTACCCCTCGTCAAACAACACAGAGCCGGGCAGTGCGGGCTGGGCATTCACCGCGTCCGCGCAGGCCTGATCCAGCGCCACCGGGTCAAAGGAGGCAAACATGCCCACATCCGGCGTGATAGGCGCATCGTTCTCCCCGTGACAGTCACAGCAGGGGGAGATATCCCGCACCAGCGACACATGGAAGCAGGGCCGTCCGTCCACCACTGCCTTGGAATACTCGGCGATCTTCTTGTTCAAAATGGCCGGCGCCTCATCGTTGTTGCTCTGCACCGCGTCCTTGGGACATACCGCAAGACACCGTCCGCAGCCCACGCACTTATCTTGGTCAATCGAAGCCCTGCGGTCGGTGATGTGGGGCGCGTCGTGCGCGCAGATCTTGACGCAGGCTCCGCAGCCAATGCAGTCCTCCTGATGGACAAAGGGCTTACCGGCGTTGTGCATTTCCATCTTGCCCGCCCGGGATCCACAGCCCATACCGATGTTTTTCAGGCATCCGCCCATGCCGGTCTGCTCGTGGCCTTTAAAGTGAGTCAATGTGACGAATACGTCCGCGTCCATCACAGCGCGGCCAATCTTGGCCTCTTTCACGTATTCGCCGCCCTCCACCGGGACCAGCACCTCGTCGTGGCCCTTCAAGCCGTCTCCGATGAGAATGTGGCAGCCGGTGGAATAGGGTGTAAAGCCATTGACATAGGCGGATTCAATATGATCCAGCGCGTTTTTCCGCCCGCCCACATACAGCGTGTTGCAGTCCGTCAAATAGGGCTTTCCCCCCTGCGCCTTGACGAGGTCCACCACGGCTTTCGCCCAGTTGGGCCGGAGGTACGCCAGATTTCCCGGCTCACCGAAGTGCATCTTGATCGCCACGTACTTCCCATCCATGTCGATGTTTCCAAATCCGGCGGTCATCATCAAGCGGGCCAGCTTCTGGGGCAGATTTTCCCGCCAGCTGGGGGCGCGAAAATCCGCAAAATAAACCTTTGCCTTCTCTGCCATAATGGCTTTCCTCCTCATTTTCCCTCTGCGGCGCGGCCGCGTCTTTTACTCGTCCAGATTTACAGAAATATTGTCCGTCCCGTGCTCCTCAAATTCGCCCATATAAGCGTCGATACGCTGCATCAGCTCGTTGTAGTTCTCCCGGGTCATCGGCTCCCCGTCCATGTCCCGCAGCGCCAGCTCCTCCGCCAAAATTTCATAAAAGATCACGTCCTCATAGTCCGCGATTGCCTCATGGATTCCACCGTCGGCAAAGGCGCGGGAGGGGATAATCTCCCCGTCCAGCCGCTCCACCAGCTTGCGCATCCCGTGGAGGGGGCACTGGGAGAAAATCAGACTCTCCACCTCGTCATATTCTTTGATGCGATCATCCTCCCGGGTGGAGTTGAGCACCCAATTTCCTATGTACACCAAGTCCAGCAGATAACGATACTGCTGTTCCGTCAGCTCGATCTTCACGGCAAACACCTCCCTGTTCCGGCTCCCTAGACCGAATCGCTGATTCCTTTCAGCATTATATCAAATTCACTTCTGAAATTCTACCTAAAAAACCGGGAAAAAAGCCTAAAATCTGACTTGCCGGGGGCAAATATACATAGTATAATAGTCAAGTTAAGGCTATATGATAAGATATCTCTGACCCCGCAACAGATTTGGAGGCACTTTGCATGGACATTCGACCCATCGGCGTATTCGACTCCGGCCTTGGCGGACTCACCGCCGTCCGCTCTTTGCGGAAAATTTTGCCGGAGGAGGACCTGATCTACTTTGGAGATACCTCCCGCGTCCCATACGGTGGACGGTCCCGGGAGACGATTTTAAAATATGCCCGACAGGACATCCGCTTTCTGCGCTCCTTTGACCTGAAGGCGATTTTGATCGCCTGCGGCACCGTGTCCACCACGTCGCTGCCAACGCTCCGGGCCGAAAACGACCTGCCCATGGTGGGCGTGGTGGAGCCGACCTGTGCCCGGGCCGCCGCTGTGACAAAAAACAAGCGGGTGGGCATCATCGCGACCCAAGCCAGCGTTCGCGCCGGAGCCTATAAAGAGACGCTGGCAAAGCTGGACGGGGACATTGAGGTGTTCGCAAAGGCCTGTCCCCTGTTCGTTCCGCTGGTGGAAAACGGGCGGTTCCGCACTGGAGACGTGGTAATTGAAACCATTGCCCGGGAATATCTGGAGCCGATGCGCCAAACCCGCATCGACACCCTGATTTTAGGCTGCACCCATTATCCCCTGCTCACGGAGATTATCGCAGACGTGATGGGGCCGGATGTAGAGCTGGTATCCGCGGGTGAGGAATCCGCCTTTGAGCTGAAGCGGATGCTGAAGGCTCAGGAGCTGCGAAACAGCGAGTCCCGTCAGGGGGAAGCCACATATTATGTCAGCGACCGGGTGGAGAGTTTCGAGGAGACTGCTTCCTGGTTTTTGCAGGAGGACTTGCGCCATGGAGCCAATCAAATTGACATCGACCGCTACTGATCCAACGCCGTTTCCGGTGGTTCTCTCCGTCCGGGGCGAGCAGTATTTTGACGGCTGCGACCCCGACAGCACGGAACTGATGACCGAGGGAACCATGACGCTGCTGCCGGACGGGATGCTTCTGCGCTATGACGAGAGCGCCCTCACCGGAATGGAGGGCACCACCACCACCTTTGAGCTGCGCGGCCCCCGGGTTCTGCTGACCCGGTCCGGCAAGGTGAACTCCCAGATGGTTTTTGAGGAAGGACGGCAGCACACCTCCCTCTATGAAACGCCCTTTGGCGAACTGAGCGTGGACATTCAAACCAGCCTGCTGCGCCATAATCTCACGGCGCGGGGCGGTCTTTTGGAAATCAAATATTCGATTGCGGTTGAACACACCGCGACGGGGAAGAATACGTTTAAGATCCGTGTGCGCCCCAGAAGCTGACGCATGGCAATCCCGTGCAGTCCGCAGCCAGCCCTTTTGGCGCGGGAGCACCAAAAAGCGCAGCCACCTTTCGGCCATGAGGCCCCTCCATTTTAAATGACGACACAAATGAAAGAGGTACGTGAACCATGATCCATATGATTCAGCGAGCAAAAGATCAGGCGGCGGAGCTGGCGATGAGCGCCTACCGCAAGGCCGTGTCCGACGGAGTTCTGCCCGAGGCGGAAATCGCCAAGGCCCCGGTGGAGATTCCCAAAGACACAAAAAATGGCGACTTTACCACAACCTTTGCGCTGGCAGCGTCCAAGGCGCTGCACCAGCCGCCCCGGACCATTGCCCAGGCGCTTTTGGAGCGGCTGGCTCTGGAGGGCAGCTATTTTGACTCGGCGGAGATCGCCGGTCCCGGTTTTCTGAACTTCCGCCTGGGAAAGGCGTGGTTCCGGGACGTGCTTTCCGCCGTGGAGAGTGAGGGCGGGGAATACGGCACCTGTGACGATCTCAAGGGCCAGAAGATCATGGTGGAGTTCGTCTCCGCCAACCCCACCGGCCCCATGCACATGGGAAACGCCCGCGGCGGCGTGCTGGGCGACACACTGGCCTCTGTCCTCTCCGCCTGCGGAGCGGACGTGAGCCGCGAGTTCTACGTCAACGACGCCGGTCATCAGATCGACAAGTTTGCCCAGTCCATTGAGGCCCGCTATCTCCAGCTGATTCAGGGAGAGGACGCAGTTCCCTTCCCTGAGGACGGGTATCAGGGCGAGGACATCCGGGATTTGGCCGCCGCCTATCGCGCGCAGCACGGGGACGCGCTGGCACAAGCAGACGTGGAGCAGCGGCGCGACACGCTGGCTCGGTTTGGTTTGGACATGAACCTGCCCAAAATGAAAACCGACCTCCAGCGGTACAAGATCAATTACGACGAGTGGTTCTACGAGTCCACACTTCACGAGTCCGGCTACGTGGCCGAAACGGTGGACAAGCTCACCGAGGCTGGGTTCACCTATGAAAAGGACGGTGCGCTGTGGCTGAAGACGGCGGAGATCCTCGCCGCCAACCTCCGCAAAGCCGGAAAGAAAGAGGCGGAGATTGAAAAGCTGGACCTGAAGGACGACGTACTCCGCCGCGCCAACGGGTTCTACACCTATTTTGCCGCCGACATTGCCTATCACCGGAACAAGTTCGCCGTCCGGGGATTTGACAAAGTCATCAACATCTGGGGCGCGGATCACCACGGGCATGTGGCCCGACTGAAGGGCGCGCTGGACGCGCTGGGTCTCAACGGCTCTGAAAAACTGGACATCGTGCTGATGCAGCTGGTGAAGCTCCTGCGGGACGGCGAAGCCGTTCGCATGAGTAAGCGCACCGGAAAGGCCATCTCCCTCAGCGATCTTCTGGACGAGGTTCCGGTGGATGCCGCCCGGTGGTTCTTCAACTCCAAGCCCGACACCCAGATGGAATTCGATTTGGGCCTTGCCGTTCGGGAGGACAGTGAAAATCCCCTGTACTACGTGGAATATGCCCACGCCCGCATCTGCTCTCTCCTGCGGGCTATGGAGGGCGAAGGACTGCGCGTTCCCGCCGCGGTGGAAATTGATATGACGCAGGTGAACGGTGAAACGGAACAAGCCCTCGTCAAGCAGCTGGCCCAATTCTGCGAGATCATCCGCATCGCCGCCCGGGACTATGATCCCTCCTTCATCAACCGGTATCTGCAAGAGCTGGCGGGCTGCTTCCACCGCTTCTATACAGCATGCCGCATCAAGGGAGAGCCTGCCGACGTGGCGGGCGCACGACTGAAGCTGGCGGACTGCACCCGTGCCGTTCTTCAAATGGGCCTGCGGCTCATCGGCGTGGACGCGCCGGAGAAAATGTAAGAACCCGCATTTGCAAACAAATTTTGAGCAACGGCAGCCGCGCCGGTCCATCCGGACCGGCGCGGCTTTTCCATTCAGGCTGAACGGTTCCGTTTGCGGCCCATGCCGAAAACCGTGCGGCACTTCCAAAAAAGAGAAGGGGTCCTTTATGAGTATTTTTGAAGCACTGATGTTGATCTGCTTCGGCCTGTCTTGGCCAATGAACATCTGGAAGTCTTGGACCACCCGGTCCGCGGTAGGCAAGAGCCTGCCCTTTCTGCTCATCATCGAGGTGGGCTACATCTGCGGGATGCTGAACAAGATTCTGGTTCACTTTGATTGGGTATTTTTCCTGTATGTGTTGAATTTCCTGATGGTGGGAACCGATGCGGTTCTTTACTTCCGCAATCGGCGGCTGGATCGGCTGCGGGCAGAACAGGAGGTCTGACGTGGGCAGCACTCCCTCCCATGAAACACCGCAGTGGAGGACCGCCCTCCGCGCCGCGTTTCCACACACCATCCCGGTTTTGACCGGATACATGTTTCTCGGGATTGCCTACGGGGTCTTGATGAACGCAAAGGGATACGGCCCCCTGTGGTCCGTTCTGATGAGCGCCATCGCCTTTGGCGGCAGTATGCAGTTTGTGGCAATCTCTCTCTTGACCGTGGCCTTCGACCCGGTTCAGGCATTCCTTCTTTCCTGCATGGTGAACGCCCGCCACCTTTTTTACGGGCTTTCCATGCTGGAAAAATACCGGGGTCTTGGCAAGGCCCGCATCCCGCTGATCTACATCTTGAGCGACGAAACGTTTTCCCTCGTCTCCACCGTGGAGCCGCCGGAGAACGTGGATCGCAGGCAATTCTATCTCTCCATCTCTCTGCTGGACTATTTTTACTGGGTCGGGGGCACGGCTCTGGGTGGTTTTTTGGGGGATTTTATCTCCTTTGACACCACGGGTCTGGATTTCGCGCTGACGGCGCCGTTTGTCGTGTTGTTTTTGGAGCAGTGGAAAAAGAAGGAGAACCGTCCCGCCGGGGCCATCGGGATTGGCGCAACCGTCCTGTGCCTTCTTCTGTTCGGCGCGGATAACTTGGTAATCCCCGCCATGGCGGTCATTGTGGCAATTTTGCTGGGCGGGAGGAAAAAGCTATGTACCTGACGCCGCTGCAAACCCTTGCCATGATTCTGGCCGTGGCTCTGGGCACACAGCTGACCCGGTGGCTGCCGTTCCTTCTCTTCCCAGAGGGAAAGGCCGTTCCAAAAACGGTGACGTATTTAGGAAAGCTTCTGCCTGCCGCCGCCATGGGCTTGCTTGTGGTCTATTGCCTGCGAAACGTCTCTCTCACCGCCGCACCCCATGGGATTCCGGAGGCGGCGGCAATTCTCGCCGTGGTTCTGCTCCACCGATGGAAAGGCAACGTGCTGCTGTCCATCGCCGGAGGGACTGCCCTCTACATGGTACTGGTACAGGCAGTTTTTGTAGGAATGTGAAAAAGCGGCGCTCCGCAGTCCAACTGGACTGTGGAGCGTCGCTTTTAGTTAGCACCCGGATTTAATTCGCACCTTTGGCGGTCTGTGTGGCGAGATAACGTTGGAACATCGCCGCAGCGGCGGCGCGGGTAACGGTGGCGTTGGGAGCCAGGGTCCCATCGGACCGCCCCGTGAGAACACCGTTGACCGAGCACCAAGCCACGCTCTCATAGGCGTACTCCGAAATGCTCTCCCGGTCCGGATAATCCAGCTGGAACATCCACGCTCCTTGGAATCCGCCGCCCCGGTGCTGCTCCCACCGGTAGAGGAACACTGCCAACTGCTGGCGGGTCACAGGGGCGTCAGGCCGGAACGTGTTGTCGCTGTATCCGCCCACCAGCTTATTACCCACTGCCCAAGTCAGCGCGTTGATGTAGTCTCCGCCGTTTTGCACGTCGGTAAATTTGGGCATGGACTGGATCACCACAGGGCTGCCCGCCATCTGATACAGAGCTTTCACCATCTCCGCCCGAGTCAGGGCTTCCGAGGGACGAAAGGCCAGCATCTTGTCGCAGCTGAGCAGTCCCTTGGACGAAGCGGAAAGGATGTCGTCATAGGCCCAGTGGTCGGCCGTTACATCGGTGAAGGGCAGGCCGTCGTAAGCAAACAGCATTGCTTTTTCAACGGCGCCGTTGCTGCTGTTCCATGCGAGGAACCACGTCCCGGGGATCAGGTCGCGGAAGGTCACTATATTTTTAGTCAGATAAGGCGTCACCTTGGCTGAGGCAGGAATCGTCATCTGCTTTCCCTCTTGGGTAGTGACAGTAATCCCGTCATCATTCACTACGTTCACCGCCGCTACCCGTTGATAGGACGGAACGGCAAAGTCGGCGGGAATCTTCGTCAGGATCAGCACCGCGGTGGTCTGGGGCGGCAGGCTCAGCGTCATGGCGGGACCGGCATAGACATAGGCTGTCTCTCCGTCTCGAATTTTGTCCAGAGCCACCGGCTCGCCGGAGACGGCGTTCAGAATGCGAGTCTCGTCGCTAATATGAAGGATCGTGTCTCCGCGCTCCTGATTGCTCAACAGCAGGGAACCTTTCTCTCCTTGGCTCAGTGTCCCCGTCAGCAATACGGGGCCAAGCGGAGCAATTTGTGTTTCCTCCGTGGCCACCGCGGCGGCGGGAATCGCCAGCATAACAGCGCACAGCAACAAAGACACCAGCTTACAGATTCTCTTTTTCATTGTTTCCGATTCCTTTCCAGTCAAAGATTTTTGTAGCACCTTATCGCTTTAGACGGCGCAACCCTTCAAAAGGTTCCCGTTGGTTGACACTTTAGGAAAAATCCGTTAAACTCTTTTTAGAAAAGCAGCTTTTTCCCATGCTCTGTGCTGCGGCATATTCGGAAAGGGGTACCGCTCATGGCAAAAACCACCGTTCTTGTGAAATTTCCCGGACAGGCCCTATGCTATACACAGGTCCCCACCGACCGCATTGAGGAAATCCACAAAAGCATTGCCGGTCTTCAATCCGCCGAGGTGGACGTCTTTTCTCTGTATCGCAATTTCTATTACATCCTGCTGGACAGAGATCGCATGAAGAAGCGCCTGCCCTCCAACATGACCGCCTTTTTGGTGGACGGAGCCGGAGAATCAACCATGATGGACATAGCCGGCGTTTTTGTCATCTGCAAGCTGCCAAAGGGGACGATGCATCCCCTTTCCGATATGACTCCGCAGGACGTGGAACAGGTACTCAAGCTCCTGAAAAAATAAATTGATTCTAAAAAATCCCGCGGGAGTATGCTCCCGCGGGATTTCTGCTTTTTCAGGTCACTCGGCAAAAACCGCGTTGCCTGTTTTATTTCTTGCCGTGGAGGGACTTCATGCGCTTTTCGTGGTCAAGAATCCGCTTACGCATCCGCAGACTCTTGGGGGTCACTTCCAGCAGCTCGTCGTCCGCCAAAAACTCCAAGCACTGCTCCAAGCTCATCTGCTTGGGGGGCACCAGACGCAGCGCATCGTCCGAGCCGGAGGCACGGGTGTTGGTCAGCTGCTTCTTCTTGCAGATGTTGACGTTGATATCCTCGCCGCGGGGGGAAACGCCGATAATCATACCGCCGTACACCGGTACGCCTGCGCCAATGAACAGAACGCCTCGCTCCTGCGCGTTGTACAGGCCGTAGGTAATGGACTCGCCAGTCTCGAAGGAGATCATGGAGCCGGTTCCCCGGCGCTGAATATCGCCCTTATAGGGTGCGTAGGAATCAAACACAGAGGCCATAATGCCCTCGCCCTTGGTGTCGGTCAAAAAGTCGTTCCGATAGCCGAACAGACCGCGGGCGGGAATCAGGAATTCCACCTTCATCCGGCTGCCCACCGGGGTCATCTCCAGCATGTCGGCCTTGCGCTGGCCTAGCTTTTCGATCACGGAACCCACGCAGTCACCCGGCACATCCACCACAAGGCGCTCGATAGGCTCGCAGTGCTTGCCGTCGATCTCCTGATACAGCACACGGGGAGGAGAAACCTGAAACTCATAGCCTTCCCGGCGCATCGTCTCGATCAGGATGGACAAGGACATCTCGCCCCGGCCCGCCACGTTGAGGGCAGTATCGGTGTCGGTTTCGGTGACTCTCAGGGACACATCCTTCAAAGTCTCCCGCATGAGACGGTCACGCAGCTGGCGAGAGGTGACGAACTTGCCCTCTCGTCCGGCATAGGGAGAATCGTTGACAGAGAACGTCATCTCCAAGGTCGGCTTGGAAATCTGAACGAAGGGCAGTGCCTCCACATTGTTGGAATCGCAGATGGTATCGCCAATGGTGATATCAGGGATACCGCTCATGGCAATGATATTGCCGGCGGTGGACTCGGTCACAGGATTTCTTGCCAGACCCTCAAACTCATAGATCGCGGTGGCCTTGGCCTTGCGCAGCACGTGTTCGGGATCATGGTAATTGCAAACGGCGATCTCCTGATTCTGCTTCAAAGTGCCCTGCTCAATGCGGCCGATGGCAATCCGGCCCACAAACTCGTTATAGTCGATGGAGCTGACCAGCATCTGGAAGGGCTTTTCCACGTCGGCCTCCGGCGCGGGGATATACTCCAAAATCGTCTCGAAGAGGGGCGTGAGATCGGTGCCCAAATTCTCCGGTGTATAGGAGCAGATGCCCTGACGGGCCGCTGCAAACAGCATGGGAGAATCCAGCTGCTCAGGGGTGGCGTCCAGATCCATCAGCAGCTCCAAGCACTCATCCACCACCTCGTGGATGCGCTGGTCGGGCCGGTCGATCTTGTTCACAACCACGATGACCCGGTGGCCCAGCTCCAGCGCCTTGCTCAACACGAAACGGGTCTGGGGCATGGGGCCTTCTGCGGCGTCCACCAGCAGAATGACGCCGTTGACCATCTTCAAAATGCGCTCCACTTCGCCGCCGAAGTCCGCGTGGCCCGGGGTGTCTACCACGTTGATCTTCACATCCTTGTAGCGGATGGCGGTGTTTTTCGCCAAGATCGTGATGCCGCGCTCCCGCTCCAGATCGCCGGAGTCCATGACGCGGTCCACAACCTCTTGATTTTCACGGTAAACGCCGCCCTGCTTCAGCATCTCATCCACCAAGGTGGTCTTGCCGTGGTCAACGTGGGCGATGATGGCGACGTTTCTCAGTTTTTCATTCTGCATAGCTGTTCTTCTCCTCCTGTATGGCGGGATATGATGATCTCCCGCGCCATGCGCCGCGGCAGCGGCGCGCGTATTCTTCACTATTTGCACAGCCTTATATTATATGGCAAGTTTCTCCATTTTGCAAGCAGAAAATTACAAAAAATCGAAAAATATTGCAAAACGTCGGACTTTTTTCGTGGCAAGAGGTGTAAAACCGCTCTCCGGCATAAGAAGTAATACCTTTTTCACAAAAACCCACCGCGGAGAGAGGTGGATTTCGCCTTTTCGCTGATTGACTGGAAATTTTCACCGTCCTATACTGAAGATGCTGCCACGGAAGCGGCGCTGAGCGCCGCACGTTCCGCCGCAAGTATTGCGGTCCGCTGGGACCGCCTTGGAGGCAAATTGCCATGTATCACATCAAGACATTCAACAAAATCTCTCCCATGGGACTGAGCAAGCTGGACCGGGAAACCTATGTGGTTTCCGACAGCGAGGAGAATGAGGACGGCATTCTGGTCCGCTCCGCAAAACTCTTGGATTATCAGTTTCCCCGGAATCTACTGGCCATTTCCCGCGCGGGCGTGGGCGTGAACAACATCCCCATCGACCGGTGCTCTGAAAACGGCATCGCCGTGTTCTCTACGCCGGGGGCAAACGCCAACGCCGTGAAGGAACTGGTGCTGTGCGCCATGCTGCTTTCATCCCGGGACGTGGAGGGTTCTTCCAACTGGGTCCGCAGTCAGGCCGCCGCAGGGGTGGACGTGACCACCGTGGTGGAAAAGGGAAAATCCGCCTTTGCAGGGCCGGAGATTTATAAGAAAACCATGGGCATCATCGGCCTTGGCGCCATTGGCGCGCTGGTGGCCAACATCTGCCTGTCCATGGGCATGAACGTGTACGGCTATGATCCCTTTCTCAGCGTGGACTCCGCGCTGCGGCTGGACCGCCACATCCATGTGGTGAAGGACGTGAACGAACTGTACCGTCGGGCGGATTATATTACGCCCCACATCCACTTTACCGAAAAAACCTATCACACCATCGACGCCGCCGCCATTGCAAACATGAAGCGGGGCGTGCGGATTATCAATCTGGCCCGGGGAGAAATCGTGGATGACGACGCCATGCTGGCGGCCCTTGATACCGGGAAAGTCTCTTGGTATGTAACCGATTTCCCCAACAACAAGCTGCTGCAAAGCAAACGGGTCATCCCCTTCCCCCATCTGGGTGCATCCACGCCGGAGAGCGAACAGAACTGTGCGGTAATGGCGGTGGAAGAACTGACGGAGTATTTGGAAACCGGCAATGTCCGCAACAGCGTGAATCTGCCACCGGTAAACTTTCCCCGCAGCGGCGTTATGCGGATGTGCATCATCCACAAAAACATTCCCGCCATGCTGGCGAATATCACGCGCCTGCTGAGCAAAGACAGCGCAAATGTAGCGAATCTGAGCAACAAATCCCGGGGGGACTACGCCTATACCGTGGTGGATTTGGACACCGAAATCGACCACACGGTGATCGACGACGTGACTGCCCTGAGCGGCGTGATCCGCGTCCGGGTGATTGAGTAAGCATCTCGGGGCAAAGTCAGCCGGCTTCTCTGCCGCCTGCGGCAAAAGTTGTGCCCCCTTCCCTTTTATAAAAACCGGCGTTCGGAACTTTCCCGAACGCCGGTTTTCTCGTTATGCGCCGGTATAGGGCGCCATGCTCAGGCGGATAAAGTACCCCTTGTCATGGTCGCACACCGGGCATTTTTCCGGTGCGCCCTTTCCGGTGAAGACATACCCGCAGTTCAGGCACATCCATCCGCACTCCACATCGGAGAGGAACAGCTTTCCCTGCTCCAGCAGATCCGCCAGGTTGCCGAACCGCTCACCATGGGTCTGTTCAATCTTTGAGATCATGTCAAAGGAATTGGCAACCTTTGCAAACCCCTCCTCTTTGGCCGTTGCGCCAAAGGCCGGATACACCGGATCAAACTCCTCAAACTCGTTGTGCTGGGCCATCCGCAGCAGCTTTGCCATATCCTGCGCCGCGTCCACGGGGTAGCCGCCGTCGATTTGAATCGTCTCTCCGGAAAGCTCCTTGAGATGGTTGTAAAAGATCTCCGCGTGTTCCTTTTCCTGATTCGCGGTGAAGGTGAACACCGCCTCAATCACATGGAGCTTTTGCTGCTTGGCCTGCCCCGCGGCAAAGGTATAGCGGTTTCTGGCCTGACTCTCTCCCGCAAAAGCCCGCATCAGATTGATTTTTGTCTCGCTGTTTTTTAATTCCATAGAAATGAAAACACCCCCTTTGCGTCAGAATGCGCAAAAGGGGCATTTTTATGCAGATCGTCCTTTTAAAATTAGAAAAATAACCCATCCGGCACGTAAATGTCCGTTTTGGGCACCTTTTCCCAGTCAAACTCCGGCAGCAGGCTCTCCGGCGATCTTGGCTCCGCACCGGGGTTCAGCCCCGCCAGATACGCAAGGCCGCCAATCATCGCCTGCGGCGTGCTCCGCTCCAGCAGCGCATCCAGACTCAAATCACCGTCCCGCTTGGAAAGGCGCCGCCCGTCAGGCGCAAGCAGCAGCGGCACATGATAAAATTCCGGCGGGGTCAGTCCCAGCAGATTGTAGAGGTACAGCTGTCGGGGCGTGGAGGAGAGCAGATCGCTTCCACGCACCACCTGCGTGATTCCCATGGCCGCGTCGTCCACCACCACCGCCAGTTGATAGGCCCACAGGCCGTCCGACCGGCGCAGGAGAAAGTCACCGCAGTCCCGCTCCAGATTTTCGGCATACCAGCCGAGGTTCCCATCCAAAAAGCCGATCTCCCGATCCGGAACCCGCAGACGCAAGGCCGGGGCACGCGCGGCGCTCCGCGCCGCGATCTCGTCGGCGGTCAAATCCCGGCAGGTACCGGGGTAAATCGTCTGCCCATCGTCCCGGTGCGGGGCAGAGGCGGCATGGAGCTGGGCGCGGGTGCAAAAGCAGGGATAAACCAGCCCCTTTTGCCGGAGCCGTTCCAGCGCGGCGGCGTATTGCTCGTTTCGCCGGCTTTGGTAATAGGGGCCGTCAGGTCCGCCGGAGCGGCCGCCTTCGTCCCAGAAAAGGCCCAGCGCCCGGTAGTCCGCCTCCACTCGTTCCGCATAGGTGCGGGTGCAGCGCTGGGCGTCCAAATCCTCGATCCGAAGGACCATCCGCCCCCCTTGAGACTTTGCGGAAAGCCACGCGAGAAGGCTGGAAAAGAGATTTCCAAGGTGCATTCGCCCGCTGGGAGAGGGGGCAAAGCGTCCCGTTGTTCCCTTCGCCATCACACCAGTTTGCGCAGGTCCGCCGTCAGGCGGCCGTCCTCAATTTTTACCACGGCGTAGGTGGGCTTGCCCCAGTATCCAATGCTGCCGGGATTGAGCAGCAAAGACTCTCCCGCCCACTCCTGCGTGGGAACGTGGGTGTGTCCAAAGCACAGCAGGTCCGCTTTTTGCTCCCGTGCCGCATAGCCCACATCCATCAAACCCTCTTTCACCCGGTAGGTGTGTCCGTGGCACAGCAGGATGCGCTTGCCGCCAAGACTCACCAGCTTCACCGCAGGCTCCGTCATGCGGAAATCGCAGTTGCCCGGCACCTGTTCCAGCGGAATGCCCGGGAACATGTCGTGGATACGCTCCGCATCCTGCCAGCCGTCTCCCAGATGAAAGATGTGGTCGGGACGCTCCCGCTCCACGGCCAGCGCCATATTGTCCACGTTGCCGTGGGAATCAGAAAACACCAATAGTTTCATAAAAGCCTCGTTTTTTGACAACCTGTATTCACAACCAAGAGATACCAGATGGGCAAGATGCTTTTTCGCCACACAAGGCAGAAACCCGCCGCCTTAACGCAAGGAAGCAGCTGACAAAGACCCAATGCCGAAAACACAGCCATGTGGGCGTTTGATGTAAGGCAGCACCGCGTAAAGAACACCTAGCGGTTTTGCGCACATGACGAAAAAAGTCCATTGCTCAAAGAAAGACGCCGCGCTCCAGCAGGTGGCTTTCCAACTGGTGGATATGCTGCGCGGCTCCCTTTTTTCGAGCCGCCCCCATGGCTCGGCAAATCAGGCTGATCAAGGACAGGCAGCCGGCATAACTGGGGAAATAATAGCCGGAGGCTATGCTGCAGTGGAATGCCAAATCCGCGTAAGGATGGCAGGGCGAAAGACCGGTATCTGTAATCAGCGCAATGGGGATTCCCGCTTCATGAAGATCGCGGATTCCGTCCACCACCTGCGCGGTGTATCTGGGAAAGCTCAATGCAATCACCAAGTCCTCCGGCTCTACCATGGAGAGCCGATCCAGATAATCACCGGCAAAGTTAATTGAAAACACTTTTAATCCCAGATAGCGCAAAATATTGGCAAAAATGTCCGCCATCATTCCGGAAACGCGACCGCCTGTAATGTAAATGTGTTTCGCGCGCTCCATCATCTCCAATAGCTGCGGCAGATTTTGCTGGTTGGAGGGATCGGTCAGCGTTGCGCGGATCGCCGCGGTATCATCCCCTAATCCCATGGCAAACAGGCTATTGTCGCTGGCTGTTTCTTCGCTGTCTGACAGCTTGTTATACATCACCAACTCAGAATGCGCATACTCGGAAAACATTTTTTTAAATTCTGCAAATTTATCATAACCCAGTTGATTGCAAAATTTAATCACCGAATTGTTGCTCACTCCAATATTTCTCGCCAATGCTGTAATGGATAAAAACGGTATCAAATGGTAGTTTTCCAATACATAGGCAGCGACCTGTCTTTGCGTGGCAGATAGAGAATCCTGTATCTGTTGAATCTTATCTAATGTTTCTTGCAGTGCCATTTCCATTCGCCCTCCTCTGTGCATTATGATCTGCAGAGCGTTCTTTTTTGTTTTTTTGAATCGCGAAATAAATTTTTTATCACGGCAGAGCCGCAGACCCAAGGTGCTGCCCGCAGCCACGCCGCAAAACTCGGCCTTCCTGATCACCGAAATTTCAAATAGCACGTTTTTTCCTGTAAAACGTGAGTTAAACGCACACGATCCATACTTTTTGCTAATTCCATAGACATTATAGCAAAAAGATATGCAAAAATAAAGAAATAAAAAATATTTTTAATTACCTATTGAAATAAAATAATTTATATGTTAACATTTAGAAAATAAATTTTTTATCGTCGCAGGAAGTTCTATTCCTACCTGGCAAATTTCAGAGCGGGACATCCTTTTGGCTGGGAGCAGACACAATCTGTGTGGCCACCAGATTGCCACTCTGCTGCATCATCTGCATTACCCAGAGACTTGCCCAAAACCTCTGAATTTGAGTATATCTTCATTCTTTGGACTTTAGAAGGGAGAAAAGCCATGGTACCCGTCGAAAAAATTGCAAGCGGCACATTGAATAATCTGCTTTTGTATGTGGCAATCGCAGGACTTCTACTCTTGGTTGCAACGCTGATCCGCCTGAAAGTTTCCTTCCTCCGAAAAGCATTTATTCCCGCATCTCTGCTGGCCGGTCTGATCGGATTGATGCTGGGACCCTATGCGTTAAAAGTCATCCCCGCCGACATGATGTCGAGTATCGGCGCACTGCCGACCCCCATGATTACGATTGTCTTTTCCTGTATGCTGCTGGGTATTAAAAAGGGAGAGACGGATAAGGGCATGATTCGTGATGCCGTAGCCGGTCTGGGCTGGTTGTGGTCCAACAGCTTCATGCAGGTGGGTGTTCCCTGTCTGCTGTGCGCCTTTATCCTGACGCCCGTATTCGGCGTCAACCAGCTGTTTGGCTCTCTGTTTGAAATCGGCTTCGCCGGAGGACACGGCACCGCAAGCGGCATGGCCACTGTTTTTGAAGATCCCTCTATGCTGAATTGGGCGGATGGCGCGGCGTTGGCTCCTACCACCGCGACCATTGGCCTGCTGGTCGGCATCTTTGTCGGCATGATTCTCATCAACTACGGAGTTCGCAAAAAGTATACCAAGGTGCTGACGGAACCCGCGACGGCCAGTGACGTAAAAGAAGTATTTCCAGAAGAAGAGCGCGAGCCCGCCGCGCACATGACGATCAGCCAGGATGTTGTGGAACCGTTTGCTTTCCATCTGGGCGTCATCGGTCTTGCCATTCTCATCGGACGAATCATTGTCTGGGGCTTTGGACAAGTATTTGGCTATGCAGGTCTGCCGCTGTTTCCCTTTGCGATGATCGGCGGCTGGATCATTAACTCCATTGTGATGCGCACCTCTTTGCGGAATCTCTTTGACCGTGCAACCTTCCAGCGGATTCAGGGTATGGCTCTTGAAATCCTGGTGGTCGGGGCCATGGCGTCCATTAAGGTTCCGGTGGTAATTGCCTATTGGGCTCCTCTGCTGATCACCTCCGTGGTTGTGGTGCTGCTGATGCTGGTGTGGTTCTTCTGGCTCAGCCCCCGCATTTTCTCCGACTGCTGGTTTGAACAGGGGATCATCCGCTTTGGCGCTTTCTGCGGCGTGGCGGCTGTGGGATATATGCTGCTGCGCACAGCCGACCCCAAGATGAAGACCGACGCGGGTTCCATCTATGCGCTTGATTGCCCGTTTATGAGCCCCTTCATTGGCGGCGGACTGATTACCACCATGTATCCGTATATGATTCAGAATATGGGTGCTTTGAAGACGGGATTGGTTCTTTGCGCCGGTTCGCTTGTCATCCTCCTTTTCCTGCGGCTGTTCTTCTGGAACAAGCAGGTGAAACTGGAGCAGCGTTGAGCGGTTGACTCCGCTTCTTTCCCACAAAGCGCACAATTTCCCGTCTTTCGGAAAACAGATTGACAAATAGGTTATTTATAAAAGATTGAGGGTATTTCGAACATTATGGAAACAACAGTTGCAATTATCGGCGCAGGCAACGGCGGTTCCGCCATTGCCGCTTATCTGGCAAGCCAAGGCGTTAAAATTCATCTATGCGACCTGTTCCCCCAATATTTAGAGGGAATTCAAGCCGCCGGCGGAATTGATTTGACCTTAGACGGCAAAACGTCCCATCATCCGTTGGAGATGGTAACGGGAGATGTTCCCGAAGCCATTCGCGGCGTACATTTGATTATGGTGGTCACGCCTTCCTTCACCCACAAAATGATCGCCGAAGCCTGTTACAGTGCTTTAACAGACGGTCAGGTGGTTGTTTTGAATCCCGGACGCACCGGCGGCGCGTTGGAGTTTCAAAACACCATTCGCAGCAAGGGCTGCACTGCCAACATCACCATTGCGGAAACGCAAACGCTCATTTATTCCTGCCGGAAAACCGGCCCCGCCTCCGTAGAAATTTACGGCGTGAAAAAGGAAGTGGAGCTGGGCGCTTTTCCCTCCAGCCAGACACAGCGGGTACTGGATTTGCTGCAGGGCTACTATCCGCAGTTCACTCCTGCCCAAAACTGCTTGGAAACCAGTCTCTCTAATATCGGCGCTCTGTTTCACCCCGCTCCCGTGCTGCTGAATATCGGCCGCATTGAAAGCGATTCCAAGGGCTATCGCTATTACTGGGATGGGATTTCTCCTTCTGTCGCTGTGCTGGTAAAGGCCATCGACAAGGAGCGGATGGCCGTTGCGCAGGCATACGGCGTGCGGATTCTCAGCGCCGAGGAATGGCTGCGCCAATCCTATGATACATACGGCGACAATCTGTACGATCTGATTCAACACAATCAGGCCTATGGAGATATCATGGCGCCCACGACCATTGAAGCCCGCTATGTTACCGAAGACGTTCCCATGAGTCTGGTCCCCATTTCCGAATTGGGGAAAGCCGCGGGAATTTTCACCCCCACCATTGATTCGGTGATTCAGCTCACCAGCACAATTTATAAGCGGGATTTTCGCGCGGAAGGCCGATGCGCCAAGAATCTGGGAATTGAGGGAATGAACAAAGAACAAGTGGCTCATTATTTTGAAACTGGAAAGTGCTGACGCACTCACGGATAAAAGGGAAGGAAGATTTTGCAGTATGAGTAAAGTCGATATTCTGTTCCTGAACAACAAGGACATGGAAACATTGGGCGTTGGCGATATGCCTGCGGCGATTCACGATGTGGAGCGGGCGTACATGCTGGTGGAACAGGGCAATGTGATTACCCCGGGAAAACTGCCGATGCGCTGGGGAAAAACAGCAGAGGATGAAAACGTGTACGGTCGGATTAACGCCATGCCCGGCTATCTTGGCGGCGAATATGACATGGCCGGGATCAAGTGGATCGGCAGCGGTCCCATGAACTATAAAAAGGGGCTTCCACGCGCCAGCGTCACCGTCATTCTCAACGACCCCGACACCAAGCTGCCCGTCTGCATTGCCGACGGCACCGAGGCCAGCGCCAAGCGCACCGGCGCTTCCGGCGGTGTGGCGATGAAGCTGCTGTCTAATGCGGACACTTCCGTCATGACCATTTGCGGCGCAGGAGCCCAGGGCCGCACGCAGTTGGAGGCGGCTTTGATCGTCCGTCCCGGCATTCAAAAGGTCTATGTATACGATATTCGTCTGGAAAGTTCTCAACGCTTTGTAGAGGAGTCCTCCGCAAAGTATCCCTATGTGGAGTTCATTGCCGTTGCCGAACCCAAACAAGCGGTGGAGGAGAGCGACATTGTCGTATGCGTCACGTTGGCCAATGATCCGTTTATTCAGGCCGACTGGCTGAAAAAAGGCGCTCTGCTTCTGAATTTGGCAGACTTTGAGGTCACCTATGACTGCGTAAAAAAAGCCGACAAAATTGTGGTAGACAACTGGGAAACTATTAAGCACCGCATGATCAGCACGGTGGCCCTGATGTGGAAAGACAGGATCATCAAGGATACGGACATTGACGCCCAGCTGGGAGAAATTCTGATGGAAACGAAAAAGGGCCGGGAAAACGACGAGGAAATCATCTATTTCAACGCCGTTGGCACCGGAATTCTGGATTTAGCCGTCACAACCCGCTGCTACCGCAAGGCTCTGAAAGAGGGCGTTGGCACCAAACTGGCTTACTGGGAGTAAAGATTTCCACTGTTGCAGCCGAAAAGCCGTTGTGTGAATGCCGAGGTAAATACAGCCGGGAACTCAAAAATTTAAACTACATCTAAAAATCACCAGCCGCCAAGCGGACCCTTTTTCGGTCCGCTTGGCGGCTGCTTGCGATGAATCTGTATTTCTTACGGGCGTGTGACTTGCGATATGTTCTTGCGTCGCGCGCCTATTGGTGCGCAGTGGTTTTGCCGGTCAAAGTTCCTCGTTTTGAACCATCACTTTTTCTCCGCGATGATGATGCGGACACGGCCGCCGGCCGTGGAGCCGAAGTTATCCACCCAGCCGGTGAGCTTATAATCCGTTGCATTCACAGAGGACAATGCGGTTTGGTAATACCCCATCGTAAGGGTAGCGCTGTCCCGCTGGCGCAGATAGACCTGTACGCCGGTATCCAGTGTATACGTGCTGCCGTCGCCCATGGCGCTGACGGAACTGAGACTATCCAGCGTCACAGAGCGCAGCTGGCGCATATTCTTCACCGTGCCGTCCGTGTTGAACTGAACGCCTGCGCCGCCGCCCGCAATGCTGAAATACTTGCCGTTTGCATCCAGAGTGGTGGTCTTTCCGTCCTTAAGTCCGGCATAGCTGACCTGAAGCGAGCCGTCCACCTTTTCGGGAACGGTGGTCATGTAGTAGAAGCTCCAGGTGTCGCCGGTAACGTCGTCCAAAAGCAGGTAACTGATCTGCCCGTCGCTGTTGGTGATGTAATAGCGCACGTCCGCCGCGTTGAGGGTATAGCCCGCCAGGCGGCTGGGGTAAATTTTTGCCCACGCGCCGGTATTGGTGGTATCCAAAATCTGCACGTCGGCGGCAAGGGTCAGATTGCCCAACTTTGTGCCGGCCTTATCCACCGTGCCGCTGAGCGTTTTGGGCGAGAGCGCCTTGATGGTGGTGCCGCCGTCCGCCATGCTGACGGAAACCAAACTGCCCACGGCAAAACCGCTGCGCTCGCTCACGGAGAAGGTGTGCGCCACGCCGTCCGTGCAACCCACGGTCACGTTCACCACTGCGGCGGCATTGGTTCCGGACGCCTTGCCCGTGCCGATGGAGGAAACCACACCATAATAAATGGTATCTGCCGCGCTGCCGTTGACCACGTCCACCACCTCGCCGTTCATGCCCAGCAGCAGCAAGGCCGTGTCGCCGACCTTAAACCCGCCCATGGAGGAGAGCTTGTAGGCCGCGGTGGCTGTTCCAATGGTGTAGCTGGTAGTCCCCACGGTGACGGCGGTGGGCGCCGCCGCGCTGGGCGTCAAAGCGGAAATCGTGCCGCCCGCCCGGTCCGTGTAAATCCACACGGTCTGCATTCCGGCATTGTAATAATAAACATCATACTCCTGCACGGAGGACAACGACGAGAGCGTCCCGTTTCGATAGACCTTTGCCGCCGTGGAGGCAAAGGGCAAATCCAAACTGCGCCCGGAGGAGACATAGGGGCCGCTGAGATTGGCGGACACCACCGCCGCATAATCCACATGCCCGTTGGTAACGGTATAGCCCAGTGTGGTCGCGTAGATTTTACCCTCACTGTTTTGCGCCGTCAGCGCGTTGTAGAGAAGGTACACGCAGTCTGACCGGGTCATGGTTCCTCCCCGGCTGAGGGTGATCTGATCCCGCAGTCCCAGAGAAGCCGCCTTGCTCAACTGCGCGGTGGGAAACGAGCCTGCCAGCTTGGAGGAGTCGTATCCCAGCAGACGCAGTACGCTGGTGCAGGCCTGCTCCAGCGTAATGGACTGGCTGGGCCGGAACGTGCCGTTGGTATATCCCACCATCCAGCCCTGCGTCACGGCAATTTTAATGTATTGGGACGCCCAGTGGTCACTCTTTACGTCCTTAAACAGGGAAACACCCTCGCCATCTCCCACACTGTCCTTATAGGACGAGGCGTTTACCAGCATTTTGGCGAATTGGGCACGGGTGACACTCCCCTCCAGATTCAGGTTCCCATTCACATCGCCCACCAGAATCCCCAGTGCGCGAATGGTCTGCACTTCTCCGCTGTCCGCTGCCGCCGTGGCCCCGGCGGGGACAGTGAGCAGCGTTACCGCCGCGCACACCGCCAGCAGCAGCGCCAATATCCGTCTTTTCATCATGTTGATGACCATTCCTTTCTGCTTCGCTTTTGGGCGCAGGACGACCGCTCTCCGGTCGCCCTGCGCGTTATTTCTAATGACCGCATCCACGGTGAACAGATTTCCGTCTGAAGCCTCTCTGTATCCCCATGCCGCCGTCAGTCATACCGCAGCGCGTCAATGGGATTGAGCCGGGCGGCTTTTTTCGCTGGAAGATAACCGAAGATAATGCCGATGGCGGCGGACACGCCGACCGCCAGCACAATGGAGCTGACGGAGGGCACAATGCTCAGTTCTGTTCCGGTAAGCGCCACAATTAAAAATGTTCCAATGGCGGAAAAAATGTAGCCAAATAGAATGCCGATAGAGCCGCCCAGCGCGGAGGTGACAATTGCCTCGATGACAAACTGCTCCATGATGTAACGCTCCTTGGCGCCCAGCGCCTTGCGAATACCGATTTCCCGCGTCCGCTCAGTGACGGAGACCAGCATAATGTTCATGATGCCGATGCCGCCCACCACCAACGAGATGCCGGCAATCACCGCCAGAACCATAATCATCATGTTATTCATGCTGTTCATCATATCCATCACCTGCGCCATAGACATGACGGTATAGGCATCCTCCGTGCGGAAGACCTTATAGAGTGCATTTTCCACCGTTTGTTTGGATGCGGAAGCGTTTTCCACACTGGGAATGGAGACCACATAGCTGGTCAACGTCCCAAGCTGGGCAATACGCGCCGCAGTGGAGTAGGGCATAAAAATCGCATCATCTGTGCCGCCCTTCTCCATTTTTTTGTTTTGCTGTTCCATCACGCCGATGATGGTCATGGTGTTTTGACCAATTTTGATGGTCTTCCCCACGGCATCCCCATCGTAATAGGTCTGCGCCACGTAGTTTCCCACCACACAAACATCCTTACGGGTGGTCATATCCACATATTCCAGCGCCCGCCCCTGCGTCATTTTGTAGCTCTTCATGGGGAAATACGCCTCGCTGACACCGGTGACGGAGGTGGTTTTCGCCTCAGTGGTTCCAATTTTCACCTTACCTGATACTGTCACCACGGGGGATAGGTTACTAAGAAGCGTCGGATTGTCCGCCACTAACTGATACATATCCGCCTCTGAGACAGTGCGGGAGGTTCCTCGCCCCCTGATGGTCACGTTGAGCGTATTGGAGCCCATTTTTGCAAATTCATTTTTTGTGTAGATTTGCATCCCATTGCCCATGCCCACAATGGTAATTACGGCGCTGATGCCGATGATGATGCCCAGCATGGTCAAAATGGTTCGGGTTTTGTTTGCCCAGATATTTTGCAGCGCCATGCGGACGGCTTCCATAATATTCATACGGTTTCCGCCTTTCCAGCAAGGCCCGGCGAAACCACGGCCTCCGGCGCGTGGGCGTCGCCGTCATAGACGATGCAGCCATCCTCCAACCGGATAATGCGCTGTGCCTGCATTGCAATGGAGTTGTCGTGGGTGATGAGCACCACGGTGTTTCCCGCCTCGTGAAGGTCTTTCAGCATTTTGAGCACTTCCCGTCCAGTACGGGAGTCCAGCGCACCGGTAGGCTCGTCTGCCAGAATCACTGCCGGGTTTCCCGCTAGTGCCCGGGCAATAGACACCCGCTGCTGCTGTCCGCCGGAAAGCTGAGAGGGTTTGTGCTGCAACTTGTCGCCTAAACCCACCATGGTCAAGGCTTCCCGCGCCCTTTCCCGACGCTGGGCACGGGACATCCCCGCATACATCAGCGGCACCTCCACGTTTTCCAAAAGCGACAGCCTTGGCAGAAGATTGTATTGTTGAAATATAAAGCCCAGCATTTCATTGCGGATTTCGGAAAGCTCATTTTTATCCAGCTTTCCCACGTCCCGTCCGCCCAGCAGATAGACACCCGAACTGGGAACGTCCAGACAGCCGATGATGTTCATACAAGTGGATTTTCCGGAGCCGGACTGTCCCACGATTGCCACAAACTCGCCCTTGTCGATTCTCATGGAGACGTGGTCGGCGGCGCGTACCACAGTATCGCCCATCTGGTAAGTCTTGCAAACGTCCAGAAACTCTATCAGCGCACTCATCCCTGCGGCCCTCCGCCGGATTCTCCGCCAGGGCCGCCGTCGTTTTCAGGTTCGCCCTGCATTTCCTCCCTCATCATCTGCTCATAGCTGTTGGTGGTGGATGCCGTGGGGGGGATGTAGGCAATGGTGTCGCCATCTTGTAAACCGGAGATGATTTCAATATAATCATTGTCGCTGATGCCGGTCTGCACTTCCACGTAGGCATAGCCCTTCGGCGCGGCGCCCTCCACTGCCTTAGACGCACTGGGAGAATCCGCTGTCACCAGCACCTTGTTTCCCCGCTCCACGGCACCGCTGGGGATAGACAGCGCATTGTCACTCTTGGCAACAATAATCTTGGCGTTAACATTCATCCCCGGCCACAGTTCGGTTCCTTGATCCACCCGCACAGTCACCGGATAGGAAGTGGTGCCGTTATTGGTGGTTCCGGCAACGGAGACCTTGGTAATGGTTCCCGTAAAAGTCTTCCCGCTCACCGCATCCGCCGTTAACTCCACGGTCTGCCCGACCTTCACCTTGGTCACATCCAACTCATCAATATTGATGATCATTTCCAGATAGCTCAAATCGTAAATGGTGCACATGGCCTTTCCTGTTTCCACCCGATCCCCTGCCTTATAGACCTTGCTGACCACCTTGCCGTCAATGGGGGACTTAATGGTATACTCCTCCATCTGATCCTGGGTGGTCTTCATGGTCAGCTCGGCGCTCCGCAGATTGTCGGAGGCGGACTGCACCTGATCGTTCTGTGCATTGCTGGAGAAGGTGACAATTGCCTGCCCGGCGGACACTTTTCCGCCCTCTTTCACGTTGATGGCGGAGACTGTGCCTCCTGCGGAGGCGGTCACTTCCACCGCCGCCTTGTATTGCAGCGTGGCGCTCTCGCTGGAGCCGCAGTTGTTAATGGTGGCCGTCGCCGCCTGCGTATCGGTAAGACCACCGGGATTGGAGACGGAGATTGTCACGTAGCGCACGATGCGGTTGCCGGTGAGCACCGTGTCGGCGGCGGAAACCATGGTCACCTTGCCGGTCAGCGTCTCAAAAGAATTGTCCAGCGTCACCGCGGCGCTCTGTCCCACCGAAAAACCCGCCGCATCGTCAGAGGCAAAGGGTACCTTCAGTGTCATGGTGGAGTTGTCCCGCACAGTAGCTACCGTCTGACCCGCCTGCACATTGTCTCCAGCCCGGACATTCAGCGAGGCTACCACACCCGCCACGGGAGCCTGCGCGTAAGCCGCTTTTTCGTAGCTCCGCTGGGCCTGATCCAAAGAAAGCTGCGCTTTTTCCAGATTGGACGCAACATCGGAGCTATCCAGTTCATAGAGGACAGTGTCCGTGGTAACCGTGTCGCCCTCCTCAAAATCCGCCCGCAAAATCTCACCCTGCTTCAGCGTGGTTACAACATAGGAGTTGGCGGGCTGCAGTGTGCCGCTTCCGGAGAGAGTCTGTGTGATGGAGCGGTACGCCGTAGGCTCCTCGGTATAAGCGGTCTGTACCGCCGCCTGCTTACTGCCGCAGCTTCGCAGTGCCAGCACGGCCATAATCACCGCGATAACCGCCAGCACAATCCACTTGCGCCGCTTTTTGTTTTTCCAAAGCTCTTTCAGCTTTCTGATAACACCAAATCTTTTCTTTTTAACCGACGCAGCGTCCGGCTCCTGTGTCCCGGTCTTCTCCTGCAATTCTTTGTTCATATGATTCCTCATTTCCTTACATCGTCACCTTCGGCTCAAAGCCGTGTTACACACCATGAGCCAGTTTCCATTGTTTACCTTAAACAGAACTTGAATTCCACGCCTCACCCTGCCAAATTCTTCTGCGTAAGAGCGGAAGCGCCCCGCCTAATGTACTAAGCTCGTAATACATTAACACAGATTTTTTAAAAGTCAAGTCTTTCCAGTTTAATTTTTTAACGCACGTTCTCCCGCAAGACAAACCGCTGAAGTTTCCGGTCACTTTATCCGCACTAAAATCTCCTTGTTTGAATGAAAATGTTTTAATCAAGCTTTCATCAATGCGCATCCGGTCTTTCACCAAAATTCATTAGTAACAAATTAATATCCATCGTTCAGTCATCATATTTTTATGAAACCTTAGCGTTGTGTTTTATCCAATATGAGCGGGGTTTTCATCGCTGACAGTATATAAATTTCACAGCGTTGCCTTGTGCCAAATTGCATTTTTATGCACTTTATATGTAATATTTTTTTATTTTTATCTCACAAGAAGCCGCCAAAAGCGAGTTTAAAAAAGGAGTGCGAAAGAAAAAAGCCTTTTGCTTTCAAGCGTTGAAAAATATGGTCAAAAAAACCATAAATGTTAAAATTTATCAAGGAAAAGTCTAGAGAGAGAAGGGTATACAGAAAATGGAAGATTTGACTTTTTACAGAAGTTCAAATGAGTAGTTGTTGTGAAACAACCAAATTTCATGGGAAATAAATGGTATTCGACCAATTATTTTCAAATATTGTATAATTCGACAAAATATGAAGATTTTTGTTGCTTTTCACGTGGGAACAATCTATAATTACAAATATTAATCTGCGTCATTCAAATGGGTGGAGCGCCCTATGCACTCCGGCGATATATTCAGCGGCGTGCATATGAAAAGCGGGAGGAGCTGGGAAAATGGATTTTATTACGAGCAATTCCGAGTTGATGATGGAAGGCTCGATGCGTTTTTTGTGGTCAAAGCAGTCTGCCATTTTGGACAACATCTCCAATGCCGAGACACCGGGCTACAAAACGAAATATGTCACCTTTGAAGAGTCTCTGAAAAAAAGCCTGCAATCCGCCTCCGGCTCGGCCAGTCCCTCGGGGGCGTTTCGTCAGGCGCTGGAAAGCGCCCGTCCCGTGGTCCACACCTCCGCCAGCGAGAGCACGCGCATGGACGGAAACGGGGTAAACCTGACGGAGCAGGGTGTAGAGCTTGCGCGGAACACCTATCAGTTGCGGTACGCAATGAACGCCATCAACAGCAATCTGAATATCCTGCGCACGGCGATCAAGGGCTGATCGCGGTCCGCGTCTGCGGAACAAACCTTTGGGGAGGAAACAGCATGGCATTTTTAAGCTCTATGAATATTATCGGTTCCGGCCTGACTGCGGAACAGCTGCGGTTGGACGTGGTTTCGGAAAATATCAGCAATATCAATACCACCCGCACAGAGGGCGGCGGAGCCTATCGCCGCAAAATGGTGGTGTTCGAGGCACAGGACGGACGGGATAGTTTTCGCAGCATTATGGCGAGCCGTTCTCGCGCCTCCAACGCCGGGTATAACACGGCGGGCGGCGTTCGCGTGACGGAGATCGCCGAGGACCCGTCCGATCTGAAGCTGGTCTACGATCCCACCCATCCCGACGCCAATGGGGACGGATATGTGGAGATGCCCAATGTGACGCTGGTGAAAGAGGTCACGGACGCCATGGCCGCCACGCAGGCATACTCCGCCGGAGTCACCGCGCTGAACTCCCTGAAGTCCGTGATCAATCAGGCGCTGGAGATTGGCAGATAACAGCAAAACACGCCGCCGCAAAGGCGGACGGCAAAAGGTATCGGGATATGATTGAGGGGGTCTTTTAATGAATACGGAGCCGATTTCCGGCATCAAACCAATTCAAAACGCAGTCGCGCTGAACACCACGCAAAAGGCGGGTGGAAGCGCGACCTCTGTGTCTGACGGAATTTTTGCGGACATCTTTCAAACCGCCATTAACAATGTGAAAACCACTGACGCGGACATGAACGAGGCGCAGTACCTTCTCGCAACCGGTCAGTTGGACAACCCTGCGGAAGCGACGATTGCCGCCGCAAAGGCAACCTCCGCTGTGGAACTGCTGGTCCAACTGCGGAACAAGGCGCTGGACGCATACAGCGAGCTGACGCGCATCAGTCTGTGACCGGTGGTTGCACAGAAGTTTAGGTGGGGGTAACGGAATTGCAGGAGAAGCTGAAGGGCTTTGGCACAAAACTGAAAGAGTTTTTTGCTAAAATGGGCAAAAAGACGCGAATCATTCTGGGCTGCGCGTTGGGCGCGCTGATTTTGGTTGGCGTAATTTTTGCCATTAGCATGAATAACCGGCCTTACGCCGTCCTATTCACGGGCCTGAGTACAGAGGAAATCTCTTCGATTTCCACATATCTGAACGACAACGGCACCACGGATTTCAAGATTCAGGGGACGGACACCATTTTGGTGCCGGAAGCGCAGGAGGCCCAGCTGAAAGCAAACCTTCTGATGGAGGGATATCCCAAATCCGGCTTTGCCTATGAGACTTATCGCAAGGGCGTGGGCACCATGTCCACGGACTCTGACCGGCAGATGGCGTATCTTCAGGATTTGCAGGATCGTATGGCGGGAGTCATCCGGTGTATGGACGGCGTGAAATCGGCGGTGGTCACCATCGCCCAAGGCGAGGACCGGCGCTATGTGCTGGACAGCAGCAATCTGGTGGACGCCTCCGCGTCCGTCATGGTAACCATGGAAAACGGCGGGACCCTTTCCGACCAGCAGGCCACCGCCATTCGCAATTTGGTGGCCCATGCGGTGAAGGGACTTGAAATTGATAACATTGCCATTTCCGACACCTTGGGCAATGTTTACTCCGGCGGCGACGGCATTGCCAGCGCGTCGGACGCCTCCAAGCTGAAACTTCAGCTGGAGGAGCAGGTGAATAACAAGGTTCGTATGCAAATTATGACGGTGCTGACTCCGATTTACGGCGCGGACAATGTCCGGGTGGCCGTTGCCAGCACCGTGGACCTGAACCATACCGTGGGCGAGAGCACACAGTACACTCTTCCCGACTGGGCCAGCGACGGTTCCACCGGAGGCGCGGGAATCATCGGCTCCAAGGTCTACGATCAGGAAATCGTCCGCGGAAACGAAGGGGCTGTCGGCGGCGTGGTTGGCACCGAGTCCAACTCCGACATCAGCACTTATGTTGAAAACCAGGCCACGGCCAACGGCGATGAAACCTACATCCGCAATCAGGGCGAGACGAACTATAACGTGGACACCAGCAAACAGCAGGTGGAGCGGGTCGCCGGAGTCGTCTCCGATCTCATGGTTTCCGTCAGCATCAACAGCGCCGCCTCCGGCAGCGTGAACACGACGGAACTGGTGAGCCATGTGGGTCACGCCGCCGGAATCGCGCCCAATGAGCAGACCGATAAGATTTCGATCCTGCTGGCGCCGTTCTACAATCCGGACGACGGCATCGTTTCCCCCACCGGAACGCTGAACCTGCCCGAGTGGGCGTTGTTTGCCGCAATTGGCGGCGTGGTGCTGCTGCTGTTGCTACTGGTGATACTGGCCGCCCTGCAAAGCAAGCGCAAGAAGGTGAAAAAGGCGGAGCTTGCCGCCATGACTCAGGCTGCGCAGACTCCTGTAATGCAGCCGATTGATGCGGTCATCCCTGAAGACGGCGCGGACATCATGACGATCAAAACCGAAAAGAGTATCCAGCTGCGTCAGGAGATTCGGAAATTTGCCGAGGAAAATCCCGAAATGGCAGCCCACATGCTCAAAACCTGGCTGAGGGGAGGGGACGACAATGAGCAGTAGAAGCAGGAGAGCCAGCACTGCCGCCTCTTCCGTTGTCGAGAAGACTGAGGCCGCAGCCGCCAACTTTGGAGGCGAGACAAAAACGGAGGGGGCAAAGGCTCAGAATCCGCCTCCAATGCCGCAAAAGGAAAAGCTGCCCCCGCTCACCGGCCCGCAGAGGGCTGCGGCGGTCATCGTGTCGCTGGGCGCTGACAAAGCCTCTCAGATTTATAAGTACATGGACCCCGAGGACGTGGAGACGCTGACGCTGGAGGTAGCCCGTCTGGGCTATCTGGACTCCCGGCAGACCGAGGAGATTCTGGGCGATTTCTACGAAATGTGCCTGACCAACAAAGCCATCACCGAGGGCGGACTGGAATACGCCAGAACGGTTCTGGAAAAGGCGTTTGGCGAGCAGACCGCCGCCCAACTGCTGGAAAAAGTGGAAAAATCCATGAAGAACCGGGAATTTGCGTTTTTGGACAAGGCGGACGCCAAGTCTTTGTTCTCTGCTTTGCAGTATGAGCGGCCTCAGACGATTGCACTGGTACTCTCCTATGTCAGCCCCGCAAAATCCGCCAACGTGGTGGAGCAATTGGACCCGGCCAGACAAATCAGAGTCGTGGAGAACATGGCCAAGATGGAAAGTCCATCTCCTTCCACGATGAAGATCATCGAAGCGGAGATGGGCCGCCGGTTCTCCACCATTATCAGCAGCAAAAACGTCAAAGTGGGCGGCGTCGACTTTGTCGCAAGCCTCATGAACAACATCGACCGCACCAGCGAGAAGAGCATTTTCGACGGACTGTCTATTTACAATCAGGATCTGGCGGACGAGATCCGCAAGCGGATGTTCGTGTTCGAGGATCTGGTCAGCATGGACGACCGTTCGGTTCAGCGTTTCCTGCGGGACTGCGATCCCAAGGACATCGTGCTCTCCCTCAAGGCCACGACCGAAGATGTGGCCAACAAGCTGCTCTCCAACATGTCCACCCGCATGGCGCAGAACATCCGGGACGATTTGGAGATCACCACCAATGTCCGCATGAAGGACGTGGAAGAGGCGCAGCAGCGCATCGTGGATGTGATCCGCAAGCTGGAGGAACAGAACGAAATTATCATCATCAAGGGTGGAAAGGACGACATCATTGCGTAACGGGAGTGTCCTGAAAAATTTTATACGGCCAAAGGCGGAGCTGTATCAGTTTCCGGACGATCTGACGGACGAGGCGCCTGTCGCCGCGCCGACAGAAGCGAACGAGGACCTGCTGGCAAGCCTTCAGGATGAGCTTTTCGTGGACGGCGCGCCAAAGCAGGCGCGCGCCTCAGGCTCTTCCTCCCCAGAGGCGGCGGAGCAGGCCGGCCCACCGGAGGACGCGCCCTCAGCCGAAAATCCGATTTCCTTCGCCAACGTGCAGGCCGACGCTATTTTGAGCGCGGCCCGGGCGGAAGCGGAGCAGATTAAGGCCGCCGCCGTGGCCGAGGCCCGGGCACAGGCGGATCAAATCCGGGAGAACGCTCGACAAGAGGGCTACCGTGACGGTTATGCCGCGGGCATCGGCGGAGCCGATCTGGATTTGGAAGAACGGCGGGAGGCGCAGGCCGCCCAGATGGAACAGCAGCTTCAAACCTTTTTGGAAAACGTGTCGCTGGCGCAGGACGAGTTGATGGACAGCGCAAAGACCGATATGCGCAATCTGGCCGTCACCGTGGCGGAAAAGGTGGTGCGCATCAGCCTGAAAAGCTCCAGCGGCATCATCGCGAAGATGATTCAGGACGCCACCGAGAAAATGAAACGCAGGGAGTGGGTCCATATCTATGTTTCCGGCTGTGACGCCAAAGGTCTTGCCCAAATCACACCCCGGCTGACCCGGGCACTGGCCGGTCTTTCCGATCACATCCGCATCATTCCCATGGCCGAGGAGGAAAGCGGCACATGTATCATAGAGACTCCCGACACCATCATCGACGCCAGCGCCTCCACCCAGATGGCCAATATCCGCTCGATGTTGGAGAACATTTCCCCTGACGACGTCCCGCCCCGGAATTTTGGACGGCGGCTGGGCGACCAGTGAAAAAAGGAGCAAACCTGTGTTTGGACAGATGATTCAGCAGATTCAAAATGCCGACACCTTCAGCCTGACGGGAAGGATCGAAAATATTGTCGGCATGTCCATCGAGGCCTCCGGCGGAAATGCCGCCGTGGGCGACATCTGCCGAATTTACAACGGCGACACCGGAGATCAGGTAACGGCGGAGGTGGTCGGCTTTAAGAATGACCGCATCCTCCTGATGCCCTACTCCGACATGAGCGGCATCTCCGCGGGCAACTTTGTCCGCAACACGGGGCGGCAGCTCACCCTCCCCATGGGGCCGTTTCTTCGTGGGCGTATTATCAACGCTCTGGGCCAGCCCATCGACGGCGGCGCTCCCTTTGAAAGCGGCTTTTCCCACTGCGTGGAGGGCAAATACATCAACCCCCTCTCCCGCCCCGCCATCACGGAGCGGATGGAGTTTGGAATCAAGGCCATCGACGGGCTTTTAACCATCGGAAAAGGCCAGCGTATCGGCATCTTCGCCGGTTCCGGCGTGGGCAAGAGCACCCTGATGGGCATGATCGCCAAAAATGTGAAAGCAGACATCAACGTCATCGCCCTTGTGGGCGAACGTGGACGCGAGGTTTTGGATTTTGTCCGCAAGGATTTGGGCGATGAGGGCATGGCACGCTCCATTCTGGTGGTGGCCACCTCTGACCAGCCCGCCATGCTTCGCAAAAAGTGTCCCTCCGTTGCCACCGGCATCGCGGAATATTTCCGGGATCAGGGGTACGATGTGCTGTTGATGATGGATTCCCTGACTCGGTTTGCCATGGCCCAGCGGGAGATCGGCCTTGCCGTGGGTGAACCGCCCGTGGCGAGAGGATATACGCCCTCGATCTACGCGGAGCTTCCCAAGCTGCTGGAGCGCAGCGGCAATTTTGAAAAGGGGTCCATTACCGGGGTCTATACCGTTCTGGTGGAGGGTGACGACACCAACGAACCGATTTCCGATACCGTCCGCGGCATTCTGGACGGGCATATCGTTCTCTCTCGGCGGCTGGCCGCCGCCAACCACTACCCCGCCATCGATGTGGGAGCCAGCATCTCCCGTCTGATGACGGATATCGTCCCGTTGGAGAGCCGCCGGGCGGCGGGACGCATCCGGGACATTATGAGCATCTATGAAAAAAGCTCCGATCTGGTATCCATCGGTGCGTACAAGGCGGGAACCAATCCCAAGCTGGACTATGCGCTGGGCAAAATCGACGCCATTGACACTTTCCTCAAACAGGATGTGGACGAGTCGTTTTCCTATGAGGAAACGGTGGAGCAAATGGAACAGATTCTTCACTAAAAAATCTGAACGCCGAGAAAGGGGGCCTGTATCATGAAAAAGTTTCGGTTTTCACTGGACACTGTGCTGGATTACCGCCAGCAGGTGCAGGACTCCCTTCAGGTGGAGCTTGGCGCCATTACGGCGGAAGTCCACCGGCAGGAGGGCGCGGTGAACACGGCTCAACAGCGATTCATGGAGATTAATCAGGAGTACCGGGAGAAAAAAGCCGCGGGGCTGCGAATTGCAGATATCCGGGGCTATGAAACCGCTTTGGAGGTTCAGACGGCGGTCATCGCCAGAGAACTTCTTCAACTTCAAAAGCTGCAAAAGCAGATGGAGTCCAAACGGCAGGAACTGGTCAGCGCGAAGCAGGACGCCTCGTCCGTGGAAAAGCTGCGGGAGAAAAAGCTGCGTGCTTATCGGAAGGATCTTGAAAAAAGCGAAGAACAATTTATTGATGATTTAGTGGGCGCCCGGAGCGCAAACGCACAGGGCGCGTCACTGTAATCATAAATAGCAAATCCCATTCCATATAAAGGAGGTGAAAACATGAATACGATGAACGAATTGCTGCAAACCATGCAGGCCATGTCCGCGGCGCAGACCCAGCGGCCCACCAAGGCGGATTCCGGAGAGAAAACCGGCGGCAGCCGTGATTCCAGCTTTGACACGCTGTTGAAGGACCGTACCAAATCAGCGGATTCCACCACGCAGCTGAAACCCGGGGCAAACGAACAGACCGCCGGAGCGGAGCAGTCGGAGGGACTTCCGGATGAAACGCTGAAAGAAGTGGCGGCGGCGATGACGATGCTCATGGCACAGGCCGCGCCGGTGCAGGTCCACACGCAGGAAATTCTGCCGGAGGGACTGTCGGCCCAGATCGCAGCACCGGCGGAGATCGCAGTCAATCAGCAGCCCGAAGCAGGGAAGACCTTTCTTCAAGGCAGCGCGATTGAGACGATTTCCCAGCCCGTGGAGCACCCTTTAACCGAGAACGCGGAAGTCTCTGGCCAGAGCATCTCCCAATCCGCGCAGAGCGCCGACGCCTCTCAGTCCGCGCAGGGAATCCCTGTGACCGCGCAGTCCTCTGAACTGCAAAACAGTGAGAGCGCCGATCAGCAGCCTGACGCCGGTTTGACCGGGCAGGGCAGCGACAGCAAGACGCCTCAGCTGGAAAACGCAGCTGTGGAAACCACCCAGCCTTTGTTCCGCAATGTGGAGAGCGTTCCCGTGAAGGTAGGCGAGACTCCGATTGCGGACACGACCCAGCCGGAGCTGGACGCCCAGCTTTCCAAGCAAATCGGCACAGCCCTGAAAGACGGCGCGCAGCAGGTGAAGATTCAGCTGGCTCCGGAGAGTCTGGGAACGCTGACCATTGACTTGACCCAGACGCAGGACGGCGCGCTTCAAGTCGTGCTCCACACCACCACAGAAAAGGCGGCCGCTCTTTTGGGCCAGCACGCGGAGAATCTGGGCGCCCTGCTTCAAAACAGCACCCAAACCCCGGTTCAGGTGGAGGTTCAGCGGCAGGAGCAGAATCAACAGTTCCAGCAATTCCAGCAGAATCAGCAGCACGGGCAGAATCAGCAGCACAACCACCGTCGGCAAAATGGAGAGGACTTTCTCCAGCAGCTTCGATTGGGCCTTGTGAATCTGAATGAGCAGGTGAGCTGACGGGCCTTGCATTTTTAAGGAAAGGAGCAGTCCAATGAGCGATTACATCGGCGATATTGCATCGCTTAGCAAGTCTAAAAACGTCGCGACTGTCAAAAGCAAATCCGATTCTATGAGCCTCAACATGCAGGATTTCCTGCAAATGATGGTGGCACAGTTTCAAAATCAGGACCCGGAAAACGCCGCCTCCACCACCGACATGCTCAACCAGATGGTGCAGATGTCCATGATTCAGGCAATCACCAACATCACAGATGCCGTCAGCCTCAGCTATTCCGCATCGCTGGTAGGCAAGGAAGTCACCGTAGGTACTTTCGACGCCAACGGAAATCTGAAGGAAATCGTGGGAACTGTGACCGGTACGGGAACCTACAATGGCAGTCCTGTGATTTTTGTCAACGGAGAAACATACAGCATGAGCAGCATTATGGCGGTTGGCCGTCTGCCTGATTCAAAAGATCCCCCCACATCTCCCGACAGCGGCGACAACGGCGGTGACAGCGGCAGCAGCGGCGACACCAAACCCACCTAAGTTTTGATTGATCAAAGGGTCAAAGGAGTGAGAACATTGATCGACCGGATATCCTCTTTGCAAAACAGCGGCCTCTCCGCAAAAAAGAGCGGAAATGCGGGCGCGGCGCAGACCTCCTTCAGTGCGCAGCTGCTCCAGCGCCAGCAGGAGAGCCAGTCCGTCGCGTTCTCCAAGCACGCCCGTGAACGGGCGGAGCAGCGCGGCATTCAGGTGGACGACCAGCTGATGAATCAGCTGAGCGGCACCGTGGAAAAGGCCCAAGCGAAGGGCGCCACCAACATTTTGGCGTTTGACACCACGCGGGCTTTTATCATCAACGTCCCCAACGGGCGGGTGATCACCACCATGTCCCCGGAAGAGATGAAGGAAAACATTTTTACAAACATTGACGGCGCCGTGATCCTGTAACAAACAGAGAGCAGGACCGGAAGGATGCTCTGGGGGAAATCCGATTGACTGTCCCCCGGCGGCGCCAACCGAAAGGAGTTTTTTTACCATGACAGGCGCAATGTACGCGGCCATTTCGGGTTTAAAATCCCACATGCAAAAGCTCAACGTCATCGGCAACAACATCGCAAACGTGAATACTTACGGCTACAAATCAGCCCGCACCACGTTTCAGGAGTCCCTTTACACCACACTGACCGGCGGCTCCAACGGAACGGCCACCGTTGGCGGCGTGAACCCCTCCCAGATCGGCTACGGGTGCAGCCTCGGCACCATCGACTTGGATATGAGCACCAAGAACTATTCCCCAACCGGAAACGGAATGGACTGCATGATTAACGGCGACGGCTTTTTCATGGTGGGCAATAAGCCGGCCATGGGAGCCGACGGCAAGCTGGCCACCGTGGAAGCCAAGGATTTGACATTGACCCGAGTGGGCAATTTCAAATTTGATTCTCAGGGCTATCTGGTGGACGGGCAGGGCAACGTGGTTTATGGATTTGTCACGCAATCCGGAACCACCACCGCCGGAGTGATTGCCGATGCGGATAAGCCCACCGTCAGCACCCAGCTGGTTCCTATCCGTCTGCCTATGGCAGCGGGCATTCCGGCAGACGCCGCTGCCGGCCCCGCAGAAGGCACGGCGCTTTACCCCGGCGTGACCGCCGGCGAACTAGGCGTCTATCCCACCGTGGACGCAAAGGGCAACGCCCTGCAATCAATTCAGGCAGACTCCATCCAAATCGACGGCGCTACCGGTAAAATCACCGCCGTGAACAAAGCGGACAGCAAAACCGTGGTGGTTGGCTATATTGCGATGGCCAGCGTCAGCAATCCCAACGGCGTGAGCCATATTTCCGGTCCCTATTATCGGGCAGGCGAGGGCGCCGGAGAGTGCAGCGCCGCATCTATTGGCGGCGCGGTCACGGGATATTTGAACAATCTGGCTGCCGACGCCGCCAATGCAAAGTCCATCAAGAACACGGGCAAAACCGAGCTGATTACCGGCGGCCTTGAGTCCTCAGGCACGGACCTTGCCACCGAAATCTCCGAGATGATTACCACCCAGCGCGGCTATCAGGCCAACACCCGTATTATCACCGTGACCGACTCCATGCTGGAGGAACTGGTCAACATGAAGCGGTAATCTGAGGCGGTGCCATTCGTATAAACCTTTCCGGTGCGGCCGGGCGCGGAAAAATTCCGCGCCCGGCAAGCCCCGAATCCTGAAAGGAGGAACCCCATGATCGTCCTGACCAAGATGAACCACGAGAAGTTTCTGGTGAACCACTTGCAGATCGAATGTATTGAGTTGATTCCGGAAACAAAAATTGTCATGATGAACCGCAGCTACTATCTGGTCCGGGAAACGGCGGAAGAAATTGTCCAAAAAATTGCTGAGTACAACGCCAAGGTTCAGGATATCGCCCGTGCAGTCAAGGTAATCGGCCAGCGCTGAGAGCCGGATTTTTCCGGCTTATAAAGGGCCAGCCTGATCCGCGTGCATGGAAAACACGGCACAGCCGTGCACGGGAATCAAGCGGGCGCTTTAGAAAAAAACGGACGGTGGCAGACCTTGCGCCTGCCCTCCGGCAGAGGTGAGAGAGACAGATGAATTTAACGTACATTATTGGCACAGTAATCGCCCTTGGAGTCATGATAGTGGGCATGATGTTCACCAGTGTGAACGGTCATTTTACGGTAGCTCCCGGGCAGATCATGAACTTCTTTGATCCCTCCAGCATTCTGATCGTCTTCGGATGCACGTTTGCGGTGGTGGTGGCCAGCTTCCCCGGGAAAATGCTTAAGGCATTGCCCAAGCATTTCAAAATCATGCTGGACACCAAAAAGTATGATCCGATGTATTACATAGACCAGTTGGTGGAGCTGGCGCAGGTGGCCCGAAAAAACGGACTTCTGGCGTTGGAGGAAAAGGCCAATCAGCAGGACGACCCCTTCTTCAAGCAGGCAATCATGCTGATCGTGGACGCGAACGACGCGGACAAGGTCCGGGGCATTCTGAATAACGACATTGAGTGCATGTCTGCCCGGCACGACAGCGTGGCGGGTATGTATGAAAAGGCGTCCTCCGTGGCCCCGGCCTTTGGTATGGTGGGTACGCTGGTGGGCCTGATCAACATGCTGAAGAACATGGACCTCTCGGGTGAAGGCGGTTCCTCCAGCATCGGCACCGATATGGGCACGGCCCTGATCACCACGCTGTATGGCTGCGTGTTGGCCCACATGATTTTTAACCCCATTGCCTCCAACCTGAGAATCCGGGACGAAGAAGAAGTTCTGTGCAAGATGATTATTGTTGAGGGAATCATGTCCATCCAATCCGGAGAGAACCCCAAGTCTCTGCGCGAAAAGCTGCTGACCTTTGTGGATCAGAAGCAGCGCGGAGACGACGGAAGCGCCTCCAAGGCTAAGGGTGAGAAAAAAAGCAAGGGTAAGAAAGAGAAATGATCCCAGAGGAAATCGGGAGGCGGGTGACACATGAAAAAGCGTAAAGGGGGCAGCGGCGGGGCCAGCTGGATGGACACCTACGGCGATATGGTAACGCTGTTGCTGTGCTTCTTTGTCCTGCTGTACTCCATGTCTTCCATCGACCAGCAGAAATGGGTTCAGCTGGTACAGAGCTTCAACCCCGACGCCGTCCACGAGGCAACGGAGATGAAGGGAAACGCCGGGCAGCTTGCGGACCCCACCGGAGGCCCGGATGGCGGCAGCGGACAACAGACGCAAGAGGAGATTGACACCACAATCGAACAACTTTTTATTGATCTGCAAACATACGTCGCCCAGCAGGGCGCGGCGGAAAACATTTCGGTCACCAAGGGGGACGGATACGTCTTCATCTCCTTCAACGACGCGGTGTTCTTTGACGGGGACAGTTATGTGCTGCGGACAGACGGCGAGGAGATTCTGAACGAAGTGGGGACGATTATCGGAAAAGCCCGTTCTTCCATCGACGAGCTGCGGATCTTGGGGCACACAGCGCAGGGCGACCCCAGCAAGCCCAACAATCCAACCGTTGACCGCTTTTTGGCGTCTGACCGCGCCACGGTGGTTTTGGTATACCTTCAGGAGCTGAACATTCTGGACCCGGCGCGCATGATCAGCATGGGCTATGGGCAATTCCGCCCGGTGGCCGACAACGCCAGCAGCGAAGGCCGGGCGAAAAACCGGCGTGTGGAGCTGATCGTTACCGGTCTGGATGTGACCAGCACGCTTGGGGACGGAATTGAGCAGTATTATACCGAGCGGGGTACAGAGTCCCCCGTTTCCGCGGAAACCAGAACGGGCACCGCCGCCATCGGTTGATCCGGCGCGGAGTCCAACGCTGCAAGGCGGTGAAAAAAGAGAGGGGGGATGCCCATGTCTGAGGTACTGTCACAAAGTCAAATTGATGCTCTGCTCAGCGCTGCGAGGAGCGGGGAGAACCTCGAGCCTGCGGAGGATACGTCCAAGACCAAGAAGTATCGAAAGTACGACTTCAGAAGTCCTCGGAAGTTTACCAAGGATCGTCTCAAAATGCTGGACAGCATTTTTGAAAACTACTCCAGAAACCTGAATTCCCGCGTGAACGCCCTGATGCACACCAGCTGCGAAATCAGCGTGGAATCGGCAGAGGAACAGCGATATTACGAATTTTCCAACGCTTTGATCGAAGGCGATGTTCTAACGCTGTCCTATGTACGCTATGGAGATGTTCGGGAAGATACCCCGACACTGCTGCACGTCAGCAAGTCCCTGATGCTGAGCATGATTGACCGCATGATGGGCGGCGAGGGCGATGTGGATGACGATCTTGACCCGGAATATACCTTTACTGATCTCGAATTAAAGATCAGCGAGGGTCTGACCCGGTATTTTGTTGAAAATCTGGGCGAGAGCTGGCAGAACTATCTTCCATTGGACTTTGAGTTTGGCCGGGTAGAGCCAAACCCAACGATGATCCAGCCGTTGGGTATGGATGAAATCGTGGTCATTATGGATCTGATTGTGAAATTCCCGAATTGCGACGGGCACATGAGCATCTGCCTTCCCGGCATGGTGCTGACCAACGTTTTCAGTGAGATGAGTCGCCTGAACACAGCCCACAAGGGTCAGGACGAAGCATCGGCAAGGGAGATTTTCGAATCTCTGAAGAACACGGAAATTGATCTGGTCGCTGAAATGTGCCGCACGAAATTAAAACTCAGCGATATCTACCACCTGAATGTGGGAGATGTGATTGACCTGAAGCGGCCCAAAAACTCCCCGGTTTACATCAACATTGGCGGAAGGCGCTGGTTTGACGGGGTTATGGGTGTACACAACAAAAACATGGCGGTCAAAATAGGGAAAACCTATTATGAGCCCGAGGGAAGGAACGTCGAACAGGATGGCAGATAACATTTTTAACTCCATGGAGCTGGATGCAATCGGGGAAGTGATGAACATCAGCCTCGGTTCCTCCGCAACCGCTGTGTCCAATTTGCTGGATCACCGCGTGGAAATCACAACGCCCAGAGTCTCTGTGTGCGATGTAGATAACTTTAGCATTGGGGAGCTTCAGCCTGCTATCGGCGTGGAGATCCGCTATGTGTCCGGGTTGGAGGGCAGCAACATTATGCTGCTCAAGCGCAGTGACGTGAAGGTCATTGTGGATATCCTCATGGGTTCCGAGACGCCGGACGAAGAGTTTGAGCTGAACGAGCTGACCATTAGTGCCGTGTGCGAGGTTATGAATCAGATGATGGGCGCAGCCTCCACGGCACTATCTGATTTTCTGGGTTTCCCGGTCAACATCTCCACGCCCGAGTCCTTTGAGCTGGAGGATTTTGACACCTTTAAGAAAGAACACTTCCCCGTACAGGACGGCAACTGCGTGGTCGTCCGATTTATGCTGAACATTGAGGGGACGCTGCAAAGCGAGTTCATCAACGTCATGTCTGTGGACTTAACGCGGGAGCTGCTCTCCGGTCTGGGTCTTGGCGACGACGAGGATGCCGCTCCGCCCGAATCCACCTCTTCGGAACAGGTAGCCTCTCCCTTGGAAAACAGCCCGAAGCTCAGTCAGGAAGAGATCGAACGGCTGATGACCGAAACGCCCTCCACACCGCAACCCACGCCTCAGCCAACTACTCAACCTTCCGGTGGAACCATGAGTCAGGCGGAAATCGAGCGGCTCATGAGCGGTGTGCAGACCGAACCCCAGCCAACACCGCAGCCCTCTGGCGGGACCATGAGTCAGGCGGAGGTTGAGCGGCTTATGAGCGGTATGCAGACCGAACCCCAGCCAGCGCCGCAGCCCTCTGCCGGGACCATGAGTCAGGCGGAGATTGAGCGGCTTATGAACGGTATGCAGACTGCACCGCAGCAGACCCCGCCTCCCCAACAGCCTGCAAAACCGGCCTATCCCACATCTGAGATGCAGACTCCGCCCGCGCCTGCCGGAACTTATCCGATGCCGCCGTACGGGCAGTATGCTCCGGGATATTATCCGCCTCCCGGTTATTATCCCGCTCCGCCCCAGATGGCTCAACCGGCCCAGCCGGCGCCAAGGATGATTCAGTCCTCTCCGGCAGAGATGCCAAGGCTGGCCAGCGGCGACGCGCTGGACGAACAGCAGGCCGAAAATCTGGATCTGCTGATGTCGGTTCCGCTGGAAGTCTCCGTTGAAATCGGGCGGGCCCGCAGAAAGGTGCAGGATGTTCTGGCGTTTACAAAAGGCTCGCTGGTCATGCTGAACAAACTGGCTGGCGATCAGGTTGACCTGTTCGTAAACGGACAGTGCATCGCCAAGGGCGATGTGGTGGTTGTTGACGATAATTTTGGAATCCGCATTACCGAAGTTTTGAAATCCCCTGATCCCAACGAGCTGGTCAACGGATAACCGACGGCCGACAATTAGGAATTGAAATTCCAAACGACAGATCAGAGAAAAGGAAGGTTTTAAATATGGCTAAAATTTTAGTGGTTGACGACGCAGCTTTCATGCGCAAGGTCATCAAGGATACTCTTTCCAAGAGCGGATATACCGAGCTTTTTGAGGCGGTAGACGGCGCAGACGCGGTGGAGAAGTACGGTGAGGTCCACCCCGATCTGGTCATCATGGACATCACAATGCCCAACATGGACGGACTGGAGGCCCTGAAGGCCATCCGCGCCAAGGACGGAGCGGCCAATGTGGTCATGTGCTCCGCCATGGGTCAGGAGAGCATGGTCATCGACGCAGTGCGCTCCGGCGCGAAGGACTTCATCGTCAAGCCGTTTAAAGCCGACCGCGTGCTCAAGACGGTGAATTCCATCATCGGCAATCCCTGATCCATGCCTTGGGCGGAAATCGGCACCCTTTTGGGGATGCTGGCGGCAGTCGTCGTCATATTGCTTCTGGCGTGGCTGTTTACCCGGTATCTGGCTGGCCGGGCTCCGGGGACAATGCGCTTTTCCCGGAGCCGGGAAGGACAGCTTGAACTGCTGGAACGGCTGCCGCTGGGCCGCGAACAGTATCTGGCGGCAGTTCGGACAGGGGATACCATCCTTCTTCTCGGCGTTACCGGAAGCCAGATTACGCTTCTCCGGGAGTTGAGCGCCGAGGAGGCGTCCGCCTGGACGGAGCATACAGCCCCGCCGTGCGGCGAAACCGGAACCCCGATGCCCTTTCAGGATGCATTGCGGGAAGTCTGGAAGCAGAGAAAGAAGTAGGAGGATCATAATGTGACAGACGCGCTGGTCAATGTCAACGGGGATAACGTGCAGGCACTTCAAATCCTGTTCCTGACCACGGCCATCACCTTGCTCCCATCGCTGATGGTGATGATGACCTCCTTCACCCGCTACATTGTAACATTTTCCTTTCTCCGCTCCGCCATGGGCACGCAGCAGACTCCGCCCAACGTGGTGCTGATCGGCCTTGCGCTGTTTTTAACGCTGTTTACCATGAACCCTGTGTTCTCCAGCATCAAAACCAACGCCTATGATCCTTACGTGGCCGAAGAGATCACCCAGACGGAATTCATCGAGCGGGCGGAGGTTCCCTTGAAGGATTTCATGCTCCGCAACACCGAGACGTCCTCCCTGAATCTGTTCTGCGATCTGGATGGCACTGCGGAGCGGCCCGCGGACGAAGCCGCGGCCAAGGCCCTGCCGATGCACGTCATCGTCCCCGCCTTCATGACAAGCGAGCTGAAACGGGCGTTTGAAATCGGCTTTTTGCTGTACATTCCCTTCATGCTGATCGACGTGGTGGTGGCCTCCACCCTGATGTCCATGGGCATGATTATGCTGCCCCCGTCCATGATCTCCACCCCCTTCAAGCTGTTGCTGTTCATTGTGCTCAACGGGTGGGAACTGCTGTTCTCAACGCTGGTACAGGGTTTTCACTAGAGCCGGGTTTTGAAAAGGCGGCCGCAAGAAAGACACGATCCGGCAAGTTGGCGCAAGGCGGAGGACGCATCCTTGCTGACGCAGGGAGCGGCAGCACCGCGCCAGATGGTTGGAACGCGGAACCGCTGTGGATACTTTTGAATCTTGCTCTGGAAAGGGGTGGTGACGAATGGACCTGAACGCAGGCGAAATTCTCCGGCAAGGTGTTTTTGTGGTACTTCGGCTGGGCGGGCCCATTCTGTTTCTAAGTATGGTGGTGGGTGTGCTGGTGGCCATTTTTCAGGCGGTCACGCAGATCCATGACCAGACGCTGGGCTTTGTTTTAAAGCTCTTGGTAACGGTGTTGATTCTGTTTGTCGGCGGCGGCTGGATGATGAACACGCTGGTGGAATACACACAGCACCTGTTCACTCTGATGCTGTGAAAAGCGGGGCGGTTCCATGATTGATTGGGGCAGGCTCACGCTGCTGCTTTACATTTTGATGCGGATGAGCGGTTTCGTGCTGTTCAACCCGCTGCTGGGGCGGCAAAACGTTCCCGGCATCTACCGGGCGGGATTCGCTCTGGTTCTCACTTGGTTCGTCGCGTCTTTTACGGGCGGGGGCGTCCCCGTCCCGGTGAATCTGGTGGAGTTCAGCGTGAAGCTGCTGCTGGAACTGGGCGTTGGATTTATGGTGGGAATGGCCGTCCAGTTTTTTATCTACCTCATTCCCCAGCAGGCCGGCGAGATCATTGATAACCAGATGGCCATGACCATGTCCCGGGAATACGATCCCGGCTCCCAAATCTCCATGTCCGTCACCGGCACGCTGCTGACCATTTTGATGACGCTGCTGTTTTTTACGGCCAACGGTCACAACACACTTCTGCGGATTTTGCTGACCTCCGGGGAGATCGTCCCCTTTGGTCAGGCAGCTTTGGGACAAGCCGCCATGCAGGCAGGGGTGGAGTTATTCATCGAGTGCTTTTTGCTGGCAGTGAAGCTGGCGGTCCCCATTCTGGCCGCAGAACTGCTGGGACAGATCGGAATGGGCATTTTGATGAAGGTCATCCCCCAGATCAACGTGTTTTCCATTAATATTGAATTGAAGATGATCATCGGTCTGGGCCTTTTGATGCTGTTTATGACACCGATCAGCGAGTTCTTGCTGAACGCGGAAAACGGAATGCTTCTCGCCGTGCGGGATACGCTGACGACGCTGGCTCCATAGCGGGAACGTCTGGAAACAAAGGGGGGAGCGCCTGTGCCGGAGGGCAATAAAACAGAAAAAGCAACCCCGAAAAAGCGACGGGACCAACGAAAAAAGGGCAACGTCTTTCTCAGCAACGACGCGGTATCTGTGGTAACGCTGCTGGCCGGCTACGCGGCGCTGCGCATCACCATGCCAAGTGCGGTGGAGCATTTGAGCAGTTTTTTCCGCCTGTGTCTGTTTTCGGCGCAGACTCTCTCTGCCTCCGCTCTGGCGGGGCAGCTGCCGGAGATTCTCAAAGAAGGGGCCTTCACCCTTTTCATGGCGGTTGGCCCCACCATGCTGGTGATCGTGGCGGCAGCCATGGGAGCCACGTTTTTCCAGACCAAGCTGCTGGTGTCCGGGCAGTCTATCCAGCCAAAGTTCAGCCGCATCAATCCGCTGGAGGGCTTTAAAAAACTGTTCTCCCTGCGCAGCGTGGTCGAGGCGGGAAAGGGCATTCTCAAGATCACCATTCTTCTGGTGATCATCTATCATTTTCTCAGCGGCTGCATATCCGTCTTTGTCAACTATATGAACACGGATATTACCGCCGTTTCCAAGGATATTCTCAGCCGTCTGAGCAGCATGATCCTTCAGATTATCATCGCGTTTATCGTCGTCGCCGCCGGGGATTTCCTCTATCAATGGTGGGATTATGAGCGCCAGATGAAAATGACCAAGCAGGAAATCAAGGAAGAGTACAAACAGACGGAAGGCGACCCCCAGATCAAGGGCAAAATTCGGGAGGCCCAGCGAAAAATGTCCCAGTCCCGCATGATGCAGCAAGTGCCTCAGGCGGACGTGGTTATTCGAAACCCCACCCATGTGGCGGTGGCCCTGCGCTACAAGCCGGAGACGGACGCAGCCCCCGTGGTGCTGGCAATGGGGTTGGACGAGCTGGCGCTGCGCATCGTGAAGGTGGCGGAGGAACACAAAATTCCCACCGTGGAAAATGTTCCCCTTGCCCGTTCCATTTACGCCTCCGCAGAACTGAACCGGCAGATCCCGCCGGAGCTGTATGGCGCGGTGGCGGATGTACTGGTATACATTTACCGACTGAACAATCGGGATTTGAGCAAGGAACTGAACCAAACGGACCAACATGGCGCAACTTGACCGCCGGAGAACCGGCCAAAAGGCAATAAACTCTGCATATAACACAGGAAAGGCGGTGCGGCGATGAAGCAGCTCACCAATAACATCATATCCATCTTCGTGGTCGTAGTCGTCCTGTTTTTAATCCTGCCGCTGCCCACGCAGCTAATGGATATTTTGATTATCATCAACATCTCTTTGTCCATTGTGATCCTGCTGATCACCATGAACATCTCTGACGCATTGGAATTTTCCATTTTTCCATCGCTGCTGTTGGTGACCACATTGTTCCGATTGGGTCTGAACGTGTCCTCCACCCGACTCATCCTCTCCAACGGGGGCTATGCGGGAACGGTCATTAAGGCCTTCGGCCAGCTGATTACCCGCGGCAACATCGTCATCGGCATCATCATCTTCCTCATCATCGTGCTGATGCAGTTCATCGTCATTACCAAGGGCGCCGAGCGCGTGGCCGAGGTGGCCGCCCGGTTCACTCTGGACGCCATGCCCGGCAAGCAGATGGCCATCGACGCAGATCTCTCCTCCGGTCTGATTAACGAACAGGAATCCAGAATCCGCCGGGAAAAGGTTCAGCGTCAGGCAGATTTTTACGGCGCTATGGACGGCGCAACCAAAATTGTCAAGGGCGACGCGGTGATGAGTCTTATCATCACGCTGATTAACTTTGTCGCGGGTCTGATTATTGGCATCGTGCAGGGCGGGGGAGACTTTGCCGGCGTGATGCAGGTCTATTCCATCGCCACCATCGGCGACGGTCTGGTTTCTCAGCTTCCCGCCCTGATGATCTCCACCGCCACGGGCATGATCGTTACCCGCAGCGTGTCCGAGGGAAGTCTGAACAGTGATGTCCTCCAGCAGTTCAAAGCCCAGCCCCGGGCCATTATGGTGGCGGGTATTGTGCTGCTGTTTTTGGCCGCTATGCCCCAAACACCGCATCTGGCGCTGGCGCTGGTGGGCGTGGCGCTGGTGGTTTTGGGCCGCCGCGGTCTTTTGCGCATGGAAAAGGAAAAGGCCGAGTTGGCCGTTCAGCAGGCGGAAGCATCTGAGGCTGCCGAGCCTGCCAAGGCCCCCAGTGAAAACGAGTATTACAAGGATATCAACAACATCTATTCCCTGCTGGACGTGGAACCTATCGAGATGGAGTTCGGATACAGTCTGATCCCTCTCGTGGACGAGGCGCGGGGCGGCCGACTCATCAGCCGCATCGTGATTTTCCGCCGCCAGTACGCGCAGGATATGGGCTTTGTGGTCCCATCGGTGCGGCTGCATGACTCCGCGACGCTGGGAACCAATCAGTATGTGATTAAGATCAAGGGCGAAGAGGTGGCAAAGGGCGAGATTCTGGTGGATTATTATCTGGCGCTGGAGCCGGTGACCCCCAGCGGGGAAATTGACGGCATCGAGACAATCGAACCGGCGTACGGCATCCCCTCCCGGTGGATTCTGCCGGAGAGCCGGGAGATGGCGGAGATTTACGGATACACCGTCATCGACCCCCTCTCCGTCATGCTGACCCATCTGTCTGAGACGATTAAAAAGCATGTATACGAGCTGCTGGACCGGGAGGAGACCATCCGGCTGGTGGAAAACCTGAAAAAGGCGGCGCCCCAGCTGGTGGAAGAGACGATTCCCTCCCTCATTTCTTACGGGCTTCTGGAAAAGATTCTGCGCAGTCTTTTGAAAGAGGGCATCCCCATCAAGAATCTGGGTACCATCGTGGAGACTGCGGCGGACGCCATGAACAACACGCGCGACGCGGACCTGATTACCGAAGCGGTCCGCGGCGCACTGGCCCGAACCATTACCCGCCGCTTCTGCGAGCACGGGCAGCTCCGTGTGGTGACGCTGGACGCGGAGGTGGAAAAGCAGATCGTCTCATCTCTCACGAAGAACGATCAGGGCGTGTATCTGGCCATGGGCGCGGATATGATGCAGTTAATTGTTTCCCAGCTGGGCGAGTGCGTCAAAAAGTTTGCGGAGTTGAACCAGACGCCGATTATTCTCACAAGCCCCATTATCCGCGTGTATCTGGGACGAATGCTGTCTCAGTTCTACCCCAATTTGTACGTGTTATCTTTTAACGAAATCACTACGGAGATTCAGATTCAGGCCCTTGGCAACATTACAATGGAGCGCAAGAAGGAGACGGTGGATAAGGGTTAAACCGGTTCGATTGACCGCGGCGCTTTGTGCCCGCGTTTTCAGAAAACTCCCCGAAAGGATTGGACAGGAACATGAGTGAAATGGCTCTGCCGAAAAATTTAACAGCAGAAGCCAACCCGTCCGCCGTTTTGACGGAACGGGAAATCGAGGCACTGCCAACCGACGAGCTGCTGAGTCTCTACAAGCGCACAGGGATTCAGGAGTATAAGTGGCCGCTGGTGCTGCGGTATGAGGGGCTCATCAAGAGCATCGCACTGCAAATCTGCGGCGTGTACAACGGATTTGCGCAGGTAGACGACATTGTAAACGAGGGAATCATCACCTTGATGAATTCCGTGGACAAGTTCGACCCCGCTATGGGAGTGAAGTTTGAGACATACGTATCCAAGCGTATCCGGGGCATGATCATTGATCTTGCCCGGCAGCAGGACTGGCTGCCCCGCAGCGTGCGCAAGCGCTCTAAAGAGATTGATCAGGCGGTGAGCAGTCTCAGCAATCATCTCAGCCGATTTCCAACCGATCAGGAGATTGCCAATCATCTGGGGGTCAGCGTGGAGAAATACCGCGAAGACGCGGCGGCCACGGCTCTTTGCAACATTGTCTCGTTAGAGGCCATTTTTGAACGCCGCGGCGAGGGGGACACGGGCATCTCGCTTCCGGCGGGAGACGCAGACATGCCCGAGGCCAACCTCCAGCAAAAGGAGCTGCGGGAGCAGCTGGGCGCCGGTATTCGGACTCTGCGGGAAAACGAACAGCTGGTGCTGTCTCTCTATTACGAGCGAGGGCTGAACATGCGGAATATTGCGCAGGTCATGGAAATCAGCGAACCCCGCGTATCCCAAATCCACAGCAGGGCAATTCAAAAACTGCGCGTTTATCTGGACCCCTATCTCGGGGGGAATCCGGAGCGCAATGAGAAAAGGGCGTGTTCAAATGTTTAAAGGGTTTTACAATCTGACCTCCGGGATGGTGTCGCAGGGCAGGCGGCTGGACGTGATCTCCAACAATATGGCAAACGTCTCCACTTCCGGTTACAAGGCCGACACTTATACCGACAGCACCTTCCGGGAATACATGGTCAGCCGCGTCGGCAACAAGGATAAGCGCAATTCCGCCGAAATCGGTCCGGCCAGCTACATTCTGGCTCCCAGTCAGCTTTATACGGACTATGCACAAGGCTCTTTGGAACAGACGGGAATGCCCTTGGATTTCGCCATTGAGGGCGACGGCTTTTTCGCCGTGCAATCCGGCAACGGCGTGGCCTATACCCGGGCGGGCAGCTTTGCTCTGGACGACGAGGGATACCTCTGTCAGCCGGATGGCAGCCGGATTCTGGACCCCAACGGAGAGGAGATTTCGCTGGGTACCGACAAAATCCACGCGGACGCCTCCGGTGTGATCTCCACAGAGGATGGCCTGTATCTGGGTCAGATTGGGGTCTACTCATTTGCCGACAACGCACAGCTTCAGCGCAACGCGCAGGGCTATTTTACCGGGGGCGGCGCACAGGCCGCCACGGGCGCCTCGCTCCACTGGAAGACACAGGAGCGCTCCAACATTGATTTAATTCAGCAGATGACCGGCATGATGACTGCCCAGCGGGCTTTCCAGAGTGCTGCGGAAGTGAGCAAGATGTACGACCAGTTGATGACCAAGGCCGCCACCAATCTGGGCAATGTTTAAGGAAGGGAGCGAGCGGATTTGAACAGTTCTTTCTATACCGCCGCAGTGGGCGCAGCCCAGCAGCAGCTTCGTCTGAATGTGCAGGCAAACAACATCGCCAACGTGAACACCTATGGATTTAAGGCCCAAAAACCCTCCTTCTCGTCGCTGATGTACGGTAATGTGAACGGCATCGACGGGGAACAGCTTCCCCGGGGCTCCGGTGCAAAAATGGCCATGGCGGGAACGGATTTCGGCGCGGGCGCCATTGCCGACACCGGCCGCAAGCAGGATTACGCCATCATTGGCGAAGGATTTTTCGGACTCTATGACCCTGCTAACGGCGAGGTATCCTACACCCGGGACGGGTCCTTCTCTCTCTCGGAATTTCAGCGCCAAAAGCGCACCGACGACGGGGAAGCGGAACTGGATGAAAACGGGCAGCCGGTGATGGAGACGGTTTACATGCTCTCCGACGGGATGGGGCGGTTCGTTTTGAATAACCGCGGCGCGGTGACGGAGGTCACCGACTCAGAAGCAAAGCAGCCGGTGGGCGTTTTCGACTTCACGAATACCGACGGAATGATCCGCATGGGCGGCAATCGCTACATCCCGGCAGCCAAGAACGGACAGGTCCGCTTTGGCACGGGAACGGTTCAGCAAGGCTCTTTAGAGGCTTCGAACACGGATTTGGCGGAACAAATTACAAAAGTGATTGAAGCGCAGCGCTCTTTCAGTTATAATTTAAGAATGGTAACCACCTCGGACGAGCTGGAGAGCACCGTGAACAATCTGAGAACCTAAATTTGTGATCCTGAAGCGGAAAGGGAAATCGTATGGAGATTAAAAATTACGGAGACCTGAGCGGACTGGAGATCGACACTCTCAAGGAAATCGGCAGTATCGGCACGGGAAACGCCGCCACGGCGCTGTCTCAGCTGATCGGCAAGGAAGTGCGCATCACACTGCCGGAAGTCCGCATCATGGGATATAACGAGGCCATCGAGTGGATCGGCGGACCGGAATCCATCACAGCGGGCGTTTTGAGCCAGTTGGGCGGCGAGATCAACGGCATCATGCTCTCGGTGCAGCAGATGGACTTTATCAACCTGGTGCTTTCCAACGTGCTGGGTGTGTCGGTGGCCGATTTTAACAAGCTGCAGGAGATGCAAATCTCCACACTGGTGGAAGTGGGCAACATTATGATTTCCACGTTTATCAACGCTCTCAGCGGTTTGGCGGATATCTCCATCTCGCTGACGGTTCCCGCCTTTGCGGTGGACATGCAGGGCGCGATTCTGACGGTACCCATGGCGGCTTACGGCGGCCAGTCTGATTACATCATGACCATCGGCGGCAATTTCGTTTGCGACAACAAGCAGGTTCCCTGCCGGCTGCTGCTGTCGCCGGACATCCGGTCCCTCAATTTCCTCCTGCGAAAGTTGGGCGTTATGGATGAATGATAAGCTGATCGTTGGGATCGCTGATATGAAAATGGGCAGAAACGGCGAGAAAATAATTACCTATGCGCTGGGTTCCTGCATTGGGATCTGCCTGTATGAGCCTCACCTCAAGCTGGCCGCATTGGTGCATATCATGTTGCCCCTGAATATGGAAACCGGGCGCAAAAACACTTATAAATATGCCGACACCGGCATTCGCGCCGCCTTGCGGGAGATGGAGCTAAAGGGCGCGCGCCGCGCCGCCATCACGGCAAAAATTGCCGGGGGCGCCCGGATGTTTGAGGTTTCGGGCGGCAGCCTCGGCAACATCGGCCAGCGCAATGCCGAGAGCGTTCATCAAATTCTGAGAATGGAAAAGGTCCCTCTGCTCTGGGAGGACGTGGGCGGCACGGTCGCCCGCACAATGGAGTTTGACAGCGCCACAGGAACCGGAGTTATTCGTTCCTATGGCCGTCCGGAAATTAAATTTTAAGGTTAAAATGATAAGGGGCTGCCCTTTCATCAAATAAACAATGTGCGCTGCGCCGGATAACAAATCGCCTCCGCTCCTTGTGCGGAGCACAGTGAAAGGAATGAGTGTTACGGGACAGAATAACAGTAATATCCTGTTGGAGTCGGGAACCAACGAGATCGAGATCATGGAGTTCACTATTAATGAGAACCTCTATGGCATTAACGTGGCCAAAGTGCGGGAGATCATGCTGTCCGCGCCTGTGAAATCCATGCCCCATGTCCATCCGGCCGTGGAAGGCATTTTCAAGCCCAGAGATCAGGTTCTCACCGTGATTAATCTGCCCAAGTACCTGTCCGGCGAGGACGCGGAAAAGCAGCCCAAGGATCTGTTTATCGTCACGAATTTTAACAAGATGTTTATCGCTTTCCGGGTCCACAGCGTGGTGGGCATCAGCCGCATCTCATGGCGGGATATTCAAAAACCGGATAACGCAGTCTCCGGGGGTGCGGACGGAGTCGCCACCGGCATCGCCCAGTGCAACGGCGACTTGGTGACTATTTTGGACTTTGAGAAGATCGTGGCAGAAATTGCTCCGGAAACCTCGATCCAGCTCAGCGAGATCGACCAGCTAGGCCCCCGGGAGCGCAGCAGCCAGCCGGTTTACATCGCGGAGGACTCCCTTCTTTTGAGCCGGATGATTCAAGAGGCGCTGGGCAAAGCGGGCTATACGAACCTGCATATGTTCCCCAACGGGCAGGAGCTTTGGGATACACTGACGGATATGAAGACTCAGGGGACCGCGCCGAATGAAGTGGCTCTGGTCATCACCGATATCGAAATGCCGCAAATGGACGGCCACCGCCTGACAAAACTCATCAAGAGCGACCGGGTGCTGTGTAAGATCCCGGTGATCCTGTTCTCGTCCTTGATCTCCGAAGAAATGCGGGTCAAAGGCAAGCAGGTCGGCGCGGACGAGCAGCTCTCCAAGCCGGAAATCGGCCATCTGGTGGCTGTGATGGATCAGCTTTTGCACAAGGCAGCTCCGGCGGAAAACGCATGAAAGCGAATGAGTGTGCATGAAAAAGGATCGGAATAAAAACAAATATATCGTTCGCCAGCCGATTCGCAACGCCCAGAAGCAAACGGTCGGATACGAAATTTTATATTACGGGGAGAATCAGGCCTTTGACGGGATGTTGAGCGACAAGGAATTTGCCGCCGCCGACACCGTGTATAATTTTCTCACCCAGAACACAGGCAAGGTTCTCAAGGGTTCGTTTAATTTCATGACCTTCACGGCGACGCTGCTGCTGAAAAAAACGCCGGACCTGTTTGACCGCTCCGAGCTGGTCATCCAGATCGACGACAGCGTAATCATTCACCCCGCAGCCTTGGCCGCTGTGCAGGAGTATGCATCCAAAGGGTATCGGATCGCGGTAAACGAATTCCAGTTTCTTCCCCGGTATCTGGGGCTGCTGGACACCATTGATTATCTGAAGCTGAATTTCACCACCATGAGTGAAAAGAAGCTGCGCAACATCATTGAGATTGCCCACAGTTTGAAAAAGCTGTGCATTGCCACCAGTATCGACACAGAGGAGCTTTACGCCAAGGCGGAGGAGCTGGGTGTAGACGCCATGGAGGGGACTCGCGTGGCTGAAAAGCTGTCTACGAAGACCCACAGCAGCGGCTACATGCAGAGCAATTTCTTCCGGCTGATCATCGCCATGAGCCGGGAGGAACCGGATATCAGCGAGGTGGAGGAATTGATCTCCATCGACGCCACGCTGAGTTATGCGTTGCTGCGTCTGGCAAACTCCTGCTACTTTGCCCGCCGCCATCGGGCAACCACCGTGCGTCAGGCCATTATGACCGTGGGGCTGAATCAGCTGCGCCAGTGGATCTATCTGCTCAGCGCCAACAACGCGGAGAACGAGCTGGACAAGGACTCCGAGGAGTTCCTGAAGCTATCCCTCCTGCGGGGAACTTTCTGCAGCAAGCTGATGAAGTATGCCAAGGATATGCCCATCTCCAATTCCGACGCATACCTCATGGGCATGTTCTCCACCCTGCACTATCTGATCGACGCACCGCTGGAGGAAATTCTGGCGGAGATCCCGGTCCCCGAAGAGGTCAAGGCCGCGCTTCTGCGCCGCGAAGGCAAAGCCGGTCAGCTGTTTGAGCTGGCATTGTGCTATGAACAGGCGGACTGGAATGGTGTTGCCGCAGCAACCGAGGCGCTGGGCATCCCGGCAAATCTGCTGACCGGAACCTATTTCGCCTGTGTGGACGATGTGAACAGCATTTGGACGCAGGTGACCAATCCCCGTCCGGACGATACCTGAGCCTTTGGAGTGAGGGAACCGCAAGGCGGGGCCGGGCAGTGAATTTTGCCTTTCGCCCAAATCGGACCGACAAACCAATATATTGACAAATACCCGCCAAAGCAGCGCCACCGTGCCGCTTTGGCGGGTATTTTCTGTCTGCTGCATTTCGCTTCCATGCTTATGCCGCGCCATGTGCGCAGCTTTGGCTTGTCAGCTGTAAAACTTATAGCTACTAGAAACGGAAACTATTACTGGTTTTGCAGGGTAAACTTGACATGCCGTCATATTTCTAATAAAATAAAAAATGAACGGTATGACAACGGGGACGGAACGCTGGTAGAAAATTTCTGCGCTTCCGGCCTCTTTTTTTGTAAGAGGGAGATGCCTATGGAAGAGATCCTGCGCATGGAGCACATTACAAAACAGTTCGGCAGCGTCTATGCCAACCGAGACATCAATCTGGAAGTTCGGCGCGGTGAGGTACATACCCTTTTGGGGGAAAACGGCGCGGGAAAAAGCACGCTGATGAACGTGCTGTTCGGCCTTTATCAGCCCACCGCGGGAAAGATTTACTTAAACGGAGCGCCGGTTAAAATCACTTCCCCCGCTGAGGCGGTGAAAAAGGGCATCGGCATGGTCCATCAGCATTTCATGCTGGTGGAGGCTATGACGGTCTTTGAAAATATCATTCTGGGCGACCAGCGCACAAAAGGGATTTTCATCGACAAAGAGGCCCGCCGCAAGGAGATTTTGGAACTGGCGGAGCGCTATGGATTGGAAGTGGAACTGGACAAGCCCGTTACCGATATTGCCGTGGGCGCGCAGCAGCGCGTGGAGATTTTGAAGGCTCTTTACCGCGGCGCGGAGCTCTTGGTACTGGACGAGCCTACTGCGGCTCTCACCGACATCGAGGCGGAGGGCCTGTTTGCCATCATCGAAAAGCTGAAGAGCGAGAACAAGAGCGTCATTTTCATCAGCCACAAAATGCGCGAGGTGCTGAAAGTCTCCGACCGAATCACTGTTTTGCGGGCCGGTCAAACCGTCTGCACCGTCTCATGCAGCGAAACGGACGGGGCGGGGCTTGCCAACCTGATGATGGGCCGGGAACTGACGCCCTCCCACTATGAAAAGGTGGAGCAGCCCGGCGAGCCGGTAATGGCGCTGACGGACGTGAGCTATCAGAAGGCGTTTAAGCACAGCGGCCTCAACGGCGTGACCATGCAGGTCGGCCGGGGAGAGATCGTGGGCATCGCCGGTGTGGATGGCAACGGGCAGAGTCAGCTGGCGCAGATTGTCACCGGTGTTTTAACACCGGACGAGGGCGAAGTGGACCTGAAAGGCTCCAAAATTGCCCGTTTTACCCCCAACGGCTTTATTTTGGAAAACGTCTCCCACATCCCGGAGGACCGGAACAAAATGGGCCTGATCGGCAACATGTCCGTACAGGATAACATCGTATTGAAAACCACGGAGCAGCCCCAGTTTTCCGACGGACACGGCTTCCATCTGAAAAAGAAAGCCATCCACAGCTATGCCCTCGCCATGCAGGAAAAATATGACATCCGCTGCGAATCTGTGGAGCAGGAGGCCCGCAACCTCTCCGGCGGCAACCAGCAAAAGGTGATTTTGGCTCGGGAGCTGGAGGGTGAACCCGACCTGCTGGTGGCGGTACATCCCACCCGCGGTCTGGATATCGGCGCCACCCGGTATGTGCACGACGCGATGATTGACGCCCGGGGCCGGGGCTGCGGCGTGCTGCTGATTTCGGCGGACTTTGATGAGGTACTGGAAATCTCCGACCGGATTATCGTCATGTTTGAAGGACAGATCATGGGCGTCTACTCCGGGAAAAATCCTCCCATTGAGGAAATCAGTCTGGCTATGGCCGGTAAGTAAGGGGGAGGGACGACATGAAAATCAAGAAAAGTCTGTTGAGTGTTCTAGTGCCGCTGGCCTCTGTGCTGCTGGCCTTTGTCATCGGCGCGATTATCATTGCGGCACTGGGCGGAAGTCCCACGCAGGCCGTAGCCTATCTTTTCCGAGGCGCTTTCGGCACGCCCAACAACTTCGCCTCCACGCTGGTGAAAGCAACGCCCCTGATCTTCACCGGCCTTTGCGCCTGCTTTGCATACCGCTGCGGCGTGTTCAATCTGGGCGGCGAGGGACAGTTCATCATGGGTTCCATCGCCACCTGCTGGGTGGCTACCACATGGGGCCTTGAGGGGCCGGGAGCCACGGTGTTATGCCTGCTGTTCGGCGCGTTGGCCGGCGGAATCTGGGGCGCAATCCCCGGCATTTTGAAAATCACCCGGGGCCTCAACGAAATGATCGTATCCATCATGCTGAACTATGTGGCGACACTTTTCATGGGTCTTCTTTACACCAGCGTCCTGCGGGAGGGCAACGTTCCTCAGACTGCCGCCGTGCCGGACGCAACCCAGCTCCAGCGCATCGTCCCCGACCTGCGGGTCACTTGGGGAATCGTGATTGCGCTGGCGGTGGCAGCGGTGGTGCAGTATTTTCTGTTCAGCACCTCCAAGGGCTTTCAGCTGCGGGCAGTGGGTTTGAATATGACTGCCGCCCGGTTCAACGGCTTCAATGTGAAAAAGTACATCCTGTTCAGCTTTATCGTCTCGGGCGCTATTGCGGGCTTGGGCGGCAGTGTGGAACTGCTGGGCACCCAATACCGCCTTATCAGCGGCTACGCCGTGGGCTACGGTTTTGATGGCGTGGCCATGGCGCTGATCGCCCAACTCAACCCGGTGGCCACGGTGGTGGTGGCCTACTTCTTCGCAGTGCTCCGCACCGGAGCCAACACCATGCAGGCCGGAACCGGCGTACCCACCTCGGTGATCGACATCATTCAGGCGCTGGTCATTGTGCTGGCGGTGGCGGGCTTCGCGTTGGTCAAGCTGCCCCAGATCCGCCAATGGCTGGCAAACCACACCGGAAAGAAAAAGGAGGGGAAGTAAGATGGATATCGGCGAACTGATCCTCTCCACCGTCCGCATGGCCACCCCGATTCTGCTGGTGGCGCTGGCGGAGCTGTATTCCGAGCGGGCGGGCCTTGTCAACATCGGGCTGGACGGCATTATGTCCTTCGGCGCGCTGACCGGTTTCATGGTCTGCTTCCTCACGGGAAGCCCTCTTCTCGGCATTGTGGCCGGAGCCTGCGGCGGCATTCTGGTCAATATGATCTACGCCTACTGCACCATTTCCCTGTGTGCCGAACAGATTGTCTATGGCATGGCCATTAACATTTTTGCCCCCGCCGTGGCATCCTTCATCTACCGGATTTACTTCGGCGTCAGCTCCACGCTGGCACAGGGGACGCTGATGAAGACCGTGGCAATTCCCGTTTTGAAGGACATTCCCTTTTTGGGAAAGCTCCTTTTCGACCAGACACCCATGGTTTATTTTGCCTATCTGATGGTGATCTTCACCGGCATTTTCTTCAACAAAACAAAAAAGGGCCTGAACTACAAGGCCGTCGGCGAGTACCCCAAGGCGGCGGAGACGCTGGGCATCAACGTTGTGCGCCAGAAGTATGTGGCCTGTATCATCTGCGGCGCGCTGGCGGGCATTGGCGGCGCGTACCTTACCACCTGCTATGTTAACACCTATTCCGACGGCGTGGTGGCTGGGCGCGGCTTTATCGCCCTGTCCGCCGTAATCTTCGGGCGGTGGTCTTCCGGCGGCGTACTGCTGGCGTGCCTGCTCTTTGGCTTTTGCGACGCGCTGCAGCTGCGGCTGCAAATTCTCAGCACATCCACTCCTTATCAGCTCTTCCAGATGATTCCCTATGTCTGTACGTTGGTGGCACTGGCGATGTTCGGCATTAAAAAGGCCGGGCCTAAGGCCAACGGCAAGCCGTATCTGCGCGAGGAGCGCTGAACCGGTTCATCAGGCGCAAGCCTTTTGATTACATCCCATCGAAATCTGAACTATGGAGGAATATGAAATGAAGAAAGTCTTTGCATTGGTTCTGGCTGCGGCCCTGTCCCTGTCTCTGGCAGCCTGCGGCTCCGGCGGCAGCACGCCTCCCGCCGCGTCCGGTTCCGGAGCGGCAGCTTCCGGCAGCGCGTCCACCGCCACCTACAAAGTGGCCATGGTCTGCGATTCCAGCATCTCCGACGGCGGATGGGGCGCCGCCTGCTACAACGCCATGGTGGATGCAGCGGAAGATCTGGGCTGGGAAACCGCCTACGCCGACAGCGTGGCCCAGTCCGACTACGCAAGCTCCATCACCAGCTACTGCGATCTGGGCTATAACATGATCTTCCTGCCCGGCAACCAGTATTCCGACGCCACCGTGCAGGTCGCCAAGGACTATCCCGACATCTGCTTCGCGGTTCTGAACGGCGCCGAGAGCCTGCCCACCGACAACATCACCTCCATTCTGCCCGACGCCGACGAGATCGGTTACATGGCCGGTGCTCTGGCGGGTCTGATGACCAAGACCAACGTGCTGGGCTTTATCGGCGGCATGGAGATTGACACCACCAAGGCAAAGCTGGCCGGCTATGAGGCCGCCGCCAAGGCCGTCAACCCCGACATCACCGTTCTCTCCGCTTATGCCGGTTCTTTTGACGACACCGCCAAGGGCATGGAGCTGGCCAACGGCATGATCTCCAAGAAGGCGGACGTGTTCTTCGGCGACGCTTCCGCCGTGGACTCCGGCGCGCGTCAGGCCATCGACACCGCCAACGGCAGCGGCGAGATCGCCATTTACGACATCGGTCAGCCCGCCGATCTGGTTCCCCAGAATCAAAACGCCTGCCTGATCGGCTCCGTGGTCACCGACAACGCCGGGATGCTGAAGCTGGCCATGCAGGACGTGGAGGCCGGAACCTTTGGCAACAAGACCATCTATGGCTCCTTCGAAAACAGGTGCCTGAGCGTGGGCACCTTCAACGACGAGCTGGTTTCCGCCGAGATGCAGACCGCCTATATGGGCTTCATTGACCAGATGTCCGCCGGAACCTTTCCCGGCTAAAAGCTAAGAAGCCGAATCCCAAATCAATGTCCAGCGGGTCTTGATTTGGACAAAGCCCCTTAAGAGCGCCAAAAGAGCTGCCAGCCGCATCTCTTTTCCAGACGGCCTCTTAAGGGGCTTTTCTGCGTCTTACCAAAAATACCACCGCAGTCTGTGTTCGCTTTGTTTAGCCGACATGCAATAAAAGTGGGAAAAGCAATTCAAATTTCGTTTCCAGTGTGATACAATCAATCGGCAAACACGACAGGCCTCTCTCCGCACAGGATTTTCAGCCGGAAACGAGGCATACTACAAAGGAATGATCGAGGTGGATTCATTGAGTGACCTTATGAAAATCGCCGTTGGTGTGGCGATTCCCTTTATTGGAACAACGCTGGGCGCGGCGATGGTCTTTTTTATGAAGGGAGAAATGAGTGCGCGCCTGCAAAAGCTTTTGCTTGGCTTCGCCTCCGGCGTGATGATCGCAGCGTCGGTCTGGTCGCTGCTGATTCCGGCCATCGACATGGCAGAGTCGGCAGGGACGGCGGCATGGCTCCCGGCACTGGTGGGATTTCTGGCAGGCATCGGTTTTTTGCTACTGCTGGACACCATCATCCCGCATCTGCATCTGAATTCCGACAGTCCGGAGGGCCGTCCAAGCGGGCTGGGCAAATCGCTGATGCTGGTGCTGGCCGTGACACTGCACAACATCCCGGAGGGGATGGCCGTGGGCGTTGTGCTGGCGGGAATGCGCTCCGGCGGCGCGGTCATCACCACGGCGGGCGCGTTCGCGCTGGCCGTGGGAATCGCCATTCAGAATTTTCCGGAGGGCGCCATCATCTCCATGCCGCTGGTTGGCAGCGGCCTTTCCCGTGGAAAAGCGTTTTGTTACGGTTTTCTCTCCGGGGTGGTGGAACCCGTTGGAGCCATCGTCACCATTCTTCTCACCGCGTTGGTAACGCCCATTTTGCCGTATATCCTCGCCTTTGCCGCAGGGGCGATGATCTATGTTGTGGTGGAGGAGCTGATCCCGGAAGCACAGGCGGGGGAGCACTCCAACATTGGCACCATCGGCGTGGCGCTGGGCTTTGCGCTGATGATGGTGCTGGATGTGGCTCTGGGGTGAAACGCATTCGGCCCACAAGCTGCCCTGCTTTGCAAAAGCGATGGTAGCAAACAGAAAAAGACGCCTATGGGCGTCTTTTTTTGTGAATTCATCAAAGCAGATTGCATACAAGGGGATATCATTCCCGTTCGCAAATGCTCACCTGCACATAATCCCCGAGCTGTTTGCCGATTTCCGCGCGGATGGCTTTTCGAACGCCAATCATATAGCGCGCACTTCCATCGGCATGTCTGCCCATGCTGACAACGCTTCCGTTATACGCCATTCCGTCAAAGGTGGCGTGGACTTTGACACGGCCCTTTCCGAACTCCGTTTTGATGTCGTAAGGAACTTCAACATATGCGCCGTCAATATCCGGGACTTTTTTTATCTCCGTAAGAAATTTATATATTTTGGGATTCATTTAACCATCCTTAGCATCAATTTTGTTGAAGATAGGATTCTCATCCATTCATAGATTATCAATCGTTTTCTCTACAGAGAACTTGTAAATTAAGACGTTTATGGGATTTAAATCACATATACATAAACTTAGGAGTAATTGGGAGTGAAGTGTATGGTCATTCATGTTCGGCATTCAAAAATAATGGCAACGGGCTTTCTCTTGGTTCTCTTCGCTTTTATTTTGACCGCTTTTTTGAAACAAAATTGCCTTCACGATTCAGCAGGCACAGCCATGGCGGCTTTTGAAGAGCAAGACATCAGGGATCAACTGCTGGTCTATCTATTCTTAGATAATCTGCAAGAGCAGAGTGACCTATTTTACGAGCCATACTATACGCTTAATCCAGAAATTGTTTATTACTTAACCACAGTGAAAGAAGTAACAAGCGATGGTCCCTACACTTGTATTAAATTTGTAACACTGCCCTATTTAGGGCCACACGACACAATCGGAGAGGACGAAATCAGTTTTTGTATTAACCATTCAGGGGAAGTAGTCTCTACAGAGTTTCGTCACCTGAATAGTTATACTTTACCGGATTATCTTCGCAGCTTAGAAAAGGGTGCGTTGCTGCCAACCTCGCAGTAATCACCAAGCCTCACCAACCCTATATTGTGCGGGCATCTGCTTTGCCGACGCACAGCTAGTCTATTTCATTGTAATTTCAAGCCTTTCTTCATTGAAAAAAGCCGCATCTCAGCCCTCATTCAGAAGGTCAAGATGCGGCTTTTCATTTGGTGCGCCTGAAGGGACTCGAACCCACACGTCTTGCGACACGAGAACCTAAATCTCGCATGTCTACCAATTCCATCACAGGCGCAAATAGGAGAAGCCGGAAAAATTCCGGTACTTTTTTATTATATCAACCATTTACCGAGATGGCAACATCTAAATCCTGCATATTGGCCGCAGACGCAGAGCGCCGTTGCGGTAGATTGCGTGAATCGATAAAATAGCTACTCTGGGGCTATTTTACCACGAAGCGGCCACTTGAACAATAGGCAGATTTGCCGTATACTTAGACAAAACAGATAAAAATTTTCCCCGCCTGTAATAGACGCAATAGAAAAGAGGAACCGCCATGTCTACGCCCCGTATTGCTGCAATCCACGATCTGTCCGGCTTTGGACGGTGCTCCCTCACCGTTGCCCTGCCGATTTTGTCCGCCATGGGAACACAGTGCTGTCCGCTGCCCACCGCCTTTCTTTCCACGCACACCGGCGGATTTGACGGTTTTACCTTTCTTGACATGACCGATGAAATGCCCCGGGTGGCCGCCCACTGGAAGTCCTTGAATTTGCAGTTTAACGCGATTTACAGCGGATTTTTGGGCAGCGAGCGTCAAATTGATCTGGTGGCGGAATTTTTCCGCGACTTCCGCCGCCCTGAAACCGTGACGGTGGTGGACCCGGTCATGGGCGACCACGGCAAAGTCTATCAGACCTATACCCCCGCCATGTGCGCGGGAATGATTCGCCTTGCCCGTCTGGCGGACGTGATTACCCCGAACCTGACCGAGGCGGCCCTGCTGCTGGATCTGCCTTTGGACACGCTCCCCTCTCCGCAGGAGATGGTGGAGCGGCTGAGTCTGGACGGCAGGCGCTCCGTGGTTCTCACCGGGGTTTCCATGTCGCCGGGAATGACCGGGGCGATGTGTTTCGACGCAAAAACAGGCCGGTCCGAGGCGGTGCAGACTGCGTTTGTCGCTCACGAATTTCACGGGACTGGCGACGTGTTCGCCTCTGTTCTCACCGGTGCGCTGGTGCAGGGCCGGAATCTGAACGACGCGGCAACGCTTGCCGCCAAATTTGTCCGGGCCTGCGCGGAGCGGACCGCGAAAGAGGATTTACCCATCCGGGAGGGCGTCGAGTTTGAGCCATTGCTGGGCCTTTTGACGGGGGAGACGCCATGAGCGGCACGTCTTTGCCGTCCGGGCAGCGGGTAAACACCATGTATTTCCTGCTTCAGATCTGGTTTTGGGGCATGATGGCCGCATTCACCGGCTATCAGACAGCCATCGTGCTAAACCGGGGATTTTCCAGCGGACAGGCAGGCGTTTTTATTTCATTAGGCTGCCTGTCCGGTATTTTTGCTCAGCCGCTGCTGGGTGCTTGGGCAGACCGGCATCCGGCGGTGCCGCTGAAGCGGATTTTTGGCGGGTGTATGTTGGCGGCGCTGCTGATCCACGGCGGATTTTATTTTTCCCGCCCCGGTTTTTTCGGCACCGCGCTGATTTTTCTGGCTCTGGGCGCGCTGGAAACCAACGCCTATCCTCTGATCGACGCCATGGCGATGCAGTTCCTCAACGCCGGAATCGACGTGCGGTACAGCTTGGGCCGGGGACTGGGGGCCTTTGCCTATGCCATTGTGTCCGTTCTGGTGGGCCAGCAGGCGCGCCGCTTCGGGGTGGAGTCCGCTCTGGTGACTCATGGCGCACTGGTCCTCCTGATTTTGACGACTCTGGCCGTTTTCCCCGCATTTGCCCCGTCCGCTGCGCCTGCGGCGCATACGCGGACACCCGCGCACTCTCCTTTTTACATTTTAAAGCACAATCCGGCGTTCACCGTGATGCTGCTGGCGGGCTTCTTTGGATTAATGGCGGTCATGCCTATTGTCAATTTTCTGGTCAGCCTTGTAAATGACCGGGGCGGCGACAGCGGCTCTCTGGGGCTTGCTCTGTTTCTGATGGCTGCGTCAGAACTGCCGGGAGCGATTTTATTCCAGTGGCTTTGGAAGAAGACAAATCTTGAGCGGATCATGGTGATCTCCGCGGTGTTCATGGCGCTCAAGCCCCTGCTGTTTCTGTTCTGCGGGGATCTGCGGCTTTTCCTGATGATGCAGCCGATCCAGATGCTGGGATATGGACTGTTCACCCCGGGGAACGTTTTCTTTGCCAACGAAAATGTCCCGCCCGAGGACCGCATTCAGGGACAGTCCCTCAAAATGGTGGCCACCAACGGCCTCAGCGGCGTGGTGGGCAACCTGATCGCCGGGGGCATCATTGACCGGGGCGGTGTGAACGCCATGCTGGTGTTTTGCTTTTTCAGCGGCGCGATCGGCGTGGCATTGGCATTTTGGGCGGTGCGTCTGCGCAAATTCAGAAAAAGCGCTTGACTTTCCCCCTGCTGGAAGGTGTATACCCAAGTTATTGAGTTCATTCGCCCTTGGGGCGGGAAAGGAATCAAATATGAGAGGAATTTTGAAAAAACGGCTGGCGGCGCTGGGACTGGCGCTGACCATGGCCGTGAGTCTTGCCGTCCCGGCGATGGCGGCGGAGGTAAAACGCGCCCCGGCTTCCGAGGCGCGGCAGAAATCCGCCCAAACAGCGGTGGGCTACGCCATGCAGTACGGCGGGGCCATCGGCGCGTCCTATGCCCTGTGGGAGGACGGCGTTTTCACCATCAGCGGGGAGCAAATCAATACCCCCGCCTCCCTGAAGGATTCCCACATGGCAATGTTGGGGGCCGTGGGCGGCGGACTGTACGGCATCGGCTCCGTCAGCAAAATGTACACCACCGCCGCCGTCATGAAGCTGGTGGAGGCGGGAAAAGTCAAGCTGGACTCCCCAGTCACCGCTTATTTAAAGGACTTCAAAATGGCGGACAGCCGCTATACAAAGATCACCGTGCGGATGCTGCTGAACCACTCCTCCGGTCTGATGGGGACTTCTTCCACCAACGCCTTTCTCTTTAACGACGACGACCAGCAGGCCACCGACGAGCTGCTGGAGCGCCTTTCCACGCAGAAGCTGAAAGCCGCCCCCGGCGCGTTCTCCGCCTACTGCAACGACGGGTTCACGCTGGCGCAGCTGGTGGTGGAAGCCGTCAGCGGAAAGGACTTTATGGACTATGTCCGTTCCGCCCTTCTGACTCCGGTTGGGTTGGCGAATACCTATGCGCCCTCGGACGGCAACGAGGTCCTGAACCGACTGGCCCTGACCTGCACCGCCGATGCACAGCAGCGTCTGCTGCCCAAAGACACCATCGGCATCGTGGGCACGGGCGGGCTGTACGCCACAGCGGAGGATTTAGCGGCCTTTGGCGGAGCCTTTACCGGTACATCCATGCTTTCCGCCAGTTCCACCGCCGCCATGGCCGCCCCCGAGTATGACCGGGGCATCTGGCCCGACGAGCCGCTGGGTATGGTGAGCTACGGCCTTGGCTGGGACGCAGTGGAATTCCGGCCGTTTGAGCAGAACGGCATTCAGTGCCTTGTCAAAGGTGGAGACACCCTGCGTTTTCACGCGGCGCTGCTGGTTTTGCCGGAATATAACATGGCCGCGGCGGTGCTGACCTCCGGCGGCGTGTCCGTCTATAACGAGCTGGCCGCCGCCCAGATGCTGGCGGACGCGCTGGAGGCAAAGGGCGTGAAGCTGGACCGCTCCGAACCCGCCCTTCCCACCGCCTCGCCCGCAACAATGCCCGCGTCTCTTGCGGGCGAGTCCGGGTATTACGGCACCACCACCCAGCAGCTAAAGGCTACTATCTCCGCCGATGGCAAGCTGACTCTCCATCAAATGAGCATGGCGGGCATTCCTGACCAGACATTGACCTATTACAGCGACGGCTCCTTCCGGGATTCCACCGGCGCGGCGGCGGTGAAGCTGGTGAAGGAGTCCAACGGCTCCACCTACTTCTATCAGCAGAGTTATGCGCCCCTGCCTAATCTGGGCGTGCTTTCCACCAGCGACTATCTACTGGTAAAGATGCCGGAAAATAAAGTCTCCGCCGAGACACAGGCGGCATGGGACAAATTGGCCACCGTAAGCGCGGTCCCGCTGGCTGAAAAATACTCCTCTCAGCTGTATCTGGCCCTGTCGGACGCTTCCTCCGCCGCGCAGGTGACCTCGGCCCTGACTGCGGGCGTGGAATACGTCCCGGGCTATGTCGGCGGAGAACGCATCGTCAGCCCCACCGAACTGCTTTACGACCTGCCCATCGGGCGCGATGCGGGTACGGTCACCGTGGACGGAAGCCTGCTGTGGATCAACGGCGCGCCCTATCAGACCGAGAACAGCTTGAAAAACATCTCCACGAAAAGCGGCGCTTACTCCACCATCCAGTCCACGGGTTATGCCCGCTGGTACAAGGTGGGCGCGGCGGCAGGCAAAACCATGGCGGTTACCTTCCCCGAAGACGCCGGGTTCTACGTCTACAACGGCGACGGCACGCTGGCGGCCTCCTCTCTCCTGTGGGGAGACACCTCCGTCAAACTGCCGGAGGGCGGCATGATCGTCTTTGCGGGGGATTCCGGTGCCCGCTTCCAGATCAACTTTGCCTCCTGACATGTAAACGATTAACGCGGCCCCGAAATGGGGCCGCGTTTTTTTGCCTTTGCGGGGCGGAAACGTAAATTCTTTTCTTTCTTTCTTGTGCAGACAACCAAAAATAGCAGCTCTCCAAAATCAAACATTGTGCTGTGTGCCAAATTATTGTATAATGATTCCATTGAGCGATAGCATTTCCGGTTTCTCGCCCAAGCAACAAATCGAAGGGAGTACAAACATATGACTGCAAAGGACATTCGCAATATCTGCTTACTGGGCCACGGCGGAAACGGCAAGACCTCTTTGGTAGAGTCTATGCTGTATCTGACCGGCGGCACGGATCGACTCGGTAAAGTGACCGATGGAAATACCACCTGCGATTACGACCCAGAGGAAATCAAGCGGAAAATTTCCATCTCTTTGAGCATTGCTCCCATCGAATTCAAGGGCGTGAAGATCAATGTGATCGACACTCCGGGATATTTTGACTTTTCCGGCGAGGTGCTGGAGGCTCTCCGCGTGGCGGACGCCGGCATCATCGTCTGCTCCGCCAAGGGCGGTATTTCCGTGGGCACCGAAAAGGCGTGGAAATATCTGCAGGAGCGGAATATGCCCCGCGCTATCTACATCTCCAAGAGCGATGAAGAGGGCGGGGACTTCAACGGCGCGTGGGAATCCCTGCGTGAAAAATTCGGCCGGGCCGTGTGCCCCACCATGATGCCCATGTGGGACGAAAGCAAGAAAGTCGACGCGCTGATCGACGTGGTCTATAAAAAGGCCTATGAATTGAAGCCCAATGGCCGTCGGGAAGAGGTTCCCATTCCCGCCGACAAGATGGAGGTCGTGGAGAACTTCTATCAGCAGCTGTGCGAATCCGTGGCGGAGACCAGCGAAGAAAAAATGGAAAAATTCTTTAACGGCGAACCGTTTACACAAGAAGAAATTTTGGAAGGTCTGCACGCCGGTGTGCGGGATTTGATTCTCTGCCCCGTGATGTATGGCAGCGCCTTTACCGGCATCGGAACCCAGACCGTGCTGGACACCGCGGTCAAGCTGTTTCCCAACCCTGTGGAAATTCCCAACCGCAAGGGTACCGACGCAGACGGTCAGCCTGTGGAAATCGACCTGACCGAGGACGGCAATCCCTATGCGTTTGTGTTTAAAACCACCTCCGATCAGTATGGCCGGTACTCTTATTTCAAGGTTATCTCCGGAAAGATCACGGCGGACATGACGCTCACCAACGCCCGCACCGGCGAGGCCATGAAGCTGGGCCACCTGTACACCATGCGCGGCAAAAAGGCCGTCGAGGTCAAGGAGGTCTGCTGTGGCGACATCGCGGCAGTGGCCAAGATGGAAAAGCTGAAAACAGGGGACACCCTGTGCTCCGCAAAGAGCGTGGTAAATCTCACCGGCATTCCCTTCCCAACGCCCTGCTATGCTCAGGCCATCGCCCCCAAGACCCGCGGACAGGACGATAAGGTGGCCGGCGGTCTTGCAAAGCTGGCGGAAGAGGACCTCACGTTCTCTCTGGTGAACAATGCCGAGACGCATCAGCTGGTCCTCTCCGGCACCGGCGACATCCATCTGGATGTTTTGAAGGCCAAACTCCTGTCCCGTTTCGGCGTGGAGACTGTGTTCTCCCCCGTTCGGGTGGCCTACCGCGAGAAAATTCGCAAGAAGGTCAAGGTGCAGGGCCGCCACAAGAAGCAATCCGGCGGACACGGCCAGTTTGGTGACGTGTGGATTGAGTTTGAACCGCAGTCCGAAAGCGAGGACATGATTTTTGCGGAGAACGTGTTTGGCGGCTCCGTACCCAAGAACTTTTTCCCTGCCGTTGAAAAGGGCCTGCGGGAAAGCTGCGTCCACGGCCCGCTGGCGGGTTTCCCTGTGGTGTTTTTAAAGGCCACGCTGGTGGACGGCTCCTATCATCCGGTGGACTCCTCGGAAATGGCATTTAAGACCGCCGCGTCTCTGGCGTTCAAGGCCGGTCTGGAACAGGCGAACCCCGTTTTGCTGGAGCCGATTGGCGAACTGCACGTCTATGTACCCGACAACTTTACCGGCGACGTGATGGGTGATTTGAACAAGCGCCGGGGCCGCGTTATGGGAACCAATCCTATAGCGGACGGCGAGACGGAAATCGTGGCTGAGATCCCCATGGGCGAAATGGGCACCTATGCCATTGACCTGCGATCCATGACACAGAGCCGCGCCCGCTTCACCTTTGACTTTGTGCGCTATGAAGACTGCCCTCCTGCGGCGCAGGACAAAGCCATTGCCGAGGCAAAGGCCATGGCCGCTGCGGAATGAGCTACCCAAACATGTGCAGCGTGAGCGCTTTTCGGCCATAAAAAATCGGGCGACGCAAAAAGCAAATTTTATACTGCCCCGGCGCGGTTTCAACCGCGCCGGGGCAGTTTCTTTTTAAAAAGCCCAGCCAATATGCAAAATTTTTTCTCCGCGCCGCATTTGCTGTTATTGAAGGGCAGTTTTTTCCACAATCACTTGCTTTATTACACAGCCCGCTGTATAATATTATACAGCGGGCTGTGTAATTGAAGAAGGAGGATATTATGGTGCGCCAAGCGGAAAACGAACTGGGCCGGTTGATCTTAAAACTGGCGAACACAATCATCAAAAACCGAAACCGTCATTTGCAGGCTCTGGACCTGACATCGTCGCAGGCCGACAGTCTTCAGTTCTTTCTAGCGCACAAAAATGCGACAGCGACGGATCTGAAGGACGAGTTCGGCATCACCCACCAGACCGCCCGGGGCATTGTCACGCGCATGGCGGAAAAAGGGTGCGTCACGCTGAAACGGTCGGAAGAAGACGGGCGGTGTCAAATCGTCGTTCCCACGGAATACGGAGTGGAACTTGGAGAGAAAATGAAGCAGAACCGTATGCGTACCGGTGGGAAACTGCTGGACGGTATGGGACAGTCGGAACAGGAGCTGTTTATCCGGTTTCTGAATCAGGCGTTTGAAAACGTCAAGAACGATTAAAAAAGAGGGGGTTCCACTTGGGGCAGTCCAACCAAAAAATTGATATTTTTGAGCGTATGCCGGTGAAAAGGGCAGTCCTCAAGCAGATTGCCCCGGCCATTGCCGGACAGATGATTACGCTGATTTACAGTCTGGCGGACACCTATTTTGTTGGGATGCTGAACCAGTCCGCCGCGACCGCCGCCATCACGGTGGCGTTTCCCATGTTTTTGATGCTGACAGCCATCTCCAATCTCTTCGGCGTGGGCGGTGCCAGCGCAATTGCGCGGGCGCTGGGCAAAAAGGATTTGGAAAAGGCGCGGCAGATCGCGGGCATTTCCTTTTGGAGCGGGCTTGTCGCGGGAATTTTGTATTCGTGCGTCTTCCTATTTTTAGGGGAGCCGGTTCTGCGGCTGTGCGGCGCGACGGAGCGCACCTTTGCTATCGCGCTGGGCTATGCCAGATGGGTGATCCTCATCGGCGGGCCTTTCACCATCCTCAATACCCTGCTGGCAAATCTGGTGCGCGCAGAGGGAAGCGCCATGCACGCCTCCGTCGGCGTGTCCATGGGCGGCATTCTGAACACCATTCTCGACCCCATTTTTGTATTGCCCCAGTTTTTAGGGCTGGGCGCGGTGGGCGCGGGCGTGGCCACCGCGATTTCAAACGCGGCGGCAATGGCCTATTTCATTTGCTACGCAGTCAAGAAAAAGAACGCAACCGTAGTAAGTCTCTCCCCGAAAAATCTTCGGTATACCGGCAGACACATCAAGGAAATTCTTGCCGTGGGGTTTCCCTCGGCGGTTCAATTTGCACTGACGGTGGTATCCATTAGCGTGCAGTCAAAATTTGTCTCGCGATACGCCACAGAGGCAGTTGCAGGACTCGGCATTGTCAAAAAGCTGGACCAGCTGCCTCTCTACTTCACCATGGGCGTATCCAACGGTCTTCTGCCCCTGCTGGCTTATAACTATTCCGTCGGCAATCAGGAGCGGAGAAAGCAGGCGTTCCACTTTGGCTGCACGATCTCGCTAGGCTTCTCGGTTCTGTGCCTCATCTGTTATGAGGCGTTCGCGCCGCTGTTAGCGGGAATCTTTATCGAGGACCCCGCGACCATCCAGTACGCTTCCGGATTTTTGCGCATTATGGTGACGGCAATGCCGATGATGTCACTCTGTTATCCGATCATCGTCCAGTTTCAGGCAATGGGAAAGGCCAAGCCGGCGCTTGTCTGTTCTGTCATTCGCAAGGGAATTCTGGACATTCCGATTTCGTTTGTTATGGATGCCCTCATTCCACTCTATGGTCTTATGTGGGTGCAGCCCATTGTGGATACGATTTCTTTAGCCGTGGCAGGCATCCTATATCGAAAGCAAAACCGCCGAGGTTAGACTTCCGTCTCCAGATCTTTTGCAAAGTCTCTGCACATTGCGCCCGCCTCGATGTCAAAGGTCCCAAGGCCCTTCCAATTCACGCGGCAAAGATAGCTTTTCAGCGGGAGGACCAGAACCTTTTCGCCGATCTGACAGCGAAGGCTGTAAAAACTTTGCAGAATCTCCTGCGCAAGAATGAAATTGTTGTCCAGACGCACAGAAATTCTCTCCAACTCTTCGATATCCTCAATTGGCACTTCGATAGGACTCCCGGCAATCCCGTTAATTCCCTTGAGATCAGGCTCAAAATCGTGAATTGCGTCTCTTCCCGTCGCCGCGATTGGCCGGCCGGGCAAAACCATCGCGTGATAGGAATACGAATCGCTGCCGCAGGAGTCCACAATTTCCTCCCCATCCTTGAGAACGGACAGGCGGAATTGATGGCACGGCGCCAGTTGGGTTGCAAGGTCAGGCACAAGTTCAAACGCAAGTTTCATTGGATTGACCCCTTTCATGATCGGGACGGTTGCCCCTGATACGGATACGGATGGTATTCGTATCATATGAAGCGGGACAAAAACGTGTGAAGCAGGTTCTTACCGCGCGGGCGTTTTTAATCCTGTTTTCCATCGCTTCTCCGTCCTTTTTCGCACACATTTAGCCCCACAGGCAAAAAAAGCCGCCGACTTTGTTTTTAACAAAATCGGCGGCTCAAGCAGATCTCTATTTGATCCGAGAGGGGGCGGCGCTATGAATGTCGCGGGCCATGTGCTTAGAAGAACAGGCCAAAAATCTGGGCAACCACTGCGGCATAAACCAGACGCAGGAAGCAGCCGATAAGAGCGGCACGCATGATTTCGCCGTTTTTCAGATCAACCACACCGTTCCACACGGCGGGAATCTGGCCCAGAGGGACCTGAATCGGCCATGCGGAGTTTGCCAGAATGAAGGAGCCGACAATCAGCTTTTTCACAGCGGCGGTCGTTGCAATGATGGTTCCATCCGTCAGATAAGTACCCAAGTTCTTCATAGCGAGCGTGCCTGCGGTCATGATGGTATCAACGCCGGTCATCGGCTCGATTCCGATCATGGAGAAAAAGCCGCCCAGCACATCTGTGACAACGGGCCAAATGCCGAAATATTCCATAATTCCGATCAAGGCAAACACCACGCAGCCTGCGGGGAGGATGAAGAGGAACACCAGCTGGGCGCCTTCGCGGGCGGAACCGAACAACGTGTCCATGGCGCTGGTGTTAGGCGTGAAACGCGGAAGATCCTTGATGTCGGCGGCCTTGGTGTTGCGCCAGAAGAGCTTCAGCAATGCGGGAACCAGAACGATGGGAAGGAAGATGCCCACAATCATCACAGGAAGGGGATTGATGCCCGCGGCAGAGAGAGCGATGATGCCCAGCACGATGATGGAGAAGGAGCAGGGGGCATTGCACATGGTGGCAATGGCGATCTTCTGCTCGTCCTTCGTGCAGCCGGCTTTCATGACCACGGGACCGGCGATCCGTCCGGCGGCGTTCACGTCGCCCAGAATGTTGTAGATCACACCGACGACCACGGCCGCATTGACCTTGATGAGCTTCATAACGGGCAGGAACAAACGCATCAGTGCGTCAGTCAGGCCCAGACGCTCCAACACGCGGCCCGTCATAACGGAAACCACGATGGCGGCGCCCAGCTTAGAGGCTCCGAACAGGTAGAATTCAAACATCTTGTAAGCGCGGGTGAACATTGCGTCGAACATGCCGGAGAATTCCTTGTCGAAGAAAAAGACGCAGGCGAGGATGACGATTAGAAGGACCAGTCCTACATACTCAATGGGCTGCCATTTTTGACGCTGAAGTTCGCTCTCGGTCTTAGTCGCAGTCTTGCTCTCGGTGATCGGTTCTTTCAAAGTGTTCCCTCCTCAAATCTTTTATGTTTCTAAGCCACACAGCTTATTTGCGATGCAGATATTCCCCGGCGATTCTGGAGCCGTATTCCCGAATACCCTCGGACCCGATCAGCTCCAGCGGAACGCTGGTCATCCTCTCTCTGAATACCACAACCTCCACATCCGGCAGGTGATTTTTCAGAGCATTTGCGAGGGGAACGCCATTTTCAAAAATTTCCATGGCATGTGAATTACCGCAGACGAAGTTCAGCCCCAGCTCCTCCGCCTTTTCGATCAGAGGGTGACCGGGATAGACTCTGCTGATGGAGGCCAAAAGGGTATCAACCTCAGGATTCTCCGCGATAATTTTTTCAAGGTGCTCCGGCGTGAAGCCGCAGTGGGGGAAGATATGTACTACTTTTTTCATGGGAGAATCCACGGAGCCCACCAGAATTTTTGCTCTGGCGGCAACGCTTGTCTCCTCAATTCTGTCGCACTGTCGATGGTTGCGCTCCAGGGCCAGCATCTTTTCGTCGGAACTGGCATTCATCAGCCGGTCCAGTCTCGCGATCATGTCGCCCACCGTGCTGATTTCAGGAAAAACGTCTCCCACATAAACGATATTTCCCGGAATCCCCCCGTAATTTACCGAGGCAAAATGGGGCTTGTGCCCATGCAGCCAAGGAATTCCCGGATGAAGCCCATGAAACGCCTCGTGCAGTTCAAAGCAGGTCAGTCCGTAGAGTCCCAGATAGTATTTCAGCAAAACACCGCCGGAATTGGATGCGTCGCCAATGGGGTGATGGGCAATCATCGCATCCACGCCTGTTGCGGCGGCAAGCTCGATTGCGCTCTCTGTCATGGTCATCATGACGGCAATTTTTTTGACCGGCTTTTCGGGGTCCCCCCAAACAAGACCCGGCATCTCCACAATCGCCTTTCCCGGTATGTTCGACGACTTGGTGACGACCCAGGGATTTTTCCCTGACGCCCAGTCATAGGGAGACTTTAGGCAGCGGCCGTTGGTCAAATCGTCCAGCGCGGTTAGGACATCCTTTACAAGTGTCATCTTCAGGTCCCTTTCTTTCTGGTGTGTACATACATTTGCCAAGTATGGAGAGCACCGCGAAATCAGACGGGGAGATTTGCACGAAATTCAATTTTGCAGCGCACTCCTGGATAAATGCGGGCGATTGTCTTAGCCGTGGTGATAATTCGGGACGTTTACACAAGAGTCAATGTACTCCAGCAGCTGGTTGATGCCGAATACCGGAACCTGCGCAATTTCCTGAATCATTTTGGTAAACGGGGAATAGTTGGTGCATTCCAAAAGGATGGCGCCCGTGTCGGGATACTGCTCCATGTGGCGGGCCGTCATCTCCCGAATGCTGGCCGCCATGTGTTCCCAGTTCCCCTCTGGGTTATCTCCGATCACCAGCTTGGAAAAAGCCGAATCAGGAGTCATGCCGGTGACATTGACCGGGATGTCCTTGGCGGACCAGCCCGCCTGATTGAAGTGAGACTCGGTCATGGTGTCGGCACACTCTGTAAAAATTCCGATAGACCGGTTGCGGTTGAGCACCGCGCGAATCATAGGCGCCAGCAGAAGCGTGGATGTGAACACCGGAATATTCACGGCGTCTACCAGCTGACGCTGGAAGCCGCCCAAAAATCCACAGCTGGTGGCAATTGCCTTGCAGCCCTCTGCCTCCAGTTCCCGTGCAGCGTCAATGAAGGGCTGAAGCAGCCGTTCATTGGCATTTTTTTCGGTCATATTCAGGGCGTCCACGTCAACGATGCGGTAGCGCACAGGCATGGAAAAGGTTCTGGCATTTCCAATGTCGCCCAGCAGACGGGGAAATACCGTGCGCATCATCAGGATGCCGACGTCTTGGCCATAGTTCGTATAACCGCCTTTGATTAAAGTCATCGTTTCATCTCCTTTTAGTTGTGACCTGTTAAATGGGGACATGCGTTCCGTGCATATTTAACAATTTTTCTTGCCGGTCGCATTCGCTTTTGTCTAAAATATCAGATGAAACGGGAAAAATCAAAGATTTCACAAAGGCTTTAGCCAAGTTGTGCTCAAAATTTCAAATTGGTAGATACTTTGTCCATTTCTAAAAAATAAAGTAATCATGAAATAGCAGGGCAATAGACATGTAAATACGGGTATAGTAATCATCCAGATTCAAATTTCCAATGGATGAAATTTTATCCAGTCTTTTAATAAGCGTATGCCGGTGGACAAAGAGCTGGCCGGCGGTCTGCGTCATATTTCCGCTGTTAGATAGGTAAATACGCAGCGTCTGAACGTAATTGGTGTTATTTACCTTGTCGTAGTTCAGCAAAAGCTGAAGGGACTGGTTGTCCAGCACAACGGAGGAGTCCTTGCGGTGCAGATGACCGAACATCTTCAAAAAACGGATGTTATCATAAGAGCAAACGCCCCGCCGCGCCTGAATGATTGGCAGGGTTTCCAGCGCTTCCACCGCGTGATTCAGCGAGAGCATGAGATCGTCCGGAGCGTGGAGACGCTCCGCGCCCAGATAATAGTTGGTGCCACACTGTTCAGAGAGAAATGTGAACCGGATATTTAATTCATAAAACATGGAGAGGCATTTTTCGTCAGAGGCATAGGACGTGAGAAATACATATTTATGCTGGGGCATTTCCTTCCAAAGGCAGACCTGACTGCACGACTGGATAAAGGAACAGATCTGCGTCAGGCATTTCCGCCAGACCTTTTCCTCAACGCCGGTATAGTTCACCGGGGACAGCAGCAGCAGATGAACATGCCGCGAGTCATTGTCCGGAAAAAGCTCGCTCTGACAGCCGTGGATGCTCCGCTCCAAAAAGAGATAGGACTGCTTGAGCACGTTTCCATCCCAAGCCTCCTGAGGGCCCGGAGAGATAATCTGCATCATGGTGTGCAGGATTTCTGAGAAGGTCAGCTCCTTGGGCAGCGACATCACCGGAAAGTTCAGTTCCTCCGCCTGCTCCAAAATATATTTGGGGACGCTGTCCAGATAATAGCCCAGTTGAATGGCAACCCCGCTCACGCCGCGCTTGACCAGCCACGCAATCAAATCCCGATGCGACTCCTCCTGCTGCAATCCGTAGCCGGTGGTAAACAGCAGCTCGCCCGGCTGCACGGATTTCGGCGTGTCCAGAATCTCCATGATATTGATCCACTGTATCTCATTCTTATTTCCTTTTTGTCCCGCCAGCAGTTTTACATCCGGGAAAACTCTCTGGCTGATCAAATCCTGAATCGTCAATGCCATCGTCCATTCCTCCGTCGCATTAAAAATTTTGCCAAGACTCTTTACGCTAAATTGCTACCGTGTTATAAGCATCACAAATAGTATTCTAACGTAAATGCAGGAAATAGTCACGAAGAAAAATGATAAAATGTCCACCAACCTAAAAGATTAGCGTGTATTTTGTCCGTTGTGGCAGATGTCGAATTCTTGTATAATATCAACAAAAGGAGGCGGTGTAAACATGGCATATCAAGTGCTGATTACCGAACCAGTCAATGAAAAAGGGCTGGATTTTTTAAGAGAACAGGGATATACCCTGATTACAGGAACCGGTCCTGATGAAGAAACGCTGCTCAGAGAGTGCCGCGACTGCGACGGCGCACTCACCCGAAACGGGAAATTTACGCAGCGGGTCTTTGAAGGCTGTCCCAAACTGAAAGTGGTGTCTATGCACGGAGTGGGCGTGGACGGCATCGACGTGGAAGCCGCGACCAATCTGGGAATCCAGATCTGCAACGCGGCAGAATCCAACCAAAAATCCGTGGCGGAGTACGCCGTGGGTCTGATTCTGATGCTGGCAAAGCACTCCGTCGTCTACAATAACGGGCTGAAAAGCGGCGACATGTCGGTGCGCAACCTGTATGGCAACGATGTCAGCGGAAAGACGCTGGGCATCATCGGCATGGGAAACATCGGAACACAGGTGGCCAGAATGGCCTGTAACGGCCTTGGGATGAAGGTGATCGGCTACAACCGCCACATCACCAAAAAGCAGAAGGCCGACTTCGGATACCTCACGCCGGACATGGACGAAGTCATTTCCTCCGCCGACTTTCTCTCCCTCCATCTGCCCGGCAATGACAAAACCCGCCACACCATGGACGCCCGCCGTCTGGCGCTGATGAAGCCCAGCGCGTTTTTAATCAACACCGGCCGCGGCGAGGTCATTGACGAAGCCGCCCTGATAAAAACGCTTCAAGAGGGAAACCTGCGGGGCGCGGCGCTGGATGTGTTTGAAGGAAACCTGCCCAAGGCGGACAATCCGCTTTTGTCCATGGACAATGTGATTGTGACCCCGCACACGGCAGCGTTTACCACCGAAGCGCTGGAGCGGATGAGCTATCAGGCGGCTCTGGGCATCGTTGAGGTGCTTGAGCATCGTCCCGTGACCTATGCTGTCAACAAAATGAAAGACAGCTTTGAAGAAAACAAGGACATCGCGGCCGTCATGAATTTCTTCCGCCACGAGTTCAATTATAATTAAGGAGAGGATCAATATGCACATCAGAGTATATGGCGTACAGGCCGATGAGCTGGCCGCCTATGAAAAGGCAGAAGGCAAGTACGGCTTCACATTTGAATTCGCGGAGGCCCCGCTGAATGAGGACACCGTGGATCAGGTCCATAACTGCGATGGTATCATTCTGGTCACAACCTGCAATGTGACTGAAAAGGTTGTAAAAGAACTGTCCGAGCGGGGAGTCAAATATCTGGCCACCCGGTCTGCCGGCAGCGACCATGTGGACTATGACGCTGTGGTGAAATACGGTCTGCACTGCGCCAACGTCCCGTTTTACGCTCCCGAGGCCATCGCGGAGCACACCATTCTCATGGCCCTGTGGGTCCTGCGTCACGGCAAGAAATCCTATGAGATGGTGAAATCCGGCGACTTCACCATGAAGGGCCTGAAAGGCCGCCAGCTGGGCCAGCTGACAGCTGGTGTTCTGGGCACGGGCCGCATCGGCCGCACCACCATGACGCTTCTGAACGGCTTCGGCACCAAGGTTCTCGGCTGGGACCCTTATCCCAACGCAGCGGCGGAAAAGCTGGGTACATACGTCTCCAAAGAGGAGCTTTTTGCGCAGAGCGACATCGTCTTTCTGCACTGCCCCCTGACGGACGACAGCTACCACCTCATCTGCGATGAAACGCTGGCGCTGATGAAGCCCGGCGCGGTTCTGGTGAATACCGCAAGAGGGGGCCTTGTGGACCACGCGGCGGTTTTGAAGGCGTTAGAGAGCGGAAAACTGAGCGGCTTTGCATTCGACGTGTATGAAAACGAGGCGGAGTTCGTCCGCAAAAAGCTGCCTGTGGATCAGATCTCCGACCCGGTGTTTAAGGCCCTGTTTCAGCGGGAAGACACTGCGTACAGCGCCCATGTGGCGTTTTACACGGATGGAGCCATCAACAGCATGATCGAGGTCACGCTGGACAACCTAAAGGAATATGAGACGACCGGCCAGTGCCGCAACGAGATCAAGGTTGAAGGCGGCGCGGTATGAGAGACTTCGTATCCGAAAGCGCCAAACGGCTGGAGGCATCTCCCATTCGGGCAATTCTGGACCGTGCAGCCGCGCTGCGCGCCAGCGGAAAGGACGTGATTCCTTTCAGCGCCGGCGAGCCTGATTTCCCCACACCCGAACCGATTAAGCAGGCAGCCATGAAGGCGATTGCGGACAATTACAGCCACTATGCTTCTAACCGCGGCCTTCCCGCCCTGCGCAAGATTCTTTCCCGCATGATTGAGACAAGCACCTCCGTTTCTTACGACCCGGAGTCCGAAATCCTCATCACCTCCAGCGGAGCGGAGGCACTGAACAACTCGCTTCTGACCTTTATCAATCCCGGCGACGAGGTCATCATTCCCACGCCCGCCTTCGTCTCCTATAAGAATCTGGTCAAATTCGCGGGCGGTACATTCGTGGATGTCCCCCTCCGCGCAGAGAACGGTTTCCAGCTGGACGCCGATGAGATCGAGCGTCACATCACCCCCAGAACGAAGATGATCGTTCTGAACAACCCCAACAATCCCAGCGGCGCGGTCTATGAGCGGGCCGCGTTGGAAAAAGTGAGCGAGCTTGCTGTCCGCCACGATCTGCTGGTCATCTCTGACGAGATGTACAGCCGACTGGTCTATGACGACGCGGAGTTTATCTCCATGGCGGCGCTGCCCGGTATGCGGGAACGGACCATCGTCATCAGCGGTTTTTCAAAATCCTACGCCATGACCGGCTGGAGACTGGGCTACATCGCCGCCGACAAGGCACTTACCGGCATGATTTTGAAGGTTCACCAGTATTCCACCACCTGCTCTCCCACGTTTATTCAGCAGGGGCTTGTGGATTCGCTGGAACTGCCGGAAACGGAAGCAGCGGTAAAGGACATGCTGTCCGCCTTTACCCGTCGGCGGGAGGCGATTGTCAAGGGCCTTCAGGCCATCGACGGCATCACCCCCGTGGTTCCCAAGGGCGCGTTTTATGTCCTGGTGGATGTTTCCGCCACAGGGCTGACCGGCGCGGACTTCGCGCTGAAGCTGCTGGAAGAATTCTCCGTCGCCACCGTGCCCGCCATCGGGCTTGGCGACAGCTGCGGCGATTATATCCGTATTTCCTACGCCGCGTCGGATGAGAACATCGCCGAGGGACTGAAGCGGTTGGAAGCATTCATGAAATCATTGAAAAAAGACTGAGTCAGGGTAAAAAAAGAAAGACCAGAGGCAGTTTAAAAAGGAGGAGCCGTTTTGGCTCCTGAACGGGTAGTATGTGCCCTCTTTAAGGGCGTTTACGTTAAAAAGTTGAAAGGGGATTATTATGAAAGTTATCGTAGTTGGTGGAGGCTGGGCAGGTTCCGGAGCGGCAATCGCCGCGAAAAACGCGGGAGCCGAGGTCACGGTTTTGGAACGCACCGATATGCTGCTGGGCACCGGTCTGGTCGGCGGTATTATGCGCAACAACGGCAGATTCACGGCCACGGAGGAGGCAATCGCTCTGGGTGCCGACGAGATCTTCGACGCGATTGACAATCACTGCCGCCACAAGAACATCAATTTCCCCGGTCATGAGCACGCCAGCCTTTATGATATCGCCACCATCGAGCCGGCGATTAAGAATCTGCTTCAGAGCAAGGGCATTGAGGTTTTGACGCAGGCTCGTGTCAAGGACGTGGAGATGGACGGCGATAAAATCGTCTCCGTAATCCTCACCAACGACGAAAAGCTGTCCGGCGATGTGTTTATCGACGCCACCGGCAGCGCCGGCCCCATGAACAACTGCGGCAAGTATGGCAACGGCTGCGCCATGTGCGTACTTAGATGTCCCACCTTCGGCGGCCGCGTGAGCCTTGCGGGCAAGGCCGGCGTCACCGAGAAGATCGGCAAAAAGGCCGATGGCTCTTACGGCGCCATGAGCGGCTCCTGCAAGCTGTTCAAGGAGTCTTTGGACCAGAGCATCGTTGACACCCTCAACGCCACCGGCGTTGCCGTCATTCCCATCCCCGAGGAGCTGCGTAAGGGCGAGGGCATTCTGGCCACCAAGGCCTGCCAGCAGTACGCTCTGAAGGAATTTGCGGAAAACATCATTTTGCTGGATACCGGCCACGCCAAGCTGATGACGCCTTACTATCCGCTGGATATGCTGCACAAGGTGCCCGGCTTTGAAAATGCCAGATTTGAAGATCCCTATTCCGGCGGTGTGGGCAACTCCATGCGTTACATGGCGCTTGCTCCCAGAGACAACGCCCTGCATGTCGATGGCGTGAGCAACCTCTTCTGCGGCGGCGAAAAGGCCGGGTTGCTGGTGGGCCATACCGAAGCCATCATCACCGGAACTCTGGCCGGTTACAACGCCGTGCGCTGGGCCATGGGCGAGGACGTTCTGGTTCTGCCCACCGAGCTTGCCGTGGGCGACGCCATCGCCTATGTGAAAGAGGCGATGGAGACGGAAGAGGGCATGGGCAAGAAGTATACCTTCTCCGGCTCTGTCTACTTCAACCGCATGAAGGAGCTGGGCCTCTACACCACGGATGTTTCCGCAATCAAGGCCAGGGTGGAAAAGACCGGTCTGACCGGCGTTTTCTCCGGAAAAATTTAATAAACAGTCCAACCCTTGCAGGCGCCCCAAATCCAATTTGAAAGGTTGAGACCATGGAATATGCACTGACTTACATGCATTACATCTACCTGGCCGTTATCATCCTTGTCATTGTACTCATGATCGCCAAACACGACGTCGTGATTCCCTGTGTTTTGGGACTGTTTGTCATCGGCTTTTGTTATAACAATTTTAATGTGATTGCCGGCGCGCAAACCATATTTAACGGAATGATGGTTGCGGGAGCAGATTTGTTTGACATCATGCTCATCATAGCGTTGATGGTGGCTATGCTAAAATCCCTGACTCACATGAAAGCCGACCAGTTGATGATCGCACCGGTGGTCAAGCTGCTGAAAAAGCCCACCACTGCGTTCTGGGTGCTGGCGGCAGTGATGTACATCTGCGCCACCTTCTTCTGGCCCACGCCTGCCACCGCGCTGGTGGGAACGATCCTGATCCCTATCGCCATGACCTGCGGACTGAAGCCGATGCTGGCCTGCATTGCCATTAATCTGGCGGGGCACGGTATGGCTCTTTCCGGAGACTTGGTGCTTCAGGGCGCTCCCGCCCTCACTTCCGGTGCGGCGGGCGTACCAATCGAATCTGTTTTGAAGTACGGCGCCATCTTTGCTTTTGTCACCGGCATTATCGCGCTTGTCAGTGCATTTGTTATCAACCGCAAGGATTTTGTCGTGGATCAGACCTCTGCCGCAAAAGCGGCTGCCCTGCAAAACAGCGACCCGAGCAACAGCGAAAAGACTCCGCCCTATGCAAAGTTCTTTGCCATTCTCGTTCCGGTGGTGTATATCGCCATCGTGATCCGAATCCTGATGGGCGCCACCATAGAGGGTGTTGCTTCCATCTTTGGCGGAGACGCCACGGCCCTGCTGGGTGGAAGCGCCGCCTTGCTTCTGGTGGTCGCCACCGCTGTGGACTGCAAGAAGGACTTTCTGGAAAAATGTGTGGAATATCTGCGGGACGGGATGCTGTTTTCCATCAAAATTTTTGCCCCCGTTATTCCCATTGCCGCGTTTTTCTTCATGGGCAATCCCGAAAGCGTCCAGAGCATTTTGGACAGCAACGCACCCGGGTTCCTGTTTGATCTGGGCGGCGCGTTCGGAACGGTCCTGCCTTTGAACGCACCGACGCTGGCAATCGGCATCGCGCTTGTGGGCGCAATCACCGGTCTGGACGGCTCCGGCTTTTCCGGCATTCCTCTGGTGGCGGGTCTTGCCGCCGCGCTGGCCGGTCCTGCTGGATACAATGTCGCCGTTCTGGCAAGCCTTGGACAAGTGGCGGCTATCTGGGTTGGCGGCGGCTGCTTGAGCGCATGGGCGTTTGGCGCGGTGGCCAGCGCCGGCGTCGCCGGAATTTCTTCGGCGGAGCTGGTACGGAAAAATCTGGTTCCCGTGGTGGGCGGCCTTGCCGTTTCCACGATCATCGCAATCATCCTGCTTTAGAAACGCGTTTATTCACCGTTCCGTTAGAAAGAAAGGTTCTTCCTCCGCTGTGAACCGTAAACCCCGCCCCATCTGCCGGTTTGGGTCCATCCCTCCCGGCAGGTGGGGTCTTTTATACCGGAGAAATGCCAATGGCATCTCTTCAAAAACAGTTAAGCAGGCAGGGACGGCGCACATGCGCCATCCCTGCCTGCTTGGCTCTCCAATTCAATTTTTAAAAGAAGACCCGCCGTCATCCGGCGTTTCCGCTCTCTTTTTATATCGGGCGGGTATCTGGTACTCCCGAATCTTGTATTGCAGATATCTGCGGGAGATTCCCAGATACTCTGCGGCTTTGGTGCGGTTGCCGCCCATCAGTTCCAAGGCGGCCAGCAGCTCTTCCTTCCCAAGCCCCGCCCGGCGGGAGGTGGATTGGCCCTCCGGTCTTTCCGGCGCAGGGTGATACACACTGGCCTCGCCCGCCAGAATCCCGGTGGGAATGCTGGTGATCTCGGTGGTGGCATAGGGGGTCATGACCACCATCCGCTCCACAAAGTTGCGGATTTCGCGGACATTTCCGGGCCAGTCATACGCCTGCGCCTGGGCTAGGACCTGCTCGGAAAAACTCTTTTTCAGATTGTACTTGTTGCAGAAATAGTCCAGAAAATGCAGGCACAGCGGGATGATATCGTCCTTCCGGTTGCGGATGGACGGGATCGTCAGCGGAATTACATGGAGGCGGTAATAGAGGTCCTCCCGGAATTTTCCCGCCCGGACTAACTGGGAAAGTTCCTGATTTGTGGCCGCAATCAACCGGAAGTCCACTTTTTTGGGATTGAGCGAGCCGATCTTCTGTACACTTTTTTCCTCAATCGCCCGCAAAATCTTGCTCTGCACACTCATGGGAAGTGAGTTGATCTCGTCTAAAAACAGCGTCCCGCCGTCCGCGGCCTCAATCAAACCGATCTTGCCGTCCTTGCTGGCGCCCGTAAAGCTCCCCTTCTCGTATCCGAACAGCTCCGACTCAATCAGATTTTCCGGAAAGGCCCCGCAGTTAACGGTAATCATCGGCTTGCTTTTCCGGTCGCTGTGCTCATGGATAAACCGGGCGAAAACCTCCTTGCCGCTGCCGGATTCCCCGTAAATCAGCACATTGGAATCCAACGGAGCAATGCTTTCCGCCACGGAGAGAAGCTGCTTAAGCTCCTTGCTCTCCACCACGATGCCGGTGTTTTGATTTGCCGTGGCCTTGCTGACCACAGGCTGCTCTGTTAAAATCTGACTCTGCTTGAGCAGTTTGTGATAAAGCGACTCAAAATTCTGAATATCCTGAAGCATGGTAATGACATATTTAATATTTCCCGCTCCATCATAGATGGGGGTCCCGGTCACAATCCGCATCCGGGCGGGGCCGCTGACGGCCTCGATATCGTGGTAGAATTGCAGGCGGCTCACCCGCTGTTTTTTTCCTTTACCAAATCGTAAACGCAGACGTCGATAAATCGGGTGAAATCGTGTACGTTCATTTTCAAATATTCGCTGCGGGGAATATTTCTCCATTTAATCATCACGGTGTTGACGAAAAGAAAGTTTCCGTCCGCGTCGTACACCGCGATTCCGGCGTCCACATTGTCTAAAATGGCGGCCCACGGCAGATGCTCCTGCGCGTCGCGGAGGCAGAATGACTCTTCCATATAAACTCCCTCCTGTGGAGATGATCGGCCGGAGGCCGTGCGGCCCGCCGCGTACGCGGCAGCCGTCCTGCGGCTATTGTACCATAATCTTTGCGGGAGTTGAAGCAAAAACCGGATTTTGCTTCATTTTACACATTTATGCGAAAATACAGTCTCCCGCGGCATATGGCTTACCGCGGGAGACTGTATTTATGGGGGAATGAGGTGACATGAAATTTGGGGAAGCGGTCTTCCCGGAGGCTCAGAGCATTTCGCGGAAGGTCTGAATTTTGGTGCGAACCTGCTCATAGCTGGTGTTTTGCTGGTCGATTTCAACCGTCAGGCAGGGAATGCCCGCACTGCGCAAATCTTTTTCGTAATAGGGCTGATCGTATTCTTCGGGATCGCAGAACTTCATCATGCAGGAGATCACGCCGTCGGCGCCGGTGCGCTTGCAAAGCTCAGTCAGCATGGCCCCTCTGGGTTTTCCCTCCTCGTGGATGAGACTGCAACCAAAGCGGTTGTTCCATTGCAGAGCCAGCCGCTTCAGTCCGCCGCCGCCCTGAGCGGGAGTATCCGTGCGGTACTGCCGCATTTCCTGCGCCAGATCGTCGCCCACCACGGCGACGTTGTTTTCCTGCAGAATATCCAGCACCTCGTCCGGCTCGCACATGATACCCGCCAGAACCACCTTTTTGCCCGGATGATCGTAGACCGGCAGCTTTTTCAGCTCCTCGACAATTTCACGCACGATGGCGGTGTGCTCGCTCTTTTCATAGAAGAAGGCGCTTTTCATCACGGCGTGGCGAACCCTGGGGGTAATCACGTCCAGATGCGCATTCGCCGTCTCGGCAAAATCCCGCATCACCGCGTTGTGCTCGTTGTAGATCTCAATGGCGCGGCACAGCGCCTTCTCATTCATCATCTGGCCGGTGAGGGTGCTCAATTTGGTCAAAACACTCTCATACTCACTGATGAGATAGTCCACGCTGGCGGGAGACTTGCGGTTCTGGGGATAGACGATGGGAGCCACCGGAATGCCGGGAACGCCGAAGCGCCAGTTCTGCGTCATGCAGCGCAGCGTGTCGCACAGGGCGGGAATGATCACCGCGGACAGGCCCTCATAGGCACCGGAGAGGCCGAATTCCATGTTGGACTGCATGATCGGGCAGGCGAAAGCGGGCAGATAGCTCTTGGCGCGCATCAGCTCGGTGCGTCCGCCCCAAAGGCCCATGGGAATCATGCCGGAGGCATGAACCAGCTCTTCCGGCGTATAGGCCGGGAAGCATCCCACCACCTTTTTCCCCTGACTCAGATAGAAGTCCAGCCGGGCGCGGGGATTTTGACAGGCCTCGGCCAGCAAAGAGAGATTACTCTTCAAATCAGCCATTTGCGTTTGCCTCCTTTTTCTGCGCCATGACTTCCACCAGGCCCTGAATGCGCGTTTCAAACTGCGCCTCGCTGTAATTGCGGTAATCTGCCTGATCGCCGTCAAAAGAGGCGAAGGGGATACCGGCCCGCTCGGAAATCTGGCGCTGAACCTCCATCATCTGGCAGTCCATGACCTTGCAGCTGCGGTTGACGTGGTAGATGGTGCCCTCGCAGTCAAACTTCTTCAGCGCTTCCATCCGCCGGTCGATCATGGTGGAGGCGTTGTCGCCGTTGGTAGACGCAAAGCAGTATGCCCGCGCCATGCCGTCCAGATCGTCGTATTCAATGGCCCATGCCTTTCCGTAGCTGGAGGCCACCATGTTGATGCCGTACTTTTTCATGGTGCGCAGATTGTGGCTGAGATAGGGCCAGCAGGCAATACCGTCCCAAGAGACGCGGAACTGCTCCTCCACAGGGAAGGTGGAGGTTCCGTTTTTAATATGCTCCTCGATCTCGGCGTTCAACTGCTCCAAAACGGCGGTGGAGGACGTCTTGCCCCGGTTGCAAACCATGGCGGACATGTAGTTGAACAACTCAAAGCCGCCGATAGGGGCAGGCTTATGCTCCATCAGGTTATTGGCCCGCTCCCAGAGGAAGCTGTTGCGCTGGGAAATTTTCATGACCTCCTGAAAGCGCTTTTCATCCCACGTTTTGCCCGTGAACGCGCATAGGTCCTGAATCAGCTGGTCAATCTGGGCGCGCACATAGCGCACGCGCGTCTCGGTGACATAGTCGTTGGGATTGTAGCAGGTGTCGATAAAGAAAATGGGAATATCCATCTGCTTCGCGAGGTTTTCATACCACTTGGTCAGCTGGTTGCAGATATTATTGGTCAGCAGCAGAAAATCCGGCTTGACCATTTTTCCCCCATCGGGGAATTCCACCGTGCTCTCCCCGTTGAGGGCTGCCGCGTAGGACAGATTCACCTTGGCGTAGGCGCACAGGTCGTTGGAATAACCCAGCGGACCCTCGCAGTCCTGCAGGAAGGGGTCTGCCTGATGGCGGGCGGCGATGCCTGCCGAGTGGTTTTCAGGGTAGAGGATGTTCAGTCCCAGCGTCTCGGCGATCTCCTGCGGGAAGATGGAAGCGGACCAGCCCACCTTTTCGCCCCGCTCTTTGGCAAGGCGTGCGTTTTCAAAGAGATCGCGGGTCTGCTCATCCAGCATCAGCATAGACTTCGGCTTGGGACGCTTGGGCTTGGGGGCGGGAGCCGCCTGATCGGCGGGCGCGGTATTGGACTGAGCCGTTATCGTTTCACTCATTTCAGTGTACCTTCTCCTTTTTTAATTTCGGCCATGCCGGAATCGCCGCTTCGCCGGAGGCAAAGCGCTGTCGATTCCTCCCTATCCATGGCAGGACGGGATTTACATCACGTCCTTTGCCGCATACATGGCGGCAATCTTCTCCTTGGAGTAGCCCAGCTCCTCCAGCACCTCCGCCGTGTCACAGCCCACAGGGCCGGAAGTCTTGCAGGGAATCTGAGCGGGGTCGATGGAGCCGAAGTGAACCGGGCCGTTTGCAAACACGGTTTTGGTCCCGTCGTCGTATTCGTGGAAATATGTATAGTGGTTTACCTGAACCTGCGGATCATTGGGAACGTCCTTGAAGTGGCGCAAAACCTCGTGAGGCAGGTCGTGCTCGGTCAACAGCTGGTCCCAGTATGCAACGGGATGCTCGGCAAACTTTTTATCGAAGATATGCGTCAGTTCGGCACGGTTGGCGTAGTATGCGGTGGACGTACTGTACTTGGGGTCCTTTGCCAGCTCCGGCATGCCCAAAAGGTCGCACAGCTCGGGGAACCGGCGGTAATCAATCACCGCCAGATAGAACCACTCGCCGTCCGCGCCCTGATAGGTGTTGCTTCCCGCATGGCCGCAGTCATAGCGGTCCCGGGGGAGCTTGCGGCCGTTGAAGCCGTTGAGAATTCCGGTGCTGAGAATGAAAACGCCGGACTGAAGCAAGGACACGTCCACCTTGTCGCCCTGACCGGTGACGGTTCTGCGGTAGAGCGCGGCGGCAATGCCGCCCGCCAGCGCCACGGCCACGCTGTGGTCGCCCACGCCGCCGATGGGAACCAGCGGACCGGCTCCCGCCGGGGAGAGGTCGGACATCAACCCGGTCCGGGAAAAGAAAACGGTGTAGTCATATCCGGGGCGGTCCTTGTCGGGGCCTTCGGCTCCGTAACCCAGCACCGACGCGTGGATCAGGCGGGGGAATCGGTCCTTGATCTGCTCATAGGCAAGACCCATGCCCTCCAGCGCCTGCACGCGGTAGTTGGTCACCAGAATATCCGCCTTTTCCAACAGCTTCATCATGGCGGCGGAGCCTTCCTCCGAGCGCATGTTCAAAGAGACAAAGCGCTTGTTCAGGTTTTGCATGTCAAAGTTGGGGTTTGCCGTCTCCGTGCAGGGGGAGAGGGTCGTTCCGGCCTGTTTGCGCCATGCGTCTCCGTTTGAGGACTCGACCTTGATCACGTCGGCGCCCCACTCGGCGAGAATACGGGCAGTCATCGGTCCTGCAAGCATCGTTGACAGCTCCACAACACGAATGCCTTCCAACGGTTTCATAAAAAAATTCCTCCCTAAATGTTCTCAGGAACGCCGCGCGTCCCATTTTATACAGGTTCGTTTGTCTCGCCGGGATTCTCCGGCATTTTCCCGGGAAATCAGCAGCCCTTAAAGTCTACCGGACGCTTTTCCAAAAACGCCGCGGTGCCTTCTTTGCGGTCCTGCGTGCTGAACGCAATGGTCTGGGCCAGCCGCTCAATCATCAGTCCCGTGTTGATATCCGTTTCATAGCCCAGATTGATGGACATTTTCGCAAGAGAGACGGCCATCGGCCCCTTCGCCATAATTTGCCGGGCAATTTCCTCCGCCTCATGCAGCAGGGCCTCCCGGTCGTCTTCGGTCACGCGGTTGACAAGACCGATGGACGCGGCCTCCTCGGCGGGAATAATGCGTCCGGTGAAAATCAGCTCCTTGGCCTTTGCCAGCCCCACCAGGCGGGCCAGACGCTGCGTGCCGCCCGCGCCGGGCATGATGCCAAGGCCCACCTCCGGCTGACCGAATTTGGAACGCCGGGTGGCCACCCGGATGTCGCAGGCCATTGCCAGTTCACAGCCGCCGCCCAAAGCAAATCCGTTTACCGCGCAGATCACCGGCTTATAAAGATCCTCCAGCTCCTTGAGGGAGACGGACGCAGTGGCCAGCAGCATTTTGAGATAGTCGCGGTCGTGGATTTCCTTGATATCCGCGCCGCTGGCCAAAGCCTTATCGCCCGCGCCGCTGACAATCACCACTTTTATCGAATCATCCTCCCGTGCGCATTGCACCGCCGTTCGGATGTCATTCCACATTTCCGGACTAAGCGCGTTGCGGACTTCCGGCCGATTCAGGGTCAAATACAGGATTCCGTCTCTCACCTCGTACAGAATATTGTCGAACGTCATGTTGCTTTTCCTCCTTCGCTGTTCCGCGTTTTTTCAGAGTTTCGCGAAAATCAACTCTTGCTAATAGGAACAGCAAAATGCGTACCAACCGGACAGCGTTCTGTTCTTTTTCTCTTTTTGTTTGATTTTTCAAAATATATGTCCTGAATATGGCAGATTTCACGAAATAAAACCACAAAGAAGTACCACCGCCCGTCCAAAACATTTCTCAAAAGTTGTGAGTTCACGCCTTTTTAAGCACTCATTTCACAGTTCTCACTTCACACTTTTAAAAAAGAGTTTCCCCAATCCATGCGAGAAATTTTGGGGTTCCCCACGATTTAGAAGAGGAGAATTCCGTTTTTCCACAAAAATCCGCAAAATTCGCATGACATCAAGTATCTGGCATCATTCTTGCTTAAATTATATTGACTCGTTCTATCCGCAAATCAAATGTAGTCAAAACAAACCGAAAGGGGCTGCAAAAATTGGAGAATATCTACATTATGGGCGCTGTTCGTACGGCCATTGGCAAATACGGCGGTTCACTTAAAAGCGTACCGGCACACCAGATGGGAGCATTGGTGATTCGGGAGGCTTTGACCCGCGCAGGTGTCGACGGCGGCACGGTGGATGAAGTAATTTTAGGCGAAGTCCGCCAGAGCACCGAATCTTCCAACATCGCGCGGTGCGCAGCGCTGGAGGCGGGACTTCCCGAAACGGTTCCCGGCTATACCGTCAACCGCCTCTGCGCCTCTGCCATGCAGGCCGCTTTTTGCGGCTGTCAGGAAATCTGGTGCGGCGAGGCGGACGTCATCGTGGCTGGCGGCACGGAGAACATGAGCCGTGCGCCGGTATATGTCCGCAATGCCCGCTGGGGCGGAAACAAGATGGCGATGGTCGACTCCAACATTGAAGCCGGAAGCACCGCCGCGCCCGCTTCTGTTTACGGCTCTGGCCTGAGCATGACCAAGACGGCTGAAAACGTGGCCGAGCGCTTTGGCATCAGCCGCGAGGAGCAGGACGCTTTTGCGGCGGAGAGCCAGCGCCGCGCGCTGGCAGCCATCGAGGCGGGCTATTTCAAAAAGGAAATCGTCCCGGTAGAGATTACCGAAAAAAAGCGCAGCTTTATTTTCGACACGGACGAATTCCCCCGCCCCGGCACCACGATGGAGGTTCTGGCGGGACTGAAATCCATTGTGAAACCCGGCGGGACCGTTACCGCAGGGAACTCCTGCGGCCTCAACGACGGGGCGGCCGCGCTGGTACTGATGTCAGAGCGAAAGGTCAAGGAAACCGGGCTGAAGCCTCTGGCGCGGATCGTCGGCATGACGGCCAGCGCGCTGGACCCCACCATCATGGGCTACGGACCTGTGTTCGCCACCCGAAAGCTGCTTGAACGCACCGGGATGCAAATCGAGCAGCTGGATCTGATCGAACTGAACGAGGCGTTTGCCTCCCAGTCCGTGGCCTGCGTGAGGGACTTGGGGTTGGACCCCGCCAAGGTTAACATCAACGGCGGCGCCATCGCGCTGGGCCATCCGCTGGGCTGCACCGGCGCGCGGCTCATCGTCACGTTGCTGCATAACCTCCAGCGCACCGGCGGACGGTTTGGCCTTGCCACACTGTGTATCGGCGGCGGGCAGGGCATGGCAACCATTATTGAAAAACTGTAAGAACTCAAATTTTATATAAAGGTGGTCTTTTCATTGAAAATCGAAAACATTCAGACCGCAGTCGTGGTAGGCGCGGGGGCCATGGGCCGGCAGATCGCAATGAACACCGTGCTCAACGGCCGTGCGCATGGCTACAAGGTCATTCTCTGTGATTCCTTCCCCAAGGCGATTGAAGGCGCGCAGGTCTGGGCAAAGGAGTATTTTGCCGGGCGCGTGGCTAAGGGCCGCCTGACGCAGGAAGAAGCCGATCAGGTTGCCGCCAACCTGACCATCACCGGCGATGTGGACGGCTCCGCCCCCGCCGCCGACATTGTGGTCGAGGCCATTATTGAAGATTTGGACGCGAAGCGGGAGCTGTTTTCCAAACTGAGCAAGCTGTGCAAAAAGGATACCATTCTTGCCACGAACAGCTCCAATCTGGTCAGCTCAAAGCTCGCCGACGTGGTGGAAAATCCGGAGCGTCTTTTGAATATTCACTATTTCAACCCCGCGCTTGTCATGCAGCTGGCCGAGATCGTCCGCGGCCCCCACACCTCTGAAAATACCATCGCGGTTGCCACCGCCTTTGCCGCGAACACCGGAAAGTCTCCCATCGTGATTCAGAAGGAGATCGCCGGTTTTGTCGCCAACCGCATCAACGCCGCCGTCACCCGGGAGGCCTGTCTTCTGCTGGAAAAGGGCATTGCCTCTGTGGAGGATATTGACACCGCCTGCGAAAAGGGCCTTGGCTATCCCATGGGGCCTTTCAAGCTGATGGACATGACGGGGTTGGACGTGAACTACTTTGTCCGCCGCGACCGCTATGCGGAAAGCGGAGATGAAAACGACAAGCCCAGCCCGCTGGTCATCGAGAAGGTGAAAAAGGGCGAGCTTGGCCGCAAGTCCGGCAAGGGCTGGTATACCTACGACACCGAAAAGAAATAAGAAAAACTCCCTGCGCTTTGGCGCGCCGCGCCGAACGCGGACGCGCGCGCCAAAATCGCAGAGAGCGTATCGCGGGATTGCCTGAAATCTTTACATGATAAAATCGGCCAACTGGTTGGATCAACGCCCGGTTCCCTTATTGTCCCTTTTTCAAAGTCACTATGGAATTAGAACGGAAGAGAAAGGCGTGAAATGATATGAGCAGGCTTGAAGTCAAAATTCCGGGGCAGGCCCAAGCAATCGTGGAACAGCTGTACCGGAATATGGAACGGCGAATCGCCGCCAGCCCACCGGGCCTTTGCCCCGTGGATATGGCATTGAATTTCCTGAATCTCTGTCGTGCGCAGACCTGCGGCAAATGCGTTCCCTGCCGCATTGGTCTTGCCCAACTGTCCAGCATGCTGACACAGGTGCTTGACGGAGAGCCGGAAATCGGAATTTTGTCCCGCATTGAAAGCACCGCGCAGGCCATTACCGAAACAGCGGACTGCGCCATCGGCATCGACGCGGCAAATCTGGTCCTGATGGGCCTGAAGGGCTTTCGGGACGATTACGAGGAGCACATTCTCCATCACCGGTGTCTTGGCAGTCTCAAAAACCCCGTGCCCTGCGTGGCGCTGTGTCCCGCCGGGGTGGATATTCCCGGTTACATCGCTCTGGTCAACGCGGGCCGCTGCGACGACGCGGTTCAGCTCATCCGTAAGGACAACCCCTTCCCAACAGCCTGCGCCTATATCTGCGAGCACCCCTGCGAGGCCCGGTGCCGGCGGAACATGGTGGACAATGCGCTGAATATCCGGGGGCTGAAGCGCTACGCCGTGGATCACGCCACAGGTGCCCCCCACGCTAAAAAAGCCCCCGAAACAGGGAAGTCCGTCGCCATTATCGGCGGCGGCCCCGGCGGTCTTTCCGCCGCCTACTATCTGGCACTGATGGGCCATAAGGTCACCGTCTATGAAAAGAAAAAGCAGCTGGGCGGCATGATGCGTTACGGCATCCCCAGCTACCGCTTACCCCGCCAGCGGCTGGACAACGATATCAACGCCATCCTCTCCCTTGGCATCGAGGTTCACACGCAGGTGAACGTGGGCAGCGACATTACCTTTGACCAGCTGAAAAAGCAGTATGACTGCCTGTATCTCTCCATCGGTGCGCACACCGACAAAAAAACCGGCATTCCCGGCGAAGACAGCCGGGGGGTCATCTCCGCGGTGGAGCTGCTGCGCCGCATCGGCGACGACGATATGCCCGATTTCACCGGACAGAACGTGGTGGTTATCGGCGGGGGAAACGTGGCGATGGACGTGACCCGCAGCGCAATCCGGCTGGGCGCAGCCAACGTGACATGCGTGTATCGCCGCCGTCAGGCAGACATGACCGCCCAGCAGGAGGAGATCGAAGGCGCAATTGCGGAGGGAGCCGAGGTATTGACCCTGCAGGCCCCGGTGCGGATTGAGGCCGACGAGACGGGACAGGCTGTGGCCCTTTGGACACAGCCGCAAATTATTGGGGCGATGGACAGCAATGGCCGTCCTCGCCCGGCCACTGCGGCTGTGGAGCCTCGGCGCATTTCCGCCGACTCCATCATTGTGGCAATCGGACAGGGGATTGAGTCCCTTGGGTTCGAGCAGTGCGGCGTGAAGATTCAGCGGGGCGGCACACTGCTGGCGGATTCCAGCACACGCCTCCCGGACATGGAGGGAGTCTTTGCCGGAGGCGACTGCGTCACCGGACCCGCCACCGTCATCCGGGCCATTGCCGCCGGAAAGGCGGCAGCGGCCAACATCGACGAATATCTGGGTTTCCAGCACGAGATTCGCACAGAGGTTCAAGTCCCCGCCCCGCGCTTTGCCGACCAGCGCCCCTGCGGCCGGGTCAACGCCACAGAACGCGGCGCAAGCGAGCGCAAGGGCGACTTTCAGTGCATTGAATGCGGCATGACCGACGAGGAGGCGGCGCAGGAATCCTCCCGGTGCCTCCGGTGCGATCACTTTGGATACGGAAACTTTAAGGGAGGACGTGTGGAAAGATGGTGAATTTCAAGATCAACGACCGGGACCTGACCGCCGCCGAGGGCGTCACCATTCTGGAAGCCGCCGAACAGGCGGGAATCCCCATCCCCCATCTGTGCTTCCTAAAGGAAATCAACAACATCGCGGCATGCCGCATGTGCGTGGTGGAGGTTGTAGGGAAAGAACGTCTGGTCCCTGCCTGCAATACAGAGGTTACAGAGGGCATGGTCATCTACACAAATTCCGACCGGGTCCGCAGAGCCCGCAGAACGAACCTGAGACTGATCCTCTCCCAGCACAACTCCAACTGCGCGGTCTGCATCCGCAGCGGCAACTGCGAACTGCAGCGGCTCTCCCGCGACCTCAACATCCATTATCAGCCCTATGAGCTCCAGCTGGAGCGCTCCACCGTGGATTTGGAGGCCCCTGTCGTCCGTGAGGCCAGCAAGTGCATCAAATGTATGCGCTGCGTGCAGATCTGCGACAAGGTACAGGGAATGCACATCTGGGACGTGGCCGGTACCGGCTCCCGCACCACGGTGGACGTGAGCTACAACCGCTTCCTGAAAAACACAGACTGCACCTTCTGCGGGCAGTGCGTGACCCACTGCCCCACCGGCGCACTGACCGTTCGAGACGACACCAACCGGGTGCTGCAAGCAGTGGGGGACCCAGACATCGTCACGGTGGTGCAGGTTGCTCCCGCCGTGCGGGTGGCGTGGGCGGAAGCCTTTGACCTGCCTGTTGAGCAGGCCACCACCGGACGCATGGTGGCGGCGCTGAAACGCATCGGCTTTGATTACGTGTTTGACACCAACTTCACCGCAGATCTCACCATCATGGAGGAAGGCAGCGAATTTTTAGAGCGGTTTACTCACAAGGGAAAATACCGCTGGCCCATGTTTACCTCGTGCTGTCCCGGCTGGGTGCGCTTTCTCAAAACTCAGTTCCCGGCTTACACTCAGAATCTTTCTACCGCCAAGTCGCCCCAGCAAATGTTCGGCGCGGTGGCAAAAAGCTATTTCGCGGAGAAGATCGGCGTTGATCCCCACAAAATTTACGTAGTGTCCATCATGCCCTGCTCCGCAAAAAAGACGGAGTGCGAGCTGCCCACGATGAATGATGCCTGCGGCGACCCGGACGTGAACGCCGTTTTGACCACCCGGGAAATGTGCCGAATGTTCTGCAGCGACTGCATCATTCCCGCCGACTTGGAAGAAGCGGAATTTGACAGTCCCTTGGGTACCGGCACCGGCGCGGCGGTGATTTTCGGTGCCACGGGCGGCGTGATGGACGCGGCGCTGCGCAGCGCCTACTATCTGGTGACCGGGACCAACCCGGATGCCGATGCTTTTCAAAAGGTGCGGGGAGATCGGCCTTGGAAGGAGGCGGTTTTCTCCATTCCGGGGGCCGGAGACGTGCGCGTGGCGGTGGTCAGCGGCCTTGGGAATACCCGCCGGCTGATGGAGGCCATTGACGGCGGGGAAGTGGTCTATGACTTTGTGGAGGTCATGGCCTGTCCCGGCGGCTGCGCGGGCGGCGGCGGCCAGCCCATCCACGAGGGCGTGGAAATGGCGTCTCACCGCGGCAATCAGCTTTGGGAAATGGACGCGAACGCAACCGTCCGCTTCTCTCACGAAAATCCGGACGTGTATGAGCTCTACCGCGCCTATCTTAAAAATCCGCTGGGCGAGAAGTCCCATCATCTCCTGCACACGGACCACACCGCATGGTCCGTCCGCAAATAAAAACAACAGAGGCCCGGGCGCAAGCGCCCGGGCCTCTGCTCTGTTTCTTAAAAACTTCATTTTTGAAGCTGACCATTTCCAAAATGCTTTTATCCCAGTATGAATGATTGATAAGGGGTAACGTCCCACAGAATCGCTGGATTCTGTTTTACCCAATCGTTCCAGCGCATCCGGTGGTTTTTCTTATCGTATCAGGCTCGGTGATTTCGGACTCTGCCGCTCATCCTCCGGGAGGTATTTGGCAAGGGCGGCATACAGCTCCTCCGGATCAATCGGTTTGGTGAGACAGCCGCTCAATTCCGCAGCCCGAAAGGGCACCATGTTTTCATCAGGAGCAGCAGCGGACAGGGCGATAATCGGAACGCCCGCCGCGTCCCGGCGCGACAGCCGCCGAATCGCTTTTGTGGCGGAAATTCCGTCCAAAACAGGCATTCGAATATCCATTAACACCGCAAAATAGTAATTTTCCGCCGACTTTTCAAACAGTTTCAATCCCTCTTGGCCATTTTCGGCAGAATCCACGCAGATGCCCACATGTTGCAGCAGCTTTTCCACAATCTCCCGGTTTACGGCCTGGTCCTCGCACACAAGGACATTTTTCCCCGCCAGCCCGGATGAGGAAATCGGGCGGAACTTTTCCACCAGATTCTGCTCTGGAACAATTTGGCCCCGCAGCAGCACCGTGAAGGTTGTGCCTTTTCCGGGGGCACTTTTGCAGGAGATCGTGCCACCCATCATCGTGACCAGGTCCTTCACAATTGCCAGGCCCAGCCCGGTGCCGTCACCGCTGGCGGTGGTGTGCTCCTGCTCAAAGGGCTTAAACAGCCGGTTTCGCTGAAATTCATCCGACATACCCGCGCCGTCGTCCCTGACCCGAAAGCGAATCAGATACGAGTCCGGGCCGGCGTCTTCCTTTTCAATGTCAAGGGTTACGTGGCCGCCGGACGGCGTGAACTTGATGGCGTTGTTCAGTAAATTTACAAAAATTTGCTGAACCCGCATTTTGTCAAACAACAGCAAAGGAGGAAGCGTTGGATCACAGTGGAAGGCAAGGGAAACGCCCTTTTCCTGCGCCCGGGGCTGGAGAAGGTTGGCCAGAGACTCCAAAAGCTCCTCTTTTCGATAGGGCTGGGGATGAAGCGCATAGTTTTTGCTCTGGAGCTTGCTTAAGTCCAGACTGTCGTTGATTAATTGCAGCAGATACTGCCCGGCCTGATGAATTTTTTCATGATATCCGGCGGATTCCTCCAAGTCAGAGGCCTCCGCGCCAAAGGAGGAAAAGCCAATGATCGCATTCATCGGAGTGCGCATGTCGTGGCTCATTCTCGACAGGAATGCCTGCTTTGCGTTGACGGCTTCCGCCAAATCAAGGTTTTTCCGGTGGGCGCGTTTCAGATAGAGGAAAACCGCGGCCAGACTCACCATTAAAATCGTCCCGCCGCTGACAATCAGGATACTGCGGACGGGGTTCTCGTAGATCCAAGCCAGAAGAAGGTTCTGACTGGGGCGTTTCACAGTGGTGTCGATCATCAGTGCGTTCAATTCGTCGGTGGTGATGGTGGAAAGCGTTTTACTGAGCCCGCTTGCCAGCAGGCCGGTTTCGTCGCCCTCCACGCCCAGACACACCTGATTGGAAAACGCAACCAGAGAGGGCGTGAGCTGGCTGTAATGATACATTTTCAAATAATATTCCGCCGCGTAGCTGGAGACAAGGGCCAGACTCGCTCTTCCGGATGCCACCGCCGTCAGGCAGTCCTGTGAATCCCGGCACCATGTTATTTGATCCTGACGATACTTTCCTAAAATATAATTCTGCGTCACATGGGAGGAATGGACGGCGGCCACCGTGCAGGTTTCGGGATCAAAGCTGCTGTTCTTGTTTTTGATTGCGTAGTAATTGACCGTGGCATAAGGCTGCGTAATGTCTACATTTTTTTCGTCGGCCCACACGTGATCGTAGTAGAAATCAGGATAAACGACAACGCCTCGCGCCTTCTCCTCTTTCCACTCCGTCTGGATGCATGAAACGCCCAGCCGGTCGCAAATCATCTGCGCCACGGCGGGATAGAACCCCGTGAAAGAACCGTCCTTCTCCCTGCGGCTGTAATATCCCCGCCCGTCCTGAAAGGCGAAGGTCAAAGAATTGATCGACGCCAGATAGCGCGCTTCATCCTTTGTCATCGGCACAGCGACCCGCTCCGGAAACCAGCGTTTATAGGTATCTGAAAAGAATGTCGGCTCGTCGCTTTGAATTTTAGCCAGCGCATTGTTGATCGTTTTTAAATATGGATTGCCGATACTCATAGAAATATAATTGGAGATGGTGCCAAACCGCTCCAACTGCTTCATTTCGCCGTCCAAATCCATGACGTTGGAGATCAGCGCGTCGATTTCCCCCGCCTCCAGAGCGGCTCGGCAGGCGTTGAACCCATCGTAAAAGACAAGGTGTTCCGCCGGAATGCCTGCATCCTCCAATTCGTTTTCCAGTCCGGCGGATTGGTACACGGGCCGGGAAATGCCGACTTTCAGCGTTTGAAACGTCTCGTAATCCTGATAGCAAAGATCTTCTCTGCTTTTGAGTGCCATGACGGCATAATAGGTGTCGATGATGCTGTGCTCCGTGTACCCCAGCGTGGTGGAGGGCGAGACGGGAAGCGTACCCGGCATACGGACATCCGCCTCTCCTTCCAAAACCATTTGCTTTGTCTCTTCCCAGCTGTGGGCCAAAACGTAGGTAAAAGTAATGCCCGTATACCGGGATATCAAATTCAGCAGGTCAACGCCATATCCACATTCCTCGCCCCGATTGGTATACTCAAAAAATCCGGGCAGCGGATAAAATGCAACGCGAAGCGTGGGTCCGCTCACCGCGCCGGCAGGCACGGCCAGTATCCCCACAAGAAGAATTGCTCCCAAAATAGCGGCGCACAGGCGCCTTTTCAAATTTTGCAGCGCGTTCATTTCGATCCCTCCTGTTCGGTAGTGAATTCATGGCGGACAAATTTTAAATACTTTGGATACTTTCCGCCCAAACGGCGGCGCCCCAGCGGCTCCGGCTCTATGCCGCAGATGCTGAACAAACAGAAAAATGCACGCGCCCCGCTCTTATTCGGGCAGAGACGTCTGCCCCGCGTGGAAAAAGTCATCCAGCGTTGCATACAGCAATTCCGGTTCAATGGGCTTGGCGAGGTGCGCATTCATCCCCGCCATCTTGGATTTTTCCACATCCTCGTCAAACGCGTTGGCGCTCATCGCGATAATAGGAATCGTCTTGGCGGTCTTCTTTTTCAGCTGGCGGATAGAGCGTGTTGCCGTTAATCCGTCCATGACCGGCATGCGGATATCCATGAGGATTGCGTCGAAATACCCCAGTTCGGCTAAAGTAAAAGTCTCAATGGCGGCCAACCCGTTTTCCGCGACCTCCACTTCGCAGCCTTTGGCGCTCAACAGGCGCTTTGCAACCTCCACATTCAGCATGTGATCCTCGACCAGCAGAACCCGGTGGCCGGTGAAGTCATATTCCCGGGGCGTGGCGGCTTGCTGTTCCTGCTCTTTGTGCAGATAGATCTTTTCAAAAGCGGAGCAGAGCGAGGTTTTGAACAGGGGCTTTGAAATAAGAAGATTGACTCCGGCGTTTTTGGCCTCGGCCTCAATACTGGCCCAGTCATAGGCCGTCATGATGATGATTGTCACGTCCGGACCCACGATGCGCCGAATCCGCCGCGTGGTTTCAATGCCATCCATCTCCGGCATCTTCCAGTCGATCAGCACAATATCATAAAGCTCTCCCCGCGCCCACTTTGTCTCCACCATGGCGACGGCCTTTGACCCGCTGTCCACCCAGTCCGCCTTTGTGCCCATCTCCGTCAGGATATGCTGCGTCTGCTCGCAGATAAGAATCTCGTCGTCCACAATCAGCGCCGACAGGTTTTTCCAGTTCATGCCCCACTGATTTCTGACCCGGTAAACCGTGTCGGTACATAGTCCCAGCGAGAGTTCCACGAGAAACTCCGTGCCGATGCCCTCGATGCTGTTGACGGAGATCGTTCCGCCCATCATATCCACCAGATTTTTGCAGATGGCAAGGCCCAGCCCCGTTCCTCCATAGGGACTTGTGGAGTTGGAACGCTCCTGCTCAAAGGGTTCAAAGATGCGGTCCTTAAATTCGTCGCTGATGCCGATTCCCGTGTCGTTCACGGTAAATTGCAGATATGCTTTGCCGCCATTGGTCCGAGCCTGATTGACAATGAACTGCACCTTTCCGCCCGCCGGGGTAAACTTTACCGCGTTAGAGATCAGATTTACCAGAATCTGCTGCAGCTTCATAGGATCGCCCATATAGGACGGCTCCGTAAAGCTGGTCAGGATGCAGTCGTATTCCACGCCCTTGTTCTCTGCCAGCTCACAGGCAATGGTATTGATGCCGTTCAGGAATTCCTCAAAAGGAATCTCCTCATTTTTCAGCGTCAGCTTTCCGCTTTCGATCCGGCTCATATCCAAAATATCATTGATGAGAGAGAGCAAGAATCGCGCCGAAATCCCCACCTTGGAAATGCAGTCGGACACCTGCTCAGAGTTGCCCACGCACTGGGCGGCCAGCGCCGACATTCCGATGATGGCGTTCATGGGCGTGCGGATTTCGTGGCTCATTCTGGAGAGGAATTCCGTTTTTGCAACGCTTGCCTGCTGCGCTTGCAGCAGTGCGTCCCGGAGGACTGCCTGATGTTGCTCCTGCTGGTGGGTAATGGCGGTGATATCCGTGCGGGTAAAGACCAAAACGGAGTGGCTCTGATCGAGGTACATGCACTGCCATTTTTTGCGATAGGTCTTGCCATCGGCGATCACCGGGAAGGTATAGACAAACGTATCGCTGGTTTCAAGCTCACGCATGATGTGCGCGCAGTCAAACGCCTCCATGGCCTCCTGCCGATACTCCTCCGGAACGTACCGCTCTATAAATTCAGGATAGCCCCGGGTATAATCTCCATTGGCGTGCATCTCCAGCTGGGATTCCAAATCCGTGTAGTGATAGCAGGTCAAGTGCTGATCGGACAGGTTTAAAAGCCCCAAAAACTCATATTCCAAATCCAGAATCCGACCGATAATCGTTCCCAGCTGTTTCTTTTCGTTAATATCATGGGTATACAGAAAGCACATGATGTCGCCGCTGTCGGGGTTTCGATAGGTTTTGGAAACAGTCCTCACCCAGTGGGGCTGCCCGTTGGTCATGCGCCGCTGATACTCTATGGAACTGGTCTTTGTGCCCGCCTTATACAGCCGTATCAAGTTTTCAGGCTGCATTTTTCTGCGCAGTTCATCACTCATCTCCTGCGTTGCGCACAAAGAGGCGACAGTTTCTATCACGTCGGTATAGGCGCTGCTGTCCTTGGAATAGAGCATCCGCTCGTCGCAGACATAGTGGTCCACCAGATTGAGCGTCAGATTGCCCCGGCACTTTCCCAGCAGCACCTCGCCCTGAATTGCCTCCAGATTTTTGACCTCTTCGTCAAATTTCTTCTGGGCATTGATGAACTCGGTGACATCCTCTCCGATGGCTACGCCCAGCACCGGCAGGCCGCCCGCGCCAAAAATCACGGAATAGGTAATTCGCTGCCATTCCACGCCGGTTTTCGCTTTGTTATAATGGATGATCGCGGCCGCCGTTTTCTCACCCCGGGCCAAGGCTTCATAAAGCGCGATGTAGTCGTCCACCCCGTCCGGCATGATATAGCCCGCCTCAATCCGGGCCATGTAGCCGCCCTTCTGATTCAGTCGGAACCCAAACCGTTCGGCTCCTCGGCTGAGGCTGTTAAAAACGTTGTTCTGGATATCGTAGGAGCATAAGAAGATTGCGCTGGAGGCCAGCGCCAGTTCCATCTGCTGCTTTTCCGCCAAAATCTTTAACTCGTTGGTAATGTTTTTCCCTACGCCGATGGATTGCAGCACGTTACCCCGATCATCCAGCAGATTCGTGTAAAACACTCGCTCGCACCACCAGCCGCCCCCGTCGGGGCGGGCAAGCCAGATGTCCCGGCTGACCTCCGGCTCTCCGGCTTCCACCCGGCGATACAGATCCCGGAAAGCCTCAATGCTCTCCGGCTTGATATCTCCCCGCCGGATAGACGTTTCCACAAAATCGGAGATGACCGGTTCGTTGCCCGGATGCACCTTCAAGGACTCCGCCGACTCATAGAGCGTGTGGGTCTTGACATCGTATGTCCAAACATTTAAATTCGCGGTACTGATGGCAATATCAGAGATCACCTTGTTTTCCAGCAGTGACAGCTCCGCCTCCTTTTGGCGGGTGATATTGTGGAACACACATTGCAGCAGGGGCGCGCCTCGGTCCTCTCCGATCTTCTTGCCCTGCATATGCACCCAGATCACGCGGCCGTCCCGATGGCGCTTGCGGAAATCAATGTCCGCCACCGTGTCGTGAGCGCAGGCATCGCGCACCTTGCAAATCACCATTTCAGCGTCCGCCGGATAGATCAGGTTGGCGGCGTCCTGTTTGATGATCTCGCCGTATTCCTCGGGAGAGTAGCCTGTCAGCGCCGCGACTCCATCGGAAAAATAAATCGTCTCAAAGATATCGGAAACGCGGTAAATGGTCACGCCGCCGGGAATGGCGTTAATGATATTTTGAATTTCCTCGTTAGCGGCCTCCGCCTTTCGGGCGGCCTCCATTTTTTCCGTCACGTCACGTCCGATGGCCGCCGCACGTATGGGCCGTCCCCCATCGTCAAAGATGGTCTTATAGCAGACCTCTTCCCACCAGTATTCCTTTCTGACCGGATCATAGGTGCGCAGGGTGGCGGAGACTTTTTCCTCTCCGGCCAGCACCCGGTCAAAAATATCTTTCGCGGCTTGGACGGAATCTTCGTGATAGTGCTTTTCATCAAACAGGCACTGTGGGAAATTGGGATAGACCTCTGCGCCGCTCCCGGCGCACCGGGAGGAATGAATCGACTGATACGCCGTTTGGGACAGAATGTCCCACTCCCAAACGGATACATCGTAGCCCTCCATCACGCGGTCCAAAAGCTCGCGGGTCCGCTGCTCCTTTGTCACGTCCATATAGCTGATATAGTACCGCAGCTTACGGCCAAGGCTCTTCACGGTGCCGCGCACGGAGAGCGTGATGGAGCGTCCGGCCCGGGTCCGTGCCTCAAACATGTCGGAGAACATCGCGCCCTCCTGCGCGTTTTGCTCCAGAACGGATCGGCACAAAGTCCGCTCCCTTCCACACGCCATGGCACATATGTCGGCTTTGCAGCCCTCTATAAACTGCTCCCGGGAAACGCCCAGCATCCGGCAAAGGCCGTCGCTGACAAAGCTGAGAGCATATCCGCCGTTCTCGTTTCGGTCCACAATGGTAAAGCCGCCCTCAAAAATATCCAGCGCGGCGTTTATTTGCTCGGCGCCCTCCCGCGCTTCCTGCGGGTCTTGAAGCTCCCACGGCTCCGGATTCCGGACTTCTTGCAAACAGCAGGCGCAGTAGCCGGGTTCGGGGGAGAAACAAAGGGCCTGAAGCTGCCGTCCTCCCGCCAGAGGGCAGATCGCCGCCGCTTCCGCAGTCCCGCGTGTCGCCGTGTTTTCCAGCAGCCGCTTCCATTTGGAATCAGCGGTGGGAAAAAGGTCGCAAAAACTCCTTGTTTGAAGCTGTTTCAACGAAATCCCAAGAATTTTCGCCGTCGCCTCATTTGCGTAAGCAAGTTTAAAATCCCGAATTTCTTCGGCCTCGTCTTCGACAGGGCCCCAGATGCAAAAAGCGCAGGAGCCGGCGTCAAAACATGCATGGTAGTGCTCCACCTCAAATTTGGTGCCCATCGTCTTCATCCTCTCTATCTGACCGTGCAGAGTGTTCCGCTCCGGATAAATCCAGCAGCAGCTGAAGATGAATCCGGCGTCCGTTTAATGCAAGCAGCTTCTCTCTGGAGAGCATTTTTTTGCCTGTCTTTTCTTGCAGATAGGTTCCCTGCTCATACGTGTCAAAGGAAAGGCGGCCTCTCTTGCAGGATACGCAGGGGGTATGCTGATGGCGCAGGATTTCATAGCACTTTTTCCCGTGGATATCCGACACGCCGAAAAACTGCTTTGCCGCCTCGTTGCAGTAAAGCAGGTCATATGTCTCATCGTCGATGGCGACCACGGCGGCGTCCAGTGCCTCGATCAGGCTCTCTTTGTTGATCCAAGCGGACATCGCGAAAAGCAGGCTGCCCTGCCCATACATCGCGGCTTGATTCTTTCCCTGACGTTTCGCATCGTACAGCGCCTGATCCGCGTTTTGGTAAAGCGTTGTAAAGTCCGCGGCGTTCGGGCCGGTAATCGCGGCCCCCACCGAAATGGTAAACGGAACCGGGGCAGACTCAGGGTTCTCGGACAGCATTCTGCAAAGCGCGGCGCACTTTTCCGCCACAAGCGTGGCGGAGGGCACTCCCATCATAAACACACAGAACTCGTCGCCGCCGAAACGCCCGATCACATCGCCTCTTCGGAAAAAGGCCGACAGTCTTCGCGCCAGATAGGACAGAACCTCGTCGCCGCATGCGTGACCACAAGTATCGTTGATGCTCTTAAAATGATCAACGTCTATCATAATCAGGGCATGGGTGTTCTCCGCCTGATTCAGCAGAATGTGGTTAATCAACTGCTCTGTGATGGCACGGTTGAAAATTCCCGTCAGGGGATCGGTCCGGGCTTTTCGGACCACCATGTCGTATTCCTGAAGAATTTCGCGGAATCGCCGGTTGGACTCCAGCACATTGTCCACCCGCCGGACAACGATCTCCTCCACAAAGGGTTTTATGATGTAGTCGTTCGCCCCAAGAGCCAACGTGTTGATCTGACATTCGGCGCTTTCGTCAGCTGTAATGATAATGATCGGAATGTCTGAAAGCGCCGTGGTCGCCCGCTTGATCTCCAAAAACTCCGTGCCGTCCATCACCGGCATCATCAAATCCAGCAGAATGATATCCACTTGGTTCTGGTATTCCTTCAAAACGTCCAGCGCCTGCTGGCCGTTTTCAGCCTCCAGTATGGTAAACCGATTTTGAAAAATACCCTTCAGAATCTTCCGGTTGGTCTTCAAGTCATCCACGATCAGCATCCGCCCCGTATCCACATGGCCGGCTTCTGCAATCATCCGATATTTTTGAAGCTCGATGTCCAACTCCCTTTGGGCGGTAATGTCCAGAAAGTTTCCCAGCAGGATCTGCCTATTACCCACATGGCTGATGCGCTTCAGCTTCAGCTGAAGCCAGAGCGGCTTTCCGCTGGCGGTTTCGCGGCGGTACTCCACCTCCACCGTCCCCGCAGAGACGGCAGCCTGACAAAATGCGGTCATCACAGCGCCGCGGTATTCACGGCTCACCACCTGCAGCGCATCCCCGGTGTTCACCACGGTATCGTCGCGGCCAACTAAATCATAAAAAGCCTGATTGACCCGGAGAATCTCCACCCGGTTGTCCGCAAACTCATAGATAGCCACCGCGTGCAGCGCGCTGGAAAGCAGCGTCTCCAGCCGGGCGTGTGGCTCCCACATCTGGTCAATGTCAACGTGCGTTCCTTCCACCGGCCGGAAGGGTGTTTCACTTTTGACAAGATCCTCATAGGCCTCCACCGTCATGGGCTGGGCAAAATAATAGCCCTGCACGTATTCGCAGCCGATTTCCCGCAGAAAATCCGCCTGCTCCTGTTTTTCAACGCCCTCTGCAATCACCGGAATATGGAGCCACTTTGCCATGCGGACCACGGAGGAGATGATATTTTCGCCGCGGCCCGGAATTTTTGTATTGGAGAGAAATTTCATATCCAGCTTGAGGATATTGACCTCCAGATCCTTCAGGATGTTCAGGGAGGAATATCCGCTGCCGAAGTCGTCCATCAGGACCATGAAGCCCTTTGACTGCAGCCGCCTCATCGTATCCATCATAACCTGCGGATTGTCGGTATAGGCGCTTTCAGTCAGTTCCAGCTGCAAAAGGTGGTTGGGAATCTGATATTTCTCCGTCAATCCACAAATCCGTTCCACCAGATCAGGCGTGTAGATATTGACTCGGGAGACGTTTACCGAGATGGGGAAGGGCTGCTCTCCATGGTCAATCCAGCGCTTGAGGACCCGGCAGACCTGCTCCCAGACATCATAGTCCAACCGGGAGATAAAGCCGTTGCGTTCAAAGACGGGGATGAAGGTTCCGGGGAAGACCATCCCCTTTCTGGGGTGCATCCATCGCACTAGCGCCTCTGCACCTTCCGGACTGTTTGTTCTCAAATTGTACTTGGGCTGCAGGTAGATCTGAAATTCGCCGTTTGCCAGCGCGCCGGCCATTTCATTGGTAATCTCCTGTTCCATCTCAATGGCCTGACTCATCTTCGCGGTATAAAAAGCACAGTTTTTTAAATACTTTCCTTTGACCTGCTTGGAGGCAAGGCCCGCCTTGCCCAGCATGAGACTGATTTCCTCGGAATTGTCGGGGATTACATACGCGCCGCAGGTGGGAACCAAATTAAAATCCCAGCTGAAGGACCGAAGATTTTCCTTGCACCGTCTGACCAGTGCTTCCACAGCGTCCCGCCCCCCATAGGGAATGCAGCAGGCAAAAATGTCAGCCTCCATCCGCCCATAGGTTCCAATGATCTGCCGATCCATCAAATCCGTCAAAACTCTTGCAAAATGCTTTAAAAGTTTGTCTCCCTCGGCGGAACCATAATAGGAGTTAATAAGCTGAAAACGGTCAATATCCAAACGAAGAAAGACAAAACTCTCCTGATGGCTCGCATCAAGCATGGTGCGGGTCATTTCAAAGAATTTTGTCTTATTGTAGATTTCTGTGAGGGGATCGTATTCCGCAAGGTATTTCAGCTGATGAAGCGCTGTCAGCTGGCTTCTCTCAATTGCGTTTTTCAGGCGGAATTTCAGGATCTCAGGATCATACGGCTTGGAGACAAAGTCCCATGCTCCCAATTTCAGGGCCTCCCGCTCGTTCTCACTGTCCCCGTTCCCGGTGGAGACGATAATAGGCAGATTTTGATAGGCCGGGTCGCAATGAGTGTCGGACAAAAAAGCATACCCGTCCATCACCGGCATCACAAGGTCCAAAATGACAGCGGCAATTGCACTTTTACGCTGACGCAAAAGTGCGATGCCCTCTTCGCCGTTGGCGGCTTCCAGCAGCAAATAGTCGGTAGATAATATCTTCGACAGGATCTTCCGGTTGATGGGGTCGTCCTCCACGACCAGAACGGTTTTCAGCGAATGCATCGTCATCCCTCATATTTCCTGTAATTGCGCGCATCTGAGCATAATATCGCTTGTATCATACCATTTAATGGAACATAACACAAGAGTAAAGCGGGCCGCCCGCTTCTTTGCGGAGGCGGACAACACGCCGTGCGCTCCGACGGCGGGGAACGCCGTCTTCTCCGCCGCATAGCCCGGTTGCAGCATTTTGCACACACGCAGGTGGGATTAAAATCGGCGAGTTAAAGAAGCTTTATTTTAAAGTTTACTTTTGCAAATTTTTGATCTGTCCCGCAAATTTTGTGGTATCATAGAACTCGTTCGTGATAGGATAAAAACTCTTACCGCAGTCTTTGTACAGCGGAAAACAATTAATGCAAGTGAGGTCAATTATGAATCAAAAGGAATTAGGCGAGCTGCGCCGCCGCTTTCGCCCGGATAAAAGCGCGATCAGCCGTATTTACGGCTGCTTTGTCAACAGCAACAAGGAAATCATCGCCGATTTGGACGAATCCCTCGGCATAATGCCGCAGGAGGAGGCTGAAAAGTATCTGAGCCTTCTGAAAAAAACACTCTCTGGGACACTGGGAAAAAATTTGATGGATATCGTGTTCTCCACCCAGCAGGTGGCAGACAGCGAGGAGTGCCGCCTGCTGGCCGCGCTGCGCAGCTCCGAACTGAAGGACGGCGGCGCGCGGCGGGCGCTTTTTGAAAAGGTAATCACCTCTTTGGACATGACGGAGGGCAACTATCTGATCCTCCTTGCCCACGACGCCTATGACGTTCCCCACCGGGGCAAGGACGACGAGCTGCAGGCCGACGCTTCCGATGCGGTCTTCTCTTACATCGTCTGCTGTGTCTGTCCGGTAAAGGACGGAAAGACGGAGCTGGGCTATTTCCACGGGGAAAACGAATTTCACATCTGCACCACCGGACAGACCGTTTCCGCGCCGGAGCTGGGCTTTCTCTATCCGGCCTTTGACGACCGGGCTGCCAATCTCTACAACGCGCTGTTTTATTCCCGCAGTCCCGCCGATCTCCATCAGGAGTTTATCGACGCGGTCTTTCATGCGGAGGCCCCCATGTCCGCCCCGGAGCAGAAGGAGACGTTTGAATCCGTTCTGCGGGAGACATTGGAGGACGAGTGCCGCTTTGACGTAATCCAGTCCGTTCACGAGCGGCTGCAGGAGAAAATCGAGCAGCACAAGGAGAGCCGGCAGCCGGAGCCTCTGGATATCTCCCCAAAGGAGATCAGCGGAATTCTGGAGGACTGCGGCGTTTCTCAGGAACGGACCGCTCTGTTTCAGGAAAAGTGCGACGAGCGGTTTGGCGGCAGCGCGGCCCTCAGCCCGGAAAATATTATTGACAGCAAACGCTTTGAGATCAGCACGGCGGACGTTACCATCACAGTGCCCCCGTCCCAGAGCTATCTGGTGGAAACCCGGATTATCGACGGCAGAAAGTACATCCTGATTCCCGCCGACGAGGGCACAACGGTCAACGGTTTCGACGTGAGCATTCAGCCGGACAGAGATTCCGCCCACGGCGGCGAATAACTAATCACATATCAAAGCGGGGACGGTTGAAGCAACTTCAACCGTCCCTGCTTTCCTTTCGGGATATGCGCCTTTGGCCGAAACCGCGGGTTGGATTGCCTTAATACAACGTCAAAATACGAAGGGATTCGCATACGAGCATAGAAAAAGCAACCGAGCAAATATGTAAATAATTCTAATTTTTTGTAAGGTATGCTAAAAAATATTTGATTTTGTAAAAAAGTATGGTATGATAGGAGCGATCTTTTTGAAAATCGCGCAGGGGAGCTGCGCGGTGTCTGCCTTGCCTCAAAACGTAAAAGTGGAGAGGGTCTTGAGAATCCGTTTTTCCCAAGATCCGTGAAAGGAGCTGCCTGCCATGGAGAGAAGAACCCCTGACCGGGAAGCGCTGTTTCGGCTGAGAGGTCCTGTGCCGCCGGGAATGGCGGTGTCGCTGGCGCTGCAGCATCTGGTGGCGATGATTGTGGGATGTGTAACCCCGGCTATCATCGTGGCCGGTGCGGCGGGGCTGGAGATGGGCGACCGGGTCGTGCTGATTCAGGCGTCGCTGGTGATGTCTGCCGTGTCCACCTTTTTTCAACTCTATCCCATCGGCGGGCGGTTTGGTTCCGGCCTTCCGGTGATTCTAGGCGTGAGCTTTGCCTATGTTCCCAGTATGCAGGCCATCGCGGCTGACGGCGGCGGGATTGCCTCCATTGCGGGGGCCATGCTGGTGGGCGGCGCGGTAGCGATGCTTGTGGGCCTTTCCATGAAGCACATCCGCCGCCTTTTTCCCCCGGTCATCACCGGAACCGTGGTCTTCACCATCGGCCTGTCCCTCTATCCAACGGCCATTAACTATATGGCGGGCGGAACGGGCAATACCGCCGAGGTCATCGCGGCCAAGGGACTGCCCTCCGCGCTGATATACGGCTCCTGGGAAAACTGGCTGGTGGCGGCGCTGACGCTGACGGCGGTCATGCTGCTGAACAACCGGGGCAAGGGCGTGTGCAAGCTGGCGGCTATTCTGCTGGGTATGCTGATTGGGTATGTGATTGCCATTCCCTTCGGGATGGTGGACTTTTCCGGGGTTGCGGATGCGGCATGGTTCTCTCTGCCCAAGTTCCTCCACTTCGGGGTGAAATTTGACCCGGCCTCCTGCATCGCGATCGGGCTGCTCTTTGCCATCAATTCCATTCAGGCCATCGGCGACTTCACCGCCACCACCGTGGGCGGTCTGGATCGGGAACCAACCGACCGGGAACTCAAGGGCGGCGTGATTGCCTATGGCGCCAGCAATATTCTGACGGCGTTTTTCGGCGGCCTGCCCACAGCTACCTACTCTCAGAACGTGGGCATTGTCACCACCAACAAGGTGGTGAACCGGACCGTGTTCGTCATGACCGGCGGCTTTTTGCTGCTGGCAGGCGTGTGCCCCAAGTTTGCCGCCGTTTTGACCACCATTCCCCAGTGCGTGCTGGGCGGGGCCACGGTGACCGTGTTTTCCACCATCGCCATGACCGGCATGAAGCTCATCGCCTCTCAGGATTTGACGGCTCGAAACACCACCATTGTCGGCCTTTCCGCCGCATTAGGCGTTGGAATCTCTCAGGCCTCCTCCGCGCTGAGTCAGTTTCCCGACGCCGTTACCATGATCTTTGGAAAATCCCCGGTGGTCATCGCCACCATCATGGCCGTGCTGTTGAACCTGTTGCTGCCAAAGGAAAACAAATGATCGCAAAAGCATGCGGCGGATTCAGCGCCCCTCCATAAGGGTATTTGAAGGGAGGCATCGTTTGAAAACGATGCCTCCCTTCACTGCGTCAAATGGGATCACGCTTCCCGCAAAGGGAGAATCTCTGCGTACTTTTATGCATTTTCAGCCTGCCGTTTGCCCATTTTGCGCCAATTGATAAATCCATAAACATCATTGACGAGGAACGCCAGAAAGCAAACGACAACGGACAAATAGGAGGTCTCTTCAAGCGTTGCCAACGCCCATAGAACAATCAGCACAATGTCATTGGCGGCGTATCCGATGGCGTAATACGGGCTTCTTCTGAACGTCAGATAGACTGCCGCAAAACTTGTTGTGACGGATATCGTGCTTGGAATGATATTTGCCGTATAAAAATACTCCAAAATAAAATAAAACACTAGCGTAATCAGAGTCGTTAAAACCCACAGAAACCCCCATTCCATTTGGGACAGATGATTGACTTTTACCTCCGCCTTATTTCCGTTGTAGGGATTTTTTATCCAAGAAATCAGGGCGCATACTGCCATTGGCATTGTCATTCCAAGATACGTCATCATTTCTCCATAATAGGAAAAGGAGAACGATATGACGCCGTATAGCAGGCTGAAAATAATCATGAGGAGCTGACCAAAGGAATTTCCTTTGGCATTAAAAATCAGCGAAGTAACGCCGATCAGAGAGGCCATCAGCGTTAAGTAATTGTCGCGGTCAAACAGGCAGAAGGCAATCACAATCGCAAGCACGGAGCCAAACCACAGGGTCCGTTCTCCTCTGGAAAAATAGTGAAACAGGGCGTTCAGCTTTTTCATATAGCCTCCAAAAAAATAAGCACCCGCATACACATCTTCATAGACCTAACGATGTGCAAACGAATGCTTTACGCATTTCTACCCGGTGGCAGACGTATTGAATTTCGACCAGTATAACCCGGAAAACCCCAAAAATCAATAGGCTCCGCTAAATTTTGCTTTATTGTGCGGTGAGAAACTCCATTCCCAAATAAAACACGGCGGCCACAATTGGATTGTGGCCGCCTGTTTTCTCTTTGTGCTTATTTTTCCCAAGGAGGCGCCTCCAGCCTTTTCATGGATTTCTTAAACTGAACGGCAAACATGATCGCCGTGGTCAAAACAGCCATCGTGTCTGCCACCGGCTCCGCCAAAAACACGGCAAATGCCTGATTTTCAAAGAAATTGGGCAGGATATAGATCAGCGGGATCAGCAGGATGATTTTCCGCAGAACTGCCAGAAACAGCGAGCTTTTTGCGTTGCCCAGCGCAATAAAGGTCTGCTGGCAGGCAATCTGGATGCCGAAGATGCAGCACATCGCCATATACACGCGCAGCGCGGGTACCGCATAGGCCACCAGCTCCGGATCACTGTTGAACATGCGGACAAAAATCCCGGGAAACAGCTCGACCAACGCCCACAGCGACGCGGAGTAAATCACGCACACCCGCAGCAGCAGTCTAAACGCTTCCCGCACGCGCTGGGGCAGTCTGGCTCCGTAATTATAGCTGATAATAGGCTGGGCACCCTGAGTCAGTCCCTGAAGCGGCAGCATAGCAAACTGCATGATGCTGGTCAGCACCGTCATTGCGCCCACGGCGATATCGCCGCCGTATTTCAGAAGCGAGGTATTGAAGCACACCGCCAGAACGCTCTCTGTGGCCTGCATGATAAACGGCGACAGTCCCAGCGCAACGCAGGGGAGCACCACCTTTGCCCGTGGGCGCAGGTACTGCCGCTTCAGCCGCCACTTGGTCTTGCGCCCCATCAGAAAGCGCAGAACCCAAACGGCCGAGACAGCCTGCGAGAGGATGGTTGCCAGCGCGGCGCCCTGAACGCCCAGATTCAGCGCAAAAATGAAAATGGGGTCCAGCACGGTGTTCAGTCCCGCGCCGATCAAAACCGTCTGCATACTGACCTTGCTGAAGCCCTGCGCGGTGATGAAAATGTTCATCCCCAGCGTCAGCTGGACGAAAATTGTTCCCAGCGCATAAATGCGCATATAAGCAACGGCATAGTCAATGGTGTCCGCGCTGGCACCAAAAGACAGAAGGATGGGGCGGTTGAACAGGACGAAGAACGCCGTCAGCACCACGGAGGCAATCAGCAGCAGCGTCAGACAGTTGCCCATGATCCGCTCCGATTCCTCCGGGTTGCCCTTTCCCTCCTCGATGGACGCCCTTGGCGCGCCGCCCGCGCCAGCCAGAGAGGAAAACGCCGTGATCAGCATAATAATAGGCAGACAAACCCCCACGCCCGTGAGCGCCGCCCGGCCCACTCCCGGAATGTGGCCGATGTAAATCCGGTCCACCAGATTGTACAGCATATTGACAATTTGCGACGTGACCGTTGGCAGCGCCAGCGAAAACAGCAGCTTGCCGACCTTTCCACTGCGCAAATCCGCGCCTTGTTGTTCCATGAGTTTACGATCCCTTTCCTGCCAGCGCTTCCACGCCGGACGCAATTTTTTCCGCCAGCGTCTCCAGCTGGCTCCGCTCCTCCGGCGTTAGTCCGGAGGTGATGTCTCGGGCGCAGCGGCCCTGAATTCTCTGCGCCTCGCGGGCCAGCGGTTCGCCAGACGGCGCAATCAAAAGATGCACCACCCGCCGGTCGCCGCCGTCCGCCTCCCTGCGAAGGAAGCCCCGTTTGGAAAGCCCCTCCACCGCCTGAGAAACTTGGGATTTTCCAAGACCCCGCAGCTCCGCCACATCTCGAGCCGTGTCCAGCCCCGGGTTGTTGGCCAGAAACAGCAGAACATGCACCTCGTTTATGCTCAGGCCGGTCCGCGCCAGCAGGGGAGCGAACTGGCTGGTATAGTACCGTTCAAACTGACGGCTCAGTTTTAAAATTTCCGAAGCGCCTAAATGCATACGCCGCCTCCTGACAGTTCAAAATAAAACTGTTCTAAAATGAACTTTTACAGTATATGCCCGGAGCCTGCAAATGTCAAGCGCGCGATGCCAATGTAAAATCGGCAGACTTCTGCCCTCATATTTTGCATTGACAAATCACCCCAGATGATGTAATGTGATATTAAGAATTAGATTACGCGAGGACCCTGACGAAATTCATTCCGGTCAGGAGTCTTCAAAGGAGTTTTTATGACCTGGAATATTGTCTGCGACAGCAGCGCCGACCTGCCCTCCGCGGGCGGGAATGACGACGCCATCCGTTACACCTCCGTACCTCTGCGGCTTTTGGTGGGAGAGCAGGAATTTCTGGACGACGAGAGTCTCACCATTTCTCGCCTGTTGGAATGCATGAAGGAGGAAAAGGGAGCCTCATCCACGGCTTGTCCCTCTCCCGCCGCATTTGCTCAGGCGTTTTCCACGACGGATTGCTCCATCTGCTTTACCATTTCCTCCAACCTCTCCGGCACTTGTTCTTCCGCCATGATGGGCCGGGATCTGGCGCTGGAGGAGCATCCGGAAAAAAAGATTTGCGTCATCGACTCCAAGAGTACCGCCGGATGTCTGGTGCTGCTGGCCCGCCGGGCCAGAGCGCTGATCGAGCAGGCCGAAGTGCCCAACTTTGAGGAAATCTGCGCCCAGCTGCGGATTTATCAGGCGGCGCTGCGCACCACCTTTACACTGGAGAATTTCGACAATCTCATCAAGAATGGGCGGATGCGCCCGCTAGTGGGAAACCTGCTTCATTCGCTGGGAATTCACGTCATCGCGGAGGCCACCCCGCAGGGCACCATTCATGTGGCGGACAAGGCCCGGGGCGAAACGAAGACGTTTCAGGCCATTATCAAGCAGATGGCCGCCAGCAAGGACTGCACCGGTGCAGAGGTTATCATCTCCCACTGCCAGAACCTGCCGGGAGCCGTTAAGCTGAAGGAACTGATCTTGAAGGATTTGCCGGTAAAGAGCGTGGAACTTCTCTCCTGCCGGGGCCTGACCAGTTTTTACGCCATGGAAAAGGGTCTTATTTTGTGCTATTGATTTATCTTTCTATAAAAAAACATCCGCGGAGAAAGAGTCCCGTTCATAAGGATGTTGTCGGTGGGTAAGATTGGCCGTAGGATATGCGATAAGCAATCCTACGGCTTTCCTGTTCTGCGATATCGGGAGTCTATCGGTACAAAGGCGAATGTCAGACAGATAGGACGCTTGCCACAATCATAGGCACAGATTTTAAACAGAATTGTCTGACATTGTGCTATCGACGGTTCGATGATACAATCATCCCATAAAGGCAGTAATAAATCGGAATTTGTGGAGGTAACGATGTGAGAAAATTCCAAAAGCGTTCTATTGCGTTGATTGTGCTCGCAGTTATAGCAGTAGCCTTCGGATTGACCGGCTGTGGAAATACCGACAAGACAACGCCTGGTGAAAGTACGCCGGAACAAATCGCAGTTTCGTCCGGCGAGGAACATTCCGCCGCATTTTCCTTTGCTGATGTTTCCAATCTTCAGTTCTGGTTTGGCAGCGGCGCAGGCGGCTGGTGTACAGTACTTAACATTGCGGAGGACGGCAGTTTCAGCGGTGAATATATGGACAGTGAACTGGGGGCTCAAACCACCTATCTCTGCGATTTCACCGGGCAATTCTCTCAGCCGATACAGGTGAATGACGATACTTACTCTGTACAGTTGGAATCCATCTCCTACGAACGGGAATCCGGTACCGAAGAACGTGCGGTGGTGGAAGGATACGACTGGACCTATTCCTATACAGAGCCTTACGGTCTGGACGATGCAACGGAACTGTTGATTTATCTGCCGGGCACGCCGGTTGCGGATCTGCCTGAGGGGTATCAACGCTGGATGTCCGGCTACGGCGATGAGATCGGTTCTGAGCTGCCATTCTACGGACTTTACAATGTGAACGGGGAGCAGGGTTTCTCCAGCTATGTGATTGAGCCGGGCGACTGAATGTAAATGCCCGTTTATCGGGGAGATTATGAGCATAATCTTCAACTCAATAATTCGGAGTTTATCGAGTTGATTGCAATGAAAGCATAACGCAAATTTAAGGCGTCACCGTTCATCAAAACAGTGACGCCTTAAAAACATCCTTATTTGAGTGACGCTAAATTTCCGCGGATGTTTTTTTGTTTTACAGCCACACGCCCAGCATCAGGAAGGCAAGCGTCAGCAGGAAGAAATAGAGGATCAGCTTCCACACGTACTTGAACCACCGATCATAGGGGACATGTCCCAGCGCCAGCGCACCCATGACCACGCCCGCCGTAGGCGTGATGATGTTGACAAGGCCGGACGCGGACTGGAAGGCTGTCACCACCAGATCGCCGCCCACTCCGGCAAAACCGCCCAACGGCGCAAGAATGGGCACCGAAAGCGTTGCAAGGCCGGAGGAAGAGGGAATTAGGACGGAAAGCGGCAGATAGATAAGATACACCAGAAGCGTGAACGCGATGGAACCAGCGCCGGACAGGGCGTTTTCGCCCCAGTGGAGCACAGTGTCCGTAATAGCGCCTGCGTTCATCAAAACGGTGATACCCCGGGAGATACCGATAATGAACGCCACACCCAAAAGGTCCGCGCAGCCGCCCACAAAGGTCTCCGCAATCTCCGATTCCTCCATCCGGTCCACCGCGCCCACCACGATGCTGCCTACCAAAAACAGGGCGGACAGCTCCGGGAACCACCAGCCCAGCGCGGGCAGGGGAAGGCCCATCTCGTCAAAGGGGATCACGCCGTAAATCATCACCAGAAATGTGATGGCAAACACCGTCAGGATCGCCTTACGTCGGGCATTCAGCGGGGCAGTCTCCGTGGCGCTGACGTGGAGTTTGCCTGCACCCACGCCCACCACGGACCGGGAGGGATCACGCTTGACTTTAGCGGCGTAAGCCATAACGAACCAGATGGCCACCGCTTCAAAAACAATCCATTGCAAAATCCGCAGAACGATGCCCTCTCCCAGCGACACGCCGGCAAAGCCCGCCGCGATGCCGGTGGCAAAGGGATTCACGGTGGAGCAGATCACACCGGTACCCGCGCCCAATAAAATCACCGAAATTCCCACCACCGCATCATATCCGGCGGCAAGGAATACGGGAATCAGCAGCGGGTAAAACGCCATCGTCTCCTCCCACATGCCATAGGTGGTGCCGCCCAAGCCGAACAGCAGCATCAAGATGGGGATGAGCCATTTTTCTTTTCCGTTCAGACGGCGGATGACGTTGGAAACGCCTGCGTCCACCGCCCCGGTCTTCATCACCACGCCCAAGAATCCGCCCACGGTGAGAATGAACACACACACGTCCACCGCATCATAAAACCCGTTGAACGACGCCAGAAGCACGTCTCCGATGCCCTGCGGATTGGATTCCACGGCGTGATACGTGCCCGCCTGCGGCACGTCGTTAAGATACTCGTATTTGCCTGCGGGAATAAACCATGTCGCCACCGCCACCAGAATAATCAGCAAAAATAAAATAGTGTAGGCGGTGGGCATTTTGAACTTGCTCTTGGCCATGAGCGGCCCTCCTTTTACCTGCCGATAGTGGCCACCAGCACCGCCTTAATCGAGTGCATCCGGTTTTCCGCCTCGTCAAAGACCACGCTGTGGCGTCCCCGGAAGACCTCGTCGGTAACCTCCCGGATATCCACGTTTTTCTCCTGCCATTCCTTACCCACCTTGGTTTCATAGTCGTGGAAAGAGGGCAGGCAGTGGAGGTACAGCACCTCCGGATTGCCCGTGGCTTCCAGCGTCTCCTCGGTCACGCGGTAGGGAGCCAGCAGCTTGGCCCGGTCGGGGATCAGAGCTTCCTCGCCCATGGACGCCCAAATATCGCCATAGAGCACATCCGCGTCCTTCACGGAGTTCATATCGTCGGTGATCTCGATCAGACCGCCGTTGGCGCGGGCCACGGCGAAGACTTCCTTTAAAAACGCGCCGTCCAGCTCCCGGGCCATGCACTCCGGCCCCAGCGCCACGTAGTGCATACCCATCTTTGCCGCGCCGATCATCCACGCCCGAGACATGTTGTTGCGCACATCGCCGGGGAACACCACCTTCACCTTGTTCAAGGGCTTGGCGCAATGCTCCTCAATGGTCATCATGTCCGCCAGAATCTGAGTGGGGTGATCCGCGTCGGTCAAACCGTTCCACACCGGAACGCCGGACCATTTGGCAAGGCCCTCCACGGCGGACTGCTCATAGCCCCGGTATTCAATGCCGTCAAAAAAACGGCCCAGCACCTTGGCGGAGTCCTCAAGGGATTCCTTTTTGCCCATCTGAGAGCTGCCTGCGTCCAAAAACGTCACATGGGCGCCCTCCTGCGTGGCGGCCACCTCAAAGGAGCAGCGGGTGCGGGTGGAGGTCTTTTCAAACAGCAGCACAATGTGCTTGCCCTTCAGCGCTTCGCCGCAGATTCCGGCGCGGCGCTTGGCTTTCAGGTCGTGGCCCAGATCCAGAAGGTACCGGATCTCCGCCGGGGTAAAGTCCATCAACGTCAGAAAACTTCTGCCTTTCAAATTAACAGCCATGGATATTCTCCTTTTTCATTACAATAAATCGTCAGCATACGCTTCCCGTCACCGGAGGGGCATTTCTTGTCAAAAGTCCGCGGTTTTCCTCCGGACGGGAACCGCCCTGTCAGGGATCATCCCGCCACAGCGGCATGGACATACACCGCGGGCCGCCGCGGCCACGGCTCAGCTCTGCGCTGGGAATGGTGTGGACCTTGATGCCGGCTTCCTCCAGCGAGCGGTTGGTGACATAGTTCCGGGCATAGACCACCACTTCGCCTGGGGCAATGGCGAGGGTGTTGCTGCCGTCGCTCCACTGTTCGCGGGCGGCGTCGATCTCGCTGCCCTGTCCGCAGGGAATCAGAGTCACCTTGTCGAGGCCCAGATGCTCCTTCAAAATGTCCTCCAGCCGTCCGTCTTCCTGACGAATGGACATCTTGTTGTTTTTATCCAGCTCCATAACAAACACAGTGATCTGGCTCAAGATATTGGGATGAACGGTGAATTTGTCCCGATCCACCATGGTGAACACCGTGTCCAAATGCATAAACGACCGGGTCTTGGGGATGTTGAACGCCAGCACTTTTTTGAACGTTTCGCTCTCAGAGAGGATCGTCTCCGCCAAAGCGTCGATAGAGTCCTCCTGTGTGCGCTGGGAGATGCCAACCGCCAGAACCTCGGGCGAGAGAATCAGAATATCGCCGCCCTCCAGCGAGGTCGTCTCGCCCCGGTCATACCAGCGGGGGGTCTTTTGAAACTCCGGGTCATGCTCGAAAATAAACTTGCCGAACAGCGTCTCACGGTTGCGGGTGGGCGTGTGCATTTTGTGAATGGACACGCCCGCGCCGATGGTGGCAAAGGGATCGCGGGTGAAATAGAGGTTCGGCATGGGGTCAACGGCAAAGGGATAGTCCTCCTCCGCCGCCACCAGGTAATCGCCCAGTTTTTCTCCGCCGGTGCGCAGCTCCTGCTTGCGGATACCGGCCATCATGGCGTCCACCATCTCCCGGTCAGGCAGATCGGTGAGATAATCGGACACTGTTTCCCGCATCCGCTCCTCGCGAATGCCTGCCTCCTCCACAAACTGACGCACCAAATCCTCCCGAACACTTTTGTCCGAAATGGATTTGAGCACCAGATCCGTCAGGTAGACCACCTCCACGCCGTTTTGGCGCAGGCAGTCGGCAAAGGCGTCATGCTCTTCTTGGGCCTCCCGAAGATAAGGGATATCATCAAACAGCAACCGCTCCAGATATTCCGGCATCAGATTTTCCAGTTCTCTTCCCGGCCGATGGAGCAGCACACGCTTGAGCCGCCCGATTTCCGAGGTATTATGGATTCCCGTTTCCAAACTCAGGTCACTCCTTTTCTTGTGATACTTTTGCGGGTTTTCGCGATTATAGTTTGTGAAAAAACGATTTTCATGCGCCATATGAAAAAAGCGGGTGCGGTATTTCTATTGTTTCCAACACTTTCCTCCATTGGAATAAATTTTGAGCAAAACTGCGCAAGCGCCAACGGTTGAAACCCGGCGACAGAAACCGACAAAAAATTAGCGGAAACTTAGCGGCAGCTATGCTATAATAAGCACAGGCTATTTCGCTATTTTGCCCGCCGGGAAGTGCCGTTGCCAAGAATGCAGCCGAAAGTGGTGAAAAGCACTGCTTTTTTTGATTACTTGGGTTTACCTGTCTGCATAACCGGCGGTTACAGAGACTTCCATTTTCAGCCCGACTGCAAAACTTGATTTTTATAGGAAAGAGGAGGAAGGTCATGCATTCGGAAAAATCCATTTTTAAGCAGTTGTTTCCCTTTCGTTTGCAGGACTTGTTGGTGTGCGTCGCGATTTTGTTCTGCGCGGCCACAGTTTGTACGCTTCTGCTGTCCGCCGACACCAGCGACGGCTTCGCCTCTCCCATTTTTGTGCTGGCGGTGCTTTTAATCTCCCGGCTGACAAACGGTTATCTCTTCGGTCTGGTGGCCTCCGTCGTAGGGGTCATCGCCGTGAACTACACCTTTACTTATCCATACGGAGCCATCAATTTCGCAATTTCCGGCTATCCGCTGACCTTTTTGACGTTTCTCATGGTTTCCGTTGTCACCAGCGCCATGACGACGCAGGTGAAGCAGCAAGAGCGTCTGCGGGCAGAGAATGAAATGGAAAAAATGCGAGCAAATCTTCTCCGCTCCGTATCCCACGACATCCGCACCCCGCTGACGTCCATTGTGGGGTCCACCTCTGCCATTTTGGAAAATCCGTCGATTTCCAAAGCGGCGCAGAAAGATCTCCTGACCGATGTGCGGGACGAGGCCCAGTGGCTCATTCGTGTGGTGGAAAACCTGCTGTCCGTTACCCGAATCGGAGAAAACGGGCAGGCCCACATTACCAAAAAAGACGAGGCGGCAGAGGAAATTTTGGGCGAGACTGTGCGGAAATTCCGCAAGCGGTTTCCGAATGTGGACATCACCGTGGAAGCCCCGCAGGAGCTGCTGATGGTGCCGATGGACGCAATCCTCATCGAGCAGGTGCTGGCAAACCTCTTGGAAAATGCGGTGCGTCATGGTGAAACCACCAGCCATGTCTTTCTCTCTGTGGCGCAGCAGGGGAATCTGGCCAAATTCTCTGTTCGGGACAACGGGCAGGGAATCCCCAAGGATCAGCTGCCCCGTCTGTTTGACGGAACGCTGAAGCGCAGCGAGACAGCTTCTGGCGACGGCAAGCGGGACATGGGTTTGGGCTTGGTGGTATGCCTCACGATTGTGCGCGCACATGGAGGGTTTATGGAGGCTCAAAATATAGCGGGCGGCGGCGCGGAATTTTTCTTCTACCTGCCCCTGACAAAGGAGGAAGCACAGTGAATATCCGAGAAAAAATATTGGTGGTCGAGGATGAGAAGAGCATCTCCCGATTTATTTCGACCATACTGGACAATAACGGCTATGAGGCAGTGCAGGCCCGGTCAGGGACGGAGGCTCTGTCCATGATCTCTTCCCACTGTCCGGATCTGGTTGTTTTGGATCTGGGCCTGCCGGATATGGACGGGCTGGATATTCTTCAAAGTCTGCGGTCTTGGTCCAGCCTGCCGGTGGTGGTAGTCTCCGCCCGGGATCACGAGCAGGATAAGGTGGCGGCCCTTGATTTGGGCGCCGACGACTATCTCACAAAACCCTTTGGCACCGGAGAGCTGCTGGCCCGTGTCCGAGCGGCTATTCGTCACACCCGCACCACTTCCACCAACGACGAAATTGCCCGCAAGGGGACCTATTCGGTGGGCGATCTGACCATTGACTATAACAAGCATCAGGTGCTGGTAAACGGCGAGAACGCAAAGCTGACCCTCAGCGAGTTCCGCATCGTCGCTCTGCTGGGGAAATACGCGGGCAAGGTTTTAACCTATGACTTTATTATCAAGGAACTTTGGGGCCCTCGGGCCGGAGACGACAATCAGATTCTCCGGGTCAATATGGCAAATATTCGCCGGAAGGTGGAAAAAAATCCGGCGGAACCGGAATATCTCTTCACAGAGGTGGGCGTGGGCTATCGCCTTGCCGAAGGGGAGTAAAGCCGCTTGCCGTGGCAGGCGCTTTTCCGGCGGGGAAATGCGAAGCCGCAGAGCAATTCGTTGAAAAAGGGAAGAGTCTCCAAAGGAGACTCTTCCCTTTTTTTAGTGGGCAACAACTCTCTTTCTTTTCCCAGTTCCCCGCGCGGCCGCGCTTTTAGAAAGTATTCGATTACTTTAATGGGGGAGACAAGCCATTTATTAGCAAGATTTTAACAAAATTGAACTTGTCTATGATAAAGTCTGAATTTTTTCAAGTAATTTCTGAACACCATTTTTTGGAAAAACATGCTATCATTTTTATCAGATACTAGCGTAGCCGCTTTGGCGGTAAAAAAAGGAGTGTGTGTATTTCTATGGCAACCTTTCTCATTGGACTTCTGATTCTTGTGGGAGGAGCAGCGGTCTATGGCCGTTTCTGCGAAAAGATCTTTGGTCCGGACGGGCGCGAGACACCCGCTTATTCCAAGCAGGACGGTGTGGACTATGTCCCTATGCAGGAATGGAAAAACAGCCTCATTAACCTGCTCAACATTGCCGGCACAGGTCCCATCATCGGGCCCATCCAGGGCATTTTGTTCGGGCCCATCGCATTTCTCACCATTCCCATCGGCAACATCATCGGCGGCGCAATGCACGACTACTTCTCCGGCATGATCTGCCTGCGGGACGGCGGAACGCAGATGCCGGAAATGATCCGCAAGTACAGCAACAAAGGTGTTTACGGCGTTTATCAGGTGTTTGTCAGTGTGCTTCTGCTGCTGGTGGGCGCGGTATTCATTTACACCCCCGGCGACATTGCCGCCAAGCAGGTCTTCGGCTTTGATGGAGCCGCTACATCCGTTTCCACTTGGGTAATTTACGGCGTAATCTTTGCTTACTATCTGATCGCCACTGTGTTCCCCATCGACAAAATCATCGGCAAGATTTATCCCGTTTTTGGCGCAATTCTGCTGTTTTCCGCAGTGGGCGTGTTCATCGGTCTGTTCGTTCAGGGTTATCCCCTGCTGAACGTCTGGGACAACTGGAACGGCGGTCTGATCGCCTACGGCGACTATTTCGGCGAAAATCATTTCATCCCCATCTTCTTCATCACCGTGGCCTGCGGCATTCTCTCCGGCTTCCACTCCACGCAGACCGCTATTATCTCCCGCACCGTGAAAAGCGAGAAGCAGGGCCGCATGACCTTCTACAACATGATGGTTCTGGAAGGCTTCATTGCCATGGTCTGGGCTGCGGGCGCCATGGGCGTTTACAATCTGGGTCTGCAGGCAGCGGACGCTTCTCTGGCCACCGACACCATCGGCGTGGTCTGCAAGCACATCTTGGGCAACGTGGGCGGCATTGTCGCTTTGCTGGGCGTCATCGTTCTTCCCATCACCTCCGGCGACACGGCGCTGCGGGCGCTGCGTCTGACCATCGCGGAGTCCTTCCACCTTGACCAGAGCTCCAACGCCAAGCGTTTGACTCTCTCCTCCATCATCTTTGCGCTGGTGGCTGTAATCCTTGTGTTTGCCAAGAGCAACCCCACCGGATTCAGCACTCTGTGGCGCTATTTCGCTTGGTCCAACCAGACGCTGTCTCTGTTCGCCTTCTTGGCTATTTCCGTCTGGATGTTTGAAAACGGCAAGGGTAAATTCGTTTGGGTTCCCCTGATTCCCGGCGCGTTCTATGCCTTTGTCACGGTGACCTACATCATGAACGCCAAGATCGGCTTCCATGTTCCTTGGACCGGCGCTTATATCATCGGTGTGTGCGCCGCCGTTGTTTACGTGGGTGTCATTCTCTGGTACGGCCGCCGCAGAGCTGCTGCCACACCCCTGAAGGCAAAGCATTAAAATTACTCTCCCCTTTCTTTAAGCCCTCCGCGGCAGGACACGGTGGGCTCATACAGGAAACAAGACCGTGGCTTTTGCCGCGGTCTTGTTTCCTTCTGCACCAAAAAAGCACGTTTTTTTCACGAGAGTGTCTATTTAGAACACAAACCTTTGGAGATACTGCGTATTGCATTTTTCTTCCAGCGCCCGTATAATGGCAATTAGAAAAGACAAACTGACGCGTGTTTGTGCTTATGCAGAATACACGTCTCTGTTTTCGGTGGATAGAGGGCGTGAGCCTGTGAGGTAGACGCGCAAAATGAACGGGACGCACCCGTATTTTTCTTGCCTGACCGATTGCCGGTCTGAAACGTCTGTACAGGAGGGAACCATATGCTGACTCTGGAAATGATTCAGGATGCGCAGGCCGCGCTGAAGGGCGTGGCCCGGGTAACGCCGCTGAACCCCGCAAAGAAACTGGGAAAAAATGTGTTCATTAAGTCCGAGAATCTTCAGCTGACCGGCGCGTTCAAGCTGCGGGGTGCATACAACAAGATCCGCTCTCTGACACCGGAGGAAGGAAAGCGCGGCGTGATTGCCTGCTCCGCCGGAAACCACGCGCAGGGCATTGCCCTTTCCGCCACAAAGCTGGGCATCCGGTCCATCATCTGTATGCCCGCCGGGGCTCCCATCAGCAAGGTGGAGGCCACCCGGAACTATGGCGCGGAGGTGATTCTGGTCCCCGGCGTGTATGACGACGCGGCGGCAGAGGCCCAGCGGCTCACCGAGGAAAAGGGCTACACCTTTGCGCATCCCTTTAATGACGAGCTGGTAATGGCCGGGCAGGGCACCATCGGTTTGGAGATTTTAGAGCAGCTGCCGGAGGTGGAGCAAGTGGTGGTCCCCATCGGCGGCGGCGGATTGATTGGCGGCGTGGCATGCGCCATCAAAAGTCTGAAGCCCTCCTGCCGTGTCATCGGGGTGCAGGCCTCCGGCGCAGCCAGCATGTATGTCTCTCAAAAAGAGGGGCGCCCGATGGAATTGTCGGGTGTTTCCACCATCGCGGACGGCATCGCCGTGAAAAAGCCGGGGAACTTGACATTTGAGTTGTGCGCCAAATATGTGGACGAGATCGTCACCGTAAAAGACGATGAAATCGCCACCGCGATTTTGGCGCTGATGGAAGATCAAAAAACCGTGGCCGAGGGCGCGGGGGCCACTCCAGTGGCCGCCGTTATGTTCGGCAAGGTGGATGTGACCGACCGGAAGACCGTGTGCCTTGTCTCCGGCGGCAATGTGGATGTGACAACCCTGTCCCGCATCATCACAAAGGGGCTTTCCAAATCGGGCCGTCTGGCGGAGTTTTCCGCCAAGATCGCGGATAAGCCGGGCAGCCTTTTGGGTCTTCTCCAAATCGTGGCAAACACGGGGGCAAACATCCTCAGCGTAAACCACGCTCGAGAAGATAAGCACTCGGACGTGGGCGCGTGCATCGTGTCTATGGTTTTGGAGACGCGGAACACTCAGCATGTGGACGATATTGAACGGGAACTGATTTCCAACGGCTATGAGCTTTTGACAAAATAACGCCACAAACAGCCCCAGCTGCGGAGGTTCCGCGGCTGGGGCTGTTGCTGTCTTCCTGTCAAGCTCCGTGTGTAGAGTATGTCGCATTGTTTCTGCTCTCTCAGAGCAGGGATGTGGCATTCCTGGCGGATAATTTAGGCGTCATCTTTGAGTAGCGCCATTGTTTATGTGGACAGACTGTTTTAGGTTTGGGATAGCCTGTATTGGGTATCGTCCTTTTTTGTGCGCCAACGCCCCAAAACTGTATCGCGTGTGTCCATTATATCCCAAATATTTAAAATGCCAAATTTAAATGGTATAAAAAACTATAAAAACCGTCCAAATCATAAGAAATGGACGGTTTTTTGGCGGGTTGCGGTGATTGAGATAATGGCCAAAAGCCTTTGTTTTCAATGGTTTTCGGATTTTCTACTCGCTGCTTTATCCCGTCCGGGCCTTAACTCTTCTCTTAATATAGCCGATTTTAAGTGCATGCGAAAAAGATATCGAGTTGATAATCTCTTCACTTACAATGGTGTTGGCGGAGAATTACATAATGTTGGTCCAATAGACAGTGGCCATCTTTCTTACCGCGTGGCCATAAGAAAAATATAATGCTGTAAGTTAAAAGCGGAACCCAAATAAACCACCGTCGTCTTTATCAGTTAAACGTGGCGAAACGATCATCGAACCAATATCAAAATCCTTCGGCAAATAGTCGTATGGTATCTGGTCGGAGTTCATTGTAATAATATATTGGAAATTATATTTACGTGCAAATTCTGCACCTGTTACCAGTGCGTGAGCGATTTGTCTTGAATCTACTGGATCGAACAAATGGCTATCGTGTACAAGAAAATCAATATTTGAGCCTTGTTCTCTGAGTAAAGAGATCAGTGTCATATCGAAACAATAGATTTGCATAGACTTAATGCCCTTGCTTTTGTCTCCTTGTTTCGATACGTCAATTGAAATACCATTAGCTGTGTTTTCTATGGTCAACAAACCTGTCTGCTCAAATAAAGTCGAAGATATACTTTCGAAGCGCTGTATTGCTTTATTTATAAAAACAGAGTTCTCTTGAATGTTCTGCCCAATTTTTAAGGTTAGTGCTGCACGCTCCATATCCAGTCGCGGCTGTGCATCTTCAATATCCGTCGCAGTTTTCAGCCGCTTTTTTAAATCTTCAAGCTCAGCCTGCTTTTTAAGTAAGTCGGAGTTAAGTTTATTATATTGTTCCAATGCTCCGTGTGTTTGAAGTAAATCCATTATGAAGGTCTGGCGTTGAGTCAAATGAGTTATTTTGCTATTGCGAGCAGATATATTTGCTTTTACTCTCTCAATTTCAGACTGCAGATACAACTTGCGGTTTCTGACAACTGAATCATGAAAGGTCTGAACTTCATCAAACCGCTTTTTTACTATATCAGGGAAAACCTGTAAGGACTCTTGATATAGTTGTTGAAGTGAATCGTAGTCTGGGCTGGATGCCTCTTCAATTGAAGTCACCAATGAATCTAACAACTCATTTTCGATTGTGTTTTTATCAATACATGTCCTGAGCTCTATCCCAATTTTTGTAAGTTCATTTTCATATTGTCGATACTCGGGCAGCAAGTTGAAAGTCCGAAGATTCGCCTGCATTTCAGAAACCTTTCCTTCAAGAATAGCAATTTGCGATCTCAAATTTGCAGGCGCATCAACAACAGCATCTAAATAACCTTGTTTTAACGATTTTTTCAGTTCTTTTAATGCCTTTTCTTTATCCCTAATAACTTGAAACTCGCTGGATAGTGTCCAGTCTAACCCGAACAGAAAAGATAAATTTATCTGTTCATCATATGACTGCTGCTGACGAGCATTTTTCTTGGGTTCCAACATCCCCCCGGCCGTCTCTCTACGGACAAAATATGAAAAAAGAGAACGAAATGAGGGGTTGTACTTCGAAGTTGTGTCCACTGTTGATATTGAAAAGAAATATCTGCCCAATACCTTTTTCCAGTCATTAACGCTCGAGAAAAAGAGCTTTATTTCAGCGTCTTCTTCTAAGTCAATATCAAGCTTTAGCTCGATATCAATTCTCTTATCAAAATAGATCCGATTCTTTTTTGCCGCACCTCTTGATGCAACGAAGGTAACCCCGCTATATTCCATCTCTACACTAAACAAATCACCTTCAAATGCCTCTTTATTATAGAAAGCCCCCTTATCATTGTCAGCCCCAAAAACAAAATTAATAATCTCAATTAAGCTGGATTTTCCAGCGGAATTTCGTGTCTGTTTAACAGTAGACTGTTCAGTTTTATCCACTATCAGCAAATTCATTCCGGGGTCAAAGGAAGGTGCCTTGAATTTTGAATGCGTCGAAAAGACTCTCTTTATCATGACGCACCTCCAACAATCCTGTCATTAATAAGTGCAATGTTTCCAATCTCATACAGCATAGACAGGGCTAATACGAACCAATCATATGTAATATCGCAGTCCTGTGTATACTCACCATATAAAGCTTTAGTGCTACGCCATAATTGATCTACAGACATGGAACCTGAGGAAAGAATATTTTGGACTATTCCTCCAACATAAATAAGAGAGGACTCGCTCCGTAAATGCTTAGTAGGCAATATCATATTGCGTCCCCCTCTCTTGGTTGCTCGAAGATATCACATGTCTGGAAAAAATAAGCCATAATGGTAAGCGCAGAAATCATCGCTGTTGGATTCCCATAATCTGTGCCGCATATAGTAGTAAATATTCGTTGAAAGACATCATCAGGCGAGACACAATCGTTAACTGCAGCTTTATAAATTCTGTTCATTTCAGATGCCGTTTTTTCTTCGAGACTTGGGTCGTGCCATTGTTTAAAGAATAATTCAATCAGATTACTCTTTATCATTCCCGCTTCAAACAACTGTTTTGTCGCGCTGGAGAGTCCATTTGCTTCAAGCTTCTTTTGAGAAACCGGTTTAACCTCACCAGGCAACGGCGCCGATGTCATTGATACGCCCAAAAGTGTTCTCTTTATTGATTCCATCGACAGATTGTTTACGTCTGAATATGTAGGGACAGCGCCAAGAACATCACGGACATATTGTTCGGCGGTCTCAAATAGTGCCGCTTTCAACTCGTCTTTTCCTAAATGAGCAAACTTAATTTCTTTGTGCTCGGCTTGAAACGTCGTTAACTGCTGCAAAACATGCGGAGGCACACCAACCTTGGCATTGTGCACGAACACCCACGTTTGAATTTTTTTACCCCATTTATCAAGTGCACCAGCAAAGTCCGTTTTCATCTTCTCAGTAGTAGATTTATAATCCAATTCCTCTGGCGCATAAACTTGATAGAAAGTGCCTGTACTTAGAATATAGCCATCGCATTTTTGGTCACCCAACTGACCCCAGGGCCGGGTAGCAACAAAATCCCCAGGATATCGTGCACTCATGATTTTACTAAAGAATAACTGAAACTCATTTGCGGTTTTAGATTGAAACAACAAGTCAAACTTCATATCATAAAAGGCACGTTCCATGCTATCCATAGACATCTGCACCACACTTTCAAAAGGATACGAAAACCCAACTTGATTATAAATCATTGAGTAAAGTTTCTCAATAAAAAACTGCAAATAACTGGTTTTCGTAATAGCTGAATGGTGCACGATGCATATTGTTTATTTAAAAGCCCACTTGAATCCAGGTTTTCCTTTACTTAACCTGTGAGTCGTGCCCACCATCAGGCATTCGCTGTCCAAAAGCATTTCGGAATAGTACACTCTCAAATCATCCCGCAACTTTAACCAGTCTTCTCTTTGATAGAGCTTATTACCAACCAGCTCGCGATCTACATGGTATCGTTTATCTCTTCTTCTGTCATATTCCTTTCCGTTCGGAACGGTCCATGTCACAGGGCAAGGCCATTCCAACTGCCGCGCTGCTTCGTGTGGTATTCCTTCTGTTCACGCTTGCTCTGCTTTTGCAGAGGCGTCATCCGCATCATGTGAACATATTCTATCCTTTAATTTCCGGTTTACGATCTTCTCCATAAAATTTCGGCACCACGCCGAGTCGTCGGAATAACCACATATCTGCCCGAAATCTTGGACACACAGAAAACATAATCACTTTTCCAAAAACATATTCACTATGAAACTGCGCAAAAATAAACCAGCAGTCAAAACCATGACTCCCGGTCGATTGTTTTCTCCGCGAGGTGCGCTAAAATTCTTATCGATCTGTGTGCGTCAGGACGGATTTGTGGTCGCGCAGCGATGTTTTCATTGCTTTTACCGTGTCGGTGATGACCATCCTTTCATAATCGCTGCAATCTGTCAGGAGCATCGTGATCTCTTGACTGGCAGCCATGACGGAGCCGGTGAGCTGCTCAGCAAGGAGAATGTCCGCCGGGATGTCCAGCGCGTTTGCAATTTGTACGAAGGTGTCGAGGCTCATGCTCTTTTTCCCGTTTTCTATGTAGCTGACATAAGTGGGAGATTTGTCTATCAGCTCCGAGAAGACCAACTGGGATATGTTGTTTCGCTTTCTGATGATCATGATTCGGCGTCCGATCGCGCGATAGTTTAGACTCATAATAAGAACCTCCAAAATAAAAATGTCGGTTCCATTATAATGTCAAGGCTATATGATAATCCTCTCTTTATATCAATTTAGTCCGCAGTTGATATAATTCAGATTATAAAATAGTCTGCGGATTAAGTTGAGAGGGGTGAGACGATGGCAGGGCGCGATACAACGGAGAGTCAGGTGATCGGCTCACGGATCAGAGGGGCTCGGATTAAGAACGGCATGAGCCAAGCGGAGCTGGCGGCGAAGTCCAACATTTCCTTGCCGCATATTAGCGACATAGAGCTTGGGAAAAGCAATATGATGCTCACCTCGTTCATTCGGATTACTGAAGCCTTGCAGGTGTCCGCCGATTCATTGCTCCGGCCGAATGTGCCGGGCGTAACGAGCCTCTATGAGAGCGAGTTTTCGGAGATCCTCAATGACTGTACTCCATCGCAGATGGATTCCCTCTTGAAAATCGTCCGGGAACTGAAGCAGACCATGTGTAAAAAAGAAGAAGAATAACATCTACCAAAGCGGGTTGGAGTGATCCAATCCGTTTTTTTATTTCAAATCTAAACCAGAGGTCAACATCTTGACTTCTGGTTTATTTCTTTCTTAGCCTCCAGTTTATATAATTTTCAAGAAAACATTATGTTCCGGAGGGATTCTATGTCTGATCTGATAAAACGAGACGATGACGCTGATCTCGAAGTCATGCCGTCTTTTGACTTCGTTTTTGAAAAAGAGACCGAGCAGCAGACTCAAATCGCAGAGCATCGTGCGTGGCTTAAGAGCATCAAACATGAACGCCCCCTGCCGAAGCATCACTTCAAGGTTGCGGTCTATATCCGCTATTTTAACCAGACAAAACACGAGGACTACCTCGCGTTTCACAAACAGCAGTTTCTGGATACCATTGGCCTCTGCCCCAACTGGGAGTTTGTCGGCTTCTATGTGGATGAGGGTGGAACCGCGCCAAACATGGAAACAGCCGAGGAATGGTCGAGGCTCCTTCAGGATTGTTTCGAGGGAAAGATCGACCTCATTATTACCCAAAAGGCGAGCAATGTTTCCAAGAAGCAAACGGAACTCAGCTTCTGCGCGAGGATACTCGCCTCGCTCAAGAAGCCCGTTGGCATCTACTTTATTTCTGAGGACATCTACACTCTGGCTTCATATTATCAGGAGGATTTAAAAGATCCGTTTTTTCTCCCCGCCCCTGATTGGAAACTGCTGCCTGACGATGCTCCCGGCATGGGAGGTTTACTCAATGATTGATCAGAGCAAAAAGCAGAAATTGGCGGAGCAAAAGGCGCGTGTCCACAGAAGGGTTTATGCCGAGGTTGATCCGAACAACTACGAGTTTATACCGGCTAAAAAGCAGATCGATTACTATGACAATGATGTTCCGCAGCGCGTCGCCGTATATGCCCGTGTTTCGACAGATAACATCCAGCAGACCTCGTCCTACGAACTGCAAAAGAAGTATTATGAAGAGTTTGTCGTCCATCATCCGAACTGGACGCTGGTAAAAATCTACGCAGATGAAGGGATAAGCGGGACTTCGCTGGCGCACCGGGACGAGTTCAACCGAATGATCTCCGACTGCCGTGCCGGGAAGATCGACATGATCATCACCAAGAGCGTTTCCAGATTTGCCCGAAATGTCGTTGACTGTATCAGCATGGTGCGAACGCTGGCCGAGCTCACACACCCGGTCGGCGTATTCTTTGAGAGCGAGTGCATTTTCTCCCTGAAGGATGACTCTCAGATGGCACTGTCCTTCCAGGCGACCATGGCGCAGGAGGAGTCGCACATCCGAAGCCGCAGCATGGAGACCTCGCTTCGTATGCGACTCGACGGCGGACTTCCATTGACGCCGAAGCTTCTGGGGTATTCCCATGATGCAGACGGAAAATTGGTCATTAACCCAGATGAGCAGTCAACGGTAAAGCTCATCTTTTTCATGTATCTCTATGGTTACTCAACTACCGAAATCGCGGAGGCTCTGACTGAGCTGGGGCGAAAGACCTATCTTGGAAATGTTACTTGGACTTCCAACTCGATTGTTCAGGTACTTCGCAATGAAAGGCATTGCGGAGAGGTTCTGACAAGAAAGACTTTCACTCCGAACTACCTGAATCACAAGTCAAGGAAAAACAAAGGTGACAGGCCCCAGAGTGTCTATCGAAACCATCACGAAGCCATCGTATCAAGGGATGATTACATAGCTGTCCAGCACCTGTTGAACAACGCGAAATACGGAAACAAGTCTATTCTCCCCGAACTTCGGGTCATCGACAGTGGCCTTTTGCGAGGCTATGTTACGATTAATCCCCGTTGGGCGGGATTCAAGGCATCGGATTACTTTCAAGCTGCGGCCAGCCTGAAACCTTCTGCAGAAGTGGAAGATGCCGAGGGTTATATCGAGGAAGATCCTGAAATACATGTTACCGTGGAGGCGGGCGACTTTGATATGCGCGGGTTTGAAATCACCCGCTCCGAATTCTTCGATTCTCACCGCCGCCCGTATGTGGTTTTCCAGGATAAGCAGATCAAATTCAGCACCGACTGCGTTAGGAAGCTTGATAAAAACAATATGGTCGAGTTTCTTGTGAACCCGCGAGAAATGAAGTTCGCCGTCAGAACAGCCGCCAAGGGCAGCCGCCACGCTGTGGCCTGTTCGCGGGTATCAAACGGGATTTACTATCCCAAGACCATTTCCTGTGCGGCATATATGGACACGCTGTATCAGATATTCGGATGGAACTCGGATTTCAAGTATCGCATTTCCGGGACTCTCTTTCAGAAGGGAAACGAAGCCGTCTATTTGTTCAATATGAGCAATGCTGAGGCTTTTATTAAACCCTATCTGATGGCAAGAGCAGCAGAGTCCGATGCTCCGAAAGATGAAATTAAGCCTCTCTCAGTATCAGGCACAAGAGTGCGAGCTGTGCCGCAGGAATGGATGAGTTCCTTTGGAAACCAATACTACCTGCATCAGCACATTTTTCCGCCCGTCGAGTCGCAAAGCGAAAACGATTGGAAAATACGCTTGGAGGGTCAGTTATTTGAAACAGGCGAAAAAATCCATGTTACGGGATTTGACGAACTCAAGCGCTTTATCAATCAGGAACTGAGCAGAGGTGAATTGGAGGAGAAAGCAAATGAATGACTTGAACGATGGGCAGACGCAAGGGGTTCTTGCGGGTATGCTGCAGCATCTTTATGAAGCAACGCCCGACAGCGACACGGCCTTTACCCTGCGAGAAGAAGTCGGCGAGCAGTCCCCCAACTCGACTTCCGTTAATGGCGATGTGATTGAGCTGGGCGGCGAGTTCGATTATGAGGGCTATCAGGTGGTTCGCCGCGAGTTCTTCGCGCATACCAACGAGCCGTCCATCACCTTCAATAATTTCAAGGTGTATGTCAATGCCGCGTGCTTGAGCAGGTTCCCATCTGTGGACTATGTGCAGGTGCTGGTCAACAGTGACAGCAAGATCCTTGCTATCCGTCCGTGCAGAGAGGAGGAACGTGACGCCTTTTCGTGGTGCGTCCCCGGATCGGCCAGGAGAAAGCCACGGCAGATCACCTGCCGTCTGTTCTTTGTGAAGGTGTTTTCCCTCATGGACTGGAACACGGATTACCGATACAAGCTGCTTGGGAAGGTTATCCACGCAAACGATGAATACCTTATCGCCTTTGACCTGTCGGCTACCGAGGTATACCAGCGCGTGTTCAAGGATGGTGAGAAACCCAAAACCTCCCGCACTCCCGTCTTTCCGGAAGGCTGGCAGAACCAGTTCGGATTGCCTTTTAAGGAACATCGCAACTCAATGCAGGTCAATATCTTTGAGGGGTACGCCGTCTATGGCATTAAGGAAAACAGCGTGACTACAACTGCGGAAACCGAGGGCGCGACATCTGATGCACACCCGGTTGAAGCGGCAAATAACAATGCGCCGGGAGGTTCTGATGTATGAGCAGCAAGACAGAAATGGTTGCGAACCTCACCCTTGATATGAAAAGGAATCGGATTCGAATATATAGGGCGACGCTACGCGCGCTCGGAGATCCGGCGTATATCCAGTTTCTGATCAATCCGGAGGAGCTTTATATTGCGATCCTCGGTTCTGAGATTCCGCTGTCCGGTGGAACTGCAAACAGGGTCAAGATACCGAACTCGCGTCTGGATGGCAAGCTGTCTGTCGAGTTCTACAGCGCCGCGCTGCTCGACGGCATATATAGCATCTTCGGCGTGTTGGACCGTGAATATAACTACCGCCTTACAGGTGAGATTGACCAGGTGAATCGGGTGGCTTATTTTTCTTTGCGTACACTGAAGCGAATCGAGCGGAGGAAACTCAATGATGGACAAGGGGTATAGAGAGCTTTGCATTGACGCTGAGTTCAAAACATTGATAAGGCCGCTGCGCCGCGATGAGTATGCCCAGCTTGAGGCGAACCTCGTTCTGGATGGATGCCGTGACCCGATCATAGTATGGAATGATGTCCTTGTCGACGGGCACAACCGCTACGAGATCTGCAATCGGCTTCATATCCCGTATGCGGTTCAGGAGATCGAGTTTGACAGCCGGGAGGACGCCATCGTCTGGATATGCAATAATCAGCTCGGCCGCCGGAACATTACGGAGGAAACCCGCAAGTATCTGATTGGCCGGCAATATGAAGCAGAGAAGGTCGTCGGCTTTCGCAGAAACACGGATGGGCATAACCAGTACACGAGAGCAGACGATTATGACGAGATAGACGAGACCAGTGATATGAGCGGCAAGGAACGCAGGGAAAGCGGCCGGCGTACCGCAAACCGGCTCGGCACAAAATATCACGTTTCCTCGGGAGCTGTACAGAAATACGGGAAATACAGCGCCGCACTGGACACGATTGCAGATAAAGCGCCGGAACTGGTTCCACAGATCTTGTCCGGCAATTACAAGATTTCACACGACAATGTCGTTGCGCTGTCAATGATGGAGGCTGAGGAAGTGCGGAAGCTGAGTCAGAAAGTCGGGCATGGGGCGGCGCCATTCATTCGATACAGCGAGTCGCGGAAGGATTTCACCGATGAACCGGCGCAAAAGCCGGGGCCGAAGCCTCCAGAATTACCCGTAATAAAGACGATGCCCACATTTGATCCTGATGCAGAGGTCACCGGGCTGACTCTCACGATCCCCTCGTGGACGAGCTCTATTGATCGAACAAAAGCCGCTGCGGACTTGCGTACCGTTTCGCCGTCAGCGAAGAGACGGCTTGAAGATGCCTTGCTGTCGCTGCAGAGCAAAGCGCAGGACATGATCCGCGCGATAAAGGAGGACTCCTGATGCCCGATTATAGTATGTTCGTCCCCCATGTTCATTTTGAACTGATCCCAATAAAGAACTTGGTTTCTAATCAGGAGTACCAGCGGAACCTGTCATGGCGTCATGTGCAGAACGCCGCAGAACACTTCGATTTGTACCAGATCAATCCGGTCAAGGTTAGCTGCCGGGAGGGTTCAAATTATGTCTTTAACGGCCAGCATACCATAGAGATCGTGGCGCTCGTTTCGGGGTCACGGGATACGCCGGTCTGGTGCATGATATACGACGATTTGAATTATGAGAACGAAGCGTTTGTCTTTGCCAATCAAATGAAGTTCGTAAAGCCGCTGAAACCCTACGAGGTGTTCATGGCCAACATTGAGGCCGGGAGCGATAAGCAGCTCATCATCAGGGATTTGGTAGAATCGTATTCTCTATCCATCGGACAGGTAAAAGGCTACGGTGTAATCTGTGCCGTATCCGCGCTGGAAGGGATCTACGATAAGTTTGGCTACCATGTATTAGACCGTACCCTGCGTCTGTGCGCGGGGACGTGGGAGGGAGATATGAATTCGCTGTGCGCCAACTTCCTGAACGGTGTCGCAAGGCTTGTGAATACCTACGGGGACAAGCTAAAGGACGAGCTTTTCAAGGAGCGAGTCGGCGCCACCTCGGTCAAACAGCTCACCCGCAACGCAAAAGAACGGCGTCCGGGTTCCCTCGGATTTGCAGAGGCCATGCTTGTTGCATATAACAGGAAATGTAAATATCCTCTGGTTTGGAATAAACTCTATGAGAAAAATCTCGGCACGAGCGACGCGCTGGATGTCGATGTCGATCTGCCAGATGATGAAGTGGACGAAGCGGAAACCGTGGAAGAATAAAAACTGGGTTCCCCTCAAACTCCGTGGGAAACCCAGTTTGCAGTCTTTATTGTTCAGAGCTTTAGCGAGAATGCCGGTCGCATATATTCAACAGCACCTCGGCTCAGTCCAAATCTATCTGCGACCCTTTCCCAGCTCTCCTGCACCGTTGTGACGATGTCTGATGCGGCTTTCTCCGCTTCTGCCTTTGTCAGTCCGAAATATTCGGAAACCTCCATCGCCAGATCCAGATCGATGCTGTTGTCCAGCTCGGTCACATTGAGCGAGAGTCGGTCGCCGGATGGGATCGGGTTCACATCAAAGAGCGGAGAGAGTTTCCAGCCGGACGGCGTCAGGAGGAAACCGTGGTTGCGAAGATGGTCATCCGTGTTGGACACCGCCATATTGAATACGATTCGCTTCCAAAGCTCCTTGAGATCACGCTTTGGTTCCGCACCGTTTGCGCGGATAAAGGCGGCTATATCAAGATAGCTCGTTCCGTCCGCGCCGGAAGCGCCGTCAGTTTTGCCCAGCAGCGTCATGGCGGAGGCGAAATGAATGCGCCGTTTACCATCGCGGTCAAAGCGCTTTACCAGAAAGGTGCTGCCATTTTTTGAAAAGGTTTCGAGCTTTGACTCCGGCGCATCCAATGTGCAGCGCCGTGCCAGCTCATGGACGACTTTTTCCCATGCACCGGTGTTGCTCTCATCGTGCTTGGATGGAAACTTGGCTATCCAGAGTGAGCCATCGGTTGCCTGGACGGTCGCTTTCGGTCTGGCTCCTCCCAGAGAGGAGCCGGGAGCCAGGAGCTCTTTCAGCCAGCGCTCGTCGAGTCCGCTGTCGTCATTCTCAAATGCGATGGAGGCGTTCTCCAGCGTCCGCAAGTTGATCCACGGAGGCGTGGCGTAGACTTTCTCGTTTGAAACAAATTCTCCGCCCTCCTCCAAGCTGAATCGAAGAGCGCCCATACGGGATTCGTCATATACGCCGAGCAGGAAATCGCTATCCGTCAGCTTGCGGGGTTTGCGATCCTCTTTTCGCGCTTCGATGGCCTCTTTTCGCGTCATGAGGAGCCGACCCCAGCGATCAGGACAAGAGTCCGCGAACAGTCCAAACAGCTTCTTATCCAACGGAGCATACTGCCGCCCCTTGTAGAGCGAGAGATCCGGGTCAAGAGGGTATGCGCTCTCAAAGGAACTCAGCCATTCCGGGGTGTATTCAAACGAGAAGCTCTCAACCCCTCTTACAAACGAGGCGCGCAAGATCCCTACCAGCGACGGGGCTGCGGCGCGCCAGTTCTCATATACATATATCGTTTTTTCGGCCTGAGCCATACTAATCACCTTTCTTTGGCGCCCGTTTCCTCGTTGGCAGTTCAAGGTCTTGCAGCTTCCGTCCAAACTCGTCGTCTTTGGCGATCAGGAGCAGGTCTGCGTCCAGATTGTTCAGCGCGTGAAGGACAGCAGCATAGGAGCCTATTGCAACGGTTGAAGAGCCCTTTTCTATTGAGTTTAGCGTCTGCCTGCTGATTCCTGCCCGTTCCGCAACGAGCTCGGAGGTCAGCTTTCTCCGGAGCCGCGCAAGCCTGATCTGCTCACCCATCCGCTCGAGTATCTCTCGGGTTCCGGGCATGATAACCGCCGATTTCTTGCTCATTCAATTACCGCCGTTCTTGTAATGTCTAATATAATATACAAATATAGCGATATTGTCAAGTGTATAGGCTGTTATATTACTCGGCAGTGATGTTTTCTTCTACGATATAGCCGCCCCCGAATATGATATCCAGCTTTCCGCTTGGGTAGACCTTGATGCATTCAATCATTTGGCGGACAATGGAGTCGTCATATTGAAATCCGCTTTGCTCCCGTTCGGAGATGACTCGCTGAATCTGGTCGAGGCGGTCATTGGGAGAATTGTCCGAGCTGGCAAGCTCCTGTATGGCGTTGATTCTGTTCTTGAGGAGCGCAATCGTATCCGAGATTTGTTTGAACTCATCCTCGCGGCTTTCGATGTCGTTTCCGGTCTGAACGCTTTCATTGATCAATTCAAGCATTTTTCGGTTCAGCGCATCGACTTTGCGCTGGAGCAGGTCGACTTCGTCGGAGCATCCGTTCAAGCCGATTGCCTCGCCGATGGTTGCTTTCATAAGCGCCATGTAGGTGGGTCTGTCCTCCTCGTTAAATCTGTTGAGCGCTCGCATGATGGCGTTTTGGAGTGCTTTCTCATCGATGGTGGCGGATTCCTTACAGTACTTCTTTCCGTAGTCGAGACGGTTTATGCACCGCCAGACGACCCTTTTTTGCTTATAGGCAGTCCATGTGACTCTCTTATAGCGGCTGCCGCACTCCCCACAGATTAGCACATCCGTCAGGGCAAATCGAGAGTATTTTCCTGACGAAGTGATCGAGGATTTTGTGGACTTCGGCGCTACTGTTTTTCTCCTGATGAGTTCTTCCTGAACCTTGTGAAAGGTATCGCGGCTGATAATTGCCGGATGGCTGTTCTGTACATAGTACATGGGGGCCTCGCCCGTGTTCTTGCGCCTTGTCTTAGATATGCAGTCGACGGTCACGGTCTTCTGGAGAATTGAGTCGCCGCAGTATTTTTCGTTTGCAAGGACATTGGCTATCATGGAGCTGCTGAAGGATAAATTCTTACCGGGGATTTCGGTGTGTTCAGCTTTTAGGACAGCCGAGATGCGGGGAGGCGTTTCGCCGGCAAGGTACATATTGAAGATTCGCATAACGATTGCAGCTTCGTCCGGAACTACCTCCGGCATTCCATCCTCGCCTTTCCGATATCCGAGGAGCTTCTTGTACATAAAGATTGAATTGCCATCCTCAAATTTTTTGCGATAGCTCCATGTGATGTTTTTGCTCATGCTTTCGGATTCGGACTGAGCGAAACCGGCGTATATGACGAGGTAGAGTTCGCTGTCAATTTTGAGCGTGTCAATGTTCTGCTCCTCAAAAAGCACCCCGATGCCTCTGGATTTCAGGATTCGTACATGATCCAGACAGTCCACCGTGTTTCTGGCGAAGCGAGAGACGGACTTGGTGATGATGTAGTCGATTTTTCCGGAGAGGCAGTCGTTAATCATCTTTTTGAACTCAGGCCGTTTATCGGCACGAGTTCCAGAAATGCCCTCATCGGCATAAAGCCCCGCAAATTCCCAGTCTGTCCTTGCGGCGATCATCTCCGTATAGACCTTCTTTTGCGTGGTGTAGGAAGTGAGCTGTTCCTCGCTGTCCGTGGAGACTCGGCAATAAGCCGCCACGCGCTGCTGTCGGTACTTTTCCTTATCTACGATCAGGGAACGCTTCGGCTCAATGACCGTGATTGTCTTTTTCGGTATCTTGGTTGCTTGCATTGTCATCATCTCCGATTTCCGTGTCCGTCTTGGTATGAAGGGTGATCCTGCCTCCGTCGTCAAGGGATATGTAGCTGACGAGATCGGTGAAGTAGCTTTCGCTGAACTCCTCCTGCGGCGTCATCATCTCAGCGCGTTTTCTGGCGATAGAGGCAGCGATGTTAATTCTGGTTTCGCTTTCTCGGTAGAGTTGACTCGCCATTTCCGCAGTTTTGGCAATTATGAGTTCTTCATTTGGATTGTCTCTCTCAAGCTCGAGGCTGATTTCGTTATTCAGCTTCAAGACAGCCGGAGACATCTCAGGCCGCTTTTTGCGCCGCGGAATCAGGAGCCTTGTGTTGTTGATGATTCGATTCATCAGCACATTGACCTTCTCCAAAAGCTGCGTGTCGCCAATACGGACCTTGATTCCGCACTCGTCATTTGTACACATCCAGCTTTCACGGATGCAGTGTTTGGTGCTGACGCGCCGTTTCATGGGTGCGCCGCACTGTTGGCAGCGAATATAATCCCGCAGGAGGTTGATTGCCCCGGTATCTTTCTCAAATGTATTGCGCTGTCTGGCGGTTTTCAGGCGGATCGCCGTTTCGTAGAGTGCTTCATCAATAATGGGGTCATATTCATCATCGCCGGTGTATTTGGCATTGTCGATGATTCTGGCGATACGCGCTTTATCCCATGTGTCTGTGCGCTCGCTATAGGGTATCTTTCGCCCGGTCAGTTCCTCGGCAATGGCTTTCAGCGATGCGCCGCTGATGTAGGCATCGAATATTTCCCGAATAACATCGGCTTCACCATGTTCGATGACCGTCCTGCCGTTTCGGATCGTATAGCCATATGGGATGTAGCGTATCTTTTTCATGTCGAGATTCTCCTGTTTCAGATCAGCTCTGTGAATCTGAGGCCGCCGATCATAGTAAGCGTCATTTCATCGTTATGGTCAATTGAGATCGCCTTTACGACCTCAGTAAACAGCTTTTCGTCAAAACGTTCGAGCGGATCTTCCAGCTCTTCCAGTATGGTTTTCAGGTGCTTCACATCGTCGAGCATTTGGATGATATGGGAGTCCAGCTCCGTCTGGCGCTCTTTTTTCAACTTGGCAAGCTGGTTGTTGATATCTCGGGACTGGGTTTGATGCACTTCGGGAGCGAGGTAACCTTTGGCGCGGAGCTGTTCGAGCATGAGAAGCTTTGCGTTCAACTCGGCTATGCTCTGGCTCATCTCTCGTGCGGCGGTGTTGTTTTTCTTATATAGCAGGACGGCCGACTCAAGCCGGGATATGACCTGCCCGAGTATATCCTCCTCTCCGAAGCGGAGCTTGTTCACCATAGCGGTGAACCCGTCGTAGATGCGTTCTTCGCTGTAGTAGCTTGATTCACAGGCGTTTCGGTCATTTATATGTCGGCAGCAAGCCCATTTGACGGTTCCAGAAACGAGCCGTCTACGAAAATACGAGCCGCACTCAGAACACTGAATGCGGCTCGTAAGAGGATATATGTTTTGTGTTGCCACTTTTGAGAAGTTCTCCTGCCTCTTTTGCAGAAGCGCCTGAACTTTACCAAAGGTGTCCTGGTCGATCAGCGGCGCGTGAGTCCCTTTCGCATAGAACTGATCCTCCTGACCTCTGTTGGCGTATTGCCTAAACGGGACTGTCGTATCTCGGTAGGTTTTCTGATAGCGGCAATCGCCAATATATCTTTCGTTTCTTAAGATGTAAGCAACCTTTGCGGAGCGCCATGTTCCTTTACCTGTCTTAGTCTGGATGCGTCGGTTATTCAGCTCCCGAGCAATTTCGGTTGTGGAGCAACCGTTCAGATACATTCTGAAGATCGAGCGGACGATTTCAGCTTCCGGTTCGTACACTGTCAGTTCCTTGTTCATGAGACGGAATCCGTATGGGGCGTTGCTGTCCACATATTCGCCGTCCTCCATGCGTTTTACGATGGAGAGACGCTGGTTCTGGGAGATCGCCTTGGATTCTTCCTGCGCGATAGCGGAGAAGGTGTTTAGGAGCATCTCGTCGCCAAGCGCCAGCGTGAAGATTCCTTCCTTTTCGAACTGAACGCCGATGCCGAGTAGCTTTAGCTTTCGGACATACACGAGGGACTCTTTCGCGTTTCTGGCGAACCGTGACACGGACTTCGTAATAATGAGGTCGATCTGGTGAAGCTCACACATACGGATCATCCGTTGGAACTCTGTGCGGTTCTCGGCGTTCATCCCTGAGAGTCCTTCATCTGCGAATATTTCCACCAGTTCCCAATCCCTGCGTTTCTGGATCATGCTGGTGTACACTCGAATCTGGTTCGCGTAGGAGCTCTGCTGATCTGCCGAATTGGACGATACTCGACAATAAGCAGCGACTCTGGACTTAGCCATAGCCTGTCGTGTGATTGGCGATATCAGTCTTGCTTCGGGCATCAGCGGCAACTCCCTTTCTCAAAAGTGATTATGTTTTCGTGCTTTTTGTATATGTTTTGGTCTGTATCATAATGTGATACAGGCCTCCGGTTGGCCGGCAACACACAGTATACCGACACCTTTTCCGAATAGCTATACAAATATGAGGAAAAGAGAGAAAAGATTTAATCAGCTAAAACGATGTCCGCTCCGGTCAGTTTGAGATAGTAGTTTTTGGCTCGCAGGTATTCCTTCTGGGTGATGGAACCAAGGCCGAGCATCTCTTTCAAAACGCTTACAATGAAGAGATAGTTGGCGTTTTTGGTATTCAGATGCGATATCACAGCCTCACCACCTCCTACAACATCCTAATCCGGAACGCTTCTTCTTTTCCCAGTCGTTAGGATCATAGTCGGATTTGCAGTCGCTGTCGTAGTCCTCCGGCTCACAGTCACCCATATAGCATTCCACGCGTGCCCGTGCGGTTCTGCCTTCTTCCAGCTCATCCATGAACCTGTCCATGTCGTAGTCGCTTTTCATCTTCTTGAAATTGAAAACGCCACGACCGGGAGCGCAGATCCTGATGCCTTTTTTGTCCAGGCAGGCCATGAGGTCAAAGGCAGAGAGAAGGCTGTCGCTGAGCTGGCCAAGGCTATTGACCACCAGAATGTCGAACGCGCCCTCATTCGCTGCCTGCAACATCTGCGAAACGCCATATCCACCACGACGGCGGTTAAAGTCGATAGAGACACCGGCGACTGCGAGATTCTGGGTGGCCGCAAAGGAGCGGAGCGTTTCCTCCAGTGAATTGTAGTAGGAATCAGGTGTGTGGGTTTTCCTTATGTATATCCATGCGCGCTTTTGGGCGGCAGAGCTCGCCTCGATGTAATTCTTCATTTTTCGTTCCTCCTCTTTTGTTTCATCGCTTAGTGGCACAAAAACGGAGACCCCCAGCCATAAGGGGTGGCGATCTCCGTGGCTTCTGACATTAAGCCATGGTGTTGCTATTGTCAGTCTGACTCTATTCGACACAATTTCCCGAGTCTTGGGCGACGACGAGAACAGCGGCTGGCGCCGCTTCACAGGATTCTAACCTCCCCGAGGATCTCTCCGGGCTGCCCCCATTGCGTGATTCTGTGGCTGGGCAGGAGTACCATTGTAGGTTGACAAGGTCATTGCGAAACAGCTTGCCACGGCTGTCTTTCGGTTGGATGGGTACCGCTCGCACCTCTTGGCCGTCTTTTCCGGCAGGATTACTCCCGCCGTAGGTGGTCTTGGCGCATCCTCCGATGTCGCTTGCCCCTTTCGGGCTTGCCAACTGATGTGTTCAGGTCGTCGGATATGACCGCATGACTGCGGTATTTGTCAAAGTGCAGGAGAGGGATTGTTTGTTCCCTCACTGTGTAGCCGACGAGAAGGCACGTTTGTCACCCTTCACGCAAAAGTTTTTTGATTCTGGCGAGTTTTTTGTTTACGGTGTTCCTCGCACAACCATCCTTCTTCGCTATATCTGACTGACTGTAGTCATCTATGACCATGAGCGTAATAAGTTCCAAATCATTGGTTGATAGTGCTTTGAGGCTGGCACACAGTTCTTCATCCTCAATCGTTTCAACCCAGCTATACCGCCCAGTGAAGTCATCTTCACTGAAGGTAACCTTTAGCGAGTCGAACTTCTTAAAGAGACCGGACATGCTGTCTTCATCATCATCGCTAAACGATTCCGAGGGAAGCGGCTGAGTGTGCTCTCTGTACCTGCGTTCACTGAGAAAAGCATTCCAGTCGAATTCATACATTTCTTGGATTTCTTCTTTGGACATTCCAGCTTTGCGGTACTTCTTGCGGAGGAGTGCCCACTTTTGCTCGTACTTTTTCCTCTCTGCGGCATGATTAAAGCCCATTTTTCATTCTCCTTATCGATTTCTGGTTTTGTGGCGCGTGGGAAAAACCAGAAACCGATGGGGGAGAACGGCAGCCGGGGCAGATGTGCCTGTATGCCTTGTTCATGCTTACTCTCCAAAAATGGGCAGCAAAAAAGGCCGGGCGCGAATTGAATCACGCCCGGCCTTTATGCCCCCGTATTGGCTGGAGAGACGAGGAACGCCGCAAGACCGATCAGGTCTTGCGGCGTCTTGGTATTATTCCCCAGCATGGACAGTGTAGCATATCAAAAGTCGCTTGGGAGTAGGAAAAGGGTGGGTATTTCGTCGGTTTTCAGTCGGTAAACAGTCGGCGCACCTCCGGCAGTGTATATCCGAACAGGCATATCCCGAACAAATAAAGAGCCTCCTTTTTTCTGTCATAGAACACGCTTCGCTCAATATTCAGCATTTCGGAAATCTCCGGCTCCGTGAGAGGGAACCGGCTGATGTATTGCTTGTCCAGAATCTGATAGTACATATCCCCATAAACGGGGTATACCTTCACGCGGGCAAGCGCTTTGTTGATGAGTTCAACGTACATCCGCGTTTCACAAACGCAGCAGACTCGCTCGGCAAACTTGTCGATCTCTACGGTGGGCGCAAAATCCGCGAGATATCGGAAGCCGACTGCGGCATTCTGGTTCCCGGCCTCATACGCATAGTCGTGCATTTCTTCGAGGTGATCGTCAAGCGCCCAGGTGACGTCCCGATAAATCTTCAGCAGCAGTTTCGATTTGTGGAACACCGTGTCGCCATCCATGCCAAGCGAAGCAATTTTCGCTTTGTGCTTGCGTAATGCTGCGGTATCTTTTGCCATTCGTAAACCTCCCTTGAGCCATAAACCGGAAAAATCCGATCTGTTAGCTACGTTAGCGCACCTGCTAACACGATGGGGTAAAAGCGGCGGGGCCTGAGCCCCGCCCGCATATTCAATCGCAGACGATGACGTCGAGTGAACGCAGCATGTCGGCCTGCTTCAGCCGAATGCGAACCGCTGTCCGTGAAACATCAAAGATTTCAGTCAGTTCCGTAATCACACCGGTCGTTTCCTTTGACCCGCAGCCTTCGATGATATATGAACCGGCATGGTGGCGATGCATAACCGCCAGCGCCACAGGATAGAACACGCAGGCGGGCATCAACATGGACGAAGCAAATCTGTCCGCCTGCCATTCCAGCCAATCGCTCTCCGACCAGAACTCCCGCCGATTATCTCTGTTCGTATTGGCTTTCCTGCATGCAATGTACGGACGGGATTGACGGAGATTGAACTTGTTCCCGTCCGCGTAATACATCTGCCGATGGATGATCCAATGCGAAACTTCATGCGCGATGGTAAAGCGCCGGCGATGGTGGTTTTCCTCCGGCATAAGGCTGGCGTCAACGACAATTGTGCCGGCCATAAGGTGCTCCTGAATCATCTTCTTTTCCAGACTCATGACTTCAACATTGATGTCGTCAAAGTTGATCATGCCAAGTACGCTGCCGTGTGCCGACAGGAAACGGTCAATAATTGTCAGGCTGTATGATTCATCGGCAAGCGCCTCAATCTCCAAGGGCTGAGCTTTTTCAAGCATATACGGAGCCTGCTCCCGCAGGACGAGTTCGGCGATCTTGTCAAAATCACCGCTGTGGAAGAGATACATGCCATTGCTTTTCTGGCTTAACGGAATTTTCATGATGCTCTATCCTCCGTTGTCAATGGAGTCAATAATTCTGATCCACATGGTATCAGGGATATTGCAGTCGCGGGCCTTTCTGAGAGCAACCCTCGCAAGCTCAGAGTTCTGGATATACGCGCTTAGATCGGGGTACAGGCCCTGCCGCCTGCGACCGACCAGATCATACAGCTTAGTCTCGTCCTCTCGGGAGAGACGGAGCCCTTTGATGAAGGCCGGGAGGAGCTTCTCCGATGGTGTGCGGTTGTCCTTTTCGATGTCGTGAAGATATGGCGCAGCAATGTCCAGCTCCGCGGCAAATCCGCGCAACGTCTTTCCAAGCTGCTCACGCCGCTCCTTTATAAAGCTGCCGAGCGTTATCGTGTCCATGTTGAGTTTCCTTTCTGTTATTGATACATCATACCGGGCATGACCACTTTTTCTCGACCATCGGACGACATTTTCAAGTTTCCCGTAAAGCAAGCCGAATATATGGCCCTTTTGCCGAACCTGCCGCGGATTTCTTCGACCGCCGTATCCAAACGCTCCCGCCGTTCACGCTTGGCGGTATCCTCGAAGATGTTTGCCTGATACGGCGTATCGACAGGAATGAGGTTAATCGCCCTGACTATCACGGCACGGACTTTGCTTGTCCAGCGGTAGTTTGCCTCAAAGAGCTATCTTGCTTTTCTGGCGATCTGCCGCTCACATCGCACCAGCACTCATCCATGACGTACCCTTCGACCTGATCGGTATATCTTTCATAAATTGTCCGAGTCAATTTGGAATACTTGAGATACTCGTCATATTGTGGCGGCACCATGATAATATCCGGGCAACACTGGCTCGCCTCCCAATTGACCATCCCCGTTTTAACCCCGCGTTTCTTGGCGAGCTCTGATTTGGCGAGGACGATACCGTGCCTTGATTGGGTGGAGCCGCACACGACGACGGCCTTCCCCCGCAGCGCAGGATTGAGCATCATCTCGGCCGAAGCGTAAAAGCAGTTCAGAACGATGTGAAGTATTACTCTCTCCATGTTTTTTCTCTTAAGACTCTTGACAAAAGGTGCAACTTCATATAGTATTTTGATGTAATCGGATTTCATCTACGTCATGATTATACGAAATCTGATTTCTCTTGTCAATACCATTTCAGAAAAAAGTGCAATCGGATTTCATCACATGGAGGCGCAACATGAAATTTGGAGATAAGGTGCGTGAGCTGCGCACGAAAAAGGATATCACGCAGGCGGAGCTGGGCAAGCTGGTCGGCGTTACCAAGCGCACCGTCGCCGGTTGGGAGAATGACGGGCGCTATCCGCAAAAGCGCGATTTGTATGATGCGCTTGCGAAGGTGTTTGAGGTTCCTACCAGCTACTTAGCCTCTGAGGAGGAAGAGTTCATATCCGATGCAGCGGAGCGTTATGGCGTAAAAGGTGAACGGGACGCCAAAGCGGTTCTGACTCAGGCTGCCGCTGTTTTTGCCGGCGGTGAGCTCAGCGATGAGGATCGCCTCGCGTTTATGACTGAGATCCAGCAGCTTTATCTGGAATCCAAGGACATTGCGGCAAAAAAATTCACCCCCAAGAAATACAGAAAAGACGACGCGCGATAAATCGTTTACAGTCCGTATTATGGGACTACTTACGATGTATGCTGTATGCGTGATATTATCTGTACCCAACTGGAGGTGAGGAAATGACTGGAGATTTTATACATCGAGAGGTTCACAGGGTCATGGCAAAATATAAGACCAATGACCCTTATGAGCTGCTTGACGCGCTTGGCGTGGAGGTCCGTGAGTCCCGTGCGTATGGACCACATGGACTGAAAGGGTATTGCTATTTTTCCAAGCGGACGATATTTGTTGTTCTCAACGCCTTTCTGCCTGAGATTGAGCAACGGATCGTTGCCATGCACGAGGCCGCGCATGTGATACTCCATCAGGCTCAAATCAAGGTTGCTCCGATGAGGGATAATGTAATATACGACATGACCTCCAGAACGGAGTATCAGGCAAACCTGTTTACTGCTGATTTCCTCATTTCTGATGAGGCTATTGAGGAACTGACGGAGCAGGAGGACATGGATTATTTTCGTATGTGCAAGGAGCTCTATGTGAGCCCCGATCTGATGTCGTTTAAGCTGTTCTCCATGATCCAGCGCGGCTATCGCTATAATCTGCCGCAGGGCCTGAACAGCACATTCCTGAAAAACTGAGCAAATGACGGCACTCTGATATGCAAGGTGATGACATGACCGTCAAGGTTTATGTGCTGGTATCCGCTGTCTTTGATGCGGACGGGACATTGATCCCTATATCGCTGACATGGGAGGACGGGACGGTATATGCAATTGATCGTGTTCTGGACATTCGTCAGGTGCCAGCGCTGAAAGCCGGGGGGCAGGGCGACCGATACACGGTCATCATAAACGGCCATCAGAGCTATCTGTTCTTCGAACGGAACGCCTTGATGACCGGGAACAATCTGGGTCGCTGGTTTGTGGAGCGCAGGGCGGCATGACAGGGAAATCGTAGAAAAACAGACAGTATGAGGTGACGGCGATGGCGGAAATTCTGATAGATAAAGATAGATTTGATTTTTTGCAATATGCCTTTTTCGGCGGCGACAAGCCCTTTCCGGCCGTAAGCGACCGCGCATATCGTGACCTGTGCCGAACGCTTCGCTTTCATGGTGAGAGCGGCACAAAGTACCGCGACCATGTGGGCAAGGTTTTAGAAGCGGAAATCACAGCCATGCTTTCAAAACTTCCCGATACTCAGGCGGGATATGACACATGGCATCATGCGCTCTGTGATGAGCTAATCGGGTATTACGCTTCTACTGGTTTCGAATTCAATCTTGGCCATGCTCAGAAATGGGTCAACATGACCATGAAATACATATACATCTATGGTCAGCTTGATGTAACCCCTGTGTTCGACTATCTCCATGTGCCGCTGGATTCCTATGTTTTTGGCGCTGTGGAGAATGATCTGGGGATAAAGCCGCCCTGCAGCGCGTGGAGTAAACTCACGAGCTATGAGCAGTACATTCGGTATCAGAAGAGGATACGGGCGGCGGTGACAGCGCCTCCGCTGCGGTGGGAGTTCCAGAACTGGCTCTCTGAAGCAAAGCGTCGGAATATGAACCAAGAATAGAGGCTGGACATGAAGATTGAAATGGGAGAATCCCTGATATACTCGTGGCTGCGCCATGAAAAGCAATGCCAGTTGGCGCAGACCAACTGGAAAGCGTCACCCTATTGGGTGTTGGACAGCCGGGGCGAGCTGCAATCGCTTTATGAGAAATTTGCTCAGTACTATCAGGACAAGTATCAGTACGACATTTTTAAGGGCTGTTCTATGGAGCAGCTCATCAAGCAGGCGGAGATCGATGCCATCGGCATCTCGTTCTCCCAGTCCGCGCAGAGCATTTACGCCGTTGATATTGCCTATCACGAGGCGGGGCTAAACTACGGGGACAAGAGCAAGACGCTGACGAAGATAATCCAGAAATGCGTGCGAACCGCGCTGTGCTTATATGGCTTCTTCAGCATTGCAACTGGTGAAATCATTTTTGCCTCACCAAAAATAAACCCGGCAATCGAAAAAGAACTTTCTCCCATGTTTGTGGAGCTGACCGACCTGTTCTCGCAGCTCGGATTGGAGTTTACTGCGACTCTATATTGTAACGATACTTTTCTGACTGGGATCATGCAGCCCGTACTGAAAAAGGGTACGAGCATCGCGGACACATCAGAGCTGTTTTTGCGCAGCGTTCAGATGTACCAGATGTTCGCCGGGAAAGCAGCGCCCGCGCCGGCAACGGCTTCAAAAGAGCAGATTGTCATCGCTCAATCGAAACCGCGCACAGGTTCGTATACCGATGAGGGAAAGGCAATCGAACGCATACCCAAGTGGGCGCTTAGCCCGGAGCAAAACAATTACAAAATCATTCGGGCCTATTATCAGCTACTGAATGAACGGGGACTGGTCACCCGGCCGGAGCTGGAGGCCCGCTGTCATGATCAAAGCAAACACCCGGATGTATATGTACGGGACTTCCGTGGCAATTTCGCATCCATGAAAACTGACAAGGGCAAGAGCCACGGGAAAGTCTTTACTGATGACGGGTATAATGTGCGAGTTTGGAGCGCCGTATCGCAGACCTTGGAGCAGAACCGCAGCCTGTTCCTGGCGTAAGCGTATCAAGTGATGTTCGGAGGGAATGATGGAAAACATCGTATTTGAGCGTGACTATGAGGAAGAACATCGTCAGCAAGATGGAAATGACGCCGCATCCGCGATATTTGAGATTGCCACTGATGGAGGGTTCATCGCGGCATACGCTGATGCAATGCAGGTCATTCCCAAGGTGGTTGTTCCCGCTGATAAAGAAAACTACGAATATTTGCTTCAACGGTCAGACGAGCTTGCGCAACGCTGGGGCGGCAAAGTCCGCGGAGTTGTAAACTACGAGAAATGGGAGGCCACAATAGATCTGCTTCTGCCGTTTGCCGAGTTTTGTGATCGTGACGATCGTAA
>NZ_DF158897.1:295729-500601 GCF_000307265.1 Oscillibacter ruminantium GH1
TGACGATCTGAGCCTTCTGAAAGAATTCGCCGACAAGTCCCATTCTATTACTTTTCAGACGAATGATGATGGGAGACTCCGGATACACATTTTCATCCTTTATTTTGAAGAGATTGCCGACAAGAACGAGATCTTTGAGTCAATTCTGCGCAACAGGCCAGATCTTACCGCTCTTTTGGAGCAGTACAGGGAAGAGAACCCATCCCTTTTTGAAAGCAATGATGAAGTCGATAATCTTGATGATTCCGAGCGGGTTGAGCTAATGACATGGTTTGTGGAAACATGGTCGGCAGCAACAGGTGAAAGCAAGGAGAGCGTCGCGTCTGCGGTCTTATATGTGATGCGGCATGACTACAGGAATATGCTCCAAAAAATCCTTGACTTTAAACACAAACTTGAAGGAGATACAGAATAACCGAACGGCCAGCCGATGCAGTATCGGTTGGCCGCTTGAATTAGGTTGCAGTATCTGTCATCTGCTATCATGGGGAGAAAGGCATTAAATGACTAACCGTGTTTCTGATTACTGCGAAATAATAAGGATTTCAATAGCGTCTTAAGTTGTGAAGATGAGTTCGTTTTGGGATTGGGGGGGTTCATCGCAGCATCTGCGTTGCCGCACTCGTTATCATCAGTTTCGCTCTGCGTGGCAGCAATCGAAATACCAATATCGACTGGGTCGATTTTTCCGTTTCCGTTCCAGTCTATCATGTTGCATCTCCTCAAATCTTCATGAAGGTCATTTGCTTGTTTAGGATTCCCTGTTGGACATTTACTGCTTTATATCCCGCTTGTACCCAGGATTGACACTGCGTATGTGAACCGCCGGGGTTCCACCACATAGTATAGGTTCCAGCGCTTTTTGGAAGCGCAAACCCAAGGATTTTCTCCAGCTCCGAGAATGAAAGCGTGACGGTGTCGCTTGATTGTGTGCAGAGGTAGCGGTAGAGAGGTTCATATTTTCCGAGCGACGATTGAGCTTTCTGAACAGGAGTGTGTGATCGTTCGGGCTCTGCTGTCACGGTTAGCCCGCAGAGTCTTTGAAGCAATGCGAATTCCGATTCCGTCAGGCCTTCCGCATCCAGTCCCTGCTTCAGCCATAGGCCGCTGGTGCAGATCTCTGTTTCGGGGCTGTATTTCCCCGGCCATTTTTCTCCGGGCCTGAAATCGCTCGTATGGTTCAGGGTTGAAATGATCGCTTCTTCTAACCGCAGACGCTGACCTTTATCCGGAACGGGGAACGCCGTAAAGGTCAGATGGCCGCGCATATAATCGCTGACGCGCTGCTCCGTGTCGGCGTTCTTTATGGGATCAATATATTTGTAGTTTTCCGGTTTCGAAGTGTCCAAAGTCCATACGGGCAAATATGGATCGTGATGCGCGTTCAGCACGGCCTTTCCAATGTTTTTGCGAAAAATGCTGCCGTTGTGGTTTTCCCGCACAAAGTGGTCTGTCAGCCGCCGTATGAGCCTGTTTGGGGAAGTATGCGTACCGACGCGAACGATTCTGTCCATGCCGTGGTAGAGTTCGCCCGCTTCGTAGACAATATAGATACCATTGTCAAACGGGAGCGACTGGATTTGTTCCCATGTATATCGCGGCAACTTTTGAAACAGCGCATGGAGACGCACGCATAGAGAAACCTCACCGCTGCTGGTGACCCAATTCGTCTGCACCCATTGGGAATCCGGTTGCCGGGCGGATTCCTTGGTATGTAGCTGCGATTTCAAAAAGGCCATCCGCTCACCCATACGCATTCCTGCCAACGGTAGACTGCAATGCGGCAGATGGTTCTGGATATCCCGGCAATAATGACTGCCAGCGAGAAGGATAAAGTCGTCATCTTCTATGCTACACTTATGTGCAAGCATCGTAAGAACCGCGTGCGCCCATTCGAGCTGCTGTTTGCGGGGCATATCATTCAGCGTTTGATCGTATGGCGCCATCACCTTGTTCTCCGACACGAGGCCATATTTTGCGGAAAGAATGAAAACCTTATCAGCGTTCGCCCTGGCATATTGATACGATAGGGAAAAGAGCGCGCTTGCGGAGTAAAGCTCACGCGCCGCGCATGGGTACGGCTTCTTTTCCTTGCTGCAGGATATCAGCGCAATTGTCATTGTCTTTGGTCTCCAGTCACAAGTGATTTACATATGTCAAAAATAAGCAGTAGTAAGGCCGGGTAAAACTTCTGATGGATCTCACTCATCTGATCCATGCAGTCCCTCATAAACGACACCGCCCGGCTCCCAGTCGCGCATTGTCAGTTCACGGGCGAATACCTTTGGCTCCTCATAGGGGAACCAGACATCGATGTAATCGCTCATCGCATCCTCATAGTCCTAAACCGCTCCTGCCACTCTGTCTTCATACAACCACTTCAAACGCCAAAAGCGCAGCCGAAACAAACGCCGCTTTGTCCCTCCATTCGGGGCGGCAGTTTATAACTACTTTTGCATCCCCATATGTGGCAGTTCCTTCTACATAAACCGCATTTTTGTTTGCTCCACGGAGAACATTGCGATTGCCTGAGTCCTTCACATTCTCAAACAGGTCAGCAAATGGAAAAAACCAGTCGAAGCCGGTAATCATGAGAATGTGTGAAGGCCTGTATATTTCCAACTCGTGCTTCAAAATCTCTTTGCAGGTGGCAAGCTGAATTTGTTGAATCTTTGGACTCGGATTCCCACTATTTTTAGGGGATACCTTGTAAAGATTTGACCATGCTATGCTTTCCATCCAAATATCATTACTCTGTACGTTCCCCGGTAACTGCGACCAAATTGCTTTTGCATAGTCCCAGTACGGCTTTTTGTCGATGCAATATCGTTTTGTCAAGTCTGATTTGTCCTGATCGTGGGTGCTGTACAGTGTTCCGCCTATCGACTCGACCCAATTCCAGCGCTTACGGTCGTCAAACTCCGCCTGCGCCGCTCCTCCAAACGCGGTTTCTGATGCCGTATTCAGTGTACCCCAACCGTTTGTCGAGCGACCAATCAGCATGAAGCGCCGTGTTCCTTTGCTATATAATTCACCGCACATGGATACAAAGTGAGCGCAGCTGTCAAACTCCGGGAATGTGTAAAAATCATTGTATAGTCGTCTGTATAACTCCTTCATGGATGCTCCTTCCTTCATTACAAGTCTACATTCCACATAGAGTTCGCAATGAAATGCAAAATCACTCTTTTTCGGACAATTACTTTTTGCGCCCGATGTAAATGAAGCCTGATTTACTTCTTGGTCGGATTGATTTTGCCTTTTGTAGCTATGGCCACCACGGTGCCGCCCACCATCACGGCAACGCTAAGCACAGCCTTCCCCGAGTTCTTTAGGACTTGAGCTCTTTTGCCAATACAGCTTTCACACAATTTGCTTCTATAACTATCCGGCAGCGGCTTGCCGCACTTTTTACACGTTTTCATGTTCCTCTCCTATCAAGGCTGCATCTGCCACACAGGGTAGCGCCATTATTTTTTCTTCGATTTCAGGGATCGCTTTTGACCAGTAGTTCTCCGGCGACTCGTCAAGCAGGTCAAGCCTCTCTACAAATCCGGGCTTGTCAAGATATACGTTGCGGATGAAGCCGGCATAGTATTGGAGACTTTGCCTTGCGGCATCCGTTTCTCCCAGTTCCTGAAAAGCCATGGCAGCAGAAAGAGAAACCATGTTCACGGCGCAGAGGCTCTCTCGGATTTCGTCCATTCGAGCGCTGATTTTTTCAGGCTTGGAGCCGGATACCAGCTTCCCCCAGAAGGTTTCCGGCTGCTCTTTGATAAAAGCGACATTGGCGTTTTGGCTTTGCATCAGCAGATTTCTGCTGTCTTCCGCATCAAAGACAAGCATGAGTAGTGCCTGTGAGCGAATCTGGGGGTTGTGGATCTGCATCGCCTGTAATAGTTTCTGCTGACAGCTGTATGCCGTAGCAAGGCGGTCGTATTCCTGCCCCTGCCGCACTTCCTCAACAGCCGCCTGCACAAGCTGAATCTGCTCTGCGATTTGCGCCATTTGCATCTGGGCTGCGTAACTTGTCATGGCCTGTGCGAGTTCCGGCGATAAATTGACTTTCTCCAGCGAAATAGTTGATACAACCTTCTTCGTTTTGGGATGGATAATATTTGCCGTCAAGGTGCCGTTTTTCTTGGTCATGAGCTTCAGTGCTCCGCTGGCGAGCTGCGATTTCTGCTCGCCCGTCAGAATGGCCTGAAGCGCCACATCCGGCACGCTTGCTTTTACCGCACTGATAAAGGCAGGAGCCGAATAGAGCATTTGCTCAATTTTTGAAAAACCCGCCTTTGCCATCTTCATTAACGGTTTAGCGATATCCGGAATATCAACAAAGTAAGTTCCGATATCACAGGAATATTCCTCGCCCATAACCTCATAATCCTTTGGCTCAATGATAATTGGATTATCCATGAGTACTCACCTCCATATAAAAGCATTGTAAATTGTGCGAACTAAGGATTGGTGGATAATGAAATGGCGCTTCTGACTATTGTTCCGTTTTCTTCATCCACCAGCCATGTCCGTCACGGTAGCCGTTGCGCTCCATAAACGGAGTAACCAGCTCTATGTATGGCGGTTTGAACTCGCATTGCAGCAGCTCCGCGACCTTTTTTACAAGCTCCTCCTGCAATGCCCACCATGCTTCAAAGCGGGCTTTCATTTCGGGAGAGCTGTCATCATCTTCACACTCGTGCATGATCCAGCCAGCCTTATTCCACGCGCCTGCAAGTGCCGCAGCCAAAGCAGATTCGGTATAGTCATCTCCAAGCATATCCCGATATTCTTCGATGGATATACCGGGAAGCGGCTCACAAGTCATCACGACAGCATCCTCTGGGATCTCACACGAGCTTTCCTCGTCATCTGCATCGTCATCATCGGCGACATATTCTCTGATGATTTTCTTGACTTTCTCCAGCGGATATGGCGCATTTTCCGCGCTGTGATACTCAATGCTCTCGATTCTGGCAATCGCTTCATGATTATCTGTTCCTGCGGGGACGACCACACGATCTCCCTCGCAGAGCTCGTCATTGTCGGTCAGATAGCAATAGGTTTTCCCGTATTCCTCAAACTGCACATTACAGAATATTAAATCCGACTGTCTGCGTCGCGGCTTATTGTATAGCCGTGTGTCGAACAGTTCGCCAACTCCATAAAAGGAAATGAACTCGTAGATGTCATTGATAAAATCTGCCCAATCACCGGGAAGGCCGTCCCTGTCAAATGTGCCGGTAACTACTCTGTAATTCCCGAGCTTTGTATGGATTTCAATTTCGTAGTCCCGTGTCTCCATCGGATTTACAATCACATCGGGAGGATTACCCTTTATGCACGAAAGGGCGGAAACGCTAATAGCGTCCAGAAATCCAGAGACACCTTCCTCCACATAGTATTGGTTGGTAATGACGCAGCCGGAACCAACGCACATGATATGCTCCAGCGTTTCCGTCTTGCGGTCGATGCTGAGCTGCTCGGTATAATCCCAAGTCGCATATTCCCATGTAACATCGGGTGGGATGACGCCGGGCTTGATTTTTGTGATTCGGTGATACCTTACGACGATGCTGTCCAGCCTGTCCGGGTTGCCGTCAAAGAGCCACAGCTCCTGATTATCCAAGTTGTCCCGTATCAGGTTGGAAAGTGACTCGTCCTCGGTGGCGTCTTCAATCAGAGCGCCGCTATAGCAGAAGCTTTCGCCATCCGTGTTGGTGATGGTAAGCTCCCACGATCCGGCATCACACACGATGGTTTCTTCCTGCCTGTCGCGGTAGTATTGAACCGTTCTTTCGAGGAGCCACTGGGCGGTTTTCGCGTCTATTTTGGCGACGCTTCTTTTTTGTGACTGTCTCAGCATATCGGCATCATCGAAAAAGAAACGGGAAACAAATACCCTGCCGTCGGCGTGGATGGAAACGCTCTGCCTTGCTTCCTCGCCCGTATCTGCCGGGCGGCTAAAAAAGCATTCCTCACAGCGGAGCAGCATTTTTGACGGTGTTCCAGTGAACCGGGGAACCATGGGATTCTCTTGCGTGGACATATATGCTGCTCCTTTCCTGCGCTTTCGCTTGCGGGCACTGGCCTGATTGCCATCACTTGTTCAGGTATTGCCTTGTTAGCAAATCCATCGACTGTTTTGTCGGTTCAAGCCCATGTTCAAATGCATCCGCATAGATGCGCGGAACTTTCTTCAGGCGGAAGTTCATATCATCAAGGTTGAATGTATCCAAATCCATGTCGTCGACCCCAAGCCACTGCCGGTAATGCTCGTATTTCTTCCCGGCCCTCTTTTTGAAAGCGCGGGTAAGCTCCTCTAACCCTCCAGTTCCGCCGCAATCTTCAATGATCCCATAACCCTCGCCGTCAAGAACGCGAGGCAATTCCTTTCCGGGTAGCTCCTTGTCCTCAATGATCTGTTCAAGAACGAGCTTAACTACCCAGCCGTCGCCGTAATCGTACTGGAGCGTCAGCTCATCGTCGACCCATGCAATAATGTGCGGCAACTTCTCGGTCGCGGCGTTCAGCGCATCTTCATTCTCAAACGCTGCCGTCATTTCATTCTGGACTTCAAAACGCTTCACTTCATTCTTGTTCCTGAAGGAAATGAAATCATTCAGCTCGGACTCTGAAAGCCGGTCTTTCATATGACGGTAATAGTTCTGACCCAACGGCACCTCAAAGCAAAACAGATGGCTTGCCTGCATCTCAAACATCGTCATAACGATATAGCCAAGGCGCGCCATCGAAATATTGTTCATCACCTGAAAGCGCCGCCAAATCTTTGGGGAATAGTCATCAAGCTCTGCATAAAACTGATAAATCGGCTGTGACGCCATGTTGAGGACTCCTCTCGACATTTTCTTTTGGTTAATTCGGAGAAATGTACCCTACGCTTTACTCTTGCGACACTGGGACAACCTCTCACACTCTCCGACAAGCCATGTGAAGTTTGTCCGCCATGACGCCTTGAAGTCCGTCCCTTTGTTTTTCCAGATTGCTTCCGGGCCTGACATGCGCGTGAGGTCTAATCCAAACATCCCGTCAATTGGTTTTAGTATCTGAGCTGTCTTATTCAATCCGGTTTGATAGCAGTTGTTCTCGTTATCGGATTCAAGAAGGACAGCACAGAAATTCTCCATAGCACGAACCTTCAAAATAAGGGAGAGCTTGTTTTCAAACACTTCCGGTGTCAGGTTATTAAACCTGCACACCAGAATGTATCTTTTCTCAGCGTAACTACGCAGTTTTGGAGAATACAGCATGGGCAGAAAAGCTTCCGCTCGGATAATATTGTCCCCGTCAATAACGCAGAACACGATGCTTTTGCCCTCGTATGGGTAGACATAGAGATTCGTATCTATTTCTGCTGCCTTGCAGAGAATGGAATCCACATTGCCCACTGGAATATAGAAATCCTGCTTTTTATTTTCAGTCTTGATTTGATGGATGCTTGTATCGCTGCCGGCTTTGTGATCGTCTCTCACCAAATCATAGAGATATAGTCCACCTGGTACATTTGTCTGCGCCGAGGCGCCATTTAGAAGCCTCGGATGTAGTTCTTTTCCATCTCGATTGAACCCGTACACATAGGAATTTGGCTTATCTTTGCCGCCCTCACCACCCATCGTGACAAGGCAGTAGCAGTGGTTTTCAATAGCGCGGCATTGATTATACTTGTACCACTTATCGTAGACGACATTACCGCCAGTGCAGTTGATCAGCATGTCAACGCCCTGCACGCCATACATCCTGCTAAAAAGGGCGTGGTTGCAGTCATAGCATATTGTGAGTCCAATGGAATATCCGCGAAATCGAATGGGCGTGAACAGCATTTTTGCGACAGTCTGATAGCCTTCAAACTCGAAGGGAGAGCAGGATGTCATAGTGTGTTTCATATAGATGGCGCACAGCGTTTCTTCTTCTGAGGCAGCCGCGTTTGCAAACACGCTATAAATCGTACCGAACCTATCCATGCTGCAAACGACAACTGCAAGACCCATTTTGCGGCTGAAGTCCACGCAGGCATCATAGACCTTGTTTATTTCCGCTTTGTCGGCTATGTCTGCCCGTTCAAGTTGAGCATGAAAAGGAACCCACCCAAATTCGGGGAAGACCAGCACATCAGGCTTGCTTCGCTTGATAACTGACATTGCCTCTGCAAAGGACGATTTGTTCTGAAACCGTTCTGTTTGAAGATACATCGCAATTTTCAGATTAACGCTCTCATCTGATTTCGCACTTTCAGCAGCAGAAACAGCAACTGGCAGATGGAGCAGCGACTCAAGCCTTGAAAGCGCATCGGGACGTTCAAAGTCAATCTGACCGTGCATGATACGTACAAGCCGGTAGCCGTGCTTTGCCGCTTCAATATCCCGCGTACTGTCGTAATAGGCGCGCACCTCGTCCCTGTTTGCGGGATTGCCGTCTTTTGCCTGAATGTCAGAACAGGCTTTGATCCACAAAGCGCGGTCATAGCAGAGTGAGACGTTTTTATATGCCTCCAACGCTATTTTCCTCGCTTCTGAAAAGTGTTGGCGCTCATCGTACTCAATGATAAGCTTTTGGCTCTCACAGACAAAGTCGCAGCGAAGAACGACATTCTTCTTCGCAAAGGTTGTATCCCCTCTATAGGCCGATAGTGCCTTGTATAGCGTTGAGTATATCCCCTCAATTATCTCGGGCGTTTTTAGCCAGTAGAACGTCTTTTCGCATACAATATCGCCGGCATATAGGCGATTGAGCATTAGTTGAAGGGCGTTCTTTTGCTCAACGACTCCCTTGAAAGGTATGACCGTTTTCGCGCAAGCTGTCGCTTTAGATGCTCTCTGCGTTGCAACCTCTTTATGGGCAATGCCTAAGTCGCCGTTCTCAGGCGGAACCGGTTTTTTCGCTTTTGTATGCTCAACGCTTCCGGTGTAAAACACTTCGAATCCCAATCGCTCAAAGAATCTGACGGTTTCCATCCCACCGGCGTAATTTTCCTTGGACAGTTCAATACCAGATGCAACTTTATAAGCCATCCCGCGGATATGCTTCGCGGGCAGTTTTTTTCCATCAATCACAAGAAATGTTGAGCGAGGAGCCGGATACTCTGGATTCTCCTCAAGAAAAAACCGCACGGCTCTCAACACGTCGTCCTTTGTTACTGATTTCCAATCTGCTTTTACCATGTGCTCATTCCTTATTCAAAATGATATTCTTTGCTCTCCGCCGCCAAACGCAACCTCTATCTGCTTATATTGCTTACAATTTTTGGAGTATCCTCTATCGACTGCGGCGCCATGACCTTCATGTGGCGTTCAACAGTCTTTACGACTCCGGCGGATGTAGTGCCGTCTGCTTTGGGAACAACTACTGAGTCACCCTTCTTTATGGTGCTGTCCTCCGTCCAATAATACCTTTCATCGTCTATCTCGACAACACGACAGAAAATAAAGACGTGAAGGTCATCATCCGGGTAAGACTCCGCGCTTGCTGCGGCGTTCGCTTTCTATTCCGGCGCTGTTTTGATTTCTACATCGGTAATGGTCGAAAAATCAGCCTCATCGTCCTCGTATTGATGATTTTTAATGAGTCAAGCGCTTTTTCATAATCAGATTCAAGCTCGAACCACTGCGGGTCAAGCCCGAATTCAGAGTCGTCTTCGCAATACTCTCTCCATTTATATTTCATACGATAGAGCGCCTCATGATACGCATCACGAGTCTTGTAGTCTTGGGGATCAACACCGTAATCGCTGCCTTCTTCACAGTTGAGGCGCCAAGCATATCGATTGTTCAGCGGCATATACGCGCCAACAGATGAGGAACTGTTTTCATTAAAGGTACCCATTGCAACTCCGGCTACAGCATACGGATCAATTTGTTTTTCTGGCAACGCTTATTTGCTATATAGTCAAAGATCGCAGCGGCCACAAGATTAATGAGTGTGGTTCAGGGCATTTTGTGCTCCTTTTTTTGCTGTGCTTTTTTGCCATGAGAACCACCTCCTTCTGCATCGATGAAGGATTGTTTACTCCACGCCAAGTGCCTTGTATACCGCATCTTCTGCGCTGCTATAAAAAATGAGACTAAAGCATCCGACAAGTTCTGCTGGTACTGCTCCCAGATCTCCGGCCGATGTGATCGGCAGAAGCACCCTTTTTGCTCCGCTGTCGAGACAAACCTGCAAAGAATTTGCCAATTCATCCACCTTGATCATTGTCCCTGCAATACTGATTTCTCCCAGCACAGCGAGACTGCTGAGTACCGGTTTCCCAAGCGAGATGGAACTAAACGCAATCAGCGTGGGCAGCGCAAGCCTGTCAGTCATGCCAATGCCCTGAAGGTCTTGATAGTTGATGATGTAATCCCTTGTCGTGGTGCTGATTGAACCGCTGATACGATTTCCGTTTGCTTTGAGATAGCTGAACGCCGTATTTGCCGCTTCCCGGCATTTGCTGTCAGACCCGAGGCCGGTACGTTCAAACTTGCCATTGCCGGGGAGCATCTGGCTCTCCAAGCGGAAGACACCAAGCATGCCGGATTTGCCCTGGCTGACGGTATAGACCTGACCGGGGTTGCACATTCCCTCCGGTATCAGCTTTCCGCCGCCCTGTTCCGGTACGGATACATAGCGCTCTTCAAAGCTCTCATTGTCAATATAAGAGAAGTTCACATCATAGAACTCCATGCCGCCCAATTTCTTGAGCTGTTCCTTGACGCGGCGGCGCATTTCCAACGCATAGCGGAGGATTTCCTCCATGTCATCCTTGCTGTACTCGCCGTCCGGGTACAACAGCTTAACCAGACCACCGACCATTTTGCGCACGGCAATCGTATCTCGCTGGTTGAGGTTCTTCCCAAGATGAAAGTATTTGTCCAATTCGTCGCCGTGCTGTTCCTTACGAAGCTCCCGGATAAACTCTGCAAGATAATCGGTTATAAAGCCGTAATCGTCGGTAAAATGCTCCGGCCGGAACTTGGGGATCTCCCAGCCAGGGATATAGCAATGCATGCGGTCAAGGAAAGCCGTGTCTTTACCCATTTCAGGTGGAAACGGATCGAATAGACTCGATGTTTTCAGCAGCACATCCACGCTCTGATTGATATTCCCGATAAAAACCATGGATGCGGATGCGGCTTTTTCCTCCTTGCCGCGGGCGAATGAACCGGAGGCCATGTAATCCTTCATGATTTGGATTCCGTCTTTGTCTTTGAAGTTGATCCCTGCGACTTCGTCAAACGCGACGCAGTCCCACAGTCCGACAAGTCCGACAGTTTTCCGGCCCATATTATAAAAGAGGTTGGCGACCGTGGTCTGTCCGCCAGAAATGAGAATGCTGTTCGGAGATATCTCCTTGTATATGTGAGACTTGCCCGTACTCCTCGGGCCGAGTTCACAGAGGTTGAAATTGTTTTCCACCAATGGTAGCATACGACCGAGCAACAGCCACTTTTCACGGTAACTGAGCTTGTCCGGTTCCATTCCGATGGAGCGCATCATTACGTCCAGCCACTCGTCCTTTGTGAATGCCTTGCGCCCCTGCTTCAGTTCTTCAATATCAACATGGGGCATCTGAATGGGCGTCAACTTGCGGATGTGGATAGGAGATGCTTTTTTATCCTCCTCGATAAACTCATAATCCAATTGGACGATGCTCCATATACCGCCGCAGAGCAGGCGGTCATATTTTGTGGGATATTCCTCGGAAATAGGAATATTCTTTATTCCAAGATTGGAGAACTCCGCTTCATAGCTGTCTGTTTTGATGTTCAGGTTGACTGTGATTTTGTCAATAACAGTGTATGCACCACGCTGCCGAAGCACAGACAGTATTTTCTGAGCCTCATCTGGGCGCACATAGTTATCGGACAGAATCTTTTTCACATTGGCAACACCGGATTCGATCACATCGGGATCGTCGGAACTGCAATACTGTCCCAACAGAAATTCAAGCACATAAACAGGGACGTTGGCACCCTCCTTAATGGACTTTGTCAGGTCTTTCCGGACAATGCGTCCATCAAAACACTGGCGGAGTTTATCCTTGATTACCTCACGGGTGCTGCTTACAGAATTAAACTCGTCCATGGTTCTGCCTCCATCCCTTAAAAACCAAAATCAAAATCGTCCACGGCAAAGGCAATGTCGATCTGGAACTCCTCTTTGATCGGCATCTGCAAACCGCTTTCGTCCGCGATAGTAAGATAGTAGCTGTCCTGATTGGAGTATTTCAGCGGTTTAAGCGTGAAGCTGCAGCGGAATGCGCGCTCCTGGGCGTTATCGCTGACCTTATCCGCAATGATCTTTGAAGTGTCACTAATCTGCTTTCCGCTGGCATCCACAAAGTACATCAGATAGGTCGCCGCCTCACGGTTGTCACCCACGGCCTCTCTCTGGTAGAAATTCAGAGAGAAAATCATATTTACAATCTTCCGATTGGCAGAGAGCAGGCTCACCGTCACCGGCTTGGTATCATACTTTGCTTTATTTTTTTGATATGTCTTATAGTCATTACGCAGGAAGTGATAATCAATAACCGGGACCACCAACTCCTGTAGGCTTGTTCCTCCATGCACATAGTTGAGCCCGCCGCCATTCATCTTGATACGGATGTTTTCACGGGGTGCAAACCCATCAAACTCTGTCGTGCAGTCAAGGAACTTCACCGGCATCAGGTAATCCGGGGTAGTACCGTGCTGCAAAATAGCATAGCGTCTGCCGTACTCTGCATCTTGCCCCTTGAAGCTGGTCTTGTCCACTTTGCTGTCCTCTTGGAGTGGGCTGTATGTATAGAGAAAACCATGATCGGCAGTTATGAAAATGTGAGTGCCACCAAAGTCGTTGACAATGATTCGTACGAGGTTCTTAATATCTGAAATGGCATCCTCGCAGGCGGGGAACACGCTGGTGTCAGAGGTATGTGCAGCCTCGTCTATCTTATCGTGATAGATGTAGACGACCTCCATGCCCTTGACCAAGGCGCTACGCTCGGCTCGTTTCATTCCGATGATATCTTTGAACTTCAGTGCCACGCTGTTGGGATTCGCGCCCTTGAGCAGTTTGTCACGATAACCGGCGTCGGTGGGCTGCCCATCCGCGAGAACAGCAACATTACCGTTGTCCTTTACTGTGATGCTGAGCTGATCATGCGGCAGCAGCGCCGCCATACCGAACTTGGTGATGGAAGGGAAAATGGAGCAGACGCTGGTGAGCTCGGCCTTGCATTGCGTCTCGCGACGCAGCTCGGTTGTCAGCGCCGCGCCCACCTCATAACGAAGCGCATCCGAAATAATGACAAATATACGGTTATCATCCGGATTTACCTTAGAGCGGTAGAAGTCCTCCTGTTTTGGAACCTCCAAAACAAAACCGAATTTTTCAAGGTTCTCTGCCGCGGCATTCGTCCAGTTCATGCCAAGATTTCCAAGGAACCATGTGTTATACAGCCCCTCCACCTTGTCCGCGACCTGTTTGATGAGGTCGTCCAGCCGGGTATCGGCGACGGACAGGCATTCGAGGAAGCTGGTGTGGAACAGCCGATACCATGTATCCATGCGGTAATAGTCCTTGCCATATTCCTCCCAGACTTTTTTTGCCTCGACAGTATGGAAGCCTGCGGCATGATCGAGGAAGAAGCCCTGCATACGTGCCACTTGAAGGATACAGTCAAAGTAGCATGCTGTCTTATCATACCAGACCATCGTGCGGCGCTTTTCCACAGCGGCGGTGATCACATCCACCTTGATGATATGGTCGCTGATTTCCGTCATGAGTTGAGAGAGGATGCACTTGTTGATACATGGGAAGCATTCCGTGTCGATCAGGTCTTCCGAGGACAGTTTGGAAAAGCGCTGATACAGGCGTGTTTCATCCTCGACTTGACGGGAGACGCGGTACAGATCGCTGTTATCCTCACTGTGCAGCCATTCGGAAATAAAGTCATAGCAATAGCTCTGGTGTGGTATGGAGATATAACTGTCCAACCCGGCCAGATAATCCGCTTTGATCGTACGTGTCGCCGCCGTCAGCAGGAGATGGCTGGCAAGTCTGCTCAGGCTTACATCGTCGCCCTCGTTATAGCCGGTGGCCTGTGCCACCATGACCCAGAAGGGATTCTGTGCGCCATAGGTCACGAAATTTTGATAGACCGTGTTTTCATCCTTGTTGAGTCCTGCTGCAATAACGGCGCGGATGATGCTGTTGGGCCTTAAATCCTTTGTCCCGCAGAGAATGGCCATGACCGCAAGCGAGAGCTGTCCGGCAGAGTTAATGTTTCCGGCCAGTGCCGCCACCTTTGCGCGGCGATCCTTTGCGCCCATGAACTTGCGATAAATCTTGACCTGTTTGCGGAGCGCCTGGGTCGCGGGCAGTCCCATTTCATCCATCCAGATGGAGTTGAGGTCGGCGCGGAACTCCTCTGCATACAGCTCGATGTTCAGGAGCCAGTTATCGTCCTGCCTGTCATAACTGATAGGATCATACACGAGATAGTTGCTGACTATGTCATCCATGGCAAGCAGCTTTTTTGTGTCAAAATTGTTCTTGCCGGTGAGAACCAGAAGTTTGGCATTGTTGAGCTCGATCTCATCCAGCTTATCCTCAAACTCCCGATCCTCATCATGCCAGAAGATAATGCGGCGGCTATAGAACTCCGGCAGCGGAGCCGCGAAGCGCCGGGTTAAGTCCTGTATAATTGTATCTAAATCCATACTTGGCATTTCGCAGCCTCCTTATCCAATCGGAAGAGTTCCTAAATATGCGAGAATCCCTGATGCTATTAAGCTTCCTGCCGCGCCCACGGCAAGGTCACGAAGCACACGGAGGGATTTTTTTATGAACCCTTCATCTTCTCTGTTTTCTACAGCCGCAATTGTCGCTTCAACTACCGCTTTGACATTTTCGGAATTATCTCCAAATGTCTTCTCAAACTGCGGAAAATCAAAATATTCTTTGATTTCATTCAGTATGAATCCCACTTGTTCATAGTCCAAGCGTTCGGAAACGGTCATTGTTTGTGTCGCTCCGGCTGAGTTGTTCAGGATCTGAACGCCCTTGGCGTTATCTCCCACAACAATTGTTGCGCCTTTTTCACCGGCTTCCTTAAGCGCAGCAAGCAATTCATTATGTCGGCGCAGTTCTTCTGCCTCACGTTCTTCTCGTGATTCTTCAATGGAACGCGCAATCTCAGCGTTTCTGCGTTCCATATCGTCAAATGCGGACTGTGCTAATCTGAACGATGTGTCAAGTTTTAGCCCTTGGAGCTTTGACATATCAAAATCTTCCATAATGCTACCTCACTTTATCGGTGCCAGAACATCCTTGAAGATCTCGTAATTGTGCTTTACGCCGTTGTCGAGGTCGATGGGGATCATCTGGTCGGCCAGATGATGGATCTTTTCCTCGTAGGTGCGAATCTCGGCATCCTGCGCCTGGAGCTTCTGGAGCTGCTTTGTTAGCTTCACCCGCTCTGATGTGGCGGCATTCGCCATGCGCTGCTCCAGATCGGCGATGGCCGTGCGGTAACGGGCCTGCTGCTCGAACACATAGTCCGTGCGGATACGGGCAATGGTGTCCGGCTGATAGCGGTGCATATAGATGAGCGCCTTGAAGCCGCCCTTTTTGCCGCTGTCGAACAGCCAATAGATGGGGCGCTTCTGATAGATCTTCAGGTGGTCGGCGTAGAAGTCGTTCAGGAAGTAATTGCGAATGACGTCCTTTGGCTGTCCGCTGCCGCCGAGGGCGTCGGCGATGAAGTGCAGGTTCTCGTCCAGCGTTTCCTTGCCGTAGACCACCTCGATGAAGCGCACAAACCTGGCGACGATATCGTCGTCAAAGTATTCGTCGTCGCAGATGGGGATGACATTGTCTCTATCAGGCAGGTACAGCGCGCTGGGATTCCACGGATGAACGCCAGAGGCTTTTGCATAATCGCTCAACAAATCAACTTTTGAGCCAAAATCCCAAGGTCCGCCTGCATAAAACAACCCTTCTTTATACAGCGAGTACCGTCCGAACATACAGCCCACGGCATAGGAAATGAGGGAGCGGATGTCGCGCTTCTTGTCGGCGAGGCGGACGGTCACATCTTTATCCTCCACTTCCGGAGTCAGCTCGTCTTGCAAGCCGTAGATGTCGATGAAGATGCGGTTGAGTTCTTCTTCGTTGGCTTTGAGTGTATCAAAACAAAGATTGCATTGATATTCCCACGCCTCATATGCATCTTTCAGATACCAGCTATCCGGTGCATTAACTTTGGAAACGCTATGTCTATACTCCACAAGCGGATGTTGTTTGAAATCCCATGAGGTCTCAAAGGAGTCCCAGTCACTTCTTGAAATATCAATACATTCTGCAACAGTTTTATCTATGGCTGCCTTGCGATTGTCGTCAATAATTACGGGGAGCTTTGTTATTACGCCATTATTATAGTGAATGCCTGGACAGCTGATATCTAAGAGCATCTGAAATACAACAGAATTCATGTTCCCAAGCAAATAGTTTAGATAAGTAGCATCTTTAAAGGGAATAGTAGGACCTGTTGCATCAAAAGTACTCCCGTTAGGATAGAACCGTGTAGAATACTTACCTGCCGTCAAATCTGACCAAGATATTCCTTGAATGAAAAATGAATCTATATTTTGCGGTCTCGAACGCAGTTTCCCTTTTGAATCTACAAACGTTCGAATATCCCGTCCGTTATTTTCCCAATTGATTACATATTCTCTATTACCGTACCATTTTCGATAGTTCCCGCCTTTGTTATGAGGATACCATTTATATCCGCGCTCGCCATTTAAGGCCATACGCTTCTTGTTGATTTCAAACCAATATCTAAGAAAATGTTCATTGTTACCAGTAATCGTCCCTTGCAACGCTTTTCCAAAAGAGCCAATAGTATTAGAACTCGAAAAAACTTTAAGAGTTTTTTTACTTATCCAATAGGCAAGGGGGAGTCCGGGAATAAGCTTAAACATAGAGCTATCCGCTGTGTAATAACCCATTCCGCCATTAAAGCGTGCCTCTTTTTCTTCAATGCTATCCACAAGTCCAAACCTGAAAAAGAGCTTTCGATAAACAGCAACATAACCACGGAAATAACCCTTGTTAATGACAAAAGCCGTCGTACCGAAATCTGCGCCAAATATCCCCCTCCCGAAGTGAACCATGTTAACAAAAGTATGTTCATCAATCAGTTTTTCTCGTAGCTTTTCAAAGCTCGACATGGTCATCCAAGCCGGAGTATTAATCATTGATGAGAAGCCATGTTCTGTGCACATTTCAATCGCACGTTCCATAAATATAGTGCACATATCGGATCTGCTGTCTGGATACACTTTTTTAGTAAAAACCATCAGTTTATCCGACACGCCGGTAGATCCCATATACGGCGGATTCGTTACCACCACATCATACTTCTGCACCAGCGTCCGAGCCTGCTCCACAAGCGGATACACGGTATTCGTAATCGTATCGCAGCGCTGCTGGGCGAACAGGTCGCCATAGCTGGACATCTCAAATATCTCATCAAGACGCTTTTCCAGTGCGTCCAGCTCCTCCAGTGTGATCTCCGGCTGCAAGATACTGCCGTATTCCTTGGCGTCCTTGAAGCACTCATACACCTTAAGTGCGATAGGCTTTTCCTCTCCGCAGAGGTCAAGAAAGCTCATGTCCGAGATGGGCTGTGATTCCATAATGGCGCTGACATGGGGCTGGATGCTGCGGGTGAAGAAGCGCCGGTCATACTGCCGCGCTTTCATCATCACAGCAAAATAGGCAAGCTGCGCCGCACGGTCGTCGATATCGAGACCGTAGAGGTTGTTTTCCACGATAGACTTGACTGCATCCCGTGCGCTATTGCCGTAGCTCTCATATATCTGCATCAGCACATCGAACATATATACAAGAATATGTCCGCTGCCCATACAGGGGTCCATGCAGCGAATGTCCTCGGGTTTCATATCCCTATATTTCTTTCGAATCTCCTTGAGCTGCACTTCGACTTCCGGTTCCTGTTCAGCCTCTGGCAGATAGTACTTCCATCCGAAAGCCTTTGCCATATCATCCTCGGACACCGGCCCCAAACGGCATTTTTCTAAATCGTTAAGGGTCATACCCTGCAATTCGCCGATAGTAGTATTGCTGAGTTGTGATGCGCGTTCGCGCTCCAGCCATAGCCGTCCCAGCGAGTTCTCCACCATGTATCGCACAATCCAGTCCGGGGTGAAAAGCTGGGTGGCGGCGGGGATGTTCTCCTTGCTGATCTTGATGTTCTTTTTAAGGTCAGCAAAGACCTTGTCCTTGGGCTCGGTGTTGTAATACTGATAGAGCCAGCCGATGATCTGCACGGCGTCTTTCCAGTCGTCCTCCGGGATGGTGGTCACCATCTGCTCCACGGCGCTGCCATCTCGCAGAAGGTTATCCGGGAACAGCATCTCGGTGTAGTCGTCAATGCGGGTGAACATACCAGGCAAAATGCTGATCAGTGCGTTGCATTGAGTGACGATGAGATACTTGAACAGCTCGTCGGTTTGATTTTTGTCTTTATAGGCATAGACCTTCTCCATGTCCAGTCCGGGCATGGTTTCCGGGTCGAGGTGGATCGCCTCGACCAGTATCTGGGGCTTGAAGCTGTTTTCCTCATTCGTAAAAACGCGGATATGGGTGGGGAGGTAGCCGTTGACCTCCATAAAGCGCAGGGCGATGAAGCGGTTGAACCATGTATAGGCCGCCTCCTCCATCGTCTGCTCATAGCCCATCCTTTTGACGCGGGCAACCAGCGCCTTGCGCTGTCGCTTCTCCGCGTCGGACAACAGATTCCCGTGAACGCTCTCTACGTCGGCATCAATGATCTCTTTTTCGGACACGCCGTATTGCAACGCCCTCTGGCTCACACGGGAGATCAGCTCCCGCCGCGCCCAGACCGCATATTTTTTGATCGCGTTTTTATCCATGATTGTCCTCCAAGTTGCTGTTAAACACTTATATATCCGTGCTTGCCCGCAGGGAAATCAGCGGAACCTCCAATTGTCCCTTAATGCATTTGCCGCTCAAGTTATAAGCTATTACTTTGCATTTATCAAAATGTGACTTTTTGCAGTGATAAAGCAGGGAATCCGCCTCCTGCCCCATAAGCGTATAGACTATGTTATGGTATGGCAGAATCACTCTGCTCTGCTCGTCGATATAGCAGTCTACTAAAAGCTTATTCCCGTCATAAAGAGCAAAGCTTTCTAAGACGAATGGCTTTTGACCTATATTGAATATCTCAATTCCACATTCTGACAAACTTGTCTTCGTGCGCAGTTCATTCTCCACAAGTTCAGCATCTGGAGTTCCAACCATTTGAAATGATAGCTTTGGCTTGGAACGAAGCACCGTGCTAAGTTCATTTAGGCCCCAGCCAATTATTACGCCGAGCAAAGTGAATAAGCCGCCAAATATTGTTGTGGTCATTTCTGACATAATCTTTTTCTCTCAGTTCAGGTTTATTCCGTCACAGTTCTTCATAAGCGATTTGAGTTGAGTGCGAATCTTTTCCACATATTCGTCGATGTCCGCCTCGCTCTCGAGCCGCTTGGCGGGGAATACCACCTGACGGTTGAAGGCTTTGATGAGCTTCTTTTTCGGAGGCTGCGGCGGAGTCTCGGTGTTGACCGGCTCCACAGGCGGCTTGGGCCTCGTCATGACCTCGATCTTCTCCACCATGGTGTCCTTGTACTGGATCATTGGTGGGATCAGGCCGTCGAGGAGCGCGAGGCTGGTCAGCGTCTGAATTTTTTGCTTTTGCTGGGTGTAGAAGGTGTCGGCGGTCGTGATGATGGTTTTCGTATCAACGCTGTCGGAACCGGCAGTATGAATCGCCGCAAGGCACTGACGAACGATCTCATTGAGCTCCTCGCGCTTTGCATCCAGAAGGCTGTTATGTCCCTCGCGGACGGTGGACATGAGCGTATTGAGCTCGGGGATCTTTTTATAATCGAACTGGCCGGCATTCATAAGCATCAGACGTATCTGATTGAGCGCCTTGTTTGCCGCTTCCTCTTTGGCGAGATAGTCCAGCTCATGGGCGAGGTCAGCTTCCAGCTTCACGGCAGCATCGAAGACCTGCACCTGATTTTTGAAGAAGCCCTCCACATTCTGCATGGCTTCCTTATTGCCGTCCAGCTTGTCTTCCAGCTTGACCACGCGGTCGATCAGCGCCACATTGTCCTTCTGCTGGGACAGCACATCCTCCACAAGAGAGGCTGCCTCCTGTACCAGCGCGAGATCCGGGTATTTGTGATCGACATAGCGCCCCAGCAGTTCGCTATAATGCTGCTTTTGCTCTCCGAATCGCTGCACGATGAACCCGACGAGTCCGTCCTCGTCGGCGGGGACATCCATCACATCGAAGTATTCGCGTAGGAACTCGCGCACCTCTTTCATTTTCGGCGCGGCGATGTTGATCCGCTTGGAGACGATGGTTTTGCCGACCTCGCTCTTTTTGCGGAGCATGTCGGGGAGCTTCTTGTCACCGGGCTGTATGGTGGTGCCGGCATATTTTACGGTGACCTTCTGGTTGTAGATGAGCTGCGCCATAACAGCGGCAATGTCGATTTCCTTCCACCCGTAGGGGATGCCCTGATAGCGGCTCTGCACATCGAACATGGAGGTGCTCAACTTCTTTTTATACTGCATCTCCAGATATTCTTCTATTTTCGCCGCAGCGTCCCGGTTTGGCTCCAGCCCGCCGATGGCCTGCTGCGCCGTGCCGTTCAGGATGGCATAAATGTCTTCATCCGTGTCGGCAAACTTCGTGATAAGGTCAAGGTCGCTGTAAACATGGGATACGAGGTACTCCAGCGCCTGATCGATGATATTTTTAGCCTTCGCCTTAAGAATCGCCGTTTCCCTTTTCTTCAGATCTTCTTCTGTGACGCTGACAGAACCCGCTTTTATTGGAATTCTTTCGCCATCTACATAAAATATAGCCTCACATATTGCGTTGCATAGTGCATCTGTTGCCACGTTTTCGTAATTTGTTGCTTCATCCTGCTGGTTACGAATAATATCCTGTACCGACTTCGGTAGCTGGGTAACATTTCGTTGCTTGACATATTTGCGAATTTTCATTGCACTTTCAAGTGAGTCGTAATATGGAGTGTCAGCTAACACGATAATCGCCTGTCCAGAAGATTCAGTCATGAGACGCAATTCAGCTTTCGCTGTGGGTTCAGTAGCTACAGTAAGAAATCGCAACCGCATACCGCCGGTAATCGCGCCGACGGTAAAGCCATCGACCATCTGGTCGAAAGCGAAATCGTACTTATTGTCAAAACGATATTTCTTTGTGGTGTATATATCTCCATAAATCATGTGAGCGATACGTTCCACTACAGAGGATGTATCAACGCTGGTTTCATTGTTGATGGCGCGCTGAATGTCCTGCTCTTCATCGGTGAGGAAGTTGTAAGCGTCGCCCGTCCTTCCGATATAGTTCTGGCTCATCAGACGATCCAGCGAGTTTCGCACCGACTCGCGGAGCGTGACCTTGTCCACCCGGATATCATCGGCCATCAGAATGACCAAATTGTCCAGCGTGGCTTTTATATCGTCGATATAACGCACAAGATACAGGAGCTTTAGCACGTCCACATCCTGTGTCTGTACGCCGTGACCGTTCTGCGCCGCAGTCGCGCAGCGCTCGATCACGCGGCGGATGGACCCGTCAAGGAAGGTATGCACGGTATCATAGAAGCGGAAGAAGGGTACAAGGGCATATTCGTCCTGCTCTTGCACTTTCTGTGCAGCTTCCTGAAAGCCGGAGAGCATGGAACGCTCGCCGCCCGAAAGGTGCTTGCCAGAGTTGCCGTGCTTGCGGATCTCGGCAAAAACCTTCTGCATGATAATAAACTGATAGGGCACGAACGGGAAGTTGGTCGCAAACTCATCCGGGCCGCCGAAGCCTTTGATGTCCAAGATAGAGTCGGTAAAAGTGAAAAGGTTACGCAGGATGGAATCGTTGTCGCCATAGACGGCTTCCAGCCGCGCTCTTGCTTCTGGCTTTTTCTCCAGAACGCGCTTCTGAATGACCTCATCGACGGAGGATGAGGATAGGCTCAGCCGGGTCTTAAAACGGGCCTGAATGCGTGAAAACTCATCGGCGCGAACCTTGATGATCTCGTCAATCGCTTCCTGCCCAGTAGACATGACCCAAACCTTGCCGTCGCACTCGCTGCCGATTTTTTCAGTAAGGGATTGCAGGTTGAGCAGCATGTCTGTATCCGTGCCGACATACTGGCCGACCTCGTCTATCATGAACAGGAGGCGGAAGTTCTTCGGCTTGGTGTTTATGTATTCCTTGATTTCATCTACGAGCTGTGCGATTGAAAACTCGGTGGAGGTCTTATCCTGGAACCAATACTTGGCGTCTTCTTCACTCAGATCAAGCACTTCCATCAGTGTTGGAATGATCGCCTTGCCCTTAAACGCAAATGCCTTGCGCTGGCTGACCCATGTTGAGCCGCTCTTTTCCTCGAACACGCGACGGAATTGATCGGTCTTACCGCATTGGTCGATATAGCTTTCCAGCCGGGCCACTTTCAAATTATCGCCATAGAAGCCCAGATGATTATAGAACATCTTCGCAAAGACACGCAGCACGGCGGTTTTGTCTTTGTTGATGGAACCTTCAATATCTATGTTGAATAGGATCGTTTCGGTCGGACCTTTTGTCACCTTATCTATGAGCATAAAGGTGGCAGGATCGTCCTCGAATTTCTTTCGGAATCGTTCAACGGTTTTTGTCCCGTTCACATCTTTGTTTTCAAGAAGATAGGACAGCATTTTCAGGAAGTGTGACTTACCACTTCCAAAAAAGCCGGAGATCCAAACACCGATGTCCGCTGTGCTGGCGTCGAATGCGTCACCATAATAATTAAAGAACGAAATGAAGTGCTTTTTCAATTCCTTGGTAATGACATATTCCCGGATTTCCTGCTCAATTACATCTGAGGCATCCTGGTCAACCTTAATTACACCATTGATGGGCCTGTTGATGTCTTCACGGAACATATTGCGAATCATCATAGTCGTATACCTCCTTATACTGCATCAAACGCACGATAGTATGAATTTGGCTCCAGTCTGCCAAAGAGCTTGAGCGAATGCTTATCAAACTCACCCGGATACATTACAAGGATTGGGATGTCAGAAAAATACGGCTGGAGGGCTTCGAGTATCATATGGACCCGCATAAAGGGGAAAACATCTCCGATGCCTGTTATCAGAAGCACATCACCGGGGATGTGAGGCGCATATTGCATCTTTTGCACAAACGCATCTTCGGTAGCTATGGAATGAAGCTGCTCTAATAGAAAGCTCTTTCCGGAATCAATCTCCATTTCACCGATGGCGTCTATGATGTCCATGTCCTCACATACGGAAATGAATATCTTGTATAGGTCGCATTCTACCAGATGGGCCGTGACGCTCTGATCCGCGACGATTTGACTGATAAAATGGCGAACGGCCATCTCATCCTCGGCGGCATAGCAAAAGATACGAATATTTACCTCGTTACTAAGTCCCTTCCCCTGAAGGAAATCCGGTTCCTCTATGAGAGTCCTGAGCTTATCTAAGCGTTCGTTTATATTACGCATACGCCCTCCTACGAAAAGCAGTTGAATGCCGGAAGCGCGGCATCTTCGTTATTTGAGCGAATCGCATTTTCCAGCGTTGGGTTCAGCCACACCGGATTAATATGGTCGGTCTTGGCATTGTCAAGATACTCATTTTCGACCAATATTCTTGTAAGCACTTGTTTCAGCTTCGTGATTGTGGTGTCGCTCCATGTTGCAACTGCGTCGTTCTGCTCCTGCAGCCGAATAAAATAGGTGTTCAAGTCTATCTTGCCAAATGAGGTGTCCATTAAACGGTACTTTTCCCCGATTACGGTAATCATAAAGTCCCAGACCAGACGGTTATACTTCATTAAAGCATAAAGGCACACTTGTTTCGCGGTTTCAACGGGTTGCGTGGCAATTGCCTCAACGAGAGAAGTGTCACCAAGCATATGCAGTCGCACTAAACAAGCCCGCGCCTGTCCGCGAACAGATTTCTCGGTTGGATATTGAAATGCGTTTCCGTTCACAATGTGATTCATGATATCCTCATCCGACAAACCTGCCATCATCAACTTTGCAGTTGTACGCATCTCATAAAAAAGGAATTGTTCTCTTGTGAGGGAAGCCTTGTAGGGACTGGAACTATCTACAGGCGTCCCGTTCTTGGGGTTATTCATAAAGTACCTCCGGCGCATTATTAAGGGTGATTCCTGGCAACACCGCATCGTCAATCACTTTAGCGGTAGCTTCTCGTTAGGCACCAATTCCATAATGTCGCCGAAGTCAACATTTAAGGTTTCACACACCTTGATGAGAACATCCATACTTACTTTTTCATGGTTCGACAACTTGGCAACCGTTGTGGAACTGAGGCCGGCGGCTTGCTGCAAGTCCTTCTTCTTCATGTCGCGGTCTATCAGGAGTTTCCAGAGCTTTTTGTAGCTTACAGTCATCTTCGCTCACCTCTCGACTTGATATAGATTACTATAGCAGAAAAACTTTATGTTTGCAATTAAGTCGGTCGCAAACATAAAGTTATTTTTTATGTGCATATAGCAGGCATCATACAAGACCATCTATTATCGAGTCGCCGGTAAAAGCGGTTGCGGCAATGCACAGAGCCATACTCATCCGCTAACCAGATCTCATATCCAAGCTGTCGTGATGCGCCGACCATCATTGTTCGCTCTGATTCTATTTGTTGTGTCTATGCCGCACATCATCGGCCACATATGCAATAAACTCCTCTGGTGTTGGGATGTCGCCCTCACAGGGTATGCTCTGCCAATATGCCTTGGTTTTCAGGTCTTCGCTGACAAGACCATTTATCATAGCAACTTTCATTTGTAGTCTGACCTCATCTACTGACGTGTGATTCTTAATGGCAATCTGCTCAACGGCTCTCTTTGCGGAATCTATCTTTCTTTTATCCACATCCGTATCTCCTTTAGCCCAAATTGAGTACCTTGAGTCCCTCTTTTCTTGCGTAGTTGACCGTGTACGCTGTTCCACCTTTATTTTCCGTTTGAAAACAGATACAGACGCTGCTGTTGTTTACAAGATGCCGGTTTCGCTTAAACATATAGCCGGGGCCATATTGCTCAGATGTATATACGAACTTATCACAGCGTTTTTTTATTTCTTCATAGATAGCGATGTCTTTTGCATCCCATCCATGTGTTTGGTTTTTGCATGGAAGGACGAGGATTAGCTTAATCTGCGGATAGCTTTCCCGCAGTTCCAGTACGGTCTGAGCCGCCAATGTATCAAATCCAAGCGCGCCTCCCGTACCGAAAAAGGCATATCCCTGCTCAATGAGTTTAACAATTTCACATCTCAACCGTCTGGCAATTTGTGTGTATTGCTCGGACGGTATTTTTCTATGTCCAGTGAAACAACAAGTTCTATCACGCACTCTGAACCCTCTCAATCGCTCACCATATACGACAAACGCCCATTAGCCGCGTCATATTATCTTGTTATTATACTTATGCTCAAAATATTAGTCAATAGCTCAATGGCGCATACAGAAAGGATGAGCACGTCAGACTATAATTTAGACATTAAAACAAGGAGGTGGGGCCGTTGAGTAAAGAAGTTGGATTTCAAAACCGTGACCGTTTTATCGAGCTCGGCCTTACCATCGCTGCACTCAGAAAAATGCAAGGTATGTCACAGGAGCAGTTGGCAGAGAAAGCAAAAATTAGCCGTTCCCATTTGAGTTCCATTGAGGCACCGAATATCGTTAGGCCATTCTCTCTCGAGGTCTTGTATAATATCGCCGATGCGTTGGATATCAATCCGGCCGACCTACTAAACGCTACGCTCCCATCAAGCAGGAAATAATCGACAGAGAAGGTTTGGGTACTGAGCACGGTCTTTCTCCCATAATGTGTACTTCTGTTTTTCCTCTGTTGTTATCGTTTTCTGTTAGAGTTGGTCCTTCAAGGAGGTTCACCATGAACCCACCCTCAGTCCAGTGGAAAAGCATAGAAGCCCCTTGGCGGAATGATATGCTTTTTCCCGGCGTTATGGATTCAAGTTTTTGACCACATATAAATTGGAGCTGTAGCTTCCGTTCTCACGGTAGCGCGGCTCCTTTTTTATGAAGCCACGCCTTGTGAGATCGTCCAGCGCCCGCTTGACGGTGCTGCTGGAGAGGTGCAGGTCTGCGGCGATAGTTTTTATCCCCGGCCAGCAAGTACCGGAGGCATTGGTGCGGTCACGCAGGTACATATACACAGCCTTTGCCCTGTGAGGAATGTCCTCGGCATAGATGGTTCCGAAGTAGCTCATACCTTGCCCTCCTGGTGCTGGATTCCTTTCTGGCCTCGCCGGATGGATTCGCACAAGCTGAAATCAGACTGCCGCTGGCTCATGCCGCCTTTGGCGCTCTTGTCGCTGATCGGAGCATCCTCGGCGACCTTCCCGGCGTAACAGCGGTTCAGTATCTTTTGTTCCAGCTCATCCTTATCCGCATAAGCGACCTTGCGCTCGACCTTCTCCGGCACCTCATAGACCGTGTCGAAGGTAATGCCCCAATCGAGGAACAGTCGCAGTCTGGTTTCCATCGGATGTGTGCCGGTCTTCATGACAATGAATTGTCCCTTTGGCAATGACTTCAGCTCGTCGGGCATCATCAAGGGACGCTCCATCATCTGCAGACTCTGGCTGGGATCGTTCTTTCCTCTGGAGATGCTGCCGGACATGACGGTACGACTGCCCAGCGCTTTCGAAAGCACCTCGGCCGTCTGACTGTTGGGCGCAAAACCGCCGAAGATGGTGCATTGGCAGTTATCGACGATGATCTCCGAGCCCTCCTTACCATAGTTCTTTTGGAGCTGCCCGAAGCTCTGGATGATAGGCACCATGAGCAACCGGCGAGATCGGGAGGCGGAGAAAATGAGCTGCAGCGACTCAATGGGCGGGATCGTGCCCAGCTCGTCGCAGTAGAACACCACGCGGTTGTTAAGCTTGCCTCCATTATCGTCCGCCACAGAGAGGATCTCTCTGTAGAGTTGCTGGATCATGAGGCTGACCATGAAGTATTTCGTCAGGTCTTCCTCCGGCAGCACGATAAAGATGGCGCTTTTCGTGTTACAGAACTTCTCGGCGTCGATGGCGGTATCGAAGCAGAGAATCTGTTCCATCTCCGAATCGAGAAACGCATTCAGCCGGGACAGCACCGTGGACATGACCGAAGCCATAGCCTGCTCCGCCGAATTGAGTGCGGCGCCCGCGAACCACTTTGCCTTATGGTCAGCCGGGAGCTTCGCCATCAGGAGCTGGAACTGGCTCTTGCCCTTGACTCTGGACGGCTCCAAAAGCTCCTGCACCATCTTGAACACGGAAATAATGTGCCGTCGTTCCTCCGGGTTGTCATCGTCGGGGGCAAGGAACTCAGCAAGCAGAAGGATAACCGAGGTCAGCAAGCCCTCGGCGGCGTCATAGAAGAAAGCGTTTTGACCATAGTTAGCGCTGTCGCCGGAGGAGTTGATGATGGTCTTGCTGATGATCTTGGCGTACTTTTCAGCCTTGGCCTTCGCCGCGAGGTTGTGTTCGTCGGCACGGTACTCATCCATGTATTTGTTGACCAGATGGAGGAGGTTGTTTCCGTCCGACCTGGTGGGATTTCGCAGATCAATGACAGCGATGTTGTATCCGTAGTAGTCACGGGCGACCGCTCCGTAGTTTCGGAAAAGGTCTCCCTTGGTGTCGGTGCAAAGAAAACTCATTCCGGTGGCGCAGGCGTACTCCAAATTTGGGTAGAGAAAAAATGCAGTTTTGCCCACGCCGGATGCTCCGATCATGAGGGTATGGACGTCATCCGTATCCACCAGCGCCGTGATCTCGTTTTTCTTTCCGGTGCTGCCGAGGATGATGCCCTGATCCTTCGGAAGTTCCTTAGCCTTCCTCCACGCTTTAGGGCGGAACGGGATGCGCTTGTAGGTGTTTTGGATTTCTTTCTTTGTAGCGAACCGGGCCGTGCCGTGCTGCCCGTCGCCCACGGTCCGGCTCTTGATACCGTTGAGGGTATAGTAATGCGCCAACAGCGACAGACCGCCGATGACGGCGAACATAATAGCTGCGGCGGCAATCAGCATATATACTTTTTCCTGCATGATTTCACTCCATTCTCATAGTTATTTTTGATTCCGATTCGCAGGCGCAGACCAGCTCATCGTTCCAATCCTTTTCCGCAGAGCGGTCGATCTGGATGCTGCTGTGTCCATGCTCCAGCAGGATGTTGGTCAGCCGCTCGGTCGCCTTGATACCGGCTTCGTCACTGTCGAGGCACAGCGCGATTTCATCAATCTGGGGATACTGCTCCAGCATCCAGAGCATAGCGTGTTCCGCCGTGCCGCAGAGGGAGACATAGCTGTGTTCCTGCCAGTCCTCCATGTGCAGAGAGATATACGAGAGCATATCTATCGGAGCCTCAAACACATAGAGCCTCTCAGATGTGCCGACCCAATGGAAGCTGTACCGGGGATCGCTGCTCTCGATGTTGCCACGGTAGCTCTTTCCCGCGGTATAGATGCTCCGCTTATGCCCGTGACGGGCAGCGCCATGTTCATCGTTTCCGACGAACACGGCGTTATGATAGGTTTTGGTTTTGTCGGCGGACGGTTCCGCGCTCTCGTAGACAAGTTTTTCTCTCACAAACGCAATCAGCACCTCACGGTCGATGCGGCGGTGCTGCAGCAGATAGGCATATACACGCCGCATATCCGTATGTGCCGGTGGCAGAGCGAAGGGCTTGCACTCCCGCACCGGCTCCGGCTGTACTCGCAAATAGCTCACGCCGGTTTCTCCGCCGAGGAGCATCGTCACGGCATCGGGAAAGCTAAGACCGTAGAACTGCTGAACGAAGTCGATGGCGAGCCCGCCTTTTTCAGAGGCATGGTCGAACCATCGGTTGCCGCGCACGGTGATGCTGTGATCCGAGGCGAGTCGTCTGTCCCGCCCGGACGGTATGAGCTTCTCGCCCTTGTGCCGGAGAAACTCCGGCAGGTCGACCGAGTTGGCGCGGAACTTCTGCTCATCGGTAAAATGAATGTACTGTGCGATGCCTCTCGCCTCCAATCGTTAATACATGATGTAGCTCTGCTCCTGTTCGTGATCGTCCTCCTTGTGACCCTGGGCGATCTTCTTCTGTTTGAGCTTACGCAGGAGCTTCTTGTCAAGCTGGATCTTGCCGTCTCGTCTTGGCGGGGTGTTCTCCTGAAATATGCGGCTCATGTGATGCAGAAGGCGCGTTGTCGCAATGAACGACGACGGGCTTCGCACCTCGTTCCAATGCTCCACAAAGAACCCAGCGTACTGGTTGCCCTGCTCGGCGGAGCAGGAGAACCATTGGAACGCCGCCTCCTTATCTCGCGGCACATCCTCACCGGCAAGATAAATCTTACCCAGCGCATACTGAGCGGCGGCGTTGCCTTGCTCTGCCGCTGCATGAAACCAACGAAGCGCCTCCGAAGTATTCTTGGGCATTTCCTCGTCAGTCATGTTGTACTTGCCGAGCTGATACATGGCGTAGCTGTTACCGGCTTCCGCTGCGGTGCGGAAATATTCGAGCGCTTTTGACACGCTCTTTTTTATGATGCCGCCATCCAAGACCATCTTACCCATGGCATAAGCGGCGTCGGGATTTCCATCCTCCGCCATGCGATGCAAAATCGCCGCTGTTTTCAAAACCTCCGGAGCATCTTTTTCATTTGTCTTGATCGTATGCAAGAGCGCCCGCACATCCTCCGGTGCTTTCGGCTCATCTCCGGTATCTTCCTCTAAAGAGAACACATGATCGACCAGCTTCGCAGCCTCCGAGACGACCATGTTCCGTACGGGCTTGAATTCCTTCTGCCGGGAGAGCGGCGGGATATCCTGCACATCGTCATGGTAGGTGCTGAGAATGTCTGTGCGGATGTCGAACCACAGGCGGTAGGCTTCCGCCACATCCTCATCCCGCGCCAACTCATCTACGATCTCATCGACGATGGCCTTGACCGGCGCTTGCAGATACCCATACTGCATCTTGCCCTTATGAGTCGCCAGCCTTTCGACGAGCTGCTCCGTCAGTTTTTCAATGCGCTCATTTTTGAGGACTCCGTTTGCCATACGGTCGATGAGCTCCTGATAGAGTCGCCGTGCGATTTCCTTGAGCGCATCACGCTGCCGGGTGTCTGCGGCATACAGTTCCTGAAGCTGTTCAGGGAATATGCTTCGGGCCAGCGCAAACTTGACCTGCGTGATACCCTGCTTGGTGAGAAAGCCCTCTGACGGATCTGTTGAGTACAGGATCATGTGTACATGCGGGTGGTGCGTCTGATCGTGGAAGGATGCATACCAGCGCAGATGCTCCGGCTTTATCTTGTAGCCTTTTGCGAGGTCGGCGGCGCAGGCGGAGAGCATCGTCTTCCAGCTCTCCGGAGATTCGTATCCCATAGCCTGTGCGTCCTCGCGGCGCAGAGATATAACCGGCGTCCAAATGATGCCGGGGTGTTCCGAGACCTCCTTCTGAACCTGTGACAACACCAGTTTGCAGTCGCTCCCATCGAACAGACCGTGAGCGCCGGTCTTGGATACGCCGGGTCGCGTGCCGATGTAGTCCACATAATTTTCTCGCTTTCCGATCTGGTCGAGGTTCTGCTCCAATGCGATCTCTATAAAATCCGAGGCGTTGGCTGCCGTTGGGCTTGCGATATAGTCTTCATACTCGAACCGCTTTTTGGTCAAAGGAAAATCCTGCACGATCTGACGGATGAACTGATCCTGTTTTTTCGTTGACAGTTTATGCTTATCCGCAGAGGGAGCGGGAGACGCTCCCTCGCGTGTCGCAATGTATCGCACAAGGTACGAGAGGTGTGCGGCATTACCGGCGCCGCTTTTGAAATGCGGTGAAATAAAAATAAGGCGAGGCATGATTACTCATCCTCATCCTCACCCTCGTCTTCATCTTTGATCAGCGCTTCGATATCCAGCTCATATTCAAGCGGTATCGGATCTATGTAGAGTTCCTCATATGTCAGCGTACCTTTGAGCCGCTTCACCTCGCCAATGGCCTTGCCGTGAATGTATTTGAGCTGCTCCGGATTTACTCGTATCAGTCCGGAGATGATGTTCCATGTCTTTGCTTCTTCGACTGCAAGCCGGAACATATTGCGACTCAGGTGCGAGGCGAATCCTTCGAGCAGACCGCGCAGCACTTGTGTCAGCACCGGCACGAGATATTCCGTGGCGTCCTTTGTCGAAATATATCCGGCGTAGAATCGAATTGCGTTCTCGACAAACTCAGACTGGCTCTGGCAGTTGTCCTTTTGATACATATCCTCGGCGAGCTTTTTGGTGTCCTGATTGAGCCAAAAGGCATATTTCTTCTTTTTCTGTTCTTCCATGCTGTCCTCCATTATTTCTTCGTATTATTTGTCCTTGTCACCCCTGAAAAGTGTGCAACGATGGGCGTTTCCGAGCCTCACAACCCCGCTCGGCTCAAAAATGGCGCTTTTCGACCCCTCTCCGAAAACTCCCCGACCCGCTCTGCGGGGCGGTGTTTTCCGCATCGGAGGGCGCTGTGCGACCCCGGTGCTTTATCCTGTACTAAAATCGCGAGCGCGAACACGCTCTCAAAGCTCTCGAACGTTGCCACAACAGGGCGGTCAAGCCCTGTCAGGCTTCCTTTCCCGCAGTCCTGTCCAAAAGCCGCACACAGGGTGACACAGGCAGCAACATGCGGTCACATGGCCGGTTCCGTTTTTGTTGGCGTATCATCTTTGCTGAACGGAACAGGCGAATGAATTGGTTTCGCCGCAGGCATTTTCGGAGCGGGTGCTTTCACCTGACGTTTGGACTTGGCAGCGGGAGCACTCTTGCTGTCGAGGTACTCACGCAGAGGCTCCGGTACCGATTTTTCGTACAGTTCGGCGAGATCTTTTTCCATGCGCTGCTGCGCTGTGGTGTTTTCCTTGTGCAACGAGAAATCCAGCGCCGACAGTTTTTCCTCATCAAAAGGAATTGTAATATTGGTTTTGCTCATACTCGTTTCCTCCAATCAAAATGTAATGAATCGCATAAATGGTTCTGCATCGGGTTCGTGTTCTGCAAACTGCTCGGGCTGTGCAAAGCGATTTTTGTAATATTCGATCTGTAAATTGGTTAGGGATGCGAAGTCACCTTCACCATTATCCCGGACAATGAAAAACGGCCCGCAGAGGATATCATCTCCGAGCCGTCTGTTCATTTCCATGCCGTTCAGTTTTCCTTCTTCGTTTACTACGATGATGGCACCGTCATCCATATAAACGCATTCTATGAGGCCGTCCACCTCTGCCTGCAGGCTGTTGAGATCCGAACCGATATCTTTTTCCTCGGGAGCCTTTCTTGGCTCGACGCGCAGGACGTGCAAGGTTTTGTTTTCTAATTCTTTCATGGTGTTGCCTCCGCTTCTGAAATGTAGTTGATGTATGGGATCTGCAGCCATGCCGTCCAGCTCCGTTCCGAGAGCTGCGTTTTGACCACACCGTACTTGGTACCCATTGCTTCGATGACCTCGCCGTTCCCGATGTAAACGCCGATATGGCCGCTGTGCCATACGGCGAGGCCCGGCGTATCCGGCATGGTGGACATATCTCCCTTGACTGTGGCGTTGTTGTACATTCCGTCCGCGCCAACATCCGGCATCCCGTTGATGCCATAGCTGATGCTCATGGTGGACGTGTCCAGCCATCCATAGCCCTTGATGAGTCCCACGCAGTCGGTTGTCCTGCGTCCCAGCCAGTTCTGCCGGATGAAATCCTCATAGTTGCCCACGCCGTCAGGATACTGTGCCAGTTTGGACGCGAAGAGCGAATCCGTAAGGACGGAACCATAGGTGCCCCAGACGTAGCCCCAGCCATTTTCCCATGCGTTCTCCGCATAGGTCACGAGGTCGAGATTGTTTTTCGTAGTGGGATCGGCGAAGGCGGAGACGTCCAGTTCGATGCTCACGCCGTCGCCTCGGGTATACCCACCGGAGAATGTATCTCCGCCGCTGTGCGTCCGGGAGTATACCTCATCCGCGTTCTTCCGCACCGCGTCGGTAATCTCTACGCCCATATTGGAATGGATGTTGGCGTATGCCGTTTCCAGCGAGACTGGCACGGCGACAGTATAGGTTTCCGAATGTTTCGTACCGTTATCATCGGTCCAGGTGCGGGTGCGTTCCTCATAGCTCACGAAGCAGTCCACGAACTGCTCAATACCAACGGCGCCGGGGTTTTCCTCGCCGAAATACAGAGAATAGAAAACGGCCTTGACCCGATTGGAGTCAAGGCCGCTTCCGCCTTCCGCCATGGCGTTGACTGACGCCACATTGCTGTCCACGATGGCGAGGCTGTTTTGCATATCCGTGATGTGCTGCCGGTATGTTTCCGGAACGGAGCCTGCGATCATGCCGCCGTAGTAGCAGAGGTCGAGCGCCGCCGCGTTATGATCCGCGCCGCCCGACATAAAGCTGCACACAACGACCAACAGGAGAATAAGCGGCGAGAGGATGGCGGCGATGATCCAGCCCACGGTTTTGCGGAGCTTTTTGCTGGTGAGGACGCTGGCTGCGATTTTCGCCGCCGCTGCCGCAGAGAGCGCCATCAGCGACCACCTGCCTTGCCGAACAGTTTTTCCTTATACGCCGGGGCGTGAACCACGAGGTTGTACCGCTCGTTGCCGCATTTGTAGAGGCAGACGCCCCGCTGGGGAAAGCGGATGAGATTGTACTCGGATTCTTCGAGCTGGAGCGTATCCATATAAAACTTCTTGTCGATGTTGCCGGCGTTGAACAGGAAGGCGTGGGTCGGGATGCTGAACAGCGGCTTTGTCAGCTCGGCTATGCCGGGGATGGCGAAGTCCTCGAGGTTCTGGCTGGCGAGAATGACGCTGGATTCTTTTTTGCGAACACGCTTCATGAAATTACGGATGTACTCGATTGCGGTCAGGTTTGTCAGGAACAGGTACAGCTCGTCGATGCTGGCAGCGGTGTTGCCCTCGGTCAGCAGCTTATCCGACATGAAGGACAGCACGTTGAACAGCAGGGCGTTCTTCACATTTTTACTGGCCTGCAGAAGTCCCTTTACGCCGAACACCACGAAACGGCTGGATGTCACATTGGTATGACCGTTGAAAAACTGGCTCTCCGCGCCCTGACACATGGAGTGGAGCCCCAGCAGGATGTCCTGAAGCAATTCCGCTGTGTAGAGCTGGAACTTCTGCGCGTCGTAGGTTTTGTATTCCGCCTCGATCAGCTCATAGAGATCGGAGAGGATGGGATAGTCCTCCGGCGTCAGCTTTGAGAAGTCGGTTCGATCGCTGATGCCCCATTTTTCATACACTTTTCCCAACATCAGTTCGATCACATCAATATGCTTATCATCAAAATCTTTGTAGCACCTGAAAAAATCTTTGAGGAAGGAAATGTGCTGCGAGAGCTTGGTAGTCTGCCGGAAGGTCTGCGGCGCATCCTTGTCGTCCGCGCCGCTGCCGTCGTCCCATGTCTTTGGCTCCAGCGGGTTGATCATGTACTGTCCGCTCATGAGATCGACAAAGCACCCGCCAAGATTTTCCACGAGGTCGACGTATTCATGCTCCGGGTCCAGGCACAGGACATTCTTGCCGCTTTCCAGGATGTTGCACAGGAGCAGCTTCAAGAGATAGCTCTTGCCCTGGCCGCTGTTGCCGAGAATGAGGCAACAGGGATTGGTCTTATCGTCGTCGCGCTTGTCAAGGTCGACGAGGATATTACTGCCAAACTTATCGCGCCCGATGTAGAAGCCATGGGCGTCGGTCTTGCCGGAGTAGTTGAAGGGATAGAGGTTGGCGACCGAGCTGGCGGGCAGCACGCGCTCGAACTGAGCCCCGAACACGTTCCATCCACTGGGGCCGACGCAGAGGAAGCCCTGCTGCTGACGGAGCAGGAGCCTGTCCACATTGAGCTTGCTCCGTACCAGTTCCGTCAGCACGTCGGTCTGGAGCAGCTTCAGTTCATCATACTCGTGGGCAATGAGTTCGATATACACCGCGCAGTGGAGTAGCGGCTCGCGGTTGCGGTGCATGGCAGATACCAGCGCGGTCACGTCCTGCAGATTGCTTTCCGCGGTGACCGTCTGCTGGAGGTCGTTGGTATTGGAGCCTGCCATGCGGTTTTTGTTGGCCGCGTTGTGGATGATCGTTTTTTCCTCACTCGGCGTGACCATCCGGGTGTAGATGCGGAGCGTCACCCCGTCCTTTTCGCCCAGATGCCGCAGGATCGCCTGCTCGTCCGTAGTGGTGGGATATTCCCGCAGCGCCCATACGCACCGATAGGTGTTGCCGCAGAGGAAGTGATCCACATTGAATTTGATGATGCCCGGCGAGATCATGTCGAGGAACTCCTTGATCTGTGTTTCCTGCGCCGGGGCCGCGCTTTTTTTACTGTGTTTACCCAATTGGGTTACCTCCTGATCCTTATTCGCCGAGGATGATCCAGCGATCTCCGTCGTTGTCCTCGTATTTTTCTGTCGTGACATTCTGCTCATAGTAAACGCCGAGGAGCCGTTTGATGTCCACGCTCTCGCACAGACGCACGGTGAATCCCTGATCTTTGAGAGATTTTTCTATCGTCGTCAGGTGAGCGCGCGCATCCGTTTCCTCTTCTCTTTTCAGGCGCACGATGATAAGAAACTCACGGGCGGTTGCCATCTGCAGCTGGAGGCGGTCGAGACTGACTGCCTCCAGCTCCAGCAGCTTCCGCACAGCGGGCAGGTTCTCCGCGTTCGTCCGCGCTTTCAGGAAGCTCTTGTTTTCCTCAAAGTTCTCCCGGCTGTTGATGCAGAGCATCTCCACCTCCGTCTGGCCTTTGAGGACGGTCATCAGAGCGTAGATCCGCGCTGCCACACTGGCGTCGGACAGAACGCTAATGTTAGTCGGCTTGATCGAAAAAAAGACCAGCTCTCCATGGCTGGTCAGAAGGCTGTATTCGGAGATCCCGTCGATGCCGATGAGCTGGCGTGTGGACTGCCGCTCACGCTCGGCGTTCTTCTTTTTTCTGCTCACGTTTTTATCCTCCAGTAGTAGATCTGCTGCTTCCCGAAAAAGAAAGCGAAGGCGTTCACGATAAAATCGCGGATGCTGGTCTCGTCAAAGCGAATGGTGAGAAAAGCATATACCGCCGTTGCCACAACGGGAAGGAAAAAGCGGAGTTGGGCCAGCGCAAAGACAGAAAGCAGAAGCCCCACGCCGATGATGCCCACATCCCGCAGTTCCCACAGGAACAGCGTTGCCTTGGCCTTCAGGTTGTCAGGGTATAGATACAAATATTTCACCTCCAAAAGTTTTGGGGCCGCCTCCCGGCAGCCCCGCGCGGTCATTCTTGATTATGCGATGTTCGCGTCGTCCAGCGCTTTTTGGATCAGTCCCAGCACGAACTCCCGCTGGCTTATCTTCTTTCCGGTACGCTCCGACTCGCTGTCGAGGTAACGCTTGATCCGCTGGAACAGTTCCTCCTGGATCTGAAACGCCATGGTTCTGGTGCCTTCCATTTTTCGACCTTCTTTCTGACTGTAGTATTCGGTGATAAGTGCGGTGACGTATTGGCTGAGCGTCTGGCCCGACTGCTCCTGTTCTGTCCGCACTCTGGCGTGCAGGGACTCGGGGATCTGAGCGCAGAGATTTTTTGTCGCTTCCATGGTGACAGCTCCTTTCCTGATTTGCAAGCCAAGTATAGCGGGAGCGCGGCGCAATAGCTATGACCAGAACCAACGAAGAATATGGGCTAAGTGAAGCATATTACCCACTGCCCGCCGCTCTCAGTACGGCGGCGATGCCGCGCAGGACGAAGGTCACGCATGGGATTGCCACGCTGTTGCCCAGCGCCTTGTAACGGGCGCTGTCTGACGCACCTGGGATCTCCGTCCAGCCGTCCGGGAAACCCTGGAGTCGTTCACACTCCAGAGGAGTCAGGCGGCGGATGAGCTGCCGCTGTTCGGTATCCGGCTGGCAGATGAGATCGGTGGCGTCCTTGTGCTGGCGCGCGCTTTCCGTGCTGGCGACGTCCTGCTCCACGAACTGATCCACGCGCTGCCGGTTGAAGACTGCGTGATGGTCTAATCCCGAAGATTGAGTTATCCCGATGCTGTCAGGTAAGGGTAGGGCTATTTGTTGAGAATCAAGTATTTTCTCTTCCGTTGTCATCATAAAACCTCCAGATAATAGATTAAAAGCGGACTGACAGTTCAATTCTGCCAGGACCGCTTTTTTCGTATTCATACTAATTGTTGATTTAATTTTCCTTTAGGCATATATTGCGTTTAGAATGGCTTTCCCACTCATTGTTTTAAACATTTTACTCCCGATACTGTGAACGGAGTCATTCGACATATTATCTTCATAAGCATTAACAAGAAAGTCCGCCTCAACCAGTATTTGATAATCGATTCCCTGAATGTCGGTATAGGTATGATGATGCGCGATAAGCCAGTATACGCGGTCAATAACACCTGATTCGATGCCTACCCCCTCCAGAAGCTTTTTTGCTTCAGGCGGACCTTCAATCTGCTGATAGTTCCCAGCGGAGCTGTTGTACTTTTTCTCACTGTTTTTAATCCCAATGTCATGAGTAAGCGCCGCGATTTCAATAATCTCCTGCGTGCTTTCGTCTAATCCTTCCATCTCTCCGATTGCCTTGGCAAAACCGAATACCTTCAGAAAATGGTTGATTCGCCGAACATCCCCGGCGTAATACGCGATCATAGCATTTATTACTTGCCCAATATGGTTCATTTTACACCCCTTGCCCTCTGAGAGTTCCAGTTAAAGTGCCCTTCTGAACGGCCAAAACCTTTCAGAAGGGCGCTGATTCTGGCTATTCTACTGTGATAACAGAGACGGGACAGTTATCACGCGCTTTTGCTGCCGAGTCTTCCGCAGATTCAGGAATAGGGTCCGCGCAAACCTCCGCGTGCCCGTCATCAGCCATCCGAAATACCTCCGGACAGGTTGATGCACATAGCCCGCAGGAAATACAGCCTTCTCTGTCGATCGTCGCTTTCATATGCTGATATTCCTTTCTCTATCAGGCGTTCATGAACAGTTTGATGTCATCATCAACTGTTCCGACACCCGCGATACCAAATTTTTCAACCAATACCTTGGCCACATTGGGAGACAGGAAACCCGGCAGCGTGGGGCCGAGGTGGATGTTCTTCACGCCCAGGTACAGCAGAGCCAAGAGAACGATAACGGCCTTTTGTTCGTACCAGGCGATATTGAAGGCAATCGGCAGTTTATTGATGTCATCGAGTCCAAACACCTCTTTTAACTTCAGCGCAATCACCGCCAGAGAATAAGAATCGTTGCACTGTCCGGCGTCGAGAACTCTCGGAATACCGCCGATATCGCCCAGCTTCAGCTTATTATAACGGTATTTCGCGCAGCCCGCCGTAAGAATCACCGTGTCCTTCGGGAGCTTCTCGGCAAACTCGGTGTAGTATTCTCTGGACTTCATGCGTCCGTCACAACCTGCCATGACAAAGAACTTTTTGATCGCGCCGGATTTGACGGCATCGACGACCTTGTCGGCCAGAGCCATTACTTGATTGTGTGCAAAGCCGCCGACGATGCTTCCAGTTTCGATCTCATCTGGCGCGGGAAGGGTCTTGGCAAGCGCGATGATTTCTGAAAAATCCTTTTTCCCGTTCTCGTCGGCTTCGATGTGCTTGCAGCCGGGATAGCCCGTGGAACCCGTGGTATAGATTCTGCCCCGGACCTCTTCGCTTCTTGGCGGGACGATGCAGTTAGTGGTAAAGAGAATGGGGCCACGGAAGGATACAAATTCATCGAGCTGCTTCCACCAGGCGTTGCCGTAGTTGCCCGCGAAATTATCGTATTTTTTGAAAGCCGGGTAATAATGGGCGGGCAGCATCTCGCTGTGGGTATATACATCCACGCCGGTGCCTTTGGTTTGCTCCAAAAGCTGTTCCAGATCGGTCAGGTCGTGGCCGGAAATCAGGATCGCGGGATTTTTTCTGACGCCGATATTGACCTCGGTGATTTCAGGATTGCCGAACCGTGATGTGTTGGCCTCATCCAGTAGCGCCATAACTTTGACGCCGTATTCTCCGGTCTTCAGCGTCAGTGCCACCAGATCATCGGCGGAGAGGGAATCGTCCAGCGTTGCCGCCAGCGCCTCATAGATGAAGGCGTTGATTGCCGAATCTTCTTTTCCGATGTTTTTCGCGTGCTCGGCGTAGGCCGCCATGCCCTTAAGACCGTATGTGATCATCTCGCGGAGAGACCGCACGTCCTCGTTTGCGGTTGACAGCACACCGACGGTAGTGGCTTTTTCCAGCATAGACGCTCTGGAGCTCACCATGAAGGTCGCCGCATCGTGTAAACCCGCAGAAGCATTAGAATTTCTGAGTTCGTCTCTTACGGCGATCATTTTCATGATCTGCTTTTCAATAGAGCCGTCGTCAAAATTCGCGTTGGTGATGGTCATAAACAGGCTGCTGAGCACCTCATAATTTGTTTCGCCAAGGGTTTTGACGTCCAGCTTTCTTTTGACTACAATTTCTGAAATGCCCTTGAGGGTGTAAATCAGAAGATCCTGAAGCTTTGCTACTTCTTCGGTTTTTCCGCAGACGCCGCGCACCGCGCAGCCCTTTCCTCCGGCGGTTTCCTGACATTGATAACAAAACATACTCATTTTTGTTTCCTCCTTTAAAATTTAGTCTTCAACAGGTTCAAATTCGTCCTTGCCGACAAAACAGATCGGGCACTGCCAATCATCGGGCAAATCTTCAAATACCGTGCCGGGCCCGATGCCGCTGTCGGGATCGCCAAGCGCTGGATCATAGATATACCCGCAGGGAATACACCTGTACTTTTTCATCCGGTTTCCTCCTTCGCTTTCTCAGCTTTTCGGAGCGGGCGCCTTTACGACAATCAGCTCCAGCGTTTCGTCATGCACATTTTTGACATTCATTTTAGTTTGAAACGGGATTTTCAGCAGAGTTCCGGCCTCATACTCATGGATTTCCTGATCATCAAGTCCGATGGAGAGCCTTCCGCGAATGACGGTCATATACACGTTTGAATTGGATAAGTGCTCCGGCAGTCCCTCGCCCTGGTTGAACACCATGTGGAGGTAATGCAGGTTTTCGTCAAATATGACTTTTTCTATCGCTTTTTCATTGGTTTTGGACAGCTTATACTCTTTTTCTATCATTATGATACCCTCCTGTCAATCAAGAATTTTTCCGTCGGTTGAAATCGTCACTACCTGCCAGGGAATCATTTTGCCGCTGTTTTGAAGCGCCCGTTTTACCGCGTTTTCGATCCCGCCGCAGCAGGGAACTTCCATTCTGACTACCGTGACGCTTTTAATGTTGTTACTCCTAATGATCTCCGTGAGTTTGTCGCTGTAATCCCCTTCGTCAAGCTTGGGACAGCCGATCAGGGTCACTTTGTTCCTGACAAACCTGTTGTGAAAATCGCCGTAAGCATAGGCCGTACAGTCGGCGGCCACCAGCAGATTGGCGTCCGCGAAATACGGAGCGTTGACCGGCGCAAGTTTGATTTGGACTGGCCACTGTGACAACTGGCTTTTATTTTCGCTGATATTGGGCTGGACGGCCTCACACTCATTTTCCCGATGGATTGCTTTAGACTGCGTCCCCGGGCAGCCGCAAGCCAGCGTTTCTCCCTGTTTGCTCAGCTTGCTTTTCTTCACGGCGGCTTCGTCGTATTCCTTCGCTTCGCGTTCCTCAAAGCTGATCGCGTCCGTCGGGCAGGCCGGCAGGCAGTCGCCGAGACCGTCGCAATAATCGTCGCGGAGGAGCTTGGCCTTTCCGTTTACCATGCCGATTGCCCCTTCGTGGCAGGCTTTTGCGCACAGACCGCAGCCATTACATTTTTCTTCATCAATTCTAATAATCTTTCGAATCATGTTCCGTTCACCTCTTTTTCCGAGTGCGTTATTTCAGGTTATTATTGACTTTCTGCCTTAAGTTTACTATTCTTAAGTCAATAAGTCCGTTGGATTTCCAACGAAAGAGGATATTATGAAAAATTATTTGGATGTGCTGAAAACAGTACGATTATTCAAGGGCATTGAAGAATCAGATTTACTGCCACTTTTGTCATGCCTGACTGCAAAATCGGTTCATTACGAAAAAGGGCAAACCGTGTTTTTCAGCGGCGAAAGCATCGAAAAATTCGGCATCGTTCTATCGGGACAGGTTCAGGTTGTGCAGGATGACTATTACGGAAATAGAAGCATCCTTGGAAAAATTGACATTGGGAATCTGTTCGGGGAATCCTTTGCCTGCGCGGAAATAAAAACGCTTCCGGTCAGTGTGATCACGATGAGCGAAAGTGAGCTTCTCTTTATCGACTGTCACAGGCTTGCAGTCCCGTGCGCGAAGGCGTGCGGTTTTCACAGCAAGCTTATTCAGAACATGTTAAACATCGTATCAATGAAAAATATATCACTGACGCAGAAAATTGAATTCACCTCGAAACGAACCACCCGTGAAAAACTCCTGGCCTACCTTTCGGCTGAGGCCAAGAAATCGGGAAGCAGTCACTTTTGCATTCCATTCAACCGACAGGAACTCGCGGACTACCTTTCCGTCGAGCGTAGCGCCATGTCGGCTGAGCTTTCCAAGCTCAGGGACGATGGCGTTCTAAGGTTTTACAAAAATCAGTTTGAGCTGTTATAGCTGAATCGTGCGGTTATCAATTTCAATGATTCCCTCGTCCTTCATTTTTTTCAGTTCCCTGAACAGCGACGGTCGTTGAACGCCCAAGTAGTCTGCCAGTTCTTTTTTGCTGAACGGAAGGACGATTTTCGAAGAGCCTTGAATAATAGATTGTTGCTTGAGATAGTCCATTAAGTTCTCACGCAGCGTTTTTTGGGTCAGCATTTTAATCTTCCGATTCATACCTTGGGAATTCAGAGACAAGGATTTTATAAACCGCATGACAAAGTGATAGTCATGCAGGAATTCCATAACCGCTTCTCTCGTTATATGAAGCACGTCCCCATCTGTTACGCCATAAATATTTAACGGATAGTTGGTATTTTCTCCAAACAGCAAATTAGCTCCGATAATACTGTTTTTTTGAAATTCGAACATTGTAATCGCGGAACCATTTTCTGATAAGGAATACGCAACCAGCTTTCCCGATAAAACAACGTCGAGCACAGAACAGACTTCATGCTGATGGTGTACCGTCGCGCCCTTTGAGTAATGCCTGACAAAAATTTGGTTTTTCGCAATACATCTATCCAAAACGGCGGTATCCATTTCCGAAAGCAAGGGTATGCGCCGTATTTTCTCAATTATCATATAGACCGCTCCTTTTTGAATATTATAACAAAAAGAAACATGGGTGTCTATTTCAATTGAATAATACCCTTTATAATCTGATCAAACAGATTATAGATTAACTATTAAAAGTCAAGCCTAAAAATGCGGATGGCGGTGAAAAAGCAGATGGTTCAAAAAAGGGTATAGCAAAGCAGAGGGCTAATAAGCCCCCGGCAGGCTATCAAGGAAAGGTTAGGCAGGTAAACGGTAAGGCTTTCTGGATTTCTCCAAGGCGAAGATGAGCCGTACCAGCTTCTTGGCAGCGTGGGAAATGGCAACATTGTAGTGCTTGCCCTCGGCACGCTTCTTGGAAAGATAGGCGGCAAAGGTCGGGTTCCAAAGGCAGACGAACTTGGCGGCGTTAAAGATGGCGTATCGCAGATATCTGGAGCCGCGCTTTTCCATGTGGGCATAGCAATTTTTGAGCTGCCCGGATTGGTAGGTAGATGGTGAAAGTCCGGCGTAGGCCAGCAGCTTGTCGGGAGAATCGAAGCGGGAGAAGTCTCCGGCCTCAGCCAGGATCATGGCGCCCATCCGATAACCAATGCCGGGAATCGTGGTGATGGGAGAATGAAGCTCGTCCATCAGCACCTGGATTTTGGATTCGATTTCGTCAATCTCGGCATCCAGCTCCCGGATGAGGCGGATGGTGTGGCGCAGCTCCAGCGACTTCGCCGGCATAACAGAGCCGATGGAATCTCTGGCAGCGTCGCGGATCACCACGGCCATATCCCGTCCGTAGCGGCCCTTGGACGCGTCGTGCAGGAGTGTTTTCAGCCGAGTCAGATGTGCCTCGGCAATCTGCTTGGCTTCGGAGAACTCGTTGAGCAGAGCGTAGACGGAGGCCATGTGAAGCGACGGCACCAGCGTTTCCAGCTCCGGGAACAGAATACAGACCAGGCGGGAAACAGACTGCTTGAGCTTGGCGCGCTCCTTCACCTTGTCGAAACGGTATCTCGTCAGTGACTTTAACTCCTCGTTATGGTAAGCTGTGTCTGTGTAGGGCTTGAGGCCCACATCAGACATGAGCATAGCGGCAATCGTTCGTGCATCAACACGGTCGGTCTTCGTCTTTCTAAGACTGAGGCTTTTCCGATACAGGTTGGTGTGTAAGGGGTTCAAGACATAGGTGACCAGACCGTTGTCAAGAAGAAACCCGAGGATGTTGTAGCTGTAGTGTCCGGTTGCCTCAAGCCCTACTTTTATTTTGTCCTGCGGCGAGGTGCAATCCCGAATCTTTTGCAGCAGATGGCGAAAGCCCTCCATGCTGTTTGGGATGGTAAACACATCTGCGAGGACTTCTCCCTCCAAACTGATGATGAAGCAGTCGTGCTTGTCCTTGGCCACGTCGATTCCAACAGAAATCATAGCAAACCCTCCGGCGGTAAAATTTGTGATGCTGCATCCACAGGACACTTTGCTCTTGTAACCTTGTTCCACATCAACCGTCTGGCGGTATTTAACTGATTAACAATTCTGCAAAGGGCTGTGGTTGGAACCTACATTAAACCATCTCGTGGTAGGAGGTAACGCACCAATCCACAGCATCCCTTACAGTGTAGCACAGCCCTTGGAGAGGGGCTTCATAAACTACCACTCTATAATACAAGGAGGTGCGCCATGGACGATAAGCATTATAAGAAATACATTCAGATTGGTCTGAACATCCTGCATTATCGGAAAGAACAGGGGCTTACGCAGCTCCAGTTGGCCGAGATGACCGGGTACAGCCGAAACCAGATACAGCGCGTCGAAACCGCCGCAGCCGCGCCCAGTATTGCAATTCTATATGATATTTCGGAAGCGTTGAATGTGCCAATCGAAAAGCTGTTGGAGATCAGATAAAAGAATGTCCGTTTCGACGGACGTTTTTTTATTCCATAGACATTTCTGAAAACCGCTGCGATTGTTCTTTGCAAATATAGCCGCTTCCGTTACGGGATAGGGAAAAGCCGCGTTCTTCCAGAAGTTCAACGGCGTATTCCTCAAAGCCGAAGGTGCTTTGTGCAAGTTCCGGGATGGAGATACCTTGACTTTTCAGGTCTTTCTCGGCATATTCCCAAAGTCCGGACATCGGTACCAGATCATAGCGGTTCAGGTTTTCGGCGATGTCAAGTGCCGCCGAAAGCCTGCTGCAGTCCTCATATTCCAGCGCAGCGGCGTACAGCTCCAAAAAATTGTGCATTCCCTGACCGCGCTCATCCAGCACAAATCCAAGGTTTTGTCCGTCGTAGACCAGATCGGAAATGCGGTCATACTGCTGTGTCAAATCCCCGATCTCGGGCAGGATACACTTTGCCTCCAGCAGTGTGCATTCGTCGATGTGCTCTACGCCCAGCGTATCCAGCGCAATACGTATCTCGTCGGGTTTGCCGTCGTTCAACTCCTCATAATCCGGCAGCCGCAGCCACACGCCATCGGGAGCATGCCGCGATGCCAGCTTCAGCTTGACGCTCCAGTCGTTATCCACACAGGATGCGAGGTTGGCACCGTTATAGCACAAGTCCGGTTCTTCTATCGGATAGCAAACATAAGCGTTGTCGACAAACAGGCCGGGGTGCGCATCCTCATAATTGCGGCCAAGTCGGTTCAGATCGGTGAACGGATAGAGGCTTTCCGAAATCGTTGTTTCGCTGCGCAAATAAAACCGGCCGAGCTCCTCATAATTCCCGGCCGGGCAGCACACCTCATAATCTCCAAGGCGGAGCAGGTGGTTGATGGCGTCGGCGGCGGATTCGGGCGGCGATCTGAGCATGGCGGCACCGAGCACCAGAGCTTCCTTTTCCGAAAGCGTCGCGAGTCGTTCCTCCAGCCATGCTTTTTCCTGCGCTGTGGCAGGGAGCGTGTTCAGCCGTTCAATATAATTCATTTACAGCATCTCCATTCCGCCCTGCGCAGGCTTCTGAAAGATCGCCGTCATAGGCTGAAAATCATCGCGATCCATACGCCCGTAGGGGGTAATAACGGCGTTGTCATGCTCCAGCAGATCCCTGCCGTAGGCGGGAAGGTTCATATATTGCTGCAGCCGCTCCACGTCATTGTCGCCTACGATGCAGTTCAATTCGGAAATTGCGGCATCCTCCGAGCTGGAGATTTTGGTGTCCAGCATGTAGTGGTCCAGATTGTCCAGCAGTGCGGCAGCGCTTTGCAGGCTGTCACACTCCGTCGCGGCCAGCGCCGCCTTATAGCGGAGCATCTTTCTGTCCGTCATGCCGGACAGCCGCCCGGCGAATTCATTAACGGCTGCAATGCTGCCGGACGCCTCGATTGACCCCATCAACTGTGGAATCCGGCAGTCCAGACAGTGTCGCAGCGTCGTATCAGGCAGATTTGCCTGCGGCAATTTAAATATACTGCCATCCTCCGATTCCACCAAAATCTGATAGTCCGGCTGGTGGGGCGTGAGGTTGAGAGAGGGAAACGCCTCGTTCAGCTCTGTGTGCTGCACCACATAGCCCTGTTTAGTGAACACACCGCATTCGCCGATTCGGGCCTCCCGTCCAATCTTTTCAAAATCCAGCAGCTCGAACACCTTGTCCGGGAGCTGCTCCACCTCCGGCACAAAGCCGTTCTCGGCATAGAATCTGCCGAGCTGGGCATCGTTCAGCGCATCCGCCACAAGACAGCAGTCCACGCTGTAAGCAAGGTCGATGAGCCGCGACGTGGAAATGAGACCCTGCTTTTTATTGACCTCCATCTGAATAAGACCCTTTAAGGATATTTGCTGCTGCTCGTCCAGCTCTGAGAGCTTCTGCGCCAGGGCGTTGAGCTCATAGAGACCGGCGTCACCGGAGAGCAGCGGTGCCAATTCCTCAAAATCATAGTAATCATTGATCTGCAGATAGGGCGCTTCGCCCTCGTCCAGCCGCAGCTTGTCCAGCGCGTCCAGCAGCTCATAGGGCGAAGCGGGCAGATCCAGATCCGCATACGCCTCGCTATACGGCGTGTTGGCTCTGGCAAGGTACACATTAAGAATCTTACGCAAGGGTCATTCCTCCCATCTTCGGTCCTTCCGGTTCGTAGGCTTTCGGGTCCGCGCCGGGGACGTTCCACCCGTGCATGCTGCCGCACTCCATAGCCTGCCGCTGGGCCGCCGTCACGCCGAGGCGTTCGTTGTTGTAGTCGGCCAGTTCCTGATTTTTCTCTCTGCTTTCAGTGCTCCAGTCGCTTTTGTAGTAGCCGTTCTCGCCGCGCTTGATGCAGATGAGATCGCCGGTACCGGGCAGCGTGGAGAAGCACCGCTCCGGCAGTCCCTCCGCCAGTTTTTGGACGAAGCATTCCTGCTCGGTTCGGATGCTCCAACTGTCCTCGCTGCTCCAGAGATGGGCGTAGAGCTCGCTGTCACCGACCTTTATTTTTCTTTGCTCAAAACCCTCGCCGAAGCCGTCGCTGGCCTGCCCGGAGATGTACTCCTTCAGCGTGTACAGCTCCTTCGGTGTTAGCTCGCCCGTCACCTGACATTCCGCCACGCCCCAGAGCCTGCCGTTCCGCACCTCGGCGGTGAAATCACAGGACTTGACCTTCTGCTCCACGCTGTCGTTTTTATCGTAATAGTGCATGAGGCCGCGTTCCGTTTCGGTGGACAGCCGCTCCCGCATCAGCGCGGCGACAATGTGGTCAGCATAGCCTGCCGCCGTGTGGTTGTCCAGCTCCGTGGGTTCGTCCTCGGTGTCGCCCCATTCATTTTTCTCGTAGCAATCCACGGTCATGGGCATATACAGCTTGAGGAGATGCGTTTCGGGCGGCAGGACGGTGAAGCTGTCCTCGCCGATGACCAGCCCAAGGCCGCTGCCGTTGTCCCACTTCACATGGAATGTGCCGATGTCGTCAATGCAGTCCAGCGTCCCCAGCGTCCCCGGCTCAATGGGGTGGTACGGGTCTTTCATTTCCCGAAGGCGGATGCGGCTGCCATGCGGGTACTGCTCCCGCAGAAAATTGATCCATTCCTTTTGAAGTTTCATGTTCACATTCCTCCCATTGTCATAGTCGGGCCGGACAGCTCCAGCCCCGCGATGCTGAGCTGCAATCGCGCGTCCGCTTCCTGTACGGTGCTGTCTGCGGCGAATCGGGGATTGTCCCGCCAACCCTCGTCCAGATGCGTTTCCCCGTCCTGGGCGATTGCCAGATAGACGGTGGCGACGTCATCCTTAGTGACGCACAGGCGCTTGCTGTCGCAGGCAAGACCGTTGAAGCGGTCGATTGCCCCAGTGAGGGAATCGGTGTCATGCCGAGTTTCACCCTCGCAGGCGAAGTTCTCCACCACGAACCAGCGGTAGCTGTGGGGCAGATTCGGATTCTCTGCGTTTTTAAGTGCCTCGCGGCCACGCTGCGTCAGGCCGTAATCCTCCAGCGGACGCGGGTTTTCCTCGCCGAACAGATCGTAGAGGATATCGTCCGCGCCTTTTCGGACGGTGGGATCATCCGTCAGCACCTGGTACTGAAAGCCGGAGGAGGGCTTGTACGGTAGCTCGTCGCGGATGACCTGCAAAAATATGGCCGGATCGGTGTAGGCCAGCGTTTCACCGCTGGCAAAGCTGACCTTGCCGATGACGGAAGGCTCCTGCAGTAGCTCCTGCCGGCGCTTATCAAAGCAGGTCAGGTACGCCTGATAGTCTCCTGGCTTGGGATTGCAGCGCAGGCAGTAGCGGTAGTTCTCGGTTTCAGCCACATAGCTGTACTGGCCGGAATCCTTGCTTAGCTCCCCGCCGTGATCGTAACAGTAGTTGGACATGGAGGACAGGTCCTTCAGAACAGTTTTTCGCAGTTCATTCACCACGCCATTCAGCTCTGCTTTGAACTCCGGTAAGTTTAACGTCTCGTCGCCGCGGGGCCACCAGGTGTGCCAAAATTCTTTTCCGCCGTGGCCGAAGTCCATGCGGACATGACCGATGCAGCCAAGTTCCGCGTCTTTCTCCGGCGTCATGGCATAAAAAAGGCCCGCCTCTGATACAGAAGCGGGTCGAAGCGCATATTTTCTTGGATCATTGGGATAGTTGAGGCCGCGCACCTCGCAGAACTCTTTGAGGGAATACCGCTCTCCGAGAAAGTCCAATCGACCTTTCAGGGAGCGATAGCCAGATTTCGGGATCGTCACCGGCTCGTGGGTCAAAATGGTTCCGGCGTGGTTGACCGCCACCAGCGGCTCCACGGTCACCGGCTCGCTGGGATTCGTGTCGCTGCCGCGGAGGTCGTAGCAGTACCAGCCTTCCGGTATCGTGTCGGTCTGAATGCGGTTTTTGGTGAGCAGCGCCGGCTTGCCGAACAGCTCGACATACTCGAAGTCTTCATCGTAGGCGTTTACGCGCATGGGTTTCATCTCCTTCGTTTTTTATAGCTACACAACATACCACAGTGTGGCGGCAATAGCTATTGATTCTTGCACGGGCAGGGTACAAATGTTAGACTGAAGTCACAGACAAATTGGAATTTGCCAAGGTAGTAGAAAAGAGTGCTTAGAAATGAAGCCATGGTTTACGATAGAAAAAATTGATGACAGCACACATATTATAAGTGAATATCGCCATTGGGAAGAAACGCATTGCTATCTCCTTGAAGGCGATGGCCGCGCATTACTGATTGACACAGGGCGCGATATTTCAGCGGAGGTCAAAAAGCTGACAGACAAGCCCGTAACGGCGGTTGCGACGCACATTCACTGGGATCATATCGGTGGGCATAAATACTTCCCTGATTTTTATGCGCATGAGGCAGAACTGAATTGGCTGAACGGCGGATTCCTATTAAATATGGAAACGATTCGCGGAATGGTCAGTGACCGCTGTGATTTGCCGGAGGGATACAATGTCAGCACCTATGAGTTTTTTCAGGGAAACCCGACACGCGTCCTTCACGATGGTGATACGATAGATGTTGGTGGAAGAACAGTAACGGTACTCCACACGCCTGGGCATTCACCCGGTCATATGTGCTTTTGGGAAGCTGAAACCGGTTATCTTTTTACCGGAGATATTGTTTACAAGGACACGCTTTTTGCGTATTATCCGTCAACCGACCCGCAAGCTTATCTGAAAAGCCTTGAAAAGATTGCCGCACTGCCGGCAAAACGAATTTTTCCGGCACATCATACTTTGGATATACAGCCTGAAATACTCATTCGTATGCGTGACGCCTTTCGTCAGCTTGACACTGAAGGGAAATTGCATCACGGGAGCGGCACTTTTGATTATGATGACTGGGCTGTGTGGCTGTAATCTACGCCATTACAAATTTCGTTTTGCGAGCAGATTACCAAGGGAGGAAATACGCCTTGAATCATGATCTGAAATTCATAAAACGAGCGCCGCTGACCAACGGGGACTTATACCGCCGTCAGATGGCCATGCTGAAGAGCTTTCTCGAACACGGAGCCATCTCGCCGGAGCAGTACCGCACCAGTGCCGATGGCTTAACCCGAAAAATGCATTTACAGCCGAAGGAATGATCCTTCGGCTGTTTCTTTGCCCGTATTACTCCATATTCATCTGCTGCCCCATATTCTCGGCAGGGTCGCCCTGCATCAGCTCGTCCAAACGGAGCGTGCCCTGATAGGCCACATAGCCCCGATCATTGAATTGTCCCTGCTCGTTTTCCACGTGCTCCTTGCCGTATTTGGCGAAGTCGATGTAACCGACGAGATTTTCATCGTACTCATAATGGCCGGAATCCATGATCATGTACTTGCCGTATTCCTCCGGCGTACGTACCTTGGGAACGTAGTCGAACTGCTCCAACTCTTTCGCCAGATTGGCGATCTGGCCGGCCTGTTCCGGCTTCGTGAACAGAATGACCGCGCCCAGCTTCTCACGCTCGGCCTGATTCAGCGGCTGGATGGTACGGCACATCTCATTGAGATCGGTCAGGTTTTCGTTCTCAAAATCCAGCGCTGCGTCAACTTCTTCCGGAAGCTCGCTTTCCAGAAAGCGCAGGCACAGGTCGCCGTAGTTGTTGATGCCGACGCGAAGCATGGTGCGCTCGATCTGCGTCTGCGATACAGGCAAGTAGAGATAGGCAGCAGGGCTGTCAGGAGGCGCATAGCGTGAACTCATCTCCACCTCCATCAGGCAGTCCTCATAGCGGTACTGCGGAAAACTGTGGCCGTCATAGAGCTGCGACATTTCAAAGCCATTGTCATAAACCACGCCGTAGGGGGTGACCCGCCCGACCTCGCCGTCGAGCAATTCCAGCGCTACCGAGCGGAAGTCCCTGCCCTGCATTTCCTCCATGGACGCCCCGCCGCCCAGCGTCAGGTAGTGCCTGCGCCCAAGAGATTCCAGATTGTTAAAGTCCGTGACCACGGTGACCTCCTGACAGCAGAAGGTCAGGTTGATGAACTCGTCCACGCCATGGAGATCCAGCCGGGACGCCATACCCTGAAACTCTGTTTTCTCATAATCGTCGAAGCTGTCCAGCCGCTTGGCGAGGTAATCCAGTTCGTCGAGGTTTACATTGATTCTTTCCAGTTGTTTCAGTACCGGAAAACCGCCGCTGACTTCATCAATGTGGCAGTCACGCCTGACCGCATCACCGATCTCCAGCGGTCCCAACAGCGCAATGGTGTTGTCGTATTCCGCTCTCGGAATCGGGAAGGGCACTGTGACCACACCGGATTCCGGGTGATGCTGATTTGACAGTACTGCTTGAAATTGCATATCGCGTCCTCCTTATATTCTCATTTCAGAGTCCATTTTCACCACCGATATAGTAGAGACGATCACTGCCGTTTAGACGGGTGATGGAGTCTTCTGCCCAACGCTGGGTGCTGTGTTCTGTGAGCGACTTCCAATACTCAAGTTCTCTCATATCCACTGTGCTTTCCCGCCTTTCTCTGAACGATTTTTTGCATATCCGTGCGAAGGTAGCTCTCATCACGATTCCAGCAGATAAAGCCATGCCGGGGATAGGGACAGCTTTTACATCGCTCGAACAAAGTACAAACAGGACGTTCCTCCCGCACGGGCAAATTTTCCGGTGCAGACAGGGGCTGACGCCTGCGTCGGTTATATACATGCTCCACTGTGATTTCCTTCCTGAATGCAAAAAAGCACCGGAGTCTTCATGATGAAAACTTCGGCGCTTTTTATGATAATTTATTTTACATAGTTGGCTCTGTGAATGCAGATTCCTCCTGCGGCTGTGCTTGTGCAATCCGCTGCTGCAAATCAGGCACGAGATTTGTGATTTGCTCCTGTATTTTGCCAAGGCATTTTTCCCGGTCATAGGTGAGATTATAAAGATGAACCAGCGTATCCTGAACGCATCGATATATTTCTGTGAGGTGCTCCGGTGAGAAGAGCTGTTGTTTCCAAACAAGGCCGCTGCGCACGGCGAAGTCCTTCTTCGCCGCTTCGTAATGGTTCGACATATAATGTCCCTGGGATACGCCGGTCCGCTCATAGTCCCAATCCCATGTCACGAACTGAACGCCAAGACGGCTGGAATGACCGGCAAGGACAACACCGTTGAAATCGGCCAGCAGCCTGTACGTCTCGTCCAGCCCCTGCGCCTTGAGAAGCGGAGCCGCATCCATGAGCTTCATATACTCCGACACAGTTTCCGCAGTCTGGGTTACTTCGTGCAAAGCATCTTCGCGCTCCAAGCTTCCAATATCCGCGTCCCGGTATCTGACGCTGCCGGTTTCGCTGATCCGGCAGAGGGGAAGCCCGTCTGCCAATATGGGCAACAGTCCATTGTCAGGAACGGAAGTATCATAGCCGTCTCGCCGCAGCACGATACCGATCTCTGAAAGAAAACCGGCGCTCTTTTCCAAATTGTTCTGTTCCATAGTGCTCGCTCCTTATGATTTGTTTTAGAAAAGGAAAAGGCCGGCATTCGCAATGAATGCCGGCCTCATTGAAAATATAGCGACTCTGTTTTGGTCTGTATCATTTTGTGATACAGACCTCCGCAGACACAAAAAATTAACAAAATATTTTTTCAAAGACGCGTCTGCGCCGCTGCTTTTTGCCTCAAAAAAGGGTCAAAACAGCCCGCGATTTAGTTCAAGTCCCTACCAACGGGGTGGAACCACCAGAGTTATCTTTTTTTTGCACTTAAAAAATAAGCGTGAAAAAGCCCAGAAACCGCTGCGGTTTCTGGGCTTTCCGGCAAGTTATCTTTTTTACTTGCACAATATGGTTGCGGGGGCAGGACTCGAACCTACGACCTCCGGGTTATGAGCCCGACGAGCTACCAACTGCTCTACCCCGCGATATCAACTTGTGCGCTCTGAATACCGATTGGTGCCGGTGACCGGACTCGAACCGGTACGGTATTTCTACCAGAGGATTTTAAGTCCGCCGTGTCTACCATTCCACCACACCGGCAGATATCGGCAGGTATTAGAATACCACACATCGCATCTATCTGTCAAGTCCATTTTCTAAAAAGATGAGGAAAAATATTTTTCAGGCCATGCACGAATCCGTGCAATTTTTCGCTACCTCCTGCGTATACTGGTCAGGATATGGCTTTGAGAGGAGGAGCAGTATGCGTATGGACACTTCCCAGACGGGTGATGTGGGCGATGTGGATGATCTGATTTTTCAGGACAGTTGGTTGACCAGCGACCGATAAGAGGCGAGGCGCAGGGTGCGCCCCGCCTTTTTTCTGTTTCAATGCTTATTTCGTGATGGTTCCCCCGCCCACCACCGTCTCTCCGTCATACAGCACGACGGCCTGTCCCGGCGTGACAGCCCGCTGCGGCTCGTCAAAGGTCAGGCGCAGAGCGCCGTCTTCCAGCGGTTCCGCGGTGGCGGCGGATTCCCGCTGGCTGTATCGAGTCTTGGCGGTAACACGCAGAGGCCCGCTCAACGCGGGGACAGAAATCCAATTTATCTTTTCCGCCGTCAAAGTCTGCGTCCACAAGGCCGCGTCCGGGCCAAGGCGGATGGCCCCAGTGGCGGGATCCTTGTCCAATACGTACAGCGGCGGCTCAATGGACAGGCCCAGCCCCTTGTGCTGACCTCGCGTATAGCGGACAAAGCCCTTGTGCTGACCCAGCACTCTGCCATTCTCGTCTACAAAATTACCGGCAGGGGAGGGGTGGCCCGCCGTCCGCTCAATAAATGCGGCATAATCCCCGTCGGGCGCGAAGCAGATATCCTGACTGTCCCGCTTTTTGGCGTTGACCAGCCCGTTTTGCTCCGCAATCTCCCGCACCTGTGTTTTATGAAGCCCGCCCAGCGGGAACAAGGTATGGCTCAACTGTTCCTGTGTCAGCATGTAGAGGAAATAGCTCTGGTCTTTGCTGCGGTCCATGCCGCGCTTTAAAAGCCAGCGGCCTGTGTCCCCGTCCTGCTCAACACGGGCGTAATGTCCTGTGGCGAGAAAGTCGCCGTGAAGCGCCAGAGCCCGCTGGAGCAGCGCCCCGAACTTCACGGAGCGGTTGCACACCACACAGGGATTTGGCGTTCGACCCGCCTCGTACTCCGATACGAAATCAGCAATTACCGTATCCCGAAAAATCTGAGAAAAATCAAAAACATAAAAGGGGAATCCAAGCTTCGCTGCCACCGCCCGCGCGTCCTCAGCGTCCGCCAGAGAGCAGCAGGTCTTCTCCCGCCCCTCGCCCAAATCCTCATTGTGGAACAAACGCAGGTTCACACCGGATACCTCGTAGCCCGCCTGCTGCAAAAGCAGGGCGGATACCGAGCTGTCCACGCCGCCGCTCATGCCAAGGAAAACGCTTTTGCCCATGTTGTAACGACCTCCTTCGGCCCGAATTTTCTAATCTAAATCGTAAAAGCAAAGGGGACTTTTCGGCCCCCTTCTGCGCAATGCCCAAACTGCCCATCATCGATTGCGGATGGCAAACGCCTGCACAGGCAGTGCATCCGCCAACCCCAGCAGCATCCGATTGAACCCGCCTGTATAGTCAAACTTCGTATCGGATAAACCGCTGCGCTTTGCATGTTGGATGGGAAAGAGCATTGTAAACCGGGACCCAATGCCGATCTTGGACTCTGCCATCAGTCTTCCGCCGTGATCCTCCGCAATCCGCAGACACAGCGGTAAACCCAGACCCAGACCGTGGGGAGGGGGGTCTCGCAGCTCCTTGTGTGTATAGCGGTCAAAGAGAACCTTCAACTGCAGATCATCCATCCCACAGCCGGTATCGGCTACCTCCAGCAGAGCCTGTTCGTCCTGCCGCCTCAGCGACACGGTCACCGAGCCGCCGGCAGGGGTAAATTTAAAGGCATTGGACAGCAACTGAAAGAGCAGTTGGCGAATGGATTCCGGGTCCACCGCACAGATCAACTGGGGCAGGGCACACTCAAACTTCAGCGTTAGATTCAAGAGCCGCGCCAGCTGCTCCGCCTCATCGCAGATTTCCTGAATCAACCCCGCCAGATCGCACTCCTGACGAGGGAGAGGCGTCCGGGCATCCAGACGGGCAGCCGCAGTTAAACCGTTTACCAGCCGCAGCATTTGGTAGTAGTTTTGATCCAGCTGCGCCGCCTTCCGATCAAGTTCCGCGTCTTTTTCCCGGGCTTCTGCGGGAGCAAGCGCCGTGGCCGCCAGATACAGCCCGCTAAGCATTCCCCTCAGCTGCACAGCAATAGACGGGAACAAGCTGGCCAGCAGCTCCGCTTCCTCACGCTCATAGTTTTCCAAAGCGATTTCTCCTCTCATCGGCATACGCATTGCCACATTGCGCTTTTATGATAATCCTTAGGATTTGCAGGCAATCTCGCCGCAACCCCCGGTAAACTTTGGATTTTTCAGGCATAAAATACGATTTTTCTCCACATTTTTTCAGAATAACAAAAAAATCGCATAAAAACAAGAGATTTGTTACTTTTCAATAAAATTTTCTGCCCTCGCTCAAGTTTTTTACGACGAGGGCTGTTTATATCTGGTGGAAATCACCAAGGGGTACGCGAAAATGTACTACGCAATTTTACGTAACAGATGGTACACATTTTCGGAAACTATGCTATAATGATTACAATACTTGCCGGGCGTGGGCATCGCCGCGGTAAAATACGGGGATCGGATGGTACGGGATATGGCAATTAAGGTTGGGATCAACGGCTTCGGGCGCATTGGACGCGTTGCGCTGCGGATTATGATTGAACGGGGATGCAGCAGTTACCAAATCTGCGGCATCAACCTGCGCAATGCGGATCTGGAATACATGGCCTATCAGGTGAAATACGACTCGGTGTTTCGCACCTTTCAGGGATCGGTGGAATATGACGACCGGAATCTGATTATCAACGGTAAAAAGATTCGGGTCTATTCTGAGAGCGACGCAAATCTCATTCCGTGGGATGACTGCGGCGCAGAATACATCATTGAATCCACCGGCGTTTACAACACGGTGGAAAAAGCCTCCGCCCACTTCAAGGGCGGGGCAAAGAAGGTCATTCTCAGCGCCCCCGCCAAGGACGAGGGAACCCCCACTTTTGTCATGGGCGTGAACCATAAGAAGTACACACCGGACATGGACGTTGTTTCCAATGCCTCCTGCACCACCAACTGCCTGGCGCCCATGAGCAAGGTCGTAAACGATACCTTTGGCATCGAGCAGGCGCTCATGAGCACCATCCACTCCGCCACCGCCAAGCAGAAGGCCGTGGATTCCCGGGCCGGGCGGGACTGGCGGACGGGGCGCAGCGTGATGGGCAACATCATTCCCTCCTCTACCGGCGCGGCGAAGGCTGTTGGCATGGTCATTCCCGAATTGAAAGGGAAAATGACCGGTATGAGCTTCCGCGTTCCCACCAACGATGTGTCCGTGGTGGATTTGACGGCCCGGCTGAAGCAGCCCGCCAGCTACCATGACGTGTGCGTCGCCATTGAAAACGCTTCCCGCAACAGCATGAAAGGTATTATTAATTACACCACCGATCAGGTGGTTTCCTCCGACCTGACCGGGTTCCCCGAAACCTGCATCTTTGACGAAACAGCCGGCATCATGCTGGACAACAACTTTGTCAAACTGATCGCGTGGTACGACAACGAATGGGGCTATTCCAACAAATTGCTGGATCTGATGGCTCATATGTACGAGGTGGATCACCAGTAAAAGATACACAAACTGGCGCGTCTGGCATGTGCATTCATAGACCAAATACATAACCGGGAAGTCACGGCAGACGATCTGCCGTGACTTCCATCTTTATAGCAAAGCGAAAACACCCCGGCGCGGCCATAAGCCGCGCCGGGTTTCTATAACAGCTGCTTTTTAATAGGACTTTATCCGCTTGCGCCGTACCTTCTGCCGCGATTCTTTATGATTCTTCCGTGGTTTTTTCCCCTGCGGGTTTTTTCTTCCGGCGGCCGCCCCGATGGGTGCGGGCGATCTTCACGGCGGGCTTTTCCTCCGCCGCAGCGGCTGGAAGTTTCGGTGCAGTCTGGACTGTCGCGGGCGCAGGCTGTGGCTTCGGCGCGGGCTGAACCGCCACGGGCTTCTCTGCTTTCTCCAACTTCACGTCGGCAGGTTTCTTCTCAGCAGGCTTCGCCTTGGAAGCGTTTTCTTCCGCGCTCTTGGAGGGCCGCCGCCGTCCGCCCCGACTCTTTTTCACCGGTTTTTCCGCAGCAATCTCCGCCGGTTTTTCCGCGGTCTTTGACGAAACGGATGTGAACAGCTCCCGCAAGTGGGCAAATGCCGCAGCACCCTGCGCTTCGCCAAACTCCTGCTTCAGCGAAGCGCACAGCTCCTCGGCGTTGGTGGCCCGCATCAAATAGGACGCCTTTAGGCACGCGGCAATGGAGGGACGCAGCGCCACCTCTCGAAACGCGCCGGTGTACCGGGCGCGCAAGGCGCTCATGGCGGCCTCATATCCCTTGTCTTGACTGATGACATAAGCGCAGTCCGCCTCGCCGCGGCCCACCAAAACACCCAGTTCCGTGATGATCTGAAAATCAATGGAGTTTTTTCCACCCTTCACGCTTTCCAGATACTGGACGCTGGCCTTGCTGCCCTTGCACAGCTCCTTGATCTTGCTGAGCGCAAGACCGGTCTTTTGGTAAAAGACCAGTATGGAGTCGTCCGCCGTCAGCTGATCGGCGCCCTGCAATCCGGTGCCGATATTGTTGTCGCCGTCCACCAAAAAAATCATATTCATGAAGTAAAAACCTTTCTATGGAATCCCAGTTATGGGAACACTTTAAAATGACACATTTAGTGTATACCGAAAAGGCAGAAAAATCAACCGGACCGCAAAGCGGCCCGGTTGAAAACAGATTATTTTTTGCAATTTTTAAACTTTTTACGCTTCTCCAGTCTCAATCAGACCGTATCCGCCGTTTTTACGCTTATAGACAATGGCGAGCGCATCGTCCTCCTCGCTGCGGAAGACAAAGAAGGCGTGATCCAGCAGATTCATCTGCAAAATGGCCTCCTCCGGACTCATGGGCTTGACGGCAAAGCGCTTTGTACGGACGATATTAAACTCTTTTTCCTCCCGAACCTCAAACTCATCGGGAATGGAGTCAGAGGGGAACCCCTCATCCCGCAGGCGCTTGGCAAGGCGGGTCTTGTTCTTCAGGATCTGCCGCTCAATGTAGTCCACAGCAGCGTCAATCGCACTGCGCATATCGCCATCCGTCTCCTGCTTCTGCGCGCGGAACAGCGTATTGCCGCCGCGAATGGTGATCTCCACCGTGCACAAGTGATCCTTCTCCACGGAAAACGTCACAAACGCAGCCGCTTCCTCCCGGAAATAGCGGTCCAACTTGGACAGTTTTTTCTCGGTGTAGTCCTTTACAGAGTTGTTCAGGGGAACCTTCTTACATGCAAACGTACACTTCATGGATACCGCTCCTTTCGTGTGGTGAAAAGAGAGAGATCCTCTCTTTGATTCAGTATAGCACAGCCCGTCGAATTTGAAAAGAGGATTTTATCGGAGAAATGAGAAAACCCGGCGCGTCCTGCGGACACGCCGGGTTTTAAAACAATCAGGGGAGATAGTTCACGGGGTTGCGGGGCACACCGTTGTACCGGACCTCAAAGTGGCAGTGGTTGCCGGTAGAGTTGCCGGTAGAGCCCATACGGGCGATCTGCTGGCCCTTGTAAACGTGCTGTCCGACCGACGCCACCAGACTGGAGTTGTGGCCGTAAAGCGTCTCATAACCGTTGCCATGGTTAATCTTCACCAGATAGCCGTAGCCGCTCATCCATCCGGCGTAAGTCACCGTGCCGCCGTCGGCGGCGTAGATCGCGGTGCCGTACCGGTTGGCGATGTCAATGCCCTTATGGTTGGTGGACGCATAGCTGTAACTCAAATTCCGATAGCCGAACCGGGAGGTGATATTGCCGGAACAGGGCCAGCGGAAGGTTCCGGTGGGCAGCCAAGTGGGCCGCACTTTCGTACCCTGAAGCCGCTGCTCCGTGACGGGGTTTTTCAGCGTAACGGAGGACAAAATCACCCGCTCCTGCTCCTCGCCGTTCACATAGGTGACGTTGGCCAGCACATCCGCAGAGCCATTGGACCCGGCGGAGATGACCTTGTAGTCGCCCTTATAGAGGTTGGCGCTGTCGGTATACTCGATGTCATAGGGAATTGCATCCAGATACCGCTCCTGTTCCACCACGGTCATTGTGAGATAGGGAACAGAGGCGGACAGCGTCAGCACTTCGCCGATGGACAGCTTGTTGATGTCGTAGCCGGGGTTCAGCGCCAGCAGCTCGGCGGAGGTAAGTCCATGGCTGTTGGCAATTTCAGACCAAGTGTCACCGCTCTTGACCTCGTAGGTTACCTCGGCGGTCTTGGTGCTGTACAGCGTCTCAGCCAGATACCCCAGATTCATAACCTGATCGGTGGAAACATAGCCGGGCTTGATCTCCACATTCTCCGCAAACTCGCAGGAAATGGTATTCTCGTCGCTGATGCCGTCTTTCAGCTGCTTTAAAAGTTCGTCCAGCGCACCCTCATAGGGGGTGGCGCCGATCAGTTCGCCGTCTACATAAAGGGAATAGCCGTAAGTGACAAGGCCAATTTCCTCGGACAAGTCCTCTTCCAGCGCGGCGGCATCCACTACCTCAGACCGGGGCAGAAGCCCGGAGGAATATTGCAACAGCTTTTCATCAATGGTGTACTTCGTCCCGATGGCCCGGGAGGTAATCTTCTCCAACTGTGTCCGGGCGCTGTCGGCGGCGGAGGCGGACTCTACCGCCGCAATCTGTTCGCCGTTGTAGGTCACCGTGGTGCCCACGGTATAGATGGAAAAGAACAGGATCACCAGCGCCACCGTGCTGGTGGCGGCAAGGAAGGGCAGGGGTCTGATCTTCTTCTGCTCAAATTTCCCGCGAATCAGGCCAAAGCGGCTCGCGAGCTGCTGCCTTTGGCCCCGCTTGTGCTCGGTGAACCGCGTACCCAGCAGGGGAACCATATTCCGGGCAAACAGCAGCAATTGAACCGGCGCCCGGTCGGATTCGGGGAAACGGCGGGCTTTTTCCTCCCGCACCACATGGCGCACCCGGCGGCGCACCCGGCGGAACTTTCTTATCAGCGCGGTTTTCTTTTCAAGAAGCGTATCACGGAAGATCGCCAGCAGCGTATCCGGCGCACTCTCCTCCGCCCGCTTCGGCATCTTCAGCGAACGCGGCGCTGCCTGCGCCGGCGATATCGACGCCACAGACGGGGCCGCCGGTCCCTCAGCCGGAGCGCCCACCGAAGCAAGCTCTCTTTCCTCCACCTGAGTCGGCGCAGCCTGCGCGTTGGAAACTCTCCGGAGGACCGGTGCGGCCTGCGGCTCCTCCACCTGACGGCGGGAATCGGCAGACGACAGTCCGGCGGCGCGGCGCGCGGTGCGGTTGTGGGTTTTTGTGGAACGTTTACTCATAAAGACCTCACAGTCAAGTTTGAAAAGCGACGGAACAAAATAGTAACAGCAAAGTAACAATTTGTAACCTGCAATATCATACCTTGTTTTTATTCATCCGTCAAGCACTTTTTTGTCAGTAAAAAGGCCGCAGGCCCTTGGGGGCCACACCTTTCGCAACCACAGCATCTCGCGGCGGGAAAACAGGGGTTTCTAAATTTGCGAAAAGAAACGTAAAATCGGGTAAAAATTTGTCGTCTTTTTTACGTTTTTTTTGAAATTTCTAGTTGACCCGGTTTTTGAGACGTGTATAATGGGAGAGGTATGAAAATCGCGCAAAATTCGCTGTTTCAGCAATTTATTGGAGGAAAAAACATGTTTGAGTTCTTAATCAGCAAGCTGAAGGCCCATCCCCGCAAAATTGTGTTTACAGAGGGTACCGACGCCCGCATTCTGGAAGCGTCTGCCCGTCTGCTGTCCGGAACGTTTCTGACGCCCGTGCTGGTTGGCAACCCCGACGCTGTTGCCGCCGCGGCCGAGGACGTCGGCTTTAACATCCGCGGCGCTGAGGTCATTGATCCGGAGAACTTTTCCGAGATGGAGAAAATGGTCGCCTCTCTGGTAGAGTTGCGCAAGGGCAAGGTGGATGAGGCTCAGGCCCGCACGCTGCTTCGTCAGGGCAACTATTTCGGCACCATGCTGGTGAAGATGGGCTATGCGGACGCTCTGCTGGGCGGCGCCACCTATTCCACTGCTGACACGGTCCGCCCCGCTCTGCAGATCATTAAGACCAAGCCGGGCAGCAAGATTGTCTCCTCCTGCTTCATTCTGGTCCGTCCCTCCGCCACCGGTGACCGCGAGGTTCTGGCCATGGGCGACTGCGCCATCAACATCAAGCCCAACGAGGACGAGCTGGTGGAAATCGGTCTGGAAACTGCCGCCACCGCCCGCTTGTTCGGCGTGGACCCGAAGATGGCGTTCTTGAGCTATTCCACGCTGGGCTCCGGCAAGGGCGAGGATGTGGACAAGATGCGAAATGCCTGCGCCAAGGTCAAGGCCGCCGCTCCCGAGCTGTCCGTGGATGGCGAGATGCAGTTCGACGCCGCCGTCTCTCCCCGCGTGGCGCACACCAAGTGCCCTGAGTCTCAGGTGGCCGGTCACGCCAACACCTTCATCTTCCCCGACATCAATGCAGGCAACATCGGCTATAAGATCGCTCAGCGTCTGGGCAGCTTTGACGCCTACGGCCCCATTTTGCAGGGTCTGAACGCTCCCATTAACGACCTTTCCCGCGGCTGCAACGCGCAGGAGGTCTATTCCATGGCCATCATCACTGCCGCTCTGGCCGGCGTGAGTGAAGAGCAGTAATTTTTAAAAGCAGCGCCCCCCGCAGACACCGGTGTCTGCGGGGGGCTTTTTGTCGTTTCTTTCATGTTGTTTGACTTGCTCTATTTCACTTACTCAAAGAATCAAAAGCTCCTTGGGCGCCTTGGTAATGTCCACGCAGCCGTCCTCTGTCAGAATAACCACATCCTCAATCCGCACACCCAGCCGCCCGGGCAGATAGATTCCCGGCTCGGCGGAAATCACTGCCCCGGCAGGAAGTGGTTCCTCGTTTCGTGCAGAGGCGTTTGGCGCTTCGTGAATCTCCACGCCCACACCATGGCCAAAGCTGTGGCCGAAATAGTCGCCGTAGCCCGCGTCCTCAATGACCTTGCGGGCCGCGCCGTCCACGGTCTTCCCCGTGACGCCCGCCGCGGCGGCGGCGATGCCCGCCCGCTGGGCGGCGAGAACCGTTTCATACACCCGGCGCATCTCCTCCGTTACAAAACCGACCGCCACGGTGCGGGTCATATCGGAACAGTACCCATGATAGATACAGCCGAAATCCATGGTGACAAACTCGCCGGATTCAATGGTCTTCTCGCTGGGAACTCCATGGGGCAGACTGCCGTTGGGTCCGGACACTACGATGGGATCGAACGACATATCCTCTGCACCATAGTGCAGCATCAGATACTGAAGCCGGGCGGCAATCTCTTTTTCCGTCACACCGGGACGGATTTCCTTTAAAATGTCTTCCAGCGCCCGTTCGGCGATGCGCTGGGCGGCAATCATCGTTTCCTGCTCTTCGGCGTCCTTCACCCGGCGCAGCTCCGTGAGCAGCTGGGCAGCGGGGAGCAGTTCACAGCGCAGATTTTTGCGGTACAGCTCATAGTCCGCCACAGTCATATACGCGTCCTCAAAGCCCACGCGTTTTGCGTCCTGTTCTTCAAGCGCCTCGTTGATGAGGGTCATGTAGCCCCGGCCGGGCTTTGCCTCGTCGATCTTTGCGTTTTCCACACGCCGCGCTGCGGCCTCCGTATAGCGGGAATCCGTAAAATAGTAGTTTTTTGACCGGGTGACCAGCGCCACGCCGTCGGTGCCGGAGGAATGGAAGCCGGATGCATAAAACCGGTTGAACTCCCCGGTCAGCAGCATCGCGTCCAGCTTCTGGGACTCCAGCTCTTGAGCAATCTGATGAAAATGATTCATGAAACTCTTCCTTTCCTGCCTGCGGCTCAAAACCGCCGTTCCGCCCGCCTGCGGGCGGAACGCGGATGCGGATGGTCAGCCCTGCTTTTCAACCGCCGCTCTCACAAAACCGAAGAACAGGGGATGAGGCCGGTTGGGCCGGCTCTTAAACTCCGGGTGAAACTGAACGCCCACAAACCATGGATGATCCGGCAGCTCCACGATCTCCACCAGATTTCCGCTGGGGCTGAGGCCCGCCAGTTTGAGGCCCTTGGCCTCCATCTCCGCCCGGCACTCGTTGTTAAACTCAAACCGGTGGCGATGGCGCTCCGTGATCTCGGGCACGCCATACAGCTCGCTGCTGCGGGTCCCGTCAATCAGCACGCAGGGATACTTGCCCAGACGCATGGTGCCGCCCTTATCCGTGATATTCACCTGATCGGGCATCAGCGCGATGACGGGATAAGAGGTCGTCTCGGAAAACTCGGCGGAGTTCGCGTCCGCCCTGCCCAAAACGTGGCGGGCAAACTCGATCACCGCCATCTGCATGCCAAGGCAGATACCGAAATAGGGAATCGAATTCTCCCGGGCATACCGCACGGCGGCAATCATACCCTCGATGCCCCGGTCGCCAAAGCCGCCGGGCACCAGAATGCCGGAACAGCCGCCCAGCGCCTCTTTCAGGTTTTTCTCGTTCAGCGTCTCAGAATCCACCCACCGGATATCCACCACCGCGTCGTTGGCGATGCCCGCGTGATTCAAAGACTCCACCACGGAGAGGTACGCATCGTGCAGCTGGGTATATTTGCCCACAAGGGCAATCTCCACATGCTTTTTCGCGTTCTTCTCCCGTCGGACCATGGCGGCCCACTCCCGCAGGTCGGGCTGCGGGGTGATGAGGCCCAGACGGCGGCACACTACCTCGTCCAGTCCCTCTTTTTGCAGCAGCAGGGGAACTTCATACAGCGTCTCAGCGGTGGTGTTCTGAATCACGCAGTCGGGCTGAACATTGCAAAACAGGGCGATTTTCCGGCGCACATCGTCGCTGATCGGCTCGTCGCACCGGCACACCAGCACATCCGGCTGGATGCCAAGGCTCAACAGCTCCTTGACAGAATGCTGGGTGGGCTTGCTTTTCAGCTCGCCGCTGCCGGGAATCTGAACAATCAGCGGCACATGGATAAACACCACATCGCCATGGGGCCGCTCCGCCGCCACCTGACGGATGGCCTCCAGGAACGGCTGGGACTCGATATCGCCCACGGTGCCGCCAATCTCGCAGATAACCACATCCACTTCATCACCGGCCATGGCGTATACCCGGCTTTTGATCTCGTTGGTGATGTGAGGAATGATCTGGACCGTGGCGCCCAGATAGTCGCCCCGGCGCTCCCGGTTCAAAACGCTCCAATAGATTTTTCCGGAAGAGACGGAGGAATTGCCGGTGAGGTTTTCGTCCACAAACCGCTCGTAGTGTCCAAGGTCCAGATCCGTTTCCGCGCCGTCGTCGGTGACAAAGACCTCGCCGTGCTGATAGGGACTCATCGTTCCGGGGTCCACATTAATATAGGGATCGAATTTTTGGTTGCGCACCCGCAGGCCCCGCTGCTTTAAAAGACGTCCCAGAGACGCCGCGCAGATTCCCTTGCCAAGGCCCGACACCACACCGCCGGTCACAAATACGAATTTTGTCGCCATAACCATCCACCTTATCCTTTACATTTTCTCCGCCATGTCTCATTGTTCCCACCTGAAAAAATAAAAACACCGTGGATATTTTGCGGTGAAAAGCCCCCGGGTACAGGAGCTTTCAGCGCGATCCACGGTTTGCGGTGTTCGATTTTCAGGGGCGGGTCAACCTGCGTCTTCCCGCCGCAGATCGCTGCCCGCGGCGGCAAAGCGCACAGGCGCTCCTCTGCCGTAGGCTACTGAAAAAATACCTTATATTTATATCGCATTCCAGCCGGATTGTCAACGATACTACCTCAATTTGTTGTATTTTTTTGGATATGTGCGAAAGCGCGGACGCGCTTTTTTTGTTTTTATGGAAAATGACGGTTGACTTTAGCTATTTAAAGCTATATACTGGCAAAGAACTCAAGGATCAGGTCGGTAAACGACGGAAAGGAGCGTCCTATCATGCGTAAAAATCTGATTGTGGCTGCTTCCTTTTATTACTTTACCGAGGTCCGCTTTGCGGGCCGTAATTACCGTGCGCAGAAGCTGAAAGCACGCCTGAAAGACTGAGTTTCGCTCATTTTGTATGGGAAGCGGCTCCGTCCTTTGGACGGGGCCGCTTTTTATAATTTGAAAGCCGCTTTGGCCTTCAACGAACTTGTCTCTTAATGAAGGAAAGGAAGTTTTGTTATGAAAAAGAAACTGCTCAGTCTCGCCTTAACCTGCACCATGGCCCTGAGTCTGGCCGCCTGCGGGCAGACCGCTCCCGCCGCATCCGGCTCCGCCGTCGGTTCCTCCGCTGCGTCCACCTCCGGCGAGACTTATCACGTGGGAATCATTCAGCTGGTGCAGCACCCCGCTCTGGACGCCGCCACGCAAGGCTTTCAGGATGCGCTGACGGAGGCGCTGGGCGATGCGGTCCACTTCGACGTGCAAAACGCCGCTGGCGACTCCGCCACCTGTTCCACCATGGCCACGCAGATGGTTTCCTCCGGCGTGGACCTGATTCTGGCCAACGCCACCCCCGCGCTGCAGGCCGCAGCGGCCGCCACCAGTGAGATTCCTATTTTGGGAACCGCTGTCACGGAATACGGCGTGGCGCTGAGTATCAAGGACTTTGGCGGCACCGTGGGCGGCAATATCTCCGGCACCTCCGATCTGGCGCCGCTGGATCAGCAGGCCGCCATGTTTGCCGAGCTGCTGCCCGACGCGAAGAACATCGGCATTTTGTACTGCTCCGGCGAGGCCAACTCCGTTTATCAGGCGGATGTGGTAAAGACCGCGCTGGAGGCCGCAGGCGCAACTGTGAGCATTTATACTTTTGCCGACTCCAACGACGTTGCCGCCGTCACCACCACCGCCTGCAATGAAAACGATGCGCTTTACATCCCCACCGACAACACCGCCGCCAGCTGTACCGAGGCCATCAACAACGTGGCCCAGCCCGCGGGCGTGCCCATCATCGCGGGCGAAGAGGGCATCTGCAAGGGCTGCGGCATTGCCACCCTCTCCATTGATTATTACGAGCTGGGCCGCACCACCGGCGAGATGGCCGCCAAGATCCTCACTGGCGAGGCCGACATCGCCACCATGCCCATCGAATACTATGCGAATCCCGTCAAGGAATACGACGCGGATCGCACGGACGCGCTGGGTATCACCATCCCCAGCGATTACACCGCTATCGCGGCCTAAGCTGTCCTTACTTGCGGATTCTCGTCCGGGCGCGGAGGCCTTCGCGCCCGGACAGGGAATCGACAATGGAGGAATGGGGTGTCGACGCCTCATTCCCCTGTTGCCGAACAAAACCATTGAAAAGAGGAAAGAACGATGCAAATCGCGGCATATTTTGCCTCGCTGGACCCGATCAATCTCTTCAAGAGCCTGCCCGGCGGCGTGGCGCAGGGCGTTGTCTGGGGTGTGATGGCTCTAGGCGTCTACATCACGTTTCGCCTGCTGGACATTGCCGATCTGACGGTGGACGGCTCCTTTACCACCGGCGGGGCGGTAACCGCCATGCTGATTTTAGGCGGCTGCCCCGCTTGGGCGGCGATCCTCGCCGCCATTCTTGCGGGGATGCTGGCTGGGGTTTGCACCGGACTGCTCCACACGCGGCTGGGCATTCCGGCGATTCTCGCGGGGATTTTAACCCAGTTTGCGCTGTATTCCATTAATCTGCACATCATGGGCATGGCGGCCAACAAATCCGTAAACCCGGATAAATTTCCGGTGTTCATCTCCTCCCGCCATGTCCCCGCGGCCATCCTTACCGGAGTCCTTATCGCCGCTGTAATTGTTGCGGCGCTGTACTGGTACTTCGGCACGGAGCAGGGCAGCGCCCTCCGGGCCACCGGCTCTAACCCCGCCATGAGCCGGGCGCTGGGCATCAACATCGATTCCATGAAGGTTCTGGGGCTGGGCCTTTCCAACGCTCTGGTAGCGCTGGCCGGAGGTCTGATGACCCAGTATCAGGGCTTTGCCGATATTAACATGGGCCGGGGGAGCATCGTCATCGGCCTTGCCGCCGTCATCATCGGCGAGGTGGTCTGCGGCGCTGTTTTCCGCAAGGGCTCCAATTTCGCCGTGCGCCTGAGTTTTATAATCGTGGGCGGCATTCTCTACTACATGGTTATGACGGCGATTCTCTGGCTGAAGCTGAATTCCAACGACCTGAAGCTGTTCACCGCGGTGATCGTGGCGGTGTTTTTGGCGGTTCCCTATTTGCAGGCTCAGTCCAAAAGCTCTTTCAAGCTGGCGGGCAAGCGCGGCCGAGCCGCGGAAAAGGAGGATGGCGCCCATGCTTGACATTAATCACATTTCCAAAACGTTTAACCCCGGCACCATCAACGAAAAGAAAGCCTTGCAGGGGCTGAATCTCCACCTCAGCGAAGGGGACTTCGTCACCGTGATCGGCGGCAACGGCGCGGGAAAATCCACCATGCTCAACGCCGTGGCGGGTGTTTGGCCTGTGGATGAAGGAAACATTCTCATCGACGGGGCGGATGTGACCGGCCTGCCGGAGTTCCGGCGCGCACCCTATATTGGGCGGGTGTTTCAAGACCCCATGATGGGAACCGCTCCCAATATGCAGATTGAAGAAAATCTGGCTCTGGCTTACCGCCGGGGAAAGAAACGGGGGTTGCGCTGGGGCGTGACGAAAAAGGAGAGGGAATTTTATTATGAGCGGCTGCAAATTCTGGGCCTTGGCCTTGAGGACCGGATGACCGCCAAGGTGGGCCTGCTCTCCGGCGGACAGCGTCAGGCACTGACGCTGCTGATGGCCGCGCTGCAAAAGCCGAAGCTGCTGCTGTTGGACGAACACACGGCGGCGCTGGACCCCGCCACGGCGGCAAAAGTGCTGGAGCTTTCTGACCGGATTGTGCAGGAAAACGGGCTGACCGCGCTGATGATTACCCACAACATGACCGATGCCATCCGCCATGGTAACCGCATTGTCATGATGAACGAGGGCCGCATCATTCTGGATATCTCCGGCGAGGAAAAGAAAAAGCTGACCAAGGCAGACCTGCTGCAAAAGTTTGCGGAGGTGGCGGGTGTGCAGGAGGAGACGGACGCGGTTTTGCTATCGTAAGTGTCCTCCATATCAGAGACACCTCCTCTGGAGGCAAATGCTTTTTCCCTCATCTCCGGCTCATTCTGAAAGGTGTGCCAGCGAAACGTACCGCGCCCGCTTTTAGCGGGCGCGGCTTTTTCAGCGTTTCGTCTCTCTGGAAATGTAGCGCTCCTCGCATTCCTGCTGGGCTTTTACCAGCAAGTCCCGCGCTTGTCCAAAATTCTGCGCGTTAATTGATTCCAGCGCATCGGTACAGGTGTTGAACAGCAGAGAATACAATTTTTGATACTCCATCATATTCCTCCTAAAATATCTTACGTTTTCATTGTATAATGTAATGGTCTATATTGCAATGGACAAAACCTTTTATCATCAACAAAATAACTGATGGAGACATGTCTTATGATTAAATTAGATCTTTTAACCTTACTGGAGCAGCAGGGCAGAACAAAATACTGGCTCTATAAGCAATTGGGCATGAGTTATCAAAACTTCAACAAGATGGTGAATAACGAAACAAAATCCATCCGTTATGAAAATATCGAGGCATTGTGTCAGCTTTTGGACTGTACGCCCAACGACCTTTTCAAAATGGAGGATTAAACGTCAAAGCGTGGGCGATGAGGTGGTTGTTTTTAATCGGCTTTGGGAAACCATGCGTGCAAAGGGGCTTTCCACCTATCTGCTCCGCCAAAAATATGGCATTGAAAGCCGCACAATCCGGCGGTTAAAGCACAACGAAAATATTACCACCGATACTTTGAGAAAGCTGTGTGAAATTTTGGACTGTGGCTTAGACGAAATTGTCGAGTACATTCCTGAACGCAAAGAATAATCCTCGCGCGGACACGCAGTTGAGAAAATTCCCTCTTGACAAAAGGTTCTCGCCCGCATATAATGCAAAACAATCAAGTAAAACCTGTGAGACAGAGGAGTAGGCCCAAGGGCAACCCTTTAAGAGAGCCGCGGATGGTGAGATCGCGGCAGGGGACCCGGGACTGAATGGACTGTCGAGGGCAGAGCGAAAGCGAAAGCGAGTAGCGGCTGACGGGAACCGCACCCGTTACCAGCGCGGCGCGTATGGAAGTACGTGAAACGAGCGGGCGCTTTGCGTCAACTTGGGTGGTACCGCAGGACTGAGTCTTGTCCCAATGATGATTGGGGCAGGGCTTTTTTGTTTTGTTTGATGGAAAAGGAGTGGTTTGGATGAACAGGAATCGATGGCGGCGATGGCGTCTGCAAATATTTTCTTTCAGGACGAAACCGCGCTGCACTTCCCAAAATTTAAATGAAAAGATTGGAGATACTCTCTTATGAAAAAGTTTTTAACGTTTGCTCTGGCTGCCGCCATGACTTTGAGCCTTGCCGCCTGCGGCAATAACGGCGCATCCTCCTCTGGTTCCTCTTCCGCCACCGGAGATCCTTATAAGATCGGCCTTTTGCAATACGGGCAGCACGCTTCTCTGGACAACTGCCGCGAGGGCTTTTTGCAGGGCCTTGAGGAAGCGGGTCTTGTGGAGGGAACGGACTACGTGGTGGATTACCAGAACGCCGGATTTGACGACGCCATGGACACGCAGATCGCCAGCAAGTTCTCCTCCGACGGCGTGGATATGATGGTGGCCGTGGCCACGCCCTCCGCCGTGGCCTGCTATGCCGCTGCCGAGGAAAAGGATATCCCCGTGGTGTATGTGGCGGTCAACGACCCCGTCGCCGCCAACCTGTCTTCCGGCAACATCACCGGGACCTCCGACGCGCTTCCGGTAGAGGCTCAGCTTCAGCTGATTCGGGCCATGCAGCCCGAGGCCAAGACCATCGGCATCCTGTATACCACCAGCGAACCCAACTCCGTGTCCACCATTGCCGAGTATGAGGCCAAGGCCGGGGACTATGGCTTCACCATTGACGCGGTGGGCGTGACCACCCCGGCAGAGGTCCCTCAGGGCGCAGACACCCTGATCTCCCACAAGGTGGACTGCTTCTCCAATCTGACTGACAACAATGTGGTGGGCGTTCTCCCCGCCGTTTTGGAAAAGACCAACGAGGCCGGCATTCCCGTGTATGGCTCTGAGATCGAGCAGGTGAAGATCGGCTGCGCCGCCTCCGCCGGTATCGACTACATCCAGCTGGGCCGCCAGACCGGTGCTATGGCCGCCAAGGTTATCCGGGGCGAAGCCGTGTGTGCCGATATCCCCTTTGAGACGATTGCCTCTTACAGCACCTATATCAATTCCGACGTGCTGGACGCCATGGGCATCGCCGTTCCCGCCGACATTGCGGCAGCTGCCACAGAGGCTAACGCCGCTGCCTGAGCGTTTTTCCCCTGCCTGATTTCTATGGCGCCGCTCTCCGCCGAAAAAACGGCGGAGAGCCTCGCCCTGTTTCCATCTTTTTTGATCTGAAAGGAGGGACCGCCATGCTGGACCTGCTGGTCAGCACCCTGATTCAGGGATTGATTTACGCGCTGGTCTCTTTCGGCGTGTACATCACCTATTCCATTTTGGACTTTCCCGATCTGAGCGTGGACGGCAGCTTTCCTCTGGGGGCGGCGGTCACCGCCGTGCTGCTGACAAACGGCTGCAACCCGTATCTCACGCTGCTGGCGGCACTGTGTATGGGCGCACTGGCGGGACTTTTCACTGGCTTCATCCATGTGAAGCTTCACGTCCGGGACCTGCTGGCGGGCATCATCACCATGACCGCCCTGTTTTCCATCAATCTCCAGATCGCCGGGTCCAACCTGACGGTGGAGCGGGCGGTGGACACCATTTTTACCGCTGGGCCTACCATGGCCCTGTTCGGGGGACTGAGTCTCACCTATCGCAAGCTGATCGTCGCTCTCATTATCACGCTTCTTGTCAAACTGCTGCTGGACGCGTTCTTTGCCACAAAGGCGGGTCTGCTGCTCCGGGCCGTGGGTGACAACGCCTTTTTGGTCACGTCCCTTGCCAAGGACAAGGGCAACGTGAAGCTGGCGGGCCTTGTGATCTCCAACGCGCTGGTGGCGCTGGGCGGGGCGCTGGTGTGCCACGAAACCCGCAGCTTTTCCGCCACCATGGGCACCGGACAGGTGGTCTTCGGTCTGGCAACGGTGATCATCGGCGTGGCGCTGTTCCGCCGTCTCAGCTTTGTAAAGGGAACCACCGCCGTGGTGGTGGGCAGCATTCTCTATAAGCTGTGCATCGCCGTGGCGTTGGATTTGGGGCTGCCCCCCAACATGATGAAACTCATCACCGCCGTGCTGTTTTTACTGGTGCTGGTGGCGTCCGGACGGAAAGGGGAGGAGATCATCCATGCTTGAGATTCGAGGGGTCTCCAAGACCTACAACCCCGGCACCGTGACGGAACAGTGCCTGTTTGACAAGTTCTCCCTCTCCGTGGAAGACGGCCAATTCATTTCTATCGTGGGCAGCAACGGCTCCGGCAAAACGTCTTTGCTGAACATCATCTGCGGTTCAATTCCCATCGAGAGCGGAGACGTGCTGGTGGGTGGCGAGAGCATTTCCAAAAAGCGGGACTTCCAGCGCTATATTACCATGGGCCGGGTGTATCAAAACCCCTCCATGGGCACCTGCCCCAATCTGACCATGCTGGAAAATTTGTCCCTTGCGGACAACAAGGGGAAAACCTTTGGCTTCAGCCGAGGCGTGAACAAAAAACGCACAGACTATTATCGCAGCGAGCTGGAGAGCCTGGGCCTGGGGCTTGAGGATAAGCTGGGTGTAAAAATGGGGTCCCTTTCCGGCGGTCAGCGGCAGGCCGTGGCGCTGCTGATGGCCACGATGACACCGCTGAAATTTCTGATTCTGGACGAACACACGGCGGCTCTGGACCCCAAGACTGCGGAGGTCATCATGCAGCTCACCGATAAAGTGGTGCGGGAAAAGAAGCTCACCGCCATGATGGTGACCCACAATCTGCGCTACGCTGTGGAATACGGCGACCGGCTGCTGATGATGGACCGGGGCCATGTGGTGCTGGATCGGATCGGTGCGGAAAAGCAAAACACCTCGATGGACGATTTGTTGGCGCTGTTCAACAAAATCTCCATTGAGTGTGGGAATTGAGGAGGATACGATGAGCAATTATATTGGAGCCACCGGCGAGCAGGCCGAGGAAGACAAGCTGCTGCAAGCGTTTGCCGCCCTGACCCCGGCAGACGATCCCGCCTGCCCGGATGCCCGGGCGCTGGTGGAGCAGTGGCAGGCCCACATGGCCAAGTACCATGACGGATGCGACAACGAAAAGCTCCTTCGCATGGGACGGCTGTATGCGGCGGACGACCGTTTTGCGGAAATGCTGGACAGCTACGGCGACGGCACAGCACACTATATCGGCGAGGCGATTTTGAGTTATCTGGGCGAGTAACTCCAGCTTCCGGTTGAACTGAAGTTAAAAAGGCACGGGAACGGCTATGCCGCTCCCGTGCCTTTTTCTAATATATTTTTCCTTTTCGGAAACTCCGTCAAACCGCCGCAGGGGTACTGTGTCTCTTGCTCTTCAAATACTGATAAGCGAGAACCGCCGCAAACAGGGCCAGGCCCACCGCGTCGGTGACAATGCCGCTGTCAATCATCAGCAGCGCCGCCACAAAAGCGGCCACACGGAAGATCCAGTTGACTTTGGTAAAGAGGAAACCCTCTGCCGCCACGGCGATCAGGAACACACCCACGCAGGCGGTGATAACCACTTGAATGCCGGTGAACAGCGTCACGTTGTCCAGCATCAGCTGCTGGTTATACACGAACATGTAGGGGACGATGAATCCCGCCAGAGCCAGCTTTACCGACACCACGCCGGTCTTCATGGGACTGCCGCCGGACAGGCCCGCCGCCGCAAAGGAGGCAAGAGCAACGGGAGGCGTGAGGTTCGCGAACATGGCAAAGTAGAAGCAGAACATGTGGGCCGCAATATCGGGAACGCCCAGCTGAATCAGCGCGGGCGCCGCGATGGTGGCGGTGATAAGATAGGCCGGAATGGAGGGCAGGCCCATACCCAGAATCATGCAGGTAATCATGGTGAAAATCAGCGTCAGGAAGATGCTGCTCTGACCGATGCTGATGATGGTGGAGGCCACGTTCAGCGCGAAGCCGGTCAAACCGCATACGCCCACGATGATGCCCACGCAGGCGCAGGCAATTGCCACGGAGATGGTGGACTTGGCGCCGGCTACGAACGCGTCGCAGATGTCCTTGAGACTCATGCGGCTGATGGGCCGCAGCTGCGCCACCACAATGGTGACCGCAATGGTCCAGAACGCGCTGACAATCACGGTCTTACCGCTGAAAATCAGCATGTACAGCAAAAACACAATGGGAATCAACAGATGGCCCTGCTCCCGCATGACCTGACCCGCCTTGGGCAGCTGGTCCTTGGGAATGCCCACCAGATTGTCCCGGCTGGCCCGCAGCTGAACCTGAATGATGATGCCCAGATAGTAAATCAGCGCGGGAATCACGGCGGCCTTGATGATGACGGGATACTGCACGCCCAGCGTCTCCGCCATGACGAAGGCGGCGGCGCCCATAATCGGCGGCAGCAGCTGCCCGCCCACGGAGGCGGTGGCCTCCACGGCTCCGGCAAATTCCTTGGAGTAGCCGGTCTTTTTCATCAGAGGGATGGTAAAGGTGCCGGTGGTCACCACGTTGGCAACGGCAGAGCCGTTGATGGACCCCAAAAAGCCGGAGGCCAGCACGGCCACCTTGGCGGGGCCGCCCTTGGTGCTGCCCGCCAGAGAGTTGGCAATGTCATTAAAGAACTTGCCCATGCCGCACTTGTTCATAACCTCGCCAAAGATGATGAACAGGACAATATAGGTGGCGGAGACTTTAACGGTGGAGCCGTAAATACCCTCCGTACCAATGGTCAGGCACTGCACCACGCGCTCCCACGTATAGCCCCGGTGCATAAACACACCGGGGAAATACCGGCCAAAAATGCCGTAAATAATGAAAATGAGAGAAAGGATGGACAGCGCCGGTCCGCTGATTCGGCGGGAGCATTCCAGCACCAGCAGAATCAAAATACTTCCCACCACAATATCCAGCACAGAGGGCTGGAAGCCGGTGGAAATGAACACGTTGTACCGGGCAAAGACATAGACCGGCATACAGGCGGACAGGGCGATGCAGGCCCAGTCATACCAAGCGATGCGCGTCCGGCTGGATTTTTTAAACGCCGGATACATGGCAAAGCCAAGCACTAAAACCAAACCCACATGGATGGCGTGGTGCTTGATATTGACCATCTGCATGAAACGAACGCCGGAGGCGTAGGCCAGATGGTAAACGGTAAACAGGAAGCAGAGGACATAGACAATTTTGACCAGAGACTTTGCGTCAAAATTGCGGGTTCTGGATTCCTTTTCAAACTTTTCAAGGACTTCCGCGCCGCTGGCAACGGCTTCTTCCGATCCTTTTTTAATATTAGCCAATGGAAATACCTCCCTTTGTAATGATTCTTCCGGTGATGCGGCTGGCGTTGGGCAGCGTGCGGAAATCAAAAATCTCCGACCCGTTGAGAGTCAGGCCCTTCATATAGGTGGAGGAAGTCAGCCAGTGAAACTCCGGAAAATAGCTGTTGATGTCCTCCATCCAGACAAGGCCGTCCTCTATGCGGGTGGGAACGTCCATTTCCGCCGGAATGCCCGCGCCATAGCCCGCTACGGCGATGGCATCCAGATTGAAGCCGCCGTCGGGCAGAATGGTATAGTATTCATACCACGGAATGTGCTCGAAGGAGTGCTCGATCTCCAGCCGGAGCTGATCTCCGGGTTGGGCCGAAACCTCCAAAACCACCCGCTCGTTTTCCCGGTCATAGAGCTGAAAGCTGATCCGAGGCCCGCCGTCCCATGCCGCCAGCGCCATAAAGGCGCAGGAAAGCAGCAGAAACAGCGCGGCTTGTACGCAGTGCTTCATGGTCTTACTCTACCTCCCCGCGGCAAAAGGCCGGGGAATTTTCCTTGGAGGCGCGCCCGCCTTCAAGGGGAAGCCGGAGGACGGATGGAACCGCCCTCCGGCCAACGCAACCCCCGAAAAAGCCTTAGTTGAGGTAACCCTGCTCTTTCCAGAATGCCTCCGCGCCGGGATGCAGGGGCAGCTGGATGTCGCTGACGCCCACGTCCAGAGAGATGTTCTGGTTGGCGGCGTTGTGAGAAGCCTGGATGGTGCCGATGTTCTCAAAGATACCGGTCAGCATGTCGTGAACCATCTCGTCGGACAGGTCCTTGCGCACCATCATGATGTTGTACACGAAAACACCCTCGATGTCCGCGTCGTTGTTGTAAGTACCGGCGGGGATGGTGGCCTTGGCGTAGTAGGGATAGTCGTTGACCAGCTTGTCGCGGCCCTCGCCGTCGATGGGAACGATCACCATGTCATAGCTCACGCCCAGCTCCATCACCGTGGCGTTGGGAAGACCGGAGGTGACGAACACCGCGTCGCACTGGCCGTTCTTCATGTTGTCGATGGCCTCGCCGTAAGCCAGATAGTCGGGAGTAATATCGTTATAGGTGATACCGTAGGCCTCCAGAATCATGCGGGCGTTGATCTCAACGCCGGAGTTGGCCGCGCCAACGCCCACGCGCTTGCCCCGCAGGTCCTCGATGGTCTTGATGCCGGTGGAGGCGGTGGTGACCAGCTGCACGTAGTTGGGCCACAGGCGCATCAGCGCGCGCAGGTCTTCAGCGGGCGCGGTGCCGTCATAAGCGCCGGTGCCGGTGTAGGCCTGCATAACGGCATCCTGCATGGCGATGGCGATCTCAGCGTCGCCGTCCTGAATCAGCTGAATGTTCGCGCCGGAAGCGTTGGTGGCTTCCGCGCTGGTCTTATAACCCCAGTCGCCCAGAGCGGTGGCAAACGCGCCGCCGATGGGATAGTAGATGCCGGAAGTCGGGCCGGTGGCCACGGTGACAAACTCCTTGGCCCGGTCTGCCTGACTCAGCAGAGCCAGACTGCCATCCGCAGAGCCGGAAGCCGCCGCAGAACCAGAAGATGCAGAGGATGCGGAGCCGGAGGCGGCAGGCGCCGCGCCGCAGGCCGCCAGAGTCAGCGCCATACCCAGCGCCAGAACGAGAGACAATGCTCTTTTCATGTGATTTCCCCCTCATTTTTGTTTTTGCCCGCAGTCAGCACACCGTGCGCGCAGGCTTGATCGCCTTTAATTATGAACAAATTTTGAAGTGCGTCAATTCTTTCTGCGCGTTCTGTCCCGTATCTTGCGCGAACGGTCGTTTTTGCCCCGTAAACGGCAATCGTTTTTGCATAATCTAAACGCCTCTCCTGCAAATTTAGGGTAATATTTTGTAGAAAGTCGTTGAATTTTCATCGTTTAACTTTTAACATTGCATTTTTTCACAAATTGTTTATAATTAAGAATGTTGAATCATCCGCCAGGGCCTGTTCCGGGCGAATCAAAAGACCAACAGAAGGAGGACTTCATGTCTGACTCCATGCCGCTGTCACTGCTTCTGAACATCAGCATTCTACTGCTGGCCGCCACCGTTTTGGGAGAATTCCGCCCTTTGCGGCGGCTTTTAAGGCCCTATGATATGACCTTAAAGGGGCAGCTGGTGCTGGCGCTGCTGTTTGGAGCGATGGCCATTTTTTCCACCTGCTTTGGCTTTGAGACTCTCGACGCGATTATTAACACCCGCGTCATCAGCGTCACGGCGGCGGGGCTTTTGGGCGGACCGGTGTCCGGTCTGGGCGCCGGGCTGATCGGCGGGATTCACCGCTATTTTTACAACCCCACCAGCTTCACAGCTTTGGGCTGCTGCATAGGAACGATCTGCTTTGGCGCGGTGGGTGCGCTGGCCCACAAATACTGCGGGGGACTGCTGCGTAGGCGCAGCTTTCTCGTCTATATCACGGTGACGGGGGAATTGCTGCAAGCGGGGTGGCTGTTTTTGCTGGCTCGGCCCTTTTCCGCGGTGGTGGAGCTGGAATCCATGATTTTGTTTCCGAAAATTGTGATAAATTCCATTGGAATGGTCTTCTTTTTCAGCGTTTTTCTCCAGCTTCGGCGGGGACAGGCCGACGATCTCATCGAACACCAGAGCGCGGCGCTGTATATTGCCGACCGGTGCCTGCCCTATCTTCGGCAGGGGCTTTCTAATCGAGAAAATCTTCAGACGGCGGCAGATATCATTCGGCTTCACAGCGCCGGATACGTGGTGGTTCTCTCCGACCGGGAGCAGGTTCTGGCCACCAGCGGCCTTTCCTTGAAAGAACCGGCGCTGCCGGAGCCCATGCGCCAGTGCATGGAACAGGACGCTACGCAGGTTTTGGGAACGGATCGCGGGTTGTTTGACCGGGAGGGCAGTATCTCCACCCCCTTGAAAGCCAACGGAAAGGTCATCGGCGCGCTGGCGCTGGTGGTGGATCAGGGCGGTCTGCGGATTGCCCGCGCCGATATCCGTTTCGCGGAGAATCTGGCGCACCTTTTCTCCACCATTTTAGAGTTGAACACGCTGGATTATCAGATTCAGCTGCGGCGACAGGCGGAGTTCCGGGCCTTCCAGTCCCAGATTAATCCCCATTTTTTCTGCAACGCACTGAACACCATCTCCGCTCTCTGCCGCACGAACCCAGACAAGGCACGGAGTCTTCTGGTGGTTCTGGCCAACTATTACCGCCAGACCCTTTCCATCAACGAGGAATTCGTAACGCTGGAAGAGGAGCTGAACAACGTCCGCAATTATCTCACCATTGCCCAAGCTCGATTTGTGGACGCCATCCACTTTACTTTTATAAACACGGCGGACGGTTCTTCCTGCCGCCTGCCGCCGCTGATTGTCCAGCCGCTGGTAGAAAATGCCGTCCGCCACGGGGGTGTGGCCGTGGACAACCGGGTAGTGACGCTGCGGCTGGAGGGGGAAGGGGACTGGCTGACCGTGGCCGTGACCGATCAGGGCCACGGCTTTCCGGAAGATGTTTTGCGGGACCTGAACAACCCCAACAACCGGCGCTATACCGGTCTTTTCAATGTTTCCAAGCGGCTGGTCAGTATTTACGGGGCGGAGAGCCGCCTCCATGTGGACAGCACGCCCACCGGGTCCACGGTTTCCTTTCGCATCCCCGTGGTCCCGCCCACGGCCACACAGATACCACTGATGGCAGATGCGGCAGAGGTCCTCTGAACCGTTCTCCCAAAGCCCCGGCGAAAATTTGGCAAAGGAGTTTTCCTCAATGAAAATTGCAGTGATTGATGATGAAAAATACTCCCGGGAAGAGCTGATTCACCAAATCCGCCAATCCCAGCCCCTCGCCGATCTCCGCGAGGCCGCCAGCGGCGCGCAGGCAATGCAGCTGTTGGAACAGGAGCCGTTTGATCTGCTGTTTGTGGACATTCATCTGGGGGACATGATGGGAACCACCATCGCGTCTCTGGCCCGAAAACTGTCGCCCCATGTGCAGATCGTGTTTGCCACGGCCTATCCGGAATACGGCGTGAAGGCCTTTGAGCTGGGCGTGGACAATTACATCCTCAAACCCTTCGACCCTGAACGGGTGACGCAGGTGCTTGCCCAGTGCATGGAGAGCGCAAAGCACCACCACGGCGCGCCGCCCCCCGCGGAAACCACCGTGGGAAAAATTGCCGTCACCGTCAACCGCCACACGACCCTTTTGGACATGGAGCGCATCGTCTACATCGAAACCTCCGGCGCGGATCGCCACTGTATCCTCCACACTGTCGATAAATCCACCTACTCCACCACCGTCCCCCTTGGGACCTATGAAGCGCAGCTGTCGCCCCACGGTTTTTTCCGCATCCACAAAACCTGCCTTGTCCAGCTGAAGCTGATTCGGGATATCTTTCCTTGGTCCAACAGCGGCTTTGGCCTGCATATGCAGGGGTTTCCCGCCGTGCTGCCCATTGGTCGGGAGCGGGTGAAACGGCTGCGGGAACGGCTGCGGCTATGAGGTGAAAATCGGGCGGATAGGGACGGGTAGCTTTCAAAAATCTGATTGATTGTTTTTTCGGCTATCCTTGGTGAAAAGTCAAAAGAAAAGGGCGTGCCGTCTGCAAATGCAGACGGCACGCCCTTTGGACTGCTTGAACCAGCTGTTTTTTACTTTTGAACCATGTTCAGATACCGCGTGAACATCACAGCAGCGTTGGCCCGGGAGGCGGGATCGGCAGCATTCAGCTTGCCGCCATTGCCGGTGAGAATTTCGGCCTCCAGCGTCCAATTCATGGCGTCCTTGGCGTAGGCCGCCACGGCGGACCCATCGGAGAAATCCTTGAGCTTGTTTTTCGTGACTGCGGGAGAGCCCGCCGCGCGGTACAGCATCACCGCCAATTGCTGACGGGAGACAATCCCGCCTGCGTTGCTGCCGTCGGACACGTTGGCGGAAACTACCCATGCCTTTGCCGCCGCCATGCTGGGGGGCGCTTGACCCTCCACCCGAGAAAGAATCATCCACGATTGCTGGCGGTTCAGCTTCTCGCCGCCGGAGAACGTCGTTTCGCCGATGCCCTTCATGATGTTCTCCTTGCGCAGATACCACGCCGCGTCGGCGAAGTACGCGCCGCCGGGATCGCTCGTCAACACGGGCGCGGGATTTCCATTGCCGTCCAACACCCAGAAGTTTGCGCCCGCCGCCCTACCCTCCGGGCTTCTTGCCCAGCTATTCAGGGCATTGACAAGGATGGTGGTTGTGCCGGAAACATAGGGATTGGTGAAGGAAGTCTGCTGGGCTTCGCCCACGTAGTCGTTTACCGGCGTGATGTTTCCGCTGGCAGTGGCAAAGGTGCCGCAGCCCGTCAGCACGCCTGGCAAATTCTTGCCGTTAGAATAAGTGTAGAAATTTTCGCTTACCAAAGCGCCTTGTTTGTAATTGTCAGCTGACCCTACTGGAGGCTCAACATTGGAAACCGTATGTGTCTGAGAGTAGCAATAAGCGATGCTGCCCAAACCCGGCTCGGTGCCATAATAACCGTTTGAGCCGGCGCTGTTCCACCCTGCGATACCGCCAGACTGTTTGGATGCCAAGATGGATTCCACGTTATAGCAGTTGCGTATGGTGGCTTCGGTATTATTGAAACTGCCTACAATACCGCCTACATACGAAGTACCTGACACCTCCCCTGAGTTGCGGCAGTTTGCCATCCAGCTGTTGTCGCCGGTAAAGTTTCCCGCCAAGCCGCCAACACAATCAGTTTTACCTGTGACCGCGCAGGCATTGGTGCAGTTAACCATGCTGCTGCCAATATTGCGGGTTGTTAGTTGATTCGCGATGCCCACGATGCCGCCAACTTCGTAATTGCCTTTGACCACGCCGCTGGCAGAGCAGTTGGCTAGCCGACTCCCGGATGCCCATCCCGCGATGCCGCCGACGTAGTCATTTCCGATAACATCGCAGTTTGTCAGCGTGAGATTCTGAATAGTGGCACCCTCCGCATAGCCAAACAGGCCCTGATCGTCCTTGATAGGCGCGGCAATGGTGAGGTTGGAAATGGTTTTGCCGTTACCGTCAAAGTGGCCCCTGAAAGGCTTGGCGTTGCTGGGCTGGCCGTCCGACGCGGTATTGCCCGCGCCGATGGGCGTCCAGCTGGCGATGCCGGAAAGGTCAATGTCCTGCGTCAGCCGATAGGACCGCGTCGCCCACGCCGCGTCCCCGCCGTTCACCTTTTCCGCCAGCTCCATCAGCTGCGCGGCGGTGGAAATGTCATAGATGAGGCTTGGGCCGGTACTGGAGAAGGTCGCGGCAATGGTGTGGGTGGCGGTCACATTGGAAAACGTATGGCTGGTTTGCGCGCCCACGCTGGCGCCGTCCACCTTCACGTCCGCGATTTCATAGCCGCTGTCGGCCATGACGGTAAAGCTCTGGCTGCTGCCGTCAAATACGCTGACAGCGCCGCTGGGGGTGATGGTTCCGCCCGTCCCCGCGCTGGCGGTGATTGTGTAAATGTCTTTCAATTTTAACTGCACCGCGTTGCCCGCGCCGTTGATTATTTTATACTTGACAGAATCGTCGCTGTAGAAAAGGCTGTGATAATCCGCACCGCCGCTCTACGTGGTTATCGTAACGGGGCTATCCTTTGTGGGCGCGTCCTCCGTGGTCACGCCGATGGACGGGGTGACGGACGAGGACGAAGAGAACGTCCCGAGTGTGAGTGTTTTATCGCTCCGCAGATACACATTGTCTGTGATACCGCCGGAGACGGTACCATTATCAAAGGTGCAGCCTGACTGATTGTCCTTTATAACAGCCGTGCCGCCCACGGTGAGTGTATTATAGAAGAACACGCCGCCGCCCTTGTTGCCGGTACCGTCGCCGCAGACGAAGTTGCCGAAGATTTCACCGCCGGTCATCCTAAAGGAGGTTCCGGAATACACACCGCCTCCGCAGTTATTGTAGTCATTGGTTGCCGCCGTATTTCCGTAATTGGTGACATTCCCGGTAATTTTGCCGCCGGTCATGATGAAGGTTCCCGTATCGTTTTTTACGCCGCCGCCCCAGCCAATGGATTTGTTGCCGGTGATGCTGCCGCCCTCAAGACACAGCGTTGCACCGATGCCGTTCACAAGGATACCGCCGCCGCTTTGGCTGCCTGCTGTGCTGTTCCAGCCGCCGGTGATTTTGCCTTGTTGGGCAACATCGGTGCTGCTTTCGTCCTTGACGGTGAGACTGCCGGCGACGGTGACGACGTTGCCGTTCGCAATCCCCTGCGTCAAGGCGCGGTTGATGGTTTTGTCGTTCAGGTCAAGGGTGATGATTTTGCCGGCGGGGACGCTGATAGCGCCGCCGCGTTCAAAGCCCCCGCCGCTGCCGAAGCTGGTAGATCCGTTCCTGGACTTCGCCGTCCAGTTGGCATTGAGGGTGACAATGGTGTCAATGGTGTTGCTTGCACCCACCGCCTCGTTCCAGCCCTGGGCAAAGGTGTTGTATTTTTTGGGGGTACTATCCTCTCCCGCGCCGTCAAGGTCAACCGTCATGACCTCGGTCATGAGCTTTACCACCTGCTCACCGTAGACGCCGATATTCACGGCTGAAGCGAGGGCATAGCCGTTGCTGCTATCCACAAGGTCATAGTTGAAAAAGCCGCTGTAATCTGCACTATTACTGTCCGTGATGGCGACACCCAAGGAGTCGGCAGCTTGCTGCGTGGTGACCCCGATGGACGCGCCGCGTTAAGCCGGAGCAGGCGATGGTTGCATTTTCGGGCAGATAGACGTTGCTGTCCGTGGTTCCGGAAGCCACGATTTTCTGGTTGCCGCTGCGCCCACTGTGAGCTGACCAGCACCGGCACACAGCACCCCGCCGGCGCTGGCGGCACTGGTGACGGTATTTCCAAAAATCCTGCCGCCGGTCATGGTAAAGCCGCCGCAGTCGTTGGCGAGATAGACGCCCCCCGCGCCGCCGCCCGTGCCGCTCTCTGCGCCGACAGCCTTGTTTCCGGTGATGATGCCGCCGGTCATGGTGAGGAAGCCTACATTATTACCATAAGACCTCATAACATCCACCGCGCCGCCGTCATAGTTATATGCGCCGGTGATTTTGCCAGTTTTACTTGTGCTGCTGTCCATAATGGTCAGACTGCCGCCCTCGATGCGGATAACGCTGCCCCAAGCGGTTGCCGCCGTCAGACCTCGGTCAATCGTCTTGCCGTAGGGGACGAGGATACCGCCGCTACCTGAACTGCCGTTCCCAAAGCCCGCGCCGGTGCCGAAGCTGCCGCCCGCCGCCGTCCACTCGGCAAGAAGCTTGACAGTTACCTGGCCGCTTGCCTCAACCGCCGCGTTTCAGCCAGCTTCAAAGCTCTGGTATGTTGTCGGTGTTCCGTCATCAATTTTAACGGTCATAACATCTCCCGCCGCCAGCGCGGACACGGGCAGCAGGGTCAGCGTCATGCACACGGTGAGCAGGACGCTCAAAATTTTTTTCTTTATGCTTGCTTCCTCCTTAAATGTTAGATCATACGCCGCTTAAACCCGCATGGAAAACGGCTCCTTGCGCACGATGCACTTGAGCATCTGCCCAATGCCTGCCATGTTGTTCTGATAGCCCTCGTATTTCAGGTCTTTCGGCACGGAGATCAGAATCTCCATCTCCGGCCAGTATTGGTTGGCGGTTTTCAGCTTGAGGGTGTAAAACTGGGTGTCGTTTCCCGAGCCGGTGCTCACCAGCTTGGTCAGCGCGGAGGAGACGGACATGGCGAAGGTTTCGCCGGAGGTTTTGTCGTCGTCCAGCTTTTTCTTTTGCAGCCACAGCTCGTAGCCCGTCAAATCGTCATAAGAGAACACCAGCGGGTGCGTCCAGCTGTTGAAATCCCGCACGCCAATGGCCACCAGCCGGTTTTGCTCGTCCGCTTCCACCGTGAGGGAGTTGTCAAAGTTGAAGGAATGGGTGAAGTGGAGGGTGGCATACACCTTGGCCTGCTCCTCTCGAAAGGCCAGATGCTCGCGCACAAATTCCACTCCGGCGTTTTTCAGCAGCTCCTTCTGCATGGAGATTTTGTCGGCGCACTCCCGGCAGATTTCCTGTTTACCGCCAATCTTGGTTTTGAACAGACCCGTGACCTCGCCCCCGCAGAGAGGGCAGGGCGTTTTATCCTTTTTTCCGAACAGTCCCATACAATCTGCTCCCTTCAAATACCCAGCAGTTGTTTTTTCTTCTGGTCAAATTCCTCTTGGGTGATGACCCCCGCGTCCAGCAGGCTTTTGTACTTCAAAATGTCGTCCGCCGCCCGGTCGGGAGCCGCCGCACGGGGAATCGCCGCGCCTGCGGACGTGCCCATGGACATGCCCGGCTCGGCATAGACCTCTCCCGCTCCGGGAAAACCCACCGCCATCAGCGCAAGAGCCAGCTGCTCCATTTCCCCGGCGTTTTCCTGATACTCCCGCAGGTAGCTGTCCGGGTCCGGGTAGTCGTTGGAGAAGATGGGGCCGGACATGTCGCAGCGGATGACGTTCCAATAGGGGTGGTCCATCCACAGCTCCACGTTGAACTGCTTGAACGGCTCCGGAATGTCCATGGGAGGACGATAAGCGGGGCGGTGGTCGTCTTCGTCCCGGCGCATCCGCTCCATGGCCTCGGCGGTCCGTTTCGCCGCCGCCATCATTTGAATCTGCGGGGCCAGCGACATGAGCCGTTCCGGCACGGTGCTGGCATAGCGGACAAGCCCGTCGGCGCTGCCCGCGAACAGGGGGGCTGCATCCTCCTTGATGGTGAAAGATTTCAGCTGCGCCCCCTCGAAAATAGTTTTGTCCAGCTTGGCGCTCATGCAAAAGAGACGGTTGGCGGCGTCAAAAACGACCTTGGCATCCAAAAACCCAAAGTCCAGCTTGTGGGACGGGACAAAGCCGGCCGCCAAAGCCCGATTCTGCTCGTAAAAAGCCAGATATTCCCGAAAGCCCTGCATGGTCAGGCCGTCTTGAATCTCCTGCTCCATGTCTAGCTTGCTGGAGCATTTGTCGCAGATGTACTCGCCCTCAATTTTTGTGGGCAAAAACCAGGAGATTTTTCCGCCGCAAATGGGGCAGGGGGTCTTCTTTGTAAACAAACCCATAAAAACACTTCCTTTTTGAATTATCGCGTTCCGCCGCCGCTGCCGCCGCCGGAGAAGCCGCCGCCCCCGCCCAGAGACGAGAAGCCGCCTCCGCCGGAACTGCGCTGCGCCGACGATTCGGCGTTTTTCGCCGCCCGATAGGTGACCATGTTATAACGGTACGCCATGTAGTAGGTACGCTCGGCGGTCTGCATTTGGGCGTTCACGCCGGGGTAGAGCTTGCGAAGCTCCTTGAGTGCCTGCTGGCCGATGCCCAGCAGCGCGGCGTAGGTCAGGCGGTCCTGCCAGACAAGGGCCTCGTTTGTCCCCCGCTCGGCAATCAGGGAGAAGTCCAGCAGATACTTTTTGTAGCCCATGAGCTGCAAGAGGAGCGTCCGCCCCCGGTCGGTGAGGCCGGGGAGGGCGTTGACGCTCAGCGGGGATTTGTAGCAGCCGATCCCCGCAAGCGTCTCGCCGCCGTCCCGTTTGGCCTCCTGCACCACATCCAAAAGGGCGGCGTAGTTGGTTTTGCAGTAGCGCTCCAGCTCCTGCTCCTGCAACACGCCATCGCTCCCGGCGGCCAGTGTCAGCAGTTCGTAGAGTCGAATGGCGGCCACGCCCTTCGTTGGCGGCTTCACCAGCCGCAAGGAGACGCTTTTTTTCTCCCGGCCCAAAAATCCCGTGTCAATTTCCGTTTCCGGGGCAAGACAGCCGTCCGCCAGCAGCCGGGTCAACGTGGCGGCGATGAGGTTGCCGTCGTCGTCCGTCTGGAAAAAGCGGTCCGCCAGCACGAAGGACGCTTCCAGATTGCCGCCGATGGGGGCTTCCCGCCAATAATCCGCGCCTTTGTAGACCTTTTTCAGCTTGCGCTTGGGCGATTTCAGCCGAACCAGCACCACCGCCGCCGCGATGACGATTAGCCCCACGACCAGCAAAAACCCGACGCCCTCGTCGTCCTCGCCGGAATCCAAGCCGTAGTCGCTACCCTCCAAGGCCCGGGTTTTTACGTCCTCGAAGGAGCTGAGAACCGTTCTAGCGGGGGTCAGCACGCCCTTGTTCAGCTGGAGCATCACAATGACGCTGTTGTCTTCGGTGAGAGGAGCGTCGGTATAGGCCAGCACGCCTCCGTCCTGAAATCCGATTTGCCCCTTAAAGCCGAAGGCCCAGATTCCGGCATTGCCGCCGTTCAGCGGCGTGCCGTCCTGCGTTTGGATACGTACCGTTACGTCGGTGGGGCCGGTGTTCATGTTGCTTGGGACGAACTGGAAATTAAAGCCGTCAAAATCGTCGTAGCCGCCCACCAGTCCGCCCAATTCATATTCCACGGCATAGCGGTTCTCGCCGTATTCTGAAATGCCCCAGCAGACCTCATAGCCGCCGTCCACGGGATTCAGCCCGCAGGTGCGGGCCTTTTCCGCAAAGGACGCACCCGTGTCCCACGGGTCTTTCAGCGCGTAGGAGCCGGTTTCGTCGAAGACCTGCAAGTTTTCCAGCGTCACGTCCCCAAGATTCGTCACCGGGAAATAGCACTCGGTTCCCTCGTCAAAATCGCCGCTCCACGTCTGGGTAACGTAAGCGGAGCCGTCGGGCCGCAGCGTCACGTCCACGGCAATTTCCGTCACGCGATTGGAGGCAAGGACGGGAACCGTAAGGCCAAGGCACAAAGCCGCCGCGAAAAGCGCCTCAGGAATGCGTTTTTTTCCCATGTCCGTCACTTCATGCTGGGCATATCCGCCTTAGTCTCGTTGGCCTCCAGATAGTCCCGCTTGGCAAAACCCAGCATTCCCGCCACAAGAGAGGTGGGAAACATCCGAATGCGGCGGTTGAGCTTGGTGACGCTGTCGTTGTAGATCAGGCGGCTCTGGCGCACCATTCCCTCGTACTGGTTAACGCTGTCCATGGTCTTTTGATAGCTTGCGTCGGCCTTGAGCGTGGGATATTGCTCGGCCACCGCCATAATGCGGCTCATAGCCCCAATCAGCAGGTTTTCCTGCTCCGCCGCGTCTTTGGCCGAGCTGTCGGCGGTGACGGGCCGGCGGGCCTTGATGGTTTCGGAGAGGGTTTTATATTCGTGTTCGGCATAGCCCTTTGTCAAATCCAGCAGGGCGGAAAGCGCGTCCCACCGGCTGGAAAGCTGCACGCCGATCTGGCTCATGGCGTTGTTGATGTTCTCGTCCAGCATGGCCAGCGCCCGCTGGGTGGAGATGAACCACAAAACAAGGATGACGAGGATTGCGCCGGTCATAATAAATGGCAGCATAGGTTTTCCTCCTTTAAATTAAAAGAGCAGGCCTTACATAGAAATCGTCATTTCGCCGTTTTCCACGGTGAGCACGGCAAGGTCGCTGGTGTAGACGTTGCCGAAAAGATCGGTCAGCTCATATTCGTAATAGTAGGTTCCGTCGAACAAAACGGCTTCCTCCGCTATGATCGGGCCGCTAACCGTAAAGCCCTCGGCCACAAAGGAAGTGTCCTCGCCGGTATTCAGATCGGCGGCGTCAAACACAAAGTCCACCGTGTCGCCGTCCTGCAGCTTTCTCACGTCCCGGCTTGCCATACCGCTCTGCGCGTCCACGCCGTCCCAAGTGCCGATGACCTCGTACACGCCGCTATCCATATGGTAGAGCAGGCGCAGGTTGGTGTCCTCGCCGTTCACCTGCACGGGGACGGTGTAAAGGATATACTCATCGGTAAAGTTCAGCGCCACCATCATGCAAAGGCAGTCGTTAATGATGGTCCAAGTGTTGCGATAGTTATCCCAGAAGCGGGTTCCCATATCGTCCTGATTCACGTCGAAGTCGCTGCCCAAGTACCACAGCTCCCCATTTTCGTCGTCCTGATAGTAAAGGTTGAAGGCAACCGTGCTGATAATTTCCGCGCCACTGTTCATGGTCAGCAGGACGGATCCATCGTCCGTGAGTTCTGTGGTAAAGTCCACGGTAAAAGCCCCGGAATCCAGCGCCTGCGCGGCTTCCACTTCGTCCACCGCCGTCTGCTCTTCGATGGGAACCACCGCCCCGGTGGGATAGACGGGCTGGGTCAGCGTCACGCCGCTGGGAACTGTCCAGTCATACAATCCCTCTAAAAAGCGCAGGTATTCGCCGCTGGTAGCCGCCAGCGCGGCGTAGCTGTCCAGCTCTCCCTCACCAATGGCAAGAGGTACATAGACAGAAAGGCCGTGGCCCCGCTGCCGTCCCTCGCCAGCCACGGCGTAGGGGACTGCGTCCGCAAGGGCGGCAAGCACCGCGTCTCCCGTTTCGGAGAGCACACCCTCGGCGCAAAGAACCAGATCGCCCAAATCCACCATGTTGGTGTAGCCCTCAGAATCGTTGTTGCCGCCGTAGTTTTCCGCCTTCACGATGGCCTGCGTCAGCGGCTGGAGCTTATCTGTTTCAGCGGTAAAGCCCTTCATTTCCGCCGCCATCGCATCAAAGGCGGCAGTCAGCGTCGGAAGTTTGGAAAGATCCGTTACCGCCAAGGTTGCAAGGCTCTCTGTTCCGTCCGCCGCGCACTTGGCGTAAAAGCCGTCGCAGATGCGGCTACCCACGTCCAACCCGTCGGCGGTGGAATTATCCGCAACGTAGCTCAGCCAGTCGGTGTAGTCCCAGCCGGTCCCGGGTTCCAGCTCCTGAGAGGCCACCATGTACCTTGCGTAAGGCGTCAGCACCGCCGCCGTCTCCATGGTGGACATGAGGCAGGCATCAAAGCCCACCAGTTCAAACTGTACCCCGGCCATGGAAACGCCCTGCGCCAGTTCCTTGAGATCCAGCATGTCTCCGCCGTAGAGCTCGTCTACCGCGATGCCGGCCACGCTGCCGCCGCCGTGGTCCCACAACAATGCCATATACTTGTCGGCGGGATAGGTCTCCGCGCCCCACCGGAGGAAATCTCCCAGCGTTTCCGCCTCGCCCATGTTGGCAAGGCTCTGGCTGTCCACCAGTTCAATATCCCCGGAAACCACCTGCCAGCGCTGAAGCTCCGAGGGGTCGATGGCGTCGATGGCCCATTCCTCCGTGCCGCCGGTCTGGATAAGTACGTTCACGTTTTCCGACTGGGCGGCCTCCGCCATCTCCACCACGTTGATGGAGGCATAACCGCCGTAGGTTTCCAGATCAGTGCCGCAGAGATAGACCAGCACCGTCCATGTATCGCCGTCGGGATTGCTCAGGATCAGATCCGTCTGTCTGGCGCTCTTGGTATCCGGCGGGGAAGACGGCTCCGCCTCGTCGCCGCAGGCAGTGAGGGAAAGCGCCAGCGCGGCGCAGAGCAGGAGGGCGAAAACGCGTTCTTTCATAAGCCCTTGACTCCTTTTTGGGTTTTTAAAAGTTCCCCCGCCCGCACGGGGCGGACGGGGGAAGCATGTTGAATGGATGCAGCCTGTATGGGGAGCGATTACCACGCGGCAGAAACCTGACCGCTGGCATCCATGGTCAGAGTAATGGTGATGCCGGAGGTGCTGTTTTCGCTGAAATTCAGGCCTTGGAAGGTAACCTCTGTCGTTCCGTCACTCACCTTCAAATCCCACTGCAAGGTGTCAGAGGTGATGTTCAGATTCAATCTACCACTCTGATCTTTACCCAGGGTACCCAGAGAAGAACCCCAGTCATTGGAGTTGCTGGGAGAGAAGTAGATGGCGGTAATGTTCACACCGGTGTTGTTCGCAAAGGTGACAGGTACCGTGATGGAAGTGGGCTTGCTGGCCTCCGCCTTGGCGGCTGCAACGGCCTTGTCCAGATCGTTCATCAGACTGTCCAGCGCATCCAGCGCACTGTTGTACTCCTTGATCTGCGCCTCAGTGTACACGCCGGTGCCCTCGCCGAGAACCTTGCTCATGCTATCGAGGCTGGCGGTGATGCTGTTCATATTGCTGACAAAGGAGCTGTCGTTTTTCAACGCCGCAATCTTGTTTAGCTCATCCACCAGCGCATTGTAGCGGATAAGCGCTTTGTTGTAGCGGTCGGTGAGAGCCTTACTGGCTGCGGTGGTGTCCACTGCGGCGGAGGGCTTGGTGGTGCTGAGGATGGGCGTACCGTTGTCGATGTAGGCGTACAGGGAGCCGCCGGAGGTAAAGCTCTTGAAGTTGTAGCCGGAGAAGGTGGCGCTGCTGCCGTCCTTGTAGGTGATGAGGATATCGTAGGTATAATCCGTGCTGGACACGGGGACAAGGATGGTAACACTGGCGTCGGGCTTCACCGTGCCGGAGGTCAGGTTGTTGCCCCAATCCTTGTTCTGGGTGGAGGAGATGCGGATGTCCGTCACGTCCTGCTTGGTGCTGTTATAAAGATTCACCTTTTTGTCGGTGTACTGGTCGGCGGCGGCGGTGGTAACGGTGACCTTGCAGGTAGCGGTCTTGCCGCCGTCCGCAGTCTTAACGGTAATGGTGGCCGTACCCGCCTTCACGCCGGTGACCACGCCGCTGCTGTTTACCGTTGCCACAGCGCTGTTGCCGGAAGACCAGGTGACGCTCTGGTTAGTGGCGGTGGAGGGAGTGATGGTCCCGGTCAGCTGCAGCGTCTTGCCCACCTGAACCGTGGCGGTGGTCTGGTCCAGCTTCACGCTGGTAACGCTCTTTCCGGCGGTGGCGGCGGTGAAGGTAATCAGCGTGTTCTTGGGCGCGTTGCTATGCGCCCAAATGATAACTGTTGTGCCGTTGGCGCTCTTTTCCTCGCAGGCGTTGACCACATAGCTGGTGTTGGCATAGGGACGAATGGTATAGGCCCCGCCGCTCTGCTTGGCTAGCACCCATTTATAGGCGCTGGAGCTGGTGACCAGCTGTGCGCCGTTTTTCACGCTGGAAAGGCTGAGATACTTGCCGTCCTCCGCCTGAATATAGGCGTATCCGGTCTTGTTGGTAACGGTGAAGACCTGCTTGGGCGTGGTGTTGCGCAGTTCCAGCTTGCCGGAGGTAACGCGGATGGCGTTGGCCATGCAGCCCATGGTGTAAGTTCCGTCGGCCAAGGCGGCGGTCGTTGTGGGAGTAGTCGTGGCCGTGCCGCCGACAATGGCCATAGCCTTGTCATACTGCGTCTGGGTCACGGAGCCTTTATTCATCAGCTTGCTCAAAAGGTCATAGTCCTGATTCTTGATATTTGCCCCGATGGAGCCGAAGATGATGTCCACCGCCTCGCCCCGGGTGAAGGGGGAGATAGCCGTGTCGGAGTCCAGAATTCCCTTGCTCACAGCAAAGGTCAGGCTGTTGGACACGGTGAAATCCTTAATGCCAGAGGCGTCGCTATATCCAAGGCCACGCAGGGCAAAGGTGGTCATTTCCTTCATGTTGGCATAGCGGCCAAGGCCGAACTTGTTGTTGCCGATGCCCACGGTGTAGCCCTTTTCCTTGGCGTAGCCGATGTAAGAATAGTAGTAGTTGCCGCTGGGCACGTCGGTATAGGGCTGGGAACCGGTCCACGCCGCGGCTGCGGACTCCTCGCCCAGCATCCGGATCAGGAAAAGCAGGGCGTGTTCACGGGTGGCGCGGTTGTTGAGGCCGAAATTGGTGCCGGTGTCGTCATAACCCTTGAAAAGGCCCAGCGCGGAAAGGGCCTGCGCCTTTGTCTCCCGGGCCGAAGTGGAACCGGCGGCGCTTGCGGGAACCGTCAGCATCCCGAACACCAAAGTAACCGCCAGCAGGATTGATGCAATACGCTTTATTGTTTTCATAGATTTTCCTCCCTATTAAAAATCAACGGGCTTCCCATGGTTGATCAGGCAATGGCTGCGATGTACTCGCCGCTTTCATTGGTGGTCAGCAGAATCTCGGCTCCGGTGTTCACGTCGACATCAGTGAAGTCAATGCCTCTGAATTCGATGGTGTTGCCCTCGGCGTCCGCAGCCAGCAGGTCCCAAGTCAGGGTTTCGGCGGTGATATTCATCGTGGTAGAACCAACTTCGCCGTTAGCCAGAGGCTCAACCAGCAGATTGCCGCCCCAAGACTCATCGCCGGAAGGGGACATGGCCACGCCGTACAAATCCGCGCCGGTGTCGTTGCCCAGCTGCATGGTGATACTTACCACGGTCTGACCGGCATAGTTGTCAACCATGGCCTGCAAATTGGCGGTAAATTCCCGGTTGTCATCAATGACCCGCTGCAGCTGCACCAGCTTTTCGTCGCTGAGCTGCCCGCCCTGATTTAAAATGTCGGTCACGCTGTTGATCGAATCCGTCACCTGATTCACCATGGACGTAACCTCTTCCATCGCCATGAGATCATCAGACTGCTCCAGCTGCCCCAGAACGGCGTTGTAATCGTCTACCATTAGGTTGTAATCGTCAATCATGGCGGTCTGTTCGGCGGAGATCTCTCCACCGTCGGTCACGCTGGAGGAGGCGGAGGCAGGCTCCGAGGCGGGGGCGTCTCCGCCGCAGGCGGCGAGAGACAGGGCCAGCATAGCGGCCAGTGCAAGGGCAAACATTCTTTTCTTCATGTTAATTTCTCCTTTTCTCTGTTCAACTTCTCTGTCCGGGTTTGATTGTTCTCACGGAGGTTTTCCGTTGACAGGAGCATAACAAAAAAGAGGGCGTTTGGATCGTCCTTTGCGCGAACGGTAGCTAAAAGTGCCTGAACTGTCATTTCGTAAGGTTTTCAATTTGGCGGGCATATGCTATACTAAAAATAAATTTTTATGGCGAAAGGGGGGGAACTATGCGTCTTGCCATCTGCGACGACGAAGCGCGGGAGCTGGAGCGGCTTTGCGCTCTGCTTCAGGAATATGAAATCAGCCGGGGTGCAGAGCTCTCCGTCTGCTCCTTTCAAAGTGCTGTGGATCTTTTGAACGGCATGAAGGGCGGCGAATACGATCTGCTCCTGCTGGACGTGCTGATGCCGGGCTTTGGCGGTATTCAGGCCGCCCGGGAACTGCGGGAGCTGGACAAGTCCGTGCGTATTCTGTTTCTCACCGCCTCGCCGGAATATGCGGTGGAGAGCTACGCGGTGGGCGCGTATCACTACCTTTTAAAACCCGCCACAGCCAAAACACTTTTTCCGCTGCTGGACAAGGTGCGCGCGGAACTGAACGTGCAGGAGGAGGAATTCCTGTTGCTCAAGGGCCGGGAGGGCCTTCTCCGCGTCCCCTTTTCCCGGCTGGAGTATGTGGAGGTTATGAACAAGACGGTATCCTTCCATCTGGCCGACGGCAGCGTGCGGGAGCTGAACGCGTCCTTGTCCGATTTTGAAGCAGAGCTGCTGTCCCATCCTCAGTTTTTAAAGGTTCACCGCTCTTATCTCATTAATCTCCGCCAACTCCAGTCTGTCACCGCCAAGGGGGCCGTCACCAAAACGGGGCACACCGTGCCCATCGCCCGCACGCTGTACGCCGCCGTGAAGGATGCGTATCTGCAAATGCTGTTTCAGCCCCGCCCAACCGCACCGACCCCAGCCGCCGCGCCGGAAGCCGCACCGAAAGCCGTCCGAACGGATGGGCTGTGGCACATTCTGCTGGTGGATGACGAACCGGGCGATCTTTTCGTCTGGTCGGAGCATCTGCGGGAGCGGGGCTGCGTGGTGGAAACGGCCCAAACCGGCGCGGAAGCCCTCCAGCGCGCCGCCTCCAGCTTTTTTGACTGCGTGCTGCTGGACGTGTCTCTTCCCGGTGAGGACGGCTTTTCCCTGTGCCAGCGCCTGCGGGAGCAAATTGGCGCTCCGGTGATTTTTTTGAGCTGCCGCACCGATGCGGACAGTCAGGTCCGGGGCTTTTCCTCCGGCGGCGTGGACTACATCACAAAGGACAGCCCCGCAGACCTTTTCTGGGCCAAGGTGGAAACCCGCATCCGGCTTGCCCGTTCAGGCAGAACACAGCTTTCGTTTGCGCCCCTGCTCTTGGATCTTTCCCGGCGCAAAGCGACGCTTGACGGGGAGGAACTGATTTTGACCCCCACGGAATTCGACCTTCTCTGGCTGCTGGCGGAACACACGCCCAAGGTCTACACGCCGGAGGAGTTGTATCATGCGGTCTGGGGCTCCCGCCAGTGGGATGGGGGACAGACGGTGCAGGTTCACATGTCCCGGTTGCGGCGAAAGCTGGAAAAAGCGTATTCCCGCCACTATTTTCTGGAAACGGTCTGGGGGCAGGGTTACCTCTTCGTGCCGGAGGAGACAAAGACTTGACCGAAAAAGAAGGGAGCGGAAGTGTGAAGCGGACAAAGGGAGTTTGGAGCCTTTTGGCCCTGTGCGCCGCGCTATGCGGCCTGTTTGTCCTGCTCTTTTTCGCGGATAATAAATATGAGACGCCGCCGCCTTATGGCCGCGGCGGCGTGTTTGCGCTGAAGGAAGCCGATCTGGCTGGCAGCCGGGCGGTCTTTCTCATCGACGGGTGGCTGCTGCGCAACGACCGCGCGGAAGACCTGCCCACTTGGATCGGGGAATTTTCCAACCTCCAGCGGGGAAACGCATTGATCTCCCCCCACGGAACGGCCTTCTATACCCTAAAACTGCGCTACACCGGCGCTCCCATCACCGTAGCGGCGGCGTTTCCCGAGCTGTTTTCCGACTACACCGTCTCGCTGGACGGCACGGTCCTGGCCAGAGGGCAGGGAAACGGAGAGATCGTCTTTTCCCTGTCCCAAGGCGAGCATGTCTTAACGGTGGAAACCGTCTCCCGATTCGGCTATTACAGCGGCATGTACTACCCGCCCGCGCTGGGTACGCCCGACACGCTCTCGTCCATCCGCAACGCGCGGAGCCTTGCCTATGCGCTGGCGTTTCTTGTGCCGCTGGCGCTGGCTCTGTTTACCCTGCTGCTGTGGCGGTCGGGCGGAGCCATGAGCCGGTGGTTCGCGCTGCTGTGCTGTTTTTACGCGCTCTATGTGTCGTGGTATTTTGTGCAGCTGTTTCACCTGCCGGTTGCACCCTATTGGTTCTTGGCGGAAAATCTGGCGCTCTACGGCCTGTGCTTCTGCGTCGTACGCCTGACCGCTCTCGCCTCCGGCGGGGAGCGCGGGGGCGCAATTCGCTGCGCGGGGGCGGTCATGCTGGCGCTTCCCGCTATACTTCTGGCGCTGTGTCTGCTGATTCCCATCTTACCGTGGGCCGCAATTGCCCACGGGCTTTTCACCAATTTCTACTATGTTGTCACATTTGCCTACGCGCTTTATTTCACCGTGCGCGGCAGCTTGGGCCAAAGCTGGGAGCGCCGCTGGACGGCGGCAGGCTGCGCCGTGTTCGGCGCGGGGCTGGTGTGCAACCTCTTTTTCTCTAACCGCTTTGAGCCTATCCGCTTTTTCTGGCAGTTTGAGTGGTGCGGTCTTTTACTGGCGGCGCTGTTCGGCGGGATGATGGCGGCGCGCAACCGGCGTATCCTGCTGGAAAACGCGGCGCTGACACAGCGCTTGGAGCAGCTTGTGGAACAGCGCACGGAGGCGCTGGGCCGGGTGCTGGAAGAGCGCAAAGCCTTTTTCTCCGACATGGCCCACGACTTGAAAGCCCCCGTATTCGCCACCCAGTCCTTCATCGCCGCCATCCGGGAGGGCGGGATAGGCGTGGACAGCGAGCTTTCCCGCTATCTCGCTCTGGCGGAGGACAAGCAGCGGGAGATGGCCCGGCGGCTGCAGGGGCTCTCTGCCCTGAATGCGCTGGATCAAATCCGGGGCAGCCTTGAAAAAGTGTCCATCCGCGCGCTCTTTCAGGATGTTTACGCCACCCACCGGGGGGAGGCGGAGGTGGCAGGCGTCCACCTTGTGGTGGAGGAACCGGCGGAAGACGGCTGCATACTGGCCCAGACGGAAAAGCTGGAGCTTCTCTTTGAAAACCTGATCTACAACGCCCTGCGGGCCACGCCGGCTCAAGGGCGCATCACCCTTTCCGCCGCACTGGGAGAGGACACAATCACCATCACCGTATCCGACACCGGCTGCGGCATTTCACCGGAGGAACTGCCCTTCATTTTCCGGCGTTTTTACGTGGGTGCGCGAAACAAGGAGATTGGCACCGGACTGGGGCTTTACATTGTCAACACCATTGCAGAAGAACTGGGCGGAAGGATTTCCGCAACCTCAAAGCCGGGAGCGGGAACCGCTTTTCGGCTGGAGTTTCCCCTTTTTAAAGAGCACAAAGAGGCGGACAGCGGGCAATAAACCCGGCTGTCCGCCTTTTATTTCAAACAAATCCGCATTTCGCGCCGTTTCAGCTACCATTGAGGCAAAATACCCGCGCTTCCCAGCTTTCTTTGCTATACTTTTTCACAGAGGGAGGGATGACGTATGCAGCTTGGGGAGCTGGCGGCAGTGGTCCTGCAAACTTTTTTAATGGTCTTATTTGTGGCTGTTTTAACGCCTCTGCGTCTCCCGGAGAAAAGGACGGCAGTGATTTCGCTGGGTCTTGCGCTGGCGCTGTGCGCCTTGGCAGGCTTTCTTTTCGCATGGCGAGGACTTGTCTTCCTGACAACCTACGGCTTTTTATTTGTCAGTCCGCTGCTCTTTATCGCGTTCCGCCTGTTTTCCAGTGTCGGTGGAATCCGGTATCTCTTCGTGGTGCTGACGGCATTTTTGTTCCATCAAATGCTCCGTACGCTTCTGTCCGCTTTTCGCATTTGGGCCGGGGGCAGCTTTACGATGCTGTATTTGCTCTTGAATCTGCTGGTATTTGGGCTGCTGCTGACCGGAGGCATTGCCATTCGGCGTGATTTTCATAAAATTGTACTGGCCTATCGGTACGAATTCATTTGCCTGACTCCCATTTTTGCGCTGCTGCTGGGAATGTCGCTGCTTTTTTCTCCCGTGGGGCAGAAGCGGGGGAAGCTGGACCCGGATTTGCTGCTCATCACGCTGGGGCTTGACCTGCTGACAATACTGTTCTATCTCTATGTGGGCGTGAGCTTTCACAGCCTCGGCAAGCTCTGCGACGATACCCGGGAGGCCACCGCTCTGCGCTTGCAGATGCAGGAGACGCAGGAGCATATTGCCCTGCTGCGCACCGCGCAGGAACGGGCCGCCTTCTACCGCCACGATCTGCGTCACCACGTCACCCTCATCCGCGCCTTTTTGGATAACGGAGAAACAGACCAGCTGCGCAGCTATCTGGACGATATCCAAACGGAGCTGGACGGCGATACACCGGAGCGCTTCTGCCAAAATGAAGCGGCGAACCTTCTGCTGTTCTCCTTTATGGCTAAAGCGGCGGAAGCAGGCGTTCGGCTGCTTGCCGACGCGCAGATTCCGCACTCCCTGCCCATCGGAACTCCCGCGCTGTGCACCTTGCTGTCCAACGCGCTGGAAAACGCCGTCACCGCAGCGGCACAAACAGGGGTAGGCGCGGAAAAAGAGGTGCATCTGACGACGCGGCTGGAGGATGGAAAACTGCTGTTGCTGGTGGAAAACCCCTATATGGGAGAGGTGCGGCTGGAAAACGGTTTGCCCCGAAGCAATCGCCCCGGCCACGGCTTGGGCATTTCCAGTATGGAAAGCATCGTCAAAAAGTACGGCGGGCTTTCCTCCTACCAAGCAAGAGACGGACGTTTTACGGTGCGGATTGTGATCTGAGCGAACTAAAAACGATCAGGGAAGCGGCGCGTTATAACGCGCCGCTCCCTTGCTTGTTATTTCATTTTTCCCGCCGCAGCCAGAGCCGTCTCGCGGCTGGGGGAACGCCGCCGTTATCGGCGCAGCAGCCCGCGCAACGCCCGCAGCAGCTTTGCAAGACCTCCGGCGCCAGCGGAGGTTCCTGCGGCGGACGCGGCAGATGCAGTGGCCGCGCTCACTGCCGCAGCAGAGCCGCCTCCCAGCAAAACCACCGCAACGACGGTCGCCGCCGGGGTGATGGAGGCGCTTGCCCGCTCCGGTTTTTCTTCGGCGCTTTGAACGACCGCGGCCGCCGGGGCCGCTTCCTCGTCAGATTCCTGCGTCCCGTCTGTCATCGCGGGCGGAATGGGTGCAGGCTCTGCCGGTTTTATCAAGGCGGCCAGCGTCTCTGGCAACGGCGCGGGCGTTGTCCCCGCGTGCTTTTCCACTGAGGAGTCTGCTTGGGCGGTCGGTTTTTCCTCCCGAAGCGACGTTTGTTCCACCGCTGGTACCTCTGCGGGAGGGGGAGCCGCCGGTTCCTGAACAACTGGATCTGGGGTTGGAACTGGAGCTGGAATCGGGGATTCCTCCGCCGGGGATGTTTCTTCCGAAAGGCCGGGGCGTTGACCGCCGCTTCCGGCGCTGTCTTCGCCGCTGTTGTTGGAGCCTGCGTTGCCCTTGTTGCCGCCGCCGCCGTTGTCATCCACGTCCGGCGTGGGAACATATTGATACGTGCCCGGCCAGACGGCAGGCTGTGTATAGCCGTCCAGTGCGCCGTCAAAGATCCGGATACGCACGTAAAAGCCCTCCAACACTCCGTCTGCAAGCTCTTTCATGGGGGATTGGTCTTCGGTAAAGCCGGTGGGTGCAGAAAAAGTTTTCTGCTTTGGCGCTTGGTTGACCGTCTCGTCGTCAAGAGCAAGCCTCTCTCCCGCCAGCCAGGTTTCACCGCCGTCCAGTGAGTATTCCCCCTGATAGGCCTCAGCCCCGCTGGGCTTTGTCATGGAGAAGCAAAGGCCCTGTCCCTCCCGTTCCAGCTGGAACTGCGAGGCGGTCTGCTCCACCACGGTGACGACAAGATTGAGCGCTGTTTCCACCCGCTTTGGCGTATAGGTATAGCTGCTCTGATTGATGGTGGCTGTTGCAAAGGGCGGCGGCGTACAAACGGCGGCATTCGCCGCGGTCGTTTCACCCGGCGCATCCGTGCGGATTTCCGTCAAATCCCATGTCACCGCACAGCGCACTGCGTCCACTGGGAACGGATAGCCGGTAGACGCGTCGATCTGCGACTCCAGTTCCAGCGTTTCGGGCAGAAGCGCCCGAAGCTCCGCTTCGCTGGCCCCCTGTCTGACGGTAACGCAGTATTGATTTGGACCGCGAAAGCTGACCCGCATGGAGCCGGGATAGCGCAGCGGATAGACGGTAAAGCCCTCCGGCAGGGGCTGCGGCATTCCGTCTGCTCGCTCCAGCAGGGCGGCGGCGGTGTCTCCCTCGTAAGGCCCGCCCATAATATGAAGCCGCACATAGAACCGATCAATTGTGCCGTCCAAAAAGCTCTTGTACGGTTCGTCCTCAGGTGCAAAGCAGGTACGGCTTAAAGTTCCGCCGCCCAACTTGACCCAGTCCCTGCTCTCCGCCATCTCCGGATTCTCCGCACAGGGGTGAAAATAAGTAACGCCGTCTAACGAGTAGTAGGGAAGCGCGGACTGCGCCTGCAAATCCCGCAGATCGTCTATTCCCGACAGCACACCCATCAGAACCTGTCCCTGTCCGGCCCGCTCCTCCGACAGAGAAAAGCACAGGTCTGCGGCGCTGGGTTTGTTCGCGTCCGGTTCCAGAATGGATGGCTGATTTTGTCCCGGGGGCGTTTCGGTCCGTTCTTCATCCGGCGGCGTTTCAGACGAGTCTGCATCCGGCGGCGTTTCGGGCAGCCCTTTATCTGGCAGCGTTTCGCCGCTGGGGTCCTCGGTCTGAACCGAAGGCGGCTCCGGGGATGGCTCGACGCCCTCGGCATAGACAGGAAGGGCCAGTGTGATGGCCAGCAGCAGCGTCAGCACCGCCGCCAGCATTCGTTTTCTCCCTCTAATCGTTCTTCGCCTCCTTCGGCTTATCCTCTCTTAGATCATACCGTAGGCGCAAAGCCCCGCGGCAGAAACTGTACAGATTTTGTCAAACATTTGCTTGTTGATAATTGTACCATACGGAACGGCGTTTGAAAATGCCCAGCCGAAAAAGGGTGGCCGTGATTTTTACAATTTCGTTTGAATCCCCATTTTAAGCACCTGTTCTGCTATAATTAAAAAAAAGGAGTGACGGGCTATGCTGGAGACGCTTGGGATTGTAAATTATGGGCTGCTGCTGCTATTCGGGGTCTTTTTAAGTCTCCATTTCGCGGGCGTGGAGCAGAGCGGTTCCACTTGGCTCCGGACGCTTCTGCTGGCGGTTTTCTGCATCGCGGCCCAGTTGGTCAGCTGGATTCTTCTGGGGCTGGACGCCACTTTCAAGCTCTATCCTCTGATCGTCCATCTGCCGCTGACGCTCTATCTCATGTTTGTTTGCAAGCGTCCGCCTCTGCTTTCGCTGGTCAGCGTCTTCACTGCCTACCTCTGCTGTCAGTTTTCCAACTGGTTCGGTACGCTGGCGCTTTACCTTTTCGACAGCAAGTTCGCCTACTACGCGGCAAACGCCCTTCTGCTCATTCCGCTCTACGTCGTGCTGCGGCGCTTTGCCGCACCCGCCCTTTGCCAGCTGATGAGTTTGTCCAGACGATCTCTGCTTTTCTTTGGCATCGTTCCCATAGGCTACTATCTCTTTGACTACGCCGCCACGGTCTATACCGAGGCGCTGTACAGCGGGGCGCGGGTGGTTGTGGAGTTTATGCCCAGCATGGTGTGCCTGTGCTATGTGGCCTTTGCCGTTCTCTACTGCGGAGAGCTGTGCCGCCGGGGCGACAGCGAACAGGAGAAGCGGCTTTTATCCTTGCAGCTTAAAGCGTCCCGCCAGCACATGGACGAGCTGAAGCTGGCGCAGGAGCAGGCGCGGTATTACCGTCATGACATCCGCCATCATCTGGCGCTCATCAGCGCCTATCTGGCGGCCGGAGAGACGGAGCAGCTGCGGGAATATCTGCTGGACGTGCAAAAGGATGTGGCGGCCATTACGCCCGTTCGCTACTGCGAAAATGAAACGGTCAATCTCATTCTATCCTCCTTCTCCGGGAAAGCAAAGGCTCGGGGTGTGCGCTTGGATGTGGACGCCGCGCTTCCGTCCGCCCTCCCCATCGGAGACACGGAACTGTGCGCTCTGCTGTCCAATGCGCTGGAAAATGCGCTCCCCGCCGCAGGGGCGGTGGAGGATGGGCGAGAAAAAGCAGTGCGCATGGAATGCCGCGCGCAGGCGGGCAAGCTGCTGCTTTTGGTGGAAAACCCCTATGCGGGAGAGGTTCGGCTGGAAAACGGACTGCCCGTAGCCCGTCGGGCCGGACACGGCTTCGGCGTGAAGAGCATGGCGTCCATCGTGGAGCGTCACGGCGGCTTATGTTCCTTTTCGGCGGAGAACGGGGTGTTCACTCTGCGCATCGTGCTGTGAGCTGCGGAGCAGTGGACAATCCTGCCCCGGTGCAAGAAAAAGGATCGCTTCGCAGGTATCACGCCTGCAAAGCGATCCTTCCCTTTATTCTATTCGCGGCCTCGCAAAGCCAATCTTTTGACGGGCGTTTTCAAAGCCCTGCGCGATCCTTATAAATTCCCGGACTCTATATAAGGCAATCCCGCACAATGACCGTAATAGACCAAAGCAGGCAAATCACCGCGGCTCTTTCAAACGTTCGCCGGAATTCCAATCCTGATAGCTCCTTGCCACAACACCGCTGAGAGCCAGCAGGGCAATCAGGTTGGGCAGAACCATCAGTCCGTTGAACATATCGCTCAGATTCCACACCAGATCCACCTTCAAGGCGGAGCCGATCACGATGAATACCACCACTACGCAGGCATAGACCTTCACCATTTTGTTGCCGAACAGGGCCTTTACGTTCGTCTCGCCGAAGTAGTACCAGCCCACGATGGTGGAAAAAGCGAAGAACAGCAGGCACACGGCAATGAAGATATTGCCGAAGGAACCCAGCGCCGCGTTGAAGGACGCCTGCGCCAGCTCAATGCTGGTAAGGCCGCTGTCCCACATACCGGAGGAGATGATGACAAGCGCGGTGAGAGTGAGAATGATGAAGGTGTCGATAAACACACCGATCATGGCCACCACACCCTGCTCGTGGGGATGATTCACCTTGGCGACCGCGTGGGCGTGGGGCGTGGAGCCCATACCGGCCTCGTTGGAAAAAAGGCCGCGAGCCACGCCGTACCGCATGGCTTTTTGCACGGTGACGCCGATAATGCCTCCGGCGATGGACTGCGGTGCAAAGGCTGAGACGAAGATCAGGCGGAACGCTTCCATAAACGTGGAGTGGTTGATGCACAGCACCACCACGCACCCGATGATGTACAGGCCGGCCATAATGGGCACCACCTTTTCCGTGACGGAGGCGATGCGGCTGATGCCGCCCACAAAGATAAAGAACGCCACCGCCGCGATCACAACGCCCACCACCACGGGGGAAACGCCAAAGGCAGTTTTAAACGCCGTACCGATGGAGTTGGACTGGACCATGTTGCCCATCAGTCCCAGTGCCAGAATGATCGCAATGGAGAAGAAACCGGACAGAAACGCACCGACTTTCCCCTTGAATGCGGCGCGGATATAAAACGCGGGTCCGCCCACGGTGACGCCCTTTTCATCGGTGGTTTTATACTTCTGGGCCACGGTGGCTTCCGCATAGATGGTGGACATGCCAAAGAACGCGGAAACCCACATCCAGAAGATGGCCCCCGGACCGCCGGAGGCGATGGCGGAAGCCGCGCCCGCGATGTTGCCGGTGCCCACTTGGGCGGCGATTGCCGTGGCCAGTGCCTGGAAGGAACTCATGCCTTCCTTGTCGGCCTTTGCCCCGTTGAGGGACAGCCCGGCAAACATTCTCCGAAAGCCCTCGCCAAAGTGCGTAATCTGAACAAATTTCAGGCGAAACGTGAAGAATACGCCTGTACCGCACAGAGCAAACAACAAAATGTTTTTATCCCACAGTACCCCGTTGACATTTGCCACAATGGCGCTGATCGTGTCCATACTCGATTTCCCCTTTTCCTCTTTTACTTTTCGGGCGAAAAAAAGAGAGCTGTCCCCAAAAAAGGGCAGCTCTGAAGAAAGGGCAGAATACACCCGCGTCCGGGCGTTTATCCATATCCTCTGTCCTTTTGCCTGAGAGTTTCGGCGTTTTCACACCTTGCACCTTCGGCACCCATTTCTGAGATTCTCCAGAGTTCCATCACCAGCCTGTTCTGCGCGCGCAGTTCAGGGCAGCTTTCGGGGTTGATTCTCTTATTCACCTGATTGACCCCAGTATACGAAATATTTTTAAAGCAGTCAACAAAAATACCGCCGCTTTTTGTGCAAAATATCATACACTTTCGAATGTGCCCTATGACACAATTTCATGGAGCCTAAGTTTTTATCCTTTTTTTGCAAGTTGTTCCTGTCGTTGCTTGTTTTATATCTCCCGCGGCATCCGCAAAAGGGCGCATGAGCGCTGCGAAGTCCGCGGCCTTGTCTGCAAAAGGGCGATCCGTCCTCTTTCAGCCCGCTACCGGCGGACGAAAGAGTTATCCACACAGCAGATGGTTTAAGTAATCCTCTGCGGTCGTGCTGAAATAATGCAGCTTTTCTCCCCGATACTCACAGGTCAGCCCGCAGGAACGAACGGAATTGATGGAGCGTTTATTCTCCACACGGATTTTTGCTACAACCTTTTGGGCGCGCCATTCCAAAAACGCGGTGCCTAGGGCGGCGCGAATTGCGCTGCATCCATAGCCATTTCCCCAGAGGCCTTCTTCGCCGATGGCAAAGACAATTTCATAGCATCCCTTTGTGCCCTGTTCCTTCAGCTTGACAAAGCCGATTGCCGGTCCGGTATCTTCACAGATCAGGAAAAACCGACCGTAACGGTTGAATTGGAGAGAGAGGAGTGGTTCGGGAACCTCTCGCAGCATGGCGGACAACTCGTCGGCAATCTCCTCATCCTCATTGAGATATCGGGTAATATGGGGATTTTCCATCCAGCGGATCAACTGTGTCACGTCACATGTACGGATCTCCGGGCGCAAAAAAATAGAAGCGGCTTTCTTCATACGCTTACCTCACAGTAAAAATACTAAAAAGCCCTTCTATGCGTACTGCATGGACGGTTCTTTTTTATTAAGTTGTCTTGATTATAACATACGGCGCTATATCTGTCAAGGCATCCGGCTTTTCAGAAATTCGTGCCGCTGCTTTTTGAAGAGGAATCGCGGTGGTTCGTGTCGAATCGGCCGCTTTCCCGCTCACCCAGCACATACGGTAAAAGCCGCCCAGATATCCGCAGCTCACGGACAGGCAAAGTGTTTTCCTTTTTTAGCGTTGGAGTAAGCATATTCCATTTCTTACTGTTCCATTCTTCTTTCCCTCCTATCAAATTCCGATTATTCCTTGTTGTTTTTATCGCAGTATACATCTGTATAAAACGCAAGAACGCTTGCAAAGAACCTGCATCCTGTGTTTCAATACCAAGCTCTTCTTTTCCCCGCAGAATAGCGTCTGCTCTACAAGAAATAATATCTGCAAATGCGTTATGCGGAGGTAGATCATGACTTCATTGTGGGAACAAACCGCAACTTGCCCGAAATTCAGAAGTTTGAATGGAAATAAAAATACAAACATCCTGATTATCGGCGGTGGAATGGCAGGAATCTTATGTGCGTATATGCTGCATCAGGCAGGCGTGGATTACATGCTTGTGGAGGCGGAGACGATCTGCAATGGCATTACAAAAAACACAACTGCAAAAATCACTTCTCAGCACGGACTGATTTATGATAAACTGATCCATCAGTTTGGTGCGGAAAAGGCGAAACAATATCTGCGCGCAAACGAAGAGGCTCTGCAAAAATATCGTGAACTCAGCAGAGATATTGACTGCAGCTTTGAAGAAAAGGACGCCTATGTCTATTCACTGGATAATCGCAGCAAAATTGAGAAAGAAATAGCCGCGCTTGAAAAGCTGGGATTGCACCCCGAATTTTCAGAGCAGCTTCCGCTTTCTTTTGGCGTGGCGGGCGCCGCAAAAATCGAGCATCAAGCGCAGTTCAACCCGCTGAAATTCATCGCAGCCATTTCGTCGGACCTGCATATTTACGAGCATACGGCGGTGCGGGAGCTGGTCGGCACAACAGCGGTGACCGATTCCGGGAAAATCGCTGCAAAGAACGTGATTGTGGCAACTCATTTTCCATTCCTCAATAAACACGGCAGCTATTTTCTTAAAATGTATCAGCATCGTTCCTATGTGATCGCACTGGAGAACGCGCCGAATGTGAACGGCATGTATGTGGACGAGGCGCAGAAGGGAATGTCCTTTCGGAATTATGGAAATCTTCTGTTGGTCGGCGGCGGCGACCACCGCACGGGAAAAAAGGGCGGCAACTGGCGGGAACTGCGTGAGTTTGCCGCCCGGTATTACCCGAACGCGAAAGAAACATATCACTGGGCAACGCAGGACTGCATGACGCTGGACGGCATTCCCTATATCGGGCCTTACTCCGCCGGCACAAAGGATCTATATGTTGCCACGGGCTTTAACAAATGGGGGATGACTTCATCTATGGCTGCGGCGCGAATTTTATGCGACATGGTGCAGGGCAGAGAAAACCCTTGTGCCGAGGTGTTCTCCCCATCAAGAACCATTTTGCGCCCGCAGTTGGCTGTCAACGCATTTGAGGCCGTGGCCACGCTTTTAACGCCCACGTCAAAGCGCTGTCCCCATCTCGGCTGCGCACTGAAATGGAACCCGGTTGAGCATACGTGGGACTGTCCCTGCCATGGCTCGCGGTTCACCAAGGACGGCCGTCTGATTGACAACCCGGCGGCGGGAGATCTGAAAAAGTGAGGGATTTTAATGAGGAATCATTTGCAGGGGCAGACAAGCCCCTATCTCCTGCAACACGCCGAAACCCCGGTGGATTGGTATCCATGGGGGCAGGCGGCCTTTGAAAAGGCGGCAGCGGAAGATAAGCCTGTTTTTCTCAGCATTGGTTACAGCACCTGCCACTGGTGCCATGTGATGGCACACGAAAGTTTTGAGGATCAAGAAATTGCGGAAATCCTGAATCAATTCTTCGTGTCAATCAAGGTGGACAAGGAAGAGCGCCCCGACATCGACAGCATCTACATGGCTGTCTGTCAGGCGTTTACCGGCGGTGGCGGCTGGCCCACGAGCATTTTTATGACAGCCGGACAAAAGCCTTTTTTTGCCGGAACCTATTTCCCGAAAACGGCGCGGTACGGCTCCATAGGTCTTAAAGAGCTTCTCTTGGCGGTGCAGGACAAATGGCAGAATGACCGCAAGGCCCTGCTGCATTCGGCAAATGAGATCGTGGACATGATAAACAACCGCCAGCCGCACCCATCCGATACAGATGAAACATTGCCGGAACGGGCAGTGGAACTGTATCAACAGAGCTTTGATGAACGCTGGGGCGGATTTGGACCCGCGCCAAAATTTCCCACGCCTCACAATCTGCTGTTTTTGATGCAGCACGCGCAAAAGCACCACGACGGCAACGCCTTGCAAATGGCGGAGAAGACACTGCGTCAAATGTATCGCGGGGGAATCTTCGATCATATTGGCTACGGATTTTGCCGCTATTCCACGGATGCGTATTATCTCGTTCCTCATTTTGAAAAGATGCTGTACGACAACGCGCTTCTAATCCTCGCTTACTGCCGCGCATACGAGATGACGGGTCAGCCGCTTTATCGGCAGGTAGCAGAGAAAACCGCATCCTACCTTCTGTCCGAAATGACTTCAGCCGACGGGGGATTTTACAGCGCGCAGGACGCGGACAGCGACGGCGAGGAAGGAAAATACTACGTCTTCACGCCGGAGGAAATCCGGAATGTCCTTGGCGACGGTGGCGGGGCGGCATTCAGCGCGTACTACGGGATTACGGATCGCGGCAATTTTGAGGGAAAAAGCATTCCAAACCTTCTCCACGCAGCGGACTTCACGGACCAATTCGACAAACACCTGCCTGCGCTCCGCCATTACCGCAAAACCCGCACCGCACTCCACACGGATGATAAAATCCTGACCTCTTGGAATTCCCTGATGATTGCGGCGCTGTGTTTTCTGTACAGGATCAGCCAAAACAGCGCGTATTTACAGGCGGCGAAGCGAACGCGGCAATTCATCGAGAAAAATCTCTGCGATGGCGACGCGCTCCATGTGAGCTGGCGAAACGGACAACGAAATGAAAACGGCTTTTTGGATGATTATGCGTGCTATATTTTTGCACTGCTGTCCTTGTATGACGTTTCTTTTGACCGGGCATATCTTTTCCGTGCGGAAGAATTGACTCAAAAGGCAATCCGGACTTTTTTCGATCATAAGTCCGGCGGTTTTTATCTTTCCGGCAAGGAAAATGAAACATTAATTTTCCGTCCGAAGGAAAGCTATGACGGCGCTGTTCCCAGCGGCAATTCGCTGATGGCTTATAACCTCGTGCGGCTGAACCATCTGGATTTAGATGAAAAAACCAATGAAATTCTGCAAAAACAGCTTCATTTTATGTCGGGCGAAGCAAAAGAGTACCCCGCCGGATACGCCATGTTCTTGATGGCGCTGTCTGATTATCTTGAACCGCCGGAGATCATCACAGTTGCCCGGAGCCATGAAGACGACGACTTAAAAGAACTTCCTTTTGTCGTCTCTTCTTCCAGCATTGTCCGCATTTCAGATGCGGAGGATGGCAGGTATCCGCTGCTCAACGGTCAAACTGCTTTTTACGTCTGCCAGAATCACAGCTGTCTTCCTCCAGTCACGAAACAGGACTTTTATGAAAAGTATCGAGTAACGCGCGAAGGGGAGCCCTTGATTTGAAACCCGGAGAACGCACGATCAAGTAGCTTTGCATTCACAGCGGCAAGTTTTTGTGCGTGTGCAAACGGCCCCTCTGCACTTGTGAGAGCATCAAAAAAGAAGAACACCCCGTTGGGGTGTTCTTCTCGGTTGGTGCCGGTGGCCGGACTCGAACCGGCACGCTGTCGCCAGCGGTGGATTTTGAGTCCACTACGTCTACCAATTCCATCACACCGGCAGGTGCAACGGAAGTATTATACTATACTACTTTCAAGATTTCAAGGGGTTTCCGCAGAAAATCATATAGTTACAGCGTAACCGTAAAACAGGCCCAGCGTCCCGGCTCACTTTCTGCCGTAATTTTCCCCTTGTGGGCGGCAACAATCGTCTTTGCAATGGCAAGACCCAGCCCGTTGCCCTCTTTTTCCCGGCTGTGGGCCTCATCTGCCCGGTAAAACCGCTCAAAAATATGGGACAGGTCCTTCTGCTCAATTCCCGCGCCGGTATTGTGGACCCGCAGGACCTTTTTCTCGCCCTTTGCAAGAAGGGAAATGGTCACTGTTCCGCCGTCGTTGGCATATTTCATGGCGTTGTCGAGCAAAATGACCGTCATCTGCTTGAGCATTTCTTCGTCGCCGCTGTACCGAATTTCCGGCGTAATATCGGTTATCAGCGTTTTTCCGCTCTCAAATGCCATGCTTTCAAAGGGCAGCGTCACGCTGAGGAGCGCTCTGCTCAGGTCGAAGGGCTGCTTTTCAATCTGGTGGCCCGTCCGGTCCATCCGGGCCAGCGTCAGCAAATTCTTCACCAGCTGGTCTGTGCGTTGAACTTCGGACTGAATGTAGCCCAGCCAGCGGTTCTCTCCGATTTCTCCTGCCAACACCTCACTGTTGGCGGAGATCACGGCAAGAGGCGTCTTCAGCTCATGGCTGGCGTCCCAGACGAACTGCTTTTGCTTGTCAAAGGACTCCTGCACCGGCTTGGTCATCCGCCGAATCAGCACCACCGCCCCGGCGCTCATTAACAAATAGGCGGCAAGGCCCACCAGACTGGAGATCGTCAGGAGCTGCCGTGCGCTCTCGATTTCCATCTGTCCGTCCAACACGACCAACAGCGTTCCATAAGGCCGCTTTCCCATCATGAAGAACTGGTTGTCCACCCGGCCGGAATCCGCTCCCAGTTCCAAAACCTGCGCTACGCTCTCCGCGATCTGCTGATCGGAGTAAAGCTCCGGCCGATCACTGAACCAGCTGAGTACGCTGCCCGATTTGTCCAGCCGCACCGTGTAGAAATTGGACAGATTCGCCTGCGAAAGCATCTGCTGTGGGTGCTGAATCTTTCCGTTTTGAAGCGTTTGGTCTGCGGCGCCCCCGGCAGCCGCCGTGCCGTTTGGAGCAACAAATGGCTTTGTCTGCTCTCCGCTGGCGGCGCTCCCGTTTTCCACAACCGACTGGGAATTGCCCGCAGGCGGGGCAGGGGATACCGTGTTGAGAGAGACACCGGCTTCGCTTGCCCCGCCCTCATCATCCTCGGCATCATTTTCAGACGCGTCCTCGGCGTCGGACTCCACCCCACTGCCGTCGTCTGTGTTGGAATCGCTCTCGTCCGTCTCAGAGCCGCTCTGACGCTCTATTGCATAGTTCTCCACGTCTGAATCGCTCTCCACAGCGTCGTCGTTGTTTGCCTCGGCATCGTTTTTCGCCGAAGCCGCGACTTTCTCGTCCGGCGTTTCCTCTTTGGGAGCGTTGCTTTCCACCTCGGCGTTAGCGGCTTCATCATCCGCATCTTCCTCTTGGGAGACATCGCCCTTCGCAGCGTCGTCTGTCTCTTCGCTGGGCGGAGGAGCCAGCAGATTGTGAGTCTGCCCTCCCTGTGTCTGGAAGGTGGGTCGCTGTCCATCACCGGCAAGAAGCGTTTGCAGGGAAGTATGGGATTCCCGCTCAAGACGGTTCCAATTGGCATAGTTGATGGCAAAGACTGTTCCGCCAAAAGCCAGCAGCAGCACCAGCAGTACCAACAGCGTGAATTTCTGCCGCAGCTTTTGGATCATACCGTATCCTCCAGAGAATATCCAAGACCGCGGGCCGCCTTGATTTTAATTTGGGAGCCAACAAAGGTCAATTTCTTGCGGATAAAGGAGAGATAAACCTCCAAATTATTATACTCCGATTCGTTGTCAAAGCCCCATACCCGCTCAATCAGTGTTTCCTTGGATAAGATTTGACCCGGATTGCGAAACAGCAGCTCTAGTAGCTGCAATTCCTTGGCCCCCAGCTTCACGGACTGGCCCGTCTCCCGGCACAGGAGTTTTCCCTCCCGGCTTAAAAGCTGCGCGTCTCCGAAAACCATCTCCTCCATGGGCACGGACTCCCGCCGCCTGGTAATCGTCCGCAGACACGCCAACAGTTCCGCCATTTGAAACGGCTTGGGAAGATAGTAGTCCGCACCGCCATCCAAGCCACGAAGCCGGTCTTCCAGATCGCCCCGGGCCGTGAGCATCATCACCGGGGTCGTGACACCGGCGGCGCGCAATTCCTCTAAAATGGAAAAGCCGTTTTTTCCCGGCAGCATCACATCCAGCACAATGGCGTCATAAATTCCGGACATTCCGTTGTCCAGCCCCTCCGGTCCGGTATAGACTGGGTCCACCGTGAAATGCTCTCGCTTCAACACCTGACAGATGGCTGCGGAGAGACTTTTCTCGTCTTCCACCAGTAAAATACGCACACGAATCCCTCCCCAATCTTTCAATGATTTCATTTTACCAAAGTTGCTTGAAAAAGTCTTGAAAAGTACGAAAAAGTTCTTATAATTTGGAATTGCTTTTTCAATGATTTTTGTTTTATCCAGTAAAAGCAAACCGCAGAGACGGCTGTGCCGTCTCTGCGGTTTGTTTGGGATCACGTCGCAATTAAATAGGACTCGCTGGAGATTCCATCCAGTCCGGTCAGAACCGGGATAAACTCCGTATCCTTGCTGACGGCGGCCATTTTTGCTTTCAGCAGATCCAAAGCGCTGGGATCTCCTTCTGCATCGGCATAGACTCGATCCACCTGAGGGACGATACCCGCCAGAGACTGTCCGGAATCGCTGACCGCCGTCTCCCCAGCGGTAATCAAATTGGAAGGCAGCTGAATGGAGAGCTTCACGCCATACTGCGCCAAAGCCGTTTTCATCTGCGTCAGGAAGAAGGTTATTTCCTCCTGCAAGCTGTTTGGCAAACCGGTGGCCACCGCGCCATAGTCAATTTTATTCAGCTTTCCAACCGATGGGTAGCTGACGTCTGTCAGCAAAATTTCGTCAAACCCCGCCGCCGCGCAAGCGGAGGCCAGATCAATGAGATATTGCCGGGCCGCCGGCTTGGCAGGGTCCAGCCAGCGGTCGTTGTTCCCGTCATAGAAAATATATCCGCCGGTGTTTTTAAGGCCCATACCCTCCAAATCACCGCTGGAAGCAATGGGGTCCCGGAAGCAGGCAATCTTGGCAACCGTATAGACGCTGTCGTCCTTGAGCATGTCGCCCACGGCCGCGCCCGCGCCCTCCACAGTCTTCACGGCTGCCGCCGGGGCGGCTTGATTGTCCACATACACGAAGCCATCCGTATCCTTCACGGTGTAGACCGCCGCATGATACGTTCCGCCCGCGCTGGCCGCGGTCCACGCACTGCGCCAGTCGGTCAGCGGGCCAACGGGCAGCGCAACAGCCTGAAACGCGGTCTGCTCCGGTTCTTCAATAATCAGATTCGCGTCGCCTGAACCATCTGCCGGGGCGCTCTGCGAGCTGTCCGGCTGCTTCTCCGAAAACTGTGGCAGATCCAGACGGGGACGACCGGAATCATCATAGACCACATATTTTTGCATCCGGATTACCACCAGCGCCCCTATGATCACCAGCACCAGCAGCACTGCCACCACGATTTTCCATTTGGAACCCTTTCCGTGATAGCTGCTGTATCCTTTCGGACCTGCCATAGCGTCCCTCCTCCGAAGTTTTCCCGGCTCAGCCCTCGATGCCGTCCATCAGAGCCACGCGGCGGGCATGTCGTCCGCCCTCAAACTCGGTATTCAGGAAAATCTTCACCATTTCCGAAGCCAGCTTCGGCCCCGTGAACCCGGCGCCTAAAGCCAGCATATTGGCGTTGTTGTGCTGGCGGCAGAGCTGGGCCTCCAGCGTGTCCGCGCAGTGGGCGCAGCGGATACCCTTCACCTTGTTGGCGGCAATGGAAATGCCAATGCCGGTGGTGCAGATCACAATTCCTTTTTCGCACTCCCCAGAGGCCACAGCACGGGCCGCCGCCTCGCCGAACACGGGATAGTCGCAGCTCTCCGTGGAGAAGCAGCCGCAGTCCTTGCAGTCGTAGCCCGCCTCCTCCAGCTGGCGCTTGATGGTTTCTTTCAATTCAAATCCGCCGTGGTCGCAGCCCAACGTGATCTTCATGATAAAGCCCTCTCATTCATTGGTTTTGCGGCGGGGTTTTCCCCGTTCCGCCTTTAAAATACAGGCGTCCATTCTCCACCCCGACAGGCTGTTCCCGCCGAAACGGCGCAAAGATCCCAATTTGCTTTTATTTTACTCTTGTTGCGGGGAATTTGCAAGATTTCTATTTACAGGGCGTGCCAAATAGGGCACTGCTTTTCAAACGTGCAAAACCGGGTGAAACCGCAGTCGCGCAGCAGCGCCTGCCCATCCCGAATGCCCTTGCCCACATCCTCCGGGCGGTGGGCGTCGCTGCCCAGCGTAATCAGTTCGCCGCCGAGACTGCGGTAGAGCTTCAGCCATTTTTCGCCGGGGAGGGGCTGGTTGCCCCGGTTTGTGTTGACCTCAATCCCACATCCGTTTTCAATCAGCGTTCGTAAAATTGTCTCGATCTCCGCGCCAAAGCCGTCCATGCTGACGCCAAAGCCCCGCTTGTCGTTCATGTACCGCAGCGGCAGGGTCATGTGCCCCAGCACGGTAAATTTTCCCCAGCGGGCCATTTGCAGCATCGTCTCCAGATAATCTTCCAGCTCGGCGTAGCAGGTCTTCTCATCCGGCTCTTGAATCCACGCCAGATCCTGCGAATCAAATTTGGGAGACAGCATGTGGACCGAACCGATGATAAAATCCATCTCCGGCATTCCCCGAAGCAACTGCTCCACCAAGATTGGGTCCACCGGCTGATCCCCCAGCTCCAGCCCGAGACGAAGCTTCACCGCGCCGTCCCACTTGGCAACCGCGTCGGCATACTCCGCCGTCTGGGCCGACCAGTCAAATGTCTTGCGCAGAATGGTGGTGCGCGGCTCTACGGGTTCAAAATGGTCGGTAAAGCAAATTTCATCCAGTCCTGCCGCGGCGGCCGCAGCCGCCATTTCCAGCATGGATACATGTCCGTCCGGGGAGACGCGGGAATGGGTATGGTAATCGGCAAGATACATGGGTTTCCTCACTTTTTAAATTTCTTGAAAAATTTCTTGCGGTCCTCGTAATTGTTATCGCCAACGGCTTCCGCAAATTTCATGAGGGCCTCTTTCTGTGCCTTGCTTAAGTTCCGGGGTGTCTCGATGTAGACGGTAACATACTGATCGCCCCGCCCGCGTCCGTTCAGCGCCGGAATTCCCTTTCCCTTGAGCCGGAAGGTGGTGCCGGTCTGGGTTCCCTCCGGGAGGGTGTATTTCACCTTGCCGTCAATGGTGGGAATCTCCAGCTCCGCGCCCAGAACGGCCTGAGAAAAGGTGATAGGCGCCTCGCACAAAACGCTGCTGCCTTCCCGGCGGAACAGCTCGTGCGGTTTCACCGTGATGGTAATCAGCAGGTCGCCGGCAGGGCCGCCGTTTTTGCCCGCGTGGCCCTGACCCCGGATAGAAATGGTCTGTCCATCGTCGATTCCGGCGGGAATTTTCGCCTCAATGGTGTGGCGGCGGCGAAGCATACCGGTTCCGTAGCAGTCCTTGCAGGGCTGATGGATGATGCGTCCCTTGCCGCCGCAGCGGGAGCAGGGACCGGTGGACGCAAAGACGCCCAAGGGCGTTTGCTTGCGGACCTGCACCGTTCCCGTTCCGTGGCAGTCGGGGCAGACTTCCGGGGTCGTCCCCGGCTCACAGCCGCTGCCCTTGCAGGTTTCGCAGGCTTCGTACCGATCCACTGTGATGGATTTTTCGCAGCCGAAAGCCGCCTCTTCAAAGGTGATGGCCACGGACTGGCGGATGCTCTCGCCCCGGGCAGGCGCATTGGGATTTGACCGGCGCTGTCCGCCGCCGAAGCCGCCGCCGAAAAAGCTGCCGAAGAGATCGCCTAAATCGCCAAAGTCGAAGCCGTCCGCGCCGCCATAGCCGCCCGCGCCGAAATTCGGGTCCACGCCCGCGTGTCCGTATTGATCATACCGGGCTTTCTTGTCCGAATCGGACAGGATCTCGTATGCCTCGTTGATCTCCTTAAACCGAGCCTCCGCCGCCTTGTCGCCGGGGTTGAGGTCCGGATGGTTCGCCTTGGCCAGCTTCCGATAGGCTTTTTTGATCTCATCATCCGATGCGCCGCGGGAAACGCCCAAGACTTCATAATAGTCGCGTTTTTGTTCTGCCATACATTCACCACTTCTGTCAGTGGGGAGGGAAACCGCCCTTGCCGCGCTTTTCCGGGCAAAAACGTCCGTCCCCTGAATCTTGATCTAAAACGTTCCAAATGGGGCGGGGAAACTCCCCGTCCCATTGGAACTTCAGCGCATCTTACTGGTTCTTATTTTTATCATCGTCATCGACGACCTTATAGTCTGCGTCATAATACTGGCCCTGCTGGCCGTCGGCATTTCCGCCCATGTCGGGGCCTGCGCCGGGCTGACCCTGCTGGGGACCGGCCTGCTGATAGAGCTTCTCGCTGACAGCGTAGAACGCCTGCGTCAACTCCTCGGTGGCGGACTTGATGGCGGCGGTGTCGGTGCCCTTGAGCACTTCCTTCAGTTTGTCGATCCCGGACTGCACCTTGGTCTTGTCGTCAGCGGGAATCTTGTCGCCCATTTCGCCCAGCGTCTTTTCAGACTGGTAAACCATCTGGTCGGCCTGGTTGCGGATTTCCACTTCCTCTTTCATCTTGCTGTCCTGCGCGGCATACTGCTCCGCTTCCTTCACGGCGCGCTCAATGTCGTCCTTGCTCATGTTGGTGGAAGAGGTGATGGTGATGTGCTGCTCCTTGCCGGTACCCAAATCCTTGGCAGAGACGTTGACGATGCCGTTGGCGTCGATATCAAAGGTGACCTCGATCTGAGGCACGCCGCGGCGAGCCGGGGCAATGCCGTCCAGATGGAAACGGCCCAGAGACTTATTCGCCGCGGCCATCTCACGCTCGCCCTGCAGGACATTGACCTCAACAGAGGTCTGGTTGTCTGCGGCGGTTGAGAACACTTGGCTCTTCTTCACAGGGATGGTGGTGTTGCGGTCGATCAGCTTGGTGAATACGCCGCCCATCGTCTCAATGCCCAGAGACAGGGGCGTCACGTCCAGCAGCAGAAGGCCCTTCACATCACCGGTGAGAACGCCCGCCTGCAGCGCAGCGCCCATAGCGACGCACTCGTCGGGGTTGATGCCCTTGAAGGGCTCGGAGCCGGTGAAGTTCTTCACGGCCTCCTGTACGGCGGGAATACGGCTGGAGCCGCCCACCAGCAGGACCTTGTGCAGGTCGGAGGGCTTCAAGCCCGCGTCGGACATGGCCTGACGTACGGGACCCATGGTGGCGTCCACCAGATGGCTGGTCAGCTCGTTGAACTTGGCGCGGGTCAGCGTCACGTCCAGATGCTTGGGGCCATTGGCGTCGGCGGTGATATAGGGCAGATTGATGTTGGAGGTCGTCACGCCGGAAAGCTCGATCTTGGCCTTTTCTCCGGCTTCCTTCAGCCGCTGCATGGCAACCTTGTCGGTGGAGAGGTCCACGCCGTCGGTCCGCTTGAATTCGCTGACCAGATACTTCATGACGCACTCGTCAAAGTCGTCGCCGCCCAGACGGTTGTTACCTGCGGTGGCCAAAACTTCAATCACGCCGTCGTCGATCTCCAGAATGGAGACGTCGAAGGTGCCGCCGCCCAGATCGTAAACCATGATCTTCTGGGACTGCTCCTTATCCACGCCGTAGGCAAGCGCAGCGGCAGTGGGCTCGTTGATGATCCGCTTCACGTCAAGGCCGGCGATCTTGCCGGCGTCCTTGGTGGCCTGCCGCTGTGCGTCCGTAAAGTAGGCGGGAACAGTGATGACGGCTTCAGAGACGCTCTGGCCCAGATACGCTTCTGCATCCGCCTTCAGCTTTTGCAGAATCATGGCAGAGATCTCCTGCGGGGTATAGTTCTTCCCGTCGATGCTCACCTTGTGATCGCTGCCCATCTCGCGCTTGATGGAAGAGATGGTGCGGTCGGGGTTGGTGATGGCCTGCCGCTTGGCTACCTGACCCACCATGCGCTCGCCGGTTTTGGAAAACGCCACCACGGACGGGGTCGTGCGGTTGCCCTCCGGGCCGACGATGACGACGGCTTCGCCGCCCTCCATCACTGCCACGCAGGAGTTGGTTGTACCCAAATCGATACCGATTACTTTAGACATAAAAATAACCTCCTATTAGAAACATAAAATAAACTTTTCAGAAAATTTAATTCGCCACGCGGACGGTGGCAAAGCGGAGAACCTTTTCTCCCATCATAAAGCCCGCCTGAAAAACATCCACCACCACGTTCTCGCCCACGTTTTCATCGTCAACGTGCATGACGGCATTGTGCCGGTTGGGATCAAAGGGCTGGCCAAGAGATTCCATCTCTGTAACGCCCAGTTTGTTCAGAACCTCTTTATACTGGGTGAAGATCATTTCAAGCCCCTTTTTGTGGGGGGAATCCTCGTCGCCCTCCGTTTTCATAGCTCGCTCCAGATTGTCGTACACGGGTAAAAAAGCGGTCACGGTGTCCATCTTGGCATCCTGATAAATGGACTCCTTTTCCTTTGTGGTGCGCTTGCGATAGTTTTCATATTCAGCAGTCAGCCGGGTAAACTGATCGGTGACGGCGGCCAATTGGCTTGCCGCCAGCTCCGCGGCCTCCATCTGCTCCCGAGTCAGCGTGAAGGTTTTCTCTTTCTTCTTGGACTCCTTTTTGGACTTTTCGTCCTTCTTGGGGGCGCTCTCCTGCGTCTCCGTCTGCTCCACTTCAGGGACAGTTGTCTGGTCCGTTTCCTGCTCCGGCGTTTGGTCAACCGGTTCTTTCTTTTCTTCGCTCACGTTTCCGAGTCCTCCTTTTTGGAAGGTAAATCTTTCTTTCCGAACATCCGCGCCATGCCCTCTGCAAAATAGCTGAGCCGCGCGGTGACAGATCCGTAATCCATGCGGGTGGGACCGACCACGCCGATCAGACCCCGCATATCGTCGCCAATGTCATAGCTGGCAACCACGACGCTGGTATCCAGCAGGGCCTTGCTTACGTTTTCCGGCCCAATGAGAATTTTCATAGAGGCGTTTTCGTCCGGGGTGGGCAGCTCTGCGCCCTCGTCACTGAGATAGCTCATCAGCTCGTGCGCCTTGTCCGCGTCCCGAAACTCCGGCAGCTTTAAAAGCTGGCTCGCGCCCACAGTCTGAACCTCTTTGCGCCCTGCCTCGTCCAGCACGTCCGTGGCGTATGCCACGGTTTGGCTCAACAGCAGGAACATTTGGGGGGAGATCTGGTCCGTCATGTGAAACAGCCGCTCGCTCATCTCGTCGGCGGTGCAATTGACGAAATGGGAGTTCAGCAGGTTCACAAGCGTTGGCACCTGCCCCGTGTCCAACTTCAGCTGGAGTCGGAGCAGCTGGCTCTTCACCCGGTTGTCGCCCATCATCATCACGGCGATAAAACTCTTTTCGTCCACCGGGAGAAGATCAAAATGCCGGGCAAAAAACTTTTTGCGTCCGGCAGTGGCGGTGTACACGGGATAACCCGCCAGCGCGCTGACAGCCTTTCCCGCCTGAGACACCACCCGATCCAGCTCCTCCATTTTTAAATGAAGTGCCGAATTCAGCTTCTCCGTCTCCACCACGCTGAGTTTCTGGCGTTCCATCAGCTCGTTTACATACAGGCGGTAGCCCTTGGGAGAGGGCACGCGCCCGGCGGAGGTGTGGGGCTGCTCCAGATATCCCTGCTCCACCAGGTCCGCCAGTTCGTTGCGGATGGTGGCGGAGCTGATCCTGCCCTCCATCTGCGCGGCAATGGCTTTGGAACCCACCGGCTCGGCGGTGGAGACGTAGTCCTCTACCACTGCCTTCAGTATTTGCTTTTTTCGATCTGTTAAGTCCATGATCCGCTCCTTACCAGAACGGTAAAACGAAGATTAGCACTCATTCTTCCTGAGTGCTAAAGCGAGTGTACCACCAGAGAAAACGATTGTCAATGGACGGATATAAACAAATTGTAAATAAAGGACTTTGCTCACAGTTTTTTTACAATCATGTGCTCTTTTTTGCTTTTTCGCAGAGACTGATTTTGCAAAAAAACCGGCCCGCAAAAGCGGGCCGGTTCCATTCATTCCATTGAAAAGGGAGCCGCTGTCTTCCACTTGAGGAGAAGCTGGCGTGCCTCCTCCGTGGTATTGAGGCATTCCGCTCGATCCAGCAGATAATTTGCGGCGTCCCGCCACTGGGCGGCGGGATAATCCTCCGGTAAAAACTTCAGCGCTGCGCAGACTGCCTGATTCTGGAAGTCAGCCGTTCTCAGATCGGAGAGATATACACAGTTCAGTTGCTTCATCAGGTCTTCCAACAGATTTCTGTCTTTTCTCATAATCCACCCCCGCCAAAAGTATTGTTATTTACTCTCATAATACAATATTACTCGCTAAAAGTAAATAATATTATTCTATCAGTCTGTAACAAAAAGCGGCTAATTTTGATAGGATGAAGTCAAATCGAAACCAATTGAATCCTGAAAGGGGGCGGAATCCGGCTTGCGCGAAAAATATCGAGAAAAATATCGGCTCTTGGGACTACGAATTTCTTATTATCGAAAGCTGCGGGGCTATACGCAGGAACAGCTGGCGGAATTGATCGGAAAAAGCTGGTCGTTTCTCAGTCAGATAGAGGCTAACAACGGAGCAAAGCTGAAGGGAATTTCTCTGGAAACCCTTTTCTCTATTTCTGAGGCACTGCAAGTCCCGGTCAGCCGGCTGTTTGACCAAGATTAAATTGGCTTTTCGCTAAATGGCGGAATTCCATTAAAATAAAAACGGATCGAATTAAGCGCTGTATTTTGAAAGCAAGTCCGTAACGGCTGTAAATAAGAAGGAACCCCAGCAAAAGCTGGGGTTCCTTCTTATTTATACACTTACGCCCACCGCGCAAAATCAGCAAAATGCTTTTCCGGCGGTTATGCGTTGGGAGCGGCCTCCGCAGCGGCCTTGGCCTTTTCAGCCTGAGCCTTCTTGATGGCCTTGTACTTTTCCTTCTCCTCAGCCGTTGCCTGGGGAAGAATCGCATCCCGGGGGCAGACCTTGGTGCAGAGCTTGCAGTTCACGCACTTGGCATAGTCGATAACGGCCACACCGTTCTCCACATGGATGGCGTCCTTCTTGCACTCCTTCTCGCACAGACCGCAGCCGATGCAGGAGTTGGCGCACACGCTCATTGCAGCCTTGCCCTTGTCCTTGTTGTTGCAGGCCACACGAACCTTTTTCGCCGCGGGGACGGAAACGATCAGCTTGCGCGGGCAGGCAGTGGCGCAGGCCATGCAGTCGGTGCACTTCTCGGGGTCCACAACGGCGCAGCCGTTGGGGCCGATAGACATGGCGCCAAATTTGCAGGCGGTCACGCAGGACCCAAAGCCCAAGCAGCCAAAGGAACAGTCCAGCGGGCCTGCGGCCACCTTGGTGGCGGAGATGCAGTCCTGCACGCCCCGGTACTCAAAGCGCTTTTTGGCGTTGGTGCCGCCGTTGCAGCGGACGAAAGCCACCTGCTTCTCGCTGGAACCGGCCTCCACACCCATGATGGCGGCAATCTTATCAGCGGAATTCGCACCGCCCACGGGACAGGCGTTGACAGGGGCAGAGCCGTCGAGAATGTGGCTGGCGCAGTCAGAGCAGCCGGCAAAGCCGCAGCCGCCGCAGTTCGCGCCGGGCAGCGCTTCCACAATCTCAGGCAGACGGGGATCGGTCTTCACGGCAAACACGATGGACGCCACGGCCAGAATCAGGCCGAAGATACCACCCAAAATGCCGAGGACCAGAATGGCATAGACAATATTCATGATTTCTTCTCCTCCTTAACCAAAGACGTTCGCCCCGGAGAAGCCCATGAACGCCAGCGCCATCAGGCCGGCGGTAACCAGCGCGATGGGGAAGCCTTCAAAAGCCTTGGGAGGATCGGCGAACACGGTGCGCTCCCGGATGCTGGCGAACAAAACGATGGCCAGCAGGAAGCCGAGACCGCCGGTGATACCGTACACCACGGACTCGATGAAATTGTAACCGTTCTGCACGTTCAGCAGGGCCACGCCCAGCACAGCGCAGTTGGTGGTAATCAGTGGCAGGTAGATGCCCAGAGCCGTGTACAGCGCGGGGAGCGATTTCTGAAGGAACATCTCCACGAACTGCACCAGCGCGGCGATGATAAGAATAAACGCCACGGTCTGCATGTACTCCAGTTTCAAAGGCACCAGCAAGAACTCGTTGGCCAGCCAAGTGAACGCGGACGCAAGGCCCATAACGAACGTGACGGCCACGCCCATGCCCACAGCGGTGTCAACTTTCTTGGAAACGCCCATGAAGGGGCAGATGCCGAGGAACTGGGAGAAGATGAAGTTATTGACCAGAATCGCGCCTAACGCGATGGAAAAGATCTCTTTCATGGCTTACTTCTCCTCCTTTGCGGCCTTTTTCGGCCTATTCAGTGCCCACTGCATCGCGGCAATCAGCGCACCCAGAACCATAAAGCCGCCCACCGGCAGCGTCAGCACGCCGATGGTCTGATAGCCGGAGGGCATGATCTGCACGCCGGCCAAAGTGCCCGCGCCCAGCAGTTCACGGACAATGCACATGGCCAGCAGCACCAGCGTATAACCAATGCCTTGGCAGATGCCGTCAACCGCGGATGCACCGATGCTCTCCTTAGAGGCGAAGGACTCCGCACGGCCCAGAATGATGCAGTTCACCACGATCAAGGGGATGAACACGCCCAAAGAGGACGCAATGGCGGGCAGGAACGCTTGCAGCAGCAGGTCCACGCAGGTAACGAAGCCCGCGACGACCACGATGTACATGGCGATACGAATCTTATTGGGAACGATTTTGCGGATGGCGGAAATCGCGATATTAGAGGCTGTCAAAATAATGAGCACGCTGACGCCCATGCCAAGGCCGTTCATGATCGAAGTCGTGATCGCCATGGTGGAGCACATACCCAAAAGCTGCACCAACACGGGGTTGTTGGTGATGACGCCTTCCTTAAACTGTTTTCCGAAGTTCATTGTTCAACTCCCCCTTTCTCAGCCCATAGCTTCCACGACGGCCAGCGCGCCGTTCACGCCGCTGGTAACGCCCTTGGAAGACACGGTAGCGCCGGTAATGGCGTCCACATTGGTGCCCACGGCCAGATCGCCGTCGGCATGGCTCATACCCACAAACTGGTCCAGCACACCCACGCCGCTGTTCGCCAGCGCTTCGTTGTTCATAACCCGGGTGCCGATGCCGGAAGTCTCAGCGTTTTTAACGATGGACACGCCGGTGACCGCACCTTCGCTGTCCACACCCACCATCATCACGATGGTGCCCTGAGAACCGCTGGCGTTTACCTTGACGGCATAGCCTGCGGCGGCTCCGTTGCTCTGCACTTCGTAAATCTCAGACACGGTGGTCTTATACTGTGCGGCAGCGGCGGTCATATCGTCAGTGATCGACAGCGGGTCGGAAAATGTACTTGCGGGGTCGGCAACCACGGCGGCCATAGCCTTTTCCGTGTTGGCCTTGTTGATGGCGGCAATGTTGGGGGCGGTCAACTGATTGACCAGACCCAGCAGGCCCGCCACAATGACGCAGGTGATCAGCAGAGTCAGCGTCAGTTTTATGATGTACTTGGGGTCCATGACCACCTTTTCCTTGGTCTTCACTTGTTCACTCATTTCGAAGCCGCCTCCTTCTTCTCGGATTTGACGACGCCGAAGCGCTGAGGCTTCACGTATTTGTCAATCAGAGCAGTCAGCAGGTTCATCACCAGAATGGAATAGCACACGCCCTCGCTATAAGAGCCGAAGTACCGGATGAAAATGGTGATGAGGCCGCAGCCGATGCCATAGATCAACTGGCCCTTGCCGGTGACGGGGGAGGTCGCGTAGTCGGTCGCCATGAAGAACGCGCCCAGCATCAGTCCGCCGCCAAACAGGTTGAACAGCATCCACGTCACAGGGTCATTGCCCCGGGGGAAGATGAGCGTCAGCACGGCCACGGTGGCGATGTACGCCACGGGGGTCTGCCAGGAAATGATCTTGCGGGCCAGCAGATAAATGCCGCCTGCAATGACCAGCAGGGCGGAAACTTCGCCCAAGGAGCCGCCGATGCGGCCCAAGAACATGTCCGTCACCGTAACGCCGGAATCCATCAGGCCCTGCAGATCATTGGCATGCAGGAACGCCATCGGGGTGGCGGCGGTCACCACGTCGGCCGTGGAGCCGAAGAGGGGGGACTTGGCCTGAAATTGGGCCCAAGTCGTCATGGTTCCGGCAAAGGAGGCCAGCATCATAGCACGGCCCACCAGCGCGGGGTTCACAAAGTTTTTACCAATGCCGCCGAAGAGCTGCTTGGCGACGATGATGGAGAAAAAGCTGCCCACAATGATGGCGAAATAAGTCACGTCCACAGGGCAGACAAATGCCAGCAGCATGCCGGTGACCACCGCGCTGAGATCGCCCACAGACTGGGGCCGCTTCAAAGCCTTGCGATACAGCCACTCCCACACCACGCAGCAGATCACGCTGGCGCAGGTAATCGTCAAAGCCCGCACGCCGAAGGCCCATACGGACCAAACCAGCGCGGGCAGCATGGCGATGATGACATCCAGCATAATGGAGCGAGTGTTTTCCGCGGCGCGAATGTGCGGAGAAGACGTGGCGATCAGTTTCAGATTCTTATAGTCGGTCATCTCTCACGCCTCCTTCTTCTCGTGTTTTGCGGCCGCCTCGGCGGCGGCTTTTTCAGCAGCGGCCTTGTCGGCGGCTGCTTTGTCCTTCACCAGCTGCTTACCGGTCTTGAACATATGGGTCAAATGCATCCGGGCGGGGCAGACATAAGAACACGCACCGCACTCCATGCAGTCCATGATGTTGGCGGCGCTCAATTCATCGGTCATTCCCTTAGAGGCGTACTGATACATGAACAGCGGCTCCAGATGCACCGGGCAGGCGGAAACGCACTTGCCGCAACGAATGCACTGGGGATGCTCCACGGTCTGCTCCTCGTTCTCGCAGAACGCCAAAATAGCGCCGGTGCCCTTGGCCACGGGGATATCCGCCGTGTACTGGGCCATGCCCATCATGGGGCCGCCGGCAATCAATTTATATGTATGCTCCTTCAGGCCGCCGCAGGCGTCCAGCAGGTTTGCCACGGGGGTGCCGATGGGGCACTCCAGATTCTTCGGGTCAATGACGCCGGAACCGGAAACGGTGACCAGCTTGCGCACCACGGGCATACCGGTGGTAATGGCCCGATAGATCGCGCAGGTGGTGTTGATATTGAACACGGCACAGCCAATGGCGGAAGGCAGTCCTCCGGGAGGGACCTGCTTGCCGGTAACGGCCTGACAGAGCTGTTTTTCACCGCCCTGAGGGTACCGGCAGCGCAGCGGCTCCACCACTGCGGGCGCGTGTTTTTCAGCGATGACCTTGTTCATGGCGTCGATGCCGTTTTTCTTGTTGTCCTCAACGCCGATAACGACCTTGTCCACGCCAAACATTTTCGCCAGATACACGCAGCCGCCGATGATCTCCTCGGGACGCTCCAGCATGGTGCGGTGGTCGCCGGTGATGTATGGCTCGCACTCCGCGCCGTTGATGATGACCGTGTCCACTTTGCCGATGCCGCCGGAGATCTTCACATGGGTGGGGAACGTAGCGCCGCCCATACCGACAATGCCGGCGTTTTTGACGATCTCAACCATTTCCTCGGCAGTCAAAGCGTCGGGGTTTGCAGGGGCTTTTACTTCTTCGCTCAGTTCGTCCTTCATGTCGTTTTCGATCACGATGGACATCATGTTGCCGCCCATGGAATAGGGGCGCGGCTCCACAGCCTTCACCGTACCGGAAACGCTGGCATGGATCGGTGCTCCCAACCCGCGGAATTCGCCGATTTTCTGGCCCATCTTCACATGATCGCCGACTTTGACAACGGGAGTGCACGGTGCGCCAAAGTGCATGGACATGGGAATGACCACCTCAGCCGGGGGTGCCAGCTGTTCGATGGCCTTTTCATTGGTGGCGGCTTTCATGTCGTGGGGATGAACACCGCCAAAGAACGCTTGTGCCATAGTTTTCACCTCATTTTTAGTCCTGGTGAGCGCTTTTAAAGCTGCTCTACCACATACTGCGGTTTATTTTACACCAAAAGCGAATAAATGTCCAGACTGTGAACACCGGTTTTCACGGAAATTTGTGCTTTTTTTAACGAATATTGTACGCCGCCTCCCTTGCCTGCTTTTCTTCGGACTTGCCAAGTTTCCCTCCGCGTGATACACTGGCAATACGATGTGCCGTCATTGTGCGCATTGCGCTATTATATACGAACCGCTCCGTGGTTAGTATATATTGGTTAAAACATATATGCCATAATGGCGCACGCGCCTATGGCATATGCTATCAGGATACCGCCGCCGATTTGCGGCGGTACGGAAGGAGCGTTTTTATGGGTGAAGTGATCGACCGGCCGGGTCTTAAGGCAGAAATGAAGGAACTTTTGCGCAGCGCAGAGGTAAGTCCCAAGGGGTTTGTGGCATTATATCTGCTGCTGACTTTAGTAATGAGCATGGTAGATGCCTTTGCGAATACCAGCGGCGTCTCTTACGCCAACCCGCTGGGAATATTTGTGCGCATTTTGACCTCGCTTTTGGGCGCTGTGCTGTCCATTGGGTTTATCCTGTACTGCATGGCGGTGCGCCGGGGCCAGCGGGCGGAGTATATGACGCTGTTTGACGGATTCTCTTTTGCCGGAAAGGTGATCGGCCTTGCCATTGTGCAGGCGTTTTTCATCTTCCTGTGGTCCTGCCTGTTCGTGATCCCGGGAATCATCGCGGCGTATCGCTACCAGTTCGCCTATTTCAATCTGTGCGAAAACCCGGAGCTGGGCTGCATGGACGCGCTGGATTTAAGCAAGAAGCAGACCATGGGCTATAAGGGCCAGCTGTTTACGCTGGATCTGAGCTATATTGGCTGGGGCATACTGGCCGCTCTGCCCATGTCTATCTGGACGGGTTACCTCTCCTACACAGCGACTTATACAATGCTGTCGGGGGCGGAAGCTTTTCCTCTGTCCACCGGCCTGTCGCTGGGTGCCAGTCTGCTGTGCGGCTTGTGGGCGGTTGCGGTGGAGATTTTCTATCTGCCCACTTATCAGTGCACCCAGCTGGGGTATTACGAAACCGCCAAGCGCACCAGCGGCGTCTCTCCGGTGTCGTTTTCCGATCAGCCGGGCATTGACGACGGAAACGACGACAACTCCATGTTCTAATCACTTTTCAATTTTTTTGCGGGAATTCCATTCTTACATTTATTAAAATAACAGTCTATGTTTGATGGCTGTTTCATTAAAGAGACGTATAAAAAAGAAGAACCGGCGGGGCAGCGGCCCCACCGGTTCTTTTTTCTGTATCTGCGCTCAGTCCTTGTGCATACCGCCCAAGCGGCGAAGATTCTCCATCGCCTCGGCGTACTCCTTCGCCATGGCGGAGGGATTGCCCCGCAGAATCCGCAGGGACTGGCGATAGGTTTTGGCGGTGCGGGCCTTGATGACAGCCTGCCGCTCCCGCAGTTTTTTTACCGCGTCGTCAAACTCCGCCCGCTTCTGGGCAAAGGCCTCGCCGCATTCCAGCCGGTCCCGGCAGGACTCCATCGCGCTGGCCACGTTCTCAAGGGCGCTGAGTTTCGCCTCAGATAAGGTGCGCAGTGCGTCGGCCAGACGCTCCTCCCGATGGAGCTTGCGCTCCGCCTTGTTCTCAAGTCGCTCCTGCCGCTCTGTTCTCAAGCGGTCCTGAAGCAAAATGCGCTCCACCTGCGTCCGATCCCGGAACTTTTGAAGGTCCTCCTCCGCAAAGGCGGAGACAATCTCCACCCGCCGGGCCAGACGGCGCAATTCTTCGTTTTCCTCGGTGAGCTTTTCCAGCATGGCCCGCAGATCCAGTGCGGCCCGAACAGACTGCACAGCGTCCACGCTGAACGCCGCCACCAGCGCCAGCGCCAGCGGCACAGCAAACACACTGGGAATCGCCAGCACCAGCCGGGCAATGGGGGGATGAATAAATTTCACCAGCAGAATGGAAAAAAAGCCCCACGCAAACGTGCTGGTAAAACAGATGTATCCGTTCAAATTCAGCTTTTGATTGGAATAATCCCAGTAACGCACTTTAAAAAGCCGCTCCATCACCGCACCGGTGACGTATTCCAACAGCGTGGCTGCCGCGGCACCGCATAAGTACAGCAAAACCGGGTAATTCCGCACCGGAAGGGTGAACAGCAGAATCAAAATGGCCCCCGAGCCATAAATCGGAAGCAGCGGCCCGTGGAGAAATCCCCGGTTCACCCACCGACGCTGGCGGGCGGAGACGTAACAAGACTCCCAAACCCAGCCGCACAAGCAATAAAAAAAGAAAAACAGGACCCACTGGTCCGCCGTATAGGCGCGCAAGAAAAACCCCTCCCAGATCATAGTCTCGTCAGTCTACCCCAAACGCTTTAAAAAATCAACCACCCAATTTTAAATTTTTAAAAGAGCGGGTGAAAACCCGGACCGTAATACGGTCCGGGTTTTCCTGCATGTTTCTTTTACAGAAGGTTATAAAGGATCTTGGCCATCTGGCCACGGGTGATAGCGGTGTTGGGACGGAACGTCTTGTCCTCATAGCCGCCGATAACTTTCTGGGCCACCATGGTCTGAATGTAATAAGAGGCATAGGCCGGGATGCTGGCTGCGTCGGTAAAGCTGAGGGCCGCCGTGGCGTATCCCTTCTGCTGTGTCCGGCCGATCATGGTCGCCGCCTGCGCGCGGGTCAGGCTGGCAGAGGGATGGAAGTAAATCTTTCCATTTTCCTCAGAGCCGTTGAGGATCCCCATGGAGTAAAGAGTCTTAATGGCCGTCTTGGCATACTCGCCGATCTCGCCGTTGTCCGCGAAGGGGAGCGTACGGTCAGCGTACTGCGTCCCGTCCAGCCCCAAATAGCGGTAGAGCATCACAGCAAACTGCTGGCGCGTGATGGATTGGTTGGGACGGAACGTGCCGTCCTCAAAGCCGGTGGTGATGCCGGTGGTCTTCAGCCAATCCACATAGGTTCCCGCCCAGTACGACGCAGTGTCGCTGAACTGGGCCGTGCCGCTGGTTGCGGCAATGTCGCAGGATGCCCGGCCAATGTTGCCGGAGGCGTCCTTGGCAGTGACGGTAACCCGGTGGGCATTGCCGTCGCCAACGTTGAGCGCCGCGGTAAGAGTTCCCTTGGCCGCGTCATAGGTGAAGGAGACGGCCTTGCCGTCCACCGTGACGGCTACGCCGCTCTGGGCGGGGAATTTATCCGCCGCGTCGGTAATCTTGGCGGTGAGCGTCGCGCCGGAGACGGAGGCGGTAACCTCCGGCGGCGCGGTATCCACCACGTTGTTGTAAGACGCCACGATCTGATCCAGATACAGCGTGCCGGAGGAAGTGGTCACCGACCCGTCCGCATTCAGCATCTGGGTGAGTTTGAGTCCTTCAAAGGAGACGGTTCCGGTGGGGAGGGCAACCGTGATCTGCTTCCAGCCGGTAAAGTCCACATTGCCCGCCGGAGTCTCTGCGGTATTGGTTCCGTCAGAAGTCACCATGGTCAGCGCACTGCCGGAGTTGTCGCCGTACATCCAGAAACTCAACTGGGTATAGGCGCTGCCAATGGAATAGGGCGCGGCAACCAGCAGCGAGGCGTTGCCGTCTGCGCCGATGGTATAGTTCACCGCAGCGGCGGCCTTGCCGTACTTCACCACATTCATATCCTTGGTCTGGGCGATGGTCGCGCCATAGCTGTAAGAGGCAAGCGCAGGCACCCCGGCCTCGAAATCCTCCACCGTGGCAAGGGCGATGTTGGATACGGACACTTGGATCGTTGCGGTCTTGCCGCCTGCGGAAACCGTCAGCGTTCCGCTTCCGGGGGAACCGGCGGTGAATTTTCCGGTCTTATCCACTGTGCCGATGTTTCCGGTGACAGACCAGGTAAACGCCTCCTGATCCGCCTTCAGCGCGAAATGCCGATAGACAGCGGAAGCAGTCAGATTCACCGTTCCGCCGGGGGCCACGGTCAGCGTGGTAATGGCGGCGGACCCGTTTTTCACAGAAATGGAGTCCGGCGTGGTAATGGCGTGGACCACAGTGGAGCCGGACTGGCCGCCGCTGGAAGCTGTAACCGTCACGTCGCCGCCGCTGGCGGGCGTATCCAAAACGCCGTCTTGAATCTCTCCGGCGCTGGTACTGAGGGTATAGCTCCTGCCGCTCATGGGAATGTAGTTGGTATCCACAGCGGAAGCCGTAATCTTCACCTTGCTGCCCGCCAAAACATAATCATTGTCGGCGGAAACGTAGAAGTGACCCAGTTCTCCGCTGGGCTGGTTGGAGGACACCAGGAAAATTTGATTGCTGACGGCCCGTTCACTGCCGCCGGAGGGCTTGTTAATAGTCTTTGCGGTTGTGGCATCCGGCTGGGTGACGGTGAACGTGGTGGAGCCGCCGCCATCCAAACACAGCGCGGTGACACAGCCCAGTTCGATCAGCCGCTGGGCCACCTGCGTCATGGACGCGCCGATGGAATGCCCGGTCTTCCGTCCGTCAATCGTGTAAAACACCAGCGTACCGTCCGCCTTTTGGCCCACGGCAGTGCGCGGGTTCACCTCGGAGGGAAGGCCCGAAACCACCGCGCCGTTTTGCACCAGAGAGTACAGCGCACCCACGGCGTACTGTACATCCACCCAGTCGCCGGTGGAGGGAGCGGCGGTCAAAGTCACCGTGCCCCCTACGGGGATATTCTTCAGGGCGTTCACATGATAAGCGTCCGCCTGATTGTTGACGGACAGAACCACCTTTCCCTGTGGAACAGCGGTGCCCGCCGCGTCGGTGAGGACGCTGTCCACCCGAAGCACCAGAGGGTCGCCGTTCATGGCAAGGGTGCCGCTTTCGATGGTGCAAACCACATCCACGCCCGGTTCCGTGGTTCCGGTGGTGTGCTTGGAATTAAAATCGTATGTATAGAGATAAATACCGCTGGTGGAAACGCGGGCCTTATTTACGCTGGTCAGTTGCCGCGTCACGCGGGTAGGAAACCCACTGTCGTCCAGCAGTTCGTAGCCAAGGTCCGCGGTAACCTTCATCACCGGCTTTCCCAGCACGGCGGAGCCGTTTGCCCGGAAGCCGATGGCCCAGTAGCCGCCGTCTGAGCTTTTCAGCTCGCCGTTGGATACCACGATCCCGATCGGCAGGCCGTTGTTCACGTTGTAAAAGTCTCCGTTCATTCCCGCCACCACGCGGTAGCCCTGCTGTTCCAGAGCCGAGGCCGTGGAGGAAATGGTGTTGCAGGAAGAAAGAGCGCCGCCGTAAGTGACGATGGGCGTCACAGAGGTGTTCGGCGTATAGGTCACAAAATTTTCCGTTCGCAGATCACTGTAAGCATTGCTCCAAAAAACATTGGTAGACAGCTGCGTCTCCTGATGCACCAGAGTGTCCTTCTGCGTCAGGTCGTCGCCCAGCGCGACGGACGCTGCGGCGGGAACAGTCAGGGCAAAGAGGATGGACATGGACAGGGCGCAGGATAAGATGCGGCGCAGGTAGTTTTTCATTTTTTCGTTCGTGCCTCCATAGTCGTTTTGGTTTTGATTCCTCGTTCACATAACATTTTCAGAATACCACGGTTTCAAAGAAAAGTAAATCCCGCCCCGGCCTGTTTTCCCAATGTAATCTCTGGAAGTCCCATGACGTACAAGCCTCATTACAAAGACGCTTTTGCGCAAAGAAAAGTTGCAGGCCGCGGGAAAATTTACAAACTTTCCGGCGGCCTGCTTTTCTTTTATTCCTCGGCTTCTTTCAGCCGCTCTTTCAAGGGACTTTCCATGGCGCTTTGAACCGCGGCGGCATCCTTATACCGCTGAACGGCAGCGCCCGCGTCCTTTACCGGCGTGATGGTACCCGCGCCGGCGATACAGCCGCCGGGACAGGCCATGCCCTCCAGCAGGAATCCATCCCGCTTTCCGGCCTTTGCCAGCATCAGCATTTTGCGGCATTCCCGCAGGCCGTCGGCATAGTCGATCAAAACCTCACGATCGGGATCAATGTGCTTCACGGCCTCCACCACTGCGGCGGCCACGCCGCCGCCCACGGCAAATCCCCGGCCTGCGCCGGTGCCCGTGCTGAAATCGTCGGCGGGGTCTTCCTCCAAGGTGGCAAAGTCGATGCCCTTGGCATCAAACATGCCCTGCAGTTCCTCAAAAGTCAGCACATAGTCCACGTCGGAACGGATCGCCTTGCGGTTGGCCTCCAGCTTTTTCGCGGCGCAAGGCCCGATGAAGCAGATGCGCGCCTTGGGGTGCTCTTTTTTCACCAGCCGCGCGGTGATGACCATGGGCGTCAAAGCCATGGAGATATAGTCCTTAAACTCCGGAAACAGCTTTTTTGCCATTACGCTCCACGCCGGACAGCAGGAGGTTCCCATAAAGGGCTGATTTTTCGGCACATTCTCCAAAAAGTCCTCCGCTTCTTCAATCGTGCAGAGGTCGGCGCCGATGGCTACCTCCACCACGTCGGCAAAACCGCAAAGACGCATAGCCGCCTTCAGCTTCGCCGGGGAAGCGTCCTTGCCAAACTGAGAAACAAACGCCGGAGCCACGCAGGCAATTACCTCGTTGTGGCGCTTCATGGCGTGAATAATCTGGAAAATCTGGCTCTTGTCCGCGATGGCGGCAAAGGGGCAGTTCACAAGGCACATGCCGCAGGAGACACACTTGTCGTAATTAATCTTCGCGCGGCCCCGCTCATCCGATTCGATGGCGTCCATGCCGCAGGCGGCGGCACAGGGCCGCTCGATCTTTGTGATCGCGTGATAGGGGCACTGGTTGACGCATTTGCCGCATTTGATGCACTTGCTCTGGTCAATGACGGACCGCTTGTCCTTATCCAGATAGATCGCGTCCTTGGGGCAGACCACCTTGCAGGGGTGGGACATGCAGCCCTGACAGCTGTCGGTCACCCGAACCTGCTTGGGGGGGCAGGCATTGCAGGCAAACGTGATGACGTTGACCAGCGGCTCTTCAAAAAACTTGTCGTCCGCTGCCGCCGCCTCTTCAATTCCGGCGCTGGCGGGGGCGCGCACGTCCACGGGCTGAAGCGGCAATCCGCAGGCCAGCCGAAGCCGCTCCTGCACAATCGCGCGAGCCAAAAAAACATTGCTGCGGTACTGGGATTCCTCTCCGGGGACAATTTTATAGGGGATCATATCGATCCGGGAATAGTCCCCGCCCTCATAGGCAAGCCTTGCCACCTCGGTAAACACGTTTCGCCGGATATCGTCCACGGCGCTGTGGATGCCTCGCACTGCAGTATCCTCCATATTTCTTAGGTTTCTATGACGCTTCCATTCGGAAGGTCTTTCAATTATATACAACGAAAGAGCAGACTTCAAGTTAGAAATCCGTTAATATCACTACAAAACAGCAAATATATTGATGTATCTTGCGCCAAGGGCGTGCGCGTTGGCTTTTCCAATTTCTCCGTCTGGTTTTCCGCCCATTTTTTTCCTTCCTTGCGGCGGGTTCTTCGGTCGTACCGGATCGGAAAAGCGAGGCTTTAGGAGACTGATAAACGCTCCCGCTTTTTTCTTTTGGGGTGAAAAAAGGCAATGGGCCGCCGAAAATCGGCGGCCCATTGCCTTTGAGAGAGAAAAGAGAAAAAGCGTCTCGGGACTCAGGGGCGGCGACCCCGCTTCCTTAAGACTGTTTGCAGTATAGCGGAGAAAGATTAAAAATTCCTTGAAAAAAACAAAAACATTTTATGAACAAACACTTTTTCGTGTACAATGAAAAAAGCAGTCTGCCTGACAAGTCAGAGAAGTCTTAAGTTCTGATTAAGAAACGGCACTTATAATCTCTGATTGTTAAAAAGGGCCTTGCGCCCACCCGCGCAGAACGCGCGAGAATAAAGGAGGGTTTTCTTTGGTCGAAGTGCAAAACCTTGTAAAGTGCTATGGCGGCCGCAGCGCCGTGGATCACCTGAGCTTTACGGTGGAGGACGGACAGGTCTTCGGATTTTTGGGCCCTAATGGCGCCGGAAAGTCCACCACGATGAACATCATGACGGGGTATCTGGCTGCCACGGAGGGCACCGTTCTCATTGACGGACACGACGTGGCGGAGGAGCCGGAGGCCGCCCGGCGATGCATCGGGTATCTGCCGGAGCAGCCGCCGCTGTATCCGGACATGACGGTATTGGAATATCTGCAATTCTGTGCGGAGCTGAAGGAGATTCCGAAGTCCGAGCGGGAAAATCAGATCGGTCAGGCCGTGTCCATGACCCATTTGGAGGATCAGACCCGCCGTTTAATTCGCAATCTCTCCAAGGGTTTCCGCCAGCGGGTAGGCTTGGCGCAGGCAATTCTGGGCTTTCCAAAGGTCATCATTCTGGACGAGCCAACCGTGGGTCTGGACCCCCGGCAGGTTGTGGAAATCCGGGAGTTGATTCACACGCTTGCCAAAGACCACACGGTCATTCTCAGCTCCCACATCCTCTCGGAGATTCGGGCGGTGTGCGACCGGGTGCTGATTATCCGCAAGGGAAAGTTCGTGGTCTGCGACACGCCGGAGGCGCTGGAGGAAAAACTCTCCGCCAACGACCGTCTGGAGCTCTTGGTAAAAGGCACGCAGGAATCGGCCGAGTCTGTCCTTGATACGGTGGAGGGTGTGATCGGCCACACCGTGTCCGACGTGACGGAGGACACCGTGCGTCTGGAAGTTCGCAGCGACGGCGACCGGCGCGAAGCGCTGTTTTACGCGTTTGCACAGGCCCGCTGTCCGCTGCTGGAACTGCGCAGCCGGATGGCCTCTTTGGAAGATGTGTTCTTGGATTTGACGGACGAAAGCGACGAGGTGGCCGCCCGGGCGGCGGCTCTGCTGACGTGCGGCGAGGTCCTTGAGCAAAACGCCCCGAAAACAGCTGCGGCAAAGACCGCCGGGGAAGAAGATACCCCGTTCAGCGCGCCGGAAAAGGAGGAAAACGCACAATGACAGCCATTTACAAGCGCGAACTGCGCGCGTATTTCAACTCCATGACCGGGTGGATTTTCATAGCCGCGCTCAGTGTGTTCATCGGCATTTATTTCACCGCCTATAACCTGCTCAGCGGCTACACTTATTTTTCTTACGCCCTGAGCGCCACGCTGGTGGTGTTCATGGCGCTGGTCCCGGTACTTACCATGCGGTCATTGGCCGAGGAACGCCACTCAAAAACCGACCAGCTGCTGTTGACCTCTCCCGCCTCGCTCACCGGCGTGGTGCTGGGAAAATACTTCGCCATGCTGACGGTGCTGGCCGTGCCGGTGCTGCTGGCGTGCCTGTGCCCGCTGATTATCCGCATGAACGGCACCGCTCACTTTAAGGCGGACTATGCCACGCTGCTGATCTATTTTCTGCTGGCCGCAGTGGAGATCGCCATCGGCATGCTGATCTCCGCCCTGACGGAAAGTCAAGTCATCGCCGCCGTGGGTACCTTCTGTCTGCTGCTGGTCTTGTATCTGTGGAACGGCCTTATCAGCCTGCTGCCCACCTCGGCCGCCGGATCTCTGGCGGGACTTCTCGTGGTTCTGGTCCTTGTCTGCCTGCTGCTGAGTGCCCTGTCCGGCAGCTGGAAGCTGAGTGGAGGCGTGCTGGTTCTGGGTGCTGCCGCCATCATCGCACTTTATAGCAGGGATTCCGGCACTTTCGCCAATCTCCTGCCCAACGCACTGGGAAATTTCTCCCTGCTGGATGCATTCAACAGTTTTGCCTCCGACCATGTTTTTGACATTCCGGGGCTTCTGCTGTATCTGTCCCTGATTGCCCTTCTGGTGTTTTTGACCGTGCAGGTTCTCCAGAAGCGGCGCTGGAATTGAGAGGGGGAGCGCAAAATGTCTATTTTTAAAAATAAACCGGCGGCGCAGACCGCTGTTTCAACCGAAACCGTCACCCTGGCTCGCCGGGACCATCGCAAGGGGATGTTCTCTGCGGGAATCGTTGCTCTGGCAGTGGCGGCCGTGATCGTCTTCAATCTGTTGGTGGCCCAGATTCCCGCGGCAAAATCGCAGATTGACCTGACGGACACAAAGATTTATAATATTACAGACGTTTCGGTGAACTATCTGAGTAATCTCACCGAAGATGTGGCCATCCATGTGCTGGCGGACGAAACCAGCGTGGACTCCCGCATTGTGCGGTTTCTGGACAAATACGTGTCCCTGTCCGACCGCCTGAGCCTTGAATACGTAAACCCCACGGTGTACCCCTCCGTTTTGTCGCAGTACGGCGCGGACGCCAATACCATCGTGGTCACCTGCGCGGCAACCGGGCGGCAGGAGATCGTGAACATTGACGACATCATCGGCATCAACGAGATGATGTACTATATGTATCAGCAGAAGCAGGAAACGGACTTTGACGCCGAGGGCAAGCTCACCTCTGCCATTGACGGGGTTCTCACCGACGCGCGCCACACCGCTTATCTCACCACCGGACACGAGGAGGGCGCGTTGTCTCAGGCCGTCACCGACGCGCTGGGCAAGCTCCACATGACCGTGAAATCCGTGAACCTCTTGACCGAGGGCGCCATACCCGACGACTGCGACCTTTTGATTGTGGATGCGCCCACCCGGGACTTGGCGGACGACGAGCTTGCCATGCTGCGGGCGTATCTCGCGCAGGGCGGGCAGGTGATCTACTCCATGGCCTCCAAGCTGGAGGAACTGCCCAATTTTGCCGCGCTCTGCTCGGATTACGGTTTGAGCGTTGCTCCGGGCCTTGTGACCGATATGCAGCGGTACTATCAAAATACCCCGTTTTTGTTCTTCCCCACGCTGGATACCTCTGTGGACGCAGCCAAAGCTGTGAGCAGCGACGCCACGCTCCTGCTGTACGGTTCCCGGGGTATGACGGCCACCAACCCGGTGCGGGACACCATCACCGTCTCTCCCTTTCTCACCACGTCGGACGACGGCGTCGCCGTTAACGCGGACAACAGTCAGGTTTCCGGCAGCTATGTGGTTGGCGCGGTGGCCACAGAACCCATTGACGACAACATGACCGCCCGGCTGACGGTGTTTGGCAGCGACTCCCTGTGCGGCGACTCCGTCACCTCCAGCTTTGCCAATGTGGACAATGCCGCGCTGTTCATGGCCTCTGTCACCGCCGGGTTTGACGACGTATCTTCCATCAGTGTGGAGCCGGTGTCTTTGGCCGAGGAGAACAACACCGTCACCACCGGCGGGCTGTGGGGACTGCTGTTTATCTTTGTGATTCCCGCCGCGCTGCTGATTTTCGGCTTCGTCCGCTGGACGCGGCGGCGCAAACTCTAAAAGGAGGAACCTTCCCCCATGAACGCAAAACAAAAACGAACACTTCTGATTCTTCTGACCGCAGTGGTGCTTTTGATCGCGGTGTTGCTGGGCGTGCGGGCCGCGAAAAACCGGGCCCAGCAGGCGGAGCAGGACGCTGCCGCCGCGGCAGCCGCCGCCGGCGTGATTACCGACGCCGCCTCGTCCTATAAGGAGCTGTCCTATCACAACGGAAACGCCACGCTCTCCTTTGCCCTCAACGACGATGGACAGTGGTACTGGACCAATGATCCCGATTTCCCTCTGGATCAGGACTATCTCATTAAAATAGTCAACACCCTTTCCGCGCTGAAGCCCCAGCAGACCATTACCGAGGGCGACACGCTGGATGCCTACGGCCTCGACGAGCCATCCCAGACGCTGACCGCCACCTCGGACAACGGTCAGACTACCACCATCGCTCTGGGCAACGCCACTTCCGACGGCAACAGCTATTACATGCTGATGAACGGGTCTGAAACGCCGGTTTATATCATTTCCGACGAGCTTTCCCGTGAAATGGCCGTGGGGATTTACGACATGTGTCTTCTTCCGGACTTTCCCACTCTGACGGAGGCACAGCTGAATTCCGTAACGCTGGCCGGTCCCGTGACCACGGTTCTCACCGCCTCTCATGAGGAAAATTCCGGCGGGGACTCCGCCGCGTCTTCTTCGTCTTCCGGAGAGGAGATCTCCACCGCTTGGCGTTCTGGCGGGGCCAACGTCACCGACAACAAACAGGTTCAGGGCATCGTGAAGCAGATTTTGGGACTGCGTCTGGACGCCTGCGTGGATTACCGCCCCTCCAACGACGCGGCGGCCCTGTGCGGTTTTGACGAGCCCAGTTCCGTCATCACCGTGAAATACACCGGAGACGGCGGCACGGAGGAAACGCTGACCCTGACCATTGGCAATCCGGTGCTGGACGGCGACGGGCGCTATGTCCGTGTGGACGAAGACACCACTGTCTACCGCATGACGGCGGACAAATTGGATATGCTGATGAAGGTGTCCGTCAACGGGTTGGAGAACGCCTCCACATCCTCTGATACAGCCCCCGCCGCATCCTCCGCGGGCTGATTGCTATCTTTCAGCTTATTTGGTAAAATGAGGGGGAATTGATTCCCCCTCATTTTTATCTTAATGGATCTTATTTTTCAGGGAGGTGTTTTCCCATGCGAGTTTTAATCGTGGAAGATGAAACGCGTTTGGCCGCGACGCTGCAGGATCTGCTGGAAATGAACGGCTACACCGCTGATGTGAGTCACGACGGCGAAAGCGGTCTGGACAATGCCCTTACTTCCATCTACGACGTGATTTTGCTGGATGTGATGCTCCCCAAGCTCAATGGGTTCGATGTGCTTCGCCGTCTGCGGGCGGAGGGAAACGCCACGCCCGTTTTAATGCTCACCGCCCGATCCGAAGTCTCCGACAAGGTGCAGGGGCTGGATTGCGGCGCGGACTATTACTTGACGAAACCTTTTGAGCCAAAGGAGCTTTTGGCCTGCATCCGGGCGCTGACCCGCCGGACTCCCGAGCTGCGGGACACCGGAACGTTGACCTGCGGCGATCTGCGGCTGGAAACGTCCAACTTTACCCTTTCCTGTGCCGACCGGTCCGTCCGATTGAGCCGAAAGGAATTTGACATGATGGAAGTGCTGATGCTGAATCAAAAGCTGGTCCTTACCAAGGAAAAGCTGCTGCTGAAGGTCTGGGGCTACGAGTCCGAGGCGGAGGACAACAATGTGGAGGTTTATATCTCCTTTCTTCGCCGCAAGCTTGCGCACCTGCGCTCCACGGTGAAGATCACCACCATCCGCATGGCGGGTTACAGTCTGACGCCGGGGGAGGACCCGACATGATCCGAAAGCTGCGGCTGCAAGTGCTGGCGGTGTGTATGCTGTTGGTGACGGCGCTGCTTGGAGGCATGTTTTTTTCTATGTATGCCTCCGCCAAGCGGGGACTTCAAAACAGCACACAGGAACTGCTGCGCCGCGTAATCGTCAGCGATCCCCGGGTGAATCAGGGCCAAACCGGTATCATGGTGGGCGGCAACCAAGTCCAGCTGCCCTATTTCACCGTGGAGATCTGGAACGGCACGGTCTATGTCACCGGCGGCACCTATTCCGATCTGGAAGACACCGCCGCTCTGCGGGATATTCTGCAAAGCTGCATGGAACAGGGCGCCGAAACAGGCACCGTCTCCGCCTATAACCTCCGCTTCCTGCGGGTGGATAACCACTTTTTCGAGCGCATCGCCTTTGTGGATATTTCCATGGAGATGTCCGCGCTCCACACCATGATGCGCTCCTCCCTGCAGATCGGCGCGGCGGCGCTGCTGGTGCTTTTGGGCATCTCGATTCTGCTGGCTTGGTGGGTCACCCGCCCGGTGGAGCGGGCATGGAACCAGCAGCACCAGTTTTTGTCCGACGCGTCCCACGAGCTGAAAACGCCGCTGACCGTCATTCTCTCCAACGCGGAGCTGATGGGTTCCGTCCCTTTGGACCCCCGGCCCGCCCGCTGGGCAGACAACATTCAATCAGAGGCCCAGCAGATGAAAGCCCTTGTAGAGGAAATGCTGACTTTGGCTAGGGCAGACAACATGGTCCGCACCAGCGTTTTTTCCGCCGTCTCCTTGTCCGACGCGGCCACAGACTGCGCTCTGCTGTTTGAACCGGTGGCATTTGAGGTGGGGAAGACGCTGCGCTATGAAGCCGTCGCTCCGGATATCTCGGTCAACGGCGACTTGGACAAGCTGAAGCAGGTGATCTCCATTCTTTTAGACAATGCCATTAAATACGGCGCCGAAGGCGCACCCATTGAGCTGTCCCTTCAAAAGGCGGAGCGCCACGTAAGGCTTCAGGTAACAAATCAAGGCCCGCCCATTCCGGCGGAGCAGCTGACCCATCTGTTTGAGCGATTCTATCGGGCGGATGCCTCCCGCGGGGAAAAGGCCGGTTTTGGACTGGGCCTGTCCATCGCCCGAACCATTGCCGCGGAGCACAAGGGCACTTTGCGCGCCGAGTCCGACGCGGAATCCACCCGTTTTGTTCTCACGCTTCCTCTTCTCCGAAAATAACGCTTTTTAAAATAAACCGCCGAATCGGACGCTTTTGGGGAGAGCGTCCGGTTCGCTTTTTTTGTCTCGGCTCTTAGCCGTGCTTTGCGGCGGGTGGGCTGACATGAATAATTTTTACAATTCAGGAAACTCTACCGGAAATAACATCGGAGGCGGTTTTATGGATATTTCTACAAAGGAATACGCGCAGCTGGTCAAACAGAAGTCAAAAAAATCCCCCATCGTGAAAAACACGGTCCTTGCCTTCGTCATCGGCGGAGCGATCTGCGTGATCGGACAGCTGATTATGAACGGCTGGGGCGCTGCGGGCCTTGACAAAGAGGACGCGGGAACCGCCACCTCCTGTTCACTGGTGTTTCTCTCCGCACTGTTCACGGGGCTGAACCTTTATAACAAGCTGGCCAAATACGGCGGCGCAGGCACGCTGGTTCCCATCACGGGATTTGCCAACGCCGTGGTTTCACCCGCCATTGATTTTCGCAGCGAGGGCTTTGTCACCGGCATGGCGGCAAAAATGTTTTTGGTGGCGGGGCCGGTGATCGTCTTCGGCACGCTGGCGTCCGCGATCTATGGCGTGGTGCTGATGTTGATGCCGTAGTCCTTGATGCGTCTTGTTTTTAAAAAATCTCCCGCAAAAAAGCGGGCCGTCGCAAAGGGCTGCGGCGGCCCGTTTTTCCGCCCTGAAAGGTAGGAAAAAGAGTACGCATTTTTTAGTGGTTTTTGGCGTTTACATAACAGCGTGGAAAACTCAGTGGAAAATGTGCAAAACCCAGAAACGAAGGTTACTTGATAAGGTGACATATAGGTTATGGTAAAATTTACGTAAGAACATTCGCAGGGAAAAGATTCAGCCGGTGCGATGAAATTTCCGCATCTGCCCCGGTCTTGAATTTTTTTCCGCTGTATGATACGATATTTTTAATATGGCAAACAAAACGGAAAGGAAACAGGCAATGGCAGCAAAAAAGAACTATGGCAACGAGAGCATTTCCTCTTTAAAGGGCGCGGACCGGGTGCGGAAACGCCCCGGCGTTATTTTCGGTTCTGACGGATTGGAGGGCTGCGAACACGCGGTCTTTGAAATTCTGTCCAACGCCATTGACGAGGCCCGCGAGGGCCACGGGAGCCTGATCACCGTCACCCGATATGCCGACCGCTCCATCGAGGTGGAAGACCTTGGCCGGGGCTGTCCGCTGGACTGGAACGAAAAGGAACAGCGCTGGAACTGGGAACTGGTCTTCTGCGAGTTGTATGCCGGCGGAAAATACGACAACAACAGCGGCGACAACTACGAATACTCCTTGGGCCTCAACGGCCTTGGTTCCTGCGCCACGCAATACGCCTCCAAATATATGGACGTTGCCGTCCGCAGAGACGGGAAAAAATATACGCTCCATTTTGAGCAGGGCGAAAATGTCGGGGGCCTGCACGAGGAGCCAACCGACCGGGGAAAGAAGACCGGCACCACCATTCGGTGGCTGCCGGACTTGGACGTGTTCACGGATACCGCCATTCCGGCAGAATATTTCAAGGACGTGATGAAGCGGCAGGCGGTGGTGAACGCAGGCGTGACCTTCCGCTTCCGCAACGAGGCCGTCCCCGGCCATTTCGAGACGGAGGACTTCGTCTATGAAAACGGCATTGTGGACTATGTGACCGAGCTGGCGGGAGAGGAGAGCCTCACCGCCCCGGTATTTTGGGAGACGGAGCGCAAGGGCCGGGACCGGGCGGACAAGCCGGAATATAAGGTGAAACTCAGCACAGCCTGCTGCTTTTCAAACCGGGTCAACATCATCGAGCACTATCATAACTCCAGCTGGCTGGAGCACGGCGGCAGCCCGGAAAAGGCCACAAAATCCGCGTTCGTCTCCGCCATCGACCAGTATTTGAAGCAAAACGGAAAATACCAGAAAAACGAGAGCAAGGTTACCTGGAACGACGTGGAGGACTGTCTAGTTCTGGTTTCCAACAACTTCTCCACCGCCACCAGCTATGAAAACCAAACGAAAAAGGCCATCACCAACAAATTTGTGCAGGAGTCCATGACGGACTTTTTGAAAAGCAATCTGGAGGTCTATTTCATCGAGAACCCCTTTGACGCGGAGAAGATCGCCGAACAGGTTCTCATCAACAAACGCAGCCGGGAAAGCGCGGAAAAGGCCCGGCTGAACATCAAGAAAAAACTCTCCGGCAGCATCGACATTGCCAACCGGGTGGAAAAGTTCGTGGACTGCCGGTCCAAGGACGTGAGCCGCCGGGAAATCTATATCGTGGAGGGCGACTCCGCTCTGGGCAGCGTGAAAATGGGCCGGGACTCGGAATATCAGGGTATCATGCCCGTCCGCGGCAAGATTTTGAACTGCCTGAAAGCGGACTACGCCCGGATTTTTAAAAGCGAAATCATCACCGACCTGATGAAGGTGCTGGGCTGCGGCGTGGAGGTCAAGGACAAGCACGTCAAGGATCTGGCGGAATTTGACGTGGGGAACCTGCGCTGGAACAAGGTGGTCATCTGCACCGATGGCGATGTGGACGGTTTCCAGATCCGCACACTGATTTTGACCATGCTTTACCGCCTGACCCCCACCCTCATCCGGGAAGGATACGTCTATATCGCGGAAACCCCCCTCTTTGAGATTACCTGCGGGGAGAAGACGTGGTTCGCATACTCCGACAAGGAGAAAAACGACATTGTGAAGGACCTTGCTGGAAAGAAAATCAAAGTGGACCGGTCCAAGGGCCTTGGTGAAAACGAGCCGGAGATGATGTGGCTCACCACCATGAATCCCGCCACGCGGCGGCTGATTCGGGTGCAGCCCTCCGACGTTGCGGAGACATCCCGGGTCTTCGACCTGCTGCTGGGAGACAATTTGCAGGGCCGGAAAGACCACATCGCGGAAAACGGGTTTAAATATCTGGAGATGGCGGACATCTCCTGATTCTAGAATCTATAAAAAGGCCGTAAAATGGTTTATATAACGCGCAGCGCGTTGACTGTTGCATCCAATGTACTGACGTGCAAGTGCGGCAGCTCCGGCGAAGGGATTTCACCGGAAAACAATTTACGGATACCGGCAGTCCGGCTTTCCGGATCGGCCTTCTTCCGCGCAAAATTTTCTCAGCCCTTCGCTCCCTGCATCCGCATTTGCAGGGACGGACCGCGCTGGACAAGAAAGCAAGGCGGCCACCGCCGCATATGAGGATTGATACGAATGCCAAAGAAAAAGCGCCCCGAAGAAATTGATCACAAGGAAGTAAACCCCAACGTGATGGGACTGCACGCCGCCGTGGTGGCCCAGCCCATCACCGACACGCTGGAAGTCAACTATATGCCCTACGCCATGAGCGTCATCGTCTCCCGGGCCATCCCGGAGATCGACGGATTCAAGCCCTCCCACCGCAAGCTTCTGTACACGATGTACAAAATGGGACTGCTCACCGGCGCACGGACGAAGTCTGCCAACATCGTGGGCCAGACCATGCGCCTGAACCCCCACGGAGACGCCGCCATTTATGATACCATGGTGCGCCTCAGCGTGGGCTACGGTGCATTGCTGACCCCCTTTGTGGACTCCAAGGGCAACTTCGGCAAGTCCTACTCCCGCGATATGGCTTGGGCCGCCAGCCGGTACACAGAGGCAAAGCTGGCCCCCATCTGCGCCGAGATTTTTAAGGACATCGACAACGACACGGTGGATTTCATTGACAACTACGACAACACCATGAAGGAGCCGGCCCTTCTGCCCACCACGTTCCCCAACATTCTAGTTTCCGCCAACAGCGGTATCGCCGTGGGCATGGCGTCCCAGTTCTGCGGATTCAATTTAAAAGAGGTATGCGACACCACCGTCGCCTATCTCAAAAATCCGGACTGCGCCCTGACCGACACCTTATTAGGCCCCGATTTTCCCACCGGCGGCGAGCTGATCTGCGAGCCGGCGGCGTTGGAGGAGATTTACCGCACCGGCCGGGGCGGCGTGAAGGTCCGGGCCAAGTGGCGCTATGTCAAAGACGAAAACCTGATCGAAATTTACGAAATCCCTTATTCCACCAGCATCGAGGCCATTCTGGACAAGGTTGCCGAGCTGATTAAGGCGGGGAAAATTAAAGAGATTGCCGACATGCGGGATGAGACGGACCGCTCCGGCCTAAAGCTGACCATCGACCTCAAGCGGGGCGTGGACCCCGACCGGCTGATGGCAAAGCTCTTCAAGCAGACGACGCTGCAAGATACGTGCAGCTGCAACTTCAACGTTTTGATTGCCGGAATGCCCAAGGTGCTGGGCGTGCGGCAGCTGCTGGAGGAGTGGTGCGCATGGCGCAGGGAATCTGTACGGCGGCGGGTTTATTTTGTTCTGGGGAAGAAGAAGGACAAGCTGCACCTGCTCAAGGGCCTCAAGCGCATCCTGCTGGATATTGACAAGGCCATAAAAATCATTCGGGAGACAGCGGAGGAAGCCGAAGTCATCCCCAACCTGATGATTGGCTTTGGCATCGACCAAACACAGGCAGAATATGTGGCCGAAATCAAGCTGCGCAATATCAATAAGGAATACATCCTCAAGCGGGTTCAGGAAACAGACGCCTTGCAGGATGAGATTGAGGACTTGGAGGACCTTCTGGAAAGCCCGCAGCGGCTGAAAAAGGTCATCATCAGCGAACTGAACGAGGTTTCAAAAAAATACGGCCAGCCCCGCCGAACCACACTGATTTACAGCCACGAGGTGGAGGTCTTTGACGAAGAGGACACGGTGGAGGATTATCCCGTCAGTGTCTTTTTGTCCCGGGAGGGGTACTTTAAGAAAATTCCCCCTGCGTCTTTGCGAATGAACAGCGAACAAAAATATAAAGACGGAGACACACTGCGCCAGACCTTTGAAACCAGCAATGCGTCGGAAATCATGTTCTTTACCGACCGGTGTCAGGTCTATAAATGCCGTATCTGCGACTTTGAAGACCTGAAGGCAAGCGTCTTGGGAGATTATCTGCCCACAAAACTTGGGATGGACCCGGAGGAAAGCCCGGTGTTCGCCTGTCTGCCGGGAGACTATTCCGGCGCGCTGCTGTTCTTCTTTGAAAACGGCAAGGCCGCCCGAGTGAATCTGACGGCGTATCAAACCACCTCGAACCGCCGGAAACTGACCGGCGCCTATTCCGACAAATCGCCGCTGGCGGCCATCTGCCACCTAAACGAAGAGGAGGAGCTGGCTCTCTATTCCAGCGAACCCCGTGCGCTTATTTTCAGCACCGCTCTGCTCACACCCAAGACTACCCGATCCACGCAGGGCGTGGCAGTGATGACCATGAAGCCCAAGTATCATTTGGAAAAGGCCGTGCCTCTTGCGGAAAGCGCCATCGTCAACCAGAGCCGCTACCGCGTCCGGTCGGTCCCCGCCGCCGGGTCGCTGCTGCGCGGTGAGGATTCCGAGGAAAAGCAGATCGGTCTTCTGGACTGATTTTTACAGCCATTTCAGCCTTTTGGAATAGAGCGGATAGAAAGGATCGGTGGATATTATAAAAAAGATCTTGAGGAGTTACAGCATTATCACCCTAGGGTCCGTTATCTTTGCACTGTCCTTTAACTGGTTTTTTGAAGCGAACCAAATCGGTATGGGCGGCCTGACCGGTCTTGCCCAAGTAATTAACGTGCTGCTGCCTTGGGCGTCGGTCGGTATTTTGTCGGCGGTGCTGAACGTACCGCTGTTCCTTCTGGGGTGGAAGCTCATCGGACGGCATCTGCTGATTTCCTCTCTTTTTTCCATGCTGGTCAGTTCCTTGGCCATCGACGGCATCGCTCTGCTATACAAATTCCCGCCCATGGACACCATGCTGGCCTGCCTTGTGGGCGGGGCTCTTTTGGGCGTGGGCGTGGGGCTGGTCTTTTCTCAGGGCGCCACCACTGGAGGGACCGACATCGTGGCCCGTCTTTTAAAATTAAAATTCCCATGGCTCCCCATGGGAAAGCTCATTCTGATTCCGGACTTTGTGGTGCTGGCGCTGATCGCCGTGGTCTTCGGCAGTGTCAACGCCGCGTTGTACGGCCTGGTCGCCTTGTTTGTCTCCACCGTGGTGATTGATAAGATTCTCTACGGTCTGGATGAATCCAAGGTGGCGTACATCATTTCCAACAGCTGGAGAAAAACGGCGGACGCCATTTTGGCCCGGGACCGGGGCGTCACCATTTTGAACGCTTCGGGCGCCTATACGGGCGACGAGAAGCATGTGCTGTTGGTGGCATTCAAACAGCGGGAGATCGTGGAGGTAAAGCGCATTGTCCACGAGGCTGATCCCGGCGCATTTTTGATTGTCTGCGACGCCCACGATGTGTTGGGCGAGGGATTCGGGGAATATAAGAAGGAGGAGATTTGACGATGGCGGATTTGAAAAAAGCGGCGGAGAATCTGAAAGCGCGCGGTTTCAGTGTCCAGACATTTCAGACGGCGGAGGAAGCGGCGACCTATCTCAACGGGGCTATTGACGGAAAAACGGTGGGATTTGGCGGCTCCGTAACGCTGCGGGATATGGGCTTGTATGAGAGCCTTTCCACTCATAATTCCGTGTACTGGCACTGGCAGGGAACTCCCATCTCCACAGGCGAGGCGGAAAAGGCGCAGATCTACCTGTCCTCTGTCAACGGATTGGATGAAGAGGGCGACCTCATCAACATCGACGGCAACGGTAACCGGGTTGCCTCCATGCTGTATGGTCACGAGAAGCTGTATCTGGTGGTGGGCCGCAACAAGCTGGCCGGTACTTACGACGAGGCGCTGTGGCGCGCCCGAAACATTGCCGCGCCGAAAAACGCCCAGCGGCTTCAGACGAAGACTCCCTGTGCCGTGAACGGCGACCGGTGCTATGACTGCAAGAGTCCCGCCCGCATATGCCGGGGACTGGCGGTGCTGTGGCGGCCCATGAGCGGCATGGAGACGGAGATTGTTTTGATTGATCAGGACCTGGGATTCTAAAAGCGGCGCAAAACGGTTTCCTATTTTTTTCTAACAAACGAAAGGAGGCGCGGACGGATGAAAAAGCGCATGTGTTTGCTGCTGGCAGGGTGTATGCTGCTCTCCGGCTGCGCCTCTCTGCTCGACCGGGAGTACAGCACGGTGGAGGCTCATTCCAGCAAGTTCTGGGAGAGTGAGGCCACCGGCATTCTCCGGGCGGAGAGCTATCAGGACGTGGTCAACGACCTGATGCTGCTGATCGGCCAGCATACGGAGCAGGCAGTAATCCGTCTTTACACCTATGACGACGGCGTCTCCGTGGCGGACGGGCTGGAAAAGGCCGCCGCCGAGGTGCAGCAGGAAACCGCCCTCGGAAATTACGCGGTGGAATATATCACTTCCTCGTCCACTGCCCAAAGGGGATATTACGAGCTTTCCGTCCAGCTGGGCTATCGCCGCACCATGGAGCAAATCGCATCCATCGTCAATGCCACCAGCGTTGCGGCGGTGCAAAGTCTTTTGGAAACGGCGCTGGACGACGGAAAGACAGAGCTGACGGTCCGCGTGGGCTATTGGCAGGAGGAGGATAGGGCCGCGGTGGACCAGACGGTGTCCGACCTTCGGACGCAGCGAGAGCTGGCTGAGACACCGGAATGGACCGTGTCTTACTATCCGGCATCCGGCCCCGTGGGTCTGATTGAATTTAATCTGGCTTCGGCCGCTGAAAAGACCATGCATCCGGTAGAGGCGACAGATGGAACGACGGGTGCATTCCTGGAAAATCCACAAAATCCGTAAATAAGGGTTGACAGAAACCTCTTTCTTTGTTAAAATAACTCTTGTTTCGCGGGCATAGCTCATCTGGTAGAGCGCCACCTTGCCAAGGTGGAGGTAGCGAGTTCGAGCCTCGTTGCCCGCTCCATTGAAGCACTCTCCACCCAATAGGGTGGGGAGTGCTTCTTTTTTGATGCGCAGGACTTTTAGCTGAAATACAGATCTCTCTAAACATCTGGTACACACGCCTTGTTCCGCATACGGCACTTTGAAAGATTTCCTGCAAAGAGTTCGCGAAGAAACCGATATAGCGTCTAAATTGCATATAATTGTAGGCAATATATATGAAAAATCCTTCATTTTTTGTATCCAATTGTGCTTTTTAACGTGTCCCCCCACTAGACATTTCCTCTGGTTTGTGTTAGGCTCGATGATGCGATTACGAGCAAGCTGCTTCAGTTTAAAAGGTGGCATGAACTGAGACAAGGCGTTTGTAGGTCGGCAGAGTGTTTGGAAGAGCTCTGTCAGCTGTGCGGGCAGCCGGAAACAGCTATAATATGAATAAGAGGTATTGAAATGGAATCCTATGAGTTTGTATTTGATGTCGCCATCATTATTTTGGTGACAAAGGTTTTCAGCATCATGTCCAAACGGGTGGATATGCCGCAGGTGGTCGGGTCCTTGGTTGCAGGACTTCTGTTGGGTCCAAGCATTCTGAATCTGGTGCAGCCCAGCGACTTTCTTTCGATGCTGTCGGAACTCGGCGTGATTGTTCTGATGTTCAGTGCAGGCTTGCAGACGGACATCAGTGAACTGAAGAAATCCGGCAAGGCGGCCTTTTTTATCGCCCTGATCGGCGTACTGGTTCCTTTGGCCGGCGGCTACGCGCTGGCTGCGGCCTTTAACGGCGGCGGCGACCCGCTGAAAAATATGTTTGTCGGCACGGTGTTTACCGCCACCTCCGTGTCCATCAGTGTGGAAACGCTGAAGGAGATGGGAAAGCTCTCCACCCGATCCGGCAACGCGATTTTGGGCGCGGCGCTGATCGACGATGTGCTGGGCCTGATCTTGCTGACGCTGATCACCAGCGCATCCAGTGGCAATGTCAGTATCTGGCTGGTGATGCTTAAGATCGCGGCGTTCTTTGTGATGACGTTGATTATGGGATACTTTCTCCACAAGCTCATTCAAAAGTGGATGGTTTCGGCCCGTTGGAACCGCAAGCGCTTTGCCGTCATTTCCATCGCGTTTTGCTTCTTCTATGCTTATGTCGCCGAAACATTTTTCGGCGTGGCAGACATCATCGGCGCGTTCTGCGCGGGTCTGATTATCGCCAACACTGCGCGGGCGATTTACGTACAGTCCCAGTGTGAAACTCTGTCCTATATGTTTCTCTCTCCCATCTTCTTTGCCAGCGTTGGTTTGAAGGTGGTTCTGTCCTCCATGGACGCGCGGGTTATGGTTTTGGCAGTTGTTTCTATCGTGGTGGCAATTGTAACGAAGGTTGTCGGCTGCGGCTTGGGCGCAAAGATGTTTCATTATACCAACGCCGAAAGCCTGCGAATTGGCGTGGGTATGATTTCCCGCGGCGAGGTCGCTCTGATTGTGGCCAACAAGGGCATTGCCAGCGGATTGATGGACCCTGTGTTTCTGGCTCCCATGGTGCTGATGGTCGTCGCCTCCACCATTGTGACTCCCATTCTGCTGCGGGCTGTGTATCCCAAGAGTCCTGCAAAGGATTACAGCGATCTGGTTCACAGCGACTTGGTTGAAAACTTTGAAGAGGTCAAGCAGTTCGATGAGGCCGCCCAGACCATGCTGGAAATCCACAATAAACTGAAGGGAGACGCCCCTCAGGGTCTGCGGCATAAGGAATCGGCAGGGGAAACGTCCTCTGAAGGCGGTAAACCCGTGGCACAGAACCACAAAAAGTGCCCAAAAAAGAATCCGGGAGAAGTCTGAATTCTTTAAAAAAGCAGGCAAGCGCGAAAATGTGGCGCTTGTCTGCTTTTCTTTATATGAAAACTCCTTCCTTTTTTCTCAATTTTCACCTCTTAAGCACCGTTTTCCACAATATTATACCTTTTTGTTGAAAATTTTCCTGTTTACCAATTTTCCTTCTAACGAAAGTATGGAAACTTTTTTTGAAACGTGGTAGACTATCTCCATCATCTAAATAAAAAGCGAGGAGAAAACCGATGGCAACATTAGAAGAGATTAAAAACGACCGGATCAAGCTGAATCGCTTTATGACGTATAACTCCATTGAGCTGAGTTCCTTGGAGGAGGACCGGGCGGAATGCCGCCTGACGCTGCGGCCGGAGAGCACAAACCCCCACGGAATGCTGCACGGCGGCGCATTATACACCATGGCGGACAGCACCGCCGGTTCCGCCGCCCACTCCGACGGGCGCATCTATGTGACACAGAGCAGCTCCATGAACTTCCTGTCCAACATTAAAGAGGGAACCGCGGTGGCAATCGGGACTGTGCGGCACCGGGGCAAAAAAACCTGCCTTGTCAATGTGGACATCAGTGCCGAAGCTACCGGAAAACTGCTGGCCACCGGCAGTTTCACGTTCTTCTGCATTGGTACGGAATAAGAGTTTGCATTTTCAGGTTTTTAACCGCTCAACGAATTTTCCGCGCCCACAGGTTCAATCACCTGCGGGCGCAGATTCTGTCCGATGCGGTTTTTTCCGGGTGAGAAAGTGATATCCGCCTTGCATAAAAGAGCGAAAAACTGTAAAATGGACGCTGCGATTGTAATTTACCGGCAAAGGAGGCCGCCGCCTTGAAAGAAGACCAAAAAAAACTGGGGCTGTACGTCCACATCCCCTTCTGTGCAAAAAAGTGCGATTATTGTGATTTTTATTCCCTGCCCGGCGCGGAGGGACGGATGGATGACTATGTGCAGGCGCTGGAAGCCCAATTGGCTGAGATTGCGCCCCGCGCAGAGCACCATGTGGTGGACAGCATTTATTTTGGCGGAGGCACCCCCACGCTGCTGGGCGTCAAGCATCTGACACGCCTTTTGAAAGCCATTCAAAAGAAATACAGCGTCACAAAGGACGCAGAGATCACACTGGAGGCAAACCCCGAGTCCGCCGGAAACTTTAGAGATCTGCGCGCTTTGCGCAAGGCGGGATTCAACCGCCTGAGCCTTGGTATGCAGTCCGCCAATGACGAAGAATTGCAAGCCATCGGCCGCATCCACACCGCCGCGCAGGTGAAAACAGCGGTGGAAGCGGCGCGGAAGGCCAAATTTACCAATCTCTCTCTGGATTTGATTTATGGACTGCCGGGACAATCTCTGGAGACTTGGCAGAAAAACCTGCATGCCGCCATTGACTTGGCCCCCCAGCACATCTCCTGTTACGGACTGAAGGTGGAAGAGGGAACGCCCCTCTTTTTGCGGCGGGACAGCGAGCAGTTTCCCAGCGACGACGCACAGGCAGAAATGTATCTCTGGACGGTGGACTGTCTCCATCGCCACGGTTTTTTCCAGTATGAGATTTCCAACTTTGCCCGGACAGGCTTTGAGTCCCGGCACAACTTAAAATATTGGACGCTGGGCGAGTATGCGGGCTTTGGCCCCGGAGCGCATTCGGACTTTGGTAATGTGCGCTATGCTTATGAAAAGGATTTGGACGGCTATCTCTCCGGTATGAAGGCCGGAGGGCCTCTGCTCTCCGAAAACGAGCGCATTCCGCCTCTGGATCGGGACACGGAGTGGATCATGCTGGGACTGCGCACAGTTTTCGGGCTGGACCCCAAGGTGTTTGAAAACCGGTTCCGGCGCCGGTTTGACTGCTTTGTGCCATTCCTCGAGGAGTGCCGTCAGGCGGGCTACGCGGTTGAGGAGGACGGTCGCTGGCGCTTGACGCCCAATGGCTTTCTGGTGTCAAACCAGATCATCGGCGGGATGCTGGACGCGCTGGGCGCGGATAAGAAGCGGCGGGAAGCGGCTCGCGCCAGAGGGGATTTCCGCGTGGATCTGGGCTGCGGCAACCCTCCGCAATAAAATAAAACGGCTCTCTCCATTGCTGGTGAGAGCCGTTTTTATAAGATTCGCTGCGTTCTTTTCAATCTGCCGCCCAGTAGAATTCGGGGCGGCAGACTTTATTTGCTTTTTGCCTCCAAGAATTCGGCCATCTGGCGGGCAACCAGCTTTCCGGCCAAAGCGGCCTCCTCCGGAGAGTTTCCGGCGGCCCCCACTTCCAGCAAAAGGGAACCGGTGGTGGCGTGCTGATTATAACGAGAATTTCGTAAGAGGATGGGACGCAGCAGCGTGGGGTACGTCTGCGTGATATTCTGCTGCACCGCCACCGCCAGCTTCAGATTTTCCATCCACTTGGGATGGGGCAGGCCGCTGCCGTCGCTGCCCACCACAATCGTCACCTGTGCGGCATTTCCCACCCCTTCCACCGGAGAGATTACCTTGTATTCATTGCCTTCTGTGTCCTCGATGGCGTCCCGGTGAACGTCCAGAATAAAGTGGATGGAGGGGTACTGCGTGAGATAGCTCTCGATGGCCTTTAAGGACCGATCATACGACCCGGAATAAGAGGGGTAGTCGTACAGCGTCCGGTCATGGAGGACGGAAATGCCCGCCTCGCCAAAGGTCTGGGCCATCACATCACCCACGGCCACTACATTGTATCGGGTGTCGGTACTGCGGTGATTTCCGGAGTATTCCACCTCCACCCCCGGCGCAGGGGTATAGGCCTCGCTTCCGTGAGTATGGATAATTAGAATTTGAGGCTCTTCGTCGGTCAGTCCCGCGTCAAAAGAAGTCGTCAGGTCCTGAATGCTCAGGGCGTGTTCGGTACTGTTGGTAATATAGACCTTGCCTGTGACGGTATACCCCGCATCCCCCGTGGGCACCAGTGTTTTCGCGGTAACGCCGTTTTCCGGGATATTCTCTGCGGGAACCGGAGATGTATCCAACGGCGTTTCTTCCACCGGAGTCTGCGCCACCGGTTCTTGGGGAGCATCCGGCATCTCCGTGGACAAAAGCTGCGCCACGGTTTCCCGCGCGGACAGCAGCAGGGGAGACTCCGCAATTGTCAGCACGGCGGCGGGAGACAGTCCGTCCTCCGGCCCCAAATCGCCCAGTTCCCATTGCAGCGCCGACAGAGGCGCCGACGCCTCCTGCCGCAGGGCCGAAATCGCGGAGGCGATGGTGTCGCTTCCGGCTGTGACCGCCACGCCCCACAGGGTACACGCCGCCAGACCCATGGCCCCAAGCCTGCGGGGACCGCTTCGCTTTTTCGCGGCTGTTTTCATTTGCATCACCTCTGTGGACAACCTATGCGCTATCAGCCAAAAAAAGAATCGCCGGCCTATAAAGGCCGGCGATTTTCACGTCGTATTTTTAAGACATCCCCAGTGCTTATGCAAACAGGCCCTCAGTCCTCGATATACTCCCGCACCCGGTAGGTTGCGCCCACTTCTTCTTCGCAGATGCGGCGGCAATTTTCAATCTCCTCCTTGGGAATCGTATCTACCACGGTCATCATCACCTTGGGGACGTACTGCCGCAGCTCCTTAGCAAAGTCCTTCATCGCCTGATACGCCCCGCTCTGCGCCGGATGGCACAGGGCGTTGTACTTCTCCGCCGTATCGGTATTCAAGGAGATGGAAACCATGTCAAACCGCCCGGCAAAGTCCGGGGCGATGTTCCGTCCGTGAATCAGACTGCCGGTGCCGTTGGTGTCCATCCGGGTAAAGATTTTTTTACCTTGAGCCTTCAGTTGGTCGATCACCCAGCAAATATCCTCCATGCGATAGCTGGGCTCGCCAAAGCCGCAGAACACCAGCTGCTCATACTTGCTCAGGTCCCGCTTTTCGATGTCCGCCAGAATTTCCTCCCGAGTAGGCTCCCGCTCCAGCCACAGGTTGTGCGTATAAATACTGCCGCTGCCCTTGTTGTGCCGCAGACAAAAATTGCAGTTGAAGTTGCAGCGGTTGGTGGTGTTCACATATAGGTTGCCGCCGTATTCATAGGTGATGGTAAAGCCTTTTTTCTTTTCCATGATGTTCAAACCTCAATTCCAAACAATTGTTTTCCGTTTTGCGCGGCAATTTGCGCCAGCTTCTCTGGGGCCATATTTTTCCACAGGGCCAAGGTCTGTGCGATATACAAAAGATTTCTGCTGTCGTTCCGTTTCCCACGGTTCGGAACGGGGGAGAGGTAAGGGGAGTCCGTCTCCAACAGGATGCGCTCCGGCGGCGTCACCGCTGCCACCTCCTGCGCTTTGCGGGCGTTTTTATAGGTAATCGGGCCGTCAAACCCCAGATACCAGCCTCGCTTGAGAAGAACTTCCGCCATTTCCGCACTGCCGGAATAGCAGTGGAACACGCCCCTCGCTTTCGGAAACTCCTCGATGATGGCCAAGCTGTCTCCGTGGGCGTCCCGGTCGTGGATAATCACGGGAAGGTCCAACTCCACCGCCAACGCCAGCTGACGGCGGAAAATATCCTGCTGAAATTCTCTGGGTGGATTGGTGTCCCAATGATAATCCAATCCGATCTCTCCAATGGCAACCGCCTTTGGGTGCGCCGCCAGACGGCGGATCATTTCCACTTCCGCGTCGCCGCACCCACCGCAGTTCTCCGGGTGAAGACCCACGGCGGCGTAGACATGATCAAACCGTTCCGCCAGCGCCACGGCGGCCCGGGAGGATTCCACATCGCAGCCGGGGTCCACCATAAGGTTCACGCCAAATTCCGGCAGGGCGGAGAGCAGCGCGTCCCGATCCGGGTCAAACGCCGCGTCGTCATAATGAGCATGGGTGTCGAACAAGAAGATTCCTCCGTTTCCTGCATTTATGCCATCAGTATAATCTCTTTCCCCACTTCCCGCAAGGGGAAAACGAAACCCACCCCGCCGAATGGCAGAGGTGGGCTTCGTCTATCAAGCATCTTATAGGTTTTTATCGCTTGCGGCGCAAGGAATTGCTCTCAAAAAACGCAGCGGAGCAGACTTTGCCCCAACGACGATTAGCACATTTTCGCGCCGGCGGGAATCGCGTCGTCCACCATCAAAAGGTGAAGGCACTCCTCGCCCTTTTCCGTGTGGACGGCGGAGATCAGCATCCCGTTGGACTCCTGCCCCATCATCTTGCGGGGAGGCAGGTTCACAATGGCCACCAGCGTCTTGCCCACCAAATCCTCCGGCTGATACCACTTGTGAATGCCGGAGAGAATCTGCCGGTCCGTGCCGGTTCCGTCGTCCAACGTGAATTTCAGCAGCTTTTCGGACTTTTTCACAGCCTCGCAGGCCTTCACCTTCACTGCCCGGAAATCGGACTTGCAGAATGTGTCAAAATCCACCTTTTCCGTCAGCTGAGGTTCCAGCTCGATTGCGGGAAGATTTTCCCTTCTGGCGGCCTCCTGCACCGCGTCCAGCGCCTGCAGTTCCTTTTCCACATCAATACGCGGGAAGATATTCTCCCCCTTGTGGACCTTGGCGGCAGCGGGCAGCACACCCCATTTGGCGGCGGCTTCCCAATCGGTCATCTCCGTAGATGCGCCGATCTGGTCAAAAATCTTGGCGCAGCTGTCGGGCGTGAAGGGCAGCAGCAGTGTTCCGCAGATGCGCAGCGTTTCCAGCAGGTTGTACATCACCCGGGCAAGACGCGGCTTTTTCGCCTCGTCCTTTGCCAGAACCCACGGGGCCGTCTCGTCGATATATTTGTTGGCCCGGGAGATGACCTTGAATGTCTCCTCCAGACCGTTTTGCATCTGGAACTTTTCCATCTGGGCCTCGTACTTGTCCCGCAGGGCGGAGGCCATGGCGATCAACTCGCCGTCCATCGGGTCTTCCTCCTGAACTGCGGGCAGCTGGCCGTCGAAATACTTTTCCACCATGGCGGCGGTGCGGGAGAGGAGGTTGCCAAGATCGTTGGCAAGGTCGGTGTTGATGCACTGGATCAAAAGCTCATTGGAGAAATTGCCGTCCTGTCCGAAGGGGAAGGAGCGCAGCAGGAAGAAGCGCAGCGCGTCCGTTCCGTACCGCTCGGCCAGCAGATAGGGGTCCACCACATTGCCCTTGGACTTGGACATCTTGCCGCCGTCCAGCAGCAGCCAGCCATGGCCGTAGACATGCTTGGGCAGGGGCATTTCCATGCTCATCAGCATGGCGGGCCAGATAATGGAGTGGAACCGGACGATCTCCTTGCCCACGAAGTGGACGTCGGCGGGCCAATATTTGTCATAGTCATGATACTGCTCGTTCAAAAAGCCCAGTGCCGTGGTGTAGTTAAACAACGCGTCCACCCACACATAGACCACATGGCCCGGGTCAAAATCCACAGGCACACCCCAAGTGAAGCTGGTGCGGGAAACGCACAGGTCTTCAAGGCCCGGGTCGATGAAGTTGTGGATCATTTCGTTGACGCGGGTGCGGGGCTGAAGGAAATCGGTGTTTTCCAGCAGGTCCCGGACTTTGTCGGCATACTTGCTCAGGCGGAAGAAATAGGCTTCCTCCTCCGCGTCCTGCACCTCCCGGCCGCAGTCGGGGCATTTGCCGTCCTTGAGCTGGCTCTCCGTCCAGAAGGATTCGCAGGGCTTGCAGTATTTGCCCTTGTATTTGCCCTTATAGATATCGCCGTTGTCGTGCATCTTCTTGAAAATCTTCTGCACGGCGGCAACGTGGTACTCGTCGGTGGTGCGGATGAAGCGGTCGTTGGAAATGTTCATCAGCTTCCACAGGTCCCGGATTCCCTTGGGGCCGTCCACAATATTGTCCACGAACTGCTGAGGCGTGACCCCAGCCTCTTTGGCCTTGTCCTCAATCTTCTGTCCGTGCTCGTCCGTGCCGGTGAGGAACATCACATCCTTCCCCTTCAGGCGCTGATACCGGGCGGTGGCGTCCGTTGCCACGGTGCAGTAGGTGTGGCCGATGTGCAGCTTGTCCGACGGGTAGTAAATCGGCGTTGTGATATAGAATCTCTCTTTTTCCATGGAAATTTTCCTCCTTTTCCGCCCCCCGAATGGAAGAGGGCGGTAATAAACGTCTGTAAATTTAAAGTATATGCCAAATAGCGGAAAATAACAACCGCCTCAGGAAGTTTCGTCCGCCAGACTGCCCCGTTTTTTCCACCGGCCGGAGAGATAATAGGTCACACACAGCACAAAGCCGCCTATCCACCCGATTCCAAACCCATAGAACATATAGGCGGGGCCAAAGTGGTTCGCCAGATAGTAAACCGCCGGAACACGCAGCACGATCATGGACAGGATCGTGACCGTCATGGGAAACACGCTTTCTCCCGCTCCGCGCATTGCGCCGTTGAGAATGTACATCACGCCGAACAGGGCATAGGGCGGCATGATGGCCCGGATATAATAGTTCCCCGCCTCCGCCACCGCCGCTTCGGGGGAGAAGAGGTGAAACAACCTGTCGGACCAAACCAAAAGTACCACCGTCATCAAAAGACACCACACCACCGTGGCCGTCACCGTCATGCGCACTCCTTGCCGCACTCGCTCCGGCTTTTTCGCACCCACATTCTGGCCAACAAAGGCGGTAACGGAGTTGGTAAGGGCCTGCACCGCCAGAAATGCCATGCTGTCCAGCTTATTGCCCACGTTGTAGGCGGCGGTGTACGCCGTACCGAAGGTGTTGACTTTGCTCATTACCGTCATCACGCCGATAGACACCAGAGACATCTGAAATCCCGCGGGAAGGCCAATGCCCAACACCTGACGGAAAAGCGTTTTGTCAAACCGAAAACAAAAGGGGTGAATGGCAATTTGAGGGTATTTTCGATTGATGTAAAGCAGACCGAACAGCCAAGAAAATGTCTGGGAGATGATGGTGCCCAGCGCCACGCCGGCAACGCCCATTCCCGCGCAGAGCACCAGAATCAAATCCAGCGCAATGTTCAGTCCCGCGGCAACGGCCAGAAACAGCAGGGTGGTCCGGCTGTTGCCGATACCGTTGAGGATACCGGCGTTGGTGTTATAGCCGATGGTCCCCACCAGCCCGGCGCAGACGATCATCAGATAGACCCAAGCCTCATGATAAGCCGCCTCATCCACCCGCAGCAAAAAGAGCAGGGGTTTGACCAGCAGCAATGCCAGAATCGTCACAGGAATGGCCGACACAAGGAACGTGGTGTAAATCGTGTCCACCGCGTCCCGCACCCGGTCCAGCTTTCCCGCGCCGTAATACTGGGCAATCACCACCGTGCCGCCGTTGGCAATCCCCATAAACAGCGAGGTGAACATGAAGATTACCGGAAAGCCGACGCCCACGGCGGCCAACGCTGCATCGCCCACATAGTTTCCCACGACCCAAGAATCCACCATGTTGTAAAGCTGCTGGAGAAAACTCCCCAGCAGCAGAGGAAGCGCAAACAGGAAAATATGTCGCGCGGGGCTGCCGACCGTCATGTCCCGCAGACCCCGATTCTCGTTTTCCATGAAATCTTCCATCCTTGTCCCATAAAATCACATGATTCTCATTGTACTATTTTTTTCCCATTGGAGCAACGGTTTGGTGCAAAAAACATTGTCATTTTCCACGGTTCCGGGTAAACTGTGAAAAATGACTGTATTACAAGGAGGATTATATGAAGCTGGTATCATGGAACGTGAACGGCCTGCGGGCCTGCCTTGGAAAAGGCTTTTTAGATTTCTGCGCCGAGGCGGACGCGGACGTAATCTGCCTGCAGGAGACGAAAATGAAGCCGGAGCAGGCGGAGTTTGACCTGCCGGGCTATGAAAAATTTTGGAACAGCGCCGATAAACCCGGCTATTCCGGCACGGCGGTATTCACCCGCATTCCGCCACTGAACGTGACCTATGACTTCGGCGGGGACGAACACCGCCACGAGGGCCGGGTCATCACCGCCGAATTTGAAGAATTTTATCTGGTGTGCTGTTATACGCCCAACTCTAAGGACGAGTTAGCGCGAATCGACTACCGTATGCAGTGGGAGGACGATTTCAGAGCCTATCTTCTGGAGCTGGACCGGACAAAACCGGTGGTGCTGTGCGGCGATTTAAATGTGGCGCACGAGGAAATAGACTTGAAAAACCCGAAAACCAACCGGGGCCACGCGGGCTTTTCCGATCAGGAGCGGGGGAAGATGACGGAGCTTTTACGCGCCGGTTTTTCTGACACCTTCCGAACCCTTTACCCCGAGCGGATCGCCTATTCCTGGTGGAGCTACCGGTTCCGCGCCCGGGAGAAGAACGCGGGCTGGCGCATTGATTATTTTATCGTCTCCCAGCGGATGCAGGAGCAGGTGCGGGAGGCTTTGATCTACGATCAGATTTTCGGCAGCGATCACTGCCCTGTGGGTCTGGAACTGGCGCTTTAACCCAGCAGGGCGGCCATGTCCTCAATTTCCAGCTCTTGAAGCGCCCAGTTGACCCCGTAACCCAGCATCCGGGACAGTTCCTTTACCTGCGCGTCAATATCCCGGGGCGTCACGGTGAGGGGCTGGCGGCGGCTGCGCAGCTTTTTCTCGTCAAATTCCGTCACCCCGGACTCTTCCAAAAGGTCTGCCGCCAGCGTGGCCGCGTCCACCACCGTGGGAATTCCCACGGCAAAGACCGGCACGCCCAAGGACTCCTTGTTCAGCGCCGAACGCTGATTTCCCACGCCGGAGCCGGGGACGATTCCGCTGTCGCTGAGTTGGACGGTGGCACAGACGCGGCCCGTTCGCCGGGAAGCCAGCGCATCCACGGCGATGACAAAATCCGGCTCTACCTCTTTTACCAATCCCCGCACCGCCTCGGCGGATTCCACCCCCGTGGTTCCCAAAACACCCACGGAAAAGGCCGACACCGGGCGAAAGCCTCCAAACTGGCGGGGCATGGCGGCCAGCAGATGCCGCGTGATTAACACGCTTTCCACGCACAGCGGACCCACCGCGTCCGGCGTCATAGCCCGGTTTCCAAGACCGATTACCATGGCCGCCCCATCTCCGGGCAGCATGGCCTTTAATTCCGCGCCGAGCGCCCGGACCGCCCGCTCGAAATAGCCCTCTTTCCTCTGCCAATAGTCGGTGAGATCCAGCGTTAGATAGGTTCCCACCGGTTTTCCAAGCGTCTTTGCCCCTTGTCCATCCAAAATTTCCACCCGCGTCACCGGATAGCCCTCCCGGCGGGATTTTCCGGCCTTGACACCTGAGAGCTTTGCGGTTTTTTCCGCGCTCTCCTGCCACAATTCCCGGGCCTCCATCGCCAAATCCGTCCGTTTGATATACATTTTCTGTAAGCCGCCTCCCACTAAATGTTGTGCATTTTCGTTATGTTTTCCGGAAGCAGATACAATATGCAAAAAATCAAAGTTTTTTCTGAAAAAAGGCTTGCTTTTTGTTCAAAGAACTGTTAAAATATCATTCTGCACGGTGAGATCATAAAATCTCACGTATATTGAGTTTGCCAAAGGAGGTGTTTGGTTTGCCGAATATCAAGTCTGCCAAGAAGCGCGTTCTGATCGCCGAGGCGAGAAACGCCCGCAACAAGGCTGAGAAATCCGAGCTGAAGACTGCCATCAAGAAGTTCGAGGCTGTTGCCGCAGAAGGCAATCGCACCGAGGCCGATGGCGTGTACAAGGTCGCAGTGAAGAAAGTCGATCAGGCTGTTGCCAGCGGCGTTCTGCACAAGAACACGGCTGCGCGCCGCAAGAGCGCGATGACCCTGAAGCTGAATAAGATTGGCTAAGAACGAGACGTCCGCATTTGCGGGCGTCTTTTTTTGAGAAATTTTAGTTTTTGCGGAAACACCTTACAATTGCGGCTGTTTATCCGTAAATGGTCTAACTTTTTCAACAATTCTTTCTCGTTTTGTGGAAAACTTTCTTATTCACCCCGAAGAAACGACAATTCGTTTACAGACTGTTCACAGGAAATGCATAATTCCGCCATGTTTATCGGGTATCTTAAGAATCAGCAAAGGGGACTCCCACCCCGATGCGTTTTCTCCCTCCTAAAACACACACAGCAGAAAAGACCGCTTCGGCGGTCTTTTTTGCGTTGATATGCAGAAAATTATTTTACTGTTCCATATCTCTTTTGCAGAGGGTTTTGACGGTATTTTCCGTTCTTGCGAAAAGTCCCTGCGTGGTATACTATAAAGACAAATCATTTTTACTCAGGAGGCGTTTTTGCATGAAAGACGGTTTTATCTCTGTCGCCTGCGGAAGTCCCCGGATTCATCTGGCTGACTGTGCCCGCAATGCGGAGGAGACGTTCACCCTGATGCGCAAAGCAGAGAAGGCGGGCGTTAAAGTTTTGGTCCTTCCGGAGCTTGGATTGACGGGCTATACCTGCGGCGACCTTTTTTATCAGGAGACTTTGCTGCGGGGCGCAGAGGAAGCCCTTGCCACCGTTTTAGAAGCCACCCGGAATCTGGAGGTGGTAACGGCAGTAGGTCTTCCCGTCCGGTGTAATAACAAATTGTATAACTGCGCTGCAATTATACAAAAAGGATGTATTTTAGGAGTCGTCCCTAAGACGCATTTGCCAAATTACAGCGAGTTTTACGAAAAGCGCCAGTTTGCACCTGCGCCGTCAGAGGGTGATTTTATTACGCTCTGCGGGCAGGAGGATGTGCGCTTTGGGGCCTTGCAGACTTTTGCCTGCACAGAAGTTCCCGGTCTGGTGCTGGGCTTTGAAATCTGCGAAGACCTGTGGGCGCCGGATTCTCCCTCTGTGAAAATGGCGCAGGCCGGGGCCACCGTGATTGGAAATCTCTCCGCCAGCAACGATCTCATTGGCAAGGACCAGTACCGCCGTCAGCTGGTGACCATGCAGTCGGCAAAACTTCTGTGCGGATATGTGTACACCAGCTCGGGGGAAGGGGAGTCCTCTTCCGATGTAGTGTTCGGCGCGCATCAGCTGATTGCCGAAAATGGAACCCTTTTGGCGGAGAAGCGGTTTGAGGGCGGCCTGCTGATTTCCGAGATCGACGTGCAGCGGCTCTGCTATGAACGCCGCCGCACGCAGAGTTTTGCAGACCTCTCTTGGGAGGAAAAATACGAGCATACGTTTTCCCTCACCATGGGAAAAACGAAACTGACCCGCTATATTGCGCCCATGCCCTTCGTCCCCGAGGGAAAGGGGGACCGGGATCAGCGGTGTCAGGAAATTTTGTTGATTGCGTCTCTGGGCCTCAAGCAGCGGCTGGAACACACCGGGGCAAAAACCGCCGTGGTGGGCCTGTCCGGCGGGCTGGACTCCACGCTGGCGGTGCTGATTACGGGTCTTGCCCTAAAGATGCTGGATCGGCCCATGACGGACATTGTGGCGGTGACCATGCCCTGCTTTGGCACCACGGACCGGACGAAAAACAACGCCGTGATTTTGGCGGAGCGGCTGGGGGCCACCCTGAAAACTGTGGACATTTCCGCCTCCGTCCGCAGTCACTTCAAGGATATCGGCCATGATATGGCGGATCACTCCGTCACCTTTGAAAACGGACAGGCCCGGGAACGGACGCAGGTTTTGATGGACGTGGCCAACCAGACGGGCGGCCTTGTCATCGGCACCGGCGATCTCTCCGAACTGGCATTGGGTTGGTGTACCTACAACGGGGACCACATGAGCAATTATGCGGTCAACACCTCGATTCCCAAGACGCTGGTGCGGCACTTGGTGGCGTATCTTGCCCGGGATAATCAAGACAAGGACGCGGATCTGACCGTTGTCTTGGAGGATATTCTGGACACGCCGGTGTCCCCGGAACTTCTGCCGGCAGTGCAGGGAAATATCTCCCAGAAGACGGAAGACTTGGTAGGTCCATATGAACTCCATGACTTCTTTCTGTATTATCTGCTGCGGTGGGGCTTCAGCCCGAGCAAAATCTATCGGCTGGCTATGGATGCCTGGGGGAAAAAGTATGACCGCACGGTCATTTTAAAGTGGCTGAAAACCTTTTACCGTCGGTTTTTCTCTCAGCAGTTTAAGCGCAATTGCCTGCCCGATGGGCCAAAGGTTGGCTCTGTGGCGGTTTCTCCCCGGGGCGACTTGCGAATGCCCAGCGACGCAAGTATGAATCTCTGGCAAAGTGAGTTGGATTCGCTGTAAGCATTCATATTTGAGGAGCAAGTCGCCAAAAAAGGGCTCCCACAGCAAAGTCACTTCCTTTGCTGTGGGAAAAGGAGGGGCAAGGAAGCGCGCGAAGTTGTTGCCGCAGGCAGAAACGGAGCAGCGCAGACTTTGCCACGACGCGCGAATGCCCAGCGACGCAAGTATGAATCTCTGGCAAAGTGAGTTGGATACGCTGGAATAAAACCTTGATCTCGGCGTGGAGGCCGTTTTTAACGGCCCCCACGTCTTCTTTTAAAAGGAGTTTTCATGAAAACTGTCACCATCTACACAGACGGAGCCTGTTCCGGAAATCCCGGCCCCGGCGGCTGGGGAGCCGTCCTCCTGTACGGCGCGCACCGGCGGGAACTCTCCGGCGGTGAAGCAGACACCACCAATAACCGCATGGAGCTGACCGCCGTAATTGAGGCGTTATCACTTTTGAAAGAGCCTTGTACCGTCGACCTTTGGAGCGATTCCAAATACGTGATTGACGGGCTTGAAAAGGGCTGGGCAAAGGGCTGGCAGAAGCGGGGATGGGTCAAGTCCGATAAAAAGCCCGCCCTGAATCCCGATCTCTGGGAAAAACTGCTGGCACTCACGGATACTCATACCCTCCGCTACCACTGGGTTAAGGGTCACGCCGATACCGCCGAAAACAACCGCTGCGACGAATTGGCAGTGGCCGAGAGCAGAAAGTTTAAATGACACTCTATTACGGAGCATTTCATAGAGCAAAAAAGGATCAGGAATGGCGCTTGCCATTCCTGATCTTTTTTTATTGAATTTTTCTGTGCCTCACAGACAGAAAGCTCATTTAAAGCGGCTTACGCCTCCGGCTCGTCCTGCGTCGGCTCTTCCGCGGGAAGAACCTCGCCCTCGCCCTGAGAAAGCTCTCCATCCTCCTGAACAGGCTCCGCTTCTTCCTTATCGGTCAGTGCCATGGAGATGACCTGATCCCCGTCCTCCTTAAAGCGCATGACGATAACGCCCTGCGTGGCGCGTCCCGCTACGCGGATGCTGTCCACCGCAGTACGAATCATGATGCCGCTCTGGGTAACCAGCAGAATATCTTCGCTTCCGTCCACGACTTTGACGCCCACCACAGGGCCGGTTTTATCCGTCACCATATAGTTCTTGATACCAAGGCCGCCGCGGTTCGTGATGCGGTAATCCTCCACGGGGGTACGCTTACCATAGCCCTTCTCCGTGATGGAGAGGACGGTATTACCCTCTGCGGCCCGGGCGGCGGCAACCACATAGTCGCCCTCCCGCAGGCGGATACCGCGAACACCCATAGCGTCCCTTCCCATAGGCCGAACGTCCGTCTCGTCAAAGCAGACGGCCTGTCCATCGTGGGTGGCAATGAGAATTCTCATGGTGCCGTCCGTCTCCCGCACGGTAATCAACTCGTCACCCTCGTCCATCCGCAGGGCGCGGATGCCGTTATTGCGCAAATTTCTCAGCGTATTGGCTGGCAGACGCTTCACGGTTCCGTTTCGGGTCACCATGAAGAGGAACCGGCCGTCATCCTCAATGGAGCGGGTGTGGATCATGGCCTGAACCCGCTCGCCCTGCTCAATCTGCAAGATGTTGATGAGGTTTGTGCCCTTGGCGGTCTTGCCCGACTCGGGAATCTGATAGCCCTTCTTGCGGTAGACCTTTCCGGTATCCGTGAAGAAGAGGATATAGTCGTGGGTGGAGGCGGTAAACACATCCACCACCACGTCCTCGTCCCGGGTTGTAATGCCCTTTTTGCCCATGCCGCCCTTGGACTGCGCGGTATACTCGCTGACCGGGGTACGCTTGATATAGCCCGCCTCCGTCAAGGTGAAGACGCACTCTTCCTCCTCGATCAAATCCTCGATATCAATTTCGTTTTCTACATCCTGAATCTCGGTCTTGCGGTCATCGCCGTATTTCTCGGCAATGGCCATCAGTTCTTCTTTCAAAACGGCGCGGATCATTTCATTAGAAGCCAAGAGTTTTTCAAAGTAAGCGATTTTCTCTTCCAGCTCCTTATACTCCGTCTCCAGCTTCTCCCGGTTCAGACCCTGCAAGGCAATCAGCCGCATGTCGCAGATGGCCTGCGCCTGAATCTCGTCCAGACCGAAGCGGCTCATCAAATCCTGCTTGGCGCTGTCGTAGCTGGAACGAATGACCTTGATGACCTCGTCGATGTGATCCTGCGCAATCAGCAGGCCCTCCAGCAGGTGAGCGCGCTCCTGCGCCTTGCGCAGATCGTATTTTGTCCGGCGGACAATCAGCTCTTCTTGGAAGCGCAGATACTCGTCAATGATGTGCCGCAGAGACAAAATTTTCGGCTGAGACTGATTATCCACCAGTGCCAGCATGTTGATGGCAAAGCTGGATTGCAGCGCGGTCTGGGAAAACAGGCGATTCAACACCACCTGCGGATTCGCGTCCCGCTTCAGCTCAATAACCACCCTCATACCGTTTCGGTCGGATTCGTCACGGATGTCGGAGATACCCTCTAACCGCTTGTCCTCTACCTGTTCCGCCATGTTTTTAATCAGCAGACGCTTATTCACCTGATAAGGGATTTCCGTCACCACGATGCGGGTCCGATCCTTGCCAAATTCCTCAAACTCCGTCCGGGCGCGGATCACCACCCGGCCCCGGCCGGTGGCATAGGCCGCGCGAATGCCGCTGCGGCCCATAATAATGCCCTTGGTGGGGAAATCAGGACCCTTTACGTGCTGCATGAGATCAGCGATCTCTGCCTCCGGATTATCCAGCACACAGATGCAAGCGTTGATGACCTCCCGCAGGTTATGGGGCGGGATGTTGGTGGCCATGCCGACGGCGATGCCGCTGGAGCCGTTGACCAGCAGATTGGGGAAACGGGCGGGAAGAACCCGGGGTTCTTTCCGCGTCTCGTCAAAGTTGGGGTCCCAATCCACGGTATCTTTTTCAATGTCCCGCAGCATTTCCTCGGAAATTTTGGAAAGGCGCGCCTCCGTATAACGGTAGGCAGCGGGGGGGTCGCCGTCGATGGAACCAAAGTTGCCGTGTCCGTCCACCAGCACATAGCGCATGGAAAAGTCCTGCGCAAGGCGCACAAGCGCGTCGTACACGGATTGATCGCCGTGGGGGTGATATCTACCCAGAACATCGCCGACGGCCGTAGCGCACTTGCGGAAGGCCTTCTCGAAGGTCAGGCCATCTTCATACATGGCGTACAGAATCCGGCGGTGAACGGGCTTCAAACCGTCCCGCACGTCTGGCAGGGCGCGGCCCACGATGACGCTCATGGCATACTCAATATAGGATTTCTGCATTTCGGAAACGAGGGGAGACTGTTCAATCTTTTGATTGGGGAACCGAATCTCCTCGGGATCATACTGGGGTTTCTTACTCATTTCGGTTCTCCCTCCTTAATAGTCCAGATTGACCGCGTATTTCGCGTTCTTCTCAATAAATTCCTTCCGCGGCTCCACCTTTTCACCCATCAGGATGGAAAAGGTTTCGTCGGCGGCCACGGCGTCATCCAGCGTAATGCGGCGCAGCGTCCGTTTTTCCGGGTCCATGGTGGTTTCCCATAGCTCATGGGGGTTCATTTCGCCAAGGCCCTTATAGCGGCTGATCTCAATCTTTGCATTGGGATTGTCCGCCCGCATTTCGTTGGAGATCACGCGGCTCTCATCCTCGGAATAAGCCACGCGGGAGTTTTTGCCCCGTGTCAGCTTGAACAGGGGGGGAACAGCGGCATAAACATAGCCGTGCTCAATCAAGGGCCGCATAAAGCGGAAGAAAAAGGTCAGCAGCAGGGTGCGGATATGAGAACCATCCACATCGGCATCCGCCATGATGACGATTTTATGATAGCGGAGCCTCGTCAGGTCAAATTCGTCGCCGATGCCCGCGCCCAGCGCGGTAATAACCGGCTGGAGCTTGTCGTTGCCATATACTTTATCGGCCCGGGCCTTCTCCACGTTCAGCATCTTTCCCCACAGAGGAAGAATGGCCTGAAACCGGGAGTCCCGTCCCTGTGTGGCGGAGCCGCCTGCGGAGTCACCCTCGACGATATAGATTTCTGTCAATTCCGGGTTTGCCTCGTTGCAGTCCCGCAGCTTGTCCGGCATAGCCGCGCCGCCCAAAGCGGTCTTGCGGCGAATGGATTCCCGGGCTTTTCGGGCGGCCTCACGGGCGCGGTTTGCGGTGAGGGACTTGTCCAAAATCATGCGCCCCACCTGCGGGTTTTCCTCCAGATAGGTGTCCAGCTTGTTGGAAACAAGATTGTTTACCAGCGTGCGGATTTCACTGTTGCCCAGCTTTGCCTTGGTCTGCCCCTCGAACTGGGCGTCGGTCAGCTTCACGGAAATCACGCAGGTAAGACCCTCCCGGCAGTCCTCGCCGGAAATCTTGTCCCCATCCTTCAGCATTCCGATTTTCTTGCCGTAGGCATTGAGCACATTGGTCAGCGCCCGCTTAAAACCCTCCTCATGCATACCGCCCTCGGGCGTATGGATGTTGTTGGCAAAGGACAGCATGGTTTCGTTATAGCCATCGTTATACTGAATAGCAATCTCCGCCATGGAATCGTCCTTGGTGCCGGACATATAGATCACATCGCTGTGCAGCGCATCCTTCGCCCGGTTCAGCCACGTGACAAATTCCCGGATGCCGCCGGCATAGTGCATTTCGTCGGACTGCTCCCGGCCCTCTCTCAGGTCCACAGTTCGGATCTTCAGACCGGCATTCAAAAACGCCTGTTCCCGCATCCGGGTATGAAGAATGTCATACTCATATTCGGTTGTATCCCGGAACATCTCCGGGTCGGGCTTAAAGGTGACGGTGGTGCCCGTGTGATCGGTGGTTCCCACCACCTTCATCTCCTGCGTAATACCACCGCGGGAAAAACGCATCTCATAGATGTTTCCGTCCTTGTGGACCTGTACGACCAGCCACTCGGACAGGGCGTTGACCACCGATGCGCCCACGCCGTGGAGTCCGCCGGAAACTTTATAGCCTCCGCCGCCGAATTTTCCGCCGGCATGCAGCACAGAGAACACGACTTCAAGCGCCGGACGGCCGGTCTGTGCCTGAATGTCCACGGGAATACCGCGGCCATTATCTACCACGGTAATGGTTCCGTCGGCATTAATCTGCACCAGAATTTCCGTGCAATACCCTGCCAACGCTTCGTCGATGGCGTTATCTACGATCTCATACACCAGATGGTGCAGACCGGAAGACGACGTGGACCCGATATACATGCCGGGCCGCTTACGAACCGCCTCCAGCCCCTCCAAAACCTGAATTTCTGAGGCATCATACTCGTTTTCTGAACCGACTGTGGTTGAATTTAGCATTTCATTTTCTGCCATTTGGTTTCTCCTTCCGTATGCAAGGCAAGAAGAGCCGGGTCCGCCGACCCGCGGGCCCGCTTCTCCTTGCCCCTGAGTAAAGTATTATGAATATTTATACACTGATAAACAGCATTCTTTTTCTCTTTGCCGCCTTTTCAATCAGCCCTGCAAAAAGAAAAATGTTGGTTCTTTTCTTGCTCTCGACTGCAAGTTCGTAAGTGGCATCCTGCAAAGCATTTCAAATGCTCTGTTTTTACAATTCCAATTGCAGGCTCTCCGCCCTGCGCTGCAAAGTCGTGGGACTGAGTTGAGAGAGATAGACGATCTGGGCGTGGTAAGGGTGATCGCACACCACAAAGGATTTTGGCAGAGTACCGGAAACATCCAGCACCACGCCCTCCGCCTCCGCTTTTGCAAGATACTCCCGCGTGCGCTTTTCATAGCTGCATTTGTCCAGATCAAAAATACCGACCACCCGTTTTTCCGGGACAATTTCGTTTTGACCAATGTGAAGATACAAGATACAAGTCCCTTTCTCAACGCGCCTCTTTTTAGAGACTCACGTTTCACGTGAAACATTGTGTTTTCAGGCATTTTAGAATGATTCCAGCACCTTTCCGGCGGCAATGTGAAAGACTTTTCCACCCAGTAAAACCGGCAGTCGGTCATCCTCGCAGCAGGTGATAAAAACCTGCCCCCCTGAAATGCGGTTCAGAACAAATTCCTGCCGCCGGGGATCCAGCTCAGAGAGAACATCGTCCAGCAAAAGAATAGGCGCTTCTCCGGTGACATTTTTATAAATTTCTCGCTCTGCCAGCTTTAAACTCAATGCCGCCGTCCGGGTCTGCCCTTGAGAAGAATAGGTCTTTGCATCTCGTCCATCAATTTCCACCAATAAATCGTCCTTATGCGGGCCGGACAAGCATAATCTGGAACCAAGCTCCGCCTGTTTGTGGGATTCCATATGCGCGCGAAGCTGATCGGTCAAAAGCGGCAGTCCTTCCAACGGATTTAAAACCGTGGAGACTGTTTTGTAATTGACAGAGAGTTTTTCTTTTCCGCCGGAACAGTCCGCATGGTTGGCGGCGGCGCAAACCGCCAATTTTTCAGTAAATTGAGCCCGATAATGAATGATAACCGCGCCGCTTTGAATCAATCGTTCATTAAACTCCGGCAGCATATCCAAAAGTCCGGGTTGTTCCTCACAGTCCCGTAAAATTCTGGTTTTGTGAGCATAGACCCGGCGATACGCCGCCAAGGCCGCCGCATATCTGGGTCGAAGCTGGCAGAGTGCCTGATCAAGAAATTTTCTTCGCGCCGCCGCGCCTTCCCGAATCAAAAGCAAATCCTCCGGACAGAAAAAAACAGTTTGAAACACCTGAGAAAGTTCCGATGAGGTTTTTGCCGGGACCTTATTAACCCAAAGTTTTCGCCGTTTTTCTCGATACAGCTCCGTCCGCAGTACAAACTCCCGATCACGGGCAAAAATTTGCCCCTGAATCAGAGCATTTTCCGCCTGAAATCCTATGAGTTCCCGGTCACTCTTTGCCCGACTGGAATGACCGCAGGAAAGATATTGAATAGCTTCCAGTAGATTGGTTTTTCCTTGGGCATTTTCACCAAATATCACATTGCAGTCTGTGTCAAATGCCACATCCTGTCGGTTATAATTGCGAAAATGTTCAAGGGTAAGACGATCAATCCGCATAAGATGGCGTGCAGTCCTCTCCGTCAATTCGCGCCACATCACCGGGGCGCAGTTTTTTTCCCCTCTGGGTGCAGATCTCGCCGTTGACCAGGACTTCTCCGCCCTGAATCCGTTCTTTCGCTTCGCCGCCGGAGGAAACCAGATTGGCCAACTTCAAAAGATCCTGCAATTTCACATACTCCGTTGTGATTGTTATTGTTTTCATATTAATCCTGCGCTTTCAGCCGCACCGGAAGTACCATATAAAGAAAACGCTCTTCCCCCTCGGTCGGAACAATTACAGCGGGAGAGACTCCGGTGTTCAACTCGATTTTTACCGTATCGGCAGGGGCATAACGCAAAGCCTCCATCAAATAGCGGTTATTGAAGCCGATTTCCAGCTCTCCGCCGTCGCCCGCCAAACGGCAGACATCCTTTGCTTCTCCGTTGGCGGTTTTTGCAGAAAGGAGAACTCTGTCATTTTCAAAAAGGCACCGTACCGGACTTTTCAGCTTTTCAGAGATCACGACGCTGACACGATCAATGCTCTGGATCAATTCCTTGGTATCCGCAACGACAGAAATTGGATTTTTGCGTGGAACCGCGTTTTTATAATCCAAAAATTCGCCTTCCAAACGTCGGCAAATCAGCTGCGTCGTACCCACTTCAAACAAAATATGCCGTTTTCCCAGAGTAATGGAGGCCAAATCCTCCACATCGTCGCAAATTTTTTCAACTTCGCTCAAAGCAGAGCCGGGAGCAACGAAGGAAAAGTAACCTCCGTTGACCTTTTCCAACGGTTCTTTACGAACAGCCAGACGAAAACCATCCACAGAAACGACGGTTAGGCCGTCTTCACTGATTTCAAAGAGGGAACCGGTGTGAACCGGACGGCTCTCATTGGTAGAGACGGCAAAAAGTGTCTCTTCAATCATGGAGCGCAGCGTTTTTTGCTGAAGAGAAACCGAATATTCGTCTTCCACTTCCGGGAGTTCCGGGTAATCCGCGGCGCTCAACCCCATAATATTGAAATCCGCGTCGCCGCAATGCAAATGGACCACCATCTTTTCATCCGAGGAAAAAGTGATGATATCATCCGGCATCCGGCGAATAATGTCACCAAAAAGGCGTGCATTTAGGACCAGATCACCGGGTTCTGTAACGTCGGCGGACAAAAGAGTGCGGATTCCGGTCTGCATATTGTAGCCGGAGACAGTGACGCCTTCTGCCGCGTGGAGCAAAAGACCCTCCAGAGCGGGAATCGAGCTTTTTTGAGACACGGCGCGGGAAGCCACGCCCACGGCACTTTGCAGCAGTGCTTTTTCACAAGAGAATTTCATAGGCCACTTTCCTTTCTGTCGGAGATGTTTCTTTTTTTATAAAAGAAGGCAGGAGCATGAGAAGATTTGCTTTCGTCGTCTTTTAGAAAAGAAAAATAGATCTTTTTAGTCATAGTTGTAGTAGAGGGACGAAAACAGTGGAAAACCTTGAAAACCATTGAAAAACCAGAAAAAGTTTTACTGGGAGCAGTACGGAATAACTCCATGGTTTTTCCACAGGGGGTCAGAAAGAGCAAGTTTTCCACATTTTCGTTTTCCTTTTCCACAAGGAAATGGGGAAAACTCAGTGCTTTGAACTGATGTTTGTTTTGATCTCTTTCACCGTTTCTGCGAAGGCGGCGTCGGACTTCATCTGCTTTTCAACCTTCTCAATGGAATAGAGCACCGTGGAGTGGTCGCGGTTGCCAAAAAACTTGCCAATGTCGTCGCTGGAGAGGTTTGTCATGCTGCGAATCAGATACATTGCCACCTGTCTGGCGGCCACGGCTTCCCGCACGCGCTGCTGCCCCCGAATCACTTCGGCGTCTACACCGTAATACTTGGAAACAAAATCCACGATGGAATCCGGCGTGGGAATGTTTTCACCTCGACGAAGAATGTCCTGAATGGCGCGCTTAACCAGCTCTTCGTCTACATCGTCTCCTAAAAGATCTTTGTAGGCCAAGAGCTTATTAATCGTTCCTTCCAATTGCCGAACGTTCGAGGTAACGCGTTCGGCGATGTAGATAGCCACCTTGTTGGGAATTTCCATGCCCAATAAAGCCGCTTTGTTTTTGATAATGGCAAGGCGCGTTTCATAGTCGGGGGGAGCCACGTCCACCAGAAGACCCCATTCAAAACGGGTGCGAAGACGGTCCTCCAACTGTGTCATCTCAGAAGGGGGGCGGTCAGAGGTTAAAACAATCTGTTTACCGGATTCATAGAGGTTGTTGAAGGTATGGAAAAATTCCTCCTGCGTCTGCTTTCGTCCGGCGATGAACTGCACGTCATCGACCAGCAGGAGGTCCGCTTTCCGATATTTCTCCCGCATCTCAGCGGTTTTTCCCTCTCGAATGGCGTTGACCAGCTCATTGGTCAGGTCATCGCCCTTTACGTAGGCAATTCTTGCGTTGCGGTCATTTTTTTGAATGACGTGGGCAATGGAATAGATCAGATGCGTTTTGCCAAGACCGGAATCTCCATAAATTAAAAGGGGGTTATAGTTTTTTGCCGGATGTTCTCCCACAGACATGGAGGCGGCATAGGCCAGTTTGTTGCTGGGACCCACCACGAAAGTTTCAAAAGTGAACTCGTCAGAGGTGAAGGCTTCCGACTTCTTTTTCTGCACGCCGCCGGAAAATTCTGCGTATTCCTCGGAAGTGAGAACCTTTACCTCAAAATCGGTTGAAAAAATATCATGGAGAACCGCCTTGATATTTTTCATGAACAGACTTTCAATATAATTTTTCTTGAAGTCGTTGGGACAATGGAGATAAAAAACGCCGTCCCGGAGATCTACAGCCTCCAGTTCATCGAACCAAGTGGCAATGGTTGTCTCCGAGAGGTCGCGTTTCAGCTGGGTGAGGACATTTGTCCAGACGTCGGCTACGGAATTCAAAAGAAAGACACCTCTCTCTCCCTGCGGGCAGGGGAAATCAAAATACACTTAATTATAGCAAAAAACGTGAAAAATTACAACACATATTCTAATAAATAAGTACGAAAATGAAACGGGCCGCAACCACAATATCTGGAGAAGATGAAAGAAAAAAACGAATATTTTGTGGTTTTTTAGTTTAGGTTCTCAAAAGAAGGAAAATAGGCGGAAATTTTTGATATTTGCAAGTTTTTATTGACAGTTTTTTGATTTGCATGTATACTAATTCGAGCGCTGGATTTGCGCTCTTATTTTGTTTACTGCGCGGCGGCAACGCCGTGTCGAGTAAGCGCCGCCAAAAGGCGGCCGGAAAAGTTTTTTACAGGAGGTGTCTCAACATGGCAACGAAACGTACCTATCAGCCCAAGAAGCTCCACGGTCAGAAAGTCCACGGCTTCCGCAAGCGGATGGCTACCGCCAACGGTCGCAAGGTTCTTGCTCGCCGTCGCGCCAAGGGCCGTGCCCAGCTCAGCTACTAAGGAGCCGCGTGCGCGGAAATTGCCGCGGGAGACCTGCTGAACAAAATAGACAGGGACGGCAGGAAACCGGTTTTCCTCCGTCCCTTATTGGCTTTGTTCAGTTGGTTCAGTCATCGGAAAGAACGGGAGAATACATGAAAAGAGCCGTAACGCTGAAAAAAAATCATGAATTTCGCCGCCTTTACAGCAGGGGGGCTTCCGCCGCCGGATACGGTCTTGTGATCTACTGCCGGAAGAACCGGCTGGGCCGCAATCGACTGGGAATCACAGTGTCCACCAAAATCGGACACGCCGTGGTTCGAAACCGGGCGCGCCGCAGACTGCGGGAGACTTTTCGACTGAACGCGGATCAGCTGCGGCAGGGGTATGACATCATTCTGGTTGCCCGGCACCGGGCGGTGGACATGCCATGGAAGGATTTGAACGCCAGCTTTTTGAAACTTTCAAAAAAGCTGGGGCTTTTGGAGGAGGTTTCTTAAGTGAAACGGGTTTTGCTGGCCATGGTAAAATTTTACCGTGTGGCAATTTCTCCGTATCGCCCCTCTTGCTGTCGGTTCTATCCGACCTGTTCTCAATACGCGCTGGAGGCCATCGAAAAATACGGTGCGCTGAAGGGTGGATACCTGTCTTTGCGCCGGATTCTTCGCTGCAATCCGTTCCACAAGGGGGGCTACGACCCTGTACCCTGAGCGTAGTAAGACTTGAATACGAAGGAGTCTCCAAATGGGATTTTTCGGAACCCTGGGATATTACGTTTGTATCCCGTTTGCCGCACTTTTGCGGCTGTTTTACAACCTGACCGGCTCCTATGGTCTGTCCCTGATCTTCTTTACGCTGGTAATCAAGCTGGTGCTGCTGCCCTTCCAGATGAAGAGCAAAAAGAGCATGGTGCGCATGAACCGCATGAGCGGGAAGATGCAGGAGATTCAGAAGAAATACGCCAACAACCCGGCTAAACAGCAGGAAGAGACGCAAAAGCTGTATGCCGAGCAGGGCGTGAACCCCATGAGCGGCTGCCTTTGGAGTTTGCTGCCCATGTTTTTCCTGATTGCGCTGTATGCCATTATCCGTCAGCCCATCACTCACTTCATGATGCTGGATTCCAGCGTGGTGGATTCGGCGCTGTCCGCGCTGCAGAGTGCGGGTATTGATATTTCCAACATCGCCATCGCCGCGAAGGACGGCACGATGCAGGTTACCGCGTTTGGTCAGATTATGATGGTCAACGCCATTAATACCCAGCTGCCTGACTTCGCCGCAACCATTCCCGGTTGGATCAGCGTGAATTACAGCTTCTTGGGGATGGATTTGTCCGTTTTGCCCAGCAATGTAATCAAGGCATTCACGTTTACGTGGAGCAATATCGGCGTGGTGCTGATGCCCGTAGTCTCCGCAGCGCTCAGCTTTTTGATGAGCATGGCGTCCATGTCCGGACAGAGCAAGCAGGGTCCTGCCGCCAACCAGATGAAGATGATGATGTGGATGATGCCGCTCATGTCTTTGTGGATTGGTTTCACGCTGCCTGCGGCTCTGTGCGTCTACTGGATTGCGCAGAGTGCTTTCTCCGCGGTTCAGGAGTGGTTTATGGGTAAATTCTATAACCAGAAGATCGAGGAAGAGGAAAATCAGCGTCAGGCTGTGATTGAGGCCGACCGCAAGCGCCGGCAGGAAGAGGCCAAGCAAAAGCAGGAGGAGCAGCGCCGTCAGTCGGCTCAGAAGCCCTCTTTGAAAGAAAAGCGCAAGGCCGCTCAGGATGCCAAGGTCAACAAACCCAAGAAGGCCAGTACCAATGAAAATGGCCGCGTGGGTGACCGTCCCTATGCCCGCGGCCGCGCCTATCAGGAGAATCGGTTCAACGATTCCAACGAGAAATAAGGAGCTTGTTGCCATGAGTTATATTGACGTAACGGGCAAGACAGAGGAGGAGGCCCTCGCCCGCGCTCTTTCGCAGCTGGGCATGGACCGGGACGATGTGTCCGTCCAGATTCTGGAGCGGGCAAAAAATGGATTTCTCGGCATCGGAAGCGCGCCGGCTAAGGTGCGGGTGACCTATGGCGAGGATGAGGAAAAAACCTCCCCTGTCTCTGCAAAGCCTAATCCGGAGAAATCGAAAACCGAAAGAAAACCCACGGAAAAACCTGCGGCTCCGGTTCAAAAACCCAAGGTGGAAAAGCCCGCCGTGAAGGCGCAGGAGCCTGTTCAAAAAACACAGCGGCCCGTGGCCGCTGCGGTGACTGAAACGGCGACCCCTATTGGGGAAGAGGTTCAGGATGAAAAGGCAGACGCCATCCGCACCTTCCTCTCCGGGCTGATGGAGAAGATGGAAGTGGAGAGTCAGGTCCATGTGTATCTGCCCGAAAAGGGACGGTATCAGGTGATTTTGACCGGACCCAATCTGGGCCAGATTATTGGGCGCCGGGGCGAGACGCTGGATGCAATTCAGCAGCTGACCAGCTATTCCGTGAATCGGTCCAGCAGCGGACGAATCCGGGTGACCCTTGACGCGGAAAACTATCGCGCCAAGCGGGAGGAAAGTCTGGAACACCTCGCTCACAAGGTGGCGCTGAAGGTGGTCAAGTACCGCCGCAGCGTGACGCTGGAACCCATGAACGCTTATGAGCGGCACATTATCCACACCGCCTTGCAGGAGGAGCCCAATGTGTCTACCGGGTCCATCGGCACGGAGCCGAATCGGCGGGTCGTTGTGTCCTACGAGCGCTGAACGCGAGCCTTTTGAAAAATACCCGTCCGGTCAAGCAAGACCGGGCGGGTTTTTCACAAAGTTATCAAAAATTGTGGAAAAAGAAAGCGGTTTTTCAGGGGGCGGCATCTAAAAAGCCATGTTTTGGATGAAATTCTGCTCAGTATCCACAATTTTTGAATGTGTGCTGAAAAAAGATGCTTCCAATCAGATGCAAATCATCTTAAAAAAAACGCGGATTAATTGAAAAAAAGCCTTTGTAAATAGATATAGGCAATTCAATTGCAAGGAATTGCCATAAGAACCTTCTTGACAATTGAAAAGAAAGGTGATAAAGTGACACACGATATCTAAAAAAGCTGTGAAAGGGAGTAGTATCCCCCGCTGCCGGGCAAAGAGAGAGGGCGTTTGGTGAAAGCCCTTGCCGGAATGGGGAGAAGGCGTCCTTGAGCTGTGCGGCTCAGCGAAAGCAGGCCGCGCCGGATCCCGCCGTTATCGGGTCAGAGTGCGCATTCGTTTGGATGCGAATTCAGGTGGTACCGCGGACAACCGTTCGCCCTGAGCTTTGCTCGGGGCGTTTTTGTTTTTTTACGATGAAATTTAAAGGCGGAAAGGGAGAATTACTGATGAAAAATACGGAAAAAACCATGGAAAAAATTGTGGCACTGTGCAAAAATAGAGGCTTTGTGTTCCCCGGCAGCGAGATTTACGGAGGTCTTGCCAACAGCTGGGACTTTGGGCCTTTGGGCGTGGAGATGAAGAACAACGTCAAGCGGGCTTGGTGGAAGAAATTCGTGCAGGAGAATCCCTATAACGTGGGACTGGACGCCGCCATTTTGATGAATCCCCAGGTTTGGGTGGCCTCCGGCCATGTGGCCACGTTTAACGATCCCCTGATTGACTGCAAATCCTGCAAAATGCGCCACCGGGCCGACAAGCTGGTAGAGAATTATAATCAGGAGAACAACATCACGGATGTGAATGTGGAGGCGATGACCGGCGAGGAGCTGGTGGCCTATATCCGGGAGAAAAACGTGCCTTGCCCCGGCTGCGGCAAGTCTGAATTTACCGATATCCGCAAGTTCAACCTGATGTACAAGACCCATCAGGGCGTGACGGAGGATTCCTCCACCGAGGTGTATCTGCGTCCTGAAACCGCACAGGGCATTTTTGTCAACTTCCCCGGCATCCAGCGCACCACCCGCCGCAAGCTTCCCTTTGGCGTGTGTCAGGTGGGCAAGTCCTTCCGCAATGAGATTACGCCGGGCAACTTCATCTTCCGCATCCGGGAGTTTGAGCAGATGGAGCTGGAATTCTTCTGCAAGCCCGACACCGATCTGGAGTGGTTCCAGTATTGGCGGAACTACTGCCACGAGTGGCTGAAGAACCTGAATGTGAAGGACGAGAACCTGCGTCTGCGTGACCATGAGAAGGAAGAGTTGAGCTTCTATTCCAAGGCCACCACAGACTTTGAGTATAAATTTCCCTTTGGCTGGGGCGAGCTGTGGGGCGTGGCCGACCGGACCAACTACGATTTGACACAGCATCAGGAGCATTCCGGTCAGGACCTGACCTATTTCGATCAGGAGACGGGCGAGCACTATATTCCCTATGTCATCGAGCCTTCTCTTGGAGCGGACCGCATGATGCTGGCGCTGCTGGTGGAGGCCTATGACGAGGAGGTTGTGGACGCGGAGAAGAATGATACCCGTGTGGTCATGCGGTTCCATCCCGCCATCGCGCCGTTTAAGGCGGCGGTTCTGCCTCTGAGCAAAAAGCTGGGCGACAAGGCCCGTGAAATCCAGCAGATGCTCTGCTCCGACTGGATGGTGGACTTTGACGACACCGGTTCCATCGGCAAACGCTATCGCCGGGAGGATGAGATCGGCACGCCGTACTGCATCACGGTGGACTTCCAGACTGTGGGCGATGCGGAGAAGGGCGAGCCTGCCGACAACTGTGTTACCGTTCGTGACCGGGACACCATGGAGCAGGTCAGAATACCCATCGATCAGCTGAAGGCGTATCTTGCCGAAAAGCTGGCCTACTAAGGCTGTACCGCGTGATTGAGGGCGCATTCAGCGCCGCATTGCGTGGGTTTCCTAAACAATAGAGAGCGGGACACGGAAGCACCGTGTCCCGTTTTCCCCTGAAAGCGAGCGAATGGATTGAAGAAAGCATTTCTGAAAATTGGAAAAGCGGCACTGGTTCTGCTGGCGGCCTTGGTGTTTGGCGGCGCGGCGGCCTTTGCCATGGAGTGGATTGCGCTGGGAGACGCTCAGGCGGCATTGGATTGGTGCCGTGGGGCGCTGGCTCCATTCTGCCTGACGGCAACGTTTTATGGGGGAGCCGCGCTGTTTTTGGCCCTTTTAACCGGTCGGCTCTGGATCGGAACACTGGGAGTCTCCGCCGTGGCGGTGGGGCTGGCGCTGGTGAGCTATTTTAAGTTTGCTATCAACGGTTCTCCGCTGGAGCTGGAGGATTTCGGCATGATCGGCCAGTTGAATCAGGTCATGGGCGTGGCGGGGAATTTAACCATCCCCGGCTTTGCTTGGGCGGCCATGGGTATGCTGGCGCTGGTAACGTTGTTTTTTCTTCTGCTGGGGAAAAAGTTGACACTTGGCTCCGGGCGGACACGGTTTTTGCTGCTGTCTTTGGAGCTTGCACTGATTTTGGGCTTGACAATTGGGCCGGGCGCGTCTGCGCTGGGACAAGCCTTCTCGGTAAACACAGCCGACCGCATCATGTCCACCGTGTCCTATCGGGATTATGGACTGACACTGGGTCTTTGGCGGGATGCGTGTCTTCTTTCCAACCGTGAGCCGGATGGTTATGACGCAGCGTACATGGATGGAGTGGTAAAACGGCTGGATGAGATTTTGAAACCAACGCAGCCCACTGCGTCTGCACAGGATACACCCAATGTGATTTTCATCCTCTCGGAGTCTTTTTATGACATGACCCGCCTGCCGGGACTCAGCCTTTCCGCCGATCCGGCGGAAAACTTCCATCGGCTCAGTGAGGAGGGAATCTCAGGCCGCTTTTATACCAGCTACCTGGGCTATGGAACCGGCTACATTGAGCAGTCTATTTTCTCCGGCCTGACGGGGAAGGATTTGGCCCCCGGAACCAATATCTGTTTCCGGGACGATGAGGATTACAGCCTTCTGGACTCTATCGTAACGCCCTTTCAAAAGGCGGGGTATGAGACGGAAATGCTCCACGCCTATAACAACAGTCTCTATAACCGCATGGTGACCTATCCGCGGCTGGGCTTTAACCGACTGCTGTTTTCTGCCCAGATGCAGGCGCTGGACTTGAACATTCAAGGCAGTCCCTACGCCGGAGGATATTACCTCAGCGACCATGTGTTTACACAGGCGCTTTTAAGCCGACTGGATGCGGCCAACGCGGACGGAAAAAAGGCGTTTCTCTTTGGCATTTCCATGGAAAATCACCAGCCCTTTGACCCGGAAAAGTTTGGCTACGAATGCCAGATCAGCGTGACCAGCGAGCAGCTGGATCAAAGGAATTTGGCCATTACGCGGGTGATGCTGGAGGGGTTGACCCGGGCGGATGAGGCGCTGGGGGAGTTGGCGGATGCCCTGCGGGAGCGGGATGAGCCGACCGTGGTGGTCTTTTTCGGCGATCATCGCCCCAACCTTTTTATGACCGACGGAGGCACGGTTTACAGCCATCTGGGGCTTTGCGACGGAAACGACTGTTCCAACTGGGACATCAATCAGGTGGCGGACCTCTATTCCACCGACTATCTGATCTGGGCCAACAATGCGGCGCTTTTAAAGGAGCCTGCCGGAACCCGGCAGGACACGGGATTAACATCTCTCGGCCCCGCGGTTTTGAATGCGGCGGACATGCCCAAAACTCGATACTGGGCGATGCAGGAGCGGCTTTCCAAAGCGCTGTTGGTGAATACGGATCTCTACTGTGTGACAGCGGAGGGAACCCCCTATTGGAATGTCACCGACGCCCAGCTGACCGACGAGGATCGGGAGCTGATGGAACTGCGGGACGCCATTGTCTATGATACATATTACGGAAATCGGTATGTCACCAACAGAATGAATCAAACAGTCGGCGCGTGAAGCGTCAATCAATGGAAAACCGCCGGATGCTGAAAGCATCCGGCGGTTTTTTGCCGAGGAAGTCAGATATAAAAACTTAAAAGGCCATTTTCCAAAATGCCTCGATTTCTACCCGGCTGGACTGCACGGAGCCTTGCGCAAATCCATTTCGTCCGCCGCCTCGACCGTGGAGAGCTGCGTTCAGCGCCTTCACCAGCGGGGAGATATCCTCGCCGTCAGACCGAACCAAAGCATAGGCATACTGCCCGTCCTCTCCGGCGAAGACCGCCGCAAGGCCACAACAGGTTTTTCCCACCGCGTCTGCCAGTTTGCGCACGCCGTCGAGTCGGAGAGGGGGCTGAAACAGGATTACGTCGCCCTTTCCGGTCTGCTGTTCGGCAAGAGAGGCAAACACCTCGTCCTCCAACTGGGTTTGCCGGGCCTTAGCGGCGTTCAGCTCCGCTTCCAGCCGTTCCACCGCGGCGGCAGTTTCAAAGGCCTTTACACTGAGCCGCTGGCCCACCGCCCGGTTTTGCTCCCAGTTTTTTGAGAGAAACTCCAGCGCCCGCCGGCCGCAGAGAATTTCCATGCGGACGCCCTCTCGAAACTTTTGGGAAGAGAGGATTTTTACAAGTCCCACCTGTCCGCTGCGCAAAACATGGGTACCACAGCAGGCGCAGCAGTCCGCTCCGGGAAAGCGCACGATGCGCACCTGTCCGGTCAGCTCCTTTTTAGAGCGGTAGTCGATGGTTTGCAGCGCCTCGCGGGAAGGGAAGGTAATTTCGATGGGAACGTCGGCGTAAATATAGTCGTTGGCCCGGCGCTCTGCTTCCAGAACTTGTTCCCAAGAGATTTCGGCGTTGTAATCGATGGTGATCGTGTCTGCGCCCATGTGGAAACCCACATTGTCGCAGTGGAATGTTTCGCAGAGGATGCCGCTGAGAATGTGTTCCCCGGAGTGCTGCTGCATGTGGTCAAAGCGCCGCACCCAGTCGATCACGCCGGAAACGGTTTCCCCAATCTCCACGGGTTTTTCACAATTGTGGAAAACAACACCGTTTTTTTCGTGAACGTCAATGACAGAAACGCCGTTTAACGTTCCCTGATCAGCGGGCTGACCGCCGCCCTCGGGATAGAAGGCGGTACGGTCTAACACTACGGAGAAGCCGCTTTTCAGCGGCTGACAGTCCATAACCGTCGCCGTAAACTCCTTTAAAAACGGGTCGGCGTAATAGAGTTTTTCTGTTTCCATGTGGAAAACTTCCTTTCGTGTTTCAAAACTGGAGATTATCCGGCACGAAATCGGTCTGTCCGACAACGAACCGGCAACGTTGGCTCACAGAAGACCCAGAGCCATTTTCCACTGGAGCACGCGGCCGCAGGCGGCGTCGATCAATTTCTCATCCAGTGTTCCATCCTTCACGGCGGCGATAACCTGAGGAATCTGCTCCCGATAATCCGTGGCAATCAGCAAATCGTTCCCCGCCTGAATCGCCAGCGCGGCCACAGAGCCGTTGTCCGCATAGGCTTTCACCGCGTCCATCACCAGATCGTCGGTCATGACCACATTGTTTTCACAGCCCGCATCCGCCATCAGTTTGCGCAGTTTTTCGTGGACAGCGGGGGAGAGGGAAGCGGGCAGGTCCGGGTCCATGCATGTGACAATGTTGTGGCTCACCAACACGGCGGTCATTCCACCGCCACGATGCAAACCGGAGGTAAAGGGTAAAAAATCGGAGGTTTCAAAGGTTTCCAACGACCGGTTATCCACGGCGATTCCAGTGTGGGTGTCGGCATTGTTTCCGTAGCCGGGGAAGTGCTTCAAAACGCTGCCCATGCCGTCGCTGGTCATGGCACTGGTGACGATGGAGGTATAGCTGCTTGTTTGGGCGGCGTCCTGTCCAAAGCTGCGGTCAAAAATAAAGTCTTTCGGGTCGGTGGATACGTCGGCCACCGGCGCGAGATTGACGTTGAAGCCCAGCGCTTTGAGAAGCACGTCCTTTTCCCGGGTGTCACGGATAATGGCCTGTAAATCGCCCTGCGCATAAAGCTGCTGAGGGGATTTAAATTTTTGACTGCGGATGTGGGGATTGGAGGAGACGCGCACCACCGTGCCCCCCTCCTCGTCCACGCCGATCAACAGGGGAATGTCCGCCATGTCCTGGTCGTGTTGAATGGTTTGAATCAGCTCGTTTGCAGTCTTGTCCTTCGTGTCCCGGCCAAAGAGAATATAGCCGCCCAGATGATAGGTATGAACATCGTTTGCCGCGTCCGATTCCGGTACCCGGGCGAAAAACAACTGACCGACTTTTTCCTCAAGAGACATCTGCGAGACGATTTCAACCGCCCGCTCTGCGTCGGTGAGAATGGGTGCGGCGGGCGCGGCTTCGCTGGATGCGGAACCGGCGTTTTCCGCCGGAGAACTCTCCGCCGAAGCGGAGGAGGAAGCGGGCTGAGATGCGCAGGACATCAGGAAAAGCAGGCTGACAGCCGTCAGCACCGCAGCAAGCATTCGTTTCATAGACGCCTCCCAATTAAAAATCTGATAGGGTCAGTTTATCACAGTTTTGTGGAAAAAGAAAGGAACCGGCGCGCTGATTGCACGCCGGTTCCGCTCAAATTGTGGAAAACAAAGCCGGGAAAGTTAATCCTGAGGCTTCACGAGGGCAATGTGCAGCTCGTCCAGCTGCTTCTGAGTCACCTCGCCCGGGGCGTCCATCATCACGTCCTGCGCGTTTTTGTTCATGGGGAAGGGAATGATTTCCCGAATGGAATCCTCGCCCGCCAGCAGCATGACCATGCGGTCCACGCCCGGGGCAATGCCTGCATGGGGAGGTGCGCCATAGGTAAAGGCGTTGTACATGGCGGGGAACTTGGCCTTCACGTCGTCCTCGCCCAGACGCACCAGCTCAAAGGCCTTGACCATGATCTCCGGGTCGTGGTTCCGCACTGCGCCGGAGGAAAGCTCCACACCGTTGCACACCAGATCATACTGGTCGGCGGTGATGGAGAGGGGGTCAATCTCGCCGGATTCGGCTTTCAGCAGAACATCCAGCCCGCTGGAGGGCATGGAGAACGGGTTGTGGCAGAATTCCAGCTCGCCGGACTCGTCGCCGACTTCGTACATGGGGAAATCCACGATCCAGCAGAAGGCATACTGTTCCTTGTCCATGTGACCGGGGACAGCCGCGCCCAGCGTCTTCACCAGCACGCCCGCTGTCTTCTGGGCGGCAGTCAGCTTACCCGCGGACAGGGCCACAAAATCGCCAGGCTTTAGCCCCAGAGCGTTGACCACCGCCTCCTTGCGTTCGGTGACAAACTTGGAGATTCCGCCAACCAGCTCGCCGTTTTCGTCCAAACGGAACCAATAGGCCTTGTTGCCCGCCTGCGTCTCCACGTCAGCAAGGGTCTTGTCGATAAACTTCCGTGTCTCCTTGAAGTCCGACACGACCACGGCCTTTACCGTGCTGCCCGCAAACGGCTCAAAGCCGCAGTCCGTTAAAACGGCGGTTGCGTCCTGCACCGTCAAATCAATGCGCAGGTCCGGCTTATCGGAGCCGTATTTTTCCATGGACTCCAGATAGGGAATGCGGGTAAAGGGCGCTGCGCTGGCCCGGTCATAGGCCCCGAACTTGGCAAAGATCGGGGGCAGAACGTCCTCCAGCACGGCAAACACGTCCTCCTGAGACGCGAAGGCCATCTCCATATCCAGCTGATAAAACTCGCCGGGGGAGCGGTCGGCCCGGGCGTCCTCGTCCCGGAAGCAGGGAGCGATCTGGAAGTACCGGTCAAAACCGGAAGTCATCAAAAGCTGTTTGAACTGCTGGGGAGCCTGAGGCAGCGCGTAAAACTTGCCGGGGTGGTTCCGGGCGGGCACCAGATAGTCCCGCGCGCCCTCGGGGGAGGAGGCGGTGAGGATGGGGGTAGTAATCTCCAAAAAGCCGTGGTCCGTCATAGCCTGACGCAGGGCGGAAACCACCTGACAGCGAAGAATAATGTTCTTCTTCACGTCGGGGTTCCGCAGGTCAAGGTAGCGGTACTTCAGGCGGGTCAGCTCGTCGGCCTCTCGGCTGCGGTTGATAGGGAAGGGCAGCTCGTTGTGGCGGCAGCGGCCCAGAACCTCGATGGATTCGGGCACGATTTCGATGTCGCCGGTGGGGATTTTGCTGTTTTTGCTGGCCCGCTCCCGGACGGAACCGGTCACGGAAATGGTGGATTCCTTGTTGATGGCCTTCAAGGTTTTGACCATTTCCTCCGTCTCGGCTACCACCTGCGTGGTGCCGTAAAAATCCCGAATCACGGCGAAGGCCAGCTCGCCGCCAACCTCTCGGACATTTTCCAGCCACCCCACGATGGTGACGGCTTTTCCCGCGTCGCTGATGCGCAGCTCCCCGCAGGTATGGGTACGTGATTGTGTCATGATGGTTCCTCTCTTTGTGTTGAATTCATTTAAAGTGAACGTTCTTGATCGTTAGATGGGCAAATTTCCGTGTTAGGAGGGAGTTTTCCGGCGAACTCCAAACCCAAGTGTGGGTACAGTCCCAAAAGAAGTGTCAGCAGCTGTGCTTCAAAATCTCCTGTTTGTATAATTAAAACGGATTATTACAAAATGGATTTTGAATTTCCATCATATTTGCCGGTTCTCTGCATAACACAGCTCGGGAAAACCACTTTCCACGGGACAGTGGAAAATCTGCCTTCAAAAAAGCGGCCTTATTCGGAAATGACGGTTCCCTTGTTCCGCTCGGCCAGCCCAGCCTTAATGCGGTAGACGGTGGCGGCGGCGTCCAGCTTCGTCTGCTCGCCGGAGATCATGTCCTTGCAGGCCACGATGCCCGCTTTGATTTCGTCTTCGCCCAAAAAGACTACGTAGGGAATCCGCAGCTTGTCGGCATAGGAAATCTTCGCCTTGAACTTCTTGTCCTCGCAGTGCAGCTGCGCCCGAATGCCATTTTCCCTCAGGAGCGTGGCAAAGGAAATGGCGGGAGCCAGATCGTCCGTCATGGGCAGGATCAACACGTCGGTGGGGGCAGTGGGCAGATCGGGATTCAGCAGTCCCTGCTCGCCCAGCACGTAAAACAGGCGGGTCAGTCCGATGGAGATGCCAACGCCGGGGAGCTGCTTTTCCGTGTAATACTCCGCAAGGTTGTCGTATCGGCCGCCGGAGCAGACGGAACCAATCTCAGGGTGATCCAGAAGCGCGGTTTCGTAAACGGTGCCGGTGTAATAGTCCAGACCGCGGGCGATGGTCAGATCCACTACAAAATTCTCGTCGGGAACTCCAAAAGAACCAAGATATTTGACCACCAGCGTCAGCTCGTCCAACCCCTCGTCAAACAGGGGATTGCGTCCGCGATAGCCCTCCAGCGCCTGCAAAATCGCCTCGCTGCCGCCGGTGATGGCAATAAACTTTAAAACCTCGTCGGCTTTCTCCGGGGAGATGGAGTAATCGTCCACCAGAATGGCCTTCACCATATCCGCGCCGATTTTATCCAGCTTGTCCACGGTGCGCATCACGTCGCCAGCCTGCTCCGAAAGTCCCAGCATGGCGTAAAACCCGTTTAAAATCTTCCGGTTATTCACCCGGATTTGGAACCGTTTCAGGCCCAGCGTGGAGAAAACCTTGTAAATGATGGCGGGAATTTCCGCATCGTTGATGGGGGCCAGCTTGCCGTCTCCGATGATGTCGATATCCGCCTGATAAAACTCCCGGAAACGGCCCCGCTGCGCCCGCTCGCCGCGATAGACCTTGCCGATTTGGAAACGGCGGAAGGGGAAGGAAAGCTCGTTGTAGTGCAGAGCCACATACTTGGCCAGAGGCACCGTCAGGTCAAAGCGGAGGCTCAGGTCAGCGTCGCCCTTGGAAAAGCGGTAGATCTGTTTTTCCGTCTCGCCGCCGCCCTTGGCCAGCAGAACTTCGCTGGCCTCGATAATGGGGGTGTCCAAAGGCGTAAAGCCATAGAGGGAGTAAGTCTCGCGCAGAACCTCCATAATGCGCTCCATCTGCTGCTGGGGCGCGGGAAGCAGCTCCATGAAGCCGGAAAGAGTGCGGGGTTTCAAAGTTGCCATAATAAAAAACTCCTTTATTCGTATTTTTTCTATTTGAAAGCAACGTAAAAATGATAAAAAGGCGCTCTCGTCCCCTTGGTTTGGGACGAGAGCGGAAAACGCTTCGTGGTGCCACCCAAATTCAAGAGGGGAACAGACTCCGCCTCTCCTTTTGGCCTCCATCGGTACGGGGAGGGACCGTGGGCGTCTCCGCCCCCGCTCCGCCGCTGTCCTTGGCCCGGTTCCACCCAAACGCTCTCAGCCATCGGCGTTTTTCTCTGTGGGTTGGTTTACGGGTTACTGCTGCGGCATCAACGCGGTATTTGAAAAGGCTGTGGGCGCGCTCAGCCCTGCGGATGGGTCTTGGGATTGACGATGTCACGCCAGTCCAGATCGCCCCGCGCAAGACCGAGAACCAGCATTTCCGCCGTGGCGATATTACTGGCGTAAGGAATGTTGTTCTGGTCGCACAGGCGGGAGATGTAGGTCACGTCTTCAGCCATGCTGGGGCTGTTGGGATCATCAAAAAACAGAACCAGATCGATCTCGTTATAGGCGATACGGGCGCCAATCTGCTGGCAGCCGCCATGGGCAAAGGACAAAAAGCAGTGAACGTCCAGCCCGGTAGCCTCGGAAACCATGTGGCCGGTTGTGTTGGTGGCAAACAGGGTGTGCTTGGAGAGAATTCCGGCGTAAGCTGTGCAGAACTGGACCATCAGGTCTTTCCGGTTGTCGTGGGACATAATTGCAATATTCATAGGAAAACTCCTTTCTATTTTATGCGCATCAGGGGAACGCGCTGTCCCATGAGACGCCGGGTTATATTTCGATAGGCGGTGGAGGCCAGAGTGTCGTCCGTCAGCAGTAATGGGACGCCCCGGTTCAGCGCCAGCGGCAGTCCGTCGTCCTCCGGCACCACCCCAATCAGGGGCAGGCCTGCGGTGTCAATGGCGTCGTCAATGGTGGCGTGCATGTTCCGAAGCAGTTTTTTGCGCACCCGATTGACCACCAGATGCAGCCTTCCCCGAGGAAAGGATTCCAGTTCCATCACAGTATGCTGTGCGTCCCGCAGGGATGCGGCGTCCGACGTGGTAACGAGAATGCAGCGGTCCGCCCCGCACACGGCGAGACGAAATCCGCCGTCCAGCCCGGCTGGGGCGTCTAGCAGACAATAATCATACCGTCTGCGGACCTGCCCCATCAGGACACGAAACTGATCTTCGCTCACAGGACGGCCCCGGTTGCGCACCGGCGCGGTGAGCAGATCCAGCGTGGGGAGCCGGGATTGGCTGACCACCGCCTTTTCCAGCGTACAGCGGCCCTGCGCCACATCGGAGAAGTCCATCAGGGCTTTATCCGTCAGACCAAGCGCCAAATCCAAGTTTCGAAGGCCAACATCGCAGTCAATGCAAAGAACATGCTTTCCTGCCTGCGCCAGAGCGGACCCGACCCCTGCCACAAAGGAGGTTTTGCCGGTGCCACCCTTCCCGGAGACAACGGCGATACATTCACCCATCTGGACCTCACCTCTTTTATATCCTGATTCTACAGGATGAATTCGCCAAAATCAAAACAATTTAATCAGTTGAAACAAAAATTTTGCGTATCTGCGTTTAAGCAGGGAATGGGCGTCACTTTGACGCGGAAAGGGGCGCTTTTTTGATCTTTGTGAAGGGCCGCGGATATTTCGGCGGCGTGGGCTTCACTTTTTCAATCAGAACCGCCCGGTGGACAACGTCTGTTCCGGGAATGACATAGTCCTTGGTTCCCGTAATCCGTCCGCCCAGAAGCTGAACCGCCCTTGCGGCGGCGTCCAGCTCCTCGCCGCTGTCCACGGATTTCATGGCCAAAAATGTGCCGCCGATCTTCACCAGCGGAAGGCATAGCTCCGCCAGAACCGGAAGGGAAGCCACGGCGCGGGAAACCGCCACATCGAAGGATTCCCGGTGCTCTGCCGCGAATTCCTCCGCCCGCTGGTGAACGCAGTGTACGTTGTTCAACCCCAGATCGTCGCAGACCTCCTGCAAAAAGGTGACGCGCTTGCCCAGAGAATCCAGCAGGGTCATTTTCACGGAATCGTCCAAAATGCGGATGGGCAGACCGGGAAAACCGGCGCCGGTGCCTACGTCCACCACCGCTTTGTCGGAAAAGTCCAGAATCTTCAACAACGCGGCACTGTCTAAAAAGTGAAGGCGGGCCACATCCATCGGATCTGTGATGGCTGTCAGGTTCATCACCTTATTTTTTTCCTCCAGCGCAGATGCATAGCGCAGCAGCGCAGGAACGCTGTTGCCGGAAAGGCCCAATTGGGAAAGGCCGTCTCGCAAAACTGTTTCCATCATTTCTGCTGTTCCTTCAAAAGATCCCGAATTTCTGTCAGCAGGGCTTCCTCTTTGCTGGGGGAGGGAGGAGGCGGGGGTGCAGCCTCTTTCTTCTTATGAAAGCGATTGATCCCCTTCACCAGACAAAAAACGGCAAAGGCGGTAATCAAAAAATTCAAAACCGCGGCCAGAAAGTTCCCGTAGGGAATGACGGTCAAGTTGTCCCCTACAACCACAGACATGGTGGAAAAGGAGACGTTCCCGGTCAGCAGGCTGATCAGCGGCATCATAATATCGTTCACCAAAGAGTCGGCGATGGATTTAAACGCGCCGCCCACGATCACGCCCACAGCCATATCCATCACATTGCCTCGGGCGATAAATTGTTTGAATTCGGAGATAAAACCGGTGGATTTTTCCGCCATGAGATACGTTCCTTTCTTTTTCATTAGTTACTTACTTTGAATCCGTTGCGGCCCAATGGATTCAGGAGTCTGACCGGAATGGAGCCGATTTAGAGCCGAAAACGATGCAGAGATGCCGAAACGACTGCGCTATTGGCTCTAAATCGGAACAACAATCCGTATTATTCTAACATAATTATACAGACTGAAATATTATGGAAAATTACTTGTGTTTGGGCGTCAGCTTTTCCTTGCCGCCCATATAGGGCTGCAGAACCTTGGGAATGAGAACGGAGCCGTCCGCTTGCAGGTTATTCTCCAAAAATGCAATCAGCATCCGGGGAGGAGCCACGCAGGTGTTGTTCAGTGTGTGGCACAGCTGCATTTTTCCGTCGGCATCCTTGTAGCGGATGCGCAGACGGCGGGCCTGTGCGTCGCCCAGATTGGAGCAGGAGCAAACCTCGAAATACTTCTGCTGGCGGGGGGACCAAGCCTCGATGTCGCAAGACTTGCACTTCAGGTCGGCCAGATCGCCGGAGCAGCACTCCAGCTGACGCACGGGGATGTCCAGAGAACGGAACAGCTCCACGGAATATTTCCACAGCTGCTCGTACCACTCCTTGGAGTCCTCGGGCTTGCAGACCACGATCATCTCCTGCTTTTCAAACTGATGGATACGGTAAATGCCCCGCTCCTCAATGCCATGGGCGCCCTTTTCCTTGCGGAAGCAGGGGGAGTAGGAGGTCAGCGTTTCGGGGAGAGAATTCTCCGGAAGAATCTGGTCAATAAAACGGCCAATCATAGAGTGCTCGCTGGTACCGATCAGATAGAGATCCTCGCCCTCAATTTTGTACATCATGCCATCCATATCGGTCTGGGACATGACGCCCTCCACCACGTTGCCATGAATCATGAAGGGAGGAATGCAATAGGTGAAGTTTTTGTCGATCATAAAGTCCCGGCCATAGGCCAAAACCGCTTCGTGCAGCCGGGCAATATCGCCCAGCAGATAGTAGAAGCCGTTGCCGGAGACGCGGCCGGCGGCATCCATGTCAATACCGTCAAAGCTCTCCATAATCTCCGTATGATAGGGGATTTCAAAATCGGGAACCTTTGCTTCACCGAACCGCTGAACCTCTACATTGGCGCTGTCGTCCGGGCCGAGAGGCACAGAGGAGTCAATGATCTGGGGGATGACCATCATGCGCTTGCGGATCTCCTCATCCAGCGCCGCCTCCTGTTTTTCAAGCTCGGCAAGGCGCTCCGCTTCGTCGGTGACCTGCTTTTTCACAGCCTCGGCCTCTGCCATCTTTGAGGGGTCCTTTTTTGCCTGACCCATCAGCATACCGACCTGCTTGCTGAGGCGGTTCCGGTCTGCCCGGAGCTGATCGGCCTCCACAATTGCGGCGCGGCGCTTCACGTCCAGCTCAATGACCTCATCCACGAGGGGGAGTTTCGCGTCCTGAAACTTTTTTCGAATGTTCTCCTTAACGGCGTCGGGGTTCTCCCGGACAAATTTGATATCCAGCATGTTCGTTTTCTCCTTCTAAATACCATATCGGTTTTGTGTTAGAATTTATAAGAGCCTTGTACGGTGGCTTTTTCACCGATGCGCCGGTGCAGTGTCGGGCCGATTCTCCGTGTTCGTTGTTCGGTGGAGGGATGGATATGGAGTGAAGCGCGCCCCCCGTCCACATCTTCCACCGCGCTCTGCGCGGGAGAAGAGAGGAGGAATCACGGAATGAGTGACCTTTCGCCCAAAGGCGGAAGAGAGGGATATGAAGTTTATTCCGACGACATGACGGCTTCTTTCAATTGCTGATAGCGCTCGGCGGGGGAGACAACGTCGCCGATGGCGTCTTTCGAGAGCAGAGCGGGCTGGCCGGCATCCTCCATCGCCTGAATGGTCTGCTTACAAGCATTGCTGTCCTTGGCGGAAAACTCTTGCTGCAAGGTATACAGAGCCAGCAGGGCTGCGGTTTTATCAGAGCCGGTAGACTGCGCGGAATTCAATTCATCCAGTTGGGACTGAAGCGTTTCAATCTGCTTGTTGGCGTCCGTCAGCTGGGACTGAAGACGCATAATTTTATCTTGACTTTCCTGCAATTCCTGCAGCGTGGAAACGGAGCTTTGCAGAGTGCCGATGACCTCCTCGTTGCTGCGCTGGTGCATAAAAAAGGACAGCGCCATGAGCAAAAAGGCCATGATAAACAGGATCATGATATAGACAATAACGGGTTTGTTTTTCTGTCCCTTGGGAGAGGCTTCAGGCGCGGGAGTCGCATCATCGGCGCCCTCGCTGCGTTTTTCCAGTTTCATGGTTGGATAATTCCTCATTTCTGATCGGACTGGGTACGACGCACCTTCAGAAGCGCCAGCGCTTCCAACAGATCGTTTAAATCGTCCACTCCGTAATATTCCAATTCAATGCGGCCCTTTTTCCGGCCGGTAACAATTTTAACGCCGCGGCCCAGATGGGAAGCCAGATCTTTTTGTGCCTCAGCGGCATAGTCTACTTTTTCGGGGGGCGGGGCCTCAGGCTCCTTTTCCTCTGCGCTCAGCTTTTTAGCCAGTGCCTCCGTCTGGCGGACGGACAGCCCGCCGGAGATCACGCACCGAGCCGCACTCTCCTGCAATTCCGGGGACAGCGGCAGCAATGCTCTTGCGTGTCCGGCAGACAGGGAACCATCCTCCACCAACGCTTTTACAGCAGGGGAGAGGGTCAGAAGACGCAGAGCATTAGCCACGGTGCTGCGGGACTTGCCCACAGCCGCGGCCGCCTCCTCCTGCGTCATGTGATAGGACTGAACAAGAGACTGGAATCCGGCGGCTTCTTCCATGGGGTTCAAGTCCTCTCGCTGGAGGTTTTCGATCATAGCCAGCTCTGCGGCCTTTCGGTCGTCGGCCTCAATAACCACCACCGGAACCTGACTCAGACCCGCCATGCGGGCGGCGCGCCACCGCCGCTCTCCGGCAATAATCTGATAATAACCGGAGGCCAGCTTTCGCACGGTCAAAGGCTGAATGATCCCGTGGCGGCGAATGGAATCCGCCAGATCATTCAGAGCATCCTCGTCAAAGGATTTGCGGGGCTGACTAGAGCAGCTCTCCACCTGAGAGATGGGGAGGGAAAAGGTGCCGGATGTCTCTGTTTTCAGCACATCGTCTCCCAACAGGGCGCCAAGGCCCCGGCCAAGTCCGGATTTTTGCAATGCCATAGCGGCTCCTTTCCAAAATCAGAGATTCTTCTGTAAAAATTCGGCGGCCAGCGCGCCGTATGCTTCCGCGCCCCGGGATGTGCGGTCATATGTAAAGATGGGTTTTCCGTGGCTGGGGGCTTCGGAAAGCCGGACGTTTCGGGGAATCACCGTGGTATAGACTTGACCGGGGAAGTAGTGCTTTACTTCTTCCGCCACCTGAAGAGCAAGGTTTGTCCGCCCGTCAAACATGGTGAGCAAAACGCCTTCCAGTTCCAGCTTCGGGTTCAAGGAACGGCGGACAATGCGCACGGTGTTCATCAGGTCGCTGAGCCCCTCCAGCGCAAAATACTCACCCTGCACCGGCACGAGAATCGAGTCGGCGGCGCAAAGCGCGTTCAGCGTTAAAAGTTCCAAAGAGGGAGGACAGTCGATAAAAATGAAATCGTAATCCTCCGCCACCTGCGCCAGCGCGTCCTTCAGCAGATACTCCCTGCGCTCCATGGTAATCAGTTCAATCCCGGCGCCTGCCAGCGCTTTATTGGAGGGGAGTACATCGCCGTATTTCGTGGAAACCACGGCGTCCTTTGCCGCTGCTTCGCCAATCACCACTTCGTACACGCCCTTGGACAGGGTCTTGTCCACGCCCATGCCGGAGGTGGCATTTGCCTGCGGGTCAAAGTCGCACAAAAGCGTCCGCTGACCCGCGTCCTTTACTGCGGCGCACAGATTCACACAGGATGTGGTTTTTCCCACACCGCCTTTTTGATTTACAACCGCGATTATTTTCGCCAATACAGCACCCGCTTTCCCAAAAACAGCAGCCCGCCGGGGCAAAACCTTTTATAAACGACCCGGCGCGGCTTTCTGCAAATTCATTAAAAAGAATGGCGTTGCAGTCTCTTTCTGTCATGCGAGTATCATTATAACAAGATTCATTTTGAGATTCAAGGCAATTGCCGCAGAAAAACAATAAAACAGAAGAATTTTCGAATGAAATGCAATTTATGTGTAGTTTGTTCGGTTTTAGGCCATTTAAAACAAGAGAGCCAACGCTTTTTCGCGTGGACACACCGGACAGGAATGTTTCACGTGAAACATTCCGTGAGACTTGGATATATTTTGTGCGCAAACGCAGACAAGCTCATTCACTGAAATTTTAGAAAAATAGTAAAAGCATTTCGTGCAACCAAAAAGGGGAGGAGGGTATCGCAAAAAAGTATTCGCAAAATAAAAGGAAAGGGGAAGAATGTTTCACGTGAAACATTCTTCCCTTAAACGGTTCAAATAATAAGCAGTGCAGTTCGAGGAGGCAGTTCTAATTTTAAAACTCCGTCAACCGGGGAGAAGGCTCGACCGGTTAGAAAATCGCGGGCGGCAGAAAAGACCCAGGGAACTTCCATCGTCAGCGGTTCACGCCCCGCGTTAAACACGGCGGTGGTTGTCTCGTCCTCCCAGCTGCGGGAAAAAGCCAGCCCCGAGCCAGCGGCATATAGATAGCGAATATCGCCCCGCCGCAGAGAAACGCGGCTGTGACGAAGCTGCCCCAGACGAACATAAAACGCCCGCAGAGCCTGATCTTCCTTTCCCCATGGATAAGTGCCGCGGTTAAAGGGGTCTTCCCAACCCTCCATTCCGGCCTCGTCACCGTAGTAAATCATGGGGGAGCCGGGAAAAGCGTATAGTAAAGCCGCCGCAACCCGAAGAAGCGCCAGACCCTCGGTCCGCTGGTTGGGAGAGAGCAGAAAGTCCGCCCGCTCCGCCTTTGATTCCGGGACAGTGGGCGCGCCCAGCACCGTCAGGATGCGGGCGGTGTCATGGGTGCCGAGAAAATTCATAGCGCTGTAAAACGCGGGGGGAGGGTAGTTCTCCCGAATTGTCTCCATGGCCTGCACAAAGCTGCAAGCATCACCGCCCTGCAAATAAGCCAGCGCCGCCGTGCGAAACGGATAATTCATCAGCCCATGGGTTTCGCTGCCCAGCAGATACTTCCGTCGTTTAGAATAAGCAATCTTATTGGAGCCGTCCTCCCAAACCTCGCCCAGCAAAATACTGCCGGGCTTAGCGGTGTCCACCGCACTGCGCAGACGGGCAAGAAACTCGTCGGGCAATTCATCAGCCACGTCCAGCCGCCAGCCGGAGGCACCGGCCCGCAGCCAGCGGCGAATGACCGAGTTCTCGCCGTCGGCGATAAAGGCCCCGTAAGACGCAGAGCTTTCGTTGACAGCGGGCAAGGTTCGGATTCCCCACCAAGCCTCGTAATCATCAGGCCAAGGGTGGAAGGTGTACCAGTTGAAATAGGGGGAGTCCTGACTCTGGGCCGCACCCACAGTTGGGTAAAACCCCTCGGCGTTAAAATAGACACTGTTAGATCCGGTGTGATTAAAAACGCCGTCCAAAATCACCCGAATGCCATGGGTTTCCGCCTGCGCGCAGAGAAACCGAAAGTCCTCTTCTGTGCCCAGCATAGGATCAATTTTGGTATAATCCGCAGTGTTGTACCGGTGGTTGGAGGCAGATTCAAACACCGGGCAGAGATAAAGCGTGGTGACATGCAGCTGTTCCAGTTCTGCCAGACGGGAGGCAATACCTTGCAAAGAACCGCCAAAGAAGTCTCGGTTGCGGACCGCGCCGGTTTCATCGGGCCTCCAGTCCGGCGTGTCCTCCCAGTTTTCATGAACCATTCGGTCCCCTACCATTCCAGCGGGATCAGGGACGGACAGACGGCAAAAACGGTCTGGGAAAATCTGGTATGTAATCCCCTCGCCGAACCAGCGGGGCGTTGGATGGGAATCGTCATATACCGTCAACTGCCAGTCGGCGGGGAATCCGTCGCTGCGATAGCCGGAGCCGTCCAGATCACAGCCGGAGCCGTCCTCCCGCCAGAAGCGGAAATGGTACCAGAGAAGCTCCGGTTGCTGCGGCGCGTCTAAAGTCATGGAAAAGCGAAGACGGTCGCCCTCCGGGCCGTCGCAGTGCAGCTCGTGCTCCTCCCGCAGACCGGAAAACTCCAGATGAATGACCAGTGCGCAGTGGGTAAAGCCCTCCCGCGCCAGCGGGCGTACACAGAAAAGAACACTTTGGCGGCAGCGCACAGCGCCAAAGGGCGCTTTGCACAGCTCGCAGCGGGGATCAAAAACAAAGGGTTCGCTCATAACAAAGGAACAGTCCTTTCCAAAAATGCGGGCAAAAAAGCGGCGCAGTCAGAATTACCGGCGGGCCGGGCTTTGCCCGCCCGAGGACGGCCAAGCAACCGCCCTGCGGAATCCTGACCGCGCCGCGTACAAAGCGGTTCTGCGGGAATCAAAGGAGAAGGGAGGATGCTTACGGAAGCAGTTGATCTTCTCCGACAATCACAGTGCCGATTTCCTCTTTTGTGAAGTAAGCGTTGAGAATATCCACGGCGGCAGTTGCCAGAGCCGCACCGGAACCGCCCTTTTCGATGACAATAGCCACGGCAATTTCCGGTTCGTCGAAGGGGGCAAAGCAAACAAACACGCCGTTGTTTTTAATATCCTTGGAAATCTGGGCGGTGCCGGTTTTAGCGCCTGTTTCCACCACACAGCTGCGGAAATAGCTGGCGAGGCTGCCCTTGGTAGTCAGGTCGTGCATACCGTTTTTCACTGCGGCCAGATTTTGCGACTTGATGTCGATGGTGTTCAGCGGGTCGGGCACGCCGGTATAGACAATAGAAGAATTATCATAGGACTTCACGGATTTGAGCAGATGAGCCGCATAGTGGTCGCCGCCGTTGACAAGGGTGGCAATATAGTTGGCCAGCTGCAAAGGCGTGAACAGATTGTCCGACTGGCCGATGGCCGCCATGACGGTGTTGCCGCCGTACCACGTCTGACCCACAGACTCGGAATAGGCAGGCCCGGCCAAAATACCGGCGTCATCTCCGATTTCAATACCCGTCTTGCTGCCAAGGCCGAAGGCGGCGGCGTATTGGTCCAGTCGGTCGATGCCCAAACGATAGCCCATGGTGTAAAAATAGTAGTTGCAGGAGTTGGTGATGGCCTGTGTAACATTTTGCAGGCCATGGCCGCTGCGTTTCCAGCACCAGGCGCTGAAGGGTTCGGTTCCTGCGACCATATCGGGGTAATACCACCGGCCTGTGTCCCGAATCTGCTCCGTCAAAGTCACCACGCCGGATTCCAGAGCGGCAATGGCGGTACAGGGCTTGAAGGTGGAGCCGGGGGCATAGCGGCCCTGCGTTGCGCGGTTATAATAGGGCTTTCCCGGGTCGCTGCCCAAGGTGGCGTAATCCTGACTGTATGTGGCAAGATTGAACGTGGGATAGGAGGCCAGAGCGAGCACCTCTCCGGTTTTTACTTCAATCACCGCCGCGCCCGCGCCGCGGGTAACGTTGCCATCCTTATTTAGATTGGTAATAGTGTCTGACAAAGCCTGCTCCGTGGCTTCCTGCAGGCCCAAATCAAGTGTCAATGCCACGGTGTTTCCCGGCTCCGGCTCGGTGGTGTAAATCTCGCTGGTGATCTTACCCTCGGAGTTGGAGGAGATCAGACGCTTGCCGTCGACGCCCCGAAGGTAATCTTCAAACGCCAGCTCCACGCCGGATTTGCCGATCCAGTCCTCTCCATTATAAATGTTGGGGTCTGCGGCGGCCAGCTCCTGCTCGTTGATGCGGCCCACCGTTCCGAGAACATGGGCGGCAGAGGCGGTGTTGTACTCCCGGACAGAGGACGTGGAGACTTTTGCGCCCCGGTAGTTTCCGTCCTTTACCAGAGAGATCAATTCGGTGTCCACATCCTCTGCAAAAACATAGGCCGTGGTATTGATGATTTTACGAACCTCCAGCTCATAGCGCACGCCAACGACCGCCCGGGCGTCCGCGTCGGACCAGTCCGCCGGAATGGTGAAAAAGGTCCGCATCTGCGCCATCAAATCGGCAGGGGAGATGATGGAAGAGAGCAGGGCGTCGGTAACATTGTCCTTTTGTACGTTGGTGGACAGAGCCTTAAGGCTGGTTTGAAGAAATTTGGAGAACCGGTCCCGCTGAACCGTTCCAGCGGCGTCAACAATATAGGCATAAGGTGCGGACTTGCTGACGGGCAAATTGTCGTTCCAGACCACGCCACGCTGGCGGCACAGCTGAATCAGGCGCAAAATGGCCTCGTTCTCGTCATCTTCTTCGTTCAACAGGGACTTATCAAACGTCAGGGCATAGGTTTGCCGGTTGGAAACCAGAACCTGCCCGTTGCGGTCAGTGAGAATCCCGCGGGAGGCCTCCACCGTCTCCGTGCTGGTGATCGTGCGCACAGACTGCTCCCGATAATAGTCCCCCTGATTGATCTGTGTGTCGTACATGACACAGGTGTAAGTAATCAGGACGCAGAGCAGGAAACCGCCCAGAACGTATAAGCGGCGGTTGCTGTTGGGAATTGTTTCGTTCAAGGGAGTACCTCCAGAAAGTTAAACAAAAGCTGCGGCGAATTGTTTAAAATCTGCGGAGCAAGCCGCAGAGCGCATTTCGCGCCGCGTCGTTTATAAACGGGTGGGTTGGTTTTCAAGGCTCTTGCGCCAGACAAGCCGAAACAGAAAGTAAACGGGCAGAACCAAAGGAATGGACAGCGCCAGCTCCCGCCCGCAGACGGAGGCCGTCTCTGCCCATGCCGGACGGGAGGAGAACACAAAAATCAGCCCATGGAATGCACCGGTCAGGACAAATGCGGCCGCAGAGGTCACCACAGCGCTGAGAAAACCCGAGGATAGCACCTTTCGGGCCAGCGTTCCCGCCAGCAGGCCGGACAGAGGGAAAATCAACGTGTAAAAACAGGGAATGGGAGCGGAAATCGTCAGGTCGCAGACCACGCCAAGAGCCAGCGAGTAGACCATCCCGGACAAAGGCCCCTCCAGCGTGGAGACGACTGCGGCCAGAATGGGATAGATAAAGGGGAACACGCCCAGAACCGTCACATATTGCAGAACCAGCCCCTGTCCCACGCAGCACAGCAGCGTTGCCAGAGCATACAGCCCCCATTTATGAATGGTTTCCTGTCGGGGAGTCATAAAAGCCGCCTTTCAGTCCACAATGTCGAAGGATTTGATGATAAAGACCTGACTCAAAGCGTCAAAGTCCACGCTGGGAAGCAAAACGGCATAGGATGTGGCCCCGGAATCGTCGGTCTGGACTTCTTCCACCGTGCCAATCACAAGGCCGGAGGGATAGTAGCCGCCAAGACCGGAGGTCACCACCAGATCGCCGTTTAAAAGCTGCGCTCCGGCAGGGAGATAATCCAGCCGCAGCCGGCCCTTGCCCATCAGGGAGAAGTCCCCCTCAGCCACGCCGATGTCGTCTGTGCGGAAAATCTGAGCGCCCAAAGAGGTGTCCGTGTCGATAATGTTCAGTACAGAACACCAGTTGGTTCCCACCTCGCTGACCACGCCCACCAGATACCCGCTCTCAGTGACCACGCAGTCGTTTTTCTCCACGCCGTGCTCCGTGCCGCGGTTGAGCGTGAGGTAACTTGTCCAGTTGGAGGTGGAGTGCTCTGTAATGGTGGCAGCTTCAAAATCGCTGAGGTCCCGCCGCTGTTCCCGCAGATTCATCAGGGTCCGCAGACGTTTGTTTTCCTCGCTGTCGCTCTGGGCCTGACGGACCTGAGCCTCCATTTTGGCGATCTGCTGTTTCAATTCCTCGTTTTCCGCCTTCAGTGCCGTGGTGTCTTCATAATAGTTCTGCTTATCCGTCACCCAGTCCGCAATGGCGGTATAGGCCGCCCGAAAAGGGGAGGTAACCGTCTGCGCCAGATTCACCAGCGGGGAGGAGGTGGTGCTGAAAACGGACAGCAGAGCAAGACCCACGGCGATCACCGCCGTGGCAAACAATACCCAGAGTCCATATCGCTTCAGAAAATCTTTCAAGTCAACGACCTCGATCAGTCCTCAAGAATTCAAATCAATTAAAAAAAGCTGACGCCGAACCGTCCCAGCATCCGGCTCAGCCGCAGCATGGGAAGGCCCATCACGTTATAGAAATCGCCGTGGATTCCCTCCACCAAAAGCGCGCCGAGGCCCTGCACCCCATAGGCTCCGGCTTTGTCCATCGGTTCGCCGGTGCGGATATATTGCAGCAGCTCCATCGCAGAAGCGGTACGGAACAAAACCTCGGTGGATTCAGACTCCGTAAAGACCAAATCTCCCTGACGGACGGAAACGCCGGTACAGACCATGTGCGCGCGCCCCTGAAGCCGCGTCAGCATCCGCAGGGCGTCCGCCTCGTCGGCGGGCTTTCCAAGCCGCTCCCCATCCACAAACACCATGGTGTCCGCGGCAATCACGATCTCGTCCGGCGCGGCGCTTTCAGCCACGGCGTCGCACTTTTTCCGGGAGATATACTCCACGGTCTGTGTGGGATTCAATCCGGCGGGATAGCTTTCGTCGATATCCGGCGAGCGAATCTCAAAATCGGCAATCCCCATGCGGCGAAGAAGCTCCTGCCGCCGGGGAGAGCCGGAAGCCAATATAATTTTAGACATCTTTTGTCCTCCTGATTCCAAAAGCGGCCTCAGGCCGCTGAAAAAGCTGTTTTCAAGCTGTGCGCATCCCCTCTGAAGATGCAATTTACTTCCCTGTGGAGCCAAAGCCGCCCCGGTCCGGGCCGTCCAAATGCTCCACCGCCGTGAATTCCAGCCGGGGCTGGTGCTCCATCAGGCGGAACTGGCAGATGCGCGTCCCTTTTTCCACGGTCACATCCCGGGTGGCGTAAGCGGGGAAGCGCCACAGGTCATTGTCCCCGCAGTAGCTGTTGTCTACCACACCCATGGAATTGGTCTGCAAAATACCGTAATTCTTAAATGTGGAACTGCGGGGGACAATGTGGGCCTCATAACCCTCCGGCAGGGCAATGGCCACACCCAGAGGAATCAGGCGGAATTCACCCGCCCGCAGCGTCACCGTCTCCGACGCTTGAAGATCAATCCAGTCGGACTTTCCGTCCACGTAGCGCAGCGGCTCCAAATCGCCGCAGAGATAACGGACCTTAATATTCATTCATAGTACTCCAAAATCAATACGAATTGTAAAAGAATCTGTAAATATTACGAAGCGGATTGCAAAATGTCCTTATTCAACGCCCCGGTCAAAGAGACCCCGGGTAAATTCCTCCGGGACGGCTCCTCCGGTTTGATAGGTGTGGAAAATTCGGACGCACTCTGCCGCCGCCTCATCCGTGAACCGCAGGCGGGCAAAGGTCAGCCCAAGACGTTTCCAGTCATCCCGGTCGGCCAGATACAGCGGCTTGCAGTTTTCCACTTCGGTTCGGTGGCCCCAGACGGAAAGCAGGGGGAAAGACGCGCCGGTGCGGTCCACCAGAGCGTGAGGCCGTTCACAGGAACAGCCATCTCCATTTCGGGCCAGACAGTTCTCCGTAATCATCAAAGGCAGCCGCCCATAAACAATGGCCTCTGTGGGCAAAACCTTGGGCAGGTCCCGCATCTGGGCACCTCGCAGCTCAAAGGACAGCGTGGCGGAGCGCAGGCCCTTGCCCGCGAGATATTCGAGCGCCCGTCCGTTGAAAACATTCAGACCGAAATCCCCGTCCATGGACAGTTCGCTTTGGCGCAGCAGGGAGAGATGCCCCAAATTTCCCGCCAGCCCGGCAGAAACACCCAGAGCTTTGGCCCGGTCCAGCAATTCAAGAAGCCTTGGTTCATCCCGATCCCGCCACACGCGGGGGAGAATGACACAGTATTCCCCGTCAAATTCCGGCAGAGAAGACAGTGTATCAAAAAGATCCAGCGGGAGATCAATGCGAGCGGGGGCGCAGGCCAGCAAATCCTCCGTCAGCTGATCTACCCGGGCCAGAGAGCAGGTCAGCGCTGGGGCGTCTGCTGCGCAGCTTGCTTCCGCAAGTGCCGGGAGGGGCAAAACCCGCCGCTTGGGCGGCGCGGTGCGCAAAGCGGACAGGGCCGCGAGGCCGTCTCGCCGCAAAGCGTTTACCGCCGCTGCGGGAAGGGAAAGGCCGTCGTCTGCCGACACCGATATCTGCTCGCACCGATAGGCGGTGCCGCCGGTCTTTTTCAGCCGGACTTCCAGTTCCTCAGCCGTGACGGCCCGGTTCCGAGCCGCTTCCGGCACAGGGCCGGAGACGGTGGCGGCGTGGCCGTCCGCATCCCGGACGGTCAGCGTGCAGGGAGCGTCCTTGCGGAACGCCGCGTCCATGGTCACATCCACCGTCCGCAGTCCGCCTTTTTCCACGGCGGCTTTTGCCGCCGCAAACAGTTCCTTTGGCTCTTGCGCATCTGCCGGACGAATGCCGAACAGCGCGGGCCCGGTCGTGCCCTGCCAGTATCCATCGGTAAAACCGGTGCGGGAAAAGGCCGCTTCCAGCGCGGCGGATTCCTCTGCCGTTGGGCCGCGCCGCTCCCGCAGGAGCCGGGAATAGATCCCGGTGACCACTGCCACGTATTCCGGGCGCTTCATCCGCCCCTCCAGTTTCAGGCAGGCCACGCCCATCTTCGCCATGGCCTCCAGATTGCCGGCCAGACAGTTGTCCTTAAGGCTCAAGGGATAGCTGCTTTTTTTCGGCTTTCCCGCAAAAGGAGGGGGATTTGACTGACGGGCCGCGCCGTCTCCCGGGGTTTCCGCCAGCGTATAGGGCAATCGGCAGGGCTGGGCGCACCGGCCCCGGTTTCCTGACCGTCCGCCAATCAGGGCGCTCATGGCGCACTGGCCGGAGTAGCACATGCAAAGCGCCCCGTGAACAAAGACCTCGATCTCCGCCGGGCAGTTTTTGCAAATATGGGCGGTATCCTCCGCCGAGCACTCCCGGGCGATGACCACCCGCTCGCACCCGTCCTGCGCGGCCTCCCGCGCTCCGCCGGAGGTGAACAGGCTCATCTGGGTGCTGGCGTGAAGGGGGAGGTCGGGCAGGGCCGCGCGCATCAGGTCAAAAAGACCCAGATCCTGCACCAGCACCGCGTCCACCCCCAGAGCAGAGGCGGTTTTTGCGCACTGAAGCGCCGCATCCAGCTCCCGGTCGGTTACCAAGGTATTCAGCGTCAAATAAACCTTGACGCCCCGCTCGTGACAATAGGCCAGCGCCGCGGAAAATTCCTCGTCGGAAAAGTTTTTGGCGCTTTGCCGGGCATTGAAACTGCCCCAGCCCAGATAGACCGCGTCCGCGCCGCATTCCACGGCGGCGCGCAGAGATTCCGGGGACCCGGCGGGGGAAAGAAGCTCCGGACGCATCAGTGGCGGTTTCCGTTTCCGCCGTTTTTCGCATCCAATTTCTGCTGAAGGCGGAAAACCTCCCGCTTCAGATCGGATGCCTCCGCCTGCGCGCGGTTGGCTTCGTCCACATAGCCCTTGATCTGGCTCCGCAGTTTTTCCGCCGCCTCATAGGATTTGAACAGCTCGTCCGTAATGTTGGCCGCAGCCAGCACGGCGGCGTCTGTCCGGCCCACCTTGCCTACGTTGAGCATCTCGTTCATCTTCTCGCTGACGTAACTCCCCACTCTTTCCATGTATTCCGGGGATTCATCGGCCACAAAATTGTAGTCCTCTCCGCAGATCGTCATGGTGACACGGTTTTTCATACTGCGATTCCTCCTCTTTTGAAACTACCGCCCATAGAGCGGCATACTAACCCATTTTTATAAGTAAATATTATAACACATCTGTCTGTGAGATTCCAGCTTTTTTCGGCTCCCGCCTAAAGTTTTGGACTTGTCAGAAGCGGCCAAGTCGTATACAATGGGGAATGTCAAAAAACTGGTGCCACTTTGGCGGCCCAGATCTACACAAGAGAAAGGGGCGAACCGGGTGGCGGGGATTTTAAGACCGATGGGCGACGAGAGCGTCACCGTGTCCGGCGCGGCCCTGCGCCGCCTGCTGGAGCGGGGAGACGGGGATGCTGCGCTGCTGTATTTGGCGCTTTTGCGCCACCACGGCATGGTTCCTCCCCGGTCCTTGGCGGGAGAGCTGCGATGGGAGCGGCCCCGCATTGAGGCAGCGGAAGAGGCGCTGCGCCAGCTGGAACTGGTCTCCGCCCCGGCGGCGGAGATTCCGGAGCCGGCGGACGAAAAGCCGGACTATCATCAGGAGGACGTCACAGGCGCGCTGGCGCGGGACGAGCAGTTCCGCCTGCTCACCGCCGAGGTGGAGCGGAAGCTGGGCAAAAAACTGTCCACGCCGGACCTAGGTACCCTTCTTGGCCTGTATGACTATCTGGGCCTGCCCTCCGACGTGATTTACCTTCTGGTGTGCCACTGCGCGGAGCGCATTCAGCGGCGGTACGGCGAGGGTCGCCGCCCGACTCTGCGCCAGATTGAAAAAGAAGGGTACTCCTGGGCGCGGATGGGAATCGACACCCAGACCGGCGCGGCGGAGTATTTGAAGAAGTACGCCATGCGGCAGGAATCCATGCCCGCCTATATGCGGGTGCTCCAAATGGGAGATCGGCTCCCGGTGGCGGCGGAAGAAAAATATCTGGCCGCGTGGCAGGAGTGGGGATTCCCGCCGGAGACGGTGGCCGAGGCCTATGAGAAGACAATCTTGAAGTGCCATGAGCTGAAGTGGCCCTACATAAACGGCATCCTGAAAAAGTGGCACGAGGCGGGGCTGCACACTCCGGAGCAGATTGCGGCAGGGGACCGGCCCCGACCCCGGGGCGAACTGCCCCACCGGGATCAGCGCCCGCCGGAAGACGAGATGCGCCGGTATGTGCAGGCGCTGCACCGGGGAAAAGAGTAAGGGGGAAACGGAGTGTCCTACGACGGAAAAATTATGCGTCGGGCCATGGCCCGGCAGGAGGCGGATCGCCGCCGTCGGGAGGAGAGCTTCCGCCGCCGGCAGGAGCAGGTCTATGCCCGCGTTCCCCGGCTCAGGGAGATCGACGGAGAGCTGACCGCCACCATGAGCCGCATCATTGCCTCTGCTCTGCGCCGGGGAGCGGACCCTCGTCCGGCGGTGGCCGTTTTGCGGGATAACAATATGAGTCTGCAGCAGGAGCGGACGCGCCTGCTGTCGGATTTGGATTTACCGGCGGATTATCTGGAATACAAGCCCGCCTGTCCGCTTTGCAATGACGTAGGGACCCGGGGCGAGGCGGTGTGCGCCTGCCTGCGGCGGTACTATGCACAGGAGCAGCAGGCGGAGCTGTCCCGCTCTTTGGATTTGTCGGGGCAGAGCTTTGACACCTTTTCTTTGGACTGGTACGACCGCCTGCCGGACACGCATTTCGGTATGTCCCCCCGGGAGAACATGGAGACGGTGTATGAAGTCTGCGCCAACTATGCCCACGCCTTTGGAAGGCGCTGCGGAAATCTTCTGCTGTATGGCAAGCCGGGACTGGGGAAGACCTTCCTCTCCGCCGCCATTGCGGGGGAGGTCAGTAAAAACGGATTTTCTGTGGTATATGACACGGCGGCTCATGTGTTTGCTCGGTTTGAGGACCGAAAATTCGGCCGGGATGAGGGAGAGGGAGCCGCGGAGGATATTGAGCGCATCCTTCGGTGCGACCTGCTGATTTTGGATGATTTGGGCACAGAGATGACCACCACGTTTGTCCAAAGCGCGCTGTATGAAATCGTGAATACCCGCCTTTTGGAGCGCCGGGCCATGATTTTGAACACAAACCTTTCTCCGGATGAGCTTTCCCGTCGGTATGGCGGACAGATTGCCTCCCGGTTGGAGGGGGAATATCAGATTTTACCGTTTTTCGGGCAGGACATCCGAAGACTGAAAAAGGAGCGGGGCTGAGGCGTTTGAAGGAAGGAGTGTCTTCCTATGGAAATCACGGGAAAAACGTGGGTGCTGCTGGTCGTACTTTTGCCGCTGACCGTCTTTAATACGGTTCGCATGGTTCGGGCGGGACAGTCCGTGCGGGCGGTTTTGTATGTGCTGGCTCTGGCTGCGGGGCTGACTGCCGCGGCGCTGGTCGCTTATTACGCCAGCCGTATTTCATAGCGGTGTGTCTCCGTGGGAGAACCTTGGAGCAAGGCCGACCGAAAGGGGAGAGACGGTATGCAAAGCACCCGTTTGTTTCAAATCCTTTACTGTCTCTTGGAACGGGACGGCATGACGGTTTCCCAGCTGGCGGAAAAGCTGGAAGTTTCCACCCGCACGGTGCGCCGTGATCTGGACGCGCTCTCTGCGGCTGGAATTCCGATTTATGCGGCCCGCGGACGGAAGGGCGGCGTTCGCCTGCTGCCGGATTTTGTACTGTCAAAGACCCTGCTCTCAGCCAGAGAGCAGGATGAAATCCTGACCGCTCTCCAAAGTCTCAAAGCCACCGGTTCCGGTGTGGAGAGCGAAGTGCTGACCCATTTGAACGGCCTGTTCCGCCGCAGCGCCACCGACTGGATTGACGTGGATTTTTCTCCGTGGGGCGGGGGCCCAGCCGCAAAAGCCTTGTTTCCCCAACTAAAGGACGCGATTTTGGAGCGGCGGCGGGTGACGTTTGACTATTTTGCATCCAACGGCACATCCAGCCGAAGGACGGTGGAGCCGTGCCGCCTGTGCTTTAAGGGGGCCAATTGGTATTTGCAGGGCTGGTGTCTTTCCCGGAAGGATTTCCGGGTGTTTCGCCTTAGCCGCATAGAGCGCCTTGCGGTGGAGACAGAAACGTTCGCACCCCGGAGCGTGCCGCCTGCGCTGGACGGTGAGGATGCCAGCCCGCCTGTCCGTCTTTTCCCTCTGACAATTCGGTTTTCTCCGGCCATGGCGTTTCGGGTATACGATTCCTTTCGGAGGGGAGAGATCGAACGCGCTGACGACGGCAGCTTTCTTGTCCGCACCATGTGGCCTGCGGGGGATTGGGCGCTGGGCTATCTGCTCTCCTTCGGGGCGGCGGTGGAGGTATTGGACCCACCGGAGATGCGGGAGGCACTTCGGCAGGAAATGAGCCGGATGCTGAAAAAATATCAATAACTTTTGGAAAAGCGGACAGACTCTGTCCGCTTTTTTCTGTTATTGTGTGGATACAAAACAAGAAGCGCCGCGATTGCGGCCACTTAAAAATTAGGAGGATGGAATCATGGAATACGAGATTGTGGAGCTGAAGGCCCGCACTGTGGTGGGCATGGGGATTCGTACCCGAAATGACGCGCCGGATATGGCGCAAAAGATTGGCGGCGTCTGGGCCGCGTTTTTGGGCGGTGAGCGGACAAAGGTAAACAGCGCGCCGGATGCGCCCTGCCTTGGCCTGTACACGAATTACGACTGGGCGGACGTCAGTTACGATATGCTGGCCGCAACGCAGGGAGAAACCTGCCCGGAGGGTTTTCGGCGTGTGGAAATTCCAGCGGGGAAGTATGCGAAGTTCACTTTTCACGGCGATGTGCAAAAGGCCACGGCGGAGGCTTGGGGCAGGATTTGGGCGGAGCCGCTGCCCCGGGCCTGCCAGGTGGATTTTGAGGAATACGGCCAGCCCGGCCCGGACGGTCAGGCGGACATCAGCATCTACGTTGGTTTGGCGGATGTGTGCCAGTCCTGCGGGATGCCCATGACTGAGGAGGCCCAGCGCGGCACGGAGAAAGACGGAAGCAAAAGCGCGGAGTACTGCTGCTATTGCCGGAAAAACGGCGCCTTTACCGCTGATTGCACCATGGAGGAAATGATTGATTTCTGCTTGGATACGGAAGAGGGCAAGAAGCTCTATACCGACCGGGAGCTGGCCCGCAGCCAGATGCTGGCGTATTTTCCCACGCTGAAGCGGTGGAAGGATCAAGCAAAAAAGTAAAGCATCCCCTATATAATGTCTGCTGAACAAAGCAAAAACACAGTGATATCAACACTTGCAAGGTGTTTTTGCTTTGTTTATGTGCAAGGTTTTGACCGAAAACCGTTAAAAACCTTGCACATTTGATTTGCGGCGTGTGTCCGCAGATCAAATTAGACAGTCATCAAGGCATCTGAAACGGGAAAACCCGCGGGTTTTCCCGTCCAAAAGGGCAGGAACTGTCCTTTTGGCAAATGCGATACGCAAATTGCATTTGTTCAGTGGACATTATATACGCGAATTAGCGGACTCTTAAATTAAAAATCCCCGGACGGTTTTAATACAAAT
>NZ_DF158897.1:500728-589251 GCF_000307265.1 Oscillibacter ruminantium GH1
TAATACAAATTGTATTAAAACCGTCCGGGGATTCCTATTTGTCTTCAATTATGCAGCAGGCAGTGGGGAAATCACTGCGTTAGGATCAATTTCAGGCTGCTGTGTTTCCCCGCTGGAAGGTGCGGTGGTTGTCTCCTCCGGGATCACCGGCGTGGTGCTGGGGACTCCGCCGGTTTCAGGAGAGGTTCCCGGCGTTGTTCCGGGGGGCGTTCCCGGCGCTGTTTCCGGTGGAACAGGCTCAGAGGAGGTTCCTCCGGTGGGCACGCTGGGCAGAGCGGGACCTTTTACAATGATTTTGTTGCGAACCTTGTAGTCGCTGCCGGCTTCATAGCTGCTGGAGATCAGCTTTCCATTGCCGTCATAAAGGTTGCGATAGGTTTCCACCTTATAACCTGTGTAGGGTGTGGTTTTCACCGTCTGCGTCCCGGCCGGAAGCGTAGGGTCGTCTTCGTAAATGGTTTCATACTCGGTGGTGGAGAGAACCTTGTTGGTCATTTTCACGGTGACGTCGTCAGTCTTGGTTCCGTACAGCGTCATGGTGAGATATCCTTTGGACAGCACCGCCTGAATCTTAATGGGGTAATTCGTGTTGTTGCGAAAGCGGTAATTCGGGCCGCCCCAGCTGACGGTGGCATCCATCCCCTTGGGAATGTATGCCGGAACATAGCGGTGGGCATACCGCTCCACAATTTCCAGATTGGATTTCAGCGTGGCCAGATACAGCGTGGAAGAGGGCTGACACACGCCGCCGCCGATCTCGTCCACCGTTTCACCCTGCACATAGGCGGGCGCGGCCTGATAGCCCCGGGCGGAGGTCCGCTGACCCACCACCTCGTTATAGTCAAAGATGTCCCCGGAGTTTAGAACCGTTCCGTTGACAGCGGCGGAGGACAGCTTCACGTTGCTGATGCGGGCGGCGCTGCCGCCCACGTGGGTGGTATAGGACCCCAGCTCATCCCGAAACAGGACGGGCTTCAGTTCTTCCGCCGTGACGGCGGGGTATTCAATCGCAGCCGAAATTTCCACCGTGCTCCCCGGGGCAGCGGAATCCATCGTGGATTGGGCTACAGCCACGTCAAACTCCGCTCCGGTCCGCTCGGGAATGATGGAGCGCGTTTCAGGATCGTAGCCCGCGTTCTTCATTTCACCGGATACTTGATCGTAGATTTCCTGCGCCGACATGGTTTGGGCCGTCTCAGTGGAATAGGGAACGTCCAGAGAAAGATCGGTGTCCCATTCGCCTGCCGCCAGATGTTTTGCCAGTATTTCCGAATCAATGGACCTGCCGTCTTTTGCCATGTGAACCATGAGAGCGGAATCCGCCACTTCATAGGAGGTGTCTTCTTTGGGATAAGAGAGGGAATCCGTTGCCGCCTGCGCCGCAGATGCGGTTTTATCCGCATCTAAAGAGATCAGACCGGCGGCGCTGCAAGAGACGCCGTGATTGGTCAGGTACCGCCAACCAAGGGTTAGAAAATTGCCCTTCAGGTTTTTTTGATAAGCGCTCTGCGCCAGCGCAGAGGTGTCCGCCGTGATTCCCAGATCGGCCAGAGCAATTTTGGCGTCCGGCGTATCGGCCCGCTCCGGCGCTTCTTCCAGACTGCCGTCGTAGAGATAGACGCCAATCTTCAGCTTTGGAAGGGTGGAGTCCAGCTTTCGCGCAGCCTGTGTCACGGTCAGCCCGCTCAGGTCCTGTCCCAGAACCTCGGTGCCCCTCCAGATTGCGCCGCTGTTTGCAGCGTAGGCGCATAGTCCCATGTACCCAGCCGTCAGCGCACCCAGCACGCATAAAAGGACAACCGGTAATTTGGAATGTTTTTTCCGCTGCTCCTGTACTTCCACTGTATTCATGGATTCCTCCCTATACGTGATTCGCCCCAAAATGGGACGGAAAAGTCTTAACTTACATCAGTATAGCACGTTTTCGGAGGAATGACGTTACAATCCTGTAACAATGCCGGGGCCTTGACATGGGCATCCCGGGGGATGCGAATGGTAAGGATGATTGCCTCATCCGTTTCCTCCCGCTGACTTTTGGCGTCAATCCCAGCGCTTTGAATCATCTGCAGCCCGTGATCCACGCTGTTGAGAAACAGCCGGACGTCCTTGATGATGTATGTACGCCGCCCTTTCATGGGAGGACGGCGCAGAGCCTCTATCCGCCGCTGGACATACTGCTCTGTCTGGGCCACGTTCAGTCCCGCCGCTGCGGCGTGATTTGCGGCGGCGAGCCGCTCATCCTCGCTGTCCAGCTGCAGCAATGCCCGGGCGTGGCGCTCGGTCAGCCCGCCCTCGGACAGAACCTTGCGGCACACAGGCGTGAGCCGCAGAATGCGCAGCTTGTTGGCAAGGGTAGAGGGGGAGAGCCCCAGCTTTTTTGCCGCCGCGCCCTGCGTCATGCCCGTTTTTTCCAAAAAGGCCGCAATGGCTTCCGCCTCCTCGAAATAGTGCAGATCTTCCCGCTGCAAATTCTCTACCAGCGCCAAAAGGGCCGCTCCGGCATCGTTGGCGGCCCACTCAAGACAGGGAACGGCGGCGAGCCCCGCCAGCTTCGCCGCCCGAAGGCGGCGTTCCCCGGCCACCAGTTCCCAGTGGTTTTCATCCTGCTGGCGCACAGTGAGAGGCTGCAAAATTCCGTTCTCACGAATGGAGGCGGCCAGCGCCTCCAGCCCTGCCGGATTAAACCCCTGCCGCGGCTGAGACGGATTGGGAGAAATGCTTTCCACCGGCAGCATCAGGACCCGCTGTTCCAATTCCATAAAAACGCCCCCTTTTCACAATTTCCTATATTTTACAGATGAGTAGTAAAAAAAGGACGCTTTTTTCGTCGAACTGAATAAAAATCTATGGCAATCTAAAGAAATAGCGCGCGCAAGGGGAGGGAAGAAACTGATTTAACAGAAAAAAGACGACAACGCGGCACGGAGAAGGCTTGACCGCTGAAAGGTTTGCGCCGTTTTTGCGGATTACGGAAAGGCAGAAATATCAAAAAACAACCGGAAACGAACCTTTCGTTTCCGGTTGTTTTCGTAAGAGTCCCATTTCAGGCGGCGCCATGTTCCGCATCGTATGCGGCCTGATCCGCCTGTCCGGCTTTTGTCCGGCGCAGGAGCTTCACCACGAACGCCAGCATAATCTGAGTAAAGATGGGAGAAAAGGCCACGGGGAACAGGACGTCCGCCGGGAAATACTGGGCCGCAAGCACTGCTCCGGCACTGATGTTCCGAAGACCCACGATGATGGTCATGGTCTGGCAGGAGGGGAATTCCAAATGCATGACTTTGTGGGCCACAAACCATCCCAGCAGATACGCGAACACGCACAGCCCAACCAGCACGACGATTACCAGCAAAAGCGTCCGGTTAAACTCCTTCAAAAACGGAGCCACGCCCGTGGAGTTGGAAATGATGATGCAGAACATCACCAGCTTTGCCAGCGGGGATAGGCGGGGCTTCCACGCCGCGGCAACGCGGCCATCCCGGATATGGTGGCACAGCAGGGCGAGGGCGGCAGGGAGTGCCACCATGAAAAGAAGATCCATCATCATCCCACCGGCATCCATCTCCACCATAGAGCCCACCAGAATTTTCATGCTGAGAGGGACAACCACGGGGGCAAACAGAGTATCCAGCAGCACGGCCGACAGACACAGCGGCAGATCGCCCCGGCCAATGGTCACCCACATCAAGGACGCCACGCCGGTAGGCAGTACAAAGTTCAGCACCAGCCCGGTGGTAAACAGAGGGTGGTTGGGGAACAAAAGCGTACAAAGGCCCAGACACAGCGCCGGGAGCACAATGTGCAGCAGGGCCAGCATCACCAGCACCGGAACGGGATGGGTAATGACATGGCCGATTTGGCGAAAGCTGCAGCCCAGCGTGTTGATAAAGGTCATCACCGCAAAGAGCGCGGGGGTGATGGGAACCAGAAAGCTGAGGGGTTCGCAAAAAAAGACGCCAAGCCCCAGACACACGAGAGTGAACCAGATGATCTTATCTGAGAGAAATTGGTCAAGCTTTTGCAGTTTTTCCATACCCGCTCCTCAGCGGCAGGTGTAGGCAAACCAGCCGCTTTCCTGCCGAGTCTCTAAAATTGCCCAGCCGCTGCGGCGTAATCCGTCCGCCACCTCCACGGCCCGGTCGTCGATGATACCGGAGCAGAGGAACAGCCCCCGGGGCTTTAAAAACTGCCGCACCATGGGCGCAAGGCCCAAAATCACGTCCGCCACGATGTTGGCCACCACAATGTCATAGTCTCCGCCAAGGTCTTTTTGCAGCTGCCCGTCACGGAGTACGTCTCCCACACGAACGGTGTACCGGTCCTTGCCAATGGCGTTAAGGGCGGCGTTTTCATAGGCCACATCCAAGCACTTGTCGTCAATATCCACCGCTTGGGCAGAAACGGCGCCCAGCTTCAGCGCGGCGATGGAGAGAATGCCGCTTCCGCAGCCCAGATCCAGCACGGTGTCGCCGGGCTTCACCGTCTGCTCCAGTGCCTGAAGGCACAGCTGCGTGGTGGCGTGGCTTCCGGTGCCAAAGGCAAGGCCCGGGTCCAGGATCAGGGGCACGCGGCCCTTGCAGTCGGTGGAGTCCTTCTCCCATTCCGGAATCACCAGCAGGCGGCTGCCGATCTCAATGGGCTTGTAATATTTTTGCCAGCCGAAGGCCCAGTCCTCCTCCTTCAAATTATCCAGTGTCATCAGCAGAGGGCCGCAATCCGGGTGAGCGGGCTTAAAGTCGGCCAGAGCCACACGGATCTCGCCCAGCCGGGCAAAGCCCGCCTCGTTTTCCTCCAGATAAAAGGTGATCCGGGACGCACCGGCCTCTTTTTTCAAAAGTTCCTCGTCCACATAGTCCCAGCTCTTCCGGTTTTCCTCCAGAAATTCATGAAACTCCGTCTCGTCGTCGATCACCACATCGTCGATGCCGAGCCCGGAGAGAAATGCCGCCACCGTCTCCAGCCCGCTGTGGTTCGTCTGAATGTGTATTTCCATCCAACCCATGGATATTCTCCTCCGTTTTCTAAAGTCGCGTTTCTTCTATTCTGAGCCGTCTCCGCCTGCGTATCCGGCGGTTTGGAGCGGCCTGTCGAAGGCGGATGAAATGGATTGCCGGGGGTAATTCATCCGCAAATGATAAAAAAGCCCCGTGCGCCCTCCGAAAAGCGGAGGGCGGCTCCGGGACTTTTTCAGCTGTTTATCTGCTCTTTCCCAAGAAGAACAGCGCAATGGTACCGGGGCCGGAATGGCTGCCGATCACAGGCCCCACATAGTTGATGAAAATGTCCTTCGTGCCGAACCGGCGGCGCACCTCGTCCGCCACAAATTGAGCGTCCGCCTCGCAGTCGCCGTGGCTGATAAACACGGTTTGATTGCCAGGGTCCACCGCGCTCTTTTCCATCTCGTCCACCACGGCCAGCAAAGATGCCCGCCGCCCCCGAACCTTGCTGATGGGGATCAGACGGCCCTCATCGTCCACATGAAGCACAGGCTTTACAGACAGCATGGTGCCAAACAGCGCCGCGGCGGCGCTGACCCGCCCGCCCCGCTTCAGGTGGTTCAGGTCATCCACCGTGAACCAATGGCAGACGCGGCCCCGCGTTTCCATGGCAAAGTCGTATACTTCCTCCAGTGTTTTGCCCTGCTTTTTCTGCTGGGCGCAAAGCCATGTCAAAAGTCCCTGTCCCAAAGAGGCGCAGAGGGTATCAACCGTCAAAATCTTCCGGTCGGGAAACTCACCCTTCAAATCTTCCGCCGCAATGACAGAGGATTGATAGGTGGTGGACAGGGCGGAGGAAAAGCTGAGGGATAAAATGTCCTTTCCGGATTCCAGAATGGTCCGCATGGCAACCTCAAAGTCCCCCACGCTGACGGCGGAGGTGGTGACGGTTTCCCCGCTGCGCACCTGCTCGTAAAACGCATGGAAGGGGATCTCCCGTCCGTCCAGATAGTTGCGGTAATCCTGCTCCTTCAAATGGAACATCAGCGGCAAAACGCACAGTCCCAGCTCCTGCGCCATCTGGTCGGTCATGTCGCAGCAGCTGTCGGTTAAAATCACAAAGTCCGGCATTAGATGGCCTCCTCCTCTTTTTTCTGCTTGGCCCGTTTTTCACGGGCCGGTTTTTCGCCGCTTTCGCCTCTCTGGGCGCGCAGCAGCGTTACATACCGGCGGCTGGCTGCCCCGGCGGCATAACTCAAAAGGGCAAAATGGATGGCGGAGTCCGCCAGCTTTTCCGGGTCCTGATACCGGTCCATCTGGTCGGCGGTCAGCGTCATCGAGGAGTCCAGACTTTGGCAAAAGGTCTGATATCCGGCCTCCACACTGCCAGAGTCCTTTAACTCCTGATCCAGCAGCAGCTTCATGTCCTTGGTGGAGAGTACCTGCTTGAGTACGCAGATCACCGTTAAATAGGCCAGATGCTCCCGGCTGTATTTTTTCCCGTCAGCCCGGGGCAGAAGCCCGCCTTTTGTATAATTGTTCACCATGGCGGCGGTCAGCCCGTCGTCTCCGTCAAAGCGCAGGACTTGACGATCCATGTAATTCAGCACCTGATCCATATACAGGGAAAAGTCCGGCAGCTGGTCCCAGTCCACCGGTCGCTGCTGACGCAGCCGCTCCTGTAATTCCGCTTGATCTTCCATTGTGCGTCTCCCTTCCGCGTAAATTTGATTCACAGCAAGAATAACACAATTATCTGGTTTTGTAAATCAGATTTTACGGAAACCGATATTATATAAACGACAAATTTTCCCTTATTTCCCCACGCAAAACCGGGAGAAGATGGCAGAGACGATATCCTCGCGGGCCGTGCGACCCGTCAATTCGCCCAGCGCGTTCATGGCCTCCTCGGTATCGGTGAGAATCACGTCCGGGGTCAGCCCGGATTCCAGCGCGTTCAGTCCCCGCCGGATAGCGTCCCGTGCCCGGGAGACTGCGTCCGTCTGCCGGGGGTCGGTCAAAAGCTCGCCGGGATTCCCCGCATCCGTGGGGAACAGCGCCGCGACCGCATTTTCTAAAACGTCCAGCCCCTCGCCGGTGGCGGAGGAAACACAGACCGATGCGGCAGGGGGATTCGCAAGCGCCGGGGGAATTTTCGGAATGGGAACCGACACGCCCATCAAGTCCGACTTGGAAACCACCAAAATCCAATGGGGACAGGCGGCGGCCAGCTCCAACGCGGTGTAATCCTCCGGAGAAAAGACGGCGAAACCGGCGGCTGCGTTCACCAACGCCGTGCCGTCCACCACCGCAAGCGCCAGATCGGCGGATTTCAAAGCGACCTTGGACCGCTCCACGCCCAGCTTTTCCACCCGGTCCTCCGTATCACGGATTCCGGCGGTGTCGATCAGCCGCAGCAGCACGCCGCCGCATAAAACAGATTCTTCCACCGTGTCCCGGGTGGTGCCGGGCACATCGGTGACAAGGCACCGGTCAAAGCCCGCCAGCGCGTTCAGAAGGGAGGACTTTCCGGCGTTGGGCCGGCCCACGATGGCGGTGCGGACGCCGGACTTTAAAAGCCGGCCCCGACCGCAGGTGGCAAGCAGGCGGGTGAGAACCTCATCCGATTGGCGGAGGGAGGATTTGATCTCGTCCAGCTCCAAATCCTCAATGTCCTCGTCCGGATAGTCTACCACTGCGTAAAACTGAGAGGCCATAGCCGTCAGCGCATCATATACGCCGGACAGCGCCCGGCCCAGCGCCCCGTCCAGCTGGGCGGCGGCATTTCGGGCGGCGGCGGGCGTCTCCGCGTCAATCAGGTCGATCACGGCCTCCGCCTGTGTTAAATCCAGTTTGCCATTTAAAAACGCCCGCTTTGTGAATTCCCCGGCCCGCGCCTGCCGCGCTCCGGCGGCAAAGAGGGCGGAGAGAATTTCCCCCATGGCCACGGGGGAGCCGTGGCAGTGAAGCTCCGCGCTGTCCTCTCCGGTGTAGCTGCCGGGGGCGGGAAAGCGGACGGCCATGCCGCTGTCCAGCACGCGGCCCTGCGCATCCAGCAAGTCGCCCAAAAACAGCTTGCGCGGCTCCAGCTCGGAGACAATTTTTCGGCACTTCGGGCAAAAGACCCGATTCAATACCGCGTCGGTCCCCGGACCGGAGACGCGGATCACGCCGATGGCGGTGGGGACTTTTCCGGTAGCGATAGCGGCAATGGTATCCATGACAAGCTCCTTTCGGCGGTTTTCGCCGGGTCTGCGTCAAATCGCGCAAAACAGCGGGGTCGGGGCTTTCACCCCGCCCCCGCATTTCAGGCAAAATCGGAAGATTACTGAATAGGCTCGCCCTTGGCCTTCTTGGCCTCGATTTCCTTCATGGCGTCCTTGTGAGAGAGGTTCCAGCGGCCCTTCTCGTCGATCTCCATAAACTTGACCCACATCATGTCGCCCACCTTGCAGGCGTCCTCCACCTTTTCAATGCGGTGGTCAGCCAGCTTGGAGATGTGGCACAGGCCGTCCTTGCCGGGAGCGATCTCGATGAACACACCAAAGGTCATCATCCGCACCACGCGGCCGTAGTACAGCTTGCCAACCTCGGGAACGAAGACGATATCGTCGATGCACTTCTTGGCGGCGTCGCAGGCGGTGGAGTCGGCGGCGGCAATGAAGATGGAACCGTCGTCATTGATGTCCACCTTCGCGCCGGTGTCGGCCACGATCTTCTGGATGACGGAGCCGCCCTTGCCGATGACCTCACGGATGCGGTCGGGATCAATGTGCATGGTAATCATTTTGGGGGCGTAACGAGATACTTCCTTGCGAGGCTCGGCAATACAGGGAATCATCACCTGATCGAGAATCTCGCACCGGGCGTCAAAGGTGATGTCCAGCGCGTTGCGGATAATCTCCATGGTCAGTCCGTCGTTCTTCAGGTCCATCTGAATGGCGGTGATGCCCTTCTTGGTGCCAGCCACCTTGAAGTCCATTTCGCCGTGGAAATCCTCCACGCCCTGAATGTCGATAAAGGTGGTAAAGCCGCCGTTGTCGTCCTGAATCAGGCCGCAGGAGATGCCTGCCACGGGAGCCTTGATGGGTACGCCCGCGTCCATCAGAGCCAGCGTGGAGCCGCAGATGGAACCCTGAGAGGTGGAACCGTTGGAGGAAACGACCTCGGAAACAACACGGATGGCATAGGGGAAGTCCTCCACAGAGGGCAGCACGGGGACCAGCGCGCGCTCAGCCAGCGCACCGTGGCCGATCTCGCGGCGGCCGGGGCTACGGGCGGACTTTGCTTCGCCGACGGAGTAGCCGGGGAAGTTGTAGTGGTGCATATAGCGCTTTTCCGTCTCCTCCCAGATGGTGTCCAGCTTCTGGTTGGCGGAGAGGGTGTCCAGCGTGCAGGCGGAGAGCACCTGCGTTTGACCGCGAGTGAACAGGCCGGAGCCGTGAACCCGGGGCAGAAGGCCAACCTCCGCGCCCAGAGGACGGATCTCGTTCTTCTGCCGGCCGTCCACACGGTGGCCTTCCAGCAGCCATGCCTTGACAATCTTCTTCTGGAACTTATAGGTGATCTCGTCCAGATACTGATCCATGGTGGGATATTCTTCGAGGAACAGCTCGTGCCACTTCTCGATCAGAGCGTTCCAGCGAGTCTCGCGAACGTTCTTGTCGTCGGTGTCCATGGCGGCCTTGGCGTCGTCCATAGTGGCGGCAACGATCTTGTCGAACAGTTCCTGATTGAAATCAGCGTGGGGATATTCAAACTTGGCCTTGCCGATTTCAGAAACCATCTGGTTAATCAAGGCGATCTGCTTCTGGTTTTCCTCGTGGGCGGCCTTAATGGCGGCGTACATGGTGTCGTTGTCCACCTCGTTGGCGCCGGCTTCAATCATGACGACCTTCTCGCCGGTGGAAACCACGGTTACGTCCAGATCGCTGACCTTGCCCTGCTCGTTGTTGGGGTTGAAGACCAGCTTGCCGTCCACAAGGCCCACCTTCAGAGCGGCCACGGGGCCGTTCCAAGGAATGTCGGAAATAGCCAGAGCCGCGGAGGTGCCGATCAGAGCCGCGATCTCGGGGGAGCAGTCCCGGTCCATGCTCATGACGGTGGCCATGATGGAAACGTCGTTGCGGAAGTCGTGGGGGAACAGGGGGCGGATGGGCCGGTCAATAACGCGGCTGGTAAGAACGCCCTTTTCGCCGGGACGACCCTCGCGGCGGTTGAAGGAGCCGGGGATGCGGCCCACGGAGTACATCTTCTCCTCAAAGTCCACGCTCAGGGGGAAAAAGTCGATCCCGTCCCGGGGACGGGCGGAGGCGGTGGCGCACACCAGCACTCGGGTGTCGCCGTAGCCCACCATGACGGCGGCGTTGGCCAGCTCTGCCAGCTTGCCCACTTCCAGAGTCAGGGGGCGGCCGGCCAGATCCATCTCATACTTGTGATAGCCGGGGTATTGACGCTTGGTAATAATGGTTGACATGTTGCTTCTCCTTAAAATTAATTTTTTCGCGCAATGCCAGCCATTTAGCACTTGAAAAAAAGCCTTCGTATTTCGTCTCCCGTAAAAAAACGCCGAGCGGCGAAATGAGCGAGCTTTGACCTTTAGGCCGAAGCGAGGGATACGGAGCATACGAGGACGCGAAGACGCTTTTTCAACTGCTAAAGGCATTTTGGCGGCGCGAAATCTATGAAAAGGGGGCGGCGCGGAAAACCCACGCCGCCCACGGTTCATCTTACTTACGGATACCCAGCTTGGCAATCAGGGCGCGATAGCGCTCGATGTCCTTCTTCTGCAGGTAGTCCAGCAGGTTCCGCCGCTTACCGACCATCATGATCAGACCCCGGTTGGAGTGCTTGTCCTGAGGGTTGGCCTTCATGTGCTGAGTGAGGGTGTTGATCCGCTCAGTCAGAATGGCGATCTGAACCTCGGGAGAGCCGGTGTCCGTTGCATGAGTGCGGTTTGCGTCGATGATAGCGGTCTTTTCTTCTTTGCGCAGCATAATTGTATCCACCTTTTAAAAAAATTACCCACAGGACTGCGCGCCGGGCAGGTGTCGCCACGGGACGAAGCGCTGGGGCGCCGCATATTTGCGTGCTTAGTCACTATATCATAAGGATACCCGGTTGTAAAGGAGTTTTTCGCGGTCTGACCAGAAAAATCCGCTTGACAATTTTAAGGGGCCATGATAATCTAACTGTACTAATACGGATAATACAGTTCGCCTTTGGCGGACAAACGGAGGTGGAGAGATGATCAGCCTGAATTATCGGGATTCGCGGCCCATCTATGAGCAGATTAAGGATGAACTGCGAAAACTGATCGTCACCGGTGCGCTGGCGGCGGGAGAAAAACTGCCGTCGGTGCGCGCGCTGGCTACCCAGCTCAGCATCAACCCGAACACCATTCAAAGGGCCTATAACGATCTGGAGGCGGAGGGGTATATTTACTCCGTGCCGGGCAAAGGGAGCTTTGCCAGCGACCGGGGGGACGCAGACGCGGCCCGGCGGGGACTGCTGGAAGAAAAGGTACGGGAGCTGCTCCGGGAGCTGCGGGTATTGGGCGTCACGCAGGAGGAACTGATGGCGCTGCTGAAAGAGAGGGAAGCGACATGATCGAAATTCGGGACGCGGTGAAAAAGTTTGATGGCTTTGCGGCGCTGGACGGCGTGACGCTGACGGTGCCCAAGGGTGCGGTATACGGACTGGTGGGACCCAACGGCGCGGGCAAGTCCACGCTGCTGCGGAGTCTGAACGGCGTATATAAGGTGGACAGCGGCGCGGTGACCATCGAGGGGGAGTCCATTTGGGAAAACCCGGCGCTGAAGGCACGGGTCAGCTCTATCCCGGACGACTGGTATTACTTTTTGCAGTCCAGTACACAGGATATGATGAAGCTTTATCGGGGAACTTATTCCACTTTTTCCATGGAACGCTATAAAAAATTAGAATCGGCGTTTCCCATTGACCCCAAAAAGCCCATTCGGCACCTCAGCAAGGGTATGCAGAAGCAGGCGGCCTTTTGGCTGACCATGAGCTGTATGCCGGACTATCTGCTGCTGGATGAGCCGGTGGACGGCTTGGACCCGGTGATGCGGCGGCAGGTCTGGTCTTTGGTGCTGGACGATGTGGCGGAGCGTGGCACCACGGTGCTGGTTTCCAGCCACAACCTGCGGGAGCTGGAGGATGTCTGCGACCATGTGGGAATTCTGGATCATGGCAAGGTGCTTCTGGAGCGGTCTTTGGCCCAGCTGCAGGATAACATGGTCAAGCTTCAGGTGGTGTTCCCCGATGGGATGACGGAGGTTCCCGCAGACCTTCCGGTGCTTCACGCGGCAAAGATGGGCCGCATCCATACCCTCATTATGCGGATGAATGCCGAAAAGGCCACGGAGCTGTTGACGCGGTATCATCCCCTGCTGGTGGATGCCGTGCCGCTTACGCTGGAGGAGATTTTTATTTACGAGTTGGGAGGCGCGGACTATGCAGTCAAAGACATTGTCCTCTAAGGGGCTGTTCAGCCCCGCCCTGTTTCGCAACAACCTGAGCCGCTTCTGGCCCCTTTGGATGCTGTATTTGGCAGTGTGGCTGCTGGCCATGCCGGCAGTGCAGTTTTTGCAGCTGTTTGGTCACAACCGCCACTGGATGGAGGAGGGGGAACTGTGCTTCGACGCGCTGGGCGGTGTGCTGGCCATGTCCGAAAGCGGCGGGACGATCATTGCCCTAATTTTTGGCGTACTATTTGCCATGGCGCTGTTTTCTTATCTGGTTTCCGCGCGTTCCGTGAGCTATGCCCACGCGCTGCCTGTCAAGCGGGAGGGATTATTCCTCACCCACTATCTCACGGGCGTGGGCGTGTTTTTGATGGTTCACGCACTGGCGGCAGTGCTGACTGCGGCCATCTGGGCTGTTGCCGGTGTACAGCAGGTGTGGATTATCGGCGTGTGGTTCCTGTCTACCACGGGGCAGATGCTGTTCTTTTACAGCTTTGCCGTCTTTTGCGCCATGTTCGCCGGGCAGCTTTTGGCCATCCCTGCGTTTTACGGAATCTTTAATGTACTGGTCTTGGGCGTGAGAGAGCTGATTAGTATGCTCTGCGAAATGTTTATCTACGGCTGGAACGGAATGAACGAATCTGCCGCCGTCACATGGTTGACACCGGCCTACAAGTTGGCGAGCCAGCTGGGGGATATCTGGGCACGCGACGCGCAGGGATACCGGACGGGGATTGTGTCGGAGGAAATCCAGCGGAGTCTGGGCGTGGTGAGTGTTTACGCGCTGGCGGGTGTGGTGCTGGCTGTGTGTGCGCTTCTGGTGTACCAACGCCGCCGCAGCGAGACTGCCGGCGACGTGGTGGCCATCGGCTGGGCACGGCCCATCTTCCGGTACGGCGTGGGCGCTTGCTGCGCGCTGAGCTTCGGACAGCTGATGTACGCCATCTTATGGAGTTCCTTTGGCGGTAGCGAAAACTCCGTCGTCGCGCTAGCAGTGTGCATGATTCTGGTGGGCCTTGTGGGCTATTTTGGGGCGGAAATGCTGCTGCAAAAGTCCTTCCGCATTTTGAAAAAAGGCTGGAAGGGCGGAGTGATCCTCTCTGCGGCGCTGATTGTGCTGTGTATCGGATTCTCTGTGGATTTGCTGGGCATTGAGAAGCGCGTCCCGGCGGCGGCGGACGTGGAAACACTGGATTTCGGAATTTACAGTGCCAGCTCGGTCAACGGCAGCACCGCCGATCCGGAGATGATTCAGCGCTTTTTGTCCATCCATCAGAGCTTGGCGGATCAGCAGCCGAAATACAACTGGCAGGATGAGGATACGGAGAGCATTACCGTTCGGCTGCGTTACATGCTGAAAAACGGGAAAACACTGTCCCGATATTATAGCCTCACCTATCAAAAGCAGGGGCCGAACGAGGAGGTTCTGACCCAGTTGGCTTTGCTGGCGAGCGACGCCGCCGTGCGGCGGGCCGATCTGGAGAATCAGATGTTGAACCGGCTGGACCGTCTGACCAGTGCGGAAATTCAGCTGTATCAAACGGCGGACATGAGGGGCCAGACCATGAGTTTTGATGCCGATACCGCCCAAACTCTGCTGGACGCGCTGGAGGCAGACATTGACGCGGGTCACGCGGGGATGGACGCCATGGACTCCGCTCGCTGGTACGAGAATACCTATACGAACCGTCTGACGTTCTACTATCGGGTGAAAACCACGCCGGATTCCCACCGGAGGGATGAGAGCGATTCGTTCTATTTGGAATTTTCCAAAAACTACACGAATCTGATTGCGGCACTGGAAGCGGCAGGTGTGGATACCGATATGCTGGTAACTTATCAGGAGAATGACGCCATATCCGACGGCTCAATGCCGGCTAAGAGTGCCTACGAATCCGCACAGGAGGGAATCGGCGGGGCATACGAAACCCCCGATTCCGGGACTTCTGTCGCCATTATCGGCGGGGCGGACGGCCCCACACAGGTGATCGTAGCCGACGAACCGGTTCCCGCCGATACTGCGGTGGGAGGCTGAGTCCATGGCGCGCAGAGAAAAAAAGCGCATAAATCCGCGTTTTGTAGCGCTGTGTCTTGCGGCGGTTTTTGCGATCTCCGCCGGAGGATTTGGGATTTGGCAGCTGCTGCACCCCGGCGTTCCGGGGAAAAATGTGAAGGCGCCGGACTATGTAACTGAGGACCTGCTGACGGAAAATCCGTGGTCCCGGCCCGGCACGGAGCTGGAGAAGATCAGCGGCGTGGTGATCCACTACGTGGGCAACCCCGGAACCTCCGCCGAAGCCAACCGCAGCTATTTTGAAAGCCTGAAGGACGGGACGGAGGACATCTACGCCAGCGCTCACTTTATTGTGGGGCTGGAGGGTGAGGTGATCCAGTGCATCCCCATGACGGAGTGGGCCTATGCGTCCAACCAGCGCAACGAGGACACCCTTTCCATCGAGGTCTGCCACCCGGACGACACGGGGATGTTTTCCCCCGTGACTTATGACCGGTTGGTGGAGTTGACGGCGTGGCTGTGCGACACGTTTGACCTGACGACCGCCGATGTGATTCGGCACTACGATGTGTCCGGCAAGGACTGCCCGAAGTATTATGTGGAGAATGAGGATGCGTGGCAGCAATTTCTGGAAGATGTGAACAACGCCATAGCGGCCTTGAAAGAGGCGCGGGCGAACGAAAAAAGTTGAGAGAGCTGAAACTTTTCCTGTATAAAAAGCGTCTAATAAAATGAATGCGGCGGAGAGGGATTCCGCCGGAGAGAATTGTGTGTATGTGTAGAAACCTGTATTTTTAAACGCAGACGGCTGGTTGGGCGACAAAATTGCTTTGTCTGCGAATGCGGGTTCTAAATGAAAAGAAGGGAGTTCTCCTATGGAAACCACAAGAAATGTTATGCTTTGGCGGGTTTGGGTAGATACCGTGAACCGCATCGTCTCCTTCCACGAGGCGGAGGGCTTCCGGCCTATTGAATTTCGCAGCCGGGAGATGTTTTTGTCCTGCGTGGATGAATACACGGGACAGCACTACCGGTATCAGTAAGCGGCAGCGCCGCTGTATGCTCCATGTCCCTTTCACGAACCATGAAAATTCATCTTGACAAATTGAGAAAACCGGGTATAGTATAATGTACAATAGAATATCCGGCGTGGAAAAGGACGAGTAAGACCCCACCCCCTGCACAGAGAGCGGCCCGTTTTGGTGGAAGGGCAGTCAGCGAAGGGGTTTGAAAATCACCTTGGAGCCTCCTGCTGAAAGACGACGCGAGTAAGCGTGGACGATTGACCTTCGTTACCGGGTCGGCCTGTGGATGCAGGCTGTGAGTGGCTTTTCCTGCGAGGGGAAGGCAACGAGAGTGGTACCGCAGAGTGTTTTTTCGCACCCTGTCTCTTTGGAGACAGGGTGCTTTCTTTTTGGAGAAATGCCATTTCTCCAAAAAGAAGACACCAGTCTGAGGACTGGTGAACGTGTCCCGGGCGCTTGCGTCGCGGAATTTTGACCATGTATATGCCGCGGTCAAACTGATTTCAATTTTTTCGGCTGTACCGAAATTCTGTGAAACCATACGATCAACAAATATTTATCATATAGGAGGAACTGAGATGGATTACAACAAGACCATTAATCTGCCGAAAACCGACTTTCCCATGCGGGCGGGCCTGCCCAAGCGGGAGCCGGAGATGCTCAAGCGTTGGGAAGAGCAGGATCTTTATAACGAGCTTTTGAAAAAGAACGAGGGCAAGCCCCTCTTCAACCTGCACGATGGCCCTCCGTTCTCCAACGGTAACCTTCATATGGGTCATGCGCTGAACAAGGCCCTGAAGGATTTCATCACCCGGTCCTATGCCATGCGGGGCTATTACACCCCCTATATCCCCGGCTGGGATAACCACGGAATGCCCATCGAATCCGCCATCATCAAGCAGAACAAGCTGGACCGCAAAGCCATGAGCGTGCCGGAGTTCCGCACGGCCTGCCACGAGTTTGCCGACCATTATGTGGACGTACAGCGGGACGGCTTTAAGCGCATGGGCGTGGTGGGCGACTGGGAGCATCCCTATAAGACCATGGACCCCTCGTTTGAAGCGGACGAAGTCCGTGTTTTCGGCCAGATGTATCAGAAGGGCTATATCTACAAGGGCCTCAAGCCCGTGTATTGGTGCCCACGGGACGAAACCGCGCTGGCCGAGGCGGAGATCGAGTATAAGGACGATCCCTGCACCACCGTTTATGTGAAGTTCCCCATGAAGGACGACTGCGGCAAGCTGGCCAATTTTGACCGCAGCAAGCTCTTTTTCGTGATTTGGACCACCACCATCTGGACCCTGCCGGGCAACCTTGGCATCGCCCTGCACCCCGAGGAGAGCTATGCGCTGGTGAAGGCGCCCAACGGCGAGACCTATATCATGGCCGAGGCGTTGACTGAAAAGGTTATGAAGATCGGCGGGTTCGATTCCTTTGAGATCGTGGAGACGCACCCCGGCTCTTTCTTTGAAAACATGCTGGCCCAGCATCCCTTCCTTGACAAGACCTCCCGGTTGCTGCTGGCGGACTATGTCACCATGGATTCCGGCACCGGCTGCGTCCACACCGCCCCCGGCTTCGGCGCGGACGACTATCAGACCTGCCGCCGGTACGGCATGGATATGGTGGTGCCCGTAGACGATCAGGGCCGCCACACCGACTATGCCGGAAAATATGCCGGTATGAAGACCGAGGAGTCCAACCCGATCATTTTGAACGACATGAAGGAGGCGGGCAGCCTCTTTGCCGCTGAGGACATCGTCCACAGCTATCCCCATTGCTGGCGCTGCAAGGGCCCCATCATCTTCCGTGCCACGCCCCAGTGGTTCTGCTCTGTGGACTCCTTCAAGGACGAGGCCTGCGCCGCCTGCGAGGACGTCCGCTGGGTTCCCGAGTGGGGTCTGGACCGCATCAAGTCCATGGTCCGTGAGCGCACCGACTGGTGCATCTCCCGCCAGAGAAAGTGGGGCCTGCCCATCCCCGTGGTGTACTGCAAACACTGCGGCAAGCCCGTTGTAACCGAGGAATCCATTGAGTCCATCGCCTCTATCTTTGAGAAGGAGGGGTCCAACGCCTGGTTTGCCAAGGAGGCGGAGGAGCTGCTGCCCAACGGGTTCAAGTGCCCTCACTGCGACGCGTCCGAGGGCTTTACCAAGGACGAGGATACGCTGGACGGCTGGTTTGACTCCGGTTCCACCCACTTTGCCTCCATGCAGCGCGACCAGAAGTTCTGGCCCGCCACCATGTATCTGGAGGGTCTGGATCAGTATCGCGGTTGGTTCCAGTCCTCTCTGCTGGTGGGCGTGGGCGCTCTGGGACGGGGCGCGCCGTTTAAGGAATGCGTCACTCACGGCTGGACCGTGGACGGCGAGGGCAAGGCCATGCACAAGTCTCTGGGTAACGGCATGGACCCCGCTGAGATTTTCAATAAATACGGCGCGGACCTGCTTCGCCTTTGGGCGGCCTCCGCGGACTATCATGTGGACGTGCGCTGCTCCGATGAGATTTTTAAGCAGCTCTCCCAGAACTACCTGAAGTTCCGCAACACTGCCCGGTACTGCCTTGGCAATCTGGACGGATTCAATCCCGACGATCTGGTTTCCGCCGACGAGATGGAAGAGCTGGACCGCTGGGCCGTCACCCGGCTTAACGCCCTGACGGAGAAATGCCTGAAGGCTTATGACGAGTATGAATTCCTTGGCGTGACCCACGCGGTCAACGACTATTGCGTGGTGGAGCTGAGCAACTTCTATCTGGATATCATCAAGGACCGGCTGTACTGCGAGGAGGCGGACGGCAAGCGCCGCCGCAGCGCCCAGACCGCGCTGTTCCTGATTCTGGACACCATGACAAAGCTGATGGCCCCCGTTCTGGCCTTCACCTGCGACGAGATTTGGCAGGCCATGCCGCACCGCGCCGGAGACGACGGCCGCAACGTGCTGCTTAACCAGATGAATCAGCCCTTCACGGACTACGCGCTGGACGACAAGGGCATGGAGAAGTGGGATACCATTATCAAGCTGCGGGATGATGTGAACGCGGTTCTGGAAACCGCGCGGTCCGAGAAAAAGATCGGCAAGGCGCTGGAGGCCCACGTTTCCCTCCATGCCGACGACGACGCGGCGGCGCAGGCGCTGCTTTCCACCATCGGCGTGAGCCTTGCGGATGTGTTCATTGTATCCGACTGCAACATCACCACCGCCGATCCCGCGGCGGACTCCACCGTGGGCAAGGGGAGCAATTTCCCGGGCCTGACTGTGGAAGTTTCCGAGGCCAACGGACAAAAGTGCGAGCGGTGCTGGATGCACTCTCCCAAGGTGGGCGAGGACCCCAATCACCCCACGCTCTGCCCCCGCTGCGCCAGCGTGGTATCCAAGCTGCCCCAGTTTTAATGCAAACCGGCCCCGGAGATTTCTCCGGGGCCGGTCTTTATGTTTCGGGACTGCGGGCAAAGTCAAACAGTGCGCCCTCCGCCTCCTCATACGCTTCACTTTCCAAAAATTCGCCAAAGACCTTTTCAAATTGATCGCCGCGCATAAACTCACCTCAACAACATATTACTATTAAATGATAGTAATATCAACCTTTGTGTTTTCACAGCAAATAAAATCATACATGGGGGTGGAAGCCATGTATGATTATCCAAGATTGCGAGAATTACGGGAAGACCGCGACCTTGTGCAAAAAGAGGTTGCCGCCGTTTTGCAGATTGATCAGCGGGTATACAGCAACTATGAAACCGGAAAGAGGGAAATCCCACTGCATTTGGCAATTCGTTTGGCTGCATTTTATGAGGTGAGTCTGGATTATTTGACGGGGAGAACCAACGACCCCCTTTTTCGCAGCAAAAAGTGAGCGACGGATGCGCCGTGCAAAAAAGGCAGCGCCCACAGGGCGCTGCCAATTATTTTTTTGCGTCCAGCTTGCGCAGCTGCGTCTGAAACTCCTCCGGCAGAGGGCAGGAGAGCGTGACCGCTTCTCCCGTCCGGGGATGGAGAAATTGCAGTCCCACCGCGTGGAGACACTGCCCCTGCAAGCCGGGAACCGGCTTTTTCGCGCCGTACACCGTGTCCCCCAGAATGGGATGACCGATATAAGCCATGTGGACGCGGATCTGATGGGTTCGCCCGGTCTCCAATCGGCAGCGGACATGGGTGAAGCCCGGGTAGCGGGCGATGACCTCCCAGTGGGTGACGGCTCTGCGCCCGTCCGCCACCACGGCCTGTTTTTTTCGGTCTGCCGGACAGCGGCCGATCGGGGCGTCCACCGTGCCGGAGTCCTCCCTGAGATTTCCCACCACGATGCACTCGTAGGTTCGGGCCAGCGTATGATCCGCCAGCTGGGCGGCAAGCTTTTGGTGGGCAAGGTCGTTTTTCGCCGCGATGATAAGGCCGGAGGTGTTCCGGTCAATGCGGTGAACAATGCCGGGGCGCAAAACGCCCCCAATCCCGGAGAGAGAAGCGCCGCAGTGGTAAAGCAGGGCGTTGACCAGCGTACCGTTTGGATGGCCGGGAGCGGGATGAACCACCAGCCCCTTGGGCTTGTTCACCACGATCACATCCCCGTCCTCGTACACGATGTCCAGCGGAATATCCTCCGGCTGTACGTCCAGTGGCTCGGGGTCGGGCAGCTCCACAGTGACCGTCTCGCCGCCGCCCAGCCGCAGGCTTTTTGCGGGGCGTTTTCCATCTACCAGCACCCGGCCCTCTTCAATGAGCCGCGCGGCTCCCGAGCGGGTCAGGTCTTCCGCCTGCGCGGCAAGAAACGCGTCCAGCCGCCCGGCGTCTTCAGGATTTACCAGAAATGTCAGCGTTTCCATGGCCGTTTTCCCTCTTGTCGTACTTTTCGTAAAACCACAGGTAGTAAATAGCGCCCAGAATGGCTCCGGACACAATGCAGATGTCCGCCACGTTGAACACGGGGTAGTTCATGAATTGAAAATTAAACATGTCCACCACGTAGCCCAGCCGCAGACGGTCAATGATGTTGCCAAGACCGCCGGAGATGATGAGCGTGGCGGCGGCCAATCCCAGCGGATGGCGTACAAATTTTTTCCACACCGCCCAAGCCACCGCCACAACAATCGCGCTGGTGAGCGCCAGCAGCAGCCAGCGCATTCCGGAAAAGCTGGACCAAGCCGCGCCGTAATTGTGGACGCGGAACAGCTCCACAAAGCCGGGAATCAGCGGTGTAAAGCCGCCCAGTTCCAGATGGGTCACCACCCAGTATTTTACCCACTGGTCCGCGGCCAGCAATCCAACGCCGACAATCAGATAGAGCATAAAGACCTCCATGTGTGTTTCACGCGAATTTTTCTTCCGAATATTTTCCCCTTATCCTACCCCAATTCGGTGGAAAAAGCAACTTCCGCCTTGCCAATTTCCCGGTTGGGTGATATGATATTCGCGTTATAGTATCGAAATTTGGAGGATGGTTTTTTGGAACGCAAAGATGTTTGCATTGCCCCGGCGGACATTGCCCGCCAGCGGGATTTTACACAGCAGATTCGCGCCATGTTTGCTGCAAGGCAGGCGCACCCCGCCGCCTGCGTGGACACCTTTGGGTGCCAGCAGAATGTGGCCGACGGCGAGCGGCTCATGGGAATGCTGAAGGAGTGCGGCTTTTCTTTCACGCAGGACGTGAAGGAGGCCGATCTGGTCATCCTCAATACCTGCGCCGTGCGGGAGCACGCGGAGCAGCGGGTCTTTGGAAATTTGGGCGCGCTGACCCACACAAAAAAAGAGAATCCGGAGCAGGTGATCTGCCTTTGCGGCTGTATGGCGCAAGAGGAGCGGGTGTCCAGCCGGGTGAAGGAATCCTACCGCCATGTGGATTTGGTCTTCGGCCCCCACGCGCTTTGGAAATTCCCGGAGCTTTTGTGGCAGGTGTACGATACCCGCAAGCGGGTCTTCTCCGTGGCGGACGAGGCCGGGACGATTGCCGAGGGCATTCCCACCGTGCGGGAGGCGGGCGTGAAGGCATGGGTATCCATCATGTACGGGTGCAACAACTTCTGTTCCTACTGCATTGTTCCCTATGTCCGGGGCCGGGAGCGGAGCCGGGACAAGGACGCGGTGCTGGCAGAGGTGCGGGAGCTGGTGGAAGCCGGGTATAAGGACATCACCCTGTTGGGCCAAAACGTGAATTCCTATGGCAGCGATTTGGGCGGGGAATATGATTTTGCCGATTTGCTCAGCGACATTGACCAGATTCCGGGGGATTACCTGATCCGCTTCATGTCCAGCCATCCCAAGGACGCAACGCACAAGCTGTTTGACACCATGGCCCGCTGCAAGCATGTGGCAAAGCAGCTGCACCTGCCCTTCCAGTCCGGAAACGACCGGGTGCTGAAGGAGATGAACCGCCGCTACACCCGCGGGCAGTATTTGGAGGAGATCAACTATGCCAAGGCGAAAATGCCCGATTTGGTGCTGACCAGCGACGTAATTATCGGCTTTCCCGGCGAGACGGAGGCCGAGGCCATGGATACCGTGTCCCTTGTGGAAGAGGTGGGATTTGACGCGCTGTTTACGTTTATTTACAGCCCCCGTCCCGGGACCAAGGCGGCGGAGCTGCCCGACCCGGTGCCCCGGTCCGAGAAGCAGAAGTGGTTCGACAAGCTGCTGGAGGTGCAAAATGCCCATTCCGCGGCGGCTCACGCCGCCTATGTCGGGAAAACGCTCCGGGTGCTGGTGGATGGATTGAGTGACGACGCGGACCACCCGCTTTCCGCCCGTACAGAGGGAAACCGTCTGGTTCGATTGAAGGGGGACAAGGCATTGATCGGGCAGTTTGCGGATGTGAAAATTACCGACAGTAATACTTGGGCGCTGTGCGGAGAGGCGGAATGAATCCCGCCCTTTACATCTGCTGTTTCCTGCCGTTGATTATGATCCTGCTTCAGCAGGGAAGACGACGCAGGGCGGCGGTTCGGCGGCACTTTAATCGAAAACGCGGAGGAGGAACGGCGCTTATGCTGCACCCGGAACAATATTTGGGCAAAATCTGCACGGTAATCACCATCAACGACTCCAACGTCAGGGGAAAGATCGTGAGCATCGACGACGGCTGGTTGACCGTGGATAACGGAAAAGTAAAGAATACGCTGAATCTGGATTATATCGTTCGCATCTCCTGTGCGGACAAGGATAATGAGAGGAGCTGACCGCCATGAAAATCACGACTTTGCTGGAAAACACCTCCTGCCGCGCCGACGTGGCCCATGCCCACGGTTTGAGCCAGTACCTTGAGACGAAGAACCACAAAATCCTGTTTGACATGGGGCCAAGCCCCGCCATCGTGGAAAACGCGAAGGCGCTGGACGTGGACCTTTCCGCCGTGGATACGGCGGTGCTGTCCCACGGGCACTATGACCACTCCGGCGGCCTTGCCGCGTTTCTCGACTGCAACAAAACGGCAAAGGTCTATCTCAGCCGGCTGGCCCTGAAACCGTACTATGCCGTGGCCGCCGGAAAAGCGCCGGAATTTATCGGCGTTCCGGACGATGTGAAGACCTACGAAGACCGGCTGATTCTGACCGGAGACGAGCTTTTCATTGATCAGGAGCTGCGGCTTTTTTCCGACGTGAAAACGACGGACTACCGCTCCCATGCCAACGACAAGCTGCGGGAAAAGCAGGGCGAGGACTATCCTATGGACGAATTCCGCCACGAGCAGAATCTGCTGGTGACAGAAGGGGAAAAAGCCGTTTTGCTGGCGGGCTGCTCCCATCGGGGCATCGTGAACATTCTGCGCCGGGCAGAGGAGCTTTTGGGCCGCGCGCCAGACGCGGTGTTCGCCGGATTCCATCTCCACAATCCCGGCACCGGAGAGACGGAGCCGCGGGAACTGGTGGAGGCCGTGGGCCGGGAGCTGCTGGCGCGGGAGGGGACGGTTTATTACACCGGCCACTGCACCGGCCCGGACGCGTTTGCCATTTTAAAAGCTCAGATGGGCGAGCGGCTGCAGGCTATGACCGGCGGCGCGGTGGTGGAAATCTGAGACGGCGGAAGCCGCAAGGGTTTGAACATTTTGGAATTAGAAAGACAATGAGGTGTGGCTCATGGCGGAATTGACCCCCATGATGAAACAATATCTGAAAATCAAAGAGGAAAATCCGGATTCTATCCTGTTTTTCCGGCTGGGGGACTTTTATGAGATGTTCGACAGCGATGCGCGGACAGCGTCCCGGGAACTGGACCTGACACTCACCAGCCGGGACAAGGACCCCAACAAGGCCCCGGAGGAGCGGGTGCCCATGTGCGGCATTCCGTACCATTCCAGCGACGCGTACATCGCCCGGCTCATCGCCAAGGGCTATAAGGTGGCCATCTGCGAGCAGATGGAGGACCCCGCCACGGCGAAAGGCCTTGTGGAGCGGGGTATCATCCGGGTGGTAACGCCGGGAACGGTGATTGATTCGGCGTGTCTGGACGAAAAATCCGGCAATTTCCTGTGCGGAATTTATCTGGACTCCCAAAACGCGGGCGTGGCTTTTTGCGACATGTCCACCGGCGAGACGCACGTTACCTCTTTTTCCGGCAAGGACCGGCTGGAGCATGTCGTCAACGAGCTGGGCCGGTTCTCTCCCGCCGAGGCGGTGGTGAACGACGGGGCCGCCGTCGAGGAACGGCTGACGGAGGTTTTGAAGGAGAAATTTCACTGCCGCATGGAAAACGGCGGCGAGGGCCGCTTTTTCCCCCGCGAGGCGGAACAGAATATCCGCGCTCAATTCGGGGACGCGGGGTGGGAGAGTCTCCCCGCCGGAAACCCGGCGGCGGGCATGGCGCTGGGCGGACTTTTAAAGTACCTCTACGAGACGCAGAAAACGGACCTGAGCCACATTAACCACTTGGATTACTATGAACAGGGGCGGTTCATGGAGCTGGACCTGACGGCTCGGCGGAATTTGGAGCTGACGGAAACCCTGCGCAATCAAGAGCGGCGGGGGAGCCTTCTGTGGGTGCTGGACAAGACCAAGACCTCCATGGGTGGGCGGTGTCTGAAAAGCTGGCTGGAGCGGCCCCTGCTATCTGTCATTGCCATCAACAAGCGGAATTCCGCCGTGGCGGCTCTGGTGGGCGACACCATCCGGCGGGAGGAACTGGCCGCCGCCATGAGCGGTTTGGGTGATTTAGAGCGGCTGATTGGACGAATTACCTACGGGACTGCCGGAGGGCGGGACTTGGCGGCGCTGCGGTCCGCCATTGAAAAGCTGCCGGACATCGCATCTCAGCTCTCCGCCTTTTCCGACCGGCGGCTCAAAGAGCTGACGGACCAGCTGGACCTTTTGCAGGATGTGGGGGAGTTGATCTCCTCCGCTATCTGCGACGAGCCGCCGTTTTCCGTCCGGGAGGGGGGCTTCATCAAGGCGGGATATGACGCCGAGGTGGACCGTCTCCGCTCCGTCATGGACGGGGGCAAGGGCCTGATTGCAAATATCGAGGCGCAGGAAAAGGAGAAGACCGGTATCCGCACCTTAAAGGTGGGATTCAACAAGGTCTTTGGGTACTATATCGAGGTCAGCAAGTCCATGACCGACAAAGTGCCGGATCATTATGTCCGCAAGCAGACCACGGTGAATGGCGAGCGGTATATCACTCAGGAACTAAAGGATTTGGAACACGAGATTTTGACCGCTTCCGAGCGGGCCGTGGCGCTGGAATACCAGCTGTTCACCGCTCTGCGGGAGAAAATCGTGGCGCAGGCGCCCCGTATCCAGCGAACCGCCGCAGCCGTGGCGGAGATTGACGCGCTGGGGTCCTTGGCAAATGTAGCCGTGCGGGACGGGTACTGCCGCCCCGACGTGGACGAGTCCAGCGTCATCGAGATCACCGCCGGGCGGCATCCGGTGGTGGAGCGGGTGCTGAAAGACAGCCTGTTTGTCCCCAACGACACGTTTATGGGGGAAAAGGAACAGCGGGTAGCGATTATCACCGGCCCCAACATGGCGGGTAAGTCTACCTATATGCGTCAGGTGGCCCTGATCGTGCTGCTGGCCCAGATCGGTTCCTTTGTTCCCGCCGCCGCCGCCCACATCGGCGTGGTGGACCGGATTTTTACCCGCATCGGCGCCAGCGACGATTTGGCGGCGGGCCAGTCCACCTTTATGGTGGAGATGACCGAGGTGGCGGACATTCTCCGCCACGCCACAAAAAAAAGCCTGCTGATTCTGGATGAGATCGGACGGGGAACCTCCACCTTTGACGGGATGAGCATTGCCCGGGCGGTGGTGGAACATTGCGCGGACCCCAAAAAACTGGGGGCCAAGACCCTGTTCGCCACTCATTACCACGAGCTGACCGAGCTGGAGGATACGCTGCCCGGAACGGTGAATTACAACATCGCCGTGAAGACCCGGGGAGAGGATATTATCTTCCTGCGTAAGATCGTCCCCGGCGGGGCCGACCGAAGCTACGGCATTGAGGTGGCGAAGCTGGCGGGGCTGCCGGACAAGGTGGTGGCCCGGGCCAGAACCGTTCTGGAACAGCTGGAAAGCGAGAACGGCGTTCAGTATGTCCAGCCCCGGCGGGAAAAGGAACAGGTGTCTTTGGACGCGGTTCAGGAGGGCGAGGTGCTGGACGCGCTGCGCCGCTGCCAGCCGGATACCCTGACCCCCATCGAGGCCATGGGCCTTCTCTACGAGCTGAAGCAAAAGCTCAAGTAAAGAGAATGCTTCGTCCCATGGAATGAGAGAGAATTAGAGAGAATTGAGAGGAAACGGCCTATGGCCAAACGGCAATCGAACGCATACCTATCCTCCGGCGAATTGGTGGGAGGCACAATTTTTTTCGTGGTATACCTGCTGGTTCTCCCCTTTGCCACGGAGCCGCTGTTCCGGCTTATCAGCATTTTGCTGGATGTGAACATCGGCAAGGGGTTGCAAAACACCATTTATTACTATGTGATTTTTGCGCTCACCGTTATTATTTTTCATGGCTTGCTGGCCCGCACCTCCCGAAACCTGATGGATAATCTCGGAACAGCCGTAAAAACGCTGGGGGCGGGGCTGATCGCGCTGTATGGGCTGAATGAGCTGGTGTATCGCCTGACCCACATGCTGATCGGAACGCAGACGAACCTGAATGACATGACCATCAACGCCCAGATCGACACCGCCCCCCGTTCCACGCTGGTCATTGTGATTTTGCTGGCTCCGTTTGTGGAAGAGGTGCTGTTTCGGGGGTTGGTCTTCGGTGGACTGCGCAGCCACAGCCGGACGGTGGCGTATCTGGTCAGCTGCCTGCTGTTTGCGTTTCTCCATGTGTGGCAATATGCGTGGGGAAGTCACGACGTGGCCTATTTTTGGCTGATGGTGCAGTATTTGGTGCCGGGAATGGTGCTGGCTTGGGCATACGATCACTCCGGCACCCTATGGACCTCCGTTGGGCTTCACGCGGCAGCCAATGCGTTGAGCGTACTGGCACTGCATTTTTAAGGCAACACCGCACAAAGAACGCCTAGCCGTTTTGCGCACAGCTTACTTGCATAGTTTCCGCGACATTGCACAGAAACTTTTTGCCATACGTCAGTATGGCGGCAGAATTCCGATACAATCTGACTGCGCAATCTACACGCAATCTCTGTGCGGTATTTTCTTAGTAGGAATTTGGAACCGGTATTTACAGGTGCGGACCATGGCCTTTGCCTGTGACTCCGGGTGCTTAGAAAGGTTATCGACATGACCATACCCCACATTCAACAATTGGATTCCCATGTGGCCGACCTGATCGCCGCCGGCGAGGTGGTGGAGCGCCCTGCCAGCGTGGTCAAGGAGCTGGTGGAAAACGCCGTGGACGCGGGAGCGTCTGCCGTGGCGGTGGAGATTCAAAACGGCGGAATGCGCCTCATCCGGGTGACGGACGACGGCTGCGGCATTGCTCCTGAGGAACTGCCCACCGCCTTTTTGCGCCATGCCACCAGCAAACTGCGCTGCGCCGAGGATTTGGGAAAAATCGGAACACTGGGTTTTCGCGGCGAGGCGCTGGCCGCCATTTCCGCCGTCAGCCGGGTGGCTGTTTCCAGCTGCCGTTTGGGAAAGACCGGGGCATCCCTTCGTCTGGAGGGCGGCGTTGCGGAAGAGGTCGAGGCGGCAGGCGTACCGGAGGGGACCACCATCTGCGTCCGGGATCTGTTTTTCAATACCCCCGCCCGGCTGAAGTTCATGAAGAAAGACAGCGCGGAGACGGCGGCGGTAAACGGCCTGATGCAGCATTTGGCCCTGAGCCATCCCGAAATCTCCTTTAAATTCATCAAGGACGGGACCGAAGCGCTCCACACCCCCGGCGACGGAAAGCTGGACTCCGCGATTTACGCCGCGCTGGGCCGGGACTTTGCCCGGACGCTGACGCCGGTGGAGGGCCGGGGCGGCGAGGTAAGCGTCTCCGGCTTTGTGACAAAGCCGCTGTGCGGCCGGGGTTCCCGGGGAATGCAGGTTTTCTTTGTCAACGGGCGGTTCATCAAATCCCAGCTGTTGACCGCCGCGCTGGAGGAGGGATATCGCAACCAGCTGATGAAGGGTAAATTTCCCGGCTGTGTTCTTAAACTGGACCTGCCGGTGACGGCGGTGGACGTGAACGTTCACCCCGCCAAGACCACGGTGAAATTCTCTCGGGAGAGGGAGGTGTTTGACGCGGTGTACCACACCGTGCTGGACAGTCTGGCCGCCGACGGTCTGTCCGGAACGGAGACCCCGAAGCCGGAGACGGTGGCGAACCCCCGACAGGATTTCTATCAGACCATGGATGTCAAGACCTTTCGCCAGCGGGCGGAGACTGGCGGCGCAAAGTCCTCGTTGAATTGGAAGGCCGCGCCGTCTGCCGCACCGGCGTGGAATTCGGAGGAAAAAGCATCCGCTCCCGCCGGATGGAACACGGAGCGCGCCGCCTCCGTCCGGGTGGCGGACAGCGCGAAGCAGCCGTTTGCCTATGCGCCGTCCCATACAGTGCAGGTTCCTGCGCCGAAGGACGCGCCGGATTTGGCGGAAGCGACCCTGACAGTGGGACCCTTACGCTCTGCGGACGCGGAGCACCCGGCAAAAAATTCCACTCCACCCGAAAGCGGAAAGGCAGTCCCGGTGGAAACGCAGTTTACCTCTCAAAGCGGGTCCGCGTCCCCGGAGAGTGCGCCCTTTGTACCGGCCATTCCTATGGAGCAGGCCGCTTTGGTCCTGCCGGAGGAACGGGTAACCAAGACGGGCCGCGCCGCCCCATGGCGCATTGCGGGAGAGGTTTTAAAAACCTATATCGTCTGCGAGGACGAGGAGCAGAACGTGTGGCTCATAGATAAGCACGCTGCCCACGAACGGGTGAATTTTGAGCGTTTGATGGCGGCGACAGAGCCGCCCATGCGCCAGACGCTGCTGCGCCCTGCGGCGGCGGAGCTTTCCCGGGAGGACTGCGCCCTGCTGTTGGAAAATCTGGAGCTTTTAGAATCTCTGGGCTTTGCCTGTGAGGACTTTGGAGACGGTGCGGTGCTGGTGCGGGAGGTCCCGGCGGATTTAGACGCGGAGGATGTTACCGCCACGCTGGAGGAGCTGGCGGAAAACCTGCGCACGGGCCGCAGCCCCACGGAAAAGCGGCAGAACTTGCTCCACACCATCGCCTGCAAGGCCGCCATCAAGGCGGGCTGGGACAGCGACGAAAGCGAGCTGCGGGTGCTGGTGGACAAGGTGCAAAGCGGCGAAATTCAATACTGCCCCCACGGACGGCCCGTGAAGGCGAAGCTGAGTAAATACGAGTTGGAAAAGATGTTCAAACGGGCGTAAAGGCCCCGGCTGAGAGAAGGAGGCGGAAGTCCGGGTGAAAAAGGTGATCTGCGTCGTTGGCCCAACGGCCTGCGGCAAAACAAAGCTGGGCGTTCTGCTGGCCCAAAAATACAACGGGGAAGTGGTTTCCTGCGATTCCATGCAGATATACCGGGGCATGACCATCGGCACCGCCGCCGCCACGCCGGATGAAATGGAGGGGATTCCCCACCATATGCTGGCGGTGGCAGACCCAGAGGAGAGCTGGTCCGCCGCCCGATACGCGGAGGCGGCCACCCCGGTGGTGGAGGATATTTTCGCCCGGGGAAAACGTCCCATTCTGGTGGGCGGCACCGGACTTTGGCTGGATGCGCTTTTGCGGGGACACCGCTTTGCCCCCGGCAGGGCGGGGAGCGCCGTGCGCACCCATCTGGAAACCCGGCTGGCGGAGGACGGCATTGGCCCTTTGCTGGAAGAACTGCGCCGTGTGGACCCAGTCTCCGCCGAAAAACTGCACCCCTCCGATGAAAAGCGGATTCTCCGGGCGTTGGAGGTTTTTCGGGAGACGGGACAGACCATTTCTGCCCACGACGCGGCGGAGCGGGCCCTGCCGCCCAAATTTCCGTCGGTGAAGATTGGCCTGCGCTTCGCCGACCGGGAGGACATGAAGGCCCTCATCGACCGCCGGGTGGACGCTATGGTGGAAAACGGCCTTTTAGACGAGGTCCGCGCACTGTTGGACAGGGGGCTTCCCCGCGGCGCAACGGCTCTGCAAGCCATTGGCTACAAGGAGTTTGCCGGGGTGCTGGAGGGGGAGAAAACCGAGGCCGAAGCCATCGACGAGGTGAAGCTCCGCTCCCGGCAGTATGCCAAGCGGCAATTGACTTGGCTGCGGCGGGATGAGAGCATCCATTGGATTGATTGGGAAAAAAACCGGGATTTTGTCCGAGCCATGCAAATTTCGACTGAAATTCTCTCTGCGGAAGGCTTATCCTAAGTCCAAAGCGGACAGAGAGATTCGTGTTCGCCCGAGGCAACTCCGCGCAAAGGCCGCCTGAGCGCGGCGCCGCCTCAAAAAAGAAAAGGAGCGGATACTTATGCAGAGCAAGGCTAATTTGCAGGACATTTTCCTCACCAAGGCCCGGAGGGATCGGGTCCCCGCCACATTATTTTTGATGAATGGCTTTCAGATGCGGGGGACTATCACGGGGTTTGACTCCTTTGTGGTGGTTTTGGACTCTGAAGGAAAGCAGCAAATCATTTACAAGCACGCGATCTCCACCATTGCGCCCGTGCGGCCGGTGGATCTGACGGAAGAATAAGGGCAAGCCGCCGCGGGGTGGAGAGATGCGCCGCTCCGCGGCGCGGCGAGCCGCAGACAGAGAAGGTTCCTATGAAGAAAAACGACGCGCCAAAAATTGAATCAGCCCAGAAAATACCGCCGGAGGGCGACCGCACCCTTGAAGACCCCAAGAAGAAAAACGGATCGCCGGGAACGAAGGTGCTGACGGCGCTGATTTGTCTTGCGGTGCTGACCTACTTCGGCGTCCAGATTTACAACGCCTATGCCGACCCGTTGATTTCCGCCGTGGCCTATTCCTATCAGGTGGAGGACACCGTCTCCGTCACTGGCTTTTTGGTGCGGGACGAGCTGGTTCTGGAGGATTCCGGCGGCGGGCTGCTGCGATTGACCCGGTCAGAGGGCGAGCGGGTCAGCGCAGGGGGCAGAGTGGCGCAGATTTATTCCGATCAGGCGTCCTTGGACCGCCAGATGGAAATTGACAAGCTCCAAACCCAGTTGGATCAGCTGAACTATGCGTCGGAAGCTGCCTCCGCCAGTGAGGCGGCGCTCCAGCTGGACAGCCAGATTGCGGAAAGACTGGTTTCCATGCGCCGGGCGGTGACCTCGGACAGGCTGGACACCGCGTCCGACAGCGTGAAGGAGTTGGAGGCGCTGGTGCTGCGCCGGGACTATACATACACGGATGCGGAGGAGCTGAAGGCGCAGACGGCGGATATCCAAAGCAAACTCTCTGCGCTGAAGGCTCAGTCCGCCGGATCTTCCCGAAAGGTTACCGCGCCAAAGGCGGGGCTGTATTCCGCTGTGGTGGACGGCTATGAAACCGTTCTCACACCGCAAATGCTGGAAACTCTAACGCCCTCTGTACTTAGCAACCTGAAGCCCTCGGGCGTGTCCAGCGATCTTGGAAAGCTGGTGCTGGGGGATACCTGGTATTATGCGGCCACCCTTTCCGCCGCCGACGCAAAAGAAATTGACGAAGGGTCTACGGAGACGCTTCGTTTTGCCAAGGGGGTGGATCGGGACCTGAACGTTACCGTCCAGTCCATCAGCGCGGAGGAAAACGGCCGAGTGACCGTAATCTTTCGGGGACGGACTTATCTGGCCCAGCTGACCCTGCTGCGCCAGCAATCTGCCGATGTGGTGCTGTCCTCTGTCTCCGGAATTCGAGTGCCGCAGCAGGCCATCCGGGTGAACGAAAACGGCGTCACGGGGGTTTACTGCGTCGTAGGCGTGGAGGCGCGGTTCAAGCCGGTAAAGGTGGTTTGGTCCGACGACAACGAATACGCGCTGGTGCGCGGCGAGGGGGTAGATGCCACCGCCCTGCGTCCCGGAGATCAGGTGATTTTGTCTGCCGGAGGATTGGAAGACGGCGCAGTTGTCAGCTATACGGGATAAAGAGAAAGGAAGTCATTGTCATGTCGATCAAGGAGAATATTGAGGCTGTGCGGGAAAAGATCGCGGAGGCGGCAAAAGCCGCCGGACGGGACCCGTCGAGCATCACGCTGGTGGGAGCCAGCAAGATGAACGATGCCGCCGCCTGCCGGGAGGCCATCGCCGCGGGGATCGACGCGCTGGGGGAGAACCGGGTTCAGGAAATGACCGAGAAGCTGGCGGAGAACGCCTATGACGGCGCACCGCTCTATTTCATCGGCCATTTGCAGCGCAACAAGGTCAAGCAGGTGGTGGGAAAGGTGGCGCTGATCCAGTCGGTTGGGTCCGACCCGCTGCTGGACGAGATTGAAAAGCAGGCGGAAAAACTGGGAATCGTGCAGGACATTCTGCTGGAAGTAAACGTGGGCGGAGAGGAAGCCAAGAGCGGCTATGAACCTGCGGCGGTGTTTGCCGCCGCCCTGCGGGCGAAGGGAATGGCGCATGTCCGTCTCCGGGGATTGATGACAGTTCCCCCAATCGAGACAGAAGTGGGGCAAAATCTTGCAAATTTTCAAAAAGTGTACCGGCTTTATGTTGACATAAACCAAAAACTGTATGATAATACATTCGATATATTGTCGATGGGGATGAGCGGCGACTATGCGGACGCGGTTCGCGCCGGCGCCACTATGGTCCGCGTGGGAACGGCTATTTTTGGTCACCGGGCGTACCCCGCCGCAAAACAGGAGGGAACTGTATGAGCCTTTTGGATGAACTGAAGAAATGGACCCACCCGTACGAAGATGAGGACGAGGAATACGACGATTTCGAGGAGCCTGCCCGGAAAGACAGTATGTTTGACGACCGGAGATTCTCCCGGACGGAGGACCGCCATAACAAGGTGGTGAATATCCATGCTACCACCCAGCTGAAGGTCGTTCTGGTGAAGCCCGAGCGGTTTGAAAATGCCTCTGAAATTGCGGATCATTTGAAGGACAAGCGTACCGTGGTGCTGAATCTGGAATCCACCAACAAGGATGTGGCCCGGCGGCTGATTGATTTCCTGTCCGGCGTGGCTTATGCCGGAGAGGGCAAGATCAAAAAGGTGGCGGCCAATACGTATATCATCACGCCCTATCATGTGGATATCGAGGGCGACCTGATTGATGAACTGGAGAACAACGGCCTTTACTTCTAAGGCTGTTTGCATAGCACTGAGAGAAAATTTTAAGACCGGCGTCCGCTGAGGACGCTAAGGGGGTATTTGCATTGCTGACACCGCAGGAGGTTTCCGGTCACGCATTCACAAAAGCCGTCATGGGTGGCTATAACATGGCCATGGTGGACGAATTTTTGGATGAGCTGACGGATGACTATACCGCGCTCTATAAGGAAAACGCGGCGCTGAAGGCAAAGATGAAGGTTCTGGTGGAAAAGGTAGAGGATTATCGTGCCACCGAGGACTCTATGAGGGCCACGCTTCTGACCGCCCAGAAGATGGCAGATTCCATTGTCCGGGAGGCAGAGGCCAAGCGGGACCAGCTGCTCAGAGAGGCCCAGACGCAGGCGCAGGAGAAAATCGGCGCGTTGCGCAAAGAGGCGGAAGAGGCGCAGGAGCGTCTGCGCGCGGGTCAGCAGGAGATGGCGTCCTTCGCGGAAAAAGTGCGCGCTGTCTGCCAGCAGGAAATTCTGTTTTTGGATCAGCTTCCTCAGGCCCCGGTGGCAACCCCGGCGGTGGAGCAAAGCGTCCCCGCCAAGGAGATCGAGGCGAAGATTCTGGATACCTACCGTCAGGAATCTCCCGCGACAGAGGTGTTTGCACCCCAGAGCGTCCCCGCGCAAAATCCGGTGACTCAGCCCGCGGCGGCTGCATCGGAACCGGTGAGCGCTCCCCGGCAGGAGGAGCCGTCCCCCAAGCCAGCGGAAGAGGAGCAGGGAGATGCGTTCCCCTATCCCGAGGGGAATCCCTTTGTCCCCGTGGTGGATGAGCCGACCCGGAAAATTGAACTGGACGAGCTGAAATTTGGCCGGAACTACAATCAGACCGAATAAACCCAGTCGGGCTATAAACGAGGATACATACCGGCCTGTCGGCGGATACGAGCGGACGAGCCGGGCCGCTTCAAAAAAGCACAACAGGCACTTATTTGATTTTCGCATCAGGGCGGTCCAACCGGACCGCCTTTTTATACGTTGCAGCTGCGGAAGGGAGATGTTTTTGTGAGTCAGAGCAACCGGCCCATTGTGGCGTTCTTATATGATTTCGACAAGACTCTTTGCACCACCGATATGCAGGATTATGCCTTTATTCCCAGTCTTGGCATGACCCCAGCGGAATTCTGGGCTGTGGCCAACAACTTTGGCTGCGAAAACCACATTGACGGGATTCTGGCCTATATGTACACCATGCTCCGGGAGGCGGAACGAAAAAATCTGCCCTTCACCCGGGCCGATCTGGTGGAAAAGGGCAGAGGCATTGTGCTGTTTCCCGGTGTGGAGGATTGGTTTGCCCGGGTGAATGCCTACGGCGAGGAGCAGGGCATTCAGGTGGAGCACTATGTGATTTCCTCCGGCCTGCGGGAGATTATCGAGGGCAGCGCCATCAGCGGGGAATTCAAAGAAATTTACGCCAGCGAGTTTTACTACGACGAGGATGGCAAGCCCGTCTGGCCAAAGCTGGCGGTGAATTTCACCGCCAAGACCCAGTTCGTCTACCGCATCAACAAGGGTGTGCTGGACGTGTCCAACGACCGGGATTTGAACGCATCCATGCCCGACGACAGCAAACGGGTGCCGTTTACCAACATGATCTACATGGGCGACGGCCTTTCCGATGTTCCCTGTATGAAAATGATGCGTTCCTATGGTGGGCAGGCCATCGCGGTCTATCAGGAATCCAACCGCACCGGGGTGGAGGATCTGCTGGCCAAAGGCCGGGTGGACTTCATTTTCCCGGCGGACTACTCCCGGGGAACGGCGCTGGACGAGACGGTGAAAAATATTCTCCGCCGCATGGCCATCACCGACCGGCTGACGGAAGAGAACGCACAGCAGCTGCGTGCCATCGGCCGCAGCGAGATTCCGGAGCAGGCCTGTTTGTTTTAAGGGATGTTTCGCAATTGCCGACGTGGCCAAGCGGTGGTTTTTTTCGCTGTGCCGCGCTTTCGTGGCTGTAAATCCTTTAAATCTTGCGCCGAAACAGATGAATTTTACAAATTTGCTTTACACGCCGTATAGTTTCTGATAAACTATACGGCGTGTAATACTTCCGTGATCAAACTGTTTTTTAATGGCTTGGTCACGGTGTGCCATGCCGCCGTGGAAAACGGCGGCTGTTAATCGCCATGAGGATGTATGTACCAACATAAAGGAGAGAGAAACCATGAAGACGGAATTTCCAAGAACCCTGTCCCTTCTACGGCAAGAGCGGGGTGTCTCTCAGCGAACGGCGGCGGGAGATTTGGGCATTTCCCAAGCACTGTTGAGCCACTATGAAAACGGGATTCGGGAGCCGGGGCTGGCGTTTGTAGTCCGGGCCTGTGAATACTATCATGTGTCGGCGGACTTTCTTTTGGGCCGGACGCTGTCCCGGGAGGGGGGCGCGCTGACCGACGACGATATCCTGAATATGGCCGATCAGGGCAACATCCTGCGGGGCAGTGTGTTGGCAACGCTGCAATCCAAGCTGATTTCCGGCGCGGTGAGCGTTTTGTTCGATCTTTTGGGCAAACTGAATGACAAGGCCGCCGTGAATGAGGCGGCTCAAATGCTGAATGGGGCAATTTACATTCTGTTCCGGCGGCTGCACCGCGCCGCGGGCGGTAACGAGGCCATGTTCTCCGCTCCGGCGGAGCTGGTGGCCATGGGCCTTCCCGCAGCCGAGATGAAACTGGCGGAGGCCCGGTATGTCCGGACGCTGGAAGCGCTGCGGGAACGGGAAGCGGTATTCCCGGAGCTCACCGGAGAAAGCCTGAGCAAAAACTATCCCGGCAGCGGCCAGTGCATCACGCAGGTGCTTCACAGCGCGGACGCCAAGGCCGCCGGCCTTGTGAAAGAGTGATCGAATGGGATTTCAATCGCTGGCATTTCTGGTGCTTCTTGCGCTGACGGCAGTGCTGTGCCCGCTGGCGGCGAAAAAAGACCGCCGGGCGGGAACCGCGCTGGCGATGCTGGTTTCCGCGGGATTTTACCTGTGGGGACTGGGGGACCGCGTCCTGCTGGGGTTCAACATTTTGCTGATCGGCGGGGCGGTTACCTTCGGCGCCGCGCGGTATTGGCGCTCCGGCAAGGCAGAGAACCGGCGACGCACGGTGCTGCTGCTGGCGGCGGTGTGGCATATTGCGGTGCTGCTGGGCTTTAAGTATTTGGGCTTTTTCACCGGTGGCGCCGTGTCGCTGGGGTGGGCGCCGCTGGGCCTGAGCTTTTTCACCTTCCAACAGCTCTGGTTTTTGAAGGAGGTCCGAACGGGACAGCTGCCTCCGGCGGAGCTTGAAAAGCTGGATGCGGACACGTTTACTCTGTTCTGCCTGTTTTTCCCCACGGTTTCCTCTGGCCCCATTTTGCGCCCCGGTGCGTTTTTTCCTCAGACCCGGGGTGAAAAATACCTGCGTCCCGACTGGGACGACCGGGCGGCGGGGCTGTATGCCATTGCCTTTGGCATGGCAAAAAAGGTATTGCTGGCGGACGCGCTGGGCGCGGTGGTGAACAATGGCTATCAACATCTTGACCAGCTCACCGCCCCAGCGGCGTGGCTGGTGATTCTGGGCTATACCCTGCAATTGTACTTTGATTTCTCCGGTTACTGCGATATTGCCACCGGAGCCGCCCGTCTGCTGGGTATCCGTTTGCCGGTGAACTTTGACTCGCCCTATCGCGCTCTGAGCGTTGGGGAGTTCTGGAAACGGTGGCACATGACGCTGACGGCTTTTTTGCGGGAGTGCGTATACTTTCCGCTGGGGGGAAGCCGGCTGGGGACGGCGAAGACCTATCGAAATATCCTGATTGTGTTTCTCATCAGCGGGTTCTGGCACGGGGCCGGGTGGACCTTTCTGGTCTGGGGCGGACTGCATGGGCTGGCACAGGTGCTGGAGCGGGCTTGGGGGCCGGGGAGGGAGCGCCTTCCCAAAGCGATTCGCTGGGCAGGAACCTTTTTGTTTGTAAATTTAGCGTGGGTGTTTTTCCGTGCGCCGTCCCTCAGCGCGGCGGGGTCAGTGCTGAGGGCAGCGCTTTCCGGCGGGTGGGGTCTTCCCGCCTTTTTAACGGAGGGACTGCTCCCCTCCGAGGCAGAGGCACTGAACGTGCTGGGCCTTGGGGGAAAGACGGGTGTTTTGCTGCTGGCGGCGGTGTTCCTTATCGCGCTGATTGCTGCTTTAAAGCCGGGCAATACCATCCGGCGGATGGATGCCTTCCGGCCCACGGCGGCGCGGTGCGCGCTGTGCTGCATCCTGCTGGTCTGGGCAACGCTGTCGTTTTCCGGGGTTGCCACGTTCATCTATGCGAATTTCTGAGGAGGGCGGCTTTGAACAACTCTAAAAAACGCTGGGCCGTGGGACTGTTGGCTGGCTTTCTGGGGATTTTGTCCCTGTGCGGGCTGACGGTTCGGGTGATCGACCCCTTTTTTCACTATCGCGCCCCCGACCCGGAGGCAGAGGTCTGGTTTGACGAGCGGTATCAGAATGCGGGGCTGCTGCGCAGCCAGCAGTATGAAACCGTGCTGATGGGAACGTCCTTGGCGGCCAACTACCGCCCCTTTTGGTTCGATGTGTTTTACAACACCTCCACCGTAAAGGTGACGATTCCAAACGGCGGATTCCACGAATTCACACAGGCGCTGGACTATGCCTTTCAAAAGCAGAATGTGAAGCGGGTGATATTCGGTTTGGACCCCAACATTCTGGCCCGCGACCCGGCGGATGCGCCGGATCAGTTGCCGGAGTATCTTTATGATGACAATCCGTGGAACGATGGACGGTATCTTTTCAGCAAGGATGTGCTGATCCGCTCCGGCTATACGGTTATAAAAAAAGCCCGGGGCGAGACACAGCCCTTGCAGGACGCTTTCGTGTGGGACGGGACGCTGTATTTCAGCAAAGAGCTGGCCCTTGCGGGTTATGAGCGGCCCGAGGTAGCGGAGCGGCCCCAGCCGGAGGACATGTTTCTGGATGCCTGCGGCGAAAATCTGGCGGTGGTGCAGAGCTGGGTGGAAGACCACCCGGATACGCAGTTTGTCTTTTACCTCTCGCCATACAGCATTCTCTATTGGGACAAGATGCAGCGGCTGGGGGAGACAGAGGCCATGTTTGCTCTCCTGCGCCGTACGGCGGAGACGCTGCTGCCCTATGACAATGTGGAATTGCAGTGCTTTTTGACCGATACGGATACCATTACCAACCTCGACAACTACGCGGATCACATCCATGTAGCCGGACGGGTGACCTATGCCATGGCGCAGGCCATGCCCGGCAAAGAGAATTGCCTGACCGAGGAGAATTACCGGCAAAGACTGGACGCGCTTCATGAGTTTGTGGTACACTACGACTACGAAAAAATCTTCGCATAACAACCTGTCAGCCTGCTTCTTTTGAATTTTCCAAGGAGGTCTTTTCTATATGACCGATCAATCTCATATCAGAAACTTTTCCATCATCGCCCATATTGACCACGGCAAGTCCACGCTGGCGGACCGCCTGCTTGAAAAGTGCGAGGCCGTCTCCGCAAGAGAAATGTCCAGCCAGCTGCTGGACAACATGGACTTGGAGCGGGAGCGCGGCATCACCATCAAGGCCCGGGCAGTGAAGCTGAACTACAAGGCGCAAAACGGCGAGGTTTACGAATTGAACCTCATTGATACGCCGGGCCATGTGGACTTTAACTACGAGGTTTCCCGTTCCCTTGCCGCCTGCGAAGGGGCGGTGCTGGTGGTGGATGCCACGCAGGGCGTGGAGGCTCAGACGCTGGCCAACACCTATCTCGCCATGGAGCACGACCTTGAAATTCTGCCGGTCATCAATAAGATCGACCTGCCCGCCGCAGATCCCCAAAAGGCAAAGCACGAGGTGGAGGACATCATCGGCCTGCCCGCCATGGACGCGCCGGAGATTTCGGCAAAAATGGGCATCAATATCGCCGCGGTTCTGGAAGATGTGGTGAAAAATATTCCGGCCCCCAAGGGTGACCGGAACGCGCCGCTTAAAGCGCTGATTTTTGACAGCCAGTACGACGCCTATCGCGGCGTGGTGGTTTACATGCGGCTGATGGACGGGATGATCCGTCCGGGGATGCAGGTGAAAATGATGGCCTCCGGCGCGGTATACACCGTGGTGGAGTGCGGCCATCTGCTGCCGCTGGGACTGGAGCCGTGTCAGGAGCTGGAGGCGGGAGAGGTCGGTTATTTTACCGCCAGCATGAAAAATGTGCAGGATACCCGGGTGGGCGACACCGTCACCGGGGCGGAAAAGCCCGCCGCCGAGCCGCTGCCCGGCTATCGTCCGGCGCAGGCCATGGTGTACTGCGGCATTTACACCGAGGACGGGTCCAAATACCCGGACCTGCGGGATGCGCTGGAAAAGCTCCAGCTGAACGATGCGTCCCTCTCCTTTGAGCCGGAATCCTCCGCGGCGCTGGGCTTTGGTTTTCGCTGCGGCTTTTTGGGAATGCTCCATATGGAGGTCATTCAGGAGCGGCTGGAGCGGGAATTTGACTTGGACCTTGTGACCACCCTGCCCTCTGTGATCTACCACGTTACCAAGACCGACGGCACGGTGGTGACTGTGGACAACCCCCACAACTATCCCGACCCCGCATCCATTGAGATTGCGGAGGAGCCGTTTGTCAAGGTTTCCATCATCAGCCCCAATGAGTATGTGGGCAACATCATGCCTATGTGCCAGAACCGCCGGGGCGAGTTTAAAGATATGCAGTATTTAGATACAAACTTGGTGGAGCTGCACTATCAAATGCCTCTCAACGAGATTATCTACGACTTTTTTGATACTTTGAAGGCCAACACCAGAGGCTATGCCTCGCTGGACTATGAGCTTTCGGACTATCGGCCCAGCGAGCTGGTAAAGGTGGATTTGAAGCTGAACGGCGACGGCGTGGATGCGCTGAGTTTCATCGCCCACAAGGACAAGGCCTATCCCCGGGCCAGACGGCTGTGTGAAAAGCTGAAGGATAACATTCCCCGCCAGCTTTTTGAAATCCCCATTCAGGCCGCCGTGGGCGGCCGGGTCATCGCCCGGGAGACGGTAAAAGCCATGCGCAAGGACGTTTTGGCCAAGTGCTATGGCGGCGATATTACCCGGAAAAAGAAGCTGCTGGAAAAGCAGAAGGAGGGCAAGAAGAAAATGCGCTCCCTCGGCACGGTACAGGTGCCCACCGAGGCATTTTTGGCGGTTCTCAAGCTGGACGAGGACGAATGAGCGGCTTGGAATTATCCATCCTCAACGTAAAAAACAGGCGGCAGGCACGAAAAGTGCCTGCCGCCTGTTTCATTGTGTCGGGAGAAATTTTTTAATGAGGCCGACTTGATATTATCCGGCGGCATCCTCCTCAAACGCCTCGTCCAGATGGAGAACCACGTCCAGATACTCGCCGTCCCGCCAGATGGTCATGGGAAGGTCGTCGCCAATGCGGAACTGTCGGCGGACGCTTAAAAGCGAGTGCCGCTCGGAAACGCTTTGTCCGGCGGCGGAGACAATTACGTCTCCAGCTTTCACACCGGCAATGTCGGCGGCGGAGCCGGCGCTGACGTCCTGCACCTCCACACCCCGAGAGCCGTCCGGCAGCTCCTTGGGCAGGTCGTATACCGTGACGCCCAGCCGAGGCTCCGGAAGAACCTCGCCGTATGCGAGAATGTCGTTCACCATTTTCTGAACCGACCGCATGGGGAGCGCAAAGCCCAGCCCCTCCACGTTGGAGGTAAAGGACATCATCTTAATGGTGTTGACACCCACCACCTGACCATACACATTGATGAGCGGGCCGCCGGAGTTGCCCTCGTTCAGCGCTGCGTTGGTCTGGATAAGAGTCATGGTGCGGCCTTGAACCTCCACGTCCCGGTTGATGGCGGAGACGATGCCGTCTGTCAGCGTTCCCCGCAGCTCAACGCCCAAGGGGTTGCCGATGGCATATACCGTGTCGCCAACGGTCAGGCTGTCGGAGTCGCCCATCACCGCCGCAGGCAGGCCGGTGGCGTTCAGCTTTAAAACCGCCACGTCGTTCCCGCTGTCACCGCCCACGTATTTTGCCTCATAGGTTTTACCGGACGCCAGCGTGACGTTGCAGTCATCGCTGCCGGCCACCACATGGTAGTTGGTGAGGACATACCCATCTTGGCGGAAAATGACGCCGGTTCCCACCGACGCGCCGTAATCCAGCTGGGCCATAACGGTCACCACGGCCGGATTGACCAGACGGTAAACTTCCTGAATGGTCAGTTCGCGGCCATGTCCGGTGTCCAGCTCCAGCGTGGCTCCCTCGCCAAAGGGATAGGAGGCAATGGAGACTTCTTCCTGATCCCAGTCTTCGTTCTGCGAATATTCGTCCAATTCATCGCTGGGTGGTGCAAACTGGGCAAGGCCGCCGTCCAGACAGAATGCGCACATCGCCAGCGCCGTTACCACGGCGAGACAGATGAGAAAGATCAACAGCCCCTTTCGACTGCGGGTCTGTTTCGCCGCCGGAGCGGCAGGGCCGGTTGAACGCGCGGACAACGCGGCTTTTTTCACCGCTGGGGGAAGCTCTGCCCGGCCCGGCATCCGCCGGGGCTGGACATAGGTTTCCACGACTTCCTGCGGCTTTGGAAGCGGCGGATAGTATTCCACCACTTCGCGGGGGTCTGACAGGAAAGCGCTTGACGAATCGACGTCCGGTGTATCAGAAGGGAAGTTGCCTGCCGCGCCGCCGGTCTGCGGGGAAGCGGGCGCGGCCTGACCTCCCACCTCTAAAGCGGGCGACGCAGGTGGCTGGGTAAACGCAGGTTCCGCCGGATTGGGCGAAAGCGGTGCGCCTAAGGGAGTGCTGGGGTCAAAAATATGGTCATTCATGTGCGATGCCTCGTTATTCCGCGGTCAGGGAGAACGAAAACGTAGTAACGCCGTCCTCGCTGGTCACATCAATTTTTTCTCGATGCTGTTCCAAAATGGTTTTTACGATATACAGGCCCAGTCCCACGCCGGTCTTGTCCTCGCTGCGGGACTTGTCGCTTTTGTGGAACCGCTCAAACAAGAGCGGCAGTTCCCCGGGGGGAATGGTGTCTCCCAGATTGCGGACGGTAATGCGGGCCTTGCCGTCCCGCCGTGCGACGCCAAGGTACAAAACGGAGCCGGGGGTTGCAAATTTTGCGGCGTTTTCCAACAGATTATAGATCACCTGCGTGATCATGTCGTTGTCGCCCAGTACCAGAATCGGCTCGTCGGGGATGTCCGCGTCCACGTCCAATCCCCGGTCCGTGATCTTCTTTTCCATGGAGATCAGCACCCGGCGCATGCTTTCGCACACGTCGAAGTGGCACCCGTTTTTCAGCGGGTCCATGGCCTGCAGCTGGCTCACGTCCAGCATCCGCCGAACCAAACGGCTCAGGCGGCGGCTCTCTCCGGCAATGATCTGCAAATACTGCTTTTCGCTCTCATAGGGGATCGTTCCGTCCAAAATGCCGTCGGTATATCCGGCGATGGTGGTCATGGGGGTTTTCAGCTCATGGGAGATGTTGGCGATAAACTCCCGGCGCTTGCGCTCCGTCTGCTGCAGGCTCTCCGCCATAGTGTTAAACGAGCCGGCCAGCTCGCCAATCTCGTCGTTGCGGTCTGTGTCTTTCATGCGAATGTCAAAGTCCCCGTCGGCGTATCGCCGGGTGGCGGCCACCATTTCCCGAATGGGCCGAACCTGACGCATGGCGGTGACGGAGGAGGCCATAAACGCCACCATCAAAACCACGCAGGCCGTCATAATAAAGAGACCGATGAACCCCTGCCACATTTCGTCCAAAGAGGAGTGAACCACGGATACGGCGAACACCGCCCCCACCTGCGCTCCGCTGGAATCCACCACCGGAACGCCCACGAGCAGGCGCTTTTCGGGATACACGCCGTTCAGATTGGTGCGGCTTGAGCCGGAGCCCTTTACCATTGTCTCGTTCATCAGGTTCTGGGGAATCGTGACGGACAGGCCGTCCAGTCCGCTGTCGGTGGAGAGCAGGGTGCGGCCCTGCGAATCGCAGATCAGAAAATTCAGATCGGATACCGACGCGGCAAAACCGGTCAGGGTGGACAGCTCTGCCTCGCTGGTAAAGCCGCCGTTGCGCAGATACCCGGCGGAGAGACGGGCCACCACGGCGGCCCGAGTGGCCATGTCGCTGGTTCGCTCCTGACGAAGAAAATTATAGCCCAGCGCGCAATAGGACGCGCCCAGCAATGCCAGCGTCAGCAGAACGGTGCCCATGGTCACGAACATCTGCCGCCAGTAAAGACCGCGAAATCGCGCACCCAATCGCTTCATGCTTTATCCGGCTGCTTTGCCGCCGCGCCCATCATTTCAAACTTGTATCCAACGCCCCAGACTGTCTTCAAAGCCCACTGATCGGATACGTTTTCCACTTTTTCCCGCAGGCGCTTGATGTGTACGTCCACCGTGCGGCTGTCGCCAAAGTAATCAAAGCCCCAGACCTCGTCCAGCAGCTGATTGCGGGTGTACACCCGATTGGGTGTGGCCGCGAGATGGTATAAAAGCTCCAGCTCCTTGGGCGGCGTATCAATTTTCGTGCCGTCCACGATCAGTTCATAGGAATCCAGGTTGATGACCAGCTTGTCAAAGGTCAGCTTTTTCGATGTGTCGTTGGGAATCTCCGTCCGGCGCAGCACCGCGTTGATGCGGGCCAGCAGTTCCTTCATCTCAAAAGGCTTGACGATGTAATCGTCCGCGCCCATCTCAAGACCCTGAATGCGGTCAAACACCTCGCTCTTGGCGGTGAGCATGATGATGGGGACCTTGCTGGTTTCCCGAATTTTAGCGCATACGGACCAGCCGTCCATCACCGGCAGCATAATGTCCAGAAGGATCAGGTCCGGCGCCTGCTTTTGAAATTCTTCCACGGCCTTGCCGCCGTCGGCAGCAATGCGGACGTCAAAGCCCTCTTTTACAAGATACATGTGGATCAGGTCGGAGATGTTGTGATCGTCTTCGACCACCAGTATATTTCGCGCCATAGTCCTGCCTCCGTACTTTTCAAAATGTGAAATTAATTAAATCACTCGTTGTAAGCAAAAAATTTTCGTTTCTTTTATCCTATTATATACGTCTTATCAAATGGGTGTTGAATTTTCTGTAAAATGCGTGCTTAACTGGCAATTTCCGTCATGGCAAGCAGCCGGTCCTCGCCCTCCTCGGCGGAGGAGAGAAAGGTTCGCAGCGCCCCGGGGGCCACGTTGCTCCCCAGCCACACGGATACCGCGCCGCGGCGGTTCCCGATCTGCTTCAAAAGTGAAGAAGCGCCGCTGGAGGCGGTCAGCCCATATTTGGAGCGGTCGATTTTGGCGCTTAGGGGGCAGTATCCCGCCGATTGAAGGGAGGTGGCGTCGGCCGCTGCGCCGTAGACCAAGCGGGTCTTCACGCCGGCGGCGGCAAAAACGGTCCGGTTCATGCGGTCAAGCTGCTCGGCTGCGGGTTCGTTCCCAGCGGTGAGCGCCAAGCCGATGGCGCTGCCGGACACCGCCAGCCGCCGCAGCTGATCGCCGCAGCGGGAGAGCGCTTCCTCCGTGAAATAAAACGCGGCCCGCCCGCCGTAATTTTCCAGTGTATCCAGCCAGCCGTCCACTGTGGCCGTATCCTCCGCCAAAAAGCAGAGGTAAATGGATTTTCCGGAAGTCGGATCATCCGGCAGTTCTGGATCGCCGGATTCCTCAGGATCCCGATCCGGCGTTTGCTCGGCAGAGTTTTTCTTCTGATACTGCTGATACTTGGTATCCAGCTGATAGGTGGCCGTCTCGGTGAACATGCTGTCCGGCAGGACGGCACTGCTGCTTTTCACGCGAATCAGATAGCCGTGATTCACGCGGGTGTTGCTGTAAGTCCGGCCGAAGAAAGAGGCCACGGGGGAGGCCGCCACAAAGGTCACGCCGCCGCGGGTGACGCACACATGATCGTAAAGATTGCCCTGTCCGTCGGTGCCGGCGCCGGTGGCAATGTCAAACACCAGAGAACGGCTGGAATCGTACAGCACCAGAGTCTGGCTGACAATGTTGTAGGAGTATCCCACGCCGGATTCCCGAAACACCGTGGCGGCAACGTATAGGTATCCGCCGAACCAGAACGGCATGGTGGAGTCGTTCAGGTCTAAAACCCGCTCGTCCACGGCTGTGAAGTAGACCGAGTCTTCCGCCACAGCGGCGGGGGATAGGGAAAAAAGCATCGCCAAGGCGAGTGCCATGGCGGCAAGGCGCTTTTTCACGGGGCCACTTCTCCTTTCTGCCGGGCTGCGGCAAGCGTACGGACCTATGTATTCTCTCCCATTTTATCACGTTTCAAGCCAATTTGTAAAGCGTTCCTGCGTCGCGGGCCGCAGTGGCGCGAACCACCGACAGGGGGCGCTCTGCGGGGCGGAAGATGGGGAAAATCCAATCTTGCGCTTTGCAGTGCAAGGCGGTATAATGTTACGACAGCTTTCAGATAGCTGAGAATCCCGCGTGGCCGGGAGAATTCTGTGCTTTCCCCCGTCCATTTGGCTGGGCGGAAAGTTCTGATAAGGAGTTCACTGCATCCATGTCAAAAAAACACCGTCGCCGCCGCATTACTGCGGGCCAGCGCTGTCTTATTATGCTCACCGCGGTTTTATCCGTGGCTCTGGCTTTGACCTGCGCCTATAAAGCCCTTGTTCATCCGCCCCAGCAGGGGAGCGGGCCTGCGGCCGTTTCGGCGGCAGTGTCCGAAGTTCCTCCCGAGGAGCAGGACGCCGACCAGCTTGCGCTGGCCGCGAAAGCCGCGCATTCAGCCCGCAAAGCCGATTTTTACACGGTCCTGATTTCCGGCGTGGACGACGGAAACGGCGGCAGCGACACCAACATTCTGGTGGCGGTGGATGCCGGGGCCGGACAGATCTACGGGGTCAACATCCCCCGGGACACCAAGATCAAGGTTAATGGCAAGAACCACAAGTTCAACGCCGCATATAACATCGGCGGCATGGATCAGGTGGCCGCCACGCTTTCCCAGCAGCTGGGCATCCCGGTGGACTACACCGTGGAGGTCAGCCTGAAAGCGTTTTCCGCCTTGGTGGACGCCATTGGCGGCGTGGATTTTTACGTGCCCATCGACATGAATTATGACGACCCGATCCAGAACCTGTCCATTCACTTCAGCGCCGGAATGCAGCACCTGTCCGGGGCGCAGGCCCTGAAGGTGGTTCGTTTCCGCCACAATAACGACGGCACGGGCTATGGCAGCGAGGATATCGGCCGGATGAAGACCCAGCAGGACTTTTTGAAGGCTGTGGCCAAGCAGACGCTTCGGCCCGCCAATTTGGCCAAGGTTTCTGAGTTTTCCAAGATTTTTCAAATGTATGTAAAGACCGATCTGGAAGTGGGGGAACTTGCGTGGCTGGGGCAGGAGGCATTTACCGTCGGTGCGGACAACATTGATTTTTCCACCCTGCCCGGTGAATGGAAATCCCCCTATATCTATCTGAACGCTGACGAGGTGCTGAATATCGTCAACGAGCACCTGAACCCCTACGTGGAGAACCGAGTTCTGGAAGACTTGGGGATCCTCACCTGAAGCGCGTTTCAGCGCGCCTGCAAAAAGGAGGACTTATGCTGAACCTGAAAAAACGCCTGTCCGGACTGATTTTGACAATTGCTCTGGCGGCGGCTCTGTGCGTGCCGGCGGCGGCCGCTCAGAATTCCACCCAGAATTTTACGCGGAGCAAGACCTATGCCGGAGAGTTTTCCGACGTGGCTCCCGGAACGACGTTTTACGATAACGCGGCGGCCTTGTATGAATACGGCCTGTCCGTGGGCAAAAGCGACGGAACCTTTGGTCTGAAAGACAGCGTGACCGTAGGGCAGATCGTGATTTTCTCCGGGCGCATCCACAGCCTGTATGCCACGGGGGACGCAGAGTCCGGCGCTGCCGGATTTCGGAAGGAAGGGCAGGCGGCCTATGAGCCGTATCTCGCCTATCTGCAAACCGCCGGGGTGCTGGGGACGGAGATGGACGGCCTGTATACCGCTCCCGCCACCCGTGCGCAGGTGGCCCATGTGCTGGCGGCGACACTGCCGGCCTCCGCGCTGCCGCTGGTGAACGATTCTCTGGTGACCACGGCGTATGCCTCCCGGCAGTACATTACCGATGTGACGGAGTATACGGACTATTACGATGATATCCTGACGCTCTACAAGGCGGGCCTTTCCGTGGGGTCCGACGCCAGAGGAACCTTCGCCCCCAACGATAGAATCACCCGCGGCGCGGCTGCGGCCATGCTGACCCGGATGGTCGATTCCGCCCTGCGACTGACACCGGCGTGGACCGTGACTACCGGGCCTGCCGCTTCCGAGAATTACAGCGCGGCGGGTACTTCGTGGGCCGATCTCATTACGGGGGACACCACCTATTCCGCCGCTCCCACCACAAAGGGGCAGATCGCGGCGGACATCGCCTACATGCTTTCCAGAGAGAGCAACGTACTGGAGCTGGATTACGGTGGAGCCGTTACCTCCCAATACGTGGATAATGTGATGAATACGGCTTTAAACGCCGTCAAGACCTATTGCGAGCAGATGTACAACTCTGTGGAGTGCACCTATCAAAGCAGCATCGGCAAGGTGACGCTTACCTTTTCCGCCGTGGCGACGGGGGCGAACCTGCCTTCCTATCGGGACTATACGCTCAGCACCGCCATCGCCGTTCATGACAAGCTGTGGAGCGAGGGAACCATCACCGCCAATATGACGCAGATGGAGAAGGCCCGCGCCTACTACAAGTGGATCTGCGACAACTGCGTTTATGACACCGGCGCGAAGGACGACTCCATTTCCCACATTGCCTACGCGCTGTTCCGCAACGGCCGGGCCGTGTGCGACGGGTATTCCGGGGCCTATAACCTCCTGCTGAAGCTGGAGGGGATCGAGTGCTACGCCCTGTCCAACAGCGACCACATCTGGACGGTGGCGACCTTGGACGGCAAGTCCTATCACATTGATACCACATGGGGAGACGCCTCGAACGGCGTGGATTACAGCTACTTTGCCATGACGGCGGATCAGTCTTGGAAGCACCACAGCTGGTAAAAGACAAGACGTTTCTGCGCGGCCTTTTGCCAAGCCTTCAACAAAAAGCACACCGGAGAATTCTCCGGTGTGCTTTTTTGGAAAACTACCATTCTATTGAGCGCCGCTCATGAAAATAGGGGAGTGGGGAGGCAAATCAGTCCGTTTCGACGGAGACGGCGGCGTTGTATAACTCGTTCCGGGAAAGCCCTGTGGCGTCCGACACCTGCCGGACTGCGTCTTTCATCCGCGCGCCCTGCGCTTTCAAAGCGAGAACTTGCGTTACGCCCTCGTCCAGCGTGACCTCTGCCTCTGCTTTCGGTTCCGCGCCGGCCAGCACCAAAACGTATTCCCCCCGGGGGGCGTTCTCCCGGTAATAATCGGCGGCTTCGCCCAGTGTACAGCGCATCGTCTCCTCGTGGAGTTTTGTCAGCTCCCGGCACAGGGCGATTCTGCGTTCCGGGCCGAAGGCGGCGCAAAGATCGTCCAGCGTGTTCCAGAGTTTATGGGGCGCTTCGTGAAAGAGCATGGTGCGCCGCTCGTTTTGCAGGGAGACAAGATGCTCCCGCCGCTCTTTTTTATTGGTGGAGAGAAAGCCCTCAAAGGTGAAGCGGCCTGTGGGCAGTCCGCTGACTGCCAAGGCGTTTACCGCCGCGCAGCAGCCGGGAATGGACAGAACCTCCACGCCGTTTTCCGCACACAGCCGCACAAGATCCTCTCCGGGATCGGAGACGGCGGGGGTTCCCGCGTCTGTCACCAGTGCGCAGCTTTCGCCCGCCAGCAGGCGGCCCAGCACGGACTGTCCGGCGGAGACATGATTGTGTTCGTGATAGCTCACCAAGGGCCGTTTGATGTTGTAATGGTTCAGCAGCTTGACGGAGACTCGGGTGTCCTCGGCGGCAATAAAATCCACCGATTCCAACGTTTCCACTGCCCGGGGGGAAAAGTCGCCCAGATTCCCAATGGGTGTGGCGACCAGATACAGCGTTCCGCTCATGGCGTTTTCTCCTTTGTTCGGAAATAGGCGGCATTCATCTCCGCCGTGTCTGCGCCCGTCTCATCGACCAGACGCAAAGGCGGCTCCACCGCAAGACCGGGCTTTCCGCCCCGGCGCGCCTCCAGCAATACAAGGGACGGCGCGCATCCCGGACGGGCCTCGACCATGCGCAGTCGCTTTGGCTCCAATCCGTTTTCCCGCAGGGCGCACACAAGATCGCACAGCCGCTCCGGCCGGTGAACCAGACAAAAGTCTCCGCCCCAGCGAAGCAGATATGCCGCCGCGCGGCACACGTCGGAAAGGGTGCAGTCCGTTTCGCTGCGGGCCGTGCGCCGGACAGCGTCCGGCGCGGATTTGCCGCTGCCGGAAGGAAAGTAGGGCGGATTGGAGACACACAGGCCAAAGCGCCCGCTGCCCAGCAGCGTCCGAATGTCCCGCAGATCGCCTTGCAGCGTAACGAGCCGATCCGTCAGGGCATTTTCCTCTGCTGTCCGGTCAGCCAACGCTGCCGCAGGGCCTTGCAGTTCCACACCCGTGACATGCAAATCCCGCTGCCGCTGGAGCAGCAGCAGGCCCAAAAGTCCCGTTCCGCTTCCCAGATCGCATACCCGCAGACCGGGCCGCAGCCGGGGAAAACTGCCCAGCAGAAAGGAATCCGTCCCGGGTTTATGGGCGGTTTCATCCCAGCAGAACCGAAGGCCGCCGGGACAGAGGGTATCCCAATGTTCCATAGCGTTCCTCCTTTTTCGCGGCAGTTGGGTTTTCAGACCTTATTATATGGCAAAAACGCCGTTTCCGCAAGGAAATCCCCAATCTAAGACGGGGCATAATAAAAGTGCCGCAGGAGTTCCTGCGGCACTTTTATGTACGTGTTTCCTTATTCTGCGGGAACGATTGCGCCGTTGGGGCAAGTATCGCAGCAAGAACCGCAGTCCAAGCAAGCAGAAGCGTCGATGACATAGGCATCATCGCCCTGGCTGATAGCACCGGCGGGGCAGACGTCCGCGCAGGAGCCGCAGCTTACGCAGGCAGAAGTAATTTTGTAAGCCATGGGAAAGCACCTCCATAAAAATTAGTGAATTCATTGTAACACACGTTAAAAAAAAAGCAAGCAGTTTCACAAAAATTATATAGGAAATTCAGTGAGTTTGTTGCGTATAACTCGGTTTTTTGTCACTTTTGAAGCGCATTTGCCCGCGTTTACAAATTGTTTTCAAATTGGTCAAAGAAAGTCAAAAAATACCCCTTGACATTTGATCGAACCGTGCTATACTACGTGTCAGAACGAAGGTTAAAGAAAGTCAAAGTCAAAACACGAACAACAGAAAGGGGTGGGCAGATATGGGGATTTCCGATTTGATCGCCAGCTTCCTGCAAGAGAGCTTGGACGAGTCCGACGGAGGCGTGCTGGAGGTTCAGCGGAGCGATCTGGCCCAGCGGTTCAACTGCGTGCCCAGTCAGATCAACTATGTGATGAATACCCGTTTTTCCCCCGAGCACGGCTACATTGTGGAGAGCCGCCGGGGCGGCAACGGATACATCCGGATTACCCGGGTGCGGATGGACCGTCAAACGCTTTTGATGCACGTCATCAATTCCGTGGGCGGTGGGCTGGACCTTCCGTCCGCCAGAGCCATCCTGAGCAATCTGGTGTCCTCTGGGGCACTGGATGAGAGCGTGGGCGAGACGATGCTGATCTGCATGGGAGACAGGGCGCTGGGAACCGTGCCGCGAGACGCGCGGGACGCCGTCCGGGCCGAGCTGATGAAGCAGGTCCTGATCCACCAGATGGGGTAAGTTTCCCGGCGCGCGAGGCAGCGCGTATACCAATTGTTTTTAATATTTATATTGTCTTTAAGGAGGAACCGATCATGAAATGTGAGAATTGTGGAAAGAATGAAGTAAACTTCGTTTATCAGAGCAACATCAACGGACACGTTGAGGAAAAGCACCTTTGCAGCGCCTGCGCTGAAAAGCTGGGGTATATGCAGGCCGTGGCGGCGCAGAGCCGCAAAATGATGCGCGGATTTTTCGGCAGCGGATTGCTGGATGATTTTTTCAGCCCCCGGTCTGCCCTTTTGGGCGGGTCCTTCTTTGGGGAGAACCTGTTCGACGATTTCTTCCAGCAGATGCCCGCACTGGGCACCGCCGTGGAAGAAGTGCAGGAGCCTCAGGAAAAGCCGCTGGTGGAGGAGAAGGAGCGCAGCCGCTTTGCCAGAATGCGCCAGCTGAATGCCCTGCGTTTGGAGCAGAAAGCCGCCGTGCTGCGGGAGGACTTTGAAAAAGCGGCCCAGATCCGGGATCAGATCCGGGAGATGGAGCAGCAAAAGAAACCCGAGGTTAAGGAACAGGAGCATCCTCAGACAGAGTAAACCAACGATGCCCCCTTTTGAAAGGAGCGAGAGTTATGAATGAAGCAAAGTTCAGCCCCAGAGCCGAAGAGGCTCTGCGGCTGGGACAGGAGTCGGCAGGGGAGCTGGGCCACGGATACGTGGGAACCGAGCACCTTTTGCTGGGCTTAATCAGAGAGCCGGACGGCGCGGCCCACGGCGTTTTGGAAACCGCCGGACTGACGGACGGCATGATCGTTGAGATCATCAAAAAGAGCGTGGGGGCGGGCCTTCCCGGCGGCAATCCCGCGCAGGGCCTGACTCCCCGGGCCAAGCGGGTGGTGGAGCTGGCCGTGGAGGATGCGTCCAGAGGCGGATACAGCTTCGTAGGCACTGCCCACCTGCTGGCGGGCCTTCTGCGGGAGGGCAACAACATGGCCGTCCGCATTCTGCGCACCGCCGGCGTGGATGCAAAGCAGCTTTACACAGCCCTGATGCAGAAGCTGAACGAGACGCCCCGGGCGGAGAATCCGGGTGTTTCCCGCCCTGCCAACGCCAGTCGGGACGACAGTCGGGACAAGACCCTGCGGGAGTTTACCCGGGATCTGACTGCCGATGCCCGCGCGGGCAAGCTGGACCCGGTGATCGGCCGGGATACAGAAATTCAGCGGGTAATCCAGATTCTCTCCCGCCGGACGAAAAACAACCCCGTCCTGATTGGCGAGCCCGGTGTGGGAAAGACCGCCATCGCGGAGGGGCTGGCCAGAAAAATTGCCATGGGTGATGTGCCCGACGAACTGCTGGACAAGCGCATCCTCTCCATGGACCTCTCCGGCATGGTGGCCGGAACCAAGTACCGGGGCGAATTTGAGGAGCGCATCAAAAAGGCGCTGGACGAGGTGAAGCGGGACGGCGATGTGATTTTGTTCATCGATGAGCTGCACACCATCGTGGGCGCGGGCAGCGCTGAGGGAGCCGTGGACGCCGCCAATATCATCAAGCCGGCTTTGGGCCGGGGCGAGATTCGGTGCCTTGGCGCCACCACGCTGAACGAATATCGGCAGTATATTGAAAAAGACGCGGCTCTTGAGCGCCGTTTCCAGCCCGTCCAAGTGGGCGAGCCAAGCCAGAAGGCGGCGCTGGAGATTTTAAAGGGCCTGCGCAGACGTTATGAGCAGCACCATAAGCTCCGTATTACCGACGAGGCATTGTCTGCCGCGGTGGAACTGTCCTCCCGGTATATCAACGACCGCTTTCTGCCCGACAAGGCAATCGATCTGATGGACGAGGCATCTTCCCGGGTTCGTATGGAAGAGGAAGAGCCGTCTCCGGAGCTGAAAAGTCTGGAGGAAAAAATCGCAGCGCTGCAAAAAGACAAGAACGCGGCCGTGGCGGCGCAGGACTATGAAAAGGCCGCGCAGCTGCGCGACATTGAAAAGAACTATCAAGAGCAGGTGGAGCAGGAGCGGGACAAGCGCCGCAAGCACAACTCCACGCACCGCCCTGTCACAGAGGAGGACATTGCCGCCGTGGTGGCGGACTGGACGGGCGTTCCCGTCACCCGACTCACTGAGGACGAGGGGAAGCGTCTGCTGCACATGGAGGACCAGCTCCATGACCGGGTGGTTGGCCAAAACGAGGCTGTTGCGGCGGTGGCAAAAGCTATCCGCCGGGGACGGGTGGGTCTGAAAGACCCCAAGCGGCCCATCGGTTCGTTCCTGTTTCTGGGGCCCACGGGCGTGGGCAAGACCGAACTTTGCAAGGCGCTGGCGCAGTCCATGTTCGGCGACGAAAGCGCCATGATCCGCATCGATATGTCCGAGTATATGGAGCGGCACACCGTTTCCCGGCTGATCGGCTCTCCGCCCGGCTATGTGGGCCATGAAGAGGGCGGACAGCTGACGGAAAAAGTCCGCCGCAAGCCTTATTCCGTGGTGCTGTTCGACGAGATCGAAAAGGCCAACGAGGATGTGTGGAACGTCCTGCTGCAAATCTTGGAGGATGGGCGCATCACGGACTCTCAGGGCCGCACGGTGGACTTTAAGAACACCGTGATCGTCATGACGAGTAACGTGGGCGCAAGCAGCATCACCTCCGCCGGAAGCCGTCTGGGCTTTGACAGCGGCGCGGTGGTGACGGATGAGACGGGCGCCTATGAGAAGGGCAAGGAGCTGGTGATGGATGAGCTGCGCCGCACCTTCCGTCCCGAGTTCTTGAACCGGATCGACGATATTATTGTGTTCCATCGCCTGACGCAGGACGACATCACGGAGATCGCCCGCCGGATGCTGAAGGCCACTGAAAAGCGCATGGCCGCTATGGGTGTGACCTTGGAGGCGGACGACGCGGCGGTTGCGGAGCTGGCAAGGGAGGGCTTTGACCCCAAATACGGTGCGCGCCCCCTGCGCCGGGCCATTCAGAGCAAGGTGGAGGACGCTGTGGCAGAGCAGATGCTCAGCGGCGGACTGAAGTCCGGCGACACGGCCCATCTCACCTTTGCCGATGAAAAACTCTGCGTGAGCAAATAACAAAAACCGCCCACAGTCCGATCAGGACGGTGGGCGGTTTTCTTCTGGCTCTGCGCAGCGGAGCGGTCGATAAGCGAAATGCCCTGCCGCTTTTCTGCGCAGCAGGGCAGAAAAAAGCCTCCGAAATCATTCCGGAGGCTTTCTCTGTTCGTAATTGAAGAACGTTTTATCCCTGCACGGGCTGTTGCTCAGTCGCGCCCACAAGAGGTTCCTGCGTAATCCCGTCTGCCGACTGGGCGCCGCCGCCCTGTGCGGCGGGGGTTTCCGCTTCTGCGGCAGGGGCCGTCTCCGGCAAAACAGTTTCCGCGGTTTTGCCCTCTGCGGTCACCTTGCCGCCGGCGAGAATACTGCCCTCGCTCCCAGTGGTGTAGGTGATGGTGATCCGGTCGCCCACGTTTAGGATGACCGCCAGCGGATTTTCGGCGGCACTGACGGCGTAGAAGGTGTCCGCGCCCTCCAGCCGCAGGAAGTAGTAGCTGTTGCCATCCATCACCGCCGTGCGGATTTCCGCGATAGCGCCTGTGGTTTCCTCCTGATCAGAGGGGACCACGTCCGTCTCGTTCTCCTTAATCAGGCCGCTGTCCGCCAGTGCGGTGCGGTAGTTCACCTCGCACTCCGCCAGCGTGGACCCGGTGGCCACGATTTGGTACTGCTGGACATTGACCATGGCATACATTTTCACCAGACCGTCCGCGCCCTTTAGAGACATGAAGTACGTGGGCTGGTCGGCGATGTTCAAAAGCAGGGGGAAGGTGGCCATATAGTTCATCTGCTGAACCTTACTCTGGGCAGAACCACGGGCGGAGTTTTCCGTGGCGCCGGCCACAGAGTAGAAATGAGTCTCCTTGGTCCGCTGATTGCTCAGAAGGAATCCGATATTGGACTCGTCGGAGGTGACGGAAGTGACGCCGGTGTACATATACACGTCGTCACCGATGGCAATATAGTTATAGCCGTCGGTGGACTTTGTCACATCCCGCTGACCGAAAATGGAATTGAGGAAGCCGTTGTGATAGCTGCCGTAAAAATCATACTGCTGCATGATGAGGTCGCTGTTGTACACCCGGTCCACCCAAGCGGGAACCTCTTCATAGTATTCGCTTTCTCCGGTGATGGCGTTTACCAGTACCGCGCCCTTGATATCCGTTCCGCCGAAAAGACCGATGGTCTTCACGATACGGGAACAGACCCAATAGGGCGTACCCTCTTCATCAATCTCAAACACCGGCGTGTCAAACATCATGGTGGGATAGCCGAACCGAAGGTGACGATAGAGATTGCGGTTGAAGTGTTCCGCTACGGTATACTTCATGCCCTCTTTCAGCCGGACGACCTCGGCCTCCTGCGTCACCATGTCGATGATGAGGTAAGCGGGAAGACCGTTGGCCCGGTTGGTAAACCACTTGATGATATCGCCATAGGCCAGAGAGGTGACCCGCACGGGCCGGCCCTGATAATTGATCTGGGTGTAGGTATCCAGAATCTCAAACTGGGACACCATGTCCGCCAGCTCGCCCAGCTTCCGGTTGCCCAGCAGCACGGCGGAGTCCGCATCCAGCATGGGAATCTGGTCGTAGGAGATCTCGTCCACCTCTTGGGTAAAGTTTCCGGTTTGAATGGGCAGCAGCTCGCTGTATGCCTTTGCCCGAATGACCACCCAGCCGGTAAGGGACCCTACCGCCGTTACAATAATCATGGCAATGACAAGAGACAGGGGAATGGTGCACTGCTTTTTCACAAAGTGGAAATACCCCTTTGCTCCGTCCCCCTGAAAGCCGGAGGTGATGATCGCACAGACACAGTAGACCGCGCACAGCAGGAACAGGAAAATATAGACGTCCTGACTCTGAAAGTTCAGCGCGGGCAGCTCCACATAGAAGTAAATCGCGCCGAAGACCAGCGTCACCAGCAAATTGATCAGCACCCGGGTAAACCCGTTGCCGATGGCTTTGCGGGGCTTGCGCTCCTTGTGGGGCCGCGGGGGATTAGGCGGGGTCGGAGGTGTCGCCCCGTTCCCGCCGCCGCCGAAACCGCCGGTTCCGTTGGTGGGATCAAAATTGCTGCCTGGGGTAAAATTAATGTGAAAAGGCATTGCCGCAGAGTCCTCCTTTAAAGTTGTGCACTAAATTCGTGAACATTTTGTATGTATTGTATGCTAAATATATGAACAAATCAACCATTTCCATTTTCCGTCGCGTCAGAAGGCCGGACGGACGTAGGGCTACTGCCTGTGCCGAAGCGGACAAGGAGAAAAAACACCGTCATCTGGTAGTGGGTGAACTGGAGCGAAATTTTGCTTAAAAGCCAAGCTTTCTATAAAATTGTACGATTTATACAAAATATTCTGTGGAAATTTTGAACCTCTCCTACTTTTGCACTTTATTTGTGTCTTGTCTTTCTTGCAAAATCCTTATATAATGGTTGTGTTCAATCATTTAGGCAATCGTTTACTGAACTTCCCTGCCTTAGGGCAATTATAAAACGGAGGAGAAACACATGGCAAAAAAATATGTCTATAAGTTTTCCGAGGGCAATAAGGACATGCGCGAACTGCTGGGCGGCAAGGGTGCAAACCTGGCCGAAATGACTCTGGCAGGCATGCCGGTTCCTCAGGGCTTCACCATCACCACCGAGGCCTGCACCCAGTATTATACCGATGGCAAGCAGATCAATGCCGACATTCAGGCGGAGATCGCTCAGTGCATGACTTGGCTGGAAGGCGAGAACGGCAAGAAGTTCGGCGATTCTAGCGACCCCCTGCTGGTTTCCGTCCGTTCCGGCGCACGGGCCTCCATGCCCGGCATGATGGATACCATCCTGAACCTGGGCCTGAACGATGTGGCTGTGGAGGGCTTTGCCGCCAAGACCGGTAACCCCCGCTTTGCTTACGATTCCTATCGCCGGTTCATCCAGATGTTCTCCGACGTGGTCATGGAGCTGAGCAAGAAGCGCTTCGAGGAGATTATCGACGAGGTCAAGGCCAAGAAGGGCGTGACGCAGGACCTCGATCTGGATGCGGACGACATGAAGCAGCTGTCCATCCGGTTCAAGGAGTTCTATAAGAAGGAAAAGGGCGAGGACTTCCCGCAGGATCCCAAGGTCCAGCTGATGGAGGCCGTAAAAGCCGTGTTCCGTTCTTGGGACAATCCCCGCGCCAACGTCTATCGCCGCATGAACGAGATTCCCTATGACTGGGGCACCGCCGTGAACGTTCAGTCCATGGTCTTCGGCAACACCGGCAATAACTCCGGCACCGGTGTGGCGTTTACCCGCAATCCCGCCACCGGCGAAAAGGCTCTGTTCGGCGAATACCTCATCAACGCACAGGGCGAAGACGTGGTCGCCGGCGTTCGGACTCCCTCTCCCATCAGCAAGCTGAAGGAAGAGATGCCCGAGGTCTACACCCAGTTTGCTGAGATTGCGAACCGGCTGGAAGCCCACTACAAGGACATGCAGGACATGGAGTTTACCATTCAGGATCGCAAGCTCTATATGCTCCAGACCCGCAACGGCAAGCGCACCGCCGCCGCCGCGCTGAAGGTGGCTGTGGATCTGGTGGACGAGGGAATGATTTCCGAGAAGGAAGCCGTTCTGCGCGTGGAGCCTAAGCAGCTGGATGCACTGCTGCATCCCCAGTTTGACGCGGCGGCTCTGAAGAAGGCCGAAGTCATTGGCAAGGGCCTGGCCGCCTCTCCCGGCGCCGCCTGCGGCCGTGTGGTCTTCTCCGCTGAGGAAGCCAAGGAGTGGCACGAGCGCGGCGAGAAGGTTATTCTGGTCCGTTTGGAGACTTCTCCCGAGGATATCGAGGGCATGCAGGTTGCGCAGGGCATTCTGACCGTTCGCGGCGGCATGACCTCTCACGCTGCCGTGGTGGCCCGCGGCATGGGCACCTGCTGCGTTTCCGGCTGCGGCGAGATCGTGGTGAACTACGAGAAGAAGCAGTTTGAGCTGGCCGGCAAGACCTATCGTGAAGGCGACTGGATTTCTCTGGACGGCTCCACCGGCAATATCTACGGCGAGGCTGTGGGCACGGTTCCCGCAGACGTTGGTTCCGGCTACTTTGGCCGTCTGATGGGCTGGGCCGACCAGTACCGTCAGCTGGAGGTCTACACCAACGCCGACACCCCGAAGGATGCCGCTCAGGCCCGCAAGTTTGGCGCGGAGGGCATTGGCCTTTGCCGCACCGAGCACATGTTCTTTGAGGGCGAGCGCATTAAGGCCATGCGCGAGATGATCGTGGCTGAGAGCGAGTCCGAGCGCCGCAAGGCGCTGGCAAAGCTCCTGCCTTATCAGCAGGGCGACTTTGAGGGCATTTATGAGGCCATGGAGGGCTGCCCCGTGGTCATCCGCTTCCTCGATCCCCCTCTGCATGAGTTCCTGCCCACCAAGGAGGCCGACATTCAGGAGATCGCCGGCGAGTTGAACATCACCGTCGAGAAGCTGAAGAATGTCATCGCAAGCCTGCATGAGTTCAACCCCATGATGGGCCACCGTGGCTGCCGTCTGGCGGTCAGCTATCCCGAGATCGCCGAGATGCAGACCACCGCTGTGATCAACGCTGCTATCGCCGTCACCAAGAAGGGCGTTTACAAGATCAGCCCCAACATCATGATCCCCCTCACCGGCGAGGTGAAGGAGCTGAAGTACGTCCGCGATATCGTGACCTCCACCGCTGATAAGATCATCAAGGATGCCGGAATCGACATGACGTACGAAGTGGGCACCATGATCGAAATTCCCCGCGCTGCGCTTACCGCCGACGAGATTGCCAAGGAGGCTGACTTCTTCTCCTTCGGCACCAACGACCTGACTCAGATGACCTTCGGCTTCAGCCGCGACGACGCGGGCAAGTTCCTCAACTCTTATTATGAGAAGAAGATCTATGAGTCCGATCCGTTTGCGCATCTGGATCAGACCGGCGTGGGCAAGCTGGTGGAGATGGCTGTGACTCTGGGCCGCAAGACTCGTCCCAACATCCATCTAGGCATCTGCGGCGAGCACGGCGGCGACCCCACCTCTGTGGAGTTCTGCCACGGTGTGGGTCTGGACTATGTTTCCTGCTCTCCCTTCCGTGTGCCCATCGCGCGCCTTGCCGCCGCTCAGGCTGCTATCAAGGCTCCCCGTGCGAAGTAATTGACCCAAGCACACTGAGTATTTAAGTATCTAAGCGTTTCAGGCGCACCGCTCATAGAGCGGTGCGCCTGTTTTTTAGGAAGGGTTGGGTCTTGGACAAGGCGATGTGTCAACACTACCCCAAAACAGGGGAATGAGTTTATAAAAGAACACTCTATTAAAAAATCCGGCTGCAAATCCCGCAGCCGGATTTTATTAATATTTTACGCGTCTTCGTCCAGCCGCATCATCAGCACGAACGCCGCGGCCTGAAATACCGCCGCCGCCAGAATGGCGCGCTGAGGAAAGTACCCGCACAGCACACCGCTCAACGCCGCCCCTGCAATAAAGAAGAGAATCACGCCGTAATAGCATCCGCTTTTTTCCGCCGCCTTCCGATCCCCGGTTGTGATTTGGCGGTAAAGAGCCTCTGTTCCGCTGCGCAGGTTTCCGGTACACATGGTGGAGGCAAAAGCGTTGCCCCGGACCTTGCGAAACGTTTCCACCTGAAGGGCGCAGACAAATGCCACCAGCACGTTTACCACAGAATCCAGCTCCCCCAGCGGCACAAAAGAGGCGGCTGCCAAGATCACAATCTCCATGCCCAAGGTAACATGACGCCAGTGGAGCCGCCCCGCCTTATCGCGGCGGCGGCTCTTGATCCACTCCGCTGCCAAAATGCCAAGGGCAAACGCCACAATCGGCGCAAGGTAGCGCAGCGCCGTGCCCCATTCCTGACGGGCGAGGTGCACGCCCAGCAGCACAATGTTTCCTGTTTCCGCATTGGCAAACACCCCGCCGCGGCAAAGATAGGTGTAAGCGTCCAGAAACCCTCCGGCCAGCGCAAGCAGCGCCGCCACCAAGAAGCTCTCTGAACGCTGGAGCTTTTGTGCGTTCAAAATAAAATCTCCTCTGTTTTAAAATCACTCCGCGTATCCGCCCGAAAGTGCCGGCATCCAGAAAGGATGCCGGCACCGTAGACGGTACGTAATTTTCTCAGTTCCCCGTGGAGATAAAGGGCCGAATCGTGGCCGCCACATTGCTGATGGGCATGGTCTGAAGATAGATTTTGCCCGGGCCGGTGACCACTGTGTTGAAAAGCCCCTCGCCGCCAAACAGCGCGTTCTTCACGCCCGGTACCGTCTGAATGTCCATGGAGCAGGTGGCGTCCATTGCCGCCAGATACCCGGTGTCCACCACAATGGACTGACCCGGCGCCAAATCATACTCCATCACATGACCGTCAAATTCCGTGAAGGCGATGCCGCTGCCGGACAGCCGCTGCATGATAAAGCCCTCGCCGCCGAAAAAGCCGCTGCCCAGTTTTTTCTGGAAAAACACAGAGAGCTGAACGCCGGATTCACTGGCCAAAAAGCTGGATTTTTGGACAACCAGTTCCCGACCCGGCCTGATGTCAAAGGCCCGGATATCACCGGGGAAGCTGGACGCAAAGGCAATCATGCCCGGTCCGCCCTGTGCGGTGTAACGGTTTTGGAACAGGGCCTCGCCCGCGAACATACGGCCCAAAGCCTTGCCGATTCCACCGTTGGAGGTGGTTTCCATTTTCATGTTGGGGCTCATCCAGCTCATGCTGCCCCGCTCGGTCACCATGTTCTCACCGGCGTTGAGCTGGCAGACCACAACGGGAAGGGGCTGACCTTCGATTTTATATTCCATGCTTCTCTCTCCTTTTTCGGGGTTTACCCCGTTTTTGTTCATTATAAAGGGAGTAATTCCCACTGTCAATTTTATTCGTGGGGTGCGCAGCGGGTTCGGCGCGGAAAAGGGAGGAGGCGGTTTCGATCAATACTCCACCACGCCCTCGTAGACCAGCTTTGCGTCGCCGGTAAGGCTCATCTCGTCGTCGGTGTAGTTGACGGTCAAATCGCCGCCTGCGGTTTTCACCGTGATGTCCCGGCCCTTTTCACAAAGACCGCCCGCCACGGCGGCCGCAACTGCCGCGCAGGCGCCGGAGCCGCAGGCCATCGTCTCGCCGCTGCCCCGCTCCCAGACGCGCATTTTTATGGTATTCTCATTCACCACCCGAATGAACTCGGTGTTGACGCGTTCTGAAAAAATTTCCGCGCGCTCAAATTGAGGACCAATTACCGGAACATTTATGCCTTCCACCCACGGACAAAAGACCACACAGTGGGGATTTCCCATGCCTACGCAAGTAATGTGCCAAAAGTTTTCACCGATTTCCACAGAATAATCCACAATTTTTGATTTTTCCAATGTAGTGGGGAAATCTGCCGCGTCCAGCGAAGCCTGTCCCATGGAGACGCAGGCGGAGGTGACCTGTCCGCTCATGATATAGAGCTGGACGGTTTTCACGCCGCTGCCCGTTTCAATTTCCAGCGTCTCCTTCTTTACAATACCCTTGTCGTAAAGATATTTGCCCATGCACCGCAGGGCGTTGCCCGCCATCTGGCCCTCGGAGCCGTCGGCGTTGAACATCCGCATTTTCGCGTCCGCAATTTCCGACTGCTCCATCAGCACGATGCCGTCCGCGCCAATGCCGGTGTGCCGGTCGCAGAGGGTGATGCAAAGAGACTCCGGACAGGTGATGGACTTGTCAAAATTCTCCAAGAAGATGTAGTCGTTGCCGCAGGTTTCCAGCTTGGCAAAGGGCAGCTTGCGCCGCTGTGTCCGCAGGTGGCAAATGTCCACCAGTTCGGTGTTTTGCTGGGTGTAACGGCTGGCGAGGATATCCGTCAGCGCGTCGGCGGTGTCCAGACTGGTCAGGCAGGGAATCCCCAGCTGGACGCAGCGGTGGTTCAGATGAATGAAATCCCGGATGTAGGCCGGTTCCGTGGAGCCGGTAAGGATGACGAAATCAATCTTCCCATCCTCCAGCAGCTGGAAGACCCGGTTGTCCTGCCCCAGCTTTCCCACGACTTCCACGTCGGTTCCCAGCTGAGAAATCTCGTGGGCGGTGCGCTCTGTGCCGTACAGTTTGTAGCCCATGTCCACCAGCTTGCGGGCGATGTGGACGACCTCCGGCTGGTCGCGGCGGTTCACGGAGATCAAAATGCCGCCCCGTTGTTCCTTTTCCACCTTGTAGCCTGCGGAAACCAGACCTTTGAACAGTGCCTCCTGCAAATTCTTGCCCAGGCCCAGCACCTCTCCAGTGGACTTCATCTCCGGGGACAGCGACGCGTTGGCGTCCGTAATTTTTTCAAAGGAGAATACCGGAACCTTCACGGCCACATAGGGCGGCGTTTTGTAAAGCCCTGTGCCGAAGCCCAGCGATTTCAAGGGCTGCCCCACCATGACGCGGGTCGCCAGATCCACCATGGGCACGCCGGTGACCTTGGAGATATAGGGCACGGTGCGGCTGGCCCGGGGATTCACCTCGATGACGTACAGCTCTCCCTGATAAATGAGGTACTGGATGTTGATAAGGCCGTGGGTTTTCAGGCTCAAAGCCAGTTTTTCCGAGCAGTCCACAATGGTTTTCAGCATTTTGTCCCCAATGTTGAAGTGGGGATACACGGCGATGGAGTCCCCGGAGTGAACGCCTGTGCGCTCAATGTGCTGCATGACGCCGGGAATCAGCACATCCACGCCGTCGGAGATCACGTCCACCTCCAGCTCCCGGCCCTGTAAATACTGATCCACCAGCACCGGATTTTCTATTTTTCCGGCGAGGATCACGTCCATATACCGGCGTACCTCGTCGTCGTTGTGGGCGATCACCATGTTCTGCCCGCCGATCACGTAGCTGGGGCGCAGCAGAACGGGGTAACCCAGTTCCTTTGTGGCGGCGAGGGCCTCATCCAGCCCCAGCACGCCCCGGCCCTGCGGACGCTTGATGGAAAACCGCTCCAGCAGCTCGTCGAACCGCTCCCGATCCTCCGCCATGTCGATGGACTCGGCGCTGGTTCCCAGAATTTTGATGCCGTGGCCGTCCAAAAACTTGGTCAGCTTGATGGCGGTCTGCCCGCCAAAAGCCACCACCACGCCCACGGGCTGTTCCACGTCGATGATGTGCATCACATCCTCGGGGCACAGCGGCTCAAAGTACAGCCGGTCGGCAGTATCGTAGTCGGTGGAGACGGTTTCGGGATTGTTGTTGACAATCACCACCTCGTAGCCAAGACTTTTCAGCGTCCACACACAGTGGACGGAGGAGTAATCGAATTCAATGCCCTGCCCGATGCGGATGGGGCCGGAGCCGAGCACCATAATGACGGGCTTGCCGCTGCGGGGAAAGGCGCGGGATTCGCACACCTTGTCGAAGCTGGAGTAAAAATAGGGGGTTTCCGCGTCAAATTCCGCCGCGCAGGTGTCCACCATTTTATAGACGGCGGCCTTCGCCCCAACCGGCAGATTGTCCGCGCGGGACAGGCGGCGGAGCGCCTCGTCGGTGTAGCCGAATTTCTTTCCGGCTTCGTAAAGTTCCTCCGTCAGACCCTCGGCTTCCAAGCGGCCCTCAAACGCCGCGAGATTGCGCAGCTTGCAAAGGAACCAGTTGTCGATTTTCGTAATGGCGTGGATTTCCTCCACGGTCACGCCGGACTTCAACGCCTCGAACACGGTGAACAGACGGTGGTCGTCCACCCGGGTGAGCCGTTCCCGGATGGAAGCGGTATCCTCCTCGTCCTTCTTGCGGTTCAAGGTGTCCATCCCAATCTCCGCGCCACGGACAGCCTTCATAATTGCCATTTCAAAGCCGGGTCCCATGGCCATGACCTCGCCGGTGGCCTTCATCTGGGTTCCCAGCTTGCGGGAGGCGTCCGTAAATTTGTCAAAGGGCCACTTGGGCATTTTCGCCACAATGTAGTCCAACGCCGGTTCAAAGCAGGCGCAGGTCTTGCCAGTGATGTCGTTTTTGATTTCGTCCAGCGTGTAACCCAGCGCGATTTTCGTGGTAATCTTGGCAATGGGATACCCGGTGGCCTTGCTGGCCAGAGCGGAAGAGCGGGACACTCGGGGGTTCACTTCAATCACGGCGTATTCAAAATTGTCGGGATTCAGGGCAAGCTGGCAGTTGCAGCCGCCCACGATGCCAAGAGAGGAGATGATGTCCAAGCTGGCGGTGCGCAGCAGCTGATATTCCTTGTCGGAGAGGGTCTGGGTAGGAGCGACCACGATGGAGTCCCCGGTGTGAACGCCCACGGGGTCAAAGTTTTCCATGGAGCATACCGCGATCACATTGCCAACCGCGTCCCGCATTGTTTCAAACTCAATTTCCTTCCAGCCGAAAATGGCCCGTTCCACCAGAATCTGACGGATAGGGGACGCGTCCAGTCCGGTAGCGGCGATAATTTTCAGTTCCTCGGAATCCTTTGCCGCGCCGCCGCCCGCGCCGCCCAGCGTGAATGCGGGGCGAACGATGACGGGATAGCTGATTTTTTCCGCCACCGCCAGCGCTTCGGATACGGTGGTGGCAATGTCGGAGGGAATGCAGGGCTGACCGATGGCCTCCATGGCCTCTTTAAACATCTCCCGATCCTCGGCCCGGGAGATGGCCTCCGCATCCGTTCCTAAAAGGCGCACGCCCTCGGTTTCCAGAAAACCCTCCTTGCCCAGCTGCATGGCGATGGTCAAGCCCGTCTGCCCGCCAAGAGAAGCCAAAACGCTGTCGGGACGCTCTTTTTTAATGATGCGCTTCACCGTTTCGGTGGTCAGGGGTTCCAAATAGATTTCATCCGCCATGGCCTGATCGGTCATGATGGTAGCGGGGTTGGAGTTGCACAGTACCACCTCCACGCCTGCCTCTTTCAGAATGCGGCAGGCCTGCGCCCCGGCATAGTCAAATTCGGCGGCCTGACCAATGACGATGGGGCCGGAGCCGATGACAAGAACCTTCTTAATACTCGTATCCAATGGCATTACCGGTTACCTCCCATCAAAGTTACAAAGCGGTCAAACAGAAATCCTGTGTCCTTCGGCCCGGTACAGGCCTCGGGGTGAAACTGGACGGTGAAGGCGTTCAGCTCCGGATAGTCAATGCCCTCACAGGTTGCGTCGTTGGCGTTGGCAAAGCTGATTTTCCCTACCTTCACGGAGCCGGAATCCACAGCGTAGCCATGATTTTGGCTGGTGATAAAGGTGCGGGGGCCGTTTTGCTCCCGAACGGGCTGGTTCACGCCCCGGTGGCCGTATTTCAGCTTATAGGTGCTGCCGCCCATGGCCAGAGCCGTCAGCTGATGGCCAAGACAGATGCCGAACATGGGCGCTTTTCCAATGATTTTTTTAATCTGTTCAATCTGGAAGACGGCCTCCGCCGGGTCGCCGGGGCCGTTGGAGAGCATGATGCCGTCCGGCTTTGCCGCGAGAATTTCTTCCGCTGTGGCGGAGGCAGGCAGCATGGTGACTTCGCATCCCCGCTTTTGCAGCTCACGGGTGATGTTGCTCTTTGCGCCGTAATCCAGAAGAGAGACGGCGTATTTTTTCTCGCCCACCGCCGGATGGACGGAGGGCGCGGCGCAGGTGGCGGAATTCACCGCGTCGGTGACGGCGTATTGCTTTACCACGGTCAGGTCTTGGGGAATGCTGTCGCAGATGACGGCGTTCATCACGCCATGCTCCCGGATGATTCTCGTCAGTTCCCGGGTGTCCACGCCGCAGATACCCGGCACGTCCTCCTGCTTTAAAAATGCGTCCAAATCCATCTCACAGCGGAAGTTGGACGGCGCATCGCACCACTCCCGGACGACATAGCCCCGGACGGAGCATTTCCCCTCAAAATCCTCGGGGATCACGCCGTAATTTCCCATCAGGGGGTAGGTTTGTAAAACGATCTGTCCAAAGTAGCTGGGGTCTGTCAACGTCTCAATGTAGCCGCACATGCCGGTGGTAAATACCAGTTCCCCCACGGTGTCTCTCTCTGCGCCGAACCGGACCCCCTCGAAAACCTGTCCGTCCTGTAAAACCAGATACGCCTTTTTCATGTCTTTAGACCATTCCTTTCGCTTTACGCCACACTTTGCCAGCCTAATCTTTATTAACTCATTATTATCTGCTTTTCACCAGCTGCCGTCAATATTTTCCTTTAAAATATTCATAAATTTGTATATAGACTTTTTTAAAAATAGGTATTACTTTTTGTGAAATTTGATAAAAGCAATCCCATGACATACAAGGATGCCTTTCACATTGCAGTCTGCTCCTAAATATTTGCTTACATTGCAGAATGGAATTTTATACATAATTTATGGAAAAAATTTAGTCTGAATTCCCGGGGATATTGCCGCCGCAGCGCGTCCGTTACTGCCGGATGAAGTATCCGGCAGCAGATTTTTTATAGCAAAGCAATAAAAAACGCCATGCGCCGCTCTGCGGCGCGGCTAGAATCGCAAGCATGGCCCCAGAGGGGCCATATGCCGTGAAAAATAGCGTGAAACGCTATTTTTTATAATCGCTCTCATTCAATCCGGACCTTTTTTAGATCAGCGACAGCTGCGTAGCGGACTCGTATAAACGAAAAGCCGGAGTGGGAATAATCACCTTGTCTCCAAAAGTAAAATGGAAAACGGGAAAATAAAGCAGGTCTACTGAGTTCCTTCGGCGCAATGGTTAAAATTCGGAATTCCATTTTTCAAAAAACCGTGGTACAATTACTTAGATTTCGCGCAAAATGAAACTCGCCCCATGAAATGGGGCGAAGAAAGGGGTCGGAATGGCGGCACTGAAGGAAAAGGAAAATACCGCTGTGGAGTCCCGTATTCGTGCCGCGGCGGAGCGCGGCTCTTTGGCCCATGCGCTGCTGTTCACCGGCCCGGGCGACCGCATTGCCGCTGCCCGATTTGCCGCCGCCGCCATGGAATGCACAGCGGAGCGCGGAAAGCCCTGTGGTGTGTGCGCCGCGTGCCGCAAGGTTCTGGAAAACATTCACCCCGATGTGATGACTGTTCAGGACCCGGAGCACAAGAATATCGCGGTGGACGTGGTGCGCGCCGTCCGGTCGGACGCCTATATCCGCCCCAACGAGGGATTGCGGAAGGTCTATATTTTTGAAAATTGCGCACTTTTAACGGAGCAGGACCAGAATGTGCTTTTAAAGATCGTGGAAGAGGGGCCGCCCTACGCGGCGTTTCTCTTCTGCGCGGAAAACTCCGCGGCGGTGCTGCAAACGCTGCGTTCCCGGTGCGTGGAGCTGAAGCTGCGCCCCGCCGAACAGGGCGGGGATGCGGACGAACAGCTCGCGTCGGCAGAGGCTCTGTGCCGCGCGGTGGGAGAGAAAAAGCGCGGCGCGGTCACAGAACTTTTGGTGGAGCTGGAACGCAAGAAGACGGATCGGGAGACCCTCCAGACGCTTTTGGAGCAGGCCCACGGTATCTTCACAGAGGCGCTTTTGACCATTTACGGGCAGGGAACACCGGGAAACACCGAAAAAACCGCGCGATTCCTTGCAAAAAACTTGACAAAGCAGCAAATCATGCACACAATAGAATTGTTACAGACATATTGCCGGGAATGCGCATATAACGTGGGGGTAAACCATGTTCTGGGCGCTCTGGCTGTGGAATTGGAGGGTATCCTTTGACCGAAGTAATCAGCGTCCGCTTTCGTGGCGGCTGCAAAAACTACTATTTTGACCCCGGAGATCTGGAGATCAAGATGGGGGACCAAGTGATCGTGGAGACTGCGCAAGGCCCCGAGTTTGCCACCTGTACGGAGGGCAACCACGAGGTGGAGGATTCCGCCATTGTCCGCCCCCTGAGCAATGTGGTCCGCATGGCCACGGAAAATGACAAGCGCACCGTGGAGTACAACCGCAAGCGGGAGAGCGAGGCCTTTGACGTCTGCGAGAAGAAGATTGCCGACCACGGGCTGGAGATGAAGCTGGTGAACGTCTCCTGCAGCTTTGAAGGCACCAAGATCATTTTCTATTTCACCGCCGACGGGCGGGTGGATTTCCGTGAGCTGGTTCGAGACTTGGCGGGCGTGTTCCGCGCCCGGATCGAGCTGCGCCAGATCGGTGTGCGGGACGAGGCAAAAATGATCGGCGGCCTTGGCATCTGCGGACGGCCCTTTTGCTGCTCCCAGTTTTTGGACGGATTTTTGCCCGTGTCCATCAAAATGGCCAAGACCCAGAACCTTAGCCTGAACCCCACAAAGATTTCCGGCACCTGCGGGCGGCTGATGTGCTGCCTGAAATATGAGCAAAATGCCTATGAGGACGCGACAAAGCGGATGCCGAAAAGCGAGTCCTTCGTCCAGACACCGGACGGTCCCGGCAACGTGAGAAGCGTCAACCTCCTGCGGGAGACGGTGAAAGTGAGTCTGGACTCCGCACCGGAGCCTCAGAAGGTGTACCGCAATTGCGAGATCCGCATCCTGCGCAACGGCAAGGGCAGCCGGGAGGGGATTGAGATTCCCCGGGAGCGGCCCGAGCGCTATGTAGAGGAACGGGAAGAAGAGGAAGAATTGCAGTTTATGTCCTCTGAGCCGCTGATGTCCATTGGAAAGTTGGATGAACTGCCCAGTCGGGAGCGCATTGCCCCGCCGGAGGATGGAGAGCGCCGAGGATCTTCCCGCCGCCGTCACCGGGGCGGCCGAGGCGGCGGGCGGAGCGGAAGTGGGCAGGGCGAGAAAAAACCGGAGGGCACGGCCCCTGTGGCCAAGCCCGGCCAGACGCCCCGCGCCGGAAAGCCCAAGCCTTCCGCCAAGCCTCAATCCAAACCCCAGCTCCCCAAAGGTGATAAGCCCGCCGTGGAAAAGCCCCGGCAGGAAAAGAACGAGGGTGGGCAGCCTTCCCGCAGGCCCCATCACCGGGGTGGCCGCCGCAGAGGCGGCGGCGGTGGAAACGCCGGAAGCGGCGGAACGCCTGCGGAATAAATCTCTTTCCGCGCATACGGATGGAAAAAAAGCAGGTTCCCCGCTGTTGGTTTTGCGAAAGTACCCTTTGGTGATGTCCGGGGGAAATGAAAACACGCGGCGATTGGTGAAAGTCAAAAACAGGGAGAGGGAGTTTCCCTCTCCCTGTTTTTTGCTGAGAACAGAGACATAAATTTATGCCCCTAACCGGGGATATTGGTTTACTCATTTATAAAAGGAGAGCTTTATGGGAAAATTTGACGGCGTACTGCTGGCCAGTGATTTTGACAACACCCTGATCTATACGGAGGATGCTTTGCGGACGGGAAAGCCCATTCCGCCGCTGTCAGCGGGGAACCGGGCGGCGCTGGAGTTTTTTATGGAACAGGGTGGTTATTTCACCGTGGCCACCGGGCGTGCTCTCCCTGCCTTTGAAAAGCTTGCAGACATGATTCCCACGAACGCGCCCTGCGTCATCTGCAACGGCGCGGCGATTTACGACTTTGCCAAAGGCGAGTATCTGGAGACGGCGCTGTTGTCAGAAAAGAGCCGGGAGCGGGGACAGCAGGTGCTGGATGCGTTTTCGCAGGTGGGCGTGGAGGCGTATCACGTGGAAAACGTGATCCACGCGGTGCAGATCAACGACAGCATCCGCGCCCACGAGCATCTCACCGGCGTTGGAGTAGAGGAAAAAGCCAGCCTGCTGGACGTACCCCTGCCTCTTGGAAAGCTGCTGTTTGAAGCGGAGCGGGAGGATCTTGAGCAGGTGGAGCAGTTCATCCGCAACTGCGGTTGGGCGAAGGATTACGAGCTGATTTACTCCGGAAAAACCCTGTTGGAGTTGACCGCCAAAGGCGCCAGCAAGGGCGGGATGCTCCGCAAGCTGGCCCAGCGCCTTGGCGTCGCGCCGGAGAATACTTACGCGGTGGGCGACGAGGGAAACGACCTGTCTATGCTGGAGATGTCCGCCGTGGGCTTTGCCCCGGCCAACTGCGCGCTTTCTGTACGGCAGAGCGGAGTGCAGATCGTCTGCGACGCCCACGGCGACGCGTTGGCGGAGGTAATCGCCGCGCTGGAGAAACGGTATTCTTAAAAAAGAAAGCGCGGCTCCCTGCTTGCTATGGGGGGCCGCGTTCTTTTTGGATGATGACACCGGCGGTAAGACTGCGCAAAAAAATTTTTTAAATTCCATAAAACTACTTGACAAATCCCAGAATTGTGTTATTGTATTACTTGCTTAAGACAACGGCACAACGTAGGAGGTGCACAACATGAAATGGCAGTTTTCAAACGACGCCCCCATCTACTCTCAGCTAATTGAGCAGGTCACGGTGGGCATCGTATCCGGTGCGTTCCCGCCGGGAGAGCGGCTTCCGTCGGTGCGGGATCTGGCTGTGGAGGCCGGAGTGAATCCCAACACCATGCAGCGGGCGCTGACGGAGCTGGAGCGGGACGGCCTGGTATATAGCCAGCGAACCGCGGGCAGATTTGTGACGGAGGACAGAGACATGATTGGAGCGGCGAAGCAGAATCTGGCGGAGAGTCAGATTCGGAATTTCCTGACGGCAATGGTTCGTCTGGGCTATGACAAGGAAGAGATCGTGGCGCTGGTGCGTCAGGAAAATGTGGGGGAGGAACTGAGAAATGGCGATTTTGGAATGTAAGGAGCTGGTGAAAAGCTACGGAAAAGCTGCGGCTCTGGACGGTGTGAATCTGACGGTGGAGTCGGGGCATATCGTGGGACTGCTGGGTCCCAACGGCAGCGGCAAGACCACGCTCATCAAGCTGGCAAACGGCTTGCTGACGCCAACTTCGGGCGAGATTTTGGTGGATGGGAAAAAACCCGGAAAGGAAACCCACAGCGTGGTGTCTTATCTCCCGGAGCGCACCTGCGTTCCTCTGTGGATGAGTACCCGAAAGCTGTTGGATTTTTATCAGGACTTTTACGCCGATTTTCGTCGGGAACGGGCGGAGGAGATGCTTCAGCATCTCAACATCCGCATGGATCAGACCATCAAGCAGATGAGCAAAGGAACGCGGGAAAAGGTGCAGCTCATCATGGTGATGAGCCGGGCGGCGAAACTATACCTGCTGGATGAACCGATTGGCGGCGTGGACCCGGCCACCCGGGATTACATCCTGAACACCATCATCAACAACTATGACCCCGAGGCTGCCGTCATCATCTCCACCCACCTGATCGCGGATGTGGAGCAGGTGCTGGACGAGATCATTTTCATCAATCAGGGACAGATTGTGCTGCAATCCTCCGTGGATCAGATTCGGGAGGAAAAGGGTATGAGTGTGGACGCATTGTTCCGGGAGGTATTCAAATGTTGAGAAAGTTATTAAAGCACGAATTCCGTGCCACGGCGCGGGTAATGGGTCCGCTGTTTCTCGTAATTCTGGTGCTGGCGCTGGGCGCCAACCTGTCCATCCGGTTTATGCTGGATGCGGATTCGTTTATCCCCAATTTGCTGGGGGGGCTTCTGATGATGGCCTTTGTCATCGGTATGACCGGACTAATCATCATGTCCATCGTGCTGATGGTAAACCGGTTCCGCACCAACCTGATGGGAGACGAGGGCTATGTGATGTTTACCCTGCCCGCCTCCAGCCACCAGCTCGTTTGGTCGAAAATTATCGTCTCCACCGTTTGGTTCATTGCCACGGGAATTGTGGAGTGTGCGGCGCTGTTAATTTGCGCGGCTGATTTGGATTTGATTCAGGAGATTTTCAGCTCCGACTTTTTCTTCCGGGTTTCTCAGGTGATACAGGAATTGGTTCAGGAGTACGGTTTGAATCTGCCGGTCATGGCGCTGGAGCTGATTGTGCTGTGCTTGGTGGGCTGCGCGGTGCTGTGTCTGGAATTTTATGCAGCCATGGCGGTGGGACATAGTTTTGCCAACCATAAGATGGCGCTGAGCGTAGTGTTCTTCTTCGGATTCCAATTTGTAATGCAGTTGGCGGGCGGTCTGATTTTAAATAGCAACGGGCTGTGGGAGTCCTTCTACTATTTGGATGGAATGGAGTCTTTCCACCAGATGATGGGCATTTCCATCGTCATTTCTCTGGTGACCGGTGTGATTTACTATTTTATTACCTCCACCATGCTGAAAAAACGGCTGAATCTGCAATAAGTAGCGCAAAATTAAAAGCGGAGCGGGAATTTTCCCGCTCCGCTGTCCCGGCTCATATAGGAAAGGAGCTTCCATGGCGATTTTAGAGACAATGGCAGGACGGGCGCTGCTGACTTTTTTGATGGCGATGGCGCCGGTGGTGGAACTGCGGGGCGCCATCCCCTATGGCGTGGCGGCTGGGTTGCCGCTGTGGACGGCCTATTGGCTGGCGGTGGTGGGTAATCTGCTGCCGGTGCCGGTAATCATGCTGCTGGTGCGGCAGGTTTTTGCGTGGCTGCGCCGGGGTGCATGGTGGGGGCCGAAAATTGCGGCACTGGAGCGCCGCGCCCATTTAAAGGGCCGCATTGTCACGAAATATCGCCTGCCCGGCCTTATTCTGCTGGTGGCAATTCCCCTGCCGGGGACCGGTGCTTGGACTGGTGCGCTGGTGGCGACACTGCTGGATATCCGAATGAAGGCCGCCCTGCCCGCCATCACGGTGGGCGTTTTAATCGCGGGAGTGCTGACGAGCTTGATTACCGGCGGCGTGGTGCATCTTTTTTCCTGAGAAACGGGAGCGGCGGCGAGGCATTTGCCTCGCCGCCGCTCTTTTTTTTCGCAGTTCTCTTTTTTTACAGAACCCGCCGTCCATCGCTCCAGACCGCGCGGACCGCGCCATCCTGTCGGCGGGTGATAAAGCGGCTCAGCCGCTCTTCCGGTGTGGAGAGCGGGGGCAGCGCTCCGTCATCCAGCACCAGTGCGTGCAGTGGTTCGCCAATGGCAAAGCCCGGCTTTGCGCCAAAAAATGCCGCTCCGGCGGAGGTTCCCAGATACCAGCCCTCGGCGCTGGTGAGAAAATCGGTTTTCCAGTCGTCCAGAATCCGCCGGGCCTTGGAGGCGCGGATGGTGGAGGCGACCACATCGAACATGGACAGAGTATCTCCACCCGCCACGTCGCTGCCCAGCGCCACCTTGACCCCCTCGTTTAACAGCGCCCGCACCGGAGACACGCCGGAACAGAGGTTCAGATTGGAGTCCGCACAGTGGACGGCGGTGACGCCCGCCTTGCGCATAGCGGCGCGCTCCCGCTCGTCGGACCAGACGCAGTGGGCCATGGCGGTCTGCTCCGTCCAAAGGCCGTATTTGGCATAGGTTTCCCAATATTGGGCGCAGTTCGGGTGAAGCTGACGAACCAGTTCCAGTTCCGCTGTGTTCTCGGACAGATGGGACTGGACGGGAAGACCGCGCTCCACTGCCAGTTTTCCCAGAAACGCCATCAGCTCGTCGGAACAGGAGGGGGTAAACCGGGGCGTCAAAACGGGTTTGATATGAGGGAAATCCTGACATTCCTCCAGCCAGCGGAGCGTTTCCTGCATGGATTCTTCTGTCGTCTCCTGCAAGTTTTTCCCGCCGTTTCGGTCCATGTTCACCTTGCCCACAAACCCGGTCAGCCCGGCCTTTTCCAGTTCTTCCATTAAAATCAGCGTGGCTTTGCGGTGCAGGGAGGAGAACATGCAAACGCGGGTGGTGCCGTTTCGGATCAGCTCTGATGCCAGCTTGCAATACATTTCCCGGGCATAGCCCTCGTCGGCAAAACGGGCCTCCGTTGGAAAGGCGTAGGCGTTCAGCCAGTCCAGCAACGGCAAATCCAGCCCCGTGCCCAGCATGGGATACTGGGGCGCATGGAGATGAAGATCGGTAAAAGACTGGGTGATCAGGCGGTTTCCAAAATCCTCCACCAAAACCCCGGCGTACCGCTGGGGGAGCACGTCAAGCACTTCAGAAACCACGCCGTCCTCCAACACAAGGTATCCGGGGGCATGGATTTCCAATTCTCCCAGGGAAGGAGCGGAGACGAGAACGCCCTTTAAGATCGTAGTCACAAAATCGCTTCCTTTCAAAAAAGTACGGTACAAAAAAGAGCGCCCGCCTGCGTCACTGCGCTGCGGACACCCATAGCAGGACCTTTCGGCGGCCCCGTAGAAACTTTCGCACCGTTTCCAGCGAAATTATATGAGTCTTTTATTTACCTGATTTTCAGAATAGCATAGTTCCCATTGGATTGCAAGCCCCTCACCCCTGTCAACCGTCCTGCTTATACTGACGTATGGGCGGTGTTCCGTCCAGAGCGGAAAGGCGCGGGCAGGGCATTGCCCGCATACCGCACTTTATTGGGTGTCCCGCGGGCAGAGCCGACCTTTCCCCGGCAAACCCGCGAAGACGCCGTGAAAGGTATGATTCGGATGATACAGGCACTTTTGTGGGCGGCGGCCGGCACGGGATTTACCTTTACCATGACCATGCTGGGGGCCGCCACGGTGTTTTTCTTTCGGGGAACACCGCAGGAACGGGTTCAGCGGGTTCTGCTTGGGTTTGCCGCCGGCGTGATGACGGCGGCGTCGGTTTGGAGCTTGCTGCTGCCCGCCATTGAACAGGCGTCGGCATGGGCGATTCCGGGCTGGGTTCCGGCGGCGGGGGGAATGCTGCTGGGCGTGGTATTTCTGGCGGCTTTGGACGCGCTGCTTCCAAAACTCCGCCGGGAGCGGGAGATTGCCGACGCGGGCTGGAAACAAACCACGCTGTTGGTGACGGCCATCACATTACATAACGTCCCGGAAGGAATGGCGGTGGGCCTTGCATTTGCCCTTGCAGCACACGGAGAGAGCGCGGCGGGAGCGGCGGCGCTGGCCATCGGCATCGGGATTCAGAACTTTCCTGAGGGAGCGGCCATTGCCCTGCCCTTGCGCCAACAGGGGTGGACGCGGCTGAGAGCCTTTGTGGGCGGCACACTGTCCGGCATCGTAGAGCCGATCTTCGGCGTTTTGGTGGTGCTGGTGGCAGCGGGTGTTCGGCCCTTGATGCCGTGGCTGCTGAGTTTTGCCGCCGGAGCCATGCTGTATGTGGTGGTGGAGGAGCTGGTTCCGCAGGCCCACAGCCGGGCCGGAACCTGTGGATTTGTGGTGGGCTTTCTCATCATGATGGTGCTGGATGTGGCGCTGGGTTGATGGCGGGATTTCAACACACTGAGCAAATACAAAAACCCAGCGGGAAAAGCCCGCCGGGGTTCTTGTTATGAGTGAGCCGGTTCCAGCGGAAGACCCGCCAGATACCGCCGCACGATGTCCAGCGCTGTGTTGGCCGACACATTGCGAATGCGGTCCCGCCGCCGCTGGCCCAGATCCAGTCTCCGGCAAAAGGTGCCGTCGGGGGTGTGAAGCCCCAGATACACAAGGCCAACGGGATTGCCCCGCTCGTCGCTGTCCGGCCCCGCCACACCGGTGACGGACACGCCGATCTCCGCGCCCGTGACGCGGCAGACCCCCTCCGCCATGGCCCGGGCCGTTGGCTCGGACACCGCGCCGTATTCCGCTAAAATCGCCTGCGGCACACCCAAAACGTCCGCCTTAACACTGGTCCAATAGGACACGACACCGCCCCGGTATACGGCGGACACCCCCGGCAATGCGGTGAGCCGCTGGGCGATGGTTCCGCCGGTGCAGGATTCCGCCGTGGCGAGGCTCAGTCCCTTTTCCAGCAAAAGCTGCTTGCAGACTTCTTCCAGCGAGGAAACGTCCACGCCGTAGGCCACGTCGCCCAGCGCCGCCTTTACATCCGCCACAACCGGTTCCAGCATGGCTTGCGCCATCTCAGACGAATCGGCCTTTGCCGTGGCGCGCAGACGCACCTCAGCGGGTTTGGCGTAGGTGGCAAGCGTTGGATTTTCCATATGGGTCATTTTATCGTGAAGCAGCTGATCCACAGAGGACTCTCCCATCCCAAAGACCATAATATCGTGAGAGACGATAACCTCCTTAGAAAGCGCCCGGAGATACGGCTCCACGTGGCGGCGGAGCATCGTCTCGCACTCAAAGGGCGGGCCGGGCAGCATCAGCACATGAATGCCCTCTGCTTCAAAGGCGCAGCCCGGCGCGGTACCGACGGGGTTATCGAATACGGTGCAGCCCTGAGGCAGTTCCGCCTGCTGCAAATTGTTCTTCGGCATGGGAACGTGAAGCGCGGATTCATAAAACGCGCGAATGTCCTCGGCAATATCCGAATGCAGCACCAGCTTTTGACCAAAGACTTCGCAGATGGTCTGCTTGGTCAGGTCGTCATAGGTCGGCCCCAGACCGCCGATGGTGAGAAGGATGTCCGCCCGCCTCCGGGCGGTTTCCAGAGCCTCCCGAAGCCGCAGGGGATTGTCTCCCACCACCGTGTGCCAAAAGACGTTGACCCCAAGGCCCGACAGGCTTTGGGACAGCATTTGTGCGTTGGTGTTGGCAATGTTGCCGAGGAGCAGTTCCGTCCCCACGGCGATGATTTCAGCGGTGTGCGCCATTGTTTGGCCTCCTGTCGCCAACACCAATCGGCGGCGAGTGCCGCCGCAAATACGCGTGTCAGCGAAGTATTTCCGCAGGGCGGATTCACTCCGCCCGAGGATGCTGAAAAGAAGAGGGCTCCCGCCCGGCTCAAAGGCCGGGTGGGACGTTGGCGATGTTGCCGAGGAGCAGTTCCGTCCCCACGGCGATGATTTCAGCGGTGTGCGCCATTGAAAAGCCCCTCTTTACTTTGATTTGGAATTCCGGCGCTGGTTCTGTCGGCGGGCAAAGAGCGTCGTGCCGCCCGCCAGAACGCTCAGCCCCGACGCGGCGAGATAGAGAACCTCAAAGCGGTTCAGCGCCGCTATAATCAGCCATCCCGCCGCTGCCACAAACCAGAACACAGCGGCTCCCAGCTGCACGGTGGATTTTTTCACGGCTTCACCCGAATCCGTTCCCGGCCCGCCATGGCCTCGTTCATCAGAGCCTCCACGTCCAGTACGGCCTCCGCCGCCCGCACGTCCTCCAGCTTGGGCCGGGTGCAGGGGTGGCGGGGCGTAAAGACGGTGCAGCAGTCCTCATAGGGGAGAATGGATGTTTCAAAACAGCCGATTTCCCGGGAAATGCGGATGATCTCTACCTTGTCCATGCCAATCAGGGGCCGCAGAACCGGAAGGCTCGTCACGTCCTCCGTCACGTTCAGGGCGGGCAGCGTCTGGCTGGCTACCTGACCCAGCGATTCGCCGGTGACCAGCGCGCCTGCGTGGACGTTCTTTGCCACGTTCTGGGCAAGACGCATCATAAACCGGCGCATAATGAGGGTGAAATACTCCTCCGGACAGTTTTTTCGGATTTCCTCCTGAATTTTGGTAAAGGGAATGACGTGAACGGTGGTCCGTCCGCACCACACCGTCAGCAATTTTGCCAGCTCCAGCACTTTGTCCAGCGCCTGCTGGGAGGTATAGGGAGGGGAGACAAAGTGGACCATCTCCAGCTGAACGCCCCGCCGGGCCATCATCCAAGAGGATACTGGAGAATCAATGCCGCCGGACAGCAGACTTACCGCCGTGCCACCCATGCCGATGGGCAGACCGCCCGCGCCGGGGGCTGCGGGTGCGTGAACGTAGGCGGCCTTTTCGCGAATCTCCACGTAGACCGTCAAATCCGGCTTGTGGACGTCCACACCCACGTCGGGAAACCGCTCGCCCAAAAGACCGCCCACGGCCTGAGAAATCTGAATGGAGTTCAGGTGGAACAGCTTGTCCGCCCGCTTAGACTCCACCTTAAAGGTCTTTGCGGCCGCAAATTCGTCTTTCAGGTATACCGCCGCCGTCTCGGCAATGGCGTCCACGTCTTTTTCACAGGGTACCGCCCGAGCCACGGACACTACGCCGAATACCTGACGGCAGGCGGTCAGCGCCCCGGACATGTCGCACTCCGCGTTCTGCGGCTCCACATAAATAGTACTCTGGCGGAGATACACGTTGAAGCTGCCGCAGTGCTTGACCCGGCGGCAGACGTTGCTGACCAGCTTGTCCTCAAAGACCCGGCGGTTCAGACCTTTCAAAACCACCTCACCCAATTTTAGCAGAAAAATTTCTTGGCGTTCGTTTGCCATATCATAAAAACCTCCGGTTGAATTTTGCGGCTCCGCCGCAGGACAAATGCTTTTTCTGATGCAGAAAAAATAGCGGCAGTATTCCGTGGGAAGAGCCAAACTCCGTACAAAAGCATTGCAGATTCTTTTGCCTCCATTCGGTTACACGTTGCGTGTCGCCTGCGGCGGCAAAAGATACTGGGCGGCGGGATTTTAAGGGTGGAACCCTGCAATCCCATGTGGGAGCACACCCCGGAGGGCTGTTTAGCCCTTTAAAATTTCCGTGTTCCGGTATTGGATAGCCTCTGCCAGATGGGGAGCTTCAATGCGCTCCGCGCCCTCCAAATCCGCGATGGTCCGGGCCACCCGAAGCACCCGGTCATGGGACCGGGCGGTGAGGCCCATCCGCTCAAAAGCGGATTTCATCAGCGCGTCTCCAGCCGCGTCCAGAGAGCAGGTGTCCGCAAGCATGGCGGGGGGCATCTGGGCGTTGCAGGATATGTCGCCGCCCCCAAAGCGGGCCAGCTGGAGCTTGCGGGCCGTCTCCACCCGCTGGCGCACGGCGGCGGAATCCTCCGCCGTGTGCTTGCGCCGCAGCGCTTCGTATTCCACGGAGGGGACGTTCACATGCAGATCAATCCGGTCCAGCAGGGGACCGGAAATTTTTTCTACGTATCGCTCCACATCCCGGTCGGAGCAGGTACACCGGCCCGAAGGGTGTCCCCTCCAGCCGCAGCGGCAGGGATTCATGGCGCAGATGAGCTGAAACCGGGCGGGCAGACGCAGCGTCCCGCCTGCGCGGGAAACAGTGACCTCTCCATCCTCTAAGGGCTGGCGCATGGCCTCCAGCACGTCTCGGTGGAACTCGGGCAGCTCGTCGAGAAACAGCACGCCGTTGTGGGCCAGCGACATCTCGCCGGGCCTGAGATACGGTCCGCCGCCGCTGAGCGCCACGGCGGAGGCCGTGTGGTGCGGGGAGCGGAAGGGACGGCGCAGCAGAAGGGGATGCTTTGGGTCCGTCAGTCCCGCTACGGACCAGATGCCGGAGACGGCCAGCGCCTCGCGCCGGGTCATATCCGGCAGAATGGAGGGCAGGCGTTTTGCCAGCATGGATTTTCCGGAGCCGGGGGAGCCGATCAACAGTATGTTAGGTAGCAACCTCATGGTTCTGTTTTGCTTTGTATTTATGCGGTTTTTAGTGTTTGCTTATACGTAAGAAGAGTGCCATTATAGACACCCCCTTATAGCAAAAATCTGAAATTAGAAAATTTTTTCGCCAACCATACTATAGCACAACGCCTTTTGATTTATCCAGAGGTGTAAAATCCATAGCATTAACAAGGCAAAGGTCATGAAAAGTCACTTTATACCCACGATAGTACCAACCATCCACCTCTACATAAATCCTGTCTTCTTTAATTTTGGTGTATCCAATCTTGACTTTCCCACTATTTGTAGTTATAAGACGTTGTTTTCCCTTAATCACATCTGACTCATTATGAGCAGTTGTTGTATGCACAATAACTGGGTCCGCCATAAGAACATAATTGTGGAAGGTTCTTTCCCCTTGATTCTTAATCAAATCAAAAGCGCCCTGATAAAACTCAATAAACTCTTTGTTAGTAGTAATAAAATGTCTGAACTCTGGTGTTTTTGGATAAAAATTCGGACTTCTGCAGCACACCAAGTAAAATTGCTGTTTGCTCATAATAACCCTCACTTGTAGATTTAGTTCTCTACAGGTTATTCCCAAACAGCGACTAAATAATCTTACTTCAGGTTCATCTGAAAGTACCAGTTTCAGGTGCAAATTTGCATATTAATTCAGTATTAAAAAGTCTGTATTTTTTTCAAATCTCAGATTTTTGGTTCTCTATAATTCTTGATTAACATGCGCCATACATTTTGCCTCTTAACAGGCTATCCTCAAAAACCTTGATATTTCAAGGTTTTTCGCTGTTTTGCCAGCATGAATTTTGCCAATCCGTGAACTAAATTTCATGCTTATGTTAGGTAGCAACCTCATGGTTCTGTTTTGCTTTGTATTTATGCGGTTTTTAGTGTTTGCTTATACGTAAGAAGAGTGCCATTATAGACACCCCCTTATAGTAAAAATCTGAAATTAGAAAAATTTTTTTGCCAACCATACTATAGCACAAACTAATGAAAATTTGAAGCAATAAAATATTCTGTGAGCTTACAGGTTAAAGTCTTTTGACAAGTCCTCAAACATTTTTGAACTTTGGAACTCTTCCATTCTAGATTCTACTCGCTCATTTATCACGTTTCTTTGTTTATCACTTATTTTAGATGCTAATTCTTTTGCATTCTTTAACATATCAAGCAGTTCGTTCCCACATGCACCTGCAAGTTTTTGATTTGAAGCCTTTATTACACCTTCTCCATTTGTTATCTCCGTGTTAACTAATATCTCCCTATCGCCCTTGCTATATAATGTAAATAAAACTATACCCATCATATTAGTAATTGTCGCATAGGTTTTTAATTCTTTGTTAAAAAAAGTGTAACTTCCAATACTTCTATGCATTGTGGCATGAGGCCTCGTGTCAACCAGCTCTTGCATTATAGATTGTATATCCTCGAAAAAGAAAATGTGGTGCTCTATACCTTCAACTTTCTCTTCTTCTTTTAAAAGATACCGCCTCATTCTTCCTTCTCTATCAATAAGACACTCTAATGTTTCTACATCAATATCTACTTCTTTGGAGTGTTGTACAAAGTCCAATATATCCAAATATAAGCTTCTCCAACTGAGAGAAGTTAGAAAATAATAAATGTCTTTATCGTATTGAAATTCTTTTTTTCCACCAGACATATATGGATGAAAAAAGGTATTTGCAAATTTAGTTTCATATGTACTAAATAAATCCTCACATTTGCCACATAGTAAATAATGCTTTTCACTATCTTGAACTACTCTGTCAGGGTTATCTAAACTCCTTATTGCACTCACTGATGTCTTCTTTAAATAGCGAACTACAAATTTGGGTACTATGTGACTTAATTCTAAGACTTCAACGGTTTCTCTGCATAAAGCACATTGTTTATCTGACATAATACGTCACCTCCAGTTTTAGTAAGCTTCTTTTGTATGACAAGATAATGGCTCTCCAAGTGCACTTCTAATAAGCAAATAAACATTTAATCCCTTAAAAAATGATTAAGGTTGTCCATTAAATACATTTGATACCCAGTATGTAGATTATTGTGAAATACCTCCCCTGAATAAAGTCGTGATGTGTGTTGACTTAATTCAAGTAAATAATCGTATTCAAAGTTTTCCTTTAATTTATTTATTTTGCTACGGCTTTCCCAAAAAGCACCAACTACCCCTATTCCAAGACCTAATGCACCTAGTTTTTTTAATGTGTCATCAGGCATATTAAAAAATGATTGCATAACCGGAAGTGTTGCCGGAACCATAAGACTTTTTACTCCCATCCAACCTAACGTCTTAATATCACTCATACTTTTTTTATACTCTTTAATAGATTCTTCAATCTCTTTAAAGTAATCTTCAATAATATCCCGTATAATTGTTTCATCTTCACATGTAGATATTTTTGTGGCTAATTCTTTTATGCTTGTAAAAAAACGTTGTCGTTCGGTTTTTTTTGTATCTCTAATTCGTATCAATTCTTTAGGAAAAATATCTGTTATACTAATTGGTAAAAATCTGTTAATAGTTATACAAGCTAATTGAGTTTGAGATTGTTCTTCATAATCAGATATATTCCCATCATGCTGAAAGAAATTTGAGCCACACCATGCTTCGGCATAGTCAGTAGAGAGCGATATATTATTCTTTTTTGCAATGTGATTTGCTAAAAACAACATATATATAGAAGCCATATCATGTGGTACATTAAGCCAATTTTTTTCTTTTGAGTTTTTTGCTAATATAATTTCACGTAGTTTTACATCAGCCTTATCTTTATGCATTCTAATATATTCTTCTTTTTTATAGTTGGACTCATCTAGTGCAGCTGCCCACCAAGTTTCTTTTTTACACCCTTTTATAAATTCTTCACTTGCTTCAGAAGAATACTTACTTGGGTCAATATCTCGAATAAAGCCTCCATTATCAATGAGTTCTTTTACATTTCTAGTGTCTTGTGGCGAATAATCGTTTGGTACAATTCTATATATTTTGTCCCATAATAAAGCCGCAGACCATAGCCATTGGTGACTACTAAATTCAATAGTAGGATAGTATAATGTGTAATTATTATCCATATTTTTCTCCTATCCATTTTTATTTAATTTCAAAGATTGATTTATTAAAATTCCCTTCTTCAGCCAAGGCACGAACTTTTGCCCAAAGAAATTCTTTGAAGTCTTTCTTTTGTGATAATGCTATAGCTAGTTCCTGAACAGTCATTAACACAACATTAACTGTTCTCCCTGAGGCAAAAGTATTTAAAGCTTCTTCGGAATACCCTGAATAACTAATAAACAAGCCACGAGTAAATCCGGATTTGGAGGACACCTTTTCATTAAAAATTACAAGATTCCCTTTGTCTATAGGCTTGCTTGTCCATTTTGCTTCCAAGAGATAAACTTCATTATGTAGAATAAAGCTACCATCGATTTGTTCGCCTTCAATTTTGAAACTACCTCGTGGCTGCAGTCCATTAAGTTCAAAGAATTCTTTTAAATACTTTTCAAAGGCGAATCCCCTTGATTGAGGGCTTTCGTCAAAGTCAGAAAGGGATTGCAATTCTTTAATATACTTATCATAATCTATAAAATCTGTTATAGGTTCTGATTTTTTATTTTCAGGAGCCTTGTGCTTGTAAGAGCCTAGCCTACCTATAAGCCTATTGCCTATGTCAGCACATTGTTTGAACACTTCTCTATCTTCGTCATTAACCATGCCCTTTGCCTGCATATATCTCATTAACTCTAAAAGCAATTTCCCTACAGAAACATTATCATACTCAGCAATAATTGCTCTAAGTATCTTCGCTTTTGAAAGGTTTGGATACTTTACATAAATATCAAAAGATAGTATTTCATAAACAAATTCTTGAAAAGTGCGGTTAGAAAAATCCAAAACATACCCTGAACTCATACCAAATAATCTTTCAAAACAGTCTTTTTCTACAAAATTTAGTTTTGCCAATGTTATTCACCCTCTCCCTTGTTTTTTTCTTTATACTTAAAATATAAAAGGCTCTATATCATACTTAGTTAAAACTTTATTCTTCTTTTTACTTCACTCTATAGAGATTTAGAAATGTATTTCGGTAGGCTTTTTTGACGCATCATCTAAATGCCATACCACAAAACCCCAAGTCACAGTTTACAGTAAAGTGCCAATACAACGGAGCTTAACACTAATTAATAATCCTCATGTACTTTACCCCCTATAGCAATATCTTCTCCGTTTATGTTATAAACCCCTTTATAATAATCAAATGCATACGGAAGTTCTAGTGTCTTGCCTGTGCTTAGATTATGAGCATAGACCTTATCTTCTATTGAATAGTAAAGATTTTCTTCATCTACACCAAGTAATTCTGTTATGCCAGATATAACGTCCTTTGGATAATGTTTATTTAAATTAAAGGAAATCACCTTATCGTTATTCTGTACATATACTCTACCATTAAAATAAAACTTATTTACGTTAGCTAAGGTCCACTTGTTAACACCCTGAAAAGAAGTTAAATAAAGATTATTGCTATAATCCAGATACAATATTGTATCTGCTACAATCGTGAAGGTTTTTATATTAGCTTCAAGTACCAAAGCAGGTTCTTGTCCCTCCAAGCTGTATTTATATAGATTATTGCCTTTTGAATAATTAACATAGTAAATATCTTTACCCACCAGAAGAACAGTACCCACATTATCGTTTACTATATTTGCCTTTTCAGTTCCGTCATAATTACTTGAATACAGCTTTCTATCAGCACCACGATAAATAACCTTGTTATTAGCTATGTTCACTTGAGAAATTGGCTCTGTGTTAACAATGGTTTCTTTACCATTAGCATTTAATACGGTCTGATTATTTTCGTTCAAACATGTATAACCATATTGGTTTTCAGCCAAAAGCCCATAATTCAAAGAATGAAAGCCCCTGTTTCCTAAATAAGCATTTTCATATTTTGAATATAAATCAGCATATCCTAACAATTCTGAGGAGTTTGCTATTTCCGTAATTTTTTCCGTATCCGTTATATTTACATCCTTAAAGCTATTATAAGAATCGTTTTTATCTCCAAGGTCAAGAGCAAATATAACAACGATTAGTGCTAAAAAAATGCCACCAAAAACTATATTTCTTTTCTTGAAGTTTGCTTTTCTGCTTTCTAATTTTTCATTTTTCTTTAGATAAGCTATTTCTTGCGCTTCTATATGTTCATCAAGATTTTGTCCTGTAGCCATTTTGTCCTCCTTAAACTATAATAAAGCAGACTATTATTAGTATTGTGGATGCTAATGTTAATGCTGCAGAGCCCCCCGAACTTAATAATTCAAAAGAATTTATAATAGTTAGTAAAATAATCACCAACCCCATAAAAGTAAGTTTTTTTAGAAGCAATCACCTTTTTGCTTGTTTTATTTCCAATGATTTGTCCTGAATACTGGAAATCTCAGTAGTATATTCCTTTTGCATTACATTCATCTCCTTTGTTACTTACAACAACCATTTTCAGGTGATTACTAAGTCTTAAAATTTCACTTTATTTTGGGCGTATCTGGAAGAGTAAAACTTGTAGCAATATTGTCTGCCATGGTCATAGCATCACTCGCTGGAGGTGTCTTAATACCAATACCCGACATAGACGGCATGGGGTCAACAGGTACAACGTTGGAGTGTGCAGGCTGTACGTTCTGTGTAGCACTACTATGGGAACTATGAGACCCTCCCGAACTTGAAACATGAGAAGTATGTGAAACATGAGATTCATGAGAGGAATGTCCACCTGAACCTGAGCTATGAGAGCTATGAGAGCTATGTGACTTATGGGAACTGTGCGACCTATGAGCCGCAAAAGCATCCGTTCCTAAAATAACCCCCATTATGAGCATCATAGACCCTATGGTCAGAACTTTATTTCTTGTAATATTACCTTCTTCTTCATACAAAAAGTCTTCAATTGATTTTATTATCTTAGGCAATAACTTTTCGCTCATGTTTAATTGCTCCTTTCAATGCTAGTGCATCTACCATTTGTCCATTTCGTTGTGTAATCCCCATCTGAATTATGGTAGGTATATGTTCCATTTAATGTGCCGTTTATAAAAGTTCCTTTGATATAGGTTGAGCTATCAAAATTATAAGTACCCTCACCATTCATAGAATCTTCTGTCCAAGTACCAACATAACTTGTGCCATCTTCCCATGTAAACGTTCCTTGACCATCTCTCTTGCCATTTGAAAAGGAACCAACATAGTTGCCTATACTTGGAAAAGTCATTGTTCCTGAACCTGATATTGCAGTGTTCAAGTATTCACCCGTATAAATAGTCCCTGTAGCAAAAGTAATTTCTATATTTTTTGTCAATACTGCATTTTCAACTGATAATTTATATGTACCCGTTTCGTTTGTGAGCGTAATATTGCCATTTGTGAATTCGTTATCTTCAAAGGTTCCACTATAAATTATGGTATTTGAACTTAATTTGCCCTCGCCTGAAAGCTTATCACTGACCCAACTGCCCGTGTATGTTGAACCATCGGGCCAAGTAAACGTACCTTGCCCACTTCTTGCTGAATCGGAAAAGTCACCTTCATAAACTCCTGTTGTATATGTTAATTTTCCGGCACCCGATATTTCGTTAGAATTCCAAGAGCCTTGATAAACTTCACCTGTATCGAAATAGAATGACCCCTTACCCGTTATATCACCAAGCGCTGTATCACCAGCATATTGGCCAGAGGGCAACTCTAAATATCTTGTAGAAACGGCATCAGCATTTAACACATCTAGAGTAGGTGTGTTCATAGTGCCTAAAATAGAAACTACAATAACAAATATAAATATAGCTCCTATAACCTTTAATATATTTATAAACCTACTCTTTTTGTTCATCACATTCCACTCCTAACCATTTATTAAAAACCTTCATTTCTTCTAGTTTGTTATCTTGCAATATTGAGAAGATGATATCTAACATACCGCCATAAATTTGACATCTAAACGATTGTGTATTTCTAAAAAACAAATCATTTTCTTGTGCCAAGTTTATTACAGGGCATGTCCCACAATAGGGTTGGTAGACACAATCACAGCAATTTAGTTGCCCTTCCAGCAAAGATGCTACACATACAGCCTTACAAGTCGAAGACTGTACTAAATCATCATAGCTGCTCTCAAATACATTACCCAATTTAAAGGCATCATTACCCATCTCGTATAACATCCGACCCTCGTCACAGGTAAATATAGCACCATCATAAAAATAAGCAATTTGTCCTATTGAAGCTCCACAGGGAGAACGTAGTTCCATATAGTTTTCTGAGTAACCGTCCAAGATTTTTTTCAAAAAAATTACTGCATGTCTTTCACAAATATCAATGCCTTCTTGATTAAGTCTTATAATATATCTTAAACAGGTTTCATAAAACTCTAGAAATTCAGAAGCAGTATATCCAACCTTATCCCAAACTCTTTCAGCAGTACCCAATTGGGTCAATGGTCTCACAAATATACTAGTCTGATTGCAACTCACATAAGTATCTATGATTTCTTTTGCATATCTTAAGCTTTCACGAGTAGTTGTCTGAATTGCACCAACCTCATAGCCCCTACCCTGTATGGTCTTAATTCGGTCTATTACAACATCATAAGTGCTTTCTCCATTTTGGAAAGACCGGTTACTATTATGTAAAATCTCATTACCATCTAGCGAAGTAGAGATGTTTATTTTATGTTCAATTAAAAAGTCTAAAATTTCTTCTGTCAGCAGAGATAAGTTGGTAACAATACTAAAGCTGATAATTTTACCCTTCTTATGTTCTTCTGTATATTCAACGATGTGTCTCAATACCTCGAAGTTTGCAAGAGGCTCACCACCCTGAAATTCAAAAGTCAAATAGCGTGAAGGAGACGACAAGGCAATATCAACACTTTTTTCGGCAATTTCATTTGTCATCATATGATGGACTATGTTTATGTCATCTTTTGCTTGACAATAAACACAACTCATATTGCAAACATTGGTTAACACAAATATGTGTAAAACTGTTGCACTGAAGAGATAGTTTTTGTTATCTCTTATGTAATATTTTATTTTTTCTGTAAAAACACTATCATGCTCATCATAAATAAAGAAGTTTTCTTTCAATTTATTATAAACATCTTCTGGCAACTCATTTTTTTGAATTAAAGATTTAAACGTATCTTCAGTTATAAATTGATACTTGCCTGTATCGTTGGTAATTAAATATAAACGACCAAATTTCTTGAAATTAAAGTAATTTAACAACTTATTCACCTCTTTATAGGAGTGCCTTTAAAATTTGCAACCCTTTTTGTGCTATCAAAGACACCACCACAAATTTCTTTTACATCACAATCTTGACACTCTTCGCTGTACCTTACTTTATAATCAGAAATACTTTTAGCACAGATTCCCCAATATTCCTTTTTGACAGCACATAAAGGTAGATTAAATAATTGAACATCAATACCATTTGCTATCAGTATTCTTATTGCTTTTTCTGATTTAATAAACATTTCCTCATAAGGCAACCAAACTTTTTCTTTATTTTTTGCAGCATTGCCTAGCATTTCTAATCCCATAAAATTCACACTGTGAACACCTTGAAAATACTTTGCAATATATCTCGCTACTTTTTCAATATAGTCGATATTGTGTTTTGTCAATACAACTCGAATTTCAACTTCTACGTTGTAATGTAAAAGATTATGGATACCAATTACCGTTTGTTTGAAACTCCCCGGAGCCTGCGTAATCGAGTCGTGAGTTTCTTCACAGTATCCATAGATAGGAATACCTATACGAATATTATCAGGTATACACTCCATAAATCGCTTCGTAAAGCTATAATCTCCCCAGGCTCTTCCGTTTGTTAGTAACAAAAAATAAGTTTCATCATAACCATATTGCAATTCTCTCATCAAGCCGAAAAAATCTTCATTTAGTAAGCTGGGCTCCCCACCTGTTATAGTTAAATATCTTGGAGATTTAGGAAAATATCTCAATAGTTCCTTTAAATCAGTCAGACTACATAGCTGACTGTGTTTTCTCGAGTTTTCACTGCAAGGACACATTACACAGTTTGAATTACATTGAAGTGTTAATACAAGAGCATTATCATCGGAGTTTGAATTGTATTGCTCATACACGATACCCTTGCTATCTATTGAAAAAACATCTTCAGAATTGCAATTTTCAAATAACTCACTTACACTTTTGTTAAGTGTAATATACCCATCATAGGTGTAAAGCTTATATGTATCTTGGTCCTTATAAATATGATTAAAACCAGTCCGCATATATTTGTAGTGTTCTTCTTCGCTGTAAGCCAATTTAAACACATAATAATCGTCGTTATAACCTTCTACGTATCTTTTCATATAATCAACACCTTCATAACTGTGTAAATAACA
>NZ_DF158897.1:591410-699560 GCF_000307265.1 Oscillibacter ruminantium GH1
GGTCGAATATGGTAACTAGGCATGTGCACTTGATATACTGTTTAACCATCAACTTAATATCTGCTTTTATTACACTCATTTTAAAGAAGTTTTTTTCTTTTATACCCAAATAAATTGACTCTCCAATGATATAGATATAAGCAATCGAAAATATAATTATCATGATGATTACAGTTGCTGTTACGTTATTACCTGCATAATAAATCCGTGCTGGAATTAAGAAAACAGTTAACATTAATAACTTGCTATCTCCAGCAGCCCAGATATGTAGAGCATAAAATGCAATGGATATAGCCATCATTACAGCAAGATTCAAGGCAAAAGCTATAACATAAACTTTGGCAAATATCGTGTAATATATGAGATTTCCTATCAGTCCTAACATAGCTGTAACAAAAAGCACTTTGTTTTGTATTAATCCATGCCTAATGTCTGTAACTGTGACAAAAATACAAGTGTAAATTAATAACGTTATAAGAAAAGCTTCATTGATGACCATACTATTTATCATACTTATCAAACCAATTAAATAAGATGTCCTCTGACTTTATAGTTTCATCGTCAATAAACCCTGTGTCAGAATCATCAACAATGGTAGAAGCAAGGGCTCTACCGATTATTAACTCTCTAATATTTTTTGTTTGTTGCATTACACCATACCTTGCAGTTTGTGTAATAACCTCGTTTATAAATTCTTTTTCTACGTTATTTTCTACATTATCCTCTTTTGCCCCAATATCTATGTAATAATATTTTTCATCAGTATCTAATGACATATAGTACTTTTCTGTGAAAAAATATGATGCCTTTACGATGGCTTCTTTTGGATATATTTCTTTTGTAAGTTTAATTCGCACAATTTTTCTCCCATCCTCATTTACGGTTAAGCCGGTTTATTTTTACTGTCTATTATCTACTACTCCAATTTCCTAAAATATAATTGGGTCTATATCATACTTAGTTAAAACCTGTATTCTTCTTTCTACCTCTTCTCCTTCTGGAGGGGCAGCAAAGGTTCCCTTTACCTTCTTGGTAGTACCATCTGAATATTTCATAATAAATTCCCAATTATACTCACTACGAACTTTTACTGTATAATCGGTTTTCCACTCTGTTGTAATAGGTTCAAGGAAATTCAAAAAACCCCTAATCCAATACTTATCAACTTTATACTTGAATACTTGCTCTGACTTTTTATCACTCTTGTTGAATAGCGAATGCCTAACTGTTCCATTTTCATGTATATCTATCTGTTCTTTAGCTACATTTTCTCTGCCTAAAATCGTCGCGGAGCTACTAGTGACCTTAACAGATATAATCCTTTTTACCTCAATACCTTGCCGCCTTCTACGATAATCAAATAGAAATCTATTGAAAGCAAATCCCGTAATGAGTTTATTGGTAACGTCCTTTATTTCTAACTTGTTATTTGAACTGATAGGGTAGCTCCTCAATTTCGCATCATCTATATATTGGTTAACTATTTCAGGGTTACACTCTATAGTCTGATGGAAATTCTCTTGGTCTGTTTTATTATCAAAATAAAGCACTACTTCATCAAATCTATATCTTGCCATCCTTTCTTCTTGATTTTCTTCATCATACAGAAACTGTTGTATGGCAAAATCTATGCTATCTTTTAACATATACCTATAATCAAATAACGTTTGTGTCTTGTAAACCGAGTCATGTATAAATCCCCATTCTGGGGCAGGTGTACTATACTTACCACTGTCCAATGTCACTATTTCAAATTGTTTTAAGACTGTTTCTCTGCACATTATTTTCAACGTAGCAAAACTGGTACTCTCATTACATTGATTATAAGAATAGAAAGGTCTATTGTCATGTCGCCTATCATCATCGTCCCATTCTTTAACCAGCTTGAAGTCAGGATTATATATGTTATAGTACGTGTCCTCAACTTGTTCCCACTCAATCTTATTCTTCAGCCTGTTGACAATTTGCTGCAAAGGGGGATTCAAAAGGCCAAGTCTTTTCTTCCAAAGCAATTCAATTTGACCCATAGGGCTATTCTCAGTGATTGGAGTGTTTCTATCGCCAGTTCTAGAATAGATATAACCGAATTGAAGCTCATTACTTCTCTTAGGTGTAGACTTTAAGTAATATGGAACATCAAAAGAATTATGTATTGTTAAAACATCGACCTCTTTACCAGTTATTTTAATTGTTTCTAAAGAGATGCTTGGGGTCAAATCCCCTGCAAAGACTGTGCTATGTAATAGTGTTAAGATATTTTCCTGATTCTTTCGATTAGGGCTATCATCAGAAAGTCCTATAATCTCGCCATTATCTGCAACACCTATAATGATATAACAGTCTTCATTATGAACTGTGTTTGCAAAACAGAGAATATCATGCAGCAATTTACCGTTATTACTATGCCATTCCTGCTTATAGTCCCAATAGTCACCTTCGGATTTTTTCTCAATAAGTCTGCAAATCTTATAATAAGTATCTCTGTTTATTTAAAACACCCCCTAATTGAGAAACGTTTTTTATTCAATCTTTAAAGTATTCTTACAACTTGGAAAATTGGTGCATCCATAGAAAGGACCATATGGTCCTTTTCTTTTCGTCATATACCCTCCACACACTGGACACACTATTTGGTCATTCAGAATCTTAATATCACTTAAAGTACAATCACAAGCAGGAAAGTTGCTGCAACCTAAGAAACTGTTTCCTGCAGTCTCATTTGTTCGTACCACTAAATGTCCCTTTTTGCATTTAGGGCAATTAGGATTATCAGTTACCGTCTGTTGTTCTGATAGTGTTTCATACTTAATTCCAAAATCTTTTATCAATTCTTCTACGAAAACAGATTTTTTCTCGTCTGGTGCAAGGAGGTATGTTGTATTTTTGGTTCTGGTTAATGCAACATAAAATAATCTTCGCTCTTCTGCAAAAGCAAATGTATCCAAATCAGTAAGCACCAAAGATAATATAGGGTCATCTGATATTTTGTTTGGAAAACCAACAAGTTTATTCTCCAAATTGATTATTATGACATTATCTGCTTCCAATCCCTTAGACCTATGCGCAGTCAAATAAGTTATCTTCAGCTCTGGATATGCCAAATATTTAATCACCTTTTGACTTTTTGTTTTCTTAAGTTCAAACTCCTGACTCTCCTCAAGGAAGTCTATATCGAAGTTGTTCCTACCCAAAATGGTTAACTCGGCATCCTCTCCAAAATTATACACAATTTCATCAATGGCCTTCATTATTGCAGGGCATAAGTCCTTATTGTACCCTATGACCCTTATTGGATTGCTATGGTGCTTATCTGATTTCAAATCCTTTTTAAGTTGCTTTGGATTCTTCATAACAAGTTTACCTGCTATGTTTATCAATTCTTGAGAGTTTCTATAAGTCTTTTCAATCTTCAACAGTTCATAATAGCCGACAGCCTGTCCAAAGTTGGTAAATAGGTCAATATCACTTCCAGCAAATCTATATATCGATTGCCAATCATCTCCCACACAAACTAGCTTGGCATCGGTCCTTTTCTTTATCTCTCTAATTAAATTAAACCTGCTCAATGAGATGTCTTGGTACTCGTCAATAATAATATACTTATAGCTGAACTCACCTTTTCCGTCTTTTACGACTTCTGTTGCTAGATTTATCATATCATTAAAATCTATTCTTTCAGATTGCTGTAACTTTTCCTGATATAGCTTATAAATCGGTTCTACAATATCTAAAAAAATTAAGCTCCTATCTCTAAGAAACAAGTTGTTAATACCAATGACTTGCTTATGTAAGCTATCAAAAGCCTGCAAACTATAGCCATTTGATTTATAAAGGTTTATAAAAGAACTTATTAGTTTCTTAAATTCAGTCAGATATTTGTTTTTCTTTTGAAAAAATATTTGTTTATATATTTCAAAGAAATCTACTTCCTTAAATTCCACATTGACTGCTTTTAGCTTTTCTTCGAGTTCTGATAACAGCCTGCCCTCCCGATTGTAGTAAGAGTAAGTTTCAATGAGAGTAGTGTTATTTTGCTTATGAAACCCTTGTTTCCACCTCATATCATCAATATATTTCTCTTCTTCAATTTTTGATAACCAGGGGGTTTTATTATCTTTTGTAATTCCAAAATGCTCTATGTAAATATCAAAATCAGGTAAGTAGAAATCTGGTCTGTAGCTTTTTCTGTATTTGTCTGGTGATTCATATGGATATTTGGCCTCATATTCATAATTAATACCATTAAGAAATAGAAAATTAGCTATAATTACTTCTTCCAGGCTTTTTACAGTTTCACCATGCAATGTCTGCCGATTAACTTTGAGTGAATCAGCAAGACTTTCAACTTCTTCTTTATTATTTTCTAGCTTACCTTTTATAGTTTCAAAATCTACCGTTCGGTAATAATCATAACAATCACCTAAGCTATCAAACTCTTCCCAATCTTTAGGTATGTTTAGGTAGTACCCAAAGAAGTTAATAATGTTTTGAATTTGCTTTTTATCGCCCATTAAATGTTCACTAAAATACTTATCAATTAACTGTGAAAGAAAATCATCTTCAACTACATCATACCTTTTGCCTCTGTTTTTTGTTATTATTTCAAGACCCAGCTTGTGGAATGTCTTAGATTCTACCTGAATTTTTAGCTTCTTAGTGATTCTTTGGTTCATCTCTTCAGCTGCTTTGGCTGTGAATGATATTAGCAGTATTTCTTGAGGTAAGACCCCTTTAACATCCACTAAATACTTAACTTTGCCTGAAATTGTTAGGGTCTTACCACTTCCAGCCCCAGCTAAAACCAAGTTGTTTACTTCATCTACAACGACAGCTCGACGTTGCTGCTCATCTAATGACTTACCATCTATGTTGTCTAATAAAGCTTTGTTTTTGTCCAATTCGTTTTCAATGTAGAGCTCATTCCATTTCTTCACATAGCTTGATAAACTCAAGAATGTTTCTTTGAATTCGTCTAATCTCGAAAGCTTTAATTTTGTACGTGGTGACGTGCTAAAAAAGTCAAAGGTTTCTTTATATGTCTTTAAAAGCTCTTCTTCCGCTGGCTTTGTAAAATAATCCTTTTTCAATATGTCAATCTTATTAAAAAAACTTTCTATTCGCTCTAATTCTAAAATAACAACAGGGTCTTTCTTTAGCTGATAAATTTTATAATAATAAATACAACCGCCAATGATGACCGAAGAAATGAGTAAAACAATAACAATGTCGGGCATGGTCTCAACCTTTCTATATTAAAAAGTTCCTTATCACTCGAATTCATAAATCACTTGATTTCAACTATTTGTTCAACAGAAACTCCTAAGTGTATACATAGCTTTTCTATTGTTTTTAAAGAAACTGATTCATTTTCTTCTTTTTTAGCATTTAATTTAGACATAGTGTTCGGGGATATACCCAATTTCTTTGCCAACTGTGTCACTTCGATATTTCTGTCTGCTACCAATATTCTAAATGGCCTATATGAAATCACTTGAGTACCCCCTTTGTTTCTTACAACTAAATCTTGACATCAATTTCTATAATTATATACCTTTCTCCAAAATATTACAATTATTATATTCTAAATATAGAAATTTATAGTTAAAATATATAATTTTATAGCATTGTGTTATAAAAAAGCAAAGAAGGAAGGTATCCTTACAGATAACCTTCCTTCTTTAAGTTTCGATTTATAGCAAAGGTTCTATTACCTTAGCTAAGTATAGCTCCATTGGATTCAAAACATCTTTATTCATTAACTCTAAAGTTCTAAACCACATATCCAAAATATACAGTCTGCTCGCTACTATGTTATGCGCCACTTTTATGCTTTTAATAGATTTTCTCTTATTATGCTTAATAATAATAATGTTTCTATCGCCTTTTGACCTATCAAGAGGTCTAAAGTCCATAGCATTGACAAGGCATAGGTCGTGGAGGGTCACTTTATACCCACGATAATAAACACCATCTAACTCTACATAAATCCTATCTTCTTTAATTTTGGTGTATCCAATTTTGACTTTACCCTTTTCTGTGGGTATAAGACGTTGTTTCCCGTTAATCACATCTGACTCACGATGAATGGTTGTTGTATGCACAACAACTGGTTTCGCCATGAGAATATAATTGTGGAAAGTCCTTTCACCTTGATTTTTTACCAAATCAAAAGCGCCCTGATAAAACTCAACAAACTCTTCATTAGTAGTAATAAATGTTCTATACTTTGGTGTAATTGGATAAAAGTTCGGATTTCTGCAAACCACCATAAAAAATTGCTGTTTGCTCATCACTGGGCCTCGTTTCAATAACCTGGCGTTAGTAAACAACAATTCGTTATCTCTTTAAAGCCCGAAATATCTATAATTTTTGCAAAGTAATAATATTTATATTATTGTATTTGCTGCGAATATTTTCAACATGTTTTACCTTTGGATTTTTTGCATAGTAGACTACATATCGAAAAGCCGCTAACGTATTAGAATTAACTTTTGAAGTATCTAACAGTAGCTTTCTGTTGCTATCTGGTGACGTTGATGCAAAGCACTCGCAAATGATGCTTTCATCTTCTGAAATAACATCATAACCAGATTCTGTACCAAAATTAACTATAAAACTGTGAGAGGGATGTTTTGTTAAAAGAATTTCTACTGCTGCAAGGCACGTAAGATAGGTAAAAGTCTGATTTACTTGCTCAATAAAGTTTGTGCTATGATTAAATAAAGGGTCAAACCCACATTCTTCAAATTTAATCTTTTTTAGAAAGTCTATACCATCACCAGCTTGCAATAGCTCTCCCAGCTTAGAATTAGTCGTTTCAACAATCTGTTGCCGAAGAGAATCTATTTGCTCTTGGTTTCTAAATTCAATCTGTTTCTTCACAAGTCACATCCTTTCTTGTAGAGTATCAAAAAACAAAATACATATAACGGACCAAATGGGTAGTTTTGGACTTCGTGTTATACTTATTTGGCGGGGTGCTTTTCCATGATAAAGTTTGTAAGTTCTACACCATTACGAATGGCCTTGTTTTCACGGACAACATGATAACCGTGCTTTTCAAAAAACGGTTTGGCAGTAATAGAAGCGTGTGTAGTAAAAACGAAAACATCATGTGTAGCAGCCTGTCTCTCAAGTTTAGTTATAATCGCTGTGGCAATGCCCTTGTCTTGATAATCTTTGTGAATAAATAGCCTGTCAAGATAACCACTATCATCCATATCACCAAATCCCACAACCACGTTGTTTTCTTCTGCAACAAGTGTGTTGTGTTCTAAAAAAGATTTGTCCCAAGCATGCATATCTATATTACCTGTTGCCCAAGCATCCAGTTGTTGCCTTGTATAATCTTTGGCATTAATTTCATGGACTGTGTTATAAAATAGTTTTGCAATCTCCACACAGTCTTCAGATTTGTATTTTCTTATATCCATAAGCTCTTCCTCCAAAAATATAAATAATCCCCTGTACACTATAACATAACATTACTCAACTTTTTAATATACAGAAAATACCTTATCATTATCCTTACTGTTACCTTGTCTAAAACACATTGCCTACTAACATGTATCTAGTCATTTGAGGTGCAAATGAAATCAATGTTTCCAGGTTCAAATTTGCATAAGAATTCGTCAAAAAAAGTCTGTATTTTTTTCAAATTTCAGATTTTTGGTTCTTTGTCCTTCTTGATTAGAGAGTACCACACATTTAGCTGTTTAACATGCCATTCCGAAAAACCTTGATATATCAAGGTTTTTTGCCATTTTGCAAGCATGAATTTTGCTAATCCGTGACTCAGATTTTCTAGCTATGTTGTGTTGCTACCTCATGGTTCTGTTTTGCCTTGTATTTATGCGATTTTAATGATTTCTTATACGTAAGAAGAGTGCCATATATAGACACCCCCTTATAGTAAAAATCTGAAATTCAAAATTTTTTTCTTCAGATTACTGTATCATACCTTAAACAAATTTTGAAGCAGTGTAGGAAGATTGTTGTAAAGTTGTAATAATTATAACTTACCCATTCCTCATTATTATACTATTCACTCTATACACACCTTTATAGATTATTTATACAAAACTTATTTCTTAAAAATCGAATTCATTTTCTTTTTCGTATTCTCTTGTCTATTCTCTGTTTCATTCTCATTACACGAGATAGTTATTATACTACCCTCTTTTGCATTTTCAGGTATAAGGGTCTTCAGCATATTTACCATTGTACCATCTTCTAACTCGACAACAGCATATTCACCCTCAAACCTATCAATTATCACCTTCATATTTCTCAATCTCCTTTACTTAGGCGGATTACACCTTGAACAAGGTGTTAAACCCATACTTTGTGCTTCGGATACAGTTGTTTCTATACTACTCTTTAAATAAGGACAATCAGCATTGTGATACTTTGTCCCTGTCTTTGTCCTATAAACTACAGCAGTATTATCAGTTGTAGTAGATTCTGTTTTTACATTGTTTTCTTCAACAACAGTAGGTGTAGGTGGGGCATTTGCTTGTATAAAACAACTGACTTCTTTAATCTCACTGCACCATCAACCCCAATCAAAACTATTTTAGTACAATATAGTCTCCACGTCCAAATCAAATATCTCACCAATTTGTTCACATAACCAGTTAAATCTATCTTGTACTGATTCCTCATTCCACTGTTTTTTATAAGTACTTGCCATGTAATCATTCACAATTTTTTGAGAAATTTGGTATACAGTTACTTGCCCCTGCTTGGTTACTGTCTTTTTACCGTTCTTATCTAACCCTTGATAAATAAAGATTTTCTCATTGAAAGGGAAGTTCTGTGCTGCCTTATTCTTTGTACCACTCAACAAAGTCAAATTACCTAAAGTGTTTAGATACTGACCACCCTTAGGGAACATTTTCAACCATTTACTATTCTCTGCAGGTGTTTGTGGGTATACATGCTCAACATTCAGAGACTTGTAATCAAGAGAGATAAAGGAAACCTCATCTTCATCTGTCTGATAATACTCAATTACAGCAAGGACAGCTTTTAACCAACCTTCATAGTAAACCTCACCCTTCAGCTTACTTAAAACCTGTTGTTTTGTATTCATAGCATTTAACTTATCTTCCATTATAGCTTTTAAGCTATCAACAGAATCTTTGTTTTTAATGCCAATAAGGATATTGAAAAGAGTTTGTTTTAAACTATTTAACGTAACCCCTGCTATGTAATTCAAGAAGAAGAAATTCCTTAAAGCTAACTGCAATTCTTCTTTATCGAGGTATTTTACGTGTTCTGCTGCTATTAACATAGTTGCCCAATACGAACCCCAAGGTAAATAAGGTAGGTATTTTTGCATCTCCTATATAATCTGCAAAAATATCCCTTATCAGATAGTCCAATGTGGTTGTAATCAAAGATGCTTGGTCATTTCTCACGTCACTTGTAAAAGCCCAATTATTACACAAGAATCGTAAAATCAAACTGGATTCTTGGGATATTGTGAGTTTACTTATAAGTTTAGAAACAAACTACCTGATTACTTTGCACCTGAAACTTACACTGAAAAAATCAGACATGGTAAAGTCATAAAACAAGAATCATCACCTATACATCCTTTCGATGACTCTAATTTATCAGAAGCTGAACGATATGACTTGCTTGATAAAACTACTAAGAGTCAATGGCCAACAGGTCAATCAAAATATATTTTGAACAGTAATGCTTTTTATACTCAAACAGGGGAGTTAGGTTATGTTTCTGAATTAGGTTTTGAGAACATATCAATTATGCAACAAATCAAGGACTATGCTCAGAAATTGTATGACGAGTTCTTACAAGTAAAGGAACGAAACAATTATTGAGAAAAGAGATTAAGGATTTATCCTTAATCTCTTTTCTCTCAGTCAACTAACATTTTATAAGTTTAAGTATCATCAGATACAACATCCTATTTTTACATATTTATGCGCTATAAAAAACATTGTAAATTTTTCAAATCTCAGATTTTTTGTGTTATACTATCTTTTGACAGGTCAATTTAAAGTTTTCACAACAGGCAAAAACCCCTTGAAATCAAAGGATTCCTAAACCATGAGCAAGCTAAACAACATAAGCAGATTGTGTCCGCCTGCCGCGGCGATCTCCAGCGCCCGCTTTACGTTTTCCTGTCCCATCACGTCCCGCAGGTCCGGTAAATCCTCTGCTTTCTCCTCCGGGGACCAGCTTTGGGCGGGGGAGAGGGGCAGTTCGCCCCGGAGATGGGCCACCAGCGCGCCCACGTCCGCCACGCCGTAAACCGCCAGGCCCCCGGCGAGCGTGGCCTCGGCGGCGTTTTCCGCCGGGACGAACAGGGTAGCGATCCCCGCCTCCTTTGCCGCCAGCGCCATGGGCAGCACGCCGGAGACGCCCCGAACCGCCCCGGTGAGGGACAACTCCCCCAAAAATGCCGCATCCGCCGGAATCTTCTTCAATTCCTCCGCGGCGGCCAGAATTCCAATGAAAATGGGCAGGTCATAAACCGTTCCTGCCTTTTTCTGATTGGCGGGGGCAAGGTTCACCGTAATGCGGCTGACGGGAAATTTTACCCCGCAGTTTTTCACCGCCGCCCGGACTCGCTCCCGGGCTTCCCGCACGGCGGCGTCGGGCAGTCCCACGATGTCAAAAGCGGGCAGTCCGCCGGAGAGAAAACACTCCGCGCCCACCTCGTAACCCGCAATGCCGTTCAGACCCAGAGAACGGACGGATACCACCATGAGCCCACCTCCTTAACGATTGACAGTATAGCGGCAAAACGCCTGAGAAATCGGCTTTTCTCATACCCGGTGTGCCAAAAAGGGTAGTCCGACAAGTGCAAAAAAAGCAGACAGTTCAAACCTGCCGGAAGAAGCGGAGTTATTTTACCACAGAATGACGGAGATTGGAACCCTCCCGGAAAAAAAGTGCTTAAAAAAGTGAAGTTCTTTTGGGGTTTCCGCAGAAAAATGGAGATTTGCGCAAAAAATAACAAAGTCAATATTTACAGGGCAAAACCACAGTGCTATAATGGTTCTGCACGAATATTCGTTCGGGAAAGCGGATTCGTGGTTTTGTTAAAATGCCGCAGTCAGATGCGGCAACTATTAGGAGGTAAGTTTATGGCAAGAAAGTTTAAGTCCATGGACGGTAACAACGCCGCTGCATACGTCAGCTATGCGTATACCGAAGTGGCGGGAATCTATCCGATTACCCCGTCCTCCCCCATGGCAGACCTGGTGGACCAGTGGTCCGCCGCCGGCCAGAAGAACATCTTTGGCACCAAAGTTAAGGTGTGCGAGATGCAGTCCGAGGCGGGCGCCTCCGGCACCGTCCACGGTTCTTTGACCGCCGGCGCCCTGACCACCACTTACACCGCTTCTCAGGGCCTGCTGCTGATGATCCCCAACATGTATAAGATGGCCGGCGAGCTGCTGCCCGCCGTGTTCCATGTCTCCGCTCGTACGGTGTCTACCCATGCGCTGAACATTTTCGGCGATCACTCTGACGTGATGGCCTGCCGCGCCAGCGGCTTTGCGCTGCTGTGCGAAGGCAACGTGCAGGAGGTCATGGACCTCTCTCCCGTGGCCCATCTGGCCGCCATCGAGGGCCGCGTTCCCTTCGTGAACTTCTTTGACGGTTTCCGTACCTCTCACGAGATTCAGAAGGTCGCCGTGTGGGACTACGAGGATCTGAAGGAAATGTGCGATATGGACGCTGTGACCGCGTTCCGCAAGCACGCGCTGAATCCTGAGCGCCCCAACATGCGCGGCTCTCACGAAAACGGCGATGTTTTCTTCCAGCACCGCGAAGCTTGCAACCAGTATTATGATGCTCTGCCCGCTGTGGTGGAGAAGTACATGGGCAAGATCAATGAGAAGCTGGGCACCGATTATCAGCTGTTCAACTACTATGGCGCAGCCGACGCCGACCGCGTCATCATTGCCATGGGTTCTGTGTGCGACGTGACCGAAGAGGTCATTGACTACATGAATGCACACGGCGAAAAGGTCGGCCTGCTGAAGGTCCGTCTGTATCGCCCCTTCGCTCCCGAGAAGATGCTGGCCGCTATCCCCGCCACGGCCAAGAAGATCGCTGTTCTGGACCGGACCAAGGAGCCCGGCTCTCAGGGCGAGCCTCTGTATCTGGATGTTGTCACCGCATTCGCAAACGCCGGCCGTCAGGCCACCATTATCGGCGGCCGTTATGGTCTGGGCAGCAAGGATACCCCGCCCCGGAGCATTTTTGCCGTGTATGACGAGTTGGCCAAGGCGGAACCCCGCCGTCAGTTCACCATCGGCATCGTGGACGACGTTACCAACCTGTCCCTGCCTGAGCCCAAGTCTCCCTCTACCGCTGCGGCGGGCACCATCGAGTGCAAGTTCTGGGGTCTGGGCGGCGACGGTACCGTCGGCGCAAACAAGAACTCCATTAAGATCATCGGCGACCATACCGACAAGTACATTCAGGCGTACTTCCAGTATGACTCCAAGAAGACCGGCGGCGTGACCATCAGCCATCTGCGCTTCGGTGACAAGGCGATCCGTAGCCCCTATTACATCAACAAGGCCGACTTCGTGGCCTGCCACGTTCCCGCTTACATCTCCAAGGGCTTCCCCATCGTCCGCGATGTGAAGCCGGGTGGCACCTTCCTCATCAACTGTCAGTGGGACGATGCGGAGCTGAGCGAGAAGCTGGACGCCGTTTCCAAGCGCTATATCGCTGAGAACGACATTCAGGTTTACACCATCGACGCCATCGACTTGGCTCGGAAGATCGGCATGGGCAAGCGCACCAACACCATTTTGCAGTCCGCCTTTTTCTCTCTGGCCAAGGTTCTGCCGGGCAGCGAGGCTGTGGGCTACATGAAGGATGCCGCCACCCATTCCTACCTGAAGAAGGGTCAGGACGTGGTGGATATGAACCACAAGGCCATCGACATGGGCGCCACCGCTTATAAAAAGTTCAATGTGCCCGCCGACTGGAAGGACGCGAAGGACGCCGTGGAGCCCAAGAAGGCCGTCGGTGCTCCCGCTCTTGTCAAGCAGGTGGAAGACATTTTGTGGCCCGTGGGCAAGATGGACGGCGACAGCCTGCCCGTTTCCGCATTCATGCCTCATGTGGACGGCCAGTTCGAGCTGGGCGCAGCCGCTTATGAAAAGCGCGGCGTGGCTGTCAGCGTTCCCACTTGGGACGCAACCAAGTGCATCCAGTGCAACCAGTGCGCTTATGTCTGCCCCCACGCCACCATCCGTCCCTACGCGCTGACCGAGGAGGAGGCCAAGGCCGCTCCCGCCGATGCGAAGATCGTGGACGTGAAGGCCGGCAAGGGCAAGGGCGTTTACAAGTTCACCATGGCCATCTCTCCGCTGGACTGCATGGGCTGCGGTGTGTGCGTGGGCCAGTGTCCCGTGGATGCTCTGGCCATGGTTTCTCAGGAGCAGGAAGCTCCCCAGCAGGCTGTCTTCGATTATTGTGTCTCCAAGGTTTCCGAGAAGAAGGATATGCAGGACAACACCGTCAAGGGCAGCCAGTTCAAGCAGCCCCTGCTGGAGTTCTCCGGCTCCTGCGCCGGCTGCGCCGAAACCAGCTATGGCCGTCTCGTCACCCAGCTGTTCGGCGACCATATGTATATCGCCAACGCCACCGGCTGCTCCTCCATCTGGGGTGGTCCCGCCGCTACTTCTCCTTATTGCGTGAACAAGGAAGGCCGCGGTCCCGCATGGTCCAACTCTCTGTTCGAGGATAACGCAGAGTTTGGTCTGGGTATGTTCCTGGGCCAGAACGCCATCCGCACCAGCCTGATCGAGAAGCTGGAAGTTGCCGCCAAGGTTGAAGCGAACCCCGCCGAGACCCGCGCCGCTATCCAGAAGTATTTGGATACCGTTGACAATGCCGAGGCCAATGCCGAGGCGGTCAAGGCTCTGATTCCCCAGTTGGAGAAGGGTGCTGCCGCCGGCTGCGCCGACTGCAAGGAAATCCTCGCCAACAAGGAATATCTGGCTAAGAAGTCCATGTGGATCTTCGGCGGCGACGGCTGGGCCTATGATATCGGCTTTGGCGGCGTGGATCACGTCCTTGCCTCCGGCAACGATGTGAACATCTTCGTCTTCGATACCGAGGTCTATTCCAACACCGGCGGACAGGCGTCCAAGGCTTCCAACATCGGTCAGGTCGCTCAGTTCGCAGCTGCCGGTAAGGAAGTCAAGCAGAAGTCTCTGGCTGAGATTGCCATGAGCTATGGCTACATCTATGTGGCTCAGGTCGCCATGGGCGCCAACCCCGCTCAGACTTTGAAGGCGATTCAGGAGGCCGAGGCATATCCCGGTCCGTCCCTGATCATCGGCTATTCCCCCTGCGAGATGCACAGCATCAAGGGCGGCATGATGAACGCTCAGAAGGAAATGAAGAAGGCTGTGGACTGCGGTTACTGGAACCTGTTCCGGTTTAACCCCGCCGCCGAGGGCGCAAAGTTCATTCTGGACTCCAAGGAGCCTGCCGGCGGTTATCAGGAATTCCTGATGAACGAGGCTCGCTATTCCCGTCTGACCCGCGAGTTCCCCGAGCGCGCCAACACCCTGTTCGCCAAGAGCGAAGAGGCTGCCAAGGAGCGTTTCGAGAAGCTGGTCAAGCTGAAGGCTATGTACGCCGACTGATTGAAAAGCGGCAATCCGAAAACCTGATGAAAAGTCCCGGGCGCTTTGCGCCCGGGACTTTTTTGTGTGCTTTCCGGCAGAGAGCAACAGTGGTCAAGAGAAAAAGAAAATAGATCAATGGAGAAGGGCAGAGAGCGCTACTCTGCAAAGTGGTATAGAGAGACGATTAGGCAGAGAGACAGAGCTGCGAAAGAAAACCTGCGCGGAGACAAGGCGGCCAGCCTGCATATCAGCGGTGACTTTAAAAAATCAGTGTCGGCATCTATTTTTAGATGCCAGCACTGATTTGCGGTTTCGGGCCGCTTGGGCGGTTTCTTTTGCATGATGCGTTAAATGTGGTTGCCCCGATCTTTCCTCCCGGCGTTTCCGAGGGAAAGGGTCGGATGCCGACGCATGACGCGTTTAATGCGTCTGAGCCGGTTCCTTTTCTGGCGCTTCCTCAGCGTCGGGAGAAGGGGCCTCTTCCGGGGCGGCGGGCTTTTTACCCTTGCGGTGGAAAAGTGCCTTTTTAGGTCTATCTGCGTGCTTTTCCTTTTTAAAAGCCTTTTTGCCGCTTGCGGGTTCCTCTGTTTTTTGAGAGATCATCTCCGTTTGGGAATCTAACAGCGGTACTTTTTCGTCGGAAGTAGTTCCCTGAGCCGCCGAAAAGGTTTCGTCATCGGCCGGAGGGAGGGAGATGGAATCGTTTTTCTTCCCGGTGGGAAGTTTTTCTGCGGCAGAGGACAGCGCCTTTGCAATGCGAGAGGGCTTCACCGGCGGCGTGACCCGCCAATACCGGCTGGTCTTGTTGAACACCGGCTCACACACGCTGAGAATGGAGGGCATGATGAAAATGCTCATTGCGGCGGAAATCAGTGCGCCACGGGCCAGCATGACGCAGATCGTACCGATCAGGTCGATGCTGGAAACGAAGGAAACGCCCAGCGTTGCGCAGAAGAGCACCAGAGAGCTGGTGATAATGGAGGGGTCGGAGGAGGTAGCGGCAATGTGGATGGCCTCGTCCCGGCTCTTTCCGGCCCGCAGTTCCTCCTGAAAACGTGTCGTCATTAAAATTGCGTAGTCCACCGTAGCGCCCAACTGAACACAGCCGATGATGGTGGGTGCGATGAATGGGATTTCGGTGCCGGTGAAATAGGGAACGCCCTGATTGATAAAGATCGCCAATTCGATGGAGGACACCAGCACTACCGGAACAGAGATGGACTGGAACACGATGGCGACAATCAAGAAAATCGCAGCCACAGAGATGTAGTTGGTTACGTTGAAGTCCACGGCGGAAGTTTCAATCAGGTCGTTGGTCATGGCGGCCTCGCCGGTGACCAGAGCTTGAGGGTCATACTGCTTGATAATGCTTCGCATCTGCTCCAACTGCTGGGCGACCTCGGTAGATGCGGTGGCATACTTGGAGTTTACCATCATCATCTGCCAGCCGTCCTGCTTCAGCATGGTGCGGACATCCTCCGGTACAAAGAACTCCGGGATACCCGCGCCCAGCATGGAGTGATAGGACAGAACCGAGGTGATGCCGGGCAGATTTTTAAGTGCGGTCTCCATGTCGCTCATATCTGTGGCGGAGACATCGTCCCGCAGGACCACAAAGTGAGACGTGGCCATGTCGAAGTCATCTTTCATCTTTTCGTTGGCGACGATAGAGGGCAGATCCTGCGGCAGGGACTCATCCAGCTTATAGTAGATGCCCGCGTGGTTTTGCGCATAGATGGCGGGCACGAACAGCAGCAGCGCCAAAACCACATAGCGCCAACGATGCTTGAGAATGCGGACGTTGATTTTGTCAAAGCTTGGAATCAGCGTCCGGTGCTTATGCTTGTCGATTTGTTTGTCAAAAAGCAGCACCAGAGAGGGGAGAACCAGAATCACGGTGGCAATGCCCAGCACAACGCCCTTTGCCATGACGATGCCGATGTCCCGGCCCAGCGTCAGGCGCATGAAGCACAGGGCCAAAAAGCCCGCGATAGTAGTCAGGCTGCTGCCGGAGAGGGAGCTGAATGCCGCCACGATGGCGCTTGCCATGGCGTCCCGTTTGTCCTCGTGATTTTCACGTTCCTCCTCATAGCGCCGGTAGAGGAAGATCGAATAGTCCATAGTCACGCCCAGCTGCAAAACGGCGGCAATGGCCTTGGTCAAATAGGATATCTCACCTAAAAAGATATTGGAACCGAAGTTGTAAATGATGGCAAGTCCAATGCTGGCGAGAAAGATAAAGGGCAGCACCGTGGACTCCAGCGTCACAGACATGGCCACCAGCGCCAAAATCACAGCCAGCCCCACAAAGAGGGGCAGCTCGCTGTCCATCAGGTCGCGGGTATCCTTGATGACCACCGAGAAGCCCGCCAGAAAACACTTGTCGTTGCAGACAGAGCGCACCTGATCAATGGCTTCCATCGTCTCGTCGGACGCGCCGGGGTGGTCGTACTGAATGACCATCATGGTGGCGTCTCCAGCGTAAAACATCTCTCGCAAGTCGGCGGGAATAAAGTCGGTGGGGATTTGGATGCCCACCAGACTGCTCACCCAAATAGCGTTGCTGACGCCGGGAATCTCCTGAATGTCCTGAATCAGCTGGCTGCTGTAACCTGCGGGCATTCCCTCTACGATCAGCATACTGGTGGCGGCCATCTGGAACGGCTCCTCCAGCAGCTTCTCGCCTTGGGAGGACTCTGCGTCCTGCGGCAGATACGAAAGAATATCATAGTTGATGCGAGTGGCAATAAAGCCCATCCCCGCCGGGATCAGAAGCAAAACGGCAATCAGCGCGATCAGCTTGGGCTTGCGGGTTAGGCCGTGCGCAACTTTTTGAATCACAGGGAGTCACCTTCCTTTTCCATATCGGCGCTCCCTCAGTGGAAGATTCCGGTGATGGCGGACCACAGATCCTTGAACATCTGCCCAACCCGGCTCCAGAAAGTGCCCTTGTCCGCAGCTACCGCCGCTGTTTCGGTGTCCTCCTCGTCGGGGACCTTGATCTCCTGAGAACGAATCAGGACCTGAACGCTTTGAGGCGTGGGGTTTTGCAAGGAGGTCAGAGACACCGGGCTGGCTGTGGAGTCCATGTTCAGCAAATTGTCCACGTCGCCGGTGTGCTCATGCCAAGTGTCGGTAATGATGCTGTCCAGATTTGATTTTGTGTCCTTAATGTCCTTGCTGGTGGCAAGGGCGGCGGCAGTCCGGCGCAAAGCGGAGGCCAGTCCTTCCAGCGTCTGCTTGGTTCCGGCATCCAGCTGCACACCGGAGGTCTTTGCCAGATTCTCCGTGTCGGTAATCAGCTTTTCGGCGTTTCGGATGGAGCCGGCGGCAGTGACACTCAAATCCTCCAGCGTTTTCAACGTCTCTTGCAGCTTTGGCTCATAGGCATCCACCGCATTATGCAGATTTTGTACGTCGTCCAGCAGCTGAGATGCTTTTTTGGTTACTTTTTGGCTAACTCCGGCAATACCGGATACGTCCCCCATGACATTGGCAAGACTGCCCATCTCATCGCACACCCGGGCCAGTCCGCCCGCAAGGTTGGCTGTGGAGGTCGCCACACTGCTCATGCTGTCACCCGCGGAGCTGACCGTGTCGTTCAGTCCGCCCATAGCTGCCAAAATCAGCTCCAGCGCGGCCTTGTCGCCGCGGGTGTAAACCTCCCACAAATTGTTCATCAGCGCGGCTTTTTCCGCATTTCCTGTCACCACGGTGCAAAACTGCTGAAACGTCTTGGGAGAAGTGTTGTCATAGGCTGTGCACAGTGGGTTCAGTTTGTCGTAGGCAGCCAGCAGCTTGCCGGAGGAATCGATACTGTAAATCAGGTCGCGATTGCCTGAGGCGCAAGCATTTGCCATACCGGTGGCCTGTGTGTCTGGATAGCCCTGATTGACAAAAAAGCCCTTGTAAAAAACAGTTCTATTTCCGCCCGCCGCGGTGAGTCCATCATATGTATTGTGCAGACTTACCACTGTGTTCAGCGTATCCTGATTCAGCCCACTCTGAGAGGAACCCTGTCCGCCGGAGGAATCGGTGTTGATATCCAAAAGCGCGGTTTGCAGACTTTTCAGGCTTCCTTGCAGTAAGCGCAACCGCCACATGACTTCCTGCGCATTGTCGGCGTTGTGTTCCAAGTTTTTCAGATCATTTTCAAGATCCGCCAGTTCCGTTTTCATGGAAACCGCCGTATTTACCAGCGTTTTTAGGGTTGCCTTGGAGTTTGTCAGCGTTTGGCTGGCGGCCTGAACCTGCTCCGCCATCGGATCAAGGAGAGCGGCGATGTTCTCAAAATCCATTTTGGAGGTGTCGATGCCGTCATAGATCGTGCCCTTTCCGGCGGAGATGATGCCCCGGGCCTTGTTCAACTGGTCAAGACCGCTGGCGCTGGCATAGAGACTGCCGGTCATGTTGCTTAGAGCGTCCAGCGTGGTGTCCAGACTCTTGTTCAGCTTTTCGTAATCATCTTCCAGCTCATCCTTCCGGCTGCTTAGATCAGCGATCTGATCCAGCTGGGCCAATGTGGCCGGAACCATTAAAAATGTCATGCCGCCAAAGGAGAAGTCCTCCGCGCCCACCTCAATGGTGAAGTGCTGTTCCTCGCCCGGCAGGGCCAGAAATAGAACCATCCGCAGATTGCCCACCAGCTGAACCTGTGCGCCATCCGCCTTCAGGGAGAGAATGTCGTCCTGATTAAACAGGGCCATGGCCTCCAGCGTATAGTTGTTTTTTGCATAGTCACTGGCGGCTTCATTTGGAACGATATCCAGATTAATGTCCACCACGCCGGTTTTTCCCGCCAAATCCTCTGCCTTTGTGGGAACGCCGTTGAGCAAATAGGACATGGAGATTGTCCACGGCAAAGCGGTGAAGGGAGCCGTGGTCTTTCCCTCAAAATAGAAGTGAGACGGTGTATTGCTTTCGTCAAATTGGAAGGTGGTGACGCCGTCGCGGCTGGTGGGAAGGGTGCCGTCGGTCAGGTTCACAACCTCGTCATAGACACCATAATCCGTGAGCGTCGTGACGCCGTTGAGTGCGTAGCTTTTCACCACGCTGCCCTCCGTCAGGTTGCCATAGTAGTCCAGTGTGGCATAATACGCCTCGTCATAAGTAGGGGTTACGCCGTTGCCAATCGGCTCCGCCGCCCAGACGGGAACGACGGACATCGGCACTGCTGCCGCCAACAGCAGCGCAAATGCGCGGGTAATCCGGGAGGCGCGGAAGCGGGGTTTCTGAACCATGAAAATGCTCCTCTCAATTATAGACAATTGTTCGCTAATGTATGAATGTCAATTTATTACTAGAGAGGATTATAGTCTGCGCGGTGGAAAAATGCAAGAGTGTTTCTGAAAAATAATCAACAAAAATTGATTAATAAAATTTTGTTGATTTCTGAACACAACCGGGATATAATACCCAAAGAACGGCTATAAAGGTATTTGACCGATGCACAGGTTGCTAAGGCAGTCTGAAATGCACTGCGGCGCGTCAACTTTTGTGCAAAAGTATTTGCGGTCGGATTGCGGGATTTAGCTGGAGTGAAAGGGGCAAGAAAATGACCGAAAAGCTGGAGGACCGGCGATCACGGCGTTCGCAAAAGCTGCTGAAGCAGGGATTGCTGGAGCTCATGCGGGAAAAAAAGTTTTCCGCGATTTCTGTTCGGGATGTGACGGAGCGGGCAGACATGAACCGGGGGACATTCTACCTCCATTATCCGGATACCACCGCACTGCTTCAAAGTGTGGAAGCGGACATGCTGGCAGAGGCGCAGATGCTGATCGATGCGCATATGGCAGAGTTTGAAATGGACGGCTCCCTGCGGCCGGTGTTCAAACCGATTCTGGACTACATCGTGGAGCACCGCCCGGAGTTTGAGGCACTGTTTGCCAACAATTCCACCAGTAATTTTACGGACAGTCTACAGGAGTTGATACACCGGAACGGTGTCAGTCTGGTGCAGGCGAAGTTCCACGGGGTATCTCCTACCCGAATGGATTATTTGATCAGTTTTGTTGGGTACGGGTTGATCGGTCTGATTAAAACATGGTTTGATCAGGATATGGTTTTACCCCGGGAGGAGTTGGTTCAACAGGCGGACCGATTGGTGAACGGTGCGGCGAAAGAAGCGCTTTTTGCCGCGGACGAAAAAAGGACGACGTCTGAAAACGCCGCTTTATAGGAAAAGGGGGGACGGCATGAACGTCTCCCTTTTTTGCAGTTAAATTTCAAATTTTTGTGGCAAGGCGGCGATTATCTGAAAATCTGCGGTTGGGGAGCGCAAAAACCTTGATTTTTTCTTTTTGCATAAAATGTGCGCCTCGGCACAGACTATCTGCGGCGAAAGCCAAAGGATTGCCGATTTTACCGACAAACCGATCAAACCGGCAGTCCTTCAAAACTCTTTTCATTAGGAGGCCTTTTTTATGACGAAGGATTGCACCAATGGCGGCTGCGAATGCACCCCCAATACCAGCGTGAAATGCACGGTCAATAACTGCGCCCATCACTGTCAGGACAATCAGTTCTGCGGACTGAACACCATCACCGTGGGCACTCACGAGGCGAATCCCACCGAGTGCAAGTGCACCGACTGCGAGAGCTTCAAGCTGAAGTAAGGTAACCCTCCTCCGAACACGATCCAAAATCCTGCGGTCCAACCGCGAAATTCCCGGAGGCATTGTCTCCGGGAATACATATAATTTCTGAGGGACAGGAGGAATCGGAATGAATGAAAAGTGGCAGGCGCGAATTGCCGGGGCGGGCGCGGGACTGGCAAACGGGTTGTTCGGCGGCGGCGGAGGCATGGTGTTTATTCCGGTGATGAGCCGGTCCAAGTTGAGACAGCAAAAGCTGTATGCCACCTGCGTGGGTGTAATTTTTCCCATCTGCGCGGTATCGGCGGCCATTTATTTCTGGAGAGCGGAGTTGTCAATCCAAACGGCGCTGCCTTATTTACTGGGAGGCTTGGCCGGGGGGCTTGTGGGCGGAAAGCTGTATGGAAAAGTGTCCGCCAAGTGGCTGAAATGGATTTTCGCCGCATTTCTCTTTTATGGGGGAGTGAAGTACCTATTGTGAATTGGTTGCTGCCGTTTCTCTGCGGACTGGGTACCAGCATCCTCTCTGCTTGGGGCGTGGGGGGAGGAACGCTGCTGTTGTTGGTAATGACGCTGTTTCTCGGCGTGGATCAGCGAACGGCGCAGGGGATTAACCTGTTGTTTTTTTTACCCACCGCAGCCGCGGCGCTGGTATTTCACTGGAAAAACGGTTTTTTGGACAAGCCCACATTGAAAAGTGCAGTTCCCTGGGCGCTGATTTTTGCGTTGGCGGGGGCATGGGTTGCCACAGCGGTGGACGTGGAGCTTTTGCGCAAACCCTTTGGCATCTATCTGCTGGCATCCGGCATTATGATGCTGTGGCCGAAAAAGAAAAAACCGGATTCGGCCTCATCTGACGAAGATTCCAAGCCGGACGAATAATACCAGCCTGAAAAAAGTTGCAAAAAAAACAAATGGCTTTGCCATGCGTGCCGCGCCATAGAACGGCTGCTGTTGAAACCACGCTGTCTGATATTGCTGGTGTGGCTAAGGCTTGCGTATCATCCTTATCAAAAACAAGTTTACCCGTTAAGACAGTAAAAATCCCCGCTCTTTTTTGAGCGGGGATTCTTGCATTCGTATTTTATTGTGTAGAAGTCTCGCTGTCAGGCTTTGTTCCTGATGCCGCCTCGCCGCCAGCGGTGGCCGTCTCGTCGGCTGCGCTCTGCCCGCCGTCCTGCGGGACGGCGAAATAATCATCAGGAACTTCGCGGCTCTCCAGCGTCTGAGTGCCGTTTGCTAAAATGTTCAATACGGTAATGGTCATGCTCTCACCCCCAGAATATCAATTTTGCAGCCTGCCGCCAGACCATACTGGCTGATAAAATTCATAGTGGTGAAGCTGCTGCGCAGCTGGTCGGTGTTGCAACTGGTCAGAGTGTTAAAGAAATATTGATATCCATTTAAGATGTTCATGCCGTTCCACAGGGCGCTAATGCCCCGGTTACCGCGTGGAATTTGACAGGAAAACGACACGCCGACGCGGTCAACCAGCAGCGTTATCAGCGCTGTTCCCGCGGTTCCGCCGGAGGTATACACGCTGCCGGAATTGTTGTTCAGCCGCACCGGAATATACTGATAATTGTAGTTGACACCGGCGGGAGGCGCTGTAAGCGTCAGGCGCATGTAGATCAGAATATCGCCATAGTTTTCCCAGTCAATTCCCGCAAGACTCAAATCAATTTGATTTGCGTCCACGGAGGTCGTGACGCTGCGCAGCAGCACCAGCGGACAAGCGTCCCGCGCCGCCTGCACCGCCGCCGTGCGCGCGGCAATTTCTGCATCGTCTGCCGCTGTGCGCGCGGCAACTTCTGCGGCGTCCGCTGCTGCCCGCGCCGCCGCCTCTGCTGCCACCGCATCTGCGCTGGCTTTCAGAGCCGCGTCCACTTTGCTGTTGTCGCCGTTAAAATCCGCCATGAGGATGCGATCGGTTTTCTCCCATTGGTTTAATTGATAATTTGTTGTTTGCTGCAAAAGAGATCCCTCTTTTCATTTTATTTTGTTTTGTGTCTTGCCGTAAATGACGGCAGGCGCGGGTTTGACTGCCGCAGGCTGAAATGTGACGCTATCCTTACCTGAATTTTGATGGAAAGATGTACGGAAGCATACACCTCCAAAATTTTTTTGCTGGTTGTGTGAGGGAAGAGGCCGTAGAAACACGTACCGTCACGATGGGGTTGGCCTCTGCATGTAGGCAAAGTCCACAGAAGGGGGACAGTCGAAAAAAACAGCCCGCAAAGTTTGTGGAAAACCCATATGTGCTTTTTGCTTTTTTATGCTATAATGTAGAAGAACAGTCTAAAAAGTGGAAAATGAAAGAAAAAACAGGGGGCGGAATATGAAAATCTGCATTTTGCAGGGGAGCCCGCGGGAAAACGGAAATACCGCCGCTGTGCTGAAGCCATTTACGCGGCGGATGGAGGAACGGGGACATACCTGCGAAACGATTCGATTGCACGGCAAGGTGCTGAACCCGTGTCTGGCCTGTCGGGCGTGCCAAAAGGACTGGACGATTTTTGGCTGTGTGCAGAAAGATGATATGCAGGAGATTTTTGACGCCGTCCGCGCCGCAGATCTTTTGGTTCTGGCAACGCCCATCTACGCTTGGTACTGCACCCCGCCCATGAAGTCGGCTTTGGATCGGCTGGTGTACGGCATGAACAAGTATTACGGCGAAGAAAAAGGGCCGTCGCTGTGGGCGGGAAAGCCGCTGGCACTGGTGACGACCTGCGGCTATCCGCCGGAAAAGGGGGCCGACCTGTGGGAGACAGGAATGCGCCGCTATTGCAGGCACTCTCAGCTTGAATATCTGGGGATGCTGGCGGAGCGGCATTTGGGTTATGATACGGTGTTTATGGATCAGGATAAGGAAGTCCGGGCTGTTGCGTTTGCTGACGAGCTTTGCGATCAAATCGAAAAGAATTCTCGATAAGTTGCATATGCAACTTGCAGCATGCGCGTATTCGTATATACTCATATCATAAACAAAAGGCAACACAATCTAATTCGGATTGAAAATAAAATTAACAGGAGGAAATAATTATGAAAAAGTGGGTTTGCTCTGTTTGCGGTTATGTTTGGGAAGGCGAAAATCCCCCTGAGAAGTGTCCTCAGTGCGGCGTCCCCGGCTCCAAGTTTACCGAGCAGAAGGGTGAGATGCTCTGGGCTGCCGAGCATGTGATCGGCGTTGGCAAGTCCTTCGGTGCGGATGTTCCCGAGGATGTGCAGAAGGAGATCATTGACGGGCTGCGTGCAAACTTCTCCGGCGAGTGCACCGAGGTTGGCATGTATCTGGCCATGTCCCGCGCCGCTTATCGCGAGGGCTATCCCGAGATCGGTGATTACTGGCACAAGGCCGGCCTTGAAGAGGCGGAGCACGCCGCCAAGTTCGCGGAGCTTCTGGGCGAGGTTGTGAGCGATTCCTCCAAGAAGAATCTGGAGGCACGTGTCGAGGCCGAAAATGGCGCCACCATGGGCAAGTTTGAGCTGGCGAAGCTGGCCAAGAAGTATAATCTGGACGCCATCCACGACACCGTTCACGAGATGGCCCGCGACGAGGCCCGCCACGGCAAGGCCTTCGCCGGTCTGCTGGCCCGTTATTTCGGTAAGTAAGAGAGGAGCGCGTATGAAAAAGTACGTCTGTGATCTTTGCGGCTGGGAATACGATGAGGCCGTTGGCGATTCCGAGCATGGGATTGCCCCCGGTACCAAGTGGGAAGATCTTCCCGCAGACTTTGAGTGTCCCTTGTGCGGCGCGAAGAAGGACCAATTCTCCGTTCAGGAATAATGGTTAGAACATGCGGCTTGCGAGAAATCGCAAGCCGCATGTCTGTCTTTTTATAAATTTTTAATAGACGCGCGGATAGGCGCGTGGATATGCGGCCGTGAAAAAGCGAAGGATTTTCCATGGTATTTCCGTTGAATGTGCGCTTGCGCCGAGGGACGGAACATGATAGAATTCTTCAGAATGGAAGCAAGGGGGATTTTTATGTATCACGTTATCTTATTTGATCTGGACGGAACGCTGACGGATTCCAAGGAGGGCATTTTGAACTGCCTGCGTTATGCGTTTCAAAAGTTGGGACAGCCCGTGCCGGATGAGGCGACGCTGTTAAAGTTTATCGGTCCTCCATTGCAGGATACCTTTATGGAATTGGGGGGCCTTTCGAAAGAACAGGCGATGGCGGGTGTTGAGGCGTTCCGGGAACGCTATGAGCCGATTGGAAAATTGGAGAACGCGGCCGCGCCGGGACTGCCGGAGCTGTGCGCCCGGCTCAAAGAGGCGGGGTATACGCTGGCGCTGTCTTCTTCTAAACCGGAGCATCTTTGTCTGGACATCTGCGAGCGTTTTGGCTACGCGCCCTCCCTGACGGCCATTGTGGGAAGTCCGCTTCATGGCGATCACACAAAAGCCGACGTGATCCGCGATACGCTTGGCCGCCTCGGGCTGACCGACGCGGATAAGCCTTCCATCTTGATGGTGGGCGACCGCAAATATGACGTGCTGGGCGCGAAAGAGTGCGGCATCGACTGCGTTGGCGTGGAGTTCTTTGGCTATGCATCCCCCGGCGAACTGTGGGATGCCGGTGCGGTGGCGGTGGTGCAGACCGCAGTGGAACTGGAGAGCTACATACGCAGTCATTGAGTAATTCCGGCACGGAAGTGCGGAATACGGTCCAAACTTAATTTTTCAGGCGCGGCAGGCCGTTATTGGCCCGCCGCGCCTGTTTTTTAAGAAACTGCCGCGTTTTTTGCAAAGCTGCCTTAAAATGGAGTCTTGTTTAATTGCCATTAAATTGGGTAAAATGTTAACAATTTCTTAATTTTGTAATTATTTGTTACTTTTTAACACCTTTGTCTTTACAATTGAACTTCCTATCACGTATAATAAAACCGAATGTTTTCCGCGCCTATGGAAATTCTTTTGCGCCGCAGCGCGGCGAAAGCGGCAGAAACGCGCTCCTTGCGCTGTATTCTATAAGGAGAATCACATATGAAACGAATCAAGCGATGGACGGCGCTGGCGCTGTCCGCAGCGCTGAGCGCCGGGGTGCTGGCCGGATGCGGCCAGACGGAGACGGTATCGGTTCTGCCGGTGTGTGCCGGGAGCGATGTTACCACCTTTGACCCCGCCTATCTCTCCACAAATGCGGACAATACCGTGGCCGGCAGCCTGTATGAGGGCCTGATGCGTCTGACTTGCAGTACCAGCGGCGATACCACCGTGGTGGAAGGCATGGCCAAATCCGTGGATATGGATGAGAACTTTGACGGCACTGTGACGTATACCTTTCACCTGCGCAACGCCCGTTGGTCAGATGGGCAGGAGGTCACGGCGGATGATTTCGTATATGCGTGGCAGCGTCTGGTCAATCCGCTGACTTATTCACCCAATGCAGCACTGCTCTCGTCGGTGAAGGGGTACAGCGCGGTCCGCGCCGGAGGTGAGCCTGATCAGCTTGCAGTCACCGCAAAGAACGATTCCACACTGGAAGTGGTTCTCACCGGCAAATATGATTGGTTTTTGACCGAGGTCTGCACATCTCCCGCCACCAGCCCCCTGCGGCAGGATGTGGTGCAGTCTTTAAAAGAAAATGCGCAGGCTGCGGAGCGGTCTGCCGGGGAAAACGCCCAGCCCTTGAAATGGTGGTATGATCCCACGCAGCTAGTGACCAACGGGGCTTATCTGGTGTCCGACTATCAGCCCGGCGAGGCAATGGACTTGGCCCGAAGCGATTCTTACCATGGCCGGGTAGGGAACGACGGCCTTCGCTTCCTTTTTGCGGACAGCGTGGAAGATGCGTGGGCCTTGTACGACGCGGGAACGGTGGATTTTACCTATGCGCTGCCTCAGGCCCAGATGGAGATGCTGGTTTCCGAAGGGCAGACGCTCACACCGCAGCTTTCCACCTATACGGTTTTGTTCAATGGGGAGCAGCAGCCCTTTGACGACCCCGCGGTCCGGCGGGCGCTGACTCTGGCGGTGGACCGGCAGGCGCTGGCGGCCTTGGCGGGCGGCACTGCGCAGGCGGCCGAGGGACTGGTGCCCTATGGCGTTCCCGGAGACGGGGAGCAGGACTTTCGCACTACCGGCGGCGATCTTCTGTATTCATCGGCAGAGGATTATCAGAATAACTGTGCGCAGGCAAAGGGTCTGCTGGCCGAGAGCAACTATGACGACCGCTACCAGCTGGAGTATTTGTACGTGGACGAAGGCCCGGCGGCGGAAATTGCCAAAGCGCTGACAGGGCAGTGGAAAACCGTGCTGGGCGTGCGGGTTCAGACGCGGGCAGTGACGGAGAAGGAGATGTCCACTGCGCTGAAAACCGGAGATTATGCTTTGGCAGGTGTCTGCAAAACCGCGCTGATGAATGATGCGGAGGCGTTTCTCTGCCCGTTTACCAGCAAATCCTCCGAGAACGTGGTGGGATATGCAAACGGTGCGTACGATACCCTTCTAAACATTATCGACAGCGCGTCGGATCCGGTGGCGCGGCTGGCCTGTCTCCACGACGCGGAGGCGCTTTTATTGCAGGATGCCGCGGTCTGCCCCCTCTATACGAACAGCACGGCTTGGAAGCTGCGGGAGGGCTGGTCCGGTCTGTGCCGCGACGCACGGGGCTGGTTCAGCTTTACAGGCGTGTGCGCAGTCTCGGGATAAGATGGAAAATACCCGCCGTATTTAGCGGCGGGTATTTTTGTCGGTTTTTTCAGACTTTTCTGCTGTTTGACTCTCGTTTTGTGTGTTTCGACAAAAGCGTTTCACCCTCTGTTTTTTTTCATGCCCAGATGCTATACTGTGCAAAAAGGAGGTGATGGCATGGACTCTGTTATTACGTATCGCCGCTACCTGCATCGCATTCCGGAGCTTGACAACGACCTGCCGAAGACCACGGCCTTTGTGCAAAGTAAACTGGAACCTCTGCGCTGTCAGATTTCCAATCCGATCTGCGGCAGTGTCTGTGCTTTTTTTGACGCGGGAAAGCCGGAGACAGTGGCTTTCCGAGCCGATATGGACGCATTGCCGGAAACAGAGGAGACGGGTCTGCCTTTCACCTCGGAACATCCGGGAAGGATGCACGCCTGTGGCCACGACGGACATACCGCCATGGCACTGACTCTTGCGGAATATGTCAGCCAACATCTGGAGGAACTGCCAAGAAACGTACTGTTTTTGTTCCAGCCGGCGGAAGAGACTACCGGCGGGGCTGGGCGGCTCTGCGAATCGGGAATTCTGGAGCGGCGCCGGGTCCGCCGCATCTTCGGCGTACACCTGTGGCCCGGCCTTTCGGAGGGAGCGGTCTGGGCAAAGCCCGGCCCGCAGATGGCCCGTGCCAGTCAGGTGACCATCCATGTCACCGGTAAGAGCGTCCATATTTCCAAGGCGGCTGAGGGGCGGGACGCGCTGCTGGCCGCGGTGGAGCTGGTGCAGCAGGCTATGGCGATGGAGCGGGAAGCGCTGCCGCGGGAAGAGCCTCGTGTTTTGCGGTTTGGCCAAATGACTTCGGGAGACGCCCGAAACGTGGTCAGCGGGCACACGGAGCTGCTGGGTTGTCTGCGCTCGTTCTCCGACACATCCTTTGCCTTGCTGCGCAAGCGGCTGGGGGAGGTTTGCGACCGGGTGGAGCGCACCACCGGCTGCGATGTAAAACTCCACCTCAGCGAAGGGTATCCGCCCGTTTGGAACCACGAGGGACTGTTTGCGGAGGTCTGTTCCGGACTGGGCGAGGGAGTTGTTTCTCTGCTTTCACAGCCCGCGCTGGCGGCGGAGGATTTCTCCTTTTATCAGCAGTACGTTCCGGGCGTGTTTTTCTTTCTGGGTGTGGGAGATACCCCTCAGCTCCACGCCAACACCTTTGCCTTTGACGACGAACAGGTTCTTCCAATGGGCGTGGAGTTTTTGAAAAAGCTGCTCTATCTGCCGTGATTTGGGGCTGGTGCGCGGCGATTCTGCGCGAAGCCGACGTCCAAAAAAATGGCTTTCGGCGGCATTTTACGCTAAAAAGGATTCAGAATTGGCTTTTGCCAGTTCTGAATCCTTTTTTGTTGGGTGATGGCGATCCTCGTCCTGCACGGCGGCTTTGAAAGGAGAGATACGTTACCGCTCCGCGAACAGCGCTTTCACGGCTTCCGCGTCAGCGGCAATCTGATTTTTCAGCCCCTCCAGCGAGTCAAACCGAATCTCGTCCCGCAGGTGCTGATGAAATTCCAACCGCACGGTCTGCCCGTACAGATCCCCGTCAAAGTCCAGTAAAAACGTCTCCACGGTGATGTCGTTTCCGTTGTGGACGGTGGGGCGGGTCCCCACGTTGGTGACGCCGCAGACCTCTCTGCCGTCCGGCAGGCAGGCCTTTGTGGCGTAGACCCCGCGGCAGGGAATCAGCACATGGGGCGGCACGGTGAAGTTGATCGTGGGAATGCCGATGGTCCGGCCGATGCGCCGCCCATGCTTAACCACTTGGGACAGCAGGTGGGGATGCCCCAGAAATTCCGCCGCCCGCTCCATCTGCCCCAGTTCCACAAGGCGGCGGATGTAGGTGGAGCTGACGGTAATTCCCGCATGCTCTACCTTCGGAATAATGTCGCAGCCCACTCCAAGTTCCCGGCATTTTTCCTGCAAAAGCCCCGGGGAGCCTTGATTCTTGTGACCGAAATGATGGTCGTGTCCCGCCACCAGATGAACGGCGTGATACCGCTTGATTAAAATTTCCGTTACAAACGCATCCCAAGGGGTGGTCATCATCTCGTGGTCAAAGGGAACCATGAGAACATCGTCGATGCCAAACAGCCGGTGGATCAGTTCCCGCCGATCCTCCGGTGAGTTAATCAGAGGACAGGGAATTCCGGTGACTACCTCTTTGGGGACCCGGTCAAAGGTGAATACCGCCGGGACGCAGCCGCGCCGCGCGGCCTCTTCCACCGTTCGGCGGAGGAGAGCGGCGTGTCCGAGATGAACGCCGTCAAAAAAGCCCAGCGCGATCACACGTTCTTTCATATGTTACGCTCCAAAAAAGTTTTTGATGGACGTCAACACGCCGTCCTTTGCTATGGAGAGGCAGAGAAACTCTCCATCCCGCCCGTATATGCGGTAGGTTCCGTCGGCGCAGTCGGGGGCGGACACGGGGTTTCCGTTCCGGCAGCGCCGCTCCTGCCGCTCGGCGGCAATCGTATAGGCAGGGAAGTCCTCAAAAAACCGATCTGTGGGCAGCAGCAGCGCTTCGCCCTGCGCCTGCACGTCGTCAAGACTCACCGCCTGAGAGAGCGTGAAACCCGCCGCCATGGTTCGCCGCAGAGACGCCATGCACCCGCCGCAGCCTAAGGCTGCGCCGATGTCGTGGCAGAGTGTGCGGATGTAGGTTCCCTTGGAGCAGACGCATCGCAGCGTAAAATCCGCAGGGCCGGTCTGTTCCAAAATCTCTAACTCATAGATGGTGAGGCGGCGGGGCTTGCGCTCCACTTCGCGGCCCTTTCGGGCAATGTCGCAGAGTTTTTTTCCGTTGATTTTAATGGCGGAGTACATGGGCGGAACCTGCTGGATGTCTCCCGTGAACTGGGGCAGCACCGCCGACAGAGCCTCTTTGGAGACATTCACCTCGTGGGTTTCCAAAGTGGTTCCTGTCACGTCCTGCGTGTCGGTCACCAGTCCCAGCCGAAGCCCCGCCACATACTCTTTTTTCCCGCTCTCCGCAAATTCCACCGCGCGGGTGGCCTGTCCCACAAAAACGGGCAATACACCGGTGGCCATGGGGTCCAACGTCCCGCTGTGGCCCACCCGCTTTTCCCGCAGAATGCCGCGAATCTTCGCGCACACGTCCATCGAAGTCCAGTCCGTCGGTTTGTCAATGATAATAATTCCGTTGGGCATACAGCGCCCTCCCTGATTGAGAAAGGACGGACAAGCGGCGCTGAAGGCACGCTTCATCGGTTCTCTCCCGGATTTGAAGGCGGGGACGCTCCGTCAGTCGGAAAACGGTCCCGCAATTTTTTCAACGGCTGCCAAAATGCGCCGTTTCGCTTCAACGAGAGGGGCTTCCACGGTGCAGCCCGCCGCCGCCGCGTGTCCGCCGCCGCCAAGCTCCGCGCATACGGCGCTGGCATTGACCCGCGAGCCGGTGCGGACGGAAAATTTCCAAACGTCCGGTTTCAGCTCCCGCATGGTAATGGCGCAGTCGCAGCCCTCAATCTGCCCGCCCAGAGCGCTCAGATCTTCGGCGTCGCCCTCGTCGGCCCCCACCCGCTCCATCAGGGAGATGGGGACTTTTAAAACAACCACGCGTTCATGATCGTAAAACTCCATATTGGCCATCATGTCGCCCTCCAGAGCCATGCGCTTGCGGCTCTTGGTGCGGAAAAAAACCTTGTTGACCGCGCGATAGTCGATGCCGGTGTCCAGCAGAGCCGCCGCCACAGCGTGGGTGTTGGCGGAGGTGTTGCTGTATTGGAAACAGCCCGTGTCGGTGGAGATCGCCACATACAGCGGCAGAGCCATCTCCGCCGTGACAGGTCCCAGCTCCCGCAAAATATCGTAAATCAGTTCGCCGCAGGCGGCAGCTTCGGGACGGACGATGTTATCCTTGCCAAACCGCTCAAAGGAGGGGTGGTGGTCAATGGCAAGGTCAATCTTGCTACGATAGCGCTGCGCGTTTTCCGGCAGCAGACCCAAAGATGCAATATCCGTGGACACGATCTTGGCCGGTACAAAGTCCTCGGGCGCTTCAAGGGACTGAAAATAAGGCGCGGTGGTCCGGGTTTGGCCGGAATTGTGCAGCAGATATGCCCGCTTTCCCAGCGCACGCAGACCCAGACACAGCGCTGCGGCGCAGCCTACTGTGTCCCCATCGGGACGCACATGCGTTAAAATCAGCACGTCGTCAAACCGCTGCAAAAGTGCAGCGGTTTCCGCCACGGTCAGGTCGGTCATTCGTCTTCCTCCTGCCCGCCCCGCTGGGCGTCCTTGCGCTCCACATCCCGAAGCAACTCCAAAATATGAGCGCCGTGTTCAATGGAATCATCCGCCACAAACTGCAATTCCGGGGTATAGCGCAGGCGCAAAGACGAACCCAGCTCCCGCCGCAGGAATCCGGCGGCGGATTTCAAGCCCTTAAGCACGTCCTTTTCCTGCGCCTTGTCCAAAACGCTGATAAACACCTGCGCATACCGCAGATCCGGCGTGGTGTTCACGCGGGTGACGGAAACCATGCCGGTGCCGCTGACGCGGGGGTCCTTCAAACTGCGGATCTGGGCCGCCAGCTCCCGCTGGATTTCCTCGTTGATTCTTCCAATGCGATTGCTTGCCATAGTACGCTCCTTTCGGGACAGATCGCCCCATAGGTCATGAGAAAGCAATGAACAACGGGGCGGGCGAAAAGCCCGCCCCGTTGTCAGTCTGCGGTAAAACCGCAGAAAATATGCCTGTGTTCTGTGGGGCGGCTTGCTCAGCGGGGGAGTTCCTCCATGGTAAAGCCCTCGATGATGTCGCCCTCTTTGAGGTCGTTAAATTTCTCCACGGTCAAGCCGCACTCGTAATTGGTGGTGACTTCCTTGACGGAGTCCTTGAACCTCTGCAAAGAGGCCAGTTTGCCCTCGTGGATCACGATGCCGTCCCGAACCACGCGCACGTCGCAGTCCCGGGTCAGCTTGCCGTCCTGCACATAGCAGCCCGCCACGGTTCCGATGGACGAAACCTTGTAGGTCTGGCGAATTTCCGCGTGACCAAGCACAACTTCCTTGAACTTGGGGGCCAGCATGCCCTTCATGGCGGATTCAATCTCGTCAATGCAGTCGTAAATGACGCGGTACATCCGCATATCCACGTTCTGCCGCACCGCGCCATCCCGGGCGGAAGCGTCCGGACGGACGTTGAAGCCCACGATGATTGCCCCGGTGGAGGCGGACAGCATGACGTCGGATTCGTTGATCGCGCCCACGCCGCCATGGATGACCCGGACATTGACTTCTTCGTTGCTGAGCTTTTCCAAAGAGGCGCGAACGGCCTCGACGCTGCCCTGCACGTCGGCTTTGACGATCAAAGCCAGCTCCTTGCGCTCACCGGCCTGAATCTGGTCGAACAGATTCTCCAGAGAAACCTTCTGAACCGGCGCGGCGGATTTTATCTTTTCCTCAGCCTTGCGCTGCTCCACCAGCTCTCTGGCCATGCGCTCGTCAGCCACCACATTGAAGGTGCAGCCCGCGGCGGGAGCCTCGGAAAGGCCCGCGATCTCCACGGGGACGGAAGGACCGGCCTCTTCCAGACGCTTGCCCTTGGAGCTGGTCATGGTCCGCACGCGGCCCACGCCGGTGCCGGCGATGATGGTGTCGCCCTGCTTCAAGGTGCCGTTTTGCACCAAAAGCGTTGCAATGGGGCCGCGGCCCTTATCCAGTCTTGCCTCAATGACCGTACCGGAGGCGGCGCGGTTGGGGTTGGCCTTCAGCTCTGCCATTTCGGCGGTGAGAAGCACCATTTCCAGCAGCTTGTCGATGCCCATGTGCTTCTTGGCGGAGATGGGGCAGCAGATGGTGTCGCCGCCCCAGTCCTCGGTCACAAGGCCGTATTCCGTCAGCTGCTGTTTGACCTTTTCGGGGTTGGCGCTGGGTTTGTCGATCTTGTTGATGGCCACCACAATGGGAATGTTGGCGGCCTTGGCGTGGTTGATGGATTCCACGGTCTGAGGCATAATGCCGTCGTCCGCCGCCACCACGAGGATGGCAATATCCGTAATCATGGCGCCGCGGGCACGCATAGAGGTAAATGCCTCGTGGCCCGGGGTATCCAGGAAGGTGATGGGCTTGCCGTCCAGCTGGACCTGATACGCGCCGATGTGCTGGGTGATGCCGCCGGCTTCGCCCTCGGCAACAGAGGTGTCGCGGATAGCGTCCAGCAGGGAGGTCTTGCCGTGGTCCACGTGGCCCATAACAACCACCACGGGAGCGCGGGGGGCCAGATCCTCCTCCGTGTCCGCGTGGGCGTCAATCAGTTGCTCCTCGATGGTGACGGTGACCTCGTGCTCCACCTTGCAGTTGAACTCCAGAGCCACCAGCGCGGCGGTGTCATAGTCGATGATCTGGGGCAGGGAGGCCATGATGCCGCTCTTCATCAGCACCTTGACCACTTCTGCGCCGGTCTTCTTCATGCGGGAAGCCAGCTCACCCACGCTGATCTCGTCAGGAATAGAGACTTTCAGCGGGGCCTTTTTGGCAATCTCCAGCTGGAGACGGCGCATTTTATCCTGCTCGTCCTGCCGCCGCTTGTTGGAGAAGGTCATGCCGGGGCCGGGACGGCGGTTGTTGTTGGGGCGGAACTTCTGCTTGTTTCCGGCGGGGGCCTGCATCCGGCGCGCCTTTTCGGGGGCCATCTGCTCCAGCTTTTCGTCGTACTTCGCCAGATTCACGTCGCCGCCCTTGCGGGTGTCAACCACTTTCTTCTGAGGGACGCGGGTGCTGGGCTGGGCCAACACGGGCTTTGTCTGTCCGCCGGAGGACTGCTGAGGCCGCTGCTGGGAGTGACCGGCCGGGGCGGCGGGAGATGCCTGAGGTGCCGCCTGAGGGGCGGAAACGCCTGCCTGATGGGACTGCTGCGCCGTCGGCGCGGCAGGAGAAGCCGCCGGAGCGGCCGCCTTCTGGGGCTGCGGGGCGGGCGCGGCAGACTGCTCTGCCTTCTTCGGCTCCTGATAGGTGTCGGCAAAAATCTCCTGCATGCTGGACACCGGGTGAGTCTGGGTCAGGGATTCAAACACCAGTGACAATTCCTCATCGTTCAGTGCCTGCATATTACTTTTGGGAGCCTCACCGTATTTCCCCAAAATGTCAATCACGTCCTTGTTGGGCAGACCAAAATCTTTAGCCAGCTCCCGGACTCTGTATTTATTCGTTGTACTCGTACTCAATAAAGCCACCTCCATCGTTCGCTTGCGAGGGGGGACGCCGTCTCCTCTCTGCGGCCCGTGCCGCCAGTTTCGGCGGGAGGGTCAGGGCGCTCTTTTGCGGGGATTCCGCTAAAAAAGCAATTTATCTCTCGCCGCCGCGCGGCGAAGCAAAGGGAGCGTCGCCCTCTGCCGAACCCCCGAAACGGGGGAGTGTTTTCAATTGCCCTTCTTGGGAAAAGAGCCTTTCCCGTGGGTCACGGGATGGCTGTGGCCAAAGGGCTTGGGGCCTCTGCCGCCGCCACCGGGCTTGCCATAGGGCTTGCGGTCGCCGAACTCACCGGGCTTGCCGTAGGGCTTGCGGTCGCCGAACTCACCGGGCTTGCCATAGGGCTTCCGGTCACCGGGTGTACCGGGCTTGCCGTAGGGCTTGCGGTCGCCGAACTCACCGGGCTTGCCATAGGGCTTCCGGTCACCGGGTGTACCGGGCTTTCCGTAAGGCTTCCGGTCACCGGGTGCACCGGGCTTGCCGTAGGGCTTGCGGTCGCCGGATGCACCGGGTTTGCCATAGGGCTTGCGGTCACCGAATTCTCCGGGCTTGCCGTAGGGCTTGCGGTCGCCGGATGCACCGGGTTTGCCATAGGGCTTGCGGTCACCGAATTCTCCGGGCTTGCCATAGGGTTTGCGGTCGCCGGATGCACCGGGCTTGTCGTAGGGCTTGCGGTCGCCGAATTCTCCGGGTTTGCCGTAGGGCTTCCGGTCGCCGAACTCACCGGGCTTGCCGTAGGGTTTGCGGTCGCCGAATGCACCGGGCTTGCCATAGGGCTTGCGGTCGCCGAATTCTCCGGGCTTGCCATAGGGCTTGCGACTATCGGATGCACAGGGCTTGCCGTAAGGCTTGCGGTCGCCGAATGCACCGGGCTTGCCATAGGGCTTGCGGTCGCCGAATTCTCCGGGCTTGCCGTAGGGCTTTCGGTCCCCGGATGCACCGGGCTTGCCATAAGGCTTTCGGTCGCCGAACTCACCGGGCTTGCCGTAAGGCTTTCGGTCCCCGGATGCATTGGGCTTACCGTAGGGTTTTTGGCTAAACTCCTTGCCGGCCGGCGGTTTTCCACCGCCTCGCGCCTGACGCAGGGATTTGGCGGGAGGTGTGGGCTTCGGCGGCTCCTCCGCCGCTTTACTCTCGCCGGGTTTCCGCTTTTTGCCGCGGCGGAGGTTCTTTTCGTGAAGGGCTTCCTCCGTTTTTCGCAGCGCGGCCCGCTGGGCCTTAACCGCAAGCCGGTCCGCCGTGTCGCCGTAGGTTTCCGCATTCTCGTCCGCCAGACGGCGGGCGATGGAGGCGGCAAAGCCAACATCGGTCACAGCCAAAAGCGCACAATCGCCCCGGCCAACGGCCCGGCCAAGTTCCTCTTTTGTAAAGGGAACCTGCATTTGCAGACACTGGCCCATCTCCGAAAAGTGGGCGGCCCGTCGGGCGGTGTTTTCCGCCGCGTCACAGGCCAGCAGCAGCAGCCGCACGTCCCGCGCTCTGGCGGCGGATTCCACCGACTCCTCGCCAACTTCAAGCATTCCGGCCCGTTTACACAGGCCCAGCGTGGACAGGATTTCCTTGCTCACTGGCTGCCTCCCAACTGACGCTCCATGGCGTCGTATACCTCCGGGGGGATTTGGGTCTCAAAGGCCCGCTCCAACGCCCGAGATTTGCGGGCTTTGCGCAGGCACTCCACGTCCGGACACACATACGCGCCCCGACCGGGCTTGCGGCCCTTGTCGTCCAGAGAAACTTCACCCTCCGGGGATTTAACAATCCGAATCAGCGCCTTTTTCTCTTTCATCTCCCGGCAGCCAACACACTGCCGCTGCGGAATTTTTTTCACCTTCGGCATGGCGTTTCCCCCGTTCTTCCGTGGTTATTCCGCGTCGGGTGCGGGCGTTTCGTCTGCGGCGGCGGATTCCTCCACTGCGGGCGCGCTCGCTTCCGCGGCTTCTTCGTGATAGCTCTCGGGCTTGATGTCAATCTTATAGCCGGTCAGGCGGGCTGCCAGACGGGCGTTCTGCCCCTCTTTGCCGATGGCAAGGCTCAGCTGATCGTCCGGCACCAGCACACGGCAGGCCTTGCCCTCGTCCGCCATCCAAACATCCACCACGTCGGCGGGAGCCAGTGCCGCGGCAATGAACGCGGCCGGGTCTTCGCTGAACTTTACAATGTCGATCTTCTCGCCCCGCAGCTCCGCCACAATGTTTTCCACCCGCTGGCCCTTGGGGCCGACGCAGGCGCCGATGGGGTCCACATTTTCGTCGTTGGACCAGACGGCCATCTTTGTACGGCTGCCGGCTTCCCGGGCAATGGACTTGACTTCCACCGTGCCGTCGTAAATTTCGGGGACTTCCAACTCGAATAACCGCTTGACAAGGCCCGGATGGGTCCGGGAGATCAGCACCTGAGGTCCGCGGGTGGATCGGCGGACCTCCACCACGTACACCTTGACGTGCATCCCTTCCACCAGCTCTTCGCCGGGGACCTGTTCGCCCGCCATCAGCAGTGCCTCGGTGGATTCGGTACCGGTGCCGATGCGCAGGGAGACGTTGCCGTTCCGCGTGTCGATTCGGGTGACCACGCCGGTAAGAATCTCATGCTGCTTGGAGTTAAACTCCTCATAAACCATGCCGCGCTCGGCTTCGCGCAGACCCTGAATGATGACCTGCTTGCCGTTGCCCGCGGCGATGCGGCCAAAGTCCGTGTTGTTCACGGGGACGTTAATTACGTCGCCGATTTCATACTTGGCGGAAATCTTTTTGGCCTCTTCCAAGGGCACCTCGTTGAAGGGGTCCACGTAATCCTCTTCGTCCACCACGTTTTTCTGAACGAACATCTGCAGCGTCCGGTGCTCCACATCCACGTCCACGATCACGTTGTCCACCTGATCCTTGCAGTCCCGCTTATAGGCGGTGGTCAGCGCCTGAACGATCTTATCCAGCATAAAGGATTGGGGGATATTCCGCTCTTTTTCAATCATTTCCAGCGCGGTAAAAATCTCACTGCAATTCATGCCGGCGGGTTCCTTCTGCTTCTTGCCTCTCATTGCCTGTACTCCTTTTATGATATGATACGTTTTCTTCGCCTGTTTTATTTTTCCCGGATCAGGAGAACTCCACTCGCAGACGCACCAGCGCGGTGTCCGCCTTTTCAAAAATCATTTCCTGTTCGCCCACGCGCACGGTGACGGTTCCAGTGGCCTCGTCGTATCCGGCGAGGATACCGGCGAACTCCTTTCGTCCGTCACGATTGCGATACAGCTTCACGGTAACGGGACTGCCCATGAATTTTGCAAAATCGCCGGGGCGCTTCAGCGCCCGCTCCGCGCCCGCGGAGCCGACCTCCAGCGTATAGCTGCCCTCAATGGGATCCGCCTCGTCTAAAAGATCCGACAGCGCTCTTGAAATGGCCTCGCAGTCCAGAATGTCCACGCCGCCGTCTTTGTCCAGCAGCACCCGCAGATACCAAGCGCCCGCTTCTTTCACGTATTCCACGTCCCAGAGGGCGCAGCCCCGCTCCGCAATGATGGGGGCCGCCAGATCTGCGGTCAGTTCCGTAATCTTTTTCAAGGAAATGCCTCCCTTTCACGCCGTTCAGGCCAAAAAACTTCCATTTTTTTCAAATTGTGGCCTTTGGAAAAAGGCCAACAAAAAGAGCGGACACTAGGCCCACTCCACAAAACCACCAATACTACCTTGATAACAGTATCACGATTTTTCCCGAAAAGCAAGTATTTTCTGTGAAATTTCAAAGAAAATCTGAGCGGAAAATGACAAAAACCGGAGCGCATGGCGCGCTCCGGTCCTGTTTGATAAAAAATTATTTCAGATAGCCGGGGACAGCAATGTCCGAGATGGCGTTCGTGGGAATGGTGAACTCAACCACGCCCATATACATGGGTGCCACGTCGCCCTCGTTAAATACAATGGTGAGCTGCCCGTTCTCGTTCACGTAGAACGCTGTGTTCGGGTCAAGGGCGGTGAAGTTCCAATCGGTCACCTCATCATCCAGCCAATAATATACGTTCTCGTCCGCGTCCATCTGCGTGCGCATCTGGGCTTGGATGTTTTTGGTCAGCACGTCCAGATAGCCGCTGCCCGACTGGAACAGATCGCCCAAGGTCAAAATCTTCCCCGTGGCCTTGTCCACGTTGTAGATTTTCACAGACTCGTTTCCGCTGGCCATGACCACGCTCTTGTTGAACCGCAGGGCGAACAGGGCGGCGTTGTCTGTGGCCACGGTGTAGTCCAGATTCAGTTCATAGTGATTCGTCTCCGCCGTGGGTGCGTCGGGATCGTTTGCGTATTCTTCACTCGAAGCGGCGTCTTTTTCATACTCGGCAATGATGGTGTCGGTGTATGCCTGAATGGCGTCGTTCAGCTCTCCGCCATTTTCCACCTCGGGGACGTTGATGGTGGCGGAGACGGTGTCTCCCCGCTGATCTTCATAGGTGCGGAATGTGACCACCTTGGTAATCAGGCCCAGCAGGGGAACCTGTTCCATGGCGTGAGCTACGCCTGCGCCGGAATTGGCCAGAACCACAACTGTCAGCATGGCGGCGGCGCAGGTGCCGAACACTTTTCTCAGATACCGGTGTTTCTTCGCAGGATGCGATTCCCGGGCCTGTGTGCTTTGCGTGTTCTGCGCGTTTTCTGCGTTTTCGGCATTCTTTGCCTGGGCGATGGACGAGCGGACACGGAATTCCAGACCCTCCGGGATGGGAATCGACTCGTATTCCCGCTTCAGCGTCTCCAGTTCCTTCGTCTCGTTTAAATTGTTTTCATTCATGACGCGGATGCTCCTTCCGTCAGTTGGATTTTCAACTTTTTAAGGCTTCGGTACAGGATGGTTTTGACCGTGTTCAAATTGTCACCGGTGACATCGGCAATATCCTGTAATTTCAGATCCTCGAAAAACCGGAGGACGATCACGGTCCGTTCTTTTTCGTCCAGCACATCCAGCGCCCGGAGTGTGTCCAGATCCCGGTATACGTCCTCGCGCCCCTCCTCGGGCGGGGCCTCGGACACGGTTTCCCGGGACCGCCTGCGCAGGAAATCCAGCGCAGTATTGACCACAATGCGACACAGCCAGCTTTTCAGTGCGGGTTTACTTCGCAGTTCGCCGGAAGAGGAGATTGCCTTGCAGACGCTCTCCTGCACAATGTCCATGGCGTCGTCCGGGTTCTTGACATAGGTGTAGGCCAGCCGATACATGGACGTGTAGGACTCCATAATCTGAGCTTCCACCTGTTTTCGCTGATTTTCGGGGATCATCAAAAGCCTCCTTTCAAGAGCGGCGGGGCAGTCCCGCGTACGTCGGTCCACCCGCGTGCCCTTCGTCTGTAAGACGGCGGAGCAGGGCGGGAAAGTTTGGGGCATGAAAAATTATTTAAGGAAGCATCGCGCAAGTGCGCTTTTTTTACCACAAAATTTTCCCACAAACCGTCTGCAACCAATCGCGCGGGATTGCCTCAGACTTTCTTTCGCAGCCGTTCCACAACGCAGGCCAGCAGAAATAAAATCAGATCCGCCGCCACCACGGTGGCGCCCACAGGTGTGGACCGCGCGAAGGAGAAGATCAGTCCCGCGCAGAAGCAGAGAACGGCGGTGACGCCCGCGCAGAGCACCACGCCCCGAAAGCTGCGGAACAGACGCATGGCGGTCAGCGCCGGAAAAATGACCAGAGACGAGATCAGCATGGCTCCCATCATCCGCATTCCCAGCACGATGGTCAGCGCCGTCAGGATGGAGAGGAGAGTATTGTACAGTTCCACCCGCATCCCGGTGGCCCGGGCGAAATTTTCATCAAAGGTAATGGCAAACAGCTTGTGGTAAAAGAGAACAAACAAAACCAGCACCGCGGCGGACACCACCGCAGAGAGCACCACGTCCGTCTCCGTCATGGCCAGCACGCTGCCAAACATATAGTTGTCCACGTCCGTGGTCATGCCGGTGGTCAGGGAGATTACCAGAATGCCGATGGCCAGAGCCGACGCGCTGACCACCGCGATGGCCGCGTCGCTGCCGAGGCGGCTGCCGGAGTTTGCCAGCCGCAAGAGAAAAAACGCCGCCAGAATCACCACGGGAATTGAAAAGTACAGCGGCGTGACGCCCAGTGCCACCGCCACTGCCAGCGCCCCGAAGGACACATGGCTCAGGCCGTCGCCGATCATGGAATAGCGCTTTAAAACCAGCGACACTCCCAAAAGCGCCGCGCACAGGCTCACAAGAATGCCCACCACCAATGCCCGCTGCATAAACGGCCAGGAGAACATTTGCACAAGATTCATCACTGCTCCTCCTTCCGGAACCGGCGACCCTCCGGCGACTGGAGGTATTCTTCCACCTTGCCGTAAAACCAACTCGTTTTGCCGATGTGCAGCACCGTTTGCGCGTTTTCCAGCGCGGAGCGCAGGTCGTGAGTCACCATGACCACCGCCATGCCCTCTTTTTCGTTGAGATAGCGCAGCGTCTTATAAAGGTCCTGCGCGGCGGCGGGGTCCAGCCCCGTGACCGGCTCGTCCAGAATCAGCAGCCGGCTGGCGGCGCACAGCGCCCGGGCCAGCAGCGTTCGCTGCTGCTGCCCGCCGGAGAGGTCCCGATAGCACCGATCCTTTAATTCAAGGATGCCCAGCTTGCCGATGGCTTGCAGCGCGGCGGTCTTCTGGGCTGCCGTATAAAAAAAGCGAAACCCTTTTTGATTCAAAAAGCCGGACAGCACCACCTCATATACCGTGGCGGGGAAATCCTTCTGGGCCTGTGTCTGCTGCGGAAGATATCCAATCGCGCCGTTTTTCAGCTCCGCCGCCCGGTCAATGCTGCCCGCCATGGGAGAGAGAAGGCCCAAAAGCCCCTTCATCAGCGTGGACTTTCCCGACCCGTTGTCGCCCACCACACAGAGATAATCTCCGGCGGACACGCTGAGATTCAAGCCCGTCAGCACCGCCCGGCCCTCATAGCCCAAGGCGGCGTCCCGACAGACAATCAGTTCATTGCTCTCCATCTTTTCGCTCCTTTTTCGCGCAGGCTTCGCACAGTCCGGAAAACAGGGTCCGCCGGTGGTCCACCGTAAAATGATGCTCTTGCAGCAGATGCTCGTATAGGGGCTGCAGCTGCGTGCAGTCCAGATGAAGGATGCGCCCGCAGGACTCGCATTTTAAAAGAAGGCAGTCTTGTTTCCTATCCCCCTCCGGGTGGCTGCAATACTGAAAGTAGGCCCCCTCCTCGGTATTCACCTTGTGAACCTGACCCGCTGCCTCCAGCTTTTCCATCTGGCGATACACGGTGGCAAGGCCCACGGGCTGCCCGCTCTGACGCAGTTCCGCCGCCAAATCCGCCGCGGACATCGGCATGTCCCGCCGCTGCTTCAGGCAGTTTAAAATCGCCTGCTGCTGTTTTGTGGAATAGGCCATCAACCGTCCCTCCTGTAAAAATGAAAATCATTTTCATATTATAGACACTGACGAAAAAAGTCAAGGGATTTGTTTTGCTGTTGCAAACAGCGGCGCAAAAGTGTATGGTAAGGGCAGGACGGTGAAATGCCGTTTTGAAATTACGCAAATAATACGCAACATGCGCGCCTGCCGCTGCGGGCTGCGCGGCGAACGTATGGAGGGTTTATGAAAGTTACTCTTGTCATCATGGCGGCGGGACTTGGCTCCCGATATGGCGGCAGCAAACAGGTGGACGGCATTGGTCCCAACAATGAGATTTTAATGGAGTATTCCATTTATGACGCTTTGCGGGCGGGCTTTAACAAGGTAGTCTTCATCATCAAGCCGGAGATGGAGGAGCTGATGGAGCGTATCTGCGGGAACTATCTCCGCAAGCGCACCGCGCTGGATGGAACGCCGGTAGAGGTGGCTTACGCCTTTCAGGATTTTTCCTCCGTGCCGGATTTTTATCACATTCCCGTGGAGCGGACAAAGCCTTTTGGAACGGTTCACGCCTTGCTCTGCGCGGCGCAGGCGGTCCATGAGCCGTTTTGTGTCATCAATGCCGACGATTACTATGGGATCGACGCCTACCGCACCATTTACCAAGAGTTGACGGCTCTGCCCGAAAGCGGACGGGGAACCATGGTGGGATATCTCTTGAAGAATACCGCCAGCCTGCACGGAACAGTGTCCCGGGGTGTTTGCGCCGTGGCGGACGGAAAGCTCCAGTCTGTGCGGGAGGCGCTGAAGATTCAGCTTTATCCGGACGGCACGCTGAAAGATCTGGCAGAAGACCGCACCCTCTCTCCGGATACGGTGGTGTCCATGAACTTCTGGGGGTTCACGCCCAGCATTTTTCCGGCACTGAACGCCTATTTTGAAAATTTTCTCCGCACCGAGGCGGGGGAGAACGTCAAGGCGGAGTGCCTGCTTCCGGTGATGGTGGGGCATGAACTGGATACCGGGCGGATGGAGGTATCGGTCCTCCACTCTGCGGACCGCTGGTTCGGCATGACCTATCATGAGGACCGGGACCGGGTGGCGGAGGAACTGAAAAAGCTCCACGACTCCGGCGCCTATCCCATCACACTGAAAGGCTGAGCTGGGCTTTCTGACTGCTGAGATGATTGAATAAAAGCCGTCCCGCTCCAATTGGAGCGGGACGGCTCTTGCTTGCTGAAAGCAATTCCGCTTTCCGGGCGTTGAACCGAAGAGAAAAACGGTGTATAGTGGACAAAACGGACGACGGAGCAGTCCGGCAGGAGGTGGGGCATGAGCGAGAAAAACGGGCAAAATGCGTTGGAGCGGAAACTGTACCGCTCCTTTCTTCTGCTGTCCGCACTAGTGATCCTGCTGTCCCTGGGGCTGTCGCTTTACTTGGACCTGACCCGCCAAAGAAATCAGGTGGACGCGTCCATCAGCGGCTCGGCGGCCTATGTCAGTGAACTTCCAAGCGTGATCGCCATGCTGAAGGCGGGGTATCCGTCTCCCAACGCCACCCGGAGTATGGACGCTCTGTGCGACAGCATCGCGGACATCAGCTCGGCGGTGATCTGCGACAAGAGCGGGCTGCGCTTTTATCACACAGACCGTCAGAAAACCGGAGAGTCCTATGTGGACGGGGAGGAACGTCCCATTTTAGAGGGGGCGGAACCTTATATTACCACCGGGTACAGCACCATGGGGATGCAGCGCCGGGCGTTTCACGCCGTTCGCGGAGAGGACGGGGCAATCATCGGCTTTGTGATGGTGTCTGTGTTCAGCGGCGTCCTCACCGCACGGCTGAGAAATATATTGGTGCTTCATCTGGCCATTATGGCAGTGATGCTGCTGGTGAGCTTTTTCCTGACCCACGCGATTTTGCGTTTCCTGCGCCGGACGCTGATGGGCTTTCGCCCGGAGGAACTGCTCAGCCGCTATCTCCGGCAGGACGAGGTGCTGGGCGCTGTGGCAGAGGGGCTGGTAGCGTCCGACGCGGCGGGGAAGGTGCTCTTTGCCAATCCGGCGGCTCAGGCAATTTTTGGGGAAAATACCCCGCTGGTGGGGCGGTCTGTCGGGGAGTTGTTTCCCGATTCCCGGCAGGAGGAGGTGCTGCGCACCGGCAAGGCGGAGGAGCGCCGCTCTTGGATTGTGGACGGACACTCGGTGCTGGCGGGCCAGATTCCCATTCGGGAGCGGGAAAATGACGCGCCTCAGGGAGTCTTGACCATTCTCTATGACCGGACGGAGATGCTGCACATGTCCGACGAGCTGTTTGGCGCGCGGAGCATGATCGACGCACTGCGCTCCTATAATCACGAATTTTCCAATAAGCTCCATGTGATTTTGGGCTATTTGGAAACGGGGAAAACGCAGGAGGCCATCCGGTTTATCGTCAACAGCAACCTGATCTCCGGACAGCTGATCTGCCAGACCGCGGAAGCGCTGCGGGTATCCGAGCTGTGCGCGCTGATGATCGGGAAAATGCTCCACGCGGCGGAGCGGGGGATTTTGCTGACGCTGGGGGAAAACAGCGTGTGTATCGAGCAGGACCTGCTGATCCCCGTGGAGGATATGGTGACCGTGATGGGCAACCTTTTGGAAAACGCCATCGAGGAGCTTTCCTCCGGCGAGCATCCTGTCCGGGAGATTGAGTTTGAATTGTACTGCCGTCCGGACTGCAATCTGCTGGTGTGCAGCGACACCGGGGGCGGCATTTCGCCGCAGGTGCGCCAGCACATGTTTGAAAAAGGCGTTTCCACCAAGGGCGCGTACCGGGGGACGGGACTCAACGCCGTGCAGACCGTGGTACGCCGGTACGGCGGAAAAATTGACGTGGAAACAGAACCGGGGGAGGGCACCAGCTTTACCGTGACCTTTACCAGAGAGGAGGCGGAGTGATGGTTTCCGTCATGATTATTGAGGACGATCCCATGGTGGCGGCCATTAACCGCCAGTATGTGGAGAACACGCCGGGCTTTGCTGTGGAGGCGGTGTTCCCCAGCGGCGTGGGCGCGTTGGAATATTTGAAAGGGCACGATGTGCCGTTGATTATTTTGGACTTTTACACCCCTATGATGAACGGCATGGAATTTGTGGACCGGCTCCACGGCATGGGCAAAGCTCCGGCGATCATCATGGTCACCTCCGCCAGCGACGCGCAGACTATCCGGCAGATGTTTTTGCGGGGTGTGGTGGACTATTTGGTGAAACCCTTCGAGTATAAACGATTTCAGGAGGCGTTGGAACGGTTTCGCCAGAGTCGGGAGCAATGGGAGATTCAGGAGACGGCGCTGGATCAGGCGGCCATCGACCGCATGACGGTTGGCACAGGCCAGCCTGCCGTATCAGAGCCGCTGGCCAAGGGACTGAACGCCGCCACTATGCAGATGATTCGGGAATTTTTACAGGCTCATCGGGGCGAGGGCCACACCAGCGAGGAGGTGGCGGAGCAGGTGTGTCTGTCCCGTATCACGGTGCGGCGGTATATGAACTATTTGACCGAGATCCGGGAGATCAGCAGCCGCATTGATTATCAGACCGGCGGCAGGCCCTCCATTCAATACTACCTTGAGTAAAATAAACAAAAAAAGAAGTCGAAAGCTGTACGAAAAGGCAAAAATGTCGAAAATTTTACCTACTAAACGTTTACGATAGTTACTAAAAATTGAAATTTCTTCTCTCCCCTTTATATACTGAGAGCGTGTTAGGGTTATGCTAAGGAAGGTTCCGGAGAAAAAGGGGCCGACAGTTAGGAAGGGAAGAATATCTATGGAAAACATTTTAGGTTATTTTGGGACCTATACTCCCGCCGCAGACGGAGCCATCGCTTCGTTCAAGTTTGAGTACCTCTCTGCATTGGGCTTTGCCGCCTTTGTGATTTTCTTAGGCCGGGCCATTGTAAGGCACTCCAAGCTCTTGCAGAAGTATGCGATCCCCGCGCCGGTAGTTTCCGGCCTGATTTTTTCGCTGGTCGTCTCCTTCATCAAAATGTCCGGTGCGATGGCATTTTCCTTCGACGTGACGGTGATGAAAGACCTGTGCCAGAATCTGTTCTTCCTGTGCGTGGGCTTCGGCTTCAGCTGGAAGATGATCAAGCACGCCGGCGGCAAGCTGTGCGTTCTGATTGCCGTGGGCGCCTGTCTGCTAATTACGCTGCAGGATTTGCTGGGTGTTGCCATCGGCAATCTGGTGGGTCTGCACCCGCTGCTGGCGCTTCAGTGTTCCTCCTCCGCTATGAGCGGCGGCGTGGGCACTGCCTCCGCCTTTGGCCCTATTTTTGAGAATATGGGTGCGCCGGAGGCCACCACCATCGGCGTTGCCGCCGGTACGCTGGGCAACATCATGGGCTCTTTAATTGGCGGCCCTGTGGCCGCGTTCCTCATCAGCCGTCACGGACTGAAAGCCGACCCCAACGACAAGCCGGAAGCAGTGATGTCCGGTGAAGCAACCCGTCTGGATAACGGCCGCATGATCTCTATGTTTGCAATGTGCTTGCTGCTGGCTGCGCTGGGAATGCCCATCTACATGCTGCTGGACAGCATTCCCATGATCGAGATGCCCAAGTTCATCGGCTGCCTGTTTGCCGGCGCGATTGCCCGCAACGTGATGGAAGCCTTCCACATCAAGTTCTACACCCCGGAAGTGGACGCCATTGAGCATATGTTCCTGGAGCTGTATCTGGCGCTGGTGCTGATGACCATTGATATCACTAAGCTGGCGCCTGTGGCGGGCCAGATGGGCGTGATCCTGATTGGTCAGGCGATTTTGATGGCCCTGTTCGGCATCTTTGTCTCTTACAACATGTTTGGCCGGGACTACGGTGCAGCGGTTATGGCCGCCGGCAACTGCGGTTGGGGCTGCGGCTCCGGACCCAACGCCGTGGCCAACGAAAAAGCGGTTATGGACCAGTATGGTTGGCACAATATTGCTTGGGTGCTGTATCCCTCTTTTGCAGTTATCATTGACGATATCTACAATCCCATTTTCCTCTCTCTGTTTGGCAGTTTCTTGGTGCGCTGAGAAAAACAACAATGATTGATAAGCAGAGCGGGCGTCCCACAGGGGACGCCCGCTCTGCTTATAAAAGCATGGAAAAATATCGAAGACCGTGCTATAATTAAGTACGAAGCAAATCTGATATGCGCATCTGTCCGCTTTGCAGGCGGGCTGCTTCATCAAAATATCGCACAGTGACTCCAATTCGTGCGTGTGTCCGCAAAGCGGGCGCACGTTTATTTGGGTTTTGTTGCGGATGTCCGTATGCGGTTCGCACTTGTGCGGGGTTACCTTAAAAAAGAAAACCATGAAAGGGATGGTGAGAGGATGGGAAAGAATGTTGGTCGTCTGCGGCGCCGAATTTTTGCGGGCCTTTTGGCGGCAATCTGTTTGCTGCCGGGCTGCGGCCTGAAAGGACGGCAGGGAACTCCGAAGGAGATTCGGGTTCTGACCATCGGCACCGCCGACAGCGGCGGCACCATGTACCCAGTGGGCCGGGCGGTGGCGGAAGTGCTGGATCAATACACGCCATCCCTGAAAATCAATACCAGCGCGTCCAGCGGCTCCTTTACCAATGTGGAAAGCCTGCGGGACGGACAGATCGACATGGGTTTGGTCAGCGGCGACGTGGCGTGGCGCGCTTGGCACGGCAAGGACGAATTTGAAGACAGCCCCATGCCCAGCCTGCGGGTGATTGGCGCGCTGTATGTGAGCCTGTCCAACTGGATGGTTCCGGAGTCCCTTGATATTGAGTATGTCCATGACCTTTTGGGAATGCGGGTGGCCGTTGGTCCGGAAGATTCCGCCACAGAGGTTTCCGCGCGGGCCGCGCTTTCCGCCGTGGGGCTGAGTGTTGACAACACCGTGCTTGAAAATCAAGGGCTTGGCTCCGGCGGAGAAGCGCTGCTGAACGGAGAGTTGGACGCGCTCTATGGGTTTGCCGGAATACCGGTCAAGGGCCTGAGCGATTTGGCAGAGCAAACGCCCTGCCGCCTTCTGCGGTTCACGGAGGAGGAACTGGACGCCATTTTGCAGGGAAACACCCAGTATATCCGGGGCGTGATTCCCGCCGGAACTTACCCCGGGCAGACGGAGGATATTGAAACCTTTGGCGTGAAGTGCCTGCTGTGCGTAAACGCGGACATGGACGACGATTTGGCGGGGACCATTGCCCGGATTCTCTGGGAGTCTGCCGACGGGCTGAAGGAACGGCACGCCGCCCTCTCCGCCATAAGCGAGGACGGATTCCTATACCGCAATCTTCCGGTGCCCCTCCATCCCGGAGCGGCGCAGTTCTATCGCGATCAGGGGCTTTTGCAGGGGTAACGCCGCCGTTTTTTCCATGGTTGCCGCCGATGCGCGAAAAGGTTCGCCTTTGTGCGATTTTGCCGGATGAATTCTGCGCCTGCATCAAAAATTTGTGAAAACTATTGTGAACCGGCCGGACAAGCGCTATAATGGAGCCATCTCCCGTTGGGAATATCTTGAAGGAGGCTGAAAGATGAAAAGGAAAAAACTCTCAGCATTGCTCCTGGCTCTGGTCATGGCGGTCAGTCTGGCTGTTCCTGCTTTGGCGGCGGACACCACTCAGACGGTCACCATCCTCCAGACCAGCGACCTGCACGGCATGATTAACCCCTATGACTACGCATCCAACAAGGAAAGCAAGACCAGCATGGCCCACGCGGCGGCGATCATTGCGGCGGAGCGGAAGACGGACCCAAATCTGCTCCTGATCGACACCGGCGACTCCACACAGGCCAACTACATTCAGGAATTTAAGGACGAAGTGCCCGAACCCATGATCGACGCCCTGAACTATCTGAAATATGATGCTTGGACTCTGGGCAACCACGAGTTTAACTTCGGCTTCAACTACGTAACGAAGGAAATCAAGGAATTCAACGGCGTCACTCTGGCGGGCAACATCTATCAGAAAAACGGCTCCCGCTGGCTGGACGCTTACAAAATTTTTGACGTGAACGGCGTGAAGGTGGCCGTGTTCGGTATCGACGCGCCCCACATTCCCATCTGGGAAAAATCCGACCCCACCCACTATAACAACATGACCTTTACCACGCCCATGGAGGAGACTGGCAAGATCCTCAAGGAACTGGAAGGCAAGGCGGATGTGATTATCGGTTCCATCCACTATGGTCTGGACGGCGAATACGGCACCGAGGGTATCCGTCAGGTAGCCGAGAAATACGGCGATCAGATTGACGCGCTGTTTATCGGTCATGCTCACTCCAAGGTGAACGAAACCATCAACGGCGTGCCCGTGCTGGAGCCCGGCTCCAACGCCCAATATGTTTCCAAGGTCACCTTCTCTCTGGAGAAAAAGGACGGCAAGTGGGACGTGGCCAAGACCGACGCCGGTCTGATCGACTGCTCCACCGTCACTCCGGATGCGGCTTTCCTGACAAAATTCAAGTCTCTGGATCAAAAGAGCAAGGCTTTGGCTGCCAAGCAGGTGGGTGAGGTCGGTGAGACGTTCCTAAACCCCGTGGAAGTTCTTCCCGGCATTCCCAGCGCCATTTTGGAGGACAACGCCGTTCTCGATCTCATCAACAAGGTGCAGATGGAAGAGGTGGGCGCGGATGTGTCTCTGGCCGCCCTGTTTGATTCCACCTCCAATCTGGAAAAGGGTCCCTTCCTGAATCGGGACAGCGTGAAAATCTACAAGTATGACAACACGCTGTACGGCGTGAAGGTCACCGGCAAGCAGCTCAAGGCCATCATGGAGCTGCAGGCGGGCAACTTCTTCAACCAGTACAAGGCGGGGGATGTGACCATCAGCTTCAACCCCGACATCCGGATGTACAACTACGACGAGTTTGCCGGTGTGAACTATGAGATCAACATCTCCAAGCCCGCCGGTTCCCGCATCCAGAACGTCACCTATCAGGGCAAGCCCCTCAGCGACACCCAGACGCTGGTGCTGGCGCTGAACAACTACCGCTATGGCGGCCTTGTCACCGCGGGACTTTTGAACGAGTCCGACGTGGTGTACGAGGGCGGCGCGGTTCGCGATATGATTACCAATTATGTGGCGGCGATGAAGACGCCCCTGATGCCCGAGTGCGACCACAACTGGAAGATCGTGGGCGCGGATCTCAACGATCCCCAGAAGGACTTGATCTATGAGAAGGTCCGTTCCGGCGAGATCACCGTCCCCACCTCTGAGGATGGACGCACACCCAACATCGCCTCACTGAACGGTCCCGAGCTGCGGACTGCGGGCAAGCTGCCCGCGCTGACCGGCGGAGAGACAGCCACCACCCCAACGACTCCGGCCAAGCCCACCGTGCCTGTCACGCCCACAACACCCAGCACCCCCGTGGCCGGCGGTTCCTATACCGTGAAGTCGGGTGACTGCCTGTGGAGCATCTCTCAGGAGTTCTACGGTACCGGCACCAAGTGGACCGTGATCTATCGGGCCAACACCGCGATCATCAAGAATGCCAACGACATTCAGGTTGGTCAGGTTCTGACGATTCCCGCGGCCTAACCCTACTGTGCATTGAAAACGAGAGACGCCCTTCGAGGGCGTCTCTCGTCTTTTTGGCGTCGCTCTTGCCCCAACCTGAAAAAAAGCGTATGATAAATCTATAAAATTGCGCGATTTTCAAAAACCGCGCCAAAATGGAAGCCGTCCGTACACTGCGGGCGGAAAGCAGGATGGGGGCGTATGAAGATGGAGCTGCTGGATACGCAGGCGGCGGGGTTGTACGGGGAAATGCTGGCCTTTAAAGAGGATCTGCACCGTCACCCGGAGAGCAGTTTTCAGGAACGGCGGACGACCGAGCTGCTGAAGGAAAAGCTGGCCGCACTGGGCCTTTGCCCGGTGGACATGGGGATGGACACCGGCGTGGTGGCGGTTTTGGAAGGGGAGAGGCATGGCAAGACTGCCGCTTTGCGGGCGGACATCGACGCCATCGCCCAAACGGAGAACCAGAACCACGTTGTCCGCTCAGAAACGGCGGGGTTGATGCACGGCTGCGGCCACGACTTTCATACCGCCTGTCTCTATGGCGCGGCAAAGCTGCTTTCTGCCCGAAAAGAGACGCTTTCCGGCAGGGTGGCATTTTTGTTTCAGCCCGCCGAGGAGGAGACGCAGGGCGCGCGCACGCTGCTGGACCACGGGCTTTGGGAGCGAATGGGCGGAAAGCCGGACTGCATCTTCGGTCTGCACAATCGTCCGGAGCTGCCGGCGGGACAGATTGCCGTACGGAATGGGCCGATTATGGCGGGAAAGATCAATTTTCGCGTGATACTGCGGGGAAGACCGGGCCACGGGGGATCGCCCCACAAATGCGTGGACCCGGTGGTGGCTGGGGCGGCACTGATTGACGGGGTGCAGACCATTGTCAGCCGCAGCACCGACCCGCAGGACGCGCTGGTATGTGCGGTGTACTCGGTTCACACAGATGCGCCGGACTTTTTCGTTCCGTCCTCTCTCTCCGTAACGGGCAGCATCCGCTATCTCCGGGACGCGGCGGGCCAGCGGGCGGCGCAGCGGCTGCGGGATCTGGCGGCGGGGGTGGCCGCGGCTTACGAATGTCAGGCGGAGACGCAGCTGCTTCCGCAGGTTCCGGTGACGCGGAACGCCGCCTCTTTGGCAGAGATCGCGGAATGCGCCGCAGCGGAGACTGCGGGCGCTGAAAACGTGGCCTGTCCGCCGCCGGACATGGGCAGCGAGGATTTTGCGGTGTACGGGCAGGAGGTTCCCGCCTTTTTCTACTGGCTGGGCAGTGGATTTCCGGGGCGGGAAAACGCCCCGTGGCACAGCCCGGATTTCTGCACCAACGACGCGGCACTGCCTTTGGGCGCGGCGCTGCTGGCGCGGTCGGCACTGCTGGCGCTGGAGCGCCTTTGAACGTTTGAGGTGAAGAGATGAAATCAGGAATTGTTTTAGAAGGCGGGGCACTCCGCACCATTTTTTCTACCGGTGTATGCGACGCGCTGCTGGACGCGGGACTGCTGCCGGACTATTTTATCGGCGTATCCGCCGGGGCGGCTTACGGCGTGAGCTATCTTTCGCGGCAGAAGTGGCGGAATCTGAACATCGTCTGCCATTACGCCAATGACCGGCGGTACATGGGCGTTGGAAATCTGCTGGACCGCAAAAACCGGTCTTATTTTGGGCTGAAGTTTGCCTATGAGGATATCCCAAACCAGTATATCCCCTTTGACTACAAGGCGTTTGCCGCTTATCCCGGCGAAGCGGAGGCGGTTTTGACAAATTTAAATACCGGAAAAGCGGATTATCTCCCCATTCCTCGGCAGGACGAGCATTTCACGGTTTTACAGGCCACCTGCGCCATGCCGCTGCTGTTCCCCATCTTCCATATTAACGATCAGCCCTATTTGGACGGCGGCTGCGCCGACCCGATCCCGTGGCAGCGGGCGCTGGAGCAGGGCTGTGAGCATTTGTTGGTGGTGCTGACGCGGGAGCGTTCTTACGTCCGGGGCGCGGAGAAAACCGACCGGCTTATCCAGCGGCACTACCGGAACTATCCGAATTTTCTGGATACCATGCGCCGCCGGGCGGACGATTACAACGAAAACAGGGAACGGCTGTTCCAGCTGGAACGGGAGGGCCGGGTGATGGTGATTGCACCGGAATCCACGAAGGGTTATTCCCGAACGGAAAAGGATTTGGAGAAGATCCGAGCCCTGTGGCAGGACGGATACTTTCAGGGGCGTACCGCCGCGCCGAAACTGACGGAGCTTTGGAAGTAAGTGGGGACGGCGAGGGAGATTTTACGTAGATTTAACATTGCGGGTCTTCCTATACGGACAGTTTCCCTATATAATGTCATTGTGTAAACTTTTGCAGTCCTGTTTTTGATGCGCGGTGCGCAAAACCGGCGGATGTAAATTCCGTGTAAAATACAAAGGAGAACCATTTGATGGACATTTTTTCCGTCTTTACCCTCTGCGGCGGTCTGGCCTTTTTCCTCTTTGGCATGAACACCATGTCCAAGAGTCTGGAGAAAATGGCGGGCGGCAAGCTGGAGCGCACCCTGAAGCGCATGACCTCCAACCCCATGAAGAGCCTTTTACTGGGCGCGGGCATTACCATCGCCATCCAATCTTCCTCCGCTATGACCGTGATGCTGGTGGGCCTTGTGAACTCCGGCGTGATGGAGCTGGGACAGACTATTGGCGTCATCATGGGCAGCAACATCGGCACGACCCTGACGGCGTGGATTTTGGCTCTCAGCGGAATTGAGAGTGAAAATGTCTGGGTGAATCTGCTGAAGCCGGAGAATTTTTCCCCGGTGATCGCGCTGGTCGGCATTTTGATGATTATGACATCCAAAAAGCAGAAGCGGCGGGATATTGGCCGGATTTTGATGGGCTTTTCCATTTTGATGTACGGCATGGAGCTGATGAAAGCAGCTGTCAGCCCGCTGGCGGACTCTCCGGAATTTGCCAGTATTCTGACGGCTTTCCAGAATCCGCTGCTGGGCGTGCTGGTGGGCGCGGTGTTTACCGGCGTGATCCAGTCTTCTGCCGCATCGGTGGGCATTTTGCAGGCGCTGGCCATGACCGGCTCCATCAGCTATGGCATGGCGATCCCCATTATCATGGGCCAAAATATCGGAACCTGCGTCACCGCCATACTCAGCTCCATCGGAGTGAGCCGCAATGCCAAGCGGGTGGCGGCGGTCCATATCTCCTTTAATATCATCGGTACGGTGATCTGTCTTGTTTTGTTCTATGGCGCGGGGAGCTTCCTGCCCTTTACCTTTATGAACGATCCGGCCAATGCGATGAGTGTGGCCCTCTGCCACACAATCTTCAACGTGCTGACCACCGCCATGCTGCTGCCCTTCTCCAAGCAGCTGGAAAAACTGGCCTGCGTTCTGGTCAAAACCGAAACAAAGAGTGAGCAGTTTGCGTTTCTTGATCCTCTGCTGCTCCGCACCCCCGGGGCGGCCATCAACGAGTGCATCACGATGGTAGGGAAGATGTCCGAGGTTGCGCACAAAAACTTTCTGCTTTCCATTGAACAGTTGGAGACCTATTCCACAGAGAGGGAAGCCGTGATTCTGGAGAATGAGGACAAGCTTGACACCTATGAGGACCGTCTGGGGGATTATCTGGTGCAGATTTCCCGCCACGGCCTCTCCGGCGATAACAGCCGTCAGGTGAGCCGGATGCTGCACTGTATCGGAGACTTTGAACGGATCGGCGACCACGCGCTGAACATTCAGGAATCGGCGCAGGAACTTCACGACAAGCAGCTGATGTTTTCCGACAGCGCAAAGCAGGAACTGGAAGTTTTGACGCAGGCTCTGAGCGGAATTTTAGACCGCGCGTTTGACGCTTTTGCCGCCAACGATCCGGAGGCCGCCGCCCGTGTGGAGCCGCTGGAGGAGACGATTGACCGTTTGATCGAGGAGATTCGCCTGCGGCATATTGAGCGGCTGCAAAGCGGAGTGTGCACCATCCAGCTGGGCTTTATTTTAAATGATCTGCTGACGAATTTCGAGCGCGCCTCCGATCACTGCTCTAATATCGCGGTGTGTGTGATCGAAACAAATCGCCGGGATATCGACGCCCATGTATATCTCCACAATATCAAACAGGACAGCAACTTTGTGCAGGATCTGCAGGTGGATATGAACCGCTATACGCTTCCGAATCCCTGAGGACTTTTTTGGTCTGCACCAGAGGGCGCGGCCGATTATGAAAGCAGTGTGCTTTCCTGCGGAAATAAGATGTGGGAACCCCGGGGATACCTGACAAACAGGAATTCTCGGGGTTCTCCTTTACTTTATATATTGCTTGGATCATGCTTCTGCACGTTGCTGTGACAGCGGGGAAAGCCTTTCCGACTAGAGTAACTACAAAGGGTGATGCAACAAAAGCGATCCAATGTTACGTTTATATTACAACCGCCGCAATCCCCTTGCTTTTCAAAATGACTTCTGCTAGAATCCAACATGAACAAATGAGGCGGTACCTTCAGTTCCCGGAGCAGATACGGGACCGGCTAGCCACGGTATGTGCGCCGGGCAACAAAAGTCCTCCTCGGATGTTCAAAACCAAATGCCGCGGAAGCTGCCTAACGGGTACATAAACCATAGCTCTTAGATTTTTAATGTGAGAGCATTTTGGAAAACGTCTTGTGAAACAGCGGAAACGGTAAATTTTGAAGGAGGAAAATCCATGAAAAAGTTCCTTTCCCTGGTTCTGGCTCTGGTTATGACCATGTCTTTGGTCACCATCGGCGCTGGCGCCACCGAGTACAAGGATCTCACTGACAAGAAGGAGATTCAGTACGAGGAAGCTGTCGCAGTTCTCAACAAGCTCGGTATCATCACCGGCTATGAGGACGGTTCCTTTAAGCCCACCGGGGCTCTGACCCGTGGCGCTGCTGCCAAGATCATCGTTTCTCTGATGATCGGCTCCGATGCCGCTTCTTCCCTGACGGTTGCTGCCGCTCCTTACAAGGACGTGCCCGTGACCAACACCTTTGCCGCTGTTATCAGCTACTGCAAGACCGCTGGTTACATCAACGGCTACTCTGACGGTACCTTCCGTCCCACCGCTGCCCTGACCGGCTATGCTTTTGCAAAGATGCTGCTGGGCGCTCTGGGCTACAAGGGCACTGTCGAGGGCTTCTCCGGCTCCGGCTGGACCATGAAGGTCGCTTCTGTCGGCAACACTGCTGGCCTGTACAACGACTTCAACACTCCCTTCCAGGGCAATGCCGGCATCACCCGTGAGCAGGCTTGCCAGCTGGCTCTGAACACCCTGAAGGCCACCGAGGTGGAGTATAAGGGCGACAAGGTCAACGTGACCGGCACTGGCATCAACGTTTCCATTGACGGTTCTGACCGCAAGAACGTGGAGAACACCAGCAAGACCGATGGCAACATCCAGAAGACCAATGTTAATGCTAGTGGCAAGGATGGCCTGATGCAGTTCGCTGAGGAGCACTTCACCGATCTGAAGCAGGTTGCTGGCACTTCTATTACCGATGACTTTGGTCGTCCCTCCAACAAGTGGAGCTACAAGAACGTCACTGTTGGTACCTATGCCAAGACTGCTGACTTCTCCTTCACTGCCAACGGTTCCGGCGACAGCTCTCTGGATAAGCTGAAGTCTCTGGGCATCGACGGCTACAAGATTGACAAAAACACTGCCGTGATGCTGAACAATTACAACATGGCCAGCTCCGTTACGAACACTCCCAAGCCCACGGGCGCTATTGTTGTGTTCCCCGGCACTACTGAGTCTGCTCTTAAGCTGAGCTCCAGCACCACTTGGATGGATAACCTGACCAGCTTCTTTGGCAATGGCGTCAAGGTTGAAGTCTACATGGACGATGCTACTGCTGATCTGATCAAGTCCATTGTCATTATCCGCACTGAGATGATGGAAGTCAACTCTGTCTCCAGCAAGAACGTCTCTCTGAAGGCTGCGGACGATACCGCTCCCCATCAGGCTGTCGCTACCGTGAAGGATACCGATGATGCGTTTGCCAGCCTGAAGGGTCTGAAGGCTGAGGATTACACTCTGGTCACCTATCGTCTGGACGGTGGTAACTTTGTGGTTGACTCTGTTGCTGCTCCTCAGACCGTCACTGGCGCTCTGACTGCTGTTTCCCGCAACGACAAGAGCGAAGTCAACGGCGTGACTGTTGGCGGCACCGCTTACAAGCTGGCTAAGGTTAAGGACTTCAACACCTTTAAGGATCTGACCGCTGCTAGCATCTCTGCTAGCAAGAAGGACGTCACCCTGTATCTGGATGCTTATGGCTATGCCACCTACATCAAGGATGCTGGTTCTACCTCCAACTACATGATTATTGGCGATAGCTATCAGACTCTGGTCAACGGCAAGCTGGTTAAGACTCTGACTGGCTGGGATATGAAGGGTGTGGAAACCTCCATTAACATTGGTACGGATACTAATTCCTATACCTTTGGCTCTGTGATTAAGTACACCAACACTTCCAAGAACAATGCTGACTACGAGGTTAGTACGGTTGCTAATCCTGTTAAGCCCACCAACACTGTAAAGGGCGAGAAGGGCTTTGTGAACGCTGCTATTGCTCCTGTTAACTCTTATGACAACCACATTTCCGACGGCACCAACACCTACTACTTTGCGTCCAACGTGAAGACCATTTTCCTGGACTTTAACGGTGGCACTACTGTGGATAGCATTTACGTGAAGGATGGTGTGGCCAACATTGCTGCGGATGAGATTTATAAAGCTGCAACTGCCACTACTCCCGAAATCAAGAATGCTCAGCTCTATGTCAACAGCGACGGTGCTGTGGAAGCCATTGTTGTGAAGACCACTTCTTCTGATGCAATTTCCAACAACACCATGTTTGTTGAATACGCCGCTTCCTCTACTTCTGACAACGGCACCAAGAAGTACACTTACAACGTGTGGGTGGACGGCGTTGAGAATCCCGATGGCCAGATTGTGTCTACCGATAACATTGACGGTAAGACCTTTGTGACCTACACCAAGAACGCCGATGGCACTTACAAGCTGAGCGCTGTGACTGCAACGAACACCTCTACTTCTTCCTTCCGTCTGACTCTGACTAAGGAAAACATTCGCACCGACAACAAGAACCTTGTGTACAGCATCAAGAGCGCAACTACTGGCGCTCCTGCTGTTAAAGCTTTTGCCAACCTGAGCACTATCAAGGCTAATTCTTGGGGTGCCAATGATGGTGTGCTGGCTGGTACTCCTGCTGCTACCGAGCTGAACCTCGGCACTGCCAAGTGGGCTGACCTGACCGACAACGGCTTTACTTCTCTGAAGGATCTGTACAACAGCAACTTGCTGTCTGATACTGACGTTATCTACCTGACCATCGTTTTGAATAACAAGACCAACGCAGAGAACGTGCTGAAGGTTGCTCAGGTTGTTGTGAATGGCTTTGGCACCAAAGCTCCCAGCATTGGCTAAAATTAGTGACTAGCTAAAAAGTAAGCCCTAGGTTTACAACCAGAAAGGCGACCCGCTCCAAAAGGGGCAGGTCGCCTTTTTGGGTATTACCGTACAAGTCCGAAAGCTAAGATTCAAGACATGAGCGGATAGGCGCAAACCCAAATGTTATAAAAAGAGGTGACTGCCATTTTGGCAGTCACCTCTTCGTTTTCAGCGCACCGGAGGAGCAATTTTGAAGAAGAGATTGTTGCTGTCCAACACAGGGAAACGGTTCCTAAAATAGACCCGCTGTGTCGTTGCCGTGCTAATTCCAGTCATACTGCCCGCTGTATTGTTATCAATTCGCAGATATCCACGCTATAAGCTCTTGCGTTTCGTCTATGATAAATCCATTGTCCAACGCTTTTAGACAGCCCTGATCCCATCTGAAACCCCAGAAAAGCATTTGTCATGTGGTCTGGCTGAACATCTTGCGCAATCTCAGGCCAGCGCTTCGTAATAGGCCTGCGCACGGCCATACAAGGCGATGGGCTGGAGCAGATAATTGTTGTTAGCTTCTGTCAGCTGTGCCGCAATGCCTTGAGCCAGCTGGTGAAATTCCGCGCTGCCGTCGTCCTGCTTGGCTAACAGGGTGAATGCGTACTGCCATGCGGCAGTTCGTGCGCGGTTAAAAGCTACGTGGCGGGAGAGGGAATCAAACGCACTGCTCAGTGCGTGGTTCTTGAAAAAGAATTCCGCGAGATAATCCGGATCGGTGTTGCCGGGGCGCGTGTACTCGGCGGCATACAACCCTGCCTGATTCTGAATTGCTTCGTCGTCAACTTGTCCGCTGTAATAGATATAGGCCTGTATGGAGTCATATTTGCTGAAGGGGTCGCTGTGAATCGCATTCTCCAATCGGTCAAACATGTAACCGGTTCCCACCATCACATCGTTTTGTGCGCGGAGGTTATTGAGCAGCAAACCGGACCAGATCACACAGAGCAGAACCGCGCACCAGATAAGCGACTTGCTAAATAACTGTGTCTTTGCGCCAACTGGATGCTGTGGGGTTTTTGCCTCGGCATTTTTTTCCGCCACAGCCATACCTGCCGTCTCCACTGGTTGTTCGGAACAGTGGACATCGACCACAGCGTAAAGGCAAAAAATGAGCGAGAGGAACGAGTGAAGGGAAAAAACCGCCTGATTAATGCCTTGCAGGGCGGCAAAGGCAAGCCCGGCGAACAGCGCGGGGGCTAGCGGAGCGCCCCGTTTTCTTCCGCCCCACGCAGTCCAGAGCGCCGCAGTTAGCACGCCAACAAATAGAACGAGGCCAATCACGCCCGCATCCGCCAGCGTCTGCACATAATGATTGTGGACGTATCGGCTCTGATATTCAAAGCGGGCCACGGAGTACAGTTCTGCCTCCACAGCGCCCAGTCCTTCACCCACGACGGGGGATTTTTGCCAGATGCGCAGACCGTCCTGCCAAAATTCCGTCCGCTGGACAGAGTTTTCATTGGCCCAAAGTCCTTGTAGGCGGTTTGCCATAAAACCGGGCAGAAGTTTGTAGTTCAGCTTGAGCGCTCCGCTTTCCGCCCCGGTATAGGTCACATTTTCCAGTGTGCCGCCCTGCGGGGAAGACAGGGCAAACCAGACTGCCCGGGTACCTTCGGGAACGGTGAAGACCGCGCCGTTTGCCGGACCGCTGTAAAGCGTGGTCGAGGTGTGGACGATCAGATCCGTCTCGTTTTGGCAAGTGATTGCGACTGCGGTATCCTCGCTGCCCGTGGCAGAAAGCGTGTAATCTCCGGCAGAGAGGTTCACTGCGCGATTCAGCGTCTCATTGGAAGACAACGCCGCAGGTCCGGTCAGATGGAATGCCAGAACCGCATAGCCCACGGCACAGCAGACCAGCGCCGCCAGCGCAATCAGGGGAATCACGCGGTGGGTGGAGAGAAAATCGCACACTTTGCGAGAGATCGCTTTGTCCAACACCACCAACAGGGCGGCGCCTGCAACGGTCGCCAGCAGAGGGGTCAAGGAAAATTGGCTGGTGCCGTCAAATACAGAAACGTAGACCGCCACAACGCCCACCATGGTGAAAAGCAACGCTTCAATCATCAGCACGGCTGCCAAGACCTTCTCACCCTTGGGAGTGGCCAAGAGGAACAGCAAAAAGGATACGCATATAAAGCCCATCGCGCCCAAGCTGAATGCCAGAACGAAACCCAGCGCGGAGATGTACAGGCAGACCACATGGAACGCCCGCTCTTTTCCGCGGCAGCTCAATGCCAGCCCCAGCGCCAGCAGCACGCCTAAGCCCGTCACGCCTGCAAAGGTGTTGGCTTCGGCGAGAATGGAGTTGATACGGGTGCCTACTTCCAGTCCGCTATTCACGCTGTAATCGTTGGTGAAGACTTCCACCATGCCGCGAAACGCTCCGGAGAACCAGCGGGTGGATACCAGATCAATGCTCAGAAACGAGAATACCGCTGCCACAGTGGAAACGGCCACCGCTGCATTCCGTCCAGCGCTTTTCCCGCGTCCGGCAGTCAGTACAATAAGCAGGAAGAATAAAAAGCCTGCCAAAATCTTTCCAAATTCCTTGAGCGAGAGCACCGGGTAAGGGCTTCGAAAGCAGGCGATCCCCATCCATAGGACATAAAGGGTGACGAGTAAAAAGAGGACGTGAAGTCGTCCGGCCATAGGCCGCTTACGCTGTATGACCGCTGTCAGCAGAACGCCGAAGCCCAGCAGGACGCACAGCATGCTGACGGTTTCCTGCGCAGTGAAGACCACCAGCAGGAACAGTGCGGCGCAAAACACAAGGAGACTCCGGCCTGAACAAAATTCTTCCGGCTGTACATTACCGGAGCCGAACAGGTAAAACACTGCATTTGACTTGCTTTTTTTCATCAAGTAGTCCTCCAAATATATTGATATCTATTCGTTGTTTATCAATCGTTTCTACAATGATTTCATTATATTTGACATCGCAGGCATATTCAAGTAAAATCACGAAATTACCCTGTGGTACACAGCAAAGAAGACAGAGCGGAGGGACGAAAACGATCCCTGCGGGTAAGCGGGGGGCTGCTCTCTGTTCGCTCCTACTTCTTTAACCAAAATTCATGCGCCGAAAAGGCGTTTTTATCCGCCGCAGCGACTCATGAAGAGCCACTGCGGCGGTACTTTTCGTCATGTATGATTGTTCCACAGCCGTAGTGCAGCAGAGGTCCGCTTACTTCGCCAGCTTTTCCCGGTTCACGGCCTTGAATACCGTCATCAGCAAAATCCTGATATCGAACAGCGGGTTCCAGTTTTCAATGTAATACAGGTCGTGTTCAATGCGGCCTCGGATCGAAGTGTCGCCCCGAAAGCCGTTGACCTGCGCCCAGCCGGTAATGCCGGGGCGGACCTGATGCTTGACCATGTAGCGGGGAATCTCCTCCTTGAACTGGTCCACGTAGAAGGGAACCTCCGGCCGGGGGCCTACCAGCGACATGTCCCCCTTGAGAACATTGAAAAACTGGGGCAGCTCGTCAATGGAGCATTTGCGGATGAGGGAGCCGAATTTTGTTTTCCGGTCATCTACATCGGTACTCCAGCCGGTTTGCTGGCGGGTGTTTATCCGCATGGAGCGGAATTTGTACATGGAAAAGGGCTTCTTGTCCTTGCCTACCCGCTCCTGTTTAAAAAGAACGGGACCGGGAGAACTGAGCTTTACCCCCACGGCGGCAAACAGCATCAGGGGAGAGGTGAGCGTAATCAGCGCCAGCGCTCCCACAATATCCATGGTCCGCTTCATAAAGGCATTTCCCAGATTATCCAGCGGAATGCGGCGCAGGTTGATGACAGGCAGGCCGTCGATGTTGTCCACCTGTGGATTGGAGGGCATATACGGCGCGTAAAAGGGGATCACAGAGGCCTTTGTCCCCGTCTTTTCGCAGGCGGCGATGATACCCGGAATTTTGTGCATATCCTCCGGCGGCAGGGCGATGATCACCTCGTCGGGGGAAAACGTTGCCAGCGCCTCTTTCATCTGGGCATAAGCTCCCAGCCACGGGAGCGCGTCCCAAGTTCCCACGTCGGATACGTACCCGTCCACCTGATACCCCAGATTCTGGTCGCTTTGAATACGGGCCAGATAGCTTTCCGCCACGCCGCCCCGGCCCGCCAGCACCACATGCTTTAGGTTGTAGCCCATGCGGCGATAGTGCCGCAGCACCAGCCGCAGCACAGCGCGTTTTCCAAGCAAAATCGTGCTGCTGATGAGGAAGAAAAACACCAGCGTCCAGCGGGACATGTTGTCCAGCCGCAAAACAAACAGGGAAGCGATAAGTATTAAAGTATCCAGTGCGTTGACAAGCAAAAAGCGGCTGGCCTCCCGGTGAAACCGGATGGTGCGATAGGATGCGTACAACCCTGCCACGGCAAAGCTCACAAGACACAGCACCACCGCTCCGCAGCCCAAAATGGCGTACCAAGAAAAGGGGATGCCCTCGATGCCGTGGAACAGATAGAACCGGACCCAATAGGCCAGCAGCATGGAGAGAAACACCAGAATGCCGTCGGAGAGGACGTGCAGTTGATTCAGCAGCCGCTGGTTCTCCTTAATCATTCCAATACCTCCAAAGCTCTCATAATTTCGTGGGTTTTTGCCTATCTGATTGTACCCGGAAAGCCCCCAACTGTCAAGCGAAGGCGCTTGCCAGAATGATCCGCTTGCAAAGGATTGGTTCTGCCCCTATAATGGTGAAAAGAGGTGCTTTTATGTCGAATTGCAACACCGTTTTATTTACCGCGTCTACATATTCTCATATCAAAAACTTTCACCGGCCCTATCTCCGGGCATTTCAGGACTTGGGCTGGCAGGTGCACGTAGCCTGCGGCGGCGCGCCTGCGTCCATGCCGGAGGCAGACCGGCTGATCAATCTGCCCTTTGAAAAGAAAATGACCGCTCCCGCTAACTTCCGGGCGCAGGCGCTGCTGCGCCGGGCGATGGAGGAAGAAGGGTATGCCCTCGTGTGTACCCATACGTCTCTGGCCGCGTTTTTTACCCGCCGGGCGGCCGCCGGACTTTCCAATCCGCCGCCGGTGGTCAACATGGCACACGGATATCTGTTTGACGACGGCACGCCGTTTTTAAAGCGGAAAATTTTGCTCACCGCCGAGCGGCTTACCGCCCGGTGCACGGATCTGTTGCTGACCATGAACGACTGGGATTTTCAGGCGGCCCAGCTGTATCATCTGGGCAGGCGGGTGGAGAATATCCCCGGCATCGGGGTGGATTTCACCCGGTTTGATGCAGTGACGGGCGCAGATGGAGCCACCCTGCGCCATGAACTGGGCCTTGCGCCGGAGAACGTTTTGCTGCTGTATGCCGCCGAGTTTTCCAAACGGAAAAATCAGGCCGTCCTGATTCAGGGGCTTGCGCGCCTGCCGGAACGGGTGCGTTTGGCATTGCCGGGACAGGGGGCCTTGTGGGAGGAGTGCCGCGCGCTTGCACGGCAGCTGGGCGTTGCGAATCGCGTCATCTTTCCCGGACAAATTGGGGACATGCCCCGGTGGTACCGGGCGGCGGATGCCGCCGTCTCCGCCAGCCGGTCGGAGGGATTGCCCTTCAATGTAATGGAATCCATGTACTGCGGCCTGCCCATTGTAGTCAGCGCCGTGAAGGGGCACACGGATTTGATTCAGGAAGGAGAAAGCGGCCTGCTCTACCCCTTTGGAGACAGTGGGTCCTTTGCAGCGCAGATGCTCCGCCTGCTGGACGAGCCGGGTTTGGCGGTCCGTCTGGGGGAAAACGCCAAGCAGGCCGTTTTGCCCTACGCTCTGCCTACCGTTCTGCCCCGCGTCATGGAACAATATCTCTCCGTGATCCCCAATCCGACACGGGAATTGGCAGGCAAGCGTTAACCCTTAAAACCTCCATTTCTGCGTGATGAGACGGAACGGACTCCATTTTAAAAGTTCTGCGGTTGCATCCGTCCGCGGAGTCGGCTATAATGAGAGAAACTTTTTAGTAAAAACGGAGGGTAACTGGTATGGCCACTCTGCGGGAACTGGCGGAAGAGACCGGCTTTTCCATCACCACGATCTCCCGGGTCCTGAATGACGACCCCACATTGAACGTCACAGACGCAACCCGCGCTGCCATTCTGGATGCGGCGGGCCGTCTGCATTATAAGAGCGCGGCGCGGCCCCGGCGGCCCCGCGCGGCCCAAAGCAACGGCGCGGTGTTGCGTTTTGCGGTGGCGGAGATGCTCTCTCCGGCGGAACAGCTCGCGGACCCGTATTATCTCTACCTGAAAAATTATGCGGAGCAGCGCTGCCGGGATCTTGGATACACGGTGACTCATCTGACGGAGCACGGCGGCGCCTATCTGCCGGACGCGCCGGGCAGGCTGGACGGTGTGTTGGCCATCGGCATTTTCTCCGAGCAGCAGATTGCGGGGCTGGAAAAGCTCAGTGCCAATTTGGTTTTTTTGGATTCCAGCCCAGATGAGCTGCGCTATGATTCCGTGGTGCTGGACTTCCGTTTGGGAATTGAGCAGGCGCTGGACGAGCTGACCGCTCTGGGTCATCGGTGGATTGGCTTTTTGGGGCCGGATCGGAAGCTGGACCAGAAAAAACGCCCCGCGCCGGAGGTTCGCCGCCAGCATTATATCCGATATATGCAGCGCCGGGAGCTATACGACCCGGCGTTGCTGCTGGAGACGGCCATGGAAGCCACAGCGGCGAGAGAGGCGCTCTCCCGCCGGATTGCCGCGGGAATTTCTCTGCCCACGGCGCTGCTGGCGGCCAATGAGGAAACTGCCATCGGCGCGGTGCGGGCCTTGCGGGAAAACGGGCTGGGTGTGCCCGCCGACCTGTCCATCATCAGCTTTAACGACACGGCTCTCAGCGCCCTGACAGACCCGCCGCTGACCAGCGTCTCCACACATGTGGAGGTCATGAGCGAGACGGCGGTTGGGATGCTGGCACAGCGTGCGGCTGCGGGCGGAAAGACGCTGCCGTTGAAAATCGTGGTGCCGCCCACATTGATCCGCCGGGAGAGCGTCTGCCCGCCCAAAACGGAATGATGCTGCGCAAAGACGGCTGTTTTCAAACAGCCGTCTTTTTTAATGAAAAGAGCAGGCTTTTTTTGTGTATAATTTTCAGTAAAACTGTTTGTAATTTTACTAAAACACTGGTATGCTGAGGACAAAGAATGGCAGGAGTCTGCCAGAATGGAGAGACGCGGTATGAAGACACCCTCTGCGCTGCGAAACGAGCTGAACACCGGTGCGCTGGACAGCCGCTTGCGCACGGTCTACGGCTGCGAGACGACGGCGCTTGCGCCAAAAAAGGAGCGCCTGCTGGCGCTGATTGATGAATTTTCCAAAGCCTTTCCCGGTAGCGGCTCTGTGGGGCTGTATTCCGGCCCGGGCCGCACGGAGCTGGGCGGCAACCACACGGATCACCAGCACGGGCATGTGCTGGCGGCGGCGGTGGATTTGGACGCGGTGGCCTGCGCCGGACCTAACGGCACCCGGACGGTGCGGATTCTCTCCGCCGGGTATCCCGAGGTGGTGGTGGATTTGGACTGCCTGACCCCGCAGGAGAGCGAGCGGGAGAGCTCTGCCGCGCTGGTGCGGGGGATTGCGGCCCACATCGCGGAGCTGGGCTATCAGCTGGGCGGCTTTAACGCTTGCGTTTCCTCCACGGTGCTGGGCGGATCGGGGCTTTCCTCCTCGGCGGCTTACGAGGTTTTGATCGGCGTGGTGTTCAACGATCTGTTCTGCGGGCAGAAGCTGACCATGGTGCAGATTGCCCAGATCGGGCAGTACGCGGAGAATGTGTTTTTCGGGAAACCCTGCGGACTGATGGACCAGCTGACCAGCGCCGTTGGCGGCGTGGTGTCCATTGATTTTCAGGATCCGGCCAACCCGGTGGTGGAGCAGGTGAGCTGTGATCCCACGGCGTATGGATATGAGCTGTGCATCATTGATTCCGGTGCGGATCACGCGGATTTAACGGCGGAATATGCAGCCATTCCCGGTGAAATGGGCGCAGTAGCGCGGTGCTTTGGAAAGCAACTTCTGGGGGAGGTGAACGAGGCGGACTTTTGGCAGAACTTTTCCTCCGTTCGCGCTACCGCAGGGGACCGAGCGCTACTGCGGGCCATTCACTTTTTCACCGACAATGCGCTGGCCCCACGGCAGGCGCAGGCGCTTCGAGCCGGTGATTTTGAGCTGTTTTTGCAGCTGGTGCGCCGCTCCGGGGAATCCTCCGCTCTGCACCTGCAAAACCTGAGCTGTGCAAGCCGTCCCCAGGAGCAGGCAGTGCCGCTGGCAATTGCGGCGGCGGAGCATCTGCTGGCTGGCCGAGGCGCCGTGCGAGTCCACGGCGGCGGTTTTGCCGGGACCATTCAGGCCTACGTTCCGCTGGAAGAGACGGAAACCTTCCGCGCCGGGATGGAAAGCCTGCTGGGGAAGGGCTGCTGCCACTTTTTGGCGATCCGTCCGGTGGGCGGCGCGGTGCTGGCGTGATGCAAAACAAGTAAGTGATTTTTGAATGGAGGATGCATAGATGTCGATTCTGGTTTTGGGCGGCGCAGGGTATATCGGTTCTCACACGGCGCTGGCGCTGGTGAACGCGGGTCGCGACGTGGTGGTGGCGGACAATCTGGAAACTGGTTTTCGCAAGGCGGTTCCTGAAATGGCGCGCTTTTATAAGGGCGATATCCGGGACCGTGCCTTCTGCGACGGGTTGTTTGAGCGGGAGCAGATTGACGGAGTGATTCATTTTGCCGCCAACTCTCAAGTGGGGGAGAGCATGACCAATCCCCTGAAGTATTACGCCAACAACATGGGCGGCACCCGGGTGCTGCTGGAGAGCATGGTGGCCCACGGTGTGGGCAAGATTGTCTTTTCTTCCACTGCGGCCACTTATGGCGAGCCGGAGCGGGTGCCCATTTTGGAGACGGACGCAACCGTCCCCACCAACTGCTACGGCGAGACGAAGCTGTCCATGGAGAAGATGATGAAGTGGATCTCGGTTGCCCACGGGCTGCGGTATGTGGCCCTGCGGTACTTCAACGCCTGCGGCGCGCAGCCGGACGGCTCTATCGGTGAGGCCCACAATCCCGAAACGCATTTGATTCCTGTGATTTTGCAGGTTCCGGGCGGCCAGCGGGAGAAAATCTCCATTTTTGGAGACGATTATCCCACGCCGGACGGTACATGCATCCGGGACTATATTCACGTCTGCGATTTGGCACAGGCCCATATTCTGGCGCTGGACTACCTGCTTTCCAGCGGGGAGAACAACGTGTTTAATCTGGGCAACGGCGTGGGCTTCTCCGTAAAAGAAGTCATTGAAGAAGCCCGAAAGGTCACCGGTCATGCCATTCCCACCGAGGTTCTGCCCCGCCGGGCCGGGGACCCCGCCCAGCTGATTGCCTCGTCGGAAAAGGCGAAAACGCTTCTTGGCTGGAAGCCGGAGTTTGAGGACCTGCACACCATTATCCAGACCGCATGGGACTGGCACAAGACCCATCCCCGGGGATTTGAGGACTGAGGAGGTCTGACGCGATGATCGACGCCGCTATTTCCCAGCTGGCGACTTATGCCCTGCGCACCGGCTTGATTGACGAGAGCGAATCCGTCTGGGCGGTCAACGCCATTTTAGAGGTGCTGAAGCGGGACGACTATACCGATCCCGGGCGGGAGTGGGGAGAGATCGACCTGCCCGCTGTTTTAAAAGAGCTGTTGGATGACGCCTGCGCACGGGGTGTTTTAACGGATAATTCCGTCACCGGCCGGGATTTGCTGGATACCGCGCTGATGGGGCGGCTCACGCCCCGTCCGGCTCAAGTGATTGCGCAGTTTCAGGCGCTGTACGCCCAGAGCCCGGAGCGGGCCACCGACTGGTTTTACCGTTTTTGTCAGGACGCGAATTATATCCGCCGGGACCGGATTGCCCGGGACATGAAGTGGAAGACAGCCACAGAGTACGGGGAGCTGGACATCACCATCAATCTCTCCAAACCGGAAAAGGACCCCCGGGCGATTGCGGCGGCGAGAAATGCCTCCTCCGGCTATCCAAAGTGTCAGCTGTGCGTGGAGAACGAGGGCTACGCCGGGCGGCTGGACCATCCCGCCCGGCAGAATCTGCGGATGATTCCCATTTCCATCGCGGGAAAGCCTTGGTTTTTTCAGTATTCTCCCTACGTCTACTATAACGAGCACTGCATTGCGCTGAACGCGGCCCACACGCCCATGAAGATCGACCGGGCCTGCTTTGTGAAGCTGCTGGATTTTGTGGGGCAGTTTCCTCACTATTTTCTGGGTTCCAATGCGGACCTGCCCATTGTGGGCGGCTCTATTCTGGCCCACGACCATTTTCAGGGCGGATGCTATTCCTTTGCCATGGAGAAAGCCCCGGTGGAGACGCGGCTGACCTTCCTCGGATTTTCCGATGTGGAGACGGGCATCGTGAAGTGGCCCATGTCCGTCCTCCGGCTGACTGCGCTGTCTCCGGAACGGTTGGCGGATCTGGCCGAAAAAATTCTTAACGCATGGCGGAGTTACTCCGACCCGGCGGCACAGATTTTTGCGGAAACGCACGGCACGCCCCACAATACCGTCACACCTATTGCCCGGCGGCGGGGCGCGGCCTATGAACTCGATCTGGTCCTGCGCAACAACCTGACCACCGCCGAGCATCCTTTGGGGGTCTACCATCCCCACGCGGAACTGCACCACATTAAAAAAGAAAATATCGGTCTGATCGAAGTCATGGGATTGGCGGTTCTGCCCGCCCGGCTGAAAACGGAGATGGCGGTGCTGGCGGACGCTATTCTGGCGGGCGAAAACCTGCGGGACAACCCCGCCACCGCGCTTCACGCCGACTGGGCGGAGCGGTTCGCGGCGGAGTGTACGGTCGAAAACGTGCAGGAAGTTCTGCGCAGGGAGATTGGTCTGGTATTTTCCACGGTGCTGGAACACGCCGGAGTCTATAAGCGAACCGAGGAGGGACGCGCGGCGTTTCTGCGGTTCATCGCCAGCATTTGTTAAGCGGCGAAATAGATAGCACCGAGAGATCCTTTGGCATTATGCGAGACGGCTGAATGGCTGCTGCGGATACCCCCGCCCAAAAGAAGACGGCGTAAAAATGAAAAGGCCCCGCCGCTTTGTACGGACGGCGGCAATCAAAAAGCCCGCCCGACGCGATTGCGCCGGGCGGGCTTGGTTTATCGGGGAATGTGGGGGAATGAAACTCAGTTCCAAACAGCGGTCAGAATATGCTCACCGGTCATGGAAACCTTGGTGTCCGCGGTGATCGTCTGGCCGCTGTATTCCCAGCCGCCGAAGGTATAGCCGTTCCTTTCCGGTGTGGGCAGGGTTCCGTACGGCTGCCCGTACACAACGGTCAGCGCATCCACAGAGGTGGAGCCGCCCAGCGTCCCACCGTTCAGGTCCAGCTTGACCGTGATCAAGGCGGGGGCCCAAACGGCGTACAGCGTCATGTCCGAGGACACCGTATCCACGCCGAAGTCCCAGTTTGCCGTGGCGCTCTCTGGTGCGGTGTTCCAGCCGTCCAGCGTATAGCCCGGGCGAACCGGCGTCTCCGGCTCCGTAACCAACTGACCGTAACGAATTTTCTGGTCGGCAATGGCTGTATCGGCGCCGCCGGTGTCAAAGGAAATGTAAAACCCGCCGTTGGCTGCGTTCCAGACAGTCAGACCGACTGCCAGCGCAATCAGCACCAGAATCACCCGGTCCAGAATACGGATGGGCACGTCCTTGCTGCCGTAAATGCCGCGGCCAAAGAGCTTTTTGGGCCGCTCCGGAGAGTTCTGCGGCTCGCCGCCGTCCCGGTTCAACGCATCTCTGGGTTCCATCTTACTTGCGCACCAGATACTTGCGCATATCAATGGAGCAGGCGATCAGGATAATAAGGCCCTTGATCACATACTGCATGTTGCCACTGATGGACAGGAAGTTCAGGGCCACAAAGATAATGCGCAGCAGAAGCACGCCTGTGACAATGCCGCTGATTTTGCCGGTTCCGCCAACGAAAGACACGCCGCCGATGACGCAGGCCGCGATGGCGTCGCACTCATAGTTGAGGCCCGTGTTAGCCACGTTGGAGGCAATTCGGGCGGACTCGATGAAACCGGTCAGGCCGTACATACAGCCGGCCAGCGTGTGGACCAGCACGGTGGTTTTGAACACATTCACGCCGGAGACGTTGGCTGCTTCTATATTGGAGCCGACGGCAAACATATTCTTGCCAAAGGTGGTTTTGTTCCAGATGAACCACATCACCGCCACCATGATGATGGCATATAGCACGTACAGCGGTACCGTGACCGACTGGCCGCTTCCGGTGGGGATGGCAAACCATTTGCCCGTGACGAAATCAGAAAAGCGCTTGTCAAGGCCCGATAAAGGCTGACCGTTGTTTCCATTAGCCATGTAGAACATCAGGATCACGCCGTAGACAATCAGCTGTGTGGCCAGTGTCACGATGAAGGGGTGCAGTTGAAACTTTGCCACAAAAAAGCCGTTGACCACACCGACGATGCCGCCCACAACAATCACGGCAATGATAACCACGGGAATGGGAACCTCCGGAAGATTCGGGAAAATCTTGTTGCCCCAGTCGGCGGCCTGTAAAAGCGCAGCGGAGATCGCCGCCGTCAAGCCGACCACACGGCCGGCGGACAGGTCGGTACCCGTCAGCACGATGCATCCGCCGATACCCAGTGCGATGGGCATGGAGGCGGCGGACAGGCTGATGATATTGACCACTGAGCTGACAGAGATAAACTTGTGGTTGCGCATATAGGTGTAGATGACGAAAATCACCAGCAGAATATAGATGGCGTTGTTAATCAGGCTCTCGCCCACGGCGCGCTGCTTATCCTTTGCATCCAGCGCCTGAAAAGCTGCCGCGCGCTGCTGCATATTTTTCATTGGATTTGTCATGGATGGACCCTCCTTTACACATATTTGGCGGCAAGCGTCATAATTTCTTCCTGCGTAGTGGACTTTGCGTCCACCTCGCCTGCCAACCGCCCGCCGGACATGACCAAAATTCGGTCGCATACGCCCAGCAGTTCCGGCATCTCGGATGAGACCATCAAAACAGTCTTGCCCTTATTGGCCAGATCAATAATTAACTGGTAAATCTCAAATTTTGCGCCCACGTCAATGCCGCGGGTGGGTTCATCCAAAAGCAGCACCTCCGGATTGGTCAACAGCCAGCGGCCCAAAATCACCTTTTGCTGGTTGCCGCCGGAAAGACTGCGGATTTTCGTGTGCTGCGACGGCGTTTTGGTGCGCATCGCGTCAATGGACCACTGGGTATCCTGCCGCATCGTCTTATCGTTCAGGATAAAGCCTGCCCGCAGATGCTTTTTCAAACTGGAGATCACGGTGTTCTCCCGGATACTCAGAATCCCGAAAATGCCGGTGGCGCGCCGCTCCTCCGTCAACAGGGCAAAACCGTTCCGAATGGATTCCCGGGAGTTGCGGTTTTTCACTTCCCGGCCTCCAAGGCGAATGGTTCCACTCTTGCGTGTGGCAATGCCAAAAATGTTTTCCAGTGTTTCGGTCCGGCCGCTGGCATCCAGACCGGCCAGTCCCAAAATCTCGCCGCGGCGAGCGGAGAAGCTGACGTCTTCCAGCTGCGAATACTGCGCGGTCAGATGTTCAACCTCCAGATACACTTCGCCGGGGGTGTTGGTTTTGATGGGAAACTGGTTGCCCAGCTCCCGGCCCACCATCAGCTTGATAATAGTGGCGGTGTCCAGTTCACCGGCGGATTTTGTCGCCACCCAGCAGCCGTCGCGCATGATGGTGACTTCGTCAGAAATCTGGAGGATCTCCGCCATTTTATGAGAGATATAGATAATGCCAACGCCTCGATCCCGCAGCATGTTGATGATGCGGAACAGGTGCTCAACCTCCTGCTCGGTCAGCGAGGAAGTGGGCTCGTCGAACACAACAACTTTCGAATTATAAGAGACGGCCTTTGCAATTTCCACCATCTGCCGCTGAGAAACCGGAATCGTACTCATAATGCGGTGGGGATCTACGTCGATGCCAAGGTCATCAAAGATTGCTTTGGTATCCGCATACATTTTCTTTTCATTGACCATTACGCCGCCAATCGTAGGATAGCGGCCCAGCCAAATGTTATCCATGACGCTCCGTTTAAGCGCCTGATTCAGTTCCTGATGTACCATGGCGACGCCGCTTTCCATGGCCTCTTTACTGCTTTTAAAGGAAACTTCCTTCCCCTCTAGGAAAATTTTGCCCTCGTCCTTCCCGTAAATGCCAAACAGGCACTTCATCAGCGTGGACTTTCCGGCGCCGTTCTCGCCCATCAGTGCGTGAACGGTGCCGGGTTTTACAGTTAAAGAGACATGGTCCAGCGCTTTCACGCCGGGAAACTCTTTGGAAATATCCGTCATCTGCAACAGAACTTCCTGTCCCATATCATGCCCTCCTATGGAAGAAGGGCAGCTGCTGCCGAAACAACAGCTGCCCATTCGCTCTTCTAGTTTTGATCTGCCAAGTTAGTCGGCAAAATCAGCCCGAATAAGCCTGGTAAGCGATGAAGATCTTATTGTTCAGGTTATTGGCAGTATCCTTGGTATAGCTGTCGGTGCTGTCCATCAGATCCTTGCCTGCGGCGGCGTTAGAAGCCAGATAAGTGATGGCCTCTGCCATGCCGTCGGCATCCTGCTTGATGGTTCCGGTCATCTTGCCGTCAGCGATCAGCTGCTTGGCGGAATCGGTGGCGTCCACGCCGAACACGGGGATGGTCTTGCCGTCCTGCCCGCTGCCCAGATTATAACCCGCAGCGTTCAGAGCGGAAATGCAGCCCTCGGCCATGTTGTCGTTGTTGCAGATGATCAGTTCGATCATGTTGCCGTTGGCCTCGGTGTACTGGCTGAGGTTGGTGGTCATGTACTCGTTGGCGGCCTGCGCAGACCAGTTGCCCTGCAGATCCAGTTGGAAGCCGTCGGTGTTGGAAGCGTCGAAGTAAGTCAGAGCGGGCTTGCCGGCGGCTTCGATGATCGTGTTGGCATCTTCCACGCCGTACTGGGTGCGGTAAATAGCCTCCACGTTGGAAGCGTCGCCCTTGAACATGGCATAGGAGATTTTGCCGTCGCCGTTCAGATCCATGGCGTCATAGTTGTCGACGACATACTGGCCAATCATCTGGCCCTGCATGTGGCCGGCCTCGGGAGCGTCGGTGCCCACGAAAGCGATGTTATCATAAGCGCCCAGAACGGTGCCTTCCTTGCCGTCTTCCTCAACAGCTCTGTTGAAGAAAATCACGGGGATTCCAGCCGTCTTGGCCTTCTCGGCGATGGCGGCGGCGGAGTCGGAGGAACCGGAGGTGACCAGATTGACGATCAGCAAGGTGGTGCCAGAGGTGATTGCGGTGTCGATCTGCTCGTTCTGGGTGGTCTGGTTGGAGTTGCCGTCATAGTCCTGATACTTCAGGCCTGCAGCCTCCAGCTGCGCATCCAGAGCGGTGCGGACGCTGGAGATGTATGTATCGGAGAAAGAGTAATAGAAGACGCCGACGTTGGCGTCGGATACGGCGGCGCTGCCCTCAGCGCTGCCAGTGGCGCTGCCGGCGGATGCGGCGGGGGTGTTGCCGCTGCCGCAGGCAACCAGAGAGAATGCCATCATCAGGGAAAGTGCAAGTGCAAAAAACTTCTTCATGTGGTAGTCCTCCTTTTAATATTCACCGGGCGGGAAGCCCGCTACGGTTGATAATATCATTATAGAGAGGATTGTATCCATCCAACAAGGTGAAAAATCACCGCAGAAGGTTTAAATTTTTATGCTGATTGACGAAACATACAAGGTAAAACGATTACCTACTGTGCATTTTAACGAATGTCTATTCAAAGGCGAACAGCGCTTTCTGACTGTCGGCAGTGAACAGATTTTCCTGCGTCACGATAAAGGTGGAGGTATCCACGGTGGGCTGCAGAACACCGGACTGACCGGTCAGCAGCCGGTAGGCACTCTCCACGCCCAGATAGCCCATGGCATAGGAGTTTTGCACGATCAGCGCATTGACCACGCCGGTCTGAAGGTTGTCCACGGTTTCCACATTGCTGTCAAACCCAACCAGCCAGATGCGATCCTCCTGTTTCAGCTCGGTGACGGCCCGGGCTGCGCCCACGCTGACGGGTTCGTTGAAAGCAATGAGTACATTGATCTCCGGATTGGCCTTCAGCAGGGCGGCTGTGCCCGCTTGCGCAGGCTGCGCCGCGGCAGCCACATTGATGCTCTCCACCACAGTGACATTGTCCAGCGGCGCAAAGGTATCCCGAACGCCTGTCTCTCGTTCCTGACCGTTGGCGCTGTTGATATCATAGTTCACCAGACCCACGTATAGATGCGGGTATTCACATTTCAGCGCGGCAGCGGCGGCCTGCTGTCCGGCGGCGTAGTTGTCCGTGCCGATATAGGTGCTGGTGGCGTCAGAGTGCACATCGCTGTCAATGGTGACGATTTTCACCCCCGCAGCCGCAGCGTCGTTGATGGCGGAGGCGTTCTTTTCATAGTCGATGGCGGAAAAAACCAGAACCTCCGTGCCGTCCGCCACCGCCTGCGCAACCATCTGATTCTGGGTGGCGTAGTCCTCCTCCGTCTCCGGTCCGATGATAAACAGATCCAGATTATATTCGGCGGCGGCTGCCTCAGCACCGGCGAAAACGGTTTTCCAGAATTCCGTGTTGGTGGATTTGGCCACCAAAGTTACCCGGTGCTTTTCGGCGGCAGCCGGACGGTCGGCGCAGCCGGTCAGCAGTGTCAGCGCCAGCGCAAAGGCCCCCAGCGCGATTCGTTTACTTTGCCTCATAGGCGCCCTCCTTGACCTTGGGCATACGGATTTCCACGCAGGTGCCCACATCCAGTTCACTGGTGATCTTCAGACCATAGCCTTCGCCAAAATAAATCCGCAGGCGGTCGTTGACGTTTTTGATGCCGATGCCGGTGCGGTCCCCGGGTTCCTTGTGCAGCATGGCGTCGGCCTGTTCCTGCGTCATGCCCACGCCGTTATCTGCCACGGAGAACAGAATATCATCGCCATCCTGCCGCACCTGCACGTCAATGGCGCCCGCCTCCACCATCAGGTCCAGACCGTGGTAGATGGCGTTTTCAATGATGGGCTGCAAAGTGATCTTGTTGCACAGATAGTCCCGGCAGGCGGGGTCTACATCAAAGGTGTATTCAAATTGATTTTTGTAGCGGTACTTTTGAATTTGCAGGTAACTCTCCGCGTGTTCAATTTCTTTGGAAATAGGAATCAGTTCATGACCCTTGCTGATGCTGATGCGGAACAGAGTCGCCAGCGCGTGGACCATCTGCACCGCGTCGGCGCTGCGTCCCTGCTCGCACATCCAAGCGATAGAGTCCAGCGTATTATAGAGAAAGTGGGGATTGATCTGCGCCTGCAAGGCTTTTAACTCCGTTTTGCGCAGGTCCACCTCTTCCTCGCGCACTTTGGCCATCAATGCCTGAATTTTCACCACCATGTGGTCGAAGGAGGCAGACAGGTCGTGCACCTCGCGGGAACCGCGGATTGGCTGATAGGCGTAGTGGTCGGCATCCTGCTCAAAGTTCTCCATGGCGTCGGCCAATTCATGCAGCGGGCGGGAAAGAATGCTGGATACCACCAGACTGGTCAGCACGGTGATAATTAGCACGGCGATGACGATGGCCGCGGAAATGCGGATCATTCCGGCCACATTTGCAGTCACCAGCTCGTCCACATAGCTCACGCCGATAATGCGCCAGCGGCTGCCGGGAACGGAGCGAAGGGAGTAAATCACGGTGTCACTGGCATAACTGCCGTCGGGCAGAGAAACGAGCGCTGCGGTGTCCTCTGCCTTCAGGCCGGAGTAGAGCAGCTGCTGCTGGGGATGGTAAATGATGTTGCCGCTGGCATCCATAATATAGCAGTAGCCGTGGGCGCCGATGCCCACGTTGTTGATATAGCTGGAAATACTGGTAAAACTCAAATCCAGCGCCACAGACCGGGATTCTTCGTCCGGGTCCAGTGTTGCGGCCATGGTGACGACCCAAGGATAATACCCTTCAAAAATTGTCTCCACATGGGGCGCGGAGATGGAGTTTTCTGAAAATAGGGCCGGATTGTAGGAAAGATTCACCAGATAGTTTTTCCGCGCTGTGTGGCCGGTGGCCCAGCATCGGCGCAGATTGCCCGCGCCGTCATAGGTGGTCACCGCCACCACATCCGGCCTCATGTGTAAAAAGGCGTCAAAAAATTCCTCGTTGTCCACGCTGCTGTTCAGAGACTCTTTCAGCAATTCCATCACATCGTGCATATCCTGAATGTAATTTCCCACGGTGTTGGAGACTTGTGCCACAGCCTGTTCGCTACTGGTTTTGGCGTTTTGCACCGTGGCCGTCCGGTAGCGGGCGATAAACAGCCCTGCGCCGATGCACAGGCAGACCGCCACGATGGAGAGCACCATGACCACCAAAACGGTGGACATGCTGGTTCCCGAGCGTTTTTTTTGCTTCATTGGACACCGCCGTTCTGCTCCATCGCGCTTTGACGGCGTAGCGCGTTGGGAGACGCGCCGCAGTATTTTTTAAAGCAGTAGCTAAAATAGTGCTGATCGCTGTAACCGCACTGCTGGGCGATCTCCAGCACTTTCATGGGTGTGGTCAGCAGCAGTTCTTCCGCTTTGTGCATCCGCTTTTGTATCAAAATGTTGATGAAACTCTCTCCGGCATATTTTTTGATACAGCTGCTGAGATGATTGGGGCTGACGTTCAGCAGTGTGCTCAGGGATACCAGAGACAAGTCCTCCTCCTTATAATGCTGGTCAATGGCCTCCAGCGCCTGCTGGCAGAGGAGGCTGCCGCCCTTTTTCTGCTGAGAACGCACCAGCTCCATAGCGCTGGTGCAAAAGCTCAGAAGGTCCTGCCGCAGTTCTCCCGGGGTGCGGTAACGAAAACCGATGTCGGGCAGAACGCCCTGCGTGTGTAGGGCGGACAGCGCCTCGCTTCCGGCGGCGGTGTAGAGAACCCGATAGATGTCCGTAATCAGTTGCAGCGATGCCATGTCCAGCCAGTCACGGCCGTAGCGCTCCACATGCGTCAAATCAATCAGCGCGTCCAGTTCTCGGGCAAGTTCAGCGGCATTGCCGCTCTTAAAGGCACTTTCAATCCGTTCGATGAGCGCGGTCATGGATTCGGCGTGTACTTCGGCAGGGGGACGCATATCCGTGATGAAGCACAGGTTGCTGCGATCCGGCTCGGCGTAGTTCAGCGCGTCCATCGCCTCGCGGTAGGCGGTGTGCAGAGCGGACAGCGCATCGGTCCGGCGGCTGACGCCGATGTTGCACCGCTGGTGGAGTACACGCTCCGTGACCTGCAACAGCTCGCTGACCAAAATGTGCAGATACTCTTCAAAATCCGAATCGTTGGCCATCAGCAGGGTAATCACTCTGTCGCTGGAGTAAAAGCTGATCTGACGCAGGTATTTTTCCGCCACCAGTTCCACCATGTGAATGGTGGCGGGCGTGGTGCAGCTGTGTCCGTTTTCCCCGGAAAAGGCGGATACCATCACCGCATACCGGGGATGGTCGGCGGCATCGCGCAGCAGACCGCTGGCCACCGCTCGGGCGGTCAATGACTCCTCGTCCCGGGCCGCCCCGCCATACTCGTCCAGCAGCAGCGGCAGCAAAAAGTTGCTCTGGTCGGACTGCATCTGGGTTTGCTCCTGAAACGCCTGAAACTGGGCGTTCATTTTCTCACGGATGCTTGTCAGCTCCCGGGCCAGACCCTCCATGGTCAGGGGCTTGAGCATATAGCTGATGATGTTGTACTGAATGGCCTGCTTGGCGTATTCAAAATCGTCAAAGCCGCTGAGAAAGGCAATGTGCATGGCGGGGCGGATTTCCCGCACCTGTCGGGCCAGTTCAATGCCGGAGATAAATGGCATCCGAATATCCGTCAGCAGAAGATCCGGCTCTAACTGTTCCACCAGTTCCAGCGCATCCAATCCGTTGCTGGCACTGCCAACCAAACGAAATCCGAGGTCCTCCCATGGAATCATCTGGCAGACGGCTTCTCGCAGTTCATCCTCGTCATCCGCCACAACGATGGTGTACAGGGTTTTCTCCGTCATGGGTATCCCTCCGCTTTCGTGTTTTTTACCGTTTTTTCGCAAATGCTGTTTTTAAAACTTTATCATATTTTAATGAAAAAACCAACACCCATTCCGAGGGTTTGGCCAATTCACCTGTTCGGAAAAACAGGGTCAACGTGCTGCCTGCAAAATTCTAAATTGGAAAAACCGTAGTGCCGGTTGGTTCAAAGACTTTTATGCGTTGCTCCACAGGCAGCTGTTTTTGTAAAACTGATGGGGAATACATTTTTTAGAAAACGCTTTAATTATTTGTCAATTTAGCGAATTACCGCAGAATATTTTATGGAAATTTTACAAAAAAGCCTTATTATTTAATGGCTTTGGTCGAAGAAATAAATACAATCTGGCGCGGGGAGATCAGCGTCACTCAACAGGAATCAAACCGCTCCAAAAACGAGAGGAGATTTGGTGGGATGAAGAGTATTGCGGCAAAAATTATCGCCTGTATCGGCGGAATTGTCTTGGCGGCAATGGCGATCGTGTGCATCGTGACATCAACGATGGCGTCGAGGAATATGTACGCCAGCGAAGACAAGATCGTGCAGCTATCCAATGAAACCAGCGTATCCTGCGTGACAAATTATCTCCAGCGCTATGTGTCCACCATCCAGCAGATGGCTCTTGACCAGAACGTGGTCAACCTACTGCAATCCGGGGAAACCATGGCAAACAGGGAGGCGTCTCCCTATTACCGGGATGTATACGCCATGCTTGCTAATTTGACCCAAAGCGATTCGCAGAACATCATGTCGGCCTACATTGCCAGTGCCAATTCCGATCTGGCGTTTGACGGCGCAGACTGGATGCCCGAGGATTTCAATCTGAAAAGCCGCGGCTATTGGTTTTCAGATCAGGTGGATATTGATAACGGCTATCTCATTACGGAGCCGTACATGGATTCTCACACCGGAAATATCGTGACCACGGTTTCCGCGCCGGTATACGGCGCCGCCGGAAAAATCATCGGCGTTACAGCCATTGACATCCAGATCACCACGATCTGCGACATGGTGGTCAACACCGATACTTCGTTTGAAACCGGCTCCCAGATGCTGCTTTCCAGAGAGGGCGCAATTCTGGCGCATCAGAATCAGGCGCTTTTGATGCAGGGAATGGATGCCGCGGGATATTCTCAGGAGTTGCTGGATGCGCTTTCCAATCCCGACGGCGCGGTGGTTGAATACAGCGACAACGGCCAACAGGCGTATGCCGCGATCGGACAGGAGCCGATGAGCAAATTTCTCATTGTCACCTCCGTTCCTCAAAAGGAATATCAGGCGGCGGCGCTGCAGCTGGTTCTGGTGAATGTGATTACCTATTTGATCGCCATTGCCATTATTATCTTCATGATTTTGGTGGTTGCCAAAAGCATTTCGAAACCGCTCAAGCGCTTAACCGCCATTACAGATGCGCTGGCGGCGGGAAAGCTGGACGTGTCCATTGATGTGCGGTCAAGAGACGAAGTGGGCAGGCTGGCAGGGTCCATGAAATCGCTGGTTGCCCGGCTTCAGGAGTATATTGCCTATATCAACGAAACGTCGGCTCTTCTCGATCAGATCGGCCACGGAGATCTGGACCTGAAGTTCCAACAATCCTATGATGGAGATTTTGCCGCCATCAAAACCGCGCTGGCAGGAATGTCCTCCATGCTGAATCAAATGCTGACGGAGCTGTATAATGTTTCCGATCAGGTTTCCTCGAACGCCGATCAAGTATCCAGCGGTGCGCAGGCGCTGTCGCAGGGCGCAACCGAGCAGGCGTCCTCTGTTGAGGAGCTCTCCGCGACAATCGCTGAAATTTCCTCGCACATCAAGCAAAACGCCGAGAATGCAAGAAAAGCGAATGGCATGTCTGATGAGGCGGGCGCAGGTGTGATGGAAAGCAATCAAAAAATGCAGGAAATGATTGCTGCAATGAGCAACATTTCTGATAAGTCCAATGAAATCGGTAAAATTATCAAGACCATTGACGATATCGCGTTCCAGACCAATATCCTTGCACTCAACGCAGCGGTAGAGGCTGCTCGTGCGGGTGAGGCTGGTAAGGGCTTTGCAGTCGTCGCCGATGAGGTTCGCAATCTTGCGGGCAAATCTGCAGAGGCTGCGAAAAGTACAACCGCGCTCATTGAAGACACCATTCTTGCAGTTGAAAAAGGTACGGAAATTGCAGATGAAACAGCCAAATCGCTTGCAGCGGTTGTTGAAAAGGCGAATGAGGTCAGAGATGATATCCAAAAAATTGCGGATGCCTCCAACGAGCAGGCAAATGCAATTGCGCAGGTGACAACGGGCGTTGACCAGATTTCCGGCGTGGTTCAGACCAACTCGGCCACAGCGGAAGAGAGCGCCGCCGCAAGTGAGGAACTCAGCGGACAGGCACAGATGCTCAAAGACTTGGTTGGGAAGTTCAACCTGAGAAAGGACGACAGCCTTGAGGAACAAGGCGGTTCCACTGCGGAAGTCGCGGAACAGCTCGTCGAGGCGGTAAGCGCCAGCTGCGGCGGTAAATACTGAACAAGATCCTAAACCAAAAGTGCGTTGGACGTTCAAGCGGCTGACTGAGTGATTTGCGAAGATTTGGAGCCGCATTGTGGTGAAATGGCGAAAAAAACGGGCAGTAGCAAACGCTACTGCCCGTTTTTTGTGCAGCAAGATAATTTAACGGAAAGGGAGGGGAGGAATTGTGCTGTACACAACAGAGCCGTTTCGCTTGTGTTTCCCCTCACGCCCGTCTATAATTGGTAACAGAAGGGAACAAGTTGCATCCGCAGTCCCCCGTGAAAGCGCCCAAAATATAATAAAAGGTTAGGAGATGCTGTTATGTCACGCACACCACCGTTGTCCTCTGCGTTCAACGATACCCACAGTCGCGGTCAGAAGCTCTCTCCTCAGTCCGGCATGTGCTCCTTCTGCACGGCGGATTGCATCGGCACCTGCGAGATTGGGCTGTCCGCCGTGCTTGGCGCGCAGTCCGTATATCCGACAAACACGGGAAACAACCAGATCGCCTCGGAAAAGGACTATCCGCTGGATTATTCACTCTTCAATATCAATGGCAGAGTTTTTGGCGCGCAGGGCGCTGCGCCGGACGGCAATCAAGCGACGATCTTCCGCGTAAATCTGGAAAGAACCTTTGGAATGCTGCATCCCGTCAAGCTTGCGCTGCCGGTGATTCTGCCGGCCGTGGTCAAAATGAATTGGCGGGACTATTACGCCGGAGCGGCGATGGCCGGCGTGTGCTGTGTCATTGGTGAGGGAGCGCCCGGGAAAGACCCTGCCTTACAGCTCACGGACGGCAAAATCACCTCGTTTCCCCTGCTGGGGGAGATGCTGGATTCCTTCCGCCGCTATGACCGGGGATACGGACAGATCGTCTTGCAGTGCAACTGCGAGGATGATGCCATGGGCCTGCCCGAATACGCAATTCAGGAGTTTGGAGCTAAGGCCATTGAATTTAAGTTCGGGCAAGCCGCCAAGGGAACGCAGCCCGTCAATTTCGTAAAGGATCTAGAAACCGCGCTGGCCAAGCAGGCGGGCGGTGCGCTGGTCCATCCAGATCCCTCCGACCCCGCCGTGCAGAAGGCCTATGAAAAGCAGATCTGCCCCAACTTCTATACTTATGGCAGGCTTCCCATGTGGGACGAGACGAATCTTGTCCCACGAGTTCGCCAGCTGCGGGAGATGGGCCTTGAAAATGTCTATTTTAAGATGGCAGGCTACGATCCGCGGGATCTGGAGCACGTTCTGCGCATTGCGGCGCAGACACAGGTCGATATGGTCACCTTTGACGGCGCAGGCGGCGGCTCTGGATACAGTCCCTGTAAAATGATGAACGAGTGGTGTCAGCCCACTGTGTGTATGGAGACAATTTTGCTTAAAATTTGCCAGAAGCTGCACGATGAGGGCCTGATGCTGCCTGCCATCACCATTACCGGCGGATTTGCCACGGAAGATCAGGTGTATAAGGCTTTGGCGCTGGGAGATGGACGGGTGACCGCCATCGGTATGTGCCGCGCCAGTATGGCTGCGGCAAACAGCGGTGCCAAGATCGGCGAGTTAATTGCCTCCGGCCAGCTTCCGCCTGCGCTGGGTGCGCGTGGGAGCACGGTGCAGGAGGTTTTTCAGGATCTCCCGGACTTGCGGGCGCTGTATGGTGTGCAGGCCAACGAATTCTCGCCCGGTGCCATTGGCGTGTTCTCCTTTTTAAATCGGATCGCATTCGGCTTGCGCCATTTTTGTGCGCTCAATCGCAAGTTTGATATTTCCCTTGCCGGCAAAGAGGATTTGATTCCCCTGACTCAAGACGCACGGGCCTTATTGAATGGCAGCTGCCCGTAATATCCGCGCCGTTGGAGAGCAACCGCCCGATCGGTGAACTGCTCCGTAAAGAAATAAAGAGCAGATTTTGGACAACATTCCGGTTCAGGTAAAAACAATCCGCCATCCACTGCCCTGCAGTGGATGGCGGATTGCTAATATTATTCCCACTCGCCGAGTTAAATCCGTTTCTAAACTTTTCTGTATAGCGGATTTAATACGGCGTTATTTGATTTGATACAGATTATACTTATCCTATGGTCTATCCGAGATTTTGCTATCAAAAATCTATCAGCCACAGACTATCACTGGTTACACTTGATATGGCAACACGGGTGGCTTGTACGTATTATAACATATTGTTTGCTAATTTTCCAGATAGTGTCTGGGTTTTTAATTCTTAAATTTTCCAGGCCCCATCTTTCATTTTCGGAAACAAGATTCGATCTGACATCTTCTTCAAATGCTTATCCCCATATTATATTATCTGATTTTTGTTGCCACGAAATTATAATAAAATAATAATTCACAGCCAAAATTCTGCACACTTATCAAGTGCCACCTTGCGTTCCTTCCAATCAGGCATCAGCATAGCAAGAAAACCGTAAAACTGCTTTGAATGGTTTGGGTGAATAAAGTGACAAAATTCATGCATCACCACATACTCGATACAACCTCTGGGAGCTTCCAGCAATCTTTTGTTTAGTGTGATTATCCCTTTTTTTGATAGGCAGGAACCCCATCGCGTATCCATATCACGAATGCGCAGTGTCGGCTGGGCAACACCGTATTTCTGAAACAGCGGATAAATTTCCGTCATAATCTCACCAAACTGATCTCTGCATTGTTGATCTAAAAATCGCGTCACAATGCGCTCTTTATTTTTAATGTCTGTGGCATCTTTGACCTGAAGCAAAATGTACACACCGTCTGAATGGATCGCATTTTTCGAGCCTTCTACAACCTTTAGCCGCAGCCCTCGACCTAAAATGTAAAAAGTTTCTCCGCTGATATACCGTTTTGGTTGTGGACGATATTGAGCCAGTTCATGAAATCGTTGCAAAGCCGATAGAATATAGGCTCCCTTGCTGACCACAAATTCGTCCACCTTATCAACCGGAACATTATCATTTGCCGATACATAGACGCTGCCGTCTTTTCTTATTCTAAGATTTAAATTTTTGACTGGCTTTTGCTCCAAATGATAGGCGATCTCTTTACCATCGGACATTACTTTGCGTTGGGTTGAAGTTGGTGTCATCCTCAAAACCTCCGCAGAGCAACGGTTTTGACATTCTCTATGATCTTGTCGATAACATCAAATGAGAGCCTCAGTCCGCGCGTTTTCTCATATTCATAAAACAGGTCATCAATATCCTGTGAGATGCGATCATGAATGGTCTTATTGTTTGTCCAGTCCACCTGACTATGCTTTGCAATAATCTTCGTAATTTTCTCGGCTATTTCTGCAACGAAATCCGGTTCAACATTTCCAGACTTATCATCGTCGAGAATGGCAGAAAGCACACCGTAAAATGCCTGTGCATGAACATTATTCTTAATGGATTCCGGGTAACTTATAGAGCTGCGTCCGGCGTGATAATCTTCCATAATGGTACGCATCTTGGCCAGATACTCAGCCTCTGTAATTACTTGTTCTTTATACTGGTCCAACGCATCCTTTATTCTCTTGGAAAAGCTGTCATAGTAGGCGGGATTTTCATCATACTTCTCGCTGATGCTCTTTGTCATGCGGCTTGTAATTGCATCGGCTTTCGCACGGATTGATCCAAGCTCGTCCAGTTCCTTTTCAAAGTCATCCTTATTCAAAATGTTGATTGGGTTTGTGATCTGGCGGACACCGGCTACAGATAAGTGGGTATCTAAAAGATTTTGCATCAGTGGTTCGTACTCGCTGTTGTCTATGGCATCGCAATAACGGATCTTTACGCTGCGTCGCACCTTTGAAAAAAAGATAAACGTACTTTGATATTTTTTCAGTTCATCCCTCGGAACAGCCGCATAAGCTTGCTCGGAATTCAGCACCAGGTTGAGAGCCTTTCCAAAGGCACACAGAAGATTATAGAAGTCCTCGCGGATCTTGTCATCTGCAAGAAACACCTCCACTTCTTCTGCGTCCGTCTTATTCCGAACCGGTGCAAACAACTCAATCAGTCTGCTATACGAATCACGCAAGTTTCCGACCGATGACATAATATCCACAACCGCACCCTTCAAGTCTCCGCTGTCGAAGTTCTCAAGACCTGCACCACTGTACATATCCATCGCGGTATCCAGCTTTTCAATCAGCCCCCGATAATCAACGATTAGGCCGTAGTCCTTGCCTTCATGAAGCCGATTGGTGCGTGCAATAGCCTGCAAGAGGCCATGCTCTTTCAGCTCCTTGTCAATGTATAACACTTGGCAAATAGGTGCATCAAATCCAGTGAGGAGCTTGCTGCAAACGATGAGTATATCGATTTCGCCGTCGCAGAACTTGTTTTTCATAGCCTCTTCATAACGGTCTGCATCGCCATACTGCCGCATCATTTTATTCCAGTATGCCACAACCTTATCGTCAGTGCCCTCGTCCATGTCATCAACGCTTTCACGTATATCCGGCGGCGAGATAACTACGGCACAGGTCAGGTCACCGAACTGCTCAAAGCATTCAAGATAGCGAACCGCATCTCTTTTATAGTTCGTGGCAAGCATTGCTTTGAATCCGGTGTTTTTATAGCCCTCAATAAAATGAGTGTTAATATCAAGGGCAATACGCTTAATTCGCGCATCGGTGGATGTCAGGCGGCGGATACTGCTCCATTTTTTTGCCAAATCTTCTTTCTGCGCATCCGTCAGCCGCTTGGTGGTCTGCTCAAACCAAAGGTCAATGTTTTCTTCGTCAACATTTTGATCCACAAAGCGCCCCTCGTAGATTAGCGGCACAATAGCGCCATCATCCACGCCGTCTTTTATTGTGTACTTATGGATCAGTTTGCCAAACTTGGACATGGTGTTCTTTTCTTTCTTCATCAGGGGCGTTCCAGTAAAGCCGATATAACAGGCGTTGGGGAATACGCTACGCATCTTTGTTGCCATAAGGCCGTAATTTGAACGATGGCTCTCATCCACCAGAATAAACACATCTCTGGACTCATTTTTGGTTGCCATTCGTTCAGCAGTATTGAACTTATTAATGATACTCGTAATCACGTCCGCTTTGCCGCTGTTTACAAGCTCTACCAAATGTCGTCCGCTGGTGGCGCGGGCAGGGTTCAACCGTGTGTGCGCAAAGGTCGCTGCAATTTGCCCGTCCAGTTCCTTACGGTCAGTGACGATTACAACTCTGGGATGGCAGTCTGTCATCTCCATAAGGATATACTTTGCCAGCATGACCATGGTAAGGCTCTTGCCGCTGCCTTGCGTATGCCAAATGACACCGCTCTGGCGGTTGCCGCGCTCGTCGGTTTCGCCTATGGTTTTAACGATTTCCTTAATTGCAAAATATTGCTGATAGCGGCAGATTTTTTTGACATTGGCATCATAAAGAATGAAATATCGCATGAGCTCCATGACACGCTCTTTGCTGAATAGTGAAATCATGTTTTTATCTTGTTCAGTGGGCATACGGTCGTCAAGCAGCCATACAAGCTGGCGGCTCATGAATGCTTCATTCTGCTCTTTCCAGACATTCCAAAACTTTTTCGGTGTTCCGGCAGTTGCGTATTTCACAGCATTCTTGTTGGTGGCCATAACAATCTGCGCGTACTTGAAGAGCTGTGGGATATAGTCTGCCTGCTGATTGCGTACCGTCTGTTCCACCGCTTGATCGACAGAAATCTGCGGCGCTTTGCATTCGATCACCGCGAAGGGAATGCCGTTAATAAACAGCACAATATCAGGGCGAGCATTATGCTGCTTGTCCTGACTTTCAACGGCATATTCCTCCGTCACATGGTAGAGGTTGTTTTCCGGGTGATCCCAGTCGATGTATTTGAGGTTAAAACTGAGCATTTTCCCGTCACCCACGGTTTCGGGATAGCTTTTACCCAGCAGCAGTGCGTCGTAAATCTTTTCACTGGTGCGGACAAGCCCATCCGTCAGAGGCTCGTCGAGATCCTCCATAGCGCGCTCTATATTAGCGGCAGAAAACTCGTTTTCTGCGCCGGCGTAGACGTAGCGATTCAGCCGACGCAATTGGCCGCGCAAAATATCCCGGAGCAGCACATGGTACCCGCTGCCGCGCTGCATGGCACAATCCTCCGGCGATATGTAAGCATAGCCCATAGCACGCAGTAAATCAATGGCCGGCTGCTGGCTGGCGTTTTTTTCAAGATATAAATCTGGTCGAAGTATCTGATCCATATTTCTCACAACCTTAGTCAATATTGCCTTCAATCAAGCCTTTGAGCTCTTCAAGGCCTTCATCCAGCTTTTTCTTTTCCCTTGCAGGCAATTTTTCAGGAACCAGTCCGATCATTTTCTGTGTATCGGTAAGCATTTTATATGCGCTTGCTGATATGTTCATCACCGCTTGCTCCGTCTTAATTGCCTCTCGAGCCGTAATTTCATCAATAATCTGCTTCATGTATTGAGACATACTGCTTCTGGCCGAGTAATCTGCCGGGGCATAGAAGTTGATTCGGCCATCGTTGAAAAGTTGGTACACTTTTTTTCGATTATCCTTTTGCGGATCAAATACACCAATTGCATATCCGCCCTTGCTCTTCACCAAACGCATACACGGTATGTCAGTGGCGCTGTCACCAACATAGACGATATTTTCATAAGGAACATATATCTGATTTTCCGGCATACTATCGTTCACGCGCTCGTCATACTCTTCAAAAATGCCTTTGGCAATTCTAAAGATATATTGCGTTTTATTCGTGTAGTTAATTGCCTGCGTGGCCCAAACCGCTATGCCGTCAGGATCATACATATATGAGGATGCGTAAATTCTCTTGAATTTAGAGGCTATTTTGCTGCCTTCGATAATCTCCTTAAGACCGGAGGAAATAATATAATGCTCCAACACAATTCCTTTGCTGTCAGCATATTTGTTCATGCGGTCAAACCATGTGTCTACACCTTTATACAGAGGCACATGTGTACCCGCTTCTTGGAAGTATTCGCGGCGCAGCGATTTTCCCTTGAATTTTGAATATCGAATCAGTTCATACATCCACGCCAAATTGTTGTCCATCAAATTGTCTGTTGCCCGTTTGTTGGAGTCCTTCCAGAACTCATCTTTGTCGATTCCAAACGAGGGAATCAGCGTGAATGCCTGCATATCATCGGGGGAAAGAGTTTTATCAAAGTCATAACAGATTGCCATCCTGGGCTTTTTGGCTCGGATTTCTTCAATTGCTTTTTCGTACATAAGTGCCTCCTTTCACGGCGCTATATAAAAGCAGGAATAGCGGGGCGGTATAAACCGCCTCGCTTTCTGCGCTTAATCACTGCTTGTCCTTTGGTGGGCACGGATCGTTCCCATGGCTGTCAGGCTGCTGAATCGTACCGTCTTTACGATGAGGAATAAATTCAGTTCCCTGGTTTTTGCTCATCTCGCGTCCGGCCTTCATCGCTTCTTCTTTCGTGTCATAGTGTCCGCTGCTTCTCTTGGCGTTTTCACGTTTCACATCCCAACCGCCACGATCTGAGTTTGGCACTACATGGTGTTCTTTTCTTGGCATATTGTCACCTCCTATCCTTTCATTGCTTTTATGGCCCCTTCGGTCATAGATGAGATAATCGCCGTTGCGACTTCCTTTATTACATCCACAGCCATCGGTAAACCTTTTTGGGTTATCACGTCTTTGGTTTTATTCCATACTGTATCTTGTCGAATTTTATCCAGATACTCGTGCCCCTCCCACGTTAAAGCACCAACGCCAAAAGCCCAAATATGGTTATCCGCAAACTGAGCGCCATAACCGGAAATCAAGTCAGCATCGTGTAGAATTTTACAATGATACGCAACTTGCTCCATGGAGTAACCATCTATTTTGAGATCACAAATAGTGGTGTCCACGTATTCATCTTCTATGGCAAACAGAATTTTCCGACAGAGTTCCATATCTCTTTTCATGTGTTAACCCTCACAATGCCTGTCAGCAGAAGCTGCATCAGGGCTTTTTTCTTTTGTTTTTCGGTGTCGATAGATTTTTGCAGAAGGGATATCTCTTGGTCGGCAGTAGAAAGGATTTCGGCTATGGCGGTTTGTTCATTCAACGCAGGTAATAAAACCTCATACTTAAGAAAATCTTCGGGCTTTACTGCCATTCGCTCATACACTGTTCCTTCTTCGTACTTTCTAACTGCATTAATAAAATCCCAGCGCATTAAATAGTTGGATAAAAAGTCAATGTTCACAGTTGCGGTTGCTTCAAATGTAACATAGATTGGTGAAAAAATAGCATCTCCGTATGTATTAACACATATTACACCAAACTTTAGATTGGCAGGATTATAGCAAATATCTCCGAAATGCGTGATTTTGTATTCTTTATCTTCCGACTTCACAAGATGATCCCTATCATATCGATCACTTTTAGGATATATGCCAGTTGTAGAAAGCGTAACATGGGGGAACTCTGCTCCCTTTTGTGCATATTTTTTTCGTTCTTTCAACAGCTTTTTTAACTTAACCTTCTTCCACTCTCCGCCGAACCCCGGCAGACGCTTTTTACCGGTCAGAAGCTGCTGGCACAGATACTTTTTCTGGCGCTGCTTTTCGGTAAGTAGCTTTTCTTGCAGCTCAATCACCTTGTCCTGCGTGGTAAGGATTGCGGCGATTTTTTGCTGTTCGGGAAGTGCTGGGACAAGCAAATACGAATTAAAAAAGTCATCTACAGAAATATTTAACAAGCCATGATTCCGCGCGCCCTCCTGGGCAAAAGCTTTTATTTCCCTGTTCATCAATCCGCCTTCAAAGTAGTGCGTATAATACTGAGGGCACTGGTTCCGAGCTGTTTTTGAAAAGCAAATATAAAGCGGTGATACGATTCCACTCTCGTACATTTCCAGCGGTTTTAATGCGCCAAATGGATATCCGTTTGAATAGCTCTTGTTATAAGCATACTCTCCTCTGTAAAGCAGAAAATAGTTGGACTTATCTTCACTGGCAATAGCTTTGTTGAAAAAATCTCCCTGACTGATTAGGCCGTATTGCGCTGATATGGTAAGGACATTTGTGTTTCCCTCCGTGTTCTTGCGATTAAGACGCGAGAACATTTCTCTAAAATGGGTTTCTTCCCACTTATGTGGTACAACACCAACCTTTGATTTCTTATACCCCTCCGGCACTTCACCATATCGAATCTGTTCAATTCGTTTCTTTATCTGCTCGTTCATTTTCGCTCGTCCTCTTTTCCCTTACATAGCGGAGTACAATCACAAGTATCATAGCCGCCACAATGACTCCTGTTAAAGTCCACCATACCCAATGCGGTATACCTATCACAAATATATACAGCCATATACCGCCTCGTAATAAATAGGCTATGGCTACATAAATAACTAATCGAATGATCCAGTGAAGAATGGAACCCGCCGATTTACCGCTTATTATGCCTATGTCATAGGCGTCTCCAACCAGACTAAACGCAAACCGAAAGGCGATTTCACCGACGACCAGCATAATGAGGTAGTTATACAACACGTTGTCCATTACGGACACATCGCCAGTTAGTATATCAAACAGCGGCTTTAAGATTAGGCTCATGTGTTACCCCACATTTCTTTTTTTCTTCAGGATGCTTTCCGCCACCGCACCACGTGTCTGTTGCCAACCATATCTCATAAAAATATAACCATTCAATTGCCCACGGAATTATTGTATCAGCAATTAGCATACTGGAAGTAAATTCATATCGAAGATGTAAGCATAGATCAACTTGCTTATTTTCATAGTCAGTATGGAATTTATGAGGAAAATTGGGTCTATCAAGGCCTTGTATATTATCCCCGCATAGTCTTACAGCAGGACGCTTTCTCACCTTGTAGTCGATTACCACATGGTATATGCGTGAAACTGCTGTCGGCTTCATGTATCCACTCCAGTGCAACGCCCCGTTTTTGATGGTGACATCCGATTCTGGGAATCTTTGTTTTATAGCTATCAGTTGGTCAATCAGTCGATATGTTTTTGCTTTTTGATATTTCTTTTTATTCACCCCAAAATGTATGCTCCTTTACTGGATAGCCAACATGTTTAGTCGATGCAGAGAGTCCCCCAGTGAGGCCATTGATTGTAAGTTCTCCCCGCTCCCTCGCAACACGCGTTTTATCACCAACAGCATTAAATGCACGCTGAACGGGTCTCTCTCCAAGATATTTTTTATATTCTTCCGCAATGCCATCCATTCCAAAGCAAGCGAGCGGATTATCAATTAGCTCTTTTCTCGCTCTGCCAAGCCAACCCATAAACGCAGTCCGCTTATTCGGCACTGCGTTCCATTTGTCAGCAAAATTTTCTTCCGGCATGGTCGGATTCTCTACCCAATAAATGCCATCCCGACATTCAATGTGTTGTGGCATTCGTTCCAAGATATTGCAAAGTGCTTCATATACGTTCGTCTCACCGTTATAAGACCATGCTGCAAGAGTTGTGATAATAATTGATATGGGTGCATAATCCGAAGCATTTTGAAAGCAGATATCTCTATGACGTTTCAGCAACTGAATTGCCTTTTGAAGAGGAGTGCGCATCTTGTATGTTGGAACTTTGTCAATTTCAGTCTTGTTCTGTGCAGCAAAGGCTCGCTTTTCGAGCAAAAGAATATCCTTCATACGGTTATCAAACCACTTGTGGTATGCGTAAGGGTTGCTATATCTTGGCTCGTACATTCCATCACTAATTTTGTGTGTCAACTTAATCGCTGTGCTGTTAGGTTCAATAAAGTAACCGTCTTTCGGCACACATGGTAAAACATCCATATGAAATACATCGTATTGCATGGTCCAGCAGCGCTTACCTTCTTTTTCGAGCTTCTGGCCGTATGTAGCGTTTTCTTTTAACCGATCACCAACCAGATTCTTGATATCCTTCAACGGCAGGTATCGCCCGTTTTTAAGCAAGCAAACAAGGTCCATATCATAATCGTCTCGGTCATCAATAGGCTTAATGACCGTTCCCAAATTCATGGAGCCCTGTGGCATTATTTTCACATCATAGTCCACCCCATCACCGATCCACTTGCCAACAGCAGTATAGCTGCTAACAGCTTTGTCCTGCATTGTCGGTGTGATATTTATCTCGTCTGCAATGCTACTAAGCAGCGTTCCCAAAATTTTTTCTTTATCTGTCATTTTGACCTCCTATTGTTAGTGCCTTAAAAAAACCATCTGCTTGATTTGCTTGCTCATAAATAACAACTGGCAGATCCGCCTTAGGCATATAGTCCATTCCGGCGCGTACTGCCAAAGAATTCGGCATAACAGGAAAAATATGAATACATTCTGGCGCAGGGCGCAAATTTTTTAGAGTTTCCATTGCGGCACGGAACACTTTTACAAACTCTTCCTGAATGATTTCTCCGGATACAAAAGTCCTTGATGGTTCATCTATCGTTATATGGTAAATTGTAGCATCATCGCCAAGCACAAATGTGATTCTATCATCACATACAGGAGCGCTGAGATCAATTACCAAAGCCAGCGCATCTGTTTTTCCTTCCTTTGTATTCGAGAATTGAAATTCAACTGATGCTACCGCTTTCGGCCAAGCCCATTTATGTCCACTTCTATGGCACTGGAATGCAACCGTATTGTATTGATCGTTAATAAGCGTACCAAGCTTAAATAATAGTGGTTGTGGAGCAAGCGCGAAAATACCGATACTATCCTTGCTTTTTATCACAGCATCAAACCAATTTTTAAAATCTCGCTCCAATTCTTGAGATTTTTGTTGAAAAACAGTTTCACTCGCCGTATATCTCGTACAAGAGTCAGCACTTAGATTGATTATTGGCTCTTGCATTGGAACACGCCCAGAAAGCAGGACAGCTTCACGAAGAAGTCTTTCTGAACTAAACTCTGCCTGATTATCAATATTTGAGAAATATGTTATGATTCTGCAGCTCTGCTCACTTGGGATTCCTGTGACCTCACGAATTCTTGCTTCGTGGGCTATCTTTTTCCTAATTAATAACCCTTCCTTAAAATCTTCAGAGTGCGTATCTATCATGTGATGATGTTCTTCGCATAGCAACATTAAATTGTCAATATTATTCTTTTCGCCGATGGTCATGCCATATTTGTGGCGGGGGCCACCTTCACTGACAGCATGAATATGCGCCATTTCTCCAAAATTTCCATCGTAACCGAAAACAAGATCCTGGTACAACAATCTATTGCATAGCTCGCATCGTCCACCTGAGATAGCCCATAACTTCATTCGCACTTTTTCATCGATTGCTGTCCGACCAATTTCTGAATTTACTTTTGCCATCACAGCCCCAGTTCCTCCAAATATTTCTTCATCTGCGCCTGCACCTTAGCCAGCTCTACCTCAATATTGGCAATGTTCTGCTTCACCTCGTCAATGTCCACCAGTTCTTCTTCCTCAAAGGTATCCACGTAGCGGGGAATATTCAGGTTGAAGTCATTCTCCTTGATTTCGTCGAAGGATGCCACATAGGCATACTTGTCCATATTCTGCCGGGCTTCATAGGTGCTGACGATTTTGGCGATGTCCTCATTACGCAGGATATTCTGGTTTTTGCCTTTTTCATAGTTTCCATCGCCGGAAGCGTCGATGAAGAGCACATCCCGGCGGGCGCGGTTTTTCTTGAATACCAGAATGCAGGCAGGAATACCGGTGCCGTAGAACAGGTTAGCCGGCAGACCGATGACTGCATCAAGCAGATTGAATTCCACGATCTGTTTGCGGATTTTTCCCTCGCTGGCGCCACGGAACAGCACACCATGCGGCAGCACGATCGCCATGCGTCCGTTTTCAGCATCCAGACTTGCCAGCATATGAAGCACAAACGCATAGTCGCCCTTGGAGGACGGCGGTACACCCCAGTCAAACCGCTTCCACGGGTCAAGGGAAGCCGTCATTTTCTCCTGCTTTTTTCCTTTGGCATCCACCGGTGCGTTGGAGAGAAACCCGCTGTCCCATTTATCCAGACTGAACGGAGGATTCGCGACAACACACTGGAACTTCATGAGCTTGTCATCTTCAATGTTCTGTGGGTTCGCCAGCGTGTCGCCCTGCCATATGCGGGCGTCATCCACACCGTGGAGGAACATATTCATGGTGCAGAGTGCCCAGGTCTGGGCGTTCAGCTCCTGTCCGTAGATTGCCACCTTGCCGCTGCGTACTTTTTTATACGCCTTGAGCAAAAGACCGCCGCTTCCGCAGGTGGGGTCATATATGCGGTCATTTTCCCTTGGTTTTACGAGGGATGCTACCAGCTCTGAAACCTGACTGGGGGTAAAAAATTCTCCGCCCTTTTTGCCTGCATCTGAGGCAAAGTTTGCGATCATATATTCATAGGCGTCGCCAATGATATCGGCGGAGCCAAGCTGCCCGGGACGAAGGTCAACGCCACTAAAATCCTCCAGCAGATTGCGCAAAGTTGCATTCTTTTCCTTTACGTCACCGAAGTCCACCTGAGAATTAAAGTCAATGGCACGGAATACATTTCGGAGCTTGCCGCTGTTGTGTTCCTCAATGTGGGAAAGCGCAACATTGATTTTTTGACCGATCTCGGAATCGTTGCGGTTTTCGTACAGATAGTCAAATGTGGAGTCCTCGTCCAAGGTAAAACGCTCGCGGCTCATAGCTCGAGCCACACGGCGCTCATCACTATTGTACTGCTTCATATATTCGTCGTGTTTTTCCTTAGAAACATCGCTTAGATATTTTACAAAAAGCATGGATAGTATATAGTCTTTATAGCGAGAGCTGTCAATCTTTCCACGGAAGCTGTCGCAGGCGCTCCAGAGAACGCGCTCAATATCACTTTTAGTCGTCATGACGGTAACCTCTTCTCATCTGTTTTTGTATCTCATTAATTGTGTAGGAATAGTATTTTTCTTTTTCCATTGTCAGCTCATTCAAAAGCTGACGTTCCTTGTGCGCTAAAAGGTTCAGTGCCGCAATCGTCTCCTGATTTTCCATTGATAGAAGACTTACCTCAAAATCAGCAAAATATCGTGGCTTAATAGCACCAAGCATGTTGCTCGAAGTGTTTTCATATATCTGGCGTTTTACCTTAGGCGTATTCAAAAGCCAGTATAGGTACTCAGGCAAAATCTGGCTTGCATCCGCACGAATCACAACCAAGTTCGATGAGATGACCATTCCCGATGTAGTGTCATCAATCAACACGGCAGTGTATGGTGCTGTCAGTCGGATAACAACATCCCCTGTATGAGTCAGATACTCAGAACTCAGCGGTTCTGTCGCGTCATATAAATCGACATTCTCAGTCTCAATATAGCCAGCCTGATTGATAGAGCGTAAATTAATAAGTTGATATCGATATTTCGTAGGCGTTTTTGATAGCTTCCGTGATAATACCAAGCCGCTCCTAACAGAAGCAATATCTCCGAGTTTCAGCCTCACCATCTCCTTTGTCATGATAAAAAAATAACTTTAACATTGCAAAAATTTCACCCTTAAGAAGAGCTCAACTATATTATATGCAAACCCACCGCAAAAGTCAAGAATAATTTTTGTCATGTGAGATAAATAACCTTTGTTAGAGATGTCGCCCGTTTCTTTTTTCCAACGGGCGACGGTGTGGTCATTCATCAAATAGCTTATACCTGATAATTGCTTTCAGATACTTTGCTGGGTCTCCATTCAAGATTATATCTGCGTATTCAAGCGGCTTGTTGTAGATTAGCCAGTCCAGCTCTGAACGCTGGTACATATTCTCCGCGATTTCGTTTTCCACGGCAATGGTATCAATTGTAATCAGCGTCCCATCTTCCAACCTTAGCTCCACACAGGCTGTGTCTATATTAAACTCACAGGATATAACTTTCATGATCCGTTCCTCTTTAGATTTTCTTTCTTTGCCAACTGACCAGCAGCCTTGCGGCGTTCTTGGCTGTACGGAGCTGTTAGCTTGAAGCCAAAGCGTCCTTTATTGATTTCAAAAGTCCGGCAGCCGTTTTCGTCATCATCAATCAGCCTGCACTCACCGGGATATTGCCCAGCATATTTGGTGAGCCTGTTTTTGAGATTAGTGTTGTAAGTACAGATCTCAATTATCGAGCTGTCCTCATTAAAATAGATGTTTGTTGCCTTTTGTTTCTTGGAAAGACCTGTTTTCATAAACACCTCCATTTTTAATGCAATTTTGTCGGCTCAACAGCCGTAAAACCTGACGGATTTTCCATCGGAGAGGGCCCAAATGATGCAGTGCTCATTCGGACCAACTCCAACGGATAAAAGTCGTTTTTTTCAGCTATACACGAGAATTATCGAGCATCGTCCCTTGTGCGTGCTTTCACCCTATTTCTTCCAAATAAATGCCAAAGGCTATTCCGTTCAATGACCGATTCATAGGCGCGTAGTTTGCCGCGGAGCGCTTCATTTTCCTGTTCCAGCCCCGCTGTATTGAGTTTATTTCGGACGGACTTATATTCGGACAACTCCTTAGTAAGCGCCACAACCTTAGCTTCGAGGCTTGCGATCACCTTATGCGCTGCATCCAGCGCCTTTTGCAATATGGATTCTTTCTTTTCCTGAGCGACATATTTTTTCGCTGCTACCGCAAGACTTTCGTACTCAGATCGTTCCAGTATGACCTTTGAACTTAAGGGCAAGGTTTTTACTTCGATCTGATCGACCGCATCAATAGCTGTCTGCTGCTTTTGGATTTTTGCAATCTTTTTGTCCAGGGCTGCCGCCTGCTGCTCCTTTTGGTCAGAACGTTCCGCCAACTCGGCAAGCCGTACCTGTTCTTGCTCGACCTTGAACTGTGTTACGGTCAAATGTTCCTCTGAGCTGCCACGCTCACCGCGTTCCACATCATCATATCCAGAGTTTTTCATAGCGTTATAGAAATCGTCTTGCAGGACAGAGTAGGATTTTCTCAGAACCAGCTTGCCGCTTTTCGTAAGTAGTGGAGCGCCTGTATCATCGACCGCCGGTTTGGATAACCACTTTTTGCTGGAGCTAACCTGCATAATGGTTTCCTTGACTGTGCCGACCAGCGATTTATCTTTGCACCGGGTTGACCACTTGATTTGTTTTTCCACGACAGGGACATATACAACATGCAGATGGTAGTGATATACATCCTGCCCCAGTGCCTCTGACATAGCCCGGTTACGTTCATCGGCATGCATGACCGCCGACAAAATATATTGCTCCCCACCTACAATTTCGATTGCAGCTTTGTAGGCATCGGTGTAAAATTGTTTTGCAAACTCATAGCCGCCGTGGTTGTGGAAGTAGGCTGAGTTTACATCAAAAATTAGTTCTCCGTAAAGATTGGCATCTGCCTTCAACCCACGGGTGGAAATCACGCCGTCAGCTGCCATCTGTTCAAACATTTCCGCATAACTGCCGGTCGGCGTCTTGAAGTGGACGTTCATGCTGGTGCGGTCAGGTACAATATCTTGATTCGTGTAGGATTCCTTTTCGCGCTCATTATGGCGCTGCGCGTTGCTAATGTCTTTAGCTGTCATATTCATATTTCTTGCGCTGGTACGATTCACACCATCGCCTCTTGCCATAAGCAAAATACCTCCGATTTTCAATTTGTATGGACACTGTAAGCCACGGGAACGCACTTCTGTGGAAGTGTAATAACCCACTATGACACTTTCATCCTGCGGCTGCAAAGTGCCGTGGGCTCTCCGAGGGGGAACGTGGTGTGCGGCTTCTGCGGAAGCCTCTGCCACAGCTTGCATGTGGTACCCACATCACAATTCCGCGGCATGGACACCGTCTGCTTTCACAATATAAAATTGTTCAAACATTTGCCGTCCACAGTCAGGGAGAATCACTGAATCTCCCTGACCGTCCGTCTCCAATTCTGCGGATTTTTCGACGGGGACGAGGGGTGCGGGTGGCACACTAACAACCACTTCTGTTGCCTTGTCTGCCAAGCACAGGAGCGTGGCACGCTCCTGTCATAGCTCCCAAGGAGGAGTAGTCCATCGGTAGCTTTGCGGAACTCCACGGCGGTCAAGATATTCCTGCCTTGCCCGCTCCCGCTGCTCATCGGTGGGGGCGGTCTTGTACTGTGAGTAGAGCTGCCTGTTCAACATGGCGTCCAGTTTTTGCTCCAAGCCATGCCGGATGTCCTCGTCAAAATCACCTTCGCCTCTCAAGTGGTACAATACTAAATCCACGAACAGCTCATACGGAATCTGCACATTTTTCATATCGTTTCCTATCCAATCCTTTCCGCGACGGTCGCGACGATAGCGACGGTTGTTTTAGCGGTATCATTTTCACCGTTGCGACCGTCGCAACCGTCGCGCCTGAGTTTACGAGATCACTTCGTAGCGGGCGGCGTCGATCACCATATAAGCGAGCTTGACCTGCCGCCCGGTGTGCTTGGCCTTGTTCTCATAGCTGACGTGGTATTCGTCCAACAATCTGCCGGACTTGACATTTAGATATTTTGTAAGTGTGTTTGCCGCCATGCCCACATTGGCAGCATCGGCAAGTTCGGACGGAGAGCCTGTCCATTCGCGCTGATTGGTTGAAACGAGCGTAGATACAGCTTCAAGCACTCTGTCGGGTGGCTCCTTGTGCAGCTCATTTTCCGTTTTCTCCAACTGCCAGATTTGCGTTTCTGGGACTTTCCTTAAGTAGAGAATTTGATCCTGCTGGTCACGCCCCACCACATCGATGGTGGCCTCAATATCTGTGCGCTTTTTCTTCTGCATAAGCAGCGAGCCATCCGCACAGCCCAGCAAGCCGGTCGTGCCAGAGATCATTTCAAAGCTGTCCCCGGCAGGCTGCTTTCGGGTATGGTGAACGGTCAGCACGCAAATACAATATTTATCCGCAAACTGTTTCAGCTTCCCGATGATTTCATAGTCGCTGGCATAGCTGTATGCCTCGCCGCCTGCCTCACGAATTTTCTGCATGGTATCGATGATAATGAGCTTGGTGTCAGGATGCTCACGCATGAAGTTTTCAAGCTGCTCGTCCAGCCCATTGCCAATTTTTCCGGCAACGGTAGCAAAGTATAGCTTGTCCGTGTCCTCAACGCCGTACATCATGAACATTCGGTTTTGGATACGTCCGAAATCATCCTCGAGGGCAAGGTATAGCACCGTCCCTTGGTGGATGTCATATTCCCAGAGCTTTTGCCCTGTGCTGACATGATAGGCGAGCTGCGCCACAAGAAATGATTTGCCAATCTTAGGTGCTCCGGCGAGGATATATACCCCGGCGTAGAGCAAGCCGTCAACAATGGGCGGCCTGCTCTTGTAGGAAGTCTGGTATAGTTCAGTCATGGAGACCGTATGCAGATAATTGGGGTCGGCCATGCGCCGCATCCTGCGGTACATTTCCTCTAAATCTTCCTCCGGGGGATTGATTTCAGCGTTTTCGTCTGGTATACTTTGCTCAGTTGAATTGCGAAGCGGCTGCCCTCCATCTGCGCCAACAGATGGTACGAGGGCGGTCGTTTTTTCTGTTTCATTCATCATAGGCACTGTCCTCCTTCATTCCGTCCATGATGGAAGCGATCATCTGAATTGTATCCATCAACTCATCATCCACGCTGCTACCAACTTCGATGCGCCACAGCTCATCCAGAACAGCGACAAGTTGGTCGCGGAGCGCCTTGTATACTCTCGGATTGCCCTGAACAACTACATCCTTGCACAGTAGCCGCCGGGTGATGTAGTCCTGTTTGGTCAGCCCGGATAGCTTTACGAAAACTTCAAGCTGTTCATCTTCCTCCGGCGATATCCGAAATGCAACTGTTTTGTTCCTCCAACGATTGTGTTCATCGCGATTTTTCAGTGACATAATTTCAAGCCCCTTTCTCAGTCTTTAGTGCATCCAATTTGCTTGCCATCTCGATCTGTCTTGTTGGGAATAGGTGGGCGTAACGATAAGTAATATCGATGCTCTCGTGTCCAACACGGTCAGCGATTGCCAGAGCTGTGAAGCCCATGTCAATCAAAAGTGAAATGTGCGAATGTCTCAAATCGTGTATTCTAATGCGCTTTACTCCAGTTTCCTTGCATCCTCTGTCCATTTCTCGATGAAGATAACTTTTGGTAATCGGGAATATGCGGCTGTCATTTTCCACTCCATAGAGCTGCTTCAAATAATCCTGCATTTCTGCACATAGGAACTCTGGCATCTGAATTGTGCGAATACTCTTTGACGTCTTAGGCGTGGTGATGACATCTTGCTTATTCAGTCTCTGATAAGATTTGTTGATACGCAGTGTCTGCTTCTGGAAGTCAAAATCTGCCGGGGTAAGAGCCAGCAGTTCACCCTCACGGATGCCACACCAGTAGAGCATTTCAAAGGCGTAGAAGGAAATTGGTTTGTCCATCATTGCTTCGGAGAATTTCGTGTATTCTTCCCGTGTCCAGAACAACATTTCTCGCCGTTCCTCCGTCCCCATATTTCCTGCCCGCTGTGCCGGGTTAACTTGCAGCCCATAATATCGGATAGCGTGGTTAAAAATAGCACTGAGCTGATTGTGGACGGTTTTCAAATAGGTGGTGGACAGGGGCTTGCCATGGCAGTCCGTCAATCCTCGAATTTCGTTCTGCCAGTCGATAATATCCTTTGCGCTGATTTCCGAGAGCTTTCTTTTTTTGAAATACGGTAGGATTTTCTTTTGGATAATGCTGTCCTTTGTCAGCCATGTGTTGAGCTTGAGTTTGGGCTTGATGTCTTTTTCATACAGTGCCACAAAGCTCTCAAAGGTCATGTTCACATCGGCCTGTTTCTCCATCAGAAATTCTCGCTCCCACGCCTGTGCGTCCTTTTTAGTGGCGAAACCTCGCTTGAGCTTCTGCTGCCGTTCGCCCCGCCAGTCGGTATAGCGGAACTGCACATACCATGTACCGTTGTCCTTGTTCTTAAATGCTGCCATCTTGGATTTCCTTCCTCTCAGAGTAGTTTCTTGTTCCGTAGAACTTTTCGTAGAAAAACTTGCGATCAATCCTGCCGGAAATTGTGATGCACCCGGTCTGCTTCAACTCCTCATTCATCTTTTTAATGAGCTTGTAGGCGTAGGGCTTGGAGACCCCCAGCTCTGCGGCAACCTCATCCACGCGCATGAAAATTTGTCCTGCCATAGGCAAAATACCATCCTTTCCTCTTTCATTATGATTATCTGGAGCTAAGCTTATTAGCTTAGTTTATTTCATTATACTAAACCTATTTGTTTGTGTCAAGCGGCTTGCGAGAAAATGTTAAACAAATTTATTTAATTTAGCTTGACTGCATTAAACAAATCTGCTATGCTATGAATAATCAGTACACATGATAGGAGTTGGCTATAATGGCGATTGGCGAGAGAATCAGCTTTTTCCGCAACTTGCGGGGTATGACACAGAAATATCTTGGTATGCAGGTGGGCTTTCCTGAAAAGTCTGCCGATGTGCGTCTGGCACAATATGAAACCGGGACAAGAACTCCCAAGGCTGATATGACCGCCGCTTTGGCCAATATGCTTGACGTGTCTCCTTCGGCTCTGTCTGTACCGGATATAGACTCCTATATCGGACTAATGCACACGCTCTTTACCTTGGAGGACAGATACGGCTTAAAGGTCGTTGAATGTGATGGTGAAGTCCACCTCCGAGTGGATGTTTGCAAAGGCAAGTACGCTGACGAACTGAGCCGTTCCATGATTGCTTGGCGGGAACAGGCGGCAAAACTGGAGGCCGGGAAGATCACCCAAGAGGAATATGATCGCTGGCGTTATCGCTACCCGGAGTACGATACCACCCGCATTTGGGCAAAGGTGCCACCACAGCAGTTGAGCGATTGGCTGGTGGATGAGCTAAAAAAAGACAAATGAAAAAAGGTCTTACCGACTTGCAAAAATCGGTAAGACCTTTTCTTTATAGATAAGTTATTCTGCACACCTGCAAACCACCCGTTACTCTGAAATAAAATCAGTAAGCATGGTTTTGACAAGTGCTATCAATCTGCTATCAAACAGGGTGGGAATTCTCCTTAAAACGTCACTTTTCCGGCTGTAGAGCCGTATTTTGAGCTACTAAGATAAAAGTTCCTTATTCCCACTCGATGGTGGCGGGGGGTTTAGAGGTAATGTCGTAAACGATGCGGTTGATGTGGGGAACCTCGTTGACGATGCGAACGCTGACGCGATCCAGCACATCATAGGGAATCCGGGTCCAGTCGGCAGTCATAAAGTCCGTCGTCGTCACGCTGCGCAGAGCCAGCGTATAGTCATACGTCCGCCCGTCGCCCATCACGCCCACGGAGCGCATGTTGGTCAGCACCGCAAAATACTGGTTCATACTGCTCTCCAGCTTGGCTTTGGCAACTTCATCCCGGAAAATAAAATCCGCCAGACGCAGAGTATCCAGCTTTTCCTTTGTGATTTCTCCGATGACCCGGATGGCAAGGCCCGGGCCGGGGAAGGGCTGACGCATCACCAGATATTCCGGCAGCCCCAGCTCACGGCCAAGGCTGCGAACCTCGTCCTTAAACAGCATCCGCAAAGGCTCGATAATTTCTTTGAAATCCACGTAGTCGGGAAGGCCCCCCACATTGTGGTGGCTCTTGATGGTGGCGGAGGCGCCGAGACCCGATTCGATTACGTCCGGATAAATAGTGCCCTGCACCAGATAATCCACGCGGCCGATCTTCTTGGCTTCCGCCTCAAAGACGCGGATGAACTCCTCGCCGATAATCTTGCGCTTGCGCTCCGGGTCCGTTACGCCCGCCAGCTTTCCGAGGAACAAATCCTCGGCGTTGGCGCGGACGAAGTTAATGTCCCACTTCTTGAAGGCTTCCTCCACCTCGTCGCCCTCGTTCAGGCGCATCAGGCCGTGGTCCACGAACACGCAGGTCAACTGACTGCCAACGGCCTCGGCCACCAGTGCCGCCGCCACGGAGGAATCCACGCCGCCGGACAGAGCCAGCAGAACCTTGCCGTCGCCAACCTTTTCGCGAATCTCGCGAATGGCGGTGTCCTTATAATCACCCATGGTCCAGTCGCCCTTGGCGCCGCAGACCTCATAGAGGAAGTTGTGAATCATATCAGGCCCGTGCTGGGTGTGATTCACCTCGGGGTGGAACTGAACGCCGTAAAAACCCCGCTTTTCGTCGCAGATGGCAACCGTGGGGCAGGCGTCGGAATGGGCGGCCAGAGAGAAGCCCTCGGGCACCTTTTCCATATAGTCGCCGTGGCTCATCCAAGTGACGCCCTCCCGCGGAAGACCCTTGAAGAGCTTGCAGTCCGTGTTGAAATAGGTTTCGGTCTTGCCGTATTCCCGGGTGGTGTCCTCCGTCCCGGCGGTGACCTTGCCGCCCAGATGGTGGGCCAGCAGCTGGCAGCCGTAGCAAATGCCAAGAACCGGAATCCCCAGTTCAAAGATGGCGGGGTCTACCTGCGGAGAGGCGGGATCATACACGCTGTTTGGCCCACCGGTAAAGATAATGCCGATGGGCGCTTCCGCCTTCAGCTTGTCCAGCGCAGTGGTATAGGGCTTGACTTCGCAGTACACATTGCACTCGCGGACGCGGCGGGCGATGAGCTGATTGTACTGTCCGCCAAAGTCCAGTACGATGACTTTTTGCATATTAGTCGTCCTCCCGGAAAACAATATTGCCCGGCTCGGCGGATTCGATAATGGCCAGAGACTTCAGATTCATGCCCGCGGCGCGAAGCCGGTCGCCGCCGCCCTGAAAGCCCTTTTCCACGGCGCAGCCGATACCGACCAAAGAGGCCCCGGCCGCTTTTACAATGTCAATCAGGCCGCGCATGGCCTCGCCGTTGGCCATGAAGTCGTCGACAATGAGAACCTTATCGTCGGCGGAAAGCCATTCCTTGCTGACCAGCAGGGTCACCTTCTTTTTATAGGTGTAAGAGAAAATGTCGCTCTGATAAAGGCCGCCCTCAATGTTGTCGCTCTTGGCCTTCTTGGCAAAGATCATGGGCTTGCGGAAATGCTGGGCGCAGACCGCCGCCAAAGCGATGCCGCTAGCCTCAGCGGTAAGAATCATCGTGACCTGATCCATGTCAAAATGACGGCCAAATTCCTCGGCAATATGATCCATCAGGACGGTGTCGATCCGGTGATTCAAAAAGCCGTCCACCTTGATGATATTGCCGGGCAGAACTTTGCCCTCCTTGACAATGCGGTCCTTCAATTCCTGCATAAACTGTGTCCCCCTCTGTTTATTTCGTTCCCCCAACGAGGGGGACGCGCGTTTTTTCGATCAATTCTATTATTATGGATAGGGCGACATTTTGCAACTGTTTTTACAAACAAAAAGTAGAATTTGTGGCGACAATGCTTGTGAATTTTGTCTTTACATGGAAGATCGGGACGCAATTCGATGCTTTCTGATCTGCCAACGGTGCAGAAGACGGCAAAAGTGCAGTTTTTGGGAAACAGAAAACCGCTGCCTGATGCTAGGATACCCCAAAAAGAGGCGGATTGCTTTAATCAGAATGCAATTGAAAATTTTATTGCCGCGCTGCTGCAAAAAACCGGCGGACGCTCTTCGTCCGCCGGTTTTTTATAAGCGCTGAAAGTTGGCGCTGGAAGGTTACTTACCCTCAACAGCGTTGGCGGCGGCATTCAGCCAGTCGCCCTGAAAGTCCTCAATGCTGCCTGCGTCGGTGAGTGCGGCCAGCGCCGGGTCGATGGGCATCTGCGCCAGCAGCTTCAAATTGTGCCGCGCGGCGGCCTGAGCGGTCTTGCCCTCGCCGAACAGATAGATCTTTTTGCCGCAGTCCGGGCAGGCCACATAGCTCATGTTCTCCACCAGACCCAGAATGGGAACCTCCATCATCTCCGCCATCTTAACCGCCTTTTCCACCACCATGCCAACCAGCTCCTGCGGAGAGGCAACGATGATGATGCCGTCCAGTGGAATGGACTGGAAGACGGAGAGGGACACGTCGCCGGTGCCGGGAGGCATATCCACAAACAGATAGTCCACATTCCAGATCACGTCGGTCCAAAATTGCTGGACCACGCCGGAGATAACCGGGCCGCGCCAGATCACCGGGTCGGTTTCGTGCTCCAGCAGCAGGTTGGTGGACATGATTTCAATGCCGGTTTTCGTGACGGCGGGGAGGAGGGCCTGCCCGTCGCTCTCAGCGCGTTCATGAATACCGAAAGCCTTGGGGATGGAGGGGCCGGTAATATCAGCGTCCAGAATACCGGCTCGAAAGCCCCGCCGCTGCATCGTCACCGCCAGCTGGCTGGTGACCATGGATTTGCCGACGCCGCCCTTGCCGGAGACAATGCCGTAGACCTTCCCGATGTGGCTGTCGGAATGGGCTTCTTTCAGCAGGGACTGGGGTTCCTGCCGTTCTTGGCAGCTCTCGCCGCAGGTGGAACAATCGTGCGTACACTCGCTCATGTCAAAACTCCTTTTGCCGTATTTATAATGTGTCGCGGAAAATCATTGCTTTACAACCGGAGAATATCTTATACCCCAGACGGGCTGTTCGTCAACCGTTGAACGGAGACTGCCGGGTCGTTTGCAAAAAAGGCGGCCTCTCGGCTGTGGCAGGTGAAGAGAAGAATCTGGCGCTTTTTTCCCTCCTCCTTTAAGAGCCGGAGGGCGGCTTTGCAGCGCTCGTCGTCAAAATTTGTCAGTGCATCATCCAGCACCAGCGGAGGCGCATCCTGCTCCGGCAGGACCAGTTCGCAGATTGCCAGCCGCGCCGCCAGATACAGCTGATCGCCCGCTCCGGCGGAGAGCAGCTGCGCGTCCCGCCAAACCGTGTCTCCCGCCGGTTCGGCGGAGAGATGAAAGCTGCGATCCAGTACCACGTCGGTGTAGACCCCGTCGGTGAGCGCAGAAAAAATCTGCGCCGTCCGCCGCCCCAGCTCCGGGGAAAAGCGGTTTTGCAGCTCTGTGTTAGCACCCTCCAACGTTTCCATCGCAAGATAGATGGAACGGTACTCCGCTTCCAGTGTCTCGATTTGACCGGAGAGCTGTTCTATCTGTGCCTCCAGCGCGGCCCGACCGCCCAGAGCGGCGATCTGCCCGGAGAGCCGGTCGGCGGCAGACTGCGCGGCGGAAAGCTGGGCTTTCACGTCTACAAGCGCGGCGTTTAAATCCTCTCGGCTCTGCTCCGGCGGGGCGGCGGGGGCGTTCTCAGGGAGATCGCTCTCGGGAAGCTGACGGCGCATTGTCTCGTATCGCAAACGGGCGCTCTCAGCGGCGGACAGGGCTGCGTTCAGTTCCCTGCGCCGGACGGCGCACTCCCGCAGCGCGGCGTCTGCGGCGGCAATGTCAAACGCGGCGGGGGCGAACCGGCGGACCTCCAGCAAAATGCCCTGCTGGTTGGAGGTGAGGGAGGCGTACAGCGCGTCGTAGGTGGCGGCGGCCTTCACCACCGCACTCTGGGACTCGTCCCGGGCTTGACAGAGTGCGGCGTAGGTTTCCACCAGAGCGGTAATTTCCGCTGGGTCGGCGGTGCCATAGCGCTTCAGCAAGACCGCATTCTTGGCTTGTGCCGCACTCTGCGAGCGGAGCTTCCAAAGAATGGGAACGCAGCCCGCACCCAATGCAACGAGAATACCGGGCACAAAGCCCTGAATCGTAAAACTTCGACTCCAGACAAGGGCGATAATGCCCAGCGCAATGCAAAGGACTCCAAAAATCGCCAATAGCACGCTGCCAAACGACAGGGGTGCGCGGACATTGGGCGATGCGGCCGCTTCCCGTCTTGCCTCCTCTACCGATTTTCCGGCGAAGGGGCTGTCGCTGACGGCGGTTTCGGCACGGACGCTGGCCTTCATGGCCGCGTCCTTTTCTGCCATGGCCTTGTCCACGGACTTGCGCACAGTCTCTAGATTCACAATCGCTCCCCGCAGGCGGGCAATTGTCTCGTTTTCCGGAAGACGGGATTCCTCTGCCTGCTGCCGGAGATTGGAGATTGTTCGTTCGGCCTCAATAGAGGCGGTTTCCGCCTCGGTAAGGACCCGACGCTTTTGTGCTGCATCCCAGCCGTCGTGGAGCGCTAAAAGGGAAGAGAGGTCCGCTTCCTGCTGGGCAAGCCGGGTGATTTCCCGGCGCGCCTCCGCCAGTTGACCTTCCGAGCCGGATAGAGTGTCCAGCTGCCGCTGGGCTTCTGCCAGTTCCAGTTCCAACGCGGGAATCTGACCGGTTTTGTTGTGACGGCGGCGGTTCAATTGCTTTTTCAGCGCGTCCGCGGCCTCGGAATAGGAAGTGTCTTCCTCGCCGGTGGTGATCAGGGCGGCAATTCTCTTTTCAAGGCCCGCGTCCTGACTGATGGCAAGGCCCGCTTGGCGGATAAAGGCGCTGCGCTCATAGACCTCCCGACTGACGCCAAGCAGCGTCTCACCGCAGCTTTGTCCGGTAAGCCCGGGAAACTCGTCGCCGGTTCCGGCGTAAACCGCTTTGAAATCACCCAAGGGGGCGGTCTGCCGTTTTGTCTCCCGGAGAAGGGTCAGCTCGTTGTCCCCAATGCGGCAGTCCAGACGGCCGGACATGGCCGCGCCGCTCCAAGGAGCGTATCGGTTTTTATCCGCGATAAAGCCGACCCGATCCCGCTCGCGGCTATTGATGCCGTACAGCATGGAAAGAAGAAAGGCGCACCAAGTGGATTTTCCGGTTTCGTTGGGGGCTTGTAAAATGTTCAGGCCGTCGGATAAATCCAGCGTTTCCTGATTCAGTTTGCCAAATGTGGCGCTCATACGATGAATGCGCAGAGAGATCACCTCTGTTTAATGGATTTTATATTGAGCCTATCATACCATATAAATAAAGAAAAACACAGAGTCATTTTAAAATGCCTGAAAAAGGCGCATATAAGCCGAAATTATGGGCAATATCAAAAAAAGTGAAAAAGATGCAAAAAACCTATTGACAATTAGGGCCAAGGCTGGTATTCTAACAAAGCTGTCGGCGAGAGCTGCGGCGGAACTGAAAAGAGGAAGTTGAGTTCTTGAAAAAAGTGCTTGACAAACCACCGGAAACTGTGGTAACCTAATCAGGCTGTTCCGAAAGAGACGGACGACGA
>NZ_DF158898.1:0-166195 GCF_000307265.1 Oscillibacter ruminantium GH1
CGGGAAGACGCTGTGTGCGCCGAACTATGTGGCACTGCTGCGGCTGGGTTCCGGCGGCATCGTGTGGGACAACCCCGCAGACTGGCGCATGGCGGACTTGCCCGCTAGTGACGCGCGAAACTACATCCAGTGCGTGTCCCTGATCATCCACGGCGTTCCGGTGAACAAGCCCGACTATCAGCCGGACATGGCGTACCGCTGTGCGCGGGCGGCCATCGGACGCAAGCAGGGGCGCGTGGCATGGTACGCCTGCCGGGACAAGCTGACCCCGGAGGAACTGCGGGATCGTCTGGCATCCTACGGTTGGGATGAAGCCATCATGCTGGATGGCGGCGGCAGCACACTGTTCTTCAACAGGGACGGCGGCAGCTGGTACTGCGACGGCAACCGGGTGCTGTACAGCTACATCGTGTTTACGCTTAAAAAGACCACGACGGCGCGGCCCACGTCCACCGGTGCAGCCGGACTGGCCCTGATCAAGCAGTTTGAAGGGTGCCGCCTGAAAGCGTACAAGCCCTTTGCCTACGAAAAGTATTGGACCATTGGCTGGGGTCACTACGGCCCGGACGTAAAGGCCAACCAGACCATCACGCAGGAAAAGGCCGACGCGATGCTGGTGGAAGATCTGAAGAAGTACGAAAAGTACGTGCTGAACGTGGCGTACTGCCCCATCACAGCCCAGCTGACGCAGAATCAATTTGACGCGCTGGTATCGTTCACCTACAACTGCGGCGGCGGGTGCCTCAAGACGCTCTGCAAGGGCCGCACGGCGGCGCAGATCGCCGCCAAGCTGCCGCTGTACAACAAGTCCGGCGGCAAGGCCATCGCGGGCCTGACACGGCGAAGAATCGCGGAACAGAAACTGTTTAATACGTAAGTGTCCGATTCGGGCACAAATAGAACCCCCATCAGCCATTATGGTTGGTGGGGGTTCTTTGCTATTTTGCGCGGTTTAACACCGCAATCATCCCAAGCCAGTAGCTTCCATCCTTAATACGTGAAAATAAAAAACTTGCACAAGTTTTCAGAACAGAATTGTGCAAGATGGATGGTACATTTGGCAAGTAGCATTAGGCAAAAAGATGTCCCGGAAATCACGAATGATTTCCGGGACAATCACATATAACAACATGGGTGATATGTATATCCCCACTCATACGTCATCAAAAGAACGGCATCTACGGCGGAGCCGATGGCGGCGTAGTCATGGGCTTCGTAGAGAAGGCCGCGCTGGGCGGCAGAAGTTTTGGGCGCGAGAGCCGCCCAGACAAAATAGCCCTGTGCGCCAAAAAGACGGCGGAGGCGGGCGAGAAATTCCGCGTAGGGTGTGGCGAGATAGGCGGGGAGAAATTCAAAATCCACGTCCAGACCCGCGAAACCTTTTTCCCGCAAGACCTGCTCAATATCGGCGATTAGCCGGGCCTGCGCGGCCTGATCCGTCAGGATGAGAGCGGCGCGCTCGGAATCAAACTGTTCGTTTTCCGTATAGGTGGAAAGATGGAGAACCGGGAGGGCTCCGTGTTCCCGGGCGGAGAGAAGGAGCGCATCATCTTCCGGCGGAAAAAGAGTGCCCTCAGCGGTGATGCCGTACGTAAAGGGCGTGAGATAAGTGAGATACGGAGTAACCGCGTCCAGCAGCAAGCGGTCGATAAAGGGGTAGGCGTAGCCATTGAAGGAGGCCGCGCCAATTGGAGGTTCCTCATAGGAGATCACGATGTCCATACCCACATCCAAATCGGGAACACCACCCAGAGCCCAGTTGTTTTGATAAAGGCTGCGGACGGTGACTCCGTAAGCTGCGGCAATGGAGGAGAGGGTATCCCCGGCGCGGACGGCATGGATGACTTTTGGAAAGCGGACGACAAGAGTTTGTCCCACTGCGAGAGCGCCGGAGGCGGGGACCTCGTTGTCCGCAGCCAGACGGAAAGGATCAACGCCGTATACCGCGGCGATGGAGTCTATTGAGTCGCCAATGTTTACCACATGAATCGTCATTTAAACATTCCCCCTTGCCGGCAACCTATGCGGGACGACGGGGATATATGCACAAAAAGGAAGCCGCTGTAATCCTACAGCGGCTTCCTTTTATGAGAGGGGCGGGCAGCTACATCTTTCCAGCCCTGTCAAACCGGAAGAGGGAACTGCCCTGTATGAGAGAAACGAACCGTGGCATCGGCATAGCACGGCTCAAGAAGAAAGCTCTTGCATTTCTTACATAGATACGATAACATAAGGGTGGCTATTAGAGAATGTCTGATTTGTACTACGAAACATGAAAGGGCGGCATAGCGCGTGAATATCAAAAAATACGAGGCATTCGTCCGCGCGGTGGAATTGGGAAGCTTGTCCAAGGCGTCGGAAGAGCTTGGTTATACGCAGTCCGGCATCAGCCACATGATGCAATCTCTGGAGGACGAGGTGGGCTTTCCTTTGATGATCCGAACCTCCTCCGGCATCCTTCCAAACTCTGAAGGCGAGATGCTGCTGCCCATTATTCGGCAGCTCTTAAGCACGAATGAGAATCTGGAGCAGAATATTGCCAAGATTAAGGGCGCGGACACCGGTCATATCCGAATCGCCTCTTTTTCCAGCGTGGCGATCTACTGGCTCCCCAACATCATCAGCGCATTTCAAAACGACTATCCCAATGTGGAAATTCAGATCATCGAGGGCGGCGCGGACCGCATCGACGCCATGATGGACAATCATGAGGCGGATTTATGCCTGTACACCGGCGGAGAAAAGCGATCCTTTGACTGGCTGCCGCTGTGCCGGGACGAGATGCTGGCGCTTCTGCCGCCGGGGCATCCCCTGACGGAGGGGGTGTCTGTGCCCATCGAGGCGTTTGAAAACGAGCAATTTATCATGCCGCTTGCTGGATATGACTACGAGGTCCACCATATATTAGACCGACTGAAGCAATATCCGCATATCCGGTTTTCCGCCTGCAACGATTATGCCATCATCAGCCTTGTGACAGCGGGGCTGGGGGTTTCCATCCTGCCCGAGCTGATTTTGCGGAACTATCAGAACGACGCGGTGGCCATGCCCATGGACCCGCCCCAGTACCGCGTTTTGGGAATGGGCGTGCCGCAGCTGAAGGCATTGTCACCGGTGACGCGGAATTTCATGCGGTATGTGCAGGAATACGCGAAAAAACGGCGTGGCCCGGACGCAATGCTGTAAATTTGGAAGAACGTCTTTGATTATTAAGCGGATAAAGGGGAGGCGGCTGCTTGGGTATTCTACTGTTTGGACTTTGGGTTCTTCTTTCCGGAAAACTGGGATTTGAGATCTGCGCCATCGGGGCAATCGTCTCCGTGGCACTGTACATACTGGCCTGCCGGACGCTGGGATACAGTCTCTCCGGGGACTTGAAAGCGCTGAAAAGGCTGGGGGGCGGTGTCTGCTACCTGCTGTATCTTTTGAAGGAAATGCTGTGGGCAGGGCTGGTGGTAATGCGGCTCATTTATACGAAGGGGCGGAATATGGAGCCAAGACTTATTTGGTTTCACACCGATCTGATGAACGACAGCGCCCGGGCCGCCCTCAGTGACGCCATCACCCTGACAGCGGGGACGATTACCGTGTCTCAGGAAGGGGATCTGCTGTGCGTTCACGCGCTGGATACCTCTCTGGCCGAGGGGTTGGAGCACAGCGAGTTTGAACGGAAATTGCGGAAACTGGAGAGGGACGTATGACCGACCTGAAAAACTTGGCGCTGACGGCGTCGGCAGTCCTGCTGGCGGTGCTGATTTTGGCGACGTTGGTGCGGGCCGTGATTGGGCCGCGCTTTACAGACCGGGTAATTGCCGTCAATATGATCAACACCATGGCGGTGGCGATTATCGCGATTTTATCGGTACGACTGAAACAGGACTTTCTGGTGGACGTGGCGCTGGTATACGCTCTTTTGAGCTTTTTGACCGTGGTGGTTATGACGCGGCTGGTGCTGGTGCGCCACTGGAGAAAGTGCAGAAAGACTGAACCGACGGATGCGAAGAAGGAGGCGGCAGAGCATGCTGAATAACATTCTGACCGCTGCCGGACTGATTTTTTTGGTGTTTGGCGTGTTCGTGTTCTTTTCGGCGGTGTTGGGACTCTACCGGTTCGACTATGTGCTCAACCGGATGCACGCCGCCGCAGTGGGCGATGCACTGGGAATTTTCTGTATTCTGGTGGGCGTGATCTTGTTCCACGCACCCACACTGTCCTCCATGAAAGCGCTGCTGATTCTGGTGTTTCTTTGGATCACAAGTCCGGTGGCGAGTCATTTGATTGCGCAGGTGGAGACGGCGACCAACCCCAATCTCAAGTCGGAATGTAAGGTGGAAAAACGATGACGATCTTGGAAAATATTCTGCTGGCGGGCCTGATCATCTGCGCGGCGGCGGCCCCGTTGTGCAAGCGGCTGCTGGCGACGGTGATTGTGTATCTGGCGTTCTCCGTGATTTTGGCAGTGCTGTGGAGTATGCTGCAAAGTCCGGACCTTGCCATCACGGAGGCCGCGGTGGGCACGGGAATCAGCGGTATCCTCTTTTTCTTGACATTGAAAAAAATTCGGGCGCTGAAGGGTACACGGGATGAGTGACGGAAGGGAAAAGAGCGCGTGGAGACGCTTTGCAGACTGGGTGAACGGAGACAGCGAACCCATTGACCGCACAACTCAGTACGTGATGAACCGGCGTCCGCCACGGCAGGAGGAACCGCCGGAGCTGCACGAGCAGCGAGAGCGTCTGCGGCTCAAAAAATTTCTTGGGCTCTATCCGCTGGCGGCGGGCTTTCTCTGCGTGGCACTCATTGCGATTCTTTTTGCCACGGTGATCTATATTCCGCCCTTTGGTCAGCCGGGGAATCCTACCAACAACGAGGTGTCCCGTCACTATTTGGAGTACACCGAGGAGGAAACCGGTGCCACCAACGCCGTGACGGGCATGATTTTGAGCTACCGTGGATTTGACACACTGGGCGAGAGCTGTGTGCTGTTTTTAGCGGTGAGCAGCGTGATGATGCTGTTGCAGCGGGACAAAAACAACACCGACGAGCAGACGCTCCATCGCCTGCGGCGGGAGGACGCCATCGAGCGAACCCATCCGGACAACATTTTGCGAAAATCTGCCAAGCTGCTGACACCGTTTATTTTGCTGTTTGCGTTGTATGTGCTGTTCAACGGAGAGATATCGCCGGGCGGCGGTTTTTCCGGCGGCGCAATTTTGGGTGGAGGGCTGATTCTCTACTCCTCTGCTTACGGGCCGGAACAGCTGAGTCGGCTGCTGACCCGGAGCCTTTATGACACGGTGCGGATCACGGGACTGATGGCTTATGCGCTGACCTATGGCATCTACATCTTCGCGGGAGCCAACGGAATCAAGCTGGAGATGGAGTGGATGATGATCGTGATTGATCTGGCGGTGGGGCTGGTGGTGGCCTGCACCATCTATGGATTCTATACCATGTTTCAAAGGGGGAAAGTCTGATGCTGGAGGCAATCGTGCAAAACCGATTCGCCGTGGTAGCGGTGATTTTATTCGGCATCGGACTTTTGAACATGATGCTCCAGCAGAACCTGATGAAAAAGGTCATCGGCTTCAGCATTATGGACTCCGCAGTGTTTTTACTGCTGGCCTCTCTCGGATACATCGAAGGACATGGCGCACCCATCATAGACGAGGGAAGCGTCAATGCCTCGCTGTATATCAACCCTATTCCCAGCGGTTTGGTGCTGACTGGAATCGTGGTGTCGGTCAGTGTGACAGCGTTTTCGCTGGCACTGATCCAGCGCATTTATCAGCGCTACGGCACTATTGAGCTGCACGAACTGCTGGAGCGGGCAAAGAAGGAGGAGGATTGATGCGGCCTTTCTACGAGAACCTCCCCTTTATCTGCATTTTTATCTCAATTGTCTGCGGTGTATTGTCCGCAGTAATTCGGGACGGGCGAAAGACCTATCGGCTGGCGCTGGCGATGTCGGCAACGATTGCCGTGCTTTCGGCGGTGCTGCTGTACTGCCTTTACACGGAAAACATCAGTTTTGTGTATTCCATGGGGCGGTTTGCCGCGCCCTTTGGCAACGCCATCAAGGCAGGGCCTTTACAGGCGCTGCTGGTGACGGTATTTGCCATTGTCATGGGCTTATCCCTGCTGGGCGGAGGACAGAGCCTGTTCCATGACATTCTGCCGGAAAAGCAGGGGCTGTATTTTGTCATGACGGACCTGCTGATGGCGGGACTTTTGGTACTGGTTTACACCAACGACATGTTCACCGGATACGTGTTCATTGAGATCACCACCATTGCGGCCTGTGCCATGGTGATGGCGAAGGACACGGGACCAAACCTGATCGCAACGATTCGATACCTCTTTATGAGCCTTTTGGGGTCGGGCCTGTTTTTAATCGGCCTGACACTGCTCAACAGCATCGCGGGATACCTGCTGATGGAGCCGCTGGCGAACGCTGTGGCGATTTTGGCGGAGCTGGGGCAGTATCACCGGCCGCTGATCGTGTCCATTGGACTGATGGTGGTGGGTCTTGGCATCAAAGGAGCTATGTTTCCCTTCCATTTATGGCTGCCGGACGCGCACGGCGGTGCCACCACATCGTCCTCTGCCATTTTGTCGGGGCTGGTGCTGAAAGGGTACATTGTGCTGCTCATCACGCTGATGACGCGGGTGTTCGGGTTGGAGCTGATGCGGGAGGTGGGCGTAAGCAATATTTTGCTGACGCTGGGCCTTTTGGGCATGATCTTCGGGTCGCTTGCGGCGATGCGGGAATATCACGTGAAGCGGATGCTGGCAAACTCCTCGGTGGCTCAGATCGGATACATCTTTATGGGTCTGGGGCTGGGGACCGAGGCGGGCGTGGTGGCGGCGTGCTTCCACATTCTGGTTCACGCGGCCTGCAAGCCGCTGCTCTTTTGCTGCGCCGGGCGGCTCTCCACAGTCAGCGGACATCATCGGTCGCTGAAAAATCTGCGGGGGAGTGCCTATCGGGACGTTGCCGCCGGAGTCGGCTTCACGGTGGGCGCACTTTCCATGATTGGCATTCCGCTGCTGGGGGGCTTCGTGTCCAAGCTGTATTTTTCAAAGGCTGCACTGGAGTCGCCCTTTATGGCGGTGGTACTGCTGACGATTGCGGCGTCCACGGTGCTGAACGCACTGTACTATGTGCCGGCAATTCTGGCGATTTGGGTGCGGCCGCCTTGGGAAGAGATTCAGCTCATTATGCTGGAGGTGAAACCGGAGGATACACGGTTCGACCGTTCGTTTTTTATCGCGGCGGCGGCGTTCATGGGCCTGATCTTTTTGTTGGGCATTGTCTATCACCCGATTTTAAATGTGATCGAGGCCGGCGTGCGGCTGATGTGACACAGAAATTTTGCGAGGGGAGAATCCGCTTTGCTGCTGATACCGATTTTGCTGCCCGTGGTGGGAGGCGTGTTCGTCTTCCGCCAGAAAGATGAAAAGACCCGCAACCGGATGGTGCTGTGGCTGACTGCCGCGACCGCCGCGGCTGCGCTCGTTCTGTGCGTCCTGCCGGAGCGTTCTATGAAGCTGATGACCATTGAGGGAACGTTGCAGCTGGCTTTGCAGAGTGACTCTCTGGCCAAGTTCTTTATGGTACTGATTGCTGCAATCTGGCTGCCAGTGGCGATGTTTGCCAGAACATATCTCCGCCATGCGGGGCGGGAACAGCAGTTTCAGGGATTTTACACCATGACGCTGGGCGCCTTGATGGGCCTTGCGCTGGCGGACAACTTCGTGACGCTGTACATGTTTTTTGAGATGATGTCCCTTCTGACAGTGCCTTTAGTGCTTCATAGCGGTACTCCGGCGGCTCGGCGGGCCGGCCTGAAATATCTGGGGTATTCCGTATTTGGCGCGGGTATGGCACTGGCGGGATATTTCTTCCTGTCCCACTTCCTGCTGAACCAGAGCTTTTCCGGCGGGGGTGCGCTGAATCTCCAACTGGCGGAAGAACACAGACCGTTGCTGTTGTGCGTGTTTTTTGTGATGATGGTGGGTTTTGGCGCAAAGGCGGGCATGATGCCCATGCAGGCGTGGCTGCCCACGGCCCATCCGGTGGCTCCGGCCCCGGCCTCCGCCGTGCTGTCCGGCGTGATTACGAAGGGCGGTGTGCTGGCGATGATCCGGGTGACATACTACCTGTTTGGCCCGGAGTTTTTGCAGGGAAGCTGGGCGCAGTATGCCCTGCTGATACTGGCCCTTTGCACGGTGTTCACCGGCTCTATGCTGGCGCTGAAGGAGAAGGTCCTGAAAAAGCGGCTGGCCTATTCCACCGTTAGTCAGGTGTCCTATGTGCTGTTTGGACTGCTGCTGCTGACACCCGGGGGCGTGCGGGGTGCGCTTTTGCAGATGGTGTTCCACGCACTGGCAAAGGATGCGCTGTTTATGGCGGCGGGCGCGATCATCATTGCGACGAACTTCACTCTGGTGGATCAGCTGGTGGGCATCGGAAAGCGGATGCCCCGAACGATGGTGTGCTTTTCCGCGGCGGCGCTGTCCATTATCGGCATTCCGCCGATGAGCGGATTTATCAGCAAGTGGTATTTAGCGTCCGCGGCGCTGAATTTTGAGTCCCGGGTTATTGGGTATCTGGGTGTGGCGATGCTGATTCTGTCGGCGCTGATGACTGCCGGGTACCTGCTGCCTATTGTGGTGCGGGGATTCTTCCCAGGCAAAGACGTGCTGGTGGAGCGCCGGGAAGTGGGTCCGCAGATGACTGCGCCCATGATGCTGCTGGGCGCGGCGGTGCTGCTCTTTGGACTGTTTCCAAACGGTTTGCAGGTGTGGATTTCGACACTGCTGCCGCAGATATTCTGATATGAATCCGGAACGAAAGGAGGCCGACGGATGTACTGGCTTCAGGCACTTCCCATCTTGATTCCTGTGGTGCTGGGCTTGGGACTGCTGATTTTGCAGCCCCAGAGCCGAAAGGTGCGCAACTGCTATATTATGGCGTCGGTACTGTTGACGGCGGCCCTCTCCTTCGCATCCATTGCGGTGGCGGCTGCGGCCGACGTGGCCCCGGCCTGCACACTGGTGCGGTTTTCCAGCGAGTTTTCCATCTCGCTGCGCATTGACGGTGCGTCGATGGTATATGGGTCCATTGTGTCGGCCCTGTGGCCGCTTATCACGCTGTATAGCTTGGATTATATGACTCACGAAGGGCAGGAGAACCGGTTCTTCGGCTTTTGGATCGCCAGCTTCGGCGTGGTGCTGGGAGTGGCGTTTGCAGAAGACTTTTTGACGCTGTATCTCTTCTACGAGTTGCTGACGCTGGCGACACTGCCGCTGGTGATGCACTTTATGGACGAGAAGGCTCGGTACGCCGGACGGAAATATCTTGTGTATTCCCTTTCGGGAGCGGCGTTTGCTTTTATCGGCATTGTGTTTTTGCTCAATTATGGAACAACTCTGGACTTCACCTATGGCGGTGTGCTGGACATGGTGAAGGCGGCGGGGAACGAACCCACGCTGCGGGCTGTGTTTGTACTGGCGTTTTTTGGCTTTGGCGTGAAGGCGGCCATTTTCCCGTTTTACGGATGGCTGCCGGACGCGTCCGTGGCTCCCACGCCGGTCAGCGCCCTGCTCCACGCGGTGGCGGTGGTGAAGGCGGGAGCGTTTGCGGTGCTGCGGCTGATCTACTTCGGCTTTGGTGCGGATTTTCTGCGGGGAACCACGGCTCAGACCGTGGTTATGACGGCGGCGATTGTTACCATCGTATACGGGGCCGCTCGGGCGCTGCGCACGCCCCACCTCAAGCGGCGGCTGGCCTTTTCCACGGTGAGCAACCTCAGCTATATCCTCTTTTCGCTGACACTGATGCTGCCGGCAGGACTCACCGGCGCACTGACCCACATGGTCTATCATGCGGTGGTGAAGATCACCATGTTCTGCTGCGCAGGCGCGATTATCCAGAAGTGCGGGCGGGAGTATATTTACGAGTTTGAAGGGATCGGGCGGCGGATGCCGGTGGTATTCGGGACGTTTACCGTGTCGGCGTTCGCGCTGATCGGACTGCCGCCGTTGGGCGGCTTTGCGGGGAAGTGGATGATCTGCTCCGCCGCAGTGTTGTCGGCGGACCCACTGGCCTATGTGGGTATCGGCGCGCTGATTTTGTCCACCCTGCTGACGACCTTGTATATGATGACGATTTTTGTCCGGGCATGGTTCCCGGTGGGCGCGGTGGACGCGGAGGCACTGGCCGACATTCATGATCCGGGGAAGGCCATGACGATTCCGCTGGTGGTTTTGGCGGCGGCGGGCATTGTACTGGCGCTGGTATCCAATCCGTTGATCGCATTTTTGCAGGCGGTGGGCTTCAATACGCTTTGAGAGGGGGAAAACGCTGAGTGGGTACATTTTTGTTGTTGTTTTTAGTGTTTTTTCCTTTTTTGTCGGCGTATTTTGTTTATCCGCTGCGCAGAAGAGGTCGAGAATACCGTAATCTGTACATTCGCGTCATTCCCGGCGTGGAGTTGATGGCGGCGGTGCTGCTGCTGGCCTTTCCGGGAACAGCGGTATTGTCGCAGGTATGCGGCATGGGACTGCGGTTTGAGGCCGGGAGTCTGCACACGATGCTGGCGGTGCTGTCCGCATTTTTGTGGCTGATGACGGCGCTGCCCTGCAAGGAATATTTTGCGGACCGCGAAGGAGTGAACCGCTATTACTGCTCGTGGCTGATGACGCTGGGAGCGCTGATGGGTGTGTTTCTGGCGGCAGACCTGTTTACCCTGTTTGTATTTTTTGAGATCATGTCCTTTGCCTCCTATGTGTGGGTGGCGCAAAATGAGAATCCCGGGGCACTGCGGGCCGGACAGACCTATCTGGCGGTGGCGGTGTTCGGGGGAATGATGCTACTGGTGGGGCTGCTGATGCTGCATCATCTGCTGGGGTCGTTAATTTTTGAACGGATGCCGGGACTGGTGGCGGCACTGCGGAAAGACCAGTACGGCGAGCTGTTTGCGGCGGGATTGTTCTGTCTGGTGGGCTTTGGGGCTAAGGCGGGCATGTACCCGCTGCACATTTGGCTGCCAAAGGCCCATCCGGTGGCGCCTGCGCCGGCATCGGCACTGCTCAGCGGAATTTTGACCAAGAGTGGTATTTTCGGCATTCTGGTGACATCCCGGTACTTGTTCTTTTCCTCCGCCGATTGGAATATGGTGATTTTGGTTTCAGGAACGATCACGATGGTGCTGGGTGCGGTGCTGGCGCTGTTCTCCATCAACTTGAAACGGACGCTGGCCTGTTCCTCCATGTCTCAGATTGGATTTGTTCTGGTGGGCGTGGCAATGCAGGGCTACCTAGGAGCGGAAAACGCGCTGGCGGCATGGGGGACTGTGCTCCACATGCTGAATCACGGGCTGATTAAGCTGGTGCTGTTTGTATCGGCGGGCGTGGTTTATCTGGGAACCCATTCGCTGAACCTGAACGATATTCGAGGCTGGGGACGAAACAAGCCCATGCTGAAAACCGTGTTCTTCATTGGTGCGGCGGCCATTGCCGGTGTGCCGGGAACCAGCGGGTACATCAGTAAAACGCTGCTTCATGAGAGCATTGTGGAATATATCCACGAGCTGGAACATCTGGGGATTTCCGCAGCGGGATTTCAAACGGTGGAATGGCTCTTTTTGATTTCCGGCGGACTGACGGCGGCGTATATGACAAAGCTGTTTGCGGCGATCTTTTTGGAACGCCGGGCAGAAAAACAGAAGTTCAACGCCCGGGAGTACATGGCTCCGGCGACGCAGGTTACGGTGGGGCTGACAGCGTTTTTGCTGCTGGCCCTCGGGTTGACGCCTTGGGCCAGTATGCAGACAATTGCGGAGAGTTCCTCTATATTCCTGCGGGCAGGCGAGCATCACGGGCGTATCCAGTATTTCTCCTGGATAAATTTGCAGGGAGCACTGATTTCGCTGGCCATCGGCGCGGCGATATACGTGCTGCTGGTTCGGACGGTGTTCCGAAAGAAGACGGCCGATGGAGCGGCGTACCCGGATCTTTGGCCGGAGAAGCTGGATCTGGAAGATCTGGTGTATCGGCCTGTCGTGAAGGGACTTGCGTTCGTTGGGGCGCTGTGCGCCCGGGTGAGCGCGGGCATTGGAGATTTTTTGGTGCTGGCGGGAGAAAAGCTGCTGTACCTGAAAGCACCCGGCGTATTCGTACCGAAGAAGAACGAGAATTTCGGTGTGTATGCCCGGAAACCCAAGCGGTTTTTGATTGGCGAGACATTTGCCTTCGATTTGACGCTGGCGGGAGTTGGGTTGATAGGGGCACTGACCTACATCATCTTCCAATAGCCGAAGAGGATACGGCGAGAGCGAATAGACGAAAGAAAAGGGCAGGAAGTTGCTGTGCGGCTTCCTGTCCTTTTTATTGTGTGCCGATGGAGGCGGTTTCGGCAGGGACGACACCGAGGCGGTGAAGGCGATGGATTGAAAGGGGAAATAGGAAGGTGGAAGTGCTGCGGATGCTGGGAATTACCGCGCTGGCAGGGATGGGGGGCACAGGACTGGGCGGAGCAGTGAGCTGTTTGTTCCGACGGGACTCCAGCCGGACGATCAGCTTGCTGCTGAGTTTTGCAGCGGGGGTTATGGTGGCGGTAGTGTGTTTTGATTTGCTGACAGACGCGCTGGCACCGGTGAGCGCCGAGGGGCAGACACCGCTGGGGCTGATTGTCGGAGGTGTGCTGGCAGGATACGGGATCATCTGCGGGCTGAATGCAAAAATTGAGAGCAGGCGCGAAAAGACGGAGAAGCAAAACCGGGGCGGAATGTTTATGGCGGGCGTGGTTATGGCTGCGGCCATTGCGCTGCACAACGTGCCGGAGGGGATGGTCATTGGCGCGTCATTTGCCAAGGAGGCAGCGGTGGGAGCGGTGAGCCGGGGTGGATTAATGATGGCGGCGGTGATCGGACTGCACAATATTCCAGAGGGGATGGCAGTGGCGGTGCCGCTGATATCGGGAGGAATTTCAAAGCCGAAAGCGGTGATTACCACTGCCGTTACAGGGGCGCCTACCATTTTGGGGGCGGTTGCGGGGTACTTTTTGGGAACGCTGGGGCCGAGAACGCTGGCGGTGGCGCTGAGTCTTGCGTCGGGAGCGATGCTGTACGTGGTGTTTGGAGAGCTGCTGCCGGAGGCAAGCGGCCTGTGGCAATCCAAAGCCCCGGCGCTGGCGGCGGTGATTGGAATGATGGTGGGAATGATCATCATTTATATGTAGCACGCACAAGAATCTCGTCTGCGGGCGGAGCGTTTTTTAGGCTGAGAAAATATTGAGTCCATCTAAGGGAAGTTGTGGTTCCGCCGAAAGGCGGAATTTTTTTGTTTTTTGGGGACATGTACGCTAACGTGCAAGTTGTGAGGGAGGGGGCCTACTTCATGTAAGAGCGAGGTGAGAACGATGCAAAAGAAACTGACCGGCGGGGAACTTGACCGGTTTTGCCGGGAATTTCTGCTATCCATGGACCCAAACCGAGCGGCGAAAAGCGTGGGACGCGAGGACGGCTATGCCCTTCTGCGGCTGACGGCGGTGGAGGAGCGGCTAAAATGGATGCGGCGGATGGAGCTGCCCACCCGGCAGGATGTGCTGCGGCGGCTGGGACAGATGGCGTTTGGACGGGTATCGGACGCGGCAAAGCTGGCAAACCGGGAGATGCTGGAGTCGGGAGAACTGGATTTGTCCGATGTGGCAGAGTTGAAAATTACGGACAAGGGAACGGAGATGAAACTGATCGACCGGGTGCAGGCGCTGGAAACCCTGTGGGGTTTGCTGGATGAGGGCGGCGAGGACGGCATGGAGCGGTTTTTGCAGGCGCTGAAGGCGGAGGATGAAAAGGAGGGGCCGGAGCGTGGAGGCGGTACGGTTCTCTGATAAGCAGCGGAGGGCGCTGCGCTGGTGGCAGACGGATGGGAGACGGTACGACGCGGTGATCTGCGACGGGGCTGTGCGAAGCGGAAAGACCTTTTCCATGGGACTGTCCTTCTTTTTGTGGGCAATGAGCAGCTTTGACGGTCAGCAGTTCGGCGTGTGCGGAAAGACAATTCTCTCTCTGCGGCGAAATGTCTTGCAGGAAATCGTACCCGTGCTGCGGAAGCTGGGGATGACCTGCACGGAGAAGCGGTCGGAAAATCTGGTGGTGGTTTGCAGCGGAAAAAGGAGAAATCGGTTCTGTCTGTTCGGCGGAAAAGACGAGTCCAGTGCGGCTTTGATTCAGGGGAGCACCTTTGCGGGGGTATTGTTAGACGAGGCGGCGCTGATGCCCCAATCGTTTGTGGAGCAGGCATGTGCGAGGTGCTCTGTGGCGGGGAGCAAGCTGTGGCTGGACTGCAATCCAGAGGGGCCGAACCATTGGTTTTACCGGGAGTGGATTTGCAAGGCAAGAGAGAAGCGGGCGTTGTATCTCCACTTCACCATGGCGGACAATCCGGTGTTGACGGAGGAGATCCGGGCGCGGTACGAAACTTGTTACAGCGGCATTTTTTACCGGCGTTTTGTGCTGGGAGAATGGGTGGCGGCGCAGGGACTGATCTACGACTTTTTTGAGCGGGAGACATTTTGCGCCGCCGCGCCAAAGGGTGAGATGGAACGGTGGCGGGTGTCCGTGGACTACGGAACGGCAAATCCGGCCTCCTTTGGGCTATGGGGCCTTCGGGGCGGCGTGTGGTACCGGGTGGAGGAGTATTATTACAATTCCAGAATGGAGGGGCGGCAGAAGACCGACGAGGAATACGTGGAGGATATGAGGAAGCTGATCGGGGAGCGGAAGGTGGAAACGGTGGTGGCGGACCCGTCGGCGGCCAGCTTTATCACGGCGCTGCGGCAGGCGGGGTTTTCAGTGGAAAAGGCGGACAACAATGTGCTGGACGGAATTCGGACCACGGCGGACGCTCTGAAAAGCGGAAAAATTGTTATTTGCGAAGGCTGCGAAGACTGCCTGCGGGAGATGGAAGGGTACTGCTGGGAGTCCGGTAACCGGGATGCGCCGAAAAAAGAAAATGACCACGCCATGGACGACCTGCGCTACTTTGCCATGAGCATCGCAAAGCCACAGGGAGCCGGATTTGCCGCCACATGGGTAGAGCGGGAAATGTGAGGCGGCACTGTGAATTTTCGGCGCAGAGGCGCATCGAAGACGCGGGCGGCGAATCGGGGGATGCCGTCCGGAGCATGCGGGAGGAGCAATCATGAAATTCGGGAAGAAAAGACAGGAGCCGGAAACGGCGGCAGCGGTACAACTGCGGAACGCGGAACGTCATCCCTTCGGTATTTTGGATGGATACGTACCGCTGCGTGAAGGAGAAATCCGGCTGTACCGGGCCATTCGGGAGGGCGTTCCGCTGGTGGACGCGGCAATCTACAAGCTGGTGAGGATGACCGGAGGCGTATCCGTCAAGTGCGCAGAGGTGCGGGCGGAACGGGAGCTGCAAGAGTTTTTGCGCACCGTTCCGGCGGGGCGGGGACAACGGGGAATCAATGCGTTTTTGGAGTGTTATCTGGATTCACTGCTGACCTGCGGCCGAGCTGTGGGCGAGATTGTGCCCACGGGAAACGGGCGGGAGATCGCGGCGCTGCTGTGCGGCCGGGCAGAGGACGTGGAGATTCAGGAGGGGGATAATCCGCTGGATTTTTGCCTCTGCGGCCGGGACGAGTCGGGACGGATGGGGCCGCTGCCCCGGCAGGAGCTGCTGCTGTTCACGCCGTTTAACCCGGAGACGGGAAATCCCTACGGCGTGTCGCTGCTGCGATCCATGCCGTTTTTGGCGGACATCCTAATGAAAATTTATCACACTGTGGGAGTCAACTGGGAGCGGTGCGGCAATGTGCGGTTTGCGGTGACCTGCAAACCCGGTGAGGATGGCCGGGGACAGGCGGCGGAGCGGAGCCGACAACTGGCGGAAGAGTGGTCCGCCGCCATGCAGGACGCGAAAAACGGACGGGTGCGGGATTTTGTTGCCGTGGGCGATGTGGAGATCAAAGCCATCGGCGCGGATGAACAGATCTTGGACAGTGAGATTCCGGTGCGGCAGATTTTGGAACAAATCGTCGCGAAAACCGGAATTCCGCCCTTCATGCTGGGGCTGTGCTGGAATTCCACGGAGCGGATGAGCTCTCAGCAGGCGGACATGCTGACCACCGAGATCACAGCCATCCGGCGGTCGCTGGCGCCTGCGGTGGAACAGGTTTGCAGACTGTGGCTCCGTATGCATGGGTATGGGTGCAGCTTTGAGCTGGTTTGGGAGGACATCAATTTGCAGGACGAGGTGGAAGACGCGAGGGCGGCGTTGTATCTGGAGCAGGCGCGAAAGCTGAGACTTGAAAACGACCGGCAGGAGACGGGAAAAATGCGGTCGTAATTCAGCGGAGTGATCACTCAAACAAATTTTTTGAAAGAGGGGCGCAAGAATGGATGTACGAAAGGACACGGGAACTGCGGAGCAATGGGTTGTCGGAGAGGATGACATGAGCTGCATCAACCGATTCGCCAAAAAGATTCTGACGGCGGACGAGGTGTACACCTTTGCGGTGCGGCTGTGTGACAACGAGGTGGACCGGGACTTTGAACGGTTCGACGAGCCAGCGCTCAGCATACTGGGCGATCTGTTCGTGGGGAAGAGCGGCGTGTTTGACCATCAGTGGTCGGCGCTGGGGCAGACGGCGAGAATCTATCGGACGGAGATGGTACGGGAAGCGGGACGAGTCACGGCGGCGGGCGATGGATACTGTTATTTGAAAGTATGGGCCTATCTGCTGAAAACGGAGAAAAACGCCGACCTGATCGCAGAAATCGAGGGCGGCATCAAAAAGGAAGTCTCCGTGGGCTGTGCGGTGGGGCGGAGCGTATGCTCCATCTGCGGAGAGGAAAGCGGAACCTGCCAGCACCAAAAGGGGCAGACCTATGGTTCTCAGCTGTGCTATGCGGAACTGAGGGAGCCGACTGACGCCTATGAATGGTCCTTTGTGGCGGTACCCGCCCAGAGAGAGGCGGGAGTTCTGAAGCGCTTCGGCCAAAAGACGGATACGGGGCTTGCGCAGTACGTGGGGCAGAAAAAGGAGTTTCGAGAGGCATGGGACACCTTGCAGAAGCAGGCGGAGATGGGAAGAAGCTATCTGGCGGGCCTGCGCCGGGAGGTGGTTCGTCTGGCGCTGGTAAGCGATGAGGACTTGGATGGAACCGTGTTTCAGGGCATTGCGGACAAGCTGGAGGAATCGGAGCTGCTGGAACTGAAAAAAGCCTATGAAGCGCGGACGGAGAAGCGGCTTTCCATCCAGCTGCGCAGAGCGGGCCGCGAAGTGAAGGACGGAGACGGAGAGGTGTTCCGGGTGTGACGCGTCACGCCTGCTACATAAAGGAGGGAGCTGGGAGCGGCGGCGCGCGGAAATGACTTGTGTGGAGCGGCTTGGCGGTGAAATCCAAACAATCAATATTGAGGAGGAGCACGATGAAAATTTCTTTTGAGGGCATTGGACAGTGGGCGGCCACATTTGCCTGCGCGGGTGTTCAGGAGGGCGATCTGGTGAAGGTGAGCGGAAACGGAAGCGTAGGCTTGTGCAGCGCGGGAGACGCATTCTGTGGACAGGCAATCTCTCTGGGCCGGGGTGGAGACGCCTGCGCCGTGCAGTTGGGCGGGTTTATCACCGCCGACTATACCGGTGACACCGCGCCCACTGCGGGCTGGTGCAAACTGTCCGCAGACGGAAGCGGCGGCGTTAAGGTTGATTCCACGGGGCGGAACTATCTCGTAGTGGATGCGGATACGACAGCGAAAGTCGTTGTATTTGCGCTGTAAAACATTGAATGTTATTTACAGCACACAGCGCGTTGAATTCTGCATGATACGGGCTGACGCGCTTTGTGCGGCAGCTTTGATGAAAGAATTTCATCGAAAAATAGTATGAGGAGGACAGAGCATATGGCTTATCATTACGAAAATATCAGACTGGAAAAGGGCATGTACGGTCAGTCGGGCCGCAGCTTTTCTCAGGCGTTGGAGGAACTGGACCCCAGCGAAAATTACCGCGGCACCCCCGCGGAGGGACTGGATGCGTTTCAGCGCCAGCTCAAGCGTTTTGACATCAAAGTTAAGGGCGCGGGCAGCGACCGCGTGGAGAAGTTTTTCAAGACCAGCGACTCCGCCGTGCTGTTCCCGGAGTTTGTGTCCCGTGTGGTGCGCCAGGGGATGGAGGAGGAAAGCATTCTGCCCGCCATCACTGCCACGGTGACGAATGTGGAGGGAATGGATTACCGATCCATCGCATCTGTGCCCACGGAGAAGGAAAAGGAGCTCAAGCGTGTGGAAGAGGGCAGTACCATCCCGTCTACCACGATCCGGACGCAGGAGAATCTGGTGCGGCTGCACAAAAGAGGCCGGATGCTGGTGGCGTCCTATGAGGCGATCCGGTTCCAGAGACTGGATTTGTTCTCGGTGACGCTGCGCCAGATCGGCGCTTACATCGGCAGAATGCATTTGCAGGACGCCATCAAGGTGCTGTGCGACGGCGACGGCAACGGTAATGCCGCCCCAATCTATACCATCGGCACCGCGCCTGTGTCCGGAACCAAGGGTACGCTGAGCTATGACGCCCTGTTGGAATTCTGGAGCCAGTTTGATCCGTACACCATGAACACCATGCTGGTGGGCGGCGACGTGATGCTGAAGCTGTTGAAGCTCAGTGAATTCCAGAATCCGCTGACGGGCTTAAATTTTCAGGGAACCGGCACGCTGACCACTCCGCTGGGGGCCACGCTGCTGAGAACCAGCGCCATGCCAGCCGGCAAGATGATCGGCCTTGACAAGGGGTATGCCTTGGAGCAGATCTGTGCCGGTGATGTGCTGGTGGAATACGACAAGCTGATCGACCGACAGCTGGAGCGGGCGGCAATCACGTCCATCTCCGGATTCGCCAAGCTGTTTACAGAGGCGAGCAAGGTTCTGGTAATCTGAGCGGTTCTGCCGCCTGAGTGGGAACAGAAGGGAGGCGCGGAAGATGCAAGAGGATATTTTGACGCTGGCAACGCCCCTCTCCAGCGCGGGAGGGGATGAAGCGGGGCTGCTGGCGCTGTTGTGCGCGGCGGCTGAAAAGGATTGGACGGAGAGGCTCCGGGACGGCATAACGGCGGAGCAGTGCCGCGCGGCGTTTCTCTGCGCGGCGGCGATGAGCGCCGCGGCAGGGCTGATTACCGGACGGGGCGGAGCCTTACGTTTCACGGCGGGGGACGTATCTGTAACGGAGACGGAAGGCAGCGAGACGGCAAAAGACCTGCGAAAAGAGGCCAAACGGCTGATGGCCCCCTATGTGAAGACGGAGAATTTCTCCGTTCGGGGGGTGCGGGGATGAAGCCGAGCATTGCCCGCATTTTACGAAAGTATGGACAGACGGTGAAGGTAAACGGGACGGAGACTCGGGCGTTTATTCAGCCCGCAAGAGAAAAAGCCGTGCCATTTGAAGTCTCGTCTCTGGGAGCGGTGGATGACCGGAAGTGGATGTATCTTGGAGAAACGAAATTGAAGCTGGGGGACCGGGTGGAGTTTCGAGGACGGGGATACACGGTGCGCAGCTGCGAGAGCGTCTACATTGGGGACGAGATCGTCTACTGGTGGGCGTCCCTGACGGTGGAGAGGGAGGCGGCGGAATGAACGGACTAAATCAGGTGCGGGATGCGGTGATTTCCGCGTTGAAGAGTGCGGGAGTGGCGGCAGTGCCGGCCTATGAGGGGAACGCGAAGAAGTATGCAGGCGCGGTGGCCGCGGTGGATGTGGCCACCGCAGAGGGGAAAGCTGTGGGACTGTCCAGCTATCTGGGCGAGAGTTGGGACGAGAAGAACGGGACTGTCCGTGAGCTGTACGGTATGCAGATGGAAGTAACGATTTCTCTCAGTGTGTGGGCGGAGCGGGCTGAAATTTGTGAAACGGCGATGGAGACTGCCGTCGGAGCGCTGATGGGAGGACTGCCCGCCGGGCTACGGCTGGGAAAAATGAGCTGGAGCGGCATCGCGTGGGACAAGACCACGGGAATGTTTTTACGGAAGGGGAGTGCGGCGTGCAGGGCCGCGTTTTTGGCGGAGGACTCTGATGAGACAGGGAATCTGCTGGACTTTATTTTGAAAGGAACGATGAGACATTGAGTACGACGAAGCATGAGCGTCCGGGGATCTATTCCTCTTATGACGCGTCTTCCGTGGTATCCGCAGGAACTGGGACGAAGACCATCGGCGTGGCGGCGAAGGCGGCCAAGGGTGATGTGGGAACGGCGGTGACGCTGACCGGCTACGCCGAGGGTATCAACGCTTTTGGAGAAGACGGAGAGAGTGCGGGTATGAGCGCCATTTTGCGGCTGTTGTTTCTGAACGGGGCATCCAAGGTGATGGCAGTTCGGGTGGCGGACGCGGGCGCGACGACGGACTATGAGGCGGGCTTTACGGCGCTTGGAAACCTGGAGGATGTGCGGATCGTGGTTTGCGACAGCGCGGACACCGCCGTTCATCAGGCGCTGCGCACAGAGGTGGAGACTGCGTCGGCAAGGAGGAAGGAACGCATCGCCGTGGTGGGCGGAAGCGAGGAAAAGGTTGCCCAGCTGGTGACCCACGCGGCTGCGCTGAATAGCGAGCGCATGGTGTTGGTGGGACCGGACGGTCTGGGAACCAGCGGAGAGACGCTGGCGGGGGTCTTCTGCGCGGCAGCGCTGGCTGGCGCGGTCGCCAGAGGAAGCGACCCGGCAGTGCCGCTGAATGGGGCGGTGCTGTATGGCCTGAATGGGTTGAGCGCCGTGTACAGCGACAACGATATTGACACGCTGGTGCGAGGCGGTGTGACCCCGATGGAGAGTGTGGCGGGGGTAATCTCCCCGGTGCGGTGCGTCACCACGAAGACTACCACGGACGGGGCCGCGGACGCCACATGGCGGGAACTGAGCACCATCCAGATTGTGGACAATGTGATTCCGGCCATCCGGTCTTCTCTGCGCAGCAAATTCACCCGGACAAAAAATACGGCTCAGAACCGAGGGGCGATTCGCTCACAGGTGATTGTAGAGCTGGAGAAGAAGCTGGCGGCGGAGATTATCGACAGCTATGGCGAGGTGGCGGTGAGCGTGTCGGCAGACGATCCCACCGTGTGTCTGGTGGAATTCAGCTTTGCGGTGGCTCACGGACTGAACCAGATTTATCTGACGGCCCACATCACCATTTAAGCGATACTTGCTGATTCGGGCGGATTTGGTGACTCGGAGCGGCAAAGAAACCTATTTTTGAAAAGGGAGTGAAAGTCATGGAAGTAACGGGATTTCCCACCAGTGCGGATATTTATCTGGAACTGAACGGAAAAAAGGTGGCGGTGGTACAGAGCTATACCGCCAAGGCCAGCAAGACCAGCCGAAGCGTGCAGGCTTTTGGCGAGAGAGAGCCGATTGGAACCATTGCGGGACAAAACAAATACACGCTGGAGCTGACCCGTCTGTACGCCACCGACGATGCGATCTCCGACGGAATCAACTTTTACGATTTGAGCGATTTTTCGCTGGTGGTCTGCAAGCCGGATCGAAAGATCATCTATTCCGGATGCCAGTGGAGCAGTATTTCTGAGCAGGGAGAGCTGGACGCTATGGTGGCGGAGAAAATCACCGTGGTAGCGGCCCGCCGCATCGAGACAACGGTATGACAAGGCCGGACGGACTACGTCCACCCACTGCTGGACGGCTGCTGAGCATTTGGCGGGAGACGGAGCAGGAAAAAAACGCGATGGTTCGGGGCTTGCTGTGCAACGCGGCGGTACTGGCGGAAAGCTGCTTTTTTGAGGGGGAACGGCTGTTCGACGGTCCGGAAGCGGTGTTGGAGACGATGACGGCGCGGGAGATGGAGTTGCTTTTGAAGAGTCTGGCTGGGGAAACGGCGCTTCTTTCAAGCGGAGAAAATTCCGGCTTTGATACAGCCCGGTTTCGGACGATGCGGAGGGAGCGGACATGAACTACATCGAAGAGGAGCTGCTGCGGCAGACGGCGGCGTTTGCCGCGCTGCTGGGCGGCGGAGCGAATCGGAGAGACGACGCGCAGATGGGGGGGCGCGGACTGTGATGGAGAATGGGTGGCGGAGAGCGGCGGGGACGGCGCTCTCCGCCTCTCCCCAACAGCGGAATTGTTAAAACAGAATGGCGCAGGCGCGATGACAGAGTGGAACCAAGCACTGCGGCGCAGAAGCAACCAGAGCTTTCGGCAGGCGGTAAGTGTTTTGGGTTTTACGGAGACGGAGCTGAAAGCGGCAATGACGGCAGAACCCCCGATGGGAGAAGCAGGTCCTGCACAGGAGTGGGCAGGACAGATAAAAACGACCGAAAATGGATTTGCAGCAGGGCGGCAGAATAACAACGAACAGGGCGCGGTTCGTCAGGTGGAAATGACTGTGCAAGACGGCAGCACGCCGCCGGACCCTAACAAATCCGGGGATTTTCGGGAGGCGATTTTTGTGGCAGACCATGGCGTGTCCGCCGGGGAACTGTCCCGGACATTCCAGAGGGACGCAAGACGGTATGACGGCGGGTATCCGCTGTATTGAGAGAAGAGAGGTGAGACGGCGTGGAACTGACGCCGATGCGGTATAAGGACTACGTATGGCCCCACAACCCGGAGACCTATTCCGTCACATGGCAGAGAAAGATCGCGGTGCACAAGGTGCCCTTTGGACGATACTGTATGCAGGAGATGGGGCCGGGCTACCGGGTAATGCGGGGCGAGGGGACATTTGTGGGGACAAGCGCCTATCAGGAGTTCCAAAGGCTGGCGGCGGTATTAGATCAGGACGGGGCGGGGATGCTGACCCATCCCGTATGGCAGGCGGCGCAGGCACATTTCGTATCGTTACAGTTGACGGAAGAGCCACTACCCGACTATGTGCGCTACGCTTTCGAGTTCTGGGAGGACTGCGGGCAGAACGCGGAGATGACGGCAGTGAGCACGGCGAACAGCCCCGGAACGGAAGCGGGGGGCAGCGGCGCGGCCGCAGTGTGGTACACCGTGAAAAAAGGGGACACGCTGTGGGGAATCGCAAAAAAATATGGCGTGACGCTTCAAAGCCTGATTAAGGCGAATCCGCAGATTAAAAACCCCAATCTCATTTACGCAGGAAATCAGGTGCGGGTGAAATGAAGGGGCAGATCACAACATGCGACCATGTGGTATTTGAACTTCCGGCGCTTCTGTCATGGGATGTGGCGTATACCGGGACGGTGCCCTGCGACAGCTTCACGGTGACATGCCTCTATACGGCGGCACTGGAACCGGTGCTGCGGCGGGCGGCGGGATTTACCCTGATGGACGGGCAAACTGTGCTGCTGCGGGGAATCGTGGATGAGTATGAAATCCGGCAGACAGAGGAGGGCCTCAGTGCACTGGTGGCGGGACGGGGTTATGCGGCGCGGCTGCTGGACAATGAATCGCGGGCGGCCAACTATCAGGGGGCGACACTGGCCGAAATTATCCGGAATCATGTCGCGCCCTACGGAATCGAATGCGACCAGACGGCGGATATCAGCAGCGGCGGGGAGATGTATACCGTGGCGGCGGGGAGCAGCCAGTGGAAGGCGCTGGAGAACTTTTGCAGGGCCTACGGCGATTTCGCGCCGACCTTTGACCGATACGGACGGCTGTGGGCTGCGCCTGCAAACGTTTCAAAGACGTTTGAAATTTCGGATTCATCCAACATTTTATCGCTCGTAAAAAGGGAGGACCACTACGGTGTGTTGTCAGAAATGTTGGTTGTGGACAAGACGAGAAATCAGGAATACAGCGTGAAAAATCAAGACTGGATGGACCGGGGCGGCCAGTGCAGACGGGTACTGTACACGCCGGGACAGAGCACTTGGGCCAAAATGCGGTACACCGGAGAGTATCAGATCAAGCAGTCAAAAGCAGATGAGGTGAGCGTGGAAGTGACACTGTCGGGAGGCTTTTTAGCGTTCCCTAGAGACGAGGTCACGCTGAAACTGGAACGGACCGGATTGACGGGAACCTATTGCGTAACAGAAGCGCGAACAAGGGCCGACGGAGGCGGGCAGACTGTTACGCTGACGCTGCGGGAACGATGAAGCAGGGAAAGGAACGGAGCAATATGTGGTTATCAAAGCAGACGCGATCAGGAATGGCCGTGTCCGGGTCCGATTTGGGCGTGACCTCCATTTCCGGTGTCAGCGCCGGAGTAGTTACCAAGGGTGAGACGAGAAAACTGCCGGTCTATGGGCCGGGAGGCTACGTCTGGCAGCCCGCGGTAGGAGAGACGGTGCTGGTCATCAAAGGTGGTACCGGCGGCGAAGAATCCTGCGTGGCGGGGGCGAAGCAGACGGAGGCACCCGACGGACTGCGGCCCGGCGAGGTATATATTCATTCCGGTGGCTGCGGCGTATGTCTGAGAAACAACGGTACGGTGGAGATGCGGGGCAGCAATATCGTTCTGAAGGGACGGGTGGATATAAACGGCTCGCTGTATATCAATGGCGAGCCGTACAAGCCCGGTGCCGGCGGCTGAGGAGGTATACAACGTGGCGGAGCTTAAAATTAAAGATGGGGATTATGTCTCCGACGGCGTGGGCGGCGCGGTCCACGTCAAGGGAAGGGATGCGCTGCTGCAAAGAGTGCTGTTTAAGCTGACAGCCAGACGGGGTGGATTTCCCTTTTTGGAGAATCTGGGCAGTACGCTGCATGCGCTGGGCAATGTGCCGGTATCCCAGCGGCAGAGCGCGGCGGCGACAGCTGTGGTGCAGGCGCTGGCAGATGAGGAGGACTTGCAGGTGGAGCAGGTGGAATTGGACGGAGATCGGCTGACGGTGCGTTTGAAGAACAAAGGGGAAGAACTGGACGTTCAGCTGACAGTACGGTAATGGAGTGAAAACATGAGGACGACAGAGAAAATCTATCAGGAAATGCTGGGGGCATTTCGGGAGCGGTCCGGCTGTGACTTGGAGGATTCCTGCGACCTGGCGGTGCGGCTGTACGCGGTGGCGGCACAGGTGCAGGCGCTGGAGTGCCAGACGGACTGGGTGCTGAACCAGAGCTTTCCCCAGACGGCGCAGGGCGTTTATCTGGACGATCACGCAGCCATGCGGGGAATTGCCCGCCAAGAGGCGGAAAAGGCCGTGGGAATGCTGCGGTTTTCCGTGGCGGATGCGCCGCTGGGTGATCTGAGCATCCCTCTGGGGAGCGTTTGCATGACGGAGGGCGAGACGCGGTTCCGGACCACACAGGCAGCTGTGCTGGCGGCGGGGGATCTGACGGTGGAGGTGCCCGCCGAGGCACTGGAAGGCGGAAAAGGCGGCAATGTTGCGGCGGGCAGCGTGACGGTGTTGGCGGTGTGTCCGGTGGGGATCACGGGCTGCACAAATCCGGCGGCATTTACCGGAGGAACAGACGCTGAGAGTGACGGTGCGCTGCGTGCAAGGGTACTGGCCAGCTTTCAGCGGCTACCAAATGGAGCCAATGCTGCCTTTTACGAGGAACAGGCGCTGCGGCATGAAGGCGTAGCCGCGGCAACAGCCATTGGCCGGGCACGAGGCATTGGTACGGTGGATGTGTATATCGCCACAGCGGCGGGCGCGCCGGACAGCACACTGCTGGCTGAGGTGAGAAAGGATTTGCAGGCGAAGCGGGAGATCGCGGTGGACGTGCAGGTGCTGGCTCCGGTGCAAAGAGGTGTAAATGTGACGGTGGATCTGGATGCGGGCGAGGAAGATTTTGTAACAGTGAAAGGCCGGGTGGAATCCGCAGTTGCCGGGTGGTTCACGGGAAAACTGCTGGGCAAGCCTGTACTTTTGGCGGAGCTGGGACGACTGATCTATGCTGTGGACGGCGTAAAAAACTATCACATTTTATCACCTGCGGCAGATGCGGCGGGGAACAGCACGACCCTGCCCAAGCTGGGGACGCTGACAGTGACGGAGATGGGGTCGTGAGATGGCGAAGTATGAAGCGTATCTGAAAGATTTGCTAACGCCGCTGGGTATCTATGATCTCAGAGACGGGACGCTGAGCGAGAGTATGCTCTACGCCGCCGCTTTGGGACTGGACAGTGCTGCGGACAAGCTGGAGTATGCGGAGAGGGAGACGCTGACGGGGACTGCGGAGGGTGAGGGGCTGCAAAGAAGAGAGGCGCTGTTTGCCCGTCGGCCCGCAGCCAATACGGTTCCGCTCCGGCGAAATGCCATCGCGGCCCTCATGCAGATTGACGCGGACAGTTTTTCTTTGGACAGCATCAACCGTACCATCAGCGGCTGCGGCATCAAGGCGCTGGCGCAGGAAATGGGCGGAGGGCATATCCGCATCATCTTTCCGGAGGTGGCGGGTATTCCGGAGGAATTTCAGCAGATTCAAAAAATTGTGATGGACATCATTCCTTGCCATCTGGAGACGGAATTCTATTTCCGGTACATGCTCTGGTCGGAGTGCGAGAGCCACGGCTGGACATGGGCGAAGGTGGAGAATGGGGACCACACTTGGTTCAGTTTTGAATTGGCGGTGTGAGATGGAACAGGAGTGGAGTGGGCGGATTACAGCGCTGGAGGAACGGGTATTGTCCAATACCCGCCGGATCGGCGCGCTGGAGCAGGCGCAGGAGACTTTGCGTCGGCTGGCCACGGCGGTGGAGGTACTGGCGACAAAACAGGAGAATGTGGCGGATTGTGTGGCAAGGTTGGACGAGAAACTTGACGCACTGGAAAAAAGACCCGGAAAGCGGTGGGACAGTCTGATGGACAAGATTCTTCTGGTGCTGGCGGGAGCGTTTGTCAGTTTTCTGCTGACGCGTGGAGGCACCGTATAAAAAGAAGTGAACAGGTTCAGAGACTTCCACGCTGGGTCACGACAAAAGGTGTTGAAGGGAGAGAAAAATTTGATGAAAACAGCATTGCAAAAACTGAGTTCCCGAAAACTGTGGGCGGCAGCTGCGGGCATTGTAACGGGACTTGCCATGGTATTCGGGTTGGACGAGGGCGTGATTGCCACTGTGGCGGGAGCGGTGGTGTCTGTGGCTTCCGTGGTAACGTATATTGTCACAGAGGGCCGGGTGGACGCGCAAAGTGTCAAAACTGTGGTGCAGGCCGTGCAGAATGCAGAGGATGCGCTGCGGGAAACGGACGGAAAATGACCGGGGCGGAAAAGCTGCTGCGCGTTGCGCGGCAGGAACTGGGAACCAAGGAATCCCCTGCTGGGAGCAACCGCGTGAAATACAACACGGCGTATTACAGGCGGGAGGTGTCGGGAGACAGCTACCCTTGGTGCTGCGTGTTTCTCTGGTGGTGTTTTCAGGAGGCGGGATTTGCACCTCTTTTTTACGGCGGAGGTAGAACTGCTTCTTGTGGGGCGTTGGCCGGCTGGGCAAAGCGAAACGGACGTTTCCTTTCACAAGACTATCGACCCGGTGATTTGGTGTTTCTGCGGTTTTCCGGAACGGCCATCCAGCACATCGGCGTGGTGGAACGGGTGAATGGAGACGGAAGTCTGGTTACCATCGAAGGAAATACCGGCGCGGGCAGTGACGCCAACGGCGGCGAGGTGCAGCGGCGGACGCGGGCGCTGCGATATACGGCGGGGGCGTTTCGCCCGAAGTATGCGGACACTGCGCTACAAAGTCCGGCATTCGGCGCGGAGGAGGATGAAATGACACAGGAGACATTCAATGCCATGATGGAAGCATGGCTGGAGAAGCGGGGACAGCTGCCGCCCGGAGGTTTCTCGGCACAGGCTCGGAACTGGGGAGAGGAAAGCGGAATCATGCAGGGAAATACCGACGGAACCTTTCAGTACAAGAGCTGGTGTACACGGGAGCAAATGCTGGTTCTTCTCTATCGGTTTGTGGAGACGCTCAAAAAGTAGATAAGCGAAAAAGCGCCCACCGCTTGATTTTCAAGCGGTGGGCGCTTTTCTATGCGCTCAGAGTTTTTTATTGGCGTCCCGAAGATCGTGGACCAATTGCCGGATATGCGCAGCCTGCTGATCGGTCAGGCCGGAGACACTGATTTGGGCGCCGGACTCCCGGCCCAGAAGCGTGTCTGTGGAGACGGAAAAAAAATCCGCCAACTTTTCCAACAGCTCCACGGAGGGTTGGATATTGCTATTTTCCCAGTTGGAAACGCTTTGCTTGGAAACGCCCAAACAATCAGCCAGGCGCGTCTGTGTGATACCCCTTGCGAGCCGCAGTCGGCGGATCTCGTCGCACAGCATGGGAGATTCCTCCTGATTTCCAAATTACAATACTATATTAAACTATTGTAAATTTCGCCTTGACAAATTATAAATACAAAAGTATTGTAATATTGGATAGAAAAGTGAGGAAGCAACTCACTTTTCGGGAATTGGCAGGCGATTTTCAAGATGTGCGGCATAATCCGCAGAGACTTGAGGCCAGTCGATCAGCCGCCACCAAGCATCAAAGTAGTCGGGGCGGCGATTTTGATATTGCAAATAATAGGCATGTTCCCACACATCGCAGCACAAAAGGGGTAGCAAGGGCAGAACGGTGTCCTGATTGGCAACCTTTTGAATGGACAGATCTCCGCCGCAGTCGGCGCAGAGGCAAGCCCAACCGGAACCGAAAACGGACAGCGAGGCGCTTTTCAAGGCGGACTTCAGCCCCTCTATATCGCCAAAGACACGGCGGATGGCGCTGTCCAGCGGCGGCTGGGGCATGGAAGGCGGCAGGGCGCGGAGCGTGCGGAAATAGAGGTCATGGTTAAAAACGCCCCCAGCGTTGTTGCGGACGCCTTGGCAGATCTCTTTAGGCAGGTTTGCCCAGCCTTCACACAGTTGATTCAGCGTCCAGCTGTGATAAGTCGGATACGGCTCCAACAGCTTGTTCAGATTTTCCACGTAAGTGGCAAAGTGCTTATCGTGGTGAAAACAGAGAACTTTAGACTCGATCTCCGGCTCCAGCGCGTCGTAAGGATACGGCAGCGGCGGCAGAGCGAAGGGATAGTGATTTTCCATAGGGCGTCATCCTTTCCGCATGTGTTTGTCAAAACAGTATACGCAAGGAAAACAAAACTATGCGGCAAGCGCACGTGACACGATCGAAAGAAGAATGCGCGTCGGCTGGAAACCTGTGACTTCGACAGGAGAAATGGGGTATCCTAATAAACAGCTTGCTTAATGTGGGAGAAGATGGTTTTATGACAGATAAGGAATTGAGCTTCTGCGCGTTGTGCGGCCCATTGGAGGACGCCATAGAAATGATGGACAGCGGCAATATGGCGGGAGCGCGAGCCGTGATGAAAAGAGTTCTTGCGCAGGCACAGGAACTCTGTGATCAAGAAAAAAGCGGAGGATGATACTCTGCTAGGAGAAAAAACGATTCCGGAAAGCATTGCTTTCCGGAATCGTTTTTATGCATAGGAGCAAGTCTCTGACGGCAAAACATTACTGTCCCAGATATTTCCGAACCAGAACCTGCAGCAACTCATCCCGGTCAATCTTGCGGATCAACGTCCGGGCGTTGTTGTGATTGGTGATATAGGTGGGATCTTCGGAGAGAATATAGCCAACGATCTGATTAATGGGGTTATAGCCTTTTTCCTCCAATGCCTGATAGACTGTGGACAGGACATGGCGAATTTCCGCATCCTTTTCCATCACAATATTAAATTTCCTTGTAAAATCATCCATGCAGACACCACCTTTCCCTTTTGGACAGGTTCTATTATACTCGATTTTTGCCAGACTGTAAAGAGTCAAGAAAAAATCTTTGATAAATATTGAGCAGAAGAAGTTTAACGCAATGCCGCGCCAAGCTCGCTTTTCAGCAGAGCCAGAATGTTAGCCACGTCTTCGTCCGCCTCGGCGGCAGTGAGACTGCGGTCATCTGCCCGGAGCGTCAGGTTGAAGGCCACGCTCTTTTTGCCCGGGGCGATGCCTGTACCGGTGTAGATATCGAACAGGGCGACTTCCTTCAAAAGGCCCTTTGCGCCGCGGCGGATGCAGTTTTCCAGTGCGCCCACGGTAATGCCTGCGTCGCAAACCACGGCGATGTCCCGCGCCACGGCAGGGAATTTGGGAAGTGCATGATAGATGGGCAGCGCACCCTGTGCGGCGAAGAGCGCGTCAAAGCTCAACTCGGCGGCGTACAGCTCACAGTCCACACCGTAGTTCCCGGCCACGTCGGGCCGGATTTGACCGAAGATGCCCAGCTCCTTTTCGCCCAGAAGAACCTTGGCGCAGCGGCCGGGGTGATAAGACGGATTGTCGGTGACGGCGGCAAAGGACGCGCCCTCGATGCGCAGCCCCTCCAGAATGGTTTCCACCGCACCCTTGAGGGAGAAGAAGTCCACCTCGGGGCCAAACGCGCCCAGAGACAGCACCTTCGGCTCATTGGCCACGCCGTCGGCGTCTGGGCCGGACTCCTTGGCAAAGTAGGTGCGGCCCAGCTCATAGAGATAAGCGGACTTGTTGCGGAAGTTGTAGTTCCGGGTGAGAATCTCCAGCATGGAGGGCAGCGTGGTGGTGCGCATGATGGAGGTATCCTCCCCTAGAGGGTTGAGGATTTTCAGGGATTTGCGCAGGGGGGAGTCGGCAGCAAGGCCGATTTTATCATAATAAGTGGGGCTGATGAAGGAATAGGTGATGATCTCATCGTAGCCCAAAGACCGGCACAGTGCGCCCACCGTGCGCTCCGCCTGCTGAACGGGAGTATAGCCGCCCTGCGCGGAAGCACCGCCCATCAGGGTGACAGGGATGTTATTGTAGCCGTGGAACCGGGCGACCTCTTCGGCAATGTCCGCCATGCCCTCCACATCGCTTCTCCAGGAGGGAACGGTGATCTCATCGCCGTCCAGCTGGAAGTCCAGCTTTTCAAGGATGGCTCGCATCTCGGACTCGGGTACATCGGTGCCCAGCAATGCGTTGATCCGCTCCGGCTCCAACTGAATGATGCGGGGAGCGGCGTCCTTGGCGATCACGTCCATCACGCCGTCCACCACTTCGCCCGCGCCCAGCAGCTCTACCAGCTCGCAGGCCCGCTGCACCGCTTTCATGGTGTTCATGGGGTCCAGACCCTTTTCGTATCGGGCGGACGCCTCGGAGCGCATGTTCAGCGCCACGGCGGTGCGCCGGACGGATGCGCCGTTGAAGTTGGCGGACTCGAACAAAACCTGCGCGGTGTCGCCCACGATCTCGCTGTTGGCGCCGCCCATCACGCCGGCTACGCACACGGGCCGATGCTCGTCGCAGATGCACAGCATGGAGGGGGTCAGCTTGCGCTCGTTGCCGTCCAGCGTCTGGATGGTTTCTCCCTCCCGAGCGGTGCGGACAAGGATTTTTCCGCCCTCCACGCAGGAGAAGTCGAACGCGTGCATGGGCTGGCCGTATTCCAGCATCACATAGTTGGTGATGTCCACGATGTTGTTGATGGGGCGCACGCCGGAGTTGCGCAGCCGTTCCCGCATCCATGCGGGGGACGGCTTAATCTTCACGTTTTTTACCATCCGGGCGGTGTACCGGGGGCACAGCTCCGGGTCTTCGATCTCAATGTCCACCAGCTCGGCGATGCTGCCGCCGCAACCCTTAATCTCCGGCGTATGGAGCTTGAGGGGCTTGCGGAAAGTGGCGGCGGCCTCCCGTGCAAGACCGATCACGCTCAGACAGTCCGGGCGGTTGGGGGTGATTTCAAACTCCACGATGCGGTCGTCCCGGCCGATGAGCTTTGCCACGTCGTCGCCGGGCATGCAGTCCTCGTGGAGAATCCAGATGCCGTCGGCAATGCAGTGGGGGAACTCGGCCTGCTGGGCATGAAGGTCGGCAAGCGTGCAGATGGAATCCTCCTTGGTATGGTAGGCCACCATGTCTCCCTCGTGGAGATTCTGGCAGTCGGTGTCCGGCACGGCGGTGGCGCCGCCGATGTCCAGACAGGTGTGATAAGACCCATCGGGCTGCGCGGCGACTTCCAGCACTCTGGCGGCGACTATCGGCCCAAAAATTTTCTGACCGGGTTGAATGTCCGCCGGAATGGAGGGCTTGGCCGGATCCAGGGGCTTATAGTCGTTCAGCAGCGCGGCAGGCTTGATCACCGCGTCGGGATAGTCGTGCTCGGTGGTCAGTTCCAATTCCTTCAGGGAGCACAGCATTCCGTTGGACTCCACGCCCCGCAGCTTTCCCTTTTCAATTTTCACGCCGCCCGGAAGCAGCGACTTGTGCTTTGCTACGGGAACCAGGTCCCCCTCGTGGATGTTCCACGCGCCGGTGACAATCTGGGTAGTCTCGCTGCCCACGTCGATCTGCAAAACCCACATGTGGTCGGAGTCCGGGTGGCGCTCCATCTTCATGATTTTGCCCACAACCACGTTTTTCATGTCCGCGCTGAGGTCGGTGGTGACCTCCTGCTTAGATCCGGAGAGCGTCATCGCCTCCGCGAAGTCACGGTCGGAAGCGTCCACTTCCACGAATTCATTCAGCCATTTTCTGGACAGTAACATATTTCTCGCTCTCCCTTCTTAAAACTGCTCGAGGAACCGCACGTCGTTTTCAAAAATCAGACGCATATCGCTGATTTTATACTGGCCCAGCGCCAGCCGCTCCAGACCCATGCCAAAGGCAAAGCCGGAGTACACGTCCGGGTCGATGCCGCAGCCCCGCAGAACCTTGGGATGGACCATGCCCGCGCCCAGCACTTCAATCCAGCCCTCGCCCTTGCAGGTGGGGCAGCCCACGCCGCCGCACTTATGGCACTGGATATCCATTTCGCAGCTGGGCTCGGTGAAGGGGAAGTGATGGGGACGGAAACGGGTAACGGTGTTCTCACCGTAAATCTTTCGGATAACGGCATTCAGCGTCCCCTTCAGATCGCCCATGGTGATGCCCTGATCCACCACCAGTCCCTCGATTTGATGGAACATGGGGGAATGGGTCGCGTCCACCTCGTCCTTGCGGTAGACACGACCGGGAGACATGACCCGGATGGGAAGGGAACGGGTCTCCATGGCGCGAATCTGCATACTGGAGGTCTGGGTGCGCAGAAGAACGTTGGAGTCCTCGGTGAGATAGAACGTATCTGACCATTCCCGGGCGGGATGATCGTCGGGGGTGTTCAGCTTGGTGAAGTTATAGTCTGCCAGCTCCACCTCCGGGCCGTCCAGAATTTCAAAGCCCATGCCGATGAAAATGTCCTTGATCTCGTCCAGCACGGAATACATGGGGTGCTTGTGTCCCATCCGCAGCTTTTTGCCGGGGATGGTCACGTCCAGCGTCTCGCTGGCAAGGCGCTGCTCCATGGCTCTGCGCTCCAGAATGGCGGACTGCTCGTCGATGGCCTTTTCCACCGCGGCGCGCACGTCGTTGGCCATCTGGCCCATGATGGGGCGCAGCTCGGCGGAAAGGCCGCCCATCTGCTTCAAAAGCCCCGTCAGCTCGCCTTTTTTACCCAGATACTTGACCCGCAGAGCTTCCAGATCCGTAGCCGCCTTCGTCTCCGACACGGATTCCAGCGCACTTTTGTGGATGGCTTCCAGTTGTTCCTTCATAGTCAATGCTCCTTTACCTTTTTATGAAAATGGTTCACTGCTCTTGGGGACAAAGGGCATAAAAAAACGCCCTTCATCCCAATATTTGGGACGAAAGACGCAGCTTCCGCGGTACCACCCAGATTCGTACCCACAGGGTACGCGCTCGAAACCCAGATAACGGTGGGTGACCGGCCGTGTCTCCACGGCGGCTCCCGGGCGAACCAAACGACGCGCCGCGGATCGGCTTTCAGCCGGTGACCAATCCTCTCTTGGCGGCGGAGACTCGTTATTTTCCCGTTCAACGCTGATATCAAGTACAATTTATAGCACATAAAAAGAGAAAATGCAAGTGAAAAATCCCCTATCCGGTGAATTCTCATCGGGAGAAGGGAGAGATGCGTTTCGCCGGTGAGGCATACCGGATTATCCGTGTTTTTGTCCGGAGCTTTTAGAAAGCGAATCAAAAAGGCGGCCCTCGTGGACCGCCCGTTAAAAGTATGTATGCTTTGGTTCAACCGGGATTTGCGTTCAATGCGGATGTTTTTTCATAGGCTGCCCGGATTTTATCCAACACCGCCTGCTCGGCCTCCGTTTCCGGCTGGCAGGTATTCAAAACGGAGAGAAAGTCGGACTGCTCCGCTGGGTCTAGTCCCCCGGCATGATATCCTGCGCTGGCTACGATGGCGTCGATATTCAGGTAGTCCGGCCCTTTCTCCGCGTAGGGGGACCCGTCCAACAGGGCCAATACTTTCAGAATATCCTCCGGACGTTCCAGAAATCGCTGGTAGAGAAGGTCGAAGGGTGCCTCTGAATAAGCGCCGTCGGAATAAATCAGATAGCACACCAGCTTCCAGTCGGAGTAATCCAAATAAGCGGAAGTGACTTCAAAATCCTGGTAATAATTAATCGTGAACACGGTGTCCGCGTCCAAATCCAGCGCGTCGCTGGGGCAGAAGGAGGTGAATCGCCAGCCGTTTGCCGTTTTCTCATAGTCCAGTACCTTTTGAGAATAGCCGGTGGTGGCAACGGTGTGGTCATATCCGTCCGCCTGCGGCTCCTGATCGGAAAAATCTGCCCAAAACGTCAGCGTTACCGTCCAGTGGTTTTCGTCTACCCGCTCCGCGGCGGCGGTCTTATCCAGCAGATAGAGATTGCTGCCCCGTGCGCCGGAGGCGGTGTAGAGCTTTCCACCGATGTCCCGATAGTTGGCGCCCTCGCCCATGATCTCGTCCGCCAGCTCCGGGGAGAAACAGGAGCGAACTCGGATGTCAAGGTCTGCGTAGGTGTTCAGACCCGGATAGTCCACCGCCTGATAGGGGATGCCGTCCTGATTGTCGTCGTAGGGCTGTCCGTTCTCTGTGACCGGTTCTCCGACCGCAGGAAGGGAATACAGATTGAACCAGTCATAAACCTCTGCCGCTTGGGTATAGGCCGCCAGTACGTCCGCTTCCTTCGGTTCCGGAGAGCCTGCGGATGCCACGTTCGCGCTGGAGGTGGAGGAGAGGTCAGAGCCGCCGCAAGCGGCGAGGGAGCAGGCCAGTGCGGCGGTGGAAAGAAGTGCTAAAGCACGTTTCATAAAGAGCCTCCCTTTTGTTAGGGTTTGAAATTGAAAAAAATACCATTATTTATATAAGACGCAGTAAAGAACAGAAAAGTTGCAGCATTTTTCCTCTGCTGAGAAAGTTTTTTTGAAGCTCAATGCCTTTGCAATTATCAAAAGAGGCTTTTTGCGCCCAAAGCCCTTGCAATCCGACAGCGGGGCCTTATAATAGCTTTCATAAAAAGATGCTGCAACGGACATAAAACAGCGGGCGCTTTGACCGCGGAAAGGACGTAATGTATGAAGCCACAGGAGGTCACCATGGAATTTGTCCGGGAGGCGCTTCCGCCCCGGAAGACCGACGGACACAAGGGCGATTTCGGTAAGGTTTTGATCGTGGGCGGCGCGGTGGGATACACCGGCGCGCCGTATCTGGCGGCACAGGGTGCGGCGCGATCCGGATGCGGACTGGTGTTTTTGGGCGTACCGGAGACGATCTGGCCGGTAGAGGCGGAAAAATGCGTCTGCGCCATGCCGTTTCCCCTGCCGGATAAAAACGGAATGCTTACGGAAAAGGCGCTGAAAGCCCTGCGGGAAAGATTGTCAGAATGCGACGTGCTGGCTCTGGGGCCGGGACTTGGCCGCTCGCCGGAGACGCAGCGATTGACGCTGGCTCTTTTGGAAACGGAAAAACCGGTGGTGCTGGATGCCGACGGAATAAACGCTCTGGCGGGGCATATGGATAGTCTGGACGCGCGGCGGGGCCGCGTCACTGTCCTGACGCCCCACGACGGGGAGTTCGCTCGTCTGGGCGGAGATACCGCCGCGGACCGGGCGGACACATCCCGGAACTTTGCCGAGGCCCATGGCTGCGTTCTGGTGCGAAAGGGACATCGGACGCTCGTTGCCACACCGCAGGGCACCGTGCTGGAAAATCCCACAGGGAATTCCGGGCTTGCCAAGGGGGGCAGCGGCGACGTGCTCACCGGTGTGATCGCCGCGCTGCTGGCACAGGGGGCCACGGCGGTGCGGGCGGCGGCCTGCGGCGCGTATCTCCACGGCCTTGCCGGGGACCTTTGCGCCGGATGGCTGACGGAGTATGGTATGACGCCTCAGGATGTGGCGGAGGCACTGCCCAGCGCATTTCAAACGGTGTTGATCGAAGAACGTTAAGGAGGGATGTTCAGGTGCGCAGACCGTGGGTTTGTGTACCGATGATGAGCCTTTGCCTGCTGCTGTGCGCGTGCGGCGGCAGTGCGGAGGATGCGGATGCGGCGCAGGCCGCGCGAGCGCCCTATCAGGAGATGGAAAGCTGCTCGATGACGGCGGAAGTCTCCGCCGCTTACGGCGACGAGGTGAGCACGTTTACCCTGAAGTGCGATTACACGCCAGAGGAGTCCACCGTGGAGGTGTTGGCGCCGGAGACGGCGGCGGGGGTGAAAGCTGTCCTCAGCGGGGACGGCGTGACGCTGACCTATGAGGAGGACGTTCTTCCCGCCGGGCCGCTGAGCCGCGAAAAACTGAGTCCGGCGGCCTGTCTGCCTCGGCTGATGAATGCGCTGCGGGATGGTTGGCTGCTGGAGGAAAACAAAGAGGATTGGAACGACGCGCCCTGTCTGCGGATGAGCATGGAACAGACCGGGGGAGACGGAAGCCGCGTAGTCTCCACCCTTTGGCTGAAAGAGGAGGACCACACCCCCGTCCGGGGCGAGATCGCCGTGGACGGAGAAATAATTTTACAGGCGGAGTTTACGGAGTTCCAATTCGGTGCTATACTGGACGGTGGCAGCGGGGCCGCTGGCGAATGACCCCAACAAATGAAATTTGGAAGGTGAGCGTATGGAAAAATTCCTTCGGAGGACTTGGGCGGAGATCGATCTCGATGCGCTGGCATATAACTATCACAAGTTGCGGGAACAGATGGGACCAAAGGCCAAATATCTGGGCGTGGTCAAGGCGGACGCATACGGACACGGGGCTGTCCGCGTGGCAAAGAAGCTGGAGAGCCTGGGAGCGGACTATCTGGCCATTTCCAATTTGGAAGAGGCGCAGGAGCTGCGCCATAACGGGATTAAGCTGCCCATTCTGATGCTGGGCTACACCCCCGCCGACATGACGGAGGTTTTGATTGACAACCGGGTGGCGCAGGATGTGCCGACGCTGGAGCTGGCCAAGGCGTACTCCAAGGAAGCCGCGGCCTGCGGCAAAACTTTGACGGTCCACCTGAAGCTGGATACCGGTATGGGTCGATTGGGATTCCAGTGCGACGAGGCGCACTTTGCCAAGAGCCTTGAAGAAATTTTAGAAGCCGTGAAGCTGCCAAACCTTGACTGGGAGGGCGTTTTCATGCACTTCTGCGTGGCTGACGAGCCGGAAAAGGCCGCCAGTCAGGAATTTACCAAGGTACAGCACGACCGCTTTGTTCATATGGTGAACGAGGTGGAGAGCAAGGCGGGTATGAAGTTCCGCATCCATCACTGCTGCAACTCGGGCGCGGTGGTGTATCACCCCGAGTTTGCGTGGGATATGTGCCGCCCCGGCGTGGTTTTGTTCGGTACGGAGCCGATGAGCCGCGATTTGGGCCTAAAGCCCGTCATGACGCTGAAGACTACGGTAGGCCCTGTGAAAAATTATGCGCCGGAAACCTCCGTTAGCTACGGGCGGACGTATTTTACCGACAAAGAGCGTCGCATCGGCGTGCTGCCCATCGGCTATGCCGACGGATTCCAGCGCTGCCTTTCCAACCGGTGGGAAATGCTGACGGAAAGCGGCCCCGCGAAAATCTGCGGCCGCGTCTGCATGGACATGTGCATGGTGGACCTGACGGATTTGCCGGATGTGAAGACCGGCGACGAGGTGGAGGTCTTCGGCCCCCACAATCCCATCGAGAAGATGGCGGAGATGGCCGGCACCATTACCTATGAGCTGACATGCGACGTGGCCAAGCGCGTTCCCCGGGTGTACATCGAAAACGGCAAGGTCGTGGACCGCAATTTGCAGCTCCTTTTCTGATGAGTGGCCTTCCGCGTTAACCCTCCAAACACACTTCCGCCGGTCCCGGCGCATAGAATGAACCGGGGCCGGTCGTGCCGGAAAAACGGCGTATAAATTTTCCGGCTGCGTGGGAGAATGATAGTGGCCCCGCTGAAACACAGGTTTTAGCGGCGGGTACTATTTTCGGCGGAGTGTGAACTTTGTGGATACGAGTGTTGTGAAACGCGGCGACATTTATTACGCTGACCTCAGCCCGGTGGTGGGAAGCGAGCAGGGCGGCGTCCGGCCTGTGCTGATTATTCAGAACGACACCGGTAATCGATATAGTCCCACCGTCATCGCGGCGGCAATCACCTCTCAAACGGGAAAGGCCCGGCTGCCAACTCATATTGATCTGCCCGTGGCCGACAGCCGCGGACTTTCCAAGGATTCCGTGGTTTTGTTGGAGCAGGTTCGGACGCTGGATAAACGGCGCCTGAGAGAGCACATGGGTCATGTGGATGAGCAGGTGATGGAAAAAATCGACACCGCCATCGCGGTGAGTTTCGGCCTGCAGCGCGACCAATTGGTCTGAGCAGGAATTTTTGATTTCAAACAGGCGGCAGAACCTGTGGAAAAGAATACATAAACTGTATCCTTTTCCCGGGCGCCGCCTGCGGTAAGGAGGATCCATGAAACCAAAGAAAAACAGATGGTACCTGCGGGCGCTGGCGCTGATGCTGGCTTCCATGACGGCAATGGTTACATTTTCCGCCGCAGCGGAGGCGGGGTCCCAAGGCGACCCACTGGTGACGCTGAGTTATTTGAACGAAACGTTCCTGCCCAAAATTCTCTCGCAGGTACAGGGAACGGCTTCCGGCGCTTCGGGGACAAGCTTTACGGTGGTGGACCTGAGCAAGGGACAAAGTCTGAGCCTCTCCGTGGGCGGCGAGGTGATGCTCCGGGTGGGATCGGCCGCTTGCGGCGCGACATCCGCCCCGGGCCTGATCGATGAAACGACGGCGGGTTCCGTTGATAACGGCGGTGCGCTGGTGAAAAATCACCTGTACATGTCCACCATCGACGGGCGGACGGTCAAAGCCACGTCCGACGGTGTGAAACTGCTGGTGCGGGGAAGCTATTCTCTCAACTGATGGGCAAAGCCGCTTTTGCGAACATCAAACATACATAAAAGGATGCCGCCGGCGCATAGAATGAGCGCAGGCGGCGCCTTTTTGCACCCACAGGGTGCAGCAGGCTTTGTGCGGGGAACGCCTTTGGGGAAACGCCCCCGCCGCCGCGAATTTCGGAATGCCGCGCCCAAAGGGAGATGAAAGTACCATGGACAAGTATCCGCTGTATCTGGACGGCAGGTCCGTCGGAGAGCTGATTGTGACGGACTGCGGAATGTATGCTGATTACCGCGCGGTGTGCCGCACTGCCGGGCCGGCTCTTCTTCGAGCGTATCTTGTGGGAGAGCGGACCGAAATGCTTTTGGGCGTTCTGGCCCCGGAGGGCGGCGTGTTCACCATCTGCCGCAGATTCAGCCGCCGTGAAACGGAAAACTTAGGCAGGCTTATCCGCTGCGAGGCGCGGCGAAACGGGCAGCAGGCGTGGGAGCGCGTCTCCGATCCGGAGCAGCTGCTGTCCAACCCTTTTTTCTCCCATATGCTGCATGGCCTTTCCGGCGTTTTATTGCGGCGGGAGGGGGATCGGCGGCTCATCGCGATTCCGTGGGACGCGGCAAAGCCGTTTCCAATGACGCCGCTGTTCTGCTTTGCAAAAATCTGCCGAATGGAGAGCATAAGCTACGTCATCTTTGCCTTTGATGGGAGGGAAAAGCCGCTGATGCCTTGAAACAGCTGGGAAATGTTGCAAATTGGATATTTTTTGAAGAAGAATTTGTAGAGTTACACAAAAAATAAATGCCGGATACCACAACCGGCCGCGGTGTGGTACAATAGCCGCAAAGCAGCCGGAATCCGCTTCCGGCATAGCTTTTTCCTCTGTTTGGCAAAGAGACGAGGATTGTGAAGCCGCTGTGAAACGCGGCTGAGTCCGTTTGCTGCGGCAGACGGCGCATAGAAAAGACCCTACTTGAGAAAGAGGAGGCAGCCCGATGAAATGTCCCTATTGCGGGTACGCTGAGAGCAAGGTTGTTGATTCCCGCCCCGCCGACGACGGGGCCAGTATCCGCCGCAGGCGGGAGTGCCTGTCCTGCACGAAACGATTCACCACCTATGAGACGGTGGAGAGTCTGCCGATGGTGGTGGTGAAAAAGGAAGGCAGCCGCCAGAGCTTTGACCGGAGCAAGGTGCTGGGCGGTATGATCCGGGCCTGCGAGAAGCGGCCGGTGCCTCTGGCGGAGCTGGAGCGCATTGCGGACGAGGTGGAGCAGGAGCTGCAAAACGGCATGGACCGGGAGATCACCACGGTGCATATCGGTGAACTGGTGATGGAAAAGCTCCGGGGCCTCGATCAGGTGGCCTATGTCCGGTTTGCCTCGGTCTACCGCCAGTTCAAGGATATCGACACCTTCATGGCGGAACTGAGCAAGCTGCTGGCGGAGAAGTAAAGTCGTTATCCGGTCGGATGCAAAAAGCATGGAAGAGCTCTGGGGCGACCCGGAGCTCTTTTTTGTTTGCAGAAAAATTTTGCCGGGAATGGGAAAACTGCTGGGTGAAAAGCTCTATTTTTGGAAAGCATCAAGAGAGAGCCTTCAGACAACACCTCGCAATCCGGTGTTTAGAAGTGGGCAGGTCTGCCTGAAAATTTTGCCATCGCCGCCGTCTATGCGGGCCTTGCCAAATGCCGGGCGGTGTGATAAAATATCCGAAAAATGGCTATTTTATTGGGCATGTTGCTGTTTTGCGGGAATGTGTCTGAATTTTAGGCCGTGCCGCGACTTAAGCGCACGGCCATCTGTCATGCCAAACATGTGATGTAAAAAGGCTCATTTGGATTCATAAACAGTAAGGAGAAACGCCATGTCCGCCCTGAACGAAGAAATCTCCCGGCGCCGCACGTTTGCGATTATTTCGCACCCCGACGCCGGTAAAACCACCCTGACCGAAAAATTCCTGCTGTACGGCGGCGCAATCGCCCAAGCCGGCGAGGTCAAGGGCAAGCGCGCCAAGGCTGCGACCTCCGACTGGATGGAAATCGAGCGCCAGCGCGGCATTTCCGTCACGTCGTCGGTGATGCAGTTCCAACACGGGGGCTACTGCATCAACATTTTGGATACCCCGGGCCATCAGGACTTTTCCGAGGATACCTATCGTACCTTGATGGCGGCGGATTCCGCTGTCATGGTCATCGACGGGGCTAAGGGCGTGGAGCCTCAAACCCGAAAGCTGTTCAGAGTCTGCGCCCTGCGTAATATCCCCATTTTCACCTTTATCAACAAGATGGACCGGGAGACACGGGACCCGCTGGAGCTGTGCGAAGAGGTGGAGCGGGAACTGGGCATCGACACCTACGCGGTGAACTGGCCCATCGGCTGTGGCAAGGAATTTGCGGGGGTTTATGACCGGGAGAAGCGGCGCATCCTCTTCTTTGAGGGCGCGGGCCACGGGAAAAAGGCAGAGGCCACCGAGGTGGATTTGGACGATCCCAAGGTTGGCCAGCTGATCGGAGAAAAGCGGTGGCACGCCCTGCGGGACGAGGTGGAGCTGCTGGGCGCGGGCCGGGAATTTGATCTGAAGGCCGTGCAGTCCGGAAAGCTGAGTCCGGTGTTCTTCGGCTCCGCACTGACCAATTTCGGCGTGGAGCCGTTTTTGGAGGAGTTCCTGCGCATGACCACGCCGCCTATCAACCGGGTAGCGGACTGCGGGGAAATCGACGCGTTCTCTCCGGATTTCTCCGCCTTCGTCTTCAAGATTCAGGCCAACATGAATAAGGCCCACCGGGACCGTCTGGCGTTCATGCGCATCTGCTCCGGCAAGTTTGAGCGGGACGCCGAGGTCTATCACATGCAAACCGGCAAGAAAATGCGTCTGAGCCAGCCACAGACCATGATGGCGGCGGAGCGGGAGATCGTGGAAGAAGCCTACGCCGGGGATATCATCGGCGTGTTCGATCCCGGTATCTTTTCCATCGGAGACACCATTACCGTGCCGGGGAAAAAGTTTCACTTCTCCGGTATTCCCACCTTCGAGCCGGAGCATTTCATGCGGGTCAGTCCCAAGGATACCATGAAGCGCAAGCAGTTCATCAAGGGCACGGAGCAGATCGCCCAAGAGGGTGCCATCCAGATCTTCAAGGTTCCCGGCGCAGGCATGGAGGAAGTCATTGTGGGCGTGGTGGGCACGCTGCAATTCGACGTGTTCGAGTACCGGATGAAGAATGAGTACGGTGTGGACCTCTATATGTACGGTCTGCCCTATGAGCATCTGCGGCGCATCGCCGTCTGCCCCGTGGAAAACCCCAAGGATTTGACGCTGTGCATGGGCGCGGAGGTGCTGGCGGACTTCCGGGATCGCTATCTAATTGCCTTTGGCGGCGAGTGGTCGGTGGGCTTTTTGCTCAAGCACAATCCGGGACTGGAACTGAGCGAGTCTTTGTCGGTATAAACCGCACAGAAGAAAATTTTTTCGGAGAAAAACACGGGAGAGAGACGAAAAAACGTCTCTCTCCTGTATCATTTGCACAGAGCGGAGGGCGTTTTACCGTCGGAAAGCCTGTCCGCGGCGCGTTGACAGACTGCCGGGGTCATGGTATGTTGAGAACAAAAGAACCGACTCTCGTTTGGGGAGCATTGAAAGGAGACGTACCATGGAAGAACAGGACATTAAGCTGACAAAGCTGGCAAAGTGCGCGGGGTGCGGCGCAAAGGTGGGCGCGGGTGTGCTGGCGCAGCTGCTGGATGGCATCAAGGTCCACCACGACCCGAACCTGCTGGTGGGCTTTGACAAGAGCGACGATGCGTCGGTCTATAAAATCAGCGACGAGTTGGCGCTGGTGCAGACGGTGGATTTCTTCCCGCCCATTGCCGACGACCCTTATCTGTTCGGGCAGATCGCGGCCACCAATGCCCTGTCCGACGTGTATGCCATGGGCGGCGAGCCGAAGCTGTGTCTGAATATCATGGCGATTCCGGAATCCATGCCGAAAGAGGCGGTTCACCAGATGCTCCGAGGCGGCTATGACAAGGTGTATGAGGCTGGGGCGCTGATTACGGGCGGCCACAGCATTTTGGACGACGAGCCGAAATACGGCCTGTGTGTCACGGGCTTTGTCCACCCTGACAAAATGCTGACCAACTCCGCGGCCCGTCCCGGCGACGTGCTGCTTTTGACCAAGCCCATCGGCATCGGCGTGCTGACCACCGCCCACAAGGCGGATATGCTGTCCCCGGAGGGACTGGAGCTGGCCCAGCGGATGATGACCACCCTGAACAAGTCCGCCCGGGACGCCATGGTGAAGTACGAGGTTCACGCCTGCACCGACGTGACCGGATTTGGTCTGCTGGGCCACGCCTTCGAGATGGCTCAGGGCAGCGATGTAGAAATGACCATCGACGTGAACGCCGTCGATTTGATTCCGGAGTCCCTGGAACTGGCGAAAATGGGGATTCTTCCCGCAGGCATGTACCGCAACCGTACCTTTGCCGAGCCGGGCGTGGACGTGGGAGACGTGGAGCTTGCCAAGCAGGATTTGTTGTTCGACCCGCAGACCGCCGGAGGGCTTTTGATCTCTGTGGCGGAAAAGGACGCGGACGCGCTGTTCGCGGAACTGAAAGACTGCGTCCCCAGCGCCCAGCGGATCGGCACGATTGCGTCCTATCAGGGCGGAAAACGAATCAGACTGCGCTGAGATTTTCCCCGCGCGGCGGAAGGCACTTTGCGAGAACATGCCATGTTGATTACATTGTGATGAAAGGCAGAGGGAGCGTAGGGTCATGGATCAGAAATTACTGCGAGGAATCCCCAAGGTGGACGACCTGCTGAAGGAACCAAGTGTTGGGGTTCTGATGGAAAAAATGCCTGCCCAGACGGTGACCGACGCAGTTCGTACCGCGTTGGATGGCCTCCGGCGGGAGGTGCTGGCGGGAATGCGGGAGACGCTTCCCGAGCGGGCCGCGCTGTGCGCGCAGGTGGAGACGCTGGCGCGTCAGGCGGCGCTGCCCTCTTTACGGGGTGTCATCAACGGCACTGGCGTGGTGCTGCACACAAATCTTGGCCGGGCGTGTCTTTCCCGGCGGGCGGCGGAGGCAGCCCGGGATGCCGCCGAGCATTACTGTACGCTGGAATACGATGTGTCCGCCGGATGCCGGGGACACCGATACGCCCATGTGGAGAGCCTTTTGACCCGTCTCACCGGCGCGGAGAGCGCGTTGGCGGTAAACAACAACGCCGCCGCCGTTCTGCTGATTTTATCCGCCATGGCGGCGGGGGGAGAGGTGGTCACCTCTCGGGGAGAACTGGTGGAGATCGGCGGCTCGTTCCGCATTCCCGATATCATGGAAACTTGCGGCGCAAAACTGCGAGAGGTGGGCACCACCAACAAGACGCATCTTTCGGATTATGAAAAAGCCATCGGGGAGGATACCCGGGCCTTGATGAAGGTGCACACCAGCAATTTCCGCATTCAGGGCTTCACGGAGTCCGTCCCGCTGGCGGATTTAACGGCGCTGGCCCATGCAAAGGGCCTGCCGGTGATTGAGGATTTGGGCAGCGGTTCTCTGTGGGATTTGGAGCGGTTTGGCCTGCATGACGAGCCGACGGTGCAATCGTCCGTCGCGGCGGGGGTGGATGTGGTGTCCTTTTCCAGCGACAAGCTGCTGGGCGGGCCGCAGGCGGGTATTATCGTGGGAAAAGAGCAGTACATCGACCGGTTCCGCAGCCACCCGCTCTATCGCGCCATGCGGCTGGACAAAATGACGCTAGCGGCACTGGAGGCGACCTTGCGGGCCTATTCCGACGGCACGGCGGAGACGGAAATTCCAACGCTGTCCATGCTGGCGGCAGCGCCGGAGACGCTCAAGATGAAAGCACTGCGGCTCTGCGCGCTTGCTCAAGAGGCGGGCGTGGACGCGGAGGTGGTTCCGTCTGAAGATCAGGTGGGCGGCGGAAGCGTTCCCACCCAGCTGCTTTCCACCTTTGCCGTGGCGGTAACGCCGAGACGGGTCAGCGTGGACAATCTGGAAGCGGCCATGCGCCTGCGGGACCGGCCCATTATCGGCCGCATTGCCCATGACCGGTATCTGCTGGACGCCCGCACGCTGCGGGAAGACGAGTTTGCCTGCATCGTGCAGGCGTTGACGGAGAGCGCACTATGAAACATGTCATCATCGGCACTGCGGGCCATGTGGACCACGGAAAGACCCTGCTCATCAAGGCCCTCACCGGCATTGACACCGACCGGCTGCAGGAGGAGAAGAAGCGGGGCATTACCATCGAGCTGGGCTTTGCCCACTTGGATTTTGACGATGGAACGCAGGCAGGCATCGTGGATGTGCCGGGCCACGAAAAATTTATCAAAAACATGCTGGCGGGAGCCGGCGGCATTGATCTTGCCATGCTGGTGGTTGCGGCGGACGAGGGATTCATGCCCCAGACCGTGGAGCATCTGGGCATTCTGACCCTCCTTGGCATCAAGGACGGCCTTGTGGTCATCACCAAGGCCGACATGGTGGACCCGGAGTGGCTGGAGATGATGCACGAGGAAATTGCCCAGCGGGTCGAAGGGACATTTTTGGAGGGAAAGCCCATCCACACCGTCTCCGCCTATACCGGGCAGGGCATTCCAGAGCTGAAAGAGGATTTGCACCAGCTGGTGCTCCGCGCCCGGGAGAAAAATCTGCGGGTGCCGTTTCGCCTGCCGGTGGATCGGGTGTTTTCCGTGGACGGATTCGGCACGGTGGTTACCGGCACGCTGATTGAAGGGGCCATGCACGAAGGGGATTTGGCGCAGCTGGCGCCCTCCGGTGCGGAAACCCGCGTCCGAAACCTGCAAGTCCACGGAAAAGATGTGGAGACTGCCTACGCGGGCCAGCGGGTGGCGGTGAATCTGGCGGGACTGAAAAAGACGGATGTCCAGCGGGGCGACGCGGTGGTGAAGCCCGACAGTGTTCGGGTATCCTTAATGTTGGACGTGCGTCTGCAAAATCTGCGCCATTCCCAGCGGGTGATTTTAAACGACTCTCAGGTGCATTTGTACCATGGCGCGGCGGTGCTGCTGGCTAAGATTGTACTGCTGGACCGGGACAGTTTAAACCCCGGCGAGAGCTGCTTTGCCCAGCTGCGGCTGACGGAGCCGATTGCCTCGAAGAACGGGGATCGGTTCGTGATCCGATTCCTCTCGCCGCTGGAAACCATCGGCGGAGGAACGATTCTGGACGATGCACCCGTGCGGCACCGGCGCAATGTCCCTGCCGTTCTGGAGGCGCTGAAGATTCGGGAGAGCGGGTCCAGCGGGGATCGGGTTGTGCAGGTGACGGCGGAATTCGGCACAGCCCTGCCCGACGGCGGAAAGCTGGCGGGGAAGCTGGGCATGGACATCACGGAGCTGGAAGAAGAGCTGCGGGAGCTGGTGAGCGTTGGGCGGCTGGTGGAGCCGCTGCCGAACCGCTTTGCCGCGGCGGAGGTCATGGACGGCGTGCGGGATTCCTGCCGGACGCTGTTGGGAGACTATCACAAAAAGAATCCGCTTCATGCGGGTATGAAGGCTGCCGAACTGCGCCAAAAGCTGTTCAAGGCCATGGATCAGACCACGGCGGACGCCTTGCTGAATCAGCTCTGTGAAGAGGGGAGCATCCGCCGTGTGGCGGACCGGTATGCGCTGGCGGAATTTTTCGTCCACTTCACCAAAAAGCAGAGCGCCATCAAGCAGCGCCTTTTGGAGAGCTATTACAAAGCGGACATCGAGCCTGCCACCACAGAGGAGATCATGGCTCAGTTTGCGCCCAACGAAAAGGCCGATGCAAAACAGGTTCTGGACAGCGTTCTCACGGCGGGGGAGCTGGTGATGCTCGCGCCCCAGATCTGTTATCATGAGAAGACCTATCAGCGGGTGTGCGGCGTGGTGGCGCAGCACTTTGCGGAGCATGAGACGATCACACTGGCGGAACTGCGGGATGCGCTGGGCACTTCCCGCAAGTATGCGCTGGCGATTTTAGAGTATTTGGACCGGACCCATGTGACAAAAAAAGAGGGGGACTTCCGCCGCCTTGGAAATCCCCAGTTTTTGAAAGAAAACCAGCCGTGAAGCGCGGACGCGGGGGATAGCGCTGGGCGCGTCCGCGCCGCAGGAAGGGCTTGCCATTTGAGGACGGACATGGTATAATCACGCCGTCGACCGCAGAAAGCGGCGATTTTCGTGGGAGTAGATGGGTGCTGGTGTGCCCCCCGGTCTTCAAAACCGGTGAGGGTGGTGAAGAGCTGCCCAGGTGGGTTCGATTCCCACATATTCCCGCCATGGGACGCCGCGCATCTGCGCAGCGTCCCGTTTTTTTGTCCCGGTAAACTATGCTTGCGGCGCAGAGCGCCGAAGGAGGGCTTATGGAACTGCGACAGCTGGAAGCGTTCACCTATGTGGCGGAAACCGGCAGCTTTTCCCGTGCGGCGGAGCTGCTGCATGTCAGCCAGCCCACCGTCAGCGCTCATGTCACGGCGCTGGAGCAGGAACTGGGACTGACCCTGATCGCCCGAACCACTCGCGAGGTCAGCCCCACGGAGGCGGGGCGGATTTTACTGGAATACGCGGGACAGATGCTGACGCTTCGGCGGCAGGCGGGCGAGGAGATGCGCCGGTTTGCCACAGAACTGTCTGGCACGGTCACCGTGGCCGCGTCCACAGTTCCGGGCCGATATTTTCTGCCCCGACTGCTGGCGGCATTTCAAAAGCGGCACCCCGATGTGAAGTTTGATCTGCGCATGACGGACAGCGCCGGCGCGGTGGAACAGGTGACGGAGCGAAAGGCTGAGATCGGCTTTTGCGGCACGCTTCCCGGCGGCAAGTGCATTGCCCGGGAGTTCGCCAACGACAATCTGGTGATGGTGGCCCCGGACACGCCGCGGTATCGGGCCTATCGGCAGGAGGGAGTTTCTCTGCGCCGCATCGCGCGGGAGCCGTTCGTATTCCGGGAAGAGGGCAGCGGCACCCGCCGGGAGACGGAGCTGTTTTTAAGAGCCATGGGCGTGGACCCGGCGGGCGTGCATATCGCCGCGCAGGTTTCCTCCAACGAGGAAGCGGAGCGTCTGGTGGAGGAGGGCGTTGGAATCTCCGTCCTCTCCAAAAGCGTGGCAGAAGAGCGGGAGCGACTGCTGGTCATTGAGCTGCCTGCGGTCAAAATCCGGCGAAAGCTCTATATCCTTCGCCGGAAAAACAGCGTGCTCTCTCCATCGGCTCAGGTTTTCTACCGTTTTGCAGAGGAATTCTACCGCCGAAGTCTGGAATAATTGACATAAGAATTGTGCAAAACGGAGAAAAATTTCATAGAAATAGCGGGGAAATTGCGGCAATGTGCTGAAGAAAACGTTGAAAAAGTGTGAAAAAATGAACAAAGTCTGAGCATATTAGGAAGAATTATGATTATATTTGGGGAAAATACCCTCGTCGATTTGCTGAATCGTATTTATAGTAAAATCCTATAAATTGAATTCTTTCCTTGCACCAAAATGCGGGAGCAGATTAGAATAGGGATGTACATGGGGCAGAGTCTCCATTGAAAAAGTGAATCATGTGGATGACGGTTGCAGGAGATCTGCTCATTATTGAAGCGGGGCCGAAGGAATAAGTATCGCAGCTTGCCGGCGTGGTATGAACATCTCAGGCGAAAGGACTGCAACCCGACTACACTCTGGAAAGCGAAAGCGCCGAAGGAGCAACCCGCCAACACGGGGAATCTCTCAGGTAAACGAACAGGGTCGGGCAATACAGGACTTGTATTGCCTGTCCCTGCTTTTTATTTTTTCAGTGCCCCGAAGAAAGGGGAGAGCCAAAATGGCAAGTGACCGCCAGTATTTGATTCTCACCAATAATCCGCTGGTAAAAACCTGTATGGACGGACGGTATGCCATCCGGTTTTTTGCGGACCTGTCCCTTCGGGACATTTTGGTGAAAGCGCGGGACATGGTCTACGAGGGACACGAGTTGTATACACATCCCTTGGCAGGCAGCGTAAAACCCAACGAGACGCCGTATAAATCCGTGGTGGTGTCCCGCACGGCGGGGCAGATGCAGGCCGATCAGGCGGAAATCATGGCCAACAGTATCGTTGCCTGCGACAAATTTGCGCCCCGGCACAGGGAATTATCCCAAAAGGTAAGGGAGGATTTCCAACTGATTGACTATACCCTGCTCTCCGGCGCCTTGGGCTTTGACGCCGCAGCGGGTCTTAGTAACGCATGTAACAAAAAATGAAAAGGAGGTGCTCACTTTGAAATTGGAACTGGGTTTTATCCAGATCAAGGACATTCAATTTTCAAAGGAATGCAAGGTAGAAAACGGAACGCTTTACGTCAATGCCGATGAAGTGAAAGACTTCGTATTCAAGGACGACGACGTGAAGGCCTGTGTCAAGGCAGCGCACTTTGACATCGCCAAGCCCGGCGAGAGCGTGCGCATTACTCCGGTGAAGGATGTCATCGAGCCCCGCGTGAAGGTGGAAGGTCCCGGCGGCGAGTTCCCCGGCGTCATCGCCAAGGTTGACACCGTCGGCTCCGGCAAGACGCATGTGCTTCGCGGGATGGCCGTCGTCACGGCCGGCAAGATTGTGGGCTTCCAAGAGGGCGTTATCGACATGTCCGGTCCCGGCGCGGATTATACCCCTTTCTCCAAGCTGCTGAATCTGGTGCTGGTGTGCGAGCCGGTAGAGGGCGTTCATCAGCATGAGTACGAGCATGCTGTCCGGATCGCGGGCCTTCGCGCCGCCACGTTTGTGGGCGAGCTGGGCCGCGCTGTCACTCCCGATGACACGCAGGAGTTCGAGACTTACGGCATCAAGGAAGGCATCGAGAAATTCCCGGACCTTCCCCGCGTGGCCTATGTCCATATGCTCCAGTCTCAGGGTTTGCTGCACGACACCTATGTTTACGGCGTGGATGCCAAGCGCAGCCTGACCACCATCATTTACCCCACCGAGACGATGGACGGTGCGATTCTCTCCGGCAACTGCGTGTCCGCCTGCGACAAGAATACCACCTATCATCACCAGAACAACCCCGTGGTGGCGGATTTGTTCGCGCAGCACGGCAAAACGCTGAACTACGTGTGCAACATCATCACCAATGAGAACGTGTATCTGGCCGACAAGATGCGTTCTTCCGACTGGAGCGCCAAACTCTGCCGCCTGCTGGATCTGGACGGCGTGATCGTCTCTCAGGAGGGCTTTGGCAATCCAGACACCGACCTCATCATGAACACCAAGAAGATTGAGCAGATGGGCGTGAAGACCACCATCATCACCGATGAATACGCCGGACAGGACGGCAAGTCCCAGTCTTTGGCGGATGCCGATCCTCTGGCGGATGCGGTGGTCACCGGCGGCAACGCCAACGAGGTCATCATCCTGCCCGCGATGGACAAGGTGATCGGCACGCTGGATTATGTGGATAAGATCGCCGGCGGACATGCCGGCTCTCTGCGTCCCGACGGGACCATCGAAGCGGAGCTGCAGGTCATCACCGGCGCCACCAACGAGATGGGCTTCAACTGCCTGAGCGCAAGATAAGGAAAGGAGGATATCGAGAACCATGAGTTATCGTGTAGTTCATTACATTAACCAGTTCTTCGCCAATATCGGCGGCGAGGAAATGGCGCATGTGCCTCCCGAACTGCGGGAAGGGCATGTGGGCCCCGGCCTTGCCTTTAATCAGGCGTGGAAGGGCGAGGCGGAGATCGTGCAGACCATTGTGTGCGGCGACTCTTATTTTGCCGAGCATGAAAAGGACGCCAAGGCGCAGGTTTTGGCGTGGGTCAAGGAGGCAAAGCCGGACCTGTTCATCGCTGGTCCTGCGTTTAACGCCGGACGGTATGGTTATGCCTGCGCCAACGTGGCGCTGGCCGTGAAGGAAGAACTGGGCATTCCCGTCCTCACCGGTATGTACGAGGAGAACCCCGGCGCGGACATGAAGGAAAAAATCCTCATCGTCGCCACCACCAACTCCGCCGCCGGTATGCGCAAGGCTGCCCCTGCTATGGCAAAGCTGGCTATGAAGCTGATGCGCGGCGAAGCGCTGGGCGCCTCCTGCGAGGAGGGCTATATGCCCAACGGCGTGCGCAAGAACTTCTTCGAGAAGGAGCGCGGCTCCAAGCGCGCGGTGGATATGCTGCTGGCAAAGCTTGCTGAAAAACCCTTTACCACCGAGTATCCCATGCCCTCTTTCGACCGCGTGGCCCCCAACAAGGCCATCAAGGATTTGTCCAAGGCGACCATTGCCCTGTGCACCTCCGGCGGCATCGTCCCCAAGGGCAACCCCGACCACATCGAGTCCTCCTCCGCCTCCCACTATGGGGAGTATTGTCTGGACGGCGTGGATGTGCTGACGGCGGAAACCTATGAGACGGCCCACGGCGGCTACGATCCGGTCTATGCCAACGAGAACCCCAACCGCGTCCTGCCTGTGGACGTGATGCGGGAGTTTGAGCGAGAAGGCAAGATCGGCAAGCTCCACAACTATTTCTATACCACCGTCGGCAACGGCACCGCCGTTGCGTCCGCGAAGAAGTTCGCCATGGAGTATGCGCAAAAGCTCCTGCAGGCCAACGTAAACGCGGTCATTATGACCAGCACGTGAGGTACCTGCACGCGTTGCGGTGCAACGATGGTTAAAGAGATTGAGCGCGCGGGTATTCCCGTGGTGCATATGTGCACAGTCACTCCGATCTCCATGACGGTGGGTGCCAACCGGATCGTTCCCACCATTGCAATCCCCCATCCTCTGGGCAATCCCGCCCTCACTCCCGAAGAGGAGTACGCCCTGCGCAAGAAGCTGGTGACCCGCGCTTTGGAAGCGCTGACCACCGAGGTCGAGGACCAGACCATTTTCGAGGTCTGATACGATTTGAATATCGCCCCCACGGCGGCCGCATAGGCCGCCGTGGGGCAGCGATCATAGGAGCGGTGAAGCAATGAGCAAAGTCTATGATGTGATTATTCTGGGCGCAGGCCCCGCCGGACTGGCCGCCGGGCTGTATGCCGGGCGCAGCCGTCTGGACACCCTTATTATTGAAAAGGGACAGGATGGCGGACAAATTGCCATCACCAATGAGATTGAAAACTATCCCGGGCAGCAGCTGGAGGGCGAAACCGGCCCCAGCCTCATTGCCCGGATGACGGAGCAGGCCAAAAAATTCGGCGCGGAACGGGTCGGGGACGTCATCAAGTCCGTGGACCTCAGCGGCGATGTGAAGAAGCTGACGGGCAACAAGGGCGAGTATCTGGCCAAGACGGTAATTTTGGCCACCGGCGCGTTTCCCCGGCCCATCGGCTGCAAGAACGAGGCCAAGTACGTGGGCAAGGGCATCTCCTTCTGTGCCACCTGCGACGCCGCGTTTTTTGAGGACTTCGAGGTGTATGTGGTGGGCGGCGGAGACGCCGCCGTGGAAGAGGCCATGTATCTGGCGAAGTTTGCCCGAAAGGTGACGGTGATCCACCGCCGCGACGAGCTGCGGGCCGCCAAGTCCATTCAGGAGAAGGCGTTTGCCAATCCGAAGATGCACTTTATGTGGGACAGCGTGGTGGACGAGGTGGACGGCGACGAGATTCTCTCCAAGATGATCGTCAAAAACACCAAGACCGGCGAGTTGACCACCATTGAGGCGGACGAGGAAGACGGCATGTTCGGTCTGTTCGGGTTCATCGGCCTGCTGCCTAATACAAAGCTGTTCGACGGGCTTGTGGACATGGAAAACGGCTATATCAAGACCGACGACAACATGCACACCAACCTTCCCGGCGTGTTCGCCGCAGGCGACCTGCGGGTGAAGAGCCTGCGGCAGGTGGTCACTGCTGCGGCCGACGGAGCAATTGCCGCCATGCAGGCCGAACATTATATTGCCAATTTAAAATAAAACAAAAGGAGAGATTAGACATGCTGGAACTGGATAAGACTACCTTTGAGCCTGAAGTGCTTCAGGCACCCTGCAAGGTCGTTGTGGATTTTTATGGTGACGGCTGCGTTCCCTGCGCCGCTCTGATGCCCCATGTGCATGAGTTCGCGGAGAAGTATGCCAGCGATACACTGAAATTCTGCGCCCTGAACACCACCAAGGCCCGCCGCCTTGCCATTGGGCAGAAGATTCTGGGTCTGCCGGTCATTGCCGTATATGAAAACGGAGAGATGATCGACTCCTGCGTGAAGGACGACGCCACGCCCGAAAACGTGGAAGCGATGATCAAGAAGTACGTGGGCTAAAAAACTGAGGTTATTTTGACAGGATATACGCCTGACAAAATACCCCGACTCGTGTGACTTTGTGCGCCCACGCCGGTTTGCAAACCGGCGCGTGGGAATCCGCGGGAGGGCAAAGTCCCCTCCTGACAATCGGTAGCAAGCCGAAAGGCTGACTATAATCTTACAGAAAAGGAGGAACAGAAACATGGGCATTTTAGCGGGCAAGAAAGTCGTCATCATCGGCGACCGCGACGGCATCCCCGGTCAGGCCATTGAGGCCTGCGCCAAGAGCGCCGGCGCTGAAGTGGTGTTTTCCTCGACGGAGTGCTTCGTCTGAACGGCCGCTGGTGCAATGGATCTGGAAAATCAGAAGCGGGTTAAGGAGTTCGCCGAGCAGTATGGCCCCGAGAACGTTGTCGTTCTTCTGGGTGCATCTGAGGGCGAGGCTTCCGGCCTTGCTGCTGAGACGGTCACCAATGGTGACCCGACTTATGCCGGTCCGTTGACAGGAGTCCAGTTGGGACTCAAGGTTTATCACGTTTGCGAGCCTGAGATCAAGGCGGAATTCGATGAGGCCGTCTATGACGAGCAGGTCAGCATGATGGAAATGGTTCTGGACGTTGACGACATCGTCAATGAAATGACTGCCATCCGTGAGCAGTACTGCAAGTACTAAATCTAAAGGGGGGACGTTGTCCCCCCTTTAGATTCCACTTTTGATCGGTGCGGCTTTGTCTGCTCCGGGTTGTGAAAATTGGATTTTAAGGCCGAATGGGCGCTCAAATCAGCATGATTTGAAGTGATTTTTGCCCTTTGTGGTGAGAGTCAAGCGCACACATTTTGCTTTTTTAAGGTTGCTGATTCTCCTTAAAATAACGGAACTTCTATTTTGAAACGCAGAGAGGACGGTATTTTTCATGAAGAGTGTCATCAAAGGCGCGGGCTACATTTTGGTCCATACGCCCGATATGGTGCTGCGCAACGGCACCACGCAGACCACCGAGCGGATCGTCAATCCCGACAGCGAATACCTCAAGGAGCTGCCCAGTCACCTCCGCAGCTTTGAACAGGCCCTCTCCTATTGGCCCAATCAGGTGTACATTGGCAACAAAACGCCCGACGAGCTTTCCGCCGTGGAGCAGCCTTGGCACGACAAGGTCTGCGACGTGAACGCGCGGAACGGCAAGTTCGGACAGATCATGCCGCAGGAGGAATTTTTGCTGCTGATGCAAAGCTGCGACGTGTTTGATCTGGTAAAATTGGACAAGGACTTTGTGGCAGCGCACAAGGCGGCTCTTGCCGCCAACCCCCTGATGGACGAGACGATCATGGCCCGGATCAACGACGGTGTGGACGGAGCGGAAATTGCCCGGCTGGTGAGCGAAGAACACTCCGAGGGCCTTTACGACCACGACAAGCTGGTGGGCTGCGTGAACCGCGCCCATGACATCGACGTGAATCTCTCTGCCCATGTGATGCACGAAAATTTGGTGTCCAAGGCATCCTCCGTTCTGGCGCTGCTGTCCGCTGTGAAAAATGCGGGCATTGACAAGAACGAAGTGGAATATGTCATCGACTGCGCGGAGGAGGCCTGCGGCGATATGAACCAGCGGGGCGGCGGCAACTTTGCCAAGTCCGCCGCGGAGATCGCCGGCCTGATGAGCGCCACCGGCTCGGACTGCCGGGGCTTCTGCGCCGCTCCGGCCCACGCCATGATTGAGGCCGCGGCGTTGGTCGCCTCCGGCGCGTATCAAACCGTGGTGGTCACCGCTGGCGGCTGCACCGCCAAGCTGGGGATGAACGGCAAGGATCATGTGAAAAAAGGCCTGCCCATTCTGGAGGATATGATCGGCGGCTTTGCTGTGGTGGTGACCCGGAACGACGGTGTGAACCCCGAAATCAATTTGGACCTGTTGGGCCGCCACTGTGTGGGTACCGGCTCCGCGCCGCAGGCGGTCATTTCCAGCCTTGTCACCGCGCCTCTGGATCGGGCAGGTCTGAAAATCACCGATATCGACAAATATTCCCCCGAGATGCAGAATCCCGACATCACCAAGCCGGCAGGCGCGGGCGACGTGCCTCTGGCGAACTATAAGATGATCGCGGCTCTGGCGGTGAAGCGGGGCGAGATTGAGAAGGCTGACCTGATGAAGTTCCCCGTGGAGCACGGCCTGACCGGCTGGGCGCCCACGCAGGGGCATATCCCCTCCGGTGTGCCCTATATCGGCTTTGCGCGGGAAGACCTGTTGGCGGGCAAGCTGAACCGGGTCATGATTGTCGGCAAGGGTTCTTTGTTCCTTGGCCGCATGACGAACCTGTTCGACGGCGTGTCCTTCGTCATCCAAAAGAACTCCGGTGAGGAAACCGCTGCGGGTGGCGTCAGCGAGGAGCAGGTTAAGAGCCTGATCGCCAAGGCCATGAAGGAGTTTGCGGCAACCCTGCTGGCGCAGACGGATTGAGCGAGGTGCAGCATGAGTAATCTGGAAAAAACCATTGCCAAGACGTTTTTGGAGATGGCAGAGGGCCTTGAAAACGGGTCCTATGGCGTTCGCCCCAAAATCGCGCTGACCGGCATGGGCAGTGAGCATGGGGAGGAAAACGCCATGGCCGCCGCCCAAATGGCGGCGAAGCGGGGCGTGGACGTGTACTATATCGGTACGCTGGAAGCCCCCGGTGTCACCACGATTCATGTCTCTGACGACGAAGAGGGCCACAAAAAGATGGAGCAGATGGTGGACGCCCACGAGGTGGACGGTGCGGTGACCATGCATTTCCCGTTTCCCATCGGCGTGTCCACCGTGGGTCGGGCGGTGACTCCGGCGCAGGGGCGCGAAATGTTCATCGCTAACACCACCGGCACCTCCAGCGCTGACCGCATTGAGGGCATGATTAAAAACGCGGTGTACGGCATCATTGCTGCCAAGGCCAGCGGCGTTCAGAACCCCACCGTAGGCATTTTGAATGTGGACGGCGCGCGGCAGACGGAAATGGCGCTCAAGCAGCTTCAGGAGGGCGGCTATGACTTCCAGTTCGCCCAGTCCTCCCGGGCGGACGGCGGCGCGGTGCTCCGGGGAAACGATGTGCTGCAAGGCACGCCGGACATTCTGGTAACGGATTCCCTGACGGGCAACGTGCTCATTAAAATGCTCTCCGCCTTTACCACCGGCGGCAGCTTTGAAGCCACAGGGTATGGCTACGGCCCCGGCATCGGCAAGGGCTACGAAAAGCTAATCCTCATCATCTCCCGAGCCTCTGGCGCGCCGCTGATCGCAAACGCGCTGGAATATGCTGCCCAGCTGGTGCGGGGGAAGGTGTTCCAAGTGGCGGAGCAGGAATTTGCCAAGGCGGAAAAGGCGGGACTAAACAAGATTTTAGAGGCCCGCAAAGCCGCCGCAAAATCTGCCGATGCGGGGGAGACTGTGAAAGCCCCGCCCTCCGAACCGGTTACCGCCAGTATCCCCGGCATCGAGGTCATGGATCTGGAGGATGCGGTGCAGGCGCTGTGGAAGGTAGGCATCTATGCCGAAAGCGGCATGGGCTGCACCGGCCCGCTGGTGATGATGAGCGAGGCCAACCACGAAAAAGCCTTGGAAATCTTGAAAAAGGCCGGATACGTGGGCTGAGGAGGTTTTGCGTGATGAAAGTCAACGACGTGATCCAAAAGTGCGAAAAGGACCTGACGTGGGAGGATTTGGTGGATCTGGTGGCCAATCATAACCGGCAGGTGGACTTGCTGTTTGCAGAAAAGCAGACCGACGAAGACGGTTACCTGAGCTGGGATGCGGAGAACTGGACCTCAGTGGATGGCAAGCGGTTTATCCGCAGCTATTCGCTGGAGGGACGGACGTTGTCCGACTTCTCCGGGTACAACAAGTACGACATGAAGGGCTATTTTAAGCCCGAAACGGCAAAGGAAATCCGGCTGAACTGAAAAGCGGGCCGCCGAAAAAGCCAACATATTTTTTCGGCGGCCCTTTCGCGCTTTTTTTTGTGGCGCGAAGGGGAAGGCTGCTGTCACAGGCAAAGGCGTGGGGTTCGGCGGCGGAAAACGGCAAAGGAGACATACTTTACAATCCAACAGGGATGTGATATGATGCACCCATTGCAATTTGCGGCCCACCGGGCCTTGAAGGAGGAACTATTTCCACCATGAGCAATAAGAAGAATCAAAAGTCTGCCGCGGAGCGGGAGGCGGAGATTGCGGGTGCGAAGATTTTTGGTAAGCAGGTATCGAAAGAAAAAGGACGAGCACTGCTGACCGTGACGCTGATCGCCTGTGCGCTGCCCATGATTTTAGGCGCGCGGTTGTGGAGCGAAATTCCGGAGGTTGTACCCAGCGGACTGATCGGCAGCAACGGTCAGGACGACTCCATTCCCCGCTGGGTGGTAGCTTTTGGCCTTCCGGGCTTCATGTGCCTGATGGATCTGATTGCCCACGGGCAGCTCATGGCCAACCAAAAGCGTATGACGATTCCCAAGCCTGCGGTTCGGCTGATGGGCAGATGGGGATTTTCTCTGATTTCTGTTCTCTTTTGCAGCGGCATGATTCTGCAGTCTTCCAGCGGGGATTTGACGCTGCCCTTTGTCACGCCCTGCGTCTTGGGCCTGCTTTTGATGATGCTGGGCGGTCATATGTGGGACTGCCCTCGGGACGCCCGAATCGCCCTTCGATTTTCCTCTACGGAGCACAACGACACCGCTTGGAAAGCCGTTCATCTGTTTGCCAGCCGTGTCTGGATGGCGGCGGGGCTTTTGGTGATTGGGGGAGTCATGGTGACCTCGACTTCCACCGTGTTTACCGCTGTGTTGATTGTGGCGGCATTGCTGGCCCCGATGGCCTATGCCGCACGGTACGCAAACAGGGGCCAACTGTAAGGCGTTTCCACCGGAACGGTGTTTTCTGCGGGGTCCTGTCTGCTCTTGGCTTCAACCCTACGCAAAAGTTAAGGAAAGACTGAATCGCCGTCCAAAAGGACGGCGATTTTAATGCCTATTTGACGAGAATTCCAAAAAAACGCCGTTTTTTTTACATGTGGATTTCTTGACGCTTAAAATGTACAATGGTATCATGGTATTACCAAACAAGGGAGGCACAGCTATGCAGCTGGAAAAAATTCAATACGCGTCACCCAAGATCCCGGAACTTGTTATGCAGGCGCTGATCGCTGCCATTGACAGCAATCAGATCCGGGTGGGTGAGGAGTTGCCCTCGGAGCGCGATTTGGCGGAAACTCTTGGCGTGGGCCGCGGCTCGCTTCGAGAGTGCTTCGCCATTTTGGAGTTCTTGGGTGCGATAGAGAACCGAGGAAACCGAAAGGTGGTCATGCGGGATGCAGATTACATCCAAAAGGCCATCTCTTTTGTCCGCGCGTCCAATCAGCCGGACATTCAGCAGGATTTTAACGAATTTCGTTTGGTCAACGAAGTGGCCATCGTGGGGCTGGCTTGCCAGCGGGCCACGGCGGAGGACCTCGCCTCCATTTATCAGGCGATTGAGCATTTGGAGGCCCAGCCGGACGACTATATGGCCGACGTGGAGTTCCACGATGCGCTGGCAGTGGCCAGCCACAACGTGATGCTGGCCGCGACGATTCACTTGACCAATAGTATGATCGCCGACATTCGGCGGCGGCTTTTTACACTGGGTTCGCATGAGTATCAGCAGCGGACGCAGGCGTCCCACCGCGCAATTTATGAGGCGGTGATGGCGCGGAACGCGGAGCTGGCGAAGCGGGAAATGGAGCTTCATCTGGCCATTGTTTCAGAATTCACGGAAAAATATCCGGATCGGGATTGAAAAAAGTGAACCTTTTGTTAACTTTGTAAATAAATCGACATAAAATTTGGCATTCGCTCCGCATGTCTGAACTTGACTACTGCGGAGCGAAATGTTATGGTGATACTATAAGTTATTTGGTATGACCAACATACCATTATACCGTCGGCCGGTAATTGGTCCTACCAAAAATGCAACAAGGAGCGTGTGTTCATTATTAGCAGTCTGACCAATTATTTAGAAACGGGATCACAAGACCCCTGCTATAATTTGGCGTTTGAAGAAACGGTGCTGGCTCGCAGAACGCAGGGCGACTACCTGCTTTTGTGGCAGAACGACAATACCATCGTCATTGGCCAGAACCAAAACGCTGAAGCGGAGATCAACCGCACTTTTGTGGAGGGGCATCACATTCATGTGGTTCGCCGCACCACCGGCGGCGGCGCAGTGTATCACGATCTGGGTAATCTGAACTATTCGTTTATCACCGACGCCGGGAATGCCGAGCGTTTGACCATGGAGCGGTTCACAAAACCGATTGTAGAAGCGCTGAAGGGCTTGGGCCTGAATGCGGAGGCCTCCGGCCGGAACGACATTTTGGTGGAGGGCCGCAAGGTTTCCGGAACTGCCCAGCGGCTGATGAAGGGCCGCATCCTCCATCACGGTACGCTGTTGTTCGATGCAAATCCCGGTATGGTGGCCGGAGCACTGAATGCGGACCCGGCAAAATTCCAGTCCAAGGGTGCAAAGTCCGTTCGGAGCCGGATTGGGAACATCCGAGAGTTCCTGCCCGAAAAAATGAGCATGACGGACTTTTGGAACTATTTGAAAACGGCGCTGGCGGGCGGCGGTCTGGTCCCCGATGCGCTGACGACTGAGGAATTGGCTGCTGTGGAGACGCTGAAGCGCACCAAGTACGACACTTGGGAGTGGAATTTCGGGCGCTCTCCTCATTACGATTTCACCGATAAGCGTCGGTTTGAGGGTGGAACCTTAGAGCCGCAGATCGCGGTGGAAAAGGGCCATATTTCCAACATTGTGTTTTACGGCGATTTCCTTTCTGTCTGCCCGCTGGACGAGCTGACGGAAGCGCTGAAGGGCTGTGCTTTTCGGCGGGAGGACGCGGCGGCAGTGTTGGACCGTTTCCCGCTGGCGGAACTGTTTGGCGGAATTCAGAGAGACGAGATTTTGGACACGATGTTTCGCGCGGAATAAGAGAAAGGGGCAGTCCAGTGAAAACAGCAGAAACGCTCTGCGGAGCGGACTGGTACCGTGAAGCCTACCGGCGCATGGCACTGATCCGGGGCTTTGAAACGAAGGCCGCCGAGTGCTTTACCCGCAGTGAGCTGGCGGGTAATATTCACCTGTATATGGGCCAAGAGGCCAGCGGCGTGGGCGCATGCCTTGCGCTGAAGGAGTCGGACTATATCACTTCCACACATCGGGGACACGGACACTGTCTGGCAAAGGGCGCCAGCACGGACCGGTCCATGGCGGAGCTGTTTGGCAAGGAAACCGGCTATTGCAGAGGCCGGGGCGGGTCCATGCATATTGTGGACGTGAACCGGGGGATTCTGGGCGCCAACGGCATTGTGGGAGCGGGTATCCCGCTGGCGGCGGGCAGCGCGCTGGTGTCAAAGATCAAGGGAGACGGCGCGGTGACCATGGCGTTTTTCGGTGATGGAGCCTCCAACCAAGGGACTTTTCACGAGACGCTGAACATGGCGGCAGCATGGAAGCTGCCCATGGTTTTCCTGCTTGAAAACAACCATTACGGAGTCTCCACGGAGATTCACCGTATCACTAATACCGACCGTCTCGCGGGCCGGGCGGATGCCTACGGCATCCCCGGCGTCACCGTGGACGGTACGGATGTCGAAGCAGTTTTCCACACCGTCGCCGGGGCGGTGGAACGCGCCCGTTCCGGCGACGGACCCTCTCTCATTGAGACGATGGTCTATCGGTATCAGGGCCACTACTGCGGTGATCCCGCCGCCTATCGGCCTAAAGAATATCTGGAAGAGGGAAAGTCCAAGGACCCCATTGACAAGGCGCGTGCCCGGCTTTTGGAGCTGGGTGTGCAGGACGAGGAGATCGAAGCCATTGACCGCAGTGTGTCGGCGGAGATCGAGGGGGCCTATCAGTTTGCAAAGAATTCACCCGATCCGGATCCCAAAGCGGTGATCGAGGACGTTTACTCCTCTGACAACGAAAGGAGCGTGCTGCGATGAAACTCACCGTTAGCAAGGCCATTGGCCAGGCGCTCCATGAGGAAATGGAGCGGGATGAAAACGTGATCCTGTTGGGCGAAGACGTTGGCGTGATGGGCAACGTGTTTGCCATTACCCACGGTTTTCGGGACGAGTTTGGCGAGAACCGGGTGATCGACACTCCTATCAGCGAATCCGGCTTCACGGGCATCGCCGTGGGCGCGGCCATGCGAGGCATGCGGCCCGTGGTGGAGTGGATGTACGACGATTTTATTACGGTGTGCCTTGATCCGGTGATGAATCAGGCGGCAAAGCTGCGGTACATGACCGGCGGACAGGTGAAAATTCCCGTGGTCTTCCGGGCACCCATGGGCGCAGGTCGGCGGAACGCCGGACAGCATTCTCAGTGTTTGGAAGCGCTGTTCACCCACATTCCCGGACTGAAGGTGGTCTGCCCCTCTACGGCGGCGGACGCCAAGGGCCTTTTGAAGGCCGCCATCCGGGACGACGATCCGGTGGTGTTTTTGGAACACAAGCTGCTTTACGCCAAGAAGGAAGAGATTCCTGACGGCGAGTACATCATTCCACTGGGCAAAGCCGATATCAAGCGGTCGGGCAAGGATGTAACCATCCTCACTTGGTCCCGGCAGGTTTACTTTGCCTTGGAAGCCGCCGAAACGCTGGCGGCGGAGGGAATCGACGCGGAGGTCGTGGACCTTCGGACACTGGTGCCGCTGGACTGGGAGACGGTGAAGGCATCTGTGTGCAAAACCCACAACGTGGTCGTTGTGGAAGAAGGCGTCAAGCGCGGCGGCGTGGGTGCGGAGCTTTCTGCCCAGATCACCGAGGAGTTGTTCGACGAGCTGGATTCCCCGGTGGGCCGTGTGGCGGGGTTAAACGTGGTTTCTCCCTTTGCTCCGGTGCTGGAGGATGCGGAATTCCCCCATCCGGCCGATATCGTCTCCGGCGTGAAAAAGACGCTGGGCCGCTGAGGGAGGGCGCTATGGCTGAGAAAATGAGGCTCCATGTGTCGCCCTACGCCCGAAAAACGGCAAGAGAATTGGGCGTGGTGCTGGAGACTTTGACCGGCAGCGGCCCCAATGGACGGATTGTCTGGAGGGACGTGGACGCCGCGGCGAAGACGGCGGAAAATTCCGCCGCGGGCGGTGTGGCTGGATATTACACCACGGTGGATGTCCGTGAACTGCTGGCGGCTCTGAAAACTCTGGACGGGGCCTTGACATTTCCTGCATTTGCCCAGCGGGCCGCGGAGCGGCTGTCTGTGCCGGTCCGGTTCGCGGGAGACGGCATTGAGGGCGCGTTGCCGGTTCTGAACGAAGGGGAGACTGCCGCCATGACGGTGGGAGATCCCACGGACGGACATGCCCGGGTACATCTGGCTTACGACTCCGGAGCAATGAGCGACGAGGCGGCGGCAAAGCTGCTGCGGTCCATGAAGGGACTGCTGGAAAAGCCGTTGACCATGCTGACCTAAACAAAAAGGGAACGCGCAATGCGCGTTCCCGTAGAACCTATCCAAAGTTTTCGCACTGAAACGGCTCCAAGAACAGCCGCAGGTCTTCCACTTGAACCTGCTCTGCGGCTTTTGTCACGGCACGACGGTATCCGAAAATGTCATCCGATGCAAAGGGAAGATGGTACACCGCCAGATGGCGGGGTTGCATAAACTGCTCGATGAACCGCCGCCCCTTACTAAGCGTGATCCATGGAAAATCCAGCAGAGCCAGATCCACCGGCCCGGTTTCCATCAGAAATTCACGCAGAACGGGGCTTGCCACGGCACAGTCCCCAGGGATGAGAACCCGGAACCCGTTTTGGTCCAGAAGGCAGCCGTAGTGAGCGACATCCGCGTATTGCTCCCCCTCGTGAGGCAGGCGGACAAACTGAATGGAAAGTTCCGGCAGGAACAACTGCTCCCGGGGACGGGAAAGCAGCAATTGATCTTCAAACTGCCGCTCCGGCAGAATCACTTCGGCAAAGGGCCAGCGCGTCAGCGCCTGCTGCGTCAGGACTTGAGAAAAGTGGTCCGGGTGGCAGTGGGTGTAAAAAATTAGGTTTGGGTCCGCAAAATCCGGATGAGCCGCCACGGCGGCTTGAAGCTCCGAGGTAAGCGTGGAAAAGCCTGAGACGGTTTTGTCGTGCAAAGCGTCTGCCCACAGGCGGACGCTGCCAAGGTGAAGAGCTGCGCCCGCGTTGGCGCTGAGGGTGATCTGGCATGAAGACATATTGCTGGCACTCCTTTGGACGATGGTTTGAATAAATTTCCACTTTTGTGAAATTCGCACGGGCTATTGTCAGTATACCACGGCTCATAAAAAAAGCCAGAAAAATTTAAAGACCCTTACGAAATTAAAAAAACGACAATTTGTGCAAAATGCTCTTTTTTGCTTTGAATCATATGTAAAGCGCTGAAACGCAGCGAAATTCAGGGCAAAGAATTGATATTTCTATGCAACAGTGATATACTTGTCCACATTAACAGAAAATTCATAATTTTCTGTGGAGCGGATCTGCACGGATGAAAATTTTGCGCTATGCTCGGGGCACACGATTGATTATCCGAAAAAAACGCATGAATATTCTACCGCGAAGACCGCAGCATCAACAGGAGGGATTGATCGAATGAGAGTCTACAAAAAGATCATGGATGTCATCGCCGGAATTGAGAAAGTCATTCTCAGCGCGGTTCTGGTTTTTGTCACTGTGATCACCTTCGCAAACGTCGTGGTCCGGAAACTGAGCGACAGTCAGTTTGCTTGGACCGAGGAGCTGGTCATCAACTTGTTTATTTTGTTGATTATGCTCGGATGCGCACTGTGCGCACGAGAGGGCAGCTTGATTAGCTTGTCCTTGGTTTTTGACCGGCTGAAGGCCGGCGGAAAGAAGATCTTCGTCCTCATTATCACCGTCGCGAACACGGCGTTCTGGGTGCTGCTGATGAAGACCGGTATCGACAAGGTCTTGGCTCAGTTGGCAAACGGAAAGCGCACCTTTTCTCTGGGCTTGCCTGAGTGGATCTTCACCATTTTCCTGCCCATTGGCTGTGTGTTCCTGATTCTGCATACCATTGAGTTCTGCATTGACGTGATGACGAACAACGCGGCCTGCGTCAAGCCCGAAACAAACGAAGAAGGAGGAAGCAACTGATGATTAACCTGATCCTGTTTGGTTCCTTCTTTATCATGCTGTTTCTGAATATTCCCATTTGCGCCAGTTTGGGCCTGTCGTCCGTTTTGGCTATGATTTACTCCGGGGACAAGCTCTCCGTGGTTCCCACCAACGTTTACAACGGCATGGCAAAGTTCCTGCTGCTGGCAATCCCGTTCTTCGTCCTCTCTGGCAACATCATGGCGAAGGCCGGTATTTCCACCCGTCTGGTTCAGTTCATTGACGACTGCATCGGCCACCGCCGCGGCGGTATCGCCATCGTGTGCGTCGTTGTGGCCTGCTTCTTCGGCGCGATCTCCGGTTCCGGCCCGGCTACCGTGGCGGCGCTGGGCATCATTCTGATTCCCGCCATGATCAACCGCGGCGGCTTCTCCGCGCCGTTCTCCTCCGCCATGATGGCAACTGCATCTTCCATTGCAATCGTCATTCCGCCCTCTATCGCGTTCGTGGTGTATGCCTCCATTACCGGCGTATCCGTGGGCGACATGTTCATGGGCGGCATCCTCCCCGGCATCATGATGGGCCTTGCTCTGGTGATCGTTATCATGATCGAGGTTCGCCGCAAGGGACTGAAGGCATCCCGTGAGAAGGCATCTTGGAATGCTCGCTGGAAGTCCTTCCGCACCGCGTTCTGGGGCTTCTTGATGCCCGTAATCATTCTTGGCGGTATCTATGGCGGCATCTTTACTCCGACCGAGGCCGCTGCCGTTTCCGTGGTGTATGGCCTGATCGTCGGCGTGTTTATCTACCGCGAGGTCAAGCTCCGGGATTTGTATGAGCTGCTGGTCGACTCCGGCAAAACCACCGGTGGCATCATGCTCATCATCGGCGGCGCAACCCTGTTCTCCTACATCTGCACCGTCCACGGTATTTCCGGCGCAGCGCAGACTCTGCTGCTGAATATCTCCGGCAACAAGTACATCTTCCTGCTGATTGTCAACGTGATTTTCTTGATCGCAGGCTGCTTCGTGGACGCAAACTCCGCCATGTACATCTTCATCCCCATCATGTTCCCTGTGGCGCAGCAGCTGGGCATCGACCCCATCCACTTCGGTGTGCTGTCCACTGTGAACCTGGCAATCGGTCAGGTGACTCCTCCCGTGGGCGTGAACCTGTTTGTGGCCATCGGCGTCAGCGATAAGCTGAAGGACATCAAGGACAAGACGAGAGTGACCATCGAGACGATCTCCAAGGCTGTGTGGCCCATGATCCTCGCCTGCGTCATCACGCTGCTGATCGTCACTTATGTTCCCTTCTTCTCCACCGTGTTCCTGGGCGCTGCTACCTGATCCTAAGGATCTGCCATCACGCAAGTGATTTCAGATAACGCAACTTGATTACGCAACCAAAATTTTAAGGAGGAAAAACCATGAAAAAGTTTCTTGCACTGGCCATGGCTCTGTCCATGACTGCCACGCTGCTGGCCGGCTGCGGCGGCGGCAACTCCGCTGCCTCCACTCCTGCTGCGTCCAGCGGCTCCTCTTCCAGCGCTGCTGCTTCCGGCACCACTTTTGAGAAGCAGACTTGGAAGTTTGCCTGCTCCGCTACCGAGAATACCTGCTGGGCAGACATGGGCCGCGACTTTGGTCAGATGGTCTCCGACGCCACCGGCGGCGCTGTCACGGTTGAGGTTTATGCTGCTGACCAGCTGACTGCCGGCAACCAGTCCGAGGGCATTCAGGCCGCCATCGACGGCACCACTGAACTCTCCGCTCACTCCAACCTGATCTATTCTGCGTTCGACCAGCGTCTGAACGTGGTCTCCCTGCCCTTCCTGTTCGATTCCTTCGAGGATGTCGATGCAAAGCTGGATGGCGCTGGCGGCCAGGCTCTGGGCGAAGTTGTCGAGAGCATGGGCCTGCACCTGCTGGGCGTTGGTGAGAATGGCTTCCGTCATCCCACCAACAGCGTCCGTCCTATCGATTCTCTGGCTGCTATGAAGGGCCTGAAGCTCCGTGTTGCCGGTTCTGAGCTGCTGAACGCCGAGTACACCAAGTGGGGCGCCAACTGGGCGAACGCCAACTGGTCCGAGGTTTACACCGGCCTGCAGACCGGTACTTATGACGGTCAGGAGAACCCCCTTCCCACCGCCGACGGCGCTTCCATCTCCGAGGTTCAGAAGTATGTTACCTACTGGACTGGCGTGTATGACTGCATTTTCTTCACCATGAATGGCGATCTGTACAACTCTCTGTCTCCCGAGCTGCAGGCAATCGTTGACGAGTGCGGCCAGAAGGCTGCTCAGAATCAGCGTCAGCTGGAGCGCGAGCAGGATCAGGTTGTTCTGCAGAAGTGGACCGATGCGGGCGTCACGGTTACCGAACTGACTCCCGAGGCGATTCAGGAGTTCAAGGATGCTTCCGCCTCCTGCTATGATGACTTCTCTGCCAAGCTGACTCCCGAGTTGATCGCTGCCTTCACCGAGGCCTAAGCTTTCGGTCTACGGCACAAGGTTACGAAAAGTTGTAAGTTGCGTTAACTGGAAAAGCGTGGCCGCAGGCGACTGTCGCCACGCTTTTTCAGAGCCGCACGAGTGAAAATTTTGACAATTAGATAAAAACCGACCCTGTAAATTCACATTTTTTATAAAATACCGATAAAAAGTCGGCAGAAGGGAGTTTTTCCTATGGCAACTACAAAGGCTGCAAAAGCAACGTACACCCAGGAACAGGCCAGGAAATTTTACGAGACCATGTCTACGATCCGCCATTTTGAGGAGAGCATCAAGCATGACTCTCTGGCCGGCGAGATCCCCGGTTTCGTACATCTGTACATCGGCGAGGAGGCCATCGCCACAGGTGTCTGCGCCGCTCTGCGGCAGGACGACATGATCGAATCCACTCACCGCGGCCACGGCCACTGCATCGCAAAGGGCGCAGACGTGAACCGCATGATGGCTGAGATCTTCGGCAAGAAGACCGGCATGTGCCAGGGCCGCGGCGGCTCCATGCACATCGCGGACTTCTCCATCGGCATGTTGGGCGCCAACGGCGTCGTGGGCGGCGGCTATAATCTGGCTACCGGCGCGGCTCTGGCGAATAAGAAGGTTCTGAAGAACGACAAGGTTTCCGTGGTCTTCTTCGGCGACGGTGCCTCCAACCGCGGCACCTTCCACGAGGCCATGAACGTGGCTTCCGCATGGAAGCTGCCCGTCATCTTCGTCAACGAGATGAACTGCTGGGCCTCCACCACCCCCTATCGCACCACCTGCAACACCGAGAATATCTCCGACCGTGCAGTGGGCTATCATGTGCCCGGCGTGATCGTGGACGGACAGGACGTTTTTGCCGTCTATGATGCGGCTGTGGAAGCCGTTGAACGCGCCCGCAATGGTGAAGGCCCCACCTTTATCGAGGCCAAGACTTACCGGATCGAGGGCCACTATGTGGGCGACCCCGAGCTGTATCGCGAAAAGGAAGAAACCCAGAAGATCTTCCACGACACCGATCCTCTGAAGATGTTCCGTATCAAGGCTGCCAAGCTGAAGGTCATGACCGCGAAGGAATGCGATGAAATCGACGAGAAGTGCGCGGAAAAGATCAAGGCGGCCAAGAAGTTCGCCATGGAGTCCGAGTATCCCGATTCCAGCGAGTACATGAAGTACGTCTATGTCGACTAAGGAATAAGGAGGATAACAACAATGCGTAAATTAACGTTTGCTCAGGCCACTTGCGAAGCAATGGCCGAGACCATGGAAAAAGACGATAAAATCTTTGTAATGGGCGAGGATCTGGCCCGTCAGGGCGGCATCTTCGGCCAGTTCAAGGGTCTGCCCGAGCAGTTCCCCGGCCGGATCATGGACACCCCCATTTCTGAAACCTTCATCATCGGCGGCGGCGTGGGCGCGGCTCTGGCCGGCGCACGTCCCGTTGTGGATATGCACTTTGCCGACTTCATCGGCGTGCCGATGGACGAGGTGTTCAACCAGATGGCAAAGGCCCGCTACATGTTCGGCGGTCAGGCCAAGGTGCCTCTGGTGCTCCGCGCTCCCGACGGCATGACCTTCCAGGGCGCCGCCCAGCATTCCCAGTGCGTGGAGGCTTGGTTCACCCACATCCCCGGCGTGCAGGTGGTTGCCCCCTCCAATCCCTATGACGCGAAGATGGTCCTCAAGGCCGCTATCGAGTCCGACGATCCCGTGATCTACTTCGAGAACAAGATCCTCTATAAGGAAAAAGGCGAGATGCCCGAGCTGGCCGACGAGACTCCTTACACCATCGGCAAGGCCCGCGTGGAGCGGGAGGGCACCGACGTGACCATCGTGTCCTATTCCATCGGCATGAAGAACGCCCGCGGCGCTGCGGACCTGCTGGCGAAGGACGGCATCAAGGCTGAGGTCATCGACCTCATCACCCTGTCCCCTTGGGACAAGGAGACGGTGCTCAACTCTGTGAAGAAGACCCATCGGCTGTGCCTGGTTCAGGAGGCCGTCAAGCAGGGCGGTTTCTGCGCGGAGATCGCCGCCACCGTCGCCGAGGAGGCCATGGAGTATTTGGACGCCCCCATCCTGCGGTACGGCGCTCCGTTCTGCCCCATTCCCTTCGCCCCCACTCTGGAGAAGATGGTGCGCGTGTTCCCGGAGGATCTGTACAAGGGCATCAAGGGCATGTTTTAATGCCTGTTGAAAAGGAGATTTTCAAATATGGCAACTGAAGTATTGATGCCGAAGATGGGTCTGACCATGACCGAAGGCACCATTGAAGAGTGGAAAAAGAAGGAGGGCGACGCCGTCAAGGTTGGCGACGTACTGTTCTCCGTGGCCACTGATAAGCTGACCAACGATGTGGAGTGCGACACGGACGGAACTCTGCTGAAGATTCTCTTCGGCGAGGGCGAGACTGTGGCCTGCAAGACGGTCATCGCTTGGATCGGCGCTGCGGGGGAAGCCGTTCCCGGCGCTGCCGCAGCTCCCGCGTCCGCACCTGCGGCGGCTTCTGCCGCTCCTGCTGCGGCCGCCGCACCCGCCGCTGCCGCCATCGCGGCAAGCGCCACCGCAAACCGCGCGCCGGGCGAGTTCGTTCTGGCAACGCCCTTTGCCCGCAAGCTGGCAAAGGATAAGGGCTATGATCTGACTTTGATCCCCGGCACCGGCCCCAAGGGTACGGTCGTCGCCAAGGACGTGGAGTCCTTTGTGGCGGGACCCAAAACCAGCCCCATGGCCGCGAAACTGGCCGCGGAGCTTGGCGTGGATCTGGGCAGTCTGGACATCAACGGCCGCGTGATGAAGGCCGACGTGCTGGCCGCTGCCGGTAAGACCGTCGCTGCACCCGCCGCCGAAGCCGCTGTCGCCGCCGCACCTGTTCTGGGCAGCAACGATGAAAAGCCCAAGAAGGTCAATCCGCTGCGCCGCAGCATTGCCGCCAACATGTCCAACTCCTGGCACACCTCTCCCCGGGTGACTTATACGCATCCCGTGGATGTCACCGCCATGAAGGAGCTGCGCTCCAAGCTGAAGGACGGTCTGAAGGAGCAGGGAATCAAGCTGACCTACAACCACATCCTGATGAAGGTGGTTGCCAAGGCTCTGACCGAGTTCCCGGACATCAACTCCAGCTTTGCGGACAACATGCTGACCCATCATACGCATGTGAATATGGGTCTGGCTGTGGCCAAGGGCGACGGACTGATCGTCCCCAACGTGAAGAGCGCCGACACCAAGTCTCTGGCGGAGATCGCCAAGGAGACCGAGGACCTGATTGCCGCCACCCGCGACGGCAAGATCGCCATGGAGGATATGACCGGCGGTACCTTTACCATCTCCTCTCTGGGGCCCTATGGGATCACCAATTTCTCCCCCATCATCAACCAGCCTGAGCTGGCGATTCTGGGTGTGTGCGACATGGTGGATACCCCCGTGGTCCGCAACGGCGAGATTGTGATCCGTCCCATGATGAACCTGTGCCTCACTGCCGATCACCGCGTGGTGGACGGCGTGATGGCCTCCAAGTTCCTCAAGCGCATCTGCGATCTGCTGGAAAACCCGTACATGCTGCTCGTTTGATGACCGAGAGAGAGCTTGCTCTCCCTCGAACTTCCCGCTGCCGATCCACAGACGGGTGTGCGCCCAAGGCGCACGGGACGGGAAATTTTCGGCAGGCACATGTTCTGTTGAAAATGATTTGAATCATTTCTCCGCAGGGCGGAGAAAACAGGGGGCCCGGCTGAGGCCGGGCTCCCGCTTCATTTAAGAAAGAAGGATATTCATTATGGCAACCGAAGTATTGATGCCGAAAATGGGTCTGACCATGACCGAGGGCACGATTGAGGAATGGAAGAAGAAGGAAGGCGACGCCGTCAAGGTCGGCGACGTGCTGTATTCCGTGGCCACTGATAAGCTGACCAACGATGTGGAGTGCGACACTGACGGCACCCTGCTGAAGATCCTCTTCGGCGAGGGCGAGACTGTGGACTGCAAAACCGTGGTGGCCTATATCGGCCAGCCGGGCGAGGCGGTTCCCGCCGCCGGCGGCGCTGCTGCTCCCACGGCGGCCCCCGCTGCCGCACCGGCTGCTCCCGCAGCTTCCGCTGCCGCAGCGGTTCCCGCCGCAGCCGGTTCCAAGACCGTCATCGTGGTTGGCGGCGGCCCCGGCGGCTATGTGGCCGCCATCCGGGCAGCGCAGCTGGGCGCGAAGGTTACCGTCATTGAAAAAGAGCATCTTGGCGGCACCTGCCTGAACATTGGCTGCATCCCCACCAAGTGCCTGCTGCACTCCGCCGAGCTGATCGAGCAGATTAAGGATCAGGGCGCGGACATCGGCGTGAAGGTTACCGGTGTGGAAGTGGACTTCTCGCAGGTCATTGCCCATAAGAACGCCATCTCCAAGCAGCTCACCTCCGGCGTGGCCGGCCTGCTGAAACTCAACAAGGTCACCAAGATCGACGGCGAGGCTTCCTTCACCGCTCCCAAAACCCTGAGCGTGAAGAAGTCCGACGGTTCCACGGAAACCATGACTGCCGATGCCATCATTCTGGCCACCGGCTCCGTCAACTTCGCGCCTCCCATTCCCGGCCTGAAGGAAAACCCCAACTGCATTGATTCCACCGGCGCACTGAGCCTTGAGACCCTGCCCAAGTCTATGGTGGTCATCGGCGGCGGCGTGATCGGTCTGGAGCTGGCCTGCGCTTACTCCGCGTTCGGCACCAAGATCACTGTGGTGGAAGCACTGGATCACATGCTGCCCATGCTGGACGGCGATCTCACCGCCATCGGCGTTGCCCACATGAAGAAGATGGGCATGGAGTTCCATCTGGAGTGCCCGGTGCAGTCCGTTGAAACCTCTCCCGTGGGCGCAAAGGTCGTCTGCAAGAACAAGGCTGGCGAGACGGTCAGCTTTGAGGCGGAAAAGGTTCTGGTGGCAATCGGCCGCCGCGCCAACACCGCTTCCCTGAATCTGGAGGCTGCCGGACTGAACAACGACCGGGGCCGCATCATCGTCTCCGACAAGATGGAGACGAATGTCCCCGGCGTGTATGCCATCGGCGACTGCGTCATGGGTCACGCCCAGCTGGCACACACCGCTTCCGCCATGGGCGAAGTGGCTGCTGAGAACATTTGCGGTGTTCCCGCCGTCTATGACGAGAAGACCAATCCCACCTGCGTGTACATGGAGCCGGAAGCTGCCGGCGTGGGCCTCACCGAGGAGCAGTGCAAGGCCAAGGGTCTGGACTACAAGGTCGGCAAGTTCCCCATGAGCGCCAACGGCAAGGCTCTGATTCTCAACGGCGGCGAGGGCCTTGTGAAGATCATTGCCGACGCGAAGTACGGCGAGGTGCTGGGCATGCACATCATCGGGCCCCGCGCCACGGACCTGATTGCCGAGGGTGCGCTGGCCATCCGTCTGGAGGCCACGGTGGATGAGCTGATCTCCACCATCCACTCTCATCCCACCGTCACCGAGACGATGCGTGAGGCGGCGTTGAGCGTGGAGAAGCGCGCCATCCACACCAAGAACTAAAAAGTTTCTTCTCTTTGAAAAGCGCCACAGCCCGCTGTACGCAGTACAGCGGGCTGTGGTTCGTTTTGCCGGGTCTGTCGCGCTTTGCTTACGGACTTCGGAAGGGGAATGGCAGCTGCCAGACAGCCATTGCGCAGCGACACCCATTAGACCGCGCGGATTTCGGAAGAAGCGTTATTCCGGGAAGGCAAGCCCTGCCTGAAAGCCGTCTGCCCCGGTGACGATGATATCTCCCGCCGCCGGAATCCCCTCGCAGAGATACAGATTCACCTGTACCCCGTCTGGGTGGTCGGGATAGTTCAAAACGGTGTATGTATAGCGGGTGACCTGCTGCCCCTGCAACTCTTCCAAATCGAATCCCTGCTGCTTTTGAAGTTTATTATAGGCGGCATAATCATCGGTCAGAGGATCGGGCAGCAAAAGCTGCAAGGTTGCCACCGGGTCGGGGGAGACTTCCCAACCCAAATCCTTCAAATAATCGATTCGTGACTCCTCTGTGTCCAGACGACCTACGCCGTTTTCAGTGGACTTGTGCAGAAATGCGCTGAGAAACGCCAGTAGAATTACCAGTGCGGCAACTAAAATTGCCACGAAAAATGTTTTTTTCTTCCGTAAGCGCGCTGTCCAGATGAACATGATAAACCATCCCTTTCTCCCTGCGCGGCGCCATTTCCGGCGGCGCGAAACCATAACTTTTTGGACAAACTTTATGGCCCTTCCGCCATTTCCTTATTCCATTCGCCGCACAGATATGCTAGAATCAAGAAAAATACAACGGAGGGGAGGACGGACGCTGTGGAGATGCAAAGGCTGGACAAACTGTTGGCGGGTACGGGCAAATGGTCCCGGCGGGAAGTGAAACTGCTGGTGAAACAGGGCCGGGTACTGGCGGATGGAGCGCCTGCTCCGTCGTCGGAGGAAAAGTACGATCCGGAGACTGTGATGCTGACGGTGGACGGAGAAAATGTTTTCTGGCGGAAGCACACATGGGTGATGCTGAATAAGCCCGACGGGTACCTCTCCGCCACAGAGGACGGAAAGGGGAAGACCGTTTTGGACCTTTTGCCGCCGGACCTTCAAAAGCTGGAGCTGTTTCCCGTGGGCCGGCTGGACAAGGACACGGAGGGCCTGCTCCTTTTGACGGATGACGGCCAGACGGCGCATCGTCTTTTGTCCCCCAAATACCATGTGGATAAGGTTTACTACGCCAGAGTGGACGGCTGCCTTGAAGAGGTGGACTGCCGGGCGTTTGAGATGGGTATGACCATTGGAGACGGTCTGGTGTGCCGTCCCGCCGGACTGAAAATTCTGACTGCCGGGGCGCAGAGCGAATGCCTTGTGACGCTGCGGGAGGGAAAATTTCATCAGGTAAAACGAATGCTGGCGGCCCAGGGAAAGCCTGTGATCTATTTAAAGCGGGTGGCCATGGGCAAATTGACTCTGGATGAGAAACTGCGTATCGGCGAATTTCGGCTTTTGACAGAGAACGAGCTGAATATGCTGCGGGGAAATATGGAAGATACTTAACGAATGTTTAATTTTTGACAAAAAGAAGCCGATTTTTTTGTTGAAAAAAGAAAAAATGTCTTGCATTCTCACAAAAATGCCGATATAATGTAGTCATTGACAAAATGCACAAAGCAAATTGACAAATTTGCGCTAGGAGGGCCGGCAATGTCGGGAAGAATTTTTCAGAACGTAGTCCTGCAGCTTAAGGAGAATACGGACCGGACGGTGGGCGTGATCGATGGCGAGGGCATCGTGATCGCGTGCAGCGAACTTTCCATGATCGGACAGCGGTGGGCGGAGTTCGTCCCTGCAATCAACACTGCCGGGGGGAACATGATCGCTTCCTCCGGAAAGACGTTCAAAGCGCTGAATGGCTGGGGTAATCAGTTTGATTATGCGGCTTTTGCGTTTGGCGATAACGAGATCAGCAAGACGGTCTGCGCCTTGGCAACGGTGGCGCTGAATTCCGCTAAATCCTATTATGAGGAAAAGCATGACCGGGGTTCCTTTATTAAGGATATCATTACCGACAACATCATGCTGGGCGATATTTACATGCGGGCAAAGGAACTGCGGGTTGCCAGCGATGTGGCCCGGGGCGTGTTTGTCATTCGCTCTTTGAAAAAGATGGAGTCCGTTCCCACGGACGCCATTCAGACTCTTTATCCCGACCGGCAGAACGATTTTGTTCTCTCCGTGGGCGAAGGGAATGTGGTTCTGATCTGTCAGCTGCCCGAAGGGTCTGGCATTCGGGAGTTGAACAAGACCGCCGCATCCATTGAAGAGGCTCTTCGGGCCAATGGCGAGTCTACCGTTGTGGTGGGCATCGGCACCGTGGCGACCCACCTGCGGGACTTGGCCAAGTCCTATAAGGAGGCCCAGATCGCCATCGAGGTGGGCAAGGTCTTTGACACGGAGAAATATGTTATCAACTATGAGAACTTGGGTATCGGGCGTCTGATCTATCAGCTGCCCACCACCCTGTGCGAAATGTTCTTGCAGGAGGTTTTCAAGAAGAACCCCATTGACGCGCTGGACAAGGAGACGCTGTTCACCATTCATAAGTTCTTTGAGAACAATTTGAATGTCTCCGAGACGGCTAGAAAGCTGTTCGTCCACCGCAACACGCTGGTTTACCGGCTGGAGAAGATCAAAAAACTCACGGGGCTGGACCTTCGGGAGTTTGACGACGCCATCACCTTCAAGGTGGCGCTGATGGTCAAAAAGTACCTGACCTCCCGGGGCATCGACGCCTGATCGAGCATGACAAAGAGAGCGGACGGATACGTCCGCTCTCTTTTTGTGTGCTGGAGAGAAAAACGAGCGCATAACGTCTGCCTGTCTCTCTTCCGCTTCCTCGCTGCGCATTTGGCACGATTGCCGCATGTCGTCCTGCTGCGTTCCGTCTTCCTCCTCTACCGCCGTCCTATTTCGCTCGGTTGAAGAGCCGAGAGGCAATCAAGCAGGAAGAGAGACACGTAGAATTAAAAAACGGAAAAAGTTTCTAAAATGAAATATCCTATATTCCCTCTTGCATGACAGGGAAAAAGCAGATATAATGTATTCGATTGTAGATTTATGTCGACCATACGGAAAATTCCGGCAGGCCGGCTGCAATAAAGCGAGGTGCGCGTATGATCCGTCTGAAAGACGTGGAAATGGAGTACGATAACGGGACGCAGGCCATCCGGGGCATCACCCTTGCCATTGAAGACGGCGAGTTTATTTTTTTGGTGGGTCCTTCCGGTGCGGGAAAATCCACCATTATCAAGCTGCTGACCGGCGAGGTGGAACCCAGCCGGGGCCGCATCATGATCAACGGCTTTTCCGTCAGCAATATCTCTGACAAACAGCTGCCGCTGATGCGGCGGACGGTGGGCATCATTTTTCAGGATTTCCGCCTGATTGAAAAGAAGACGGTGTACGATAATCTGGCCTTCGTTATGCGGGCCGTGGGGGCCGGAGAAAAGGAGCTGCGCAAGCGCATCCCCTATGTTTTGAAGCTGGTGGGCCTTGAGAAAAAGGCGACTCACTATCCCACGGAGTTGTCCGGCGGCGAGCAGCAGCGCGTGGCTATTGCCCGGGCGCTGGTAAACAATCCCACAACGATCATCGCCGACGAGCCTACCGGCAACTTGGACCCCGAGCGGTCCTTGGAGCTGATGCGGCTGCTGGTGAAAATCAACTCGCTGGGGACGACCGTAGTGGTTGTCACCCATGAAAAAGACTTAGTGGACCGTTTTGAAAAGCGCGTCGTTACCATCGACGGAGGCCGGATTGTCAACGACTCCGTCGGCGGCTATGTGGGAGGACATATCCATGGGAAAGCATAATTTCCGCTATTTTTTTCGTGAGGGCGTTTCCAACATGTTCAGCCATGGATTTATGTCCTTTGCAGCCATTGGTATTACGGTGGCCTGCCTATTGATTATGGGAACTTTTACCTTGGTGGCGGTGAACGCCAACCAGCAGCTCAAGGACATGGAGAAGGACAATGAGATTCTGGCCTATGTGGACGAGAGCTATACCACGGAGCAGGCCCGAATGCTCCAAAAGACAATTGAGGCGCAGACCAACGTGTCCTCTGCCACCTTTATCAGCCGGGAACAGGCCACGGAGAATTTTCAGGAGAAATACGCCAATGAGTCGGTGTTTCAGGATTTGGACCCGGAGATCTTCCGAGACCGGTACGCCATCAAAACCGTGGATATCCAGAAAACCGGGGACACGGTAAAGGCGATTGAGAACGTAGCGGGGATTGTCAAGGTCAACGCTTACGAAGAGATTTCCGACGGTCTGATCACCGTTCGGAACATTGCAACGGTGGTGTGCGTGACGTTGATTGTCGTTTTACTGGTGGTGTCTGTGTTCATCATCTCCAACACCATTAAACTCACCACCTTTGACCGGCGGGAGGAGATTGCCATCATGCGTATGGTGGGCGCCACCAACGGCTTTATCCGCTGGCCCTTCGTGTACGAAGGGTTCATGCTTGGCTTCACGGGCGCGGTGATCGCGTTCCTGTTGCAGTGGACGCTGTATGAGGCGGTGACCAAAGGGGTGGAGAGCAGCGATACGCTTCAGCTGATCAGTGTGGTGAATTTCGGGGATCTGTGGATTCCCGTTGCAGTTACGTTTTTGGTTGCGGGCATCGTGATTGGTGTGGGCGGCAGCCTTTCCGCCATTCGGCGGTTCTTGCAGGTATGATTGGAAAAATCACTTTTGCGGAAAGGACGGAGAGAACCAAATGAAACCGATGAAACGCATTGCGGCGGGCATTCTGGCGCTGATGGTGATCTGCACGGCCGCGCTGCTGCCCCAGCCGGTAAGCGCCGTGACACAGGCGGATATTGACGCGCTGAAAGGCGATGCCTCCGACCTGACCAGCCAGAAAAAAGAGCTGGAGGCAAAGCTGTCGTCTCTGTCCGACGACAAGGCACAGGTCCTGAAGAAAAAGGAAGTGCTGGATCAGCAGATTGCCGTGCAGGTAAAGGAGATCAGCAACGTGGAGAGCCAGATTTCCACCTATGCCGATCTGATTACCCAGACACAGGCGGAGCTGGTTGACGCGCAGGAGCGGGAAGCCGCCCAGTATGATTTGTTTTGCCACCGGGTGCGGGCCATGGAGGAGGACGGGACCGTCAGCTATTGGTCCGTGCTCTTCAAGTCCGACAGTTTCACGGATCTTTTAGACCGGTTGGACGCGGTGAATGAAATCATGGATGCCGATCAGGCGGTCATTGACCAGTTGAAGGCGCTTCAGGACGAAATTTCGGAGAAAGAAGCATCCCTGCAAACCTCCAAGTCCGAGGCAGAGGCGGCGAAAGCGGACCTGGTATCCAAGAAGTCCGCTCTGGAGCAGCAGCGCAAGCAGGCCAACCAGATGATTGCCCAGCTGGCTGCCAACGAGGAGGAGACAGAAGCCGCGATTGACGGAATGGAAGAAGAAGAGGAACGCATCCGAAATGAAATTCAGGAGTTGAGCCGAAAGCTGGCTGCACAACAGGCAGCCAACGGCCAATCCAGCCACTCGAATCCCGGCGGCTATATCTGGCCGGTGGACAGCCGGTACATTACCTCTACCGTGGGTGGCCGTGCCTCTCCCGGAGGAGTTGGCTCCACCAATCACAAGGGCACCGATATCGGCCGGGTGGGCTATACCAGCCCCATCTATGCGTCCAAGGCCGGAACGGTCATTGTCTCTCAATACTCCAGATCCTATGGCAACTATGTTGCCATCTCCCACGGCAATGGAAACACAACCCTCTATGGGCATATGTCCAGTCGGAAGGTAGAGGTGGGGCAGTATGTCAATCAGGGAGATGTGATCGGAATTACCGGCTCCACAGGCAACTCCACTGGGCCTCACCTGCACTTTGAGGTGGTGGAAAACGGCGTTCGAGTAAACCCCTTGAGCGACGGTGCGGCGCCCAAAATGGGTTATCTCAGCGGATATACCCTTTCGTCCAGCGCTTAAGCCACATAAAAAGTCCTCCTGTCCCATAGAAATGGGACGGGAGGGCTTTTGCGTCCGGTCACACGGCCCGCTCCGGCGCGGGGAAGTCCGCTCCGATTTTCCCACGGGATGGTAGGGAGGTTCGCATGATTGGATTTGTGACATGGACAGAGGAGAAAGCGCCCCGGCGGACGGAGGAGATAGCGGTCCTGCGGATGCGGTTTTGCGCGGTGAGCGTGTCGCGGCGGAAGAATACACCTGCGGCTATTTTGCGCCGCCGGGCAGCCACCGCTGCGGGGAAGCTCCAAAAACTTGGCGTCACCCGCGCGGTGTTCCCCGAGGACTTTCCCTATGGGGCAATCTTTGCAAAACGGGGTATTTTACCGGTGGAGGTACTGCCGCTGTACCGCAGTCTTGCGGGGGAATGGCTCCGAGCGGCCCTTGCAGCCAAGGAGCTTTCCGGCGCGGCCACGGTGGCGGTGTGCGGTGATCGGCTTACGGGGGAGTTAGTGCGGACAGTGACGGAGCTGTGCCTGCGGTATCGGTACGTGCTGCTGGATATTCCCGACGGCGGGGAGGAGCTGGCGCGCCAGCTGCGGCGGGAATTCGGCGTGTCACTGATTCTGCGTCCTGCCGCCGGACAGATCGCAGCGGCGGATGGCGTTTTGCTCTTTACCCCAAGGCCCGAATTGCGCGGCGGCGTGGTTCTGGCGCTGTATGATGGAACGGAAGTGCCAAAAGATGTGACGTTGACTCTGCCCGCGCTGGAGGACCGGCTGCCCGTTGGCTGCTGCCGGGAGCAGCTGCTTGCCGCGCTGTGCGGGGCGGGTGTGCTGCGGGCCGCGCAGATCGAGATGAAGGTGGACTGACATTCGCTTTGACGGAAAAGGTGCGCCGCATACGAATTTTTTCGCGGGCGGCGCGGCCTTTTCTTCTCCGCTTGCAACTGATTTTTCCTGAAACCGCAATGGGCTGCCCCGTTTGGAGAGATTGCGTGTGGATGTAAAAGCGTTGACTTGAATCTTGCGGTGGCGTATGATATACTCACTTTCGTATTAAAATTTGGATTTGTATATTTAAATGTATCGGATCTGATTGAAAAAGAGGGGAGAAGGGAGAATATGGAGAAAATCACCAGTCGAAAAAATTCGCTCTGTCTTCAGATCCGAAAGCTGGCCGCGGACGGAAAATACCGCCGCGAGAGCGGCTGTTTCCTCTGCGACAGTCCCAAGCTGACGGAGGAAGCTCTCCGTTGGGCGCCGGAGACGGTGGATGCCGTGGTGATCACGCCGGGACAAGCTGTGGCCAATCTGCCGCCCAGTGTTCGGGTGGCGGAGGTACCGGAGGACGTTATGGCCTCCATCGCTCCCAGCAAAACGCCGCAGGGGGTTTTGGCCGTGTGCCGGACGCGGGGGACGCAGCTGCCGGAAAAACTGGACGGAAGCCGGTACGTGGTGCTGGACGGTGTGCAGGACCCCGGCAATGTGGGTACGATTCTTCGGACGGCGGACGCTTTCTGGGCGGACGGGCTGTTTCTGGTGAACGGCTGTGCCGATCTTTACCATCCCCGGACGCTGCGGGCCAGCATGGGCGCGGTGTTCCGCTGCCCGGTGTGGACCTGCGGCGCGGGAGAACTGTCCGCGCTGCTGAAAAAGAGCGGCGTGCCGTTGTACGGCGCGGCGCTGCGGGCGGATACCCGGGATATTCGGGACGTGGAGTATCTTCGGGCTGCCGCTGCCATTGGCAGCGAGGGACGTGGACTTTCCGACGAGGTTTTGGCCCTTTGCGACGCAACGGTCAAAATTCCCATGAGTGACCACTGCGAATCTCTGAATGCGGCGGCGGCGGCCGCCGCGCTGCTGTGGGAGATGGCGCGGAGCCGAAGGTAAGGAGGGACGTACATGTCCATGTTGAAATACTGGGTGTGGCTCTCGGAGCTTGCCGGCCTCGGGAATCAGACCCGGCTTGCGCTTTTGGAGCATTTCAACACGCCGGAGGATGTCTATTATGCCGACGAAGGTGAAATTCTGCTGACCGAGGGTATGACTCGGCGGGAGGCGGATGCGCTGAAAGCAAAGGACCTGACCGAAGCGGAGAAAATTCTGGCCGACTGTGAGCGCTTGGAACTTCAAGTCCTGACGCTTCGTGACGCGGCCTATCCCGTTCGGCTCAGAAGCATTTACGATCCGCCCTGCCTGCTGTATCTCCGGGGCCGGCTTCCTGAAGTGGACGAGCTGCCCGCCGTTGCCGTGGTGGGGACGCGCAAGGCGTCGCCCTACGGTATCCGCTGCGCGGAGGACTTAGCCTTTGGGCTGGCAGACGCGGGGGCACTGGTGGTCACGGGTCTTGCCCGGGGCATCGACTCTATGGCGGCGCAGGGCGCTTTGCGGGCTGGCGGAACGGTGATCGGCGTGCTGGGTGGCGGCGTGGACGTGATCTACCCCAAGGAAAACGGCTGGCTCTATGACGACGTGGCCGCCGCGGGATGCCTGATCTCGGAGTATCCGCCGGGTACGGAGCCGCTCCCGGCTCACTTTCCCATTCGCAACCGCATCATGTCCGGACTGAGCGTTGCCGCGCTGGTGGTGGAAGCTCCGGTGCGCAGCGGGGCGCTCATTACCGCCGGAATGGCGCTGGATCAGGGGCGGGATGTGTTTGCCGTCCCCGGCCCGATTTACGCGGAAAACAGCAAGGGCTGCAACCGTCTGATCCGGGACGGCGCGGGCGTGGCGGCGGAGCCGTGGGACATTTTACGGGATTACGAGGCCCAATTCCCGGGCAAACTGCGTGGAACGACCCGTTCCGCTCCGGGGCCGCTGGAAACTCAGCCTGGTCAAATGGTGGAAACCGCCGAACCGGCAATGCCGTCCCTCTCATTAAAGGGCGCGGGACTGACCGACGACCAGATTCTTCTTCTGCGCACCCTGACGGATCAGCCCATGCTGACGGACGACTTAATTGAGCTGACGGAGCTGCCCACCCGACGAGTGCTCTCCGCGCTGACCATGCTGGAAATCGACCAATATGTGACGCAGTGCAGCGGAAAACGCTATATGCGCGCTGTAACGCTTTCTGAATAAATTTTTACTTTGATCCCCGCAAAGTTTTGGAGGTAACTATGGCAAAGCAGAGCCTGGTCATCGTGGAATCTCCCGCGAAGGCCAAGACCATTGAAAAGTATCTGGGAAAGGATTTCCGCGTGAAGGCCTCCATGGGCCATCTGCGGGATCTGCCCAAGAGCACGCTGGGCGTGGACGTGGAGAACGACTTCGACCCGGTGTACCAGCCCATCAAGGGCAAGGAAGACATTATCAGCGATCTCAAAAAATCCGCCAAAGCGGCGGATACCGTGTACCTCGCGACCGACCCGGACCGCGAGGGCGAAGCCATTTCTTGGCACTTAAAGCAGCTTTTAAATCTTCCGGACAGCAAGACCCACCGCGTGACTTTTAACGAGATCACAAAAAAGGTGGTGCAGGAGTCCATTCAGGAGCCGCGGGACATCGACCAGAATCTGGTGGACGCCCAGCAGGCCCGGCGTATTTTAGATCGAATTGTGGGCTATCAGCTCAGTCCGCTCCTCTGGAAAAAGGTCCGCCGGGGCCTTTCCGCGGGACGGGTGCAGTCGGTTGCCACCCGCATGGTGGATGACCGCGAGCGGGAGATCGAGGCGTTCACGCCGGAGGAATATTGGACGCTGGACGCGATTCTACGCAGCGACGACGTGAAGCGGACGGAATTTACCGCCCATTACCACGGGCGGGACGGCAAAAAGGCAGAACTGAAATCCGCCGAAGAGGTGGAAGCCGTGGTAGAGGAGTCCAAGAATCAGGCGTTCGCCGTCAAGTCCGTGAAACGGACCGACAAGCAGCGCAGCCCGTCGCCTCCGTTTACCACCTCCACGCTTCAGCAGGACGCGTCCCGGAAACTGAGCATGACACCCCGGCGCACCATGGCCATCGCCCAGCAGCTCTATGAAGGCGTGGACATTGCGGGCGAGGGAACGGTGGGTCTGATTACCTATATGAGAACCGACTCCCTGCGTATCAGCGAGGAGGCGCTGGCCTCCGCCAAGAACTTTATTCTTGGCCGGTACGGCAAGGATTACTATCCCGCCCAGACCCGGCACTACAAGGCCAAGGCCAACGCGCAGGACGCCCATGAAGCCATCCGACCCAGCAACGTGACCTTAACGCCGGAGCAGGTGAAGGGTGACCTTACCGGGGAGCAGTACCGGCTGTATAAGCTGATCTGGAGCCGCTTTTTGGCCAGTCAGATGGAAAACGCCGTGTACGACAGCGTGTCTGTGGACATCGCGGCGGGGGTGCATATTTTCCGTGCCACCGCATCGGGCCTGAAATTTGCGGGCTATACCGCCGTTTACGAAGAGGGCAAAGACGAGGACAAAGAGGAAAAGGAATCTCCCCTGCCCGCTTTACGGGAGGGCCAGCCGCTGGATCTGAAGGAATTTAAGCGCGACCAGCACTTTACCCAGCCTCCCGCCCACTATACCGATGCCACCCTCATCCGCGCCATGGAAGAGCAGGGGATCGGCCGTCCCTCTACCTATGCGCCCACCGTGTCCACCATCATCGACCGGGAATACGTGATTAAAGAGGGCAAGTACCTCAAGATCACGAATCTGGGCCGGGTGGTGACGGAGCTGATGAAACAGCGTTTCTCCGACATCGCGGACCTTCAGTTCACTGCCCACATGGAGCAGAAGCTGGACTCTGTGGAGGAGGGGAAGACCCCCTGGAAAAACGTTCTGCGGGATTTCTATGGCGATTTTGACAAGAGTCTCAAGGATGCGGAGACGGCTCTGGAGGGTACCCGCATCAAGGTGCCTGACGAGGTCAGCGAGGAGATCTGCCCGGAGTGCGGGCGGAATCTGGTGGTAAAATCCGGCCGGTTCGGTCGCTTTTTGGCCTGCCCGGGCTATCCGGACTGTAGCTTTACCATGCCGCTGGTGGTGGTGATGCCGGGCCGGTGCCCAAAGTGCGGCGGACGGATCATGAAGCGCACCGGCGTGAGCAAAAAGACCAACAAGCAGTATAATTACTATTGTTGTGAGCATCGCAGTGCCAAGGATGAGTCCGCCAAGTGCGACTTTATGACTTGGGACGTACCGGTAAAGGACGACTGCCCGGTGTGCGGACAAACCATGTTCAAGCGGTCGGGCCGGGGCTATAAGCGGCCCTACTGTGTGAATCCCGCCTGCTCCAATTTCCTGCCGGAGGATCAGCGGGGTTACACCAAGAAGAAAACCGACGAGGGCGGCGAAACGGCCACGGAGACTTTGGAGTCTGCGGAAGAGTCTGCCGCGAAGAAGGCGGCGGCGAAAAAGCCTGCCGCCAAAAGGACAGCCGCAAAGACGGCGAAGCCCGCTAAGACGACCAAAACCACAAAGGCGACAAAGGCGGCGGACCCCGCCGATGGAACTGCGGCGGTCAAAAAACCGGCTGCGAAGGCTGCGGCAAAGGCGACGAAGACCGTTAAAACAGCCAAAACCACCAAGGCGACAAAGGCGGCGGACTCCGCCGACGGAACTGCGGCGGCTAAAAAGACGACTACGAAGACTGCGGCCTCGAAACCTGCCGCAAAAAAGCCCGCTCCGAAGAAAGCGGCGGCAAAAAAGAAAGAAGACTAATCTGCCTCTCGCGCCGCCAAGGCGTGAAATTCCCGTTCACCCTGAGGGGAGAGCATCCGAAAGGACACATTCATGAAAGTATCAGTCATCGGCGCCGGCCTTGCCGGCAGTGAAGCAGCATGGCAGCTGGCCCAGCGGGGTATTCAGGTAACGCTCTATGAGATGAAGCCCGAAAAGCGGACGCCCGCCCATGTGACGAACGATTTCGCGGAGCTGTGCTGTTCCAACTCCCTGCGCAGCGACCAGCTGGAAAATGCCGTGGGGCTATTAAAAGAGGAGCTGCGGCGGCTGGGTTCCCTCATCATGACCTGCGCGGACGCCACCCGCGTGGAGGCAGGCGGCGCGCTGGCGGTGGATCGCAACGGATTTTCCGCCATGGTAACGAAGAAAATTCGGAGCTGCCCCAATATTACCATAGTCCCCGGCGAGGTGACGGATTTGGCGGAGGGCGAGGTGCTGGTGGCCTCCGGCCCCCTGACCTCCGACGCGCTGGCCCAGCGGCTGCAAGAGCTTTTAGGCGCGGACACCGCTCTGCATTTTTACGATGCCGCCGCCCCGCTGATCGCGGCGGACAGCGTGGATATGAACTCCGCGTGGATGGGCAGCCGGTATGACAAGGGAACGGCGGATTACGCCAACTGCCCTATGACGCAGGCGGAGTATGACGCGTTTTGGCAGGCGTTGACCACCGCGGAGGAGGCCCCCGTTCACGGGTTCGAGGATCAAAAGGTGTTCGAGGGCTGTATGCCGGTGGAGGTCATGGCCCGCCGGGGCCACGACACGCTGCTGTACGGCCCCCTGAAGCCCCGCGGCTTGGACGATCCTCGAACGGGCCGCTGGCCCTATGCGGTGGTGCAGCTGCGCCGGGACAATTCCGACGGCAGTGTCTACAATCTGGTGGGCTTTCAGACCCATTTGAAGTTCCCGGAGCAAAAGCGGGTGTTCTCCATGATCCCCGCTCTGCGCAACGCGGAATTTTTGCGGTACGGGGTCATGCACCGCAATACATTTTTGGATTCTCCCCGCCTGCTGGACCGGTATTACCGGATGAAAAAGGAACCGCGCGTTGCCTTTGCCGGACAGATGACCGGCGTGGAGGGGTATGTGGAGTCCTGCGCCAGCGGATATCTGGCCGCGGTGGAGCTTTCCCGGCGGCTGCGGGATCTGCCGCCGCTGGATTTTCCCAGGGAGACTGCCATCGGGGCACTGGGACTTTATATCAGCGACACCGCCGTCACGGTGTTTCAGCCCATGAATATTAATTTCGGCATCATGCCGCCTTTGGACCATCGGGTCAAGGGAAAACGCGACAAGAATGCGGAGCTATCCCGCCGGTCACTGGAAATCGTGAACGGTATGCGGGAAGAGACGCTCCGGTAAACAGATTTTTGCGTGTCGCAGGGCATTCCCTCGGGGCGCAGCGAAAGGGATGGGCTATATGAAAATCATCGTAGATGCCATGGGCGGAGACAACGCCCCGATTGAGATCGTGAAGGGGGCGCTGGCTGCCCACAAAGCGTATGGCACAGAGATCGTGCTGGTGGGCCGGGCCGCGCAGGTGCTCAAAGCTGTGGAGGACTGCGGCGAGAAAACGCTGTCCGCCGGGGTGGAGATCCGAGATGCCAGCGAGGTGGTGGAGATCGCGGACGATCCTGCCACGGCATTTAAAAAGAAGAAGGATTCGTCCCTGACCGTGGGGCTGAACATGCTAAAGGACGGGCTGGGAGACGGATTCGTCTCCGCCGGCTCCACCGGCGCACTTCTCTCCGGGGCAACGCTCGTGGTCAAGCGCATCCGGGGTATCCGCCGGGCGGCGCTGTGCCCCCAAATTCCCGTGCTGGGAGGCCGCGCCGTGCTGTGCGATGCGGGGGCCAATGCGGAATGTACGCCGGAATACCTGCTGCAATTCGCGTTTCTGGGCAGTTACTATGCCCACCGGGTCATGGGCGTGGAAAAGCCCCGGGTGGGTCTTTTGAATATCGGCGCGGAGAGCGAAAAGGGCGATACGCTGCGCCATGAGACGTATGCCGTGCTGGATCGGGCGGGCCAAGCGGGACGCATCCATTTTATCGGCAATATCGAAGCGTCCGACGCCATGCTTGGCGGGACGGACGTGATCGTGACGGATGGATTCTCCGGAAACGTGATGCTCAAATCGCTGGAAGGCACGGCGAAGTTCATGTCCAAGGAGCTGAAGTCCATGTTCCTCTCCGGCACGAAAACGAAGCTGGCCGCTGTGCTGATGAAGGAGCAGATGGCCGGATTCAAACGGATGATGGACCCCGGCGAGGTGGGTGGCACGCCGTTTCTCGGCATCACCAAGCCGGTCATCAAGGCCCATGGCGGGTCTGACGCCAAGGCGATTCAAAACGCGGTGCGTCAGGCCGCGGAATTTGCCAAGAGCGGCTTTATCGCGGATGTGGAATCCAATATTGAGGCCATGAAATTGGATATGATAGAAAAAATCTGATATCCTATTGACAGAAATGCGGCTCTGCCGTATGATTACTCCAACAACGTGAGACCTGAGGGGTGACTGGTATGTCGAACGAAGAGGTATTTCAAACGATGCGCGATCTGGTGGCCGAGCAATTTGCTCAGGAGCCGGATGAAGTGACAATGGACACGTCTTTTGAGGAAGATCTTGGCGCGGATTCGGTAGATCTCGTGGAACTGGTAATGGCCATGGAGGAAGAATTTGACGTGGGTGAAATCCAAGAAGACGATCTGAGCGATTTGAAGACGGTGGGGGACGCGGTCCACTACATTGTCGGAAAACTGAACAAATGAGAAGGAATGCCCCGCCCAGTGCGGGGTTTCCTTTTGAGGAGTGTGAGTGTTCTTTTATGAGGGAATTGGAAATCAAATTGGACTATGCTTTCCGAAATACCGCTTTGCTGGACGAGGCGCTGAATCACAGCTCTTACGCCAACGAACACCGGGGGCGGAAAATGAACAGCAACGAGCGTCTGGAATTCTTGGGCGACTCGGTGCTGGGCTTTGTGACGGCGGAGTTCTTGTTTTTGCAGCATCCCGACCTGCCTGAGGGGGACTTGACCCGTATCCGGGCGGCGCTGGTATGCGAACAGAGCCTTTATGAGGTGGCGCGGAAGCTGGAACTTGGCCGTTACCTGAAGCTGGGTAAGGGCGAAGAAGCCGGAGGCGGCCGGGAGCGGACGTCCATTTTGGCGGACGCCACGGAGGCAGTCTTTGCCGCCGTGTATCTGGATGGCGGCATCGAAGCGGCTTCCGCGCTGATCCACCGGTGCCTGTTGGACGCGGAGAAGGAAGAGGCCGTGGAAGAGCGGCGGCGGGACTATAAAACGGAGCTTCAGGAGCTGGTCCAGCGCAAGGCGGATCAGAGTCTGCTTTACCGCATGGCGGGCGAAGAAGGGCCGGATCATGACAAGACCTTTTTGGCCGAGGTTTTACTCAACGGCGCGGTCGTTGGCGATGGCGGCGGCCACAGCAAGAAGGAGGCGGAGCAGTCCGCCGCCCGAACAGCTCTGGAAAAGCTGACAAACATACAAAAGTGAACGCAAGAGGCGGCGGGGAAACCCGCCGCCTCGGTCTGCTGAAAAGGGGGCGGAATCCGAACGGAGGGCAGTGCAATGCCTGTGTGTCTGCTGAACTGGGCCGACTGAAAATCCACCGCCGTGTGGGGACTGGTTCTGTCTGGCCGTCGTAAATATGACTGGAATTTTACAGGCTGCTGTGATATAATTCCAAATGGTATTGCGATCTGCGCTGGGTGGGAAGAATGCGTGTATCGCTGAAAACCGGATTTTGTCCGCTTGCGCGGGACCGGAGAATGATCTTACATATAAAAGGAGAGTGGAGCTTTTGTCATTGCTCACGTCTATCGTCCTGGGGTTTATTCAGGGCGTTTCTGAGTTTCTACCGATTTCCAGCTCCGGCCATCTGGCCATTGCGGAATATGTGCTGGGGCAGACGGGGCTTGGAACCCCGCCGGACTTTTTTGACGTGCTGCTGCATTTGGGTACGCTGGTGGCCGTGTTCGCGGCCTATTGGGCGGACATCAAGGCCATGGTTTTTGAGCTTTTCCACGGGATTGGGGACCTTGTTCATCATTCCACGCCCACGCCGCTGCCTCCGGCACGGCGGATGATCTTTCTCATCATCGTGGGGACGCTGCCGCTGTTTGCGGTGCTGCCCTTTAAGGACAAGATTGAGGGATTGTCCAGCAACATCTACTTTGTGGCTGTGGCGCTGATTCTGACCGGTTGCCTGCTGTTTGCCAGCGACCGGGTGCGCAGAGGCCGCAAGACCGAGCGTTCCGCCACGATGCTGGATGTGATTTTGGTCGGCATTGGGCAGGCCATTGCTACCTGCCCGGGCATTTCCCGCTCCGGAACCACCATTACCGCAGGGTGTTTTGTGGGCTTTGAGCGGAAATTTGCCGTGCGCTTTTCCTTCCTGCTGTCCATCCCCGCTGTGCTGGGAGCCAACATCCTGACGCTGAAGGACGCGGCGGAGGCCGGGATCAACTGGGGCGATGTGCCGGTATATCTGGCGGGAGTTCTGGTGGCTGCAGTGGTGGGATACGGCTGTATCCGGCTGCTGAAAATGATTGCGGACAAGGGAAAATTCGGCTGGTTTGCGTATTACTGCTGGGCCATGGGCCTTTTGACGCTGGTTGTCACCTTTGTCAAAAATACCACGGCTTAATTGAGGATTTTTACAGAAGAACGAGGGAGGTACCACTGTGGCGAGCACCGCGACGAAAAAGAAAGGAACGACGAAAAAAACCACCGGAGGCCGAAGAAAAGCGGCTCCTCCGGTGAAAAGACCTGTGCGCAGGGAAGCGGGAGGCATTGTTTGCCTTGTGCTGGCGCTGTGCGCAACAGTGAACTATTTCGGTGTTGACGCCGTTTTTATTGACTGGTTCGCCGTGCTGCTGAAGGGCCTGTTTGGGTATGGCTATTGGCTGGCAGGCCCTTCGCTTGTCTTGGCGGGACTCATTTTGTTGCTGCATCGCGGGCGGCCGGTGGCCGCGCGGGTGACTTGCGCCCTACTGATTACCCTCTTGTTCGGAACTCTGACGCACATGATTTTGCTGAAAGACGGATATGAGGTTGCGCAGGGCCTTTTGAAGACCCTGTGGACCACCGGCAATGCGCTTCAATCCGGCGGCGCGGTTTCCGGACTGCTTGCCGTTGGGGCTGTTATGGCGTTTTCAAGGATTGCTTCCATCATCATTTTCGTGGTGTTGGCTCTTGTGCTGCTCATGGTCGCGCTTCATATCACGCCTAGCGATCTTATGGAAAAGCACCGCAATCGCCCCCGGTACCAGCCGGAGCCTGAAAAACCCGCGCGTCCGGTTCCCGCCATTCCTGCCGAAGCGCCTCGCCGCAGGGGAGAGGCGCGCTCTGCCATCGACATTCCGCTGGATGGCGAGGAAAGACCGACACCGGAAAAGAAGCCGGGCCTGCTCAAAGGCTTTTTCCGCCAGAAATCGGATCAGCAGATCACGCCGGATCAGCTTTTGGCAGAGGAGGCGGCAAAGAATGCCGCCCATCCGGTTCAGCCTGAAACCCCGGTTGCTCCGCCGGAACCGTTCTCCATGCCCGCGCCGGTGGTTGCGCCGATCTTCACGCCGTCTCCCGCTCCCGTGCCGCCTCCCGCGCCTGCGGCGATTCCGGTAACCCCGGCAATTCCGGCGATGGCGCCGCCAGCAGCGGCGGAGAAGCCCAAGTCTGTCGTGGGAGAGGTGGCTGCGGCTACCGCAGAGGTCACAGCCCAGATCGAGGGCGCCATGACCGCCCCCGAAAATGCTTATCAGTTCCCGCCGATCACACTGCTCAGCGAGAATGCGGGCAGCGACTTTACCGAAGCCGGGGCGGAGCTGCGGAATAACGCCCGCCGTCTCAGTGAGACGCTGAAGAGCTTTGGCGTGGAGGCCACGGCGGGAGAGGTGGTCCACGGGCCCACCGTCACCCGGTATGAATTCGTGCTGGATCAGGGCGTGAAGCTTTCCAAAATCACAAACCTGTCGGACGATATTGCGCTGGCGCTGGGTGCCTCCGGCGTTCGCATCGCGCCCATTCCGGACAAAATCTCCGTAGTGGGCATTGAGGTTCCCAACAAGCATGTTTCCTCCGTCCTGATTCGGGACGTAGTGGAGTCCAATACCTTTGTAAACCACAAATCCACGGTGTCCTTTGCCGTGGGCAAGGACATTGGCGGGCACTGCATCGTGGGCGATATCGGAAAGCTGCCCCACGTATTGATTGCGGGAACCACCGGCTCCGGTAAATCCGTGTGTACCAACTCCCTGATTGTCAGTCTCATGTATAAGTCTACCCCTGATGAGGTGCGCTTTATCATGGTGGACCCGAAAATGGTGGAGCTGGCTCCCTACAACGGCATTCCCCATCTGCTGATCCCTGTGGTGACAGACCCGAAAAAGGCTGCCGGGGCATTGCAATGGGCGGTGTACGAGATGATGAAGCGGTACAAGATCTTTTCGGAGCACAACGTGAAGGATCTGAAGGGCTACAACGCCCTTGCAAGGACCGACGAAGAGCTGAGCACCATGCCCTCTGTGGTGGTGGTCATCGACGAGCTGGCGGACTTGATGCTGGTGGCGGCGAAAGAGGTGGAAGAATCCATCTGCCGCGTGGCGCAGATGGGGCGTGCGGCTGGGATGCACTTAGTCATCGCCACCCAGCGGCCCTCCGCCGACGTGATTACCGGCATCATGAAGGCAAATATCCCCAGCCGAATTGCCTTCGCCGTGGCGTCCTCGCTGGAATCCCGCATCATTTTGGACACGCAGGGCGCGGAAAAGCTGGTTGGCCGGGGCGATATGCTGTACTTCCCCCTTGGTTCCGGCAAGCCCACCCGTGTGCAGGGCTGTTTTATCAGCCCGGAGGAGATCGAACGGGTGGTGACCTTTGCCAAGCAAACCGGCGAAGCCCACTACTCCGACGAAGTTATGCAGAAAATTGAGGAGAGTGTGCAGGAGAAGGAAAAATCCGCGGGCGGAAAGAATGCCGCCGCCGTGGACGCCGCCGAGGACGAGGGAGACGAGCTGCTGCCCGCCGCCGTGGACGTGGTGCTGGAAACCGGACAGGCCAGCGTTTCCATGCTCCAGCGGCGACTGAAACTCGGGTATTCCCGCGCCGCCCGTCTGGTGGACCAGATGGAGCAGCGGGGGATTGTGGGTCCTTTTGAGGGGTCCAAGCCCCGCCAACTGCTGATTACAAAGGAGAAGTGGCAGGAAATGCAGATGGGCGGCCAGAGTTCCGCCGCGCCTCAACCTGATGCACCGCCCTTTGACGAAGCATCGCCGGAAGAAGAATAACGAGCGAACTAGACCGCCGGATGGGAGGAAAGTCTTCCTGTCCGGCGGCTTTTTCTTTGTTAAATATGTATAATTTTTAACAAGGATACTCCGTTTGGTACTGTACAAATTGTCATGTCCCACAGGGGGAAACCGACCATAGGAAAGTGTTGACAAGGGAGGCAAACGCGCTTAGAATGGAAGTATAAACCAGTGTGCGCAGGCAGTTTTGAAAATAATAAGGAGGTATCCTGTCATGAAATTTTCGAGCAAGATCGAAAAGTGCGGACTGTCCCCCATGCGGAAGTTCCACCCCTTTGCAGTGGCGGCGGAAGCAAAGGGACGCAAGATCTACCACCTGAATATCGGCCAGCCCGACATTGAAACGCCCCCCGTCTTTTTTGACGCGGTGAAGGAATTTAAGCAGCCTGTCCTGGCATATGCCCCATCCCCCGGAATCCCCGAACTGGTGGAAGCTGTTCGCAGCTACTATGCGAAGCTGGAAATCAAGCTGGAGTCCGGTGATATTCTGGCTGCCACCGGCGGCAGCGAGGCGCTGGAAATGGTTTTGGAGTGCATTCTGGACGACGGGGACGAAATCTTGATCCCTGAGCCTTTCTATCCCAACTACAACACATTTACCCGGGTTACCGGCGGAAAGATCCACCCCATCCCCACCACCCCGGAGGAGGGCTACCACTACGCCGACCGCAAGAAGATCGAGGCAGAGATCAACGAGCACACCCGCGCCATCATGGTCACCAACCCCGGCAACCCCACCGGCGTGGTTCTGACTCACGAGGAAATGAAGCTGATCGTGGACATTGCCAAGGAGCACAACCTGTTTGTCATCGGTGACGAGGTGTACCGCGAGTTTGTATATGGCGGCGAGAAGCTGGCCACCTTGCTGGAATTTGAGGATGCGGCAGAGAACGTCATCGTGATCGACTCCGTGTCCAAGCGGTTCTCCGCCTGCGGCGCCCGTGTGGGCGTTCTGATCTCCCGCAACAAGGAACTGATGTCCCACGCTATGAAGTATTGCCAAGGCCGTCTCTGCTCCGCCACGCTGGATCAGGTGGGCGCTGCCGCGCTGTACACAGTGGGTCCCGAGTATTTTGCCGCTGTTCGTGACGAGTACAAGAAGCGCCGCGATACCTGCATGGCCGGTCTTGAGAAAATTCCCGGCGTGGTTTGCAAGTGCCCCAAGGGCGCGTTTTACATCATGGCCAAGCTGCCGGTGGACAACACCGACACCTTCCAGCAGTGGCTGCTGGAGAACTTTGAGGATCATGGCGATACCGTTATGTTCGCCCCCGGCGAGGGCTTCTACGCCACTCCCGGTAAGGGCCGGGACGAGGTTCGCCTTGCTTACGTTTTGAAGCAGGCTGATCTGGAGCGTGCCATGGAGTTGTTGGCGCTGGGCATTCAGGCCTACAACGCCCGATAACTGAATCGGAAAAAGCCTGCGGCATAGCCGCAGGCTTTTTTGCCCGTAGAAAACGGTATAAGGAAGAGCTGCGGACACTTCCGCAGATTGCATCTAAAAGTTTTAGCTCCGAATGCAGGCGGAGGTGACCTGTTTTCTCCAACTGCGGGGACTGCACAGTGTGGTTCCGGAACTGAAATTCCGTGAGGCTCGGCAGGGCTTTTCAAACAACGCTCCCCCGAAAAAGGCAACGCCTTTTCCGGGGGAGCGTTTGGGTATCGTCTCAGATGCGGGCAACGCCGGTCCGCCGCGCCGCCTCCGCCACGGCCTTTGCCACGGCGGGACCGACGCGGGGATCAAAGGCGGCGGGAATGATATAGTCCTCGCTGAGTTCTTCATCAGAGATCAGCTCCGCCAGCGCGTGAGCGGCGGCGACTTTCATTTCCTCGTTGATGTCGCTGGCCCGAACGTCGAACACGCCCCGGAAAATGCCGGGGAAGGCCAAAACGTTGTTGATCTGATTGGGATAGTCGCTGCGACCGGTGGAAATCACCCGTGCTCCGGCGGCTTTCGCCTCGTCGGGGAAAATCTCCGGTGTGGGGTTAGCGCAGGCGAAGAGAATGGGGTCCTCTGCCATGGAGCGAACCATGTCCTGTGATACAGAGCCGGGGGCGGATACGCCGATGAATACGTCCGCGCCCGCCATAGCGTCCGTCAGAGAGCCTTTGAGATTACGGGGATTGGTGACCTCCGCCATCTCCGTTTTTATCCAGTTCATACCGGTTTCCCGGCCCTTATAAATGACTCCCGTGCGGTCGCAGAGGGTCACGTCCTTTGCGCCTGCGGAGAGCAGCAGTTTTGTGATGGCGATTGCCGCCGCGCCCGCGCCGTTGACCGTAATTTTTACGTCCTCCAGCCGTTTGCCGACGACCTTCAGCGCATTGGTAAGACCCGCCAGGGTGATGACGGCGGTGCCGTGCTGGTCGTCGTGGAAAATGGGGATGTCGCACTTTTCTTTCAGCTTCCGCTCGATCTCAAAGCACCGGGGTGCGGCAATATCCTCCAGATTTACGCCGCCAAAGCTGCCGGAGATCATATAAATGGTGTTGACGATCTCGTCCACATCCTTGCTCTTAATGCAAAGAGGGAAGGCGTCCACACCGCCAAATGCCTTAAATAGTACGCATTTTCCCTCCATTACGGGCATACCCGCTTCCGGACCGATATCACCCAGCCCCAGAACCGCGCTGCCATCGGTGACCACAAGGCACATGTTGTGGCGGCGCGTCAGCTCATAGCTTTTGCTGAGGTCTTTCTGAATTTCCAGACAGGGCTGAGCCACACCTGGTGTGTAGGCCAGAGACAGATCGTCTTTGGTGGACACCGGAACTGTGGCGACGACTTCAATTTTGCCTTTCCACTCTCCGTGCAGGCGCAGGGATTCCTTTGCATAATCCATGGTGCTTCCTCCTTGCCGCGCCACAAGGCGGACGCGGGTATTTGGTCTATTCGTCGAACGGCTGTGAAGCGGTGTTCGCCAATCGTTCCGCGCCGCAGGAACGCCCCCTCCGCCACAGGGCGGAACCGATGGAGTGCTGCGCGGAATCAGCCGCTTTTTCGACGATTATACCACAAATCTATGGAATGGGGAACGGCTCTTTCAGGAAACTTTGTAGAAAATTTGGAAAAAATCCCCTTGCAGCGCATGGATATAGGGGAAAAGTGAGATACTTTTGACACAGCGGCGCGCTTGTGTCCCAATAAAAAGGCGCATGGTATCAGCTAAAAATGAAAATAAAAGAATTTTATGTTTTTTTGTAAATTTTTCTGTGCCACTTTTAAAAAATAATTCTTAAATAATTTCGATATATTTAACAATTTTTTAACGCCATTTCCGGCAAAATAAAGAAAAAGTTGGGAAAGCGTTGTATGACTTGACGAACAACTTTGATGCATGTACAATAGGTTCACAGAATGTTCATGGACCGTGTACATCTCTGTAAAGCACTAATTCATTAAAGTGAAAGAGGGGAAAATTCAGTGGAAGAAAAGAAATTCCAGCCTTACATCCCAGCGGACAAAATCATGCCCGAGTTCACCGTGGTATCGGTAATTCTCGGTGCGATTCTGGCTGTTGTCTTCGGCGGCGCCAACGCGTATCTGGGATTGCGTGTCGGCATGACGGTGTCTGCCTCCATTCCGGCGGCGGTGCTGTCTATGGGTATCATTCGGTTCATTCTCAAGCGCGACTCCATTCTGGAAAACAACATGGTCCAGACCATCGGCTCTGCAGGTGAATCTGTGGCCGCAGGCGCTATTTTTACCCTGCCTGCCCTGTTTATGTGGGCGAACGAGGGCCTGTGCGAGGTTCCGTCCCTGATTGAAATCGGCCTGATCGCTCTGTGCGGCGGCGTGCTGGGCGTACTGTTCATGGTGCCCCTGCGCTCTGCTTTGATTGTGCAGGAGCACGGCACTCTGGCGTATCCCGAAGGGCAGGCCTGCGCTGAGGTTTTGATCGCCGGCGAAGAGGGCGGCGCCAAGGCGTCCACCGTGTTTGCCGGTCTTGGAATTGCCGCGGCATACAAGTTTGTTGCCGACGGACTGAAGGTGTTCCCCAGCGAGGTTGCCTATGAGATCCCGGCCTATAAGGGCTCCGGTATCGGTGTGGACGTTCTGCCGGCCCTTGCCGGCGTGGGCTACATCTGCGGCGTAAAGGTTTCCTCTTATCTGTTCGCGGGCGGCGTGACGGCTTGGTTCGTTCTGATGCCCCTGATCGCCCTGTTCGGCGGAGATACCGTGATGTTCCCCGCTGACGTGACGGTGAACGAGCTGCTGTTGCAGGGCGGCCCGGATGCCATGTGGAGCAAGTTCATCCGCTACATCGGCGCGGGCGCCGTGCTGGCAGGCGGAATCATGAGTTTGATCAGCTCCCTGCCCCTGATTGTGCGCACGTTTAAGGACGCCATCGGCGGCTATGGCAAAAACGGTAAATCCACACTGCGTACAGAGCAGGATCTGTCTATGCAGACCCTTCTGATCGGCATTTTGATTATGGCGGTTGCCCTGTGGCTGATTCCGTCCATCCCCCTGAATCTGTTCAGCGCTTTCATCGTTATCATCTTTGGCTTCTTCTTTGCAACTGTTTCCTCCCGCATGGTGGGTCTGATTGGTTCGTCCAATAACCCGGTCTCCGGCATGGCGATTGCCACGCTGCTGATCGCAACCCTCCTGCTGAAGGCCACCGGTCAAAACGACATCAACGGCATGATCGCTGCCATTACCATCGGCGGCGTCATCTGTGTCATTGCCGCCATTTCGGGCGATACCTCTCAGGATTTGAAGACTGGCTTCTTGGTGGGCGCGACCCCCAAAAAGCAGCAAATCGGAGAGATTGTGGGCGTTGTCGTCTCTGCCATTGCCATTGGTGCGATTATGTATCTGCTGAGTATGGCATGGGGCTATGGCTCCAACGAGCTGCCCGCTCCTCAGGCCATGCTGATGAAGATGGTGGTCGAGGGCGTCATGGGCGGCAACCTGCCTTGGACGCTGGTGTTCACCGGTGTGTTCATCGCGATTGTGGTTAAGGTGCTGGGCATCCCTGTGCTGCCTTTCGCCATCGGTCTGTATCTGCCCATCTATCTGTCCACCCCCATCATGGCCGGCGGCCTGCTGCGCTGGTTCATGGAAAAGCGCAAGTATGCCAATGAGAAGGCCAAGAACGACGCGGTTCAGTCTGGCGTGCTTTATACCTCCGGCCTGATCGCAGGCGAGGGCATTGTGGGCATCCTGCTGGCCGTGTTCGCAGTGGCCGGTCTGAATGTGGATGTCTCTGGTGTGTTCAGCATCGGCAAGATCGGCGGTCTTGTCTGCTTCGCCGCCATTCTCTTCACCATCTATCTTTTCGCCAACAAGGGCGCCAAGGCTGCCACGAAGGCCGACAAATAAGCGAGATTTATTTATCTTGAGAAAAACCCGACCGGGCTGTATACTATGAAGTATACAGCCCGATTTGGGCAAACAGGAGCGATGCGCATGGCAAATACAAAAGCGGCAAATTATCTGGACTATGTGCCGATGGCAAACCCCAAAAACAACTGGGACGAAAAGGACGGCGTTGTCACTATCCATATGATCCACCGGGGCTTCTACGCAAAAATCGCCCAGAAATTCTTCCATACCCCGCGCGTCAGCAACATCAATCTGGACGGATACGGCAGCTTCCTCTGGAAGCAGATCGACGGGGAAAAAACCGTGGGCCAGCTGGCGGAGCTGATGAAAGCGGAATTCGGCAAGGATGCCGAGCCTCTGTATGACCGGCTGGTGAAGTACGTTCAGATTCTGCGGAACAATGAATTTATCCTGTTCCGGGGAAGAGATAAGGCGGCCCGATGAGCAAAGGTATGATTGCACTGGGCATCGTCCTGTTTGCGATTGCCGGGGCCATTCTCTATGCGTGGGGACTGAAAAAATCCATGACCCAAGGCGAGGATCTTCAGCGAATGCTGCTGAACAGATGCGGCAGCAAGGTGCTGAAGTATCTCAAGAAAAACGGAACTATCTCGGAAAAAGAGATAGCCTCTTTGGTGACGGGCGTACAGGTCGGGCAGTTCTGGTCCCGCCGCCGCGCGGCGGTGCAGGACCCCCGAAAATTTACAAAACAGCTTATGGAATTCCTGTTGGATCAGCAGTATATTGAACCCGCAGACAAGGGATGCTACCGCATGAGGCGGTGAGCGGTTAAAAGGGACAAAAAAGTTTGTCCAATGCCTCCGGCGCGGCTTTTTCTCCGCTGATGCGGCCACCGACGCCCCTGAGCGAACAGAAAGGAAAGGTAGTTCTTATGGCAGTTTTGGACCAGTTGGAGCCGAAGAAGGTCTTCCAATTTTTTGAGGAGATGTGCGCCATTCCCCACGGCTCCGGAAACACGAAGGCGGTTAGTGACTGGTGCGCGGACTTTGCAAAGGCGCGTGGCCTTGAGTATCATCAGGACGCGGCAAACAATATCATCATCATCAAGGAAGCGACCGCCGGATATGAACAGGCGGAGCCGGTGATCTTGCAGGGCCATCTGGATATGGTCTGCGAAAAGGTTCCCGAGTGTGCCAAGGATATGGCGAAAGAGGGGCTGGATCTGGCGGTGGACGGCGATCTGGTTCTGGCAAAGGGAACCACGCTGGGCGGCGACGACGGAATTGCCGTAGCTATGGCGATGGCAGTTCTGGATGCGGACGACCTGTCTCATCCCCGTATTGAGGCTGTGTTTACCGTGGACGAAGAGGTCGGAATGCTGGGCGCGGAGGCGCTGGATGTGTCGCCGTTAAAGGGGCGGAAGTTCCTGAATCTGGACTCCGAGGCTGAGGGCATTTTCACCGTCAGCTGCGCGGGCGGCAACATGACAAAGTGTACGCTTCCCGTTCGGCGGAGCGACTTTACCGGCACAGCACTCACCGTGACGGTGGGCGGCCTGATTGGCGGCCACTCCGGACAGGAAATCAATAAGGGACGCGGCAATTCCAGCCTGTTGCTGGGCCGCGTGCTGCTTGCCATGAGTCAGGTTTCCGAGCTGCGTCTGGTGGCGGCGAACGGCGGATTGAAGGACAACGCCATTCCTCGGGAGACGACGGCCACCGTGCTGGTTGCCGATGAGGAGAAGGCCCGCGCCGCTGTGGAGCAGATGGATGCGGCCGTGAAAAACGAGTACCGTGTCACAGACCCGGATGTTTTTGTGCGTGTGTCTGCCGGGGAGACGGGGGATGCGCCTATGGATGCGGATTCCACGAATCGCTGTGTGTGCTTTCTTGCCTGCGCGCCCAACGGCGTTCAGGTCATGAGTGCCGACATTGACGGACTGGTGCAGACGTCCTTGAATCTGGGCGTGCTTGCCACGCGGGAAGACGCTATGATGGCTACCTTCTGCGTGCGCAGCAGCGTGAGCAGTCAGAAGGAGATGCTGCGGGCGCGGTTGACCTGCCTTGCAAAGCAGCTGGGCGGAAAGACGGAAGTCTTTGGCGATTATGACGCATGGGAATACCGCGCGGATTCTCCCCTGCGGGATTTGATGGTGGAGGTCTACAAAGACCAGTACGGCGAGGCCCCGGCAATTGAGGCGATTCACGCGGGTGTGGAGTGCGGACTGTTCTCCGGCAAGCTGCCCGGGCTGGACTGTGTCTCCATCGGCCCGGACCTGACGGAGATTCATACGCCCCGGGAGCGGTTGAGCATTGCGTCTACCCAGCGGATGTGGAAGTTCGTGGTGGAAGTGCTGAAGCGGTCCAAATAAGGACGGCGTATTTTCCGTAAATACCGCATGGAGGGCGCGCCTTTGGCGTACCTGCGGATTGCAGAGTGAAATTTAAAGCGAGGCGGCAGGCTATCAGCCTGCCGCCTCGCTTTTTGACTGCATTCTTTTGAAAAGGAAACCCCGCACTGGGCGCGAAATTCCTTCTCATATAAAACCGCCATACCACGGTGTGGCTTGGCACCAGGCGGCGCGTAGGCTTGAGCCGTCAAATACACACCCCGCAGGGCCGCCGCCATAAGCTTCCCGTCGCTTCACGCCAGCATAAAGCGGGGATTATTCCTTGGGCTTGTCTTCCTCTGTGAATTCCACATCCACGGCGTTTGCCTGCGCCTCGGAATCCCGAGCCGCCTGCTTTGCGGCCTTGGAAACTTGACTGGTGATCCAGATGTCGGACAGACCGTCATACAGCAGGAAAATACCAATGATCCGCACAATGGTGGACAGAACGGTAAAGGAGTAGAACACCAGAACCGCGCCCAGAACCAGCGTCACAAGTCCCAGAATCAGCGCCGCCGTCCAACGGGGATGATCTGCCCGGCGCAGTGCAATGGCATCTCCGAGGTCGCCGATACCGTGAATGCAGATGAGGGCGCCGATTACCCGGGGAACCAGAACCGCTACCAATTGAGGGCTGGCGATGATCCACACGCCCAGCGCTGCCAAAATGATGCCCAGTACCAGTATTCCGCCGGAATACAGGCTGCCGTCCCGGTGAGTGAGGAACAAAATCACGTCGATCACCCCGCAGATCAGCAGCACCGCCCCCAGCGCCAGACACAGTACGCTTGCTGAGGTAACGGGCCAGACAACCAGAACCAGACCGAGAACCGCATAGATGATTGCGTTAATCAGCGAGTTAATTTTAATTTTTTTCAGAAAACGATCCATTTTGTTTCCTCCCAACAATTTGTCAGAGCCAGATTACGCAGACTGATTTTCCGGCTCCACCACAACCCAAACCTCTTAATCCAGCTCCGTATATTTTGCCGCGTTTCCTCGTGCTTTTTCCACGGGGTATTTGGCCTCGTTTTTTGTAATTTTGTCATTCATAATCTTGTCCAGATCCAGCCCGCAGACGTCCGCCATCAAAATGCAGTAGCTTAATACGTCCGCCAGCTCCTCTCGGAGCCTGCCCAGTTTCTCCCGGCACTCCAAATCCCCGCCGCTCCATTGAAAAATCTCCAGCAGCTCCGCGGCCTCCAGATTCATGGAGATGGCCAGATCCTTGGGGGTGTGGAACTGCCGCCAGTCCCGGTCGTCCCGGAATTTCAAAACGCGGTTGATCGTCTCGTCTTTCAGCATGATTCTCTCTCCTTACGCCCGAATGGCCCAGCGCAGCTTAGTGGAACGCGCCCGGGGATTGCGGAAGCATTCTTCGGCGGATGGACGAGTGACTTCCTGCGCAGCCGCGCTGTAAACACCGGCGCGCAGCTGCTGCTTAAAGGCCTGCTTTACCAGCCGATCCTCCCCGGAGTGGAAGGTCAGGATTGCGGCGCGCCCGCCGGGCTTTAAAACGCCGGGCAGCTTGTCCAAAAAGCTGTACAGCGATTCAAACTCGCTGTTTACGTCGATGCGCAGCGCCTGAAATGCCCGCTGGCAGGATTTTTTAACAGCTTCCTTCCGTTCCCCGGCGGGGAGGAAGGAGAGGGCGTCCTCAATGATGGCCGCCAGCTGCTTGGTGGTGTCCACCGTTCCGCCCCGCTGAAAGACTTGAAAAACGGCGCGGGCAATGCGGTCGGCGTAAGGCTCGTCGGAATTTTCCACCAGCATGGCGGAAAGCTCTTCCTCGTCCAGCTCTCGCAGCCGCTGCGCGGCGGTAACGCCGGAGGTGGGGTCCAGCCGCAGATCCAGCGGGCCGTCATACTTGAAGGTAAAGCCCCGCTCCGGATCGTCAATCTGCATGGAGGAAACACCCAAGTCCGCCAGAACAAAGTCAAACAGAATGCCGGGAGCCGCCTGATCCAGCTGGGCAAAGTTCATCCGGCGGATGGTGAGAATCTCCGGCCCGTAGCCAAGGTCCTCTAAGCGCTTACGGGTCTTTTCAGACTCAATGGGGTCCACGTCCGTGGCGTAGAGATGGCCTTGGCCCTGAAGCTGCTCCAGCATTTTTCGGGTGTGGCCGCCGTAGCCCAGCGTGGCGTCAAAGCCCGTCTGCCCCGGCTGAATTTCCAGAAAATCAAGAATCTCCTTCACCATGATGGGAACGTGCATTCCCGCGGGCGTTTTACCGCTTTGCAGCACCTTCTCCACGTCGTCACCGTACTTTTCTGGGTTCAGTTCCTTATATTTTTCCCGGAAGTTCCGGGGATGCGTTCCCTGATAGCGCACGCGGCGCTTGTGCTCCTGTTCCATAACGTCAACTCCTTGCCTGCTTCGGTGTATCGCCCGCTCTTGCTGGGGCTGCCTTTAGCGGCGCACCTTGCAGAAGCCGAATCTGTCAAAACGCTGTCGGGGGTAGTTTTGGCAAAACCATGCGGCGATTATACGACGCGAATCCGAAAAGCGGTATTTATTGGAATATTATAGCACAGGGTGCGCGAAAAGAGAAGCGTCAATGTGTTGCATCGGCACAAAAGGAGGGACCCGGCCAAACGGCTGGGTCCCTGTGTTTCCGTTGCTTACAAAAGCGTTTCCTCGTTTTGCGTGTCGAAGAGGTGAACCAGATCATGCCGGAAGGAGAAATAGAAGGAATCCCCCCGATGCAGGCCATTTGGCCATTTTTCCGAAAGCTCCAGCGTGGGAACCCGCACAACCACGTCCTTTCCCTCTGCACTCACATGGAGGTGGATTTCACTGCCCATCATTTCGGATACATCCACCTGCGCGGCGACGGTGTGCGCCCCCGCCTGCGTCTCCAGCTGAATGTGCTCGGGACGGATACCGATGCTTACCGCCATAGGAGCGACGCCAGCGGCGTTTAGGGCCGCCTGCGTTTTCTGTCCCAGAGGAATGACTGCCCCGGCAGTCTCCGCCTGCCAAACGCCATTTGTCTGAATCAGCTTTCCGTCAAAAAAGTTCATCTGGGGCGAGCCGATAAAGCCCGCCACAAACAAATTGATGGGGTGGTCGAAAACCTCCTGCGGCGTACCGATCTGCTGGATGACGCCGCCTTTCATAATAACGATGCGGTCGCCCAGTGTCATAGCTTCTGTTTGATCGTGGGTGACATAGAGGAACGTGGTATTGATGCGGGTGCGCAGCTTGATTAGCTCCGCGCGCATTTGGTTGCGCAGCTTTGCATCCAGATTGGAGAGGGGTTCGTCCATCAGGAATACCTGCGGGTTCCGAACGATGGCCCGCCCGATGGCAACCCGTTGGCGCTGACCACCGGAAAGCGCCTTGGGCTTGCGGTCTAGGTACTGGGTGATGTCCAAAATCTCCGCCGCCTCGCGCACCTTGCGGTCCATTTCGTCCTTGGGCGTTTTCTTCAGCTTTAAGGAAAAAGCCATGTTCTCATAGACCGTCATGTGGGGGTACAGGGCGTAATTCTGAAACACCATGGCGATATCCCGGTCCTTGGGGGCCACATCGTTCATCAGCCTGCCACCCATGTACAGTTCCCCGCCGCTGATCTCCTCCAAACCCGCCACCATGCGCAGCGTGGTGGACTTTCCGCAGCCGGAAGGCCCCACCAGCACCACGAATTCCTTGTCGGCAATTTCTAGATTGAAATCCTGAACGGCCAACACGCCTTCATCGGTGATCTGAAGGTCAGCCAGTTTCTCGCCGCCGTCCTTTCGGTGCTTCTTGGCCTCTGTGTTGGGATAAACCTTCTTGATGTTTTTCAAAATAACTTCTGCCATGCTTAGGGCTTTGACGGAGCCGCTTCCGCGCCGCCGCCTCGCGGGCAGACTTACGTCCGCGCCGCCTTACGGCAAGCTCCACCGCTGCCGCACCGCAAGCCAAACGGAATACCTTTTTTTTCGTCCGGTCCGCCAAAAAGTGGAGCAGCGGAAACGGATTGAAATCGTGGGCGGGAAATGTTATTCCTTGACGCCGCCCAGCGTAACGCCCTCCACAATGTATCGGGAGAGAATGAAGTACATCACGAACATGGGCAGGATGGTGATGGACAGCGCCAGAAACACCACGCCGTAATCCGTACGGAAGGATTCACCCATCAGCATCTGCACAAACATGGGCAGGGTCTTTTTCCCACTGGAACTGATGATGAGGCTGGGGAGGAACAGATTGTTCCAGCTGGCAACGAACTGAAAAATGGCTTGTGTAGCCAGCGCCGGTTTCATCATGGGCAAAACGATGGTGTTGAAGGTGTGAAACTCGCCGGACCCGTCGATGCGGGCGGCCTCCAAAATGTCCAGCGGCAAGGTGGCTGCCAGATATTGGCGCATAAAGAAGACCACCGCGGGAGTTGTGATGGCGGGCAGAATTAAGGGCAGGAAGGTGTCAATCAGGCCCAGATGCAGCATGAATTTGTAAAAGCCAACGGCAAAGACCTGCGTGGGAACCATCATCACTGCCAGAATAAAGCCCCAAGCAAATTTTTTTGCCTTGAAATTATAAGCGTAAAGCCCATAGGCCGTCAGTGCTGAAAAGTAAACGGACAAAGCCGTATAGGGAACGGCAACGAGCAGGGAGTTGCCCATACTGCCCCACGCCGTGATGCCAACGCCCTTTTGCTTTTGCGTAAAGGTGGCGATGTTTTCCATGAGATGGCTGCCAAAGAGGAAGGAGATGCTGGATTTCACGTCGTTAGAGGTTCGCGTGGCGTTGATAAACATCAGGTAAAAGGGGAGCAGGCTGAGTATGCAAAGAAAGATCATGACCGCGGAGCGAAGCCGCCGTTGCCGCCGAAGGACTGGATTTTCCGGGGCGGAACGCCTCTTTTTCACGACTGCCCGCCCCCTTCCGCTTTTTTGCGCCGCCGTCCACTCTCGCTCTGGCGCATGGCTCGGAACAGGAACAGGCTGATGAGCACGGTGATAAGAAACAGCATAATGGAAACGGCGGCGGCCCGGCCGGTGTCCGTGCTGTGGAGCCGCATAATGTACATGGTCACGGTGGTGGAGGTATCGTCCGGCAGGCCGATGTATCCGCTGGCGTTGAACAGCGCCGGAATGTCATAGAGCTGAAGTCCGCCGATGGCGGAGGTCACCAGCACATAGACAAGGATGGGTTTAAGCAGCGGCAACGTGATGCGGGTGAACTTCTGCCAAGTGCTGGCCCCGTCCAGATCCGCCGCCTCGTAAAGACTGGCGTTGATGCCCATCATGCCGGAGATCAGGAGCAGGGTGGTGTTGCCGTACCACATCCAGAGCAGGATGAAGGAGATGGCAAGGCTGGTTTCCCAAGTGCTGGACATGATGTTGGAATTTTGAGAAATTAGCCCGGCGTTCCGCAGAACGGACATCAGCGGGCCATATTGACTCAAAAACGCGTAAAACAGCAGAGAAATGGAGGCGGCGGTGATGATATTGGGCATGTAGATCAGGACTTTGTAGGCTCCCTTGCCCCGCAGCCGAACCCGGCTGTCCGTCAGCCAAGCCGCCGCCAGCAGGGACAGAGCGATCTGAGGGATAAAGTTGAAGACCCAGATGCGCAGTGTGTTGCCCAGATATTTGAGAAAGTAGGCTTTCTCCCCGTCTGCCAGACCCAGCAACTTGAGATAGTTGCCAAGACCGGTAAACGTGATCGTCTCTTTTAAGTTGCGGGTGGTGTATGCAAACAGACTGTAATAAAAGGTGCTGATCAGCGGCCAGAGTGAAAAAACAGTGTAAACAATAAAGAATGGCAGGATAAACCAATACCCGTACTTACTGTAACGAACGCTTTTGAGTTTTTCCGGCTTTGTGGTTTTCATGGACGCACTTCCCCCATTTCCCGAAGCTCCCCCTCCCGCCTGTTTTGGGAGGGGGAGCCCGTGGTTACGGTGTTCAGCCCACGTTCAGGTAAGAGTACCGGTCGTGGATGGCGGATTTGAAGTTGGAGACGGCGGTGTCCAGATCGACGCTGCCGGAGGCATACTCCGACACGGCAGTGGGCAGCAGCTGCTCGCAGATGACCTGATCCTCACCCACGGCCAGAACATGGATGCCGTTGCACTTGTCGGCAAAGAAGCCGATGATATCCTGATCGTTGTAGCACTTAAAGGTGCTGGAGGTTCCGGAGCCGTGCTCCTGAATGTCAGAAATCGCTTTTGCGTTATTGACGTAATCGCCGTTTGCGGTGTTGATTTCCACCATAGAGTCGGCGTTGCAGGTGACATAGTAGAGAATGTCGCGGGCCAGCTGGGTGTCGGAGCACTCCGCCGTGGCGGCAAGGCCGGTGCCGCCCCAATAGAATGCCTGCGGCCCTTGAATCAGAACCGTGTTGTCGGTCCAAGTGTCGGTCAGGCACCAATAGGAGTACCACGGGCAGCCGGTGAAGGCAATGCAGGCCTCGGTGTTCACGCCGTCGCCGTCTTTCAGCGCGGCCCAGTCGGGCTTCCACATCAGCGTGTCAAAGGTCAGACCCTTGAGCTGCTTGCTCAGTTCCAGATAGTCCTTGATTGCGTCGTCCACAACAATGTTGTCTTTGTCGTTATACCATGCCTGAGAACGGGCGCCGTTGCAGAAAACGTATTTCAAGTCGTCGGTTCCGCTGAGCAGCTTCACCTTTCCGCCGGAAGCGTCGTTCACCTGCGCGGAAACCTTTACCACCTTGTCCCAAGTGGAGAACATCTCCTGAAGAGCGGCGGGATCGGTGGTGCCCAGATACTGCTGGGCCAGATCCGCGCGGATTTGCCAGCAGCCGGGAGTCGCCTGCCAGAACAGGGCGTATGTATCGCCGGAGGCAGCGTCGGACCCCAAGTTCAGATTATAGTCGTACATGTCGGACATGTCGTCGGCGGTAATGCCCAAATCCGCCACGTTTTTCAGCAGACCGGACTGGACGTACTTCTGTACATAGCCAACCTCCAGCAGCATAATGTCCGGATACAGCTCGTTGCCGGGGTCCGCCAAAATGGCGTCAATTTTGTCCTGATAGATGTCGGAGTTGCCTACGTTTACGAATACGATGCGGTCCATATCGGCCTGACTGAGATATTTGGGAAGGACTTTCTCCTGAATGGTCGTAAAGTCGGCGTTCCACGCCCAGATTACAAAGGCGTTCGCGGCGCTGGGGTCGCCGGTGACGGCGGTGCTGTCCTCGGCGCTGGCGGATGCCGATGCAGATGCAGACGCGGAGCTCCCGGAAGAGACAGCGGCAGAAGGGGCGGCTCCGCCGCCGTTTCCGCAGGCGGCCAGACTAAGAAGCATCATCATCGAGAGAAGTGCGGCAAGGACTTTTTTCATTTTGATTCCTCCATATCCAAATTTGTTTCCAAACATGTGCCGTATGGTTTGCGCCGGTCGTTTATCCACGCGCCCGCTGCGGGCGGAGAATATGGATTACAGCTGCTTCACAGAGCCGCCGATCAGCAGTTCGCCGGGAATCAACTCTTGGCGGGGGAGATGGGTGCGGGACTGCTCAATGGCCTCGATGAGCATGCGGGCGGCGTGGCTGCCCAGACGCTCGGTGTCCTGACGGATGGTGGTGAGTATGGGGCGCAGAGCCTGACTGAGATAGATACCGTCGTATCCGGCTACACTGATGTCGTCCGGAACGGAAAGGCCCATAGCTTCCAGCTGGTTCCGTCCGCCCAAATAAGAGAAATCGTCGGGATAGAGGATGCAGGTGGGAGGGACGGGCAGACTTAAAAGCGCCTGTGTAGCCTGTGCGCTGGACGTTGGGTCGCGATAGCGGGCGGGGCGGATATACGCCTCCGGAACCTCCGCCCCCAGTTCCTCGCAGGTGCGGCAGAAACTGGCCAGACGGCTGCGGGTGACTGAGGTCATCTCGCCATGGATATAGGCAATGCGCCGATGACCCTTTTCATAGACGTGGGTCACCAAATCCTGCATCCCCTTCACGTTGTCGGAGACAACTGCGCCCCGCTGGTCAAATACATGGTCCACGGTGACAACCGGAATATCACTGCTTACCAATTCCCGTACCGCGGGGTCTTCGAAATCCACGCAGGCGATGATGACTCCGTCGCAGTTGCGATAACGGCAGTGCTCCAGATAGGACATGGAGCTGCCGCCCAAATTCTGGCTGATAAAGGTTAAATCATAGCCGCCGCACTCCGCTTCGTTTTTAAAGTCGTTGAGAACGGCGGAAAAATAATCGTGACGCAGACCGCTTTGCAGTTGGTCCACAAAGAGGACGCCGATGTTATGGGAACGATTGGTCTTCAGCAGCCGGGCCGCGGCGTTGGGTGTGTAGCCCATCTCCTCCGCCGTTCGGCGGACCAGAGCCACCGTCTCTTCACTAACGTCGGGGTAGCCGTTGAGAACCTTGCTGACTGTGGAGTGCGATACTCCGCAGGCTTTTGAAATGTCTTTGATGGTCACCATAGTATTCCTCCACACGAATCGAACACGTTTTCGTAACTCCATTATATTTTCCAATTTCATCCACGTCAACACTTTTCTTGGTGAAAAATTCTATAATAATTTAGAGATTAATTTGTAATAAATGTTAAAAAATGAAATGTTTTCAAATTATTCTTGTGCAAAATAAAAAATTGCGCTATGGTAGGGGCATCTGTTAGAAACTGTAATTGCAAAAACGTGTTCTTTAATGTTTAAATTGAAGTGGAGGCGGCTTTTCTTTGAAATTTGGGTACTTTGATGATGAAAATAGGGAATATGTCGTAGAAACTCCCGCAACGCCGCTGCCGTGGATCAATTATTTGGGGAATCAGGATTTTTTCGGCCTGATCTCCAACACCGGAGGCGGATATTGCTTCTACCGGGACGCCAAACTCCGGCGGCTCATTCGCTATCGCTATCAAAACGTTCCCGCAGATATGGGAGGGCGATTTTTCTATCTCCGGGAGCCGGAAAAGACTCCATGGAGTCCGGCGTTTCTCCCATGCGGAACGGCGCTGGACCGCTATCGCTGCCGCCATGGGCTGGGCTATACGGTGTTTGAAAGCGAGAAGGATCATCTGGCCGCATCGCTGACAGCCTTTATCCCCTTGCACGAAACCTGTGAAGTTCACAGCCTGACTTTAAAGAACAACGGGAAGCAGGAAAAGGAGATCGAGCTTTGGGGGGCGGTGGAGTGGTGTTTGTGGAACGCGGCGGACGACGCGGCCAACTTCCAGAGGAACCTGAACACCGGCGAGGTGGAGACGGAGCCTTCCGTTATTTATCACACCACGGAGTATCGGGAGCGGCGGGATCACTACGCTTGGTTTTCTGTCAACACGCACACCGATGGCTTTGAGACAGATCGGGACGAATTTTTGGGGCCGTTTGGCGACTGGCGTGCACCCCGGCAGGTGACGGCGGGGCAGAGCAAAAATTCCGAGGCCCATGGCGGAGCCCCCATCGCCGCTCACCGCATAACAGTGAAGCTGGAGCCGGGCGAGGAGACACGGTACGTCTTTTTGCTGGGTTATGCCGAAAATCCACGGGACCAAAAGTTTTCTGCCCCCGGCGTTGTGCGAAAGGATGGGGCGCGGCGGGTCGTAGATCGGTTTCTGAATCCCGCCGCGGCGGATGCCGCGCTGGCGGAGCTGAAATCCTACTGGACGGAACTGCTGTCCGTTTACACGGTATCCAGCAAAGAGCCCAGGCTGGATCGGATGGTAAACATCTGGAACCAGTACCAGTGCATGGTGACCTTTAACATGAGCCGCTCCGCCAGCTATTTTGAAAGTGGAATGGGCCGGGGTATGGGCTTCCGGGACAGCTGCCAGGATTTGCTGGGCTTTGTCCATCTGATCCCAGATCGGGCGCGGGAGCGCATTTTGGACATCGCCGCCGTCCAGAAGCCGGACGGCTCTACCTACCACCAATACCAGCCTTTGACCAAGCGGGGAAATAACGACATCGGCTCCGGCTTTAACGACGATCCACTGTGGTTGGTGGCTGCGGTGTGTGCCTACCTGCGGGAGACGGGGGATTTTTCCATTCTGGAAGAGCTGGTTCCCTTTGACAGCCGCCCCGGCAGTGAGGCACCGCTGCTGGAGCATCTGCGGTGCAGCGTCCACTTCACCATGAACCATTTAGGCCCCCACGGTCTGCCCCTGATCGGAAGGGCGGACTGGAACGACTGCCTGAATCTGAATTGCTTTTCCGAGGAACCGGGAGAGAGCTTTCAAGTCACCGGTCCCAGCGACGGGGTGGTGGCAGAGAGCGTCTTTATTGCCGGCATGTTCGTGAAATACGGGCGGGAATACGCCGATCTGTGCCGCTGGCTGAAGCTGGGTGACGAAGCGGCGCGCGTGGACCAAGCGGTCGCAGACATGGAAAAAGCCGTCCTTACGGACGGCTGGGACGGAGCGTGGTATCTCCGGGCTTATGACGCAGCGGGAAATCCCGTGGGCGGAGAATCCTGCACCGAGGGACAGATTTTCATCGAGCCGCAAGGTTTCTGCGCCATGGCGGGTATCGGTGGGGCAGAGGGGCGGCCCCAAAAGGCGCTGGATTCCGTTCGGAAGCATCTGCTGGGGGACTACGGCGTGGAGCTGCTCACCCCTTGCTATACCGCGTATCACAAGGAGTTGGGGGAAATCACCAGCTATCCACCCGGCTACAAGGAAAACGGCTCCGTTTTCTGCCACAACAACCCTTGGCTTTCCATCGCGGAAACAGAGCTTGGCAGAGGGGAAGAAGCTTTCGACGTCTATCGCCGCATCTGCCCTGCATGGGTGGAGGAGCGCTCGGAGATTCACCGAACGGAGCCGTATGTATACAGCCAGACGGTGGCGGGACGCGCTGCCGCCCGACCCGGCGAGGCAAAAAACAGCTGGCTTACCGGGACTTCCGCTTGGTCCTTCGTAAATATCAGTCAGGCGATCTTAGGCATTCAGCCGGATTATGATGGGCTGCGCATTCGCCCGTGCCTGCCGAGGGAGCTAGGGGAACTGACTGTCTGCCGACGGTTCCGGGGCGTGGATTATACCATCCACATCCGTAACGGCGGCGGACACCGCCCCCAGCTGCGACTGAACGGTCTGCCGCTTGCAGGCGATCTGGTTCCGCTCCCGCCAGAGGGGGTCAAAACCTGCCATGTGGAAGTGCGGCTGTGAACGGCCTGACGTTCGTTGAAACAGCGTGAAAAAACAGATGCCGGAAAAACCTCGCCATGACCAGTCTTAAAAAAACAGGACGGAGACGCCAAAGCGGCGGCTCCGTCCTGCTTCTATATGCCGCATGGCGGCGTTTGAACAATCAGTTGTCCAAGGGCTTCATGGTGGGGAACAGGATTACGTCCCGGATGGTGTCGGAATTGGTCAGCAGCATGACCACACGGTCAATGCCAATGCCCATGCCGCCGGTGGGGGGGAGTCCGTATTCCAAAGCGGTGAGGAAGTCCTCGTCCAGCATCTCGGCCTCCTCATCGCCCCGCTCCCGGGCCTCCGCCTGCTTTTCAAACCGCTGGCGCTGGTCAATGGGGTCGTTCAACTCGGAATAGGCGTTGCCCATCTCGCTGTGGTTAATGAAAAACTCAAACCGCTCGGTGAGACGGGGGTCCTGCGGGCTGCGCTTGGTTAGGGGAGAGACTTCCACCGGATACATGGTGATGAAGGTGGGCTGGATCAAATGATCTTCCACCCGCTGGTCAAAGCACTGGTACAGGGCGTTGCCCCATGTCTTCTCCGCGCTGTCTGCCAGCTCCACGCCCTTGGCCTTCGCGGCGGCAACTGCTTCTGCGTCGTCGGAGATGGCGCCGAAATCAATCCCCACGTACTGCTTCACTGCGTCAATCATGGTCAGGCGGGGCCAGCCGGGAGTCAGATCAATCTTTTGTCCCATCCACTCCACTTCATAGGTGCCCAAAAGTTCCTTCGCGGCGGAGGAGACAACGCCCTCGGCAATGTCCATCATCCCGTGAAAATCGGTATAGGCCTGATAAAGCTCCACGGTGGTGAATTCCGGGTTGTGCTTGGGGTCCATGCCCTCGTTGCGGAAGATGCGGCCAATCTCATAGACCCGGTCCATGCCGCCCACGATCAGCCGCTTCAGCGGCAGCTCCGTGGCAATACGCATGTACATGTCGATATCCAGCGTGTTGTGATGGGTCACAAAGGGGCGGGCGGCCGCGCCGCCGGAAATGGTGTTCAAAACCGGGGTTTCCACCTCAATATAACCCAGATTGTCCAGATAGTTGCGCAGGTGCTTGATGAACTGGGAACGGATGATGAAGTTGCGCTTCACCTCCGGATTCACAATCAAATCCACATACCGCTGGCGATACCGCAGCTCCTTGTCCTGAAGGCCGTGGAACTTTTCAGGCAGAGGCAGCAATGCCTTGCTGAGGAGGACGATGTCCTTGGCCCGGACGCTCATCTCGCCCCGCTGGGTGCGAAAAACCTCGCCGTCCACACCAACGATGTCGCCGATGTCGTACTTTTTGAACTTCTTATAGACCGCCTCATCCATCTCGTCCTGCCGCGCGTAGAGCTGAATGCGGCCCTCCCGGTCGGCGAGATCGCAGAAGCTCACCTTGCCCATGCCGCGCTTGCTCATCAGACGGCCCGCGATCTTCACGCTCTGGCCCTCCATGGCGTCGAAATGGGACTTGATCTGTTCGCTGGTGGCGTTCCAGTCAAATCGGGTCTGGCGGAAAGGGTCCTCGCCCGCGGCCTGAAGCGCTGCCAGCTTTTCTCGGCGGACCCGGGTCTGCTCACTCAGATCCAGTTCGGGCCGCTGGGATGTCTCTTGTTCAGCCATATTATTCTCCTTACCGCTCAATCTTGTGAACCACGTAGGTGAGACTGCCGTTGGGGGCTTCCACCGTGACGGTCTGCCCCTCTTTTGCGCCCATCAGGGCCTTGCCAAAGGGGGATTCCTCGGAAATGATGCCGTGCATCGGGTCGGATTCCTGAGAGCCGACGATTTTATAGACCGTGGGCAGCACGTTGCCGCTGCCATCCGCCACAGTGACCTTGCAGCCGATGGTGACGGCGTCGTTGTCTGCGGCGTTCTCGTCCACCACCACAGCGTGCTGCAGGACTTCCTCCAGCTCCGCAATGCGGGAGTACAGTTTGCCCTGCTCGTTTTTTGCCTCGTCATATTCGCTGTTTTCGCTGAGATCGCCGAAGCCGCGGGCGATTTTGATCTGCTCTGCAACCTCGTCACTGCGGGTGGTTTTTAAAAAATTCAGTTCTGTCTGCAGCTCGTCGAGACGGGCTTGGCTCATCCTGTATTCGTTGCTCATCGGTACAAGTCCTTTCTGCTCCCCTATATTTTCCTTATGGATGTCCACAAGGATTCCAGCTTAGTCATGACACAATATTATAGAGTTTCCGAAACCCAATGTCAAGCGGTTCCGTGATGCTGAGGACAGTTTAAAGGACATGGGATGCACAAATGCGAAAACCGTCGAAAAACGGTTGCAAAATTATAGAAAAATGATATACTGAAAAAAAATAGGCGGAGGAAATATCGGATGGCTTTTGGTGAAAACGCTGCAAGCCAATGCGATTTAAAGGCAGAGGCGGATATTGTGCGGTGCTGCCTTAAGTGCGATACAGTTTTGAAAAGAAAGAAAAGGGACAACTCCGGCGGCGAATGCCGCCGCACAAAGTCGAGAGCCATAGCGCGAGCAGGTGGCGGCAACTGAAGAGTTGGGAAAGCGCCTGTCATGCGGCTGACAGGCGCTTTTTGCGCACGGTCATGGCATTGACGGACCTTACCGGTTTTCCGCAATGAAGGGCCCAGTCAGCAGGTGGGCGAGGACTCTCGGAATTTTACTGCGTATGCGTTTCCGTCAGGAAGGGCATCTGCAATGCTCTGGAGGGGTTAGTAATGGCGGAACAGACGGGAAAACCCGTGGTTCTCGTAGTGGATGATTCACGAACAAATCTCAAGCTGCTCCATGAGATATTTTCTAAGGAATATCAGGTGGAGCAGGCGGAAAACGGTCTGCAGGCGATGGCTATTTTAAGACGCGTGGCGGATGTGGCCGCCGTGATTTTGGATATAAAAATGCCGGAACTGGACGGCTATGGCGTGCTGCGGGCCATGCGAGCGGACGAGCAGCTTCGGGATATTCCGGTTGTGGTAGACACCGGCAGCGACGACCTTGAAAGCCAGCTCAAGGCGCTGGATTTGGGCGCCTTGGATGTGCTGATCAAGCCGTTCAATCCGCAGATCGCCCTGCACCGGGTGCGCAATCTGATCAACCACCGGGAAGCCGGACAGCAGGCGGCGCGCAACCGCGTTCTGGAAGAGCAGCTTCGCCAGTCTGAGATTGATGAGAGGACGGGAATCCTCAATAAGAAAGCATTTTGCCGCAAAACCGCTGAATTGCTGGCAGCTCACCCGAATAAAAGCTATGTGATCCTGCGCTGGGATATTGATCGCTTTAAAATTTTTAACGATACCTTTGGCGTACCTGCGGGCGATATCCTGTTGAGTGAAATCGGGCAGATACTCTGCAACAACGCCAAACCGGGAACGACTTGCGGACACTGGGAAGCGGATCACTTTGTCCTTTGCGTGGAGGCGGCGCAGTTTCAGGCGTATGAGTTTATTACGGAACTAAACCGAACGATTGGTGCGCTCAACTCCCTGTATGACGATTTCGATTTTGTCACCCGGGTAGGCGTGTATCAGGTAAATGACCCGACAATCGACGTGTCGCTGATGTGCGACCGGGCGCTGCTGGCGCTGCGCTCTGTTAAAAACAACTATTTGGCGCGCGTGGCGTTTTATGACGATTCCATGCGTGCGTCGCTACTGGAGGAGCAGGAGATTCTTCAGGAGATGGAACGCGCTCTGGCGCAGGGGCAGTTTGTCGTGTACTTGCAGCCGCAGTATGACTATGCTGCGGGAACCCTCGACGGCGCAGAGGCGCTGGTGCGGTGGCAGCATCCGAAAAAGGGACTGATTTCTCCGGGAAAATTTATTCCTGTCTTTGAGCGCAATGGTTTTATCAGCAACGTGGACGAGTATGTCTGGGAACAGGTGTGCCGTATGCTGCGCGGATGGCTGGATGACGGAAAGCCAATTGTGCCGATTTCGGTTAATATTTCGCGGCGGGACATCTATCGGTCCCATCTGTGCGGACTGCTTCAGAATCTTGTAAAGAAATATCGGCTTGCGCCTGAGCTTCTTCGTTTGGAGATCACCGAGTCGGCGTATATGGACAATCCCGACCAGCTGATCGAAATTGTCAACGAGCTGCTTGCAGCGGGCTTTACCGTGGAGATGGACGATTTCGGAAGCGGTTATTCCTCGCTCAACACGCTGAAGGATGTGCCGGTTCAGACGCTGAAGCTGGACATGAAGTTCCTTGAAAAGAGCATGAACGACACGAGGGGCGGCAACATCCTTACATCGGTTATCCGCATGGCCCACTGGCTCAAGCTGCCCGTGATTGCCGAGGGCGTGGAGACAAAGGCGCAGGCGGATTACCTCAAAAGCATCGGCTGCACCCATATGCAGGGCTACTATTTTGCAAAGCCGATGCCGGTGAAGGAATTTGAAAAGATTCTTGCTTCCAGTACGCTAAAGGGCGGCAACCAAAAGTGCTTTTCCGACGATATTGAGGGCGCGGAGAATTTCCTTTCCGCCTCTACGCAGGCGACTCTCTTGTTCAACAGCTTTGTGGGCGGGGCGGCTATCATCGAATATGACGGCAGTAATGTGGAGGCCTTGCGCCTAAACGACAAATATTTTGAAACGCTGGGCGTCACGCGTGAGGAGTATGCGGGCAAGCAGCTCCATCTGCTGGATCGCTTTGACAAGGAAAACCGGGCGATTCTGGTAAACGCGATTGAAAAGGCCATCGAAACCGGCAGGGAGAGCAGCTGCGAACTGCACTCTCTGCCAATCGGGGGCCACAACCACACCCTTTGGACAAGAGTGCAGCTGCGGCTTTTGGCTCAAAACGCAAACCGTTACATTCTCTATCTGGCGGTGGAGGATATTACGCAGAGAGTAAAGCTGCTGACCCAGAACTCGGAACTGACAGAGCATCTTTCCGCCATCATGGACAATCTTCCCGGTGGCATTTTAGACTATGAGATCACGGACAAAGCGCGTATCAGCTATTTCAACGATATGGCTCCGGCGATGTTTGGATATACGCGGGAGGAGTATCAAAAGCTGTTTGCCGACGATCCGCTGGCCACCATCCACCCCGATGATTTCCCAAAGGCAGGCCGTCAGATTGGTCGGCTGATCCGCGGAGAGGTTCCCACGCTGGAAACGGTCTACCGCCATATCTGCCGGAACGGCACTTGGCGCTATGTACGTCTAACTGCCCGCGTTTTAAGAAAAAATGGAGACGTCAGATTTGCAAGCGGAATCCTGCTTGATATTGACGATGAGGTAAAGAGCCGGCAAACTGCGGCAAAGCAGGAGCAGGAATTGGAAAAGCAGCGGATCTCGCTGCAAGCGCTATACGACACGATCCCTTGCGGCATTATGCAGTTTTCAGCCGCCAGTAAGGAGGGCGAAACGGGGAAACTGCTCAGCCTGAACGATACCGCATGGAAAATTAGCGGCTATGACAGCCGCAGCCAGTATGTGGCGGCCATGCGCGGAAAAAGCAAGCTGAAAGATGTTTATCCCGAAGATTTGCCCATTGTGAGCGAGGCCCTTAAGAAAATCTCTGCGGCAAAGACGGGGATGCAGACGGATTGCGAGTTTCGAATCATCCGCCCGGATGGCAGCATCCGGTGGCTGCGGGTGCTGCTTCAGAGAGTGAACTATCAGAACGGTGAAGAGGCCATTCAGGTGGTGCTCAGCGATATCAGCCACCGCAAGCAGGCGGATCTAAAGCGTCTGAGCGGCGCGCTGTTCGGATTATTCGACGAAGTTTTTGAGTTTGATTTGGATCAGAATATCTGCTCCATGAGATCGGCAAAAAATCCAGATGATTCCCGCATTGGCAAATTAATGCCCTTTAACCGGACCCTTGACATATTATGTGAGCGGTATGCGTTTCCAGAGGATCGTCAACGAATTCGGGACTTTTACCAAAGAACGGGCAATCGTGCAAACGCCATGCCGGAGACGCTGGAATACCGGTATCATGACGCGGAGGGAAAAGAACACTGGGCGTCCAATACGGTGCTGTATCTAAGCGGGTCGGTGCATCTGAGCTGCAACAAGGACATCACGGGCCAGAAAAACGCCGAGTTTTTGGCTAAGGAAAATGAAAAGCTGCAGGCACTTGCCGCCGCGCAGCAAAAGGAAAGTGAGCGGAACCGTCTTTTTATTGAAAAAACCGGCGTACTGGTCTATGACTATGACCCCGTTTCCGATGTTTTAAAAACACAGCGCATGGACTCGGAGCGCGGCGTTGTCGAGGAGATGACACGGCACTATTTTGCTACACTTTCCGATAATCCCTTCATCAGTGTAGAGGATCGGGAACGCATCCGGGAGATGTTCGCGGAGGCGATCAAGGAACCGCTCCGCCGAACCCTTGAATACCGGTCGAACCGCTTTGGCGGTGGATTTTGCGATTGCTCCGTGCAAATTGCCTCCATCGCAAACGAGGCGGGAAAGGTCTGCCGGATCGTGGGGCAGGTCAGTCAAGTACAGAACGATATGAATCAGAGCTTGAACAAAAAGCTGTTTGAGTTCACAGGCTGCGATTTTAAGGACTTGGCCTATGACCGGAGGGCTGTGCGAGAGGTGCTTCAAACGCTGAATGCCGCTGCCGATTCGCGGACGGCTGTGCAGGCGATCCTGTCTTATCTGGGAGAAAAATTTGATGTCAGCCGCACCTATATCATGCAGAAAGAGGAAGATGGGCGGTATCTTTTAAATACGTTTGAATGGTGCGGCGGCGATGCTGCACCAGAGAAGAACCATCTTCCGTCCCGGGCCTACCGAGAGGCCCCAGAGAGAAAATACGCGGAACTATTCGGCGACAATGAGATTTTCTCCTGCTCCGATGTTTCCACACTTCCGGACTGGATACGAAAAGAACTGGAGCCTCGGGGAGTCAGGGCGATCATCCAGTGCGCAATTTTGAAGGGTGGGGCGTTCTGCGGCTGTCTTGGCTTTGATGAGTGCCGGCGCACCAGAATCTGGACAGGGCAGCAGATTAACGTACTGCGCATTGTGGCCCAGATTTTAAGTACCCTTCTGTTCTCAAATCATGAAAACGATAATTTCGATCTGCCGGAGGAGACACTGCGGCGAATGGACAGCAGCCCGGCTTATATCTATATGGTCGATCCCGATACCTATGAAGTCCTTTATTGGAACCCCTCTGTTGAGGCATCAAAGGGCGTTCCGCTGAGAGGGGAATCATGCTACAAGGCATTTGCCCGACGCGACGCTGTGTGTCCCGGGTGTCCGATCAGGTCGCTTTCTTGGATGGGACTGTCCCTCCCTGTGGAGGCGGAAAATGACGGCCGCCGCTATATCATGCAGGCATCCTCCTTCCTGTGGCATGGACGCAAGGTGATTCAGGTTTTGGGTACGGATCGAAGCTGCTTTGCAGAAAATGTGCCACAAATCCGTCAGACCGAGTACAATTGGACGCTCCAGCTCTATACCAGAACACTGAGCGCGCTGTACGATGAAATTGTTGAATTCAACTTCGCCGCCAATACGTTTTTGCCACTGTATGCAAACTACAAGCAGACAGGCAGAGGCGTTAGAGCAACGAACCTTTACCAGACATTTACGAAATGGATAGAAACCTATGTGTGCGCGAAGGACCGGGCCGCGCTTGATGAATTTATGGACCTTGCGCATATCCGGGAGATGTTCCGCAAGGGCCGGACTCCCTCGATGAACTACCAAATCTCTCTGCCGGACGGTTCGCTCCACTACTGCCAAAGTACGCTGCTGCAGATGGATGTAAGCCGCTATCTGTGCTGCACCAAGGACGTGACAAGTCAAAAAAATGCGGAGCTGGACAGAGAGAAACTGCAAATTCTAAAATCGCAGGCAGAGAACCAGAACCTGTACCGCGTCATCGTGGCGCAAACCGGGATCGCCGCGTTTGAGATGAATCTGCAAACCGGAAAATTCTCATCCACAAAGGCGTATCATAAGTACGAGATGAGCCGGTGCGACCAGCAGGAAATTATCTACAACCGCGGGGACCGCAGCATTGTCCATCCGGACGACCAGCAGCTTCTTGACCGCTTTTTTAATGCGACGAAGACACAAACGCCTTATCTGGAAGAGACTCTCCGCGTGAAAATGACGGATGGAAGCTATCGCTGGACGAAAATGGCGGGAACCTTCCTCAAGGATAAAAACGGCAAGGTGCTGCGCATCATCGGCAGCCTGACGGATTTGGATGCGCAGATGCGGTCAAAAATTGCACTGGAGCGGCTTTTAACCAGAATGCAGCAAATCATTTCAAATATTCCCACAGGCGTTGCGATTTATGAAATGGAGGAAGGAAAGCTGCTGCCGGTCTATGCCAGCGACAAAACCTGCGAGATGTTTGGTTTTACAAGGAAAGAGTATGATTTGCGTATTGCCAATGGCCAATCCACGAATTTTGTGCCCACGGCGGATGAACTGACAAAGGCCGGACTTGAGACGCTGATGTCGGGCAAGCCGCTGGTGATTAGAAGAATGCACGCAAAGAGGAAGGATGGAAGCCGGTTTTGGCTGCGGGCTTTTTGCAGCATGAGCAGAAACGAGGAGGGAGTTCCGCTGTATTATGCGGTTCTGGTAAATATTACAGAGGAACTGGCACGGGAGCAGGAGTACCTTTGGCAAATGGAAAAGTATCGAATTTTGAGCGAGTCCACAGATGTAATAACCTTTGACTATGCGCCGCAGGACGACGTTATGCGCATTTCGCTGCACCTACCGGGTGAAGATCCCATTGAAACGACCTATGAACACTATGCGGAGGAGGTTTCCCACGGAGATCAAATTTCCAACGAGGAAGAGCGGCGCTTTATTTCCGCCCTGCGCAGCGCCGCCAGTGACCGCGCCAGCGGAACCTATGATTTCCGAGGAAATTATTACGGGACGCTGCGCTGGTATCGCGCAAAATATGTGACGCTTGCCGACGAGGAAGGGTGCGCCTATCGGGTGATTGGCCGATTGGACGATATCAACGATATGATGCTGGAAAAGGACCGGTTCCGCATGGACGCGCAGTATGACGAATTGACCGGAATCCTTAACAAAAACTACGGTCTGACGGCGATCAAGCAGGCTTTGAAGAAGCGGACGCTGGAGGAGGTTAACTGCATCCTGTTTATGGATATCGACAATTTCAAGTGGATCAACGATTCCTATGGCCATCTGGAGGCGGATCAGGTGCTCAGGCAGGTGGGCATGATTTTGCGGAAACTGTTCTCTGGGGCGGATATTGTTGTCCGTTTTGGAGGCGATGAGTTCATCGTTTATATGAAGTCTGCCGCCTCGCTTGAAGCTGCTGAGAAAAAGGCCGCCAGAATTCTGGAGGAGTTGCATCGAATCACCATCGGCACTGAAAAACCGATTCGGGCCAGTATCGGCATCATCAGCATCGCCGGAGAGAGCGCCGACTATGAAAGCGTTTTCAAATGCGTGGATGAGGCGCTGTACAAGGCAAAAAAAGAAGGCAAGGATCGGTATACGGCCCTGAAATACAGGCCAAAGAAAAACGGCAAATAATAGGCATTACAAAGCTCTGATTTAATCCTACAAAAGCAGCAGGCAGCACCCCGGCCGTCAGGTTCGTTTCCTGACAGCCGGGGCGCTGCTTTCCATCTGTTTATGCGGCAAACACTTTCGCACCGCACGCGGTGCAGCGAGCCCTCTCACCGCAGGAGAAATGTTGCAATTTTTAAATGAGTGTGATATGTTAAACAAGTATGCAAAAAAGATTCCAACAGTCATTTTATACGAAAAATCATTTGTCTTCTTGGAAGAGTCGTATGAGAAAGGAGGGAGCGCCGTGCAGCGCCCGTTGGCAGATGAAATACGGCCCAGAACACTGGACGAGGTGGTGGGGCAGACCCATCTTCTGGCCCCCGGCGCGGTGCTTCGCCGCCTGATCGAGAGCGGAACCTCCACCAATATGGTGTTTTATGGACCCTCCGGCACCGGAAAGACCACCGTGGCCAACATCATCGCGGAGAAGACGCAAAAAACGCTCTACCGGCTCAACGCCACCACCGCTTCGTTGCAAGACGTGAAGGACATCCTCGCGAATGTGGGCACACTCTTGGCCCCCGGCGGCATTTTGCTGTATCTGGATGAGATTCAGTATTTCAACAAAAAGCAGCAGCAAAGCCTTCTGGAGTTCATGGAGAACGGACAGATTACACTGATCGCCTCCACCACGGAGAACCCATATTTTTACGTTTACGGCGCACTGCTTTCCCGCAGCACGGTGTTTGAGTTTAAATCTGTGTCCCCCAGAGAGGTTCTGCCCGCTGTGGAGCGGGCGCTGGAGATTGAAAAGGGAAGGCAGGAGCTGCCTCTTTCGTGGGAAAAGGAAGTGCCGCTGGACATCGCCACCGCCTGCGGCGGCGATGTGCGCAAATCGATCAACGCCGTGGAACTTCTCTGTCAGGCGGCGCGTCCGGGCAAAAACGGAAAACTAAAGCTGACGCGGAGTGACGCCCAACAGGTGTCCCAGAGCAGTGCCATGCGCTATGACCGGGACGGCGACGCCCATTATGACATCCTGTCGGCCCTCCAAAAGTCCATCCGGGGCAGCGACCCGGACGCAGCGGTTCACTATCTGGGCCGGCTTTTGGAGGCGGGCGATCTGCTGTCCCCCTGCCGGCGGTTGCTGGTGATCGCGGCGGAGGATATCGGCCTTGCCTATCCGCAGGCCATCGTGGTGACAAAAGCCTGCGTGGACGCGGCGGTGCAGCTGGGCTTGCCGGAGGCACAGCTCCCACTGGCGGAAGCCGCCATTTTACTGGCCACCGCGCCAAAATCCAATTCCGCTCACGACGCGATCAACGCGGCCCGGGCCGATTTAAAAGCGGGGCGCACCGGCGATATTCCCCGCCAGCTTCAAAATGTCCACGCCGACACCACAGGTTTTGACAACAAACAGAATTACAAGTATCCCCATAGCTACCCCAACCACTGGGTGGAGCAGCAATATCTTCCGGATGCGCTGAAAAACGCCCGGTACTATGAATACGGCGAAAACAAAACGGAACAGGCCGCCAAGCGGTATTGGGACGAGATCAAGAAATAATGTCTGCGTCCGACCCGGAAATTTCCGAGGCGGTAAAGTCCGTGACTACCGGCGGCTTTTCATAGCTGGGCGGAGAATAGACCCAGCGCTCCAGCTTTCCGTCCGTGATCTGATAGCGCAGGGGTGCGGGATAGATCGGGGGCGGCAGGCGCTGGATAATTTGCAGCTTTACTTTCATATGCTCGGGACGGATCGAGCGGATATAGACCGAGACACGGTCCCCTTCCTTGAGGCCCTCTTTTAAATCCGCAAGACCTGAGAGGTTGGGCGCCAGTTCCACGAAGGCTCCGTATTCCCGAATCGAACGGACAATGCCCTGTACCGTCTCTCCGGGAGAGAAATGACTGGCATTTTCCATCCAAGTTCCCAGCAGCTCCCGGTGAGTCATGGTGAAACGACGGTTTTCCCGGTCGATGGACAGTACCGCCGCCAAGAGTTTCTGACCCGTGCGGAACCGGGCCGCCGGATGAGGAATGCGGGAGACGGAAATGCGCTCGATGGGCAGCATGGCAACGATTCCGCAGCCGATGTCCACAAAGGCCCCAAAGGATTCCATGTGGGTGACCCGGCAGGTAAGGAGCATTCCCGGTTCCAGTGTTTCCAGCAGATGATCCAGCGCCTTTTCCTGCACCGCTCTGCGGGAGAGCAGTGCGTGGGGCGCGCCTTTTTCGTCGGCGGCGAGACTTGTGACGGTGAAGCAAACCGGCTTACCAACCAAGGACAAAAGTGCAATGTCCCGGCTGGCGCCGCTGATCCAAGGGGAGATCGCTTCCTCGCGGGGAATCAGCCCGTCTATGGGCCCCAGTGAGATATGGAGCGCTCGTGACCCGTCGCACCGTTCCACGGGGGCTTCCAGAATCGTCTCTTGTTCCAGAGCGTCCCGCAGCAGAGCGGGGGTCAGGGGGGCGCAGGGGCGCAGGCCCTCCGGCAGGTAAATTTTATTTTCCGGCATGGCAACTCTCTCCATCCGCCGCGCAGCGCGGCATTTCATTCAGCATCTGAGCCACTATATGCGATTCCCGGCGCAGGATTGACAGGAGGAATTTCATGGACTTGCATCTTTATGATCAGGTGGAACTAAAAAAGCAGCATCCCTGCGGCAGCAAGCGCTGGGAAATTCTGCGGGTGGGCATGGATATCAAGCTTAAGTGTATGGGCTGCGGGCATGAGTTGATGCTGCCCCGGAGCCGGGCGGAAAAGAGCATCCGCAAAATTTTGACAGAGGAGGAAAAGAAGCAATGAATAAGGGAACGCGCATCGTGGCGGTTGTTATCGTCTGCCTGCTGGTGTTTTCACTGCTGGCGTCTTTGGTGGTGCCGTTTTTGGCATAAGCACCGTGAATGTTAAATCGCGCAAACCATTGGGGCGCAGTGTGCGCAACCAGTGGTTGACAAGGTTCCAACCGCCGCGTTCTTGCAAGATGGGTGAAAAACGGATATGCTGACGGCAATCGGCCCCTTAAGGTCAGATGGAAAGTGGGAACCAAAATTGATGTTTTCTGAGAAATTGATGAAACTCCGTCGGCAGGAGGGCATGAGTCAGGAACAGCTGGCTGATCGGATGGATGTGACGCGGCAGTCTGTCAGCAAGTGGGAGTCCGGCTCGGCGATGCCGGAGCTTGGCAAGCTGACGGCCCTGTCGGAGCTGTTCGGCGTGAGTTTGGACTATCTGGTGAAAGATTACATAGAGGAACCGGAAATGGCCAAGCCTGCGCTGGACAAAGATACCGCCGCGCGTCTGGAGGAAAAGGTGGACGCACTGGCAAACCGGAACCGTATTTACAGCTTCACCAGCCGCCGGAAAATTTTCGGCCTGCCGCTGGTATCCGTCCGTTTCGGACATGACCGCCATCCCTGCCGGGAGAACACGGCGGTGGGTGTGATTGCCATCGGCAATTTTTCGCTGGGTGTCGTCAGCATCGGCCTGATCTCCGCCGGATTGCTGCCGATTGGGATGATTGCACTGGGTGGAGTCGCGTTTGGAATGATTTCCATCGGTGTGGTGGCCTTTGGCGCGGTAGCGGTGGGCTATCTGGCGGTGGGCGCGTCCGCATTGGGCGTTTATGCGGTGGGCGCGGCGGCGCAAGGCTCCCGCGTGGCAGTGGGCGCTGCCGCATCGGCTTCTACTGCCGTGGGGCTGGAGGCTAAGGGCGGCCGGATGCTGACAAACCCCGCCGTGACTGCGGCACAGGTTTTGGAATTTTTGAAGCCGGAGCTTGCCGCCATGTGGGCTCCGGTGCGGAGGCTGATGACGTTCCTCATTAACTGGATTTTCTAAAACGTGTTGGCGTGGAATTCCGGAGTTTTCTCCGCAAAATGCCATTGACATTGTGCAAAAATGTGCTAAAATAGCAAAGTAATCTGAAAAATGCCACGATGGAGCCAGCTTTGCGCACAGGCCGAAGCGAGAGGGGGACGGTGAAAGCCCCTTGACCGACGACGAAAAGCAGCCACTCCTGAGCATCCCGTGTTGAGCGGGGCGGTTCATCCCCGATACAGGATGGCTAAGATGCCCCGCAAGGGGATAATTAGGGTGGTACCGTGAAGCATCGCTTCGCCCCTATACCGGGGCGGGGCGTTTTCTTTTTGTACCCGGAATTTGAGAAAGACGGAGGAAAACAATATGTCACATCCGGTTTATGGGCTGAACGAACTGCGGGAGATGTTCCTCAGCTACTTTGAGAGCAAAGGGCACCTGCGCCTGCCCAGCTTTTCCCTGATCCCTCACAACGACGCAAGCCTCTTGCTCATCAACAGCGGCATGGCTCCCATGAAGACCTGGTTTACGCGGGAGGAGGAGCCTCCCCGCAACCGCGTGTGTACCTGCCAAAAGTGCATCCGCACCGGCGATATTGAGAACATCGGCAAGACTGCCCGCCACGGCACCTATTTTGAGATGCTGGGCAATTTCTCCTTTGGCGACTATTTTAAAAAGGACGCCATCCCCATGAGTTGGGAGTTTTTGACCAAGGTGGTGGGTCTGGAGCCGGATCGGCTCTATCCCTCGATCTATGTGGACGACGACGAGGCCTTTGAGATTTGGAACAAGGACATGGGCATCCCTGCCGAGCGCATTTTCCGCTTCGGCAAGGCGGACAACTTCTGGGAGCACGGCCCCGGGCCTTGCGGTCCCTGCTCTGAAATTTATTACGACCGGGGCGAAAAATACGGCTGCGGCAAGCCGGACTGCACCGTGGGCTGCGAGTGCGACCGGTATATCGAAATCTGGAACAATGTCTTCTCTCAATTTGTCAACGACGGCGAGGGCCACTACGAAGAGATGCAGAATAAGAATATCGACACCGGAATGGGTCTGGAGCGTTTGGCGGTGGTCAGTCAGGACGTTGCGTCGCTGTTCGACGTGGATACCGTCATGCACATCACCAACAAGGTGAGCGAGATCACCGGGGCACATTATGCCGAAAGTGCCAAGACCGACGTGAGTCTGCGGGTCATCACCGACCACATCCGCTCCGCCGTTATGATGATTTGCGACGGCGTGCTGCCTTCCAACGAGGGACGGGGCTATGTGCTGCGCCGCCTTCTGCGCCGCGCCGCGCGGCATGGAAAGCTGCTGAGTATGGACGAGCCCTTCCTCTATACCGTGGTTGCCACCGTGGTGGAAGTGAACAAGGTTGCTTATCCCGATCTGGTGGAAAAGGAAGCCTATATCACCAAGGTCGTCCGGACAGAGGAGGAGAACTTCCTGAAGACGCTGGACGCGGGCATGAAAATTTACACGGATCTGCTGGCGGCGCACAAGGAAAAGCAGGAGACGGTGTTCTCCGGCGCGGATGCGTTTAAGCTCTACGACACCTATGGGTTCCCCATCGACCTGACGGCGGAAATGCTGGAAGAAGAGGGCATGACCGTGGACAAGGCCGGGTTCGACGAGCTGATGGAACAGCAGCGCACCCGGGCCAGAAAGGCCAGAGAGGCGCTGGGAGACGTGGCTTGGGCCGGAATCGACTTGGGGCTGGACGCCACGCCCACCGCGTTTACCGGCTATGACCACGACACAGACAGCGGCAAGGTACTGGCCATCGTGGCGGACGAAGAGCTGCGGGACGCTATGGTGAAGGGTGCCGAGGGCGTGATCGTGCTGGACAAAACGCCGTTTTACGCCGAGATGGGCGGTCAGGTGGCCGACCATGGCACAATCTCTCTGGGCGACGCGGTGTTTACCGTTACCAACGTCCAAAAGGACAAGGCGGGCAAGTTCCTGCACCACGGTGTGATGGAGTCCGGCGAGCTGAAGGTGGGCGACACCATCACCGCCGCCATCGACCGGGAGCGCCGTCAGGCGGTTCGCCGCGCGCACAGCGCCACCCATCTGCTGGATGCGGCGCTGCAAAAGGTGCTGGGTGACCATGTCCATCAGGCCGGTTCTTTGGTGGAGCCGGACCGTCTGCGGTTCGATTTCACTCACTTTTCCGCCATCACACCGGAGGAGCTTACCAAAATCGACCGGTTGGTGAACGATGAAATTTTGGCGGGTATGCCGGTTGAAACCCGCGAGATGCCCATTGAGGAAGCAAAGAAACTGGGCGCTACCGCTATTTTTGGCGAGAAGTACGGCAAGACCGTCCGCGTCGTCTCCATGGGAGAGGGAGAGGAGCTTGCCTCCTTGGAGTTCTGCGGCGGTACGCATTTGGACAATACCGCCAAGGTCGGCCCCTTCCGCATTAAATCCGAGGCCAGCGTAGCTTCCGGCGTGCGCCGCATCGAAGCAACCGTGGGCAGAGCGTCTCTGGAGGTGATGAACCGAAATCAGGAGATGCTGTTCCATGTGGCGGAGATGATGAAGACCAATCCCGGCGAGCTGGCGGGCAAGGCGGAGCAGATGATGAACGAGATGCGGGATCTGCGCCATTCTCTGGAGAAGTTCCAGGCGCAGGCGTCTCTGGGACAGGCACAGCAGTTCTTGATGTCCGCCAAGGCGGTGGGCGGCTTGAAGGTGCTGACCAACGTTCGCCCCGGCGCGGATGCAAACGCACTGCGCCAGATGGGCGACTTCCTGCGGGATAAGGAGCCGGGTGTTGTGGCGGTTTTGGCCGCTACCGGCGAGGATAAAATCACCTTCTTGGCCGTGTGCGGCAAGGAGGCTGTGGCGAAGGGCGTCAAGGCCGGGGATCTGGTGAAGCTGGTTTCCGGAATCGCGGGCGGCTCCGGCGGCGGCAAGCCCGATTCTGCCATGGGCGGCGGCAAAGACCTGCTGAAGCTGGACGATGCGCTGGCCGCGGTGGACGATTTCGTGGCGGGAAAGCTGAAATAAGCTGCCTAAGGGAGGCCTATCGAGGGGACTCCACAAAAAATCTTTATGACAGAGAGACTGAGTTGCTATGCTGCCGAAGGACCCTGTGATTTTACTGAGCGTGGTAAATACAAAGCTGCGGGATTTCTATTCCGATCTGGACGATCTCTGCGCCGGGGAAGACGCCAATCAAACGGCACTCCTTGAGACGCTGGCCGATCTGAATTACCGCTATGACGCCGCGCACAATCAATTTGTCTGAACCCCATGTATTCAGAAATTTTTTAAGGAGGGAAGTACTGATGTCTGATTGCCTATTCTGCAAAATTATTGCGGGCGAAATCCCCAGCGATAAGGTCTATGAAGACGAACTTTGCTATGCGTTCAATGACATTGCGCCGCAGGCACCGTCCCATTTCCTGGTGATTCCCAAGGCGCACATTGGCTCTGTATCCGAAATTGACGGAAGCAACAGCGGCCTCGTAGCCCATATTTTCGAGGTCATTGCCAAAATTACTGCTGAAAAGGGGATTGAGAGCTATCGCGTAGTCTCCAACATCGGAGAGCAGGCGGGCCAAAGTGTGCATCATCTCCACTTTCATGTGCTCAGCGGCCGGGATATGACTTGGCCTCCGGGCTGATCGGCATCGTAAAGTCTGCTGCACTCCGTTTCCGCCTAAGGGCGAAAACTGCGCTTCGCATTCTTGCGCCGCCTCCTTTGCGTAAAATTCTGGTGGAATTTTACGCGAGACAAGACGGGGAACGCGGCAAAGTCCGCTGCGCTCTTGCCTTTGGCGAAAATCGATGCGTATAAAACGACCGGCTGCGGGAAATTTCCCGCAGCCGGTCGTTTTTTCGGACGGACTGCTGTTCAGCCCTCCAGCTTGGCGTTGCATTTGGAGAGAAAGCGCTCGTTGTTGATGATGGCACGGGTGTGGACACCCTGCCCAATGGGGCCTTTTTCGTCCCATGCCTTCACCTTGAAGTCTACCATTTTGCCGTTTTCGGAAACGGCGGTGATCTCCGCCTCGGCCCAGACCTTCATTCCAACGGGGGTGGGGGCGTCGTGGCTCACGTCCATGTGAACGCCCACGCTGCCCTTTCCCTCTTCCAGACCTGCCTGCAGGCAGGTGAGGGCGGCGTTTTCCATCATGGCGATCATAAACGGTGTGCCGAATACCGCCAAAGCACCGGAACCGGCCACTGCGGCGGTCAGCTGATCCGTGACGACCTGCTCCACCTGACATTTTGCTCCAATTATTATCATATGCGATTGCTCCTTTACCTTTTGATTGATCGTGTACTATTATACTGAAAACAGCTCTGCCGTACAAGGGGTAAAAGCTATGAAAATCCAAGGCATGACCGATTACCGTTTGTGGCGGTCGGATTGAAAAGAGAAGCGGTGGGAAATCAAAATTGATTTCCCACCGCTTATGTTCTGCGTTTGCTCAGGCTTTCAGCCGCAGCCATTCGGAGTCGTAGAATTTCAAAATATCCTCCGGCAGATTCAAAAATGCCTCGCAGGAGGCAAGAACCTCATCCGACGGATACGCCACCGGGTCGGCGGTAATGGCGGGGTCCAGAGCCTCCACCACGCTCATCAGAGGAGAGGAGTAGCCGATGGCCTCGCAGTTGGCAACGCCCACATCCTTGGAGCACATAAAGTTGATGAACTTCTCCGCGTTGGCCTGATTGGCGGCTCCAGCGGGAATGCACATGGCGTCGGTAAAGATGTTGGACCCTTCAGAGGGGACCACAAAGGCGAGATCCTGATTGTTTTCGTACATGGTGAGGTAGTCTCCGGCGTAGTACACGCCCATGGCCGCCTCGCCGCCCTCCAGCTTGTCGAAAATCTCGTCCATAACATAGGCCTGCACAATGCCATTCTGCTTCTGCTGAATCAGAAGGTTCACCGCCTCGGTGATCTGTGCCTGATTTGTGGTATTGTAGGAATAACCCAGATCCTTCAGCGCCACGCCGATCGCGTCTCGGGAGTTGTTAATCATCAAAACCTGCCCGGCGTACTTCTTGTCAAACAGAGAATCCCAGCTGGTGATGGCCTCGTCCACCATCGTGGTGTTGTAAATAATTCCAACCGTGCCCCACATGTAGGGAACAGAATAGGCATTGTCCGGGTCATAGGCCGGATTCAAAAACTTGGGGTCCACATCAGAAGCGTTGGGGATATTATCAAAATTCAGCGGAGTCAGCATCCCCTCGTCGATCAGGCGGGAAATCATATAATCGGAGGGAATGATCACGTCATAGGAATCGCCCTGCTGCAGGTTTGCATACAGCGTCTCGTTATCGGGGCAGACGTTGTAATTGACCTTGATGCCGGTTTCCTGCTGGAATTGTTCAATCACGTCCAGCGTACCGTCCTGTCCGTCAGAGATATATTCGCCCCAGTTCAGAACGTTCACTTCACCGTTGGGATACTGGCTGCTGGTACCGCTGCCGCCGCAGGCGGTCAGCAAGGGGCAGACCATGAGGACTGCCAGAATCAGAGAAAGAATCTTTTTCAATTCTTCGCGTTCTCCTTTACTCAATAAGATTCAACTATATAAACGGCGCACTGCGCCAGAGCTTTAGCGCTTCGGTGTCAAAGCGGCCCGCTGATGGCGGGCAGCGGAATCCTGACGCGCCTGCCGTAGGTTCACAATGATCAGCATCGCCAGAACCGCAACAAATAGAAGCGTCGAAATGGCATTGATCTCCGGGCTGATGCGCCGCCGAGCCATGGAATAAACCTCCATCGCCAAGGTGGAAACCTTGTTGCCCGCGGTGAAATAGGAAATCACGAAATCATCCACCGACATGGTAAAGGCGATGATGGTTCCGTTGATAATACCGGGCATCAGATCGGGCAGAATCACCTTGCGGAACGCATAGAACCCCCGTGCGCCCAAGTCCTGCGCCGCCTCGTAGATATGCGGGTCCAGCTGCCGCAGCCGGGGCATGACGGATAGGATTACATAGGGAATGTCAAAGGTGACGTGGGCAATGAGCATGGTGCCAAAGCCCTTGGCCAGCGTAATATTCATCGCACTGCCCAACGAGCTGTTGAATGCGTTGATCGCCAGCATAAACAGCAGAGACAGGGAAACACCGGTGACAATATCCGCGTTGGTCAGGGGAATGTTGTTGACGCTCATCAGCATGTGACGGCTGCGCCGCTTCATGGCGGCAAAGCCGATGGCGGCGGCAGTGCCCGCAACCATGGCGATCAGAGACGCAAGGACGCTGACCAAAAGCGTTGTCTGCAAGGCGCTTAAAATAGCGCTGTCCTGAAACAGCCGCACATACCACTGCAAAGAAAAACCGCCCCAAATTGTCCGGCTTTTCGTGGCGTTGAAAGAAAAGACGATCAGAACAAAGATGGGCGCATAGAGGAAGAGGAAAATCAGCCCCAGAAACAGGCGGTTGCCGAAGTTGTTCTTTTTCACAGCAGCATCGCCTCCTCTTCGCCCTCACCGAAGCGGTTCATCACGGCCATACACACCAGCACGATCACCATCATCACAAGGGAAATGGCAGAGCCGAGATAGGGATTGTATGCTCCGCCCAAGAATTGAGCTTCAATCAGGTCGCCCAGCAGCGTCACCATGCCGCCGCCCAGCAGGCGGGAAATGGCAAATGTGGCCACAGACGGGACGAACACCATCGTCACGCCGGAGAGGATGCCGGGAACGGACAGGGGGAAGATCAGCTTGCGGAAGACTACGGCGCTGTTGGCGCCCAAATCCTGCGCCGCCTCGATGAGGCGGGGGTCGATCTTCTCAATGACCGTGAAAATAGGCAGGATCATGAAGGGCAGATAGTTATAAACCATGCCCAGCACGATAGCCCCCTGCGTGTTAATCATGGAGAAATAGGTGTAATTCGTTCCAAAAATGCCGTTGACAAGGGAGATCAGGCCGATTTTCTGAAACAGCGTGTTCAAAAGCCCGGTGTTCTCCAAAATGGACATCCAAGAGTAAGTCCGCAGTAAAAAATTCATCCACATGGGCAACATGATGAGAATGGTGGCGATACGCCGCATTCCTGCGCCCTCCCGCGCTAAAAACCAAGCCACGGGGTAGCCGATCAGAATACAGATCAGCGTTGCGATGGCCGCCAGCAGGAAGGACCGGCCGAACACGGCGGCATAAGTCCCCATAACGCGGAAATTATCCAGCGTGAAGCGGCTGCCGTCATGAAACGCGTAGATCAGCACCAAAATCAGCGGTGCAACCACGAAAATCGCCAGCCAAGCGACATACGGCACAGCAAGACCCTTATTCTTCATTGCCGCTGCCCTCCGCTGCCGCAACCTCCTCCGTCTCGTCCAGCGCCTCCACATCGGAAAGCTCGTCGTATTCCTCACTATAAGAGCTGTAATCGCCGAACTTGCCGGAATATTCGCTCTTTTTCATAATGTGGAATCCGTCGGGATCAATTTTCACACCGATCTTTGCGCCGACAGGGGAGTGGTCCGTGGTCTGGATCAACCACTTGAAGCCCCGGAAGTCCACGATGATGTCGTACTGCATCCCCTTAAAGGTCACATTGGTGACGGTGCCCACCAACTGTCCCTGCTCCACGGGCACGATATCGATGTCCTCCGGCCGGATGACCACATCTACAGGCTCGTTGAGCACAAACCCGCCGTCCACACAAGGGAAGGTCTTCCCGTATATTTTCACCAGCTTATCCTGAAGCATCAGCCCGTCGATGATATTGGACTCGCCGATAAAGTCTGCCACAAAGGCGTTTTTCGGCTCGTTGTAAATATCCTCCGGCGTGCCAATCTGCTGGATAGAGCCCTTGTCCATCACCACAATGGTGTCGGACATGGTGAGGGCTTCCTCCTGATCGTGGGTAACGTACACAAAGGTAATGCCGACCTGCTGCTGAATTTTCTTCAGTTCGATCTGCATGTCCTTGCGCAGCTTCAAATCCAGCGCGCCAAGAGGTTCGTCCAATAAAAGAACCTTCGGCCGGTTGACCAGCGCCCGGGCGATGGCCACCCGCTGCTGCTGGCCGCCGGAGAGAGCGTCCGGCTTGCGGTGCTCAAAGCCCTTGAGACTGACAATTTCCAGCATCTCAAGAACCTGCTTTTCGATCTCCGCCTCCGCCAGCTTTACCGTCCGCTTTCCGCTGGGGTCGGCAGGATCGGGAATGCGTTTCATCCGCAGGCCGAAGGCCACGTTTTCAAAGACGTTCATATTGGGAAACAGCGCGTACTTTTGGAACACGGTGTTGATCTGCCTTTGATAAGGCGGAACGTCATTAATCCTCACACCGTCGAACAGGACATCTCCCGACATTGGCGTCGTGAAACCCCCGATGATCCGCAGCGTCGTGGTCTTGCCACAGCCGCTGGGGCCAAGCAGTGTGAGGAACTCTTTGTCATTAATGTAAAGATTTAAGTGATCGAGAACCAGCTCGTCGTCAAACGCCATGCAGAGATCCCGCAGGCGAATCAACTCTTTGGACATGTATCCTCCCCCGTTTCTACAATTGATAAAAAAATAGAAGCGCCTCTTTTCTCTGTTGAGGGGGAACCTTTCTCGTTGAAATTCGGCAATTAAAAACTATATCGGAAACATGCTGAAAAGTCAAGAAAAATAGCGATTTTTAAATGGAATATTTTCTACCCGGAATACCTTCCCCCGCAGATATTCCAGAACTCCCGCGTCGGACTGAAAATCAAAGGTCAGCTGATAGGACCAAAGGCACTGCTTTTGTTCATGATAGCTCCGGTTCACCTCGCCCCGGCCGTACTTCCCGTCTCCCAGCAGAGGACAGCCGATTTCCGCCATGGAAACGCGGATTTGGTGCGTCCGGCCCGTTAAAAGTTCGCACTCTACCAAAGAAAGTTCACCCCGTGTCTCCAGCGTTTTATAATAGGTGACGGCGCTGCGTCCGCCGGAAACGGGGCGGCGGTAGAAGGCGACTTGCTTTTTCTCCTCATCCTTTAAAAGAAACCCCTCAATTTTCCCAGCGGCGGGCCGAGGCCGTCCCACTGCCACGCAGAGATAAGCCTTGCGCAGCTCGTGAGTGCGAATTTTCTCATTGATGACGCGCAGCGTCTCGGCGTTCTTCGCGGCGATGACGATGCCGCCGGTGTTGCGGTCGATACGGTTGCAAAGAGCCGGAGCAAAAGAATTCTCTGCCGCCGGGTCCCATTCTTCCTTTTGATAAAGATATGCCTGAATATGGTGAACCAGTGTGTTGACCTTTTCCGTTTCATCGGCGTGGACCACCAGCCCCGGACGCTTGTTCACCAGCAGCAGGTTTTCGTCTTCATACACCATGTCGAGCTGCGGGTGGAACGCGGAGAGGAATTTATCCTCCTGCGCGTCCGGTCCCTCAAAAAACTCGTCATTGATGTACATTTGCAGCACGTCGCCCTTCTCCAACCGGATTTCCCGCTTGGAGCCTTTGCCGTTGACCTTCACCCGTTTGAGCCGGATGTATTTCTGCACCAGAGCAGGGGGGAGTAGGGGCGCGGCCTTTGCCACAAACCGGTCCAGCCGCTGTCCGGCGTCATTTTTATTGATGGTGAATTCCCGCATAGGAGCCTCCCAAAAAGCGATATATGGCTATTGTATCCGATTTTGAAAAAAATGCAAGGAAATCAGAAAAAAGTGTTTGACAAGCCGAAAAATATCCCTTATAATACTACTCGTGTCATTGCGAGGTGTACTATGCGTTTCGACGTAAAACCAATTCTAAATTCCCCCGGCAAATCGTTGGACTTTCAGTTTGCGCTGGACCTGTCCGACACGGAGCTGAACGGGCAGTATCCCGCTCAGGAACCGATTGAAGTCCGGGGCTCCGTGCGGAACACCGCCGGACTGCTGGAGCTTTTCATGGCGGCATCCACTATGCTGGACGCCGCGTGTGACCGCTGCGCCAAACCGATTCGACTGCCCAAGGAAGTGGAGTTCCACTGCCTGCTGGCGGAAGAACTGGAGAACGAGGAAAACGACGAGATCGTTTTGCTGGAAGACGGCGAAGTGGACGTGGAGGATCTGGCTCGCACTGCGTTCATCCTTGAAATGGACGCTAAATTTCTGTGTTCGGAAGATTGTAAAGGACTCTGCCCCCGCTGCGGCGCCGACCTGAACCTCGGCCCCTGCGGCTGCAAAAAGGATGCGGATCCGCGTCTGGCTGCCCTTGCAAAGCTTTTAGAGAACAACTAATAAATGGAACCAGAGCGGAAAGGCGAAAAGCCGTCCGCTGATCTGAAGGAGGTGTCATTATGGCAGTACCCAAGGGAAAAGTATCCAAGGCAAGACGTGACAAGCGGCGCAGCTCTACATGGAAGCTGGCGACTCCCGGTCTCGTGGCTTGTTCCAAATGCGGTGCGCTGCACCTGCCTCACAGAATGTGCAAGGAGTGCGGCACTTACAACGGCCGGACGATTAAAGTCGTCAAGTCTGTTGCCGCCAACGCTGCAAAATAAGTTTTTTGCATCATAATGAGGAGGAAAGAGTCCGCTCTTTCCTCCTTGTTTTGTATCCGCTACTTTTTCCGGCTGTGCGGTTGCAATTCTATGCCGTCTGGGTATAATGAGAGACAGGAGCGCTCCCGGCATCCCGGCGGGAGCCTGAACAATCAAGAAACGGGAGGAAATCAATGAAACCAATTGTTGCCATTGTGGGCCGGCCCAACGTGGGCAAGTCCATGCTGTTTAATAAACTGATCGGTCGGCGGCTCTCCATCGTGGAGGACACACCGGGCGTTACCCGCGACCGTATTTACGGGGAGACGGACTGGAACGGCCGCGCCTTTACCCTGATCGACACCGGCGGCATCGAGCCGCGGACCGACGATCAGATTTTGACCTTTATGCGCCAACAGGCGCAGCTGGCCATCGACCACGCCGCGGTCATCATCTTCTTGACCGATATCAAAACCGGCCTCACCGCCTCGGACCACGAGGTGGCGAATATGCTGCTTCGAAGCGGCAAGCCCATCGTTCTGGCGGTGAATAAAATGGATTCCACCGGCAGAGTGGATCCTGATTTTTATGAATTTTACAATCTGGGACTGGGCGATCCTATTGCCGTCTCTGCAGTCCACGGACATGGAACCGGCGACCTTTTGGACGCCTGCGTGAAGTTTTTCCCGCCGGAGGAAGACGAGGAGGAGGGAGCCGACGCTATTAAGGTGGCGCTGATCGGCAAGCCCAACGTGGGCAAATCTTCCTTGCTGAACCGGATTTTGGGGGAGGAACGGAGCATCGTCAGCGACGTGGCGGGTACCACCCGGGACGCCATCGACTCTCCCTTTGAAAATAAGCACGGAAAATTCCTGTTGATCGACACTGCGGGTATGCGGAAAAAATCCAAGGTGGACGAGGATATTGAGAAATACAGCGTTCTGCGGGCCACCATGGCCATCGAGCGCAGCGATGTGTGTCTGATCCTGATCGACGCGCGGGACGGTGTGACGGAGCAGGACACCAAGGTGGCAGGACTTGCCCACGAGGCGGGAAAAGCCAGCATTATCGTGGTGAACAAGTGGGATTTGGTGGACAAAGACGACAAGACCATGGACAAGCTCACCGCCGATATCCGGCGGGATCTGGGCTTTATGACCTATGCGCCCGTGCTGTTCATCTCTGCCCTGACGGGGCAGCGGGTGGAAAAGCTCTTTGAACTGATCGTGGCGGTGAGCAATCAGGCGTCCCTACGCATCACCACCGGCATGCTGAACAATGTTCTCTCCGATGCGCAGACCCGGGTTCAGCCTCCTTCCGACAAGGGCCGCCGACTGAAGATTTACTATATGACGCAGGTGGGCATCCGCCCGCCCCATTTCGTGGTTTTCTGCAACGACGCGCGGCTGTTCCACTTCTCCTATCAGCGGTATCTGGAAAATCAGATTCGCTCCGTGTTCGGTTTGAGCGGTACGCCGATCATTCTGTCCATCCGGCAAAAAGGGGATAAGGAGGACTGAGTATTATGGCGAAAGTGCCAATCATGGCGGTCCCCACCGGCGGAATGCTGGTGCTGATTTGTCTGATAACTGCGGCGGCAGCCTATTTCTTGGGCTGCTTCAACGGGGCGGTTATCGTCTCCAAGTATATTCTAAAGGACGATATCCGCACCCACGGCAGCGGCAACGCGGGACTGACCAACTTTTATCGGACGTTTGGCGGCCCATTGACTTTTGTGGTGATTCTCACAGACGTTTTGAAAGCGGTAATTGCCGTTCTGATCGGCGCGTGGCTGTTTGGCGGCTATGCGGCGGAGGGAAAATTGTTTGCCGGCCTGTTTTGCATGATCGGACACATGTTTCCCTGCATGTTTCACTTTAAGGGTGGCAAGGGCGTTCTCTCCGGAGGTGTTGTTGCCATTATGCTGGACTGGCGGGTGGCGCTGATTGTCTGGGGCGGCTTTGTGATTTTAACAGCGCTGACCCGATACGTATCTCTCGGTTCTTTGTACGCGGGAACAGCCTTTCCCTTTGCCACCTACTTTGTGATGCACAGTCTGGTGCTGGCGGTGCTGGCGGGCTGCTGCGGCGGATTGCTGGCTTGGGGCCACAGGGCAAATATCAAGCGCCTTTTAAAGGGACAGGAGAACAAATTTACCTTTCATCACAAAAAGTGACGGGTACGGAGGAGTCTCCGCTTGATTTCAGCGTGTGTTGATTGCGGCGGAGTTTTCTTCCCCGATCCCGGCGGCGAAAACCGTCGGGAAATTTCCTGAGAAAGCGGGATTATGGATATGAAAACAGTGGTTTTAGGTTCCGGCGGCTGGGGCACGGCTCTGGCCATGGTGCTGTGTGACAACGGGCACGATGTGACGCTTTGGTCCCACAGCCCGGAAAAGGCGGCCCTGATGGCGCAGACGCGGAGAAATCCGCTTTTGCCAAACGTGGAACTGCCCGCGGCGCTGAAACTTGACGGGAACCCGGCCTGTGTAAAGGACGCGGAGATTGTGGTTTCCGCCTCTCCGTCTTATGCGGTGCGGAGCAATATCCGACTGGTTGTTCCGTTTTTGAAAGAAGGCGCCGTGCTGGTGTCTGTCTCCAAGGGCATTGAGCGGGATACGAACCTGCGCATGAGCCAGCTTTTGCTGGAGGAGACGAAAGGCCGTTTCCCGGTGACGGCGTTGTCCGGCCCCTCCCACGCGGAGGAGGTCAGCATTCGTTTGCCCACCGGCTGCGTGGCGGCGGGGGAGAGCGGCGAGGCCGTGAAGCTGGTGCAGGATGCGTTCATGAACCGTAATTTCCGCGTCTACACCAGCCCGGATATCGTGGGCGTGGAGCTGGGCGGCGCGCTGAAAAACGTGGTGGCGCTCTCTTGCGGCATCTGCGACGGCATGGGTTATCAAGACAATACCAAGGCGCTTTTGATGACGCGCGCCATGACCGAAATCGCCCGGCTCGGAGAGACTTTGGGCGGTCAGCGTCAGACCTTTGCGGGTCTTGCGGGCATGGGCGACCTGATCGTCACCTGCACCTCCATGCACTCCCGGAACCGCCGGGCGGGCATCTTGATCGGACAGGGAAAGACCGCGCAGGGGGCCATGGAGGAGGTAGGCGCTGTGGTGGAGGGATACTACGCCGCTGAGAGCGTCTATCAGCTTGGGCAGAAGGCCGGGGTGGAGATGCCCATCTGCACCTGCGCCTATCAGGTGCTGTATCAGGGCAAACAGGTCCGGGACGTGGTCATGGAGCTGATGACCCGCTCCAAAAAAGACGAGCTGGGCTACGGCTGGATGTGAGTTTCTGCGGAAATTCCGCCTATGGAACAAAGAAGAAGCAAGCCGCGTCGAAAGGCGCGGCTTGCAATTTTTTGATTGGGCCTATTTAATCGAGCGTACTGGTGAATCTGCAAACACCGGAGGCAGCCGCCAAGAGCGGCCGCTTCCGGTGTTTGCGGTGGAGCGGAGATATTCGGGGGAGCATGTTCGGGCTGCTTTACGGGTGGGAAAATGCCCACCCCGCAGAAAAAAACCCCCGAACCGAAGTTCGGGAGCCTATTCGTCTTATCAGACCGCTCTGGTGACTTTGCCGGAGCGCAGACACCGGGTACAAACATATACATGGCGCGGCGTACCATTGACGATTGCCTTGACACGCTTTACATTGGGCTTCCAGGGACGATTGGCACGTCTGTGGGAGTGAGACACCTTAATACCAAAGGTGACACCCTTATCGCAAAACTCGCACTTAGCCATCCGTTGCACCTCCTCGCTGTTGCGGACTAGTACCCATTTCTCACAGGCACAGCTGATATCATAACAGATAAAAATGTAAAAAGCAAGTGGAAAATTCAAAAAAATTCAAAAATATAGAAAGTCGGCGCTGGGGAAACTGTTGCGAAAAGACGACCCATACGTTATAATGAGTGCATATCGTGCAGGTGCACTCCGCAGGAACGGGCCGTGAGGCGGCGTTTGTGGGCGCTTGCTGCGGAAAAGAGCCTGGCGCGTGCGCCGGGAAAACAAATATTGCGGGTGGCGGCACTATGGCCGCCACGAAAAGGAGACAGAAGTTTATGGCGGTCAGCGGACTGAAAATGAAGGACTTTGCAGCTTCCTTCGACCTGCAAATCCTCAATCGCGGAAATGATTATGAGGAGGCCGTCCTCTCCATCACGGACGTGAACCGGCCCGGACTTCAGTTTCTGGGCTTTTACGATTATTTTGACCCTCGCCGTCTTCAGGTGATCGGCAAGGCGGAGGTTATGTACCTGAAGGGGTTGACGGGGGCGGAGCGGAAAAAAGCCTTTGACGATCTTTTTCTCTACGATATTCCCGCTCTGGTGATCGCAAGGGATCTGGACTGCTTCCCGGAGTGCTTGGAAAGCGCGCAGGAGCATGAACGGACGCTGCTACGCACCCCGGAGACGACCGTGGACTTCACGGCCCACACCATCGAATTTTTGAACCGCAAGCTGGCGCCCTGCATCGGGCGGCACGGTGTGCTGATGGACGTATACGGCGAGGGCGTTATGCTCACCGGCGATTCCGGCATCGGCAAGAGCGAGACGGCCATCGAGCTGATTATGCGGGGCCACCGGCTGGTGGCGGACGATTCCGTGGATATTCAGCGGGTGTCCAACCAGCTGATCGGCACCTCGCCGGAGATGATCCGGCACTATATCGAGCTGCGGGGCATCGGCGTGATCGACGTGCGGCAGCTGTTTGGAATGCGGGCCATTAAGGTCGAGTCTCAGATTGACCTTGTGGTGCAGTTGGAGCAGTGGGACAACAACAAGTTCTATGACCGGCTGGGCATTGAGGATCATTATACGGAGATTCTGGATTTGCAGGTGCCCTGCGTCACCATTCCGGTTCGGCCCGGGCGGAACCTGGCCAATATTGTGGAGGTGGCGGCTATGAACAACCGCCACCGGCGCTTCGGCTTTAACGCGGCGGAAGAGCTGGCCCGACGGGTGGATGAGCGGGCAAATCTTGGCATCAGCAAAAAGAACTGAAAGAGGAGCGGAAACGATGTACGTTGGAATTGACGTGGGCGGCACAAATCTGAAAGCGGGCCTTGTGGATGAGGCGGGCCGCCTGCTGGCAACGCGGAAAATCCCCCTTGGGCCGTTTCAGGGCAAGGAGTATTTTGTCCGGAGACTGGCGGAACTGACGGCGCAAGTCTCGCGCGATGGCGGCGTGGCCCCCGGGGATCTGGAGTACGTGGGCATGGGTATCCCCGGTGCGGTGGCGGAGGGGAATATCCTTTACACCTGCAACATCCCATTGGCAAATGTCCCCATTGAGCGGCTGTTCAGCCAGTATCTGGACGTGCCGGTGCTGCTGGAAAATGACGCAAACTGCGCCGCCGTGGGCGAATATTTCTGCGGCGCGGGACGGGGGACAAAGAACTTTGCCGTGGTGACGCTGGGTACCGGCATTGGCGGCGGTTTTATTTTGGGCGGGAAGCTCTATGCCGCCAGCGGTATGTCCGGCGAGGTCGGGCATATGGTAGTGGAGCGGAACGGCGCGGTCTGCAACTGCGGGCGGCGCGGCTGTTGGGAGACATATGCTTCCGCCACTGGCCTGATCCGCATGACAAAAGAGGCCATGGAGGGGAATCGAGAGAGCCTGCTCTGGGAAGAATCCAAGGGCGGAACGGCTGTCTCGGGCCGGACGGCGTTTGCCGCCGCCCTGCGGGGAGACGTAGCGGCAAAGGCCCTGTGCGAGACATATGTAGACTATCTGGCGGCGGGGATCGTAAACCTGCTGAATATTTTGCAGCCGGAGGTGCTTGCCATCGGCGGCGGCGTCAGCGAGGCGGAAGATGAGCTGCTGCTCACGCCCCTGCGGGAGATCGTGGACCGGGAAAGCTACGCCGCCCACTGCGGCGGAAAAGCCACGGTGGTGAAGGCGGAGCTTGGCAACGACGCGGGAATCATCGGGGCGGCGCTGCTGAAGCGGGCAATTTAAGTTTAGGGGAGGACCTGCATGGATTGGGCGGAAGAACTGGACCGGTGCGCGGGAGAATACCTGCCGGACTTGGAGATCAAGAACGATGAGACCATGAGCCGCCACACCTCTTTCCGCATCGGCGGACCGGCGCGGCGGATGGCGTTTCCCAAGACGGGGGAACAGCTTGTGCTGCTGACGGATTTTGCGCACAAATGCGGCGCGCGGCCTCTGGTAATCGGCAACGGCACGAATCTGCTGGTTCCGGACGAGGGACTGGACCGGCTGGTGATTGACACCTCCGCCGGGCTGAACCGGCTGGAAATGGGCGCAGCAGAGACGCAGGTAACGGCGGAGTCCGGCATCTCGCTGGCGCGGCTGGCAGACTTTGCCCAAAAGCGGGGCCTTGCAGGTCTTGAATTTGCTCACGGCATCCCCGGCACGGTGGGCGGAGCCCTGTGCATGAACGCCGGAGCTTACGGCGGGGAGATGGCACAGGTGGTGGAGCAGGTTACTCTGCTGGACCCGGAGTGCGGCGTGAAGATACTTTCCGGCGCGGAAATGAAATTCGGATACCGCCGCAGTATTCTGACCGACCACCCGGACTGGGTGGTTTTGCATGCGGTGTTCCGTCTGTATCCCGGCGACGGCGCGGAAATCCGCGCCCGGATGGAAGAGCTCATGGGAAAGCGGAAAGCCAGCCAGCCGCTGGAGTGGCCCAGTGCGGGCAGTACCTTTAAGCGGCCGGAGGGGAATTTTGCCGGAACGCTGATTGACCAATGCGGACTGAAAGGACTGACTGTTGGCGGCGCGCAGGTCAGCGAGAAGCACGCGGGCTTTCTCATCAATCGGGGCGGAGCAACGTTTGCCGACGTGACAGGGCTGATCGCGCAGGTGCAGGAGCGGGTGCTGACGGCCACCGGCGTCTATTTGGAACCGGAGGTTAAAATTGTGGGGTAAAGCCCCGCGCGGGAGAGAGAAACGGGTGATTTCATGGAAATTGTGATTATTTCCGGCCTGTCCGGGGCTGGCAAGAGCAAAGCGGCCTCTTTTTTGGAGGATATGGGCTTTTATATCGTGGACAATATGCCTGCGGCAATGATTTTAAAATTTGCGGAGTTTTGTGCGGGCGGAAACGGGCGGTACGACCGGGTCGCGCTGGTGTATGACGTGCGCACGTCGGACTCCTTCTCAGAGTTGTTTGATGTGCTGGATAAGCTGCGAAGCATGGGCGGCGTGTGCCGGATGCTGTTTTTACAGGCATCCCCGGAAACCGTTATCAAGCGCTATAAAGAGACGCGCCGCCGCCACCCTCTCAGCAGCGGAACAGACACGCTGGAAGAAGCGGTCCGTCGGGAGATCGAGGTCATGCGCCCGGTCAAGGAGCGGGCGGACTTCGTGATCGACACCAGCAGCCTTTCTACCGCCCAGCTGCGTGGAGAGCTGCTTCGGATGTTCAGCGGCAAGGACGAAAAGGCGGGTATGACCGTGGCGGTGGCGTCTTTCGGATTCAAGTATGGTCTGCCGCTGGAAGCCGATTTGGTTCTGGATGTGCGGTTTATGCCAAACCCGTTTTATATCGAGACGCTGCGGGAGAAAACGGGCCTTGACCAAGCGGTGTCTGACTATGTGTTTTCCTTCCAGCAGACACAGGATTTTCTCACGAAGCTGGAGGATTTGCTGACGCTGACGCTGCCGCTGTACGCCGAGGAGGGAAAGACCAGCCTCACTGTGGCGGTGGGCTGTACCGGCGGACAGCACCGCTCCGTGGCCATTGCCCATGCGCTGACCGGGTTTATCCAGCAAAAGGGCTATCCCGTCACGGAGTATCACCGGGACATGCCTCGGGGTTGAACAGAGGAAACTTTGAAAGGGGACCTATGGAAAATCGAAGGACGTCCTATCGTCTCCCCAAAGCCCATGGGCCGCGAATCGCCGTCATCGGCGGAGGACATGGCCTTTCCACCATGCTGCGGGGACTAAAGCAGTATACGGAAAACATCACGGCCATCGTCACGGTGGCGGATGACGGCGGCGGGTCGGGAATGCTGCGTCAGGACTTGCGGATGCCCCCTCCTGGAGACATCCGCAACTGTCTGGAGGCACTGGCAAACACAGAGCCGCTGATGGCGGAGCTTCTGCACTACCGCTTTTCCGAAGGTACGCTGGCGGGACAGAGCTTTGGAAATCTGTTTCTCGCGGCGCTGAACGGCATCTCCTCTTCCTTTGACGCGGCGGTGAGCCGTATGAGCGAGGTGCTGGCCATCACCGGGCGGGTGCTGCCCGTCACCAACGCCAACGTGCAGTTGGAGGCGGAGTTTGAAAACGGCGTGCGGGTGGTGGGAGAATCCAAAATCTTCTACTGCAAAAAGGAGCAGGACTGCCGCATCCGGCAGGTTCGGCTGCTGCCGGAGCACCCAAAGGCGCTGTGCGCGGCGGTGGAGGCCATCCAAAACGCGGACATGGTAGTGCTGGGGCCGGGGAGCCTATACACCAGCATCATCCCAAATCTCTTGGTGGATGGCATTGTAGAGGCCATTCAAGAGTCCGACGGACTGAAAATTTACGTTTGCAACGTAATGACACAGGAGGGGGAGACAGAGGGGTACACCGCCGCCGACCATATTGCGGCGCTGTTCAAGCACTCCGTACCGAATCTCTTCGACCTGTGTCTCACCAATTCCTCCCCCATTCCAAAGGGTGTCGCCCAGCGGTACGCGCAGGAGGGGGCGGAGCTGATCCGCTGCGATAAAGAGCGGTGCGGGGAACTGGGCGTGGAGATAATCAATCGGCCCGTGGCCACGGTGGAAAATGGGTTTGTGCGCCATGATCCCGGTCATCTTGCCCGGGAGCTGATTTTGCTCCACGCAGAGCGCAGCGTCCGCATTGCGGGGGATCGGTTTACATTTGATAAAGATTTTTACCTCGTAGAGGATTCCAAGGAACAGGGGCCGGGCGCAGATGGCAAAAATCGTTGAACGGGAGATTTCGGCGCAGCTGCGCAGTCCTGTGGAGAAGGTCTGGGCCACCGTGACGGACAACCGGCGCACAGGCTGGCGGAGCGATCTTGCCCGGGTGGAAGTCGCTGAAAATGGGAATTCCTTTACAGAGTATACCCCACAGGGCTTTGCCACGGAGTTTACCATCACGGAAAAGGATCCTTGCCGCCGGTACGCGTTCCAGATGCGCAACGCGAATCTCCGGGGCGACTGGACGGGGGAATTTTCAGAGCGGGACGGCGGCTGCCGCGTCCGCTTTAACGAACGCGTGACGGTGGAGCGGTTTCCCATGACGATTTTGGTGGGAGCCTATTTGAAAAAGCAGCAGAGACGATATCTGGAGGATTTGAAAAAAGCCCTGAACGAGTAAGGCGCGGGGCAGGAGGTGAGCGGAGATGTCCTTTTCTTTTGACGCGAAAAACGAACTGTGCCGGCTGGATGTGCAAAAGCAATGCTGTGCCCGGGCAGAGGCATACGGCATCCTGCTCTACTGCAATACGTTCAACTCCGGCGAGGTGCGTATCGTTACAGAAAATCCCAACTTTGCCGCGCGGCTGCCCCGGCTGTTCCACCGGGCGTTCCGCATTCGGTTTGACCGGATTCCGGAACCCGATACGCCCGGAAAGCTGGTGTTTCAAATCACCGAACAGAAAAAACTGGATGGGATTATTGACGCGCTGGGCTATGCGCCGCAGCAAAATTTGGTGCTGCACATCAATTTTGGACTTCTGGAAGAGGAATGCTGTCGGGCGTCCTTCCTCCGGGGTGTGTTTTTTGCCGGAGGAAGCGTCACCGACCCACTGAAACGGTATCATCTGGAGCTGGCCACCTCCCATTTGCAGGTGAGTCGGGAGCTGGAAGCCCTCCTGCGGGACAACGGCTTTCCGCCCAAGGGACTGAGCCGGAACGGCAGCTACATCACCTATTTCAAGCAGAGCGACCAGATTGAGGACTTTTTGACGCTGGTGGGTGCTCCGGTGGCGGCAATGAACGTGATGAGCGCGAAAATGGAAAAGGACCTGCGCAACAGCGTGAACCGCCGTCTGAACTGCGATAACGCGAATTTGGACAAGGCCGTGGACGCGGCGCTGGAGCAGACTGAGGCCATTCGGCTTTTGATGCGCGCGGGGCTGCTGGAGCAGATGGCGGACAAGCTGCAGGAGACGGCGGCGGCCCGGCTTGAAAATCCGGAGTTGAGTCTTTCCGAGCTGGCTGACAGCTTTGAACCGCCCATCACCAAATCCTGCCTGAACCATCGGCTGCGCAAGCTCGTGGAGTTGGCGCGCAAGCTGAAAGGGGAAGGGACTGCGTGAAAAAGGGACTTGTGGCGATGGGGCTTTGCGCCCTGTTGATTCTGACAGGCTGCGCCAACGCGGAACAGATGGCGGCCAGCGCCCCCGTGCCTCACACCGCGGCGTCGGTGGAAGGAACCGTGTTTACTTTCGACGGCACGGACTATGAGATCACGGAGCGGTGTCCATCGGTAAACGCGCTGGAAATTTACGATACCATCGGGGAGGATACCATTATTGTGGGCGGACACATCAACCCGAAGGTCGTATATTATGGCGTGTTTGATACGAAAACCAAGACCTTTGAAAAGGACATACAGGGGGGAAATCTGACCTTTTACGGCGATGACGTGAACACCATCGTCTACTCCTTGTGGGGCGATATCCTGAATTACAACGGCGAAGCGCTGGCCTCTTACGATTTGCAGGAGCCGGAGTTCATCTCTGATTTATCCTATTCGGAGGACGGCACGGCGCTCAACGTTACCATTCGCGGCGCGGACGGAGAGACGGAACGGACGGAAAGCCTTGTGCTTTCCCAGAAGTAAAGGAGAGAACCGCGATGAAAAAACGTGTGATTGACATGACCAAAGATCCACGCCATGAGCAGTTTGAGTATTTCGCGTCCCTGAAGGACCCCTATGCGGGCGTGACCTGTCAGGTGGACATCACCGCTTTTATGGAGCGGCTTGCGCAAAGCGGCGCGCCGTTTTTCCTTGCGTTTACTTATGAGGTTCTGGCGGCGGCCAACGCCGTGCCGGAACTGCGGCGGCGGATCGAGGGCGATCGGGTGGTGGAATACGACGCATGCCGCTGCTCCTGCACCGTGGCAAAGCCGGACGGGTCTTATGCCTACTGTACGCTGGACGGGACGCTGCCTTGGGCGGAGTATCTGGCGCAGGGGCGAAAGGCTCTGGACGCGGCCCGGGACGGTGGGACGATGCGCGAGGACGGGGACAGCGGGGAATATTTTTTCATCTCCTGCGTCCCGTGGCTGCGGTATACGGACATGAAACAGCCGCTGCCGGAGCCTGCGTTTAGCAATGTGCGGCTGGCGTGGGGCAAGTACGCCACGGAAAACGGACGGACCACCCTTCCGGTGACGCTGGTGGCGCACCACGCGCTGGCGGATGGGATTCATCTGGGCGCGTTTTATCAGGAACTTGAAAAGTGTGTTTCCCAGAATCAGTAAGAAAAAGAGGAATGAAACATGGATCGCTGTGAGCGTGCAAACGACTATCATAAAAAGGGCTGTAACTGCTGTCAGGCAGTGCTGGCGGCTTTCTCCGACATAACGGGGCTGAGCGAGGCGGAGAGCCTTGCTATCGGCGGCGGCTTTGGCGGCGGCGCGGGAACGGGAGAACTGTGCGGTGCGATCACCGGGGCGGTAATGGCACTGTCCCAGATGTTTCCCGCCACGATTGAGGACCCTACGGCGGGGAAGAAACGGGCCGTGGGCCTTTCCCGGGAATTTCAGAAGCGGTTTTCCGAGAAGTTCGGACATCTGCGCTGTGCGAATCTGCTGGCGGAGAAGTATCAGCCTGACGACGCGACTCCCGCCGCCCAGCGTATGGAGTTGACAAATCACTGCGCGATTATGATCGTCACAGCGGTGGAAATCGTGGAGGAAATGCTGAACGACCGCTGATGGAGCGGAAAGTCCGGGCGCGGCGGAACGTGTTTCCGTCTCAACCCGATTCGGCTGGAAGAACGGCAATGCAAAAGTGTTAAAAGAATAGGAGCGAACCATGTCCTTTGCCCATTTACATGTTCATACGGAGTTCAGCCTGCTGGACGGTGCGTGCCGCATCAAAGAACTGCCCAGCGTGGTAAAGGCCATGGGCCAGACTGCCTGCGCCATCACGGATCACGGCGTGATGTACGGCGTGATTGACTTTTACCGCGCTTGTAAAGACGCGGGCGTGAAGCCCATCATCGGCTGTGAGGTCTATGTCACCCCAAGGGGGCGGACACGGTTTCAAAAGCAGCACGAATTCGATGCGGAGAGCCGCCATCTGGTGCTGCTGTGCGAAAATGAGGAAGGGTATCGCAACCTGAGCTACATGGTGTCCATGGCGTGGACCGAGGGCTTCTACATCAAACCCCGCATCGACATGGATCTGCTGAAAGCCCATTGCGGAGGGCTGATTGCCCTCAGCGCCTGTCTTGCCGGAGAGATTCCCCGGCGGCTGCGCAACGGGGAGTATGACACCGCCAAGGCCGTGGCGCTGGAGATGGCGGAACTTTTCGGGCCGGACCGTTTTTATCTGGAGGTGCAGGACCACGGCATCCCGGACCAGCAGACCGTGAATCGCGGGATTTTGAAACTGCACCGGGAGACGGGCCTGCCCATGGTCTGCACCAACGACGCTCACTATCTCCGTAAGGAGGACGCGGAGGCCCACGATGTTCTGCTGTGCATCCAGACGGGCAAGCAGCTGGCGGATGAAAACCGGATGCGCTATGAGCCACGAAACTTCTACCTCCGCTCGGAAGAGGAGATGCAGCAGTTCTTCGAGGGGTATGAGGGCGCGGTGGACAACACCGGAAAAATTGCCGAGATGTGCAATGTGGAGTTTGTCTTCGGCAAGTATCAGCTGCCGGAATTCAAGCTGCCGGAGGGGTACGACGCTTATACTTATCTAAAAGAACTGTGCGATCAAGGCTTTTCCAAGCGGTACGGCGGCGCCCACCCGGAGTACCGCGAACAGCTGACCTACGAGCAGGAAATGATCGAAAAGATGGGCTTTACAGACTACTTTCTGATCGTCTCCGACTTTGTGCGCTATGCCAAAAGCGTTGGAATCCCCGTGGGGCCGGGACGCGGCAGCGCCGCCGGAAGCATGGTGAGCTACTGCCTTGAGATCACGGACATCGAGCCGATGCGGTTCGGCTTGTATTTTGAACGGTTTTTGAACCCGGAGCGGGTCAGTATGCCGGATATTGACATGGACTTTGGCGATGTTCGCCGGGGCGAGGTGGTGGATTACGTCCGCCGTAAGTACGGCGACGACCACGTGGCCCAGATTGTGACCTTTGGCACGATGGCGGCCCGGGGCGTGATCCGAGACGTGGGGCGGGTGATGGGCCTGCCTTATGCGGACGTGGACGCCATCGCAAAACAGGTGCCAAACACCCTACACATTACGCTCAAGGACGCCTTGCGTCTTTCAAAGCCCCTCAGCGATCTCTATGAAGGCGATGCAAACGTGAAAGCGCTGATTGACACGGCGCAGAAGCTGGAGGGAATGCCCCGCAACGCCTCCACCCATGCCGCCGGCGTGGTCATCACGAAAAAGCCGGTGTACGAATATGTGCCGCTGGCGAAAAACGACGATGCGGTGGTCTGCCAGTACATTATGACCACGCTGGAAGAGCTGGGTCTTTTGAAAATGGACTTTCTGGGCCTGCGGAACCTGACCGTGCTGGACGATGCGGTGAAAATGGTTCAGGCGGAGCACCCCGGCTTCCGGTTGGAGGACATTCCCGAGGACGACCGGCCTACCTATGAGATGTTGGGACAGGGGAAGACCATCGGCGTGTTCCAGATGGAATCCACCGGCATGACCGGCGTGTGCGTGGGGCTGAAGCCCCGGAATCTGGAGGATATTTCCTCCATCATTGCCCTCTACCGTCCCGGCCCCATGGACTCGATTCCAAAGTTTATCGCTTGCGCACAGAATCCAAAGCTGATCTCCTATCTCCATCCAAGGCTGGAACCGATCCTGTCCATCACCTATGGCTGCATTTTGTATCAGGAGCAGGTTATTGAGATTTTCCGCCAGCTGGCGGGGTACTCTCTGGGTCAGGCGGACATGGTGCGCCGCGCCATTTCCAAAAAGAAAGCCGTCCAGATTGAGCGGGAAAAGGGCGCGTTTATCCATGGCGACGCAGAACGGAAAATTACGGGATGCGTGGCAAACGGCATCCCGGAGGCCACGGCGCAGGCCATCTATCAGGATATTTACGATTTTGCCAACTACGCCTTCAACAAGGCCCACTCCGTGGCCTACGGCGTGGTGGCGTATCAGACGGCGTATTTCAAGCGCCATTTCACCAAGGAGTATATGGCAGCGCTGCTGACCAGCGTGTTGGACAACTCCGCCAAGATCGCGGGGTATATCACGGAGTGCCGCGATTGGGGCATCCAGCTTCTGCCGCCGGATATCAACCGCTCCTGTGATGCGTTCACCGTGGAGGAGGGCGGCATTCGGTTTGGCCTTGCCGCGGTGAAAAACATTGGCCGGGGCTTTATACAGGCGGTGATGCGGGAGCGGCAGGAGCGGCCCTTTTCCTCACTGAACGATTTTTGCAGCCGGATGAACGGAAGCGAAATGAATAAGCGGGCAGTGGAGAACCTCATCCGTTCCGGCGCGTTTGACGGCTTCGGGGCGAGGCGCTCTCAGCTGATACGCGTGTTCGAGACGGTGATGGATTCCATCGCCAACGCCAGCCGCCAGAATGTGGAGGGGCAGATCGACTTCTTTTCCATGGCGGCGGGAGCCGGCGCGGAGCCGGAGCCGTCGAAAGAGGTGGATTTGCCGGATATCCCGGAATTCTCTCCGCAGGAACTGATGAACATGGAGAAGGAGATTACCGGACTTTATCTCTCCGGCCACCCCATGGATCAGTATCGTGAGGAGGTTAAACGGCTGAACGCACCTTCCATCGTCTCCATTTTGGATGATTTTTCGCAGGAGGGCGGTCCCACCCGCTTTTCTGACGGGCAGCGGGTTACGATTGCCGGAGTGGTGACCTCCAGCAAGACAAAAACCACCAAGAGCAACACCCTCATGGCCTACGTCACGGTGGAGGATGACACCGCCGCCATTGAGCTTTTGTGCTTTTCCCGGACGCTGGATGCCTGCGGCGCGTGCTTGCAGGAAAATCAGGCCGTGATTGTGAAGGGGAAGCTGTCTGTCCGGGACGAGAAAGCCCCCCAGATTATGTGCGATTCTGCCATGCCGCTAGATAGCGGTGTGCCGCTCCCGGCTTCCGCCGCCAACGACGGGAAACCAAAAGCGGCGGTGGATGGAAGCGTTCTCTACCTGAAATTTCCGGGGAAGGACAGCCCTCAGCTGCGCCATATGAAGCTGGTGTTTCAGATGTTCCCCGGGACCACGCCGGTGAAGCTGGTGATGGCGGACACCCGCAAGGTGTTCGGCACGCAGCTGCTGCTCCATCAGGCCCTTTTGCAGGAGGCGCGGGAGACGCTGGGCGAGGAAAATGTGGTGGTCAAATCGTGAGACAAGGTGAAATACCGTCCTGCTCCTTTCAAAAATTCACGGGCATTACCGCAGAGTCACAAGGCGTTCTTTGCGTGGTGTTGCCCAAGACAGTGCAATACGCGATTGATACAGCCGCATAAACAGCAGCTTATGTGATAAGAAGCCCGGCGCGGAAGGCTCCGCACCGGGCTTTTCTATGGGAAAATGCAGGTAATATGAGGACTTGTGGGAATCAGAGAGGTGAAATTCAAATATCCTCCGTCCGCTTGCCGTACTGAATATCCCGGATATCATAGGGGGATGTCTGGTAAACGTTGTAGTTCAGCCAGTTGGAGTACAGCAGGTTGGCGCAGGAGCGCCAAGTGACCTTGGGTGTTTGAGATGGATCGTCACCGGGGAAATAATGCTTGGGCAGTTGGATGGCGGTTCCGGTGGATACGTCCCGCTCGTATTCCCGTTTCAGCGTATCCCGGTCATACTCCGCGTGGCCCATCAGAAAAATCTGACGGCTCCCGTCGGTTTTCACCGCGTAGACTCCCGCCTCCGGCGAGGAGGCTAAAACCTTCAACTGCGGCACGGCTTCGATATCCTCCCGGTCTACGGTGGTGTGGCGGGAGTGAGGAACCTCAAACTGATCGTCAAAGCCCCGGAAAAGGATGAAGTTGGGGTCCTCCACTGTGTGCCGGAACACGCCGAACAGCTTTTCCGGCAGCGCCCGCTTGGGGATACCGTAATGGTAGTAAAGTCCCGCTTGCGCGCCCCAGCAGATGTGGAGCGTGGAGTGAACATGGGTCTTGCTCCACTCCATGATCTTGCACAGCTCCGGCCAGTAATCCACCTCTTCAAAGGGGAGATTCTCCACCGGCGCGCCGGTGATGACCAGTCCGTCAAAGGTTCGCTCCCGCACCTCGTCAAAGCTCTTGTAAAAAGCCAGCATGTGTTCCTGCGGGGTGTTTTTGGATACGTGCCCCACCGGGGCGATCAGCTCCATCTCGATCTGGAGCGGTGTGTTCCCCAGCACCCGGGCCAGCTGCGTTTCTGTATCCGCCTTCGTGGGCATCAGATTCAGCAGGAGGATTTGCAGGGGGCGAATATCCTGCGTGATCGCACGCGTTTCAGTCATGACAAAAATATTTTCCTGTGTGAGCGTGCTGGTGGCAGGCAGTTGATTTGGAATCTTAATAGGCAAAGCCGATAGCTCCTTTCAAAGCGGTGCGATGCGAAAATGCGGAGACAGCGCTCAACGCTTCACCTGATCCAGCGCCTGGGAGATATCGGCAATCAAGTCCTCCTTGCTCTCAAGGCCGCAGCTCATGCGGACAAGCCCTGCGGGAATGCCCGCGGCCAGTAGCTGCTCGTCGGTCATCTGGCGGTGGGTGGAGGTGGCGGGGTTGAGGCAGCAGGTGCGGGCGTCCGCCACATGGGTTTCGATGGCAGCCAGCTTCAAATGCTTCATGAATACCCCGGCGGCCTCTCGTCCGCCCTTCAGCTCAAAGGATACCACGCCGCAGGAGCCGTGAGGCAGATATTTTTCCGCAAGTGCGTGGTACTTATCCCCGGGCAGACCGCAATAGCTGACGGAGGCCACCTTGGGATGACTGTTCAAAAATTCCGCCACGGCCTGCCCGTTTTCACAGTGACGGGCCATACGGACGTGCAGGCTCTCAAGACCCAGATTCAGATAGAATGCGTGCTGGGGGGACTGGATAGAGCCGAAGTCCCGCATCAGCTGGGCGGTGCACTTGGTGATAAACGCACCCTCTTTTCCGAATTTCTCCGCATAGGTCACACCGTGATAGCTGTCGTCGGGCGTGCACAGACCGGGGAACTTCTCCGCATGGGCCAGCCAGTCGAATTTGCCGGAATCCACGATGGCTCCGCCCACGGCGGCGCCGTGGCCGTCCATATACTTGGTGGTGGAGTGAGTGACGATGTCCGCGCCCCACTCGAAGGGACGGCAGTTGATGGGCGTGGCAAAGGTGTTGTCCACCAGCAGAGGGACGCCGTGAGCATGTGCCGCGGCGGCGAAGCGCTCAATGTCGAATACGGTCAGCGCCGGATTTGCGATGGTTTCGCCAAAGACGCACTTTGTATTGGGGCGGAAAGCGGCCTCCAGCTCCTCGTCCGTGCAGTCCGGGGCGACAAAGGTGCATTTCACGCCCATTTTTGCCATGGTGACGGAGATCAAATTGAAGGTACCGCCGTAAATCGAGGAGGAGGCCACGATATGGTCCCCGCAGGAGGCAATGTTGAACAGGGCGAAGAAGTTTGCCGCCTGACCGGAGGAGGTAAGCATGGCCGCCGTGCCACCCTCCAACGCGGCAATTTTCGCCGCTACATAGTCGTTGGTTGGATTTTGCAGGCGGGTGTAGAAATAACCGTTGGCCTCCAGATCAAAGAGTTTGCCCATGTCTTCGGAGGTGGCGTACTTGAAGGTGGTGGACTGGACAATGGGAATCTGGCGGGGTTCGCCGTTGCCGGGCGTGTAGCCCCCTTGGACGCAGATGGTTTCGATTTTCTGATTGCTCATCGTGTTGAACTCCTTTCCGTTTGACACTTTGAGGCAAAAGAAAAAGACCCTCGCCTCAAAGCATCCTTTGAGACGAAAGTCACTGAAAACTTCCGCGGTACCACTCAAATTGCGTGCAAAAAACACGCCTCTCACAGGCTCCAACAAGCCCTCTGCCTTAACGCGGCGACACGGAAAGACCTATCCCTATACGGGTTCGCTCTTTCGGCTCGGGAGCCATAGGCATTGGAGACGTTTCCCTGCCGGCTTGCACCAAACGCCGGCTCTCTGAAAGGTCCGCGTCTCCGCCCTCTCCGTCACTGCCTTTTCATATTGGTGCTATTTTAGCATGGGTTTTTAAAAAGTCAAGAAGTTTTTGTGCGGGTTTGCGTCGTTTTGCGATGGAAAGACGAAAGAAGGCCCGCCTGCCCGCGAAAAACGGACATGCGGCGGCATTTACCCCCAAATCCTTGATTGACGGGGCGGGCGCTTTTGAAGTATAATGTTACAATTGATTTGATTTTACTGAGAAAACGGAGGAACCATCATGTGGATCGCGGAAAACTGGCGGGATTATGAATTGCTGGACTGCGGCGGCGGCGAAAAGCTGGAGCGCTGGGCAGGCCAGCTCTTGGCGCGCCCGGACCCTCAGGCCATCTGGGAGACGGACCACAGCGATCCCGGCTGGAAACGGGTGGGAGGACGGTATCTCCGCTCCCAAACCGGCGGCGGACACTGGGAAAAGGCAAAGCTTCCGGAGAGCTGGGAAATGCACTATGGAGACTTGACATTTCAGGTCAAGCCCATGAACTTTAAGCATACCGGGCTTTTTCCAGAGCAGGCCGTTAACTGGGACTTTGCGATGGAGAAGATCAAAAACGCAGGGCGGCCCATTCGGGTGCTGAACCTGTTCGCCTATACCGGCGGGGCCACGGTGGCCTGCGCCAAGGCGGGAGCCAGCGTGTGCCATGTGGACGCGGCGAAGGGCATGGTGGCCTGGGCCAAGGAGAACGCAAAACTCTCCGGCCTGGAAGATGCGCCTATCCGCTGGATCGTGGATGACTGCGGCAAATTTGTGGAGCGGGAAATCCGCCGGGGAAAGACCTACGACGCCATTATTATGGACCCGCCCTCTTACGGACGAGGCCCCGGCGGCGAAGTGTGGAAGCTGGAGGAGAATCTCTACGACTTTGTGAAGCTCTGCGTGGGCGTGCTGTCGGACAAGCCCTTGTTCGTGCTTATCAATTCCTATACCACCGGCCTTGCCCCGTCGGTGCTGGGATATCTGCTGGGAATTTTGGTGAAGGAAAAATACGGCGGCAAGTGCGCGTGGGACGAGCTGGGTCTGCCGGTGACAAAAACGGGAATGTGCCTGCCCTGCGGGGCGACGGGACGCTGGTTCAGCGAATAAGCGGCGGGAAGAAGTTTGAACAGGTTCAAACTTCGTTTCTTTGCGGTGCATTTTTCTCGCCGCTTCAGCGGCAGCCGAAAACGATACACATTATGGACATCCCTTTTCGTGGCCTTTTGTGCCTTGAAGCGAAGTGAAAGGAACAGTCATAGATATGTCAACGATTCTGGAAACGGAAAACCTTCAATACCTCTATCCGGCGGTGGAGGAGGGGGAGCAGGCCACGGTGGCCCTGCGTGGCGTGGATCTGAAGATCGAAAAAGGAACCTTCGTGGTAGTCTTAGGCCACAACGGGTCCGGGAAATCCACGCTGGCGAAGACCTTCAACGCCATTCTGCTGCCCGCCGCGGGCAGCGTGCGCGTGGAGGGAATGGACACCACCGACGAAGCGCGCCTGCTGGACATCCGCAGAAAGGTCGGGATGGTGTTTCAAAATCCCGATAACCAGATCGTCTCAAATGTGGTGGAAGAAGACGTGGCTTTCGCTCCGGAAAATCTGGGGGTTCCCACGGCCGAAATTCGCCGGCGGGTGGATACCGCTTTGGGCGCGGTGGGCATGGCGGAATTTGCCCAGCACGCGCCGCACCTGCTTTCCGGCGGGCAAAAGCAGCGCATTGCCATTGCGGGCGTGATCGCCATGGAGCCGGACTGCATCGTTTTGGACGAGGCCACCGCCATGCTGGACCCCACGGGACGGCAGGAGGTGCTGTCCACCGCTCACAGGCTGAACCGGGAGAAGGGCATCACCGTGGTGCTTATCACCCACCACATGAATGAGGCAGAGGACGCGGACCGCGTCGTCGTCATGGACAACGGCAAGGTCGCTATGGACGGCACCCCGCAGGAGATTTTTACCCGCGTGGAGGAACTGCGCAATCTGGGACTGACGGTGCCGGACACCGTGGATCTGCTGGACCGCCTGCGCAGGGACGGATTGGAGTTGCCGCTGGACGCGCTCACTGTGGATGCGTGCGCGGACGCGGTGGCAGCGGCGCTGCGATAAAACCAGACAGGAAGGAACAAGAGCATTGGAACCGATTTTACAGGTCAAGAACCTGACCCATACCTACGGTATCGGCACGCCCTTTGAGCGCAGCGCCGTGGAGGATATGAGCTTTGACGTGGCGGACGGGGAATTTTTGGGCGTTATCGGCCACACCGGCTCTGGAAAATCCACTCTTATTCAACATCTCAACGGCCTTTTGAAGCCCACCTCCGGGCAGATTTTGCTGTGCGGAAAGGACATCTGGGCCGCGCCGAAGAAAATCCGGGACGTGCGCTTTCGGGTGGGGCTGGTGTTCCAATATCCGGAGTATCAGCTCTTTGAGGAGACGGTCTATAAAGACATCGCCTTTGGCCCCATGAACATGGGAAAAACTGGGGAAGAATTGGACCGCTGCGTGCGGGAGGCCGCGCGCCTTGTGGGCATCCGGGACGATCAGATGGAAAAGTCTCCCTTTGAGCTTTCCGGCGGACAAAAGCGCCGGGTGGCGCTGGCGGGTGTGCTGGCGATGGAGCCGCAGGTGCTGATTTTGGACGAGCCCACGGCGGGCTTGGACCCGGCGGGCCGGGAAAATCTGCTGGCCAACATCCGGGACTATCACCGGAACAAAAACGGCACGGTCATCATGGTCAGCCACAGCATGGAAGAGGTGGCCCGAAATGTGGACCGCATCTTGGTGCTGAAGTCCGCCCATGTGCTGATGCAGGGGACGCCCAAGGAGGTCTTTTCCCGGGCGGATGAACTGCTCTCCGCTGGGCTGGACGTGCCCCAGATCACCCGCGTCGCCATGGCGCTGAAAGCGCGGGGACTTGCCGTGGACCCGGCGGTGTACACCGCCGAGGAGCTGGAACGGCAGTTGATGGCCCTGCGAAAGGGGGCGGCGGGATGCTGAAGGATATCACGCTGGGTCAGTATTTTCCCGGCGATACCATCGCCCACCGTCTGGACCCCAGAACAAAACTGCTGCTGGTGGTTTTGTATATCGTGGGCCTTTTCTGCGCGGACTCGGTTCTGACCTACGGGGTGATGATTGCCGCCTTTTTGATTTGCGCCCGGGTTTCCAAAGTTGGAGCCAGAGCGCTGGTGCGGGGACTGAAACCGGTACTGCTTATCATCCTTTTTACCGGCATTTTGAATCTGTTTTTTACCCCCGGCGACTATCTGTGGCAATTTGGATTCCTCCACATCTCCCGGCAGGGAATTGCGATGGCGGTGCGGATGGTGCTGCGAATCATGCTGCTGATTATGGGGACGTTCCTTCTGACATACACCACCAGCCCCATCCGCCTGACGGACGGGCTGGAACGGCTGCTGGGGGGCTTGAAAAAAATCCATGTGCCGGTTCACGAGCTGGCGATGATGATGTCCATCGCTCTGCGGTTTATCCCCACGCTGATTGAGGAGACGGACAAGATTATGTCCGCCCAGAAGGCGCGGGGCGCGGACTTTGAGAGCGGGAACCTGTTCCACAAGGCCAAAGCGCTGATCCCCATTCTGGTGCCGCTGTTTATCAGCGCGTTTCGCCGGGCGGACGAGCTGGCGGTGGCGATGGAGTGCCGCTGCTATCACGGCGGTGAGGGGCGGACAAAGCTGAACCCCTTGAAATACGCCGCGCGGGATTATTGGACGCTGGTCTGCGGCGTGGTAGTCACGGCGGGCGTGATTGCATTGGGACGGTTCGGATTTTAAAAACTGAGGTCGGAAAAGGGAGGTCTGCCGCATGAAGGACAGAAAGCTGCCGATGTGGATGCTATTGATTGCGGTGGCGCTGTGCGCCGCGCTGATTGGCGTGGTAATCTGGCAGGGGAGCAGACTGCGCGGCATGGGAATGACTGCGCCCGCCCTGTCTGCACAGACCTCATCCGGGGAGACGGGCGCTTCCGCCCTGTCTCCAAAAAGTATCTCTCAGCTGATAAAAACCTTTGATTTGGTGCCCGAGGGAAAGGACGAAGCGGGGGAAACGGTAACGGCGGACGTGTCCTTGACGCTGTGGGACGACCAGCCCGATGCGGCGGTGACGCTGTTGGTGACCCGGGGCGGCTCCGCCGCCTCTCAAACGCTGACCCGGAATTCCTCCGGCGTTTATAGCGGATCACTGACACTGCCTCTTTCATCACAGCAGGACGATCAGAGCATTGCCTTGTCGGCATTGGTGAAGGGCGGCGGCGTGTACGCGCAGGAGCGGCTGGGGGACTATCCCAACGCTCTGTTTATGCTGGCCTCCCTTCGGGTGGATGTGAAAGAGGGCGGTATGACCTATGTTCGCAAGGCGCTGCCGGCGCCGGGTGTGGGCCTGATGCGCATCAATGCGGACTGTCGCGTCTCCGTGCTGGACGGGAGCAAACCGGCGGAGGTTAAGAGCGCATCGTTCCGTTTGTACTGCAACGGTGAACGGATAAAGCAGCTTGCCGCCGTGGAGGATGAGTCGGGACAGTACCTCTATGGCCCTCAGCCGTGGGACAATGCGCTGGTGTGTCAGAGCGGAGACGAAGTGTCCCTGACCTTTGCCTGCACCGGAGAGGACGGGCTTTCCTATGAATTTCCACTGGAATCCACCTCCATCACAGAACACGGGGGAAGCGTTCTCCCACAGAGCATTCCACCGATAGTTTCGTGAAGGAGGACGCCCGCGCGGCGGCTGTGTTTTTTACCAAACAGAAGGTGCCGCGTCTGCTGTGCGCGAAGTTCCTTTTTCGGCTGGAGTACCGCGCCTCCGCCGATCCAACACCGACTTGTCCCAAATAAGGAGTTTTGACTGCTATGCGCAACATTGCCCTGAAACTGATGTATAACGGCACCGCCTACCACGGGTGGCAGGTGCAGAAAAACGCCGTCTCCGTCTGCGGGACGCTGGAAAAAGCCTTGGCGGAGGTCTGTGGGGGGCCGGTGCATCTCACCGGCTGCGGCCGCACCGATGCGGGAGTCCACGCCGAGCGGTATGTCGCCAATTTCCGCACAGACAGCCGCATTCCAGTGGATCGGCTGCCCTTTGCTATCAACACCCACACGCCGGAGAGCATCGCCGTGAAAGAGGCGCTGGAAGTGGACCCGGATTTCAACGCCATCGGGTCCTGCATCAAAAAGGAATACACCTATCGCATTTACAACTCTGTTTTTAAAAACCCTTTTTATGTGAATCGGGCTTATTTTTACCCCAAGAAACTGGACGAGGAATTTCTGAACCGGGCGGCGGGAATGTTCGTGGGAACCCACGATTTTGCGGCGGTGAGGAGCGTGGGGACGGAGACGAGAACCACCGTTCGCACGATTTATTACTGCGATGTATCCCGCAGGGGGGACCTTTTGGAATTGAAGGTCTGCGCCGACGGCTTTTTGTATAATATGGTGCGTGCCATCACCGGAACGGTGCTGTACGCGGCGGAGGGGAAATTCACCCCGGAGGATATCCCCGCGATTTTGGAGGGACGGAACCGCAGCGCTGCGGGACCCACCGCGCCGCCGGGCGGATTGTACCTGACGAGACTTTGGTATGAGGATGAACAGCTCAATGGCTAATAGAACGAAAGATATTTGGAATGATGATGACGAGGAAGACCTTCCGATCAAACGCCACCGTCTGCGCAGCTTCCTGATCTTTTTCCTGTTGCTTCTGGCGGTGCTGCTGGTGGTTCTTGCCGCCGCATGGAGGGACGGTACGGGGCTGGACGCTCTGCACCGTTACTTTGCCTATGGCAAAAGCGAGGGAGACGGGTCCACAGGATACGTTTACGACGCGTCCTCCAGCAACCGCTTTGCAAAACTGGGGAATACGCTGGTGGTACTGTCGGACACGGCACTGTCTCTGGTGGACGGAAACGGAAATACGCTCTGGTCTGCCTCTGTGAAAATGGAATCCCCGGCATTAAGCGCCGTGGGGGACCGGGCTGTGGCCTACGATGTGGGCGGTACGCAGCTGTATGTGCTGGATCAAGCGGGGCTTGTTTATCAGGTGAGCGCCGACGAGACAGAGCCGTATCTCTCCGCAACCCTGAACAGCAGCGGCGAGCTGGCGGTGACTGCCCGAAAGCAGAACTATAAGGCGGCTGTCTCCGTCTATGATTCGGCTGGAAATCCGCTGTTTGCCTTCAACTCCTCCGAGCGTTTTGTTTCCAACGCCTATGCGACCGACGACGGAAAGTATCTGGCGGCAGTGACGCTGGGCCAGTCCGGCGGGGCGTTTGCATCCAATGTGGTGCTTTATGATCTGACGGCTACCGATCCGGTGGCATCTTGGCCCGTGGGCAGCGGCATGTGCTACGATATGGGAGCCGTGGGCGGCAGCCTCACCATGGTCTGCGACGACGGACTGTACTTCAGTGCTTCAGACCGGGAGCTGTCGGCCTCGTATTCCTATGGAGGGTCCTATCTGCGGGAGTACGATCTTCAGGGCGAGAACTATGCGGTGCTGCTGCTGAACCGCTATCAGTCCGGAAGCGTGGCCCGACTGGTGACGGTGGGGGCCGACGGACAGGAGATCGCCTCGCTCGATGTCAGTGAGGAAGTTTTGAGTATCTCCGCCTCCGGGCGGTATATTGCGGTGCTGTATGCCGACAAGCTGGCGATCTACACACCCCAGCTGGAGCAGTATGCCTCCCTCACGGGAACGGATTATGCCCGGGAAGCACTGGTGGGAAGTGACGGGTCCGCTCTGCTGATGGCATCGGAGAAAGCAGTGAGATTTTTGCCATGAACGTGCATTTTTGGACGATATTTCAGCTGAATTCACAAATTATTTACGGGTGGGGAGGTAGGCAAACATGCAAACAGCTGTTATAATAGACTGTATTGTCGCAGCTGTGCTGCTGGGCTTCTTGATTTATGGGGCATGGCGCGGCCTGTTTCGAGCGGTTGCGGGGCTGCTGATGGTGATCCTCGCCCTGACGGGAGCCATGTTTGTTGCCCGGGAGCTGACCCCGATTGCCACGAATCTGCTTCGCCCCGTGATTGAAAATACTGTCACGCAGCGGGTGGACGACGCCATGAACGGCAGCGCGCCCTCGCAGGGAGGCGAAGAGACTGTGGTTCCCATGCAGCCGGAGATCAGTCCGCCTTCTTCGGAGGCTTCGTCGCCGTCCGGTTCCGCCGGTTCCGCCAGTGCGGCGGATTCCTCCGGTGCTTTGGGTGACAGCGGCGCGCAGACCCGCCTGCAGGCGGGAGAGCTGCTGAAGCTGATGGGCTGGGACGATACCCTGACGAAATCCCTTTCGGACCGGGCGGAGGAAAAGGTCCGGGACACCGGCGTTTCCCTCGCCATGGCCGTGGTGGACAGTGTGATGGAGTCCTTCGTGTACATGGTTTTGTTTGCCCTGTCCTTTGCGGTGCTGTCGCTCCTGCTCCACTTGGTGGCAAGGGCGCTGGATATCGCGATGAAGCTGCCGGGCGTTCACCTGCTGAATGGATTGGGCGGCGCTGTGGTGGGTCTGATTCAGGGAGTGCTGCTGATCTTCCTGGCGATTTGGCTGCTGCGCTGTCTGCGCGTCTCTTTCGACACGGAGATCGTGGCCCAGACCCGGTTACTGAGTTTTTTCACAAGCCACAGTCCTTTGGACTTGCTTTTCTATTGACTTTCCGCGCAGTGACTGCGCACGGCGTCCCGGACGCCCACTGTAATTCTGGAGGTATACGATGCAACCGAAACTTTGCTCAAGATGCAAAAAAAATGTGGCCGTGGTGTTCATCTCCCGGCTGGACGGCGAGAACACCGTGAACGAGGGCCTGTGCCTGAAGTGCGCGAAGGAACTGGGCTTGCCTCAGGTGGACGATATGATGAAGCGGATGGGGATCTCCGACGACGATTTGGACACGCTGAACAATGAGATGCTTCAGGCGTTTGACGGCGTGGAGAACGTGGAGGATCTGCCCAAGGAGGAAGATCCGGACACGGATGAGGAAGAGGGCAAAACTGCCACCTTCCCGTTTTTGAACCGTCTGTTCAATGGCGACTCCTCGTCCCGGAACGATGAGCAGTCCGAGGGCAGTTCTGCCCGGGCGGACCGGGACAAGGAACACAAGGGCGACAAAAAGCGCAAGTATCTGGAGAGCTATTGCCTGAATCTGACGGAGCGGGCCAAAAACGGCAAGCTGGACCCGGTGATCGGCCGGGAACAGGAGATTGAGCGGGTGATCCAGATTCTGAATCGCCGCCAGAAGAACAATCCCTGCCTGATCGGCGAGCCGGGCGTTGGCAAGACCGCCATTGCCGAGGGCTTGGCCCAGCGCATTTCCGCGGGGCAGGTTCCCTTTAAGCTGCGGGAGAAGGAGGTCTATCTGCTGGACCTGACCGCCTTGGTGGCGGGTACGCAGTTCCGTGGCCAGTTTGAGTCCCGGATGAAGGGCTTGATTGACGAAGTAAAGCGGCTGGGGAACATCATCCTCATGATCGACGAGGTTCACACCATCGTGGGCGCGGGGGATGCGGAGGGCAGCATGAATGCCGCCAACATTTTGAAGCCCGCCCTTTCCCGGGGCGAGATTCAGGTGATTGGAGCCACCACCTTTACCGAGTACCGCAAGTCCATCGAAAAGGACACGGCGCTGGAGCGGCGCTTCCAGCCGGTGACGGTGAACGAGCCGTCTATCGAGGATTCCATCCAGATTTTGAAGGGGCTTGCTCCGAAGTATGAGGCGTTCCACGGCGTGAAACTCAGCGACGGCATTCTGCGTCAGGCGGTGCTGCTCTCCGAGCGGTATATTACGGACCGTTTCCTGCCGGACAAGGCCATCGACCTGATTGACGAGGCCTGTTCCGATCTGAATTTGAAAGACCCGAACATCTCCCGCCGCATGGAGATTCAGCGGGAGCTGGAGGACTATGAAAAGGAAAACGCCATGCTGGAGGAGCTGGCCGCCGATGACGGCGCGGAGCCAGACTATGAGCGGATGGCGTTTTTGAAGAGCAAGCGTGCGCAGCTGGGCTCTGAGCTGCAGGTTCTGCTGGACAAGGGCGACCCTCAGCTTGCCATGGAAAATCTGGCCCATGTCATTGAACTATGGACGAAAATTCCCGCCTCCCGCATCCGGGAGCAGGAGTTCCAGCGCTTGAGCCAGTTGGATAGCCGTCTGAAATCCCACATCGTGGGACAAGACGCCGCGGTGGAGTCCGTCACTGCCGCTGTGCGGCGGAACCGAGTGGGCATCAGCCCCAAGCGCAAGCCCGTCAGTTTTATCTTTGTCGGTCCCACGGGCGTGGGAAAGACGGAGTTGGTGAAGCAGCTGGCGACCGACCTGTTCAACACGCCGGACAGCCTGATCCGGCTGGATATGTCCGAGTTTATGGAAAAGCACTCCGTCTCCCGCATTGTGGGCTCTCCCCCGGGATATGTGGGCTATGACGAGGCGGGGCAGCTGACGGAAAAAATCCGCCGTAAGCCCTACGCCGTGGTTTTGTTTGACGAGATCGAAAAGGCGCATCCGGATGTGCTGAATATTTTACTGCAAATTCTGGATGACGGCGAGATCACCGACTCTCATGGGCGGAAGGTCAACTTTGAAAACACCGTGATCGTCATGACCTCCAACGCCGGCAGTGCCACCAAGGAGGGGACGGTTGGCTTTGACCGCACCGCCGGACAGCAGGACAAGGCGAAGGCCATGAAGGGGCTGGAGCAGTTCCTCCGCCCGGAGTTCATCAACCGCGTGGACGAGGTGATCTGCTTTAACCGCCTCAGCGAGGAGAATTTCCAGTCCATTGCCCGCATTATGCTGGAGGAGCTGACCGCGTCCTTAAAGGACAAGGGCGTGACGCTGACCTACGACGACGGACTGCTGGCTTATCTCACGCACAAGTCCTATTCCGTGACCTATGGCGCCCGCAATCTGCGGCGCACCATTCAGAAAGAGCTGGAGGACCCCATGGCCGCCCAGATGATCGACAGCTTTGAGCACCCCATCTCTCAAATTCGGGCGACGGTGGAAGATGAAAAAGTGAAACTCTATGCTTTGTAAGCACTGTAAAGGAAGGTGACTTTCGTGCTGTTCCGAAAAGATATTGACCCGCGATGCGCATATTGCCGGCAGGGTGCGCAGATCAACGAACGGGAAGTGGCCTGTGTGAAAAAGGGAATCGTCCCGATGGAGAGCAGCTGCCGCAAATTCCGGTACGATCCACTGAAGCGGATGCCGCCTCGGCCCGCGACCTTGGAGACGACGCGGTTGAAGGAAGAGGATTTTTCGCTCTGAGAGCGAACCTAAAAATAGAAAAAGAGGGGAAAGCGGATATGGAGATCGAAAAAGTCCGGGTGGTCTATTACAGCGCGACAGGTACCACGGAGAAGGTCGTCACAGCCGTGGCGGAAGGGCTGGCGCGCGAACTGGGGAAGCCGTTGGAAACTGTGAATATTTCATCCCCGGCGGAGCGTGAAAAGGATATTTCCTTTACAGATACGGATCTGGTGGTTGTGGGAACACCCACCTATGCGGGGCGCATTCCCAACAAGATGCTGCCCTATTTCCAGACGAAGCTGACGGGAAACGGTGCGCTGGCAGTGCCGGTGGTGCTGTTTGGCAACCGGAACTTTGACAACTCTCTGGCCGAGCTTTGCGCGGAGCTGGAGGCCCACGGATTCCACACCGTGGCCGCCGCCGCCTTTGTGGGCCAGCACGCCTTTGCGACCAAGCTGGCTGCGGGCCGCCCTGACGAAGAGGACTTTGCTCAGGCGGAGCGTTTTGGAAAAGATATAGCTGTAAAGATAAAAGGGTTGACGCAGATTCCGGCCCCTGTTCAGGTTTCCGGTGATCCTGCCGCACCCTATTATACGCCGTTGGGAACCGACGGTCAGCCCGCCAAATTCCTGAAGGCAAAGCCTCAGACCGATCCGGACAAGTGTACGGACTGCGGGCTGTGCGCGGCGGTGTGTCCCATGGGTTCCATCGACCCGGCGGATGTTTCCAGCGTACCCGGCGTGTGCATTAAATGTCAGGCCTGTGTGGTGAAGTGTCCCACAGGCGCCAAATATTTCGATGACCCGGCGTTTTTGTCCCACAAGGACATGCTGGAAACCAATTACACCCGTCGGGCAGAAAGCCAATTGTTTTTCTAAGGCGAAAGCCGAAAATCTGCGAACTGTCAATTGAGAAGAATTACATAGGAAAGCAAGCGAGAGACACCGCCTCTCGCTTGCTTTTTGCCTTGACCGGTCAGAATTTTGAAAAAAGCTATTGCAATGCAAGGCGGAGTATGGTATATATTAATGTAACCATAACGATTACATTAATAAACCGCTATGATTGCAATGAAGGAGAAGTCATGATGAAAAAAACAGGATTATTGCTGGGCCTTGCCCTCTTGCTGCTTTTGAGCGCCTGCGGCGCCAACGGACAGACTGCTACCGGAAGCATGGGCGCACAGACGTCCGGCAGTGCCGAAGAGTCTATTGGTGTGGTGAACATTACCGCCGAGGAGGCGTATGCCCGCATGAACAGCGGCGACCCCATTGTCGTGGTGGATGTGCGGACTGCGGAGGAGTATGCCGAAAATCACATTCCCGGTGCGATTCTGATTCCCAATGAGGAGATCGGCACGGAGCCTTTGGCCGCGATTCCCGTGTTGAATACGGAGATTCTTCTATACTGCCGCAGCGGAAACCGCAGTGCACAGGCCGCACAGAAGCTGGTGGGCATGGGTTATACCAATGTGTCCGATTTTGGCGGTATTCAGGACTGGACCTATGAAACGGAAAGCGGAGCCTATCAGACGGAGAAAAAGGAGGGGACACTGACTTCCTTTGCCACCTATGATTTGAACGGCGTCGCGGAGGATGAAAGTATCTTTGCGGATCATCGGCTGACCATGATTAACATCTGGGCCACCTTCTGCGGCCCCTGCCTGCGGGAAATGCCGGAGCTGGGGCAGCTGGCAGCTGACTATGCGGAGCGCGGCGTACAGATCGTTGGAATCGTGGCAGACGTTTCCCAAAGAGACGACGGGACGTATTCTCCCGAGATGGTCGAGACGGCGCAGGCGCTGGTCGCCCAGACCGGCGCGGACTATCCCCACCTGCTGCCCTCCGTGGATTTGGTGTCCGCCAAACTGAAATCAGTCAGCGCCGTGCCGGAGACCATTTTTGTGGACAGCGCGGGGAATCTTGTGGGCCAGTCCTATGTTGGCTCCCGCAGTGGAGGGGATTGGGCAAGAATCATCGATTCTCTGCTGGAAGAGGCGGCGGCATGACGGCGGAATTTTCGTTGGCAGTCCATGCGCTGGTATACCTGCTCCATAAAGAGTGCGTGGTTTCCAGCCAGGAGCTGGCGGACAATATTTGCACGAATCCCGCTCGGGTACGCAAGGTCATGACAAAGCTGCACAAAGCCGGACTGGTGGACGCGTTTCAGGGGAAAGGAAGCGGCTACCAGTCCCGGCCCGGCAGTGCGGAACTGTCCTTGGATCGGGTTCTGGACGCGCTGGACGAAGAGCCGATTACGATGAATTGGCGCTCGGGAGCGATTGACCGGGAATGCCTGATTTCTTCAGGAATGGGCAATGTTATGGACGGTTTATACGCCGACATGAACGAGGCCTGCCGCCGGCGGCTGGCGAATATGACGGTGGGCGGGATCAATCAGACCATATTTGCAAGAAAGAAGGATCAAAAATGAAATGCAATGCGATCATTCTGGGGCTTGAAAAGACGGAAAAGATGCTGGGGGGCGTTCTGGAAAAGCGGGGGAAATCTGCCGCGCTGGCAGAAAAGACTTGGGGCATGTACGACGGGACATGTGTTCCTGTATGAGAACGCGCAAGTATGTCACTGCCGCGATTTTTGCGGCGGCAATTATTCTGATCGCCGTTGGAATTTTTATTGGCGAGCCTGACGAAGTGCGGCAAAAGGCAGTCAACATCTGTCTGGAATGTATTGGTATCGGCTGATGAAACAAGGAAAAAGACACTTGATCCAAGCGCTGGCAACGCTGTTGAGCAATCCTCATATTCCCAACTTTTTTACGGGGAGCATTTATCAGGGAAGCACAAAACGCATCTGTGTGCCGGGACTGAACTGCTATTCCTGTCCGGGAGCCGCTGGAGCGTGTCCCATCGGCTCGCTGCAGGCGGTCATCGGCGGACGGACAAAAAATGTGTCCTATTATGTGTTTGGTGTGTTGCTGCTGTTCGGCGTTTTGTTTGGACGGCTGATCTGCGGCTTTCTGTGCCCGTTTGGCTTTGTGCAGGATTTGCTGCATAAGATCCGTACGCCCAAGCCAACAATACCGCGCCGACTGGACCAAACACTGCGCTGGGGCAAATATGCTGCGCTGGCCGCTGTGCTGATTTTGCCGGCGGTGCTGACGGACGCCTTCGGCATTGGCGATCCGGTCTTCTGCAAGTACATCTGCCCCGCCGGGACGCTGCAGGGAGGAATCCCGCTGTTGTTGGCCAACGAGAGCCTGCGCTCTGCCGCCGGATTCCTGTTTTCATGGAAAATGGGAATTTTGGTGTTAGTGCTGGTTGGGTCGGTTCTGCTGTACCGCCCGTTTTGCAAGTATCTCTGCCCGTTGGGAGCGTTTTACGGGCTGTTGAACCATTTCAGCGCCTATCAGATGCGGGTGGATGAACATGCCTGCGTACACTGCGGAAAATGCGAAAAAGCCTGCAAAATGGGTGTGAATGTGGTTCAAAACATCAATTCTGCCGAATGCATTCGGTGCGGACTATGTAAAGAGGTCTGTCCGACCCACGCCATTGTGTCCGGCTTTGGAAAATCAAAGAAGAACTGATGAAACCGCCGTCCCCATGGACGGCGGTTTTTCTTAGAACGTGTTGTGCAGAGAATCTGATGCTAAAAAGAAAAATTTGTCAGCAGTGTGAGTTTATCACGGAACGCGGAAGGTAGTGTCAAGAGTTATGCGCAAATTAGTTTGT
>NZ_DF158898.1:167137-327917 GCF_000307265.1 Oscillibacter ruminantium GH1
ACGCGGAAGAAAATAGAGTTATAATTGCTTCAAAGTAATTAAGAAGATATTTGCCGCAGTGCAAAGGAGGAAATAAAATGGCTACCATGACGATTACAAAAGAGAACTTCCAGAGAGAAGTCACGGAAAGTAAACAGCCGGTTCTTCTGGACTTCTGGGCCAGCTGGTGCGGCCCCTGCCGGATGGTGTCTCCCATCCTTAATGAGATTGCCGCCGAAACCACGGATGTGAAGGTGGGCAAAATCAATGTGGATGAACAGCGCGAGCTGGCCGCCGCGTTCAATATCATGAGCATCCCCACGCTTGTCGTCATAAAGGATGGAAAAATCGCTAATCAGGCCGCGGGTGTACGGCCCAAGGCGCAGATATTAAAAATGCTGGAGAGCAGGTGACGGGATGGGCCTTTTTGATTTTTTGAATACGCCGGACATCAACGACGGCGTTGCCCGGTTTGATTCGACCGCAAATGCGGTGCTGCTGGACGTGCGGACGCCTGAGGAATACGTGCAGGGACACATTCCCCACAGCCGGAATATTCCCCTTCAGGAGCTGAACAGGGTCGAAACGGAAGTTCCGGACAAGGCAGCGCCCCTGTTTGTCTATTGCCTGAGCGGGGCGAGAAGCCGTCAGGCAGTGTCCGAACTGAAACGTATGGGGTATGTAAACGTAGAGAATATCGGCGGGATTAACGGATACCGAGGAAAGGCGGAGAAGTAACATGAAGGTTGTAATCATCGGCGGCGTGGCGGGCGGCGCCACTGCGGCGGCTCGCATCCGAAGACTGGATGAAACGGCAGAGGTGGTGGTCTTTGAGCGCTCTGGATTTGTCTCTTATGCAAACTGCGGTCTGCCTTACTATGTGGGCGGAGTCATCACGGACCCGGAGGAGTTGACGCTTCAGACTCCGGAGAGCTTTTGGCGGCGCTTCCGCGTCAAAATGCGGGTGCGCCACGAGGTGACAGCGATCCATCCGGAACGGAAAGCTGTCACGGTCCGCAATCTGGACAGCGGTGAGGTGTTTGAGGAGGTCTATGACAAGCTGCTTCTGTCTCCCGGCGCAAAGCCCACCATGCCGGAGCTTCCGGGAGCCAAGCTGGACAAGCTCTTTACCTTGCGCACAGTGGAGGATACCCTGCGTATCCGGACGTTTGTGGAGCGGGAAGGTCCCAAATCAGCGGTTCTCGCAGGCGGCGGCTACATTGGCCTGGAGCTGGCGGAAAATCTGCGGGAGCTGGGGCTTGCGGTTACCATCGTCCAGCGGCCAAAGCAGTTGTTGAATCCGCTGGACGCGGAGATGGCGGCTTTTGTCCACGCGAAGCTGCGGAAGCATGGCGTTCGGCTGATGCTGGGCCATAGTGTGGAGGGCTTTGAACAGGATGGAAGCGCCGTGAAGGTCCTGCTGAAGGGCGAGGAACCACTCAAAGCAGATATGGTGGTTCTGGCAATCGGCGTGACTCCCGACACACAGCTGGCCAAAGAGGCGGGCTTAGAGCTTGGAGTCAAGGGGAGCATCGCGGTTAATGACCGCATGGAGACTTCCGCGCCGGATATTTATGCGGTGGGCGATGCGGTGGCGGCGCGGCATTTTATCACCGGAGAAAAAGCGCTGATTTCCCTGGCAGGCCCCGCCAACAAGCAGGGACGCATCGCGGCGGATAATATCTGCGGCGGAGACAGCGTCTATCGCGGCTCTCAGGGATCTTCGGTTATCAAGGTGTTTGACATGACGGTGGCGACCACGGGTATCAATGAGCAAACCGCTAAAAAGGCGGGGATCGACTGCGATAAGGTGTATCTCTCTCCGGCAGCCCACGCCGCCTATTATCCGGGCGGCAGGGTGATGACTATGAAGGTGCTCTATGAAAAGGGCACGTTCCGTCTGCTGGGTGCGCAAATTGTGGGCTATGAAGGTGTGGATAAGCGAATCGACGTACTTGCCACCGCCATGCACGCGGGACTGACCGGCCCGCAACTGAAGGACTTGGACCTTGCTTACGCGCCCCCATATTCCTCCGCGAAGGACCCTGTGAACATGGCGGGCTTCATGATGGAAAACCTTGCGAACGGAACCGTAAAGCAGTTTCACTGGGAGGATGTTGCAAACCTGCCCCGGGATGGCAGCGTGACGCTGCTGGATACCCGTACAGTAAGGGAATATGCCGCGGGGCATATTGACGGCTTTTTGAACATCCCTGTAGATGAGCTGCGGGAGCGTCTCCCGGAGCTGGAAGCGGGCAGGCCGGTCTATGTGATCTGCCAGAGCGGCCTGCGCAGCTACATTGCCTGCCGCATCCTTGCCCAGAATGGATTTGTATGCTACAACTTCTCCGGCGGGTACCGCCTGTACGAAACCATCGATAAGGATCGCTGCGCGGCGGAGCAAGCGTTTCCCTGCGGAATGGAAAAACGTTGAAAACAAAACAAAGCCCCCGTCGCAGGCTTGCCTGCGACGGGGGCTTTGTCAGGCGAACATCGAAAATTACGGCATCGGCGTCTTGCGCAAATTCTGTGACATCCATGTGCTGCAGCTCTTTGAGATTTGTCGGAATTCCGTCCGAATTATGTCTTTTTCTGCCCAAAAAATTTTCCGCGGCCCGTTTGCGCCAAGTTGTGCGGCGCTGTTTTAGGATTTTTGCAGCGACTCCAGCCTTTTGGGATCGGTAATCTCAACCGTTCCCCGGGCAAGAGATACCATCCCTTCGGACTGGAAGTAGCGCAGCATCCGGGTGACGACCTCCCGGGCTGTGCCCAGATGGGCGGCAATTTTGTCATGCGTAATCTTTAGGACGCTGCCGCCCTCCAAATTCGCTTCTTCCAGCAGAAAGCCTGCCAGACGTTTGTCAACGCTCTTCCACATGACCTGCTCCACCAGCCACATGACCTCGGAAAAACGGGAGGCCATGATCTGGTTCGTGTAGTTTGCCACGGCAAGGGAACGGTCCATCAAATTTTTGTAAACGTCCGTCGGAATGATCCACAGTTCGGAATCCTTCTCGGCTTCAATCGTAATATCAAACTGGACACTGCTCATAATGCAGGAGGCGGAGAACAGGCAGACGTCCCGCTCAAAAAGACGGTAGATCGTGACCTCCTTGCCCTCGTCGGACAGGATGAACGCCCGAAGTTGACCGGAGCAGATCACAAACAGCCCCACGCAATCCGCGGAGCCGTTGTGGAGCCGCGTTCCTTTTGGTGCAAGCCGCTTGACTGCGGCTTGGTTGAGAACCGCCTGTTCGTCGGCGGTCAATTGATCCCAGATCAAAAAATATTGTTCCAGACTCATGCCGCATCCCCCTTTTTTATAAAGCTATTATACTTGATCCAAGTGATAAGTCAATTTGAGATCGCCGCGTCCAACCGCGAAGATCGGAGAGGCTTGTTTTTGTGTCAGGCCAAACCACTTCCGCATAATCTGAGTGTGAAACCGGAATTGGAGGAGACGACATGGCAAGTGTAACCAATTTCTTCTTAGGCGCCAACAGCGGGAGCGGATTTCACAGTCTGTTCGATGGGCTGGCTGGAGAGCATACATACGATCTGATGATTTTAAAGGGCGGACCCGGCGTGGGGAAGTCTACATTTCTTCGCACTTTGGGCGAAACCATGGAGGAAGCGGGAGAACGGGTAGAATATCTGCGGTGCAGCGGCGACCCGGATTCTCTGGATGGAGTGGTGCTGCCGGATATGAACTGCGCGGCGGTGGACGGCACGCCGCCCCATGTGATGGAGCCGCGCTATCCGGCGGCGGTGGATCGAATCGTGGATTTGGGCCGATTTTATGATTTGACGGCGGCAAAGTCGTCCCGAAGCGAAATTTTCGGCCTGACAAAGCTGGGACAGGAGGCTGGCGCGCGGGCATACCGCTGTTTGAAAGCGGCGCGGCAGGTGGAGCTGGAGCTGATGACCGATGGAAAGAAATCCTTTGACTTCGAGCGGGCGGACAGGCGGCTGGATGGAATTATTGCGCGGGAACTACGCAAAAAGGGAACTGAGCAGGGACGCACGGATTATCGTTTTCTGGGTGGGCTGACCTGCCGGGGAACGGTCTGGCGGTTTGACAGCGTGGACGTATTGTGCCCGAAAATCTATGAACTGGCGGACCGCTGGGAGCTGGCGGGGCCGCTTTTGGAGCGGTTGCGGAAAACCGCAGTGAGCCGGGGGTGGAACGTGATTGCCTGCCCGGCACCAGAGGAGCCGGAGCGGCTGGAGCTTCTGCTGATCCCCGGCTTGGGCTTGGGCTTTGTCACGTCCCGGCCCGGCATGGAATATGGCAAAAAACCATTCCGCCGCATTCGGCTGGATGCGCTGACCGACGGAGAAGACCGGGGAAGAGAGCGGTTCCTTCGCCGGATGACCGCAGAACTGCGGGAAGAGGCGGTGTCCGCCCTGCGGGACACAAAGAGCACCCACGATGCGTTGGAGGCGGTGTACAATCCCTATGTGGACTTTGACAGTGTCCGGGCAATCGCGGCCATCGAGACAGGACGGCTGCTGAGTTGGCGCGGGCGGCTGGAAACCCGTTGAAAAGTGAGCCGGAGTCCGGTATACTATTCCTGAAAACAGAATTTACAAAGGAAAGGGAAGTGGTCCCATGGCCGACGGCTTTTCCGTCAATTTTATCGCCCATATTCGCAGCGACTTTCAGACAAAATTTGGCATCCCCAGACAGAGCGGCTTGGTGGAGGAGTTGGAATCCACCGTGGTCTTTACCCCGGAGTATCGGAATCCCGACGCTCTGCGGGGCATTGAGGGTTTTTCTCATCTGTGGCTGATCTGGCAGTTTTCCGGGGCCGTGCGGTCCTCGTGGTCGCCCACGGTGCGTCCGCCGCGCCTTGGCGGAAATGCCCGCATGGGCGTGTTCGCCACCCGGTCGCCCTTCCGGCCAAACCCCATCGGCCTTTCCTGTGTGCGGCTTTTGGGTGTGGAGGAGGATCGGGAGTTGGGGCCGGTCCTCCGCGTGGCGGGAGCCGATTTAATGGACGGCACGCCCATTTTGGATATCAAGCCCTATCTCCCCTATGTGGATGCCCATCCGGAGGCGACGGGCGGCTTCGCCCCCGCCGCGCCGGAGCGGAGACTGACGGTGGACTGCTCTCCGGCGATGCTGGAGATTTTGCCGGTGGAGAGCCGAGCGGCGCTGCTGGGCGTTTTGGCGGAGGACCCGCGGCCCGCCTATCAGGACGATCCCGACAGGGTATATGGGTTCGGCTTTGCCGGGGCGGAGGTGCGGTTTTCCGTAGACGGAGAACGGCTGACGGTTCTGTCCGTGAAAAAAAATTAACAGCGCAAGAACACTTGACAGCCTTGCTCTAAGGTGCTATATTTAGCAGTAATCATTCGAAAAGGCTTGGAAAAGGACACCGTTCGGGAAAGACGCCAGAGAGGGGCCGCGCTTGCTGGAAGCGACCCTTGCCGGAACCGAAATGGCACCACCTTGGAGCCGCCCACCGAAAGGGGAAACCTGAGTAGAGCGGGACGGGACCTCCCGTTACAGAGGACACGAGCGGCGCTCCGAAAGGGACGCAAGCAGGGTGGAACCGTGGAATACGAATTCGTATCTCACCCCTGATTTTTCAGGGGTGAGATTTTTTTATCAAAAATCACCGGGCGCGATACCGCGTCTGCTGTCTCACCCCCAATACAAGGAGGAAACAGAAATGTCCGAAGAAAACCTGTACACGTTTGAAAACGAAGACTATCGCAAGACCTATTGGCATACCTGCTCCCATGTGTTGGCGCAGGCGATGAAGCGCCTGCACCCGGAAGTGAAGCTGGCCATCGGCCCCTCTATCGACGAGGGCTTCTACTACGACATGGATTCCCCCTTCCCCTTCACGCCGGAGGTGCTGACCGAGGTTGAGGGCGAGATGCGGAAAATCTGCAAGGAAAAGCTGAAGCTGGAGCGCTTTGAGCTGCCTCGGCCCGAGGCCATCAAGTTCATGGAGGACGCGGGCGAGCCTTATAAGGTGGAGCTGATTAACGACCTGCCGGAGGACGCGATCATCTCCTTCTACAAGCAGGGTGAATTTACCGACCTGTGCGCCGGCCCCCATCTGGACTCCACCGGTCGCATCAAGGGCAACGGCATCAAGCTGACTGCCTGCAACGCCGCCTATTGGCGGGGTGACTCCACCCGCAAGCAATTACAGAGAATTTATGGCATTTCCTTCCCGAAGAAGGAAGAGTTGGACGCATATCTTCAGCAGCAGGAGGAAGCCCGCCGCCGCGACCACAACAAGATCGGCCGCGAGCTGGAATATTTCACCACGGTGGATGTCATCGGACAGGGGCTGCCCATTCTGCTGCCCAAGGGAGCGCGCACGGTTCAGCTGATGCAGCGCTGGATTGAAGACGAGGAGCAGAAGCGCGGCTATCTGCTGACCAAGACCCCCTTGATGGCCAAGCGCGATCTTTATAAGATTTCCGGCCACTGGGACCACTATCTGGATGGAATGTTCATTATGGGCGATCCCCACGACGAAACGAAGGAGTGCTTTGCGCTGCGTCCCATGACCTGCCCGTTCCAGTATCAGGTGTTCTTGAACCGGGCGCGCAGCTATCGCGATCTGCCTATGCGTTTGGGAGAGACGTCCACCCTGTTCCGCAACGAGGATTCCGGTGAGATGCACGGATTGATCCGCGTCCGCCAGTTCACCATCTCCGAGGGCCATTTGATTCTGCGCCCGGAGCAGCTGGAAGAGGAGTTCAAGGGCTGCCTCGATTTGGCAAAATATTGCCTGACCACTCTGGGACTGGAGGACAAGTGCTCCTACCGCTTCTCCCAGTGGGACCCCGCCAATCCCGGCAACAAGTACGAGGGCACTGCCGAGCAGTGGGATGAGGCTCAGAGCGTCATGAAGACCATTCTGGACGATCTGAACGTGGACTATAAAATCGGCATTGACGAGGCCGCGTTCTATGGCCCCAAGCTGGACATTCAGTATAAGAACGTGTTCGGCAAGGAGGATACCCTCATCACCATCCAGATCGACATGCTGCTGGCGGAGAAGTTCGGTATGGAGTATGTGGATGCCGACGGGCAGAAAAAGCGCCCCTATATCATCCACCGCACCTCCATGGGCTGCTATGAGCGGACGCTGGCCTATTTGCTGGAAGAGTATGCCGGTGCGCTGCCCACTTGGATGGCGCCGGAGCAGGTGCGCATCCTGACGATTACCAGCCGGGTGGACGACTATGCCTATGATCTGAAGAAGAAGCTGTCGGCTATGGGCTTCCGCGCGGAAGTGGACGACCGCAACGAGAAAATCGGCAAGAAGATCCGCGAGGGGCAGCTGGAGAAGGTGCCCTATATGCTGGTCATTGGCGACAAGGAGGCCGAGGCCGGTCAGGTGGCTGTGCGTCACCGGGCGGACGGCGATCTTGGCGTCATGAGCGCGGAGGAATTTACCGCGGTTCTGAAGGAAGTCGTGGACAGCAAAGCAAAAAAATAACGCAGACACAGCCGCCGCGCCCGAGATTTCGGGCGCGGCGTTCTGAAAAATACGGGAGTTTGCGCGCCTTTTGTAAAAATTGCCGGAAACAGACGGAAAGATTGCGTAAAAGCTGTGCCGTTTTCCGAAATGCGGAAAATCGCGGAATTGCCGTTGCAGTCCGACTTTGCACAGGAGTATACTGGGAAAGGTAAAGGAAAGGTCAAAAACCGTGGTTCCGTGGCGGAATCTGCGGTATGTTCCAAGAGAAGAGACAGCTCTGCGGCGTTTTGCGCGGACTTGAGTTGCCGGCGGCAAAGTCCGCACCCCCGAGGCGCTGTTTCAAAAGCCGTCCCGCGCCCGGAGCGCGGGGGAAGGAAGGAAAAACCATGAGCGGAGAGTTCAAAAAGGTGCTGGTGGCTAACCGCGGCGAAATCGCCATGCGCGTGTTCCGCGCGTGCCACGATCTGGGTTTGCAGACCATCGCCATCTATTCCAATGAAGATATGTACGGCCTGTTCCGCACGGCGGCGGACGAATCCTATCTCATCGGCGAAAACGAAAGCCCCTTGGGGGCCTATCTGGATATCCCCCGCATCATCGAGCTGGCCAAAAAGCACGGCGCGGACGCAATCCACCCCGGCTACGGTTTCTTGAGTGAGAACGGTGACTTGGCGCGGGCCTGCGAAGAGTCGGGTATCAAGTTTATTGGCCCCACCTCCAAGGTTTTGGACATGATGGGTGACAAGCTGTCCGCCAAGGCGCTTGCCATCGAGTGCGGCGTTCCCACCACTCCCGGCACGAAGGACCCCATCCCCAGCCGTCAGGCGGCCCAGAAGCTGGCCATGGAGTTCGGCTTCCCGGTGATTTTGAAGGCTGCCGCAGGCGGCGGCGGGCGCGGAATGCGCCGCTGCGACACCGTGGAAGAGGTGGGAGTCAATTATGATCTCGTCAAGTCCGAGGCGAAAAAAGCCTTTGGCAACGACGATATCTTTATGGAGAAATTCCTCGTTCAGCCCAAGCATATCGAGGTGCAGGTGCTGGGCGACGAACATGGAAATGTGGTCCATCTCTTCGAGCGGGACTGCTCTTTGCAGCGTCGTTACCAAAAGGTGGTGGAGTTCACCCCGGCATTTTCCGTATCTCAAAAGGTACGGGAGGAGCTGTATGAGGATGCGGTGAAGATCGCAAAGCACGTCGGCTACACCAATGCGGGCACGCTGGAGTTTTTGGTGGATAACGAAGGACACCACTACTTTATTGAGATGAATCCCCGGATTCAGGTGGAGCATACCGTTACCGAAATGGTCACCGGCGTGGACTTGGTACGCTCCCAGATTTTGATTGCCGAGGGCTGCCCCCTCAGCGATCCCCGGATCGGCATCAAAAAGCAGGCCGATGTACGCCTGAATGGCTACGCCATCCAGTGCCGTGTCACCACCGAGGACCCGGCCAACAGCTTTGCCCCCGATACCGGAAAAATCACGGCCTACCGTTCCGGCGGCGGCTTTGGCGTCCGGTTGGACGGCAACGCTTATGCGGGCGCGGTGATCTCCCCCTATTATGATTCTCTTCTGGTGAAGGTCACCACTTGGGACTCCACCTTTGAGGGCGTGTGCCGCAAGGCCATCCGCGCTGTGCGGGAGGTTCATGTCCGGGGTGTGAAGACCAACCTTGCGTTTATCTTAAACATCCTCCACGACGAGGTGTTCCGGGCGGGCCACTGCCACACGAAGTACATTGATGAAACACCCAGCCTGTTTGAACTGGATGAGGGACTGGACCGGGCCACCAAGATGCTCAAATACATCGGCAACATCGTGGTGAAGGAGCAGGGAACCCAGAAGCTCTATGACGACCCCCGTTTCCCGCCTGTCACCGGCGTTCGGCCCGACGGACTTAAGCAGATGCTGGACGCGAAAGGCCCTGAGGCGGTTGCCAAGTGGGTGCTGGATCAGAAAAAGCTATTGATCTGCGACACTACCACCCGGGACGCGCATCAGTCTCTGCTGGCCACCCGCGTCCGCACACGGGACATTATCAAATGCATGGAGGCTACCTCCGAGATTGAGGCAGATGCGTTCTCACTGGAATGCTGGGGCGGGGCGACCTTCGACGTGGCCTATCGCTTCCTCCACGAATCTCCGTGGGAGCGGCTGGATATGATCCGGGAAAAGGCCCCCAATCTGCTGCTGCAAATGCTGATCCGCGGCGCAAACGCCGTGGGCTACACGAACTATCCCGATAATGTAATCCGGGAATTTGTGCGGCAAGCCGCTAAGAGCGGCATCGACGTGTTCCGCGTGTTTGACTCCCTGAACTGGATTCCCGGCATGGAAGTTGCCATGGACGAGGTCTTGAAGCAGGGGAAGATTTGTCAGGCCACCGTGTGCTACACCGGCGATATTCTGGACCCGGCCCGGGATAAGTACACGCTGAACTACTATGTCAACATGGCGAAAGAACTGGAGAAGCGGGGCGCGCACATGCTGGCCATCAAGGACATGGCTGGTTTGCTGAAGCCCTACGCCGCCAAAAAGCTGGTCACCGCCTTGAAACAGGAGATCGGCATCCCCATCCAGCTCCATACCCACAACACCTCCGGCAATCAGGTGGCCGCGGTTCTGCTGGCGGCGGAGGCCGGGGTGGACGTGGCGGACCTCGCCATTTCCTCCATGAGCTCTTTGACCAGCCAGCCGTCTTTGAACGCGGTGGTGGCCGCGCTCCAAGGGACCGAGCGGGATACCGGCATGGATCTGGAGCGGCTCCAGACGCTGACGGATTACTGGGAGGATGTGCGCAAGCGGTACGACTCCTTCGAGGCGGGCATCAAATGCCCCGCTACCGATATCTACCGCTATGAGATTCCCGGCGGACAGTACACGAACCTGAAACCGCAGGTGGAATCTCTGGGTCTGGGCGATCGGTTCCAGGATGTGAAGGAGAACTACCGAAAGGTCAACGAAATGCTGGGCGACATTGTGAAGGTCACGCCCAGTTCTAAAATGGTGGGCGATTTGGCGATCTTCATGACCCAGAACAACCTGAATCCGGAGAACATCGTGGAAAAGGGCGGAAATCTGGCGTTCCCGGACAGCGCGGTCAGCTATTTCTCCGGCATGATGGGTCAGCCCGCTTGGGGCTTCCCCAAGGAGCTGCAAAAGGCGGTTCTGAAAGGGAAGAAGGCCATTGTCTGCCGCCCCGGCGAGTTGTTGGAGCCGGTGGATTTCGAGGCGGTGAAGAAGGAAATGCTGGAGTTCGACCCCGATCCATCCGACCGGGCTGTGATCTCCTACTGCCTGTATCCCAAGGTCTACCGGGAGTATAAGAGGGATCAGAAGGAGTATGGCTACGTCACCCGTCTGGGCAGCCACGTCTTTTTCCACGGCCTTGCCGTGGGAGAGACGAACAAGGTCAACATTGCCGACGGCAAGACGCTTGTTATCAAGTATTTGGGCCTTGGCGAAGTGGATGCAGAGGGAATGCGCACGGTCAGCTTTGAGCTCAACGGTATTCGCCGGGATGTTCAGGTTCCTGACGCGGAGGCGCAGAAGAGCATTGTCAAGGTGCCCATGGCCGACCCGGAGGACAAAAGTCAGGTGGGCGCGTCTATCCCCGGCGCGGTGAGCAAGGTCCAAGTGAAGGTGGGAGACGCTGTGGAAGTGAACCAAACGCTCATCACCATCGAGGCCATGAAGATGGAAACCGCCATCACCGCCCGCATGGCGGGCACGGTGGAGTCCATTCAGGTGGCCGAAGGCGACACGGTGAAGGGCGGTCAACTGCTGCTGACGATCCGGTAAACTGCCTTGGTTACAGAATTTCATAAATTTTGATTGCGTTTTCTTAAAATAAACAGGACGGGTCGCGGAAAAATTTTTTCGCAGCCCGTCCTGCACTCTTAGAACTTTTTTTACAATTTGTCTTGAAAAATATGGTAGTTTATTCATATTGGATACTTTTTACTTGCAATTTTCTTCACAGTATGTTTACAGAAAATCGTCGTTTTGCAGGAAAAAATTCATGAGCTAGAAAAAAATTTGCATAAAACGCCCAAAACATATTGAAATTTCCTGACAAATACATTACAATGCGTGTATAGATCCATGCAAAATCCAAATGAAAGAAAAGGAGTATTGCGATGAAAAAACTAATGTCTCTCCTCCTGGCCACACTGATGATGGCCTCTGTCCTGACCGGTTGCGGTGGTGGCGGTGCCACTTCTGCTCCGGCAGCCTCCAGCGGCGCGGCTGCTTCCTCCGGCGCGGCGGCGCCTTCTACCGGTGCGACCGACAGCCTGACCTTCTCCACCGGCGGTTCTCAGGGTACATATTATGCCTTCGGCGGCGTGCTGAGCCAGTATGTTACCAGCAATACCGGCCTGACCGTTACGGCCATCGAATCCGGCGGCTCTCAGAACAACATTGAGAACCTGCAGGACGGCGCGGCCCAGCTGGGCTTTGCGCAGTCCGACGTCATGAGCTATGCGTATCTGGGCACCAACCTGTTTGCCGAGAGCGGCGCTGTGACGGATATCTCCACGGTCGCCGACCTCTATATGGAGCAGGTCCAGATTGTTACGACCAACCCCGACATCAAGACGGTTGCTGATCTGAAGGGCAAGAACGTTTCCATCGGCGACGCCGGTTCCGGCGTGTATTACAATGCTATCGACATTCTGGGTGCTTATGGCCTGACCGAGCAGGACATCAACCCCACCTATCAGGGTTTCGGCGACAGCGCTGACTCTCTGCAGGATGGCAAGCTGGACGCGGCGTTCGTCGTGGCTGGCGCTCCCACCACCGCAATCACCTCTCTGGCTACCACCAAGAGCGTGTATCTGGTAAGCTTGGACGACGAGCACATTGATACCCTGATTGCCTCCTCTCCCTACTACACCAAGTATGTCATCCCCGCCGGCACTTATGAGGGCTTGGATGCTGATACCACCACCGTGGCTGTCGGCGCCGTGGTCGTCGCCCGGGACGATGTCAGCGAGGACGCGATCTACGAGTTCGTCTCCACCATCTTTGAGAATCTGGATGCCATTTCCGCCCAGCACGCCAAGGGCGCTGAGCTGAGCGTGGAGTTCGCGGCTTCCGTTACCTCCGTGCCTTATCATCCGGGTGCTGCCAAGTACTTTGCTGAGAAGGGCATCACTGTTCCCACGAAGTAAGAACCAACAACCGGCACCGTATGCAGATAGCTGCGGCGGGCATTCCCGCCCGCCGCAGTTGTCTTCTTTATTTACCTCAAGAGCAAGAGTAAGGAGAAGCCTATGAGTTCATTTAGAAATAAATCCGGGGACGACGAGCAGGAGCGTCCTTTGGAGCAGACTTCCACTGCGAGTGCTCCCGCAGATGTCGATGTCGGGACAGCAGCGGACGTCGAAGCCCTGATGAAAAAGTATGACCGGGAATCGAATGTCCGGGTCTGGGAGGGCACACCCAAGCTGGTGATCCGCTGGCTGATGGTTGCGTTCTCCGTGTACAGCATTTGGGTGACCCTGTTCAGCAACGCAATGCCTCAGAAGCGTCTGACCGTGTTTGTTGGTCTGATCGCGATTATGGGATATCTGACTTATCCCGCCAAAAAAGGCAATGTAAAGGTCAACAGTCTGCCGTGGTATGACGTGATTTTAATGCTTTGCGGGTCCCTGCCGTTTTTCTACTATGCCTATGATGCCGTTCGCATCATCAAACTCTCCGCTCGCATTGAGCCGTTTATGATTGTGCTGGGCTTGATTGCGATTCTTTCGCTGATGGAGCTGTGCCGCCGCAGCGTTGGCATGCCCATTTTGTGTGTGTTGAGCGTGCTTTTGATTTACACGTTCTACAACATGTTCCAAACGCCCAACGCGACGGCCTTCATGGTTATCCGTCGGGTCATTTACACGCTGTTCTATACCACCTCCGGCATTATGGCCACGCCCATTAACGTCTGCGCCAAGTATATTGTGGTGTTCATCATCTTCGGCGCATTTTTGGAGCGGACGGGCATTGCAAACTTCTTTATTCAACTGGCAAACTCCATTTGCGGCGCTGCCGCAGGCGGCCCCGCCAAGGTGGCGGTCATCTCCTCCGCGCTGTGCGGCATGGTGTCCGGCTCCTCTGTGGGCAACACGGTCACTACTGGTTCCGTTACCATTCCAATGATGAAAAAGACCGGCTATCAGCCGGAATTTGCCGGCGCGGTGGAAGCTGCTTCTTCCACCGGTGGCCAGATTATGCCCCCGATCATGGGCGCAGCTGCGTTCCTGATGGCGGAGTATATGGGCGTGACTTACGCAGAGGTGGCGTTAAAGGCGATTCTGCCTGCTCTGCTGTATTTCGCCGGCATTTATATCGCTGTTCATCTGGAAGCAAAGCGTCTTGGATTGAAGGGCATTCCCAAGAGCGAACTGCCCAAGTTCGGCGTATTGATTAAGAAAATCTATCTGCTGCTGCCCCTGATTATTCTGGTGGTGCTGGTGGCCAGCAACACCTATACCATGCAGTTCTCCGCGGCAATCGCCATCCTTGTCGCCATTTTGGTGGGCTTTATCAACAAGGATGAGCGGCTGAATCTGACCAAGATCATTGATGCGCTGGAGGTCGGCGGCAAGAACGTGATTACCGTGGCGGTGGCGTGCTCTATGGCGGGTATGATCGCCGGCTGCATCACCGTAACCGGTCTTGCGTCCAAGCTGCTGGGCGGCATCATGACAGCGTCCATGGGCATCCCCCTGATCGCGCTGTTCCTGACGATGCTGTGCTGCATCGTGCTGGGCATGGGCGTTCCCACCACGGCCAACTATTGCATCATGGCGTCTACCTGCGCCCCCATTCTGGTGCAGATGGGCTTCCCCATTGTGGTGGCGCACTTCTTCGTGTTCTACTTCGGTATCGTGGCGGATATCACGCCTCCTGTGGCTTTGGCGGCATATGCCGGCGCGGCTATCGCAAAGGGCAACCCCATGAAGACCGGCGTAAACGCTACCCGACTTGCCATCGCGGCTTTCATCGTGCCGTACATTTTCGCGTTTAGCCCGGTCATGCTGGGTATTGACGCGCAGTGGTACGACATGGTTTTGATCGTCATCACAGCTCTGTTAGGCATCTTCGGCGTAGCGGCGGGCCTTGGCGGGTTCCTCTACAAAAAGATCAACTGGCTGTTCCGCATTCTATTCATTGTCGGCGGTTTGACGCTGTTGATCCCCGGAATGCTGACGGATGTCATCGGCCTTGTGATTTTGGCGGCACTTTGCATCTATCAGAAGCTCACTGCAAAAAAAGAGCAGATGGTTGCGCAGTAATCGCGAAAGACTTTTTCAAAAGCCCTGCCGGAAACGGCGGGGCTTTTGCATGTTAAAAGAGCGGCTATTCTATTTGGTCAAAATTCACAGATCGGGAAAAATCGAGCTTTTAAGGAAACTTTTTTGCTCATCCCTACGTCTCATTTATAATAATGAGAAAAAACGGCCCAAAACAAATCGATGTTGCAAAAAGTATGATAAAAAAACCAAAACTGTAACTATTTTGTTGTTGATTTGCATATCAAACTGTATTAGTCTGATTCATACAGTTCGAATTTAGACACAGGGGGCCCTGTGAGAAAGGAACGGTACATGTCAGAAGTGAAAGACTCGGTCAAGAACGGGGAGAGCGCAGGGATGCCTGCCGCTGCTGCGGAGGAGATTACGCCCGCGATGGAGGAGGCCGCGGCCGCCGCGCTTGAAAAAACAGGAAAGTCCAAGCGCCCCCCTATGACGCCAAAGCAGAAAAAGAAGCTGATCCGCCGGTGCATCATTGGCGGCGTGGTGCTGATTGCTGTGATCGTGCTGGCAAAAGTGCTGGGCGGAAAAGCAGAGCCGGAGGCCCAAGTGGTGGAGGATACGGTGACGTACAATTCCATTACCTCTACCGTTCAGGGCAGCGGCATTACCAAGGCCAAGGAGAGCAAGACCATTACACTGACCACTTCCGGTACGGTGCAGGAGGTCTTTGTCACAGAGGGCCAGAAGGTCACCGCCGGAACGCCGCTGTTTGTCATCGACTCCGAAACGGCCCGCTCCGCCGTGGAAAAGGCACGGAAATCCGTGGACGGGTATCAAAAGCAGCTCAACGCCATGAACAAGGATATTGCGGGGCTGAATATGACGCCGCCGTTTGCCGGAAAGCTGATGAATACGCAAAAGCTGAACGTGGGCGAAGAGATTGGCAAGGAAACCAAGGTAGCTACCTTGGTAGACGATCGCACCATGAAACTCCAGCAATATTACAGCTATGCCTATCAGGGCGACGTTCGAACGGGGCAGACCGCCAACGTCTCCATTCCCGCGCTGATGGGGAACGTGACCGGCACTGTCTCCGCAGTACATATGGTGGATCGCATTTCCCCGGAAGGGTCCCGGCTGTTTGAGGTGGAATTCTCCATCAAAAACCCCGGTACGCTGACGAAGGACATGGTAGCTTCCGCTGTAATTACGGTGAACGGCGAGAGCGTGTACCCCTATGAGTCCGGTAAGCTGGACTACAACCGCACGATTGATTTGAAGACCACCGTTGGCGGCACGATCCTTTCCACCAAACTGCTGGACTTCATGGATGTGACGCCCGGTCAGGTGTTGGTGCAGATCGACGGCGAAAACAGCGAGAATGAGATGTTCTCTCTGGAACAGAATCTGGCGGATGCCCAGAAGACACTGGATACCGCGCAGAAGAATCTGGATAACTGCAGCGCCGTGGCCCCCATTGACGGCACGGTCATGGGGCTTGCTCTTGTAGTGGGGAACGAGGTGGCAGCGAACACCACCGTGATCTCCATTGCGGATACCTCTACAATCCTGATCGACGCGACAGTGGATGAGCGGAATATCGGCTATGTGCAGGCCGGAATGACTGTGGATCTGGATCAGTGGGGTACTCCGTTTTCCGGCACAGTGCAGTCTGTCAGCCTGAACAGCAAGGTGGAAAACGGCGTGGCGGCATATCCCATGGTGATCTCTGTGGACAATGCGGACGGATCGCTGATGAGCGGAAGCAATGTCACCTATAAGCTGGTTGCCAGCCAGAATGACAACTGCCTGACGCTGCCAATCCAGAGCGTGAAAAATGCCCAGTTCGCGGACGGAACCTCCGGCAACGTGGCCTTTATCAAGGCGGATAAGGCGCCGGAGAATGTGGTGGAGCTGGCCGTGCCGGTGGATGGCGTACCGGAGGGATATTATCCCGTTAAGGTGGAGATCGGCATTTCCGACAATTATAATGTGGAGATCAAATCCGGGCTGGAAGAGGGAACCACCGTGTTCACCACCACCCAGAGCCAGAACTCCTATGGATGGTAAGGCATATGCTGATCGAATTGAAGGATATTTATAAAATTTACGCGGAGGGGTTGGAGAGCGAGGTCCGGGCTCTGGACGGCGTTTCTTTAGACATTGACCGGGGCGAATTTGTGGCCATCGTAGGCCAGTCCGGCTCCGGAAAATCCACCATGATGAATGTTCTGGGGTGTTTGGATATCCCCACCCGGGGGGAGTACCTTCTGGATGGGGTGGATGTGAAAGAGCTGAGCGACAAGGAGTTGAGCCACATCCGCAACAAACAGATCGGCTTCATCTTTCAGCAGTATAACTTGGTTCAGAATCTTAACGTGCTGGAAAATGTGGAGCTACCCCTTATTTATCAGGGCATCGGCATAGAAAAGCGCCGAGAAATGGCACTGGAGGCGCTGGAAAAGGTGGGCCTTGAAAACCGCGTGAAGCATAGGCCCACAGAGATGTCGGGCGGCCAGCAGCAGCGCGTGGCAATCGCAAGAGCCATCGCCACCCGGCCGCCCATCATCATGGCCGACGAACCCACCGGCGCATTGGATTCCCACACCGGCCAGGATGTGTTGAAATTCCTCCAGCAACTGAACAAGGACGGAAGCACCGTGATCCTCATCACCCACGACAACGGCATTGCCGCCACCGCCCGCCGGGTGGTGCGGTTGGCCGACGGGAAAAAGACCGAGGATTGCGAGCAGGAGGTGGATTGGCTATGAAAATCGGACAGGCGCTGAAGATGGCGCTGAAATCCATTCTGGGCAACAAGGGCCGCTCCGCCTTGACGATGCTGGGCATTATCATCGGCATCGCCTCCGTTATGACCATCGTGTCCACCATCAGCGGCATGAACAAGAAGAGCATGGAAATGATGGCAGCCATGGGCACGAACAAGATCACTGTTTCCGCCAGCTACAATAATGGTCGGGATGCGTTTCAGGACCTGTATGACTACTGCCAGAAGCTGAGCGATTATGTGGACGGCGTGACTCCCAACAGCCAGTTTTCTGCCACCGTGGTATACGGGGCAAAAAACAGCGCTAAGATGGGCGGGAGCAGCGGCATGGGTTATTATGGCGGCGGCATGATGGTGGCGAGCGAAGGTGGCAGCGGCAGTGAGAATACAGAGATGCCCCCTACCCTGTATTTTGGCAGTGACCAGTATGCCATTTGCAATAATTTTAAGATTGCCAAGGGCCGGGATATTACGTTGCTGGACATACAGGACTATAAGCAGGTCTGCGTTCTGGGAGCGCGGGCGGCCCAAACCTTTTTCAACTATGTAGACCCGGTGGGCAAGACCATGCAGGTGAACGGCTTGCCCTATACAGTTATCGGCGTCTATAAGGAAAAGGACCCGGACAGTAAGTGGTCTATGGACAATATTATCGTCTTCCCCTATACTGTTAAGCGGATGCTGGCTCCCAGCACGACTCTGACAGAATTCTCTGTCAAAGCAAAGAGCAGCGACGCGGCAGTGGAGGCCACCTCCCGCATCATCAGCTTTTTGACGGGGCTCATGGGACAGAACCGGGAAAAGGGTTACTTCTCCGCCCAGAGCGAGAATCAGTGGCAGCAGAGCAGCAATGACTATGCCACAATGATGAGTCTGGTCATGGGCGGCATTGCCGCGATTTCTCTGCTGGTGGGCGGTATCGGCATCATGAACATCATGCTGGTGACAGTCACGGAGCGAACCCGAGAGATCGGCATCCGCCGGGCCATCGGCGCGGAACGCGGCTCCATTGTCACCCAGTTTTTGATCGAGGCCGCCATGATCTGCGGCATTGGCGGCATCATCGGTATTGCCATCGGTACGCTGGGTACAAGAATTGCCGGACGGCTTTTGGTGCAGATGAATATTTGGCCGTCGCTCGGCATTACGTTGGGCGCGTTTGCCCTGTCCGTGGCGCTGGGCATTTTGTTCGGTATTTATCCGGCGGCGAAAGCCTCCAAACTCCAGCCCGTGGAAGCGTTGCGGGCGGAATAAAAAGAGGGAGAAGCAGAATGAAGAAACGAATCTTATCCTTATTGATGGCGGTGTGCATGACCGCGACGCTGCTGACGCTGCCTGCGGGTGCGGCGGCAACGGCGACGGGCTTCACCGACATCAGCGACCATTCCACTGCTGTGGCGGCGGAGTGCCTCCGCCTGCTGGGGGCGATGGACGGCTATGCAGGCGGATCTTTCCAGCCGGAAGGGCAGGTGACTCGCGCCCAGTTTTGTAAAATGGCAACCTTTGTCATTAAGGACGGCGAGAGTCAGCTGAGCCGCTATCGCACCGTCACTGTTTTCCCGGACGTGAAACCCTCTCACTGGGCCGCGCCCTATATTAATCTGGCCTCCGACTCCAACCGGGGTACGGTGGGTGACGACAAGACAGATTACTCTATTATCAAAGGTTATGTGGACGGAAAGTTCCACCCGGAGCGGGTGGTCACGTTCGGTCAGGCGGTTACTATTCTGATGCGGCTTCTGGGCTATACGGACGCCGATATGGGCGGTATCTGGCCGGACGGCTATATGGCCGCGGCCTCTACCGTGGGCCTGACCGACGGATTGAACACCGCCGCGTCCGCGCCCCTCACCCGTGGACTGGCCGCGCGGCTGTTTGTGAATTTACTGCGCAGCAACACAAAGGGCGGCGCGAATTACGGCAGCTCCATCGCCGCCAGCTCTGTGGAGGGAATGCTGACCACGTCCACCGCCACTGGGCCGGACGGCAGCGATACCGCCATGCAGCTGGGCACCACAACGGCTTATGCCATGGCGGGCAACAAGACTTCCACCGGTGCCATGAACGGCATGAAGGGAACCCTTCTGCTGAATAAGGCTGGAAAGGTCATGACCTTTGTCCCGGAAATCACCGGAACCAACCGCACCGTCACCTTTGCCTCCGGTACCACGACGAAGCTCACCACTACCACCGGCGAGAGCTTTACCATCAAGAGCGACACAGCTATGGTGGTAAACGGTGAGCAGAAGACTTGGGCCACTGGCTATACTTGGCTGAATCCCGGTGTGTCTCTGACGCTGTATATCGGCGGAAGCGGCACGGTGGAATACATCTTCGCTGGGGCCAGCACCACATCCTCCGCAGCCGTGGTGGTTTACACCAAGGGGTCTACCGCGGGCTTCAGCGACCTTGCCGGTGGCAACTCCCGCTATACCATTTATAAAAACGGCAGTGCGGCCACGGCCAGCGACATGCGGCCTTACGATGTGGCGATTTACAGCCCTGCCACCAACTCCATCCGGGTGAGCGATACCCGCCTTACCGGTGTGTATGAGAATGCGTCCCCCAGCTTAGCAAATCCCAACAAGATCACTGTGATGGGAACGGAATTTACGGTCCTGTCCACTGCAGCGGACACCATGAGCAAACTCAAGCTGGGCAGCACCATTACATTGCTGCTCACAGAAGACAATCAGGTGGCAGGCGCTGTGGAGGCCGGAACCAGCGGTGCATTGGGCAACGCTGTGGGTACCATCAGCGGCAGCAGCGTGCGTTTGTTGTCGGGCCTTGAGATCAAGGGTGCCTTGACTGTTACCGGAGACGCGCTGAATAAGTTGAAGAATCAGCTGGTTTCCGTGGCTTCTGATCAGAAGGGAAAAGTCTCTGTCGCCCGGATGGTGGGCAGTGTTCCCGGAGATTTGGATGTGGCTGCCCGCAAGGTTGGAAACAAGATGATGGCGGATAACGTGGCGATCTATCAGACGACCTCTACCGGCCTTCAGTCCATCGCGCTTAATAAAATCCCCAGCGCGAAGATCCTTGCGTCCGGCATTGTCTCCTGCCGGACGGACTGGGCCGGCAAGATCGACCTGATCCTGATATCCAGCGTCACGGGCGGCGAGTACCGCTTTGGCCGGCTCAATGGAATTATGAATGACAACGGTCAAATCACAACGGTTAAAATCCTGATGAACGGTGCTGATCTGGGGCCGTTCTCCGCTGGATTTGAGATTGAAGACGATGCGCAGGTTCATGACGGCGACTATGTGGGCGTAATCCTGAACAGGCAGGAGACTATGATTGAAAAGCTCGTGGTTTTGACCAAGTTTACCAACATTCCCAACAGTGCGTGGGCCAGCGTTTCCTCTGTTACCATCGGCGGACGAAGCTATACGGTGCCTTCCGATGTGCTGTGCTACAATAAGGCCAGCGGCAAATGGGTCACGTTGGACGAGGCACGCGCCTTCGCAACTTCCTCTACGGTCTATACGGATAAATCCGGCTATGTCCGCGTGGTGGAAGTTCAGTAATCAAAGCAAATGCATTCGTGAAAGGAGACCGCCTGCGGGCGGTCCCTTTCGCGTATTGCTGCTTGAAAACTGGGAGAGTTTACATAAATTTTGGGATTGACCGCATGGGAGCATATTTGGTATAATTAGCATATTACCCCAGATACGCTCCTGATCCATGTTCTTAGGCTGTGCACCGTATTTGTGTGCTTTTCGGAAAATCCGCAGAGAAGCTGTGGAACACGCGAAGAAATGCGTGAGCATTCCTTTCGATGCAGGAAGTAAAACGGGAAATGACTTTAGACCAAGAGAAATACCGGTCTGGAGTCTTTTTTTGAAGAATACCTCGACATTTTTCGACGATTTAGAAGGGAGAATCTATGGCAAAATTTCGGATTTTCCGCGCTGCGGCCGCACTTACCCTGTCCGCGGCGCTGCTGACGCAACCGATTTCCGCCGCTGCATTTACGGACACCCTCGGCCATTGGGCAGAGAGCGCCATTGAAAAATGGAGCGAGAAATACGGCGTAATCAAAGGCTATGAAGACGCCACATTTCACCCGGACGACCCCATTACCCGGGGAGCGTTCGCGGGGATATTGAACCGCTTCTTGCAGTATCAAAAAATTTCACCCAACAGTACCTTCAAAGATACCTCCGGCGCTTATTGGGAGGATGCAATTCTGCGGCTTCACGCTGCGGGCGTGTACTTAGGAACGGACGGCGCGGCGCGGCTCACCGCCAATATCACGCGCCAGCAGGCGATTACCATGGTGGGTCGTGCGTTCAAGCTGCCGGAGTCTACGGCGGTCCCGGCCTATGCGGACGTGGCTCAGATTGAATCCTATGCTTCCGGATATCTGGGAACCATGGCTGAACGGGGCTACATCACGGACGTTGGAGCGGATAACCGCTTTCGACCCACGGAGCCAATCACACGGGCAGAACTGATTAATCTTCTGAATAATATGGTTGATACGCTGATCCAGCAGAGCGGCGACTATTCCACCAGTACGAAGGGAACGCTGATGATAAACGCCGCAGACGGCGCCACGCTGAACGGCATGAGCATCGGCGGCGACCTGATCATCGCTCCCGGCGTTACCGGCGGCGTGGTTTTGCAGGACGTGACTCTGAGCGGAACCATCCAGAACCTTGGCAGCGCAACCGTGGATCAGTATGCCACCACGCCGCCGGAGAATCCCGGCACCACCACGCCCCCTCCCGCAGAGAATGTTCCCTCCCTGAACTGGACATATATCACCGGGCCGGACGGCAAAAAGATTCCCTATTACGAGGGTGTGCCGGTGAATACCTTCGGTAACGGCAGTTTCTATTGGAACGACGCGGGCCGACTGGTTTACAGCGGTACAGACTTCACAACCCGTTTCGGAATCGACGTCTCCGCCTATCAGAACCGATCTATCCCGAGCAAGACCATTGACTGGAATGCGGCAAAAAATGACGGGGTGGAGTTTGTCTTTGCTCGTATCGGTTTCCGGGGCACCGGCTCCGGTACGCTGAATTCCGACGCATTTTATGCTCAGAATATCGACGGAGCTATGGCTGCGGGTCTTGACACCGGTGTGTACTTTTTCTCGCAGGCAATCACCGTGGCGGAGGCCGTGGAAGAGGCCAACTATGTGCTCTCCCTGCTGGGCGGGCGAAAGCTCACCGCCCCGATAGCCTACGACTGGGAAATGCACGACAGTACCTACCGGGTATACGGCACCAGTTCCGCCATGGCCACCGCCTGTGCCAAGGCATTTTGCGAGACGATTGAGGCGGCGGGCTATCAGGCCATGGTCTACACCAGCAGCTATGTGGCCTATAACAAGTTCGACCTGTCCGTTTTGTCCAAATACCCCGTGTGGTATCCGGAGTATAAGTCCGCCTCGTCCACTGCGCTGTACCCGCAGCTTTACTACCGGCCAAACTATTGGCAGTTCACCAGCAAGGGCAGCGTTGCGGGACTGAGCGGAAATGTGGACTGCAATTTGCAGTTCATCCCGAATTAATCTCCGCTGGATGGCGGGAAAATGCGGATTGAACTTGTCGGCGGGACAAGCCCTGTTTTCAAATTCTTTGAAGGATACAGGTAATTTTGCCTGAGAATTCTTCTGCTGCAAACGGAAGGGACGGCCTTAGGCCGTCCCTTCCGTTTTTAGAGGTTCAAAGCTAGGCAGGGGAGGAAACCTCCAGAAAGACATATTCCAGCGTTCCGGCTTCCACCGCTGCACGCAGACGGGGGCGAATACCCAACGCCAGGTCATCCAAATACCGGGTGGTTTGGCTGGCTTCAATGCCCAGAGCGGCGCAGAGAGACTTTGCGCCGGAACGCAGTGCCGCGTCAGACTCCGCATCGGTCAGGGCGGTGAACCGCGTCTCCAATCTGCGTCGCAGGGGAGTGGGAACGGAGAGGGAGCGGGGGTCCTCTCCCAGCAGGGCCAGACCCAGCGCATTGACCGCTACCGGCTCAAAGAGGTTGACGAGCAGTCTCCGATAGTCCGGGCAGCTTCGCGCCACAATGGCGCGAGCCAGCGCCGGATCAAATTGGCTCAAAAACTTCTGCTCCAGACACAGCCTGCGAAGCCACTCGTTCACATAGTCCACGCCTTGCAATTGTTCTGATACCGGATGGGAAAGCTGGTAATCAATATCACAGGGTACGTTCTGCGCGAAAAAGCGCGGGTCGTACCGCTTCCAAAATCCGCCGATGCTCCGCAGGGTGTCGCTGAGGGAGCGGTTTTCCATTTCCGGCATGGTGAGGCACGCAGTCCGCCAGAGCTGGCGGCTCAACTCCACCTTTTGTTCCAGCCGCCGCCGTCCCAGACGGAACTGCTCCTCCAAATCGGGGGCAAGCAGGATCCGGGGATTTCGATCCGCGCCCAGCGTCAGGCGGATAGATTCCGCCAGCGCCGCCGCCGTTTCTGCTGGGAGGGAAGAGCTTTCCGGCGCATACAGCCGCGCCTGCTGCCTTAAAAGCCGCCAGAGCGCCTCTTGCGCCAGCAGGTCTTCTTCCATGGACAGCGGAGAGCGCTGCGGTAAAAGTTCAGTGTTCATCCACAGCCTCCTGTCCGTATCCCGTCTCGGGATAGAGGGGCTGTTTCGGCGGTGTGGACTCCAGCGCGTCCAGAGAGCCGCCCGCCGCACCGTTGAACCGGGTCGCCATACGGGAGATCAGCGCATCGTCGCCAAGGCGGTCGGCCGTCTCGTTTTTCAGTTCATAGAAAATCGCTTGGAGCCGCGATAGCGTGTTCGCCCAGTCCGATTGCTGAATAAAGGGAGAATCGCAAAATGCCAGCGCCAGTTTTTTCAAAGTCCCACCGCCAAATTCAATTTGCCCCGTCTCGCGCAAGGCTTCCGCTCGGCTTTGCACCAGCATGGATGCCTCGGTGGGGGAGAGGGTCAGGCCGAATTTTTGAGAAATGCGGTTGCTCTCCGCCAGCTCCTTCGCGGCGGCGGTCAACTGGGCGGGAGAGTCTGTCAGACTAAAGTTCATTTTATCACCTCGTATATTCTATACACCTCCGGCGATTTTGGTACAAGACTTGAAATTTTTCCGGATTTGTGGTAATATCGGTATAAAATAAGGCGAAAGATTTGCACGATTGCAAATCTTTTTTTGCTTAAGGAGAGTCCATGGAAACTTATTTCGATATCCATATGACGCCCGACCAGCTTCGGGCTGTCAGCAGCATCGGTCTTGCTCATGTGGGCGATGCCGTGTTTGAGCTGCTGGTCCGTTCCTATCTCTGTGCCGAGGGAAAGGCCACCGGAAAGGGGATGCACCGCGCCACGGTGGCTATCGTCTGCGCCGAATCTCAGGCGCAGCGGGCGGAAAAAATTCTGCCGCTTCTGACGGAGGAGGAGACTGGCGTATTCCGGCGGGGCCGCAACGCCAACGTCCACTCCGTCCCCAGCCACGCCAGCCGCGCACAGTACGCGGAGGCCACGGCGCTGGAAGCCCTGCTGGGTTGGCTGTATCTGTCCGGACGGAAGGAGCGCGTCAGCGAGTTGTTCGGCGTGATGATGGAAGGGGAGAACTGATATGGCGTTGGATGCCATCTGCTTGCAGGCGGTGACGCTGGAGCTGCGTCCGCAGCTTTTGGGCCTGCGCATCGACAAGGTGCAGCAGCCCGCCCGCGATCAGGTCATTTTGCTGCTGCGGGGCGGCCTGCGGCTATTGCTGAATGCCGGGGCCAACAATCCCCGCATTCATCTCACTGCCCAGCTCCGAGACAATCCGGCGGAGCCGCCCATGTTCTGTATGCTGCTGCGCAAGCATCTGGTGGGAGCACGGGTGGCCGCGCTGAGCCAGCCGGGACTGGAGCGTTTGCTGGAGTTGGAGCTGGACGTTACCGACGATTTCGGTCAGCCCGGAAAGCGGACGCTGGTGCTGGAGGCCATGGGCCGTCACTCCAACCTCATCCTGCTGGACGAGGATCGGCGGGTGATCGAATGTCTGCGCCGGGTGGACCCGGAGATGTCCGCCGAGCGGCCTGTCTTACCGGGACTTTTCTATCAATACCCGCCCGCTCACGGAAAGACGTACCTCTCCGATGCGACGGAGGATCACTTTTTTGACCAGTTGGCTGCCGCCAATCCGGAACGGCAGATGGACGCGTTCTTGCTGGATTGCTTTTTCGGGGTTTCGCCGTTGATGGCACGGGAACTGACGTTTCGAACAACAGGGGAGACGGACAGTCGGATTTTTTCACTTGATGAAGCAGGAAAACGGCGCTTTTGGCAGGAAATTGCCGAATTGCAAGCGGCTGTAAAGGAGAATTCCTTTGCTCCGATTTCCCTCTGGCGGGATGGAAAACCTATGGAATTTTCCTGCGTTCCCATCGTGCAATACGGCGAATTAGTGGAAAGCCGGACGTACCCCAGCTTCTCTGCGCTGATGGATGATTTCTATGAGTCCCGGGAGCGGCAGGAGCGCATCCGCCAGCGGGGAGCCGACCTGATCCGCACCGCCAGCGGTGCGCGGGACCGTCTGCGGCGGAAGCTGGCGATGCAGGAGAAGGACTATGCCGCCACCCAGGATCGGGATGTTTTGCGCCTGAGCGGAGAATTAATTACCGCGAATCTTTACCGCATGGAGCGGGGACAGAGTAAGGTGACCTGCGAAAACTACTATGACGAAAACCGGGAACTGACGATTGTGCTGGATCCCCTGCTCACGCCCCAAGAAAACGCGGCGAAGTACTTCAAACGGTACGCCAAGGCGAAGACCGCTGAAAAGTATCTAAAAGAGCAAATGGAGATCGCCCGGCGGGATGCGGCGTATCTGGAAAGCGTGCTGGAGGAGATCGCCGAGGCGGAGACGGAGCAGGACTTCAACGACATTCGCTCCGAGCTGAAGGATGCTGGATTTCTCCGTCAGAAGGGCCGAGAGAAAAAGGGGCTGCAGCGTCCGGCAAAGCCCCGGGAATTTTGTACCACGGCGGGCCTCAAGGTTCTGGTGGGGCGAAACAACCGGCAAAACGACAAGTTGACGAGGGACGCGGATCACCGGGACGTCTGGTTCCACACCCAAAAGATCCACGGCTCCCATGTCATCCTCTGCACCGGCGGAAAAGAGCCAGACCGGGACAGTATCGTGGAGGCGGCGAAGTTGGCTGCATGGTACTCCCAAGCCCGGGAGAGCGGCAATGTGCCGGTGGATTTTACGCAGGTCAAAAATGTAAAAAAGCCCGCCGGAGCAAGGCCGGGGATGGTAATCTACTCCACCTGCGAGACGGTGAACGTCACGCCGGAGGAGGAAATGGTGAAGCGTTTGGCGGGAAAATGACAACGCAGTCTGCGTCTGTTTTCCGGAGGCGCAATGACCACTTCGATCTCCCAATGCAACGCCTTTAAAATGCACGAACAAAAAACGAAGGTCCTCCAAATGCCATAGCATTTGGAGGGCCTTGGTATATTTATTACGAGTAGGACCGGTAAATTTCGGCGATTGGCCTCGTTGGTGCTCTTGCCGCGTGCCAGCCCAGACGTGTCATCCGTGTCACGGCGTATAAGGATTATTTCGGATGGATGCTGTGTTTCTATCAGAAATCAGCATTCCAAACTGTATCATACTTTTTTCATATGTGCCCCAGCGGACTTCAACATCAGCTTTTTAGTCCCCTTTGTCTCAAAAGCCACTTCAATCAGTGCGTCGCCGCCCATGGGCTTCACGGACAGTACCGTGCCCTTGCCGAAGGCGGTGTGCTCCACCCCATCACCCTGTGCCACCTCCATCAGCGGCTGGGCCGTTGGGCTTGCCGCCGATGGCTTCGCCGCAGGCCGCGAGGCCGCGCCGCCGGGATAGGGACGGAAATTTCCGCCGCTGCGGTTTACGCGCACTTCTCCACCGGAGGGATTCCCTCCATAGCCGCCGACCCCTAAGCCGCTGCGGTTCACGCGCATTCCTCCGCCAGAGGAGCTCCCAGCAGAGTCGCCGAACCGGCTGGAAAAGCTGTTTCCGCCAAAGCTGTCGGATGTGTCTCCAAAACTGTCCCAGTTGTCCTCCGCGCTGACGGATCGAACCTCCGGACGGCCTGCCCATTCGTAATTTTCCTCTGGCAGCTCGTCCAAAAACCGGGAGGGCCGGTTGGCGCTGGTGCGGCCGTAAAGCATACGCTGGCGAGCGTTGGTCAGTGTCAGATGTTCCTTGGCCCGGGTCATGGCCACGTAACACAGCCGCCGTTCCTCCTCTAACTCGTCCATGTCGAACATGGAATTCATGCCGGGGAAAATTCCATCTTCCATACCCACCACATAGACGCTGGGAAACTCCAGCCCCTTGGCGGAGTGGATGGTCATGAGCGTCACGCAGTCGTCGCTGCCGTCCATGGAGTCCAGATCGGTGTACAGCGCAATCTCATTCAAAAAGCCGGACAGGGTTGCGTCCTCAGGGCCGCTTGCCAAGAAGCCCGCGATACTGGACTTCAATTCCTGTACGTTTTCCAGCCGGCCCCGGCTCTCCATGTCGTTTTTCTCCTCCAGCGCCCGGACATAACCCGTCTGGTCGCACACCGCGTCGTAAAACTCCGGCAGGGCCAGCGTACCGCCTAATTTTCGCAGTCCATCCACCAAATCTGCGAATTTCAACAGCTTTGCTGCCGGGGATTTCAGTTCTGGGAACAGGTCCGCATTGCGCATGACCTCGTAAAGTGAAATTCCTTGCTGGGATGCGACAGCGCTCACTTTTTCCATGCTGGTGTTGCCAATGCCTCGAATCGGAACGTTGATGATGCGCCGCAGGCGCAAATCGTCCAGCGGGTTGTTCAGCACGCAGAGATAGGCCAGCATGTCCTTGACTTCCGCCCGGTCATAGAACTTGGTGCCGCCTACCACCTTGTAGGGCATTCCGTTGCGCCGCAGGGCATATTCCAGCGCGTTGGATTGGGCGTTCATGCGGTAGAGCACCGCGCAGTCCGAAAACTTTCGTCCCCGGTTCACCTGCATCATGATGTCGCCCACTACGAAGTTGGCCTCGTCCGCTTCACTGTAATTCGTGCGGATCGTCACCTTGTCGCCGCTGCCGTTGTCGGTCCAAAGGGTCTTGCCCTTGCGGCCCTGATTGTTTTGAATGACGGCGTTGGCCGCGTCCAGAATGTTCTGGGTAGAGCGGTAATTTTGCTCCAGCCGGATAGTGCGAGCGTTTTTGTACTGCTTTTCAAAGTTCAGGATGTTCTCAATATTCGCGCCACGGAAACGGTAGATGGATTGGTCGTCGTCGCCCACCACGCAGAGATTTTTCCGCCCGCCTGCAAGCAAAGAGGTGAGCAGATACTGCAAATGGTTTGTGTCCTGATATTCGTCCACCAGCACATAACGGAATTTTTTCTGATAATATTCCCGCACCTCGGCGTCCTTTTGCAGCAGTTCCACGGTGTGGAAAATAATGTCGTCAAAGTCCAGCGCGTTGGCGGCTCGGAGTTTTTCCGCATACCGCGCGTAGATTTTGGCGATGCGGGACATTTTCCAGTCTCCCGCGTCCTGATACTGCTTGGCAAAGTCCTGCGGCGTCTCATAGCGATCCCGGGACTTGCTGATAATCCCCAGCAGCTCCTTGGGCGGAAAGGCCTTCTCGTCGTAGTTCAGTTCCTTGACGATGTCCTTCAGCACTCGTTTGGAGTCATCGGTGTCGTAGATGGTAAAGTCCTTTTGAAAGCCGATCCGCTCAATGTCCCGCCGCAGGATGCGCACGCAGGCGGAGTGGAAGGTGGAGGCCCAGATGTCGTTCGCCACCGGCCCCAAACTGGCCGCCAAGCGGTCTTTCAGTTCTCCCGCCGCCTTGTTGGTGAAGGTGATGGCGATGATCTCCCAAGGACGGGGCACGTCCAATGCGCACAGGCGGACGGCCCGCCGCCGGTCCTCCGGCTCTGGATTCTCCGGCAGGTGTTCAAGGAAAGCCAGATCATCCTCCGTGGCGTTCACCACCTCGTCGGAGTCGCTGCCCCGGCCGTATGTTAAAAGGTTGTAGACCCGCTGGATGAGGACGGTGGTCTTGCCGCTGCCTGCTCCCGCCAGCAGCAGGAGAGGACCCTCTGTGGTCATGGCGGCTTGCCGCTGCATGGGGTTGAGCCGCTGAAAGTCCCGGGAGATCACGGCCTTCCGGGCGGCGGCATAGCGTGTTTCAAAGTCTGTCATATGTTCACCAGTTTTCTATAATCTCAAAGACCATTTTAGGACAAAAGCCCAGCCGGGTCAACCGTTGGATCACTTTTTCAGGGGGTAGAGCAGGTCCTCAAAGCTCTTGATGTACACGTCGCAAAAGCCGCGCATCTCCGGCTCATCGGCGGCAAAAAAATTGTCGTATACACCCACTGCCCGCATTTTTGCGGCGCGTGCGCCCTTGCAGGCGGCAATGCTGTCGTCAAAAATGGTGCAGTCCTCCGGCCGGACGCCGCACTCCTTGGCGGCGTGCAGCCAGATGTCGGGATTTTGCTTTTCAAGGCCCAGATCGTGGGCAAACACGATACGCTCAAAATACTTTTCCAGATCAAGATGGCTCAGCGCGGTGCGGCAGTGGGCGGGTACGCTGCTGGTGACCACCGCCATCCGCCGCCCTTCCGCCTTGCACTGGCGCAGATATGCCCGCACGCCGGGCTTGATGGGCACATGCTCATAGAGATTTCCCGCCAAGGCCATCCACTCTGCCACGATCTCCTCCGGAGACTCGCTGAGGTGGCAGAACTCCTTGGTAAACACCGCCGCCTTGGGCATGATGGTGTGGGCCACGCCCTCATAGTAGGCATGGGTATAGGGAAGGCCCCGCCTGGCCAGAAATTCCCGATCCACATCCTTCCAGATGCGGTTGGAATCGGTCAGTGTGCCGTCCATATCAAATAAAAACATTGTCATTCCTCCGTTTCCAGCCAAAACCGCCAAGGGAAATCCTTCGCTTCCTCTGCGTAATCCACGCCCACGCGCGGCCCCGCGCACATGTGTTCCCGTTTTGCGAGAAGGCGGGGAAGACCCACGTCTTCAGGACTTTCGCAGAGAAACAGCGTGTCTCCCGTCAGGTCCAGGCCATTATCTGCGGTGGTAAGTGATAATGCTTTACAGAGCTTGCCCGGCCCGTTTAAAAAGTTTTTTCGCTGATAGGCAGTGAGCTTGTCCCCGCACGATGGCCCAAACCGCAGGCGGCGAATGGTATCCGTCCCTGATATTGCCTCCAGTCCCCGAATCAAAACGGCGGAAGGCTCGCCGTCCGGCTCCGTCACGAGATTCAGGCAGTGGTGCATACCATAGATCAAGTAGAGGTAGGCGTGGCCCGGCGGGCCGAACATCACGGCGTTCCGGGCGGTGCGATGATAACCGTAGGCATGGCAGGCCTTGTCGCAGCGGCCTACGTAGCCTTCCGTTTCTGTGATGCGGCAGACCAGCGTCTCGCCGTCTAAGACCCGCACCAGCAGTTTGCCAAGCAGATCTTGGGCGATTTTGACCGTGTCGCCCAGATAATATTCGCGGGGAAGCCTTGCCATTTTCTCACCTCAGTGTTAAAATAATAGAATTTCACGGCACTTTTGGCAGCTAATTAATCTGCCGCGCCGACGGTGTAAAAGCATTCTATCATTTTTAGAGAGTGGGAGCAAGAGTCATGCAGAAAACCAGTTTTGTCCGCCAGAACATCCTGCCGGTGCTGGCGGCGTTCATTTGGGGTACGTCTTTCGTGGCCCAGAGCGTGGGCGCGGACTATGTGGAGCCGTTTACCTTCAACGCCGCCCGGTCAGCCATTGCGTTCATCTTTTTGCTGGCTTTGTGCGCGGTGTTCCGCTTCAGGAGGAAAAAAGACTTTGAGGCGCAGGCAAAGCCCCGGCCCCATTACCGCCGGGATCTGGTCATCGGCGGCCTTTGCTGCGGCGCGGCCCTGACGTTGGGGGCCAATCTTCAGCAAAAGGGCATTGAGACGACCACCTCCGGTAAAGCGGGATTTATCACCGCACTGTACATCGTGATTGTCCCCATTCTTGGCATTTTCCTGAAAAAGAAGGTGGGGAAAATGGTCTGGGGCAGCGTGGCGCTGGCGGTCGGGGGATTGTATTGCCTGTGCATCCAGCAGGGTTCCTCCATCGCGGCCGGAGATTTTTATATCTTTCTGTGCTCCCTCTGCTTTTCCGCCCACATTTTAATTATTGACCATTTCACGCAGAAGGTGGATGGCATGGAACTGTCCTGCGCTCAGTTTTTTGTGGCGGCGGTCCTCTCCGCTGTTGGTATGCTGGCCACGGAACAGCCGACGTGGGAGGCACTGCGCCTGTGCGTCGGGCCGCTGCTATTTGTGGGCATTTTCTCCAGCGGCGTTGCGTACACACTGCAAATTCTGGCCCAAAGAGACTCCAACCCCACCGTGGTGTCGCTCCTTTTGAGTTTGGAGTCTGTGTTCGCCACTGTGGCGGGGGCGGTGGTGCTTGGGGACCGGATGAGCGGCAGGGAGTATTTTGGCTGCTTTTTGATGCTGACCGCAGTGGTTCTGGCGCAGATCCCCGTGAAGGAGAAGCAAGTGGCTGTGGTCGAGGTGGAAGAAGCGGAAGAAGAACCACTTCCGCCGGAAACCTGAGCGCATTTCCCGGCGCGGACACCTGCGACTTGAAAAGGCTGAATGAGCAGACCGACAGGGGGCATACGCCCCCTGTTTCTCTTCGCGGACGGGTGAACCAAGCGGGAAGCCGCGCTGGATTTTTGAATGGACAAAATAAGAGCGATATGCTATAATGCAAAACTGTATGAGTATGCGAAAGATACGAGGTGTTTCCATGCGGATCAATGTGCTGGGCGTTGGCTTTGACAATCTGACTATGGCGGAAGCTGTGGCGGAGGGACAACGTCTTTTGAATACGGCGGGCGCCCACTATGTGGCGACCCCCAATCCGGAGATCGTGGAGGTCTGTCGGGAGTCGGAGGAGGCGAGAGCCGCCGTCAATGGTGCGGATTTGGTGCTGCCGGACGGAATCGGCGTGATTAAAGGCGCGGCGATGCTGGGGACTCCCTTGAAAGAAAAAACGCCGGGAATTGAATTTGCCGGGCATTTAGTGGAGAAAATGGCAGAGGAGGGAAAATCCCTCTATCTGCTGGGGGCAAAGCCCGGCGTGGCAGAGGAAGCGGGAGAGCGGCTGCGCGCGAAGTATCCCGGACTGAAGATCGCCGGCGCGCATGACGGATACTTTCAGGAAGACGCCCCCGTGGTGGAAGCCATCCGCCAAAGCGGGGCGGACTGTGTATTCGTGTGCCTTGGCGCACCGAAGCAGGAGCTGTGGATGGCGAAAAACGGCGAAGCCACCGGAGCCCATCTGCTCTGCGGTCTGGGCGGAAGTTTGGACGTGTTTGCAGGCCGGGTGGAGCGGGCGCCGGAATTCTGGTCCCGCCACGGACTGGAGTGGTTTTACCGCCTGTGCAAAGAGCCCAGCCGCATTGGGCGGATGATGAAGCTGCCGCTGTTTCTGGTACATGTCAAGCAGGAGAAGGGACGGCGGAAATGAGCGGAAAATTAATCGTGTTCGAGGGGACCGACGGTTCCGGCAAGGCCACACAGGCCGGATTGCTGGGAGCAACGATGAAAGAGCGGGGTGTTTCCTTTCAGGAGATTGACTTTCCCCGGTATGGCAACCCCTTTGCAGAACCGGCCAAGCTGTATCTGGACGGAGAACTGGGAAAAAAACCCGGCGATGTCAGTGCCTACGCCGCTTCCACACTGTATGCTGTGGATCGGTACGCCTCCTATAAGCAGGACTGGGGGGCGGCCTATGAGGCCGGAACGCTGATTTTAGCAAACCGTTATACCACGTCCAACGCGGTGCATCAGGCCAGCAAGCTGCAGCCCGCCGAGCGAAGGGAATTTCTGGACTGGCTGTTTGATTTGGAGTATCACCGTCTGGGCCTTCCAAAGCCGGATCTGGTGCTGTATCTGGACCTGCCGACGGAACTTTCCGAGCAGATGCTCCGTCAAAGAGAGCATAATACCGGCGTGAAGGCGGACATTCATGAGCAGGACGACGCTTATCTGCGCAACTGCCGGATGAATGCCCGGCAGATCGCACGGGATCTGGGCTGGACCATGATTCACTGCGCACGGGACGGCAAAGTCCGCTCTGTGGAGGACATTCACACGGAGGTCTGGCAGAAGGTGAAAAAATACCTGTAAAGCCTGTCCGGTTTTTCATCCGGCAAAACGGGACGCATCGCGTCCCGCCTGCCCATGAAGTTGGATTAGCAGCAGCCGTCATTGCAGCCACAGCCGCCGTTGCAGCCGCAACCGCCGTTGTTTCCGCAGCCGCTGTTGCTCCCGCAGAAGCCGTTTCCGCCGCAGCAGCACAGAATCAGAACGACAATGATGATGAGCCACAGACAGGAGCAATTGTTATTCCCCGAGTTAAAGCACATGTATTTGTCACCTCACTTCAAGTCTTTGCAACAGTCTATGCGGCGAGGTGCCAAAGGGAAACTTGGCCATCAAAATTTTTTACACACCGCGAGATCACAGGAGGTATGACAGAGTATGTCTGAATTCAACAATCAGGAAACCGCCAGCTGGGATACGAACCGGGTGCGCCGCGGCGAGGAAATGTCCCGGCGCGGAAGCAGAGAACCGGAAAGACCTCACCGCCGCCGCCGTCACAAGCGCTTTCTCAGCGGGTGGAAGTACGCGCTGTTTGTGGGGCTGACCTCCGTGCTGTTGGCGGGCGTGGGCTGGCTGCTCGTGAACGACTTCTGCGCGTTCAGCAAGGAAGACATCACAGCCACCGTTCAGGTCACTGCGGACGACGATCTGAAAAGCGTTGCCAACAAGCTCCACGACGCTGGGCTGATTCAGTATAAGTGGTTCTTCAAATTTTTTGGGGGTCTTGCCAACGCCAACGACAAGATCGGTATTGGCAGCTATAAGCTCAGCACCGAGATGGACTACATGGCGCTGATCAACGCCATGCACAACTCCTCCGGCGGCATGAACACAGACACTGTCCGCATCACAATCCCGGAGGGATATACTGTTCAGCAGATTATCGCGCTCTTGGCGAAAAACGGCGTTAATACGGAGGAGAGTCTGACCGAAGCTGCCCAGACCGCCACGTTTAACTATGACTTCATTGACAACACCTCGCAGGATATCTCCCGTCTGGAGGGCTATCTCTTCCCGGACACCTATGATTTCTATGTAAACGAAAAACCCGAAAGCGCTCTGCGCCGGCTGATCGCCAACTTTACCACAAAGATGGACGAGGATCTCATGAGCGAAGTGGAGGCCTCGGGCCATAGTCTGAAGGAAATCGTCACCGTGGCGTCTCTGATCGAAAAGGAGACGGCGGGCAACGACCAGAAGACCATTGCCTCTGTTATTTACAACCGTCTGGCGGATACCGGAAGCCACGGCACCTATGGAATGCTTCAGGTGGACGCATCGCTGCTGTATGCACTGCCGGGCCACGAGGGCGCCATTACCAACGACGACAAAAAGGTGGATTCCAAGTACAACCTCTATAAGTACGCTGGTTTGTCGCCCACGCCCATCGCCAACCCGGGCCTTGCCTCTTTGAAAGCGGCGCTGGAGCCGGAGTCCACCGGATACTATTTCTACGCGCTGGGGAAGGACGGAACCCACCACTTCTCCGCCACCCTTCAGGAGCACAACAGCTTTATCAACAGTGATCAGTATGTGGGAAGCTAAACGACCGGAACTACTGTGTCCGGCAGGGGACATCGAGCGGCTGAAAATGGCGGTAGCTTATGGCGCGGACGCAGTTTATCTGGCGGGGACTAGTTTTGGAATGCGCTCCTTTGCCGGAAACTTTAAGGATGAGGAACTGCCCACGGCGGTGGCGTACGCCCACAGCCGCGGCGTTAAAGTCCACTGCACGGTGAATACCATGCCCCGCAACGACGAGGCGGCCCGCCTTCCGGCGCATCTGGAAAAACTCCAGAGCGCCGGGGTAGACGCGCTGATCGTGGCGGATATGGGGGTCTTCACACTGGCGGGCAAATACGCGCCTAACTGCCAGCGTCACATTTCCACGCAGGCCAGCATCGCCAACTACGAATGCGCCCGGGCGTGGCACGATCTGGGCGCGCAGCGCGTCATTCTGGCGCGGGAAGTGAGTTTGGACGAGATACGGGAGATTCGGGCGAAGACGCCGCCGTCTCTGGAGATTGAGTGCTTTGTCCACGGGGCCATGTGCGTCAGCTATTCGGGCCGATGCCTGCTCAGCAGCTATATGACCGGTCGGGATTCCAACCGGGGCGCGTGTGCCCAGCCCTGCCGGTACCAGTACGCGCTGATGGAGGAAAAGCGTCCCGGCGAGTATTTTCCGGTGTACGAGGATGAAAAGGGTACGTATATCATGAACTCCCGGGACATGTGCATGATCGACCATCTGGACGACCTGTGCGATGCCGGAGTCAGCAGTCTGAAGATTGAGGGGCGCGCAAAGTCCGCGTATTACGCGGCGATTGTCACCGGTGCATACCGCCACTGTCTGGACGACGTACTGGCCGGAAAGCCCATCGACCCCGTGTGGCGGGATGAGGTGGAGCATGTCAGCCATCGCCGCTATTCCACCGGCTTTTTCTATGGCCAGCCGGGGCAGTATATTAAGAATTCACGTTACATCAGAGAATGGCAAGTGGAAGCACTTGTCTTAGACTGCGATGAAAACGGAAACGCCACGCTCTCATTACGGAACAAAATGGTTACCGGGGAGGAAGTGGAAGTCGTCGGACCGGACTGCCGCCCCTTCTCCATGACCATACCGGAGATGCGGGGAGCGGACGGCGAAGCGGTTCGGGAGATCAAAACGCCCCAGACCGTATTTCAGATGAAACTACCCCGTCCGGTGCCGCCGCTGTCATTGGTGCGGCACGCCGTAGAGCTGTCGCCGGATAAGGAATGACCTCAACAGATAAGGAGAAAGATGATGAACGCAGACGTTGTGATTATTGGCGCGGGACCCGCCGGCATTTTTACTGCTCTGGAGATGCTGAAAAAGGGCAGTAAGCAGAAGATCGTGATGGTGGAAAAGGGCCAGAGCGTGGAAAAGCGCCACTGTCCCAAGGATAAGACCGGGTACTGCATGAACTGCAAGCCCTATTGCCACATTACCACCGGTTTTTCCGGCGCAGGAGCATTTTCGGATGGAAAGCTGTCCCTTTCCTACGAGGTGGGCGGCGACCTGCCGACCCTGATCGGGGAGAATCTGGCGCAGGAGACGATCAACTATGCCGACCGCATCTATCTGGATTTCGGTGCGGATGACCACATCGAGGGACTGGGCAATGACATCGAGCGCAAGGAAATCCGCAAGCATGCCATTCAGGCGGGCTTGAAGCTGGTGGATTGCCCCATTCGCCATCTGGGCACGGAAAAGGCCCAGAGTTTGTACCTCGCCATCGAAAAATATTTGCAGGAGCATGGCGTAGAGATTTTGTTCGGCTATGAGTGTTCCAACATCATTTTGGAGGACGATGTGTGCAAGGGCGTCTCCATCTCCGACGGGAAGAACGACCGGGAGGTCTATGCCAAGCACACTGTGGTAGCCACAGGCCGCCGCGGCGCGGATTGGCTGGAAAAGCTCTGCGCGGAGCACAACATTGCCCATGCCCCCGGAACGGTGGACATTGGCGTGCGGGTAGAGGTGCGCAACGAGGTCATGGAGATGGTCAACCGGGTGCTGTATGAGTCCAAGCTGGTGGGCTATCCCCGGCCATTCAAAAACAAGGTTCGGACTTTCTGCCAGAACCCCGGCGGCTTTGTCTCTCAGGAGAATTACGACAACAATCTGGCGGTGGTCAACGGCCACAGCTACAAGGATTTGAAGACCGACAACACGAATCTGGCTATTTTGTGCTCCCACAATTTCAGCGTTCCCTTCAACCAGCCTATTGCCTATGCCCAGAAGGTGGGCGAGTTGACCAACATGCTGGGCGACGGACACATCATGGTTCAGCGCTTTGGCGACATTCTGGACGGCAAGCGGACATGGCAGAAGGAACTGGCGCAGTCTAACATCCATCCCACTCTGCCGGACGCCGTGGCGGGTGACATCACCGCCGCCATGCCTTACCGCTCCATGGTAAACATCATCGGCTTCATTCAGGCCATGGACCATGTGGTTCCCGGCTTTGCCTCCACGGAGACGCTGCTGTATTCCCCCGAACTGAAATTCTATTCCAACCGGGTGAAGATGGATACCGACTTCAACACCAGCCTGAAGGGACTCCACTGCTTGGGCGATTCCTCCGGCTGGACCCGGGGGCTGATGATGGCCTCCGTCATGGGAACATTGATGGGCCGGAAAATCGCGGAAGAGGGCTGAACCGGATTGGGTCAAACGGAAGACCGTATAGCTCGGGCCTGAAATTTTGGCGTTTGGGCACTTGCGCGGGGATGCAAACCGTGCTACAGTCAGAGCACACAAAAAGTCATAGAAAGAAGGCTGACCATTATGAAATTGACAAACATCAAGGACGTTAAAAAATTTATCAGCGTGTTGGACACCTGCAAACGCGACGTATATCTCAAATCTCCTGAGGGGGATGTGTTCAATCTGAAATCATCTTTGTCCCAGTATATTGCCATCGGGCGCCTGCTGGAGGAAAACGGCGACAATTTGGAGCTGTTTGCCGACGATCCCGTGGACGAGGCGAAGCTGATCGGTTTTCTGGGAGAGCTGGAGAATGAAGAAGCGGGGCAGTAAAGTGTTTTGCCGGGTGGAGCCTATCCAGCGAAAAATAGAATTGAAACAGGGACACGGAGCAATTCGGCTCCGTGTCCCTGTTTTTGATTGAGAAGCAGATTGAACCCATAACCCTTTCAAAGCTTCCGTCAAGGCCTTCTGGCTCGGTTCGGTGCGCATGATAATCGGGAATTAAGTCAGGTCCATGCCTTTTTCAGGTAGGGGCAGCATTAACTGAATTGTAATCATGCTGCATTGTAAATAAAAATTCTCTCAGCAATTGAAAACACGTGCTTTAATGGGGGAGAGAAGACCCTAGTCCCGTTCCATCAGCGTTTGGATGCGCTTGCTGACCTGAGCCCGGGTTTGGGCCACCCACTGCTCGTCCATCGGCGTATCAAAATTTTTGCTAAAGGAGTAATACAGGCTGATCTGCTGATAGTAAATCTCGTAATCCCCCCGGCTGGGGCCGGGCGGCAAGGGGCGGGACAGTTCTGGCTGATGCGCCACAAAGTATTCGTTCACATAGCTTTCAAACTGGGCCAGCAAGATTTCATTTTCAACATCAAAGGGGAGGAGCATCAATTTCCATTCCACCGATTCGCCGAGGTGATAACTTTTGAGCAAATCCAAAATTATCAACTGGTTGCGCATGTCCTTTTTTCGATAGCGATCCATAACCTCGGGCTGCGTACTCCAAAGCGCCACCTTCTGCTGTAAGGGAAGCAGATCTATTTGCAAAATGGCCTCACTGGGTCCAACAACCGCCTGCTGCACAGGTGGGTCCTCGTCGTGCAGACGATCCTCAATCAGTTCCAGTGCGTCCCGATCCAGCGCACCAACATAGCCCACATCAAAAATGCCGATTCGACCGGCGCGACCCGCAATTTGTTTGACTTCCTGCGTGGTCAGTGTGCGCAGAGTCTCACCGTCAAATTTCTCCACGGCAGTAAAAATAATGCGGCGTATTGGTAAATTTACGCCCATACCAATGGCGTCCGTGGCCACTAGCACAGGGTTTTCTCCACTGATAAATTTGTCATATTGCACCCGTCGCACTTCTGGAGGCAGATCGCCATATATTACACTGGCCGACACGCCCCGCTGCCGAAAATCGCGAGCCAACGCAATCACCCGACGTTTGGAAAAGGCCACGAAAGCATCGCCCGCTTCAGGTGCGGATAATCTTACCGGCGCGGAGAGCATCCTCAGCGGAACAAGGCGGCAGTATTCGTTTAGTATAAAGGAGTCGCCGCAGCTGTCAATCATGGCGGACAGCTGGTCTTTTACCAGCGCTGCGCCACAAAGGTGGATTTCCGGACAGCACAGGCCCAGAATGGCGCGGGTCCAGGCATCACCGCGCTGAGAATCTGCCACCAGCTGCGCTTCATCAATCACAGCCACGTCGTAGTGCGCGCGTAAATCAGCCTTTTCTACCGTGCAGCACAAGTGTTGTGCGCCGGGTATCTGAATATCCTCTTCTCCGGTAAGCAGATCACAAGGCACCCCTTCCCGGTTTAATCGCTCATAGTTTTCCAGTGCCAGAATTCGCAGCGGTGCTAAATAAATACCGTTCCCACTTGTCTTAAGCCGCTGAAGCGCCTGATAGGTCTTGCCGGTGTTGGTATCACCCAGATGAAGGAAAAACTGTCGGTGCATTCGGCGGGCCTTGGGAAATTCCCGGCAGGGGTCATCGGGTAGTAGGCGGGCGAACTCCGCTGAAACCATTTGGGGAATGTGGATGGTCAGCAATACGGACACAATTCCGGACTTGAGATAGCTCTCCCGGCGGCCGTCAATTACCAATGCAAAAGAATAGTCCGTTCTGTGCTTTTGGTTATATCGCTCCAATATTCTGAGGGAGATCTCGTCCAGCAGGGAAACGTAGCTGTCAAAGAGAGATTTCCAATCTGGAGAGATTTGTGGCGAAAGCGTTTGCAGCTTGCGAAGCTGGTTGCGAATCACGGTGTCATGGTGCAGCAGACTGCGAGCGCCGGCATGCATTGCCCCATGGCGTACCTGTTCAAAATTTTTTTGAATGGATTTAAAGATTATTCTCTGCTTCTGCTCTTTTTTCACGGCGTAATTCACCTCGTTGGTAGTGTTGATCAAACAAGAAAAAATACTCGCTTTACAACGCTGAATCCTTAGCCGCCCATATATACTTCAGACACTCAAAGAGAATTGAGCGTGAAAATAAGAGCCAGAGACCTTACGGCTGCTGGCTTTTCAGATAATGACGCAAAAGCGTACTACATATGTGCCATATAACTAGTGCGTATTGGCTGTAAACGCAATGTATTTTCGACATTTTGTGTATATTGTACGTATAGAAAAAGATCCCTCAAAGTGTTGCGGCTCTAAAAAATCTTGGCGGTCGGAGTGCAATTATAGGACTTGAAACCGTTGGCAGCAAAAGCTCCAACGGTTCCAAGCTACTGCAATTCAGCCGCACAACATACTTTCAATCCACAGATTTCTCTGACAGATTTCATGATACCAAACAAAACTTGCATAATTTGGCGAATTATCTGCCACAAAAATGAAATTCTATGTTGTGTGTCTGAAATGCTTTTATTTTATGCAAAGGCATACTTCTAAATGATAGACTCTCAACATACGTTTTCTTGAGGTGTTTGTCATGTGTTTAATCAGAGGGCCGCCACCGAAAAACTTTTGCGAACCGGTCTGTTGCTAAAAAGAAAAAATCCTTCATGTTTTCACATGAAGGATTTGGTCGGAGTGTAATTATAGGACTTGGAAAAACTCAGTTATATCAATGGTTTACAGGTGATCAACAAGAGGCTTTTATCCTAAAATATTAAATACAGAAAACATAATATACAAAAAAGGATATGCGCTGGCACCCAAGCCCGTCGCTTTGGTGCTTTTGCAAATGCGTCGGAATACGCGAGAAAAGTGACTGTCAATTTTACTTTTCTTCTGGCTCTGGGTTTTTATAATTTAATGGTATGAGTGCATTATTTATCCCATCAAATGTCTCAACAAGATTTATGTGGTTGCAATTGCTCCATGCATTTTTTGAAACATGTTCGAGCATAATCACTTGAAAGTGCCATCCTTTTGAAGTAGTTATGGAAAAAAAGTTATCCCATAGTTTAAATATATCCTTTACTTTGCTCCAATCGTCCTTTATACTAATAGCTTTTTCACTTTCTTCATAATTATAATCCGACGTATTAAAATAGGGTCTACTTGGCTGATCAATTATTAAATAACTTGGAACATATGATGTATTCTCTGAGAGCATCATGTGATGAAGTCCTGCAAAAAGACATAGATGCATAAACAAATGGTCGGAACTACTAGAAATATTTGCAACGGTTGCTGACATATTCTTTTTTAGGGTAAGCATAGCCTTTTTATAGTCAAACCATGCATGGTATTTTCCATATTCGTCTAGTGCGTTTTCTGATATACCTATGTAAATTTGAATAAATTCATTTAGAGTATTAATTACGAGCCCTCTGGCTTCTTCAATTTCACTATATTGGCCTTCAAGAGCTGCAAGACTGCTGCTCTTTTCTTTTATTTGGGCATCAATGGTGTCTGTGCCTTCCACATTAGGATCAAGTCGGTTATACTCGGCCCTTATTTCACCAAGAGAAATTAACTTTTCTGCCGTTGAAATTGGACTATATTCTACATGAGCGGTTCTGGAAAGATTCCCGTCTAACATTTTCAATTGTTTATTCAGTGCTTGAATGCTACGCTCAACATCATATTCAAACGGACGTTTTTCCTTAATTGCGGCTTTTACCCTTGTAAGTTCATTTGCCAAGTTGTTAATAAATTGGCGGTACTCTCCTTGTGTTTTATCGCCAAACTCTTGCTGGATGTATGATATTGGCCGTAATGCGTCAGCTTCGTCCCGAAGGCTTTCTCTATAATTATTATAACTCTTTTCAAAACGCTTTAATTTTGTAAGTTGTAATGCAACACCTTCACGTTCCAATTGCAACTTTTCATATTCTTGCTGCACAGAGAAGTTGGTAGAATAATTTGTAATACCATTCTTAACCATTACCTCTAATGCTTTAAACGCCTCATCGGCGCCTAACTTTTCATCTACCAGTCCCTTTTCTTTAGCCTTCTTCACTAGCATTTGAATATCGTTATTGTGTAGCTCAATTTTCCTAGAATACTTCTTTTTTTCTAATTCTAGTGTACTAATTTCTTGTTCAAGATCATTTATCTTCTTTTGCAGTTTTATAGTCTCGCAGCTTATTACTCCGAGGGAAAGGTCAAAGATTTGAGGCCAAACATCTCGATAACGGTCTATGTGCATTTTATCAAAAAAGCTTTTTCCATTATCAATAATGTCTTTTGAAAGTGTATTGAAAATTAAAAAATAGCGAAATGAAAGGCGAGTGTTTTTTCTGATGCTTTTCCCACCGTAAGCTAACGTAATCTCATCATTTATTGAAAACTCCGGCTCAAGAATTGCTTTAATTCCAGACTCGTCCATTTTTGTGCATGGCTCATCAGGGATTTCTCCCGTTTGAGAGAAATAGTAATCATCTGAGAACTTACCCTTTTCTGTTATTTCACCGCGTGCTACGGTATAAGTTTTATTGTTAATTACGAAACGAATGCCGTACCAAGCTACGTTCTCACCAATATGTTCATACGAAATTACGACAGTATCCTTACTGCCACATAAACAATAATCAACGATTTCCAATACTGCAGTTTTTCCGGTTTTGCTATTTCCCGTTATTACATTGACTTTGTCATTCGAGAACTTTAAAGTTCGCAAACTGCCGTCTTTAAGCCATAAAAGAAGTTTATCAATATAGAAGTTCATATCTCTATACGCAAGCTCAAATAGAAATCACTTGCGTCTCCCTTCACCAAAATCTCTGCAAGTTTCTGTGAAGCAGCTATCCTTGTTTTTGCTTTTTCACCTAATGATGGATTAAAAAAATCAAAGTTACCACCGGAAAACCTTACTCCGTCATTTGAAAGTTTAAGGAGGCCTAACTTTTCAAATAAAAGTATTGAATTCATAGATAGCAATGCTCTTTCATGGAACCGTTCGCTAAAGTTCGCGAAAACAATGCTCTCTTTTAGTATTAAATCCTCTATGCTTTTGACGCTTGAGTTGGATCGCTTTAATGCGCTTACTACTCTTGAATAACTTAGTAGCGGCTCAACAAGCATACACTTTGATAATTCCATGCAATTAACATATCTTAGTACGGCTAAAATAGATATGCCAGAAAGTATTTCATTGTCGTGAAAAGTATCAATTTCCATGTCGTATACTCCCACTGGCCCATATATATTTCCATCCGATCTGTGCTTCGTTGGCAAGCTTTATGAATTCTCCATTAGATAGGGAGGCCCCTATTTCCGTAGAGATAAGTTTTAACTTCTCTTTCATGACTTCATAAAAACAATCTAAGGCATTCTCATAATCTAAGCGATGATTGTTCTTTGTTGCCCTGTGACAAGACTGATGTATGCGTTTCCATGTTAACGCTGCATCTTTGTGAAAGCTATTTAGGATTGGCAAAGTGATTCGTCCCTCTTGATACCAATCCTTCAATTGTAGTTCCACCGATAAATAGCACTCTGTTAACTGGGAAATTTCTGCTAGACCATTATCAGCGAGGTCTATCGCTCCAATCTCTATTAACTCCCGAACAAAGGTCTGCTGTTCCAGATGTTCAGGGAGTAGCGGACTATATTGTCTAAACGGCAATAGTGTAGTGCGATACGTATTAAACGCAGCACGATAATGCGTCGTCCATTCAGAAAATGTAATGATTTGGTGCTTGCCATTTTGCACCTTGCTAAAGAAATCCTCTTTGAGCTGCAAATATAGCGTGCTAAGGACATCGTTAACATACGCATCGTCAGTCATTTTGCTACGAATCCCATCTCGTATTTCATCAAACAAAGAATCCTCTGAATTGCAAAATTCTGTCTTTTTCAAAAACAATGACAAAACCGATACCGACAAATGAGCAACATCATAAATTAATGATTTCGTGCTTTCATCTTTGGTATTTTGACTCAGATTTTCAAAGTATGTATGTATATCAGCGTCAGTAATTAAGCCATCTTTTAACTGCTGTATTTTACTAAGAACTTCATTGCTGTCAATTTTACGGTTTATTACTAAAACAAAGCGCGATTGCGAAATGAAAAGTTTTTGAGCACTTTGTTTGCTTCTTGCTTCCGCTGGATCAGATATTAATTTGCTCCAATTGGATAAGGTTTTCCATAAATCCTCAGATAATCTCGCCAGATTAACCTGTTCCTCATTTGCTGCTTTTCCTATTGTGTGTTTTACCTGAATATATAAAGTTTCTTTTTTTGTCGCAGTAACAACATGAACATCGTCTAAAGCTTCATATCCAACTTCTTCTCCGGGAAGCAACTGTAACAGTCTTACGATGAAATAAAGGTATTGATATTCAAAGCCAAGTTGCTGTTTGTCAGCTGAAGTAATTTCTGTGCGTTTATTCGACTCAGCCATTAGTTCTCCCCCTTCCGATAATATACCAAACTAAATGAAGATTTGTCTAAACACATCCACACCAGTATATATTCTCAAATTGTTTTACTACATATTAACATATTTTTTGTGAGGACTCAACACAATATTGATGATATTGTCCAAATTAGACCATGGGCAATATTTATATATAAATACTCATTGAGGGGAGGTTTTCTCTCGCAGGCCAGCTTTAAATAGGTGGCCTTTTTTTATTTCACGAAAAAGGAGATTTGCAAATGGCAGACGAAAAATTGAACACAGCCACGCAGGAAACCGTCATACCCGAGGCTCCTGCCACGGATGCGCCGGAAGAAATTCCTGCCCCCAATCTGACGCACGCAGAAGCCATCACGCTGGAAAAAGAGGGCGAGGCGCTGCCCGATCCCGGCGAGGCCGTTATCCCTCCCCCTGTGGAGGAGATGGACTTTGTCGGGGTGGGTGGTACGGAAAAGGGCGATCCCGCCGCCGAGGACGCACGGCAGGAGTGGGAAAAGCCGATTGCGGATATTGAGGCCGAGCAGAAAAAGCCGAAACGGGGCCGCGTAGAAAAGGCGGAAAAGGAGACGCCCGACGAGGAAAAAGCGGCCAAGCCCCGCAAGAACCGCCCGGCCAAGGCTGCCAAGGCGGCTCTTGGTGACGCCCAGCCGCAGGTTCGAGACAAAGTGTCCCGAAGTAAAAAGGCCGCCCCGGTCAAGAATACGCCTGCTCCAAAAGAGGACATCCCCACCCCGGAGGAGCCTGTCATTCCCCCTCGCCCGGTTGAGGATGGACAGCTTGTCTATCTGAAATTGTCCGAGCTTCATGCGTTTCACACATTTCGGGAGCATCCCTACAAGGTGACGGACGATGAAAAAATGACGGAGCTTGTGGGGACAATCAAGGAACGCGGGGTCATGACGCCCGCCACCGTCCGCCCGGAAAAGGACGGCAACGGCTACGAAATCATTGCGGGTCACAGGCGGCATCATGGCAGCGGTCTTGCGGGGCTGGAGGAAATGCCCTGTATTGTCCGTAATATGACGGACATTGAATCCGTGCAGGAAATGAAGATCAGCAACAAGCAGCGCGGCGATCCTCTCCCCAGCGAATTGGCGCGGCTGCTGGATTTGGAAGTGGAGGCTATCAAGCACCAAGGCGGGCGTCTGGACGGCGTGGCCGAGGGCGATGTGGGGAAACGCTCTGTGGAGATCGTGGGCGAAAATAACGGCATGAACTACAAAAAGGTCATGCGGTATATCCGGATCAATTCCCTTGTGCCGGAGCTGGCAGATATGGCCGACGCAAAAAAGCTGGGCTTCATGCCCGCCGTGGAACTATCCTATCTGAAACCGAAAAATCAGCGGCTTGTGGCGGTGTCCATTGAGGGCGAACAGTCCTCTCCGTCCCTTTCCCAAGCGCAGGAGATGCGAAAATTGGATAAGGAGGGGCGGCTTAACGGGGATGCGATTGACGGCATTTTGAGCAAACAGAAAAAGGAGGTAGACAAAGTGATTATTTCTACTGCAGAACTCAACAATTATTTCGGCAAGGACAAAACGCCGAGAGAAATGAAAGATCAGATTCTCGCGCTCTTGGATGATTGGAAATCCAAGCAGGCGCCCGAACTGGGCAAGCCCGAGAAAAAGGCGGATTTGGAAAAGTGAGCTGGCCTGCTTCGAGACACTTTCTCCCGAAGCGCCCGCCTCTCGTTTACATGGTGCTGGGGTGATATATCCCCCGTCGCCGCTCATGTCTTGGCACAGCCGGGAGCTACCCGTCAAGGGTGCAACGCACCGCCGTTTTCGGCGGCCTGCCCTTGACGGTCTGCCCCGGCTGTGCTATTTCCGGCGGAGCGACGGGGGTATTTATCCTCCAGAGCCGCCCCCTTTTTCAATCTTGAAAAAGGGCGGGGGAAAAAAGTTGAACGCTACATTATATTAAAACGGAGGTTTTCACAATGAAACGACCCCTCGCCTATATCACCGCCGCATGGTACGGCGAAAGTGAAGAACAGGCGGCGCAGTATTGCCGTGCTGTCTATGACGCTGGATTTTCGCCGATCTGCCCCACGCTTTATCTGCCCCTGTTCCTTAATGACGCCATTCCCGAGGAACACAAAAGCGGCATCGATATGAGCCGTGACCTGCTCCGACGCTCTCATGTGCTGGTGGTGTGCGGCCATACCGTCACCGAAGCCATGAAAAATGACATTGCCACCGCCGAGCGCCTGCGGATCACCGCTACCACCTTGGAGGGCATTTTGACCGTCAAGGGACAGGGCCGCCACTGATGGGTTCCATATTTGAAGCCTATATTACCAACGCCGGGAAGTATGCCGAGGGGCAGCTTGCGGGCGAAACGCTGGCGTTTCCAACCAACGCCGAAGCCGTGGAGCCTCTCTTAAAGCGAATCGGCGTGGACGGTGTGCGGTATGAGGAAATCTTTATTACATCGTTTGACGGCGATGTGCTGGGGCTGTATGACCATTTGAACGAATACGCCAATCTTGACGAGCTGAACCATCTGGCCTGCCTGCTCTCGGAGCTTGACCGGGACGAGCTGGACACATTCGAGGCCGTCATCGACAAGGGCGACCACACAGCCAGCGTTGCCGACATCATCAATCTCGTCCATAATCTTGACTGCTATGAATTGTACTCCGGCGTTTCCGACGATGAAACGCTGGGGCGAATTTATGTAGAGGACATGGACGCACTGGAGGTGCCGGAGAATATCTTACCGTACTTCGATTTTGAAGCATACGGACGGGATGTGCGGCTGAACGATAACGGTCATTATGCCCCTGGCGGCTATGTGATAAAAACAAGCACAGATTTTGTAGAGTTGTATCACAGCGTCGAGGACATTCCCCCGGAGCAAAAGGTATTCCGCTTTCCCAAGCTGTCCATCCGGGAGCAAATGACGGCCTACAAGGAAGTGATTGACCGTTCCTCTCTGGAGGGTGATAAGCTGCGGCCAAGGCATGACCGGGAGGACAGATAGCACTTTGGGACACTTTGTCCCGAAGGTAGCAGAGTGAGGTTTGTGGCGATGAAGGAGGTGGTATAGCTGATTGATGAAGATGTGTCTCGGCGTACAATAGCCGTTTCCATGAAAGCCGGAAAGCTGACTGCACGGAGTCTTGCCTATGTTATCCGTGCGGTGGGCCGTAAAATTGCAAAGGAATACCGGGCATCCAAAACGCCCCACGGCAAACAGACAGTAAAAAAGCTCATGGCGCACAGTGGCGAAAAGAACAGCATTGAATTGTCTGGGGACACCAAGCAATTTGACCGTGTTGCCCGAAAATGGAATGTGGACTATGCCTTTTACCAAACCGGGCCGGACAAATATCTGCTGTTTTTCAAATCCCAGCAGGCCGACGCCATCACCGCCTGCTTTTCCGAGTATTCCAAAAAGGTGTTGGACAAGACAAAATCCCAACGCATCCCCATTCGGGAGCAGCTCAAGCGGGCCGCCGATGCGCTGACCCGCCAGCCGTCGCACAAGCGGGAACGGGCAAAGGAGGCGGCGCATGAGGACAGATAAAATCCGCAAATATATTTTGCCAAATATCCCGTATCTGTTCATCGGGTGGGCGTTTCTCAAAGCGGGGACGGCCTATCGGCTGGCGGCTGGCGCTGATTTTTCGCATAAGCTCATGGGGCTGGGGCAGACCATCGCCCCAGCGTTTGCTGACTTTGCACCGGGCTTTCATGCGTCTGACTGGCTAATCGGCCTTGCGGGAGCCGTGGCGTTCCGGCTGCTGATCTATTTCAAAAGCAAAAACGCACAAAAGTTTCGGCGGGATGCGGAATACGGCTCTGCCCGGTGGGGCAATGACAAGGACATCAAGCCTTTTGTCGATCCGAAGTTTGAAAACAATGTCATTCTCACCGGGACGGAATATCTCACCATGAACACCCGCCCGAAAAATCCTGCTAATGCCCGCAATCTGAATTGCTGTATCATCGGATCGTCCGGCAGCGGCAAAACCCGCTTTTGGCTGACCCCGCAGCTACTGCAAGCGCATTCGTCTTTCGTGGTGGTCGATCCCAAGGGCGGGGTCTTAAATCAAGTCGGCTCATTTTTGCAAAATAAGCCCCGCAATTACAAAATCAAGGTGTTCAACAGCATCGACTTTTCCAAGAGTATGCACTATAACCCGCTGGCTTACATCAAGACCGAGGCCGACATTTTGAAGTTCGTCAACACCTTGATTTGCAACACCAAGGGCGAGGGCAAGGAGGGCGATCCATTTTGGACGAAGGCGGAAACGCTTTTGTACTGCGCCCTCATTGCCTACATCATTTTTGAGGGGCCTGCGGAGGATCGAAACATGAACACGCTGGTGGATATGATTTCCAGCATGGAGGTCAAAGAGGATGACGATGACTTCAAAAATGCGGTGGATTATATGTTTGACGGCCTTGGAAAACGCAAGCCCAGTTGTTTTGCCGTGAAGCAATACCGCAAATATAAATTAAGCAGCGGCAAAACAGCAAAATCAATCTTAATTTCCTGCGGTGCAAGGCTTGCGCCTTTTGATATTCCACAACTCCGGGAGATCATGAGCTATGACGAGCTGGAGCTTGACCGCATGGGCGACAGGCGCACGGCTACCTTTTTTGTCATTTCCGATACCGATAGCACCTATAACTTTTTAGTGGCGCTGGCCTTTTCGCAGATGTTCAATCTGCTATGTGAACGGGCTGATACCGTCCACGGCGGGCGGCTGCCCCATCATGTGCGGGTGCTGTGGGACGAGGCGGCCAACACGGGCCAAGTGCCACAGCTCGAAAAGCTGGTGGCGGTCATCCGCTCACGCGAGGTGAGCCTGTGTCTGCTGTATCAACAGTTGGCGCAATGCAAGGCCATCTATGACAAAAACGCCGAAACTATTCTCGGTAATATGGACAGCGTGGTATTTCTCGGCGGGCGCGAAAGCTACACCATCAAGGAAATATCGGAAAACTGGCTGGGCAAGGCCACAATTTCCATGCAGACCGACGGGCGCACGCGGGGACAGTCTGAAAGCTATAATCAAAACACCCAGCGGCTGGGCCGGGAGTTAATGACCCCCGCCGAGCTTGCTACCATGCCTGGTGACAGGTGCATTTTGCAGCTTCGTGGCCTGCCGCCGTTCTATTCCCGCAAATACGATTTGAAGCAGCATCCCAATTACAAGTTTACGGTGGAGGCCGATAAACGCAACGCCTTTGACCTCGACAGGCTCATCAACCGCAACAGGCGGCCACGGCTGAGCGAGGAATGCACGGTGTACGAGGCGACCGTGCCGGACGATATACTTACGGCTGAGGACGAGGACATTCTCAACTATGACGATGTGGACGACCCGGACGCCTTTGTAATATAGGTAGAATAAACCTCTTGTTTGACTGCCGGAAAGGAGGATATTTTGAAACAGTCAAACAACAAAAATCGCGAGGAGGGTACTGCTGCCCTGTACTGCCGCTTGAGCCGTGACGATAATATGGACACGGAATCCAACAGCATTTCCAATCAGAAAAAGATACTCCAAAAGGCCGCCAAGGAAAAAGGTTATACGGACACCTTGTTTTTCGTGGATGACGGCATCACGGGTACGACCATGAAACGCCCCGGTTATCAGAAGATGATACAGGCAATTGAGGCGGGCTACATTTCGGCGGTGTTCGTGAAAGACCTTTCCCGGCTGGGGCGCAATTACATTGAGGTCGGCAGGCTGACCGAGGAATTTTTCCCGCAGTACGATGTCCGCTTGATTGCCGTTTCGGACGGCGTGGATAGTGACGAGGGCGAAAATGATTTTACTCCGTTCAAAAACATCATGAACGAGTATTACGCCAAAGACATTTCCAAAAAGCGCCGCATTGTCAATAAGATGAAAGGCAACTCCGGCGTTCCACTCTCCCAGCCGCCTTATGGGTATCTTAAAAACCCGGACGATCCCCGATTTTGGATAGTAGACCCAGAGGCCGCCGAAAATGTGCGCCGCATCTATCACATGGCACTGGAGGGTTATGGCCTTGCGGAAACCGCTGCCGTGCTAGAACAGGACGGGATTTATAATCCCACCTACTACTGGCGCAGCAAGGGAACCAACCGCAGCGGCTCAAAAAGCACGCTGGAGCCTACCAAGTGGGGGCATACCACCGTCAAGAAAATTCTTGGCTTGCAGGAATACTGCGGTGATGTCATCAACTTCAAAAGCTACTCCAAGTCCTACAAGATGAAGCGCCGCATTGAAAACCCGGAGGAAAACCGGGCGATCTTCCTCAATGTGCATGATGCCATCATTGACCGCCCCACATGGGAAAAGGTGCAAGCGCTCAAAAGCGGCACACGGCGTAAAAGGCCGTCCGTCTCGCAGGAGCCCAGCGTGTTCTCTGGTTTGCTGAAATGCCCCGAGTGCGGCGGCAATCTCAATTTCCATTTCAACCAGGGCAATCACGACATCAAGTTTTTCAGTTGCCAAAACCACAATTCCGGGCTTCGTAAATGCTCCGCTACCCATTATATCCGGCTGGACTTTCTGGAGCAGGTGGTGCTGTATGAGGTCAACCGTCTGGCCTGCTTCGCCAATGAGTATGAGGGCGACTTTATCAAGGCCATGATGGGGCGCTCCGCAAACCTCGTTGAAAACGACCGAGCCAGGAAACAGCGGGAGCTGGATGGCCTGCTGGCCCGTGACAAAGAATTGGATGTTCTCTTTGAAAAGCTCTACGAGGATAACGTGTCCGGCAAAATTGACGATGCCCGCTTTTCCAAAATGTCCAAACGGTACGAACAGGAACAGGGCGAGAACGCCGCCAAGGTCAAGGCGCTCAAGCTGGAGCTGAAAAAGACCGAGGGCAAGCGGATGGATGTTGACCAATTTCTTGAAAGTGTCCAGCGGTACACCAACGCCGCAAAGGTCACAAAGCGCATGGTGACGGAGCTGATTGAACACATTGAAGTGTACCATGCCGAAAAGGACGAGGACGGCGTTGCCACCCAGCGGGTCACAATTTTCTATAACTGCATCGGCGCGTTTGATGTGCCGGATCGTCGCAAAATCCCCGAGGCCGACATCCTTATGGAAACAAGGAAGGGCGTAGCTGTCAACTACGCCCCGGCACAAACCGCTTGATTGAATTCTGTGTATAAAAAAGCGGAGTGTCCTTAATAAGATCCTCAGATCCTATAAGGACACTCCGCATGGTCGGAGTGTCGGGATTCGAACCCGAGGCCTCTTGGTCCCGAACCAAGCGCGATACCAAGCTTCGCCACACCCCGATATTGAATGGGAAAATTACACTTCAAGCGCCGCATAACAATTAGCAGCCAGAAAGATGAGCGGACGCCGCATATACTCCGCTTGCAAAAAACCAGATCAGCGGATTTCACATTATAAAGAAAAAGCCTTGTCTCCCCAATCAGCTGCGCCGCACCGCTATGCAACAGATTGTATTATAGGAAAAAATCAGTCCTTTGTCAAGCAAAATTGTTCATACTTTTTGCAAAAGATACATAGAGTGGAAAAAACGTGGGGGGAGGCGGGATGAATGACGTCGCGGCAGACCGGACAGAAAATCAGCCAGATGTACAGGAATCGGACAGGATATCGAAGGGGCAAGCGGAGAGCCACCGAGCCGCTGTCTGATGCGGAGAAACGGCGGCTGGCCCAATTTTTGGTCTGCGGCACGGTTTTCGTGCTGCTGGTAGCGGTAAAACTATTGCTGCCCGCCCGGGTTCAGTGGCTGACGCAACATGTGGGGGGCGCGCTGGAACGGAGTATGGACGTAACAGAGGTGTTCTCCGCCGTGGGGCGTGTGTTTGCCGGGGAAGAGGACGGCGGCTGGGAGGACCTGTACCAGTCCGTGTTCCTGCCGGGGGACTCTGCGGCGGTTCCCACCGGAGCGGTTGTCGGTTTTGACGAACCAGATACCGGGAGCGCAGTCCTGCGCAGCTTGATGCGTGTCAGCGACGGCTGGCTGACGGCCGCACCAATGGAGGACACGGCAAAGACGGGGGCGGGGGACACCTCGCCGTCCGGTTCCACCGAAACCCAACCGGAATCAGTGGCGGATGCTGAAACGGATACGGGGACAAATTTGGGAACAGGGACCGGCAGCGCACAAAAGCTCTCCTATATTTTATATTCCAACCAGACTCTGCCGGAGCATGTCAGCCTTGAGCAAAAGGTATTGGGCTTTGATTACTGCACACCGGTAATGGGCACATTATCGTCTGACTTCGGCTATCGGGAGCATCCGTTGGAAGGTGAGGAAAAATTTCATTACGGATTGGATATTGCCGCCAACGAGGGGACAAATATCGTCTGTTTTGCTGATGGCACGGTGACGGCGGTGGGGGAGAGCAGCAGCTATGGGAAATATGCCATCGTTGCGCACGGCGGCGACTTTTCCACGCTGTATGCGCATTGCAGCAAAATCACCGTCTCCTCCGGAGCCGCAGTGAAAGAAGGACAAAAAATTGCAGAAGTGGGCCAGACCGGAGAGGCCACGGGACCGCATCTGCACTTTGAAATCCATGACGGAGAGACGTATTTGGACCCTGTCTACTATGTCTCGCTGCCCTAAAAGATCGCTGCGGATCTCCGGTGGGTTTTTACTGCTGACCGCATGGTTTGCCATGGAAAACGGCTTGTGGCCGATGATACTGATCCTATTCGCGGCAGCGTTGCATGAATTGGGGCATTTTGCGGCTTTGCGGCTTTGTGGTGCGCCGGTACGGGGGGTGCAGATCGGTGCGCTGGGCGCGGTCATGATGGCGGAGCGGAGTGGACTGAGCTATGGGGAAGAGCTGCTGGCGTTGTTGGCGGGACCGCTGATAAATCTCCTGTGTGCCGCCGCACTGGTTCCTCCGGCTCGCGAGTTACCAGCGCTTTACGCCGCCGCGGGCGCGCATCTGGCGCTGGGGGCCTTCAACCTGCTGCCCATCCGCCCTCTGGACGGCGGGCAGGCGCTGGAACTTTTGGTTTCATGGCGTTTTGGCCCGTCAGTGGGAGAGCGGACGGCCCGGCTTGTCGGCGCGGTTTGCGCGGCAGTTCTCAGCTGCGGACTCGTTTGGCTGATGGCGAAAAGCGAGGGCAATCTCTGGCTGGCGCTGCCAGCCGCGGGGCTATTGGCGGTGTGCCTGCGGGAACTTTGGGGTTCAGGTTTGAAGCGTGGTGTTTACAATTGCAGATGCTAAACGCTTCTTTACTTGAAGAAATATTATCATGAAAACGCAGAAGGGTCGGTTTTTCGCGGCTTTCCATCGAAAACTGTGAAAAATTGCTTGCAATCGGGGGAGAAGTGTGGTATCCTATTCAGGCTACAAAGGGCGGTCCTCTGCCGCGCACGCGCGAACATGCGCCGGGTGCCATAGAAAAGCGGCATGAACACCTATAATTTAGGAGGATAAATCCATGGATCTCATTCAGGAACTGAACAAGGAAACACTGGGCCGCGAAATGCCCCAAGTGAAGGTGGGCGATACCGTTCGCGTGCACGTGAAGGTCAAGGAAGGCTCCCGCGAGCGTATCCAGATCTTCGAGGGCACTGTCATCGCCAAGAAGCACGGCGGTATTGAGGAGACTTTCACGGTTCGCCGCATTTCTTACGGCGTGGGCGTGGAGAAGGTGTTCCCCGTTCACTCTCCCTCTATCGACACGGTGGAGATCGTCCGCAACGGCAAGATCCGCCGCGCGAAGCTCTATTATCTGCGCGAGCGCGTGGGTAAGGGCGCCAAGGTCAAGGAAAAGCTTTGATCCACAGAAAAGAGAGGCGAAAGCCTCTCTTTTTTTGTATTTACGCGCGTCTTGCCGCACCATCGGCCACCGCCTATGCAGCCGTCAAAACCGTCCCACAGGTCCCGCATGTGCGGTATTTTGCCAGAAGCGCAAGGAATTTCTCGGAAAAAATCATGCGTTGCCGCACTTGTTCTTTCCTTTCGGGTTTGATATACTAATAAAGTTAAACAGCCGCCGAGCACAAAGAGGAAAATCTGCTCCGGTGCGCGGGCGAATCAGTGGCAGAAAATTTTACCGGCGCAATCCGGGCGAGGTATCAAATGAGGAACAACAAGACAGAATTAGCCATGGCGCCTGACGAAACGGCGGTGGTCGGACAGGGCTTGTACGAATGGGTGCGGGCGTTGGTGACCTCTGTGCTGACGGTGGTGCTGATTTTTACCTTCGCCGTCCGGCTGATCGGGGTGGACGGACACTCCATGGTACCCACGCTGCAAAATGGAGATCGCCTGCTGGTGACTGTGGGAGTTCTTGCGGGGGAGTATCGGGTGGGCGATATTGTGGTGCTGCGCAAACAGAGCTTTTTGGAAGAACCCATCGTCAAGCGAGTAATTGCTCTGGAAGGGCAGACAGTGGATATTGATTTCACCACCGGCAGCGTGGAGGTGGATAGAAAGATTTTGAACGAGCCGTACATCAACGAACTGACGTTCCGCTCAGACGGAACGGAATTCCCGCTGACGGTGCCGGAGGGGTCCGTCTTTGTGATGGGTGATAACCGCAACCACTCCAACGACAGCCGGGATGTCCGGCTGGGGACCGTGGACACCGGATATATCCTTGGAAAGGCGGCGCTTGTGCTGTTTCCCGGCGGGGATTCCGAAACCGGGAAGCGGGATTATACCCGTATTGGCTTGATTCGATAAAGCAAAAGGGAGGGCGACCTGTGGAAAACGGACAGGACCTGAAAATTCAATGGTATCCGGGTCACATGACCAAGACCCGGCGAATGATTGTGGATCAGCTGAAAAATGTGGATGCGGTGTGCGAACTGCTGGATGCCCGCATCCCCGTTTCCAGCCGCAATCCGGACGTGGATGAGTTGACGGCGGGAAAGCCCCGTCTGGTGGTGTTGAACCGGGCGGATCAGGCGGACCCGGTGGTGACGAAGCAGTGGGCTGCGTATTTCCGGGACAAGGGCTACGCGGTGTTGGAGTGCAGCGCGAAGGATGGTGGCGGTGTGGATCGGTTTCCCGCCGCCGTGCGGACGCTGCTTGCGGACAAGCTGCGGGCTTATGCCGAAAAGGGACAGGTGGGCCGCACCGTGCGGGTGATGATTCTGGGAATCCCCAACGTGGGGAAGTCCACCTTTATCAACCGGGTGGCAAAGCGGAAGACCGCCAAGACCGAGGATCGGCCCGGCGTTACCCGGGCAAAGCAGTGGGTTCCCATCGACCGGGGACTGGAGCTGCTGGATACGCCGGGTATTCTGTGGCCCAAGTTCGAGGATCAAAGCGTGGGGCTGAATCTGGCCTTTACCGGCGCGGTGCGGGACGAGGTAATGGATATCGAGGCGCTGGCATGTAATCTGATGCGTTATCTCGCGGAGCATTATTGCGCGGCACTGGAGGAACGCTATAAGTTCCACCCGGAACCGGAGGACTCTGGATATGACCTGCTGCGAAAGGCGGGGCAGAAGCGGGGCTTTGTTATGCGGGGCGGTGAAATCGACACGGAGCGGATGGCAAAAATCCTGCTGGACGAGTTTCGGGGGGGCAAGCTCGGACGCTTTACACTGGAGATGCCGGAGGAAACTAAGCATGTCTGAACTGGAGCATCCTTGGAGCATAGAGGAGCGGTGCTTTGCCGCCGGATATGAAACGGTCTGCGGCGCGGACGAAGCCGGGGCCGGGCCGCTGGCGGGGCCGGTATACGCCGCGGCGGTGATTTTGCCCCGGGGGCTTGTGATCGACGGGCTGAACGACTCTAAAAAATTGAGTCCAAAAAAGCGGGATGCGTTGTTTGAAATCATCTGTGCCGAGGCCGAAAGCTATTGCGTGGCGCGGGTGGAGGCGGAGGAAATTGACCGCATCGACATTTTGAACGCCCGGATGAAGGCCATGCAGCTGGCGATTGACGGTTTGGCCGTCAAGGCGGATTTTGCGCTGATCGACGGAAACCGGGATCGGGGGAGCCTGTGCGCCATCACCGCGCCTCATGAAACGGTGGTCGGTGGAGACGGAAAGAGCGCGTCCATTGCGGCGGCCTCCATTCTGGCCAAGGTCAGCCGAGATCGGTTTGTGACGGAGGTTTTGGATACGCAATATCCCCAGTACCAATTTGCCAAGCACAAGGGGTATGGCACAAAACTCCACTACGAGATGCTGGATGCCTACGGCCCTTGTCCGGCGCACCGAAGCAGCTTTTTGAAAAAATGGGAACGGGAACGCTTGTGAGTACGAGAAGCGCCGGGAACCGGGGCGAGGCGGCGGTGGCGGACTATCTGCGAAAGCGGGGATACCGGCTGCTTGCCGGCCAGTGGCGCTGTCGGTTCGGAGAAATTGATCTGATCGCCCGGGACGGACAGGGGCTTTTGTGCTTTGTGGAGGTCAAACTGCGGAGCAATCTGCAAATGGGCCTTCCTCGGGAGTACGTGGACGGGCGCAAGCAGGCGCGTCTGCGAACTGCCGCGGCACTGTACATGAGCGTCAAGGACTTGGACGAGCCTGCCCGGTTTGACGTGGCGGAGGTTTACGATGAAAACGGCGCGCTCCGGGTGGAGTATCTGGAAAATGCCTTTGAATGAGGAGGGGTGATTACAGGCATGAATTATTATTCTGAAAAATTAAACGCCCAGACATTGTTTCAGGTGTATGAAACCCAGATTCCACGAGTCAAGCAGTATTTACAGGCGGAAATAGAGTTTGTCAAGAGGAATTTATCAAAAGGACAGCGGGTTTTAGAGCTTGGCGCCGGGTATGGCCGGATTGTCAGAGAATTATCACCCTTTTGCGGTTCGATTGTCGGAATAGATATCTCGGAGGAAAACGTGGCGTTGGGCAGGGACTATCTCAAAGACTATCCCAACGCAGGCATGGTTGTAATGGATGTTTTCCAGATGAATTTTCCCCAAGCTTTTGATGTAATCCTTTGTTTACAAAACGGACTTTCCGCCATGCGGGCCGATTCCACGGTCATTCACAAAGTTTTAGAGACGCTGGCCCCGGGAGGGACGGCCTACTTTAGCAGTTACAGCGCTCAATTTTGGGATGTTCGCCTCAAATGGTTTGAAGAGCAAGCGTCAAAAGGGCTTTTGGGGGAAATTGACTATGGCAAGAGTCGAAACGGCGTGATTATCTGCAAGGACGGGTTTCAGTCGTCGACCCATTCGCCAGAGGATTTTCAGGAAATCGGTAAGCGGTCGGGCTATCCCTATCAGGTGCGGGAAGTGGATGAGTCCAGCGTGTTTTTAATCATCCATAAAAAATAGTCAGACCCACATAAAAATTTATTTTTCGCTGAAGGACGGATCTGGTTGCGCCTTACAGCGTTGAGGAAAGGCATGGTCATGATTATGAACTACACCAGCACACGGGACACCGGGGTGTCTCTGGAGGCGGCGCAGGCCGTGAAGCAGGGGCTGAGCCGGGATGGCGGATTGCTCACCCCCGTGGAATTCCCCAAACTCTCTCAGAACGATTTAAACGCTATGCTGCCCATGAGTTATCAGCAGCGGGCCACCTTTGTGATGGGCTTGTATCTGCCGGATTACAGCGCTAAAGAGCTGCTGGGTTTTGCTGAAAAGGCCTATGGCCCCGCCCGGTTTGATACGTCCGCCGTGGCCCCGGTGAAAACGCTGGATGCTGCCACCCACTGCCTGGAGTTGTGGCATGGGCCTACCTCCGCGTTCAAAGATCTGGCCCTCCAGATGCTGCCCCAGCTGCTGTCCGCCGCGCTGAAAAAGACCGGCGAGACGCGGACGGCCTGCATTTTGGCTGCCACCTCCGGCGACACCGGCAAGGCCGCCATGGAGGGTTTTGCCGACGTGGAGCAGACCAAGATTCTGGTGTTTTATCCCAAGGACGGCGTCTCCGCCGTACAGGAGGCCCAGATGCTGACCCAGCGGGGAGGAAATGTGAACGTCTGCTCCGTGGTGGGCAACTTTGACGACGCGCAGAGCGGCGTGAAACGCATTTTCTCCGACGAGGCCCTGCGGGATGAGCTGGACAAGCGGAGCTATTTTCTCTCTTCCGCCAACTCGATTAACTGGGGCCGCATTTTGCCTCAGGTGGTGTATTACATCTCAGCCTACTGCGATCTGGTACGGGACGAGAAACTAAAGCTGGGAGACAAGGTGAATTTCTGCGTTCCCACCGGAAACTTTGGAGACATTCTGGCAGGATACTACGCGCGGAAGATGGGCCTGCCCGTTGGAAAGCTGATCTGCGCGTCGAATAAAAACGACGTGCTGACGGAATTTTTGACCACCGGAACCTATGACCGCAACCGGACGTTCTATAGTACCATGAGCCCCTCCATGGATATTTTGATTTCTTCCAATCTGGAGCGGCTGATCTTCGATCTGACCGGGGGAGACGGCGCACAGGTGAAAAAATACATGGATGCGCTGGCGATGTCCGGCAGCTATCGTGTGGACGACGGCGTGTTCGGGAAGATCAAGGAGCTGTTCTGGGCGGGTTCCTGCGGCGAGGAGGCCACCGCTGCCGCCATTGCGCGCCATTATAAGGAGTACGATTATCTCATCGATACCCATACCGCCGTGGCGGCGGATGTGCTGGAACAGTATCGCGCCGCGACCAAGGACGAGACGCCCGCCGTATTCGTCTCCACCGCGTCCCCTTTCAAATTCTGTGACAGCGTCCTCAAGGCCATCGGCCAGACCCCGGCAGGGGAGGGAATCGAACTGATCGACCAGCTGCAATACGCCACCGGACGGCCCGCTCCATGGCGGCTGGCGGCTCTGCGGGAAAAGGAGCGGCGGTTTGACCTGTGCCGGAAGAAAGAGGAAATGCCGGAGGTTGTGCGGACATTCCTTGATTGAACATAATGAATCTGCGGCGCGGGCCGCCGAATTGTGGCGGTTCGTCCGAGAAAAGATGAACAAGATGAAAAGGAGGGCTTGAATGGCCCTTTATGCAATTGGAGATCTGCATCTGTCGCTGACGGCCAATAAGTCCATGGAGGTATTTGGCCCGGCATGGCATGACTACGTCAATCGTATTGCCGCGTCTCTCGCCGCTTTAAAGGCGGAGGACACGCTGGTGCTGGCGGGGGATACCTCTTGGGGCATTGATATGGCGGAGGCGGAGGCGGATTTTCGTTTTCTGGACCAGTTTCCCGGAAAAAAGCTGTTGGTGAAGGGAAACCACGACTACTGGTGGTCCACTGTGAACAAAATGAGCGGCTTTTTTGCGGAAAAGGGGCTGAACTCCTTTGAATTTCTTCATAATAACTGCCATTTTTACGGAGACTATGCCCTGTGCGGCACCCGGGGGTGGTTTCAGGAAGAAAATCAGAAAGCCCCGGACGCCAAGGTGCTGAACCGGGAGGTCATGCGTCTGGAAACCTCATTCAAGGCGGCGGGAGACAAGCCGATTCTGTGCTTTCTCCACTATCCGCCGCTATATCAGGGCTACCAGTGCCCGGAGATTTTGGCGCTTTTGGAGAAGTACGGCGTAAAAGCGTGCTATTACGGACATTTGCACGGACCGGTGATCCGCCGCCGGTTTGAGGAGGAGCGGGCCGGAACGACCTTTTCTCTGATCTCTGCGGACCATTTGGGGTTCGTTCCAAAAAAAATCTGCGATTAGCGGAAATAAGTGTGGATTTTTCGATATTTATCTGATATTATAGGGAAATGTACCGGCCTATACCGGTCATGAACGGAGGAGTAAACAATATGAACGTAAAAAACTGCGAGAATCAGGAAAAAAGTACCGTCGCTCTGACCGTGGAGGTTAGTGGTGCGGAATTTGAAGCCGCCATCGTAAAGGCATATCAGAAGATGCGCAAAAAGATCAATGTGCCGGGCTTCCGTCCGGGCAAGGCTCCCCAGAAGATCATCGAGGGGATGTACGGCGCAGAGGTGTTTTACGAGGAAGCGGTCAATATCGCTATGCCCGACGCCTATGAGGCCGCCGTTGCGGAGAAGAAGCTGGAAGTCGTCGGCTATCCTCAGGTGGAGCTGGAAGGCGAACTGACCAAGGACGGCTTCACCTTTAAGGCAATCGTTCCCGTTTATCCCGAGGTCAAGCTGGGCGAATACAAGGGCCTGAAGGCCCCCAAGACCCCCGCAAAGGTTTCCGCCGCAGACGTGGATGACCGGCTGAAGGAAATGGCCGAGCGCAACACCCGTCTGGTGTCCGCTGACCGCGAGGCGAAGAACGGCGACGTGGCCGTCATCGACTTTGAGGGCTTTTTGGACGGTACGCCTTTTGACGGCGGCAAGGGCGAGAATCATAATCTGGAGCTGGGCACCGGCAGCTTTGTCCCCGGCTTTGAAGAGCAGGTGGTCGGCATGAAGGCCGGCGACGAGAAGGACGTTAACATCACCTTCCCGGCGGACTACACCCCGGAGCTTGCCGGCAAGGACGTGGTCTTCAAGGTGAAGCTCCACGAGGTCAAGGAGAAGGACGTTCCCGCCATGGACGACGAGTTCGCCAAGGACGTGTCTGAGTTTGACACGCTGAAGGAACTGAAGGCCGACATTAAGAAGAAGATCACCGAAGAGCGCGAGAACGCTGCGCAGCAGACCTTTGAGGACAATCTGATGCAGCAGGTGGCAGAGAATATCACTGCCGATGTGCCCGACGCCATGGTGGACGCACAGGCCCGCCGTTTCTTGGACAACTTCAAGAATCAGATTCAGCAGCAGGGCATCCCCTATGACCAGTATCTGAAGATGACCGGCATGGACGAGAGCAAGCTGCTGGAAGACGCCAAGGAGCCTGCTCTGCGTCAGGTTCGGCTGGATCTGGCTCTGGCTGCCATCATCAAGGAAGAGAAGATCGAGATCTCCGACGAGGATGTGGAGAACGAGTATAAGACCATGGCCGAGAAGTACAGCATCGAGCTGGAGAACGTGAAGAAGTATCTGCCCGCCGAGCAGATCAAGGATCAGCTCAGCACCCGCAAGGCGATTGATCTTGTGACGGAGAGCGCCACCGCCACTGCCCCCAAGGCAGAAGACGACGAGGAGAAGCCCGCCAAGAAGAGTGCTAAGAAGTCCGCTGAGGACGATGAAGAGAAGCCTGCTAAGAAGACCGCTGCCAAGAAGACCGCTAAGGCAGAGGACGGCGAGGAGAAGCCCGCTAAGAAGCCCGCCGCCAAGAAGACTGCCAAGAAAACGGAAGAATAATCTGGGAAGACGGTTACATTTTACAGATTCGACACATTCTCTCATGGTGCCTGTGGTATCATGGGAGAATGTTTCTAGGCGGACCTTCTCCGGCAATCAGGCCGAAAACTCCGCAAACCAGTATCTAAGTGGAGGTTTTACCAATGAGTTTAGTACCTTATGTAGTGGAACAGACCAATCGGGGCGAACGGTCCTATGACATTTTCTCCCGGTTACTGAATGACCGCATCGTCTTTTTGGGTGAGGAGGTCAACGCCACCACCGCCAGTCTTGTCGTGGCCCAGCTCTTGTATCTGGAGGCACAGGACCCCGACAAGGATATCCAGCTGTATATCAACAGCCCCGGCGGTTCCGTCACCGACGGCATGGCCATTTATGACACCATGCAGTATGTCAAGTGCGATGTGTCCACCGTGTGCGTGGGTATGTGCGCGTCTATGGGCGCGTTCCTTCTCAGCTCCGGCGCAAAGGGCAAGCGCATCGCCCTGCCCAATGCTGAGATCATGATCCACCAGCCCTCCGCCGGGACGCAGGGTCAGATTACCGATATGGCAATCCACCTGAAGCGGTTGGAGATCATTAAAAAGCGTATGAACCATATTCTTGCCGAAAACACCGGAAAGTCCATTGAAGAGGTTACTGCCGCCTGTGAGCGGGACAACTTTATGTCCGCCGAGGAGGCCAAGGACTTTGGCCTGATCGACAAGATTATCACCAATCATTGATCGTTCTTTTGAGAAAGACAACGGAAAGACAGAACTGAGGTAATAGCATGAATGACGACGCCAAGAGAACCCTTCGCTGTTCCTTCTGCGGCAAGCACGAGCAGCAGGTCCACCGGATGATCCAAGGGCCCGGCGTGCGCATCTGTGACGAGTGCGTCCAGTTGTGCATGAGCATTCTGAACGATGGGTTTGAGGACAACGGCCCCTCCGGTCTGGAGGAGATTCCGGATAAACTGCCCACGCCCCAAGAAATTAAGGGCGTTCTGGACCAGTATGTGATCGGGCAGGACGAGGCGAAGGTCGCCCTCTCTGTGGCGGTCTATAACCACTATAAGCGCATTTATTTCGGCGGCGACGAGGATGTGGAGCTGCAAAAGAGCAACATCCTTATGCTGGGACCCACCGGCTCCGGCAAGACGCTGTTTGCCCAGACGCTGGCCCGCATTCTGAAGGTCCCCTTTGCCATTGCCGACGCCACCACGCTGACTGAGGCCGGCTATGTGGGCGACGACGTGGAGAACATCCTTCTGCGGCTTTTGCAGGCGGCAGACTTCGACGTGGAGCGGGCCGAGCGGGGAATTATCTATGTGGATGAGATCGACAAGATTGCCCGCAAGAGTGAAAATGTCTCCATCACGCGGGATGTCTCCGGCGAGGGCGTGCAGCAGGCGCTGCTGAAGATTGTGGAGGGGACTGTGGCAAACGTTCCGCCGCAGGGCGGACGCAAGCATCCCCATCAGGAGTTCATTCAGGTGAACACGAAAAACATCCTGTTCATCTGCGGCGGTGCGTTCGACGGGCTGGATAAGATCATCGAGCAGCGTATGGATCAGAAGAGCATCGGGTTTGGCGCAAAGATCGAGGGCAAAAAGGACCGGGACATGAGCCGTATTCTCGCCAGCGTTCAGCCCCACGATATTTTGAAATACGGCCTGATTCCGGAGTTGGTTGGCCGTCTGCCGGTGATCGCCACGCTGAACGCTTTGAACCGGGCCGATCTGGTGCGTATCCTGACAGAACCGAAAAACGCGCTGGTCAAGCAGTATGAAAAGCTGCTGGGCTACGATGATGTGGAGCTGGTCTTTGAAAAAGAGGCTCTGGAAGCCATTGCCGACAAGGCCATTGAGCGCAATATCGGCGCCCGGGGACTCCGAGCAGTGATGGAGTCCATGCTGACGCAGATCATGTACGACGTACCCTCCGACCCTACCATCGAAAAGGTGAACATCACCAAGGGCTGCGTGGAGGGAACGGAAAAGCCCGCGCTGACCTATGACAAGCGGCGCGTGAATCACTCGGTGAAGCTGAACAACGGCAAAACCGAAAAGCCGGAGCTGTCCGGTAGTACGCCGGCCTCCGCGTCCTGAGCAGATGCAAGCCTGACATAAAAGGGGGGACGTAAATTGCGTCCCCCCTTTTTCAGTAAAAGAAAGGAACCCGACCATGGAGCTGACAACTTGGAATATTCCCGTTCTGGCCCTGCGGGGCTTGACGGTTTTCCCACATATGAATCTGACCTTCGACGTGGAGCGGCCGATTTCCATTGCTGCTCTGAGCCGGGCCATGGAGACGGATCAGGAAATTTTTCTGGTAACACAAAAGGAACTGGGAACGGCTGTGCCGGGCGAAAAGGACCTGTATCGCGTGGGCACCGTGTCCCATATCTCTCAGGTTCTCCGCGTATCCGAAGGGAGCGTCCGCGTGATGGTAGAGGGTGGCCGCAGGGCGCGGATGAAGCGTCTGTGGCAGTCCGAGCCGTTTTTGCAGGCGAATGTTGAGGCGCTGCCGGAGCAAAAGGACTCTGAGGCGTTTTTGAACAGCGCCCGGACGGAGGCCCTTTTGCGGCAGACAACCGTGCTGTTTGAGGAATATGCCGAGCGGGCGCCCAGCGTGCCGGACGAGGTGAAAGCACAGGTACTGGACTGCCGCGACCCCGGATATTTGGCGGATTTTCTGGCCCAGAACGTCCAGCTGCGGGCGGAGGAACGGCAGAGCATTTTGGAGGAACCCTCCTCCTATATCCGCCTGCGGAAACTGAATGAATTTCTGGCACGGGAAAACGATGTGCTGGCCTTTGAAGGGGAGATGGAGGACAAAGTCCGCTCCCAGCTGGCCCGGTCCCAGAGAGAGCAGATCCTGCGCGCCCAGATTCGGGTGATGCAGGGGGAGCTGGGCGAGAGCGATGACGGAGACGATGAGCTGGAGGAGTACCGCATGCGGATTCTTCAGTTGGAATTGTCGGAGGACACGGAAACCCACCTGATGAAAGAGGTGGATAAGCTGGCGAAGCAGCCCTATTCCAGCGCTGAGAGTGCGGTGATCCGCAACTATCTGGACGTGTGCTTGGAGATGCCGTGGAACACCGTTACAAAGGAGCGGCTGAACGTGGAGGCCGCCCGAAAAATTCTGGATAGAGATCATTTTGGTCTGGACAAGGTGAAGCAGCGCATCGTGGAGACGATCGCCGTCCGGCAGATGAACCCTGGCGGGAAGGGCCAGATTCTGTGTCTGGTTGGTCCTCCCGGCGTGGGCAAGACCTCCATCGCCATCTCTGTCGCCAAGGCGCTGAACCGAAAACTGGCTCGATTGTCTCTGGGCGGTGTTCGGGACGAGGCGGATATCCGGGGTCACCGGAAAACCTACATAGGCTCCATGCCCGGCCGCATCATTGAAGCGATCAGCCGTAGCAAATCTATGAACCCCTTGCTGCTGCTGGACGAAATCGACAAGCTGGGCAGTGATTACCGGGGCGATCCGGCCTCGGCTCTGCTGGAGGTGCTGGATAGCGAGCAGAACGGCTCCTTCCGGGACCATTTTATGGAGATACCTGTGGATTTGAGCAAGGTGATGTTTATCACCACTGCCAACACCACCGATACCATCCCCCGGCCTCTGCTGGACCGGATGGAGGTCATTGAACTTGGCAGCTATACTGACGAGGAAAAACTGCAAATTGCCAAAAATCATCTGCTGCCCAAGCAGCTCAAGGAGCATGGTTTGAAAAAGTCTCAGCTCCGGGTGGAGGACGACGCCCTCCGGGCTATGATCCGGGACTACACACGGGAATCCGGAGTCCGCGTTCTGGAGCGACGGGTTGCGGCACTGTGCCGCAAGGCGGATGTCCGCCTTCTGACAACGGATGTAAAGCGGATTACCGTGACAGAAAAAGACCTGCACGAGCTGCTGGATATGCTGCCCTATCCCCCTGCGCTCCACACGGACCGGGAGGAAATCGGCGTGGTCAACGGTCTTGCGTGGACAGAGGTTGGCGGTGAGATTCTGGAGGTCGAGGCCAACGTGATGGATGGGTCCGGAAAGCTGGAACTGACCGGAAACTTGGGCGACGTGATGAAGGAATCCGTGCAGGCGGCGCTGAGTTGTCTGCGCAGCCGGGTGGAGATTTATGACATTGACCCGGAGTTTCACAAGAACAAGGATATCCATGTCCACTTTCCAGAGGGCGCGGTCCCCAAGGATGGACCCTCCGCAGGTATCGCCATCGCAACCGCGCTGTGCTCTGCCCTCACCGGGCGGAAAATTCGGGCGGGACTGGCCATGACAGGGGAGATCACCCTGCGGGGCCGGGTGCTGCCTATCGGCGGACTGAAAGAAAAGACCATGGCGGCTTTGCGCAACGGTATCAAGACGGTGCTGATTCCGGCGGATAACGTGCGGGATTTGGAGCAGATCGACCAGACTGTTCGGGCTGCGCTGGAGTTTGTCCCCGTGAGCAACGTGGACGAGGTTCTGAGTCGGACGCTGTGTCCGGCCCCGGCCCGGATAAAGAGCCGCGTGGAAAAAAAGCCGGAGCCTCAGGAGCAGACGCCGGTGGCGGCATTCGCACCCGCTCGGGAAAACAGCGGAGACGCCCTGCGGCAGTGAGAGAGCGGAGCTTTGCCGCGCCCAAGTGAGCGCGGGGAAGATGCGATACAAAAAGAATGAGGAGGTGAGTGCCTAGTGAATTTTACAAAAGCGGAATTTATGCGCTCTGCGGCGGACCCAAAGGATTTCCTGCGGGACGGTCTGCCCCAGATGGCCTTCGCCGGCCGGTCCAACGTGGGCAAGTCCTCGGTCATCAACCGATTGGTGAGCCGAAAAAATCTGGCCTACGTGGGCGCGACGCCGGGAAAAACCACCCAGATCAACTATTTTAAGGTGGACGGCAAGGCGTGGCTGGTGGACTTACCGGGATACGGCTACGCAAAGGTGAGCCGCTCGGAAAAAGAGCGGTGGGGCCGACTGATGGAGCAGTATTTTCAGGACGAGAGCGATATTATCACGGTGGGTGTTCTGATTGTGGACGCCCGCCACAAGCCCACTGCAGACGATGTGACCATGCATAACTGGTTTCTGGAGAGCGGATGTCCCGAAATCGTGGTGGCTAACAAAATGGATAAGCTGAAGGCACGGGAAGTAGAGCCCAATCTGGCTCTTATCCGCCAGACTTTGGAGATGACGGACGATGAGCCGCTGGTACCCTTCTCCGCGGAAAAGGGCACGGGCCGGGAACAGCTGATTGCACTGTTGGAAGAGGTCTGCGGAAAATAAAGGCGATTGCAAGCAAACCGCGTAAAGATTGTGCGGTATTGCCCGAAAATTTCATATGCTGCAAGGATAAAAACACGTCCCGGTAGGTAGTCCGGGAGTACCTGTTTGGGTATCAGTAACCTGCCTCCTTTGGTTGTCCGTTCCTTGTTTCAAAGTCTAAAGGAGGAATGGATATGGCAGCGTCCATGTCAAGATTAACCGTGTATTTTGAGAACCCCTTTTGGGTCGGATTGTACGAGCGGCAAGAGAGTGGAAGTTACGAGGTGAGCCGCATTGTTTTCGGTGCGGAGCCGAAGGATTATGAGGTCTACGAGTTTTTGCTTTCAAACTTTGGCCGGTTGCGGTTCAGCCCTTCGATAGAGGCGGCGGAACTGGAGGAGCGGTGCATGAATCCCAAGCGGATGCAGCGAATGATCCAAAAGCAGACCCGTCAGGACAGCACCATTGGAACCAAGGCCCAGCAAGCGCTGAAGCTCCAGCAGGAACAGGGAAAACAGGCTCGAAAAACCCGGTCCCGTGAGCAGCGGGAGGCGGAAAAAGAGCGGCAGTTCGCACTCCGGGAGGAACAACGGAAAGAGAAGCACAGGGGGCGATAAGCCCCCTGCGCTTTTTCTTGAAAAAACTTTGATTTCCCCTTTCCAAAGGCCGTGAAATTTGGTAGAATAGCACCATATGAATACAATGGAGGTTTGCAAAATGGCAAAACCTGTCTACAAGCGTGTCCTGCTGAAGATCAGCGGGGAGGCGCTGGCCGGAGAGAAGCACACCGGCCTTGATTTCCAGATGATCGGCGAGGTCTGCGACATGATTAAGCAGTGCATCGCCATGGGCGTTCAGGTGGGCGTCGTGGTGGGCGGCGGCAATTTCTGGCGCGGCGTCAAGGACGGCGGCGGAAAAATGGAGCGTACCCGCGCGGATCACATGGGAATGCTTGCAACCGTTTTGAATTGTCTGGCGGTGGCTGATGTAATGGAACAGCGGGGCATGGAGGTCCGGGTGCAGACCGCTGTCGAAATGCGGTCTTTTGCAGAACCCTATATCCGTTCCAAAGCCATCCGGCATCTGGAAAAGGGCCGTGTGGTGATTTTTGGCTGCGGCACCGGCAACCCGTTTTTCTCCACCGATACCGCCGCTGTTTTGCGGGCGGCTGAGATCGGCGCAGATGTGATTTTGCTGGCCAAGAACGTGGACGGCGTATACTCCGCCGACCCGGCGAAAGACCCCTCTGCCGTGAAGTATGACTCGATTACCTATGATGATGTGCTGGCGCAGCACCTGATGGTGATGGACTCCACCGCCACGTCGCTGTCCATGGACAACCATATCCCGGTGCTGTTGTTTGCGCTGAAGGACCCTGAAAATATCATCCGCGCGGTATGCGGGGAAAAAATTGGAACGATTGTGAAGGAGTGACCACCATGCAAAAAGAGGAATACAAGATTTATGAGGACAAGATGAAAAAGAGCATCGAGTCCGTGGCCGCCGACTTTGCCGCCGTGCGGGCAGGCCGGGCCAACGCCGGCGTTCTGGATCGGATCACCGTGGATTACTACGGAACGCCTACCCCCATTCAGCAGATTGCCTCTATCGCCTCTCCCGACCCCAGGTCGCTGGTAATCCAGCCTTGGGATGCCACGGCAGTGAAGGCCATCGAAAAGGCGATTCAGAACTCCGATCTGGGCATCAATCCGCAAAACGACGGAAAGAGTCTGCGTCTCAGCTTTCCCCAGCTGACGGAAGAGCGCCGCAAGGAGCTGGTGAAGCAGATCCATAAATATGCGGAAAATGGTAAGATAGCCGTTCGCAACATCCGCCGGGATGCTATGGAAGCATTCAAGAAGGCGGAGAAAGCCACCGATATTACCGAGGACGATTTGAAGCAGGCGGAGAAGGATCTTCAGAAAATGACGGATGACAGCTGCAAGAAGCTGGAAGACATGCTGGCTTCCAAGGAAAAGGAATTGATGGCGGTCTGATGGCAAACGAATTTTCAGGCAAGCAGGCGGGGCAGGTGGACAAAAGCCGCCTGCCTCGCCACATTGCCATCATTATGGACGGCAATGGCCGCTGGGCGACGAGACGGGGCCTGCCCCGCACCGCCGGACACAAGGCCGGAGCGGAGACGTTTCGGAAGATTGCGACCTATTGCAAGGATTTGGGTATCCAGTACCTGACGGTGTACGCCTTTTCCACGGAGAACTGGAAGCGGTCGGAGACTGAGGTCGGCGCGATCATGACGCTTTTGAAAAAGTATCTGCTGGAGGCCATTGACTCCATGGAGCGGGACAGCATCCGACTGAAGTTTTTTGGCGACATGACGCCGATTTCTCCGGAACTTCGGGCTTTGGCCCACGAGACGGATGAGATTACCGAACATTTGGACCGGCGGGATTTTCAGGCCAACATCTGTCTAAACTATGGCGGACGGGACGAGATTCTGCGGGCGGTCCGCCGCTTTGCGGCCGACTGTGCCGCAGGAACGCGGAAGCCGGAGAAGCTGGACGACGTGGCTTTTTCCGGGTATCTGGACAGCGCAGGCATTCCGGACCCGGAGTTGATTATTCGGCCCAGCGGTGAGCTGAGGCTGAGTAATTTCCTGCTGTGGCAGTGCGCTTATTCAGAGTTCTATTTTACGGACGCTCTTTGGCCGGACTTTGACGAGGCGGAGATTGACCGGGCCATTGTGGCCTATCAGAATAGAGACCGCCGGTTTGGCGGCGTGAAGTGAAATAGCTTCACAGATAAGGATTGGTCGTATGTTCAAACGAGTGATGGTGGCCGTGGTCGGTATCCCGGCGCTAATTCTGATCTTGGGCTTTGCACCGGAGATGGCAACCATGTTGCTGGCAATGGCCCTATGCGGCGTGGGCGCATGGGAGCTGATGCGGGCCGTGGCAGGCGAGGGCGGCGAAAAGCTGGCGCGTCTGACGGTGCTGGTGGCGGCGGTCTTTCCCGCTGTCATGTACGAAGAGTTGGTTGTTGACAGGACGCAGCGGATGTATCTGGCGGTTTTGGCAGACCTTCCGCTGACAGCCGCACTGGCGCTGGCGCTTGTGCTGCTGGTGTTTTTAAGCGCGGTTCTGGACTATACCGACGACAAACGCATCACTTTTTCGGACGTGACCGCCGCGCTGTTTGCCGGAGGCATATTCCCGCTGATGATGTCCTGCCTGCTGTTGCTGCGGCTGGAGGATTACGGGCAGCTGTTGGTGTTCGTGCCGTTGGGGATTGCTTTCGGCAGCGACACCTTCGCCCTGTTCGGCGGGCTGCTCTGCGGCAAGCACAAACTGACACCCGTCAGCCCGAAAAAGACGGTGGAGGGGGCCGTGGGCGGTCTGCTTGGCGGCGTGATCGGTCTTGCACTGATAAAGCTGGTCGGCCTGTGGCTGCTGGGTTTGTCGTTTTTAACTTGGGGACAGGTGATTTTACTGGGTCTTGCGGGCAGTGCCGTCAGCCAGATCGGCGATCTGAGCTTTTCCGTGATTAAGCGGGAATTTGGCGTGAAGGATTACGGAAATCTCCTGCCGGGACACGGCGGCGTGCTGGACCGGTTTGACAGCGTGACCTTTGTTGCGCCGTTTGTTTGGCTTGCCCTCAGAATTTTGTAACAGGGTGACATGATGACAAAAACGATTTCACTTTTAGGTGCTACCGGCTCCATCGGGCGGCAGACGCTGGACGTGGCCGAGCAGCTGGGACTCTCCGTGGCGGCTTTGACTGCTCGGGGCGGGAACTTGGACTTACTGGAGCGGCAGACGCGGCAGTTTCTGCCGCGTCTTGTGGCATTGTACGATTTTGACGCCGCAGAGAAATTTGCCGGGCGGGTGCGGGACTTGAACGTCAAGGTTCTTTCCGGTCCGGAGGGACTTGTCGAGGCGGCGGCAATAGAAGAGGCGGACACAGTGGTTACCGCTGTGGTGGGCATGGTGGGCCTAACGCCCACACTGACTGCCATTGAGAAGGGAAAGCGCATCGCGCTGGCAAACAAGGAGACGCTGGTGTGCGCCGGGGAACTGGTCATGGATGCCGCGGATCGATACGGCGCAGAGATTGTTCCGGTGGATTCGGAGCACTCCGCCATCTTTCAGTGCTTACAGGGCAGTGCAGACCGCCGGGAGATCAAGCGTCTGCTGCTGACCTGCTCCGGCGGTCCGTTTTTTGGGAAGAAATTTGAGGAACTGGAAGGCATGACAAGGAAAGATGCCTTACGTCATCCCAACTGGAAAATGGGCCCGAAAATCACGGTGGACTGCGCCACTCTGATGAACAAGGGGCTGGAGGTCATCGAAGCCATGCGGCTTTACCGCCTGCCGCTTGAGCAGGTGGATGTGCTGATCCACCGGCAGAGCATCGTCCATTCTCTGGTGGAGTATCGGGATGGAGCGGTGCTGGCTCAGCTGGGAACGCCGGATATGCGGCTTCCCATTCGATATGCGTTTACGTATCCCCGGCGGGGGGAGAATCCGGCGGAGCCGCTGGACCTTTTGACCTGCCCACCGCTGACCTTTGCCGCGCCGGATCGGGAGGCATTCCCGTGCTTCGCGCTGGCAGAAGCCGCCGCGAAGGAAGGCGGAACCGCCTGCGCCATTTTGAATGGAGCCAACGAGGCGGCAGTGGGCCTGTTTTTACAGGAGAAGATCGGCTTTAACGACATCTCCCGGCTGGTAAAAAAGGCGCGGGAGTCTGTCCCGGTGGTATATCATCCGTCCCTTGCGGATATTCTGAAAGCAGACGCTGCCGCTCGGGGAGCCGTTCTCTCGGAATGAGCTGAATTTTTAGAGCAAGGTTCAGAAATAGTGACAGCAAGGCCGCGATGCAATCGCTTTGATACCAAAATGCCCACGGCGGAACGCTTGACGCGGCAATTGCTGTTGATATTTATGAATCCTGCTCTAGTTAGGAGCATTTATGACGATCGTCTATATTCTCGCGGCAATTCTCATGTTCGGCGTACTGATCGCCCTCCACGAGCTGGGTCATTTTCTGGCTGCGAAAGCCTGCGGTGTGCAGGTAAATGAGTTTTCCATCGGCATGGGCCCGGCCCTGTTCAGCAGGACGAAGGGGGAGACGCAATACTCCCTGCGGGTGTTCCCAATTGGCGGTTACTGTGCCATGGAGGGGGAGGACGAGACTTCGGACAATCCCCGCGCCATCAACCGACAGGGATACTGGAAGCAGCTGGTCATCTTCGTGGCCGGGTCCTTTTCCAATTTTTTGACGGGATTTGTGATTTTGCTGATTCTCTACTCCGGCGCGGGCGGGTTTTATGTCCCCACCGTCACCGGTACGGCCCCGGAGTTTACCGCCAACAACGGCGAGACGCTTCAGGCGGGCGATGTTCTCTGGGCCATCAACGGCGAGCGGGTGTATGTCAGCAGCGATGTGTCGCTGCTGATGAGCCTGAGCGGTCAGGAGGATAATCTGCAATTGACGGTGCTGCGGGACGGAGAAAAAGTGAACCTTGCCGGCATTCCTTATCAGGACTGCACGTCTCAGGACGGTAAGGTCTATCGGGGCTACGGGCTTTACTATATCAACGAGGTGGAGCCTGCCACGGTGTCCGGCAAGGTGAAAACCGCGTGGTACAACACCATTGACTTCGTGCGGACTGTGCGCATCAGCCTTCAGATGCTGGTGCGGGGCGACGCAGGGATCAAGGATCTCAGCGGCCCGGTAGGTATCGTCTCCACCATCACACAGGTGGGGCAGGAGTCGGAGAGCGCCCGGGACGCGCTGGAAAACATCCTGTACTTCACAGCGCTGATTGCCGTTAATTTGGCGGTGATGAATCTGCTGCCCCTTCCGGCACTGGACGGCGGGCGGGTGCTGTTTTTGACCTTGGACGCCATTACCATGGCATTGTTCAAAAAGCGCATTCCTGAAAAATACGAGTCCGCCGTTAATTTCGGAGGGCTGGTGGTTCTGCTTGGATTCATGCTGCTGGTGACCTTGCAGGATGTGACAAAGCTGTTCCAGTGAGGGAGGTTTACCGATGACAAAACAATTGATGGTGGGCACTGTTCCTGTGGGCGGTGGGGCAGCCGTGTCCATTCAGTCCATGTGCAACACGAAGACCGACGACGTGGCGGCTACCGTGGCGCAGATCAAAGCGTTGGAAGCCGCCGGGTGCGAGATCATCCGGGTGGCCATTCCCGATGCGGCGGCGGCAGAGGCTGTGGATAAAATTAAGGAGCAAATCTCCATCCCGCTCATCGCGGATATCCATTTTAATTACAAATACGCTTTGGAATGCGCCCAGCGGGGTATCGACGCTATCCGCATCAATCCCGGCAACATCGGCGGGGAAGAAAAGGTAAAGGCGGTGGCGGATATCTGCCGCCAAAAGGGGATCCCCATCCGCATCGGCGTCAACGGCGGGTCCTTGGAAAAGGATCTGCGGGCCAAGTACGGCGGCGTGACGGCGGAGGCACTGGTGGAGAGCGCCATGGGCCATGTGGCGCTGCTGAACAAATTTGATTTTGACGATATCTGCATTTCCGTCAAGTGCTCCGACGTGCCGCTGACCATGGCGGCATACCGCCTGCTCGCACAGCGGACGGATTATCCACTCCACTTGGGCGTGACCGAGGCGGGAACGCCGTCTATGGGTCTTGTGAAATCCGCCATGGGCATCGGGGGCCTTCTGTGCCTTGGTATCGGAGACACCATTCGCGTGACGCTGACGGCGGACCCGGCGGAGGAAATTTACGCGGCTAAAAAGATTTTGAAGGCCGCGGGACTGCGCCGTGACGGCGTGAACCTGATTGCCTGCCCCACCTGCGGCCGGACCCGGATTGATCTGATCCCCATGGCGGAGGAAGTGGAGCGGCGGCTGGCGAATTGCCGGAAAAACATTACGGTAGCGGTGATGGGCTGCGCCGTCAACGGACCGGGAGAGGCTTCCGCCGCCGATATCGGCATTGCGGGGGGCAACGGGGAAGGACTGCTGTTCCGTAAGGGAGAAATCCTTTATAAGGTTCCTCAGGAACAGCTGGTAGACGCCTTGTTGGCGGAAATCGAGAAATTGTAAGGAAGGCCTGGTTCAATTGAGCAGCGCGGCTCACGGGAATTTTCACACCGGGGAAAAACGCGGTGTTGAAGCGACACCTTCAAAAGCTGCGACGAATGGAATGGGTACTTCTCAAATACAAGCGGGTTAGGATTGAAAAAAATGTCAAAAATCGCATTTTCCAGTATGTTTGCGGATGTAACGCCTCCTCCGGCCCTGCGGGCAAAGATGGACGGGGCGCTGCTCACCGGCGCGGCCATCGATAAGACGCTGCGAACCATTGATTTGCAGATGGAGACACGTTCGGAGCTGAACGACGGGGATTTGAAGGAGTTGAGTCGGGAAATCTGTGCGGTATACGGCTTTACCGAGACGCGAATTAAAGCTGTGTTCCGCGCGCCGGAGCCGATGCGGGAAGCGGAGCGCTATGCCCCGCAGGGCGCGGCAGAGAAGAAGCGGGACGGCGCGGTGAAAGACGTGCTTTACGGAGACAAGAAGCTCAGCGGCAAAACCGTTCCGGTTGGGTCGCTGGATTTAAAGACCGGAAAGGCTACCGTCATTGGAAAGATTTTTGCCTTTGACTGCCACGAAACGCGCCGACCCGGCCTGTGGCGGATGAGTTTTGACATCACCGACTATACCGGATCGGTCACGATACAGAAAAACCTGACTTCCGCCGAAGCAAACAAGCTGGACGGCAAATTAAAGCCCGGCATGTGGGTTGCGGTGCAGGGAAAAATGGAACCGACATGGGACGGCAAGGACATTCAGATGGCGCCCTTTATCATCAACTCCGTCGCCCATAAAGAGCGGGAGGACACCGCCGAAGTGAAGCGGGTGGAACTGCACCTGCATACCCGCATGAGCAATATGGACGCCCTCACCGACACGCAGGAGGTGGTGAAGGAGGCCATACGCTGGGGCCATCCCGCCATCGCCATCACGGATCACGGCGTGGCCCAGTCCTTTCCGGACGCGTGGCACGCCGCCGGGGACAAAATCAAAATCCTCTATGGCATGGAGGGCTACTTCATCAACAATCTGGACGACCGGGTGGCCGTCCACGGGACGCAGGACTGCGATCTGGACGGAGAATTCGTCTGCTTCGATATTGAGACGACGGGCCTGAAGGTCATGCAGGAGGCCATCACGGAAATCGGTGCGGTGGTGCTGAAAAACGGGGAGATCACGGAGACATTTCAGACCTTTGTGGACCCGGAGCGGCGGCTGACGCCGGAGATCATCGGCCTCACCGGTATTACAGACGAGATGCTCAAGGGAGCACCCAAGCTGAAGGACGCGCTGACGGAATTTTTGAAATTTGTGAATGGCCGTCCGCTGGCGGCCCACAACGCGGAGTTCGATATCAGCTTCATCCGGGAGGGGTGCAAAAAAACGGGTCTGGAGTTCCATCCCACCTATGTAGACTCCCTAATTTTGGCCCAGAACCTGCTGCCAAAGCTGAACAAGTATAAGCTGGACATCGTGGCGGAGGAACTGGACCTGCCCGCCTTCAACCACCACCGGGCCAGCGATGACGGCGCGACCGTGGGCTATATGCTGATTCCGTTCTGGAAGATGCTGAAGGAAAAGGGCGTGACGCGGCTTCAGGAGGTCAATGCGGAGATGGAAAAGCTGCGCCCCCTTGGAAGCAAGTCCAACCGTTTCCCGAAGCACATTATTTTGCTGGCGCGGAACCGGGTGGGCCTGAAAAACCTCTATAAAATCATCACGGCTTCCAATATGAAGCATTTTAAGCGCGTCCCCACCGTGCCCAAGACGCTGTTGAATCAGTATCGCGAGGGCATTATCGTGGGCGCGGCCTGCGAGGCGGGAGAACTGTTCCGTGCCGTAGCGGACCATAAGGACTGGGACGAGTTGAAGCGCATCGCCTCCTATTACGACTATCTGGAGATTCAGCCCATCTGCAACAACATGTTCATGCTGCGCAACGGAGACGTGCGCAGTGAAGAGGAGCTGCGGGAGTTGAATCGAACCATTGTCCGGCTGGGCGAAGAGCTGAACAAGCCCGTTTGCGCCACCGGAGACGTTCACTTCCGGGAGCCGGAGGATGAAGTGTACCGCCATATCCTGCTGGCGTCCAAAAAGTTTGCAGACGCCGATTCCAGCCTTCCCATTTACTTCAAAACCACCGACGAAATGCTGAAGGAATTTTCTTATCTCGGAAAGGAAAAGGCTTATGAGGTGGTGGTGACCAATACCCGGGCTGTGGCGGATAGTATCGAGAGTTTCGAGCTGCTGCCGCCGGATCTGTATCCGCCGCGCCTTGAAAACTCCGAAGAGGATTTGAACCGCATGGTCTGGGAAAAGGCCCACGAGCTGTACGGCGAGGAGCTGCCTCAAATCGTGACCGACCGGCTGAATGTGGAACTAGGCAGCATTTTGGGTAAGTACGACGTGGTATACATGTCCGCCCAGAAGCTGGTGCAGCGGTCTTTGGAAAACGGCTATCTGGTCGGCTCCCGAGGCTCTGTTGGCTCGTCTCTGGTGGCTTACATGTCGGGCATCACGGAGGTGAACTCTCTGCCGCCCCACTACCGCTGCCCCAAATGCAAAAATGTAGAGTTTATTCAGGATGGCTCCTATGGCTGCGGTGCGGACATGCCGGATAAGATGTGCCCCGTGTGCGGCACGAAGTACGTGAAGGACGGATTCGACATCCCGTTTGAGACGTTCCTTGGCTTCGGCGGCGGAAAGGTTCCGGATATTGACCTGAACTTCTCCGGTGAGTATCAGGCCAAGGCCCACCGCCACGCCATCGAGATGTTTGGCGAAACGCAGGTCTTTCGCGCGGGCACTATCGGTACGCTGGCGGAGAAGACGGCTTTCGGCATGGTGAAGAAGTATCTGGAAGAAAACGGAATGACCGCGGGCCGGGCGGAGGAAAACCGACTGACTCTCGGCTGCGTGGGCGTTCGCCGCACCACAGGCCAGCACCCCGGGGGCCTTGTCGTTGTGCCGGACGATATGGAGATGGAGGATTTCTGCCCCGTCCAGCATCCGGCGGACGATTCGGAGAGCGACATCATCACCACCCATTTTGAATACCACTCCATGGAAGCGAACCTCCTGAAGCTGGACATGCTGGGGCATGATGATCCCACCATGGTCCGCATGATGGAGGATTTGACCGGTGTAGACCCTCATTCCATCCCGCTGGACGACCCGGACACCATGTCCATTTTTACCTCCAGCAAGGTTTTGGGCTATGAACACGACGATGTGGTGGGGGAGACGGGAGCCGTGGCCATTCCGGAATTCAACACACGGTTTACCCGCGGGATGCTGATGGACACCCGGCCGAAGGATTTCAACACGCTGGTGCGCCTTTCCGGTTTTTCCCACGGTACGGACGTGTGGATGGGCAATGCGCGGGAGCTGATCGTGAGTGGTACCGCCACCGTTTTGGAAACGGTGGGCTGCCGGGACGATATTATGCTGTATCTCATCTCCAAGGGTTTGGACGCGAAAATGAGCTTCAAGATTATGGAGGCCGTCCGAAAAGGCAAGGTTAAAAAAGGCGGCTTTCAGGACGGCTGGGTGGAGGCCATGCACGAGCACGATGTGCCGGACTGGTACATCGATTCGCTGGCGAAAATCGGCTACCTGTTCCCAAAAGCTCACGCCGTGGCATATGTTACGATGGCGTTTCGCATCGCGTGGTACAAGGTACACGAGCCGCTGGCCTTCTACGCCACATTTTTCTCCGTCCGGGCCAAAGCCTTTGACGCGGAATACTGCTGCGCGGGCAAGGACGCGGTGAAACGGAAAATTCGGGAAATTGAGAACAATAAAGACGCATCCAATGTGGAGCAGGATTTGATGACCACACTGGAGGTATGCTACGAGTTTTATCTGCGCGGTTTCCACTTCGACACCATCAGTATCTACGAGTCTGAGGCGACGAAATTCAAGGTGACCGAAAAGGGGCTTCTGCCGCCGTTCACCGCAGTACACGGTCTGGGAGAGACGGCGGCGATTGATACGGTGGAAAAGCGGAAGGGAAAGACCTTCATCTCCATCGAGGAATTTTCCATGTGCTGCAATAAACTCTCCAAGACCCATATTGAACAGCTCAAAAAGCTGGGAGCTTTTGCCGGAATGGCGGAAACCAGCCAGATCACCCTATTTTAAACTGGGAGCGATGCAATGGAGACTATAAAAAAGCAGACGTCCCCCGCGCGGGTGGTTTTGCTGGGCTTTCTGGCCCTGATTGGGCTGGGAACAGTGCTGCTGATGCTGCCATTTGCCGCCCGCAGCGGCCATGCCACGCCGTTTCTGGACGCACTGTTCACCGCCACCTCCGCCACCTGTGTGACGGGGCTGGTGGTGCGGGATACATTCACCTATTGGGCCCCATTTGGGCAGGTGGTCATTTTACTGCTGATCCAGATTGGCGGAATGGGCGTGGTTACCATGGCGGTGACGGCGTTTATCCTGTCCGGACGGAAAATCGGTCTGCGGCAGCGATTTATGATGCAGGAATCTATCGACGCACCTCAGGTGGGCGGCATTGTCCGGCTTACCGGCTTCATCGTGAAGACCACTCTTGTGGTAGAGGGCGTGGGCGCAGTGCTGCTGGCGCTGCGGTTTGTGCCGGAATACCATTGGAAGGGCCTGTGGTTCGCCATATTTCATGCAGTCTCCGCTTTTTGCAATGCGGGGTTTGATCTGATGGGAGAGCGGGGGCCTTTTTCCTCGCTCACCGGATACACGAGGGACCCGCTGGTGTGCCTGACCATTATGGGCCTGATCTTTGTGGGCGGGGTGGGCTTTCTCACATGGGATGATTTTTATCGAAATCGCTTCCACCTGCGGGCCTACCGCTTGCAGAGCAAGCTGATTTTGACCACCACGGCGGCGCTGTTGCTGATTCCGGCTGTATGCTTTTTCATCTGGGAGTTCAATGCCGCCCGATGGCAGGGAATGCCGATGGGGGAGAGAGTGCTGGCGTCGGCATTTCAGGCGGTGACGCCCCGGACGGCAGGCTTTAACACCGTCGATTATGCGCAGATGTCAGAGCCGTCTATTTTGCTGACGGTGTTTTTGATGCTCACCGGCGGCGCGCCGGGATCCACCGCCGGAGGCTTCAAGGTCACCACGCTGGCCACGCTTGTCATGTGCGTCCGGTCGGTATACCGCCGCAAGGCGGACGTTCGGTGTTTTGGCAAGCGGCTCACACCAGAGACGCCCCGCAGCGCGGCGGCACTGTTCTTTCTGTACTTCGCTCTGTTTCTGCTGGGCGCGGCCCTGCTGGGATTGCTGGATGGCGTACCCTTGACGGCCGCGCTGTTCGAGTCCGCTTCCGCTATCGGCACCGTGGGACTCACCATGGGTGTAACGCCCACGCTGGGCGCGGCTTCAAGGCTGGTGCTGATCGCGCTGATGTATTTTGGCCGCGTGGGTGGGCTGACGCTGATCTATGCTGCGGCGGGCAGCCGTGTGACTCCGCCCAGTCAGCTGCCGCAGGAAAAGATTACGATTGGGTAAGGAGAAGACTATGAAATCAATTCTTATTATCGGTCTGGGCCGGTTTGGAAAGCATATGGCGATGAAGCTGTCCGAACTGCATCACGAGGTGCTTGCCGTGGACCAAAACGAAAATCGGGTGAATGAAGTGTTGCCCTATGTCACCAGTGCCCAGATTGGAGACAGCACCAACGAGCAGTTTATCCAGTCTTTGGGCGTGCGGAATTTCGACGTGTGCATGGTAGCCATCGGGGATGACTTTCAAAGCTCTTTGGAGACAACGGCCCTGCTGAAAGACAACGGCGCGCCGCTGGTGGTGGCCCGTGCCACGCGGGATGTTCACGCCAAGTTCTTACTGCGCAATGGTGCGGATCAGGTGGTCTATCCTGAAAAGGAAAGCGGCATTCGTGCCGCCGTGAAATACAGCTCCGAGCATATTTTCGACTATATCGAGCTGACGGAGGGTTACTCTATTTACGAGACGGACGTACCGCCGGCTTGGGTGGGGAAGACCGTGGTACAGCTGGCGGTGCGGCAGAAGCACCGGGTAAGCATTCTGGCTGTCCGAAAAAACGGGGTTCTCTCGCCTCTGCCCGGCCCGGACCATGTTTTTGAGGCCGATGAGCGGGTCTTCATGTTGGGCGCGGATCAAGATGTTATGAAGGTTTTAAAGCTCTAAACTATGCAAAAAATCCCCCGTTACCGGCCTTTCAGCCGGAGACGGGGGATTTGTTTTGAATTTCGACCGGTAGCGGGGGAGACGCCGCGGCGGAATCTTCAAAAGGGGGCGCTTTGCGTTGAAACAAAGGCTGTGTACCGATGGGGAAATCAATCCTTTTCTGCCTTTTTCTCCGCCTTGCGCAGATCGCAGTCCTTTTGCAGCGGACAGCCTTCGCACTTGGGGGAGCGGGCGGTACAGGTGTCCCGGCCAAAAAGAACCATCCGGTGGCAGAAGTTAGAGGATTCCTTCGCGGGCAAAATCTGCCGCAGCTGCCGCTCCACCTGCAAGGGGTCCTTGCTGCCGTCCGTCAGACCCAAACGGCCTGTGATGCGGATGCAGTGGGTGTCGCAGACATAGGCGGGCTGACCATAAATATCGCCCAGAATCAGATTCGCTGTTTTCCGTCCCACGCCCGGCAGAGCCGTCAACTCCTCCATGGTAGCGGGGACCTTTCCGCCGTGGTCTGCCAGCAGTTTCTGGGCGCAGGCAACCAAATCCCGGGCTTTTCCGTTGAAAAAGCCGCAGGAGTGAATGTAGTGTCCCACCTCCGTCGGGTCCGCCTCCGCAAAGCTCTCGAGGCTTGGAAATCGGGTGAAGAGAGCGGGGGTCACCTGATTGACCCGCGCGTCGGTACACTGAGCGGCGAGCCGCACGGCGAACAAAAGCTCATAGTCCTTTTCATATTGCAGGGAACAGAGCGCGTCGGGGTAAAGGTCTTTCAGCGTTTGAATGATGCGGCTGACCGCTGCTTTTGCTTTCATACGGTTTCCTCCTTATCCGCGCGGGTTATCCGACAATCGTTTTCGCCGGAATTTCGGCTGCGGACTTTTGTTTCAGTATGATTTCGGTATCTTTGAGGACAATTCCTCATAGTTCATAGTACGAGGTGGCTGTAAATGAACCGGGAAACGTGTGCCTGATGGTCAGGCTGTTAATTTTTTTAGTATAACGTCTTTTAGAGCGGATGGCAATTGCTTTTGCACCTTGCCCGCGTCTTCATCCCACACAAATAAAAGGTCCGCCGTGCTGCTGCGCGGCGAACCCTTGCTGCTCCCGATACGTAATGGATTTCCTGTTGCAGATTGCCGTGGAGCTGTGCTATAATAGCGGCGGGCAACTACCATATCACAAATGTTCTTTGCGTACTGATTCTTTTTATAAAATGTTTTTTATGCTGAACCGCTCCATTTCCACCAGAAGCCCCAGCTGATGTTGCAGGCCCGCCAGTTCTGCCCGGAATTCAGACGGCTCCTCGGTGGCGGCAAAGGCCGCGCAGCGGCGGTACATGGCGTCCGCGCTGTCCACCGCATTGTGCTCCGCGATGATGTGGAGATAGGTCTGGCGGGAGGACCAGTCAGAATAACTTTGAGAGAGAAGTTCTGCCGCACTGCGCCAGTTATCGGCGTCGGCCGCTGTCTCTGCGGTTTCCAACTGGCTTTGCCAGCGGGAAACGTCTCGCTCCATGGCGCGGCAGTTCAGCGCGGATGCGGCCAGAATCGCCGCCAAAAGCAAAACGGGGGTCAGCCATGATTTCATGCGGATTCCTCCTTTGCAATGCAGTTAATTTTTCCGCCGCTGTCAAGGGTCAGTAAAAACGCGTCCCGATAAGTGGCGAGGCCCTGCCGCTGCACTTGCTGTTGCAGCCATTCCTCCGATTTTCCGCACTGCTTCAGGTTTTGGCAGATGAGCCGCCCGTCATTCACCAGAATCACCGGGAGGGTAACGCTGTCTTCTGGCTTCACGTTCAGATCCTTTGCAGTCGGTGGCTGTGCCGTTGGCCAAGGCAGGACTGAGAGCTGACCCGAGTTTTCCAAAATCGCGAATTTTACGTCACTTAAATTGCTGATGCCCTGTGCCCGCAGTTCTTCCAGCAGTTCGTCGATAGTAAAGCGGTTTTTCCGCATGGCGCCTTGGCGGAGCTTACCGTGGTCGATCAGCACCGTGGGGGATCCGCACAGCACCCGCCGGAACCGGAGGGAACGCAGGGACAGCTGGCTTAATAACATGGAAAGAGACAGCAGCGTAAAAATCGGGATGACACCGGAGAGCAGCGGAATGCCGAAATCCTGCATGGGGACCGTTGCCAGATCTGAAAGCATCATCGTCAACACCAGTTCGCTAGGCTCCAGCTCACCAATTTGCCGTTTGCCCATGAGCCGAAGTCCGGCCATGATGAGAAAATAAAGAATTACAGTCCGCAGAAATGCGGTAGCCATATGCTTCACCCCCTTTCAGCAGTATTTGTCGGGAGGGTCGGGCATATGCGCCGAAAAGTTTGCCGGAGCAGCCGGGAACGCAGAGCAGATTCCATCGGCTCCGGGCAGAAGAACAGCGCGCTGTCTTAAAGTGGATAAGGCTCCGCCCTATGGGCGGGGATTATCATAGATTGTTTTCCAGTCGCAGAATGAGAAAGGAGGATTACGGGAAGGTCCCGTCACCAGCGCCATGTGCCCGCAGGGTTTGCGCCTTGCGGGATAACGAGGAGAGGGGAGTATCGAAAATTCGGCGGATGCCCCTCCGTGTCCACGGATACGACACGCAGTTCATAAATATGCGGGTGACCGCAAAACAGAGTGACTGCGACCGTGAGGAAAGAGACAAATCGTCTGCGCGTTTGTCCTTTTGATAGCCGGGCCCGGAAACCGGGGCCGGTCAGTGTCTTGACGGCTTTTTTGCCGGCAGGAGACAAATTGATTATCAGGAGGATTTTATTTTATGTGTGGAATTATTGGTTATTCGGGCCGCGAACAGGCGGCCCCGATTTTGCTGGACGGTCTGGAGCGGATGGAGTACCGGGGATATGACTCTGCGGGCGTTGCGATCCGGTCTGCGTCCAAAGGTCTTCAGGTGAAAAAATCCAAGGGCCGCTTGCAGGTTCTCAGCGACATGATCCATGGCGGAGCGGATTTGGAGGGCACGCTGGGCATCGGTCACACCCGCTGGGCCACCCACGGCGAACCCAGCGACGTGAACGCCCATCCCCACATCAGTACCAGCGGCAATATCGCGTTGGTTCACAATGGCATCATTGAGAACTATATGGAGATCAAGGAACACTTGATGAATCTGGGGGTAAAATTCACCTCTGACACCGATTCTGAGGTGGTGGCCCAGCTGCTGGAGTACCACTATGATGAGTGCCACAACATGCTGGAAGCAGTGGGCCGCGTCCTGCGGCGAATTGAGGGGTCCTATGCGTTCGGCATCATCTGCTCGGACTATCCCGACGCGCTGATTGCCGCCCGCAAGGACAGCCCGCTGATTCTGGGCTATGGCAAGGACTGCAATTTTATCGCCTCCGACGTGACGGCGGTCATCAAATACACCCGGGAAGTGGCCTATATGGACGACGGGGAGATCGCGGTTTTGACCCCGGAGGGAATCGACGTGTTCGACAGCGAGCTGGTGCCGATGGAGAAGACCCGCCGGACAGTGGACTGGGACGTATCCGCCGCTGAAAAGGGCGGCTATCCTCATTTCATGCTCAAGGAAATCATGGAGCAGCCGGAGGCCATCCGCAAGACGGTTTCCTCCCGCATCCGCGATGGCCGTGTTGTTCTGGACAATGTGAAACTGACGCAGGAATACGTGAAGAACATCTCCCGCATTTTCATTATTGCCTGCGGTTCCAGCTATCATGTGGGGATGGTCAGTAAATACAACTGGGAGAAGCTGCTGCGCCGCCCGGTGGAGGTTGTGCTGGCCTCTGAGTTCCGCTACTGTGATCCTCTGGTGGATGAGCACTCTCTGGTGGTGGTGATCAGCCAATCCGGCGAGACGCTGGACACCATGGCCGCCATGAGGGAGGCCAAGCGCCGCGGCGGGCGGACACTGGCTATTGTCAACGTGGTGGGTTCCTCTATCGCCCGGGACGCGGACGACGTGCTGTATACTTGGGCGGGACCGGAGATCGCCGTGGCGACTACCAAGGCGTATTCTACCCAATTGGCGCTGATGGATATGGTGGGACTGTATCTGGGCGATCTGCTGGGAACGGTTTGCAAGGAGGATTACACCGCCGCCGTGGAGGGTATCCAGCGTTTGCCTGAGCAGATGTCCGCGTTTTTGAAGGACACGGAGGACATCAAGTATTTTGCTTCCCGATATTTCAATCACAATTCCATTTTCTTTATCGGACGGAATCTGGACTATGCCATGGGCATGGAGGGTTCTCTAAAGCTGAAGGAGATCAGCTATATCCATTCGGAAGCATACGCTTCCGGCGAACTGAAGCACGGCACCATCTCCCTTATCGAGCCGGGAACGCTGGTGGTGGCGCTGGGGAGCTATACGCCGCTGTTTGACAAGGCCATGAGCAACGTGGTGGAGGTCAAAGCCCGGGGTGCGGAAGTCATGGCTCTGGCCACAAACAGCCAGAAGGCGAAGATGGAGAAAACTGCGGACGCCGTTATCGCCGTGCCGGACACGATTGCCATGCTCCAGCCCTCCTTGGGTGTGGTTCCGCTCCAGTTGTTCGCCTATTATGTGGCGCTGCAGCGGGGCTGCGACATTGATAAGCCGCGGAATCTGGCAAAGTCCGTAACCGTGGAATAAACCAACTTTTGAATCTACGGCGTTTCGGAATAATGAAAAGGAAATCAAAAGCGCTGGGGAGCAATCCCCAGCGCTTTTGTGAACTTCATGTGGTACACTTTTGTGCCATTTTTAGAAAAGTCAGCAGCTTATAGCTGCTGGCTTTTATTTTTACGCTCCATCCTCTCTCTGAACGCCTACAGTATGTATTTTACACGCACATTCTATTATTTGAGTACAATGCAATAAAAAATGAACGTGAAAAATTCTCCCGGAGTCTGCCGTCCGGTAAGTTCCGGGGAGTCAGCGGCGCTTACTTTTATTGCAAGAGCATTCTAATATCTTGGATAATAATGTCCGTATATTCCACACTGTCAAAATGATATTTATCATCCAGTAGATTTCCTCTTACCTGTGAGTCAAAATTCATGTAAATTTCGATTGGTACCCAAAGATGTGAATTAGCTTCCCGAAAGGTTGCGTGCACGATTCCGTTGCGTCTGACCTTTTCAAAAAGGCCGGGTGGTACATAATCCTTGGCAGCAGGAAGAAACGTGTCGTCCCGAAACAGCATTGTTTTAGGTATCCCCTCATAGTTAACGATTTGGAGTAAGCTGTTTTCGATATCTGTGGTAACAGGAAATATTGACCTTCCATAGTATTCGTTTGTGACACCGTCATAAATATCTACATGTGGTGCTGCGACTCTGTCAAACATGGGCATCCACTCCTTCCATGCCAGTGTATTCGATACACTGGAGTTTGATATCCAGCGCAAGCGGCAAAAGCAGTCCGAGGATGAACCGCGGTTGGATACCGCCATCTCCATCCCAACGGACTGCGGCTTCTGATCTGTACGCCACCGCGGTAAATGAACACCAGCGTCCGTATCTACTCGATGTATTGCCCTCAATGAACAGGTTTCGGTTAGATAGCGTTTCTATGCTTTCACTGCCATTCCTTGCCTCCTTACTCTCGGGTATAGGCAGTTCATACTCAGCCGCACCGCGCAGCGCAGCAACGCATATACTGCTGTAGGAAAGGCAATGAGCAGGAATAAAAAAGACAAACAGAGTGATTCCACAGGGTAAAGAATGGAATAGTGTATACTGTAATGAACGGGGTAAGTACGTAGCTACATAGGCATTGTAGTCTAGGGTGCTATATATCATTCCCAGAATATCGCCCAAAAAGCAGATCCATTTTTTTACTTCTAAAATTACATAGAATATCTATAAATGAAAGTAAGGTGGCAGAGAATGCCAACAGACGCACAGAAGAAAGCGAATGCAAAGTATCAGGCGAAACAAGACAGGATTGTCCTCCGGCCAAGCAAGGAGGAAGGTGCATTTATCCGGGAGAGCGCAGAACAGGCTGGGCAGTCGGCACAGGCATACATACTGCAGGCGACCAGAGAGAGGATTGAACGCGAAAATAAAAGCCAGCAGCCGTAAGCTGCTGGCTTTCTATCAAGTGATTCACTGAAATAATGGAGAAATAGAGAGAGGAGTGCCGACACAAAAAATAAAAGTGTGTACCTAGGCGTGTACTCGATAAAACAAGAAGCCCCTCAAAGCCTTGCGGCTCTAAGGGGCTTTCTGGTACGCCGTGAGGGATTCGAACCCCCGGCCTTCTGGTCCGTAGCCAGACGCTCTATCCAGCTGAGCTAACGGCGCGTGTCACTGTCTTGAAGCAGCTTATTTATATTAGCACGGCTTGTTTTAAAATGCAAGCCTTTTTTTTATATTTTTTCACTTTTTTTTGCAGGGCTTGTAAAGCGAAAATCTCCATGCTATAATAACCGCAGATTGGTTAGGATACGCGCATCTGCGTACAACGTGCGCAAGCGGTGAGATTTTAGCCTCCGGCTGGCATAGCCGCAGGGACTATAATAGTATGGACTCTAAGTTATACTATTATATAAGAGCGCGATGATAATAAGCGCTTTTCCCGCCACTGGGCGCAGATCAGGCGATGCGACGGGACAATTGAAATCAGAAGGCAGGGACGATTTGCGCAGCAGAGTCTGCAACGGACGATCCCAGTGAAAGATCAGCCCGCCGGGCGGCACGTTTGAAGGCCGTTGACCGGATGCGGGCGGGACCCAGAGAAGGAGCGGCGACCATGGAGACAAAGAATTTCAGAAGTGTTGCGTTTGGCGGCTTCGACAAAGAGGAAGTTATTCAGTACATTCAGAAGACGGCACAGGAGAACACAGACGCTCAGGAAGTTCTCCGCAAGGAAAATAATGATCTTCGTGCTGAGAAAGAGGCTCTGCAAAACCAGCTGAACCTTGTGCGGCAGGAGCGGGAGAGTTCTGCCCGGAAAGAGACGGAAGAGCTGCGGGAGCGGGTTGAAAGCCTCACTGCGGAACTGGAGGAGCTGCGGCCCCAAGCCCAGTCTTATCAGGAAGTCCGGGAGCAGGTGGGAGACATTGAGTGTCAGGCCCGTCGGCGGGCCAATGAGTTGGAGTCGGCCACCGCGGCGCGGATGAATACGCTGGTATCGGACATTCAGCAGCAGTATCAGGAGCTTGCCGCAGCGTTCGGCTCCACCGCAACCCAGATTACTGCGGAACTGCGGAAGATTGAGGTGGGCCTTGCGCAGCTTCCCCGCGCCATGGACCAGACCGGCAAAGAACTGAATGGAATTGTTTCCGCGCTCAAGGACCCCAAAAAGCATTGACGAACTTTAAGCAGAACGCTTTCGCCATGGAAGCGTTCTGCTTTCTATGTTTACGGAATTTACAGGCGTTGAAGAAAAAGATGGTTAAAATAAACACATATGACAAATATTTATGGACTAACTGGATATATTTTGGCTATTATTTTGTACAAAAAATGGGTAACGAGTGCAGATTGGAAAAATAATCTTGCTTTACAAATTGGAATACCATATAATCTAATTGGGTATTGTATGATATTGGCAGAACAATACTAAGTCATTGGGGGAGAAGGTGATCAAACAATGTCACTGGAAGCCATTGAAACCGTCAATAAGGCGGAAAATGAAAACAAAGCGCGTAAAGCTGCCGCAGAGCAGGAGGCAAAGGAACTGATTGCCCGGGCAGAAAAAAACGGACTTGCGCTTTTGGAGCAGACGCGCATGCAGGCCGCAGAAGAGAACAAACGGCTGATGCATGAGGCGGAAGACCGCGCGGAGAAGCGCTGCGCAGCTATCCGGAAGGATACGGCAAAGGCGTGCGAGGCTCTGACCGGTCAGGCCGCGGCCCGCATGTCTGCGGCCGTGGAGCGTATCGTTGGAAAGGTCGTGAAACAGTAAAATGGCCATCTTAAAAATGAAAAAGCTCCGCGTGGTGGCCATGGCGGCGGAACGGGACGAGTTGTTGCGGGCGCTTTTGCGTCTGGGCTGCGTGGAGATCAGCGAACCAGACGGTTTGCTGAACGACCCGGATTGGTCGGCGCTGCTGCGCCGGGGTGTGTCGCCGCTGATGGACACCAAAGGAGCCATCGCTGATGTGACTTCCGCCCTAAACGCCATCCGCCGGTATGCGGCGGTGAAGGACGGACTGTTTATTCAGCGGCGGCCCATCCGAGAGTCGGAATTTTTGAGCAGCGACTCCGCGGCGCAGGCAAAGGAAACCTGCGATAAGATCAACGGCCTGCTGATGCAGTTGGCCGGACTCCAGAGCGACAAAGGACGAATGACATCCCGCGCCGCCTCTTTAACGCCTTGGAAAGGTTTGGATTTCCCACTGGAGACGCCGGACACGGCTCATGTGATCTTCCGCATGGGCGTTTGTCCCGCCGCCACGGATGTGGGAGCCTTGCGTGCGGAACTGAGCGGTGGTGAAACAGCCGCGGAGCTGTATCCTGTTGGAGCGGACAAAACTCAGCAGTACTTGCTGTTGATTTGCCATCGGGCGGACGAAGAAGCGGCGATGGAGGCCCTGCGTCCCGCCGGATTCAGCGTGGTGACGTTTCAGGACTGCACTGGGACCCCGAGGGAGAACCTCGCGAAGCTGGAAAAGTCCATTGCGAAAAACGAAGCGGAACAAAAACGGATTGTCGAAGCGCTTGCCGCCTGCGGCGGCGCACGGGATGCACTGCGGGCCTATGCCGACCGGTTGAATGCGGAGGCGGCGCAGGATGCGGACGCTCAGCGTCTGCTGACCGACGGAACCATCGTCTTTTTCCAAGGCTGGGTCCCAGCGGAGTCGGAAAAAAAGCTGGCGGCTCTGCTTGAAAAGCGGGACTGCGCGTGGGAGACTGCGGACCCAGAGGAAGCAGAGTACCCCCACGTTCCCGTGCAGCTGAAGAACAACTGGCTGACAAAGCCGCTGAACATGGTAACGGATATGTACTCGCTTCCGGCTTATGGAAGTCTGGACCCCAATCCGCTGATGGCGCCGTTCTTCATCCTGTTTTACGGGATTATGCTGGCGGACATGGGCTATGGCCTTTTAATGATGCTGGCTTCGGTGATGGTTCTGAAAAAGTACAAGCCAAAGGGGACCATGGAGCATTTCTTTGGACTGATGGGCCTTTGCGGAATCAGTACATTTATCATGGGTGCGATTACCGGCGGCTTTTTCGGAGACTTCCTGACCCAGTTGGTGGGTATCATCAGTCCCGGCACGACATTTGCCCTGCCTGCGCTGTTTACCCCGTTGAACGACACGTTGATGATCCTGATCGGGTCCATGTGCCTTGGCTTTGTTCAAATTCTCACCGGAATGGCCATCAGCTTTTACAAAAAGCTCAAGCGTGGTCAGGTCATGGATGCCATTTGGGAAGAAGTGACTTGGTGGGTCGTGTTCGCGGGATTGGCGCTGGCCATTCTGGGCGTCACGAATATCGTGCTGGTTGCGGGCGGTGTAATGGTTCTGGCAGGCGCGTTCTATGGGGCCAAGGACAACAAGGGTGCGGGCAAGATTCTGGGCGCGTTTACCGGCGTGTTCGGATCGCTCTATAACCATGTAACGGGCTATTTTGGAGACATTTTGTCCTACTCCCGTCTGATGGCCCTGATGCTGGCCGGCAGCGTCATTGCGCAGGTGTTCAACACCTTGGGCGCGATCCCCGGCAACGTGGTGGTGTTCCTCATCATCTCCTTGGCGGGCAATGCCTTGAACTTTGCACTGAACCTGCTGGGCTGTTACGTCCACGACCTACGTTTGCAGTGTCTGGAGTATTTCAACAAGTTCTATGAGGACGGCGGCAAGCGGTTCCGCCCTCTGGCAATCAATACAAAATACGTTGATATCGTAAAAGAATAAGGAGGAAATTCATCATGGGATTCTTTGAAGCATTCGGTGGTTTGGCTTTGGCGCTGCTGGGCGCGGGTCTGGCGGCGGTTCTTCCCGGCATTGGTTCCGCAAAGGGTACCGGCATCGCCGGCGAGGCAGGCACCGGCCTCCTCTGCCAAGATCCTACTAAGTTCGGTAAGGTCATGATTCTGCAGGTCATCCCCGGCACACAGGGCCTGTACGGTCTGGTGGTTTGGTTCTTTGCCATCTTCTCCATGGGCCTGCTGAGCGGAGACACTTCTGCGTTCGACATGACCGTGCAGGAAGGCCTGCGGTATTTCGCGGCCTGTATTCCCATGGCATTGGGCGGCTTGTTTTCCGCTATTGCGCAGGGCCGCGTGGCCGCTGGTTCCATCAACATTCTGGCCAAGAAGCCGGATGACTGGTCCAAAGGCATGGTGCTGTGCATCACCGTGGAGTTCTACGCCATTTTGTCTCTGCTGGCTTCCATGCTGATGATTATTAACATTGGCTGATCGCCCCGCAGAAAGGGGATTCAACATGAACGGAATTGAAAAGATCACGGGCCGCATTACCGCCGATACACAGGCGGAGATCGACCGGGTACTGACCGAGGCGAAAGCCGAGGCGGAGAAGATCACGGCGAAATACCGCGCTCAAGCAGACCGCGAGGCGGAAGACGCCCGGGCGAAAAATGAAAAAGCTGCCGCAGAGCGGGAGGAGCGCCTGGTGAGCGTGGCACAGATGGAAGCCCGCAAGGACCTGCTTTCCGCGAGACAGACTCAGGTGGAGACTGCTTTTGCGCAGGCACTGGAGAAACTTTGCGCCATGCCGAACGAACGGTACATCGCCGTGGCTGCGGAACTGCTGACTCAAGCCGCACCGGAGGGCCGGGGAGAGGTTGTCTTCTCTCAGGCGGACCGGGAAAAGGTGGGTCAGGCCACAGTGGACGCGGCCAACAAAAAGCTGAACGGGAAACTGACCCTTTCCGACCAGACACGCTTGCTGAAAGGCGGCTTCATTCTGGTGGACGGCAGCGTGGAAGTCAACTGCACCTTTGACACGCTGGTGCGCCTGCAAAAGGGCGAGATGGCCGGCGAGGTGGCTAAGGTTCTGTTCCCGGAAGCATAACGAATCAAAAAGCTGGGAGGAAGCGCCTTGTCTAAAAAAATCAAGGACACCGATTATCTGGTGATCTCCGCCCGCATCCGCGCCATGGAGACTGGTCTGCTGACAGGCGAGCGAATGGAGCAGATCCTAGCTGCCCGCAGCAACGAGGAAGTGGTGAAGCTCCTGCAAGAGGGCGGGTATCCAACCATGAGTCTGGAGAGTCCGGAGGCTATGGACGCGGCGATCACAGCCGCAAGGGAAGAAACCTTACAGGACTTGGGCGACAGTGCTCCGGACGGAAGATATCTGGATATTTTTAAACTGAAATACGATTACCACAATGCCAAAGCCATTTTGAAGGCGCAGGCGATGGGGACGGACCCGGACCACATGCTGGCGGATTTGGGGCGCGTTCCGGCGGCGGAACTGAAAGAGGCCATCACCAGCGGCGACATGAATCAACTGCCGCCTCTGCTGGCCGCAGCCATTGCCGAGGCAAAGGACGTGCTGGATACCACGCGGGACCCCCAGCTGGGGGATATTGTGCTGGACCGCTGGCGGTATCGGGACGAGATGGAATCCGCTGAGGCTACTGGGAGCGAGTTTCTCCGGGGCTACGTTCGTTCCTCCATTGACGCGGCAAACCTGCGCTCGCTGGTGCGGACACTGCGCATGGGAAAGAACGCGGCCTTTTTGGAGGGCGTGCTCTTTTCCGGCGGGACTGTGGACAAGAGCGAGATTTTGGCGGTTGCCGGAAACAACGGCAGTGGTCTTGCGGAGCTGTACGCTGCCACGGAGCTGAAGGATGCGGCACAATCCGGTGCGGACGCACTGAAGGGCGGCGCGCTGACGGAATTTGAAAAACTGTGCGACGACGCGGTGTCCGGTTATCTTTCCGGCGCGCAGATGGTGGCGTTTGGCGAAGCGCCGCTGATTGGCTACTTGGCCGCGCGGGAGACGGAGTATACGAATCTCCGCATCCTGCTGATGGGCCGAGCCGCCGGGCTGGACCCGGAGACGATCCGGGCGCGGCTGCGGACGTAAGGAGTGTGAGCAAATGGCAACGACCTATCGCATCGCGGTCATGGGGGACTGGGAGTCCGTTATGGGCTTTCGGGCTCTGGGGCTGGACACATACCCGATCTCGGAACCGGACGAGGCCCGAAAAAAAATTCACGAACTGGCAAAGACCGACTGCGCGGTGCTTTACTTGACGGAACAGCTGGCGGCAAAAATACCGGATGTGCTGGACCGGTACAAGGATGAGCTGCGGCCCGCGATCATTTTGATTCCCGGACGGGGCGGATCGCTGGGCATTGGCAGAAACAACATCCAAAACTCCATTGAAAGGGCGGTCGGCGCCGATATCCTGTAACGGTCAGGGCGGTGGGCTCTCTCGTGAAGCCCCACCCAAAGAGCGAATTTATCCTGAAAGAAGGTTGTCTGTTTGAGCGGTAAAGTTGTAAAAGTATCCGGGCCGCTGGTGGTGGCAACGGGACTGGCGGACGCCAATATGTCCGACGTGGTCCGCGTGGGTCCCCAGCGGCTGATCGGGGAAATTTTGACCATGAAGGGCGATTCCGCGTCCATTCAGGTCTATGAGGAGACTTCCGGACTGGGACCCGGTGCGGAGGTGATTACCACCGGCGCACCCATGAGCGTGGAGCTGGGGCCTGGCATGATCGAGGGGATTTACGATGGTATCCAGCGTCCGCTGGAGAAAATCGTGGAAAAAGTGGGTGCCAACATCACCCGCGGCGTGGAGGTTCCCGCACTGGATCATGACAAGAAGTGGGACTTTACACCCGTTGCAAAAGACGGAGATCGGGTTGTCGGCGGCGACATTTTGGGCACGGTTCCGGAGACGCCGGTGGTGCTGCACAAGGTCATGGTTCCGCCCAACGTCAGCGGCGTGGTGGATAAGATCGAAAGCGGCTCCTTCACGGTTACGGAGACGGTGGCGGTCATCAAGACCGACGACGGTAAGACGGTGGAGCTGCCCATGGCCCAGAAGTGGCCCGTTCGTGTGGGGCGGCCCTATCAGCACAAGTATCCCCCCAAGCGCCCCCTGTGCTCCGGCCAGCGCATTATCGACACCATGTTCCCCATCGCCAAGGGCGGTACCGCCGCCGTGCCCGGCCCCTTTGGCTCCGGCAAGACGGTGGTTCAGCACCAGTTGGCAAAATGGTCGGACGTGGACATTGTGGTATACATCGGCTGCGGCGAGCGCGGCAACGAGATGACGGACGTTTTGCGGGAGTTTCCGGAACTGAAGGACCCCCGCACCGGCGAATCCCTGATGAAGCGGACGGTGCTGATTGCCAACACCTCCGATATGCCCGTGGCCGCCCGCGAGGCCAGCGTTTATACCGGAATCACCATCGCGGAATATTTCCGCGACATGGGTTACGACGTGGCTGTTATTGCAGACTCCACCTCCCGCTGGGCTGAGGCTCTGCGCGAGATGTCCGGCCGTCTGGAAGAGATGCCCGGCGAGGAGGGCTACCCCGCGTATTTGAGTTCCCGTCTAGCTCAGTTCTACGAGCGGGCCGGCAGCGTGGAGTGCATCGGTTCCGACGAGCGCCGGGGCAGCCTGACCGCCGTTGGCGCGGTGTCGCCTCCGGGCGGCGACCTTTCGGAGCCTGTGTCGCAGGCCACCATGCGCATTGTCAAGGTGTTCTGGGCGCTGGATTCCTCTCTGGCTTATAAACGCCATTTCCCGGCCATCAACTGGCTGAATTCCTATTCGCTGTATCTGGACTCTCTGAAGCCTTGGCTGGATGAAAACTTGGGCGAAGAGTTCATGCGCGACCGGGGGCAGGCCATGAGCATTCTGCAAAACGAGGCCAGCCTGAACGAAATCGTCCAGTTGGTGGGCAAGGACGCGCTGTCTCCCGCCGACCAGCTGACGCTGGAGACGGCCCGGATGATCCGGGAGGACTTTTTGCAGCAAAACGCGTTTACCGATATCGACGGCTATTCCAGCTATGACCGGCAGAAGAAGCTTCTGGCGATTATCCTGCGGTACGACCTTTTGTGCCGGGACGCCATTGCCAAGGGTGCGGACGCAGCCAAGCTGTTCGCTATCCCCAGCCGCGAGATGATTGGCCGGGCCAAGAGCGTACCTGCGGAGGAATACGAGGCGGCATACGCCGAGATCGACGCGAATATGGCGAAGGAAATTGCGGCAGTGACCGCTCAGGGAGGTGAGGACTGATGATTAAGGAATACCGTACCGTAGAACAGATCGTCAGCCCTCTGATGATGGTTCGGCAGGTAGAGGGCGTCACCTATGATGAGCTGGTGGAAGTAGAGCTGCACGACGGCTCCGTCCGTCAGGGCAAGGTGCTGGAGGTCAACGGCGACACCGCCGTGGTTCAGCTGTTCGACTCTGCCGCAGGCATCAATCTGGCCCAGTCCAAGGTTCGCTTTTTGGGCCATCCGCTCCAGCTGGGCGTGTCCGGCGATATGCTGGGCCGCGTGTTTAACGGCATGGGTGAGCCGATTGACGGCGGCCCCGCCATTTTAGCGGAGGAGTATCGAGACATTAACGGCCTGCCTATGAACCCCGCCGCCCGCGACTACCCCAACGAATTTATCCAGACCGGCGTTTCCACCATCGACGGACTGAACACGCTGGTTCGCGGGCAGAAGCTGCCTATTTTCTCCGGCTCCGGCCTGCCCCACGCGAACCTCGCCGCTCAGATTGCTCGTCAGGCCAAGGTGCGCGGCGATCAGGCGTCTAACTTTGCCGTGGTGTTTGCCGCCATCGGTATTACCTTTGAGGAATCGGAGTTCTTTGTCAGCGAGTTTAAGCGCACCGGGGCCATCGACCGGACGGTTCTTTTCTCGAACCTTGCCAACGACCCTGCCGTTGAGCGCATCAGCACGCCCCGTATGGCGCTGACCGCCGCGGAATATCTGGCCTTTGAAAAGGATATGCACGTTCTGGTCATCATGACCGATATCACCAACTATGCCGAGGCATTGCGCGAAGTCTCCGCCGCCAAGAAGGAAGTCCCCGGCCGCCGCGGATTCCCCGGCTATCTGTACACCGACCTTGCCACCATGTACGAGCGGGCCGGCCGCCAGCTGGGTAAGAAGGGTTCCATCACTCTGATTCCCATTTTGACCATGCCGGAAGACGACAAGACCCACCCCATCCCCGACCTGACGGGCTATATCACAGAGGGTCAGATCATCTTGTCCCGTGAGCTGTATCGCAAGAATATTCATCCTCCCGTGGACGTGCTTCCGTCCCTGTCCCGCTTGAAGGATAAGGGCATCGGCGAGGGCAAAACCCGGGAAGACCACGCCAGCACCATGAACCAGCTCTTTGCCGCCTATTCCACCGGTAAGGACAACAAGGAGCTGATGAGCATTCTGGGCGAGGCTGCCCTGACGCCCACGGATTTGCTGTACGCAAAATTTGCGGATGAATTTGAAAAGCGGTACGTCAACCAGGGTTATGAGGAAAACCGATCCATTGAGGAGACTTTGGATTTGGGCTGGGAGCTTTTGAGCATTCTGCCCAAGAGTGAGTTGAAGCGAATCAAGCCGGAGCTGATCGAAAAATACTGGCCCAAGAAAGACGAACAGTAAGGAGGGGGAAGCATGCCCAAACTCAATGTGAACCCCACCCGCATGGAGCTGACCCGGCTGAAGGGAAAGCTCCGCACCGCCCAGCGGGGCCACAAGCTGCTCAAAGACAAGCGGGACGAGTTGATGAAGCAGTTTCTGGAAACCGTCCGAGAGGTGCGCAGCCTCCGGGCAGAGGTGGAAGAGGAGCTGATGACCGTCCACGGCTCGTTCACTGTGGCCTCGGCCTTGATGAGTTCGGAGGCTATGGAGCAGGCGCTGCTGTATCCAAAGCAGAGCGTGGAACTGACCATGGGTTTTCAAAACATCATGTCTGTCAACGTCCCGGTCTATGATTTCAAGACCAAGACCCAGTCGGACAGCGATATTTATCCTTATGGCTTCGCCGGGACCTCCGGCGAGCTGGATACGGCGGTGGATGCGCTGGGCAAGGTGTTTCGCAAGATGCTGAAGCTGGCGCAGATCGAAAAGTCCGCCCAGTTGATGGCGGAGGAGATCGAAAAGACCCGTCGGCGAGTCAACGCGCTGGAATATGTGGTTATCCCCGACACGCAGGAGGCCATCCGGTATATCAACATGAAGCTGGACGAAAACGACCGCGCCACCACGATCCGACTGATGAAGGTGAAGGATATGATCCTGAAAGAGGCCATCGAAGAACAGCGGGAGCGGGATGCCAAAGCGGTCAAGGCGTTTGCCCGGCAGTCCGGCGGGGCGCAGGGTGTGTAAGATTTAAAATTTGGACCTGTGCTTCAAAGGAAAAGCGGAATGTTTCGATTGAACGCCTTCGCATTGTCCGTATGAAGCACCTAATAGAGTGTTCAGAAAAAAGAGCGGCTGATTGCCGCTCTTTTTTTGCATAATCTGATTTGGACGGCAAACACTACCTCCACACAGAATTTACAACAGGAGGTCGTGTTCCCTTGAAAATGACAAATAAGCAAGCCCGCGTACCGGCGTTGCTGCTGGCATTGCTGCTGACGATGACCGTCCCCGCTCAGGCACTGTTCGGCAAGAAGAGCGAAGAGTCGGCCACTCCGGCACAGGGCGCTCCCATCGCAAAAGAACTTAGCATCAAAACCTATCGCAACATTCCCTACCGCGCACAGTTTTTGGCCACAGATACCGAGGGCGATGAAATGACGTTTACCGTGGCGACTGCGCCGAAAAAGGGCGTTGTGGCGGTATCGGGCAACACCTTCACCTATACCCCCGCAGAAGGTAAAAGTGGGAAGGACAGCTTCACCTATGTGGCGACGGACGCCGGTGGGAACGTCTCTGCTCCCGCCACCGTCACTGTGACGGTGGAGAAGACAAAGTCCGGCGTGGAGTATCAGGACACCGGTGACAGCAACGCCGCAGCTGCGGCTCAGTATCTGGCGGAAACCGGCGTGTTTACCGGTGCCTGCATGGGCGGAAAATATTATTTTGAGCCGAATCGCAGTGTGTCCCGGGCGGAATTTCTGGCCATGACCATGGAGCTTGCGGACCTGCCGGCGGACACTGTGACTATGACCGGCTTCTCTGACGACGATGCCATCCCCACTTGGGCAAAAGCCTATGCCGCCGCAGGTCTTTCCAACGGTATTGTGCAGGGCGTTTCCACCGAGGCAGGGGCGGCATTTTGCAGCGATGACCCCGTGACGTTCAACGAGGCCGCATCCATTCTGGACCGGGTCTTGACCGTGGGCGACGTGGATCTTGCCACATGGTACGCGGATCGTGAAACAGTTCCCTCTTGGGCCGCGCAGGCCGTTGGAAACATGGAGGCTGTCAGCGTGATGGCGGCGGGCAGCTTTGGAAGCGACACCCTTGCCCAGCCTGTGACCCGGGCGGACGCGGCACAGATGCTCTGTGCGGCGGGTACGCTGCTGGCAGGTGAGGAGACTGGATTCCTCGACTGGATGAAGTAAAAAGCGTCCGGGCCGAACCCGGCCAGAACCGGGTAAAGTGTTCGCAGAAAGATCGTGCGCCAATTTCGGCGTTTGCGTAATATCCAGCGATTCAACTCAAGAAATTGTACAGGAATCTGCCGAAAAGAGCTTCCGGCAGGTTCCTGTGCTTGTATTCGCGGAATATTTGTGCTAAACTGATACGGATTGAAATAGCTATTGGATAGCCCGCCTAAGGCTGGGCCGTCCCGCTGCTGTGGGGCGTTTTTTAAGGCCGCCGGCGGCGGCGGAAGGGAGAACCATGAAGATCGTGGTATTGGCCGGGGGCTTGTCAACGGAGCGAGAGGTTTCGCTGGCGACAGGGACGGCTGTGTGTAAAGCTTTGCGGAAAAAAGGCCATCGGGCTGTTCTGGTGGACCTGTTTTTGGGGATGGAAGAGTATGACGGTCCGCTGGAGGCGCTGTTCGATGCGCCGGACGGCCGGTGTGGAAATGCCGCCATCCAAACCAGTGAACCGGATCGGGAAGCGGTGCGCCGGAGCCGGAAGGACCGGGGCCCCAGTCTCATTGGAAAAGACGTATTGAATGTTTGTGCATTGGCAGATATCGTGTTTGTGGGACTCCACGGCGAAAGCGGGGAGGACGGGCGCATTCAGGCCACGTTTGACCTGATGGGAATCCCCTATACCGGCTCCGGCCACCTGTCCTCGGCCATGGCGATGGATAAGGTGGTTACGAAGCGAATGATGGATGCTGCCGGAATCCGCACGCCCAAGTGGCGTTTGGCGGAGTACGGCGAGGCGGATATCGCCGCGCTGGCGGCAGAACTGCCCGTGCCCTGCGTGGTGAAAACGCCGGGCGGCGGATCGTCGCTGGGTGTTTATCTACCGGAGACAAAGACAGAGCTGGAAGATGCGCTGCGGGATTTGCTGCGCTTTGGCAGTCAGGTCATCGTGGAAGAACGGATCAAGGGCCGGGACTTTTTCACCGCGGTGCTGGGAGATCGGTGGCTGCCGCCGGTGGAGGTGATCTCCGCCACGGGTAAGTTTGACTATACCGCGAAATATCAGTCCGGTGCGGCACTGGAGCTGTGTCCTTCCGATCTTACGGAGGATCAGCAGCGAGAGATGGGAGAAATGGCGCTGAATCTTCATCGTCTGCTGGGCCTGTCCGTTTATTCCCGGGCCGATTTTGTGCTGGATTCAAACGGTGTGCCTTGGTGCTTAGAGACGAACTCTCTGCCGGGACTGACCTCCGGCAGCCTGATGCCCAAGGAGGCTGCCGCCGTGGGACTTACTTATGAGGACCTTTGCGAAGAGATTGTTCAGCTTTCTTTAAGGAGGAAAAACTAATATGCTGCCAATGACTGTCAAAGAGATCGAGACCGCTGTCGGCGGAGTTTGGTGGAATCCGACGGAGAACGCACCCACCGTTTCCGCTGTGTGTACCGACAGCCGAAACCTGACTCCCGGCTGCCTGTTTGTCCCTTGGAAGGGTGAAAATTTTGACGGACATGATTTCATCGAAAAGGCGCTGGAATCCGGCGCGGCAGGGACGCTTTGCGCCCGTCTGCCCGCCGATATCCGACCCGATAAGTTTTACATCAAGGTGGACGACACCCGCTTGGCGCTGAAGGCATTGGCCTCCGCCTATCGGGATCGGTTTTCAATTCCCTTTATTCAGATCACCGGTTCTGTGGGCAAGACCACCACAAAGGAAATGATCGCCACCGTCCTCTCGGCGGGGCTGAACGTATTGAAAACGCCGGAAAATTTCAACAACGACATTGGCACGCCCCTAACGCTGTTTCAGCTGACACCGGAGCATCAGGTGGCTGTGATCGAAACGGGCATGAACCACTTTGGCGAGATCCACTATTTGGGGGAGATGGTGCGGCCAGACATCGCCGTCATCTCCAACGTGGGCGACGCCCATATTGAGTTTTTGGGCAGCCGAGAAGGGATTTTGAAGGCCAAAAGCGAAATTTTTGATTTCCTGAAACCCGGCGGCGTGGCGATTCTCAACGGAGATGACGCGCTGCTGGATACGCTGGAGCTGCCGTTTACCACGCTGCGCTGCGGACAGTCAGAGCACTGCGGTGTTCGTGTCACCGATTTAAGCGATCACGGGCTGGACGGCATTACCTGCCGGGTTACCACTAAGAAGGATACCTATGATCTGACCATTCACGCACCGGGACAGCATCTGGTGTACTGCGCTTCCATGGCGGTGGCCATCGCGGAAAAGTTGGGCCTGAGCCATGAACAGATCGTCTCCGGCGTTGCGTCCTTTGAGGGGGTGGGAAACCGGATGGAGATCGTCCGGCTTCCCGGGCAGCGCATCATTTTGAACGACTGCTACAACGCAAATCCCCAGTCGGTGGCTGCGGGCTTGGAGGTTCTGGCAAAGAGCACCGGCCGGTATAAGCTGGCGATTTTAGGAGATATGGGCGAGCTGGGAGAACACGGCGAGGCTGCCCACTACAACACCGGTGCTCTGGCAGCCATGCTGGGAATCGACATGGTGATCGCCATTGGACAGAAGGCAGAAAAAATTGCGGAGGGCGCTCTGGCCTCCGGCGGCAGCGCGATTCATTTTCCCGACAAGGCCTCGGCTGAGGAAGAGGTGCTGCGTCAGTTCGGACCGGATACCAGCATTCTGGTGAAGGCGTCCCATTTCTCCATGCACTTTGAGACAATTGTGAATTTTCTGAAAGAGCAGGATTATCAGGATTAAGGATTACCAATGATAGAAATACAGGTAGAGGGGCTGGTAAAGTCCTTTGATTTGGAAAAGAAAATACTGGATGGGCTGACCTTCCAGATTGATGAAGGGGAGCGGGTTGGCCTTTTGGGCCCCAACGGCGCCGGAAAGACCACGCTGTTTCGCATCCTCACGGGAGAGTTGGATTATGACGAGGGCAGCGTGGCTCTGGCAAAGGGCCACCGGATGGGATTGATTTCCCAGATCCCCGTCTATCCGGAGGGATACACCGTAGAGGACGTGCTGCGCACGGCGTTCTCCCGCCTTTCCGCTCTGGCGCAGGAGATGGAGGACATTGCCCAGCGTATGGCGGAAGGGGAGAGCGACCCGGCGCTTTTGAAGCGGTACGGGGTGCTGACGGAGAAATTTGAGACTTTCGGCGGATATGACACGGAAGTGGCTGTGAACAAGGTTGCAAACGGCCTGTCCATCCCTCCGTCCATGCGTAACGAGCCGTTTGACCGCCTTTCCGGCGGAGAAAAGACTCGGGTCAACTTGGGACGGCTGATTTTGGAGGATACGGATATCCTCCTTTTGGACGAGCCGACGAACCATTTGGACCTCCATGCCACGGAATGGCTGGAGGATTATATCTCCCACTTTAAGGGAACCGTGGTTGCAATTTCCCATGACCGGTACTTTTTAGATCGGGCGGTGACCCGCATTATTGAGATCAACGGCGGAAAAGCAGAGTTTTACAGCGGGAATTACAGCTTCTATGCCGTGGAGAAGGAAAAGCGATATCAGGAGAAGCTCAAGCAGTACGAAAAGGAGCAGGCCAAGATATCCCAACTCACCGAGGCGGCAGACCGCTTGCGGTTGTGGGCGTTCATGGGCAACGATGCCATGTACAAGCGGGCGTTTTCCATGGAAAAGCGCATTGAGCGGATGCGCACCACCGACCGGCCAACCAAGCGACGGAAGATGGATGCACGATTCTCCTCCGTGGAGTTTCGGGGAGACGAGGTATTAACACTGCGCAATTTGGCAAAATCCTTTGGAGACAAGCACCTGTTCGAGGGCATCAGCCTAAAGGTGGAGGGCGGCGAGCGCATCGCCCTGATCGGAGACAACGGCACCGGAAAATCCACCCTCATCAAAATGATTATGGACGAGGAGTACCCCGATGATGGGCGTATCAAGCTGGGGCCTGCAATCAAGCCTGCGTACCTTCCTCAGATTATTCACTTTGACCATCCGAACTGGAATCTGGTAGAGAATCTTCAGGCCGTGAAAAAAGGCATGACGGAAACTAGCGCGCGAAATCGGCTGGCCTCCTATGACTTCCGGGGCGAGGATGTGTTTAAATCCGTCTCCGTTCTCTCCGGCGGGGAACAGAGCCGCCTGCGGCTTTGTATGCTGATGGACGAGGAGATCAATTTCCTGATTTTGGACGAGCCGACCAACCATCTGGACATCGAGTCTCGGGAGTGGATTGAGGACGCGGTGGAGAGCTTTGACGGGACGCTGCTGTTCGTTTCCCATGACCGGTATTTTATCAATCGCTTCGCCACCCGTATCTGGGAGATCGCAGACGGCACCGTTACCGACTGGCCCATGGGCTTTAGCCAGTACCGCGCGGAAAAAGCAAAAGAAGTGCTTCAAAAGCATGAAAACACAAAGTCTGTAAAGGAAAAGAGCATTACTGAAAAACCACCCCGTACAGGCCGGGAACAGACTGCCGCACGCAAGCAGCTGGTAATCTGTGAGCGGCATATCTCTGAGACGGAGGCGCTGATTGAAAAGCTGGACCGGGACATGATCGACGCAGCCTGCGACTATGAAAAGCTGAATGGGCTGATGTCCGAAAAGGATGCTGTGCAGGCGGCACTGGACGAGTTGTATGAAAAGTGGGAGGCACTTTCGGAGGCCGCAGAATGAAAAAGAGCGTGCGGATTTCACTGGCGGCGGCAGGCGTGTTCTTACTGCTCGGCATGGGGCTTTGGTTTGTCCCCGGCGTGAAATTTTCCGCCCAGCTGTGCGTCGGGATTGCCGCCGCCCTTGTCCTATGGGCGGTGCTGCTTCGATGGTCGGAAAAAAGCAGGAGCGGGAAAATCTGTAAAGGTATTTTCCTTGCATTTGTTTTGGCGGGTTTTGTTGGCTTTTGTTCTTTGGAATTGCTGCTGGTGACACAGGGAACGGCAGACAATTCCGACCGTCCAGCGGACGCGGTGATCGTGCTGGGCGCGGGCGTTAACGGGACCGTCCCGTCTCTGGCCCTTGCCACGCGGATTGACGTTGCGGCAGATTATCTGGAGGCGCATACGGATGTTCCGGCCATTTTGTCCGGCGGACAGGGGCCGGGTGAGGACATCACCGAGGCGCGGGCTATGTATGATGCGCTGACGAAGCGGGGAATCGAACCGGGCCGCCTGATTTTAGAGGAGCGTTCCACCAGTACGGCGGAGAATTTTCGCTATTCCGGGGAACTGCTGGCGGAGAGCGGCATGGATATGGCAGAGAGTACCATTGCTGTTGTAACCAACGATTTTCATTGCTTCCGGGCGGGAATGATCGCACGGCGGGCGGGACTTACCGTATTTGAACTTCCAGCGGAACTGCCGTGGAAATGGCTCAGTGTGAACTATTATGTTCGAGAGGCATTCGCGCTGGTGAAATCCGTTCTGTTTGACTGATTGCGGGTGTGCCCGCGAGACGACCGAGGAGGGCCTATGAGCGATATTTTATGTATGTATTTCTCCCGGACGGGGAACACCAAAACAGCTATGGAAGAACTGGCCGCCGCACTGGGCGCCGAGCTGGCGGAGCTGCGGGACGGCGTGGACCGCAGCGGTACGAAGGGATATCTGCGCAGCGGTATGGATGCCATGCGCCGCACGGTGGCGCCGGTTTTGCCATTTGAAACGGAAAAACCGCTGGCAAACTACAAGCTGGTGATTCTGGGGACTCCCGTCTGGGCCGGACGGTGCAGCAGTGTAACCCGAGGCTTTTTGAAGGAGCAGGGACATCTCCTGACCAACGTATCCTACGTACTTCTCCGGGGCGGCAACGGCAAGTGTGAGGAGGTCTATCAGCAGATGGACAACTATCTCTCCCAGCCCCATTGCACCGCCGTGTCCCTGCGGGCCGGGTCCGTGGGCTATCACTTTTGGCAGGAGGAGTTTCTCCGCCAGACCCGGGCGTTTCTGGAAGCACAGGAGGTTCGGGATTAGCCGTTTTCCCGGTTTTGGGCGGTGGAGCGCGTTTTGCGGCGTATGCCGGCATGACGGAGCGGCCCGGAAGAAAAAGGGGAGGCGGAAGATTTGCTTGAAAAACTGCGGGAAATTGCGGCGCGGTACGACGCACTGCAAACCCAGCTGAGCGACCCGTCGGTCTACGGTAACGCAGAGCGGCTGCGGGTGGTCAATCAGGAATTAAAAGAACTGACCCCGGTGGTGGAGGCGTTTTCCTCTTGGGAGCGGGCGGAGCGCCGCCTGCGGGAGACGGAGGAATTGCTGGGCGACGCAGAGCTGCGAACCATGGCGCAGGAGGAACTGCCCGCCGCGAAAGCGGAGGCGGAACGTTTGGAATCGGAACTGAAACTGCTGCTTTTGCCCCGGGACCCGGAGGACGGGCGGAACGTGGTGGTGGAGATTCGGGGCGGCGTCGGCGGGGAAGAGAGCGCGCTGTTTGCGGCGTCCCTCTTCCGCATGTACAGCATGTTTGCCGAGCGGAAAGGCTTTTCCGTGGACGTGGTCAGTGAAAACCGCACGGAGCTGGGCGGTGTGAAAGAAATCAGCTTTTTGGTGAACGGCGACGGGGCTTGGTCCCGGTTCAAGTTTGAAAGCGGCGTTCACCGGGTCCAGCGGGTGCCGGAGACGGAGTCTGCCGGGCGCATCCACACCAGCGCAGCCACTGTCGCGGTGCTGCCGGAGGCGCAGGAGGTGGAGTTTTCCATCGACCCCGGCGATTTGCAGATCGACACCTACCGTTCCTCCGGCGCGGGAGGCCAGCACATCAACAAAACAGAATCCGCTATCCGCATCACCCATCTGCCCACGGGCACGGTGGTAGAGTGTCAGGATGAGCGGAGTCAGTACAAAAATAAAGACAAAGCGATGAAGGTGCTCCGTTCCCGGCTGTATGAGGCGGAAAAGGCCAAGCAGGACGCAGCACAGGCGGCGCAGAGGCGCAGTCAAGTGGGCAGCGGCGACCGGAGCGAACGCATCCGCACCTATAACTTCCCGCAGGGCAGGGTAACGGATCACCGCATCGGACTGACGCTCTATAAACTGGACGCTGTGATGGACGGCGATCTGGACGAGTTGATCGACGGGCTGATTGCCGCCGACACGGCGGAAAAACTGAGAAAACAGGAGAAATAAAAGCGGGTGCGACCCGTGTGAAATAGAAGGTATGACCACATGGAGACAAAATTTATTGATTTAACAAACATCAAGGGCCAGCAGCGTATCGTGGAGGAGAAAATCGAGATGGCGGCGAATATCATCCGCACCGGCGGACTTCTGGCCATCCCCACGGAGACAGTGTATGGTTTGGGCGCCAACGCGCTGGACCCGGAGGCGGTGCGCCGTATTTTTGAGGCGAAGGGCCGCCCGCAGGACAATCCCCTCATCATCCACGTCCCCTCCGCCCAGTGGCTGCCCCGATTCTGCGAGGATGTGCCGCCGCTGGCGTATACTCTGGCGCGAAATTTCTGGCCGGGTCCGCTGACTATGATTTTAAAGCGGAAATCCATTGTTCCCGATGTGACCACAGCGGGGCTGGATTCCGTGGGCGTTCGGTGCCCGGCCCACGCGGTGACGCAGGCCATCATCCGTTATGCGGGTGTTCCCATCGCCGCGCCCTCCGCCAATACTTCCGGCCGACCCAGCTGCACCACGGCGGAGGATGTGATGGAGGATATGTCCGGCAAAATTGAGGGCATTGTGGACGGAGGCCCCTGCACCGTAGGCGTGGAATCCACCATTGTGGACCTGACGGTGATGCCGCCCCGCCTGCTCCGTCCCGGCGGACTGCCGCTGGAGGACTTGCAGCGGGTGCTGGGCGAGATAGATGTGGATAAAGCGGTTACCGCCCCGCTGGAGGAGGGCGAACAGCCAAAAGCCCCCGGCATGAAGTACCGCCATTATGCGCCTAAGGCGCCTGTCACCGTGTTCACCGGAAATCCCCGGCGGACGGCTCAGACCATGGTTCAGCGGATGACAGCGGGCAGCGGTGTGATCTGCTTTGACGAGTTCGAATCTTTGTTTCAGGGCCACGAGACGCATCTGCTCGGGCCTGTGAACGACAAGGAGGTTCAGGCCCAGCGGGTATTTGACGTGCTGCGGACCTTTGACGAGAGCAGTGTGACCGAGATTTTGGCCCAGTGTCCGGACAATCGAGGACTGGGGCTGGCTATTGGCAATCGCTTGAAAAAGGCGGCGGGATTCCATGTCGTGGAGGTAGAAGAAGAGAGCATTGTTCTGGGCCTTACCGGGGGCACCGGCGCGGGCAAGACCAGTGCGCTGAAGGCCATCGAGGATTTGGGCGGACTGGCGCTGGACTGCGACGCAGTGTATTACGAGCTTTTGAACACGGACGCCGGACTGCGGGCCGCCATTGCAGAGGCGTTTGGCGCAGAGGTTTTCAACTCCAACGGAACCTTGAACCGCAAAGCTCTGGGCGAGTTGGTCTTTGGAGATTCCGACCGGCTGGATCAGCTGAACGACATTGTGTTCCGCTTTCTGCGGCCGGAGCTTGAGCGCCGCATTGCCGCGTTTCAGGGCAAGCTCTGTGCGCTGGATGCCGTGAATCTGTTTGAGTCCGGTATCGACAAGCTGTGCGACTGCACGGTGGCGGTGACGTCTCCCATTGAGATGCGGGTCCGGCGGATTATGGAGCGGGACGGCATTGACGAGAAGTACGCCCGCCTTCGCGTTTCAGCCCAGCAGCAGGATGACTATTACCGGGATAAGTGCGACCGGGAACTGAGCAATACCGTGGACACCCCGAAGGCATTTCGGGAGACTGCGAAAGAATTTTTTGACCGTTTGATCGGACAAATCAAGGAGGACAAGGCAAATGGAAGAAGATAAAAAGCTGAAGGAGCTGCGGAAAAAGTTGCTCTCCGACAGAAAAAACGGCTATGATCGATTTAATTCCGGGGACGAAGCGGCCATGGAGTCCTACTGCTCGGATTACAAGGCGTTTTTGGACGCGGGTAAGACCGAGCGAGAGTGTGCGGCAGAACTGGTGCGACTGGCGGAGAAGGCGGGCTTCAAGCCCTATTCCCGGGGAATGCAGGTGAAGGCGGGAGACAAGCTGTACCTGTGCAACCGGGGCAAGAGCGTGTATTTGGCCTGCGTGGGCAAAAAGCCGCTCAGCGAGGGCGCGCAGATTGCCGCTGCCCACATCGACTCTCCCCGGCTGGACCTGAAACCCAATCCTCTGTATGAAGACAGCGAGCTGTGCTACTTCAAGACCCACTATTACGGCGGAATCCGCAAGTATCAGTGGACTACCATCCCCATGGAGCTGCACGGTGTGGTGGCTCTGAAAAACGGCAAAACTGTCTCCGTAAACATCGGCGTGGACGAAGGGGACCCGAAGCTGATTATCACTGATCTGCTGCCTCATCTGGGTGCGGAGCAGAACAAAAAGCCTTTGAGCGAGGCTGTTCCCGCTGAGACGCTGAATCTTCTGCTGGGGAGCCGTCCTCTGCCGATGGGGGAGGGCAGCGACCGGGTAAAGCTGGCGGTGATGCAGCTGTTGAACGAGAAGTACGGTATCGTGGAGGATGATTTCACCTCCGCCGAACTGGAGGCTGTCCCGGCGGCGAAGGCCTGCGACATTGGTCTTGACCGCAGCATGATCGGCGCTTACGGCCACGACGACCGGGTTTGCGCCTACGCGGCGTTCCGGGCGCTTTTGGATTTGAAGGAGACACCGGAGAAGACCGGCGTGTGCATTCTGGCGGACAAAGAGGAAATTGGGTCCGACGGCGTGACTGGCATGCAGTCCGCTGCGTTCGACACCTTTATGGAGGACCTGTGCGAGGCGCAGGGCGTTCCCGTTCGGGCTTGCCTTGAAAAGTCCTTCTGCCTCAGCGCCGATGTGACGGCGGCCTTTGATCCCAACTATTCCGATGTGTTTGAAAAACGGAACGCCGCCTATTTGAACTACGGCATCGGCCTTTGCAAGTACACCGGCGCCCGTGGCAAGTCCGGTGCATCCGATGCCGACGCGGAGACGGTGGCCTATGTTCGCAGCCTCTTTGACGAGGCGGGCGTTCTTTGGCAGATCGCGGAGCTGGGCAAAGTGGACGCCGGCGGCGGTGGAACGGTGGCCATGTATATGGCTAACCGGAACATCACCACGCTGGATGCGGGCGTACCCGTACTGAGTATGCACGCTCCGTTTGAGACGGTGGCGAAGCTGGACTGCTTCGAGACGTATAAGGGTATGACCGCCGTGTTTCAGGCGAAGAACTGAGAATGAAATAAGCGCAAAACAGCCCGCCGACGCACTGCGTCGGCGGGCTGTTTTTTATCTGGTGAAAGGGTGTCGTGGGGGTATGGCTCAATCTGCAAAATTGGGAGACGGCGAAACAAACGGCAGTCCCCGCGATTCTTAAAAAGCCAGCTCAACACCGCACAGGGCTGACGGCATCGCTTACAGGAGGATGATCCCTGCCTGCTCGCAGGCATCCGCCGTCTCCTTGTCCCAAAGGCTGGCCTGCACCTCGCCGATGTGGCAGGAGCCAAGCAGCAGCATGCACAGCCGGGATTGGCCAATACCGCCGCCGATGGATTGGGGCAGCTGGCCATCCAGCAGCATCTTGTGGAAGGGGAGCGTCCTGCGCTCGTCGTGGCCGGAGAGAGTCAGCTGTTTGTCCAGTGCCGCTTCATCCACACGGATGCCCATGGAGGAAACCTCAAAATTCCGCTCCAGAACGGGATTCCACATGAGAATGTCACCATTGAGCGTCCAGTCATCATAATCCGGGGCGCGGCCGTCATGGGGCTTGCCGGATTTCAGCTTTCCGCCAATCTGCATCAGGAACACGGTGTGGTGATGCTGGCACACGGCTTTTTCCCGCTCTCCCGGCGTCAGGTCGGGATAGCGGTCCTCCAACTCCTGCGTGGTGATGAAAAACACATCCCGGTCAGGACGGAAGGTCAGGGCGGGATAGGCTTTGCGCAGACCCTCGGCAGTGTCGCAGATGGAGGCGACGATGGTGCGCACGGTATCCTTCAGATACTGAAGGGTTCGATCCTCCCGGCGGATGTTCTTTTCCCAATCCCACTGGTCCACATAGACCGAGTGGAGATTGTCCACCTCTTCGTCCCGGCGGATGGCGTTCATATCGGTGAACAGGCCGGTACCGGTCTTGAACTCATACCGCTTCAGCGCCAAACGCTTCCACTTGGCCAGAGAGTGGACTACCTGCCCATCGGTCCCAACGTCCGGAATATCAAAGGTCACAGGCCGCTCCACGCCGTTGAGGTCGTCGTTCAAGCCCGTGGCCCCGTCCACGAACAGGGGGGCGGAAACGCGGTGCAAATTCAGCCGCTCCGTCAGGTTCTTCTGAAAATCGGCATGGATGAACTCAATGGCGCGCTGGAGCTGGTTGTTGGTCAAGGGCATTTTATATCCGGCAGGAATCACTATTTTACTCATGTGGGTTACCCATTCTTTCTGATTTTATAGTTTGATATACCGGGACTCAACCCAGCAGGGAAAGGCCATGATTCAGCCGACGCAGCGTTTCGTCCCGGCCCAGAATCCGACAGATCTCCACAGCGCCGCCGGGCGTCACCAGCTTGCCCGCGGCAGCGATGCGCACGGGCCACATCAGCGTGGCATTTTTCACTTCCAGCTTCGCGGCAAGGTCGATCAGCGCGTCGTGAATGGGGTCGGTGTCCCAGACGGGCAGAGCTTCCAGCACAGGGATGGCGGCGGAGAGCATTGCCTTGGAGATATCCTTGTCGGTCTTGGATTTTTTGTTGACATAAAACTCAACATCATAGTCCGGCAGTCCGTCAAAGAAGTCCACTTTTTCAGGGATTTCCGTCAGCTTTTCGCACCGGGCCTGCAAGAGAGCCGCGATAGCGGCAGCGTCAATGGAGGGATTTTTGACGCTTTGGCGGATATACGGCTCCGCAACGCGGGAAAAGTCCTCCGGCGCAAGGGCGCGGAGATAGGTCGCGTTAAAATAGTCCAGTTTGGCCAGATCAAAAATGGCGGGGGATTTGGAGATCCCCGCAATGTCAAAAGCCTCCACCAACTGATCCAGAGAGAAAATCTCCTGCTCGCTCAGATCACCCTTGGGTGCCCAGCCAAGCAGGGCAACATAATTCAAAACAGCCGTGGTCAGATACCCCTGCGCGATCAGATCTTCATAGGAGGGGTCGCCATGGCGCTTGGACATTTTGTTGTGCGCGTCCCGCATGACGGGGGAGCAGTGGACATAGGTGGGAATCTCCCAGCCAAAGGCTTCGTACAGCAGATTGTATTTCGGCGCGGAACTGAGGTACTCGCTGCCGCGCACCACATGGGTAATGCCCATCAGGTGGTCGTCCACCACGTTGGCAAAGTTATAGGTGGGCAGCCCGTCGGACTTGATGAGCACCTGATCGTCCAGCGTGTCATTGTCCACGGTGATGTCTCCGAAGGTCACGTCGTGGAAGGTGGTTTTGCCTTCCCGGGGAATCTTCTGGCGAATGACGAAGGGCTTGCCTGCGTCCAGATTGGCCTGAATTTCCTCCTGCGACAAACGGGAGCAGCGCCCGTCATACTTGTGAATGGATACGCCCTCTGCCACATTTTCTTCGGCAGCGTCATCCTTGCCGCAGAAGCAACGATAAGCAAAGCCCTTTTCTACCAGCAGCTCGGCGTACTTTCCGTACAGATCCCGGCGCTCCGACTGGATATAGGGGCCTACGGGGCCGCCCATGTCGGGGCCTTCGTCGTGATTCAATCCGCACTCCGCCATGGTCTTGTAGATCACGTCGGTGGCGTCCTCTACCAGACGGCCCTGATCGGTGTCCTCAATGCGCAGGATGAACGTACCTCCCGCGTGGCGGGCAATGAGCCAGGTGTACAGCGCGGTGCGTAAATTCCCCACATGCATATAGCCGGTAGGGGAGGGGGCGAAACGGGTGCGGACCTTCCCCTTGGGAATCCGGGCCTCCATCTCGTCAAAGAATGCTTTATCAACAGCCATGAATTTACCTCCATGTATCATTTAACAGGCTAATTATCGCTTCTGTCGTCCGGAATGTCAAGGGTTATCCCGCACAATTCCTGCCGCGCGCAGACAACGTCGGTCTGCCGGGAAATGGGAACGAAATGAGCCGTAGGCTTTCTTACCCGGCAGACAATCCGTATTTGGCGTCCGCCGGGAGCAAAATCCCCGAAATCAATTGCACTTTTTTCTGCGCCGTGGTACAATATACAAGCTATATTGCCGTTTTATGGCCAAACTGGGAAGACGGCAGATTTTGAGGTGTTATCATGGAAAACGAGGCACAGAAAAAACGAATTTTGAGTGGCATCCAGCCCTCCGGCGACCTGACGCTTGGCTCTTATCTGGGAGCCATCCGCAACTGGGCGGCGCTGGCGGACGAGTACGACTGCTATTATATGCTGGCGGATATGCATACCATCACGGTGAGGCAGGTCCCCGCCGATCTGCGGCGGCACACGCTGACCCAGCTGGCGGCCTATATTGCCTGCGGCTTAGACCCGGCGAAAAACACGCTGTTTGTCCAGTCCCACGTTCCGGCCCATGCCCAGCTGGGCTGGGTGCTGGACTGCTATACCATGTTCGGCGAGCTTTCCCGTATGACCCAGTTTAAGGACAAGTCCGCCAAAAACGCGGACAACATCAATGCGGGCCTTTTCACCTATCCGGCATTGATGGCGGCAGACATTCTGCTCTATCAGGCGGATCTGGTGCCGGTGGGCGGCGACCAGAAGCAGCACGTTGAGATTTGCCGGGACATCGCGGAGCGGTTCAACGGAATCTATGGCGGCGTATTCAAGATTCCCGAGCCGTATATTCCGCAGGTGGGTGCACGGATTATGAGTCTGACCACCCCGGAGAACAAGATGAGCAAGTCCGACAAGGATCAAAACGGCTGCGTTTATATGCTGGAAAAGCCGGAGGATATTCTGCGTAAGTTCAAAAAGGCGGTGACGGACTCCGAGGCCTGCGTACGCTACGAACCCAAGGAAAAGCCGGGCGTGTCCAACCTGATGCAGATTTACTCTGCCGCCACCGGGCGGGACTTCACTGCCATCGAGGCGGAATTTGCCGGACGGGGCTATGGGGATTTCAAAACCGCCGTGGGGGAAGCCGTCGTGGAGCTGCTGCGTCCCATCCGGGAGGAGACAGACCGGCTGCTGGCCGATAAGGCGGCACTTCAGTCTATCTATCGCGACGGCGCGGAACGGGCAGCCAGGGTTGCCAACCGGACGCTGGGCAAGGTCTATAAAAAGGTCGGCTTCATCGACCGCTGATTACGGCGCGCGCCGCCGAGAAGCTGGGCGAAAAGCGCGCGGTGAAAGGAATCGTTATCACAATGCTATTCAATACGCAGATGTTGGCCGGGGTGTTTCTGGCCCTGATCGTGGCGGTGGTGGTGAGTTTTCTGGCGTCCCCCATCGTAAAGACCTTTGCTTATAAGGTGGGGGCGGTAGATGTCCCGAAGGATAACCGCCGGATGCATCATGTCCCCATCCCCCGGCTGGGGGGACTGGCTATTTTTCTGGGCTTCATCGTCAGCATTTTGCTGTTTGCGGACATGACAGACCAATTCCGCAGCATTTTGCTGGGGGCTGTTATCATTGTGGTGCTGGGTGTGGTGGACGATATTACGCCCCTGCCCGCCAAGTTTAAATTCGTTGTTCAGATCGTGGCCGCGCTGATTCCGGCCATGAACGGCGTGTTGATTCACGTACTGAGCAATCCCAATCTGTTTTCCGAAAATCCCTACTGGGATATGGGCCCGCTTTCCATCCCGGTGACGGTTCTATGGATCGTGGCAATTACCAACGCGGTAAACCTGATCGATGGGCTGGACGGGCTTGCCATCGGTGTGTCCGCCATTTCCGCCACCACAGTGCTGGTGATCTCCCTGCTGGTCAGCGAGGTGCAGGTGGCTGTGGTCATGGCGGCACTGGTGGGAGCCTGCGTCGGATTTATGCCCTATAACATCAACCCCGCAAAAATGTTCATGGGTGACACCGGAGCAACGTTTTTAGGTTACATTTTGGCCTGCATGTCCGTGGAGGGCCTGTTTAAATCGTGGGCCATCATCTCCTTTGCGGTGCCGTTTTTGATTCTGGGCCTGCCCATTTTTGACACGGCGTTCGCCTTTATCCGCCGCATTGCCCACGGGCAGAGCCCCATGCAGGCGGACCGGAGCCACATCCATCACCGTTTGATCGACATGGGTCTGAACCAGAAGCAGGCGGTGGCAACGCTGTACGTGATCTCCGCAATTCTGGGACTTTCCGCCGTCGTGCTGACCACCAGCGGTGAGCTGCGGGCCATGATGTTCTTTGTGTCGCTGTGCGTGGTGGCGGTGGTAGCCGCAAGGGTGGTGTTCCCCAAGGAGGTTCGTGAGGAGCTTCATGAGGAAATGGAAGAGCTGAAGGAACACGGTCGCCATGTTGAGGATGCGCCAGAGGCTTTGACGCAAAGCGGCCCCGCCGCTTCGGACGAGGCGAAAAAATCTGAGAAGGCGGAACCGGAGCCGGAGGGTTGGGAGAAAGAGGAGGACCAGTGATGGAAAAGATACGCGTGATGAGCGTTTTCGGCACCCGGCCGGAAGCCATCAAGATGGCCCCGCTGGTCAAAGAACTGGCGGTTCGGGAGGGCATTGAGAGCCTTTGCTGCGTGACCGCGCAGCACCGGCAGATGCTGGATTCCGTGCTGGAGGTCTTTGATTTAAAGCCGGATTGGGATCTGGACATCATGACTCCCCGGCAGACCCTTTCCACCATCACCAGCAAGTGCCTGCTGGGGATGGACGAGGCCATTGACAAGCTCAAGCCCGATATGATTCTGGTTCACGGGGACACCTCCACCACCTTCGCCGGAGCGCTGTCCGCTTTTTACCATCAGGTGAAAGTTGGCCATGTAGAGGCTGGACTGCGAACTTATGACAAGTATTCTCCCTTTCCAGAGGAAATGAACCGGGTACTGGTGTCCCGGCTGGCGGATCTTAATTTTTGCCCTACGGTGAACAACCGGGACAATCTGGCCAAGGAGGGAATCCGGGACAATTTGTTTATCACCGGAAACACCGTGATCGACGCGCTGAAAACAACCATTCGGCAAGACTATCAATTTGCGACCGACGAGCTGAACCACCTGCCCTATGAGGAGAAAAAGGTGATCCTTGTCACCTGCCACCGCCGGGAGAACTACGGCGATCCCATGCGCCAGATCATGCTGGCTCTGCGCCAGATCGCGGAGGAGAACGAGGATGTGGAGCTGGTGTATCCCGTCCATCTCAGTCCGGTCGTGCGGGAGGCAGTGGACAAATATCTCCGGGGTGCGCCCCGGGTTCATCTGATTGACCCGCTGCCTGCTGACGAGATGCACAATCTTATGGCTCGCTGCTATCTGGTGCTGACCGACTCCGGCGGATTACAGGAGGAGGCTCCCGCCCTTGGAAAGCCCGTGCTGGTGATGCGGCGGGAGACAGAGCGGCCGGAGGCTGTGGCCGCCGGGACGGTGAAGCTGGCGGGCGTCGTTCAGGACGACATTGTTACCATGGCCGCTCGGCTGATTCAGGACAAGACGGCTTACGACCAGATGGCCCACGCCGTTAATCCCTACGGTGACGGCCGGGCCTGTGCCCGTATCGCGGACGCGATTGAGTGGCATTTTGGCCTGCGCAGTAACCCGCCGGAGGACTATACCGGCGCGTAAGTGATACCGGCGGGGAGGGAGAACGCCATGAAAAACCGTAAGATTGGAAAATTTACTGCCGCCGGATTTGTGGGCTTGATCGTGCTTGTGGTGCTGATCTTGTTGAGCAACAGTCTGCGCCGTTCCTCCCACATCGTCCTGCCGGACACCATTCAGCCCACGGAGGATTCCTCTACGATGGAAAGCGGCGCGGAAGGCGCTATCACGCCCATCGTCGTGACGCCGGAAACCGTGCAGGCGGCCATTGAATCCCTCCACCGCCCCGCCAATTACCGCCGAAGCATTACCGTGGAGCGGCTGTGGAGCGGGGGAAGCGGCACGTCGGAGATCACCGTCTCCGTCAGTGGTGGCTGGACCCGAACGGACGCCACGCCCGCAGGTCAGCAGACCCGCCATACCCTCACCGACGGGGAGACGACCTATATCTGGTACGGGAAGCAAACCAGAGTTTACAGCTGTCCCGCCGGAGAAATTTCAGCGGATGAGGAGCAGGGCATTTCTACGTATGAGGATGTGCTGGCTTTGCCGGTGAACCAGATCGAAAAGGCGGACTACCGCGACCTGTCCGGGGTAAATTGCATTTATGTAGAAACTGGCGAGGACGAGGATGGCTATGTCCTGCGGTACTGGGTCAGTGTGGATACGGGCCTTTTGGCGGCGGCAGAGTGGCTGAAAAATGGGGAGACGATCTACCGCATGGGATCGCCTGCGCTGGATTCCGCCGGACCCGCCACAGCGGATTTCACGCTGCCCGACGGAACAGTTTTGACCGAGGTATCATAAGAGAAACGCGGCTTTCCGGGAATCCCCGGAAAGCCGCGTTGTTATGAAAAGATGCAATTCGTAAGTAAGTTAAAGTGCTCCTTATAAAACCAGCAGCAGACCCAGCGCGATCAAGAGCTCGTCGTCGGCTTCTTCCTTAAATAGAAAAAACAGAAGCAATAGCAGCAGCAGGTCGCCGGAGTCCACGTTGTCCAAATGAAATTTATCCAGCAGACGCCGCAGCGCGGAGGAAAGTCCGTCGCCGTGAGGAGGGGGAGGCGGTGGACCATAGAACGGTCCGTTGGGCGGTGGACTGCCTGACCCGTTTCCGGAACTGCCGGCTCCATTTCCACCAAAGCCTCCGAAACTGTTAGTTCCATTCCCTCCGAAGCCGTCGGAACTGTAGGTTCCATTTCCACCGAAGCCGCCAGAACTTTTGGTTCCATTGCCTCCAAAGCCACTGGAGTCGTTTCCCCCTGTGGGGCCTCCACCGCTTGCCCGGGGAGGCGCACCGGGACCGGGGCGGGAATCCTCTTCGGGAATGCGGGAGTAAGAGCCGTTGTCGTTGCGAATATAGCGGTTATACATCCCTCACGCCTCCCAACCGGAGATAAATTTCTTTCCGATATGGACGATGCGCGCCAGTTGGAGCGCCCGCTCGATCTTTTCCTGCCGTTCCGGCTTTAGGTAAGGGCGCAGGGCATACAGCAGCGCCCGGTTATTGGTGTTCTGCGGGCTGGCTAGTTCCTGAGCCAAAGGCATCAGCCGGGCAATGGTCTTGGGATCAATTCCACCCAGCAGAGACGCCAGAGGATTCCCCGCCGGGGCCGGTCCCGGCGGCGGGGAATAGCCGCTTTGCGGCGATTGAAAGTTTCCCTGAGGTGGAAACCCGTTTTGAGACGAATAGCCCCCTTGGGGTGCAAAACCGCCCTGCGGAGGTCCCGGTTGGGGCGCAGGCGCAGAGCCTCCGCCGCCAAGGGACTGCGCCAGCTGCATAATCTGCGCCATGCTGTTGGGGTCTGACAGCAGCGCATTCAGTTTTTCATCAAATTCCGCCATGCCGTCCGCCCCGTTTCTAATTTATTTTTTTGACGCTTGATTGATGCGCTCCACCAAAGCCGCGCCCTCAGGACTTTGCATCAACTGGGTCACCATTTGCATAATCTGGCTGGTATCGCCTCGAACGGCGTTGGTGGCTGCCTGCTGGAGAGCGGGACCGCCGTTGGTCTGGCTCATCAGCTGAATCAGCCTGCGTCCATCCTGAGAGGTCAGCAGCCGCTGAATGGCTGCGGGGTCCTGATTCATCTGCTGGATGGTCTGTTTTGTCTTCTCGTCCATGATAGCCTCCTGTCAGTCGTTGAACTGTCTCTGTCAAAGCAGTATATGACCGGAAAGGAAAAAATGTGCCCCAGCGCAAAAAAATCCCGTTCGGCGGGAACCGGCCCCTGTGGGCAAGGCTCCTGCGCCGAACGAGAAATTTTACGTCTTTACCTGTGAAAACAGAAAATCGCTTACCGCTCGCGCAGATAGGCGGCAATGTCGAGGTCCAGCAGCACGGTGTCGCGCTTGAGATACAGCGGGTGGTGAGGATGGCCGGATTTCAGGGGCGGTCCGGCGGAGAACCATCTGGCACCGGCAGTTTGCCCCTGTGCCGCAAAATCCCGCAGGCAGTCCATCAGGTAGGGGCGTTTTTCAATAATGTTGCCCCACGCCGCCCAGATCGCGGGCTGAGGAGACAGACTCAGCAGATAAGCAAAGGCTTTGCAGTTCTCATCATGAAGAAAGGCGTTGCATTCCCGCTCCATATCATCGGGCCGGGTGGCCCGCTGGGCGTAAACGTTAAACATAAGAAAACTGTCGTATCCGTTGGAAAGAGCGATGCGTTGGGCGGATTGAAGGGTTGGGTCCAGTGCGTCCGGCGCGGCGGTGGATGGGTTGATCCCAATACAGATCAGGGGCTTTTTGCCGCGGGTGCCCAGTATGTAACGGTATTCGGAATAGGCGTTGGGGACATACAGCCATTTGTCCGCATCGTAATCCGGAGAGGGCCGTAGCGCGGCGGACAGCGATTCGTCAAAGGACAGAACCTCGATCTGACCAGTGGTGGAACTTGGAATGTGCATTGGCTTGGCTCCTTTTCGGTGGTTTTCTTCAGTGTAACAGGCCGGGGGCAAAAATGCAAACCCTCTGTTCTTTCGGGGCAGGCTGTGATAAAATAGCTGCGGAGCAGCTATTTTATCGGTATTATGTTATTTGCCACAACGGTGCTTCGCACCTGCGGCAAAAGCTGTGGAACGGCTATTTTATCAGTTTTATATCATTTTTCACAACGGTGCTTCGCACTTGCGGCAAAAGCCGCAGAGCAGCTATTTTTTGCATTTGCATTATTTCCCGGTACAGCGATTACTGTAAGAAGGAAGACCGGCTCTGCCGGAGACGGAGAAAGGGAGCGGAAACCATGCTGACGATTCTGATGGGGCGGGCAAGAAGCGGAAAATCGGAGCGAATCCTGCGGGAGATCGCCCAAAAGGGAGACAGTTCCCGGCAGATTCTGCTGGTACCGGAGCACGCCTCCCATCAGGCAGAAGTGGATTTGTGCCGGGCCTGCGGAGACGCCGCCAGCCGCCACGCGGAGGTATTGAGCTTCCGCCGTCTTGCTACCCGTGTGCTGGCCATCACCGGCGGCGCGGCGGATGTGACCTTGGACGCCGGGGGCAAGCTGCTGAACCTGCAAAAATCCCTGACAGAGCTGGCCCCGGTGCTGAAGGTCTATCGCCGTCCCAGCCAGCGTGCCGCGTTTTTGGAACAGCTCTTGGGTCTTTTGGACGAGCTGACCAGCTATGCCGTCTCGCCGGAGACTTTTGCTGCCCGGGCGGAGGATATTCCCGGTGCAATGGGGGACAAGCTGCGGGATCTGGCGTTGATCTATGCGGATTACGAGGCCCGTCTCTGCCGCCCGGACTTTGATGGACGGGACCGGATGAGCAAGCTGCGGGATCATCTGGAGGAATCCGGATATGCTGACGGAAAAGACGTGTATCTGGATGGCTTCTCCTACTTCAACGGGCTGGAGCAGGGTGTGCTGTCGGCTTTTCTGCGGAGGGCCGCATCCGTGACGGTGACGCTCCTGGGAGAGGAAAACAACGCCAGCGAAATTTTTGAGGTGTCTGTCCGCACGCGTGATCGGCTGTGCCGTCTGGCGGCGGGGGCAGGATGTCCCTGTGAGATCAAGTACGTTACGTCGCAGGATGACTCACCACTGGGTCTTGTGGAACGGGCGTTTTTCGGCGGAGATGAGATTTGGGAGGAGCCGACGGACGCCGTTCGCGTCCGGGAGGCGGACTCCGTATTCTCGGAGGTGGAGCAGACTGCCGCCGACATTCTCCGGCTGGTAAAAACGGGGAAGTGCCGCTTCCGGGACATCACCGTGGCGGCACGGAACATGCAGGACTATGAATCTGCCATTGAAAATGTATTTGAACGGTACGGTGTGCCGGTGTTTCTCAGCCGCCGCAGCGACATTCTGGAAAAGCCGGTGCTGTCGCTTCTCTCGGGGGCGCTGGACGCCGTTACCGGCGGGTGCGAATACGAGGATATGTTTCACTATCTGAAAACCGGCCTTGCAGGGCTTACTCCGGCAGAGTGCGACGCGCTGGAAAATTACGTCCTTACATGGGAGATTCACGGTTCTCTCTGGCTTCGGGAAGAGGATTGGGTAGCCAACCCCGGCGGTTATGGCGCAATCTGGACAGACGCGCGGAAAGCAGAGTTGGCGGAACTGAACCAGCTCCGCCGCAGAGTTCGAGTACCTCTGAAATTACTGTCCGACAACATGAAAGCCGCAAATACAGCAATGGAGCAAGTGAATGCTCTTTACAGTTTTATGGAGACGCTGGGGCTTCAATCCATGCTGGAAAAGCAGATGAAAGCTCTGGGAGAGCAGGGCGAATTGCAGACAGCAGAGGAGACGGGTCAGCTGTGGGGTATCCTGTGCGGTGTGCTGGACCAGTTCGTGGAGATTCTGGGGGACGAGGCCATGGACCCCGAGACATTCACCCGGCTGCTGCGGCTGCTGCTGACACAGTATAGCGTGGGAACCATTCCCCCGGCGCTGGATCAGGTTTCCGCCAGTGAGATCACTCGAAACGACCGCCACACGACCAAGTACCTCTTTTTGCTGGGGGTTAACGACCATGTGCTTCCCGCCGTGGCCCAGAGCGGCGGCGTTTTGAACGACGATGACCGGGAGGAGCTGGCCCAGCGGGGTATCCAGCTGGCCCCTACGGGAATGGAGCAGTTCAACGTGGAACTGCAAAATCTTTACGCCGCGCTGGCGCAGCCGGTCAAAGGACTGACTGTCAGCTATCCCGTCTCCGACGTGAATGGGTCACAGCTACGCCCTGCCTTTGTGGTGGAACGGCTGCTGAAACTGTTCCCGAGAAACCGGCTGGAGCGGGAAAAGGATGAAAAGGAATATCGCTTGTCAGCTGTTGTGCCAGCGTTGGAAACTGCCGGTCAAGATCCGGGTGGCCCAGTCTGGCAGTGGTTCGCGGAGCGGGCAGAATGGATGGACCGTCTTTCCGCCATGAAACGGGCGGCAGCCCTTGGAAGAGGGCGGCTGACGCTGCCCGCCGTGCGGGCATTGTACGGAGAGCGATTCAATATGTCCGCATCCCGGCTGGAAAAGCTGCGTCAGTGCCATTTTGCCTATTTCATGCAGTACGGACTGAAAGCCCGCCAGAGGGAAACCGCCGCCTTTGATGCGCCGCAAATCGGCACATTTTTGCACTTTATTCTGGAAAATGTTACGGCGGAAGTGGCGAAACAAGGCGGATTTAGGAATGTTTCCCGGGAAATGCTCAATCAGCTGACAGACCGTTTTATGGACGAATACGTCCAGAGCGAGCTTCCCAATTTTCAGGACCGCACAGCTCGGTTCCGTTATCTCTTCTCCCGTCTGCGTACCACGGCCTATGCCGTGGTGGAAGAGACGGCGCGGGAGCTGGCGGAGTCGGACTTTGTGCCGGTGGAATTTGAGCTGTCCTTCGGGGACAAGGGGACGCTGCCCGCCGTCACTGTGTCCGAACCCGACGGGGAACTGCGGGTAAACGGTAAGGTGGACCGGGTGGACGGCTGGGTGAGAAACGGCAGGCTGTATCTCCGGGTGGTGGATTACAAAACGGGGAAGAAGAGCTTTGATCTGGCCGAAGTCCGCATGGGGCTGGATATCCAGATGCTTTTGTACCTGTTTACCCTGCAAAAGGAAGGACAGGGCTACTTTCAAAAGGAAATCGTTCCCGCCGGGGTTTTATATCTCCCGGCGCGGGACGAGATTTTGGCGCAGGAGCGAAATGTCACACCGGAAAAATTAGCACAAGAGCGGGCCAAGACTCTGCGTCGCAGCGGCTTGCTTTTAAATGAGCCGGAGGTGCTGCAAGCGATGGAGCACGACGCGCTGACGGAGCCGAAATATCTGCCTTTGCGGGTGGATCGGGAGGGGAACCTCTCCGGCAGCATTGCCTCCGCCGCCCAGCTGGGAAAGCTGGGAAACCATGTGGAGCGTCTGCTCCACACCATCACAGCGGAGGTGCGGGACGGCGTGATCGACGCAGACCCCTGCTGCCACGACGAGAACGACAGTGTGTGCCAGTATTGTGACTGGGCGCCTGCCTGCCACTTTGAGGACGGCCGGGGTGGCGACCGCCTGCGCTACATTCAAAAGACGACGGCGGCGGAATTCTGGCAACAGATGGACGAGGAGGACGACGGACGTGGCTAACATACAATTGACCGCCGCACAGCAATCGGCGGTGGAGAACCGGGGCGGAAGCCTGTTGGTGTCGGCGGCGGCAGGGTCCGGCAAGACGAAGGTGCTGGTGGAGCGGCTGTTTCTCTATATTTTAGAGGATCGCTGCAACATCGACGACTTTCTCATTATCACCTATACAAAGGCCGCTGCGGCGGAACTGCGGAGCAAGATTGCCTCGGAGCTTGGCAAGCTGCTGGGAGAGCATCCCGGCGATCAGCACCTGTGCCGCCAGCTGCTGCGGGTCTATCAGGCAGACATCAAGACTGTGGATTCATTTTGCACGGTGTTGCTGCGGGAAAACGTCCACCTTTTGGCGCGGGACGGCGAAAAATACTGCCTAACCCCAGATTTCCGGGTTCTGGATGAGGGGGAAGCGGGACTTCTGCGCCGCCGGGTGTTGGAGCGGACGCTGGAGGATTTTTATGGCAAGCTGGGCGAAAACCCCGGCGGGGCATTGTTGGCAGACACGCTGGGCGCGGGACGGGACGACGGTGCGCTGGCAGAGCTGGTGCTGGAAGTCCATGGAAAACTCCAGAGCCATGCTTACCCGGAGCGTTGGCTGACGGAAAATCAGAAAAAGTGGGAGTGCCTTTCCGGCGCGTTTGACGAGACAGCCTACGCCGAGGAGCTTTTAGCGGGAGTGAACCGCAAGGCGGCCTCTTGGAGCAAAATAGTTCGCTCCGCTGCTAAAAGTGTGGAAAGTGACTTAGCTTTACATGCCGGATATGGTGAGAAGTTTCTGGTTGCGGCGGATTCGCTGGAAGCGCTCTGTGAAGCAGCTGCGCGAGGCTGGGACGATGCGGGAAAAATGGCGGAAGCGGTGGACTTTCCCCGTTTGTCTACACCCAAGGGCCGCAAGGACGACCCAGAGGTTCTGCGGCTGAAGACCCTGTGGGACGGGTGCAAGGCGGATGTGAAAAAGCTGCGGACGGGGCTGAACGTCACAGGAGCGGAAGCCATGGAGGATTTACAGGCCGTGGCCCCCGCCATGGCGGCTCTGTTGGCGCTGACGGCGGAGTTTTCCCGGCGCTACCGTACGGAAAAGTTGCGACTGAACGGGGCGGATTTTTCGGATCAGGAGCATTTGGCTCTCGCGCTGCTGACCAAGGAGGACGGCCAGCCCACGGAGCTGGGCGGACAGGTCGCCGCCCGCTACCGGGAGATTTTGGTGGACGAATATCAGGATACCAACGAGGTGCAAAACCACATTTTTCAGGCGGTTTCCCGCGAGGGGCAGAACCTGTTCACCGTGGGAGACGTGAAGCAGTCCATCTACCGCTTCCGGTTGGCGGATCCCACCATTTTTCTGCGGAAATACGCCTCCTTCAAGTCCCACACCGACGCGGCGGAGGGGGAGGAGAGAAAAATTCTTTTGTCTCAGAATTTCCGGTCCCGAAAGGAGATCTTAAATGCCGCCAACTTTGTCTTTGAGAATATTATGTCCCCGGAGTTGGGAGAGATGGAGTACGGTGAGGACGAAAAGCTGTATTTCGGTGCTTCCTACTATCCGGAACGGGACGACTGCGCCACAGAATATCATCTGATCTCCGCCCGCCAGCGGTCGGCAGAACTGGAGCGCCCGGTAAAAAAGGCTGTGGCGGAGGCCCGACTGGCAGCGGAGCGGATTCGTCGGCTGCTGGACGAAAAATACCCCGTCACGGGGGAGGACGGCGCGCTGCGGCCCTGCCGTCCGGAAGACATTGTAATTCTGATGCGCTCACCGGGAAGCCGCGCGGCCACTTTTTCTGCGGCGCTGGCGGAGCGAGGCGTACCCTGTTCCTTTCAAGAGCAGGGGGATTACTTTACCTCCATGGAGGTGTCCACCACACTGAGCCTGCTCCATGTGATCGACAATCCCCGACAGGATGTGCCGCTGATCGCCGCGCTCCGTTCGCCGCTGTTTGGATTCACGCCGGACCGGCTGGCCCGGGTGCGGGCCTCCTGCGTCGAGGGGGACTTTTTTGATGCTGTTTCCGCTGACGGCGGAGAGGACTGCCGTACCTTTTTAGAGACATTGGATCGCCTGCGGATTCTGTCGCGGGACATGAATGTGGAGCGCCTTTTGTGGCATATTTACAACGAGCTGAACGTGTTGGGCGTATTCGGGGCCATGGATCGGGGCGAGGAACGGAAGGAAAATCTGATTGCCCTGACAGAGCACGCGGAAAATTTTGAGCGGGGCGGCTGCCGTGGTCTGTTCCTTTTTTTAGAGCAGCTTCAAAAGCTGATTGACAGCGACCGAGCACCCGCCACCCGCGGAAAGACGGAATTGGGCGGCGTGCGGCTCATGAGCGTCCACAAGTCCAAGGGGCTGGAATTTCCCATTGTGCTGTTGTGCGATCTGGACCGTGCATTCTCCCGTATGGATTTTGACACTCCGGTGCTGGTCCACCCGGAGCTGGGTCTGGGGCCTCGGCGGGTGGATCTCGCCCGCCGCATCCATTATCCCACCATGGCCCGGCGAGCTATTGAGGACAAGCTCCGCCGGGAGAATCAGTCAGAGGAGCAGCGGATTTTATACGTAGCCATGACCCGCCCCAAGGAAAAGCTGATTTTGATCCACAGCCTTTACCACGCGGAAAGCACCCTGAAAAAGCTGGCCAGTCTTGCGGCCTGCCCGATTCCGCCGGAGACGGCGGCGGGCTGCCGAAGCTATGGCGAATGGCTTTTGCTGCCGCTGCTGTGCCGCCCGGAGGCGGGAGCGCTGCGGGAAATGGCAGGTGTGGAGCCCGAAAATCTCTGCGGCGGGGACGAAAGCCCGTGGCAAGTGTTTTTACATGATAGTGAGGATTTTCGAGAGATTCTGCCCGTTCAATCAGCGGACGGTGAGACTGCGTACGCAAAAATCCCGGATTTGAGTCTGCTGGAAATAGACTACCCCTATGAAGCGGCGACCCGTCTGCCGGCCAAACGGACGGCGACCCAGCTCAAGGGCCGGGAGAAGGATGAGGAGGCGGCAGAAAACGCGCCCCGTCCACCCGCGCTGCGGCCGTTGGATCAGCCCCGCTTCCGGCAGGAGCGCCACGGCCTCACTCCCACAGAGCGGGGAACAGCAGCCCATCTGGCTTTGCAATATCTGAACTTTTCCGACCCGGACGCAACCGGTCAGGTGGCGGCGCTGCGGGAAAAACGGCTTTTGACGCCGGAGCAGGCGGCAAGTATAGACCTTGAGCAGCTGGAAGTGCTGCTTTCCTCTCCGTTGGCGGAGGACATCCGAAACGGAAAAAACGTCCTGCGGGAGTATCCATTCACCGTTCTGATCCACGCGTCGGAACTGGACGAGAGGGCGGGAGACGACGAGGTTCTGTTGCAGGGCGTGGTGGACTGCTGCTTTGAGACAGAGACAGGCCTCACTGTGGTTGATTTCAAAACCGACCGCGTTTTCGGTGAAGATGTTCGGCGCAGGGCAGAGCACTACCGGCCTCAGCTGGAGGCTTACAGCTCTGCGTTGGAGCGAGTGCTGGAGAAAAAAGTGACGCGCAGGGTGCTATATTTTCTGACTTCCGGTGAAACGGTGAATCTGTAAGAAAAAGCCGTAAAAAGGGCTGGAAAACCTTGGCGTGTTATGCTATAATGTTACCTATCGCCGTGCTGCCCACAGGGGCATATGCGGCGCGGTTATCAATTGTTCTTTCATGCAAATCGCCGATCTTTCAGGATAGCGTCAAACCAGCTCCGCTGGATTGATGCCGCACAGACGGACATACAGCCTGCACGACACGCTCCTGAAAATTACATGGCATTTGCCGGAATCAAGGATTTGAGGTGTGCGCAATGCAAAATGAGATGAGGACGTTTGGCTATCTCTGCCCCATCTGCGGCAAGCCCGTGATGGCAGCACGATCCCTGTTTGCGCTGGAGGCCTCCGGCGTGGAGGTGGAGTGCGAGTGCGGTGGGTCCGTTCTGCGGACGGAGTTTGACGGCCAGCGATGCAAGATTTTTGTCCCGTGCGGACTGTGCGGCGAGACTCACACAGCCCAGTGCGGCATAGAGAATCTTACGCGGGAGGGCGGCGTGGCTTTCGGCTGCGCGAAGACACAGGAATTCTGCTGCTTCGTGGGAGACGAGGGAAACGTTGAAAAGCACCTGCGGGAACTGGAGATTTTGGCGCAGAAGGAGAAGCAGAACCGGGAAAACGGCGGCGAGCAGTTTTTGGACAGCGTCATTATGTACGAAATCCTCTCCGAGCTAAAGGAGATCGCCGCCCGGGAAAACGGCATTGTCTGCGCCTGTGGTGGTCATGATTACGCCATGGAGATTCGGCGCTCCGCTGTGGATTTGATCTGCAAGTCCTGCGGCGCAAAGCTGCGGATTCCCGCCGCCACGGAGGACGATCTGGACGATCTTTGCTGCCATTTGCGCCTGACGATCCCCGGCGAGGTGTGATCTTTCACACAATCTCAGCCAGCGGACTTTTTCACCGGGATGGGTGCAACGTACAAAAATGTCGGCGGCCTGTGCCGCCGGGAAAAGGGGATTGACGGGATGATCCGGCTTCTCGCAAAAATCTTTATTAAAAACCGAGACGATATTGAAAATTCCGCAGTGCGCGCGGCTTACGGAATTTTGTGCGGCGCGGTTGGAATTGCACTGAACATTTTGCTGTTTGCAGGCAAGTTTTTCGCCGGAACCATCTCTGGCTCCATTGCCATCACCGCCGACGCATTCAACAACCTGTCCGACGCAGGCTCCTCGGCCATCACCCTGATGGGGTTTCGGCTGGGAGAGCAGAAACCGGATTCTGAACATCCCTTTGGTCACGGGCGGATCGAATATCTTTCCGGGCTACTGGTGTCCATGCTGATTATCCTGATGGGTTTTGAACTGGCCCGGACCTCTGTGGAGAAGATTCTGCATCCCGTGCCGGTGGAATTTTCGTGGTTGAGCATCGGAATACTGGGCACGTCCATCTGCGTGAAGCTGTATATGTGCTTTTATAATCGCTCTGTGGGCCGGCGCATCAACTCCACCGCTATGCACGCCACCGCTATGGATAGCCTCAGTGACAGCGTGGCGACTACGGCGGTTCTGATCGCCACTTTGGCAGGCCATTTCGCTGGAATACAGATCGACGGCTGGTGTGGTATTCTGGTGGCACTGTTTATCCTCTGGTCTGGCTTCAACTCCGGCAGGGACACACTGAACCCTTTACTGGGGCAGCCGCCTTCTGCGGAGTTTGTCGCCAGCATTCGGAATGTTGTAATGGGACATCCGGGTATTTTGGGAATTCACGATCTGATTGTCCACGACTATGGCCCCGGCCGCCGGATGATCTCGCTCCACGCGGAGGTACCCGCCAACGAAAATGTGCTGGACATCCATGATGAGATCGACAATATCGAATCGGAGCTGAAACAGAAGCTGGGCTGTGAGACGGTGATCCACATGGACCCCATTGTGGTGGACGACGGAGTCACGAAAGAAACCCGCGAAAAGGTGGCGGCGCTGGTAAACTGTATCGACGATCAGATCTCCATCCACGATTTCCGAATGGTGGTGGGTGCGACCCACACCAATCTGATCTTTGACGCGGTGGTGCCGTTCAAGTTCCGCCTTGCCGATGAGCAGGTACGCGCTAAGATCTGCGCGGCGGTGAAGGCGCTGGACGGCAATTATTTCGCGGTAGTGAACGTTGAACGGTCCTATACGGCATAAAAACCGCGTTGAATGGAAAATAGTAAGGCCCGGATGCGATTGCATCCGGGCCTTGCCTGCTTAAAAGAGGTTCATCTGCGTCTGGCCCTTCCCTCAATCGGCCTTTGACATCCTCAAATATTTGAAAAGGGGACACATACAAGGGATAAATTAGGAAAAAGGAAGAAAACCGGAAAAATTAGATACAGCGGTGAGCCTGCTCCAAAACGGAGGCGGCCAGAATACTCTGCTTTGCCATGGCGGCAAAGAAATCCGCGTCGCCCTCCAAAATCGCGTCCCGGAACCGCGCCAACTCGTACAGCATGCGGTTTCCGTCAGACTGCACATTGATCTCTTGAACCATGCCGTTCAGCGCGGCGGAGCACCGGACAAAATCGTTGAGCGGTCCCCGTTCCTCGAAATAACCGTGCTCGCCCTCAAATCGGCAGCCGCTTTCAAGGCTGCGGTCCTTCGCCATCGTAATCTCGCAGGTGAGTGCCGGGTATTTTAGCGTCAGTGTTCCGGAGAGATCTACACCGTTTGGCCCGCGCTCCGCCTCATAGCGGACGCTTTCAGGCTCACCCAGTAGATTGACTGCGGCGTGAACACAGTAGATTCCCATGTCGTTCAGCACGCCGCCCTGCATATCCGGATTGAAGACGTTGGGATTTTCTCCTCGGAGATAGGCATCGTACTTAGAGGAATACTGCCCGTAAGCCAATCGGGCGGAGTGCAGCGGCCCAAGCTGGGAGAGCAGCTGCTTGCAGGCAAGAAAATTGGGCATAAACAGAGTGGTGATGGCCTCAAAGAAAAAGACGTGGTTTGCATTCGCTGCCTCGTAGAGTGCACGAACCTCTTCTGCTGTGACTGCCGTGGGCTTCTCCACGATCACATGCTTTCCCGCGTTCAGCGCTTTTAGAGCCTGATCGGTGTGGAAGCGGTTAGGGGAGGCTATATAGATCACGTCAAGATCGTTCCGGGCGAACATGGCGTCATAGCTGTCGCAGCTTTCGGGAATGCCCTCGGACTGGGCGAAGTCCCGGCCCCGCTCGGCACTGCGGGAGTAGAGGAGTTTGGACGCAGTCCCGTCGGTAAGGCGGATAGCCTCCTGCATGACGCGCATAATAGAGCTGGTCCCGACACTGCCGAAGTTCAAGATTTTCGTTCGTTCCATAGCGATTGTCCTCACAGTCGTTTTATGATCATTTCATGGCCTGCCATCAATTTAACACAGCTCAACAGAACTGTCACTCAAAATCTTTTCGACGAGTAAACCCGATTCTCAAGAATCTTGAACCCGGTCGTACCTCTGTCGTCATAATCACTAAATTCGACAGGATATTTTCTGCGAAGGCCGGGGGATTCACCATTGCAATTCATTCGACGTTTCTGTATAATCATACGGAAAAGAGCGAGGGGAGGTAGTACCATGATGATGCGAAAGAATTTTGGCGCTGCTTTCTTTTTTGCTTTTCCTGTTTGACCGGCCGTTGTGCCGGTATTTTTTTGCGCAGAAAGGGAGAGAACTTACTATGAACGAGAAGATTTCCGGACCGATTCGGGACGCCCGAACACTTGGGGTTCCCAAAATGCTGCTGCTGGGTTTGCAGCATATGTTCGCCATGTTTGGCGCGACGGTGCTGGTTCCCATCATCGTCAGCGGATACGGACTGCCCCTGTCCATCCAGACGACGCTGCTGTTCGCAGGAATCGGTACGCTGCTGTTCCATGCCTGCACAAAGTGCAAGGTTCCGGCTTTTCTGGGGTCCTCCTTCGCGTATCTGGGCGGCTTTGCCGCGGTGGCGGAGCTAAACAGCGGAAAATACGCCGATATGACCGGTGCGGAAAAACTGCCCTATGCGCTGGGCGGCGTGGTGATTGCGGGTCTTTTGTATCTGGTGCTGGCGCTCCTTTTTAAAGTGGTCGGGCCGTATAAGGTCATGCGCTACTTCCCGCCGGTGGTTACCGGACCGATCATCATCCTGATCGGCCTGATTCTGGCCCCCACCGCCGTGACCAACTCCGCGGTCTGCTGGCCGCTGGCGCTGCTGGCCATCGCGGTCATCATCGTGTTCAATATCTGGGGCAAGGGGATGCTGAAGATTATCCCCATTCTGCTGGGCGTGGTCATCCCCTATGTGGTGGCGCTGGTGACCAGACAGGTGGACTTTACTGCCGTGGGCGAGGCCGCCACACTTGGCCTTCAGCCCTTCGTGCTGGCGAAGTTCGATCTTTCCGCTATTTTGGTCATGGCCCCCATCGCCATCGCTGCCATGATGGAGCATGTGGGTGACATTTCCGCTATCTCCGCCACTGTTGGCGAGAACTTCCTTGAGGACCCGGGCCTGCACCGCACACTGGTGGGCGACGGCCTTGCAACAGCCTTGGCGGGCCTGTTCGGCGGCCCTGCCAACACAACCTATGGCGAGAACACCGGCGTGCTGGTTCTCAGCCGGGTATACGACCCGAAGGTGGTCCGGCTGGCCGCGCTGTACGCAGTGATTTTGTCCTTCAGTCCCAAATTTGCCGCCGTCATCAACTCCATTCCCACGGCAATCATCGGCGGAGTCAGCTTTGTGCTCTATGGAATGATTTCCGCCGTAGGCGTGCGAAACGTGGTAGAGAATCAGGTGGACTTCACCCGCAGCCGCAACCTCCTGATCGCGGCGGTGATCTTAGTCTCCGGTCTTGGCTTCAACAGCTACGGCGGACTTACTTTCACCGTGGCGGGCGCTAATGTGACGCTGACGGGCCTTGCCATCGCCGCTATTGCGGGCGTGGCACTGAATGCCATTCTGCCGGGCAACGATTTCCAGTTCGGCAAGTCTGCCAACTCGGATTCCTCTGCGAGTTTGGGCAAATATTGAGATACTCTTTGCCGTCCCGCCGCTTTTTTCTGCGGCGGGACGGCGAATTCTCATCTTGACAATCGGAAAAAAATCAGATATAGTAACTAATGTATACAGTGATGATGAGGAAGAGTACCTCGCGCGGCGCTGCAAAGAGAGCCCCTGAACGGTGAAAAGGGGAGAGTGTGAGCGGGGGAATACACCTTTGAACCGGCACCCCAACGGCTTTTAGCCCAGTAGGCGTGCTCCGGGCGCGCCCGTTACAGCGCTGCCGTGTGATGGCACGGCCGGAGGCGCCGCCCGTGAGGGTGGCGCGAACAGAGGTGGTACCGCGAAGCGATTCGCCCTCTGTCCCCATGGGACGGAGGGCGTTTTTTCTGCGTCCTCTCCCAAATTTAAAAACCACAAGACAGGAGAAATGAGACGATGGAAATTTATGAAGAGTTGAAGGCCCGCGGCCTGATTGCACAGGTGACCGACGAGGAGGAAATTCGAGAGCTGGTGAACGCCGGCAAGGCCGTGTTTTATATCGGCTTTGATCCCACGGCGGACAGCCTGCATGTGGGGCACTTCATGGCCCTTTGCCTGATGAAGCGGCTGCAAATGGCGGGCAACCGGCCTATTGCCCTGATCGGCGGCGGCACCGGTTATATCGGCGATCCCTCCGGACGGACGGATATGCGCTCTATGATGACCCCGGAAATCATTCAGCACAACTGTGACTGCTTTAAAAAGCAGATGGAGAAGTTCATCGAGTTTGGCGAAGGCAAGGCGATGATGCTGAACAACGCCGACTGGCTGTTAAAACTCAACTATGTGGATTTGCTGCGGGAAGTGGGCGCATGCTTCTCCGTGAACAATATGCTGCGGGCAGAGTGCTATAAGCAGCGCATGGAGAAGGGCCTCAGCTTTCTGGAATTCAACTATATGATTATGCAGTCCTATGACTTCTATCATATGTTCCAGAGCGTGGGCTGCAACATGCAGTTCGGCGGCGACGACCAGTGGAGCAATATGCTGGGAGGCACGGAGCTGATTCGCCGAAAGCTGGGTAAGGATGCCTATGCCATGACCATCACCCTCTTGATGAATTCCGAGGGAAAGAAGATGGGAAAGACCGCCAACGGCGCGGTGTGGCTGGACCCGGCCAAGACCAGTCCCTTCGATTTTTATCAGTACTGGCGCAATGTGGGCGACGCGGACGTTTTGAAGTGTATCCGGATGCTGACCTTCCTCCCGCTGGAGGAAATTGACGCCATGGATCATTGGGAGGGCAGCCAGCTCAACCGTGCCAAGGAGATTCTGGCCTATGAGCTGACGAAGCTGGTTCACAGCGAGGCCGAGGCGGAGAAGGCGCAGGAGACTGCCCAGCGGCTTTTCGGCGGCAGCGGCGACGCGGAGCACATGCCCACCACCGTTTTGACGGATGCGCAGTTCGAGGACGGAAAAATCGGCGTTTTGAATCTGCTGACGGCTTGCGGCCTCTGCGCTTCTAACGGCGAGGCACGGCGTCTGGTGCAGCAGGGCGGCGTCACTGTGGGCGAGAAAAAGGCGGAGGTTTCCGACCTTTTTGAGAAGGACGATTTCTCCGGCGATGGAATTGTTATTAAAAAGGGCAAAAAGATCTTCCATCGGGCGCAGATTTGAGTTATACTATTATAGTGTGCAATCATGCGGACAGCAGACGTGCTTTTGCGCGCCTGCTGTTGCGCTGAAATACGAAAACGACAAAAAGGAAAACGAACATGATTACAGTCAGCGAGCTCAGTTTGAATTTCAGCGGTCAACCGTTATTCAAGGACGTGAATCTGAAATTCACGCCCGGCAACTGCTATGGCATCATCGGCGCCAACGGCGCAGGGAAGACCACCTTCCTGCGCATTCTCTCCGGCGATCTGGAACCCTCCACCGGCGAGGTGGTCATCTCCGACAACCAGCGGATGTCGGTTTTGAAGCAGGACCACTTCCAGTATGACGAGTACACCGTGCTGGACACGGTCATCATGGGTAACCAGCGGCTGTACGACATCATGAAGGAGAAGGACGCCCTGTACGAGAAGGAGGATTTCTCTGATGCGGACGGCGTGAGAGCCAGCGAGTTGGAGGCGGAGTTTGCCGACATGGACGGCTGGGAAGCGGAATCCGGCGCCAGCCGTTTGATTCAGGGACTGGGCCTGTCCAACGACATTTTGTACAGCCAGATGTCCTCCCTCACCGCCAAGGAAAAGGTAAAGGTACTGCTGGCACAGGCGCTGTTTGGAAAGCCGGACATCATTCTGCTGGACGAACCTACGAACCATCTGGATCTGCAGGCCATTGAATGGCTGGAGAACTTCCTGATGGAGTACGAAGGACTCATCATCGTGGTGAGCCATGACCGGTACTTCCTGAACAATGTGTGTACCAGTATCGTGGACGTGGATTATGGCAAAATCAAGATGTATGTCGGTAACTATGAGTTCTGGTACGAGTCCAGCCAGATGGTCCAGAAGATGATGAAGGATCAAAACCGGAAGAACGAGGACAAGATCAAGGAGCTGCAACTGTTCATTCAGCGCTTCTCCGCCAACAAGTCCAAGTCCAAACAGGCCACCTCCCGCCGCAAGCTTTTGGACAAGCTGACGGTGGAGGAGATGCCCGCGTCCTCTCGGCGGTATCCCTTCGTGGGCTTTGCTATGGATCGGGAGCCGGGCAAGGAAATTTTGACCGTGGAGGGTCTGAGCAAGACCATCGACGGACGGAAACTGCTGAACAATGTGTCCTTCCGGGTAAACAAGGGGGACAAAATCGCCTTCGTTGGTGAAAATGAGCTGGCCAAGACCACCCTGTTCAAGATTATTATGGAGGAGCTGGAGGCGGACGAAGGCAGTTTTAAGTGGGGCACCACCATCTCCACCAGCTACTTCCCTCTGGACAACTCCGCTTTCTTCAACGACTGCAATCTGAATCTGGTGGAGTGGTTGGGTCAGTATACGGCGGACAATGCAGAGGAGGGTACGGAGTCCTTCAAGCGCTCCTTCTTGGGGCGGATGCTCTTCTCTGGGGACGAGGTGTTTAAGGCGGTCAAGGTTCTCTCCGGCGGCGAAAAGGTGCGGTGTATGCTGTCGCGGATGATGCTGTTCGGTTCCAACGCGCTGGTGCTGGATCAGCCGACGAACCATCTGGATCTGGAATCCATCACCGCCGTCAACAAGGGCTTGATCGAATACAAGGGCGTGGTTTTGTTCGCCAGCCATGACCACGAATTTGTCCAGACCGTGGCGAATCGAATCATCGACTTCCAGCCTGACGGCACCATCATCGACAAGGCCTGTACCTACGACGATTATATCGAACTGCAAAAGGCTGAAAAAGCATAAAAGCTCTCTCAAAGACAAACAAGACCGGACCTCGCGCCCCTTTTGGGGCGAGGTCCGGTCTATTTTCGGCCTATTAAAAATTGAATATAATTTTCAAAAAAAGTCTTTCATAACAACTAATGTAAAGTCTATTTACTTCACGGTAATATACCCCTCTTTGCACAACAGCTCCGCCAGCAGCACGCCGCCGCCGGCGGCGCCCCGAAGGGTGTTGTGGCTCAGGCCGACAAATTTGTAGTCATACTGGCGGTCCTCCCGCAGGCGGCCCAGAGAGATGGCCATGCCATGCTCCAGGTTCCGATCCAGCTTGGTCTGAGGCCGGTCGGACTCTTCAAAATAGTGCAGAAACTGCTTGGGTGCGGAGGGAAGGTCCAATTCCTGTGCGGGACCGCGGAACGCTGCCCAGTCCTGCTTGATCTGCTCGATAGAGGGCTTGCAGCCGTCTTTAAATTTCATGAAAACAGCGGCCATGTGCCCGTCTTGACAGGCCACGCGGAAGCACTGCGCCGTGATGATGGGGGCCTCGGCCTTGATAATCTTTCCGCCTTCGATGTGACCCCAGACCTTCATCGGCTCCTGCTCGGACTTTTCTTCCTCGCCGCCGATGTAAGGAATGCAATTGTCCACCATCTCGGGCCAGCGCTCAAAGGTCTTGCCCGCGCCGGAAATAGCCTGATAGGTGCATACCAGCGCCCGCTCCACGCCGTATTTCAGCAGGGGATGGATGGCGGGAACATAGCTCTGGATGGAGCAGTTGGACTTTACGGCGATAAATCCCCGCTTAGTGCCAAGGCGCTTGCGCTGGGCTTCGATAATCTTGATGTGGTCCGCGTTCAGCTCCGGTACTACCATAGGTACGTCATCCGTCCAGCGGTTGGCGGAGTTGTTGGACACGATGGGGCATTCCAGCTTCGCGTATTTTTCTTCCAGCGCCCGGATCTCCTCTTTTTTCATATCCACGGCGCAGAAGGAGAAGTCCACCTGAGAGGCCAGCTTTTCCGCATCGGTCTCCGCATCCAGAATCACCAGCTTTTTTGCCTCCTCCGGAATGGGAGCGTCCATCGCCCAGCGGGGAGACACAACCTCTTCATAGGTTTTGCCCGCGCTACGGGCACTGGCAGCCACGGCGGTGAGCTGGAACCAAGGATGGTTGGCAAGCAGAGTGACGAACCGCTGGCCCACCATGCCGGTGCAGCCGATGATACCGACTTTGTACTGTTTCATGAGAATTGCCTCCTGTGTGATGTGATTTGACGCAGATTGTCGAATTTTTGTTGAATGTAAGGCTTTGGTGTACTATAATAGAGAAGTGTCAATTTGACTGAAAACTCTGTGTTCACCCGGCGCGGACATTTGTATTATGGTAGCACACTTTCCTTGTCCCGTCAAGGTTAGAACCCTGTGGAGGATGTATGAAAAAACTGCTCTGCACCCTGTCGATTCTCGTCATATTTCTTGCGCTGAATACCGTGTCTGCCTCCGCCGCAGTCAACGGCGTGGTCAAGGTAGGTCTGCGGTACGGCAGTAGCGCGGTCACTTCCGCCAATCTGGAAAACACCCAGAGCGGTGGCTATTCTGTTGGTTATTACGATGAGAGCCGTAATTTTATCTCGTTGGGGTCCATCTCGGCCACTGCGATCACCATGGTTCCGGGCGGGGATTTGGGTGCCTATGACCAGTCCGGGCCTTACGGGTCCTTTGACGAAGCGGCTTCCGCCGCCGTGGTCAACGGCGGCTGGCCTGCCTATGTCGGCGGACAGTTTTATGCCCGGTGGAGAGGTGGTAGCAGTCACGGTGCCGCCTCTGTGGCGGTGACGCTTACCGGTTCTTCGACGGCGCTCTTCGAGTTCGATTGTCAGGGGCTGTATGATCTGGGCGTTCTGCCCGCAGGAGGACCAACTTGGTTCAAGGGCTACAAATACGCCGGGGGCTTTGTGTATCCAAGGGTCACCGGTGGAGGACTATATGTGTTCAACGTGGTGGGCATGGAGGATTACGTAAAAGGTGTGCTGCCCCACGAGATGGGGGTGGGCTGGCCCGCCGCCGCTTTGGAGGCGCAAGCGGTCTGCGCCCGGACCTATGCCAATGTGACAAAAAAACACCTGGGTGCCTATGGCTTCGACGTGTGTAATACCACGGACTGTCAGGTTTACAACGGCATCAACGCCTCCGGCCCGGACACCGACGCCGCTGTGGACGCCACAGCGGGACAGTGCGTTTGGTATCGGGGCGCGCTGGCAGAGACGGTGTATCATGCCTCTGACGGAGGCGCAACAGAGAGCGCCGAAAACGTTTGGGGCAGTGCAGTGGGGCATTTGATTGGAAAGACGGACCCCTATGAGGGAAGCATCACCATTCCGAATTACAGCTACACCGTGACCTACTCACCCTCAGAACTGACGTGGGTTTTGCAAAACAGCGGGTATTCCATCGGAACGGTAAAAAATGCCTATGTCTCAGAGCGTACCGCCACTGGCAACGTCTACAAAGTCACCTTTGTGGACACAACAGGGAAGAGCTTGACGGTGAAGGGAGAGACTTGCCGTTTGGCCTTTTACAGCACGACCTATGGCAAAAGCGTCAAGAGTATGCGCTTTTCCATCAACGGGGACACCGGCGGCACGGCCTCTGGATACTATGTCAACGGCTCCGGTAATTCTATTTCCTCCGTGAGCGGAGCGTATACCATCTCCGGCACTGGGACAGTGGCGGCTTACTCCGGCAACGCACCTTACGCCGTCACATCTTCCGGAACCTCGGCTCTGGACACAACTTCCGGCGCATCCTCTGCGCCATCCGCAGCCCCCGGGAGCTTTGTCATCACCGGAACCGGAAACGGACACAACGTGGGACTCAGCCAATACGGTGCAAAGGCCATGGCGGAGCAGGGATATTCCTACCGCGACATTCTGAATTTTTACTATACGGATATCACCATCGGGTGATTGATTGAAGTTGGTACGCCGCCCGCCAAAAGCGCGGCAGAGCCGCGTCACATCGAAAAACCTTCATGCCCGGAGATTTTTCCAGATCGTCAGCACGCGGACCCATGGAGGAATTTGATGAAAACCAGCGATTTCAACTATGACTTGCCTAAGGAGCTGATTGCTCAGACGCCCATCGAAAGAAGGGACGAATCCAGACTTTTAACGCTGGACAAGGTGACAGGTGCTTGGGAACACCATCATTTTTATGAGCTGCCCGATTTTTTAACGGAGAAAGACTGCCTGATTTTAAACGACTCGCGGGTTTTGCCTGCCCGGCTTTTAGGCCACCGAGTCCCCGGCGGCGGCGCTTGTGAGATTCTGCTGCTGGTGGACAAAGGGGAGGGCGTTTGGGAGTGCCTGGTTCGTCCCGGAAAAAAGCTGCGTCCCGGCGCACAGGTTTCCTTCGGCAACGGAGAGCTGACGTGCGAGATCGTCGGCGAGGTGGAAGGCGGCAACCGATTGGTGCAGTTCCGCTATGAGGGAATTTTTCTGGAGGTTCTGGAGCGTCTGGGTAAAATGCCCCTGCCACCCTATATCAAGGAGGAACTGCAAGATAAAGAGCGGTATCAGACCGTTTATTCCAAAGAACTGGGCAGTGCCGCCGCTCCCACGGCGGGGCTTCATTTCACAAAGGAACTGCTGGAGAAAATCTCTGCCAAGGGCGTGGGGATTGGGTACGTAACGCTGCACGTGGGCCTTGGGACCTTTCGTCCTGTGAAGGAGGACGAGATTACCGACCACGAAATGCACAGCGAATACTGCACTATTTCGCAGGAAGTGGCGGATCTTATCAACCGCACAAAGGCCGGCGGAGGACGAGTGATCTGCGTGGGCACGACCTCCTGCCGAACGGTAGAGTCTTGGGCCAACGAAGATGGAACTATGGAGGCCAAGTCCGGTTGGACCAACATTTATATCTATCCCGGTTACCGGTTCAAGGTGCTGGATGCGCTGATTACCAACTTCCACCTGCCGGAGTCTACGCTTATTATGCTGGTTTCCGCGCTGGCGGGGAGGGAGCATATTCTCGCGGCGTATAACGAGGCGGTAAAGGAACGGTATCGGTTCTTTAGTTTTGGCGACGCCATGTTTATCCATTGATGCATAATCTGTATAGTCGAGTTATGCATATGCGGTGAGTATACAAGGATATACAATGAATATTCACATTTGGCTACACGTAACGAAACTCTTTGTAAAAAGGAGGAACCCCTGTGGAGTTGACAGAGCTGCCCAATATTGGGCCGGTTTTGGCCGGGAATCTGCAAAAAGTCGGCATTGAAACGCCGGAAGAACTGCAAGAAGCAGGAACCTACGACGCATTTATGCGCATCCGCGCGCAGGTGGATTCCGGCGCATGCCTTCACCAACTGACTGCCATTGAGGGAGCTGTAGAGGGTGTGAGGAAGTCTGCATTGTCTCTAGAGAAAAAAGCCGAGTTAAAGACGTTCTATCAAAATTTAAAATAGGAGCCACTCATGTTTAAAGTCATCAAATATCAGGGCCGCGCACGGCGGGGCCAGTTCTCCTGCGCCCACGGGGGCACAGTCCAGACCCCGGTATTCATGAACGTTGGGACGCAGGGGGCCATCAAAGGCGGCGTCAGCGCCCATGACCTGAAGGAAATTGGCTGCCAGATCGAGCTTTCCAACACGTATCATCTGCATCTGCGCCCCGGCGACAACGTGGTGCGCCAGATGGGTGGACTGCACAAATTCATGGACTGGGATGGCCCGATCCTGACGGATTCGGGCGGATTTCAGGTGTTTTCTCTGGCGTCTCTGCGGAAGATCAAGGAGGAGGGAGTCACCTTTGCCTCCCACATCGACGGACACCGCATTTTTATGGGTCCGGAGGAATCCATGCAGATCCAATCGAATCTGGGCAGCGATGTGGCAATGGCCTTTGACGAGTGCGTGGAAAATCCCGCCACCCACGAATATGCCAAGGCCAGCTGCGAGCGGACGGCCAGATGGCTGGAGCGCTGTGTTGCGGAACACGAGCGTCTCAACGCTTTGCCGGATACCGTGAACCCGAAGCAAATGCTCTTCGGCATCAATCAGGGTGCCACGTTCCCGGATTTGCGTGTATGGCACATGGACGAGATTGCAAAGCTGAACTGCGACGGCTATGCCATCGGCGGACTCGCTGTGGGTGAACCTGCGCAGGTGATGTACGATATCATTGACGCGGTAGAACCTCATATGCCTGCGGAAAAGCCGCGCTATCTCATGGGTGTGGGCACACCCAGCAACATTATTGAAGGTGTGAGCCGCGGCGTGGACTTTTTCGATTGTGTAATGCCCTCCCGCAACGGACGGCACGGGAAGCTGTTCACTTGGGAGGGAACGGTGAACATCCTGAACCAGAAGTACGAAATGGACCCGTCTCCCGTCAGCGAAAGCTGCGGCTGTCCCTGCTGCCGGAGCTTTTCCAAGGCATATCTGCGCCATCTCTTCAAGGCAGACGAGGTTCTGGCTCTGCGCTTTTCCGTACTGCATAACCTTTGGTTCTACAACGAGTTGATGCAAAAGATCCGGGATGCGCTGGATGAAGGGACTTTTGACGAGTTTCGGGCAAAATATAGTGGGAAACTGGAGCAACGGGTGTAAGGCCTGAAAAAGGACTTGCAAATGCCGGTTGTTTTGGATATAATAGTCATATTCTGATTTTGCAAAGGAGTATTTGTCCCATGGATGCTATGACACTTATGATGCTTGTGGTCCTGATCGCGGTGTTCTATTTCATGATTATCCGTCCGGAAAACAAGCGGAAAAAGGCTGCCGAGCAGCTGCGCAACAGCCTGAAAAAGGGCGACAAGCTCACCACCATCGGCGGAATCGTGGGTAACATCGTGCAGGTGAACGACGACACTATTATCATTGAAACCAGCGACGACCGTGTGCGCATGGAGATCACCAAGTGGGCTGTGTCCACCACGGGTGTGCAGACCTCTACCGACCCCAAGGCTCAGAAGAAGGAGAGCAAGCCTTCTGATGAAGTGCCTGAGGAGCCTGCCGCTCCCGCCGTGGAGGAGAAGTCCGCAGAGGAAGAGAAGCCTGCCGACGGCGGCGAGAAGAAGCCTTGGGACCCCGAGGTATAAATTAGGACTGCCTCTCATAAACGAGCCTCCCCCGTCATATGCTTGAAAAGAGCATGAGACGGGGGAGGATTTTTTTATGGCCAAACGCAAAGCGCCCGGTTGGGCGGGATTCCCGGAGGGGGCGGTGCTGTCGCTGGCCCTGTATATCGTATTCCAATGCTTGCTGGCACTGCTGACCATCAAAGGCATACTGCCGGAAGAGGTAGCGTTCCGATTTCAGGTGGCGAGCGGGGTCATTGCGGCCTGCTGCGGCGGGATGCTGGCAATACGGCGTACCGGCGTGGGAACACTATGGGCTGCAATGGGCTCTGCTGCAATCTTCGCGGTTATGCTGGTGCTGGGTGGACTGCTGGTCTGCGACGGCGTAGTCTGGTCGCGGGAGAGCATTATTCTTCTGATGGGCGCATTGGCAGGGGGATTTCTGGCCAGTCTGCTGGGTGGCAGAGGCAAAAAGAAACACAAGCAACCTGCTGCCCCTATTCGCCGGGCAAAAGCGGGGAAGAAGGCCTGACTGCACGGTTTCCACCCGGAAGTGGGGGAGAGAATGACGAACTGCGCAGCTTCTGCTCGGAAGTGAGGGAGAATATCTAAATGTGCAATCCGCATCTAGAAACCGAGGCGGCTTGATGCCGCCTCGGCTGATTTTATCTGCGTACAGCTTGGAAGCGGTGAAATGCGATGCTCCACTGTTTTTTAATAGGTTGACAAAAAACCGAAACTTACGTCTCCATAGCTGACCGGGCCAACAACGTTTATTGTGATTTTCACCAAATTTTCAATTTGTCCATATTTTTTTCTAAAATCAACGCAGCTGGCACAGGGGTTGAGTTGAGAGCCTTGATGGCACAGATGTAGTGGGGGCCGTCGTTTGACGGCCCCCACATCTTGACGTTGCATGGGGAAGTGCAGGCGCAATTTTAATGGTGGTTTTATAAGTTAACATAACATTGTTTACATAACATTTTGTCATTGTTTACAAAAAACTCCGCATTCCTCCAAAAACCCTTGCAGTCTGGGAAAAAAAGCAATATATTAATAAGAGCAATATTTACGTCAACTTCCTTCTAACCTCCCCGATCCTTGCATAGAGTACCGTGAGGTGAGGTGCTTTGTTTGTGGGGTCTGTGGGTGGACGCCGCCTGATGCGGAGTGGTCGTGGGCCGTGGCTCCGCCTGTTGCTGTTGGCGGCTTGTTTTTTGTTGGGCCTGGTTTTGGGACAGGTCCTCTCCGCGCGCGTGAGCGCGGATACTGCCAGAGAACTGACGGAGTACCTGAATGGTTATTTTTCTCTGCAATCCCCGCCGGAGCCGTCTGCCAAAACGGTGGCTTCTGCGCTTGTGGTCTATTTCCGTTATCCGGTGCTGGCGTTTTTGCTGGGCTTTGCCTCTGTGGGCGCGGCACTGCTTCCAGTGGTCACGGTGGCGTATGGGTTTTTCCTTTCATTCTCCGTGTGTTGCTTCACAGCGGCCTTTGGTCACGACGGTGTGCTTCTGGCGCTGGCCGTGTTCGGACTCCGGTGCCTTGTGACGCTGCCGTGTTATTTTGCCGTGGCAGTTCCGGCACTGGAAAAGTCTGTGGGGCTGGCGTCACTGTCTCTGGAAAAAAGCGGACGGCCTGTGCCGCCTACCTATGGCCGGACATGGTGGCTGCGCTTTGGGGCGGTATGCGGTGTGCTGATCGCTGGAGTGCTGACGGAACTGCTGGTATCTCCGGGACTGCTGAACTGGGTTTTGCGGTTGATCTTCAAGTAATACAGTAAGTAATACAGTTCTGAGGCAGCATAGCAAGGTTTAGACCTGTGCCGCAAACGGTGCGGTATTTTGAAAAAGTGTCGGGCGGGACAGCCTGTGCCGGCGAGGAGAAAGGAGGCGGATGTCGTGGCTTCGGATTATCTGGCACTTTACGAGAAATATCTGATTGCTGAAAAGGGTTCCTCTGCTAACACGGTGTCCGCCTATCTGCGGGATGTAACGCAGTTTCAGGAGTTTCTCCATGTAGAGGAGGACAGCGACCTGCGTCATGCCGCGCCGGAGATGGTCCAGCGCTATATGGACTGGATGCATGGGAAAGGCAAATCAGCCGCTTCTGTCACGCGGTTTTTGGCCTCTGTAAAGTCGTTTTACAGCTTTATGGTGTCTTCCGGTGCCATGTCCGCGAATCCTGCCAAGGGGCTGACGGCGGCAAAGGCGGAGCGGAAATACCCTGAAATTCTCACCAACAAGGAAGTGGAACTGTTTTTGGAGCAGCCCCAGTGCGTGGACGCCAAAGGCTTCCGGGACCACGCCATGCTGGAGCTGCTGTACGCCACCGGTATCCGCGTCAGCGAGCTGATTGCCTTGGATGTGGATGATCTGAATCTATCGGCGGGCTTCCTTCGCTGCTCCAGCCGGGGCAGGGAGCGCATCATTCCGCTGTATCCTGTGGCAGTCAAGGCTCTGCGGGACTATGAAAGCGGCATCCGGCCCGAGATCATTGCAGACATGGAAGAGCGGGCGCTGTTTGTCAACATGAACGGCGAGCGCATGAGTCGCCAAGGTTTCTGGAAGATCATCAAATACTATCAGGAGAAGGCGGGCATCCAAAAGGATATCACGCCTCACACCTTGCGCCACTCCTTTGCCGTCCATCTGCTGGAAAACGGCGCAGACCTCCGTTCCATTCAGGAAATGCTGGGTCACGCGGATATCTCCTCCACCCAGATTTACACCCATGTGGTGAAGAACCAGCTGAAGGACGTATACAACAAGGCCCATCCCAGAGCGTAAATCAGAGCTAGCCGGGGCTGGCACGGGAAACTTCCCGTGCCGGCTCCTTACTTTTTATAAAAATTATAAGGACGGGAAATCAAAACGCCCGCTGGCGCGCTCTAATAAAATGAGTAGAAAGGGGGGAAGGGCATGGACCAACAGGAATTTATCCGGCGGACAGAGGCGCAGCGCGCCCGGCTTTACCGCACAGCTTACGCTTATCTCGGCGGCGAAGCTGCGGCGATGGAGGCCGTGGACGAGGCGGTATATCAGGCACTGCGACATCTGCATCAGCTTCGCCAGCCGGAGTATTTTGAAACGTGGCTCACCCGTATCCTCATCAACACATGTAATCGGGAGTTGCTGCGGCTCAAGCGTCTGCACCCGGCAGAATATCTGCCGGAGGCGGGGGAGGACTTCAACTACGACACGCTGCCCTTGCAAGAGGCGGTGGCCCGACTGCCCCGGGAGCTGCGGCAGGTGATTGTCCTGCGATATTTCGGAGATTTGACGCTTGCTCAGACTGCCCAGACGCTGGATATCCCCCAAGGAACCGTGGTCACCCGCCAGCGCAGAGCACTGACACTGCTGAGACTTTCACTTGAGGAGGGAGACGCATGAATCGAAACGAAGAGTATAAGGCTCTGCGAGAATCACTGGAGCAAACGCCGTCCCAGCTTATAGATACGGTGGATCGAGCGTTAAAGAAGAAAACTGCGTCGCAAAGACGCATCCGCATTTTCGGCGTTCCGGCAGGGAGTCTGGCGGCCTGTTTTTTGGCCTTTATGCTGCTGGTAAACCTGTTCCCGCCCTTTGCCCGGGCCTGCGGCGGCGTGCCGGTGCTGCGGGATCTGGCAAAGGCGGTGGCGTGGTCGCCGTCTCTGTCTGCCGCCGTGGAGGACGAATTCGTCCAGCCCGTGGGACAGGAGCAGAGTAAAAACGGCGTCACCGCGAGAGTGGAATACCTGATTGTGGATCGAAAGCAGGTCAATATTTTTTACACCCTCACCGGCGACACAACCCGCATTCTGGAAGCCGATGCCGAAATTTCCGGCGCTTATGGACGCGATTTGGAGGGCTTCTCGTCCTCTTCCGCTAGCTATGGAACCCCTAACGGGGACCTGCGGCAGGTAGAGGTAAATTTTGTCGAACAGGACGTGCCCGACGCGCTGACGCTGACACTGCGTGTCTATGAAAGTAACTGGGATGCGGACGGTCTGAATATCGAAGCCCCTACCGAGGAAACAAGAGAGGATACGTATTTTGCCCCCCACGCCCACAACCCGAACTATCTGGCGGAATTTACCTTTGAACTAAGCTTTGACTCGTGGTTCACCGCACAGGGCGAGATGGTGGCAGTGAATCAGATCTTTCAAATCGATGGTCAGACTTTGACGCTGAAAGCGGCTGAAATTTATCCAACCCATTTGAGGTTGGACTTTGGCTACGCCCCCACCAATACCGCGTGGCTGACGGGGCTGGAGTTCTATGTGGAGAACGAAAAAGGAGAGCGGTTCGACCCGGTGACCAACGGTATCTCCGCCTCAGGAGAGGAGAACTCGCCGTCCATGGTAACTTATTGGATGGACACCACCTATTTTAGTAACAGTAAAGTTTTGACACTTCACATTACGCAGGCCCGCTGGCTGGAAAAGGATCGGGAGACGATTGGGCTGAATCTTGAAACCGGCGATCATGACCCACTACCGGACGGAGTAAAGCTGGTAGGTATCCAGCATTTGGAACAGGGATACCTTCTGACCTTTCAGGAAAAGCAATACCGGGAGGGGTGGATGTACAGCATGTGGAACGGTTATTTGGATGCCACAGGGACAGCCGAATCTTTTACCTCCAGCGGCTCGTCTTACAGCTATCAAGACCCAGATACCGGGGAGTATTTGGGCGGCAGCGAACAGGGCTGCTTTTATGAGACGGTTCCGTTACCCGCCCCTCAGGCGGCAGAGGTTCAGCTAAAGCCGGTCTTTACCCATGTAGCAAACTTTACAACGCCGGTAATGGTTTCCATCAAGTGAATCTTCCGGAATCATGAGAGAGCAAAAGGAAACAGCAGGCTATCACTTCTGGTTGAACGCCGACGGATTTTTGGACTGCAAGGCAGGCGAAAAATGCGGAACAGGTCGATCTATTGAAAAAGCTGGGAACGTCTGGAAACAGACGTTCCTTTTTTTCGGTTGCGCTTGGGAGGACAATTTGCTATAATGACTTTAATTGTGCGAAAGGGGGGTGTCATGCGGATATTGGGTATCGACCCCGGTATTGCCACCATCGGCTTCGGGCTGGTGGAGGCCGACCGGATGAAGGCGCATATGGTGACCTACGGAGTGATCACCACCCCTGCCGGACTGCCTCTTTCCAAACGGCTCTACCAAATTTCCAACGACATGGAATCACTGATCGACCAGTTGAAGCCAGAGGTTATTTCTATCGAGGAGCTGTTTTTTAACAACAATATTACTACCGGCATCGCTGTGGCCCACGGGCGGGGTGTGATTTTGCTGGCGGCGGAAAAGTGCGGCGTACCGCTGTATGAATATACGCCGTCGCAGGTAAAGATGGCCGTGGTGGGCTACGGCAAAGCGGAAAAGCGTCAGGTCATGGATATGACCCGTCGGCTTTTGAACCTGAAGGCCGTTCCCCGGCCGGATGATGCTGCCGATGCACTGGCTTTGGCCCTTTGCCATGCAAGGAGTTTTACTTCACGGCTCCCACAGATGAGCGATGTGAAAGAGACGATCTGATTTTTTTACGGAGCGTTCAAAAAGCAAAAGGAGGCCCTATGTTTTACTATCTGAATGGCACCGTGGCAGAAGTACAGCCGAATTTGGCGGTGATCGACTGCGGCGGCGTGGGATATGCCTGTGCTACCACCAGCAACACCCTCTCTGCTCTGAAAAAGGGGGAGAGGGCGAAGCTGTATACTTACCTTCATGTGGCGGAGAACGCCTTTGGTTTGTTTGGCTTCGGAACAGTCAGCGAATTGAACAGCTTTAAAATGCTGATCGGCGTGTCCGGTGTCGGCCCCAAGGCGGCGCTGGCTATCCTGTCCGTCTCTACACCGGAGACTCTGGCAATGTCCATCATTACCGGAGACGAAAAGGCGCTGACCGTGGCCCCCGGCATCGGCAAAAAAATTGCCCAGCGCATTATCTTGGAACTGAAGGACAAAATGGCGAAGGAGAGTACTGCTGGAGGTAGTTTGACCATAGGCGGTGAGAGCGCAGGAAAGTCGATTCACTTTACAAGCAAGGCCGCGGAGGCCGCTGCCGCGTTGGCAGTCTTGGGCTATTCCACGGCGGAGGTTGCGGCGGCGCTGAAAGGTGTGGACGCGGAGTCGCTGCCTCTGGAGGAAATTATCCGGGCATGTCTGAAGAAGATGGTGCGGTCTTGATGCGGCGGTTCGCCGCATCTCTGACTGGCGGGGAAGAGAGGAGAATGGCCTATGGCGAAATATGAGCGTCGGCTCCAAGGTGAGTTTGACCGCGTTCTGAATATCCTCCACGACGGAATTTTACGTGGCAGCATGTCTGCTACCTATGAGGACGGCAGCAACTACGGTGCAGGCGACGTGCGCTGCGCGGTCCGGGTCTACGAGCGGTACAGCTACATCGGCGGCAACCGGGTCAGCCTGAACCTGACATTGCTGGGTAACGGAACAGACTTGTTCCTCTCCGCTATCACCTCGGGTGGAAGTCAAGCGGTGTTTTTTAAGGTTAACACTTGGGGAGAGGAAGCATTTTTAGACTGTGTAAGAGAGATGGCGGAAGGTCTGTAAAGTTAAAATCCTATTCAGATACAGCCGCTTTGATTTAGAGGAAGTGAGCAGTTGAGCATTGATTTTGGAAACGACATTTATGAGGAACCCATTGTCGCTAAGACCTTTTTGGAGGAGGACAGCGGCGAGGTGACTCTGCGCCCAAAGACCCTGAACGAATATATTGGACAGGAGAAGGCCAAGGAGAATCTGTCCATTTTTATCACTGCTGCCAAGCAGCGAACGGAACCACTGGATCACGTTTTGCTTCATGGCCCTCCGGGCCTCGGCAAAACCACGCTGGCAGGCATTATCGCCGCCGAGATGGGAGTCAACATCCGGATCACCTCTGGTCCCGCCATCGAAAAGCCCGGCGATTTGGCGGCGCTGCTGACCAACCTGGCGGAGAACGACATCTTATTTGTGGACGAGATTCATCGGCTGAACCGCTCCGTGGAGGAGATTTTGTACCCCGCCATGGAGGACTACGCGCTGGACATCATCGTGGGCAAAGGTCCTTCCGCCAACTCCATCCGGCTGGATTTGCCCAAATTCACACTGATTGGGGCCACCACCCGGGCGGGCCAGCTCTCCGCGCCGCTGCGGGATCGTTTTGGTGTAACGCTGCGGCTGGAGCTGTACTCTCCGGAGGAACTGTCCTTGATCGTCAAGCGCAGCGCCGGGATTTTAGGCGTTCCCATTGAGGATACCGGTGCGCTGGAGATTGCAAAGCGCAGCCGGGGCACGCCCCGAATCGCAAATCGAATGCTCCGTCGGGTCCGGGATTTTGCGCAGGTGAAAGCCGACGGCACCATCACCCGTGCCGTGGCAGATCAAGCGCTGTGCGCGCTGGAAGTGGACCATCTGGGGCTTGACTCTGTGGATCGCCGGATGCTCACCGCCATCATCGCCAATTACAGCGGCGGGCCGGTGGGACTGGAGACGCTGGCGGCCACCATTGGGGAAGAAGCCGTGACGCTGGAAGATGTTTACGAACCGTATCTGATGCAGTTGGGTTTTTTAACCCGTACTCCCCGAGGTCGCTGCGTAACCCATCGGGCATACAGCCATTTGGGACTGTCCGTTCCCGGTGGGACAGACACGCCGGAACAGCTTACATTCTGATTTTGAATAAATGAGGTAGATTGAATATGGGCAAACTGTTTGGGACCGACGGAATTCGCGGTGTGGTGGGTGAAAACCTGACCGCGCAGGAGGCGTTTCGCGTGGGGCAGGCCATCGCCGCCGTACTGATGGAGGACTTGGGCCGCCGCCCGGTCATTTTGATTGGCAAGGACACCCGCATTTCCTCCGATATGCTGGAATCCGCCCTGATGGCAGGCATCTGCGACGTAGGCGGAGACGTGAAGCCGCTGGGAACCATCCCTACCCCCGCCGTGGCATATCTAACCGTGCAGGAGCGGGGCGATGCGGGCATCGTGGTTTCCGCGTCCCACAACCCCTTTGAGCATAACGGTATCAAGGTCTTCAACGCGCAGGGATACAAGCTCAGCGATGAAGTGGAGCGCCGGGTGGAGGAGAAAATTTTGTCCGACGCGCCCATGAAATCCCGCACCCGGGACGAGATTGGCCGGCGGCATCACGGAATGCGTCAGCTGAAGCGGGATTATATCGATTTTGTGGCGGGGACTGTGGAGAGCGATTTGGCGGGTCTGCGCATTTTGGCGGACTGCGCCAACGGCGCGGCCAGCGCCACCGCGCCGGAGCTGTTTGGCCGGTTCAAGGCCCACACGGATTTCATCCATACCCAGCCCGACGGACTGAACATCAACAACCATTGCGGTTCCACCCATTTAAAGGATTTGGCTGCGGCGGTGGTCAAAGGCAGATACGACGTGGGTGTGGCTTTTGACGGGGACGCGGACCGGTGTCTGCTGGTGGACGAAGCCGGCGGCGAAATTGACGGTGACAAGGTGATGGCAGTGTGCGCCGCGGATATGAAGCGCCGTGGAAAGCTCAACGGCAACACCGTGGTGGCCACCGTCATGAGCAATCTGGGCCTCCACGAGTTCTGCCGCAGCAGCGGGCTGGACCTGGTATGCACCGACGTGGGGGATCGGAACGTATTGGAGGAAATGCTTCGGCATGATTATCGCATCGGAGGCGAACAGTCCGGCCACACAATTTTCACGGAGTTGGAAACCACCGGCGATGGAGAGGTCACCGCACTGCAGTTTTTGCAGGTTTTGAAAACCTCTGGCAAAAAGGCGTCTGAGTTGACGGCGGTTTGCCCGGTGTACCCGCAGGAGTTGGTAAATGTGTCTGTTTCCCACCAGAGGGGCGTGAAGGAGGCCATTATGGACTCTCAGACACTGAAGGATGCTGTGAAATCTGAAGAGGAGGCGCTTTGCGGTCAGGGCCGTATTCTGGTGCGCCCCTCTGGTACGGAAGCGCTGATCCGCGTCATGGTGGAGGCAAAAACCACCGAAAAGGCCAAGGAAACAGCCGAAAAGCTGGCCGATTTTGTGAAAACCATTCAAGTGTAATCAAGCATATTCGCCAAACTTTTAAAAAATATTTAAAGAAAAATCTGACGAATTTTATATTTCACTTGACAAATTTTGTGTTCAAAAGGTATAATAGCATATGAGCAAATGCGAAGAATCTAATTTCTCCTGCACGAACGATCCCTCGGATGAGGAGCTTTGTGTTCGGGCCTCCGGTGGAGATCGCCGGGCGGAAGAACACTTGGTTTCCAAGTACACCCGATTGGTTCGTTCCTGCGCCCGCCCGTTCTTTTTGATCGGCGGCGACAGTGAGGATCTGCTGCAGGAGGGAATGATCGGGCTGATGAAAGCCGTCCGTGAATATGACGGGGGAAAAGAAGCCTCTTTTCGTACTTTTGCCGAAACCTGTGTCCGCAATCGTCTGCTTTCAGTTTTGCGCGCCGCTTCCCGCGGAAAGCACATGCCTCTGAACCAGTCGGTTTCTCTTGATACACCCTTCTTTGATAGTGATTCCTACACCCTTGGCACCCTGGATTTGACGCAGCGCAGTCCTGAAGATTTTCTGATCGACAGGGAACACACGAGCAGTCTCTTGTTTGGTGTCCGGAAACAGCTGTCCGAGTTCGAAGCGAAGATTTTGGGGTATTATCTGGACGGTCTATCTTGTAGGGAAATTGCCGAAACCGTTGGCAAGTCCCCCAAATCCGTGGACAACGCTGTGCAGCGGATCCGTCGCAAGGTGGCACAGCAACTTCTTTCCGGCGATTTCAGCAAGAGCTGAACGCAATATATTTTTCTTTTCAAAGAGAGGGTAAAATCATGTACGAAGACAAGACTTTAGTTTGCAAAGAGTGTGGTCAGGAGTTCGTGTTCACCGCTGGTGAGCAGGAGTTCTACGCTGAGCGCGGCTTCCAGAACGAGCCCCAGCGCTGCAAGGGCTGCCGCGATGCCCGTAAGGCCGCTTCCCGCGGTCCCCGTGAGTATTTCACCGCTGTTTGCGCTTCCTGCGGCGGCGAGGCTCGCGTTCCCTTCGAGCCCAAGTCTGACCGTCCCGTGTATTGCAGCGAGTGCTTCGCCAAGATGCGCGAGGAGCAGAGATAACGAAAGTCATCTCAAAGGAACGCCCTTTTGGGCGTTCCTTTTTTTATATCTTTTTTGCCGTTTCTACTCGCTGTGAGCGAAAAAAGCGGCTTATGCGGTAAATTGGGCAAGAGAATGGAAGAACTTGGCGGTTTTTGTGAAATTTCTCCCCAATATCTCTTGAAATCAGAAGGAAAGCGGGGTATAATAACAAAGCCTTGATGTGGCAAAATTCAAGTCAGCCATAGCATAATTTGTGGCTCTGATCTTGAAAACTTAATTTTGGAGGCAAAATCATGGTTGAAATTACAAAAGACACCATCATTGGTGATATCTTGGACGTGGCTCCTCAGACCGCGCCTATCTTCCTCTCCATCGGTATGCATTGTCTGGGCTGCCCCTCTTCCCGCGGCGAAACTGTGGAGGAAGCCTGCATGGTCCACGGCATCGACGTGGACAAGCTGCTGACTTTGGTCAACGAGGAAGCCAACAAAGACGCAGAATAAGGCTTGCCCTCGGGGAAGCCTGCCAGAACGCATACGGGTTTCCCGTATGCGTTCCGTTTGTCAACAGCCGCCAAGCTGCGGCGCAGGTTTAATTTCCGCTGAACAGCGGGGCTGAGGAGAAGTGAAGCGCGAAATGAACAGACGAAAACTGGAACTGACGGCCCGACTTCAGTTGCTGGCGGACTGGGTTCCTCAGGGCGCAACTCTGGTGGATGTGGGCACGGATCATGCGTATCTGCCGGTCTGGCTGATGCTTGAGGGACGGCTTTGCTCCGCCATTGCCTGCGATCTGCGCAGCGGCCCTTTGAGCCGGGGGCGCAGGACTGCCGAACAATACAATGTGGACGGCCAAATCACTTTTCGTCTGTGCAACGGTCTGGCAGGAATCAGCCCGCAGGAGGCGGATACGGTGGTCATCGCTGGAATGGGTGGCGAAAACATCGCCGCCATCCTGGCCGCTGCCCCTTGGACGACGGATGGACACCACACACTGCTGCTCCAGCCCCAGTCGCGGGCAGAGGAGCTGCGAGCGTTTCTTAGCACCAATGGATACACTATCTTTCGGGAACAGCTGGTGGTGGATCGGGGTACCATGTACCCCGTGATAGAGGCCGCCGCCGGAACGCAGACGCTATCCTTGGGACAGTTGTACGGCGGGGCATGTCTGACTCATGATCCGCTGGGCGGACGATATCTGGTGGAGCAGATTCTCCGGCTTCAGGCGGCAGTGGCGGGCTTGAACCGCACAGATCGGCCCGAGGCTGCTAAAAAAGCAGACCAGCTGCGGGACATCATGGGATCATTGCTGGAAGTATGGGAGGAGTGGCGTTATGCCAACGGCACTTGAAATTGAAAAAAGCCTATTCGACCTTGCGCCTAGAGCCGGGGCGATGGATTGGGACAACGTGGGCCTGTTGGTAGGCGACCCGGCGGGGGAGATTCATCGCGTTCTGGTGGCACTGGATGCCACGCCATCTGTGGCGGACGAAGCCATCCAAAAGGGCTGTGAGTTGATCGTGGCCCATCATCCCATCATGAACTGTCGGTGGCTTCCGGTGCAGTCCTTGCGGGACGACACGCCTCAGGGGCGGTTGTTGCGAAAGTTGACGCGGGCGAATATCAGCGTGATCTGTATGCATACGAATCTGGACGTGGCAGAGGGCGGCGTGAACGATGTGCTGGCCCATACCCTCCGGTTGGAGGACCCTGGGCCGTTTCTGGACGATGGATTGGGCCGCATCGGGCATCTCAGTATGCCTATGGCGCTGCGAGATTTTGCGGCGCAAGTCTCTGAACTTCTCGGAAGCAACGGTGTGAGGTATGCCGACGCGGGAAAGCCAGTCTTCCGCGTGGCTGTGGGCGGAGGGGCCTGCGGCGAATACGCGGACGCGGCAGTCGCTGCCGGATGCGATACCTTCGTCACGGCCGACCTTACCTACCACGCGTTTTTAGACGCGGCAGGGAAGGGAATCAACCTGATTGACGGGGGACACTTTCCAACGGAGAATCCCGTCTGTCAGATGCTGCAATCCTTTTTACAGAAGCAATTCCCATCGCTTTCCATTGAAAAATCAACTTCCCATCGGGAAGTTATACAATACTACGTCAAAGGAGAATAAACATATGTCTGGACATTCCAAGTGGCATAACATTCAAAAGACCAAGGGAGCGGCTGACGCGAAACGTTCCGCGGCATTTACCAAGGTGGCCAAGGAGATCATCGTGGCCGTGAAAGAAGGCGGCGGCAGCGGCGACCCCAACAACAACTCCCGTCTGGCCACCGTTATTGCCAAGGCCAAGGCCGTGAATATGCCCAATGAAAATATCAAGCGCACCATTGACAAAGCTCTGGGCGCGGGCAATACTGATAGCTTCGAATCCATCACCTATGAGGGATACGGTCCCGGCGGCGTGGCCGTTATCGTGGACGCCCTGACCGATAACCGCCAGCGCACCGCGCCGGAGGTTCGCCATGCGTTCGACAAATGCAACGGCAACATGGGCGCTCCCGGCTGCGTCAGCTGGTCCTTTGACAAGAAGGGCGTCATCGTCATCGACAACGAGGACGGTGAGCTGGACGAAGACACCGTTATGATGGACGCGCTGGAAGCGGGCGCTGCAGATTTTGAGGCAGACGGCCCGGCTCTGGAGATTACCACCGACCCCGACGCGTTCAACGGAGTGGTGAAGGCCCTGGAAGAGAAGGGATACAGCTTTGTCAACGCCGACATTGAGATGGTACCCCAGAACTACATGGTCCTCTCCAGCGAAGGGGACGTGAAGAATATGGAGAAGCTCATCGACATGCTGGAGGACAACGACGATGTTCAAAACGTCTGGCATAACTGGGAGCAGGACTGAAAGAAGCTAAATTGCATCTGTTTTCCATGCTCCTGTGCTGATTCAGACTGTTCGGCAACCTCACTTGAAGCACAAAGTAAATAAACGGTGAAAACGATTACAATACGGCTAACATGGAAAATCACCCTTTTGTACGCGGAAATGCGTATAAAAGGGCGGTTTTTTTGCTAAAAATGGTTACCCAAATAACATTTAAGATGAATCCAGCTGATAAAAGCATAAAAAAGTTGTTATGAAAACCAGACAAGGCGGTGTTAGTCCGGTTCAATAGACCTCGTACAGTGAAACGAAGTCTTTTGTATATAAGTGGTACTTATATACAAAAGACTTATCACACCATTTAAAGTTTTTAACAAATTATTAATTTATTTTAGATAAAAAAAGATTGCCAACTTAATAAAAATATGTTAATATTGTCAAAAATTGAATAAAGAGGGTGTTTTCGTGGCTCTAAAAGTGTATACTATGGAAAAAAACTATATATTAGGTGAAGAGGGAAGTATATACACAACCTATGGTATATCATGTATCATTGACGGGATGATTGTGGATCGGATTTCCGATATGTCTCAAAATCAATGCCTTGTTTCCAACTTTGCTGCGCTTTTAAACAAAATTCAGCTCAATCCAAAACGTTTTCGCCCTCTTTCTATTTTTCTTGCATCACAGATGGAAGAAGTCCTTGAAAGTATTGGATTGTTCGATATTCTGGAAGAGAGCCGGTCATTTGAAGAAGTGATCTGTTAAAAAAGTTATGAAACATCAGGAATATATTTGGAACGGAAAACCCGAAAGTGACTCAATCATACAATAGGGTGGGCATAATTGAAAAGCAGGTAGGTACAAGGCGGGCAAAAACGAAACCGGTTTCTAACCCCGCCGGTGCGCGGATATCAGCCTCCAAATCTATAAAGACGTCCCCGAAAACTACGGGAACGTTTTTCTGGATTTGAAAAAAGTAATAAACAAATATTTTGTTTGTTTGATTCGATGTAACCTGCTGGTTGTGTTTTGTGAAATCTGCGGTACGCTGAACGCAGAGGGAAGTGCGGGTCCGCTGGTTTCGGTAAAAGAAAAGAACAAGTCCCGGCTGCGTGTTCCGCAGCCGGGACTATATCTTAGCGCAAGCAAAACTGTAAGCCGGGTTCTGTATTTGACAGTCATCTATCTCGACGCGCCGTTGCCGACGCGCTCAAGCCACCTCCCGGAAGCGGTCGGGCCGACCTGTTGCTTCCCCACGGTGTTGCTCCGGATAGAGTTTACAGCGACGGACTGTCTCCAGCCGTCGGGTGAGCTCTTACCTCACCTTTCCATCCTTACCGTCTTTTGCCGATCCACGGAAACCGACTGCTCCGCGCCCCGCCCGAAAGCGGTACTAGCCGGCGCGGCATCAACTGCCATGGAACGGTAAAAGACGGCGGTATCTCTCTGTTGCACTTTTCCTGAAGTCGCCTTCGGCGGGCGTTACCCGTTATCCTTGCCCTGTGGAGCCCGGACTTTCCTCATAGACGGCCTTTCGGCCTGCCCACGCGACTGTCTGTTTTACTTGCTTATCTATTTTAACCGCCTTTTCGCCTCTTGTCAACCGGGGAGATCAAATGTAAATTTTGGCGAGGTCACATTGCTATTTTTCACAAGCTGAGGTATACTATTTAGGTAATTTTTCCGCCCTTGCGGGCGTTTTTGGAGGAACCGCTTATGACGTTACAGGAATACATCGCGTCCATTCAGGACAAATCCGTGGCCATCGTGGGTATCGGCGTGAGCAATACGCCGCTGATTGAACTTCTGGCAAGGTCCGGCATCCGGGTCACAGCCTGTGACCGGAAAAGTCGGGAGGCGCTGGGCAGTGAAGCCGAGCGGCTGGAGGCACTGGGCGTCTCTTTGAAGCTGGGAGATGGATATCTCAAAGATTTGACACAAGACATCATTTTCCGCACGCCGGGACTGCGGCAGGATGTGCCGGAGCTGCTGGCGGCGGTGGATCGGGGGAGCGTCATTACCTCCGAAATGGAAGTCTTCTTTCAGGTGGCTCCCTGCACGTTGATTGCCGTCACCGGGAGCGACGGAAAAACCACCACCACCACCCTGATCGCGGAGTTTTTGAAGGCCGCCGGGAAAACCGTCCATGTGGGCGGAAATATCGGACATCCGCTGTTGTGCGAGGCGGGAGAGATGGCTCCTGAGGATTACGCTGTGCTGGAACTCAGCTCTTTTCAGCTGATGACCATGACGCGCAGCCCTCACATCTCCGTTATCACCAATCTGGCGCCCAACCATCTGGATGTTCACCGGGACATGGCAGAGTATATCTCTGCAAAGGAAAATATCTTTACACATCAAACACCTGAGGACATTGCGGTGTTTAATGCCGACAACGCTATTACGGCAGAGCAGTCCGCCCGGGCCGTGGGTCGGATGCGCCTGTTCTCCCGGCAGTCTGAGCCGGAGGAGGGCGTGTTCCTGCGGGGAGACGCGATCATCTCCCGAAAAAACGGAGCGGAACGGGAGGTCATGAAAACCGGGGACATACTGATTCCCGGCATTCACAATGTAGAAAACTATATGGCGGCAATATCCGCCGTGGACGGCTTGGTATCCGACGAAGACATGCGTCATGTGGCTCGGACTTTTGCCGGGGTGGAGCATCGCATTGAGTTGGTGCGGACGCTCCGAGGCGCACGGTATTATAACGACTCGATCGGTACCAGTCCCTCCCGCACCATCGCAGGGCTGCGATCCTTCCCGGAAAAGGTGATTTTGATCGCCGGAGGCTATGATAAGCATATTCCCTTTGATGTGTTGGGGCCGGAGATCGTGGATCACGTGAAACTGTTGATCCTCTGCGGGGCCACGGCGGACAAAATCCGTGCCTGCGTGGAAAGTGCGCCAAACTATCAGGGCCAGCCCGAAATGATGACCATCCCCGATTTCAAGTCCGCCGTGGAAACCGCCTCTCAGCGGGCGGGCGAGGGCGACGTGGTGCTGCTGAGTCCGGCCTGTGCGGCCTTTGACCAGTTCAAGAATTTCATGGAACGGGGCAAGGTCTTCAAGCAGCTGGTGGAGGAACTGAAATAAGGAAAAGCCCGTCTCGCATAGAATCATTTGATGGGGTGATTCTATGAGAGGATATCGGTACTACCGGCGGCCTTTGACCCGCCGGGCGGCGGCGCGGCTGGTTCTAGTATTGTTGCTGCTGGGACTAACGGCGGCAATGACGATGGCGGGCATGCAGATGAAGCACCTTTTGACCCAGTTGGCCACCACGCGGGTCACCAACATGGTGAACCGAATTGTCACGCAGGCTGTGAACGAAACGATTGACAGTGGTGAGATCAAATATGATGATCTAATCTCCTTTGAAAAGGACAATGATGGGAAAATTACGGCAGTAAAGAGCAACATGCCGGAGTTTAACCGGCTGCAATCCAAAATTCTCAACGTGGTCTTGGAGCGCATCTCTGAGGTATCCACCAAGGATTTGTCCATTCCCGTGGGCAGTCTCACGGGCGTGAACCTTCTTGCTGGCCGAGGACCTATGGTGACGGTACGAATGCAGTCGGTGGGGTCCTCCACCGCCCATCTGACAAACCAATTTGTCTCCGCCGGCATCAACCAGACCAAGCACCAGATTCTGCTTGAGGTGGATGTGTCCGTGGCGATTCTGCTGCCGGGTTTTCGCACGGCAACGCAGGTCAGCAACGCATTCACCGTGGCGGAGACGGTCATCGTGGGTACGGTGCCGGAAACCTATACCTATTTCAATTCCAGCGGAGAGTTGGCGGAAGACGCCAAAGAGTATATTCTTAACAAAGACTGACAGGGAGGCCCACCTCCCGATTTCAGCCCCGGGCGGGCCGCGCGAAAGGAAAGAAACCATGGATTATCGGGAGGAAATGAAACAGCTGCGTTCCGAACTCAACGAGAACGCATACCGCTATTATGTTCTGGATGAACCCACCATGCAGGATTATGAATACGACATGAAAAACCGCCGCCTTCAGCAGCTGGAGCGGGAGCATCCGGAGGAGATCACTCCGGATTCCCCCACCCAGCGCGTGGGCGACAAGCTGAAGGCGGGCTTTGCGACCTATCACCACGAGGTGCCTCTGGAGAGCTTGCAGGATGTGTTCTCCGCTTCCGAGGTGGAGGATTTCTGCCGCCGGATGGAGGAGACTCTGGGACCGGATGTGGAATACTCTTTGGAACCCAAGGTAGACGGACTCTCTGTGGCTCTGGAGTATCGGGACGGTATATTCGTCAGCGGCGCTACCCGGGGCGACGGACGGGTGGGGGAGGATGTAACCGAAAACCTGCGTACCGTTCGCTCCATCCCCATGACTCTGCCGGAAAAGCTGCCCCGACTCATTGTCCGGGGTGAGGTTTATATGGCCCGCTCTGTGTTCGACGAGATCAACCAGCAGCGGGAGATTGATGGCAAGCCCCTTATGGCCAATCCCCGAAACGCCGCTGCCGGTTCCCTACGACAATTGGACCCCAAGATTGCCGCCCAACGCCGGCTGGACATTCAGATTTTCAATTTACAGCTGGCACAGGGACGGGAGTTTAAAACGCATTCCGAAACGCTGGATTATTTGGAAAGCCAGCATTTCCGGGTCATTCCGCACCGAACGCTCCGCACTGTGGAGGCTTGTCAGCAGGAGATCGTGGATATCAACGAGCGCCGGATGGACTACCCCTATGATATGGACGGTGCGGTTATCAAGGTCAACCGTCTTGCCGATCGGGAGCAGCTGGGCAGTACCGTGAAATGTCCCAAATGGGCCATCGCCTATAAATACCCACCCGAGCAAAAGCCCTCCACCGTGTTGGATATTGTGGTTCAGGTGGGCCGAACCGGCGTTTTGACGCCCCGGGCGGTGCTGGCTCCGGTTCATTTGGCGGGGACCACCGTCCAGAGTGCCACACTTCACAATCAGGATCAGATCACGGAAAAGGACATCCGTATTGGGGACACTGTGCTGGTTCAGAAGGCGGGTGAGATCATCCCTGAGATTGTGGAGGTGGATCTATCGAAACGTCCTGTCGGGACGGTTCCCTATGAGCTGCCAAAAATCTGTCCCGTCTGCGGTGCGCCGGTGACCCGGGATGTGGACGGTGTGGCTGTGCGCTGCACCGGCGCGGAGTGTCCCGCCCAGCTGCTGCGTAATATTACCCACTTTGCCAGCCGGGATGCCATGGACATCGACGGACTGGGCCCCGCCGTGCTTCAGCAGCTGATCGAAAACGGTCTGATTCACTCCGCCGCCGATCTGTATAGCTTGAATGAGCAGGATTTTGCGCAACTGGACCGGATGGGGGAGAAGTCCGCTGCCAACGCCGTGGCCGCTATCGAGAAGTCTAAGTCCAACGATCTTGGAAAATTGCTCTACGCGCTGGGTATCCGTCAGGTGGGCGCGAAAGCGGGCCGGGTGCTGGCTCTGCACTTTAAGACGCTGGACGCACTGGAGCGAGCCTCCTTGGACGAGCTGACTGCCATCGACGATGTGGGTGCGGTCACAGCTCAGTTCATTCTGGACTGGCTGGCAAGTCCTCAGTCGCAGGATCTTCTGGAAAAACTTCGCCGGGCAGGCGTGAACATGACTTGCACGGAGCAGGCGGTTGATGATCGGTTTACAGGGATGACCTTTGTCCTCACCGGCTCGCTGACCCGGTTTGACCGGAAAGCCGCCGAAGCGGAGATCATGGCCAGAGGCGGAAAAGCTTCCACCTCCGTTTCAAAAAAAACCAGCTATGTAGTGGCCGGAGACGCCGCCGGAAGCAAACTGCAAAAGGCGCAGGAACTGGGCATTCCAGTGCTGACGGAGGACGAGTTTGCCCATATGCTGGAATAATTACAAAAAAGAATCATTGCGATAAAAAAAGGTGGTATGGCTGTAAAGCCATACCACCTTTCATGCGTTGTATACCAGATTATTTGTCGAAAGACGGGTTCATATAGTACACATTTTTCTCGTTCATGCGATCCTTGGCCAGACGCAGACCCTCGCCAAAGCGCTGGAAGTGGACGATTTCCCGTGCCCGCAGGAAGCGAATGGCGTCGGTAACGTCCGGGTCATCAGAAAGCCGCAGGATGTTGTCATAGGTCAGGCGAGCCTTTTGCTCGGCTGCCAGATCTTCCGTCAGATCGGCGATGGTATCTCCGGTAACGGCAATGCCGTCGGCGCTCCAAGGGGAACCGGAGGCAGCAGTGGGATAGACAGAGGCGGTGTGGTCGATGAAGTAGGGGGCAAAGCCGCCTTCCTTCACGTCTTTCTCGTTGAGATTCCGTGTCAGCTGATGGACGATGGTTCCCACCATCTCAAGATGGCCCAGCTCCTCAGTACCGATATCGGTCAGCAAACCCTTCAACTCCGGATAAGGCATGGAGTACCGCTGGCTCAGATACCGCAATGACGCACCAAGCTCTCCATGCGGACCACCATACTGCAAGAGACTGCGAAAAGAAACCGGGTGTTTCTGTAAAAAGGCCCCATAGCGTTTTTTCTAAAAAGTGAGTCGATAGTGAATGCAGAGAAGATTTTTGGCCTTATCCCATGTGGCATAGTTGATGATAGCGTGGGCGGCCTCGTATGCCTGTTCCACGCCTGCGGCATCGCAGCGAAGGGTTTTTAGGGCGGTCTTGGCGGATTCTTCCGCTGCGCAGGAAGTACCTGACACGGCATTCTTCTCTTCAGCCTCTTCGATCTGCATGGAGATTTCAGTCAGCTTTTGCTGTGTGGCTTCCTTTGCATCCCGATATTCCTCCAATGAATCCGTACCGGATAGATATGCGTCCCGCAGACGGTCAAGCCGCCGCGCCAACGCATCGCGCTGAGTGCGCAGAGCGTTTAATTCCGCCTCGCCGCTGTCCTTTGCGCGGATCGCCTCAAAATCAATAGGGAGGTCAGACGAAAGATCCAGCTGCAAACGGCGGATGACGGCATCCTTTAAAAGCTCGGACGATACATGCTGAGAGATCCGACACGTTCCCCGGACATACCCGTTGCATTTCCAGTAGTGCGGCTTTGCAAAGATCATAGTCGAACCGCAGGATGCGCAGCGAATCAGCCCCGAAATCCAGTCCCTGCCGCACTCCGGCGGACGACCGTGGTATTTCCACGCAGCTTTTAACTCTGCCATGCGGGATTGAGCGGTATTCCAAGTGTCCAGGTCGATCAGAGGTTCATGCCTGCCATCGGATAGGACCACGCCGGGGTCTGTGAAGTCGCGGCGGGAAATGCCGGAGGGGTTCCAGCGGAGCTTTCCGATATAGACCGGATTGCGGAGGATGTATTCCACCGTCCGATTTTCAAATAGGTTTCCCCGGTGTGTCCGCACGCCCACGGAATTGAGCCATATGGCGATGGAATAAGTTCCCTCGCCGGCGCAGAAGCGGCGGAATATTTCTTTCAGATAAATGGCCTCAGGCTCTTTTGAAACCAGTATATTATTTTCTGCCGCATAGCCAAAGGAGGGATTGGATTGCAGCTCTCCACGCCGGTGCTTTTCTTCCATCCCGCGTTTGACCTCCTCGGCTAGATTGATGGAGTAATATTCGTCCATAGCCTCGATCAGCGCCTCCATGAGGATGCCCAGCTTCCCTTCGGCAATGGGCTCGCTGATGGAGACTACCTCAATGTGCAGTTGCTTGCGCAAAACGGATTTATAAAACACCGCGTCGTCCCGGTTTCGGGCGAAACGGGAGAATTTCCAGAGAAGAATTGCGTCAAAGGGCTTGGGCTTTGTCTTTGCCGTGCCAATCAGCCGCCGGAACGCATCCCGGCCCGTAACCTTGCGTCCGGAAATGCCCTCGTCCACGAATACGTATTTCTCCGGTACTGTCCAGCCGTTCTTTGCCGCCCATTTCCGAATCTCCAACAACTGGCTGGCGGGGGATAGTTCCACCTGCTCCTCCGTGCTGACGCGGATATACGCAGCGGCGATTTTTCTGTTTTCGGACATTGGATACACCTCTGTTTCAGATTCCCGAGCCGACCGTCTGCGGGAGGAAGTCTTTTTGCGCCGTCAGATTCTCTGGCCCTACACTCCCATCTTTATGTTCCGCTGCTTCAGAACAGCCCAAAGGAAACGCGCTGAAAAATGATTGCGGCAGGGTGGGCCGGTATTTAAACAGGCTGTTATTCGACGGTGGTGTGCGGCATGGCATAGAACAGTCCGACAAGCCATAGAGTAACAGAAATGACAGGGGAGTGGAGGCCGAATTTACCGCGGCGGGGAGGCAGAGCTATGGCGAAGCGCAATCAAGCGCCTATCCAGACAGAGGCATTTGTGACTATGGACGGGCAGGAAGTGAACATTGACACCCTGCCAAAGGAACAGCGGGATGCGGTGGGCGCAGCGCTGAGGGTTACATACCTGAACGCAATGCTTCGAGGGCAGGCGGTATTTCGCGTGCGAAAAACGCCGGAGGACACAGCGGGTAACGATGTGCCAAAGCGAGATCGAGATATGGATGCGTCGGTTTCCGACCGCAAAAAATAGAAACCGTCCCGGTTAGGGGACGGTTGAGCGCGGAACGGGGAGAAATTCAGGGATGGAATTTGCCTTCATGGTTGCACAGATCTTTATATAGCGGCATAGAGAGCATCGTCTTACTGAGTTCGTTCAAAAAGACGGCAAGGCAGAGAAAGCGGTCCTGAGGCATCGAGGTAAAAAAGTAATTTGCAATTGCTGCGATCAGTGCGTTTAATTCGCATGGACTCATGATTATCCCCCCAAGTCAGCCTGCCGCCCCGCAGGCCGTTGGGTTAGGCCGTTGGGTTTAACGGTGTCCGCACCTCCGGCACATGCGGGGACATACCACGCGCACATGTGCGGAAGGGATCTGCGGTGGAATACTCATCGTCATCACGCCGGAATATTGGATTCTTACACAGTCTCCGGGGCGGATGTGACAGGTGCAGCAGACGTTGACGATCACCGTCTGTCTTGTGCTGCAATCTCTGACAACAATTCTGGACGGTTCAATCCTAAGGACGGTCGCAAGCATAGTCATACAATCGCCTCCGTTTTAGCATATGAAAGGGCCAATCGGAATGTGCGATCC
>NZ_DF158898.1:329718-416164 GCF_000307265.1 Oscillibacter ruminantium GH1
TCCTATGAGAATAGAAAAAACCGCCCCGTGAGGGGCGGTCGAAAGGGTAACGAGGTTATCTTTTATTGCTGAAACAATCGCTGCAGTACACAGGACGGTCATCACGGGGCTGGAAAGGAACCTTGCAGGGTCTTCCACATTCCGCACAGACTGCATCGTACATCTGGCGGTCGCCGCGATTGGAGGTCATGCCCTTACGGGCCATACGGCAGGACTTGCAACGCTGGGGTTCGTTTGTAAAGCCTTTTTCAGCAAAGAATTCCTGTTCGCTGGCGGTGAAGGGGAATTCCTGACCGCAGTCCTTGCAGACGAGTGTTTTGTCTTGATACATGTAATACCTCTTAAAAGTTAGTTCGCCTTAGGCGATTACTTTACAATACACTACTTCAAACCAAAAGTCAAGTAAAAGAATACCGCCCCGGTGACGGGGCGGGTGCGAGAATCAGGGATTCGGATCTCCGACAGAGCCGTCGCCCTTCAATTCATGAAAAACCTTTAGCTCCGGGCCGGTCGTACCGCCGATGATCGGCTTTGCGTGTTCCTTCCCATGCTTGGCCTTGCCCTGAATCACCGGGACGGGCAAAACGTCGTTGCGGGGCTGCGTGTGCGTCCAGTCGGGACGCGCCATTCCCTTCTTTGCCATTTTATCACCTCCGGGCTTAGTATGCCCCATTCACAGATGATCTGAACACGCTGAAAAACAAATGCGTTGATATTTTTTTACCTTATTTGGCGCCGGATACTGCGGCACAGCCTGATTTTTGCAGTTCAGTGAAATACGGACCACCGTACTGGCTGATGATCAACGCCGCAAGCTTTGGATTGGTGGTTTTAATATTAACGGGGTATTGCAGCTTTTTTTCATAGACAAACATCAGCTGTTCCCTCCTTCATCCCAGGGCCACGGGTCATTCAGCCAGGTGTACTTTCCATCCTCTGTAATATCGGTCTGAAGCAGGGGGCCGTACATCTTCTGATACTTCTCCCGACCCTCTCGGGAGAGCTTGATATAGGACCAATAGAGGTTCAGAACTTCCTGATCCTTCGCGTGTGTGGTGAGATACAGTCCCAACTCGTCAATGGCAAAATCCAACGCCATCAACTCCGCCAGTGCGGTGTTGTTGGTTTTCAACTGGTCGGTCATGGCCGCCTTAAAGGGCAGGTCCAGCCCCGGAAACAGCGTCCCGGTCTGAAGGGCCAAGGCGTTTTCATAGCGGGGAGGATCCTGCTCCTGCATCGGGACATAGGGAAAGGCCAGCGGCGCGCACTTGCCGGGAAGATTTCCGGCGTTCTGGCCGCAGGAATTCATTTCAGGTTTTTCCATCTGCAACTAGACTCCTTCCATTGCACAGGTCGCGCGCGGCGTCGCGCGCTCATTCCCATTGTATGCCGGAGAATCTACGCAGGTACATCTTGCAGGGGGGAACAAAGCGGTGCTATAATAAACTATACACAAAAGCACCGCCTCAGGGGGTATATGGGAAAAGCCGTCCGTCATATCCTGCACGGGAGGCGATAGCCATGATCGTGTTGATACGTAAATCCCATCTGGGTTTTTCCGCACTGCTGTTGGCGGCGGTGGCCGGGATGGCGGCAATCCTGTGGCAGGGAAGCGAAAGTATTTCCACATTCTCGTCCGCATCAGGCGGCGAGTCCGCGTGTGTGGTGGTGGATCCCGGCCACGGCGGAGAGGACGGTGGCGCCGTGGCGAGAGACGGCACGGTGGAGAGCGGGCTGAATTTGCAAGTGGCTCTGCGGGTAAACGATCTGCTCCGTTTTTTAGGGCAGGACACCGTGCTGACCCGGCGAGAGGATATCTCCATCTATTCTGACGGGGCGCAGACGCTTCATCAGAAGAAAGTATCCGATCTTAAAAATCGGGTGGCGCTGGTAAACGGACTTCCAAACGCGGTTCTCATCAGCATCCATCAAAACAGTCTTCCCGGTTCTCCCAAGACTCACGGTGCACAGGTGTTCTATAACGGGGTGGAGCCTGCTTCGACTCTGGCCGCGTCCACACAGGAGCGGCTGAATCAGAGTGTAAATGCCGGGAGTGGAAAAACACCCAAGCGCATTTCAAATTCCATCTATCTCACCAAAAATGTGACCGCTCCGGCCATCATCGTGGAATGTGGGTTCCTCTCAAACACAGGGGACACGGCCCGCTTACAGGAACCGGGGTATCAGCTGCGGCTGGCTACAGCGGTGGTCGCCGGATATTTTTCTACGGAGGAAACGCCATAAATGAAGGCAAAAACAACTTTTTACTGCACGGAGTGCGGAAATGAAACACCAAAGTGGGCGGGAAAGTGTCCGGCTTGCGGCGCGTGGAACACGGTGGTAGAGCGTCCGGCGGAAGCCGCGCCAAAAAAGTCCCGGGGACTGGGGAAGGCAGCGGCGACCGCCGCCATTTCCTCTGCGGGCAATTCTCACCGTGCCCGCCCGGTCACGGACTTGGAAACTGCGTCCGAAATCCGGTTTCCCACTGGAATGGGAGAACTGGATCGGGTTCTGGGCGGGGGAGCGGTCAAAGGGTCGCTGGTATTGGTGGGCGGCGCGCCCGGCATTGGAAAGTCCACGCTAATGCTGCAAATTTGCAGCAAGCTGTGTGAGTTTTCCAAGGTGCTGTATGTATCCGGCGAGGAATCGGAACACCAGCTTAAGCTCCGAGCCAAGCGGTTGGACGTGGAAAGCGAACAACTGTTCGTGATCTCTGAGACTTGTCTGGGAGACGTTTTGGAGACTGTGGCGGAGGAACAGCCGGATATTCTTATCATCGATTCCATCCAGACCCTTTACAACGACGCGTTGGAATCTCCCGCCGGAAGCGTGGGGCAGGTGAAAGACTGCACCATGGCGCTGATGCAGCTGGCTAAAGGGCGGGAGATCACCGTGTTCGTTATCGGCCACGTTAATAAGGAGGGATCTATCGCAGGACCCAAGGTTCTCGAACATATGGTCGATTGTGTGCTATACTTCGAAGGCGACCAGCACAGTTCCTACCGCATTTTGCGGGCGGCGAAAAACCGTTTTGGTGCTACCAACGAGATCGGTGTCTTCGAGATGGAGGACGCGGGACTGCATGAGGTGGAGAACCCCTCGGAAATGCTGCTGGCGGGCCGTCCGGCGGATGCGCCGGGAACCTGCGTCACCTGTGTGATGGAGGGGGTTCGTCCGGTGCTGGCAGAGATTCAGGCCCTGATCGCTCCCAGCAGCTACGGCACACCCCGCCGTACCAGTAATGGTTTTGATTACAACCGGGCGGCTATGCTGCTCGCAGTGCTGGAAAAGCGGGGCGGGCTGAAGCTCTCCACCTGCGACACGTATCTGAACATCATTGGCGGACTGTCGCTGGACGAGCCTGCCGCTGATTTGGCCGCCGCAGTGGCACTGGCATCCAGTTATTTGGACCAGCCGATCCCAAGCGATCTGGTGGCCATCGGGGAGGTGGGGCTGACGGGGGAACTGCGCAGCGTCAACCAGCTTGGCCAGCGGGTGAACGAGGTGCAGCGGCTGGGTTTTAAGCGCTGCCTGATTCCTGAGCGCCGTTCTCAGACAATTTCTGCTCCGGTGGGTCTTGAGCTAATTCCGGTGCGGAATATTGGGGAGGCTCTGCGGGCAGTGATGCGCAAACAGGGATGAAGTGGACACAGCCGCCCCCGGCGGGCAGCACTCCTGCGGCAGCTGCGCAGTCCAGATCGCACAGTCCGTCTTTCTGGTAGATGCAGGGAGAGGTACAGGGAATAAGGCCCATGCAAATCAGTCCATTTCCTTTTATTTTGAGTGTCCCCGAGTAATTGATTCTTCAGATAGGATGCACCGGAACCGGGCCGTTTATGTCCGACGAAGAGTGAAATACCATATGTTTGACTGATGCAAAGGAACCGTCACGCAAGACGGTGGGTCGCGCAGGGAAGGGTAGACACGCGCATCGGGACAGCTTGAAGGAGGGACGTATGTTCGCATATTTGAATTTGAGCGGGCAGTCCGGCATTGCATCCTATGATTACGGCGAACCTTACGTCAAGGTGCGCTTTAAGACTGGCGGAATCTATACTGTATAGCTATGAGAGCACCGGGCCCGGCCCAGTGGAGTATATGAAGACTCTGGCGGAGTGAGGATATGGCCTGAACGAATTTATCAATTCCGTGGTGCGGAACAACTATGCACTGCACGTTCGGGAGGACTGAGGACAAGCCTGCCCGTTTTCCAAATGGCTTCGTCCCACAAACTGTGTTTTATTGTTCAGCAGGGGATCGGTGTAGAAGAAAGCGATTTTAAAAGAGATACTTTACTACACCATGCGTAGAATTATTTTAAATGCAAGCAAGATTGAACAAAATACCCGTTTTGTTCCTTTTCGGCGGATGGATGTTGAGCCGCCGAACCGGGGACAAGCGAAAAAGAAAGCGCCCAGAGGCCAAAGCCTCTGGACGCTTTCAAGCTAACTTTCGTTAACCCTGCATTAAGTATAATAGCACCGTCCCATTGGTTTGTCAAGCCCTCGTCCGCCGCAGCGCGTAAACCCTGCGCTTCCCCCACCCCCACAGGGGGAGGGGGACGGGAGGGGGAGAGGGGGAAAAAGCCCCGGGGCGCGATTGCTTCATGGGGCGCGGAGCGCCACCCGACCAAGCCCACGGGGCGGAGGCGGGGCGGCTCTTGGGGCGACTGGGGGGACCCGCCGGGTAGCGCCGCGCAGCGGCGCGGACAACGCTAACACCACAGAACCCGCCGTGGGGCAAGGACGCGGAACGCGCCCGGCTCGACCCTTGCCCCACGGCGTGGCTCTGTGGTATGGGGGCGGGGGGCTGTCGCCCAACCGCCCCACCGGGCGGCGCGCGCAAGGGCGGCAAGGCCACGAACCGCCGCCCCAGCCGCCACCACGCCGCCACACACAGCCAGACCAAGGACGGCGGGGCTGGCGGGGCGAGGCCGCAGTCCGCCCGCAGACGCAAAAAGGGTCGCGGGCAGGCTTGCCCGCGACCGCGCCGCATACCGCAGCTGCCACGGCCCGTAGGACGGGGCAAGCGGACGGGAAGCCCCCCGACGGCCCGCAGGACGGAGCGGGGGCAGGGGCCCGAACGCATCCCTTCGGGGTGTGGGGCCGCAGCCCCACACGTGGCGGCTACGCCGCCACGGCCCCGCCACAGCGGGGCAGGGCGCGCAGCGCCCGGAAGCCCCCCGGTAGACCGCCGGGCCTCATACTTGATATAGGGACAGTATTCCGTCAGAAGCGACGGGTAGACTGTACCACCTGAAAGTTCCTCGTCCCTTGCCGCGCAAGGTATGACACCATCTCAAAACCAAATTTACCACAATTGTCGAATCAAGACCTATCCCGACGGAACGTCGGAGGTCTTGTGCTGCAATCGCCAGCTTTTTCGGGAACCCGGCTGGGAGGCACAACGGCGCGAACCGCGCCCGCTGCCGTCCGGTGCAGAGCCGGACGAGGCCGACAACCTTGACCGCGCCATGAGGCGCGCCTGCTCTGCCGTCCACGACATTGCCATGTCCAACGATTGGGCATGGTTCGTGACCCTGACGCTGGACGCGCGGCAGGTAGACCGCTACGACATGACCGCCATTACCCGGAAGATGAATAACTGGCTGGACAACCACGTCCGGCGGCACGGCCTTGCCTACGTCCTTGTGCCGGAGCGGCACAAGGATGGAGCCGTCCACTTCCACGGCTTCTTTAACGACGCTCTGAGGGCCGTTGACAGCCGTCACAAGGATGGACACGGTCACAGGGTCTATAATCTGCCACAATGGACGCTAGGCTTTACTACGGCTATCGCGCTGTACGGCAACAAGCAGTCCGCCGTCGGCTATGTGTGTAAGTACGTCAGCAAGCAGCGGGAGAAGATAGGCGGGCGCTGGTACTACTCCGGCGGCGCGCTGCGTAAGCCGGAAATCCAGCTGACCGACGCGAATATCGAAGACATGGAAGCCGCACCGGAGGCCCGCCGCTTCGAGGTTCCCCAGCTGCCAAACATCCGCTTTGCGGCGTTGACATCACAGGGTTTCTGTGATGTCAACCAGCCGCCCGCGAAAATTTGCGAAAACGGGGACGGGTTGACATTTTTTGGACTGTCCACCGCCGCCGCCGCGCCGCCCGCCCCAGCGGCTCCCGTCCACGGGGCCAAAAAAATGACCCCAAAAAAATTGACATAGGAGGACGCAAAATTGACCACAGAATATCTGCTGCACGAACAGGTAAACCATGTTTTGTCCGCGCTTACGAAGCAAAACGCGCTCATCATTCAGACCGTTTTACATACCGGGCTGCGCATTTCCGACGTGCTGGAACTACACACAGAGGACTTGAAGCCCAGCATGTGGGTGGTGGAAAAGAAGACGGGGAAGCGCCACCGCTGCGGCCTGACAAAGCCGCTTCTGGAAGCCGTCCGGCAGCAAGCCGGGCCTGTGTGGGCGTTTCCCGGCGCGAAGCCGGGAAATCACAAGACCAGACAGGCTGTCTGGAAGGATGTGAAGCGCGCAGCCAAGGCGTTTCGCCTTGAGCAGAACGTTGCGCCACACAGTTTCCGCAAAATCTACGCCGTGGAACTCATGCAGCGCTACGGCGATATCCGACGTGTTCAACGGGCCATGGAGCACGCAAGCCCGTCCGTGACGGCGATTTACGTGATGGCTGACGCGCTGCTGTACCGCAAAAACGTCCTCGCCGAGCAGCGGAGACGGAAATTTTTGGTTGACAACTGATTAGCGCCGTTCTATACTTGTGTCAAAACAACCCTGCACAGGAATGAGGGCTGTTTTGACACGGTCAATACGGCGCGGAAGGAGGGAGGCAAGCTAGGTTCGGCGACGGAAAAGGTTCATGCCATCGGTTGCCGGAACGGAACAATAACGTTTATTTTGTTGCCCGGAGCGGTCACGGCCCAAGCGCGGCGCGGGGCGCGCTCCCGATGCGCTGCTACGACACGCAGCGCGCGCAGCCCGGCGGAACGCCGGGGCGGAGGGCGAACAATCTTGTCTGCTACAAGGATACTCCGTGACCCCACAGGGGAACGGAGATTTTAAATGCAGGCAAGATTGAACAAAATAAAAATTTTGTTCAAAGTGGGGTAGACCAGTTCCCCGAAATGGCCGTTTTTGGCCGTTTTTCCGCCTATGTACAGCCAAGTGCTTGTTGCCATGACAATCTTAAGGCTCTGTACGTTTTTTATAATGCTCTTCATTTACAGATTCTGTTCTGCATCTTTTGTCGGCATTGATTTTGTCTAGTGATCCCAGTGCGAAAATTTCACCATAAGTATTTTACGCGCGGATCGGCCGTATCTACTGTGGGCTTTGGCACTTTTGCGTCAGACACAGCTTTGCAATCTACTCCGCAGACCGGTTTCCAGCGATTTAAACACCTCCTTATGATGACTTCTCTGATTGCAGCCCGCTCCAGCAGCTGAAATTTTTCCATGTGAAATTGTAAAACGATTGCAGGTGATTTTTTGAACGATTATCGTACCGAAGCGCCACCAGTCCTGCGGGATTTTTTGGCGTACCACGAGACGATCAAAGCCCACTCCAAGCGGACTGTGGACGAATATTTTTTGGATCTGCGGAACTTTTTTCGCTACATAAAGCAGGTTCGTGACCCATCGTTAAAGGACAAGCGTCTTGACGAAATCTCTATCTTGGACGTGGATCTTGACTTTGTTAAATCTGTAACACTTACGGATGTTTACGGCTATATGACCTATCTCAGCCGCGACCGTGTACAGCATCAGAACAGCTCTGCATCTGATTATGGACTGAACGCTGCGTCCAGAGCGCGAAAAATTGCGACTTTGCGTTCCTTTTATAACTATCTAACGAATAAAGTCCATTTGATCTCCGAAAACCCCGTGAAGGACATTGACTCCCCAAAAACCATGAAAACATTACCCAAATATCTGACCTTAGACGAAAGTATCCAGCTTTTAGACTCTGTGGATGGCAAAAACCGGGAGCGCGACTACTGCATTCTGACGCTGTTTCTCAACTGCGGCCTGCGAATTTCAGAGCTGGTAGGGCTGGATTTAAACGACATCCAAGACGAGGCGCTCCGAATTCTCGGTAAGGGCAACAAAGTCCGCATCGTCTACCTGAACGATGCCTGCAAGGATGCCCTGCGCCAATATAAAGCTGTGCGGCAGCCCATCGTGGGCCGGGATCAGAACGCTCTTTTCTTGTCAGCGCAAAACAAACGCATCAGCCGATCCGGTGTTCACGCGCTCGTGAAAAAACATCTGGGTGATGCCGGTCTGGATGCGACGGAATACTCCGCGCACAAACTCCGCCACACCGCCGCCACACTGATGCTCCAAAACGGTGTGGATGTGAAAGCCGTGCAGGAGGTTTTAGGCCACGATCATTTGAATACTACCGAAATTTACACCCATATCGACAACGATGCCCTCCGCGTTGCCGCAAAGGCAAATCCCTTGTCACACGTTAAGCATCAACGGAAACAGGATTCTTGATTTGAAGATTGCCGTGAGGAAGACATTACCATTGCAAAACGGTAACAAATCGGTTACAATGACTCTTGTCTTCGCGAGACAAATTCGATATAGGAGGTTTCCGTACATGTTTTGTAATTCTAATTTCAACTGCGATTTCAACGGTGCCAACGGCGGTTTTGACTGCGGCGCTCTCTTCCAGATGCTGAGCAAGTGCTTCGGCTTTGGCTGCTAATTGACACAGAACTTACGGCTCGCACTTACAGTGCCACTAGTGCTGTACTGAGCGATTGACCTTCGGCGGTCCCGCCTTGCGGGGCCGCCTTTTTTGCGCCTTCCCCCTTCCTTGAAAAAAGCGCACCGCCGCCGGAGGCTTCCGGCGGCGGTGCGCTTTTTATATGTAATGCTTTAATTTTCGCAATCAGCTCAGCAGACTGTTCCAGTTCCAGCCATGATTTTGCGGCAGGATTCCAAGCCGCCACAGAGATACTCCGGTAATTCCCAAGAGCTTGGCGGCGTTCGACGATGCCTGCACGCTATCCCCATCCTGATACCACATGAAATACCGACTGCCATCCTCTGCGGCGTAGGTCGCATAGGGCATCTGGTACGCATCCGACCAGCCCAGTTGCGTCCCAGCCTGACCCAGCCGCTGGTAAACGGTCTCTGCCGACGGATAGACCGGCGTGCCGGAGAGCAGTTTGCCAGCCGCGTCGATTTTCCAAGCCACCGGCTTGCTGGAGTAGCCCAGCAGAATCTTAGAAACGTCCTCCACACCGGTGTTGGCGTTGGTAATCGCCAGTAAAGACGCATACACTTGGTCCATGGGGGCCGGAGCGGCGGTCTTATGGTATTCCGTCCCCACGTAGGAGCTCAGGTCCCGAGCGTCATAGTCATAGGCCATCAAGATCACCTTGTCGGCCAGTTGTCCGATGGCACGGTAATCGTAGCCGTCGTAGTAGCTGCCGGTAGTCAAAGCCGGGGAAACGCAGACATATAAGCTCTTGCCAAGGGAATGCACTTTACCGGAAAGCGCAGTGAGAAACGCAGTGTAATCCGCCTTTTGGGTGCTGCGCAGACCCTCAAAATCAATGGTCACGCCGTTGTAGGGATTCTTTCCAATGGCATTGTAGGAAACCGTCAGTTCATTGACGATTTGCGTCACTGCCGCTTCCCTTCCGCTGGTGGAGGAAATCAATTCCTTCACGCCGCCCGCCGCATCCATGAATACGGTGAGGTTCAGGGGTGTACCGTTGCTCTCCAGATAGCTTATCACATCCTGATAGCCACTGGGTATGGCGTACTCGTTGCTGCTTGCGCTGGTGGTGGACAGCAGGGCCGATGTCCCGTCCCAAGTCATCCGGCTCCATCCGGCGCTGACTGCCTCCATCCCGCTCGTCAGCCCTATCTGGCTGTAAGAAGAGATGGCGTAGAATCCATGGACAAAGTCCGTCTTCTGGTGCAGCTTTTCATAGATGCGTACCAGCATGGCGGCTGCCTGCGCCCGAGTGGCGGAGGCTGAGGGTGCAAACGTGGTGGCGCTGGTGCCGGTGGTCATGCCTATCTGATAGGCCACGGCCACATACCCCTTTCCCGCCGTTACATCCGTGAATGGCAGGGCCGCCTGCTTTTCCTCGTTGGCGGCGGCCCCCTTCAGCCCCAGCGCACGCACCAGCATCTCGGACATCTCCGCCCGGGTGATGGCGTCGTCCGGACGGAAGTTCTTTCCCCCGTCTACCGCATCGTGAGCCGCCGCAGTCTCCGCCGCGGAATACCAGCTGTGGGAAGCGGGTACGTCTGCAAAGGACGGGGTTGCAGGAGTCTCCGTCCCCCACCCCATCATTCGCGCCAGTACAGCTGCAAACTGCCCCCGGGTCATGGAGTCGGAGTACCCGAAGGTACTGGCACTGTAACCGCTCATCAGGCCGTAATCCACGGCCTTTTGCACAGCACCCGTCAGAGAGCTTCCAGATGGAATGTCGGTAAAGGAGACGACTGCCGCCGCTGGGACAGTTAGGGATGCCGCCAACGCTGCAGCCAGAACCCCCGCGCATAATTTTTTCATTGCTTTCGCCTTTCTTCTGTAAAAATAACTGATAAATTCGGCCGCTTTCAGCACCTCAGCATCAAAAGCCGGTCGAAGACTTTTTTAGTATAACACCGTTAAAATCTCAATTCAAGACTTTAGGGCCGAGTGACGCCGATGATCTGGATGGGGCGAATCATGCGGTATTCATAACTGGAAAGAGGCCGGTTATCTGCATCGTAGCTGTGGGCAGCCACCAGAATGTTCTCCGGTCTAAACGGCGGCCAAGCCGCAACCACTACCGGCGTGTGCTGGTAGACGTCCCCTTTAAAAGAGAGCTGGATTACGTCGCCGGGGCGAATCTCCTGCAGGGTACACTCCCGTCCAACCGGCCCCACGGAGGGCTGGGAACGGACGAGAAAATTGAAGAAATACTCCACTCCCGTCCAAGACGGGGATTTTTGATTCGCATCAATGTAATACCAGCCAAAGGTCGGCAGGAAGTTCATGATGCCGGACCCGGCGAAGACACACTGGGACGCGAAATTGGTGCAGTCGCCGCCCAAGTTCTCATAGTCGTAAAAATCCGGATTTCGACCAAAGGCCCACCGATGGGCATACTGCACAGCCGCCCGGCGGTCATAATCCTGCAAAAATTTCATAATAGGCCCCCCTTCCCTCTCTTCAGAGTATGCCAAAAGGGGCGGACGTGTGAGCATAAGGACCGGGATGGCGATGCTTTCTTTCGAAGAAAGAGCGATAATAGAAACCACCCTCTACTTGCATTTTGCAGTAGAGGGTGGTTTGCGGCGTAATTATACAAATTCGCGCAAATACTTGCTTCGGCTCGGATGCCGAAGTCTGCGCAGCGCTCTTGCCTCTATTTGACGAATCCGCTCTCTGGTAACACCAATATAGTTGCCAATCTCTTCTAGTGTATGGGGTTCATATCCATTTAATCCGAACCTCATATTGAGGACCATTTGCTCTCGTGGTTGCAAATAGGAGAGTTGCTTGTTAATTTCCTGACGCATCATAGTTTCTATTACTTCTTCTTCCGGAGAAGCGATAGTGGAGTCTTCGATAAAGTCTCCTAACATAGTAGACTCATCACCACCAACAGGGGTTTCCAGTGAAACTGTTGGTGCAGAATTTTGCATCAACTGCTCCACTTTCTCAATGGAAAGACCCGTGGCTTCAGATAAATCTTTTTCAGTAACCGTTTCTTTCTGCTGATAAACTTCCTGTGCAGCTTTATTGATTTTCCGAAGGTCTTCGTTGAAATGCACGGGCAGTCGTACCGTCTTGTCCTGATCGGCTATGCTTCTTGTAATCGCCTGTCGAATCCACCATGTTGCATAAGTAGAGAAACGAAACCCCAGAGTATAGTCATAACGCTCCACAGCTTTCATCAGACCCAGATTCCCCTCCTGTATGAGATCCAGAAAGGTCATTGACTGCGTATACGATGTATGTTTCTTTGCCAAGCTGACGACGAGGCGCAGATTTGAACAGATCAGCTTTTCTTTTGCGTTTTGATCTCCATTGGATGAACGAATCGCAAGCTGGCGTTCTTCTTCCTGGTCAAGCAAAGGTGACGCACTCGCTTGCTTCAAATAATGCTGCACAGCACTCGTAGCGGCAGTGTCCGTTTGGTTTATAGGTACAGAGTAATCGTCGGGCATTTGAACCTCCTACCTTTTCAAGTATATCAGGCTATTTCTCGTATGTATTCTACACCGTCCAGTGCATAGAGATTATCAAGGATATCGTTATGATTCAGTTTTTGAGTAAGACCAATGGAGAAGATCAAAGTTCCTAGCTCCTGATTCAGCGTTTTTACATTCCCTCTTTGCATATCAAACAGTTCAAAATGTTGCTCTTGCGTATATTCAGACAGTCTGCGCAGAGAAAATGAGGAATTGTATTCCAAATAAATATCCATGGTCTTGGCGTGCTGCTTGATGTAGATATCTACTTTTTTCAAACTTACAAGAGCAAATAATGAGAAACCAAAACCAATCACGGCTCCCATATAGAATCCAACTCCAATCGCCAGCCCCAGCCCTGCCGCCAACCAAAGTCCCGCCGCTGTAGTAAGGCCGCGCACCTCATCATTCCGGGTTACAATGATTGTTCCAGCACCCAGAAAGCCAATTCCGCTGACTACCTGCGCAGCAAGACGCGTAGGGTCGGTTTCGGGGTAAATAGTTGATATATATTGATTTGTCAGCATGATTATGGTTGAACCGATACAAACCAGTACATAGGTCATAAAACCGGCGGGACGATTTCGCAAACCACGCTCTGTGCCAAGGATACCTCCCACGAGCAAGGCGAGAACGATTCGCAGCGTTATAGAAAGGCCGTTGATCTCACGGAATAACACGCAATTGAACTCAGGCCATTCAAAAATATTCAAATACTGATTTCCCCCTAAAGTTAAATCTCCATGCTATTTTCAGAGACTGGAAACGGTAAATTGCAGAAATTCCGCTTCCTTTGTCTAACTAACTGATAAGTGGTTGATCCTGCAAAAATACTGATAGAATGCAGTTGCAATTTCTTCTTTTTCGGTTTCTGCGAACAGGCTCGTAATTTGAAGCAGAACCTGCTGCATAATGCTATTTGAAAAGTATTTAAACGGAATGTTTCCCCAGCGCGGAAATACCCCGTCATTTTCAAAATAGTCCCAATAGGGTAAAGCAAACTTTAAAGGCAATAGAATCCTGTATGTTTCATGCACGTTTACAAATCCGTCGTGGCAATACTCCCCTAAGAAGTCCTCGGCAACCATAAAGGCGCCCAATATGAGCCTGTCTTTTTCCTGCCCACCTTTGGGAATTCCCGTCAGCAGACACCCGGAATTTGGTTTTAGTCTGTTTGGAATTCGTGGCTCTCCTTTGGAATGTCCACTTAAATAACAGCCGGTTGAGATCACTCCACTTTCAAAGATTTCATTAAAGTCATCAATCGAGACATGAAAAGCCGCTTGAGAGTTTGGTAGAATTTTTATATTTTTCAATTGCCTGCGCCGTTCCTGCTCCTCACATTCCGCTTTCCAGTTTGCTTCCTCTGCCTGAAGCTGCTGATTATATTTGGCAGTGATCTTTTTTTGCTTTTCAGCGTCCTTCAAGGTCAGATAACGGACAAACGCTTCTGGGTAGAAGAAACGCTTTTCTCCCTTTGAAAAGAGAATAGAAATGATAGTGCCATCGCTGGAAAGGCCGGTCACTATCCCTTTCCCAAAAGAAATATGCTTTACCGCTTGCCCAACCAATTGCATTTTTTCCCCTCCATTCAGAATAATTATAAAAAGGAAAGCCTGCACCGCTCAAACTAAAAAGCAAGTAAGAGCAGCGCAGACTTTTAACAGCCAATATCGTTACAAAAGAATCATCTGCAATTACTCAGCTGCCTGCTCTACTGTGGAAGCGCCGATACGTTTTGCATCCTTGATCCGCAGAATGATCTCATCCTTGTCGATTTTCAAGTCTATTTTCTCATTGTTGAGTTCAGGAATATCCCCCACGGTTAAAACGCTGCCTACGGGCATTCCATCCACATCAATTGTAATTGTGTCGATCATGTCCTCCGGTAAAGATGTGTATGGGATTTCGGAAACCATCCTTTCCAGAGACGCTGTTACCTTTTCCATGTTTTTTAAGATGATATGGATGACGCTACTAACGAGCTGATTGGGTGCTAATGCCTGAAAACGGAAGTGGAGGATCTCGTTGTTCAGATTATCAATTGATTTTTCTCGAATCTGCACCGGGATTACCTTCCCGTCCAGTTCAAGTTTGAGCTTGCTTCCTTCCCGTTTGTGGCGTACCAGCTGCCGTGCAGTGGATTCATCGATCTGAAGGGAGATGGACTCCTTCAAGGGACCGCCAAAAACACTGCCGGGAATATGACCATTCCGTCTCAGGTGTTTTGCCTTTACAGAGAAATCTCTCTTCTCTACAGTGATTGTGTTCATCGTATGTTCCTCCTGTCAGATTGATTTATGCTTAATTTGCAAAATGGGCTGCAAATTTCTGCCGTTGGATATAAAAAGAAAAGAAGGGCTTTTCATATAGCACCAAACGGTGTAATACTAAAAGCCCTTCTTCAAAAGACGGTTCTTTTTATGAAGTTAAATTCAGTATACCACAAACATAAAGCAAAGTCAAATTTTAAAAAATAAACCAAAAGTGTTTGTCCGAGACTAACGGAATAATCCCCATAAGAAAGCCAACCCACAAACCAAAAAGTTTGTGGGTTGGCTGTTTTTTAGATATTAACCAATTTTGCCGTTACAATCTCGTCGGCCGTCAGACAACGCGAAAAACGGCTTATGCCTTGTGGTCGCAGCCCAGAACGTTCACGATCTTGTGGGAGACCATCTCTTTGATGGCCTGACGGGCGGGTTTGAGATACTCACGGGGATCGAAGTGGGCAGGAAACTCCGCAAAGTGCTCACGGATGCAGGCCGTCATGGCAAGGCGCAGATCGGAGTCGATGTTGATCTTGCAGACAGACAGCTCGGCGGCATGGCGCAGTTCCTCCTCGGGTACGCCGATAGCGTTGGGCATCTTACCGCCGTGCTCGTTGATGATCTTCACGAAATTTTGAGGCACGGAAGAGGAACCATGGAGCACGATGGGGAACCCGGGCAGACGCTTGGAGACATCTTCCAGCACGTCAAAGCGCAGGGGGGGCGGCACCAGAAGACCGTCCGCATTGCGGGTGCACTGCTCGGGCTTGAATTTGTAAGCGCCATGAGAAGTGCCAATGGCGATGGCCAAAGAGTCGCAGCCGGTCTTGGAGACAAACTCCTCAACTTCTTCGGGGCGGGTGTAGGAGGAATCCTCAGCACTGACCTTCACGTCGTCTTCTACGCCGGCCAAGGTGCCAAGCTCCGCCTCGACCACCACACCGTGGTCATGCGCATACTCAACGACCTTCTTGGTGATTTCCACGTTCTCGGCAAAGGGCTTGCCGGAAGCGTCAATCATGACGGAGGTAAAGCCGCCGTCAATGCAGCTCTTGCAAGTCTCAAAATCGGGGCCGTGGTCCAGATGGAGCACAATGGGAACGTTGGGGCACTCAATGACTGCGGCCTCAACCAGCTTCAAAAGATAGGTGTGGTTTGCATAGGCCCGGGCGCCCTTGGACACCTGAAGGATCAGAGGAGCGCTGAGATCGCGGGCGGCTTCGGTGATACCCTGAACAATCTCCATATTGTTGACATTAAACGCGCCGATGGCGTAGCCGCCATCATAGGCTTTCTTGAACATTTCGGTTGATGTGACCAGTGGCATATCAATCATCTCCTGTTAAAATTATCAGTTTTCCTCACCGATCGGCGCTGCTTGAACGCCTGAATTATCGCTCTGGCAAAGAAATCCGTTACAGTGGCAATAAAAACGGAGGAAAACGATTTTCTTTTATGATAATATCACAAAAAAATTAAATTGCAAGTATTTACAATCACATTTTATCATGGTAAGATATTTTTGCTGATGTGCACAAAATCAAGCCCGGTTTTTCCGGGATACAAATCAGGAGGAACAATCCATGAGTGAACTGAAAGGCGCCTGCATTCTGGGCCAGTCCGGCGGCCCCACTTCCGTTATTAACGCCAGCGCGTATGGCGTGATCGCCACCGCGTTGAAATCTTCCAGCATTACCGCTGTCTACGGCGCGGAGCACGGAATCAAGGGCGTTTTGAACGACCGTCTGTTCGACATGAGCAAGGAGGACCCCAAGGAGCTGGAGCTTCTGAAGTACACCCCCTCCTCCGCTCTCGGTTCCTGCCGTTATAAGATCGCGGACCCCGATGTGGACGACACCGATTATAAGCGGATTCTGGAGATTTTCAAGAAGTATGACGTGCGTTATTTCTTCTATAACGGCGGCAACGACTCTATGGATACCTGCAATAAAATCTCCAAGTATATGCAGAAGGTCGGCTACGAGTGCCGCGTGATGGGTGTGCCCAAGACCATCGACAACGACCTGTTCGGCACGGATCACTGCCCCGGCTTCGCCTCCGCCGCCAAGTATATTGCAACCAGCTGCATGGAGGTCTATCAGGACGCCCGGGTGTACGACACCGGCATGGTGTGCGTAATTGAAATTATGGGCCGCCACGCGGGCTGGCTGGCCGGTGCCGCGGGTCTTGCCACCGCTTACGGCGCTGGCCCCGACCTGATCTACCTCCCTGAGACTGACTTTAACATGGAAGAATTTTTGGAGGACGTGGATCGCACCTATAAGGAGAAGGGCAACTGCATGGTGGCCGTGTCTGAGGGCATCCACTACGCGGACGGCACCTTCGTCTCCGAGGCAAAGACCTCTTCCACCGACGGCTTCGGTCACGCCCAGTTGGGCGGCCTTGCCGCTATGCTGGCGGAGACGGTGAAGCAAAAGACCGGGGCCAAGGTCCGGGGCATCGAACTGAGCCTGCTCCAGCGCTGCGGCGCGCATCTGGCCTCTGAAACCGACATTGAGGAGTCCTTTATGGCCGGTAAAGCCGCCGTGGAGAATGCGGTCAACGGCATCACCGACAAGATGGTGGGCTTTACCCGGACCGAGCGGGACGGCCACTACGTCTGCAAGACGGAACTGCTGAACCTGACCGACGTTGCCAATACGGAGAAGAAGGTTCCCCGGGAGTGGATCAATCAGCGTGGCAACGGCGTGGAGAAAGCCTTCGTTGACTACGTGCTACCGCTGGTTCAGGGCGAACCGAAGCTGCCGAAGCAGGATTCCCTGCCCCGGTTCGCAAAGCTCAAGAAGGTTCTGGCAAAATAAACTCCGGTAAAAAACAGCAAGCATGCGCGGGTAAAATTTCCCGCGCATGCTTTTTTTGATTTACCGATTACTGGTTCTTCTGATAGATGGCCCACAGTCCGTCCATCAACAGATACTTGTCGTAGACGATCTTGTTCCGGCAGTATTTCACGATCACCGGTGCGCTGCCGCCGGTGGCCACCACATTGACGGTCTTTCCGGGAAATTCCTCCCGGATGCGGTCCAAAACGCCGTCCAGCATCCCGGCAGTACCGTAGATGATGCCGGAGCGCATACAGTCCTCTGTATTCTTGCCAATCAGCGTTTTGGGGTGCTGAAGGGAGATGGCGGGCAGCTGCGCGGCTCTGCGGCTCAGTGCCTCCAGAGAGACGTTCACCCCCGGCAGCAACAGTCCTCCCTCATAGGTGCGGTCGTGGGAAATCACTCCTATGGTGGTGGCGGTCCCCATGTCGATGGTGACAATGGGTGCCGTAAATTTTTCCAGTGCGGCTACCGCATCTGCCACGATATCGGCTCCCATCTGCGTCTGAAAGTCCATGCGGATGTTGAGCCCGGTTTTCACGCCGGGGCCAACCACCATGGGGGGCTTTCCCAAGAGCCGACCCACCGCCTTTTCCAGCATAAAATTCAGCGGCGGAACCACACTGCACACGATAGCCCCGCTGACGTCCTTGAGATCGTAGTGATACAGCGCAAATACGTTCATCAGATCAATGCTGAACTGGTCCGCGGTTCTGCGGCTATCCGTATCCAGCGTAGCCAAAAACTTCAGCTCTCTGTCCAGACCAAACAATCCCACGGATGTGGTGGAATTTCCAATATCAATTGCCAAAAGCATAGCGCGGCCCCCTCCTGTCTGATGGTTCTATGGTATCACGTCCCGCCCCGGCTTGCAAGGGAAACTGCATGATGGGATGCAGACTTTAGTGCCGTTTTAACAGACAGAAATCCGGCGGATGCCCAAAAGGCCTCCGCCGGATCATCAGATTACAGAATGATACAGATCAGTCCCCCGCTGCCCTCATTGATAATGCGGGTCAAAGTCTCCTGCAGCTTCTTTCGGGCATCGTCCGGCATCCGCTGGAGCTTGTTTTGCAAGTCCTCGCTGACCAGCTCATGGAAGCTGCGGCCGAAGATGTTGGACTGCCAGATTTTGCTGGTATCCCCCTCAAACTCTTGCAGCAGGTAGTTCACCATGTCCTCGGACTGCTTCTCGTTGCCCACGATGGGGCTGACGGCAGTTTCGATGTCGGCGCGAATCATATGGATACTGGGAGCGCTGGCCTTTAGGCGAACGCCGTACCGGCCTCCCTGCTTCATGATTTCCGGTTCCTCCAATTGCAGCTCGTCGATGCCGGGAACCACAATGCCATAGCCCGTCTCCCGAACGTCATGCAACGCTCCGGCCACCTTGTCATACTCCGCTTTCACCGTGGCAAGGCGGGTCAAAAGGCTCATCAGATCCCCGTCGTCTCCAACCGTAAAGCCGGACTGCTCGGAAAGCGTCTGATAGAACAGCTCTCTGGGCAGGCGCAATTCCGCTGTGGCCACACCTGTTCCAAGGTCAATACCGGTGAGTTTGGCGGCGCTGATGCTCTCCCGCTGGCCCAGCGCGGTGATTACGCTGTCGATCTCCCGGATGTGGTGCAGCGCCGCCGTTCCCTCTCGAACCGCGCCGTACAGCCCCGCCTTGATGGGATGATCCGCCGGAAGCGCATCCACCCATGCGGGCAGGAACAGGTCCAATTCCTGCATGGGAAACTCGTACAGTACAGCCTTGAGGATATCCGCCACTGCCGCCTCGTCCAGTTCCAAGCAGTTCACCGCGATGCAGTTGACGCTGTATCGAGAGGCAACATCCTTTGCCACTGCCTGCGCCCGTTCGGATTTGGGTGCGTCAGAGTTCAGCAGGACAATGAAGGGCTTTCCCAGCTCCTGCAATTCCCGGATAACTCGCTCCTCCGCCTCCAGATAGTCCTCTCGGGGAATGTCCGCGATGGACCCATCCGTGGTGACGACGATCCCGATGGTGGAGTGTTCTGCGATAACCTTGCGGGTGCCAATCTCCGCCGCCTCCGTCATGGGAATTTCATGGTCATACCATGGGGTAGTCACCATTCGAGGCTGGTCGTCTTCCGTGGAACCGATGGCCCCTCGGACCATGTACCCCACACAGTCGATCAGCCGCACGGAGAACGCCGCCCCATCAGGCAGCTGAACCTGAACGGCCTCCTCCGGCACAAATTTTGGCTCCGCCGTCATGATGGTCCGTCCAGAGCCGCTTTGGGGCAGCTCGTCTCTGGCCCGTTCCCGGCGGTAGACGTTTTCGATGTTGGGGATCACCTGCGTCTCCATAAACCGTTTGATAAAGGTGGATTTTCCCGTGCGTACCGGGCCTACCACGCCGATGTAAATATCACCGGCGGTCCGGGTGGCAATATTTTGATAGATGGTCGTATTCATAGCATCCCCCGTCCTTCTTGCAATCCTGTTCCCACTCTATGTCCGATTCCTGCCAAGTATGACAGGCTGGGTCTTCGGAAAATCAGCATTGTAAAATACCGCCTATTCCAGCTGGGCCTAGGGTCGGAAAGATTTGCGGGACCTTCTGATCCCCATTTTTTTGTAGACAGTACACAAAGGGGTACAGCTCTTCCAGAAAAAAATTAACGATATGCAATATTTACAGGATTAATTTATCATGGTAAACTGATAGTGCATTAAATCAGAGGGCAATGCCCTCAGTTTTGGAGGATTTAAGATGAATAGAAGAAAGATTTTGGCTCTGCTCAGCGCGGCGGCTGTCGTGGGCTCTTTGGCCGCCTGCGGGACCTCCGCTCCCTCGTCCAGCGCGGCTTCCGGGTCCACGTCTTCGACCGCCGCAGCATCCGCGTCCGGCAGCGCGGAACGCACCACCTTCACCGTGGGTTTTGACGCGGAATATCCCCCCTATGGATACAAGGCCGACGACGGCAGCTATGTAGGCTTTGATCTGGACTTGGCACAGGAGGTCTGCGACCGCAACGGCTGGGAGCTGGTCCGCCAGCCCATCGACTGGAACTCCAAGGACATGGAGCTGGACGCAGGCAACATCGACTGCATTTGGAACGGCTTCACAATGACCGGCCGGGAGGACAGCTATACTTGGGTAGGACCCTACGTTAACAACTCGATCGTGTTCGTGGTAAACGCCGACAGCGGTATTACCGATGCGTCGGAGCTTGCGGGCCGCCCCGTGATCACCCAGTCCGGTTCCTCTGCCCTCACTGCCCTGACCGATGACCCCGGCGACGGCAGCAACGATGAAAATCTGACTTTGGCGGCTTCCTTTTCGGCGCTGGATGAGGTTCCCGACTACAACACCGCGTTCATGAATCTGGAGTCCGGGGTGGACGACGCCATTGCGGTAGACATCGGCGTTGCTAATTACCAGTTGAAAACTCGAGGCAGCGACAAGTTTGTGATGCTGGAAAAGCCTCTTTCTACGGAGCAATACGGCATCGGCTTCAAAAAGGGCAACACGGAGCTGGCGGATCAGGTGAAGGCCACGCTGGACGAGATGTGGGCTGACGGCACCTTTACAAAGATCGCCACCGCCGCCGCCAAGAATTACGACGCGCCGGAACTGGCGGGTATGATCTGCTACGGCGAGTAAGCGCTTACATACTTGGGCGGCGGGCTTCCCCGCCGCCCTTTTCATCGATTGAAAAGGAGAATTGGGAATGGATTTAGGCAGTGTGCTTCAACAGCTGCTGGTGGGCCTGTGGGCCGCCGTGCAGTTGTTTGCGTTGACGCTGGTATTTTCCCTGCCGCTGGGTCTTCTGGTGGCGCTGGGACGGATGTCTTCTTGGGCGCCTCTGCGCCATCTGGGAACAGAACAGGAACTCGCCGGAAAAGCAAACGGCAAACTCGTGCTTGCGCTGAGAAATTTTCGGCCCGTGCAGTTAATCGTCAAACTCTTTATCTCCATCCTTCGGGGCACACCGCTGATGCTTCAGATGATGGTGGTGTATTTTGGGCCGTATTACGTATTCCACGTCAGCCTTTCCGGATACTCCCGGCTGCTGGCAGCGGTGATCGCGTTCTCTGTTAACTACGCCGCCTACTTCGCTGAGATTTACCGCTCCGGCATCCAGTCTATTCCGCAGGGGCAGTATGAAGCGGCGCAGGTACTGGGGTACAGCCGGAGCCAAACCTTTTTTAAGATCATCCTGCCGCAGATGGTAAAGCGGGTCCTCCCCTCCGTCACCAACGAAGTGATCACACTGGTGAAGGACACGTCCCTTGCATTTGTCATTGCCTATCAGGAGCTGTTTACCATTGCAAAGCAGATTTCCGCCGCCAAAACCACCGTGATGCCTCTGTTCGTGGCGGGAGTGTTTTACTTCCTTTTCAACAGCGTGGTGGCTTGGATCATGGAACGCATCGAAAAGCGCATGAATTATTATGACTGAGGAGGCGTCGGAAATGAAAGTTATGGAACTAAACAACGTCCGCAAATCTTTTGCCGGCGCACCAGAGGTTTTGAAAGACATTTCCATCGAAGTGGACAAGGGCGAGGTTGTGGCCATCATCGGCCCCTCCGGCTCCGGAAAGTCCACTCTGCTGCGCTGCGCCACTTTGTTGACGGAGATGGATGGCGGTGAGCTGTCTTACTCCGGGGAAAGAGCCGCATGGAACGATGAAAACGGCAAAACAGTCTACGCCAAGGATTTAAAGAAAATTCGCAGCTATTTTGGTCTGGTCTTCCAGAATTTTAATCTCTTTCCCCATTACACCGTCCTGAAAAATCTGATAGACGCACCCATCAGCGTGGCGGGCCGAAACAAGACGGAGGCGGAGGCCGCGGCGCGGGACCTGTTGATGAAGATGGGCCTTTCCGACAAGGCGAACTGCTACCCCTGCCAGCTCTCCGGTGGGCAGCAGCAGCGGGTTGCCATCGCCCGTGCGCTGGCCATGAAACCGGAAATTCTGTTTTTCGACGAACCCACCTCCGCGCTGGACCCGGAGCTGACCGGCGAGATTCTAAAGGTCATCCGGCAGCTGGCCGAAGAAAAAATGACCATGGTAATTGTGACCCATGAGATGGCGTTTGCCCGGGATGTGGCAGACCGTGTGATCTTCATGGATGGCGGCGTCATCGTGGAGCAAGGCGACCCTAAAAGTGTCATTGGCGATCCAAAGGAGGAGCGTACAAAGCAGTTCCTATCCCGGTTTTCTAACTAACGCCTCGTCTCCACACGCAGGAGCGCATGTCGTTTGACCATAAGAACAAGGAGCGTTCCGGCGATGCCGGAACGCTCCTTGTTTTTTGACTGTGTTACGCCCGCTTTCGGGGAATCAGCAGCAGCTTATCCTCCGACGCGCCATCCTCCCCTTCCAGTTCATTTGCAGCGAGGATGGTGGAAATGGTGGTGTTATACCGCTTTGCCAGATCCCACAGCGTCTCCTGCTTTCCCTTGCACCGCAGCACAAGAGACGGTGCGCCGGTGAGATCCTTGGGTGTGTCGCTGTTGACCTTTGCGCCGCAGACGCACACCCGCTTTTTCCGGGAAACGGCCTCTGCCCGGAATTCCACCGGGAAGCGAACCTCGATACCCCGGTCGCCCAGACTTCCCTGCGCTTCCTCTGCGCAGAAGGCATGGGCGGAAACGCGGCACTCCTCCGGCAGTTCCAACTGGCAGCTCACGTCGATGCTCCGCTCCGCCACCAGTGCTGCGCCGCCTTCATCCAGATACAGCGCACGAATAGCGACTGCAGTGCGCAGCGTGATGCTGCCGCCCTCTCGATTGACGGATACCGCACCGGGAATGGCGGAAAGAGAAAGGATGGAATCCGCCACTACGCCGATCTCCAGCACCTCCCGCACTGTTTGACGGCGGGTCAGTGTCTCCGCAAAATCGCAGAATTGCAGAGGTTGGGCGTCGAAATTCAGATCATAGGCCGTGCTGTACAGATCGCACAGCAGCGTCACGTCCTGTTCCTGACGCAGCAGCGCCGCGGCATGAAGATAGAGTGTCACGGCAATCTTCCGGTTGTCGTGATCTCCGTCTACCTGGATGTCGGTTCCGGTAAGTTGGAGCCGAACCGTGGCAACGGAGCCTTCGGCGGCCCCATCCACCTCCATAATCTGAGAAAATGGAAGCTCACCGGAGGAAGAGCAGCACTTTCCCTCCGGGGAACGGTACAGTAGGGCCACCGTGAAAAGGCCCTTCAAAATCAGCTTACTGCCCACGATTTTTGTCTCTGTCACGGAGCTGGATACCCGGCTGGACAGGATTTCGGCAGCGCCGTCTTTGCCCGGAGACAGGTCCAACTCATCGGAAAATGTAAAGTCCTTCTCAATAATATGTGTCAGGGCGGTGGTATGCTGGACCTCCTGCCGCTTTTCGATGCACAGCGGCGCCTCCGCCTCTGCGTCCGTACAAAACTCTGTTGCCGCGCGGCGGTAGCCGGTAAGACGAGTCACCAGCTTGCAATGGGTAAAGACCTTGCGGGGGTTTAGTGCCCGCGTCTCCAGAAATTCCGGCTCTGTCTCCGCCAAAAGTGCCACGCAATCCGGCATGGCCTTAGCGTCCGACTCGGCGGAAAAGGGCATGGCAAAATCCAGCGTGCGGACACCGCTCTCCCCATCCGGAGTATAGAGCACCGTAACCCGCACAGTGCCGGAGACTTCTGCCTTGCCTTCCCGCAGCTCTCGGCTGTGGAGATAAACCTTACCCTCCGTGTCGATGATGCGGGCGATGTCGGGACAGTAATCCGGCACAATCGTCTCTGCCGTCTCCTCCTGCGTCAGCGTCAGCTCGCCGCCCACATCATAGGCGTCGAAGCGGGCTTTTTTCAATTCCAGTTCCATTCAGACCATCCTTTCCCGGCCATTGTGATTCTGGCGTATCCTATGCCGGGAAACGGGCGGTTATTCCTTGATCCCAAACAACCGGCGCAGCAGACCGCACAGCGCTTTGGGCGACTTCCAAACGACGATTTTCATAAAAAATGCACCCCTTTTTTCATATTAGCATCGTATCAGCGCCGCAAGCAGGCGCTTCCGCAGGCGATCAAAAGGAAGGCGACGAGAAACAGCAGACATCCCGTCGGAAAGATCACCGCGATCAAAATTCCCACGCCCAGCGCCACCGCGCATACGCCCAGCCAGCCTCCACCGCCGCGGCCACACCACATCTCCGCCGCACCCCCTCTCATAGTTCAGTATATACGCAGAAGGGAAAAAGCGTGCGGGCCACAGGGAAAAAAATAGCGAAGAAATTTCGGGACAGGGCGGTAAATATATAAAGTGCGGATACCATCAAGCGGTATCCGCACTTTTTGTTTTTATGAGACTTACTTTTTTGCTTCTTCCCACTCTTTCAGGGGCTTTAATTCCTCGTAAAGCCGGAGATAGCTGTCGTGGCGGCTGCGTTGGAGCACTCCGTCTTTCAGTGCCGCCAGCACTGCACAGCCCTTTTCCTTCGTGTGGCTGCATCCCACAAACCGGCAGCTGTACAAATACGGCTCAAAGTCCGGGAATGTCTCCGGCAGGCGACGCTTTAACTCCAGATTCAGTTCCTCCGAGTCAAAGGAGGCAAAGCCGGGAGAATCCACCACGTCCGCGCCGCAATCCAGATGGTAAAGTTCAATATGGCGGGTGGTGTGCCGCCCGCGGCCCAGAGCCTCGCTGATCTCGCCCACCTGCAGGTGAAATTCCGAATCCAGCGCATTTAGAATGCTGGATTTTCCTACGCCAGAGTTCCCTGTAAAGGCAGATAGCTTGCCACAAATCAGAGGCTTCAGTTCCGAAAGGCCCTCCCCAGTTTCCGCGCTGACGCGGATGGTGGGAAACCCGGCGGCGCGATAAATATGATAGAGGTCCTCCGCGCTGTTCAGATCGCACTTATTCAGCACCACCACCACACCACAGTCTTTCAGTGCCGCGATGGCGGAGAGCCGGTCTATGAGATATGGATCGGTTTTGGGAATGGCCTCCGACGCAATGATGACGATCTGATCGACATTTGCCACGGCGGGACGGAGAAAGGCATTTTTCCGGGGCTTTACAGCCTCCACATAGCCTTCGCCATTTCCCAGCTCCCGAACCTCCACCCAGTCCCCCACCAGAGGAGAAATCCCCTCTTTGCGAAACTTTCCTCTGGCGCGACACTGGAGGAGTTCGCCATCGCCCTCCACATAGTAAAATCCGCTGAGCGCCTTTTTAATACGGCCCTCACGCATTGAAGTCCACCTGCCGCGTCTCAAAGAGCACACCGTCGTAATAAACCTGCACCGATCCGATACCAGTGCCGGACACATCCACGGTGGCGGACCCATCACTGCAATTCACATTGCCCTCATAGTTGGAGACGCCATTTACCAGAACCACCATATGAACCGTCTCTCGTCCGTCCTGCGGCAGAGAAAAGGTTGCGGGTTTGGTAACCACCGCGCCGTTGCCAGGGCTTTGCGTATCGGCAGGCCCCTTGCTGACAGAGAGGGTGATTGTATCGCCCACATAGGCCTTTGAATTCGCAGGAATGTCCTGATCTATCACAGTTCCGGCGGCCTCGCCGCTTTCCACGTCTTTCTGCGTCACCTTGAGGCCCATCGCTGTTGCCTGCTCCTTTGCCTTGTCGATAGGCAGAGAGAGGAATGAAATCACAGTAACCGGAGTTTTATTTGGACCGGTGCTGATGATCAGCGTCACGGTATCGCCCTTTTTCAGTGGGGCATTCACCTCCGGCTCCGTGCGGATTACACAGTTCGTCGTCACATCGTCGTTGCTTTCATCCTTGGTTTCAACCTTTAGGTCCAAATCACGGATTAAATTTTTCAGAGCAATCTTGGCCTCCTGCGCTGTTTTTCCGGTCAAGTCCGGCATGTTGTCCGTCTTCACTCCGGCACTCACGGTAACGTTGATGATCAGGTTGCTCTTTTTTGGCATATTCTCCGGCGGATCCTGCTCAAGAATGGTGCCAACGGCGGAATTGTCATATACAGACTTCGTCTCCGTAATCTCAAAAATCCCGGCTACTTCGGGCAGCTTCCGTGCCTCGTCCACGGTATAGCCAACAACCCTGGGAACGGTATAAGTCTCCCCCGCTTCCATAGAGCTGAATACCGCTCTGGCAAGGAAGAAGATTGCCACCAGCGCGACCACCACGACCCCGACGATCATAGCTGTGCGCTTTCCAGAAGAGATTTGCTGGGCCGGTTTCCGGGGGTTCTCCCGGTCGTAGTCCCGGTCGTAATTTCGGTCATAGCCCCGGTCATAATCCCGCGAGGATTCCCTCTGCAGCTCTCGAGACGAATGGTGCTGGGCGGTGGCCGCTGCCACCGCACCGGTGTGGATCAGGCGGGTTGGTTCGTCCGTTTCCTCCGGATGCAGATCCTTGGGGTCAATATCCAGCTCTACGCCCGGATTTTTGCGAAAGGCATCCAAATCAGCGATCATGGCCTCGGCAGAATCGTACCGCCGGTCCCGGTCGGGGGCCATGGCCTTCATGCAGATCAGCTCCAACGGTTCTGGAATGTTGGGATCAATCTCCCGGGGAGCCAGCGGAATAGAGCTGAGATGCTGGATCGCTACGGAGACAGCGGAATCCCCCTCAAAGGGCAGGCGATTGGTCAGCATCTCATAGAGAACCACGCCAGCGGAGTAGATATCGGAACGGGCGTCGGTACGGTCGCCCCGGGCCTGCTCCGGCGAAATATAGTGGACGGAACCAAGGGCCTCCTGCGTTAGCGTCTGGGCGGAGTTTTCCAGACACGCGATGCCGAAATCAGCTACCTTCACGCTGCCGTCCCGCAGAACCATAATGTTCTGGGGCTTGATGTCCCGGTGGACGATACCACGGCTGTGGGCATGAGAAAGGCCCCGCATGATCTGTGTGGTGAAGTGCAGCGACTCTCTCCAATCCAGTCTGCCCCGCTTCTCCATGTACTGCTTGAGAGTGATACCGTCGATCAGCTCCATGACGATGTACTCCACATCGTCGCTCTGAGACACGTCGTACACGGAGACGATGTTGGGGTGGGACAGCATGGCAACTGCCTTGGACTCCGCGTGGAACCGACGGCGGAACTCCTCGTTCTGCGCCAGATCACTCTTCAGAATCTTCACCGCCACCAGTCGGTTCAGACGATGGCATTTGGCTTTATAGACGACGGCCATGCCTCCCGTGCCGATCCGCTCTAAAATCTCATAGCGGTTGTCCAGCATTTTTCCAATATAGGGATCTACCATGTCACATCGCCTCCTTCTCGTTCGTCCTGCGCATCAAAACCGCAGTCACGTTGTCTTTGGCCCCCCGGCTCTTTGAAATTTCCAGCAACCTTGCAAGGCAGACATCTCCCGTTTGGGCGCGATTCACCTCGTCCAGCATCTCCTGATCGGTCACGGTGTCCACCAGTCCGTCGCTGCACAGCAGGAGAAATTCTCCCGGCTCCAGCGGGCATATGTAACCGTCGCATTCGATCTGTGCGTCCGGCCCCAGCGCCCGGGTAATGAGATTGCGGTTGGGATGGCGGCGGGCTTCCTCAGCGGTGATGTCGCCCCGCTCCACCATGCTCTCTACCAGAGAGTGGTCCCGTGTCACGCGGGTGATGGCCGACCGCGTGATGTGATAGGCTCGGCTGTCGCCCACATTGCTGACCACCGCGCCCTCCGCGCAACTGATGGCGGAGACCAGCGTTGTGCCCATGTTGGCGTATTCCTCGCTCTGCTGCGCCGCCTCCCGGACGGCCCGGTTGGCAAGGCTCACTGCAAAGGACGATGCCTCCCGCAGCTGCTGCGGCGTCATGTCCGGTACGAGGATCTTTTCAAGCTCCCCTACATAGGTATTTACCGCGATGTGGCTGGCCTGACTGCCGCCGGCGGTGCCGCCCATGCCGTCGCAGACCACACAAACGGTGTGGCCGCTATCTGTCCGCTCACGTACGGCGTAAGCGTCCTGATTGTCTCTGCGGACCAGACCTATATCCGTGATGCCCCAGACCTGCATGTCGATCACTCCCCTTTCTGTTCTTCCATGGCCTTCCGGCGGAGCTGTCCGCAGGAAGCGTCGATATCCCCACCAAGACTCCGCCGTACCGTGGCGGTGAGTCCGTGGGTTTCCAGCCGTTTTTGAAACGCAGCCGTCCGCTTGGACGGCTTGAACGGGCTTTCCACCACATCGTTCAGCGGGATGAGGTTCACATGGCCCGGCATCCCGCGAACCTTCTCGGCGATGAGATCTGCCTGCCAATCGTGATCGTTCACCCCGTCGATCATGGCGTATTCAAAAGAGATGCGCCGTCCGGTCCGCTCAAAATATCGGCGGCATGCGGCAAACAGGTCCTCTACAGGATACGCCCGGTTCACCGGCATGATTTTGGAGCGAGTCTCCCCGTCCGGCGCGTGAAGGGATACGGACAGCGTCAGCTGCAAACCCAGCTCCGCCAAGCGCTCAATCCCGGGGATTACGCCGCAGGTGGACAGGCTGATGTGGCGCATCCCGATATTCAGTCCATCAGGGTGATTCACCAGCTCCAAGAACTTCAGCACGTTGTCCAGATTGTCCATCGGTTCTCCAATCCCCATCAGCACGATGTTGGAAATGGGGAGTCCCGAATCTTTCTGGGTGAAGATCACCTGATCTAAAAGCTCTCCGGGCGTCAAGTCCCGAACCTTTCCAGCAATAGTGGACGCGCAGAATGCGCATCCCATCCGGCACCCCACCTGAGAGGAAATGCATACGGTGTTTCCGTGGTGATACTGCATCAAAACGGATTCGATGCAGTTTCCGTCAGCCAGTTCCCAGAGGTATTTGATCGTACCGTCCAGCTTTGAGACTTGTTTACGCACCGCCTTTGGCGGCGTGAAGGCACAGGTACCCGCCAGCTTTTCCCGGAGGGCCTTGGACAGGTTCGTCATTTCGTCAAAGGAGCCAACGCCCTTGTGGAGCCATGTAAACACCTGTTTTCCGCGAAAAGCGGGCTCTCCCATAGCTTTCAAGGTCTTGGTCAGTTCCTCCGGCGTTTGTGATTTCAAATCGGTCATACAAAGATCCTCTTAATTCCGCCGCAGACGGCAGATATAAAAGCCGTCGGTTCCGTGGCGGTGGGGCCAGAGCGTCAACTCTCCCGGCTGCTCGCCCATCGGCGCGGGCAGCGTGAAGGTTTCCCGGGAAAATTCCGGATGCCCGGAGAGGAAACCATCCACAACCTGACCATTTTCCTCCGGCAGGATGGTGCAGGTGGAGTAAATCAGCGTGCCGCCGGGCTTTACATACCGCGCGGCGTTTTCCAAAATGGTGGATTGCGCCACGGTAAGTGTAAACAGATCATCGGGAGATTTATACCGAATATCCGGTTTTTTTCGGATAATTCCAAGACCTGAGCAGGGAGCGTCCACCAGCACCACATCGGCGCTTTCCGCCCACTCGGGGCGGAAAACCGTTCCGTCAGCGGCAAAGGCCCAGATGGATTTCAGGCCCAGCCGCGCGGACCCTGCCTCGATACGACTCAGCTTATTTTCGTGGAGATCGCAGGCAAGAACTTCGCCTCGGTCTTCCATAGCGATGGCCGCGCCAAAGGACTTTCCGCCGGGAGCGGCGCACACGTCGATGACACGCTGGCCCTTTTTAGGCGCGGAAATCAGGCTCACCAGCTTGGCGGCAGGGTCCTGCACAAAGAATTTCCCGGTCTGAAACGCCTCCAGCGCCGTCAGATCGCCGGAGCCGGACAACTCCAGACAATCCGGAACCCAAGGGTGCGGGGCCGCGGTTACGCCTGCGGCGGTCAGTTCTGCCGCCAAATCTTCCGCAGTAGTCTTCAGCGTGTTGACCTGCACGGTCAGCGGCACGATGCCATTATCAGCAGCGAGGAATGCCTCTGCCTCCTCTCGGCCCAGCAGGGTCAAAAGCCGCTTTACCAGCCACTTGGGATGGCTGTACCGCACGGAGAGATACTGGGCCTCGTCCCGGCGTGGGATGGGAGGTAAGGTATCTTTATTCAGAGAAACTTTTCGCAAAACAGCGTTGACCAGCCCTGCGGCTTGTCCCCGCTTATTCCGCTTTGCCAGTTCCACGGACTCATTTACCGCAGCTCGATCCGGAACCTTGTCCAAAAACAGGATTTGATACGCACCCAGCCGAAGGATATCCGCCAGCGGCGGCTGCAAATGGCCCACCTTTTGAGTGCAGTAGGCCCCCAGATAGAAGTCCAACAATGCCCGATTCTGCAAAACGCCGTACACCATGCGCGTAGCAAGGCCCGCCTCCGCGCCGGAAAGACCGTCCCGCTGAAGCTGGGCCTTCAGGCTGGCATCTGCCCAAGCAGAGGCCGTCCGTCCAGCACTCAGCACCCGCAGGGCGGTGTCCCGGGCGCTCATCGTCCGCCTCCCCGGCGGTTTCCGTTGTCGCCCCGAGAGGCGAAGATCGTCACAAACCGCAAAAGCTGCAAAAGGCTGGTCAGCAGCGCGGCCACATAAGTCAGCGCCGCCGCACGAAGGACCTTTTTCGCGCCCCGCAGCTCGTCATCCTCCAAAAGCCCCTGCCCCTCAATTGTCTCAATCGCCCGAGCGGAGGCATTAAATTCCACCGGCAGCGTTACCAACTGAAAAAAAGTAGTAACGCCAAACAAGATGATTCCAACCAGAAACAGCATCTGGCTGTACAGAAACAGACCGATAATCAGGAGAATAAAGGAGAATTTAGAACCCAGATTGGTGATTGGGATAATTGCGCTGCGCAGCCGCACGGGACCGTACCCTTGGGCGTACTGCACCGCGTGTCCCGCCTCGTGACAGGCCACGCCCACCGCCGCCACCGTGGGCGCACCGTATACATCCTCGGAGAGATAGATGGTGTTGTCCCGGGGGTCATAGTGGTCGGTGAGACGGCCCCGGGTGGGGCGGATCGCCACGTTGGAGACACCGTGGGCCCGCAGAACCGCCTCGGCGGCCTGAGCGCCGGTCATGCGGCGGCGGTTATTCACGGCGCTGTACCGGCTGAAGCTGCCGGAAACCTGCATCTGTGCATACAAAGACAGGATGAATACCGGAATCAGCAGAACCCAGTACAGATTGTTCGCGAAAAAGTAAGCGTAGTCGTAGTGCATCGAATCCCTCGTTTCAAAGTTGGATGGGGTGGCCCCGCAGATAATCCGCGGCAGACATCCGCTTGCCGCCGACGGCCTGTATTTCCGTCAAGGAAAGAACCTTGCCATCTCCGCAGGCAACAGCAATTCCCCGCTTGTCAGCGGTAAGAACGGTGCCGGGCTTGGCTGCGGTTTGCTCTCCCGTCTCTACCGAACGGAAAACCTTCATCGCCTCTCCGCTCACTGCGTCGGTAGACGCGGCCGGCCATGGAATCAGGCCCCGAATCTGGCAGTTGATGGCGTGAGCGCTGCGGGTCCAGTCAATGGGAGACAGCTCTCGGGACAGCATCGGCGCGTAGGTAAACGCGCTCTCGTCCTGCGGTGTCCGGGTGGCAAAGCCGTTTTCCAAGGCCGTCACCGTCTCGGACAGCGTCACCGCGCCCAGCTCGGCAAGGCGGGCGGTAAGCGTCTGCGCGTCCTCGTCCGGTCCGATGGGTGTGCGCGCTTGCGCGATCACATCCCCTGCATCCAACGCGGCGGCCATATACATGATGGAAACGCCGGTTTCCGCCTCTCCATTGAGAATCGCCCAATTGATGGGAGCTGCACCCCGGTACTTCGGCAAAAGGGACGAATGGACGTTGATGGAGCCGTACTTCGGGTAGTTCAGCAGCTCTTCCGGCAGAATCTTACCGTAGGCCGCCACCACGATTAGCTCCGGATCCAGCTGACGAACGATGCTCATAGCCTCCCCGTCCCGCGCTTTCTGAGGCTGAAAAACGGGCAGATTTTTTGTCAAAGCATATTCCTTTACAGGTGTTGGAATCAGCTTCATCCCTCGATTTTTTGGCTTGTCCGGCTGAGTGAGAACGCCACACAGTTCGTGTCCATCCTCCACCAGACGTTTCAGGGACGCCACGGCAAACTCCGGGGTCCCCATAAACAAAATGCGCATGGACATTACTCCTTCGTCTCTTCGCCTTCTTCGGAGGATTCCTCCGCCTCGGCTTCCATATAGTCCTCCAGTTCCTGATCGGAAAGGAAATGGTCCACATGCTCAGAGAAGAGATGTCCATCCAGGTGCTCAATTTCGTGGCAAAATGCCCGGGCCGTCAGACCCTCGCCCTCCGCCTCAAACCAATTGCCGTCCCGATCCTGTGCCCGGACACGCACCACGTTGGGACGGGAGACAATGCCCCACTTTCCCGGCAGGCTCAAGCAGCCCTCAATTCCGGTCTGCTCTCCGCTCTGGGCGATGATCTCCGGATTGATAAGCTCCAGATACTCCTCCGTCCCCTCGTCCAGCACCAAACACACCCGGCGCAGCACGCCCACCTGCGGCGCGGCGAGTCCTGCGCCGCTAGCGTCGGTCAGGGTTTCCGCCATATCGTCCAGCAGTTCCCTGAGGTGCCTATTAAACTCCGTCACGGGACGGCACTTTTTCAGCAGGCACTCCTCGCCTACCTCCACGATTTTTCTTAAAGCCATTTGTGTTGACCTCCCAATTGAAAATTGCGATCAATCCATCGCGTTGCAGTCCGCGAACAGGTTCAGCCCGCGGTTTTCCCGCCGCCTGCCGAACTGGCGCAGCAGCCATGCCACCCGGTCCCGGGTGGGTTTGTCGTTTTTGCCGGAGAGAAAGACTCGGTATCGAAAGCGGTTGTTCACCTTCAGCACTGGCGCGGGGGCAGGACCGAGAATTTCCGGTTCTGAAGCGCACATCGTCTCGTCCGCCATCAGCTCCCGCAGCTCGTCTCGCAAGGCCATTGCCGCCCGGAGCACCGTTCCCTCGTCCCCACCAGAGACGGTAAGAGTAATCAAGTCGGCAAAGGGCGGGTAGCGCCGCAAGCGGCGCATAATAATTTCGCCTTCGTAAAACCGCTCATAATCCTGCTGCGCTGCGCTTTGAATGACCTCGTTCCCGGGGGTGTAGGTCTGAATAACCGCCCGCCCCCGCTTCTCACCTCTTCCGGCCCGCCCCACCACTTGCGTCAGCAGGCTGAAAGTCCGTTCGGCAGCGCGGTAGTTGTCCAGATACAGAGACGAATCCGCGCTGAGCACACCAACCAGCGTCACATTTTCAAAATCCAATCCCTTTGCCACCATTTGGGTACCCAAAAGAATGGGGATTTTCTCTTTTTCAAATTGATTCAGCAGCTTTTCGTGATCTCCTCCGGTGGTGTCTGCATCCATTCGCAAAATGCCCACGCCGGGAAACAGATCCCGCAGCTCCTCCTCCACCCGCTGGGTTCCTGCCCCAATGTGCTTCATGATTCCGCCGCACTCCGCGCAGATGTCGCTGGCTCTCTGGGAGTGGCCGCAATAGTGGCACATTAGCCGTCCATTGGCAGAATGATAGGTCATGGAGACGCTGCATCGGGGACAGGTAGGGACGTTGCCGCACTCGCCGCATACCAGCATTCGGCTGTTACCTCGCCGGTTTAGAAAAAGGATGCTCTGCTCACCCCGGTTCAGATTTTCCCGCAGTTCCCGCTCCAGTGGGCTGCTGATCGCGCTGGCATTCCCAGCTTTGATCTCCTGCCGCAGATCCACGATGGTAACCTCCGGCAGACTCTTTTCATTGTACCGTCTACGGAGCAACTCGTAGCGATACGTACCCTGTTTCGCGTTCCACGCAGTCTCCACCGTGGGGGTGGCAGAACCGAGCACCAGCAGTCCACCGCACTGGGCACAGCGAAATTTGGCAATGTCGCGGGTGTGATACCGGGGCGCGTTTTCCGACTGATAGCTCCCCTCCTGCTCCTCGTCCATGATGATGAGTCCCAGATTCTCCATCGGCGCGAACACAGCAGATCGGGTTCCCAGCACCAGCCGAATTTCGCCCCGGCGGATGCGCTTCCACTGGTCATATCGCTCCGTCATGCGCAAAGCGCTGTGGAGCATGGCAACCTGCGCGCCAAAATAAGAGGAGAACTTTTCCATCATCTGCGGTGTCAGCACAATTTCTGGAACCAGCACAATCACGGACTTTCCGCGTTTTAAAACCTCTTGCGCCAGACGGATGTAAATCTGGGTTTTTCCGCTGCCGGTAACACCTTGTAAGAGTGCTGCCTCCGGCTTTGCGGATTCCGTCAGAGTCAACAGGTGGGCAAACGCAGACTGCTGTTCCTCATTTAAAATGATGGGCACTCCGGGCTGCACTGTTTTCGGCTCCGGGACACGAAGCTGTTCTTCCTCTGAAAACGCCACAATACCGGACTTCTCCAGTCCCTTCAGGGTCTTGGCGGAAGCTCCGGTAAAATAACAGATGTCCTGCACCGAGGCGCGACCGGTGGCGGACAACAGCAAAACCACCTCATAGCGCATCGGTGCGGATTTTTTTCGCGGCTCCACCAGAGCCAGAGCCTCTGACGCATCCATGGTCAGCTCCGCCATACGGCGTTTTTTGTCTCCGATGCGCCGCATAGCGGTGATATCCGAAGTCAGGACGCCCTTTTTGCAAAGCGCCCGCAGCGTCGGTTCCACCCCGTCGCCGCAGCTGGCCTTCAGCTGAGACAACTCTGCGCTGCCTCCGGCGGCGAACAACGCATTCAGTGCGCAGTCCGCATCCCGAATTTTTCCGGCAAGAACGACCGCGGCGGCGCGGTCCAATCCTTCCGCCACGGTGAAGTTCTCCTTCATCTGATACCAGAGGCCCGCGGGCAGAATGGTCTTCACCGCCTCGTACATGGTGCAAAAATATCGCTGGCGCATCCACAGCGCCAAGGACACGCCCCACCCGTCCAGCACCGGCCCATCGTCCAAAACGGATTCCAGCGCTTTCACACCGGCGCGTTTTGCGCCCGTTTCCCGAGCCAGAATCACACCCTCGCAGCTGCGGTTTCCCATGCCGAAGGGAATCATTACCCGCACACCCACCTGTGCCTTTTCCAGCAGCGGTTCAGGAATCAGATAGTCGTAAGGCTTGTCGATGGAATATGTCGCGGCGCTGACGGCGACCTTTGCAATTTCTGCGCACTCCATCTGCATCCCTCCCCGATTGACGGCTTAGAGCTGTTCCGTCTCCTGATCGACGACATCTTCCTCAATGGTCAGGTCCATACCCCGGGCGTCCAGTTTGCCCTCCGCAACCTCGCGAATGGCCAATGTCACCGGCTTGTCGTTCAGGGGTTCACCCATCTCCTCGGCGGCCTCAGAAATCTGCCGTGCCCGGCGAGCCACCACGTTCACCAGCATATAGCGGTTGGGAATGTAGCTGTTCAGCTTACTCATTGCAGGATAAAGCATCATAGTAGTTATCTTCCTATCTGCCTTTCGGCTTAAAATAAATGAATGGATCGCTGTGTGTCAACGTCCGCTGATAATCTCCATGCGTTCAGCAGGCTTGCAGTGCTCTGCCGTCATGATGGCGTCCAGTTCCTCCACGGCATCTTCCACGGTGTCGTTGATGACGAAATAATCGTAGGTATGTGCCGTCTGGAATTCCACCTTGGCCCGCAGAAGACGCTTTTGAATCTTCTCCGGAGAGTCGGTGCCCCGCTCGGTCAAGCGCCGCTCCAACTCCGACCAAGAGGGCGGTGAGATGAAAATGCGGACCGTTTCCGGTCGCTTGCCGCAGACCTGAAGCGCACCCTGAATCTCTATATCCAAAATCACATCCCGGCCCGCGTTCATGGCCTCGTCCACGTACCGCTTCGGCGTTCCATAAAAATTGCCTACGTACTCCGCATATTCCAAAAACGCATCCTCTGCAATCCGCTGACGGAATGCGTCCACATCCATAAAGTGATAGTGAACGCCATCCACTTCACCCGGACGGGGGTCCCGCGTGGTGGCGGAGACGGAGAAGTACAGATCAGGCCGCTTTTCCAAAAGTGCCTTCAAAACCGTACTCTTTCCCACGCCCGAGGGGCCTGAAATAATAAAAGTCTTTCCCTTTTGCATCCTATTCTTCCTCTTCCCCCATGATTTCAGTCCCCAGGCGCCCCGCCAGCTTTTCGCTGGGCAGCGCGGAGAGCACCACATGGTCGCTGTCCATGATAAAAATAGAGGCGGTCTTCCGCCCATAGGTGGCGTCGATCAGCATGCCCCGTTCCCGGGACTCCTGAATCAGGCGCTTCACCGGCGCGGAATCCGGACTGACCACCGCCACCAGACGGTCGGCAGAAATCAAGCTCCCAAAGCCGATGTTAATCAATTTCACGGCCTCACTCCACGTTCTGGACCTGTTCGCGGATTTTCTCGACCTCCGCTTTCAAGTCCACTGCTATCTGAGCGATGGAGACATCGCAGCATTTAGAACCAATGGTATTGGACTCGCGATTGACCTCCTGAATGAGGAAGTCCATCTTTCGACCCATAGGCTCGTCGGCCTTCAGCATTTCCCGCAGCTGGGCAACGTGGCTGTGAAGCCGGACAGTCTCCTCGTCCACGGCCACCTTGTCGCCGTAAATCGCGGCCTCTGTAAGAATCCGCTGGGGGTCGATGGTGGTGCTTTGAAGCACCTCTTCCATTCGCGCCGTCAGCTTCTGGCGGTATTCGGAAACGGTTTCCGGAGAACGCGCCTCCACTTTTTCCGTCAGAGTCTCGATGGTGGTGAGCCGACCGCCAATGTCCTCGGCCAGCTTTTCACCCTCCACAGCCCGCATGGTGTTATAAGCCGCCAGTGCTTTATCCAGCACCGTGCAGATATCCGCGCCTAACGCATCCAAATCCTCTTCCGCCTTGGTCACGCTCAACACGTCCGGGAATCGGGCCAGCACCTCCGGCGTGATTTTCGGCTCTGTGCCGCAGACCTCTGCCAACTCCCGCAACGCTGCGGCATAGCCCGCCGCAAGACCGCGATCCACCATCACCTTTGCGGTGTCCGCGCCGGTAGAATCAATCGTGAAAAGGACATCCACTTTACCCCGAGAGACGGTCTGCTGCACATGCTTGCGCACCGTATCCTCCGCGAAAGCATAAGCTCTCGGCAGCTTCACCGTGCAGTCCAAATACCGGTTGTTGACTGATCGAACCTCCACAGTGATATCCCGCTTTTCCAGCGTCTCTCTTGCCCGGCCGTAGCCGGTCATGCTTTTAATCAACTTTGACCCCTCCCAAATAAAATCCCTGCTTGGTTCCGCTGTTCAGCAGGGACAGTAAATCTCACAGGCACCGGAACCCCATAAATCCGCATCCGTTGCACAGCAAATACGTGCAGCAAAGCTGCTGACACAGGCTGCTGCCGCCGCACAAATCCGTTCCAAAGCTGCCGTGAGGACTGTAGGCCGAGCGGCCCGCGCCGTCCATGAAATCCAGCGCCTGCTGATATTCCCGGTTGCCCGGGTCCATCTGCGCGGCAGTCTCATAATACCGCTTGGCCTCATCCAGCCAGCCCCGGCGGTAGCAGACAGCCCCCTTGAGGAAGTTCCACTCCGCGCTATGGTCCGCATAATTGCCCAGCAGTGCCTCAGCCCGACTCAGGTCACCGGCGTTGATGGACATACGCACCTGCTGCAAAACAGAGCTGCCGGACTGCTGGGCAGACCCACCGCCGCCATAACCATATCCATAGCCGGCAGAGGAACCGCCATAGCTCGCAGAGCTGCGGCTTCCGCCGCCCCGGCTGCTGCCCCGACGCTTGTTGATCTCCTCATAAGCGGCGTTAATCTCTTTCATTTTCTCCTGCGCGAGATCCGCCAGAGGGTTGTCGTGATAGTTGTCGGGATGGTACTTCCGCGCCAGCTCCAGATATGCTTTTTTCACTTCCGCATCTGTTGCGGATTCGGGAACGCCAAGAACCTTGTAGGGATCGTTCATGTGGTCTCCTCAACATTTCTATCTTTCTTCCGCGCCGGACGTTCCGCCCGGTACGTGCCGGAAAGTACAGCTTTTCCGACCTGAAACAGCCCCGCATACACGGTGCTTTCCAAAATAGGCGCCCAGCACCCAAAATCCCACAGCTCATAAGCCGTGGCGAGTAAACGGATGGAATGGTCCACGGTCTGGGTAAAAGACGCGCGACTCTCCGGTGTCCAAACCCCGTCCGCAAGACCGTATCGGTAGATCAATGGGTTATAATTTCCGCTGACTGCGTCCTCTTTCAGGTCGTCCGCAGCATCCATCAAATAAACCCACCGACCCAGATGGTAGAGCATCTGGCGCAGAATGCGGCGGTGGGCTTCGCCCTCCGCTTCGTCCGCAGCGGCCGCCAACAGCTGGGCAAATGCGTCCGCAGGCTCATCCAACGAGGGAACTTTTGCCTCTTCCATGGCCGCAAGACGCTTTAGCTGCTCTCGGGTCACGCGGTCAAACTCAGGTCTGGCCGCAGCGGCTTTCCGGTAGCTGTTCTCCAAGGCCAACGCCACGCCGCGATATTTCAGCCCCTTGCGAAAGCCGTGGTCAGCTACGCCGTCCTTCGCCTGCCAATAGGCCAGAATCACGCTTTCGTCCGCCGCTAAATCCAGCGCCGGATTCCCACCGCAATAGGTTCGCTTTTTCACCGGACTTGCCACGCACCGGGCGCAGAGCGTCTCCGGCTCCTCCCCGCCTGAGAGCAGGATGGCCAAAAACGCAAAGTCATAGTTTAAAATGAACCGGGCGGGCAGTCCGCAGCGGCGGCGCAGAGTGTGACACAGTCCGCAGTAGAGCCGGCGGAATCGCTCCCTTTCTTCTTCGGGCAGCTGATCGAGAGGCGGCCTCACGTAACCAAACATGGGCTGGTTTTCTTAAAAGAGTCTGACGATGGTGAAGTCCATCCCGCCCCGCCGCCGGAGACGGCGGTCATAGACCACTGCCGGAATCAAACCCAGCCCAAATGCCGCCGCAGCGACGACATACTGTATCGTCGTGGAGAAAAAGGGCATGGTGAGGAAATACCCCAGGAAAAACAGCACTACCGGCACCATATAAACTAAAAGAATGATTCCCATCATGTTTTTGGTGCTGCTCTCCACCACAACCTTTTGACCGGGCTGTGCCCCAATGGGATTGCTGGCCCGGGCATAAACCGACGCTCCGGTGGATCCGCACCCGGCGCACTCCGCGCAGTCGTGTGCGCAGGCGGACTGCCGAGCTACGGCAATTTCCGCGTGGTCCGCGTCCAACAGTTTTTCAATCGTTGCAACTTGTGTCATGATAACGCTCCTAAATTTCTTTACGCTGTCCCATCGGTAGGCGTATTTTCATTGTTTTCAGGCAGAGGTTCCTCCGGCTGGCTTGTGCCTTCGGAAATGGTGACCCGCACCTGATAATTTCCCCGGACACCCACATCCGCACCGTTGCCGATCTGCACCCGCGCAGGAACCGTATAGCTTCCGCTGGCGGCAGTAACGTCCGTCAGGTCCGCGATAACCGTGATGTCCTCCGGCGTCACAGATTTGACCGCTCCCGAGGTTCCCCGCAGGGAAACCGGCAGCTCTGTGGTCAATACTGTTACAGTTTTCCCTTCCGGTATATTTTCACACGTAAAATTCACGGCGTTGACAGTGGCTGTGGCCATATCCTTGAATTTGACGTTCATGGTGGCCCGGGTTGTCCCGCTTAGATTCTCGCACCCCTCCGGGACGGTAATGGTATACCGATAGGTGGTGGGGACGAAGAAATCCTCCAGCTCAAAGTCATCCAAGGTGATCGCGTCTATATTTTTCAGCAGTTCTGCATCTCCCGAAACGGTGACGCTGGCGGGCGTGATGCTGTATTCCAAATTGCTGATTCGAGCGCCGTCTGCCTCGATAAAGTTCACCTTCAGAGGCAGTTCCTTCTCCACGTTCACCGGCAGCGTCACCTGAATTTGATCGGCAGTGGCGTGGAGATTGCCGGTATTTTGAATCAGCTGGTCGTTTTCATCGTAGAGCTGGTAATCCAGCGTCTGAGAAACGGTCTGCGTGGCATTTTCCACCGAGAGGTTCACCTTGGCGTAAGACACCTTGTCAACCTCTTCCTGCGGTCCGCGGATCTCCAGCATCCCCGGCTGGTACTGAAGTTCGCCGGCGATATACCCTTCGGCAACCGTACCCTCCAGCGCACAACGGATACCAACACTCCGTCTGTACAGCTCACCGATCTCCACCTGCACCGTATAAGAGCTGGCGTTCACGATGGTAATGGAGTTTCTGGTGATGCCGTCGGGGTAATAGACCGTGTAGCTGACACTGTGAGTTCCTGTGGAGGTGATATCCGACAGGTCGGCTTGAATGCGTATTTTGCTGGGGTCCAGCCGGGCAAGAATGCGGCGGCGGGCCTTAATCTCCAGTGTGACGGTCTGGTCACTGTCCGGCAGAAGCATCAGCCCCCGATCCGCCAGCGTCGTATCTTCCCCTGCGTATTCAATGGGAATGTCGCTGATGATCTTTTCTTTTTCGCTGCCCTCGGAATTGTCCGCGCTGTCCACGTACATCCAGACGGCACATGCAATTGCAACGGAGAGAAGGATGTGCAGAATCTTGCGTCTGCTCCACTTGGACTGATTATTCTCCATGATCCTCGCCTCCTTCCTTCCGGATGTGCAGAAGGCTCAAAATCCCCAGCTTCCGGTCTGATGATTCTTTCTCCTGCGGCAGTAACTCATTGCGCAGGAGATTTTCCAATGTCTCCGGCATCAGATGCCGCTTCAGCATCCCGCCGATGGCCACAGAGATGGACCCCGTTTCTTCCGAGACGATCACCACCACAGCGTCGGAATTCTCACTCATGCCGATACCTGCCCGATGCCGCATACCAAGGTCACGGGACAGATTCACGTTTTTGCTCAGCGGAAGCATACATCCCGCGCCTAAAATACGGCCTTTGCGAACAATGACCGCGCCATCGTGCATGGGGGCTTTCACAAAGAAGATATTTTTCAAAAGTTCGTTGGATACGTCCGCGTTTAGAATCGTGCCGCTGCGAACCATATCGTCCAGCATGATCTCCCGCTCGAACACGATGAGCGCACCGGTTCGGGATTTGGACATCTCTGTACAGGCCAGAACGGTCTGTCCGACCATGCGTTCCAGAGCGCTCTGCGTCTCTCCCTTTGTGAAAAACAACGCCAGACGGCGGCTGCCCACCTGCTCCAGCACCCGGCGGATTTCGGGCTGGAATAGAATGATAAGGGCCAGAACGCCCCACTCCACCATGCGGCCCATGATATAGCTGATACCGTTGAGATGGAAAATGGAAGACAGCCACAGCACCGCCAAAAAGATCAGCACGCCTTTCAGGAGGTTTGCCACCCGAGAGGTCTTGACGAATTTTAACAGCTTGTACAAAACAATAGCCATAAGCAGGACATCCAGAATATCCGTGATCTCAATGGTCATCAGATATCGGACGATCTCGCCCAGCAGGACTGAGAGCTTCGCGCTCATAATTGCATCAGCTTCCTTCCCTGGTCGGGATGGCTCCCGGTAAGCGGCGCGGACCGCGGCGCACAGGGAACGCCCAAATTACAAGAATGCTTATATTATATAAAAAATAGTGAGAGATTGCAAGGTAAACTACGCCAAAATTCATAGTATGTTCACTGCTTTTCAGGTTTTTTCCTCCAAACGCGGCCTTGCCTCCCGCGCCCGGTTTTCAGGGCGTGGGAGGCTTTGTCGAAATCAGGCGGAAAGGCGCTTCAGAATTTCGGGGAGAGCAGTCAGCAATTGGCTTACCTCTTCTACCCGGTTGAACACGGAGAAACTGAGACGGACCGTTCCGCTTTCCAGCGTCCCAGCGGTGCGATGGGCCAAAGGCGCGCAGTGCATTCCGGCGCGAACCGCGTAACCTTCCTCCGCCAGAGCGTTGCCCACCAGCTCGGAATCCAGTCCCTCTGGGACGAAGCTGAGAACACCGGTCTGGGAGAACAGATCCCGCCGTGCGCACACACTGATGCCGGGAATCTGCCGCAATCCCTCGGACGCACGCAGAGCCAGCTGCCGCTCGTGCATACAGATGGTGTCCTCTCCCAGTCTGCGGACAAAGCGGACGCCTTCCAGCAGCCCCGCAATGCCCGGCACATTGTGGGTTCCGGCCTCCAGCCGGTCCGGCAGGAACTCCGGCATATCCTGCTGGAGCGATACGCTGCCGGTACCGCCTTCTATCAGGGGACTTGTCTCTGTCTTTTCGCAGCAGAGCAGAACGCCGGTACCTTGTGGGCCATAAAGTCCTTTGTGGCCCGGCATCGCAATGAATGCAGCCCCCAGTGCCGTCATATCCAGCGGCAGCATTCCGGCAGACTGGGATGCATCGATGATAAAGGGGACGTCATTTTTCCGGCAGATGGCGGCTATGGCCTCCACCGGCTGAACAGCTCCGAAAACGTTGGACACATGGGTACAGATTACCGCGTCGATATCCGGCGTAATCTCCTTTTCAAATGCCTCCACCGTCATGTCTGGCTGGAACAACGGCGCGCTCGCCACGCGAATATCCGCGCCCAACGCCGCCAGCGGACGGGTGACGGCGTTATGCTCATATCCGGAGATTACAACCTTTCCCCCGTAGGGGACCAGACTTTTAATGGCGATATTCAGTCCGTGGGTAGCGTTCATGGTGAACACCACCCGCTCCGGCTCCGATACGTGAAAAAGCTCGGCCAGTTCTGTGCGGCAGGAGAACAGTGTTTCCGCCGCCCGCATGGCTTCGGGATAGCCACCCCGTCCGGGAGAACTCATCTCCCGCAGGGCCGTCTCCATCGCGCGGCCCACCGCCACTGGTTTTTGGAAGCTGGTGGCCGCGCTGTCCAGATAGATCATAGTCAACCTCCTCATAAATTTTTAAGCAGGGGCCGCCATTCCAAATTCAGGCGGTCTCCGTAGCCCGGCGGCAATGCCGCCGGGCCGGGTTTACAGGGGCACTTCCACGTACTTTCCGTGTTGAAGCAGATATAGTTTCGTAGGGTAAAATCCCGCGCCGCGAAGAATCGCCAACGCGGGACGCACCACCCCACCGGTCAACTCCACAGCATACGCGCAGCCCCGGTCGCTCAATTCCCGGGGCGCGCGGAAGATGCGCGTCCGGATACCCGCTGCTGTCAGCACTCTCTCCATCCGTTGGGCGTAGGTCACAGAACGGGCGATAATCCAGTATTGTTCCACGGACACTCCTCCTCTCCAAATATCTTATGCAAAGGATCTAACGACGTGAAAAAAGAGATCCGTCCTCTCAGACGGATCTCCAGTGAGCAATCTCTATTCCTTTTCCAGCAGCACCACGGCCTGCGCCGCCATACCGGAGCCGTCCCCCGTGAAGCCGAGGCCTTCCTCCGTGGTGGCCTTCACATTCACCTGTTCCCGATCCACACCCAAAGCGGCGGCCAGATTTTCCTCCATCCGCTCCCGGTACGGGGCGATTTTCGGGCGCTGGGCAATCAGCGCGGCATCCACATTAACAACCGCGAAACCCCGCTCCCTCAAAAGTGCCGCAACCCTGCGCAAAAGATCAAGGCTGTCTGCCCCTGCGTACTGCGGATCGGTATCGGGAAACAGCTTTCCGATATCCCCCAGCTTTGCCGCGCCTGACAGAGCGTCCATCACTGCGTGGGTCAGCACATCCGCGTCGGAATGGCCCAGCAGCCCTATTTCCCAAGGGATTTCCACGCCGCCCAAAATCAGCTTTCGTCCCTCTGTCAGCCGATGGACATCGTAGCCCTGTCCAATTCGCAGCCTTGTCATATCCGATCCTCTCTCGCGTCCAAAATCGCCTCCGCCACAATAAAATCCAGTGGTGTGGTGATCTTCAGGTTCTCTTCGTCGCCGTCAATCAAGTACACAGCCTTTCCCAGCCGCTCCACGGCGGAGCAGTCATCCGTCAACGCCGCGCCGGCTTCCAGCGCGGATTGAAGCGCCGCCTTCAATAGGTTTGCCTCAAACACCTGAGGCGTCTGCACAGCCATCAGCGCACTGCGGTCCAGCGTTTGCGTGACCAGCCCATCTTGGACTGTCTTTACAGTGTCTTTCACGGGAATTGCCGGTGCCGCGGCATTGCACCGGGCCGCTTTTTCAATCACACCGTCAATCAGCTCCGGCGTGACCAGTGGGCGGGCCCCGTCCTGCACCGCCAGAAGCTCCGTTTTCTCGTCCGCTTCCAGCGCCGCCAAAAGAACGGAGTGCTCCCGGGACTCACCACCCCGGATCACCTTGGCGCACTTTGTAATTTCATATGTACGGCACAGATCGGAAAACGGCAGAATGTCCGTTTCCCGGGCGGCGACAACAATGGAGTCTACCCACTGCGCCTGCTGCAAAGCCATCAGCGTCCGAGCCAGAACGGGGACGCCGTCAAGCTCCTCCAGCAGCTTGTTGATGCCCTCTCCCATCCGGGAGGAGCTTCCCGCAGCGGCGACAATCGCCGTGCAAAAGGGGCGCTGTGCGTCCCTGAATTTATGAAAGAAACGGCCCATGCCGGTCCCCTTTCCTATGTCGGTTTTATCCTTCCATGGCTCCGTCAAGCCGCTGCTCCACCTGTTCGTAATTTCCGACTCCGGTAAGCACGATCTCGGAGATTAAAATCTGCTTGGCGTTGTGAAGCATCTTTCGCTCTCCGGTAGAAAGCCCCCGCTCTTTGTCCCTGCGTGTCAGACTCTTGATGACCCGGGCCAGTTCATAGAGATCCCCGCTTTTTAGCCGCTGAAGATTCTCCCGATAGCGCTTGTTCCAGTTGGTGTTGTTGTCGGTTTCCATAGTGGGGAGCGCATTGAGCATATCCTCCACCGTTTTTCGGTCCGACACAGGGCGAAGACCAATCACATCGCTGTTTGCCGTTGGGATTTTCAAAAGCAGGCCGCCCACCAGCATCTTGAAGACATAATAATCCTGCGCCGCACCGCCGATCTTTTCGTTGACGATACTGTCAATCACTCCGGCACCGTGCATGGGATGGACTACCATATCTCCGACACTGAACATTTCAGTCTCCTTTCCTGCCCCTGTATATCTCCCCGTATTTGTTTAAATTTCAAAGAATCACAAATGAATTATAGCACATTTTTATTGTTTTTACAAGTATTTTCCAAAAAATGTTCTTTAAGAAGCAAGAAATAACAAGAACCCGTCTTTCAAACAAACGTGAAAGACGGGTTCTTGAATAAAGAAGAATCTTATTTCTTGTTGGACTGACGCCAGATGTGCATTTTCTCTGCCTCAGCAATCAGCTGATCCCGGAACTGAGGATGGGCGATATTGATGATAGACTCTGCCCGTTGCCATGTGGACATACCCTTTACGTTCACCTTGCCGTACTCTGTAACCAGATAGTTCAGGTTTGTGCGGGTTGCGGTAACGATAGAGCCTTCCAACAGAGTAGGACGGATGCGGGATTTCAGCTCGCCGCTCTTCTTGTCCTTAAAGGCCGAGGAACAGCAGATGAAACTCTTGCCGCCCTTGGACAGGTATGCGCCCAAAACAAAGTCCTGCTGACCGCCCGCGCCGGAAATATGGCCGGTACCGGAGGACTCGGAGGACACCTGTCCGAATAGGTCAATATCCACTGCGCCGTTAATAGAGATAAAGTTGGGAATCTGAGAGACGCGCGCCACGTCATTGACATAGTCCACCGGCGCAACCATGCACTCAGGGTTGCCATCCAGGAAGTCATAGAGTTTCCGGGTGCCGGCGGCGAACGCATAGGTCTGACGGCCCTTGTCAAAGGGCTTGTGAATGCCGGTAATCTTGCCGGCCTTGGCCATATCTACGAACGCATCCACGTACATCTCCGTATGGATGCCCAGATCTTTCAGATCGGACTCAGCAATCATCTTGCCCACAGCGCCGGGCATGGAGCCAATTCCCAGCTGGAGGCAGGCCCCGTTGGGGATCTCCTCCATCACCAGCTTCGCAACAGCCATGTCTGTATCGCTGGGCTGCACAGGACCGCCCATCTCGTCCAGCGGCTTGTTGTCGCCTTCCACGATCATATCCACATCGTCGATGTGAACGCAGTTTTCAAACCCGCCGAAGCAGTACGGCATGGAGGTGTTCACCTCCAGAATGATGCACTTGGCCCGCTCACAGGCAGCCTTCAGATGGGTTCCGTTGGGGCCGAAGTTGAACCAGCCATGGCTGTCCATGGGGCTAACCTGCATCATGAGAACGTCAATATCGTCCAGATTCTCCCGATAATAGCGGGGCAGCTCGGAATAGCGGATCGGGCAGTAAAATGCCAGCCCCTCCTTGATCATCTTCCGCTCAATGCCGCTCATGTGCCAGGAGTTCCATGTAAAGTGCTTCGCCGCATCCGGTATGTCCGCAATGGCGGGACGGCGGGTCAGAATACCACCGCGAACCTTCACATCGGTCAGCTCGCCCATGCGCTTCGCCAACGCCTTGTCCAGAGCGTCCACCGTGCATACGCACCAGCCATAGTCCACCCAGTCTCCGGACTTAATGACCTTGACGGCCTCATCCGCCGTGGTCAGCTTCTGCTTGTATATCTCCTGATAGCTCATGAAAAGTTCCTCCCCGTTTTTTCGTAGATACCAGCCTGTATTTGTAAGATTGTCAATATTGTAACATATTCATTTTTGAAATGCAATCCAATCTGTGGGATTTGTTGTCATTTTTCGCAGTGCGTTGTCAGACAACGCAAAACTGCATGAAAAGAAGAAGAAACACTGCTTAACCCCTGCTTTTATTCATTAAAAAGCAGGAGGAAACCCGAGCAGCACCGCAGATCCTCGTCAGTTCCGCTTCAAACCCCGAAAATTTTCAGCAATTTGCCGAACGCCTTTTGATTGTTTTTTGACAAAACCCACAGCGCTTTACAAAAAAGCGCTGAGAATGCTTTCGCATTCCCAGCGCTCATGTTGCATATTAAACAGTGAAGGTCTGCTTACTCAGCATCGACGGGAGCATTTTCCTCAGCAGCAGGAGCCAGCAGCGCACGAATAGACAGGGAGATCTTCTTCTTCTCCTCGTCCACAGCGATGATCTCAGCATCCACTTCCTGCCCCTCGCTCAACACGTCACCGGGCTTTTCAATGCGCCGGTCAGCGATCTGAGAGATGTGAATCAGGCCATCCACGCCGGGAACAACCTCGGCAAACGCGCCGAAGGTCATCAGCTTGACGATCCGAACAGTGGCCACATCGCCCACATGATACTTGCTCATAAACATATCCCAAGGATTGACGCTGCGATCCTTCACGCCCAGAGAGATCTTGTGCTTTTCGGGGTCAAAGGAAATGACATACACTTCCAGAGTGTCGCCCACCTTGCAGACCTCGGCGGGAGTCTTGATGCGGCTCCAGCTCAGCTCGGAGATATGAACCATTCCGTCCACGCCGCCGATGTCCACAAACACGCCGTAAGCGGTCATGGACTTCACGGTGCCGGTATAGTGCTTACCGACCTCGATGCTGTTCCAAACTTCCTCCTGCGCAGCCTTGCGGGCCTCGTCCGCCACAGAACGAATGGAACCCACCACGCGGCGGCGGGCACGATTCACCTCGGTAACGCGCAGCTGAACCTTGGACTTGACCATGGTCTCCAGATCAGCGCCGCGGGGCATGCCGCTCTGAGAGGCGGGCACAAACACGCGCACACCCTTGACAGAAACCACGATACCGCCCTTGTTGACCTCGGTAACGATGCCTTCCATAACGGTCTTGTCCTCAACGGCCTGCTCGATGTTCTCCCAGACCTTGACAGCGTCCAGACGCTTCTTAGACAGTTCGGCAAAGCCTTCCACGTCGTTGACGCGGACAATATAGGCCTCGATCTCGTCGCCAACCTTCAGAATCTCCTCAGGCTTGACATTGGGATCGTCGCTCAGCTCGCTGGACTTGATGTACGCGGCCTGCTTCGCGCCCACATCCACCTGAACCTCAGTGGGGCCAATGGCCGTGACGATGCCGGTTACCTTTTCCCCTGTATTTAAAGTCTTAAAAGATTGATTCAGCAGTTCCTCGAAGGATTCCTCGCCGTTTTCAGCGGTCTTGATTTCTTCACTCATCGTTGCATATACCTCCTTAATGATGCCCGCAGGCGTAGAGGCGCCGGCCGTAAGACCTGCAACAGAGCAACCATTGAAAAAATCCGGCGAGAGCTCGTCCGCCTTCTCGATTTGAAGGACGCGCGGGCATCTCTCAATACAAATTTCCGTCAAATGTTTGGTGTTTGCACTTTTACGGTCTCCCACCACCACCATCGCGTCGACCTGTCCGGCAATGAATGCCGCCTCGGATTGACGCTTATGCGTAGCATTGCATATTGTATCAAATATTTTCGAGTTTGTACACTCTTTTTTTAAGATTTTTGCAGAAGTTTCAAAAAGTTCACGAATACAGGTGGTCTGCGCCACCACGGTGACGGGAACCTCCCGCCGCCCGGAGTCCTCCGCCAGCCATGCCCAGACATCTTCCGGCCCGCTGAAAATCAGCGGATGGGAGCAATAGCTGGCCACGCCCAGAATCTCCGGGTGGTGCGGCTCGCCAATAATGATACTCTGCCGTCCCTCCGCTTCCGCCTGCGCCACAAGGGATTGAATGCGCTGTACATTGGGGCAGGCCGCGCTGACGCAGTGAATATTCCGCGCCTCCAGTGCGGCGACCACCTCACGCCGCTCTCCATGAGAGCGGAGCACCACCGTCTCTCCTTCCCTCACGTCCTGAGGCACAGCGGCCTTTCGAACGCCCAAATCCTCCAGTTCCGCAATGACGTGGGTGTTGTGGATCAGATCGCCCAGCATGACGCAGCCGCCGCACTCTGCGGCGGTTTTTTTTGCCAACTCCACCGCGCGTTCGACCCCATAGCAGAATCCGGCGCTTTTTGCCAAAATCACTCGCACAGCGGTTTTCCTCCCACGGTCTGGCCGCCCAGTGCATAGGCCGCCGCCAAAACGCCGTCGGCAACCTGCTGAATCTCCTCCGCCGTGCCGTGCCGCCCGGTAATCTGGGGCTGATACGGTTCGCCGAAGATGATGCGAGTCTGATGGAACAGTTTCTTCTCCCCATCTACGAACACCGGGATCAGCGTGGCTCCGGTGCGAATTCCGATCATGGCCACGCCGCCGTGTGCGTGGGGTGGAAGCCCATCGGCATAGCCCACGCCGTTGCGGATGGTGGTTCCTTCCGGAAACATCAGCAAATTGTCGCCCGACTTGATAGCCTGCATGGCGGTCTTGACGGATTGGATATCGTTGTTCCCCCGGCTGACGGGGAACGCCCCCACTTTCCGTAAAATCCAGCCCAAGACCGGATTGTGGAACAGCTCTTCTTTCGCCATGATGTGCAGTCGGTAATTCACCGGCAGATTCAGCGCTATCAGCACCGGGTCCCAGTCGCTGGAGTGGTTGGGGCAGAGGAGTGCGCCGCCGGAAGGCAGCTTGTCCATCCCCTCCACACTCACCGGGTGGAGGAGGCCCGCAATTAGACCCACAAAATAGTAAATAAATACAAAAAAGCGATTCAACGGCTTCATCCGATCTTCTCCTCAATCACGCGCAGAAGAGCGGTCAGACTCTCCTCAAAATTCAGCGTCGTGGTGTCCACCACGACGGCGTCCTCCGCCTGCCGAAGCGGCGCGGCAGCGCGGTGTGTGTCGTCCCAGTCCCGCTGAACGATCTCACTGAGCACCTGATCCAGCGGCTCCGGCGTTCCCCGCTGCTGAAGCTCCAAGCACCGCCGCTTCGCCCGCATCTCTGCCGAGGCAGTGAGAAAAATCTTTACGTCCGCGTCAGGCAGCACCACCGTACCGATGTCCCGTCCGTCCATCACCACGCTGTGCTTCCGGGCCAGCTCCCGCTGCATTTCCAGCAGGAACGCTCGAACACCCGCGTGGGCAGAGACAATGGAGGCGTATTTAGAAACTTCCGGCAGACGGATTTCTCTCGACACGTCCTCTCCGTTTAAAAACATGTGCTGCAAGCCGTCCTCGCCATAGCGCAGCTCCACCTCTGCCGACCGCAGCAACTCCAACACCTCCACCTCATCCTTTGGGTCCGCGCCTCTGCGCCGGACATAATAGCCCAAAGTCCGATAGATGGCCCCGGTGTCCACATACAAATATCCTTTTTCCTTCGCCAGCGCCCGGGCAAGGGTGCTTTTCCCCGCGCCGGAGGGTCCGTCGATGGCGATGCTTACGTTTTTCATTGGAATGCTCCTTATTCCTTGTTCTCCGCCGCCGCAAATCCGGCGGCCCGCCCGGTAGCCCAAGCGATCTGCAGGTTGAATCCACCGGTATAGGCGTCCACATCAATCAGTTCGCCCGAAAAGTACAAATCCTTTACACACTTTGATTCCATGGTATGGGGATCAATCTCCGATACCTTGACTCCACCGGACGTGACGATGGCATCCTCCACAGGTCTGGGTGCGGCAATATTAATGGAAAAATGCTTTAAAAGCCGTCCAAAGCCCTGCCGCTGCTCCCGGGTGACATCATGAATTTTCTGATGCTTGGGAATCCCGCTGCGCGCCACCATCACCGGAATCAACTTTTGCGGCAGCAGATCGTTCAGCGCATTGCAAAAGTCACTATTGGCATACTTTTCAAAGTCGCTCAACAGCCGTTTATCCAGTTGACCCTCGTCCAGCGCCGGTTTCAGGTCAATTTCCAGCCGATATGTCTTTTTCCCAAAATACCGCATGTGAGCCGAAGCGGACAGCACCAGGGGGCCGCTGACGCCAAAATGGGTGAACAGCAGCTCGCCGAAATCCGTCTCAATTTTCTTGTTGTTTTCAAAAACCGTCAGACCCACGTTTCGCAGAGACAGGCCCTGTAAGTCCCGGCAGACACCACCCTCTTCCTCTTGAAGCGGAACAAGGGAACCCTGCAAGGGCGTGACTGTGTGGCCCGCCTCCGCTGCAAGGCGGTGCCCGTCTCCGGTAGAGCCGGTGGCGGGATAGGACACGCCTCCGGTGGCCAAGATCACCGCATCGGCGGGCAGGGTCCCCTGCTCTGTCTCTACGCCACGGACTGCACCGTCTTTAATCAAAAGCCGGACTGCCCGCTTGCGGGACAAGATGACCTTCTGCTTTTTCAGCCGCCGCTCCAGCGCGCCGCTGACATCAAAGGACCGGTCAGACACGGGAAAGACCCGCTTCCCCCGCTCCACCTTCAGCGGCACACCCAGCTCCTCAAAAAAGGCCATGGCATCCTGTCCCTCAAACCGGGAAAAGGCGCTGTACAGGAACTTTCCATTGCGGGGTACGTTTGCCAGCAGCTCTTCCGTATTCGAGTTGTTGGTGACGTTGCACCGGCCCTTACCGGTGATGTTCAGCTTTTTACCCAGACGCTCGTTGGGTTCCAGCAGCGTCACAGATGCCCCCCGCTCCGCGGCGGAAATGGCCGCCATCATGCCGGCGGCTCCGCCACCGACTACTACAATCTTTTTAGTCATCGTCCGACTTCCCAAACACACCATAGGCATCCCAGATATCCTCCAGTTCGGAGAATGTGGCAGACACGTCCTTCCCCATCCGGAAACCGAGCGCCACCAGCAAAGCGTTGACCATAGACATGGGCGCCACCATGGAGTCCACGAAGGAAATCATCTCGCTGGGCGCCAGAACAGACGCACTGGCCATCTGCCCCAGAGGAGACAGTTCATTGTCCGTAATGGCCATAATCGTCGCGCCCCGGTCCTTTGCAAATTTCGCGGTGTTGATGGTGACCTTGGAATACCGGGGAAAGCTAATAGCCAGCATCACGTCGCCGGGACCGATGCGGAACATCTGCTCAAAAATCTCTCCCGCAGCGTTGGACTGCACCAGCGTCACGTTTTCCAGCAGCAGATGCATGTAAAAGTTCAGATACCCCGCCACAAACGAGGAGGACCGCACACCGAGAATATAGATGTGGCGCGCCTTTACCAGTCCGTCCACCACCTGATCGAAGTCCCTGCGGTCTGCCTTGTCCGCCACCAGCCGAAGTTTATCAATGTCAGACCTCATCACAGAGGACAGTACATCCTGTCCGCTCAACATACTGCCCGCCGCCTGAATGCGCTGGGTTGAGGTGAGACGGCTGCGAATCATCTCCTGCAGTGCCCGCTGCATGGCTGGATAACCCTCAAATCCCAACTCATAGGCAAAACGAACCACCGTGGACTCGCTGACGCCAGAAAGCTCGCCCAATTTGCTGGCCGTCATGAACGCGGCCTTGTCGTAATTCCCCACAATATAGGAGGCAATGCGCTTTTGTCCCTTTGAAAAGCCGCTCATGCCGCTCTCCAAGGTATATAGAATGCTTTTAGCCACGATTCTTTTCCTCCGTTGCTCTTCCGATTCAGCGCACTACGCGCTTGCTTTGAATAGTCTACCACATTTCCTGCATTTTTCAATACAAATCTGCTGTTTTTTTTGCAGCAATAGATGTAAAATTTCTAATTTTTTTATAAAAAACATTGGGTTTTCAATGTGCTCGTCTGCTTCTTTAAGACAATATAAAAATTGCAGGATTTATAAAAATCCTGCAATTCATCCCGTCAAAAGATATTCCGCCGTTTTCATTAGTTGCCTGACGCCGTAATTTTCCGTCCGCTCCGAGAACTGAAATTTCCCGCTGTGTGATCTGTCAACTTCCAACTTGACAGGCGCTTAATGCCGACAAAATGGCAGCGGACTACTGCGCCGCAAAACGAACCCGTCCAGCACAAATGCAGACGGTTCTGTCGATGTATTTTATTCGCCCAGCAGTGCAGTCAGTTCCGCCGCCGTCAGATGCCGCCACTTCCCTACCGGCAGGTCCCCCAGTTCCAGCGTGTGCTCCCGCACCCGCCGCAGGCGGCGGACTGTAAGACCGCAGGCGGCGCACATACGCCGAATCTGACGGTTCTTTCCCTCGTGGATGACCACGGATAGCCGAGCGCGATCCGCTGCCTTAGAAATCACTTCTACCGTTGCTTGATGGATTGCTTCTCCATCAAGTTCTGTGATGGAAGATAGCTTGACAGCGGAATCCGCTTGGAAACCGTTCACATCCACCTGATAGGTCTTGTCAATCTGAAAGCTGGGATGGATCAGCCGCTGCATCAGTTCCCCATCGTTGGTCAGCAGAAGCAGCCCCTCCGAATCCATGTCCAACCGCCCCACAGGAAAAACCCGGGTCCCTGCATCCCGCACCAGTTCCGCTACCGTGGGACGGCCCTTTTCGTCGGAAAGCGTGGTCACATATCCCCGAGGCTTATTCAACAAAATATAGGTTTTGTTCTCTTTTTTCCGGAGCGGCACACCGTCCACCTGCACATCGTCCCGGTCCGGATCGGCCCTGTCTCCGATTTGGGCCGTGCGGCCATTGACACGCACCCGTCCTGCCGCCAGCCAATCCTCCGCTGTGCGGCGGGAACATAGGCCCGCGGCGCTCAACAACTTTTGTAATCGTTCTTCCAAGCAGCTTCCCTCCTTTCGTAATTGAAACAATAAAAGCCGCGCCCTTGAGGCGCGGCTTTTATCTCTCCACGCGTGTTCAGCCGTTTCCCAGCAGTGACCGCAGACGGCGCAGCAGACTGGGCGGTGTTTGAATCGCCAGCAGCACATCACTGCCGCACAGCAATTCGACCCGTCCCACCTCCTTGCCTGCCAAACTGAAAACAGCTTGTCCGGCAGAGGTTCCCGCCGATACCGGGGCCTGTAAACTCTCCGGCAGGTCAAAACGGATGTCCAGTTTTTCCCCTTGAGCCAGCGGCCAAGAAAAGCTGTCCGCTGCCACCAGCGGCACCGAGGTCGTCAGTCCGCCGATCACCGCCAGCGTCCCCACCGTCTCACCTATGGTCATGGCCCGCCGGGCGGGATAGGCGGCAAAGCCGTAGTCATACAGTGCAGCGTGATCCGCCCAGTCATTGCCGTCCTGCAAGGTCACCGCCACCAGCCGCTGTCCGTTGCGCCGGGCGCAGGAGACAAGCGTGCGGCCCGCAGCCTTTGTATACCCGGTCTTCAGGCCGATGCAGCCATCCACATAGGACAGGAGTTTGTTGTGATTTGTCAGCGTCCGCCCATTCACGTTCACAGTGCGGGTAGATACAATACGGGCAAACGTCTCGTTGTTCATGGCTGCACAAGCCAGCACCGCCATGTCCATGGCGGTGGAGTAGTGCTTTTCATCGTCCAGCCCGTTGGGGTTTGCAAAGGAGGTGTGGGTCATGCCCAGTTCCTTCGCCTTTTGGTTCATCAGCTTCACAAATTTGTCTGTGTTCCCTGCCACGCCCTGTGCCACGGCCACGGCCGCGTCATTTCCGGAGCAGAGCATCAAGCCGTATAGCAGCGTCTCCAGCGACAGTTTCTCCCCAGCCTTCAGATACATGGAAGACCCCTCTGTATTGGCGGCCTCCGCCGAGACCTTTACCATGCCGTTCAGGTTGCCGTTTTCCAGCGCAACCAGCGCGGTCATGATTTTCGTGGTGCTGGCAATCAGCATTTTTGCATTTTCGTTCTGGGCATACAGCACCCGCCCGGAATCCACATCAATCAGCACCGCAGATGTAGCGGAAGTGCTGACAGCAGACACTTGGCAAGGAAAAATGCTATACAGTGTCAATATGGCGCAAAACAGCGTCAGGAATCTTTTGAAGTGAGTTTGCATCTACGATCACCTTTCTACTCAGGTGATCTTAGTATACCCCTGTTAGAACTCCTCTTTTTCCTGCTTTTTGTCGAAATATTTTTCCACTTTATCCAGAATATCCGGGACCATTTCAACCACACGGTCCACGGTGGAAACCGGCGGCACGGATACCGGAAGAACCCGCGTCGTCCCTTCCTTAATCACCAAAAATGCCACTGGGTCGATTTTCACGCCTGCGCCGCTGCCACCGCCAAAGTTTTGGGGCTGCGTTGTCCCGTAGTCTCCACCGCCGCTGCCAAAACCGAAGCTGACCTTGGAGATGGGGATGAGAGTCACGCCGTCCGGCGTGGTAATGGGCTGGCCCACGATGGTATTGGTGTCCACCATCTCATGGATTTTCTCCATGGTGGAACGCATCAGGTCATTCAGCGGATGCTTTTTTTCAACATTGTTGTCCATATCAATTTCCTTTCTACGCGGCAGCTTTTGGCGTCTCAGTCTGTTCGTCCGGCTGCGGTTTATCCTTTTTATGTCCTTTTTGGAATTGCAGAATCCAGCGGATTCCGGGAATCATAAGGCCAAAGCCCATAGCCAGCATCGTTCCGATTCGCAGGGACACGCCAACCTCGCCCCGGATGCGGAGGGCCGCCGCATCATAGTCCACGCCCACATGGAGGGATGGCTTCGGGATATCAATCAGCTCCTCCAGAGGGGGCATCACCGTCCACATCACGGCGCAGATATCGCCGTATCGCTCCGCGGCCTTCGCGGGGTCATTCCGTCCGCGCAAGGTCAGCGATAAGGACAGCGGATGCACGCGGATACCGCGGCCAAACCGGCGCAGCGCTTTTTTTGAGGCAGGCATCAGCATTTGGTACGCGGCCTTTAGATCTTCTTTTGTAGGTCGCGGAAATTTTTTCAGTATTTTGGTCAGGTCCTTCGGTTCTTTTTTCTCGGGTTCCTTTTTCGGCTTCTCCCTTACCGGTTTCCGCGATTTGGAAGGCGCTACCCGAAAACGCAGAAATCCAAAGGTCACGTCCGCCGAAACCACGTCGCCAAACGTCACGCGAACACCCAGCCGCGTCAGACAGAACAAAATAAATAGAACCACAATGCCCGCCAGTATCTTCAGCCAGAGCACAGCGCCTTCCTCCTTCCGTAGTTTTCCCTGTGCGCAGAAATTATTTCTCGTCCTCCGCTTCGCCGGATTCTGCGCTCTCGCGCTTCTCGCTGTCGGAGTCCACAATCTCCCCGTTGTCGCCCAAACGCATCTGCCCCGTGCCGCCGAAATCCGGCAGCTCCGGCAAATCGTCCAGCGAGTGGAGGTGGAACGAACGAAGGAAGTTTTTCGTGGTCCGGTACTGCCGGGGCCGGCCCGGAACCTGCAGCCGCCCGCATTCCTCGATCAGCTTTCGATCCAGCAGCAGTCCCACGGTATAGGAACTGTCAACACCCCGGATTTGATCCACATAGGCTCGGGTAACCGGCTGGTAATACGCGATGATGGTCAGTACCTCCAGCGCGGGCTGACTGAGCTTGGCGGGCTTTCGAATCTCAAATGCCCTACGGATCACATCCGCATAGTCCGGCGATGAGCACATCTGCCACGTATCTTCCACATGGAGCAGCCGGACTCCCCGGCGGTCATAGGCATAATGATCCATCAGATTTTGCAGCACCCGCTCCGCCACCGAACGGTCCATGTCCAGAGCGATGCAGATGCGGTCGATGTGAATGGGTTCGCCGGAGGCAAAGAGAATGCCCTCCATAGCGGACTCGATCTCCTTCATGTCGATACTTTCCATGTTGTTTCCTTACAGTGTCAAATTTTCCGGAAGCTCCTGCTCCTGCTTCACAGTGCAGTCCGTCTCAGACCCCGCCAGATGAATGATACGGGCACGGCACAGTTCCAACACAGCCAAAAACGTGGCCACCACCTCGCTGCGGGTCCGGTTGCCTTTAAACAGCAGCAAAAACCGGGTAATCCCTCCCTCTTTCAGCTGCCGGACAATCTCCTTCGCCTTGTTCTCAACGGGATAGGGCTCATGCTGCACAATGTTGGCAAAGGCGGTTCTGGGCGGAGGCAGCGCCCGCTCTGCCCGGTCCCGAATCTCCATCATGGCAGAGATGAGATCTTCAGAATTCTGATCGTACTCATAGATTTTTCCTCGCTCCACCGACTCGCTGTGGCGGGTGACGATGTTGCGTCCAAACTCGCCCATAGGCTCCAAGCGCTTGGCTCCAGCTTTTACCACGCCGTAATTTTCGTTGCGGCGGCGCTCTTCCAAAGACTGGATCAGAGCGTCCATTTCGCCCTTGGCCTCCTCGTCTTCAATGGACAAAAGCATCCGGGTCTTGAGATAGATGAGATGGGACGCCATGGAAATAAATTCGCTGGCAACCTCTAAATCCATCTTTTTCCGTACCTCCAGCCATTGGAGATACTGGTCGCAAATCATGGCGATGGAGATATCCTGAATCTCCATCTTGTTCTTGCCGAGCAAAAACAAGATCAGGTCCAGCGGCCCTTCAAAGTCCTGCATCTCTGTCTGGGATTTGGCGCGGACCACTTTTTCCAGTTTAAATACAGGACTTTCCAAAAAGCGTTCACCTCAATAAAGCAGGTTAATCATCGCGGTGTATACCGCGGCGATGGCGCGGCTGATAAGTCCCCCACCCACGTTGGCAAAGGAAAGCAGCAGCAACAGCAGCATTCCGTACCGCTCATAGCGCATCAGCGTAAAATAAGCCCGGTCGGGCAGCAACGCACCCAGCACCTTAGACCCGTCCAGCGGCGGTATGGGCAGCAGATTGAAAAGTCCCAGCCCGATGGAGAGGATAGCCGTGGAGAGCAGAAAGTTGAAAATCACATCCCACACCAGGGTGTAATCAGCATAAAGGTAAATTCCCTTGCTGAGCAGAATCAGGGAAAATGCCAGCATGAAATTGGAAACCGGCCCCGCCAGCGCCGTCAACGCCATTCCCTTTTTGGGGTTTTTGAAGTACCGCGGGTCCACCGGCACAGGCTTTGCCCAGCCAAATCCCATAGTGAACATCATCAAAAGGCCCAGCCAATCAATGTGCCGCAAAGGGTTCAGGGACAGCCGGTGCATAGATTTTGCCGTGGAGTCCCCCAAAGACAGGGCAGCCAGACCGTGACAAGTCTCGTGGATGGTCAGGCAAAGCATGACAGACACCACCCGCAGCGCCGCGTCCAGCGCGGAGGAGAGGTCCATCTGTTGAAGCAGGGCTTGAATGTAATGCAGCAAAGCAGTCTCCTCATGCAAAATAGCATTCTTAAAATAACATTAGTCATAACATTATAACAGTTTTTCCCTTTCAATACAAGGAAAATCCACGCGAGAAAATGGGAAGAACAAGCAGGGGGCTTTTAAGCCCCCTGCCGAAATTGTCGAAAAAGAGTTTCGCCACGTTTTGGAGATACCGCTTACATTCCCTTTACATTCCCTTTTGCAGCAGCATATCCAGCACCAGATCGTCCATTTTGGGAGATCCGTCATTACCCAGCTTGACAAAGTTGGCGATGGTGACCTCCGGGTCAGACTCCACGATGCCATCGGTGGGTTTCACCGTCTCGTCCCGCAGCGCCATGGCGGCGCAGTGGAACGCTGTGAACACGCAGGTTGAGATTTTCAGCGCACAGTCCGCCTTTGCCCCGTCGCACAGCATCCCTGTCACATCGCCCAGCATATTGTTGACGGCGTAGCCGATCTGCTTCACACCGCCGCCCTGCAGATAGACCAGCCCGCAGGCCGCGCCGGTTGCGGCGATGGTGGCACCGCACAGGCCGGAGAGCAGTCCAAAATCCGCATGGATATGAATCGCCATCAGATGACTGAGTGTCACGGCCCGGAATGTCCGTTCCTCGTCAATTCCCAGCGACTGCGCGGCGGACACCACCGGCATGGTAGCGGTGATTCCCTGATTGCCCGATCCGGAGTTTGTGACTACCGGTACGTTGGCTCCCGCCATGCGGGCGTCCGCGGCGCTGGAGGTGACAGCCACCGCCTCCAGCATCGCTCCCCTGCCCATCAGTCCAGATTCCTGACTTTTTCGGATGTGCCGGCCAATGTTCAGGCCAAAGTTGCCCTCCGCACCCACTTTTGCAATCTCACTATTGACCTTGATGGCCTGTTCGATCATATGGAGATCATCTGTCTTGGGATCCAGTGTCTCCACAAAATCATAAATTGTCTGTATGCTCAGCGTCTCCTTAATGAGCTGCGGCGTAATCGGGTCTGCGGCCGCCTCCTGCGCCACTGTTTCAACCTCTTGGTGATCCTTCTCCACAAAGGTGACGTTGGTATGGGCACCCCGAATGACGGCACGGGATTGATGCGACCCGTTGGTCAGCTCCACCTCCACGTAGAGCTTGTCCGGCTCCGGCGTTCGCCCCATCTCCACATTGCCGCTGCGCACCAGCTCCACGGCCTTCGCCACATCCTCTGCCGTGGCGTCGTCCACCACCTGTAACTGACGGTCTACCCGGCCGCAGACAGCGCCCAGCGCTGCGGCGTAATTCATTCCGGTGCAGTCCGTCCCCGGTATGCCGGCAGCCATTGCATTCTTGATGATGTTGACGCTGGCAAGGATTTTGACATGGGTAGGCTCCCCCGTCAAATGCCCCCGCGCGACAGCAGCAGTCAAGGCAATCGCCGCCGGCTCCGTACACCCGGTGGCCAGCATCATCTCGTGGTTGAGAATTTGACAAATCAACGTACGATTCATAGCTCTTCCCCTTTTCCTATTTGATTTTTAATGGATATCCAGCTGATTCTTTAACGGTATTCTAGCATCCTGTTCTTCGGAAAGCAAGATAAGATGCCCACATGCCATCCCGATTTTTTCCGTGTAATTGTCTATTTTGACGGAACCGTGCTCAACTTATCCTACTAATTTAAATTTTCGCGCTTTTTCACCAATTTGCATTCAACAGAAGGTTTTCTTATAAAAGGCAACGCAGCCGCACCCATTTTCATAAATGGATACGGCTGCTGTTTTATAGGATTTTTCATAGTTTCCCATGGCCTCTCCGGTAAAACGGCATCGACCTCTGCCGCAGCGCTCCCGTCGTTTCCAGCAAATTGGCGCCGCACTTTCAGGCCTCTTTTTACAGCTTTTTGCGGTAGGCCTCCGCCTCGTCCAAAAGTTCTCCCGCGCTTTGCAGCAGCGCGTCCGTCACCTTGCTGCCGCCGGTAAGACGGGCCAGCTCCGCCATGCGCCGCTGACGGTCCAGCTGGACAACCTCTGTGAAGGTTCTTCCCTCGCGTTCTCCCTTTTCCACGGAAAAGTGGGAGTCCGCCATAGCGGCCAACTGAGGCAGATGGGTCACGCACAACACCTGCTTATGCCGTGAAACCTGAGCCAGCTTCTCCGCCACTTTTTGCGCCGCCCGACCGCTGACGCCGGTATCCACTTCGTCGAAGACCAGCGTTCCCACCCGCTCCTGTTCCGCCAGCACATTTTTCAGCGCCAGCATAATGCGGGCAAGTTCGCCGCCAGAGGCAATTCGGGCAATGGGCTTCAAATCCTCGCCGGCGTTTGCAGACATCAGAAACCGAATGGCGTCGCATCCGTCCGGCACCGGTTCCTTGGGCATAAATTCGATGGAAAAACGGACCCGATTCATATCCAGATCCTTCAGCTCCTTCAGAATCCGCTGCTCCAACTCTGAGGCAGCAGCTTTCCGGGCCTTTGTCAGCGCTGCGCCTGCGGCGCTCACCGCTTTTTGCGCCTTGACCAGTTGGCCCTCTAACCGGACCAGCGTATCGTCGGCTGTCTCGATCTCGTCCAGCTCCCGGCGGCTGCGATTCAGATACTCCAGCATCTCCTCAACCGTGGCGCCGTACTTTTTCTTGAGGCGGTACAGCTGGTCGGACCGGCTTTCCACCTGATCCAGCTCCTCCGGTGAGAAGTCAAACTCCCCCACAAGATCCCGCACTGTCTCCGCAAGGTCATACGCTTCACAGCGCAGCTGTTCCAGCCGATTCCAAATCTCTTCCAGCCGCCCGTTGTGTCCTTTCACATGGGTCAAGGCGTTTTCCGCCTCCTGAAGCAGGGCCACGGCTCCACCAGTCTCGTCATCCCCGTTGAGGCAATGATCCGCCCCGCTGACCGCCGACAGGTACTTTTCCCCATTCCGCAAAAGATCCCGTCGCTCCTGCAACTCCTCGTCCTCGCCGGAACGCAACTCAGCTCGCTCCAACTCGTCAATCTGAAAATGGAGGCTGTCCACCTTCCGGGCTTTTTCCGCCTCGTCCATCCGCAGAGCGTCCATGCTCCGGCGCAGTTCCGCCATGGCATCATAAACGCCCCGGTACTCGTTCAGGGCGCTTTCCAGCCGACCAAAACGGTCCAGATATGCGCCGTGCTGTTCCTCGTCCAAAAGCTGCTGACCGTCGTGTTGACCGTGGATGTTCAGAAGGTTTGCCCCCAGTGCCCTCAGCTGGGACACCGTGACAGGCCGACCGTTGATGCGGCAGAAATTCTTTCCGTCTCCGTCGATCTCGCGCTGGATCATCAAAAGCCCGTCCTCATCCGGCTCTGCACCGCATTCCGCAAGGCCCGGAAGATCACTGGACACACCGGAAAACTCCGCGCTGACCACCGCTTTTTTGCTGCCGGTGCGGATCAAATCCCGAGAGGTCCTACCCCCCAGCACCGCGCCCATAGCATCGATTACGATGGACTTGCCCGCGCCAGTTTCGCCGGTCAGGGCGTTGAAGCCCGGACGGAACTGAATATCCGCCTGCTCGATCACCGCAATATTCTCAATGTGCAGCAGTTCCAGCATGACCCCGATCCCCTTTTCTCTTTTTGTCGTTAATTGGAAAGCAGCGTCTCTCAGGCATTACGTCCGCCAAAGCGCCCGCTTATCTCTGCAAAGCGAATCCCCTTTACATATTAATCATTTCCTGAATTTCCTCGCAGAAGGTATCGGCAGAAGGGGTGTCCTTCATCACCAAAAACGCCGTGTCGTCTCCTGCAAGGCTTCCCATCATATAGCTCAGGTCCATATCGTCCAGCGCAGCGCAAGCGGCGCTGGCAAGTCCCGGCATCGTTTTTACCACCACGATGTTCTGCGCGCTGTCGATGCTGGTGATGCTCTCCCGGAAGATCGTCCGCAGCTTCTCCGCGAAGTTCAGCCGCGTCCGGTTTCCAGAGACAGAATATTTATACACGCCATGTCCCACCGGCTCCTTGATCAGGTGCATCTGCTTGATGTCCCGGGAAATGGTGGCCTGTGTGCTGGAAACCCCCCGTTCCTGCAAGCGGGTCAACAGCTGTTCCTGCGTCTCGATATTCTCCTGTCCAATGATCTCCAAGATCAGCATTTGCCGTTCATTTTTCATCTTCCTGTCCTCCCGGCAGCATTTTTTTCGCAAAAATTTCGCAAAAACTTTTTTCTGTCAACCGCACTAGTTTCAAGCAATATTTGGACCGACGAACCTGCACCTCATCCTCGGCGTGAAGGGAGAAGCCCCGGCTCTCGTCCACGAACAGATACACCGGTTTGCGTCCGTTTCGCTCCATGCGAATGGACAGCGTATGTCTCGGCGAAAGAACATACGACGAAAAACGCATATTATGCGTACAGATTGGGCAGACCACCATGGCCTCCGCGTCCGGCTCCACCACGGGGCCTCCGGCAGAGAGCGAGTACGCCGTGGACCCGGTGGGAGTTGCGATAATAACGCCGTCGCCTGCAATGTCGGCCAGATGATGGCCGTCGGACTCGATGCGCAGGTGAATTACATGTGAGATGGGGCCTTCGCGGATAACCGCGTCGTTCAGCCCCAGATTCGTATAGACGGATCGACCGTCCCTCAGAACGGACACGTCCAGCATCATCCGGTTCTCCATGTCAAAGTCCCAAGTTTCCAACCGCCGCAGCATCTCCAGCTCCCCAAGCTCTAACTCAGCGATAAAACCGAGACTGCCGGTGTTAACACCCAGAACCGGAACCTTGTTCAGCGCCGCCAGTTTTGCCAGATGCAAAATCGTGCCGTCGCCGCCAAAGGTAATCATCAGATCCGCAGAGCGCAGTTCCTGTGTCAGCGGGCGCACATCCAGATCGCCGAAAGTCCCCTCCCGTTGATCGCGGAATGGGGAGCACACCACCGTCCGAAAACCGCTTTTGCGCAAAATGGATTGGGCGGCTTTTGTGGCACTCATGTCCCGGTCCCGGCTGGGATTGGGACAAAGAATGATCTTTTTTCCATCTTTCATGCTTCCACACCTCCTCGCTCCGGTAAAACCGCATGAGACTCGTCTACCAGAGTTTGCAGGTCAAACGTCGCATCTCCTTCTGACGCACCGCACTGCAAAAAGCCAAGATATTCGATGTTTCCTTCAGGGCCGCGAATGGGAGAATACGTCAGGCCAAGAACTGTAAAGTCTGATTCCTTTGCATGATCTAAAAAGTGCTCCAGCACTTCCCGATGAACCGCAGGATCCCGGACCACGCCTTTTTTTCCGACCTTTTCCCTCCCCGCCTCAAACTGCGGCTTCACAAGGCAAACTACATGGCCGGTTGGCTTCAAAAGTCCCCGCAGGGCCGGCAGAATCAGCTTCAAAGAGATAAAGCTCACATCCACGCTGGCAAAATCCAGCTCATCCGGCACCTGCTCATGGGTAAGATACCGGGCGTTGGTTCGCTCCAGACACATTACCCGTTCATCTGACCGCAGCTTCCAAGCCAGCTGTCCGTACCCCACATCCACGGCGTAAACCTTTACCGCACCGTTTTGAAGCATACAGTCGGTAAATCCGCCGGTGGACGCGCCAATATCGCCGCAGATTGTTCCTTGCAGGTCGATGGGAAAGGTCTCCATGGCCTTTTCCAGCTTTAGTCCACCCCGGCTCACATAGGCCAGTGCATTTCCCCGCACCTCGATTTCCGCGTCGGCAGGATAAGCGGTCCCGGGCTTGTCCGCCCGCTGGCCTTTTACAAACACCAAACCGCTCATGATGGTGGCCTGCGCCTTTTGTCTGCTCTCCTGTAATCCGCGCTCCACCAACAGCACGTCCAGCCGTTTCTTATCACTCATGGTTATCCTCCCTGCGCTCTTTTACACAAAAAAGCGCGGTCTCCTCACTGGATTCCCTCCAAAATGGTTTTGACAATTCCTTCGGCGTCCAATCCCAGACTGTGTTCCAGTTCCGTCACAGATCCCGCAGGAATAAAGTTACCGCCCAGATTTTTAAAAATGATCCGTTTCGGCGCGTCGCCCCGGGCGGCCAAAATACCGCCTACCCGCTGCCCAACGCATCCAGCGCCGCAGCAGTCCTCCACCGCCGCCATACACCGGCAGCCGGACAGCACCGGAGCCAGATCCTCATAGCAGAGGGGCGCAATGCGGTTCAGCTTAACAACACCTGCGCGCACGCCTTGCTTTTCCAGCGCCTCTGCCGCGTCCAACGCCTGATTTACCAGTACGCCATAGGTCAGGATGGTTACATCCTCCCCCGTCCGCAGCCGCACGGCAACATCCGGGCCACTATCGTTTTTGTAATGGCCTTCGCCACCCCGAGGATACCGGACGGCTACCGGGCCGCTGCACTGAAAGACCGCTTCCCGCAGCATCCGCCGCAGCTCTGCAAAGCTGGCGGGACAATACACCGTCATTCCAGGAATGGTGGGCAGAAAGAGTGCGTCAAACGAGCCGTGGTGCGTTTCGCCGTCGTTGCCCACAAGGCCCGCCCGGTCGACTGCCAGCACCACATGGAGCTGCTGAAGCGCCACGTCGTGGATCAGCATGTCATAACTCCGCTGCAAAAAGGAGGAGTACACCGCGAACACTGGGATCATGCCCTGAGCGGAAAGTCCGGCGGCCATAGCCGCGCCGTGACCCTCTGCGATGGCAACGTCAAAAAAACGTTTTGGAAACTCCTTTTGGAACGGTCCAAGACCTGTTCCATCTGCCATGGCTGCGGTAATGGCACACACACGGGGGTCTTCTGCGGCACAGGTACTCAGCGTTTTTCCAAAGACGGAGGAGAAGCTCTCCTCCCCGGAGGATTTCAAAAGTCCAGTCTCCACATCAAACGGCCCAACGCCGTGGAACTTTCCCGGGTCCCGTTCTGCGGGAGCATATCCCTTGCCCTTCATGGTGTGAACGTGAACCACCACCGGGCAGCGCAGCTCCTTCGCCCATTGCAGCATGTTGCACAGCCTGTCCAAATCGTGCCCGTCAATCGGGCCGAGATACGTAAATCCCATGTCTTCAAACAGGGTACTTCCCGGCCACAGTGCCTTTTTCAGCGAGGATTTCAGCCGATGATTGAAGCGATACAGTTTATTTTGCATCGGCGTAGCGCCAAACAGTCCACGATACCACTTTTTGAAATGGTAGTAGGCGGGCTTGCTGCGAATCTTCCCCAGATGGCGGCTCACCGCCCCCACGTTGGGGTTGATGGACATGCCGTTGTCATTCAAAATCACGATCAGCGGCTCCTTGGAGGCTCCGGCGTTGTTCAGCCCCTCATAGGCGAGTCCGCCGGTCAGCGCCCCGTCCCCGATCAGGGCCAGTACACTGTAATCCTTTTTCTCCAGCGTTCTTGCCCGAGCCATTCCCAGCGCCACAGAGACAGAGTTGGAGGCATGGCCCGCGATAAACGAGTCGTGCTCACTCTCATAGGGCTTCGGAAACCCGGAAAGACCGCCGAACTGCCGCAGGGTGCCAAACAGTTCCCGCCGCCCGGTAAGCGCTTTGTGAACATAGCACTGGTGTCCCACGTCGAACACCAGCCGGTCGTCCGCAGTGTCAAACACGCGGTGGATGGCCACCGTCAGTTCTACTACTCCCAGATTGGAGGCTAAGTGTCCGCCGGTTTTTGAAACGCTGTCGATCAAAAAGCTCCGCAGTTCCCCGCAGAGCGTATCCAAATCCCGGCGGCTCAGTGCTTTCACGTCCGCCGGAGAATTTATTTTCTCAAGAATCATGGAGTTTCTCCCTCACCCGCTTTACTTGGAAAAGCGGTGAAATATGTGTAAAAATCGGCCCGCGAGGAAAACCACGCGGGTACTTTTGTTGATGGCAAGCGTCTTGCCCAGCGCCTTTCCGCCAATGGTCAGGCCGGAGATCAGCGCCGTGACTCCCACGCTCAAAAGAACCGTGTGTACAGTCAGCATTTGCTGAAGCTGAACCACAATAACGGCAGCAGTGGTTCCGGAGACAATACCGCAGATATCACCCACCACGTCGTTGCAAAAGCTGCTGACATGGCTGGCATTGCGCAAAAGGCTGATTGCCTCTGACGCACCCGGCTCCTTATGGGCCGCCATGGAGTGAAAGGGCCGCTCGTCTGCGGCGGTAACGGCAACGCCGATGATGTCAAACAGAATACCAAGGCAGATAAACCCGGCCAAAACCAACAGTGCCGCCGCGATCCCCGCCCCGGTGAGCGCGCTTTCAGAAGCGAGACTCAGCGCGGCGGACAGCGCCACGGCGATCAAAAATATCCGCAGAATCCAGCGGTATTGCGGTGCGTCCCCGTCGTTTTTCTTTTTTCCTTTTTCCTTACTCAAACCGTGGCCTCCTCGGGCGCGGCAAAAATTCCGCCACATATCGGCGGTTTCAAAAATTTTTTTACTAAGTCAGCGGCGGCAAAAAAGGTTAATCTTACGGCTTAGGTTCGGGTTGGATTTCCCAGCAGCGCACCTCTCGTTGCCGATAGAGGCGGTTCCCCGTTCGGCGCTGCGTCGCGGCGTTGCCGTCCGCGCGACCCGACTGCCACTTAGTCCGCACTGTAATCCCTTTTCTGCCCTTGCGACAGCCTAGGTGATTTCCACCTCAGTCTGTCCGTCTCTTTAGCCTCTTTTGCAGACGGGGTTTCAGGAGGCGATGGCGGTTCCACTCTGGCCAGAGCGGAGTCCGCGTTGATCCTCCATTCACCGCGCCCACGCAAGGCAGGCTACATCTGCACACAGCATTACGGGCGAAAACGCCCGATGTACCGCATTGCAGGTTCCTAATCTGTTTCGTACGCAGGCCGGATACCCCATGGGATTACGTCCACGCACAAGAACAGGTCTCCACGGAAACAGGGTCGGGTTGACCATGCCATTGCTCATCGCCCTGAGTCCGCAAGCGCGAAATCACGCTTCCCCCCAGCACCCACCCAAAACTGGGCGTTTCAAGCAAGCACCACGGGTTTCATCGATATGCCCTTTAGAGGATTTTTAGGCCCTCCCTGAGAAACGGCAGTCCTGACTAGGATACTGCGCCGCTGCTTAGTATTCTTCAGTATAACACGATCTCAATAATTATACAACAATTATTGTATATACAAAGTGTTAATTTTCAATTGATCAGATCAGAATATTTTTTTGCTCAACTCTTTCGCTCTGCCAGTGAATCCGCCAAAAAGTCCAAAAATTCATGCTCCCGCGCCCGCGCCAGAGCCGCCTTTGCCGCGGCAGTGCACATCCGAACGGCATGGTCGCATCCCTCCAGCCCCAGCACATCCACATAGGTTGTCTTCCCGTCTGCCCTGTCGGAGCCAATGGGCTTTCCAAACGCAGACTCATCGCCCACAACATCCAGCATGTCGTCCCGAATCTGGAAGGCAACGCCCACTTGCTGCGCATAGTCGGCCGCGGCGGTGCGCAGATCCTCTCCCGCTCCCGCGGCGGCACAGCCCAAAAGTGCAGCGCCTCGAATCATGGCTCCGGTCTTCAGCCGGTGGACCTCCAGCAGTTCCTTGTGGGTGCGAGGCTCGTGAAGGGTGTCCAGCACCTGTCCAGCCACCATACCGTCTGCCCCGGCAGCTTTCGCCAGAATCAATGCACAGTCAGCCCGCCGGGACGCGTCGAGATCGGGCGCAGTCAAAATCAGGCGGAACGCCTCCGGCTGGAGCGCGTCTCCCGCCAGCACTGCCAACGTCTCGCCATAAACCTTGTGGTTTGTAGGTTTTCCCCGGCGCAGATCGTCGTTGTCCATGCAGGGCAGGTCGTCGTGAATGAGCGAATAGGTGTGGACCAGTTCCAGCGCGCAGGCCACCGGCAGGGCCTTATGCCAATCCATTCCGGAAAGGCGGGCGAATTCCAGCGTGAGCACCGGTCGGATGCGTTTTCCCCCAGCCAGAAGGCTGTATCGCATGGCGTCATAGAGATCGGTCCAGTGGGGTTTGTCTGTGAACAGCCCGTCTAAAAACGATTCCACCGCCTCACGGTACTCGCTATACCGTGCGTCAAACACCGCCTTATCCATCGGACTCCTCCTCCGTGTCAAAAGGCAGCTCTACCGGCGCGCCGTCCGCGCCCTTCATCAGCTGCACTACGGTTTGCTCCGCCTCGTCCAGCAGCTTGCCGCAGGACGCGATCAGCGCGGTGCCCTCCTGAAACAGCGCCAGAGAATCCGCCAACTCCGCGTCTCCTTTTTCCATCTGGGCCACAATCTCTTCCAAACGCTGAATCTGCTGTTCAAACGTCTGGGTTTCTTTTTTCTTTCCAGCCATCACGGTCTTCCTTTCTCAACAGTGCAATCCAGCGTCCCCTCCCCCAGAGCCACCTCTATGCGGCTCCCGGTGGGGGCGTCCCGATAGCTTTTGATAATGCCCCCATCGTTCCGAGCCACAGCATAACCCCGGCTGAGAACCTTCAGGGGGCTCATGGCATCCAGCGACGCGGCAAGGGCCAAATACGTCTGCCGTTTCGCGCCCATACTCCGACTGGAGAGATCCCCCAGCCGCTGATGCAAATGGGTCAGCAGCATCCGTCGATCCTGCACATAGGCCAACTGGTCCTTCATCACCCGCTTGTCCGCGATGGTTTCCAGCTGGCGGCGGCACAGGCGCAGCTTGCTTTCCTCTGCCTGCGCGATGCGTTCGCCCGCACCCCGCAGCCATCGCAGCAGTTCCATCTGATCCGGCACGGCGATCTCCGCCGCATTGGAGGGAGTGGACGCCCGTGCATCCGCTACAAAATCCGCAATGGTCACATCCGGTTCGTGGCCCACGGCGGAAATCACCGGCAGATCGGATTCGTAGATGGCGCGGGCCACCCGCTCGTCGTTGAAGGCCCAGAGGTCTTCCATGGACCCGCCGCCCCGGCCCGTGATAATCAAGTCTCCCACCCGATACCGGTTTGCATACCGGATAGCTCCCGCAATCTCCGCGGGAGCCTCCGCCCCCTGAACCCGCACGGGAAGCAGCGCCACCTTAGCGGCGGGATACCGCCTGCGAAGGATACGGATCATGTCGTGAACCGCGGCTCCGGCAGAGGAGGTGACAATTGCAATCGTCCGAGGGTAGCGGGGCAGGGGTTTTTTGTGGTTCTCGTCGAACAACCCCTCTTCAAAGAGCTTCACTTTCAACTGCTCAAACGCTACCGCAAGATCACCCACACCGTCTGGCGACAGTCCGGAGCAATAGAGCTGATAGGCCCCGTCCCGGGGGAAGACGGAGACGCGGCCCCGGGCGATAACCTTCATGCCGTTTTCGGGTTTAAACCGCAGCCGCTGCACCTGCGACCGGAACATGACGCACCGCAGTGCACCCTCCCGGTCCTTCAGGGTGAAATAGTGGTGCCCGGAGGGATAGACCTTGTAGTTGGAAAGCTCTCCCCGAACCAACAGGTCCTGTAAAAGCGACTCCCCGTCCAGCAGAGCCTTGACATATTCATTTACCTGCGAAACTTGATAGATCGGTTGGTCCATGACCCGTGCCGTCCTTTCCTGTATCAACGTAGAAAAACAGGGCGGGCAAGTAGCCCGCCCCGTCCTGAGTTCATTCCTGCGGGCATTCTTGACGGGCAAAGCTGCCCAGAATCCCGTTCATAAATTTCACCGTCTCCGGCGTTTCATACTTCTTGGCAATCTCCACGGCCTCGTTAATGGCCGCGCCGGTGGGAATATCCGGCATGTACAGAATCTCATACATGCACACCCGCATGATAGCGGAGGCCACCAGCGGAATCCGGGCAAAGTCCCAGCCCACCGCGTATTTGGAAATATAACCGTCCAGTTCGGCGGCGTGTTCTTCCACGCCGGTGACAAGCCGGCGGATATAAGCTGCCTGCTTCTCGTTAGGAGTCTCGGTGTAAATCGCATCCTCGCCTGCCAGAGACGCGAAACTCTCCGTCGTCAGCCTCTGGTCCAGCAATTCCTTCACCGTCTGATCCGTAAAGCTCAGTTCATAGGCAAGGTGAATGGCAATCTCTCGTGCAACGTTCCGTACCATATACCGTTTCGTCCTCTATCTTTCTCAGGCCAGCGTCACGCCGTCCACATGAATGTTCACCGTACCCACGGGGCAGCCGGTCATAGCCTCCACCGACGAGGCAACAGCCTTCTGTGCGTTTTCCGCCACCTCAGGAATGGGGTGACCGTATGCTACTGTCAGGTATACGTCCAACGTCAGGGCCGCGCCGGTCATGTCGATCTTCACGCCGCGAGTCCCCTTCTGGGCATTTTTCTTGTTCATCAGGTCGGTCACGCTGCCGCCCATGCCGCTCATCATTCCGGACACACCGTCCACGTCCCGCACCGCGCCCACCGCGATGGCGGCAATGACTTCCTCAGCGATATTGATACTGCCGTTTTCCTCCGGCAGAGTCATGTATTCCCGGCTCTCGCCCATGGCATCCACGCTCCTTCTTGTCGTCCGGCCCTTGGCGGACTCCTTCTTTCGTGCCTATTAGTTTACCATGGTTCGCTGAAAATTACAACATTTAATTTGCCGCCATGATCTTGATATTCCCGACGGGATAACCCGTCTCGGTTATGGCAATGTCGGTAATTTTCGCCACATCCTCGCTGCTGAGTTCACCGTTGGCGGTGGACACCACCACGCTGAGGCTGTCCTCGCCCATGAAAGCCACGCAGTCGGCATAGCCTTTGGCGGCAACCAGATTTTCGATCTGCGCCTCCGCCATGGTATACTGGGCCATGGCTTGGATTCCCTGCGCTGCGTTATCCAGCGCGCTCTGGGCCGCGCCGTCCTCATCGGCAGCCTGCTGAAGCAGCGCCACGGCGGTATCTCTTGCCTGCTGGCGGGTCAGACGGGCAGATGCAAAGTAATCCGAACCGGTATAGACCCCCGTCTCGTCCATCGGCGCGGCGGAACCGGCTGCGCCGACGTCGCCCTCTTCTCCGGAGACAAGAGCGGCCTCGCCCAATATTTTTCCACCCGCCTGAGACGCTGAAGACGCCGCATCACCACCTGCGGGCGCGGCATTTTGCGTTGCCTGCCAATTCAGCGCTGCCGCCGCACACACCAGTACCAGCATGGTCACAACCACTGTATAACGTTTCCAATTTCCTCTCATTTCCTGCTTCCTCCTCCAAAATATCACTGACATTTTACCACCGTGATCCGATCTGCGCCCAGGCCTGTCAACGCGGCCACCGCCGACGTCACCGCCAAACGCACCTGCGCATCGCCTCCGCCCTGACACACGACCAGCGCTCCCCGCCATGTGGGGCAGCGAGTTTCTGTTACCACCGGCTCCTCCGTCCCGCTGCCGCCGGAGAGTACCGTTTCGCTTTTGCGTTGATAATCGTTTGGGGCAGCGGTATCTCCGCTGTAACTTAGCTCCGTATTTTCAGCCAGACGACGCGAAGTCCCTGTGTCGGCCGTGAGCATCAGGTGCAGTTCCCCAACACCGTCGATTTTCGTCAAAATCGTCTCCATCCTCGTCTCCGTCTCCTGGACCGTGTCCTGAACATTCTCCTTCGGAACTGCGGCGGCATCGTGGCTCGTCCCCACTCCGGAGGGCAGCAGGAGCAACGCCACACCCGCAGCCACCACCAAAACCGCGTATTTCCAGCGATTCCAGTGTTTTTTTAACGTCTCAGCCAGTTTCATGATAAACCTGCCTCTCCTTGGGAATTCCCAGTTCCTGTTCCATGTAGTCCGCCAGCGCCTCTGATTTCTGCCCCGTCAGCTCTGCGCTCACCGGGACGGGCGTCCCGTCCTCTCCCGGCTCCACCAGAACACGGACGGTACACGTCACCCCCAGAACCGCCGCTTTGTCCAAAATATATGCTTCCGTTTTCTCCGCTATGAGTTCTCCAAGCGTTTGGTCGCTCTCGGACTGCAATTCTACCTGCCGCTTCTGGATATCCGCGGCATAGTCCTCATAGCGGAGGTCCAGCCGTTCAAAATCCGCGCCCAGCAGGGGCTTGACCATGACCAGTAAGAGAATCAGCCCTCCGGTAAAACTTGCAATCTTGCGCACCGTGCCCTCTGGGATCAGACTTTGAGACAGGGACACCAGAAAGGCCGCCGCCGCAACGGCGGTAAGCCAGCTTCGCACCGCCTCGATCATTTACGCGTCTCTCCTTTCACGTCACCGCCGAAACGGACGAGAGGATGGAGATCAGCAGCAAAAGGGCGCTGGCCCCCGTCATCCCCAGCACCAACCCAAAGGCGCTGCCAAGGCCGTCGATCAGTTTGCACAGCTCCGGCGAGCCAACCACACCCGTCAAAAAGCCCACCAGCTTGTACAGAAGATATTGAATTCCCAAATGTAAAAACGGCCACGCGCAGGCGGCCAGAACCGCCAGCGTGCCGAAAACGCCGATGGTGTTTTTCAGAATTCCCGCTCCGGCCAGCACGGTGTCCGCCGCCTCCGCGATGATACCGCCCACCACGGGAACCACACCCGCCACAGCGGCCTTTGCCATTTTGACCGCCATGGCGTCTGCCGCGCCGGTGATGATGTGGGATACAGAAAGATACAGCGTGAAGGCGGTCAGCGATCCGCACAGCACCCAAGTGATGCACTTGCGCAGCGCCTCCGCCAGATTTCCCAGCCGCCCGCCGGAAAGACACGCGGCGGCGGTCAGCGTCCCGATGTAAAGGTAGACCAGCGGCATAAGCAGTCCTTCGATCAGCTTGAGCAATAATCCGGTGAACAACACCGCGATCACCTGCTGCACCGTGGCGGTGGTGACGGAGCCGCTGACCGCCGTTGCCGCCGCCAGCACCGGCAGCAGCACCCGTGAAAAATCGTTCAGACTCTCGATCACACTGCCGCCCATGCCGATCAGGCTCTCCAGACTTCCCGCCGCCAGCAGTGTCACCGACAGTGCTCCCGCCGCCGGCACCAGTTTTGGGCCGGCTCCCCCTGCGGTCTGGGAAAACCCGTCTACCGCGCCGCACAGCAGCACCACCAGCAGGATGCTGACCGCGCCCCGCAACCGCTGGCACAGAACGGATTTGGCCTGTCCCATCAAACTTTGCAAAATCTGGGAGACGCCGCCGCCCAGCGGGTCTGTTGCATTTAGGTCCGTATTTTTTAAAATGTCTTCCGTCCCTTTCGGCAGAGCATCCCACAGCTCGTCCGACACCTCCGCGGCGGAAATCGGCGCAATCAGGATCAGCGCCAACACCAGTGCAAGCAGCCAGTTTTTCATCCCATCAACTCCAGCAGAACATCCAGCGCCTTTTCCAGCAGCGGCAGCGCCGCCAGCAGCGCACACACTGCTCCCGCAATCTCCACGGCGGAAGCCAGCGCTGCCGCTCCGGCATCCTTGCAAAGTCCTGTCCCGATCTTCACCACCAGCGCTATGCCCACAGTCTTATACAACGGCAGAAAAATCTCGTTGGCAACCCCGGCCCGGGCGGTCAGCTCCGTGAAAAAATTCATCAGCTCCCGCAGGCTTCCCGTCAGAGCCAGCAGCGCCGCCACGGCGGCGGCCAGCCCCAGCAGCAGCGCCGCCTCCGGCGCACCCTTCCGCACCACTACCGCCAGCAGCGCCGCCACCACGCAAGCAAGCGTGATCTGCATGACCTGTTCCATTAGAAACCAAACAATGTCTTAATGAGCTGGAATAGGTCGCTGATTTGCCGCACCATCATCATCAGCACTACCACCAACCCCGCCAACGTCGTCATCATGGCCTGCTCCTCCCGGCCGGAGCGCACCAGCAGCTGGTTCAATACCGCCACCAAAATTCCAATGGCAGCGATCCGAAAGATCAAATCAACATCCATGGTATCTATTCCTTTCGTATGTCCTTCACAGCAGGAGAATAATCAGAAGCGCCGCGCCGGAGAAGCATACCGCCGTGGCCTGCCTTGTCCAATTCCGTTTTTCCCGGCGTCGTTCCTTTAAATTCTCTCTGAGCCAGTTTGTTACAAGGTCAATACCTTTACAGATTTCCGTCTCGTCTCCGGACAGCTTGTACCCCAAATCTCCAACCGTTCTTTTGACGCCGTCTTCCACTGGGAGACGGCGGCAGGCCGCATCCCACGCGGAGCGGAGGAGTTCTCCCCGTTCCAGCGCCTCCGCTACCTCCGTCAGCCACGGGCCAACCGGATTGGACCTGCCCCGACTCAGCTCCCGCAGCAGCCGGGGCAGCGGCATTCGGGTCAGGCGGATGCGGTCGGACAACGCCTCCAGCACGGCAATCAGTTGAACGAGCGTTTCCGTTTCACACCGCCAGCGACTCAGCTCCCCAGCCCACGCCGCTCCAAAGCCTGCCAGAATTAAAAGGCTTCCCAGCGCTTTCACTGCAGCTCCTCCAATCCGTACGCCCGGCCCGCGTCCGTCCGACGGATGCACACCGCCCGGTTGAAAACCTTTGTCTCCAAAAGCTGGGCATACAGCGGCTTTTTCCGCAGCTCAGCAACGTTGGCGGCGTGAATAGTGGCCAGCAGTTTCACACCGCAGCCCGCTGCCATGGTCATGGCCCGGATGTCCTCCTCCGCCGTGATTTCATCAGCCGCCACGATCTGGGGATTCATGGTGCGCAGCAGCATGGGAATTGCCACGGCTTTGGGACAGCCGTCCAGTACATCGGTGCATGGCCCCACATCCATTTGAGGCTTTCCACGGTAACACACCGCCACCTCTCCCCGCTCGTCTGCCAGTCCCACACGAAATCCCTTCTGGGAGACGCAGCGAATCAAATCTCTCAGCAGAGTGGTCTTTCCGCCACCCGGCGGAGACAGCAGCAGCGTGCTGTCAAACTCACCTTTGGAAAGCAACCTCTCCGCCAGATCCACCGCGATTCCCCGTTTTTCCCGGGCAATCCGCAGGTCGGCGGAGGACAAGTCCGTCAAATTCGTACAGACGCCGCCCTTCATAACGGCGGACCCACAAAATCCAATGCGAAAGCCGCCCTTTACGGGTAAAAATCCCTCCCGCAGCGTCTCGGCCGCAGCATAGCGGGAAAACTCCGTTCCCAAATCGCACAGTGTCTCCAATTCCTCCGGTTCCACCGCAGGCTCAGACTGCCAGAGACAAGTCTCTCCTCCCGGCAGCAGCACCGTTATGGGACGCCCTGTCCGAAGGCGGAACTCCTCCGCCACGGCTTGATCCGCCTCCGGCAGCATCTCAGCCAGTCTTCTCAGCCGCACCGGCAAAAACGCCGCCGCCTGACGATATCTGGCAATCTCATCCTGTTGCATCATCCACGTCCCTCCCGTTCGATACCCCACCATATGAAGGCCCGTCCTATTTTATTCCGGGAAAATACAGGAAGAAAAAGCGCCCGGTATCCGAAGATACCGGGCGTTTCGCGCTTTTATTGACAGCATTTGCAATAATTTCTTGTCTCCTCGTAGGTTTCAGGATGGCAAACTGTGCTGGGCGGGAAAAACTCTCCCACAGGGAAGCAGATCTTGCGGAACAGGCCGCAGGGATCCTCACTGGGGGTTTCCCCAGGACTCCCGCTGGTGCATTCTTTTTCCGGCATGCAGTAGTCGTACACAGGAATCAGCAACTGAGAATCCCGCTCCAGACGCACGATGGAGAACTGGCCCAGAGTCACGTACACACGCCGCATATCGTCCCCGCTGGACAGTTCACCGTCGAAGAAACTGCTGACAAAGGACGGCACCTCGCACAGATCGCAGTCACAGGTGCGGCAGCCGCAGGCTTCCACCAACTTCGCATCCAGCACAATGGGATCGACAGCCTCCACCACAGCGGTGGGCAGATTGTTTCGGCGCATATTCTGGGCGTCCGGCCCGCCCTCGCGGAACTCAGAGGAGAAGATTTTGGCGTTGCCCTCGCTGCCGAACAGCAGGACGCGCTTGTCAAACACGCACAGGCCCTCCACCGTCACCGGGCGGGGATTGTTCAGGTACGCCTGCAGCGTCACCTGATAGAAAAAGCGCATATCGACGGTATAGAAACCCCGGTTAAATGTCACCGGCTCCACATCCACATACACGTGGAGCAGCTCTGCACTGCCACCCTTCACGGACAGCGCATGGTTAATGGTATCTACGTACTTAAGTCTTGGATAAAAACGCAGATCCTCTACACAATCTTTATCTCTGCACGAGTCGTAGATTTTTTTGGTGTGAATACAAACCGCCTCGCGGATGCCGCGGGGGTCATCCACCGGTCCGGGCATGATCTTGTCAGGCATTACGATACCTCCTATTTAAGTAGCTGTGAAAGAAAGGCTCTTTCAGTCCAGTCTATGCCTTCCGGAAAAAAGGGTGAGCGATCTACGGGTGTAAAAAGGAAGACCAAAAATTTTACAGTCTTTGGCGCGTCAAATCCCCTTGATTCGGCAACCGGATGACTCGCCGTCGAAGCCTACCGATCAGGTCATCCTGGCAACGGCACATATCCAAAAATCAGTTTTGTAGAAGACACAGTAAAATAAAAAGAGCGAGTTTTGGAATTTTCCAAAACTCGCTCTTAATTATGTGGTAATCAGGCTGCCTGACGAAGCCTTCGGGTTCGATTTTCTTGGAAAGCCAAGCAAGCGCTTAGCCCTTCACCATGGACGCAATCTCGTCGGCAAAGTTCTCCTGCTTCTTTTCAATGCCCTCGCCCTTTTCAAAGCGAACGGCGGAAGCAAACTCAATAGAACCGCCCGCAGTCTTGGCAGAAGAAGCAATATACTGCTCAACGCTCATGCTGGTGTCCTTGACGAACTCCTGCTGCAGCAGGCAGTTTTCCTCATAGAATTTATTCAGCTTGCCGGAGGCAATCTTCTCCTTCACGGCATCGGGCTTGGAAGCCATCTTGGGATCATTGGCCATCTGTGCGACCAGAATCTTCTTCTCTTCGTCCAGAATGTCCTCGGAAACCTGAGACTTGTCCCAGAAACGGGGGTTCAGAGCAGCGATCTGCATCGCTACGTCCTTGCCCACAGCCTCGATCTTCTCAGCGGGCAGATCCGTCTTGAAGTTCACCAGCACACCGATCTTGCCACCGGCGTGGACATAGGGAACCGAGACGCCCTCGGCAAAGCGGGCAAAGCGGCGAACCTTGATGTTCTCGCCGATCACCAGCACCATCTCCTGCTGCTGCTGGGTGACGCTCAGCTCAGTGCCTTCATACTTGCACTCCATCAGCGCATCCAGATCAGCGGGGTTCTGCTTTGCCACGGTGGCGGCCACGCCGTTAACGAAGTCCACGAACTTCTCGTTCTTTCCAACGAAGTCCGTCTCGGCATTGACCTCGACCACAACGCCCACACCGTCGATCACAGTGGCCAGAGCCATGCCCTCGGCGGCAACGCGACCGGCCTTCTTCGCAGAAGCAGCCATGCCCTTCTCGCGCAGCCATTCAACGGCCTTATCAATATCGCCGTCAGTGGCAGCCAAGGCCTTTTTGCAGTCCATCATACCCACGCCGGTCATTTCGCGCAGGTTCTTAACATCAGCAGCTGTAATAGCCATTTTTTGATATTCCTCCAATTAGATGATTTGACGGGGCGCACGCCCCGGAGACGTCTTTTATTCGGCAGACGCGGGAGCCTCAGCGGCCTCTTCCATCTGCTCGCCCTGCTTGCCTTCCAGCATAGCGTTGGCCATGATGGAAGAGATCAGCTTGATCGCGCGGATGGCATCGTCGTTGCCGGGGATGACGTAATCGATCTCATCGGGGTCGCAGTTCGTATCGGCGATAGCCACCACGGGAATGCCCAGCTTGTGAGCCTCGGCAATCGCGTTGCGCTCCTTGCGGGTATCCACAATGAACAGTGCGCCGGGGAGGCTCTTCATGTTCTCCACGCCGCCCAGATACTTCTCGAGCTTGGCAATCTCGCCCAGATGCTTCATGACTTCCTTCTTGGGCAGCATATCAAAAGTGCCGTCCTCCTGCATGGTCTTCAGCTGATGCAGCCGGTCCACGCGGGTGCGCATGGTCTTGAAGTTGGTCATCATGCCGCCCAGCCAACGAGCGTTGACATAGTACTGGCCGCAGCGCTGGGCCTCTTCGCGGATGGCGTCCTGTGCCTGCTTCTTGGTACCCACGAACAGAAGGCTCTTGCCGTCGGCAGAGAGATCACGCACGAAGTTGTACGCCTCTTCCAGCTTGCGGACGGTCTTCTGCAGGTCAACAATATAGATGCCGTTGCGCTCGGTATAAATATAAGGAGCCATCTTGGGGTTCCACCGACGGGTCTGGTGACCAAAGTGAACGCCCGCTTCCAGCAGGGACTTCATAGATACGATACTAGAATTTGCCATTTTGTGTGTTCCTCCAATATAAATTTAGTTTACCCTCTGGCGCTTCATTCCATCCGCCAGTTTCTATCGAAACACAGACGGACAGTCCACCACCATGTGTAATGCTGAAATATAATACCATAAGTTTCTTGATAGTGCAAGCGTTTTTTCCTGAAAACAAGCAATGAAGATTATCATTTGTATTTATAAAGGGCTTGTCCCTAAAATTTGGTAAGAAAGTTGGTAAGATTATGAAAGTTAAGGTTATCGGAAAGTACAATTTCAGCGGTACGGGCAAGCAGTCCGGTAAGGCGTATTCCTGCGTGAAAGTGTTCGTCTCTATGCCGTTGCGTGACGGCGAGGGAGAATCTTCCGATCTGATCTCTCTGTTCAACGAGGACTACGCTTCTATCCGTGTCGGCGGCTTCTATGACATGGAATATAACCGCCGTGGTTTCGTGGACGTGTTCACTCCCGCGAAGTAAGGCGGTTCATGATGACCTATAAGGTTGTTGAACGTCGTGCTGTTCTGCGCTGTCCTGTATGTGGTAAGCCACTCACAGGCGTATTCAGGGATTTTGGCGGTTCTGTGGTTGCTATGGTGGCCTGTGGTCATTGTACATATGTTCAGCCTGTCGGTTCCGTCCGCATTGATCTTTTTTCCTGATAAGCCCGGTTTGTCTGTCGAGTACGCTTCTTTGCTCTGACGGTGCGGTTCGCCCCGGCGAAAGCCGGGGCGAGACCCCTACTTGATATAGCAACAAATTGACATCGCTCCCAAAGGATGTGTTCTTTTGAATCTTCTTGAATTGCCTTCATGGGCTAACTTCCCGGAGGAAATTGTAGGGCAAATTCCGAATCCGTGGGATTTGGGCGTAAAGACAGTTCAGCAGGAACGCAAGGAATTTAGGGTGTTGTATGGCGGTTATGGTTCTGCTGATACCAAAACAAATGCGCGTGTAAAGGTCTATTTGGAAAAGGTGACTTTGCAGGTTTCTAATTCTAACATTTTTCCAACTGCTGATTGGGAAAAGCCTATGCAGCGTGATAAATACGAACCACCGTATAATCCTCTTGACGGTGAAATGGGTGTTGAGAAGGAGCGGTTTGTTCCTGTCGATAAGGAACGTTCTATACGGGAGAGTAAACGCCGTGCTAAATCAAAGGTGCGAGACATTGCTCTATGCAATCGTTTTCAATTTATGTTCACATGGACGTTAGACCCCAAAAAGGTTGACCGAACAGATTCGGCGGCGGTTTATGCGAAAGTTCGTGGTTTTCTAACCAATATGACGCAGCGCAAGGGCTTTACATATGTCGCGATGCCTGAGTACCATAAACTCAAGTCCGGTGAAGACAAGCCCGGAATCCATTTCCATGGTCTTTGTTCTCTCGGCGGTGTTTGTATTGAACGCAGTATGAAGCGCAATAGGCCCCGTCTTGATAAGAATCAGCGTCCTGTTTATAACATGACGGATTGGTCTTTGGGCTGGTCTACGGTCGTTCCGCTGGATGGTGATTACGAACGTGCTGTAAATTACATCACGAAGTATATCACCAAACAGGATACTAAGATTTTGGGTAAATATTATCTATCCTCTCGCAGCCTTAAAAAATCGCCTGATATAATTCCAATCGATGATGGCGTTCCCTTTTATGGCTTCCGGGATGATGAAAAGATAGACTGCGGCAAGCAGTATGAAAGTACGGTATTTCGTGATATTAAGATCGTTTCAGAGGATTTTGAAAAGGGTGATGATTGGAAATGAACCGTAATTTTAAGCCTATCAAGGAGTGCGGCAAGTGCCTTTTCTGTGTTCAGGTGGACAAGCTGTGCTTTTGCTCTATTTCTGGTACGCCCATTGTAGGCTCTCAACTCTATAATATTCTCCCGGATTGTCCTATTTTAAATGCTTCTAAGGATGGTGTGAAACGTGTTTAATTTTTTTGTTGAGGTGATTGTTCCTATTTTGGTTTCCGTCTATGTTGTTTGCGGTTGTGCAATAAGCTGGTTTATTTTCTATTATGGCTTGCGCGGTATTAATCCTTTTGACAAGGATGATAAGCCTGATGAGTAAGCCGCTTTTTGCGGCTTCTATGGCGGGGTGGTGTAATGGTAGCATTGCGGTTTCGTTAGCCGCCGATTCTGGTTCGAGTCCAGACCCCGCACCCAAAAGAAAAACAAGCCCGATTAAGGCTTGTTTTTGGAGTGATTCTTTTGTCTTATTTTAACTGTTGCATATATTACAGTTGCAATTAAGAGCAGTTTTACCACAAGGATAATTATTGCTGGCGCTGTTTCCCATAGATAGTAGGGGTTTATTGTTCCAATTGTTATTATCGCGCCAAGTATGATAATGGCTAAAATTACTCGCTGGAGAGTTAAAAGATTTTTTAGCATTCTTTTCACCTCCTGATTTTTCTATATATTACCATGAAAGGCCGTGTATTGCAATGAGAAAAGTTATTGTGAATCGTTTGATTGCGGCTCTTTTGGTTGTTTTACTTTTTGTTTCTTCCGTTGTTCCTGCATCTGCGGTTGGTTTCGCCCTTCCTCCTGACACTGCGTCTGTTCAACTTTGGAACTCAGCAGTAAGTACGCCACCTAATGGTGTATTAAATACCCTTGCGGGCTGTTTCGGTGTTCCTGTTACTGTTCATGACGTATTTTGGCATATGATGGACATATTTGTGGGTTCTACGGGTGAACATACGCTTGACTATATGAATGATTTGGTTGGGCGTTACAATAGTTTTTTCACACAAGAATATCAATCGGGTGCTCTTTCGACTTCTTTAAAAGGTTTTCAGGTACTTGTTGGGTACACTTTTGTTTCTTCTTTTTTCGGACGTAATTATTGTGATTTCGAACTTGTAAAGGCTTCTGGTTCCGGTCTTTTGCGTATTCGGGAAAAGAATAGCGGTATTTGGGTGGTTAACTCTGCTGGAGAATACCCCTACTGTGAAGGCGGCTCCATGGCCCCGGTTTCCGGCGGCAACCAATGGATAGGCGAACGCTCCTGTTCTACTGCCAAAGTCAACATGAAGAACCTTGATGTACTTAACTTACTCTGCAACAAAATCAAGGAATCTGGCACACCTGCCCAAATTAAACCGCTTGGCACTAAGTATAAAGCCATCTGGTATAATCGCCAATACTATTGTGACCCGGAGGGCCGTCCCTTCGTTTGCTACGCCAATGAAAGCAATGCCGCAATTAATCAAGACCGCCCGGACACTTCTGTCAAAGACGAAAACGGCAAACCCGCCACGGACGAAAGCGGCACGGTCATTAATAACCCGGATAATAGTACAAACATTGACTTGTCCGGCATGACAATTACGCTGCCGAATGGTGACGTTCAGATAGCGGATGCTGTTATCTATGATGAATCCACGAAAACCTATAACATTGATTCTCACGACACGACCAACTATAACATCACGTACAATTACAGTTGGACGTACCACATCAACTATACCAGCATTACCTATATCGGCCAGACTGCGGAATACGACAAAAAGTATGAAGTCTATTACCAGCTTCCCGATGGCCGGGATAGCGCTGATTTGACCGCCGAAGAACTGGAACAGATTGATTATAGTCTTGATGTGGTCGGCTACGGGCGTTCTGCGGACGATACCTCTTTGCGTTCTCTGTATCATTTTGACGGCGATACCCATGATTCATCGTATTGGAATTACTGCACTAATTTTCAATGGGTTTCAGGTGCCAGTTTAACCTATATGGATTCCGGGCCATTTAAAGGTTCATTGTATTTGGATGAAAATCAGCATGATTTTGTTTTTTGGCTGCCTTCCAATATTGGCAGTGGCGATTTTACTATGCAGTTTCGGTATTATCAGTCTGCAACAGCTGCACCGCAAACGGATTCATTCATTGCTTTGTATAGTAAAGCTGATTATTCTACTTGGTCCCGGCCTTTGTTGATGGACGGACAATATTTAAAGACGGAAAGTGCTAATATTGCCAAAATTTCTACGGGTCAGTGGAACGAAATTTGTATTCAACGCTCTAGCGGCTATCTCTGGTATATGCTTAATGGTGTTGTTGTTGGTTCACCTCTTCCTGATACGACGTTTTACTATGACCGTATTTATTTTGGCTTTGGCTCTTCTCAGCAAACTTTCAAGTATTTTGATGAATTTCGTTTTGTGAATAAAGGACTGTATGTTGGTGGCTATACTCCCACTTCCGTTCCTCATGATACGAACCTTACTTTGGTGCTCCCAGATACTGCAAGGCCCGTCGCGGATGAATTTTGGCGTTTTGATAAGACCATTGCCCCGGTTTTTTCTTATGATTTTACCGGATTCAAAATGGAATCTCCTTTTAATATGTCTACGGGCGTTAATAATATTTCTGTGAATAAAGATGGTTTGCATTTTGACCCCGGTTTAGGAATTTTGCGTGATCAGGTTGTTTTTTCTTTGCCTCATGACGATATTTCCTATACTTTTTCGGTTGTGTCGCATGATGGGACTGTTTACTCTGCCCCAATTTCTTATCCTGCTGATAAAGACACATCTAAGTTTTTTGATTTTCCGTGGGGCCGTTTACAGGTAATGTGCGGTCTATATGCAAATCCTGAGGATTCTACAAAGCCTTTGATTAAAATAACATTTATTGTTCATGTTAATGACGGTCAATCCCTTGACTTGATTTATGCGGAGGTTGTTCCGGGGTTAGTCCCTAATACTGGTCATGAATACATAACTAAAATCGTGCCTGTAACGAACTATGATAAGCCAACCTTAGCAGTTCGCACAGATATTCCAATCACTGGCAAGCAGATCGGCGGCCCCCGCCCTTCACTTCCCACAAAGGGCCTTGTCTGGGGCATGGTGGAAAGCGGCGTTCTTCGTTCGTTGCAGATTTATAACGGTCAGGCTTGGGAAGCCTGTGACGGCCGTATTTTTACGGGTACGCGCTGGATACCCTACGGTTCTTATAACATCCTAACAATGAAAGATTTCTATGACGTGGTGGACGCTTCGGGAGACAGCTATGAGTATATTTACACTCAGTCCGGTTTCTGGAATTGGTGGCAGCGTACTTGGAACGCTTTTACCACGAAGCTATTTGCAAAGCTGGATTCTCTAGGTTCTGGTGCTTCTGATGGTGCTACGTCTGATGCGTCCCCGGTTGTTCCTGATGTGGATATAACCGTTGTGCAGAATGAAAGCAAGGATAGCACGAATTTTCTTGTAAAGGTACTGTACAAGCTGTTTTTTAAAGATGCCGTGAACAATGTTAAAGGCGCTGCTTTTGATTTTGCTGGGGTTTTCGGTGTGTCTGTTGCCGATGAAGCTACTTCTTCAGGTTCTGGTTCTTCTGAGTCCACAAGTCCCTCTAGTTCCTCTGCTTCTGATTCTGGCGGTGGTACTACGGTAACGCTGTTCCCGTTAATGGATGGTGATAGCATATGGGATTAGTAGATGCTTGGATTCTTTTGACTAACTCGTGTAGCAGTTTTTTCGAGTTGGTGTACGACATGTTCGTTTTACTTCCTCATGCTCCTTATGTCTTTATGGTTGGCGGTTGTATTATCGGTGTTGTTGTCTGGCTTGTGCGAAAACTTGCAAAGGACTGATATAACATGTTTACTATGATTTTTAGCCTATTTGCATGGCTTCCTCTGGCCCTTCAAGTAGCAATCAAGTTTTCTATCATCGTTGTTTTCGTTCTTGCCCTTGCACGACTATTCGCGATTGTGTGGGATTCTCTCCCATTTGTGTAAGGGGTGATTGAACGGACGTATTTCTCTCTGCTGCTGGTTGTGTCCTCTCTGGCTCGTGGAGTGTTCTTACTGGCGTTGATTTCCCCGGTACGGGGATTTCCCTTGCGCAAATCATGATAGGCACAGCGCTTATTATTTTCGGTTTACGGCTATTTCATAATGGAAGGGGTTAATTTTGTGCGTGATCTGATTGTCTCTCTTTTTGGCGCTTATACGCCTGTCACCTATACTATGACAAGTGGCGTTCCTCTTTCGGATGGTACTGTCAGTGCCATTGAAAATATTGTTATTCCCGCTGGCCTTGCTGGTGTGGATTGGACGTGGGTTGCAGGCGTTTTTCTTTTTGCTATTGTCTTGCATGGTTTCCTTCGCATGGTGGGGGTGCTTCTGAAAAATGGATAGTATGGTCACTTTTAGCACTACAATGCTTACTTCTCTGGCTGCATTCATGGCTACCCCGCCGATTTTTTATCTTTTTAGCTTGGTTCTGTTTTGTTTTATATGCAAGGCAGTCAAGATATTGATTCGTTTTTGAAAGGGGGTTATTTAACGGAAGTTGTCACGATCTCTACGATTCTCACCTCGATTGGCTCTATCTTCACTAGTGCCATGTCTTGGGCTGGTACGGTTGGTTCTACCATTGTTGGTACGCCGCTGCTGCTCTTGTTCGTGGTCGTTCCTTTGGTCGGCCTTGGCGTTGGCCTGTTCAAGCGTTTGCTTTCCATGCGGTAATCCGTGCAGTTTGCATTTAATTCTCGAAGTGTGAAAGGGGTATTGTTTAATATGGCTGCTATTCTTTCGGATATTACATCTGTGTTTACTGCTGCTATCGGCTGGGCTGGCAAGGTAGGTGAAACTATCGTCGCTACTCCTTTGCTGATGTGCTTTGTTTGCGTCCCGCTGGTTGGATTGGGCGTTGGCCTGTTTAAGCGTCTTCTGTCTATGCGGTAATGCGTGTCCGGCAAAAGGGCAACGGCAAAAACGAAGTTGCCGTTGCCCTTTTTTATATTTTTTTTGTGAGGTGCTTATATGTACGGATTCATTCTTTTTATGTCGATTCTGGTTGCTTTGGTTGTCGTTTTTCTATTGGCTACACAAAAGTATGTCAATCCTTATCGTCTGTATCTCATCTTCGGTAAAAAAGGTTCTGGCAAGTCTACTTACCTTACAAAGTTGGCTTTAAAATATTTAAAGAAGGGCTGGTCTGTCTATACGAATATGGAGGACCTCTGTATCCCCGGCGTTCGTTTTTTTAATATCCAGCACTTGGGCGAGTATGTCCCGGAATCTCATTCTCTTTTGCTTTTAGATGAAGTCGGTATGATTTGGGACAGTCGGGATTTTAAATGTTTTAAAACAGATGTCCGAGACTTCTTTAAATTGCAGCGCCACTATAAAGTTGTGGTCTACATGGCTTCTCAGACTTTTGATGTGGATAAGAAAATCCGTGACCTTACAGATGGTATGTTCCTTCAGACGAACTTCCTTCGTGTCTTTTCTCTTGGTCGGCGTATCGTCCGTACCGTAACTCTCACAGAATCCACCAGCGAAGCAGAAAGCCGCATCTGTGACAATTTGAAATGGGCGCCTGTATGGGACTGGACGTTGACCTATATCCCAAAATATAGCAAAATGTTTGATACGGCTAATCTACCAGAAAAGTCGCAAATCCAATATCAAGTAGTACCCGGCAAAATCACCGACGATAGGCCAGCTAATTTCCTGCACAAACTTAGAAAAAGCAAGTAACTTTTTTCTTTGTATGCCGCAAATAGCAAGCTGACGTATAGCAAAATATAACAACCTCGGAGATATGAACCGCGCTTGTCGCGGTGAAATATGCTCCAGCGTAAAATCTAACGTTCTCGCGTTTTTCGTCCCTCTTGCGTCTCAAAAAAAATATTTTTCTTCTTATCCCTCGTCTCTCGTCTCTCGTCTTTCGTCTTCGGCTTCGGCGGTAGCCGTGCGGAAACTGCGATAAAGCGTTTTAAAAGCAAATGACCCTCTTTGCAAGAGGGGGTAGGGTGTTGGCAGTATTTGTGTGTTGTTTATAAGCGAGTTTGAATGATAGAGTGAGTTATTATTGGGTTGGAGGTTAGTTATGAGGTATTTGCGACATTGGCAGCGGAGTAAAATAGAAGCACTTTACAATGCACAGGTTCCAAAGCGTGAAATTGCGGCTCAACTTGGCGTTTCGCTTCAAACGATTTATAATGAACTTCGGCGTGGCATGTACCAGCATGAGCGTAATGGGGTTCTTGTCTGGCGATATTCTGCGGATAAGGCTCAGGCAGATTTTAATTATAAGCAGACCGCAAAGGGTCGTTCATTGAAACTTGAAAAGAATTGGGATTTTGTAAACGCCGTAGAGGGTATGATCCTCTCCGGCGTTTCTCCTGCTGTTGCATTGTGTCGCTGGAATAAGGCTCACTCTTATTTTACGGTATCGCTCCCAACATTGTATCGTTACATAGATAAGAATTATTTTCCCAATCTGACGAATAAGCATTTGCCAGAAAAGTCTAAAGTAA
>NZ_DF158898.1:418004-530568 GCF_000307265.1 Oscillibacter ruminantium GH1
AGTCTAAACGTAAAACTCGGCAATATTCCCATATTATTAAGCGATTTCCGAAAGGTACAATAATTGAAGAACGGCCTGCTGTAATAGCAAGCCGCTCCCGGTATGGCGATTGGGAATTAGACCTCGTTGTGGGTCCGCATGGCTCGCGGCCTTGTCTCATGGTCATGACGGAGCGTAAAAGTCGGTTTGAGATTATCCGTAAGCTGCCAAATCGTAAGACGGAATCTGTTGTGAAGGAATTAAATTTACTCTATCCGAAATATCATTTTAAGACGATTACCTGTGATAATGGCGGTGAATTTCAGGACTGGCAGCATATGGAGATTGATTCTCTCGGCAAGTCTCGTCTTAAGGTTTATTATTGTCATCCTTATTGCAGCTGTGAACGTGGTAGCAATGAGCGTATGAATCGTATGATACGCCGCTTCTTTCCTAAGGGTACAAACTTTAAGGATGTTACTAAAAAGCGTATACAGGAAGTGCAGGACTTTTTAAATGGCTATGAGCGTAAAATATTAGATTGGCAAACTCCACAAGAATTGTGGAGTTATTGTAGCTGATATTCCAAACATTTACAATTATTTTAAAAATACATTGACAAATCTACACTGAAAACAAGCAAAAATCCCGCGTAAATCGCGGGATTTTTCTGCTGTTTTTTCAATTTGATGTCTCTATGCCCCTCTCCACTTTCGCCGCTGCCGCCGTTCACAGGCCGGGTCGCGGCGCTGGAAGGGTTTGTCGATTAGGATGATATCGTCCCCGATGCGCTGGATGCACTCCCAAGGGATGTAATATTCCTCTCCCCTGCCGAACAGGCCGAAAAAGCGGCACGGACCATATACGATGATGGCGCACACCTGCCCATCCGGCAGCCGCAGCTCCACGTCCGCCACGTAGCCCAAGCGGCAGCCGTCGCAGATGTTGATGACCTCCTTGCACCGCATATCCCGCATCCTGCACTGCATTCTTCTCACCTCTCATGGGATTCTATGTGTGGGCATGAATGTCCTATGCGAATAAAAAGATTACTTCAAAATTTTGATTTCAACTTGTTTCAAACCGCAAGTCCTTGGGGCGCAGACATTCCCCACACCTCGACAAAACCTTCCAGTATAGGAAAATCAGCCACCGGAAATACTGACTCACGAAGAAAAAACAGGTAATGAGGTGGCTTTCATGCAGGGAAAAGTCGAGATTTGCGGTGTAAACACATCCAAGCTGAAAGTTCTGAAAAACGACGAAACCATGGATTTGCTGCGCCGGACAAAGGAGGGCGACCGGGATGCGCGGCAAAAGCTGATTGAGGGAAATCTGCGGCTGGTACTCTCCGTGATCCAAAAGTTTTCCAACCGGGGCGAAAACGCGGACGACCTTTTTCAGGTCGGCTGTGTAGGCCTGATTAAAGCAATTGACAATTTCGACATCTCCCAACCCGTGCGCTTCTCCACCTACGGCGTTCCCATGATCGTAGGCGAGATTCGCCGGTATCTGCGGGATAACAGCGCCATCCGAGTTTCCCGCAGTATGCGGGACACCGCCTACCGCGTCCTTCAGATGCGGGACAAGCTGATCGGCGAAAACCAGAGAGAGCCGTCGGTAGAGCAGATCGCCAAGGCGTTGGAAATCCCCCGCGAGGAGGTTGTCTTCGCCATGGACGCCATCACCGACCCCGTCTCACTTTATGAGCCGGTGTATTCGGACGGCGGCGACGCCCTGTGCGTCATGGATCAGGTACGGGACAAAAAGAATACCGACGAAAATTGGGTGGACCATATCGCTCTGAAGGAGGCGCTGCACCGTCTGGATGACCGGGAGCGGCGGATTTTGGCCCTGCGGTTTTACGAGGGCAAGACCCAGATGGAAGTCTCCGCCGAGGTGGGCATCTCGCAGGCGCAGGTTTCCCGGCTTGAAAAGGGCGCGATTGAAACTATTCGGAAAAACTTGTGATACAATACCCTCTCTTTATCTTCTATCAACCGGCAAGTACCCCGCCGTCCAATGGACGGCGGGGTACTTAAGTATTTGATTATTTAAATGCGCTCTTGCAGCCGGGCAAAAAGATCGGCGGTCAGACCTCTGGCCGCCTCTGTTTTATACAGGCGGTTCGCCGGGCGGCAGTTGTCGTGGATGGTTTGGCTGATAATCTTCGTGACTGCGCTCAAAAGGTCACTGTCCTCTAAATGCCGCCCCACCATCAGGGCCTCCGTCTCCGGAACGCGCAGCGGTGTGGACGCCACCGCGCCCACGGTGAAGCGAGCCTGCTCCACCGTTCCGTCCTTCCCCATGCGCACAAGCGCGGCCATGCCCTCTCGGGAGATGGAAACCCGTTCCCGGGAACCGATCTTTTTAAAGGCACTGACACAGCCCTCGAAAGGTTTCTGGTCCATTATCACGGATATCACCGCCTGTCCCGGTTCCAGCGCATTCTTCTGGGGGCCCAGAATGAATTGATCCACCGGGAGGAGACGGGTGCTTCCATCTCCGCACAGCAACTCCAGCTTTGCGTCATACAGCCAGCTGACCGGGAGCATATCCCCGGCGGGCGAGGCGTTGCAGAGATTTCCCGCCATGGTGGCCTTATTCCGAATCTGAGGAGAGCCAACGTCCGAGGCCGCGTCGGCAACGGCGCGAAAGGCGGGAACGCTCTCCAGCACCTTTGTAATCTCCCACATAGTGGCCATAGCCCCCACGCGAAGCTCCCGCTCCCCAAGGCGCACCTCGTGAAGCTCTGGGATCAGGCCCGGATACAGCAGGATATCCGGGTCGAATTTGCCCCGCCGGGCTTGAATCACATAGTCCGTACCTCCGGCCACGACCTTGCTTTTGTCCGTGAATTGGGAGAGGGCGTCCGCCATCTCCCCCAGCGTTTTAGGCGTTAAACACCGCATGTGCGCTTCGCCTCCAGTTCCTTCGCCGCCCGCTGCACAGCCTTGACAATTTGTACATAACCGGAGCAGCGGCAAAGATTGCCGGACAGAGCCAGCCGGATTTCCGACTCTGTCGGGTTGGGATTTTTCAGGAGCAGGGCCTTGGCCGACATAATCATACCCGTGGTGCAAAAGCCGCACTGAATCGCGATTTCCTCTACAAAGCAGGTTTGCAGAATGTCCAGCTCGCCCAGCGCGGCCAGACCCTCGATGGTGGTGACGCGGCGGCCCTCCAGCTGCGCGGCAAGCGTCAGGCAGGCGTGAACCGCCTGATCGTCCAATAAAACGGTGCATGCGCCGCATTCGCCTTCTGCGCACCCTTCCTTAACGCCGGTGAGGTAGAGGTCCTCCCGCAGAATGTCCAGCAGGCGACGGTCGGGAGCCGTCTCCAGTTCAATTGGTTTTTCGTTAACAAAAAAGTGAAGTGTCATTGCTCTCTCTCCTTGGCCAGATATTTCAAAATGCAGTCCGGATCATAAGGCAGTGTCTCCAGAGAACTTCCCAGCGCGTCGTTTACCGCGCCGCATACGGCGGGAGCCGCCGGCACATAGCAGACCTCGCCAATGGATTTGGCCCCGAAAGGCCCCTCCTGCGAACGACCCTCCGTCAGGAGCTTCACCTGAATATCGGGAAGGTCTGTGGCCAAAAACAGATGGTACTTGGAAAGGCTCTCCGTACAGCGCCCATTCTTATCCACCGTCAGTTTTTCCCGCAGCGCTGCGCCGCATCCCATCTGGGCCGCACCCTGAATTTGAGCGGCGCACATGGCCGGGTTGATGGGCTGGCCGATGTCATGAACGGCCAGATAATCCAAAATCTTTGTAAACCCGGTCCAAGTGTCCACCTCCACATGGGCAAAGTGCACGCCGGTAACGCCGGGATTGGAGGTATTGTTGAACTGTGTCAGGATGCTGACGTTGCGCTTGAGTTTGACAATGCTCTCCCGGGACAGCTGGGCAAGGGATATCTTCACCCCTTCATCGTTCCGGCAGCGAACGGCGGAATCCTTTAGATACAGGCTCTCTTGGGGCAGGGAAAACAGCTTTGCGGCCCGCTCCAAAATCTCGTCCCGCAACATAACTGCCGCCTCATAAGCCGCACGGCCCAAAACAAAGGTGGTGCGGCTGGCAAAGCAGCCGTAGTCCACCGGAGTGACCGCGGTATCGCCCTCAGGCAGATAAACGTCCGTGTCGGGTATGTCCAGAACCTCACCGATAATCATCTGCATGGCTGTCACTGTGCCGCAGCCGTGGTCGTGGAGCGTCAAAGCGGCCTGCACCGTGCCGTCCTCGTTGAGACTGAGCCGCCCCTCCCCATAATCGTTGAAACGGGGATAATAAGTGTTGCCGTGTCCGCCGCAGCCCACGCCCACGCCCCGGCGAAAACGGGGATTGGCAGTGTTGAACGCCCGATCTTCTTCCACCAGTTCATCCCAGTGGAAGGCCGACCGGCCCTGTTCCAAAGCCTCATAAATCCGAATGTCCTCCAGAGGAACGCCGCTTTTGCGGTCAATCTCGCCGGGGAGAAGCGCGTTTTTCAGCCGCAGCGCAATCCGGCCCATGCCAAGCCGCCGGGCAGCTTGGTCAAGATGATGCTCCATCATAATGGCTTCCTCCGCGGCAGACCAGCTGCGGAACGCGCCGGAAACCGGCGTATTGGAGCTAATGACCCGCCCGCGGTAATGGAAGTACGGAACCCGATAGCAGCGGAAGGGTTTGCCGGACAGGGTTCGGATGTAGTCACAGGAGTTCCCGATGTACGCACCGGCATCCAGCAGTACGTCCATATCAAGAGCAACCAGTGTACCGTCGGGCTTGAACTTGCTGCGAACCACCGCGCGCATCGCAGCGCGGACAACGGTGCAGCTCATGGCCTCTCCCCGACTGTAAACCAACTTCACAGGACGGCCCAGTGCCTTGGCGATCAGCGCGGCGGTGGGCTCCAGGAACCACTCCTGCTTACCGCCGAAGGACCCGCCCATGGTGGTTTTGACCACCCGCACACGATGAAAGGGCATCTCCAGAAAATCCGCCAGCACAATGCGGATTCCATGGACGGTCTGGTTGGGACTGTACACCGTCAGTTGCTGCTGATAGGGGTCGTAGTCCGCCACGCAGACATGCGGCTCCATGGTGGCATGATGCAGCCGTGGAATTTCAGTGAAGCTCTCCACCTCGATCAGCCCGTCTTTCTCCGGCGCGGTTCCCACATCGAAGGAAAATTCATCCCGGATCGGGGATTCGCCCGGAAGGCAGTTTTGTCCTGCAAGAGTGTCGTCAAAGCCGGTGGTAAAGGGCAGTTCCTCGTATTCCACCTCTATCAGGCGGGCGGCCTTCTCCGCCGTCTCCTGATTGCTGGCAGCCACCGCCGCCACCCGGTCGCCCACATATCGGACATAGCTGTTGAAGGCCCGCTCCTCGTCCGGCAGCTCCTGCGCTATGTTGGAGCGATAGTGGCTGTAAGTCCGCTCCGACGTGTTGAAGCAGTGAAACACACCGAAAACGCCGGGCAGCGCCAGCGCCTTTTCCGCGTGGATCTGTCTGACGTAGCCATGGGGAATCGTGCTGTGAACCACCACCACATAGGCCATGTTGGGCAGCATGATGTCTGCGGCATATTTTACAAAACCCGCGGCTTTTCCCCGGGCATCATGAATTGGTTTATCTGTACCGATCAATTTCAAGATGATCCTCCTCACAAATGCGCCTGTCTCGCGCACATAACCATCTGCTAATTTTTCATTGTCAGTATAGCATCTCCGCGTTGAATCAGCGTTGAGTGTTTCTGCCTGTCGTGCTTCAGGTCCATTTTTTCCTCTGTGGGCGCAGAAATATTCAGAAAATCTTGCTGCTTTTCAGAAAATCGTTGAAAGCTGTTGCACGCTTTTAACGCTTGTGTTAAATTGTAAGAAAACGCATCGCCATATTCTGTGTGGAAATTAAGGAGGGCAACCACATGGCTGAACTGACGGCAAGGCTGTTTGGAATTCCGTCCGTCTGTATGGACGGACGCGAAATCACGCTGCCCTATAAAAAAGCGGATGCGCTGCTGTACTACTTGCTGATTAAGGGCAAGGCATCCCGCAGCGAACTGATTGGTCTGCTCTGGGGGGACACGGACGTCTCCACCGCACAAAAGAACCTGCGCCATGCCATCTATTCCATTCGCAAGGAATTGAATTGTGATCCTTTTCAGAGTGGGCAGCGAACCATGCTGGAATTCAACCCGGCGCTTCATATCCAATGCGACGTTTTGGATTTCCTGAAACGGGGCGATCTTGGCGCATATCACGGGGAGCTTTTGCGGGATTTTGAAATTCATCGGGCCAACGCTTTTGACGAATGGTTGAGCGACGAGCGGAATCTGCTGCAATCCCAGTATTTGCAGCGTTTGCTGGCTGCGGAAAAAGAGGCTTTTTTCTGTGGCGACTTTGCCCGGGCAGAAAAATACGGTCTGGCCTATGTGGAAGTGGACCCACTGGAGGAAACCGCCGTTTTAACGCTGATGCAAATCTACTGCGCCCAAAAAAAATTCCGTAAAGCAATTGGCCTTTACCACACGCTATGCAAAAACCTTTCCGATGCGTTCAGCATTTCCCCACTGAAGGAGACAACGGCGCTTTACTACAAAATCGTGGACGAGTGGAACGCGTCCACTTATAAGATTGACGATCAAAATGACCAGCAGCTTTTCGGCAAGGATTTGGTGCTGCGCAAGCTGCTGATGCTGTGCAACGGCTCTCGGACAGAGCGTAAAAAGCCGGGGCTGCTGATTCAGGGGAAAATCGGCGTAGGCAAAACCTACCTGCTGGACTACGTTCTGCGGCAATATGACTTTTCGGACTGGTTGGTGTGCCGGGTTTCGTGCTATCAGTCGGAAATGCGCACCGCTCTGGCGCCTTGGAACGCAGTGATGCTGGAGCTGATGTCGGAGATCAAGCCTTGGCACATCCAGATTCCAGAGGTCTATATGAAAACGGCCACCGGCCTTTTCCCCTGCCTTTCTCTGGAATGCCAGCAGGATTATGTGACCACGGTGGGCGACTATCCCGCCGAGACGGACTATCATATCGCGCAGGAGAGCACGCTGCTGATCTTCTCCGCCATTGCCAAAAAGCTGCCCATCCTGCTTGTGTTTGAGGATATCCAATGGATGGACGCCAGCAGTGCGGACATGCTGCTGCTGCTTTTGCGGCGGCTTGCCAACCAGGACGTCACCATTGTGTGCACCAGCCGCGACACCAGCCCGCTCCACATTCAGCAGATGCTGGAGACGGCGCAGATGGATAAACTGCTTGAAAGCTGCACCATGTATAACTTCACTTGGGATGAGACAAAAAATTTCGTCAGTTACTATCTCCCAGAGCGCTCCACACCCGAGGTCGTTGACGAGATCTATCACATTACGGAAGGCAACGGGCTTTTACTGGTGCAGTTGCTCAATTCCATGCAGGAGACGAAAGAACCCACTCACATCCCAAGCGATCTGAGCGGAATCATCCGCTCCCGACTCTCCAACCTGACCCCGGACGAGTCCCGGGTTTTGGACGCCATCTCCGTGTTCACGGACTGGGCTTCTTTTGATATTCTGACTTCGATCTTGACTAAGGACCCTCTGGAGCTGATGTATCTTTGCAACCAGCTGAAGCAAAAGGCTCTTCTGACGGAACTCACCAAAAATGGGACTCTGGGCTATGCCTTTTCCCACAAAAAAATTAAAGAGATCTTAGCCCAGCAACAATCGGAGTCCGCCCGCCGAATCTTGCATCTGCGGGTGGCACAGTATCTGGAAACGCAGATCAGCGGCGAACACCGGGAGCCATACGAACGGCTCATCAACCATTACACGGCGGGTGGAGATCGATATAAGGCATTTAAATACAAGGTTTTGTCTCTCAGTGCCTTCGCAGGAATGTGCTATGAGCTTCTGCCCATTTTAACATCGGATACAGAGTCTCTGGCTTTTGGCGAAGAAGGCATCATGGGTTACTTTCAGGTTTTGGAAGAAGAACTTTCCAGTCTGCGGGCGATCCGGTTCAGTGCAGACACACGGGAATTGGATTGGCTTGAAAGGGACCTGCTCTATGCCGAAAGCCGCTTCTGTGTTCACAGCGGGACCTATGACCGGGGCTTGGCCGTGCTGAATTGTCTGCTGGAGAGCAGCGAAGCCGCTGAAGATTGGGAAATGGCTATCAAGACGCATCTGCAATTTATTTACTGCGCCATTCAGACCTATGATTTTGACATGTTGCAAACGCATCTAAAATCCGGAATGCAGTATCGGGCAAAAATGGAACACATGCCGGAGTGGGGCAGCTACCTGCGGCTGTCCGGCCTGCTGGAGATGATGCTTGGAAACTATCAAGAGGCCCGCGCTCAGATGAATGCGTCTATTGCTGCTTTTAAAAAACTGGATTCGAATTCCAGTGGAAAATACGATATCAATATTGCCGGCGCGTATAACTACATTGGGGAATCTTACCGTCTGGAGCAAAACTACGACGAGGCGTTTCGTTATTTCAATCTTGCCATCGTTTACAATCGGAGCCGAGGCTTTTATCCCGGTGCCGCCATTTTCTACACCGATTACGGCGTAGCCGCCCACCAAAGCGGCAAAAAAGCAGAAGCGCGCCTGCTTTTTGAATACGCAGAGGAGCTTTATCAATCTTTCCACGAATACAGTCAATTCCCGATCACCCTATCTTATTTGGCGCTTTATGACGTGGAGGACGGGCGCTATGAAGATGCGGCAGCCCGCCTAAAAAAAGCGTTTAGCCTCTGCAATATGATTGGTTCTCCTTGGTGGATGGGGGTTTCCATTTACAACTGCTGGAAAATTCGCGAATTTTTGGAAAGCGAGGGGCTGGAAATCCCGCAATTGCAGGCGCTCTGGCCCGCATCTAAGCGAGAGCACTGCGTCTGGGGATTGAAGTATCTCCACCGCCTAAAGCCACGGTGTGAAACGGCGGAAATGGAACACGCGCTGCAAGCCCTCTCCTGATCTGCGGGGTACAAAACACAAAATATGCAAAAGTCAAGCGCCGGGGTGCGGGAATTCCGCACCCCGGCGCTCTCTTTATCATATCGACCTAGTCAACCTGCTTTTTTTGGGGGGTAAATCAGCGCTCAGACATTGGCGCACCGTGTACCTGCAACAATGTATTTTTTGCTGTCTGACACCACTATGTCCGTTTCGAACCAAAATGTAAGCAGCTCCGGCATTGTGGTCGCTTCCAGCATCTCCCGTGATACTTCCCCCTCAGCTTGACATGCATAATGGCAGCGTGGTGTCTCCAGACTCATTCCCCGGACAATCGGCAGCCGTCCTTTGTGCCGAACCCATTAGTCCCCAGCCGGGTAATCAATTGAACTGGGTTCTCGAAATGTAGAAAATGGAACAGTTGACGGGATTCAACTCTTTTTCAACCTTGCTGTGATAACATCATAATCGTCATTTGAGTAAGGTGTTTCTTTAATTTGCTAATTGGATACCGTAACACCCTCAAGGAATATGTTGAAAGGAAGCGAGAACAATGTTTGAACCGTTGATTTTAGACGGCACAAACCTGACTCTGGAGAATATGCACGATGTCATGTTCCTGAGACATCCTGTAGAAATAGCTCCGGAAGCCATGGAGTGTGCGTCGAAAGCGCGTCAAGTCCTCTTTGACATGGCCGCCCAAGGCCATCCTGTCTATGGCCTCAACCGAGGCGTGGGTTGGAACAAGGACAAGGAGTTTGACCAGGACTTTTTCGAAACTTATAATCGCAATCTTCTTAACTGCCATTCTTTAGGCGTAGCTCCCTACTGCTCCACAGAAGAGGTTCGCGGCATGATGTTGCTGCGTTTAAGCACCGCCCTATGCGGCCGCACTGGTATTTCTGTGGATATTTTAAAGCTCTATCGCGATTTTCTGAATTACGGTATCCATCCCCGTGTTCCTCATCGTGGCTCCATCGGCGAGGGTGACATTACCACCCAGTCTTTGATCGGCCTGAGCATGATTGGAGAAAACGAAGTGGAGTACAAAGGCGAGATCATGTCTGCCACCCGCGCCTTTGAACTGACTGGTCTGAAGCCCGCCATTCTGGGTCCCAAGGATGGTCTTTCCATCGTGGCCCGAAACGGTCAGGGTGAGGCCCTTACCGCCATTCTGATCTATCAGATGGAACAGTTGCTTCAGCTGGCCAACGGCGTCTATTGTCTGAGCCTAGAGGGATTGAACGGCGGCCTTCAGCCTTTGGGTGAGCGTGTCAATGAACTGCGTACCTTCCCAGGCCAGATTGAGACTGCCGCCATTTGCCGCAGCTATTTGGAAGGAAGTTATTTGGAACAACCCGACCCCAAGCGTGCGCTTCAGGACCCTCTCACTTTCCGTTGTCATTCCGCTATTCAGGGCTCTATTGTGGATGCACTGAATTTTGTTCGGGAGACTCTGGTTCGTCAGGTAAACACCACCGACGACAACCCCTGTATCCATTACGAAAACAGCACCACCTCTGTCAGCCCCAATTTTGAGGTAACAACCTTGGTACTTGGCGTTGAGATGCTGGCTAATGCGTTGAGCCACATGTCCCGAACAGCCTGCAATCGCCTGATTCATCTGGCTGACCCGGCATTTACCGGTTTGAGCCGGTTCCTTACTCCCGAGGATGTAAAAGTCATTGCGTACGGTACCATTCAGAAGGTGTTTACCGCCTTGGATGCGGAAAACCGTATGCTGGCCAATCCAAGTTCCATGGATCATATGCCGGTTGCCGGCAATATTGAAGATCACGCCAGCAATCTGCCTTTGGCCGTGGATAAGTGCATGAAAATGATCGACAATATGCGCTATATTCTGGCTATTGAAGCGATGCACGGCGCCCAGGCCACCGATCTTCGCGGAGATGTTACTCTGGGCTGCAAGACCAGCAAGCTGAAGGCAACTCTGCGCAAGGAGATTCCTTTCCTAGATAAAGACCGCAACTTGAGCCGGGATATCGCTTTGGCATACGATATGATTCTCCGCGGCGATCTCAATCGGGCTTTAGAAGATTGATTTATTGTGTCAAGTAAAAAGGAGAGAGAGCATATGAAAAAGGACAAGCGTTTCAGTATTCGGAAAGCTGTATTTTTCCCGCTGTTAGCTATTTATGCCGCGGTAATTGCCCTAGGTATTATCTCCCCAAAAATGTTTACTCAAGTTGAAAATACGGTGGTAAACTTTGCCTGCAATTGGTTTGGCTGGCTTTATCAATATCTGACCATCGGCATGGTCATCATTTGTGTGTGGGTTCTGTTCTCTAAAAAAATCGGCAGTATTCGCTTGGGCGGCAAAGATGCCAAACCGGTTATGAGCAAATGGAACTGGTTTGCTGTTTCCCTGTGTGGCGGTATTGCAACAGGCATTGTGTTCTGGGGAATTGCCGAGCCTATTACTCACTTTGTGGATGGTATTCCCGGTTTGTCTGTGGGTGGCACCCGCGAAGCGGCTCTGTATGCCTTGAGCACCTGTTATATGCACTGGGGTTTCCCTCTCTATGCCTACTATGCCGTAGCTGGCATCGGCATCGGTATTGCTGTTTACAACATGCGTTTGTCCTACACCGTCTCCTCCGGCCTTTACTCTTTGGTGGGTCGCCGGATCAACGGGCGTCTGGGTGATATTATCGACCTGCTGTGCCTGTTCAGCATTGCAGGCGCCGTGTCCGCCTGCTTGGGCGTTGCCTCCATGCAAATCGGTTCTGGTACCGGACTGCTGGCTGGCTTCACTCCTACTCCCAAGACCTGGGCAATTATTTTGGTCATTATCGTGGCAACCTTCGTGATCTCCAGCTATACCGGTGTCCAGAAAGGTCTGCGCTGGATGTCCGATAAGAACGCCAAGATCTACCTGCTACTTCTCCTCTATGTTTTCATTGTCGCCAATACCAAAAACATTCTGGCCATGTCCACGGAATCCACTGGCTTTTTTGCTCAGAACTGGATCGTACAGAATACTTATCTGGGCGTGATGGCAGACGGCACCTCCAATTCCCAGTGGCCTGTCTGGTGGACCCTGAACTATTGGAGCTTTATGGTGGCCTACACCCCCATGATGGGTATTTTCTTGGCAAAGATTGCCCGTGGCCGTACTCTGCGTGAGTTCGTTCTGTTCAACTTTGCTTTGCCCGGCGGCTTTGGTATGCTTTGGTTCTCCATCTTTGGTTCCGCTTCCATCAACATGGAAATCAACGGTGCCGGCATCTATGAAGCTATGAAGAACACTGGTCTGGAGTCTACGATCTTTGCTTTCTTTAAAAATCTCCCGTTCTCCTCCATTCTGTCTGTTATCTTCATTTTGACAGCATTCCTGTCTGTTGTCACTTTGGCGGATGGCATGACGACCACGATTACTACGATGACCCTGACTTCCAAGGTAGCTGACTCTGCTGAGCCCCCTTCCTCGTTTAAGGTGTTTTGGGGTGTGATCATGGCTTCTCTGGCTTTTATCAATATCGCTTCCGCCGCCATTACCGGCAACACCAGCGGTATTGATGCTACAAAGCTGCTGGCCATCACCTGCGCTTTCCCACTTCTTTTCGTTGTGCTGTTGCTTGCGATAGCTTGTGTGAAAACCTTGCGCCAGTACCACGAGAAATACAATGTGGTAGACGACAGTGCTCATGCAATTGTAGATGCAGACATGATTGTTACTCACGACGAAGAGGAAATCTAAGTTACCCTCCCTATTATAATCAAGGCGTCACGGAATTTTCCCACTTACTCTTAGCAGAAATCGCCCCGCCGTTAAAAACGGCGGGGCGATTCTTTATCATCAAACGGAGCGTTGAATTGTGCGTTGCTATATAAGGACAGAATTGTTTTTCTTCCAGAAGCCAGCGTTCTTTGGTCCAACCGGAAACCTATCGAAAAAAATCTGCTCGGCGGCCCATAGGCCGCCGGGCAGATCAGTTTTTCATCAGGTCACAGGTTCAAGCAGCTTCCTCAAACAGCCGCAGTTGTTCCCCGAACACTCTGAAATCTCACTTCTTAAAGCTGTCCTTCAAGCTGACACTGCGGTTGAACACCAGATGTTCCGGCTTGGAGTCCTTGTTGTCCAGACAAAAATAGCCCAGACGCATAAACTGGAAGTTGGCGGGCGCAACAGCGTCAGACAGTCCCGCTTCCACCTTGCAGCCCTCCAAAACCTCCAGAGATTCAGGGTTCAGATAGTCCAAGAAGTCCTTGTCAGCGCCGTCGGGGTCCGCGTCGGTAAACAGGTTGTCGTACAGCCGCACCTCAGCGTCCACAGCGGTGGCAGAATCCACCCAGTGGATGGTCGCTCCCTTGACCTTCCGTCCGTCGGCAGGGTCGCCGCCGCGGCTGTCCGGGTCGTACTCGGCGGTGATTTCCGTCACATTGCCCTGCTCATCCGTCTCAAAGCCCACACAATGAATCAAATATGCGCCCTTCAGACGGCACTCGGGGCCGCCGGGATACAGGCGCTTGTACTTGGGCACTGGCTCCGTTAGGAAATCATCCGCTTCAATGAGAAGATGGCGGGAAAAAGGAACCTCGCGGGTCCCGGCGGCGGGGTCCAACGGGTTATTTTCCACGGTAACCGTCTCCGTCTTCCCCTCGGGATAGTTGAGAATCGTCAGCTTGACAGGCCGCAGAACGGCCATCACCCTGCGGGCAGTCTCGTTCAGGTCTTCCCGCAGGCAGTGCTCCAAAAAGCCGAACTCCACCACGTTGGCGGATTTGGCAACGCCGATCCGGTCGCAGAAATTGCGGATGGACCGAGGGGTGTAGCCCCGGCGGCGCAAACCGCACAGCGTGGGCATCCGGGGATCGTCCCAGCCGGAAACCATGCCCTCTTCCACCAGTCTGCGCAGCTTGCGCTTGCTCATAACTGTATGGTCAATGCCAAGGCGGGCAAACTCGATCTGCCGGGGCTTGGAGGGCAGGCTGCAGTGCTCCACCACCCAGTTGTACAGGGGGCGGTGCGCCTCAAATTCCAGCGAACAAAGCGAGTGGGTGATGCCCTCCAGCGCGTCCTGAATGGGGTGGGCAAAGTCATACATGGGATAGATGCACCATTTGTCGCCCTGACGGTGATGGTGCATGTGGTTGATGCGGTAAATTACCGGGTCTCGCATGTTGAAGTTGCCGCTGGCAAGGTCAATCTTGGCCCGCAGCGTCATGCGGCCGTTTTCAAACTCGCCGTTTTTCATTCGCTCAAAAAGGTCCAGACTCTCCTCGATAGGGCGGTCCCGCCAAGGACTGCGGGCCGGTACGCCGATTTCGCCCCGGTGTTCCCGGAACTCCTCCGGACTCAACTCACACACGTAAGCCAGACCCTTTTTAATCAGTCCCACGGCCTGCTTGTAGTCCTCTTCAAAATAGTCGGAACCAAAGAAAAACCGGTCGCCCCAGTCAAATCCCAGCCAATGAATGTCTTCCTTGATGGCGTCCACAAACTCCTCGTCCTCTTTCGTGGGGTTCGTGTCGTCCATCCGCAGATTGCATATTCCCCCGAACTTCTCCGCCATGCCAAAGTCGATGGTCAATGCCTTGCAGTGTCCGATGTGCAGATAACCGTTCGGCTCCGGTGGAAAACGGGTGTGGACTGTCATACCGGCGTATTGCCCGCCGGGAGCGATGTCCTCCTCGATAAACGTCTGAATAAAGTTGCGGCTTTCCGGAGTCTCCGTCTCCGGCGCCTTGCGTTCCTCTGCCATATTGCGTTTCCTTCCTTCCTGTGGCGCACTCCTGCTTTTGTTTATATAGATTTCTATTATACAAACTCCGCGTGGAAATTGCAAGAGGAGCCTGCGCCGCCGGAAGGCGGTCCGGCTGGTTTTTCACCACTTTTGACGCATTCTTGATGTTTCAGACTCCCATAGGTCGAAAACATCCGACGCGATCGGCATTTTTCTAGCCCAGCAGCCAGTCCTCGGCCACGTCCCGCAGTGTCATCGGAGTCACCGCGCACCGCGCCAACAATTCTATCAGCCGCCAAACCTGATCGCCGGACGGCGCAAGTCCAATCACGCGTTTTCGCTCATTACCACGGACGATCTCCACGCCATAACTCCCAATTTTTCCGTCTGTGCCGTCCAGTAGGTAATAATTTGTTTTTTCCCCAAGCACCTCTGTTTCCTCCACTAAAACTCTACGCACCTCCGCTTCCTCCCCTTCCTGGCAAACCGCAAAATGCCGGTCAGTGCCTTTGCTGTAAAATGCGCTGAATAGAAGCTAGTACACTTGCCATCCTATCATGTCATTGCGTCGAATTTTGTCGTATTTTAATTCATAATCGTTGCGCTGACAAAATATTATTTTGCCTTTTGAAAAATTTTGTCAACTTTGCAAGATCTTTAGGCACCTGCATCAGTGCCATCCTATCATGTCCGCACTGGCTGTATCGCACAAGAATTGTACATTGCGCCGGGCGTGTCCAGCGGCGTACCGCCCCAGCGCAAAATAAAGCGGCACGCGTGATCGCGTACCGCTTTTTACAACGAAATTTTCTATCCGACTATGACCGTCTGCTCACCAAGCGGCCACGGTGCCGTCCGCCCGCGGCTCTGTACCGCCCACCAGCGTACCATCCGACATGCGCCAGATAATCTGACCCCGGCCCATATCCAGATTGGAATTGACAATCTCCACCTGATGGCCTCTGACCGCCAGTTCTTGCGCGATGTAAGCAGGAACCTCCCGCTCCAACTGAACCTTCTTCTCCCCCACCCACTGAAACCGGGGCGCGTCCAGACTCTCCTGCGGATTCATATGAAAATCCACTGTATTTACCACCACCTGCACATGGCCTTGGGGCTGCATAAAGCCGCCCATCACGCCAAAGGGGCCAATCGGCTGTCCGTCCTTTGCCAAAAAGCCGGGGATAATGGTGTGGTAGGACTTTTTACCACCCTCCAAGAAGTTATCGCTGGACGGGTCTAATGAGAAATTGGCCCCCCGGTCCTGAAGTGTGATACCGGTGCTGGGAATGACCACGCCGGAGCCGAAGCGGTGGTAATTGCTCTGAATAAACGACACCATGTTGCCCTGCCCGTCTGCGGTGCAGAAATACACCGTGCCGCCGCAAGCGGGGTCGCCCGCCTCCGGGTAAACCGCCATGTCGGTGATGAGTCGGCGGCGGTCGGCGGCATACCGTTCCGAGAGCATGTCCGCGACCTTTGTGCGCATGTACCGGGGATCGGCTACGAATCTTTTTGCATCCACAAACGCCAGCTTGGTGGCCTCAATCATTTTATGATAGGTGTCCGCGCACTCCTTGCCGCCGGTCAAATCCAGACCTTTCAGCAGATTTAGGGCCATCAGCGCGGTGATGCCGTGTCCATTGGGGGGCATTTCAAACACATCGTAGCCCCGATAGTTGACGGTGATCGGCTCCACCCAGCCCGCCCGATAGTCTTCAAAGTCCCGCTCCGTGAAAAAGCCGCCGGTCTTACGGGAAAACGCCACGATCTTTTCCATGATCTCCCCGCGGTAATAGCTCTCGCAGTCCGTATCCGCCAGAGATTGAAGCGTTTTGGCGTAGTCCGGATTACGAAAAGTCTCGCCGGGGCCATAGGGCTGGCCGTTCTTTGTGAAATACTCCATCCACGGGCCAAAGACCTCCGGTTCCCGCTTGGCGGCGGCGGTAAACCGAACCGTTTCTTCCTTCCACTGGCGATACACATTCACAGGGATGCAAAAGCCCTCCCGGGCGTATTCCATAGCGGGAGCCATCAATTCCGCCATGGACTTTGTGCCGAAACGGCGGCGCAGCTCTGCCCAAGCGCTGGGTGCGCCGGGCACCATGGTGGGCAGCCATCCGTCCAGAGGAACAGCGGTGTATCCCGCCGCCCGCACCACCTCGGCGGACAGCGCTTTGGGGGCCACTCCGGAGCCATTCAGACCGTACAGCTTTCCGCCGGTCCACACCAGCGCGAAGCAGTCCGATCCAAGGCCGTTTCCCGTCGGCTCCGTCAGCGGCATTGTTGCCGCCATGGCGACGGCCGCGTCCATGGCGTTGCCGCCGGATTTCAAAATATCAAGCCCCACCTGAGAGGCAATGGGCGAGGTGGAGCAAGCCATGCCCTTTTTGGCGTAGACCACGTTGCGGTGAGAGACATACGCGTATTTCAAAGGATCAAACTGTGGCATTGGTAATTTCCTTTCTACATGCAGGTTTCAGATCGCTCTGTCACATTTCTTCGTCCAGCAGCACCAGCAATTCCGCCCTGCCGTACAGCAGGTTCAGCGCATCCATCATGGCAGAGGTGGACAGATGCTCCGGCAGCGCCAGTTTTTTCATCAGCGTCCGGCGCTTTTCCGCGCTGTCTGGTCCGCCGGTAAGCCCCAGCTCGTAAAGGTCGGCCCGGGTCAGCGGTTCCTTGGCGGGTGCAGGGGCATCTTCCCCCTCAAAGGTGGCCCCAGCCCGCTCCAAAGCGGAGAGCAACACCTCCGGGCGCATCCCCTCCACGCCCAGCTTTCCCTCTTTTCCGGCCTTGCGCTTGCGGCGCTCCTTGCCGTAAAAATCCGGGATATAGGCCTGCTTCACCTTGTCCTTGGGCAGTGCCCCCTTGAGATAGTTTCGGATGACAAAGCCCGCCCCGTCGCTGTCCGTCAGGACGATGAGTCCCCGTTCGTCTGCCAGCCGCCGCAAAAGGGACAGCTTTTCCTTGTCGTTGAACACGGCAAAGCCGTCCACAGGGAAAACGGCTGCATCCACCGTCTGGCAGAGGGTGTTTTTGTCGTACCGCCCTTCCACCACGATCACTTCCCGCACCTTTTTCATCGCCGCTGCGCCCCCAAACGCACCAAAAGCAGCTTCAGCTCTCCGGCGCTGTCGATGCCCTTTTCGCTCTTCATCCGCCGATCCAGCACCTGACACTGCTTCACCGCAGCGGCGCACCACGGGGCGGTGGCTTTTTTCGCCGCGGAAAGCAGCATCCGCACAGGATAGTCCGACTTATAGCCCCAAAGGCTCATGAGCCAGTATTTGTCCTTGCCGCTGTCGATGGAAAGACGGGCGGTGTAGATGCGCCGCAGCTGCGCCCCCAGCATTCCTAAAATCAAAATCGGCTCCGTCTGCATTTTCAAAAGGTCGCCTAAAATCCGGGCCGCGCTGTCGTAGTTCCCCGCCAGCACCGCATCGGACAGCTTGAATACCTCCGCCGACAGCACTGGGTCCGCCACCGCGTCGATGTCCTTTTCCGTGACGGTTTTCCCCTTCGTATAGGCTCCAATTTTGGCGATTTCCGGCACCAGACCGGTCATCAGCGGACCGCAGAGGAAAATGAGATACTCCGCCGTCTGCCGGTCAATATCCTTGCCCAAAGCCCGGAACCGCCGGACAATCCACGCCACGAGATCGCTGCTCTCCGCCGCGCGGAACTCCACCGCCGAAACGTGATCCGCCAGTGCCTTACAGAGCTTTTTCATGGTCTTGTTGGGCTTGTATTCCACCGTGTCATAGGAAAAAATAATACAGCAATACTCCGGCACATCTTCCAAAAACGCGATGAGCTTTTCTCTCTGATCCTCGCCCAGTTTAAATAGGTCCAGATCGCTGACAAGGATCAGTGTCCGCTCCGTCATCATCGGCATGGCCTCCGCCATCTCGGAAAGGGCTTGAATTGTCAGATCCTTCCCTTCCAGCCGATGATAGTTGAACTCCTCAAACCCCTTGGGAACCAACTGCTTGCGCAGTTCGCCCAGATAATACTCCCGGAGGTATGCCTCTTCCCCGTAAAAAATATAGACGTTGCCGGGGGTTCCGGCGGCGATATCCGCCTTCAGTTTTTGAAACTCTTTGTTTTCCTTCGGTTTTGCCGCCTGATATGCCATGTTGACCTCTCACTTTACAGAAATATGGACACTGCCCTGTTTGTCCGTCCGATAGACGGTCACGCCGGACCATACCAGCCGCCCCAACGCCTCATCCGTGGGGTGACCATAATGATTGCGGCCCACGCTGACCACGCCCAGCTCCGGTTTCACCGCGTCCAGCAGTGCTTTGCCTGTGGAATATTTGGAGCCATGGTGCCCCACGATCAGCGTCTCGATATCCGGCAGCGAATAAGTGGAAACCAGAACTTCTTCCGTCTTTGCATCCATGTCGCCGGTAATCAGCAGATCAAAGTCTCCCGCGGAGCAGAGCAGGGTCAGTCCGCTGTCATTGTCGTTGTCGCTGCCAAGGGGCGGATAGATCGTCAAAACGCTGTTTCCCAGCGTCCGCGTCTCCTCCTCTGTCACGAATTCCATGGCCGTCCCGTGGCTTTCCGCCGTCTCCGTCACCCAGTCCCGCAGGTCTGCGTCGTCCCAATAATCCGGGGCCAGAAGCGTTTTCACCTTCAGCCGGTCCATCAGTCCCGCCACGCCGGAGACATGGTCGTAATCATAGTGGCTCAATACCAGATAGTCCAGTTCTCCGCACCCCATGCTCAAAAGCTGATCAGCAGCGTCACTGCCCGCGCCCAGCCAGCTGACCGCGCTGCCGCAGTCCATCAGCGCGTACTGCCCGCCGGAGGCCATCGCGGTGCAGCTCCCCTGTCCCACGTCCACCACCACGATATCCAGCGTACCGCTGGAATAGTAGATCCGCCCCAGCTTCACCGTTACCACGAGAGACAGCGCCGAAAGGATCGCGGCAAGCGCGTATTTGCGGCGGGCCTTGGGCTTGCAGAGATAGGCCGCGCCGAACAAAAGATAAAAATACACCAGCCAGTATTTTAAAAATGGGTTCGTGTAATACAGCGCATGATACGGGATTTTTGCCAGCCAGTGAACCACCGTCAGCACGTAGGCAATCAGTCCTCGAGGAATCAGCGCCACAACAGCCGCCAGCGGCATCCAAACAAACCCCAGCAAAACGGAGATCAGCCCCACCGCAAAAATTCCGCTCACCGCCCACAGACACAAAAGGTTGGACAGCGGCGACACCAGCACCAGAAAGCCGAAATAGTGCGCCGTCAGCGGCAGCGTGAACACAAGCGCACCGCAGGTGGCGGAAAAGCTGGTGGAGACTGCCCGAAACGCCCTGCTCCGGTCTTTTTCACCCCGAAGCAGCCCATTCAGTTTTGGCGTGAGCCACAGCATTCCGGCCACCGCCCCAAAGGACAGCTGCAGTCCAATAGACGCGGCGGCAAACGGGTTTTGCAGCAAGATCAAAAGCAGGGCAAAGCCCAGCGCTGTTGGCGAGTCCCCCTCCCGGCGCATCACCGGCGCGATCAGCACCAACAACAGCATTACGCATGCGCGGACCACAGAGGGCCGCGCACCTGTGAGAAGCGCATAGAAAATCAGCACCGGAATCGCAATGCACGTCGCCAGCCTCCGGCGTTTTTTTCCCACCAGAGCCAGCACCAGCAGCAGCAAAAACGAGCAATGAAGGCCCGAGACTGCCATGATATGATAGATGCCCGCCTCGCTGAGGTCCGTCCCGGCGGAATCGCTCAGCAGCGTGCTGTCTCCTGTAAGAATGGCGGTCATAAATCCCGCCGTCTCACCGGGATACAGTTCCAAAATTCCCGTCCGCATAGCCTGCCCCAATCGGGCGGGCCACCATCTGGGCGAGGATGCGCCCGTATCGCTGTACATTGCCTCTCCCCTGCCGTAGGCCAGCAGAAAAACACCCCGGGACGTGAAGGTCGTCACCTCATCGTCCTGAATCTTCGCCGCACTTTTCAAATGGACATCATCCGTGACGGTACATCCCGGAGTCAAGTCCAGCAGCGCCGCATCCCCGTAATACATGAACTGTACGCCTCGCAGATTTGGAAACTCCGCGCGCACGGTGGCCTTTGCGCCGTAGTCCGTGGCCGTGGGATAGGCGCACAAGATCATGCTTACACCCATCTGATCGCTATCCGCCATCTGCTCCGCCGGAGCCTGCACCAGCAGGGTAAACGCCCAGTTATAGCCGATTGCCACGGAAAGGCCCGTGCAGATCAAAATTACCCGAAGCCGCACCGGTTCCCGCAGGAAAAGCGCCAACACACCCAGTCCCAGCGCCGCCCCGGCAGTGAGCAGCATCCAGCTTTCCGCCAACACATACTGCGCCAGAAAAATTCCGGCCGCAAAGGAAAAAGCCCATGTTGCCAGTTTCCTCATTTTTTCGCCGGAGGCGCGGGGTTATTGATCCGGCCCAGCAAATAATCTGTGCTTGTGTTATACAGGTCCGCCAGCTTGACAACCGCCCAGACCGGAATTTCGCGCTCGCCATTCTCATATCGCCGATAGACACTGCGGTGCATGTTGAGGTAATTCGCCACTTGCTGCTGTGTCTGGTCCCGATCTTCTCGTAAATCCCGAATCCTCTTAAACTCCATACCGTATCACCCAAAAAAATGTTACTAAACGGGAACATTATAAAATGGTATTGTGCTCATTCGGAGCCATTCTAACCAACCTTACAACATGTGCCTATCCTTGTCTACTTCTTATTGTACATGGTATTCTCCGATGACGCAAGGAGATCATCCGTGCTGGTGCAGTATGGCCCTGACTCACGATACCGTCACGGAACCCGTTTTGGGACTGAGGATGCAAACATAGCTGTTTCCCCGCCCCAGATTCAACGGAATGCCGCCCTGTGTCGAATAGACAAAGGGACTGTTGCGGTTCGCGCGGCTCCAGCAGATGGGGATGGTTTTCCCGCCGCAGAAATACGTGCCCTTTCCCTCCCCGGTGGTCTTCACGGTCAGGCGGCCGTAGCTGTCGCCGGAGATTACGGAGATAGCGGTTTCCAGCACCAGCAGGTTTGTGACCCCAACCTGCTCTTCGGTGTTTCCGTCCACGTATTCCTTGCCATACTGCCCCACCATGTATTTGCCGGTGGCCGCGTCATAGTCAAAGGTTCCCGTCTTGTACTGGGAAAATTTCACGGAGACATATTCCGCCGTCTCGCCGTTGAGCGGCGTGGCATCCTCCACGAATTTTTGGCTGTATCTATAATTAGATTTATGTTCTGTGCGGAAATGGCCCTCCGACAGATAGTTCAGGATGCTTTCGCCGGAGGTCAGCATACTGTGCTCATAGCCCATGGTCCTGCGCCTCTCCGCATCCCGCCAGAAAATCTTTGCGTCGGACCCGCCGTTGACTCCGTCCATATGATCCACGCCCCATTTGGAGATATCGGAATAGGCCTGCGGACTGCCCCCAGCGTGGACATACAATGCGTCATGCCCCAAAGCCAGCTCGATGTAATAAGGGCGGCTGGAGCGAATGCTTCCCAGCGCTCCCACGTTTTCCCCCTCCAGCGTCTGATACAGGGCCATCATGCGGGTAATCCCCCCCTCGGCGGGGACTTCGTAGATGATATCCGCCAGAGACGTGCCCAGTTGGGGCTGGGCGGCTTTCAAATTGTTCAGCATCACCGCCACAGGCCGCAGCGTTTCATACTCCGGCTCCATGGGGAGTCCCGTCAATGGATTCGTACCGGTGGGAACGTAAGGTTCCGGCTCCGGTTCCTCCACAAATGCGGGCACCACGGCAGAAACTGCCGGGGCCGACGAGGACGCTGCATCCTCCTCTGCCGTACCGCAGGCAGAGAGAGCAGCCAGCATCAACACCGCACACAAAAAGGAGAGGATTTGTTTCATAAACGTGCCGCCTTTCGTTTCCTTTCCCCATATCATCCCACCGCAGGCTCGCTCCGTCAAGTAATTTTACATTTTTCCCCTGTACAAACCGGTAAAATACGGTTATAATTGTATACAATAACAGTAGACTTCCACCGGCGAAAGGAGGCGGTTTCATGGCCGGACACGGTTTTATCAATGACAAGCTGGAAATCAAATTTCTGATTTTATACATCGCCGCGCGGGTGATCGAGCCGGTGCCTTTTGACACCATATTGGAGCTGACGCTGTGTGACGACGCCATCGACTATTTCGACTTTTCCGAATGTCTTGCAGACCTTGTAAAGACAGAACACTTAACACGTTCGGAGGACGATTTATACATCATTACTGAAAAGGGAAAGCGGAACAGCGAGATCTGCGAGTCCAATCTCCCCTTCTCCGTCCGCCAACGGTGCGACAAAAATCTGGCGGACTGCAATCGTCGTCTGCGGCGGAAAAGTCAGGTGCAGGCAACCTCCGCCCAGCGGCCCAACGGGATGTGGACAGTGACTCTCTCCCTTGCGGACGACATGGGAAGCGTCATGGACCTAGAGCTGATGATGGTTCGGGAGGACATGGCCCGGGCGGTGGAAAAGCGCTTTCGCCAAAGTCCCGAGCGTCTGTATGGTCAGATCGTGGACCTGCTCCTTTCTGACGGGCAGGACGAAAAGAGCGAGAAATAAGGAAAGCGCTGAACCTTTCAATCAAAAAAGAGGCTCAGACTGGGCGGCTGCTGCCGCTCAGTCTGAGTCTCTTCATTTATCTCTGTCGAAAGCCTGTCACTGGCTCAGGAACAGCAGATTATTGTCCGTGACGAAATTCTGGACGCTGTAACTCACCACGATGTCGTCGATGCCGTTTTCAGCGGCATACTGCGCCACCGGCAGACGGTAGTACCGCAGGTCCAGCAGATGAACCTCTGCGAAGGTCTGCGCCAGAAACGGCGCCATGGCATCAGCATAGGAATCCCGCACCAGCAAAATCTTCTGATCCGTGGCGGCGTTGGGATTCTCAATGACGCACAGCGGCTGGTTGCCCCCAAGGAAAGAGGAATATTTGTCCTTCTTCTCAAGATACGTCCGGTCGTACAGCGCCGCCGCTTCCGCTTTTCCACTGCGCCAAGAGGTCACCGTCAGTCCCTCCTCCGGGACATAATACTCCATAGTGTCCGGGATCAGCCAGTGAACGCCGGAGGTGGAATAGAGCGTACCGTTAAAGTCTTCCGAGACCGTTTTCTGTGTAAAGGAATCAATCCTTACAGGCGTTATTCCCAAACTGTTGCACAGCGCCGTGTAGCCATAATAGGCTCCGAGGCTCGTCCAATGGTGATCCGTGCGGTAGTAGACGGCCTCCCCAGCGTGCTCCTTGAGCACGGAGAGGTAATCCACACCCGGAAGCCCCGTCTCCGCCAGAGCGTTTTCGATAAACGCGCTCTGATCCGACACAGGCGCACCGGAGGGCAGTTTATCCCGCCAAATTTCAGATGCTGTGGGGATCAGCCCCAGATACACGGGGATACCGGTTTTTTCCGCCAGCGCGGAGACATAGGACAAGTTTTTTTCCGCCAGCGCGCCCGGCTCGTCTCCCCGGTTGATGAGGGTATCCCCGCAGAGATAGACGCCCCGGAACTCCGTCTTGCCCAGCATCTGCTCTACCCGTGCCTTCATGCCCGTCCAGCCGTCCCGGCCGGGAAACTGGTCCGCCAGATAGTCCTCTGTGTCCTCCATGAATGTCCCGTCCGCCACAGCGGCAGCAGTGAACGCCGGAAACTGCTGAAGCGTCCGGTTTTCCGTCTCCGACCGCGCCCGATCCGGCAGGGCCAGATGCAAGGCCATCACGCCGAACAAAAACGCACAGAAAAGGCCTGAGAGGCAGATCGCGTATTTTTTTGTCATGCTCTCACCTCTTAAAACCGAAAATACAGGAACGGATTATAGCTGTTGTCCACGAGATACGCCGTACACACCGTCAGCCCCGCCAGCATCAGCACCGGCGCGGCGATTTGCCGCGCCCGCTCCGACAGCCGTTCCCACAGACGCAGGCCCAACGTGGTGGAAGCCAACGTCAAAATCACCAGCGTCAATCCATAGCTTTTCAAAAGATATCCGTCCCTGGCGCTCCACAGCGCGCCGCCGCCGAAGCATACTCGAAGATACGCCCAGCATCGGCCTAAATCCTCGATTGCAAAAATACCCCAGCCCACGGCGGCTACCAAAAGCGTGTAAAGGTGTTTTACTGCACCAGGCGTACGCACCAGTACATTGCGAAGAATATACTTCTCCAAAATCAGCCATGCAGCAAAGTACAGGCCCCACAGGAGGAAATTCCAGCTGGCTCCGTGCCAGATGCCCGTCAGAGTCCAAACAATCAGGATGTTCCGCAGCGTCTTTACCGTTCCGCCCCGATTACCTCCCAGCGGAATATAAACATATTCCCGGAACCAACTGGTCAGGGACATGTGCCACCGTCGCCAGAACTCCGTGACGGATTTTGAAAGATAGGGGTGATCAAAGTTCTCCGGGAACGTGAAGCCGAAGATATACCCAAGGCCGATGGCCATGTCGGAATACCCAGAGAAATCGAAGTAGATTTGAAAGGAAAAGGCGATCAAACCCAGCCAGCCGCCAAATGCGCTCAGCGTTCCGGCAGATTGGGCGGCAAGCTGGGCCTCCCACAACGCGCCGACAGAATTGGCCAGAAGCACCTTTTTCGCAAGACCCACCGTGAACCGCAGCGCGCCCTTGGCAAAACCCTCCGCCGTGCAGATCCGGTGGTCAAGCTCTGCCGCCACCTGTTTATACTTGACAATCGGCCCAGCGATCAACTGGGGGAACATGGTGACGAACGCCCCAAAGGCCACCACGTTTTTTTGCACCGGCGCATCCTTTCGGTACACGTCAATGGTATAGCTCATCGTCTGGAAGGTGAAAAATGAAATGCCGATGGGCAGGTGGACATTCAGATCCGGCAATGCCACGCCGGGAATCAGGGAGAGATTTGCGGCGATAAAATTGTAATACTTGAAAAATCCCAGCAGGAGTAAATTGAAAATCACAGACTGGGCCACAAACCACCGGGCCTTTTTATCGTCGGCCCGGTACTTTTCTACCAGAATGCCGTGGACATAGTCGATGGCGATGGATAAAACCATAATGAGGACATATGCCCGCTCGCCCCAGCCATAAAACAGCAGGCTGACAACCAACAACACCAGATTCCGCCACTTTAATGGCACGACGAAATACAGCGCCAGCGTGACGGTAAGATAGAAAAATAGAAATACAGGACTGCTGAATACCAATACGGCGCCTCCTTTTTATTTAGGGGAAAAAAGGCCGCAGCCCGACGGCCGCGGCCTTTGGACCACCGATTTTTTACGACGCGAACAGCGCGTTATAGGATTCAGTCAGCGTGGCCTGGCTATCCCCGGAGACAAGCAGAGAGGCGTAATTGCCGTTAACTGCAACCTGAGCGCCCTTCCATGCCTCCACAGAATCCGGATACCATGCGCCGCCATCGGCCTGCTCATCCGCCCGCTGCTGAAGGATATCCGCCGCCTTTTGGGCGTCCTCCGGGGATTTGCACTCCAACAGCACCACCTCGTTCACCACGGCGCTCATCATGGGCGCACGGGCAATAAACTGCTCCGTCTCAATGTCTCGCAGGCCGGGATAGTAGGTATCCAGCATGTCGTCGGGCATTTCGGCCATGTAGTTGTCATCCCAGTCGAGCTGGTCCGCCATGGACTCATAATAGGTCGTCAGGTCCACATCCGCACTCTGGCTCTGGGAATTTCCGCATGCGGCAAGGCCCAAGACCAACAGCGCCGCCACGGCAAGAGATAACAGCTTCTTCATAAAATTTCGTTCTCCTTTGATTTCTTCTCGGCCCACAGGGGCCGGGTGGGTTTCAGCCTGTGAGTATGACGCAGAAGAGGCGCAGGAAGTTCCCACTCCATTCAAATTTTCTGCACTTTTTCCAATTTTATGAGTCTGCACCCAAATCTTGCTTTTTTATGTTTTTAGAGGTATGATAGCAGAGAATCACGGAGTTTTCAATGTGGTTTTTGGTGAATTGCCGCAGGAAAACATTCGCTGCGGTTTGACCGAACGGAACCGGGCAAGCCCAATCAAACAGACAAGCGGCTGAAACAGAGTGGTTTGAATGAAACCGAAGAAAGAGGGATTTTATGTACAGCTTCCGCAATGATTACAGCGAGGGTGCGCACCCCACCGTTTTAAAGGCCCTGACCGACACGAATCTGGAACAGACCCGCGTATACGGACTGGACCCCCGCTGTGCCGAGGCGGCGGACCTGATTCGGACGCAGTGCGCCGCGCCGAACGCCGACATTCACTTCCTCGTGGGCGGCACCCAGACGAATCTGGTGGTGATCCACGCACTGCTGCGCTCTTTTGAGGCCGTAATCGCCGCCGACTCCGGCCACGTCAATACCCATGAAACTGGAGCCATCGAGGCTACCGGCCACAAGGTCTGTTCCATTCCCTCCCCCGACGGAAAGCTGACCTGCGCACTTGTGCAGGCCGTTTTAGACCAGCACGACGGCTCAGAGCACATGGTTCATCCCCGACTGGTCTACGTCTCCGACACCACGGAAATCGGCACGGTCTACACAAAGGCGGAGTTGACCTCCCTGCGGGACTTTTGCCGGGAGCGGGGCCTGTACCTCTTTTTAGACGGCGCGCGCCTTGGCTCCGCGCTAACGGCCGAAGGCAATGATCTGACACTGACGGATCTGGCGGCGCTGACGGATGTGTTTACTATCGGCGGCACGAAAAACGGCGCGCTGTTCGGCGAGGCCGTTGTCCTGAACACCGGATGCACCAAAGAGAATTTCCGTGCCTACATGAAACAGCGGGGCGCCATTCTGGCAAAGGGACGGCTGCTGGGCGTTCAATTCTCCGCGCTGATGAAGGACGGACTGTACTTTGAGATGGCCCGCCATGCCAACGAAATGGCCGGGCTTTTGCGGGATGGCATCGCGAAGTTGGGGTACGACTTTGCCTCTGACTCCCCCAGCAATCAGATTTTTCCGATCTTCCCGGACGAAGTGGTAAAAAAGCTGGAGACTTTCTGCGAATTTGAATCCAACGGCCCAGCCGGGGAAGGTTCCACCTGCATCCGTCTGGTTACCAGCTGGGCAACGCCCCAAAGCGCGGTGGAGCAGTTTTTGAAGAAGCTGGCGGAGGTATAACCTATTCCACCGCAGTGTAAAAAAGTCCGCATGGCTAGGGTTCCACGTCACTCATAACGCAACCACGAAGCCGCCGTCGCTGTTTTATACAGTGTCGGCGGCTTTGTGCGCAGTCTGCGAATTGGACGGCGGAGCCGTGGAGCAGGAAACAGCTTTGTTGGTACGCGCGGCATGATGCCTGCTCATAAATTTTTAAATCAGGCAACCTCACAGGGGCAGTTCTGTTTTTCCGTTTGGATCGCACCGCTGTAAAAAAGACAGAATCTCCCCGCGGACGGAATCGGAGTCCGCGCCGCGTCTTCCAAGCCGGTCGCAGTAACCCAGCAGGGCAATTTCCGCAAGATCGGTCTTTTGCTTCATACCCGAAATGTCTTGAAATGAGAGACGCTTGTTTACATATAGAATCTGCATGTGATAGCGCACAAGCATAGCGGTTTTTTGAGCAAATTCCGTGTCGTCCGTCATTGCAAGGAGAAATTCGCAGGCCATTTTAGCGCCTATTTTATCGTGGTCATAAGCAGTGATTCGTCCCTTGCGAACTCTTGTTGCGGCGGGTTTTCCAATGTCGTGCAGCAAGGCCGCCCACATAAAAGCCCGCGCGTCCGCACTGAATTGCTTGATCTTTGCCGCCTCGTCCACAACAAGCAGCGTGTGTTCCCACACGCTGCCCTCCGGATGATGCACAGGAGACTGCTCCGTTTTCTGCTGTTTCAGCAGATTTTCAAATAAGCGCACATGAGGCCACACTTCATCTGCCAGAACTCTGAGCCGTTTTGACGGCTGTTCGTCGTGGAGAAGGCACTTTTCAGTCGCTTGAAACGCTTCTCTATCAGAAATCATAAGCAGAGTATTTTCCATTTCTACGGTTTTTATGAATGGATTCCTTTTACCGGCAAACTCCTATATGCAGATCTGAGGAAAAGCCATTTGTGTTTATGAAACCGCTGTCGTGATTTACTTGTGGGGTGGCGCATGAAGTGAGCTGCATTTTGAATGCGACTCGGCCGCTATCCGCCGGGCGAATTGTCAGTGCATACGTCGCCTGCCCAACGGTTTCTGCGCATGTTCGGTTGAATTTTCTGAGTTGGCCAACGCCATGCAGGAAAAGCCCGTTTAAGGTGCCGCAGGGGCTCACAGACTCCATTTCAACCTCTGAAGCGTAAAAATACAGTCCTTCACATTCGTCGCCCACCGTGTATCGGATGGCGCGGTTTCGCCTGTCCCCGCACGGTATAAACGCATGAAGGGATGCGCCAAAGCCACAAAACGGATCGCAAGGATTTTCAATGCAGCCTTTGCCTGTTCCCATCAGACAATAACCCCGGCAGCACTTTGTTGTCGTCGAACGCGTACAAGTGGTTGACGTGGTGGTGGTAGTGGTGGTAGTGGTGGTGGTCGTTGTGCAAGGCATCAGTTCGTGAACGTTCTCCAGCTTAAATTGCAGCAGCATCTGAAGCTTAATCATGGTTTTCAGCATATCGTCGGCGCTTTTGTTCACTGCAACAACATCTTCCAGCGGGCATCCACCGCTCTCGCAGCGCTCGAGCACGTACTGTATTTTGTCGTGCTCTGCGTCCATGAGCTTTGACAGACTGATTTCTTCCATGGCGATGGACGTCAGTAAGAGATTTACCGCATCACAAAGATCAATATCAATACAAGGATCAACATCCGGTATCGTCGGAAATGACATGAGCATTCTCCTTTCTCGGAAATGGTATCTGAGACAATTCCGCACTCCATTGTATTTTGGTTCTTTCTCCGGGGTGCATGCACACAGTTTGAACCGTCGAAATATAATGCAAGGGACCCGATTTAGAAAGGAGCGTTCTATGTCTTTTCCAAACATTCCCGACGTGGATGCGTCTATCGATATTTCCATTGAGGATTCTGTGAATCTTCTGCTTGCCTCCGTTGCTTTTGAGGAATTGGGCCTCGCCCATCTCATCAACGCCGAGGCTGAAAAGATCCAGTATGTGCTTGGTACTATCGAGGGGCAGACGCGGCTGGATCCTCCCCCCACGATGGATGATCTGCTGGCAGTCAATCACTCCGTCGACCAGACGCTGCGCGATATCATCAAAAAAGAGATGCTGCTCCAGTTCAAGCTGGAGGATGTGCTGACCATCAGCACTACCACCACGACCACCAGCACCTCGTCCACCAGTTCCTCCACCACGGACGAACCCGTGGAGGCCGGCTCGGCCTGGTCCGTGGGCACCGATTTCGGCACCGGCAACGCCCAGTATACGTCCATCGGTCCCAGGGACCCCAGCAAGACAGTGAATCTCGGTTTGGGGAATGACCATATCGACATCGGTTCCGTCGCGATGGTTCGCAGTGGTAGTAACCTGCTGGTGACCATTTCCACCGACTCTTCGTACACGATGGATCAGGTCCATCTGTATGTGAATAACGTGGTTCCCACCAACAGCGCTCCCGGCCTGTTCCCCTATAAGCACGAGGTCACCGGCCCCGAAAATTATTTCACGTCTTTCACCTTCACGGTGGACGTGAGCGCTTTTGCAGGACAGACGATCTATGTTGCCGCTCACGCGCATGTGTATTCGTTGATTTAAACCCTCACGCATAAGAAACGGGCCGCCCTTTTCGGGCGGCCCATTCTTAGTCTTCCAGCAGCGGCTGCAATTGGTTATACCAGATCCACTTCGGTCCAAACATTTTCCGCGTCAGGGTTTTGGCCCGCAGCACGGAATCCTCCCGCATCCGATCCACGATCTTCTCGGCGTGGTTTTGCAAATATCCAAGCTCCGACGGCTGATAATTTTCCTTTGTATCAAATCCGAAGTTGCGTGCATCCCAGCGCATAAAATATGCGCCCAGCTTTTTCCCGAGTTCTTCCAACGCGGGAACCGCCTCGTTCACGACCAGAAAATTCCCACGGCTGGCCGCCTCAAGCACGGTGAGTCCGAACGACTCCGAATAAGACGGGCAGATGAACAGATTCGACAAAGTAAACAATTCCAATACACCGCTGCGCGGAAATCCATTCTCATACCCCAGATCACTGGTGAAGACCATGGCCTCATCCTCCAGACCGCACACCTGCCCCGTGGCCCGGATGACGCGCTTATAGTTCTCCGCGTTGGTATCCATACAGGGAAAATCACAGAAGATCACCGTGACTGTCTGCTCTGTGGTTTTCCGAATCGCACCAGCCAGCGCCGCAACTTTTTCAAACTTTTTCGCTGTGGTAAACCGACCGGGATATACAATGAGAATATCCGGCGTCAGCAGATCAACCGTTTTTTGAATCGCCATGGTATCCGCACTCATTGCGGACAGCAGATCCAGACTGTTTGACACCACGCGGCACTTTCCCTCCGGAACGCCGTACTGTTTTGCAAGGGCCGGAATCCCCGACTGGGTGGGATAGGCGTAAACCGTATTCGGCATGGGGGTATAGCGATAAGAAAACGGAGCGGTTGACGCAGGCGGATGATTGACCGGTGCGGAATGGGTAAAGGCGATGAATCGAACATGCGGCAAGGTTTCCTGAGCCTTTCGGATGGCAGCGTTGTGGACCAAATGCCATCCCTGGTAATGAATGTCGTGCATGATGCACACATCCACATCAGCCAACGCCGCCTTGAATCCCTCTGCAATCACCTCGGCCTCGGCAAAAAAGGTGTCATGAAGCTCTCCGTCCGGCAGGGAATAATCATGCCACTCAATCCGCTTGCCGTTCAAGCGATTTGTAATTTTGACCCACTCGATCCGTTTATCCGCAAAGATACCCTGCCGATCCTTGTCCGGGCAGTCCTCACTGACCAAGAGCTTTGTAGAGATTCCGGCGTCCAGCAGCATTTTCAAATGCTCGGCGACCACGTTGACCAGAGAATATGTAGCGCTGAGTCCATTAAACATCGTAAGAATCGCGACCCTCATCTGCACCCCTCCAAATTACCAGCAAAAATTGCACTTAGTCTAGTCTATGCGCTTAGGCTGGTGAGGTGTTATAAAAAAGTCTGAATGAGCGCTGCATCCTTGCCGTTGCCTTCAATTTATTAAAACCGGCCTTGGCAAATTCATGCCAAGGCCGGTTTTTTTCCTGTCCATCTTGAACGATCTGGTCCTCTCCAAATCGGCTACAAGATCGCTGGATTCATCATGCGGTGTTGTCTGCCGAAGCAATGGGCTTCAATCAATGCCTGTGGCCGGAGGGCTTTCCCCGTTTCGGGCCATTCCGGTCCTTTCGTTTCCCACCGTGATAGGGCACGGCAGCGCCGCGGGCCCCGGGCTTTGACATTTTGCGGGCAGTCCGCTCTGCTGCGGGCATTGGCATGGCAATAACCGGTTTTCCGCAGATTTTGCAGCCCCGCATGGCGGCAATCACATCGTCCACCGCCTCTGCCGGGACAGTGACGGACGAAAAGGACTCGGAAATCTGAATCTTACCGAGGTCATGGGAGCTGAGCCCCGCCCGCTCTGTGACAGCGCCCACAATGTGGCGCTCGCTCACGCGGTTGGCAGAACCGATATTAAACACGACCCCCGCCATCGCGCGGTGCTCCCGCACCGCCACCTTTTTCACATTTCCTGTCAGATCTTTCAGCTTTTCCGTGCTGCTCACGGCGCGCATTCCCAGCAGCGCGGCGGCAATCCGCTCCGGTGCGTAGCCCTTTTGCATCAGCTGCTCGATCATTTCCGTGTGGAATGGCGCGGGTTCAGCCTGCATAGCGTTTTCAATGGACTGAATTGTGCGCTGTTGATTGGCATTTTCGATATCCGCCACGGTTGGAATATCAATCTGTGTAATTTCAGATTTTGTGCGTTGGGCAAGCCGCTGCAGCTGAATCGCCTGCATCCGGCCACAGCACAAGGTCAGCGCCGTACCGGTTCGGCCCGCGCGTCCGGTTCGGCCGATGCGGTGGACATAGGAATCGGATTCCTTGGGAATGTCAAAGTTCACCACGTAATCAATATCGCTCACGTCAATGCCCCGGGCAGCCACATCCGTGGCCACCAAAATGGACACGCGTCCCTTGCGAAACCCATTCATCACCGTGGTGCGCTGAAGCTGCTTCATGTCGCCGTGCAGGCCCTCCACAGAAAAGCCCGCTGCGCTGAGACGCTCGGCCAGTTCATCCACCATGGTTTTGGTATTTGAAAAAATGATCGCCCTGAGGGGACGGTAGTAGTGAAGAAGCAGCAAAAGAGCTTCGGCTTTCTGCTTGGGCGGAACGTCCACATAGACTTGCTTGATCGCATCCAGCGTGACCTGATCGTGATTCACGTCGATGCGGACAGGCTCGTGCTGAAACTGCTCCGCGATGGTCAGGATTTCTCTCGGCAGCGTTGCGGAAAAAAGGACGATCTGCCGCTGTTCCGGTACGTCCTGCAGGATCACCTCGATATCCTCCCGGAAACCCATGTTCAGCATTTCGTCCGCCTCGTCCAAAATCACCAGCTTCAGCCCGGACAGGTCCAGCGTACCCCGCCGCAGATGATCCATGATCCGGCCCGGCGTTCCGATGACGAGATTAGCGGAGCGCAGATTGCGGAACTGATCCCGGTAATCGGAGCCGCCGCAGATGTCGGCGGAACGAACATAGCGCAGGTGTTTCGCCAGTTTGCGAATTTCTTCACCGCACTGGTGGGCCAGCTCCCGGGTGGGCGAGAGCACCAAAACCTGTACGCCTTCGGTTTCCGCGTCCACGCACTCCACCGCGGGAATGCCAAACGCCACGGTCTTTCCCGTGCCGGTCTGTGAGCGGGCCAGTACGTCTGCGCCGGTGCGGATTACCGGGATGGCCTCCGCCTGAATGCTTGTTGTTTCGGTGAAGCCCATTTCAGTCACCGCGGTCAAAAGTTCGGGGGATAGGGAAAGCTGGTCAAATGTGGTAGTTGTCATGAAGGTCCTCGTTTCATAAAAATCGTTTATCAGCAATGCGGAGGCGTATGGTTGCCGTCCGCTCTGTTTAATCTGTCGTCTGAAAAAAGTATTTTACTTTAACGCAAATAAAAACCACCAAAAATCACAATTTTTGGTGGCTCATAGATCAGCTGTTCTCACAGCGATTCTTTATTTTCCATGCAAAAAAGTACGTTTTTTTATTATAGCAGGAGAAATCGGGTTTGTAAAGCAATATTTCTGTTCTCAGCCGATTTTTAGCAAGAATTTTTTCTCTGACGCACTCATTATTTTCCCAGAAATCGCCAATACTATCCGTCGAGGAGGCGGGCTGATGGATTATTTACGGCGGACGAAGGGGTTTGAGGGCTGGTATTTCAAGCATCAAAAGGGCGAGGACGTAATCGCGTTCATTCCGGGCGTCGCAAAAAGCGGCGCGTTTATCCAAGTGATTTCTCAAAGCGGGTCCCGGCAATTCGACGTGCCTGAGCTGTCTGTGGAGCGCGGCGTTATCCGGGCGGGAAACTGTCTGTTTTCAAAGCAGGGCTGTCAAATTGACCTACCCGGAATTTATGGAGAAATCCGCTATGGGCCGCTGACTCCCCTGCGTTCAGATATCATGGGGCCGTTTCAATACCTTCCCATGCAGTGTCGGCACGGTGTCATCAGTATGGCGCACACACTGGCAGGAGACATCTCCATGGACAATCATCTGCACAGCTTTGACGGTGGTCGTGGCTATCTCGAAACCGATAAAGGAACGTCGTTTCCCCGTTCCTATCAGTGGCTGCAATGCAACGACTTCCCTGCCACCTGCTCTTTGATGGTTTCCATCGCCCACATTCCGCTGTGCGGCACAAGTTTCACCGGCTGCATTTGCGCAATCATCCACGAAGGACATGAATATCGTCTGGCCACTTATCGCGGTGTTCAAATCCTTGCATCCCGAGAAAATTATATTAAACTTTCACAGGGAAAACTCTTACTCGAAATCGAAATAAAGCCCGCTCACAGCGGCCACCCCCTTCGCTCGCCGATACAAGGCAGAATGTCCGGTATTATTCGAGAGAGCAGCAATGCCTGCATTCGTGTTCGTCTGTGGGATCAAAAAGAGCCGATTTTTGATCTGCAAAGCCATCACGCCATGTATGAGTTTGTACCGGAACAGGCTTGAATGCAGTGCTTTCTCCATAATACCAAATTTCAATCCACGCACCCCGTGCGGGGTGCGACTGTCTCCCGCCGCAAATTGATCTCGTGGCTCATGATTTCAATCCACGCACCCCGTGCGGGGTGCGACCATTGTCAGCGGTCTGGCGGCTACCGGCATTAATATTTCAATCCACGCACCCCGTGCGGGGTGCGACCGCTCAAAAAGGCGCTCACGCTCATCGCCAGATATTTCAATCCACGCACCCCGTGCGGGGTGCGACATTTGGCGCCGCACGGTTCTTCTGCCTCCCGGTAATTTCAATCCACGCACCCCGTGCGGGGTGCGACTGGAACAGATCTGAATGACGTTGTTGATCCAAATATTTCAATCCACGCACCCCGTGCGGGGTGCGACTTTCCGCAAACTGTTTGCGCTGACACCATTGCGGCGATTTCAATCCACGCACCCCGTGCGGGGTGCGACTGTAACGTTACAGAAACGTAACGTAACGCAGACAATTTCAATCCACGCACCCCGTGCGGGGTGCGACGTCTGTCCGCAGTTTACGGCGCTGTGGTGCGCTGTATTTCAATCCACGCACCCCGTGCGGGGTGCGACCAGTCAGTTTGAAACATCGCGTTGTGGTCGAGTGTGAATTTCAATCCACGCACCCCGTGCGGGGTGCGACGGGCGGCGAGAGGCCGCGATACTTTTTGAAATAAATTTCAATCCACGCACCCCGTGCGGGGTGCGACTGCCGCAACGGTCAACGCTATTTCCGGGTTAATGATTTCAATCCACGCACCCCGTGCGGGGTGCGACGGCGGGCACCGCGGGCGCCCTGCAGGAAATCATAATTTCAATCCACGCACCCCGTGCGGGGTGCGACATGTACAAGTGCAATACTCCCATCACTGCAGGGATTTCAATCCACGCACCCCGTGCGGGGTGCGACGTCCAGCAGGGCTGCTTTGCCGTCACCTACGACATTTCAATCCACGCACCCCGTGCGGGGTGCGACATTATACGATGCAGACCTAAAGATTCATCGTGAGATTTCAATCCACGCACCCCGTGCGGGGTGCGACACTGCCGTGACGTCATTTTGTCTGGCTGTTGACCATTTCAATCCACGCACCCCGTGCGGGGTGCGACTCCGCGTGGAATTTCTTTGCCAACCACCTAGGAGATTTCAATCCACGCACCCCGTGCGGGGTGCGACTTTTTTGGAGGTACATTATGAACACACCCGACATATTTCAATCCACGCACCCCGTGCGGGGTGCGACCACGCAGGCGCTTTCCAACGGATACCTGTGCATTATTTCAATCCACGCACCCCGTGCGGGGTGCGACCAATACGTCCACCAGCAACGACAGCAACGGCGGCATTTCAATCCACGCACCCCGTGCGGGGTGCGACAAATTGACACGCTGGTGGACGGTGTGACCTACGTATTTCAATCCACGCACCCCGTGCGGGGTGCGACTAGCTCGTCCTGCGCAATGGCGTTTGCGAAAAAATTTCAATCCACGCACCCCGTGCGGGGTGCGACTGGGTAGCGGAGAAAACCGGAACGCAGTAAGAAAGATTTCAATCCACGCACCCCGTGCGGGGTGCGACGTGTGGTGGGTGGGACTGGAGGTGGATACGGATTATTTCAATCCACGCACCCCGTGCGGGGTGCGACAGCAGCATTAACAAATTCCTTGAATGGATGAAATATTTCAATCCACGCACCCCGTGCGGGGTGCGACCGTGATCGACGATGCAACATATCTGATGGCTAATATTTCAATCCACGCACCCCGTGCGGGGTGCGACCCTGACTATGCGCCACCGGAGATTGAAGACATTGAGATTTCAATCCACGCACCCCGTGCGGGGTGCGACTGGGGGCAAAATACCCGGTGCATTGATAACCCCAATTTCAATCCACGCACCCCGTGCGGGGTGCGACAGCAAAATTAGATAAAACTCCGTCTGGATTTTATCCAATTTGCACAGCGCTATTATTTTAATTCATTAAATTTGGGTAAAAACGAAAAAATGGGCTTGTTAAGTTTTCAGAATCACCGAAAAATGCAGTGCGAAAGAAGCCATGTTTTTCTGTGTGCTGGCGGTTCGCAATCAAACGATCAGCGGGCCTTCGGGAGCATAGGAGCCATCTTTTCCAAAGTGTTCGATTTTGGTTTCGTATTGCTTTCCAAGGTAATAAAAACGCAGGCTGTCTCGTTGGGTATCCATGATTTCACAAAGCTTTGCCTGCAAAAGTCGACACTGGCCCGCGTCAAGCAGGCACTCAAAAACGGAATTTTGGACGCGCTGCCCGTAGTTGACGCACTGTTTTGCAATTTGCCGCAGACGGCGGCGACCAGCGGCGTCTTCCGTGTTTACGTCGTAGGTAATCACAACCAACACTGTGCATCCCTCACTTCCATAAAAACGGCGGATAAGCATCCAGATCACCGCGCAGATATCGACTTAGTAAGAGCGCCTGAACATATGGAATTAGTCCCCATGGTATTTTCTCGTTTAAGTAAGGGTGAGTAATCTCCTCTTGTTTTTTCTTTTGCCAGTTTTTCAGAATCTTTCTTCGTCCGTCGTCTGTCAGCAAAACAGCACCGCTTTCGCGCATGTCAAAATCATTGGGTGAAATTTGCCGCAAATTGATCTGTGTCAGCACAAACCGGTCTGCCATGCAGGGACGCAGCTCCTCCATCAAATCAAGCGCCAGCGAGGTGCGTCCGGGACGATCACGGTGGAGATACCCAACATAGGAATCCAGCCCCACTACTTCCAGCGCAGAGGCACAGTCGTGCGCCAGCAAACTGTATATGAAAGACAGCAACGCGTTAACACGGTCAAGGGGCGGACGGCGGCTGCGTTCGCGGAAAAAGAAGTGCTCCTTTTCGTGGAGAATCAGCTCATCAAACACGCTGAAATAGGCCGCCGCTCCTACCCCCTCCAATCCGCGCAGGGAGTCTATGGAGGTTTCCTCCGCTACGGCGGGCAGCAACGCCTTGATCCGGGTCGATGCATCCCGGAGTGCGCTTTCGTCCAGACGCAGCTTGTGATCCCGCAGTGAGCGCTCGATGCTCCAGCGCGTGTTATACAGCTTGCCAAAAATAAAGCCCCGCGCAGCTCGGCAGCTTTGTGCCGGATCGTCTGCAATGCGGTACTGCGTCCGCCGCAGCAGCACATTGCCGTTGCTCTCTCCGCAAGCGCGAGCAAGGAATCTCCCTCGCGGTGAGCAGAAAGACAGGGCAATATTCCGATCAGCACAGGCTCCCATCAGCGCAGGAGATGCCCCGGCATAGCAGAATGCGATGATTCCAGTCAGCGTATGTAGTGGAAAACGGGCAACTATTTGCTTTTCCCGGTTCACAACGACATTTTCCCCATCAAGCGAAAGATATGCGTCCTCAGACGTGACAAAGAGGGTATTAAGGAGTTGTTTCATCGGCGGCCTCCTCCCAATGCTCCCGAATATACGCAGATGCCGACTGGGTTCGCAGTAACTTGGGCAGGCACAGCTCTTTCAGCGAACAGGCGTTGCATCCCTTGGTTGGTTTCACTTTGGGTGTGCTGCCTCTGCGGACAAGGTCGTGCATTTCCGCAAGAGCAGCCGTTACCCGCTGACGCAGTTCCTCTGTAAAGGCGATTGGGACGCGGCGGCGCAGTTCGCCGTAATACAGCGCACCCTCTGGAATTTCACAGCACAGCATGGATTCCAGACACATGGCCTGTCCACACAGTTGGAGCGTATCGCCGCTTTGCGCGTTGGGCTTGCCGCGTTTATATTCCACCGGATACGGAAGCCAAAGCCCCTCCTTTTGAGACAGGAAAACGCCATTTGGATCTTTGTGAAATTCCAACACATCGCATTCGCCGGACACGCCCAGTTCTGCTGAAAAAACGTGCATTCCGCGGGTAATAAAGCAGTCTCCCCGGCTATCTCGAAAGTCTTTGTCGTGGGCGTGTTCGTGCATCAGCGCACCATCAATCGTGCGAAAATTCTCCGCCCACTGCTGCTCGATATGGATCAGCGCCCAACGCCTTCGGCAGAAATGAAAGTGCTGTAAGCCGGAGAGTTGTAGAAAATCCTCCTCGTTATAGGCCATCGACGATTTCGCAGGACAGGCCGGGCAGTTCCTCCAGTGTCACATTGTAATCGTCCACACAAGCGGGCGCGTCTACCCCTTCCTTGGGGGTAACATGCAGACTGCGATGTACCTTGGCGGAGGAATACTGACCGATTGGGCAGTCGTGTTCCCACCAGTACAGTTTGACGACCTCCATAGACCCCTCGGGACGGGCGGCGGACGCGTCGTTTTCAAACAGCGTACGCAGGCACTCTTTTATCAACACGGCGTCCTCGTCGGTAAAACCGGTTTTCTGCGCAAGCTGCACGTTGATCGAGCCCTTGATGCGGTACAATCCGAAACGCACCATATGCTTGGAGCCCATGGTGTCGGAGGAGCGCTTGTCAGCATCCCCCGCCTCGTTCTTTGCCGGTTCGCCGTTGACGCTTTTGGTAATTTGCATGGAATTGATCTCCACCGGGGAAACGCTGACCGCTTGATGAACCGTAACCGGTCCGCGCACACCCACGGAAACACTGCCGGACTTGAACGCAAACACCTGACCAAAGGAGCGGACGTCCGTCCAGATTTCGCAGGCCTTTTGGGCGTATTCCTCCCGATCCTTGGTCTTGGGCAGAGTTTTGGAGGCGCGTTCGCTCAGGCTCTTAAAACCGTCGTCACTGCGCTCGTCGGACTGGACGAAGATGTTCGCGCCCAGATCCTGCATCCGGTTGCGCAGCTTGCGCTTGATACAGACATCAGAAATCTCACCAAAACCCTGATAATCAGTGCGGGGACGGTTCCCGTTCAGGGGATCGCCATTGCAGTTTGCCATGCTCACAGACACCAACGCGGTAAAGTCAATCTTGTGATTCAAAACGCTCATTCTTCATTTCCTCCATTCGTTGTATCAGATACAGTGACGGTTTCTTTCCTGATGTAAAACGCTTCGCGCTGGTGGCTGTATCCGAACAGATAGGTGTCGTCCAGCCGCTTGTTCAATTCCCGGTCTTTGGCGTCCATTTTGTTTATGATGTCATCGGTAATGCGGCGGTAATATGCCCGCAGGCCGGGATTCAGGCGGGCATAATAGGAGATCAGCTTTTCCGAAAGAACGCGCCATCCGTAGACCGGACGCTGCGAAAAGACGGATTGCAGCCGGATCGCGTTAGGCTCCCGGCCCTCCTGCTTGTCGTAGGTGCAGCGCTCCACCTGCTCGGCCACCGCCAGCAGGCGGCCGTAAAGATAGCTGCGGTCGCAGTTGTTTTCATCCAGTGCCAAGGTCCATTCCTCCTTTGAAAATTTGTCATTTCTGTCTTTTCGAATAATTGCACAGGCAATTGAGAGAACGATATCCCGGTTTGCGGGGCTGTATGCCTGCGGCTGGCTGGCGCGGATTGCAAGCGCTTGCACCATGTCGGCAGGAATGCTTGCCCGGTCGATCACACACGATAGCAAACGCTGCACCTGATCGCGGATCAGCCTGTCATCCGCATCAAGGCGACCATCGCGTTCAACACCAAAGGCGCTCAGTGCAATCATGCGCAGTGCTGGCGACCACTCCTGTCCGTACCGCATCCAGACGCAGGTTTGATACCAGTGCTCCAACCGGTCAAGAAAGTCGCTGGAGCGCAGCTCATTATAATAGGTGACGGACAGCCGTCCGGTAGTGGCGGCGTCCAGCGCGGCAATTACCACAGTCTCCTGCGGTGGGATGGCTTTTTTATAACCGCTGAGGGAGGAAAGCAATTCCCGTCGGAAATTAGGCAAATCCGCCTTCTGCTCACTGCTTGGCCCATAGCCGAGAAAATTCAGAGAAGGCAGGTCGTCGCATTGGGGCGTCCACCAGAAAAAGGTTCTCCCGCCAAAATCCACGCCATGATTCGCGGCCAGCCAGCGCAGGGCGGCGTGGGCCCGCTGGGTCGCGGTATATCCCACATTCGCTGCCTGAGCTGCTTCGGTAAAGCGTCCACGATAGGTGAAGCCGCTGGAGTCGTTGGCAGAGATTAGCTTGGCGCTGTTGCTCTTGGTCAGAACACCCTTGGGATGAAACAGAGCCGGAATGTCCATCTCACCGGACACAAGACAGCGATCGCAGGGCGCATCGCGCCGCAAATTCTCATAAAACCGAATAAACGAATCGAACAGCGACGCATCCTCCCAGCAGGCGGAGGGCGACTCGTGCGCCGTCAGTACCCGCCAGCGCACAAGGCATTTGGCATACTCGATCCCCTCGATCTTGCCATCCGTGGGCGCTCCATCCGCGTCCAGCTGGAGGATGTTCCACGCGGCAAGGTCGGACAGGATCGTGCCGCCCTGTATGTACTGCAAAATCGCCCGCACCTTGGGGTGAGAGCAGTCCGACTCCGCCCATGCGGTCAGCTGGCGGAGGTAGGCGGCGTATTTCTCGCCGCCAAAGGGCGCGAGATACCGCAGCTGGTCGGACAGCGGATGGGCGACGCTGTTGTCACCGGTGCGGTTCAAAGAGAGCTCCGTCACCGGAATGATCGTCTCCCCCTCTGCCTTGGCAAGTGCGCGGGCATTGACAAATGCGCCGTTTTCATCCAGTGAGAGTTCAATGCGGGCATTTTGAAAGGCGTGGGAAATTGGGGAGAGCGTCTGCTGGCCCGCCACCGATACGCCCACCAGCATTTGCTGACTGTTATAGGTTTCCAGCGCGGCTTGCAGCAGGCTCATGTTGCTCCCTCCTCTTGCGTACATTCCGCATCAGAAAATTCGCGCAGGCCGGTAAAGTTCCGGTGCTCCTCTCCGAAGGGCTTGACCTCCATTTCGCGGACAACGCGCTGAATGGGGCAGTCCACCGGCGGCAGGAATTCGATCACGCCCTTTCGCATCACCGGATGCCAATAGCGGGTGGTCATGTGCCCCTGCGTTTCGGGGGAATAGGCCTCGTCGGCATAAGTCATACCGTGGTACATCAGGCCGAAGGCCAGCTCCGGCGTACTGTCATAGGCTCCCGGGCCTTCTCCAAACACGCATGGCTCCACATATGCCTGACATTCCCGTGTGCCGAGAAAAACGTCCCGGCGGCCGCCGCGGGCAATCATGCGGCAGGCGATATTGTGGTGCTTGTTCTCGTTTTGGTCGACTGCCAACTCCGGCCGGTTCTCGTTCCAGATAAAGTGCGCCCGCACCTGATACCGGCAGTTTTTCAGATAGGTGTAAAAGGACAGGTCGTTACCGCCAGCGTATTTGATGGGGCGAACGCCTTTGACCTCAGTCTGAATCGGGTTCATCACGCGCACTGCGTCAATCACCCAGATCAGCGTCGGCTTCCAGTACACCGAGGAAAGCACGCCTTTCAGCGCTTCATAGGTGGGAATTTGCAGCGTACACTTTTCACCGCCCAGATGCATGACCGGGTCGGTGAACAAAGCGTAATCACCGTACACTTCAAATTCCACGGTATTTCTGTAATTCACATTGCAGACCCCCTTAAATCTCCCAGAAATCATTTTGCGTTTCATCAAACCGGACGCCGGTGTTTTCATCGTAAGCGGAGGGCAGCAGGGCAAGCACAATACCGTTGCAGACGGGATAAATCGCCCCTTTTTGCTGTAAGCTCCGCAGCTGATAGTCAAACAAGGAAACGGTGCAGCGCTTGCCGCGCAGCAGCTGTTGTTTACAAAAAGCAGGATCGTACTTTGCCTGCTCAGAAACCAGCGCATTGATCACGGCTCCTCCCTCCCCGTAAGGCACCAGCACGTCCGTGGAGTTGTCGTCAAAGACGCGGAACGCGTCTCCGGCTGTTTTGAAGGCTTGAAGCAGTCCAACCGGACGTTCAGCCTTTGGACAGCGCGTGTAAAACTGGAGGTTTTGCGAAAGCAGGTCAAACATGGAGGAGGTGTATTTTGCAAGATAAAAATCCTGTGCGCCGCGGGGCATGGCAGTATACAGCAAGCGATAGTAGCGCGAAACGGCATCATCGGATTGTAAGTCCCCGTGAAAGGTTGCCAAAAGGCGCTCAGACGCATCCTGCGCCTGCCGGATATCCGGCAGATGGGACAAGCTCTCCCCTTTTAGATTCACCAGATAAACCGGGCAGATATGCCCCTTTTCCCCGCTGCGGTTGCACCGTCCGGCGGACTGAATGGCATTGTCCATCCCCGCAAAGACGCGGATGACGCAGTCGAACGAAAAATCAACGCCAGCTTCCACCAGCTGGGTAGATATGCACAAAACCGGCTGTCCCGCATCCAAACAGGCAAGAATTTTTTGCAGCGTGTCAATGCGGTGCGCCATACACATGGAGGTGGACAGATGGAAAACCTGCGCATCCGCGCTTTGCAGCAGCCGATAAAGATCCAGCGCCTGCGCCTTTTTGTTGCAGATCAGCAGAACGCTTCCGTTCTGATGCAGCTGCTCCAACGTGAAGGCGGCAAGTTCCTCCTCCGTGTAACCGCCGGGAACACGGCGGTCAAGGAGTTCCGTGCGCTTAAAGGGCGCCCACAGCGCCGGGTCGTAGGGAACCAAGTCCTGCGCGCCCCGCAGCGGATGCACCGCCGCATCCAGACTCGGCTGGGTTGCAGAGCACAGAATGACACTTGCGCCGCTAACACCGCTGAGAAAGTTGACCGCCAGATTGAACAGGGTCAGCATCGTTTTCGGCACCGACTGCACTTCATCCAGCACCACAACGCTGCCGCTCAGTGCGTGCATTCGCCGGATGCAGGAGGTGCGCCCGTCGAACAGGGTATTCAAAAACTGCACCAGCGTAGTGATGACCACCGGCGCATCCCAGTTTTCCATCAGCAGCTCGCGGGAGTCCCATTCGTCGGTTTGCTCAGACTGGGGCGCGACCACATTGGAGTGGTGTTCGAGAATCAGAGTCTCATCCTCGATCCACGACCGCAGAACGGCGGCGTTTTGTTCTAACACGGAAAGCAGGGGCGTCACGAAAATAATCCGGCTGGCGCCATGTTTTGCCGCATGTGCCAGCGCTGCCCGCAGGCTTGCCAGCGTTTTGCCGCCGCCGGTGGGAACGGACAGGCGGTATATCCCCCGGGGCTTTTCCCCCAGTGCGCGGCACTGGTCGGAAATCTGCCGACGGACCACGTCTACCGGCCTTTCCCGGGGCAGCCGATCCAGGCGATTTTCCATGGCGCACAGCCGCTCTGCCCAGATGGGGCAAAGATCGGCAGGAATGGTGGGTGTTTGCATGTTCTGCATAAACTCTGCGGTATCCTGCCGGTCGGCGTCGATCAACGCAGACAGCAGCATGCGGCACAGCATGGCACAATAAAACAGCATCTCGTCCGCAGACTGGGTCAACGGCCGGATGGTTTCAATTTTGGCAGTAAGCTCCCGCTCCGCCTGGGCGAAGAGGGCGTCCAGTGTGTCAAGATCCGCGCACTGTGTAAGAAAAGCGGCTTTTGCTTCGGTATAGTGATTATCCTGCGTGTAAATCCGGTGAAAAAAGCCGCTGCGCCCGTCCGGATCAACGCAGTCAAACTGCCCGTGGTGAGCGCCCGCCGCAAAGGCCAGTATCTCGCAGATCATGCGGCGCATTGGAGACGCATCGGGTGAGACATAACGCTCGAACAAAAACTGAACGGCTGCAAACGTATGGTTCACGCTGCCCACCCGCACCGATTCGCCGCGGGCTGCGCGGGTGATATAGTCCGCGAACACACCTGTGTCTTTGCCCATGTCGTGCAGCAGTCCGGTCAGTTTTCCTACCGCGCCGAGTCCCTGCCGCAGCAAAATTTGCTCGCAGAGAACAGCAACATTCTCGCAGTGTTCAGCCACTGTCTGCACGGTTTGCGCACTATCCTCTTCGATCCGGATGTGTGCGGGGTAAAGCATAAGCACCCTCTCCTTTCCTTTTCACATAGCGGTTTCTGCAATCGGCTCCTCATAACTGCTGTCTCGCAAAATCGCGGGTCTGAACGCATTTTTACGAAAAAAGCCGCGCAGGAAATTCCTGCACGGCTTACTTACCATGATGCTCTGGAAACCCGCAAGGTTACCGTTGGTATAGTCTAACATATTTTTACAAATTTTTCAAGTTTGTTATCCGACATAGCTCAATTTCAAATTTCCCACTGTGATTTTCGGTCAAAATTTTTCTTCCAGCGTTTGCCTCTCCGAATTTCCAAATGACCGATTTCGTGTTCTTACGTGAAAATCAGTGTCCAAATACCGCAGCCGCCCGTTTCATATTCTCTCGAATAGACACCTGAAAAGGACATCTGCTCTCACAGGTACCACATTGCACACATTCACCTGCATGATGCTCCAAAACGCGATAATGCTCCCGCACGGTTTCAGGCAGTTCCTTTGCCGCAGTCGCGAGATTCAGAAATTTTGTGACGCTTGCAATATCAATCTGTTTAGGACATGGCTCACAGTGGCTGCAATACATACAGTGGCCAGACCAGTTGATTCTCGGGAACGAGGATAACGCCAGCGCGTAGTCTCGCGCTTCCTCAGGGGTATCTTCGTAAGCAACACTCGCCTCCAGCTGCTCCACGGAATGCGCCCCGGCGAGCACCACCGACACCGCGGGCCTTGACAATGCATAGGAAATGCACTGCGCAGAGCTCAGGGCCACGCCCGCCGGGCTTAGTTCCGCACTGAGCAGGTCTCCGCCGCCGAAGCACTTCATAACCGTGATGCCGACTTCCATCCGCTGGCAGGTTTCATACAGTTTCTGCCGGTCCGGGTCCATATTTGTGAGCTGCGTTGTGTATGCCTCCTCGGCCCAGAGATCCTCCACGTTTTCACTGGCGGGCTGCAAATCATAGCAGGGATTCACGCTGAACATCAGAACTTCAATCTTTCCAGTTTCCACCGCTTTCCTGGCAACCACCGGATTGTGAGAACTCAGTCCGACATGGTGAATCCTGCCCTCTTTTTTCAGCTGCTCCGCAAACTTCAAAATGCCATTATTGACGATGCTTTCCCAGTCCCTGAGAGAATCGCAGTAGTGAATCATTCCAACATCCAGATAATCGGCATCCAAAAGCTGCATCAGCTCCTCAAAGCCGCGTTTTACTTCTTCCAAATTCCGTGAGCGGAGATACTGCCCGTTCTTCCAGACAGAGCACAGGTGCGCCTGTATGATAAATTTTTCCCGTCTGCCTTTCAGCGCCTTTCCAACGGCAGCCCGAACCTCCGGGTCCGAAGCATACAGGTCAAAATAGTTAACGCCGCTTTTTTCCGCCGCGTCGAAGAGCTTTTTCGTCATGCGGCAGTCGTCCTCCGAAAAGCCCTCGCACCCCATCCCGATCTCACTGACCCGAAGACCTGTTTTCCCAAGTTGTCTATAGTTCATATTCGTCTTCCTCCATTCGTTGTCCCACTATCTTAATAAAGTGTAAACCCTGAAGTTGGCTCTAAGTCAATACTTTTTCATAAAAAGTAAAATTTGCGGAGCTTTTTTGTTGACATTCACAAATTTCAAGAAAACGATTTGAACTCTCAGTTGATTCGTTTGATTCAGTCCGTGAAAAGTGTTCAGAGACGATCTCCCTCGAAAAATAGCATCTTATCATAAGACAGGCGAAGAACGCATAGGTTGTCCTATCACATTCAGAATGTTGAAGAGGGTATGATACATATGAAAACATGGAAACAGAATCTCAACATCGGCCTTACGAAGGCGCAGGTAGAGGAATCCCGGCGGCAGAACGGACCGAATACGCTGGAGCAGGAAAAGCGGACAAGCTTTTTAGCCTCGTTCTTGCAGAGCTTTGGCGATCCCATCATCAAAATTTTGCTGGTGGCTCTGGCGATCAACGTTCTTCTCTTTTTTCGCAATTTTGACTGGTACGAAGCAATCGGCATCTGCATTTCGATTCTGCTGGCCACGTTTGTCTCCACGCTCAGCGAGTACGGAAGCGAATCCGCATTTCGAACGCTGGAGGAAGAAAGCGCCCGAATCCGGTCACGGGTTCGCCGCGCCGGCGGCGCGGAGGAAATCCCCATTGAGGAAATCGTAGTCGGGGATTTGGTTTTGCTGCAAAGCGGAGAGCGGATTCCCGCGGACGGCATCCTCGTCTCCGGTTCTCTGCGCATGGATCAATCGGCGCTGAACGGCGAGAGCGTTGAGGTAAAAAAAAGCCCCGCCGCCGGAGAACCCACAGAGAATCTCGCCCCGGAAGATCCTTACAGTCTCTTTCGGGGAACGGTCGTGTGCAGCGGAAACGGCGTGATGCGAGTGACACAGGTGGGAAAGGCCACACTCTATGGCACTCTTGCCCGGGAACTGCAAAGCGAGACGCGAAACAGCCCCATGAAACTCCGGTTGGAGCAGCTGGCGGGTACTCTGAGTAAAATCGGATATATCGCCGCCGTGGCTGTGGCACTGGCCGATCTGACCCACGCATTTCTGATCGACAACGGCTTTCAGTGGGCGGTCATCGCCGCACAGTGCCGGGACTTCCATTTGGTTGTGGCACGGATTTTACACGCCCTGACGCTGGCTATCACCACGGTGGTGGTGGCGGTGCCGGAAGGGCTGCCCATGATGATTACCATCGTTCTGTCCGCCAACATGAAACAGATGATGCGCCGTCACGTGCTGGTCCGAAAGCTGGTGGGTATTGAGACTTCCGGCAGTCTCAACGTCTTGTTCACCGATAAAACCGGCACTTTAACGCAGGGAAAGCTGACCGTCTCCTCCTTTGTCACTGGGGACGGAACCGTTCACACAGATCGGAAATCCCTGCAAAAGGGCCCGGAACTGTGGCGGCTGATTGAGCTGGCCTGTGCGAAAAACAACGAAAGTCTGGTATCCAAGCAGGGTATCATCGGCGGCAATGCCACCGACCGCGCGCTGATGGAATACGCACTCCCCCTCTCCCCCAAAGTCTCGGGCGCAGCCATCCAAAGTCAGATTCCGTTTGACAGCCGATATAAATTCTCCGCAGTCACCCTGACAGAACCAGCATCTCTGGTTCTGGTCAAGGGTGCGCCGGAGCGGATTCTCCCAGCGTGCCGCCGGTGGTACGCACCGGACGGTTCCATCCGTCCGCTGACCGGAACGTCCACACTGAAAAGCAGGCTCTCTTCGATGACGGGCGATGCGATGCGGGTATTGGCTTTGGCCGTCTCGGAAAAGCAAGTCTCTGCCGAAGGCTCGTTTGAAAACCTGATTCTAATTGGGCTGGTTGGCATCCGGGACAACATCCGTTCTGACGCGGCATCCGCCGTCCGGCGCGTGCAGAAGGCCGGAATTCAGGTGGTTATGGTCACCGGAGACAATCAGGAAACCGCCGCGGCAATTGCCCGGGAATGTGGAATTTTACATGGCGAGGAAACGGAATGGGTCCTCACCAGTGCCGAGATGGCACGGCTCAGTAATTGGGAACTGAAAGAACGCCTGCCGTCTTTGCGGGTGGTGGCAAGAGCCATGCCCAGCGACAAAAGCCGATTGGTGCGTGCGGCGCAGGATTTGGGGCTGGTGGCGGGCATGACCGGAGACGGCGTCAACGACGCCCCCGCTCTCAAGCAGGCGGACGTGGGTTTTGCCATGGGAAACGGGACGGAGGTTGCAAAAAGCGCGGGAGACATTGTCATCTTAAACAACAGCTTCTCCTCTATCTGCGAGGCCGTGCTTTACGGCCGCACCATTTTCAAAAGCATCCGAAAGTTCATCATCTTCCAGCTGACCATGAATCTGTGCGCCGTGAGCGTGTCCGTTCTGGCCCCTATGATCGGCATCGACACGCCGATCACCGTGGTGCAGATGCTCTGGATCAACATTATTATGGACACGCTGGCAGGTCTTGCCTTCGCTGGGGAACCCCCGTTGAAGGAGTACATGGAGGAACCACCCAAGCAGCGGGACGAGCCGATCATCAACTCCTATATGAAATCCCAGATCGGCGGCACGGGGACATATACCGTCGTGCTGTGCATTGCCTTTTTGAAGCTGCCCTTCTTTATCAACGCCTTTCAGGGCCGGGACAATCCGGTTTATTTCATGACGGCTTTTTTCTCCGTCTTTATCTTTGCCGGAATCCTGAACAGCTTCAGCGCCCGCACCTACCGCCTGAATATTCTAGAAAATTTAAAGGACAACCCACCTTTTTTCATCATTATGCTGGTCGTCTCTCTGGTGCAGCTTTTGATGATCTATTTCGGCGGCTCGGTTTTTCGGACAGTGAATCTCCAGTTGACGGACCTCTTCAAAATCCTGTTGATTGCCTCGACGGTGCTTCCGGCAGATTTCATCCGCAAGCTCTACTTGAAAAAGCGCGGAAGATTCAGAGGAGTGTGACAAGACCGCCATCTGTCACAAGTGGGATTGCCCATGAAATCTCAGACATTGCCCGGCTTTTCCAGCAGCAGGCCGGCACCGAGTGGTTGAAAAGTGCCTTCCCTTTACAGCTTAACAAGCTGCGTGAATAAAGCGCCCAGCTTTTCATAAATTGAAACACCTGTATAAAAGGCGGTGCTGCCAATTTGATACGTTCAAAAGTCTTACTCATCAATTCTTTGATTCTCTGTTCGTCTACGCTGGGATTGCAGATGCTCTCACTGCTGTTTCGCTCCTATCTCGCCAAGACGCTGGGCGCAGAGGGAATGGGACTTTTGCAGCTGACCGCCACCATTCAGATGTTTTCAATCGCTCTGGCGACAATGGGACTTCGTCTGACGGTGTCGCGGATGGCAGCGCAGGAGTTTGCCCACCGCCATTTTTCGGGGGCGATCCATGTAGTCCGAGCCTGTTTTTTCTGCGGCGTGATTGCCGGGACACTGGCTATGCTGGCGCTTTATTTCAGCGCTCCGTGGCTGGGAACGGCGCTTTTAAAAGATACGCGGACCATTCTGGCCCTCCGAGTCTTTGCGTGGAATCTGCCGTTTGTGGCGCTGTCATCCGTTTTCAATGGCTATTTTGTTGCGGCAGATCGGGCATACGACGTTGCCATCACGCAGGTTTTGGAGCAGCTGGTGGAACTCGGCACCGCTGTTTTTCTTCTGCACAGAACACTCCACCCGGAATTATCGGATGCCTGCGCGATGATCGCACTCAGCTCCGGTATCGGAGAGGCAGTCTCTTGCATTTTGCAATATGCGCTCTATCGGCAGGACGCGAATAAGAAACTGCGTCAGGGCGGCGGCTCCACGCCGAGGCGCTTTCGCCGATTGCTGCAAACAGCAATGCCGGTGGCCGGCAGTACGCTTGCCGCCACCGGCACACGGGCCGCGGAAAACCTTTTGATTCCCCACGGTCTGCGACACAGCGGTATCTCAGAGTCACAGGCTTTGTCTGTTTTCGGTCTGATCCACGGCATGGTGATGCCGCTTTTGATGTTTCCCGCTCAGATGATGGCTCCCATGCTGGAATTGCTTTTGCCGGAGCTGGCCGCTTGTCAGGCCAGCGGACATCTGCGCCACAAGAACTACATGGTCAACCGCGTGACACGGATCGTTCTGATCTTCTCCATTGGAATCTCGTGGGTATTTTGGAGCTTCTCCAAAGAGCTGGGAACTCTCTTTTTCCGCAGCACAGACATTGCGCCCTATCTGCGCATTTTGGCCTTTCTCGCACCACTTTTTTATTTCGAGCTTCTGTTCGACATGATTCTCAAGGGCCTTGGAAAGCAGCTCTATTCTTTGAAATGCGATTTGTACACGTCCGCCATGGACATGTTCCTTTTATGGGTTCTCCTTCCGCGCTTGGGCGTGGGCGGATACTTGATCGCAGCCTTTATCACGGCGGCGCTGAAATTTCTCTGGAGCCTTCACGGTGTGGCCGCCAATGCAGTGTTGGAACTCCGAATGCGCGACCTGTGCAAGGTTCTTGCGTGCATTGCCGGTGCTGCGATGGTCACATGGGCCGTGTTTTACCTGCTGAATCATGGGCAGGAAATGGAACTGCATCCCCTTTTCAGGTGCTTGGTAACGCTCTTCAATTTTTGGGTGCTTCTCCGGATTACATCCTGCGTTTCAAAAGAAGATGTGATATGGATCCGCTCTCTCATGCACTAGGCGTTTCATGATAGCTGCTTTTCAAGGAGAACCAGATGAACGCCCTCAAGCCCATTGAAGACGCAGGGAACAACACCCGCCTCTATGTACCCCAGCTTCTTATACAGGGCCCGGGCATTTGCGTTTTTTTCATTGGTGTCCATTCTAAGGTTTTTGCAGCCATGCGCTCTGGCATAGTCTTCATAAAATGCAACAAATCTTTGCCCGTAGCCTTTTCTCACCGCTGTTGGGGAGATTACCAGCGTATGAAGTACCATGACGTTCTCGTCGGCCGCGGCATAGTGCCAGTTTGCTCCGTTGTAGACATCCACCTGCTGCTGGTTGATGATCCCGGTTCCAACGATCTTGCCGTCATCCTCCTGAACAAACAGATCGCCCCGGTTCAATGCCATCTCCGCGGTGGCCGCAGTCGGATAGACTCCGCGTTTCCAACCAATCGTCACAAGGCCGTTTTCCTCGGCAGTGTGAATCTCTGAAAATATCGTCTCAATTGCTGGCAAGTCCGCCGCTTCTGCATTCCGAATGTTCATTTTTTCATCCTCCGGCTAATTTGATCGCCTGATAAATTTTCACTTTGCTACGGAGTTCAGTTTACCATAGGCGTTAATTCAAAACAAGATCAATCACACCCAGCTAAACCACCGGCATTCACTGCGGCAGTCGTGTTTTCGCGGGTACGGCAGTTGATTTCAGCTACCATCTTTCTGCATAAAAGAGCACGCTGTTTTCCGAATCACTAACTGCGGTGAGGAACCGTTTTCCGTGATTCCAGTCGTTCTCTTTACTTGGAGTGGCAGATATTGCATAAACCACCGTATCCGCCGGCAGGTCGAACGGACTGAGCGTACCTATAAAAATCCCGTAATCCTCTGGGTGATTCTCGGCTTATAACAGATAATAGCAGAGATGTCACATTACCATTCGTGGTATCTCTGTTTAATTGTTGTAACGAATTTACTTTTTAAACATGAACAAAACAATAGTTAACAGCGAAACCACGACTGCCGCAAACGATAGCACGAAATGGAACTGCATATTCTCCTGTGGATAAAACCGTATCCACAATCCACAGATTAAAGTGCAAATTAGCAACAAGATAGATACACTGCCCATGATTTTTAGCAAAATGCCCATTATTCTCTATTCTCCTTTACCGTGTGGTAAGCAAATCTCAATCTCGCAACTTGACCCAATATAATGCCAAGGCAAATCATGGTCGCCATAAGCCAAAATCCCAACTTATCCATTGCCCTATTGCCAAAGATCAATGCCATGGGAGATTGAACCAGCAAAACCAGAGTAATGATGCCCAACAGTCTATTTTTACGGTAATTGGAAAGCGGAGCAACGGAATTACTCGGATAATTCATTCGTACAATCTGGTCAAGAACAAGCCCAACAGTGGCTAAAATGAACATGATTAAAATTCCGTAACCCTCATAAAACCAATCGACCACAATCAGTGCGGGAACAGCCATCGCAAAAGAAATAAGTGAAAGCATCTTTAAGCTATTTTTCATCATTAATCCCCCCTAAAAACAAATTTAACTGCATATCAAGAAAATTCTGCATTTGCTGTGCATCACAAATATTGATTCCGGAATACTTGAGAAAATCTTCCGCCCTATAAAAGATCAATTGCATGGTGTAAACCATTTGAAATGCAATGACTCTGCAATCGGTTTCACTTTTTGTTGCTCCGAAATGCATCTTGATGTATGGCAGAATATCAAGGGGCAAAGAAATTCCATCATTTAGCATTAAGTATGGAATAGACAATTTTGTAAGCTCTCGGTACTTTATCATCGCACTACAAATATGTAGTAGCAATTCCCGCAGCTGCTCCTTTGCGGAACTGCCCAATGTCACTGTATGGCAATGCCGCTCAAACTCTTCGGCAATGATTTCATCAACTGCAATTTTCAAAAGCGCATCTTTAGATTTAAAGCAATAGTTTATCATCGCCAGATTTGTTTCTGCCTCGGATGAAATTTGCCGTGCAGTCAAGCTTTCCAGTGGCGTACCATCAGTCAGCAAACGTTTTGTGGTATCAATTAGTTTTCTGCTTGTATCTTGATTTGTCATAATTACTAAGTCCCCCCTATAGTTAAACATGTATTAAACACGTTTAACTATAGGGTAAAAAGGTACAGATGTCAAGCGGTATTACTCAAAAAACACGATGGTTGATTTGATTTACCGTTTCTATACAAGAATTGACTGAATATACGTCAGAGCCATTTCCGGTCCACGCGGCCTGAGATTCAAATTTTTTCTGATAAGCGTCGGTGCTCTCGTCGGATGCTTCAATCTGCAAAGCAAACTCCTCACCGCTCATCATAAAAGCTGGGTTCCACCGCCGTCCATGTGACAAATATGTAAAACGCGCCAAAAAGCAGGAATAACGGAACTGCCGCAAGGATGGGAAATTTTATCCTTTCCGTCTTTTTCGCACTCTGTATGCCGCTCTGTCGACTTGCGCTGCCATCTCTTAGCATGAATAGCCTCCTTCAGTATCGTTGGACTGCTTTACGTTCGTCGAGGGCACGTCACCGGAAAGAAACGGCGCATACATGGTAATCGCTGAATTCTCAACAGCAAGCCGTTCATCCAGCAGTTCCCCATACAAATTGAATCGCTGCTGATAGAGCTGATTGTGCCGGGTATAGCCACCCCAGTATTCACTGCGAAACTCATGATTCCGCTCCACAATCTCAAACCGGTCCTGCGGCTTTTCCGATATCCGCCACTCCCCTTCCAAATCGTCCGCGCCAACACGAATCAAGAGCTGATAGATATCCTGCGTATCGTTGCGGATCATCAGATCACCATAAGGATAAAAGCAGGTTGCGCCGCTGCCAAAGGGCTGTGTCCGATTGGAATCCGGGAAGACATCATACCCGTGCCGATGACGCTCCAACACAGTCAGCGGCGTGTGCAGCGTCATCCAGAAAATCAGATTGGAAAGCTGACAGAGCCCACCGCCGATTCCGCCTTGAAAGGAGCCGTTTCTGAGAATCATACCGGGCAAATAGCCTTTTCCTCTGGACGGCCTGCCAATCAGTTTCCAATAACTGAAAATTTCTCCCGGCCGAAGCAGAATCCCGTTGACGCGCCGGGCGGCAATTTTCAGATTGACAATTTTATTCTCCTGCATCCACATGTCAACGTCTTTCAGTTTTCGCAAAAGAACCGTTTGATGTGCAAAGCAGGTGTATGGCAGTAATTGTTCTTGTCTCGCAGAGGCAAACGAATTTCGCATTTTGATCCAAAGCAGACGGCGCAATGCCCCGTAATACAGCTTTCCTGCTCGGAGCCGCGCGGCAGACCGCTTCTTTGGCCTTTCAGAATTTTGCATCAACACCGTCCTTCTCCCGTCGGCTCAGCCGCGTCAGTCTGACAAGATGCGGCTGAGCTTGGTTTTCATCGTCACCGTCCAGCGAGGCAGATTTTGCAGACCGTGCGTCAAATCCGCCGTCCCCTTTTTCGTCACAACCGTCACTGGGAACAACGAGTCAACCAGCGGCTGGGCGTCCGGCTCCACAATGCCGTAAGGATAGGCAAAGAAAGTCACCTTCCTCTGCAATTTTTCTTCAATTCGATCTTGACTTTTTTTGATGTCGTCCAAAACACGCGTTTGAAAGTTGTCGTCGGATTCATCAGGCTTTCGTTGGATGCCGTTGATTCCATGAGGCGTAAAATTGCCGTTGCGGTCATCCAGATTATGCAGGAGATACGTGTGAGAGCCAATCTCCACCAGACCGGAATCCTCCATTTCCCGACACATGTCCCAGCTGAGGAAGGACGATGCGCAGACATCCTGCATATAGACCATAATGGAGATAACTGCTTTCGCCTGATATTTTTGCAGCAAAGGATACGCCAGTTCGTAGTTGCTGCGGTAGCCATCGTCAAAGGTGATGAGAATCGGCTTGTCCGGCAGAGCTTTTCCTTCTGCCAACTCCCGGGGCAGAATCGTATGATACCCGTTCTCCGTGAGCCATTGTAAATCCGCATTGAGGCGTGTGTCGGTAACCGTCATCTCATTGCAGGTTTCTCCCTCCCGCACCACATGATGGTACATTAGAATCGGCAGTTGGCGGCCGTCGTAGGAAACCGGCTCATGCTTTACCGGTTCGGGTTCTGTTAACTTGGCGTCGGTTGGTGCCTCTGCTGTAAAAGCATCGGTGTCTCGAGGCGTTTCCAAGGAAACAGGCACAGTCCCCTCCACTTCCGGCATTTCAACCGGCTCATACATGCTATGAGAATTCCCTTGCAAATGAATCAGAAGCGCGGCTGTTACAAGAACGATACTTAAAAGGATTCGCGCCACCCATATTGATCTTCGTGACATTACTTAACTTCTTTCTGTTTCTTATTTTATTTCTATTTTACGGTTCTTCCGGGAAAAATCCTCTCAATTTGGTGACAAAGCGCAATCCTGTAAGTCATTTTTGTTTTATATGGATGACGAGTCACAGGATTGAAAGGTTTCATTTTTCATAGCCTCAACAAAAGGAACGCGCAGGTTTTGCAGGAGCGTAAACACAGAAAAAGAAATCCCCCCGGCCATTGCGGTGGAAGGATTTCTTTTTAATCCGGGTAAGGATTTGAATCTTTGATCTGTTGAGAAATTTCCATGCCGCTATTTTAATTTCCTTGAAACTGTCCTCGCAGGGGTCTTGGATCACCAGAGCGTTGTAATCAATAGATTATCCCAAAGGACTCAAATCATCCGCATTAGCCATATGAATTTTCCCCGATCTGTGGTATCATGAATAAAACTATGATTAAAAACGGACATCCGCATACGTTGTGTGCCGGCGTTTTAATTGAAGTCGGCGGCTGATCCAGCCGCACAGTCTGGAATTTCACAGGCTCTGATTGTGATTCCAGACACAATCCCGCCTTTCCGGCGGAGTTTTTTTACCAAGGAGAACCCAATGAGCATTCTAACCGTCAGTCACGTTACCCACGGCTTTGGCGCCCGCCAAATTTTGAAGGACGCCTCTTTCCGCCTGCTGAAGGGAGAGCATGTGGGCCTCGTGGGCGCCAACGGCGAAGGGAAAACCACCTTTTTGGACATTATCACCGGTAAGCGCAGTCCCGACGAGGGCACTGTGGAGTGGTGCAGCCACATCACCACCGGCTATCTGGATCAGTTCAGCGTGCTGGAAAAAGGAAAAACCATCCGCGATATTCTGCGCGGCGCTTTCGCGCCCATGTACGCGCTGGAACAGGAGATGCTTTCGCAGTATGACCGCATGGGAGACTGCGCGGGCACGGAGCTGGAGAAGCTGATGGCGGATGTGGGCGAAATTCAGGAAATTTTGGAGCGTTCCGGCTTCTACGTGCTGGATTCCCGGATCGAGGAGTACGCAGGCGGACTGGGTCTGGGCGACATCGGCTTGGATCGGGATGTCAGCGAGCTGTCCGGCGGACAGCGGGCCAAGGTGCTGCTGACCAAGCTGCTGCTGGAAAATCCCATGATCCTGATTTTAGACGAGCCAACCAACTTTTTGGATGAAAATCACATTGCTTGGCTGAAGCGCTTTTTGCAAAACTATGAAAATGCGTTCATTCTCGTCTCCCATGACGTTCCTTTTCTCAATGACGTGGTAAATGTGATCTATCATGTGGAAAATACCGTTCTAACCCGCTATTCCGGCAATTATGAGCAATTTCAGGAGCTTTACGAGGTAAAAAAGCGTCAGCTGGAGCAAGCCTATGAAAAGCAGCAGAAGGAGATTGCCCAGTTGGAGGATTTTGTGGCCCGGAACAAGGCCCGGGCTGCCACCGCCACCTTGGCCCGCAGCCGCCAGAAGCGGCTGGATAAAATGGAGATTATTGAACTGGACCGTGAGAAGCCAAAGCCGACGTTCTCCTTCTCCCCCGCCCGCACCCCCAGCCGGGAGGTCGTCACGGCAAAGAATCTGGTTCTGGGCTATGGCGAACCCCTGACCCGCCCGGTAAGCATCATCGTGGAGCGCAACCAGAAAATTGCCATCCGCGGCGTGAACGGGCTGGGCAAATCCACGCTTCTGAAAACCCTGCTGGGCCTGATCCCGCCGGTTTCCGGCGCCGTGGAGCTGGATCAGTTTGCAGAGGTGGGATATTTCGAGCAGGAGGAACGCGGCAACGACCATACCGCTCTGGAAGAAATCTGGAACGAGTTTCCCGGCATGAGCAACGGAGAAGTCCGGAGCGCGCTGGCAAAATGCGGCCTGACTACCGAGCATATCACCACCCAGATGCGGGTTCTTTCCGGCGGAGAAAACGCCAAAGTGCGTCTTTGCAAACTGATGCTGCGCCCCATGAATCTGCTGGTGCTGGACGAACCCACCAATCATCTGGATGTTGAGGCCAAGGAGGCGCTGCGCACCGCCATTCGGAATTACAAGGGCACACTGCTGCTGGTGAGTCACGAACCGGAGTTCTATTCCGATCTGGTGACCCAGATCTGGAATGTAGAGGATTGGACCACTAAGCTGATCTGATTCCTTTTGCGCGCGCCGTTAAAAATCTGTTACAGTTCTTTTTGCCGCGCAGGCACGGCCCTTTGTAAGGTTGACACTTCCTGAATCGGTTCCTATAATGAGTTGACAACGTGCTGTTCTACAAAGGCGCATGTCTAAAAATACGGCGTCTTGCGGGATGCCTGTCTAAGTATGGAGGAACTATGCCAGATCTAATTTATGAAGTAAAAGGCCACGCGGCCTACATCACTCTGAACCGCCCCGAGCATTTGAACTGCTTTAGTGAAGAGATGATTCACCTTTGGACTGCCGCGCTTGAGGATATCCGGGATCGCGACGACATTTACGCCGTACTCCTTTCCGGAAACGGCAAGGCGTTTTGCGCAGGAGGCGACGTGAAAGCCATGGCCGCAGGCGACGGCTTTTTTGAAAGCCACGAAGATATCACCTCCACCGCCCTTGCACGAAAGAACTCCCTGTGGACGGGCATTCAGCGGATTCCGCTGATTCTGGAAGAGATCGACAAGCCGGTGATCGCCAAAATCCACGGCCCCGCCGTGGGCGCCGGTTTGGATATGGCGCTGATGTGCGACGTTCGCATCGCTGCGGAGAGCGCCACCATGTCGGAGAGCTATTTCAACGCCGGAATCGTTCCCGGAGACGGGGGCGCTTATTTTCTGCCCCGTCTGGTAGGGCGTGATAAGGCGTTGGACATGTTCTGGACTGCCAAGGTACTGAACGGAACGGAGGCGGAGCGAATCGGCCTTGTCACTCTCGCCGTTCCGGACGACCAGCTGGACGATTATGTGGAAGCCTATCTGGGTAAGATTCTGAAAGCGCCGCAGCAGGCGATGCGCCTTACAAAACGTGCGATTTATCAAAGTGAGCAGAGCACGCTGCGCGCATCTCTCGATATGGTTTCCTCTTTCATGGGAATTGTGACCGAGCTGGACGATTACCGCACACGCACAGCCGCTTTAGCGGAGAAGCTGAACCGGAAGACCCCCAAATAAAGGAGCTATTTCCGGGCATGATCCGCTGTTCACTGCAAAAGAATCCGCATTGCCACAAAAGCGTGGGCAATCTCGCCGATCAGGGCGGGGTTGCCCACGTTTTATATTACCGTCATATTTTCACAATCGTCCAGCCTATCCCTGCACCAAGACGGCGAACCCTGCTATGCAAAAACGGCGGGTTCGTCTCGATTTTCTTTACCATTGATCTATTTCTAAAGGCATATGGTATAATGGTTCAAACCGATAAACAGAAGAAGGTGCGCTATGATTGACCAAAGCGAGATTTTGACTCTTTTACCGGAGTTTAAGGGCTGCCAAAAAATATTGTCTGCCATCGGTGATGAAGCGAGACAGCATATTATTATCCGGATGCTTGCGTCTAACCACAGCGGAGAAGTCCGGTGCGGCGGAATGCGCGTGGGTGAAATTGCGGCGCTGTCCAGCCTGTCCCGTCCCGCGATTTCTCATCACTTGCAAATTCTCAAGGATGCAGGCTTATTGAAAATGCGCCGCGAAGGCACACGCAATTATTACTATTTCGATGCGGATATGATTGCCCTGCAAAATCTGATTGGAATGTTAGGACACATTCAAAAAATTATGGCGCGTTTGCCTGATCGGAGCGGTAAAAATGAATAAAACTCCCATTTCGGCCCAGAACGTACACGGAAAATCGCCGAAAATAGAAAGCCGCCCGGGCGTTTTCCCAAGCCACGATTCGGAAGTAAACAAACAAGCTATGAAACGATAGACAGAAACGGCACGGCTGGTGGCCATGTCATCAACCAAATATATAGTAACAGGAGGACTTTCAATGGAAATTTTTGATGCAATCAAAACACGACACTCGGTGCGCAGCTATCTCAATAAGCCCATTCCTGAACAAGTTGTATCACAGCTGCAGGCAGAAATTGACGCTTGCAATCACGAAGGCGGCCTTCAAATCCAGCTGATTACCAACGAACCCAAAGCCTTTGACGGCATGATGGCGCATTACGGCAAATTTTCGGGTGTACAAAATTATATTGCGCTCATCGGTAAAAAGGGCGGTGATCTTGAGGAAAAGCTGGGATATTACGGTGAGCGTATCGCCCTGAAAGCGCAGATGCTGGGGTTGAACACTTGCTGGGTGGCCTTGACTTTTTCCAAAGGAATTACCAAGAAAAGCTGCTCAATCAACCAAGGGGAGAAGCTGGTCTGTGTCCTTTCTCTGGGCTATGGCGCAACGCAGGGCGTGTCACATTCTTCTAAGCCTATGGAGTCTCTTTGCTCTGTGAACGGCAATATGCCGGAATGGTTCAAACAAGGCATGGACGCGGCCATGCTTGCTCCCACGGCAACAAATCAGCAAAAGTTTCTTATAACCTATGTAGATGACGAGGCAGTCCTAGCGAAGTCCTTGGGCGGATTTTACTCCAAAGTGGATTTAGGCATCGTGAAGTATCATTTTGAAGCAGGTGCGCAGAGCCATTCTTTTTCTTGGCGCTAATCTTGGTCTGTGCCGTCCCAAAGCCCCGCCTCCCTTCTATTGATATTCACGCCAATTCCACTCGGAGATTGACAGAAGATTCTTTTTGTGGTACACTCCAATCGCTCACTCGGAGGGTGTGTCATTCGTTTAGAAATGGCAAGCCGGATAAGGTGACAGGTTGAAACGCCTGTTCCTTTATCCGGCTTTTTGTTTTTGGGAGGAAAAGAAAATGGACTTATTATACGGTAACGTCAAAAAAGTTTACTTTAACTATTTGAGCGCGGCTTTTGGCAGCGCACTTATCAGCTCTATTTACAGCACCGTGGATATGGCTGTGGTGGGACAGTATCAAGGGCCAGCCGGGACGGCCGCGCTGGCGATTGTGTCGCCCATTTGGAACATTGTTTACAGTCTTGGCCTTCTCATGGGGATTGGCGGGTCTGTGCTTCTGGGCGCGGCAAAGGGGCGCGGAGACGAACAGCAGAAAAACGAGTGGTTTACTTCCGCGCTGATCGGCACGATTGTGCTGGCTGTGATAAGCTGGGGGGTTGTTGCCCTTTTCGACACCCAGCTTCTTCAGCTTTTTGGCGCAGAAGAAACCCTGCTGCCCTTGGCAAAAGAATATCTTTTTCCGATTAAATTTATCGTACCTCTGTTTTTGTTCAATCAGCTGTTCACCGCGTTCCTGCGCAATGACAACGCCCCTGCGCTGGCGACGGTGGCGGTGCTGTCCGGCGGCATTTTCAACGTGTTCGGCGATTTCTTTTTTGTGTTCACGCTGGATATGGGGATTTTTGGCGCGGGTCTGGCCACGGCCATCGGCGCGCTGATCTCCGTGCTGGTGATGCTGACCCACTTTTTCACCCGTAAAAATACGCTGAAGCTGGTGAAGCCCCACGGAATTGTGGGACAGCTGAAGCGAATTACAGTCACCGGCATCTCGACCTTTTTTATCGACGCGGCTATGGGCATCCTCACGATGCTGTTCAATCGTCAGATTGTCCGGTATCTTGGAACGGACGCACTGGCGGTCTACGGAATCATTGTCATGATCAGCACCGTGGTGCAGTGCTGCGCATACAGCGTGGGGCAGGCGGCGCAGCCCATCATCTCCATTAACTATGGCGCAGAAAGCTGGACGCGCATTAAGGAGACGCTCAAATACGCGCTTTACGCCGTGTGCTTTTTCAGCCTGACATGGACAGCCTTGATTTGCGCCATCCCCAATGGCTTTGTCCGCGTGTTTATGACGCCGAGTGCCGAAATTCTCCGCATTGCGCCGTTTATTCTGAGAAGCTACGGCATTTCGTTTCTGCTTCTCCCCCTCAACATTTTTTCCACCTATTATTTTCAGGCCCTGATGAAGCCGGTTCCTTCCTTCGCGGTTTCTGTTGCCAGAGGTTTGCTCATCAGCGGCAGTTTGATTTTGACGCTGCCGGTGGTTGCCGGCGCAAACGCCTTGTGGTATGCGATGCCTATTACCGAGGCCGTTGTGGCTGTGGCGGTCGTCGGATTGATGGTCAAGTATACAAAACAGCTCGCTAATTAAAATTGTGCAGCGATCACCTGTATACACAGTCTCTTTATGCTCGCGTGATTTTTGTTGCAATCGAATCACTAAAAGCGCTGTCACATTCCACGAAAATCATTGTAGACGAAAACGCTTTGATCCGCTGTTCTCTCCCTCGTCAATAGCCATACTTTGTCTCATACTTTTTTACGAAGCATACCGACAACACCAGCGCCATGCACTCAGCTATGGGAACGGAGAGCCACAAGCCGTCTATTCCAAGGAAGACCGGGAGAATCAAAATACAGCCCGCAAGGAATACGAAGGTTCGGGAAAAGGAAATAACCGCCGAGATCAATCCATTTCCCAATGCGGTAAAGAGTGCGCTGGAAAAAGTATTGAAGCCCGCAATCAGCAAGGCCGCCGAAAACAACCGGTTTCCATGCAGAGCCATGGCATAGGCCGGGTTATCCGGGCCTGTAAAAATGCCGATCAACTGCCGGGAACTCAGCACGGTCAGAATCGTCGTTGCAATTCCCAACGCACCAATCAGCTTCAAACTGAGGGCCTTCAACTTTCTCAGCTTCTCCCGGTTTTGCTCTCCGTAAAAATAGCTGAACATGGGGGAGGTTCCCAGCATATAACCCATGTAGACCGCGTTCATAAAGCTGAACACATAAAAGATAATGGTGCTGGCGGCCACGCCGTTCTCCCCTGCATAGTGCAGCATGGAGCGATTAAACAGCAGCATGACAACGCCGCTCACCAGATTGGAAAAAAACTCTGAAACGCCATTGGACAAGGTTCTGGTGAGCACGCAGCCTCTGAATTTGGGGCGCACAAAGTGGAGCATCCGCTTTTTATTAAAAAAATAAGCCATAATAATCAGGCAGGGAATCATCATACCCAGACCGCTGGCCAGAGCGGCTCCCATCATGCCAAAGCCAAATAGCTTGATGAATATAAAGTCAAATGCGATGTTAAACACGCCGCCAAACAAAGAGCTTGCCATGGCCAGCTTGGAGCCGCCTGCTGCAATGACATACATCAGGACATTGGAAAACAGAAGCTCCGGGACGATAAAAGCAATGTAGGTGGACAGATAGCTTTGGCAGTAAGCAGTCACCACCGGCGACGCACCGAATGAGCCGCTGAGTTGAGAGACAAATGCAGTCCCTCCCAGTGTCAACACAATGCCAATCAGAATGTTGACAAGGATCAGCATTGTAAAGTCCTCTTTTGCTTCCTGCTCCTTTCCCTCGCCCATCTTCTTCATCACCACGGCGCTGCCACCGGAGGCAAGCATAGCGGCAATGGCCATCAGAATGCTGAAAAAGGGCGCAATCAGCGTCAGGGCGGAGAGCGCATCTGTTCCGATCAAGTTGGAAATAAAGACCCCGTCTATCATGGAATAAAGGGATTGGATAACCGTCATCAGCATGGTGGGGATGACAAATACCAATAAATTTTTAAAATTAAGCGGTTTATGATAAATTGTTTCATTCATGTGGCGGGTACCTCCATAGCGTTACTTGCGATTGGACAAAGGACATGATAGACTATACAGCAGCTGTATTGTCAATAGGGAGAAATGAGTTTATGAAAGACCAATATTTTACTGCCGGGGAATTTGCAAAACTCCATCACGTCAATAAACGCACGCTGCATTATTACGATGAAATCGGGCTGTTCCAGCCAAATCGCAAGGGAGAAAACGAATACCGGTATTACTCTTATCAGCAAAGTCCGGAATTTGAAATGATTCTGGCTTTTCGGGAACTTGGCATGAGCATTGAAGAAATCAAAGCGTATTATGCGGAACGGACGCCGGAAAACTTCCGCAGGATTCTGCAGGACAAGCAGCATTCGATTCATGAGCAGATTCGTCACCTCAGGAAGATCCGTCAGATGCTGAAAGTAAAGGAAGCCCAGCTTAACCTATGTGAGCAAGCTGATTTTGACGCCATTACCATGATAGACTGCGAAACGGAATACCTACTTTTGAGCGATCCAATGAACGGAGATTTCGGCAGCGACGATTTCAAGATTTTATTTGAGCAGATGGTGGCTGCGCCTGCGGGGCAGCTGTTGAATAGTCGTTATGGAAGCATGATTGATACCGCGCAGCTTTTACAGGGGAATTTCGATGCCTATGCCTACTTCTTTACCCAGATTGCCAATCCAGTCAACAAAAAGGGATTATTCCGGAAACCCAAGGGATCGTATCTGCGCACATTCTGCAAAGGGGATTGGTCGCAAATCCCCGCCACATATGAGCGGCTGCTTGCCTATGCAGAAGAGCATCGTTTGACGCTGACCGGCTATGCTTACGAGGAGGGGATTAATGAGATGGTAATCTCCTCCATAGACGAATATGTGGCGCAGATTACAGTGCGGTGCTTTGCTTCAGAGGAAGTCAAAGGAGCCTATCATTCTTCTGAAAAATGCGATCCGCAGTCTTCTTGACATTACCAAACTTATTCTGAACGGCGCCGGGGCAACTGTTGGGAAAGCAGTTGGTTTAAAGTTATCATGCAAAATATTTTTAAATTAAAATCGTTCGACAGAATCCGCATTGACGCAGAAATACATCTGGTTGTATAGTGGTTCTATCTTTTACAGAAAGGTTGTGGACCTGAATGGCTGCAAAAACCGCAGCGGACCGCATCACCATGATTGATGCAAAAATTGCGAAGAAAAACACGGAAATTAAGGCGCTGGAAGCGCAGAAGCAGAAGCTCCTGCACCCTGTTACTATGAGAGCTGTGATGGGCAGGGTAAAAGAAGCGGGATGGACCGCAGAAGAGATTGCTGAAAAGCTGGGTATTCAGATTTGAATGTAAACGGGCCCGCCGTGATAGGCGGACCCGTTCTTCCTTTATAATGTGATTTTTTCGCAATCATCAATCCGCTGAAGATACCACATCAAAAAGCGGACTTAACTTGTTACGTCCATCCCCTGCTCCATCTGTTCCAACAAAAAATTTCTTGGCTTTGTGTTAAGTGAAGTCAAGGAATTTCATTTGCAAGTTATGCCAATACGATCAGGCTATTCTTTCCGCAGCTTTGCTCAAATGCGCCGCATTTCTTCAGGCAGATCTTCATTTCCATTGACGGACAAAGAAAGATGTAATATCATATATCTAGTTGACATTACATCTTTTATATTAGGGGTACTGTTATGGACACCACAAAACGTCAAATCACGAAAATTGCCCGTGAAGTTAATAAATTTACCGCTCGTATGCTGAAGCTGGACGGTATTGGAACTGCGGAATACGACTTTATTCATGTTATTCGTAAAAACCCCGGAATCACACAGGCTTCCATTCGGGATATCCTCTCTTTGGACAAGGGAGCCGCTGCGCGCCGTGCAGCGAATCTGGAGGCAAAAGGCTATCTCGTCAGAAAGACAAATCCCGCCGACGGACGCAGTCAGCTGCTCTATGCCACTGAAAAAGCAAACCGGCTCAAAAATTCCAAGGCATCCGTCGAGACACTTTACTATGAATTTTTACAGGAGGCCTTTTCGCCGCAGGAAAATGCCGATTTTTGCAGGCTGCTAAATATTCTTTATGTCCGTTCCAAGGCGGAGAGTAAGGCGGACTTCCCAAATCTAACCCGCCGATTTTTAGAGGGGAGCGCAGAAAAATGAGCAGCGCCCATCACGCCCATCACAAAGTTGAAAAAGTTTCCCATCCTGACCATGTGCTGTCCTACTTTCAATTGGAGCGTTGGTCCCTCACGCTGGTCACCGTTTCCGGAATTCTCTACAATGTTGGAATGATTGCGGGGCCGTATTTTGAAGGGCGCTTGGCGCAATGCCTTTTTGACATTATGGGCGGCAGCGAAACGCTTTCCGCCATGCTGTCGCTGGCCGCGGTCTATCTGATCGTCATTTTGGCGGTGCAGGTCCTGCGCTGTGTTAAGCGCTTTTTTGTGCGCCGATTTGCAAATAATACGAGCCGCAATATGCGTCATATGCTCTACAACAGCCTCGTAAACATGAGCAAAGAGGCGCTGGAACAGGAAAGCGTCGGGACGGTTATGACGAAGGCCGTGTCCGATGTGGACGCCTGCGTGGAGGGGATGCGGAAGTTTACCACCGAAGTATTTGATACCGGCGTGGTGCTGATCGCTTACCTCGCCATGCTGCTTTATTATGACTGGCGTCTGGCGCTGATTTCATGCGCGTTTACCCCCATGGCTTATTTGATTGCGGGGCGCTTGAAGCACCGGGTGACAGAATATAACGGGGCCTACAAAAAAAGTGCGGGACGGTTGAACGATGCGACCATGGATAGAGTCTCCAACGCGGTTACCTATCGCATTTATGGCTGCGATGAAAATAGAGACGCCGCTTATGAGGAATCTCTGCGTGACTACGAAAAATGTGCGGTGGCAGCAAACTTTTGGGAAAACACCATGCAGCCGCTCTATCACATGATTTCTATGTCCGGAGTGCTGTTCATTCTGTATCTGGGCGGAAAAAACGTGATTGGAACAGGCTGGAACAACTGGGGTATTGCGGCTTTCACCACCTTCTTATCCTGTTTTTCTAAAATGGCGCTCAAATCGTCAAAGGCCGCAAAGCTATTTAATTCCGTGCAAAAGGCACAGGTTTCTTGGGCAAGAATTAAGCCGCTCATGAAAGAATATGTCAAGCCGTCCACCGTGTCCGATCTTGACTTTTCCCTTCCTGTCCGTCTGAAAGCAGCAAATCTGTCCCTGCGCTGGCAAAGCGGGCCGCCAGTGCTGCGCGATCTCTCTTTTTCTGTGCAGCCGGGGCAAATCATCGGCGTGACCGGGGCAATTGCCAGCGGGAAATCCATGCTGGGCAAGGCACTGCTGGGTGAACTGCCCTATGAGGGCAGCATTCAAGTGGGCCAGCGGGAACTGCGCACGCTGAACCTGTACGAGCGCAGCAGGCTGGTGTCCTATCTGGGGCATGAACCGGAGCTGATGACCGAGAGCATTGAAGAAAATATCCGTTTAGGCGCAAAAGGAGAACTTACCTCCTGCTTGCAGACGGTATGTCTGGCAGACGAAATTGAAAAGATGCCGCAAGGCTCTGCAACTTCAGTTGGCAGCGGTGGTGTTCGCCTGTCAGGCGGACAGCAGGCACGGCTTGCTCTGGCCCGCACTTGCTTCAATGCGAAACAAATCCTGATTTTGGACGATCCCTTTTCCGCCGTGGATCAGAAAACCGAACGGGATATTTTTGCAAATCTGCGCCTTTTGGCAGCAGACCGTATCATCCTTTTAATTTCTCACCGCTTGCAGCTGTTTCCCCAGCTGGATCATGTGCTCTTTTTAGAAAACGGCACGGGGGTATTTTCCACGCACTCGGCGCTCATACAGCAAAATGTCACCTATGAAAAACTCTTTCGCGCGCAGACAGAGGGAGGTGTACACCATGGGGAACCCTAACGGACTCGGCGTTGTTTTTCGTAAAACGGTCCGTCGATACAAGGCGCTGTCGCTTCTGACCGTTGTCCTCATCGCCGCCTGCGTGACAGCCGCTCTGTTTCCTCCTCTTGTTCTGGAGCAAATCGTGAACCGGCTCACCGCGCAGCAGGCTGTTGCCCCTCCCCTTCCCCTTGCTTATTTTGGTATCTTGGTGCTTTCCGGCTTGCTGGAATCCGGGCAGAATGTGATGATTACGGTGTTCGGCCAAAAAATGACCCACGGCCTGCGCAGTGCGCTTTGCGCCAAGCTGGAACGTCTGCCCGCAGCCTATTTTACGCACCATGCACCCGCCAAAATCGCTTCTCGCTTTGTGAACGATGTGGACGTGGTGGATTCTCTTTTTACCAACGGTATCATCAGCATGGCTGCGGACGGATTTAAGGTTCTGAGTATTCTCATGGTCATCTTTTATAAAAGTACCGGGCTGGGTATGCTGATGCTTTTGGTGACGCCGGCGCTGTTCGCTATGACGCGGCTGTTTCAAAAGCGAATGCTGAAGGCGCAGGTTGAAAACCGAATCGCTGTCAGCAAGGTGAACAACCACGTTCCGGAAACCATCCGCAACATCCGCACCGTTCATACGCTGTTTCGCCAGAAATATATGGAAGAAAAATACGATTCTTATATTGAGGAAAGCTATCGCGCGCTGGACAAATCCAACCTGTATGATTCCATCTATTCGCCGATTGTGATTTTTGTCAGCTCCTGTGTGATTGCCGTCATGATGATTTTTGCGGCTCTTGGGGGCGAAATGCAGCAGTTTTTTGGCATTTCCGTGGGCACGGCAGTTGCCATCATCGCCTATGTGGGCAAGGTCTTTGAGCCTCTGGAGAGTATTGGCATGGAGATTCAGAACATCCAGTCTGCCGTGGCGGGCGTGAAGCGAATCAACGAGTTTCTGCGTGAACCAGAGCGAACCGTACCGGAAGCCGCGCAGCGCCCGGAACCAGTCGCTAACAACGGTGAACCTGTGATCCGCTTTTCGCAGGTGGATTTTAGCTATGACGAGAAAACGCCCGTTCTGCGGGACTTGACATTTTCTGTGCAGCAAGGGGAAATCGTCACATTCGTGGGCAGGACGGGGGCAGGAAAAAGCACCCTGTTTAAACTGCTGCTGGGTCTGTATGCTCCGCAAAAAGGGCGTATTGCAGTGAACGGCGCAGACGCTGCCCAAATTCCAGATGCACAGAAGCGAAAATTATTTGGGTATGTGGAGCAGTCTTTTCACCCCGTATCAGGAACTGTGGCAGAGCAAATCTCTCTGTTTGACACTTCCATCCGGCAGGAGCAGATTGAGGACGCAGCCAAACTGGTGGGACTGCATGAAACCATTTTGGAACTGGAGCAGGGTTACAGCACGCGCATAGAGAAGACTGCCTTTTCACAGGGACAGTTTCAGCTTCTCTCCATTGCAAGAGCCATTGTGGCACAGCCGAAGATTCTTCTGTTGGATGAGATCACCGCAAACTTAGACAGCACAACCGAGCAGTTGGTCTTACGGGCCTTGGATGGGGCGTGTAAAGGGCGAACCGTATTGTCCATCTCCCATCGTCTTCAGAAATGCACGCACAATTCCCGCTTGATTCAAATCGGTGAATAACAGGATCGGAAGCATCCCGCTTCCGATCCTGAGTAAATTCAATCGTCGCATGTATGCCCCCAGCATAAGAACAAATCTTGCATAATGATGCCATTGCAGTCCGCGCCATTCAGCCCCGGCGCGGACTGTACTTTTTAATTATCTTGGAAAAGTTTTCTTTAAAAACCTCTTGACAAGTCAATGTGTAACTGATATAGTTACACCATAATCTGTTACAGAATCAGTAACAGTATAATTTAGGCTTCAAATCAGAAAATAAACGGATGAAAGAGGTGGCAGACTATGAACAGTGATTTTTGCGTGGCTGTTCACGCAGTGGTTTACCTGAATCATAAAAAAGAAATCTGCTCCAGTGAGCAGCTTTCTGAAAATATCTGTACACATCCCGCTCGGATAAGAAGGGTTTTAGCCAAGCTCCGAAAAAGCGGCCTGCTGGATGCGGTGGACAGCGGGCCGAAAGGCGGCTATCGCTTTACCGGGAAGCCGGAGCAAATCACCTTGGCGGATATTGCGGCTGCGTTGGAGATTACGTTTGTCGAACCCGGCTGGCGCAGTGGAAACACCGATATGGAGTGTCTGATAGCCTCGGGTATGGGGTCACTGATGGACGAAGTTTTTGATGATCTGAATACGCGCTGTCAGTCCCGCCTGAAGGAAATTACAATCTCTGACCTTGACCATGAATTATTCGGCGTAAAAAACGCCAAAAAATAAAGAAGGAGCATCCTTATGAAAACAGTAAAGAATCTCATCATCGGCTTTGGCAAAGGCGGCAAAACGCTGGCGGGTGCGCTGGCCTCTGCCGGGGAAAGCGTTCTTCTTGTGGAAGCGTCCGAAAAGATGTTCGGCGGTACATGCATCAATGTGGCGTGCATTCCCACGAAAGCCATGGAGTTCAGTTCCCGTTTGTCCAAGGCGCAGGGCGGTAATTTTGAAGACAGGGCGGCGCGCTATCGTCAGGCGGTCGAGGAAAAGGCGAAGCTGACCGCTGCGCTCCGTCAGAAAAATTATGATAAGGCGGTAAGCGCGGGCGTGGAGGTTTTGGTTGGAACCGCATCCTTTACGGATTCCACACATGTGTCCGTCCGTCTTTCCAATGGAGACACCGAGGAGGTACAAGCCCAACAAATCTTCATCAACACCGGCGCAAGACCGTTTATCCCACCAATCGACGGCTTAAAAGAGAGCCGGTTCGCCTATATCAGCGAACAGCTGTTGGCGCTGGAATCACTGCCGCGCCATCTGGTTATCATCGGCGGCGGGTATATCGGGCTTGAATTCGCCTCATTCTTTCGGAATTTCGGCTCGGAGGTCACGATTCTGCAAGATGGCGACGTGTTTTTGCCGCGTGAGGATGCGGAAGTTTCCGTGAAGGTATTAGAGAGTCTTGAAAGCCGCGGAATTGCTGTTTTACGGAATACCAAGACGAAGAGCGTGCAGGATCGTCCCGACGGCGCCGTATTGACCCTTGAAACAGCAGAAGGGCAAAAGCAGCTATCCGCCGACGCCGTTTTGGTTGCCACCGGGCGCCGCCCCAACGTACAGGGACTTAATCTGGCGGCGGCCGGCGTAGAACTGACCGAGCGCGGTGCAGTGAAAACCGATGAACACCTTTGCACTTCCGCGCCGAATATCTGGGCAATGGGAGACGTGGCGGGCGGATTGCAGTTCACCTATATCTCGCTGGACGACAGCCGAATTGTCCGCTCCCAGCTTCTTGGGGACGGCGCAAGAACGACAGAAAATCGCGGCTCCGTACCTTACAGCGTATTTCTGGATCCTCCCTTTTCCCGTGTGGGCATGAGCGAAGCGGAAGCAGTAAAAGCGGGATATTCCGTTAAAATCGCAAAGCTGCCCGCGATGGCAATTCCGAAAGCAAAGGTGCTGCGTCAGCCGGAGGGCCTGCTGAAAGCCGTTGTGGATGCAAATACCGGGCTGATTCTAGGCGCGCATCTGTTTTGCGCGGATTCGCATGAAATGATTAACACCGTAAAAATCGCCATGGACGCAAAACTGCCCTACACCGTTTTGCGGGACGCCATCTACACCCACCCGACCATGAGCGAGGCATTCAACGATCTTTTCGCAAATCTGTCCTGAATCCTAAAACAGAAGAACTGAAAGGAATCGCAAATCATGAGACTTGAAAATAAAGTGGCCGTTATAACCGGTGCTTCCCGCGGAATCGGTTTTTCCGTTGCGGAGGCATTTGTCCGGGAGGGCGCGAAAATCGCTCTATGCGGCAGCAGGCAGGAATCGGCGGAATCCGCCGCGGCCAAGCTGTTGCAGACCTATCCCAACGCAGAAATTCTTCCCGTGGGCGTGGATGTGACGGACAGCGGCGCGATCAGCGACATGGTGTCGCGGGTTGTGGACAAATGGGGATATATTGACGTGTTGGTAAACAACGCCGGCGTAACCAGCGCCAAGCAGCTTTTCGATATGACCGACGAGGACTTTGACAGCGTGATCCGCATCAATCTCTCCGGCCCGTTCAAATGCACCCGTGAGGTCGCCAAAATCATGCGGCAGCGCGGAGGCAGCATCATTAATACCAGCTCCATGGTTGGTACCTACGGCGGAAAAATGCAGAGCGCCTATTCCTCCTCAAAGTTCGGCATCAACGGCCTCACCAAATCCTGCGCCAAGGAACTGGGCGCATACGGCATCCGCGTCAACGCGGTGGCTCCCGGCGTTGTCGCCACCGATATGATGAAAAACTCGGTAAACGAGCAGATGCTTTCCGGATTGAAGCAGATCACGCCGCTGGGCCGCGCCGGAGAGCCGAAGGAGTTGGCCGGCGCATATGTCTATCTTGCTTCGGACGAGGCAAGTTTCACCACGGGAACCATCCTTCATGTGGACGGCGGAATCGTCATGTAAGCGGGTTTTTCCAAAGATGGCTGCCGGATAAGCTGAACTGTCTTTCCCCTCGAAAACGTCCGTTTTCAAAAGCAGTGCAAACGATATAAAAAAAGAAATGAGGTACTCTTATGATTAAAACAATTACCAAAGAAAATTTCGCGCAGGAAGTGGAAAATGTCAACAACCCTGTACTGGTGGAACTGTGGGCGCCTTGGTGCGTATACTGCCGCCGTCTTTCTCCCGCGCTGGACCGTCTGGCAGATAAGCTGGGCGACAAACTGACCATCGGCAAGATCAATATTGACGAGCAGCCGGAGCTTGCGCAGAAGCTGGACGCCTCCACCATTCCCACCCTGTACGTTTATCAAAATGGCGGCCACAGCGAAAAATTGGTTGCGCCCGGCTCGCAGGCCCAATTGGAAACGTGGCTTCAGGAAAATGGCGCAATCTAAAACGATCAAAAGCCTTCGGAGGGAACAGTATGGAAAAAAAGTATGATGTAGTCATCATCGGCGGCGGACCCGCCGGTTACTCTGCGGCGCTCTACTGCACGCGCGCCGGGCTTTCGACCCTGGTACTGGAGATGCTCAGTGCGGGTGGGCAGATGGCTACCACCACACAGGTGGAAAACTACCCCGGTTTTAATGAAGGCATTGACGGCTTCGATCTGGCGGAGAAAATGCTCGCTGGGGCCGAGCGGTTTGGCGCGGTCAGTGAATTTGCTGAGGTGACGGCGCTGCACTTGGCGGAGAACTCCAAACGAATCGTAACCTCCGATGGTGAGGTGCTGGCTCGGGCCGTTATACTGGCCACCGGCGCTGTTCCCAAAAAGTTGGGACTGCCGGGCGAGGATGATTTGGTGGGGCGCGGCGTGGCTTACTGCGCCACCTGTGACGGCATGTATTTCAAAGGAAAGACAGTGGCGGTGGCAGGCGGTGGCAACTCTGCCGCCGAGGATGCGAAAACGCTTTCCCATATTTGCAAAAAGGTCTATCTCATTCACCGGAGAGACACGCTGCGGGCGGAAAAGGCGTATCTTGATCCCTTGGAAAACGCGGACAATTTGGAGTTCATCTGGAATACGCAGATTGATGAACTGCTGACGGACGGCAAGCTGACCGGCCTTGCCCTCACTGATCGGGTTACCGGAACTCACAGGAGCCTCTCCTGCGACGGTCTGTTTGTGGCCATTGGCCGCGATCCCAACACAGCATTGGTGAAAAATCAGGTGGAATTGGATGCGCAGGGTTATATTGTTGCAGATGAAACCACCCGCACCAGCGTTCCCGGCGTTTTTGCCGCCGGCGATGTGCGCACCAAGCCTCTGCGGCAGATTGTGACCGCCGCCGCCGATGGAGCGGTGGCCTCCAAATATGTGCAGGAGTTTTTGCAGACCCACTAACTCCAAATGATATTGATGTAAGGACAAGCCCAGCGCCGTATGAATCGGACCGAGTAATGAATTGACTCAATCCGACTTCATACGGCGCTTTCTGTTCCCGTGCCTATCTTTGCATGAGATAAAAGACCTAAACGCATTGTTTTCCATATTCTATCGTTCCTTCTTACGGACCCGCCTATGGCGGGCAGTTTTATCTCCAATAATAATGCGGCCTCTCGCCGCCTCTGACGGCGTACCGCATCCAGTCCAGCCCGACGATGCACGGCCCGCTGAGGATGCACCACAGGGCCGCAAACTGCGGGCAAATCTGCCCCAGAAAATTTCCGGGCAAGTCGGAATAATTCCAGACATCCCATCCAAGCCACAGGTTCACGATGCAGCCGGTAATAAATTCCGCCGCGGTGATCGTCCCGCCGCACAGGATGGCTTGTGCCCAAATGGGGCACCGCCACGGCAGTTCTGCACCCATGCGCTCCATGATGATACCCATCACCAGCGCCAGCAGCAGCATCGTCCAGCTGATGCCCTCGGGGTGCCCGATAACGGTCTTATAAGTTACCTCAATCAAAAAGTACACCGTTCCCACAAAACAGCCCATCAGGCCGCTGAGAATCCAGTCTCCGGCTTTGTACATGTCAGCCTCCCATTGCTGTCAGGATAAATTGTATATTGGCGGCCCGGTGGTCAGCGTCTCATTGTGATTTCCATCCACCTGTCTAAGGCAGTCTGAATGGTGCGTAAATCGTTATCAGAGAGTAAACTGATGGTATATTATCGATCTCTCACATTCATTTCCCGTTCGGAATAAACTGTACTGTTCCACCATTTAGTTAGGAGGCAACTACCATGAATACAACCATGTGCGCAACGATGTGTGCAACCGTTCGCGAAGTCTGTCCCTGTCACCTGCTGGTCTGCGACCACAGCACAGATCAGGTAGTACTTGTCCACACGAGAAACGCCTGCCACTTTTCCTGTGGTGACTGCGTATGTATTTATTTCAACGGCGCCATGACCGCAAGCATTCCGCCCCAGATCACCGCTTGCTGCATCCGCCACGTTCCCCACTGCTAACTTACCCGCCCTGCCCGAACGGCAGGGCCTACTTATTTCTCCACACGGAAAACCGTGTGTCCTGAACGCTTTTTGTAGGACGGCATACGATGAAGGGGACGAATCGTATATTGGAGTGATGTTGTGATGATCCACCTTCTTGCGGCAGCGCTGTTTAGCATTTCTGCTAATTTAGATAACTTTGTTGTCGGAGTTGCATTTGGCATACAAAATATTAAAATTCCGCGCCGGTCCAACCTTTTGGTCGCTGTTATGACGTCCATTTGTACGTTTGCAGCCATGCGGATTGGGCAGATGATCCAAGTCTTTCTTCCATCCAGATTTCCAAATTACATTGGCGCCGGGACCCTTACGTTGCTGGCTTTCTATTACATCATCAAAAGCATTCATGCGCTCCGCTTCCGTGATTCTTCCGCAGGAATCACATCCGGTCAACCAAGCGACCTGCAAGAATACACAGAGGCATCCGATTTCAACCACAATCAGACACTGGATACGAAAGAGGCCGTAGTCCTTGCGGTGGGGCTGATTTTAAACAATGTGGGATCGGGAATTGCCGCAAGTATTACAGGTGTAAGTATCTTTCTGACCATTATCTTTACATTCCTATGCAGTCTGTTGTTTCTGCGTGCCGGGGCGCACCTTGGTTCGTGTGTTTTGGGCAAAGTTTTAGGCAAGTATGCGTCCTTGGCCTCGGGTATCCTGCTGATTGCGCTTGCGCTGATAGAATGGTTCAATTAAGAAATCCCGGCTGAAATGCCGGAGTGGCGCAGACCGATGAGTTGTGTCCGCACTTATCCTCCCTGCTGCGGCGGATGGCCGAAGACGGATAGACAACAGGATACGGCTGATGAAAGTCCGTCAATATGGAGTACATTTCTTTAGAGCTGCTGTAAGAGCAGCTCTAAATTTTTGATTGTGCGTTTGTCTAAAAAGTGCTCAATTTTTTCAACCTGCTCCAGTTCGTTGTCAGAGTGATTGATACGACATAAAAACCGCTGCAACACATCATGACGGTACAGCAGATATTCTCCAATTTGACTGCCCTTGTCCGTTAACAAAATTTCTCCATATTTTTCAGCATGCAAATATCCCCCTTGCGCCAATTGCTGTACCATTTTGCTGACGGAGGACGCCTTTACATGCAGCATTCGCGCAAGGTCATTGACCCGAACCTGCCTGCATACAGCCGACAGCCTTGCGATCATTTCCAGATAATCTTCCATTGCATTCGTCATTTGAGCATTTTCTTGGAGAGAATATCCCTTCATTGTATAAAAACCAGCAGAATCATTCATAAACTGCACCCCCGATTTTCTGAAAATCCATCACCTTTTCGGCGGAATGGAATAACATGATAACAGAAAGTTTCCTTATCCTAAATTATTCGAGAGGTGCAATTGTTATGAATGAGCATTTTTGCCTGAATGATATAACCCCCGGTCAGCACGCAGTGGTTTCCGCGCTGCAATCCACAGGGAGCATGCGGCGCAGGCTATTGGATATCGGCCTGATTGAAAACACGGATGTAGAGTGTCTGGGCAGAAGCCCCGGCGGCGATCCTTCCGCGTTCTTAATTCGAGGAGCCGTTATCGCAATCCGTTCTGAGGACTGTGAAAACATTTTAATTCACGCATCGTAACAGGAGGTGCAGGAATGGGGTTAACAAACAGTTCTGTTGGAATCAAAGCCGTAGATTCCGGGCTGGTAATTCAAAAACAGTCTCCCGATGATCGGGTGGTTGCTCTGGCAGGAAATCCAAATGTGGGAAAAAGCACGGTATTCAACGGCTTAACCGGAATGAATCAGCATACGGGTAACTGGCCGGGAAAAACAGTGACCAACGCGCAGGGCTGCTGTTCCACAAAAAGTCACGCCTACGTCATGGTGGATATTCCGGGCACATACTCTTTGATGGCCCATTCTGCCGAAGAAGAGGTTGCGCGAAACTTTATCTGCTTTGGAGATCCGGATGCTGTGGTTGTCGTATGCGACGCTACCTGTCTGGAGCGCAACCTGAATCTCGTATTACAAACCATCGAAATCTCGCCGCGCGTAGTAGTGTGCGTCAATTTGATGGATGAAGCCAAGCGGAAGAACATCAAGATTAATCTTGAATTACTTTCCACCCGTCTGGGGGTTCCCGTAGTTGGAACTACGGCGCGCAAAAAAAAGAGCTTGCGTATCCTGATGGACTCGCTGGATCAGGTGTGCTCCGGTCCCGCGCAGCGGGCGCCATTTGCAGTGCGGTATGCCGATGCCATTGAAGCGTCCATTGCCCAATTGGAGCCGCTGGTAAAGGAAAAGTGCGGCGGAAAGCTGAACAGCAGATGGCTCAGTTTAAAGCTGCTGGATCAGGACGAATCCTTGATTCGCGAGATAAATGCTTATCTGGGCGAGCGTTTTCTTCAGGATAATACGCTCCAGAATGCAATTGCACAGGCTAAGACGATTCTGATGGATCGAGGCATTGAGAACGAAGATCAATTAAAAGATTTGACGGTTTCGGCCTTGGTGCAAAGCGCGGAAACAATTTGCCAGGGTGCGATTACATACGAAGATCGTCAATATGCCGCAGCCGATCGAAAATTAGATAAAATTCTTACCAGCAAGTTAACCGGGTATCCCGTCATGATAGCATTACTGGCACTGGTATTCTGGTTGACCATCACGGGTGCCAACTACCCCTCTCAGCTCCTGTCAAACGGCCTGTTCTGGATTCAGGACAGACTGACGGAATTTTTCGCATACATCCATGCCCCCGCATGGCTGCACGGCGTTCTTGTCTTGGGCGTATACCGTGTACTGGCGTGGGTGGTGTCCGTCATGCTGCCGCCGATGGCGATTTTCTTCCCACTGTTTACACTTTTGGAGGATGCGGGATATCTTCCACGGATTGCCTATAATCTGGATAAACCATTTAAACGCTGCTGCGCCTGCGGCAAACAAGCGCTCTGTATGTGTATGGGATTCGGCTGCAACGCGGCTGGAATCATCGGCTGCCGCATCATCGACTCGCCCAGAGAGCGTCTTTTGGCAATCCTGACCAATAACTTTGTTCCATGCAACGGGAGATTTCCCACGCTGATTGCAATCCTCACCATGTTCTTTGTCGGTACGTCCGGCGGTGCGTTTTCCTCGTTGCTGTCCGCGCTGCTGCTGACGGGGATCATTGTGCTGGGCGTGGCTATTACGCTTGTGGTCACAAAGGTTTTATCGAAAACGCTGTTAAAGGGAATGCCCTCGTCCTTTACTTTGGAACTTCCCCCCTACCGCAAGCCGCAAATTGGAAAGGTCATTGTACGCTCCATTTTTGACAGGACGCTCTTTGTGCTTGGTCGGGCCATTTGCGTAGCCGCTCCGGCAGGATTAGTCATTTGGCTCATGGCAAATATTTCGGTGGGCGGTATCAGCGTATTAAATCACTGCGCTTCTTTTTTAGACCCATTTGCTCGCCTGATGGGGCTGGATGGTGTGATTCTAATCGCCTTTGTTTTGGGTTTCCCCGCAAATGAAATCGTGATTCCAATTATCATCATGGCCTATATGGCACAGGGGAGCATTTTGGAGCTGGATAGTCTTGTGGAAATGAGAAACCTTTTTCTTCAGAACGGCTGGACGTGGATAACTGCGGTTAGCACGATGCTGTTTTCTTTGAATCACTGGCCTTGTTCCACAACCTTGCTTACGATAAAAAAAGAAACCGGAAGTTGGAAATGGACGGCTATTGCTGCTGCAATACCAACCGCTGTCGGAGTTGCAGTATGTATTTTGTTCACCACAATAACGCGTGTATTTGCCTAACTCCCAAACACAGAAGGAGTTAAATCGAGTTTGGTAACGCTGTCAATGAATCCCGCTTCTCCACCACAAGTCTTTTATCAGTAAACCACCGCAGGGCTGCATTTTTGCGGCCCTGCGGTGGTTCTTATTGCCCATCAGCCATATCGAACAGTTTCTGCCTGAGCGGCGGTGCCTATCCCTTCAGCTGATGCTGTTTTCTTCCGCACTTCATAGAGGCGGACGGCGTTTTTCTCAATCGTCCCCTTCTTTCTTGCAGTTTTGGATTGCCTCAGCAAGTTTAATACTAAGCCGCCACAATCAGCCGGGGAATCGGCGTTCCCCGTTCATACATCTGCTTGTAGATTCTCGTGCAGGTATGATAGCAGGCAAAGCACTTCTGCGCAAATTCAGGATCGCTATATGATTTCCAGCAGCCGCAGCAGGTATAATTCCAGCCGCGGTTTTCAATAAACCCAATCACATCCTGTAACGGATAACCGAGAAAAATTCCAATTTCATGAGGATATTCCCGCTCCAGACACAAACGCTCTGAAAGCTGTTGCAAAAGATTCGGAACCGGTGCGTTCCGATACCCAATCTGTTTCAAAAAATCGAGATTTTTATTATCTGACAAAATGTCTTTCAGCCAGCCAACACGATACACATAGATCATAGCCGCTTGAGCCGCCGGACACTCCTTTAAAACCACAGCGCGAAGGCCAAGCGGACGCAAAATATTATCCCATGTAACCGTGTGATCTCGAATGGTACCTATTGACTCCGCTCCAAATCGGAACAAACTGGCTGGCTTTACCCCCGCCAACGTTGGCGCACACTGTTCTACAAAGACAGATTCAAATACTCGCTTCATAACGCCTCCTCGGTTGTCATATGTTTCAGATTTCCAAATTCAAAGCAATTAGCTTCAGCTAACATTGCGTGTTAAAAGTGCCGGAGTGGTCAGTCTGGTAAGCGTAAAGAACTTCAAAAACTTGATTGACCTTCTATTGGACCTATACTTAAACAAACGCATATCGCTCCATAAACGAGTCATAGCCGCCGTGGATCACAAGAACTGCCCGCTCCCTCTCCGCCCGCAAACGCAGTGCGGGCAGGAAGGTTCCCGGAAATGGGACCTCCATTCGCTCAATTTCCCCGCCTTGGTACGCCAGATCAAAACAGGTGCGAAACTTCTGATAGCAAAGGGCCTTCGCACTTGCTGTATCAGGCAGGTAAAACTCTGCCAGACGGTAATAGGAGACGGCGTGTGCAAATCGGTGCTCCTTCTCTGCCCTGCGCGCCAACTCCATCCACACGCAATTCCAGCTTTCAATCCCTTGTATACGGGGCGGCAATGGGCGAACCTCACACAGATCGAAACACTCCGGACCGTAAGATGCGGCACGGTTGATCTGAAAAATTAAACGGCTCGTCCTCCACAAACCATTCAAATATCTGCCATGCTCCTCTCCACCCATGCTCCGATTTTAGAAGCACGCCGGTGTAAGAAACGCAGATTCCCGCCTGCAATCGCTACGCCCAAGACTACCCAGGCAGTCAGCTGCCAGCCGGTATACCCAAGCAGCCGTTCTGCCCGAATCAAAACCCAGACTGCCGGAATGACGGTCAAGCCCGCCGTAACCAGCCCCGGCACATAGGACCGGTACACGAGTGTGGTCCCCACGAGATGCAGAACCACCAGATGGAGTATATTGGCTGCCAGCAGTCCAAACCACAATCCGTAAAAACCGCAGCACCGGCCCAGCAGGGATGCCGCCGTCAAAATCAACAGTTCCTCATAGACGCAGAAGGAAAATCCGCATGTGCTGTCGGCAGTTCCAAAGGGTGTAAAGCGCATTTGCAAATACCGCTTGCGCCCCATCTCCCCGCGTTTCCATGCCAACGCCCAGACAATTTCCTCCATATCGTGGAGAATAAACAACAGCGGTGGCAGCCAAACCAATTCATTCATCATCTTCATTTCGCTTCCTTTCCTCTCCAGAATAGGCTGTTCCGCCGCGCTACGCAAGCATCAAAGTCCATGCCGCTGTGCGGATAAGCAGCCAATAAGCAACATTTTGTTGCTTATCTTTCCGTGCTTTGCTATGCTCTCTTTGAGAGGAAGCGATTTTATGAATGAAAGCGATCTTCGCATCGTTAAGACCCGGCGAGCCATTGAAGATGCCCTAATCCGTCTGCTGGGCTGCAAGAGCTTTGAGAAGATCACGGTTGGGGATATTTTATCAGAGGCCCTTATCAACCGCACCACGTTCTACCGGCACTACACCGATAAATATGCTCTGGCGGAGCATCTCTGCGCCGTGTGGCTCTCTGCATTTCAAACAGCAGTAGACAGCCGCTTTCAGGCTGGGGATCATCAGACTACAGCCGCATCCATAGAGCAGTTCTATCAAATCTTTTCCGAGCACCGTGAAACTCTGCTGCGTCTGTTTACCATCCGCACGGAAACAATCCATCTCTATGACGACATGGCCGCCTGCCTGAAATCGCGGTTTCAGGCAGCCTACCACAACGCTATTTCAGACACGATACGTCTCGATTATCTGTCGGAACTCTACTCATCGTTGGTTCTGACATCCGTAAAATGGTGTTTGGAACACGAGGGGTATCAGGGACTACTGCCGCTCTTTCCAATTTTCCAGTCATGCCTGACCACCCTCTTAAATGACATTCAGTGAAGAGATCCTCGCTAATCTGAATATGAACGGATTTTCTGCGCGCGTTCAGCACATCTGTCCAATTTTTCAGCGCCACAGCAGCTATGCTCGGATCGTACATTTTTCCAAGATTTCCTTCGATCTCTTGCCGACAGGCTTCAATGGTAAGTGCTTGACGATAGCTGCGGTCAGACAGCATTGCATCTATCGAATCTGCCACGGCAATAATTCTCGCTCCCAAGGGAATCTGTTCCCCCGCAGAATGATCCGGATATCCAGTGCCGTCCCAACGCTCGTGGTGATGACGAACAATTTGTGCGATTGTGGCAAATCGCTCTACTTTCCCCAAAATATAGCTGCCGATCATTGCATGTGACTGCATCTCTCCCCACTCGTTTTCGTCCAGCGGCCCTCTTTTCAATAAAACCGCATCGCAAACACCTATCTTTCCGATATCGTGCAAATCTGCGGCAATATGGCAGATTCGGCATTCCTCCGCCGACAGCTTTAGACATTGGCAAATGCACTCCGTCATATTGCTGACCCGCTCCGAGTGATGCAGTGTATGGATGTCCCGCATCTCTATCGCCGCCACAATTGCCTCGATCAGATCATGGTATTCAAAAATAGACTGTACCGTCTGCATTATCTGCAACGCACCTCTTTCGCAATCCGGAGGAATGCCCCCACGCGGTATGGCATCCGCGTGGGGGCTAAAATGAGGTAAGCTATGGTAAAAATCAGGCGGCGATTACCACTTTGCAAGACCCCGGCCCAGCTCGCGGCAGTTTTCCTGCCCAGCCTCGTCCGGCATCTCATTGGCCATCAAACCAGTCTCTTCAAAGAGGTTTGCATTGGCTGCCTCACAGCGGGCACACCAGTCGCGCATCCACTGACCGTCGCCCCAGCCGTAAGAGCCGAACAGGGCAATTTTTTTGCTGGAAAGAGAACCTTCCAGTCCGGAGAACATAGGCTCAAACTCGCCCTCCTCCAAAACCTCGCTGCCCTGCGCGGAGCAGCCGAACGCCACCGCACCGTATTCTTTCAGCTTGTCAGCGGAAAATTCCGCAGGCGCCAGCAAATCTGCCTCGCCTCCGGCATCCTTCACACCCTCGGCAATGCAGGACGCCATCTTTTCCGTGTTTCCGGAACCGCTCCAAAATACAATTGCTACTTTATTCATGGTCTAATCCTTCCTTTTAGCAAAATAGTTAGTTATTTCTAACCTCTGGTCTTAAAAAATTCTTCCCTCGGAGAGATTGACAAATTCCATTTCGACGCCAAATGTAAAATCTATGTTTCTCATGTGCAGCTTGCCTGCGTCGTCTACGCCAATCAGACTATCGGTTCGCATACGTTTTATTTCCTTTCGCCGTGTTATCAGGATACGCTCTTTAAGGGGTGGTTTCCGCGCAGGTTTCCCTGCGCGGAAACCGGGAAAAGAAGGCTTGTAAATGTCCTCCACCCTCTTTCAAAACGGTCGTATGGTTGGCAGGCTACCACGTCGGCCCGATGCAGCAGCCTGCCCTCCATGTCGGCCTGTCAGGAAAGGGGAGAAGAGAGGAGAAGGTTCATCTCCGCTTGTGCCTCATAGTGCGCACCTGCATCCAATCAAGACTTCTTTAACGGGCTTCCCTGTCGCCGAAGCAAATTCAGATACGCGACGCATCCAGTTGTGCGCAAACAGAAAGAACTTTCGTGGTTGTGGTTAGCTTTAGCTAACCATGCTTTTGAAAATACACGGCCAGCCTTGGCCGTTTCTCGCAAGCAGTTTGGTTAGTCGCTTCTAACTACAAACAAATAGTACCACAGCAGTTCTCGGCTGTCAACCCTGTTTTTCTCTTTTAGCGCACTTTTTTCCTTTTTGTCACAGCCCGCACTTTTTCGTCTCAAAATTTTATAGCCACCCCCGCACTTCATTTCTGCTTGGACGCTTCCTCATTGTAGCCGCACTGCATGATGGCCCGACACAGCCGATCTTCATCCGGCTATGCCTTGCACCATACCGCAGTTTACTCTGTCCTTAAATTAACCACAGAAAGATGCGGGCCCATCTAGTTTCTCCCGCCAGACTTTCGGCAAACAGCGTAGGTAAGCGGAAACGACGCTTTTAGAACCCGGCTCTCCACGATTTCAAATCCGTTTGCCCGCAAAAAAGCCAAATACGCCTCCGGCGTCCATGCCTTTTGCAGCGGAAACCCGACCATTTTCATCATCTCTGCCCGCCACCGGGCCCACAGGCCCATCTCCGCATGGGTAAAGGTTGGGGCAATGAATACTCCGTCATCTGCCAGTACCCTCTGAATTTCCGATAGAGCCAGCTCCGGCTGGGGCATAATGTGCAAAGCATTGGACATCACCACGACCTCGAAACTTTGAGGCGCATAGGGCAGATGGCAGGCATCCTGCACGGAAAAGTGGAGCTTGCTGGACGCATCGCGGCGTTTTGCCTCCGCAATCATCTCGGGGACATAATCCGTGGCCTCAATGCTGCGGGCATCATGGGCCAGCTCATGTGCAATCAATCCGGTTCCCGTCGCCAGTTCCAGCACGGTTTTGTTCCGTATGTATGGCCGCATCAGCGTACACATCTGCTCATAGGCCATATTGTCTTTTTTCATAAAGCGGTCATAGAACCCGGCACAGCGCATCCAAAACGCTTTTCCATCATGAGTTTTCATACAGTCACCTTCTGCCGCTTCGCAGCGTCATATTCCTTTATCTTCACGATTCAGTGCCGTTCAGAGAGTATGCACCAATCCCGCATTTTATTGCACGGTGCATAGCTTCCCCGAGCAGCATCCATGCACGATAGGAGCCGCTTATATCTGCGGGCACATCCGCTGGGGTGCAAAGACATGTTCCGGCAGCTCAGATGCCAGCAGATAGGCACTTTCCAACAGTTCCTCCTCAGTCAGCGGCAATCCCAGAGCGGGAATACGCGCTTTCAAAAGCGCCACCCGGCTGCCAAAGTCCCGCGCCAACAGAATCCCCTTGTCGGTCAAGTAAATTTTACCATATCTCTCCCGCACCAAAAGGCCCCGCTCCATCAGGATTCCCAGCATTCTGGTTACTGACGGCTTGGATACTTTCATTGCCCGCGCCACCTCCGCCGCTCCCACATCCAACGTTGTTTTTGACAATTCGTAGATCGTCAGAAGATATTTTAAATGTGAGCCGCTCAAATCCATACGGTCCTCCAAAATAAAGGGACGCGAGCAGTTTTTCTTTGCCCGCGTCCCCTCGTAAATTTGAATCAGTGCTTGCTACAGCCGCCGCAGGAGCCGCAGTCGCCTGAGCAACCGCCGCCCTTTTTGTGGGACTTCCACAGAGAGCGGATCGCGAGGGTAACGACCAGGACCAGAACCAGGATAACGATCACAGTGCCAACATATTCAGGCATTTTCCATCCCTCCTTTTCTGTTTCAAACCTTTGCCGCCGCGGAGACGGAGGTCAAATGATGGATCTCGCCCTCGGGCTGATAACCCTTGCGCACCAGCAGATAAATCAGGCCAATCAGCGCTGCAATAGCGATGGCGGGAAGGATACCGAAGGACACCTCACCGATGATTAGCCCGCCAACCTGATAGACGATCATGGAGATCACATAAGCAAAGCCGCACATGTAGCCAATGGCACCCAGCGTCCACTTGGTGTTGTTCATCTCTCGTTTGATTGCACCCATGGCAGCAAAGCAGGGGGCGCAGAGCAGGTTAAAGATCATGAAGGAGTAGGCAGACAGCGCGGTAAAGTCGCCGGCCACCAGAGTCCACAGAGGACTGCTGTCCTCCATCAGGTCGATCTCTCCAGCATAGTGGTACAGTACGCCGAAGGTGTTGACCACCTCTTCCTTTGCGATCAGTCCAGTGACGGTGGCCACAGTCGCCTTCCAAGCCATGTCACCGATCCAGCCCAGAGGATAGAAGATCCAGGCCACCGCATTACCGATCACAGCCAGCAGGGAGTCGTTGTTGTCCTCAACAGCTTGGAACACACCATCCACAAAGCCATAGCCTTGGAGGAACCACAGAACGATGGAAGAGATCAAAATGATGGTGCCCGCCCGCTTAATGAAGGACCAGCCCCGCTCCCAAGTTGCCCGCAGAACATTGCCCGCAGAGGGAGCGTGATAGGTGGGCAGTTCCATAACAAAGGGTGCCGGCTCACCGGCAAAGGCTTTGAACTTCTTGAGCATAATACCGGAGACAACGACCGCCGCCACGCCGATGAAATAGGCGGAGGTGGCCACCCAAGCGGAGTCGCCGAATATAGCGCCGGCAAACAGACCGATAATGGGCATCTTGGCGCCACAGGGGATGAAGCCGGTGGTCATAACGGTCATCTTCCGATCCCGGTCCTGCTCGATGGTGCGAGAGGCCATGATGCCGGGCACGCCGCAGCCGGTGGCCACCAGCATGGGGATAAAGCTCTTGCCGGAAAGCCCAAATTTGCGAAACACCCGGTCCATGATGAAAGCCACCCGGGCCATATAGCCCACATCCTCCAGAATGGCCAGCAGCAGGAACAGCACCAGCATCTGAGGCACGAAGCCCAGCACCGCGCCCACGCCAGCCACGATGCCGTCCTGAATGAGGCCGTAGACCCACGTTCCTTCGGCCACGCCCAAGCCGCCCAAAATGACATCGAACAGGCCGGGCACCCACTCGCCGAAGAGCACGTCGTTCGCCCAGTCGGTACCCTTGGTGCCGAGTGAGATGGACCAGCCGCCCATGGCGATGGCGTAAATGAGGAACATGATCCCCGCGAAGATGGGCAGGGCCAAGACGCGATTGGTGACAATAAGCTGTTCTCGCAAATTATAACCATGCGATATCCGTCATCTTTTCGGAATCAGACGGGAGGCTCCCGCCTAATGGCGGGAGCCTCCTATGCGCTTAAAATAACGACAGCACCGCACAGAAATTGCGCAGTCATATTTTTCGTCAGATTGTATCGGAATTTTGCCGCCATACTGATGTCTGGCAAAAATTTCTGTGCAAGAAAGCGGGAAATATGCAAGCAAGCTGTGCGCAAAGCCGCTAGGCGTTCTTTGTGCGGTGTTGTCTAGGATTTATACGAGGTCTTCGCCCCGGCAGACAATCTGCACGCTCTGCGTATTGGTCAGATATACAAGCGCGGCATAGCTGACATCGAATTCCAAAATATCACCGACCTTAATCCGGTCCTTCACATCCTCCACATCCAAAATCGTATGATCGGAGGACGCTCCCAAAATTTTAATGCCGGTCATTCTGGGCGTGATGCTGGTAAAGTCTCCGTAATCCACTCGCCCAATGGCAACCAGCGCGCGCCGCCGTATTCCCCTGTCGTCATAGTGGGGAATCTTGCCGAAGGCATCCACTGTCAGTTCTCCAACGGGAAAGCTGGGTTTGTCGCGGCACTCTACTACCTCAGCCTTCAGTGTAAACACATCTTTGTGGGTAAAGTCGGGATAGCAGCCATAGATTCCGCCGGTAAGCACGATTTCGCCCAAACGAAGAAGATTTACGCGGTAGGGCATGGTTCCGTTCAGAACCATGTGCACGGAAGTGGATGCCCCGCCGCTGACATATTCCAGCGGACGACCAATGGCTTTTTCCACGTCAGACGCCAAACTGACCAGTCCCTGCATATTTCTCGTATTGGGCTTAATGGAACCGTAGCAGCTCAGGTTGACGCCCACGCCGATCAATTGCAGATTCTTAAGGGACGTCTCGATCTCCACCGCCGCAGAAACCAACTCCTCAGCATCCCAAAAGCCTTCCCGCAGATCCCCCAGATCGATCATCAGCATGACCTGATGGAGTTTTCCCTGCCGCTGTGCTTCCGCATTGAGGGCACGAATCACCGTGAGATCGCTTTGCAGGCTCACGTCACTCAGCGCAACCACATCCTCCAGCTCGGAGAGCATGGGGATGCGAATGAGCATCAGCGGTTTTTGGATCCCCATTTGGCGGATGATACGCAACTGATCCACGCGGGAGGTTGCGACAAAGCGCACCCCGCTGTTTGCAAAAACCCGGACTACTTCCGGAAGTGCGGTGGCACCCTTGACGACACCGGCAATTTCGACGGAAGAATCATGGCAGTGCTCAATAAGTTCCTCCAGATTCTCTCGCAATTTATCCAGATCAACTTCTAAAAAAGGACAACGATTTTGGTTTGCAGACATCATTCTATTTCCTTATACTAAATTACTTTACAGCCGCTTCCGCCTTTTCCATCTTCTTTTTCTTTGCCAGACGGACGCCATTCATATCGCACACCGTCAAGCCCATAAAGGCCAGCACGATAACAGCAATGGGCATCAGCCAGTTAAACACGGCGTAGGGCGCATACTGGGTAACGCCGACTCCCAGCGTGCTGAAAATGAATACGCCGCAGGTGTTCCATGGAATCAGTGCGGAGGTGACGGTGCCGGCGCCCTCCAGAGCGTTGGACAGCGTTTTGGGATGCAGGCCCATCTTCCGGTACTCTTCCGCATACATACGGCCGGGAACCACGATGGAGATGTACTGCTCAGGCATTGTTGCGTTGGAAAGTACACAGGTGGCTTCGGTCAGGGTGACCAGAGACGCCGGAGTCCTTGCAAGTGCCTTCAGCTTGTTTACGATGACTTCCAGTTGATGCGTGTCCTCCATAATGCCGCCGAACATCATGGCGATCATCGTCATGGAGACAGAGAACATCATCTTCAGCAGACCACCGGTGGAAAGCAGATCGTCAATGGAGACGACACCGGTCTCGCAGACATAGCCGTTGATTCCACAGTTAAACAGCGTGCCCAATGTGCAGTTAGGCTGGAAAATCAAGCCGAATACAGCACCTGCGATGATACCCAGCGTGATTCCCGGAATGGCGGGAATCTTGCAGGCCACCGCCACGATGACGATGACAGGCGGCAGGAGCAGCAACGGATTCACGTTGAACAGTCCGCCCAGAGCGTCGGAGAGAATCTGCACCTGACTCATATCGGCAGCGCCGCCATGATACTGCATTGCGCCAAAAATTCCATAGACAATCAAGCAAATACCAAAAACGATTGCCGTGGGCAGAATCATGAACTTTACGTGAGTCATGACGTCCGTACCAGCCATGGCGGGGGCGAGATTCGTGGTATCAGACAGCGGAGACATTTTGTCACCGAAATAAGCGCCGGAAATAATCGCACCGGCGGTCATACCGGGGTTCATGCCAAGGCCCAGACCGATGCCCATCAGCGCCACGCCCATGGTGCCCATGGTACCCCACGAGGTGCCAGTCGCCAGCGAGGTGATCGCGCAGATCAGCATGGCGGCAATGAAGAAGATACTGGGCTTGAGAATCTTCAAGCCGTAATAAATCATGGAGGGTACAACACCCGCATCAATCCATACGCCGATCAAAATACCGATGATGGTCAAAATAACCATGGACTGGAGAGCCTTGAAAATTCCGTTCATCATGGCCTTTTCAATGGCATCCCACTGATAGCCCAGATAGAGCGCCATCAGCGCGGCGCCGATCACACCCACAAACATGGGCACATGGGGGTCAACACCATAGACGATAATGCCCACCGCCAGCATGACAATCAGGAACAGCATGGTAAGCAGCGCTTCCCATAGTTTTGGCATTCTGGGTTCTTTTACCTTTTTTTCCTCACTCATCGTTTTACCAACCTTTCTTCCCTTTTCATTTAGTCGATTTTAGGATCGCAAATGTATTCGTTCAGAAGTTTGCTCTTTTACGGTAATTGGGTGAGTCCTTCTCGTTGATGAAACAACCGACATTCTTGGATTGATGCCGCCCTTCCTCTTCGAAAATCACTCATTGCAGGAAATGGGATATTTTGAAAAGCAGCTTCCCGTCACGCACTGTTTCGGTAATGAATTAAAGTATATCGATAACCCATGTTCACCCTGTCTGGTAACTGACTTGTTTTGAACGTTCTGAAAGGGGCAGAAAAATTTGCCGAATTATTTTTAAAGCATGTACAATCCGGCAAATCGGCCGCCCCCATGTATGCCTTTACCAGCCCAGCTTGGTCATAGCGTCGTCAACGGCCTTGATGACGATGTCAATCTCCTCCTCGGTGACAATCAGCGGCGGAACAAAGCGCAGGACGTTTCCGGCGGTATTGTTAATAAGAACCTTGCTGTCCTTGAAGCACAAATCCACAATGGGCTGGCCGGAGGGATGGTTGAGTTCGATACCGTCAATCATGCCCAGACCACGGACTTCCTTCACGGCGGAAGGATGCTTGGCGGCAATGACGTCGCGCATCTGCTGGCGGAAGTATTCGCCCATCTTGGCGCAGTGATCGATAACGCCGTCGTTGAGCATCACATCCAGCGTGGTGGCGGCCAAAGCGCAGGCCAAGGGACCGCCTGCAAAGGTGGAACCGTGCGTACCGGGGGTCAGGGTCGTGGCGGCCTCGCCTCGGGCGCAGACAGCGCCGATGGGAACGCCGGAGCCCAGCGCCTTGGCCATGGAGCAGGTATCCGGCTCCACGCCGTAGTTCTGGTGGGCGAAGAGTTTGCCGGTACGTCCGGAACCCACCTGCACCTCGTCGAACATCAGCAAAATGCCCTTTTCGTCGCACAGATCGCGCAGGCCCTGCAAAAATTCCTTGTTGGCGGGGCGGACGCCGCCCTCGCCCTGAACGGGCTCGGTAAGGATGCCGCAGACGTACTCGTCCATCAGCATCTTGACGGAATCCAGATTGTTGAACTCCGCATAGCGGAAACCGGTGGGCAGCGGCTCAAAGTAACGATGCACACCATACTGCCCGGTTGCGGTGCAGGTGGCAAGCGTCCGGCCATGGAAGGAATTCTTCATGGTAATGACCACAAAGCGCTCGGGATGGCCGTGGTCCTTGGCGAATTTGCGCGCCAGCTTGATCTGACCCTCGTTGGCCTCTGCGCCGGAGTTGGCATACAAGACCTTATCAAAGCAGCTGTTCTCTACAATCAGCTTTGCGGCCTGCACGGCAGGCTCATTGTAGAAATAGTTTGAGCAGTGCAAAATCGTCTCCGCCCGCTCCTTCAGGCACTTGACGATAGCGGGATGGCAGTGGCCCAGACCGTTGACGGCGATGCCGCCGATGAAGTCCAGATACTTGTTGTCGTCCTTGTCAAAGACATACGCGCCCTCGCCGCGCTCGATGGAGAGCGGCATACGCACGTGGTTCCCATACAGATACTTGTCTCCGGCTTCAATGACCTCTGCGTTGGATTTGTACAGCTCAATCATTTGATTTGCCTCCTTCATATATTTGTTGATTATTTGATTCCCTTACTCGGCCGTTCCTTGCCCACCGTGGTTCCGGTGCCCTCATCGGTAAACGCATCGTACAAAATGCTGTGGGGCTTGCGGCCGTCGATAATATGTACGCTCCCCACGCCTTCGCGGATGGCGTCCACGCAGCAGTCCACTTTAGGGATCATGCCGCCGGCAATCACGCCCCGCTCCTTCAGCATGGGAACATCGGCAATGTTGAGATAGCTGATCACATCTCGCACTTTGATGTCGTTGCAAAGCCCTTCGATATCCGTCAGCAGCACCAGCTTTTCCGCGCCCAGCGCGCTGGCGAGCTTGCCGGCGGCGGTATCACCGTTGATGTTGTAGGTATTGCCCTGTCCATCCGTGCCATCGGGGGCGATGACGGGGATGAAACCGGCATCCAACATGGCAAGAATGGGCGCGGGGTTGACATGGTCGATGTCTCCCACAAATCCCAGCTCCGCGCTGCGCTGATGGCAGTGATAAATGTCCCCGCTGACGCCGGAAAGGCCCACAGCGTTTCCGCCCAGCTTGTTGATAAAGCCCACAAGTTCTGTGTTGACCTGCCCCATAAGTACCATTTCCACAACCTGCATAATTTCCTCAGATGTGTAGCGCAGTCCATTAACAAACTTGACCGGGATATCGAGCTTTTCAAGCATCTGATTGATGTTGGGACCGCCTCCATGGCTCAGGACAGGTTTCATGCCCAGAAGTTTCAGCATGACAATATCATGCATGACGGCATCCTTCAGTTCCTCGTTAATCATGGCATTGCCGCCATATTTGATGACAATGATCTTACCGGCATACTTTTGCAGGTAGGGCATTGCCTCCATCAGGTTCTCGACCTTGCTTGCCACATCACTCATAAGCCCGCCTCCTTTAACTGCGGTAATCGCCGTTGATCTTGACGTAATCATAGGTCAGGTCACAGCCCCACGCCTTGGCCTGCCCGTCGCCTTGATAGAAGCGGACAATGACAGTGATGTCGTGCTCCGTAAGAATGGCCTTGGCCAGTTCCTCGCTGAAGTCCGTTCCGAAGCCGTCCTTCATGACCTGCACTTCGCCTGCGGCGCTCTTGATGATGCAGTCCGCCCGGGTGGGGTCCACATCCGCGCCGGAATACCCGGCGGCAGCCATAATGCGGCCCCAGTTGGCATCCCGCCCGAAGACGGCGGCCTTGAACAGCATGGACCCGGCGATGGACTTTGCCACCAGACGCGCGTCGTGCTCCGAGGGGAGTCCGTAGGATTCGACTTCGATGAGATGGGTCGCGCCCTCGCCGTCGGAGGCGATCCGGCGGGTAATATCGATGCAGATGTACTCGATCAGCTCAGCTAAAGCCGCCTTGTCCTCCTCTGTTTTGATCTCCACGCCGGAGGCCCCGTTTGCCAGCAAGAAGATGGAGTCGTTGGTGGAGGTGTCGCCGTCTACCGTACACATATTGAAGCTCTTGTCCACTGCGGCAGTGAGCATTTTCTGCAGGTCCGCGGATTCCGCCTTGGCGTCGGTGGTAACATAAACCAGCATGGTCGCCATGTTGGGATGAATCATGCCGGACCCCTTAGCCATAGCCCCGATGCGGATGATGCCGCCGGAGAGCTTGAGTTCATAGGCGGATTCCTTTCGAACAGTGTCGGTGGTCATGATGGCCCAAGCTGCGTCCGTGCCCTTTTCGGGCGCCATGTTGGGCACTACGCGGCGCACGCCATCCAGTACCTTCTCCACAGGGAGCCGCTGCCCGATGACGCCGGTGGAGCAGACAAACACCTCGTCCTCGCCCAGACCCAGCAGTTTCTCAGCCTCTGTTTCCACCAGCTTTGCGTCGCGGATGCCCTGCTCGCCGGTGGCGGCGTTGGCGTTTCCGCTGTTGATGACGATAGCACGGGCCTTCCCCTTCTTCAAAATCTCCCGGTCAAGAATAACGGGGGCGGCGCAAAACTTGTTGGTGGTAAAGCAGGCCGCGCAGGAGGCAGGGAACTCTGAATACAGAACCGCAACGTCGGGCTTTTCCTTCTTGCGGCTCTTGATGCCGGCGTAAACGGCGCCGGCTGTGTAGCCCTTAGGGGCGGTCACACCGCCCTCGATCACTTCATATGCCATGTATTTGACTCCTCTCTGAATGTGATGGATACTGAGACAGTGCCCTGCAATAAAGCCGCGTGGTGCATCGCGCGGCTACCGCCGGGCACCGTCGCTTTAGGGATACATCGGGGGAACCAGAAGCCCCGTAGTCTCAGGCAGGCCGCAGATCAGGTTCATATTCTGAATGGCCTGTCCGGCGGCTCCCTTGCCGATATTGTCGATCACAGAGCTGACGATCAGGCGGTGCGTGCGGTCGTCATAGGTCGGGGTCATGGCGCACAGGTTGGTGCCGTAAACCCACTTGGTTTGCACAGGCTGGTTGGCGGGGAAAACCATGACAAAGGGTTCATCTTTGTAGAAGTCGTCATACATCTTGAAGACCTCGTCGTTGGTGTAGTCCCGGTCCAGCGTGGCGTAGATGGTAACTTCGATGCCGCGCACCTGAGGAAGCAGGTGGGGCTGGAAATTGATGTACTGCCAAGTCTCCGGCTTCATCAGGTCCTTGCCGGTAATATAGGCGATATTCTGCTCGATCTCGGGAGTATGGCGATGAGTTCCACCCAGACCGTAGGCGCAGAAATTATTTTCAGCTTCGGTGAGCAGCTTGTTCAGCGCCGGACGGCGGCCCGCGCCGGTATAGCCGCTTTTGGAATCGATCACGATGGTGTTTTCCACCACATGACCGGTCTTCAGCATGGGCTGAAGGCCCAGTGTGGAGGCGGTAGGATAGCAGCCGGGGTTTGCAATGAGGCTTTTGCCTTTGGCAAGGTCGCGCATAACCTCGGGAATGCAATAGATGGCGTCGTGGGTCATCTGGGGGTTGGGGTGCTTTGCGCCGTACCATTTTTCCCACACGTCTACATCGCGGAAACGAATGTCAGCGCCAATGTCGATGAGTTTTTTGCCCTCGGCTAAAACAATTTCCGCATACTGCGCCACCTCGCCGGAGGGCACGACAATGAACACAACGTCACTCTGCTGGGCCGTCAGACGGACGTTCTCCGGATTCAGTTCTACAATCTCCTTGTCATAGAACCCTCGCAATGCCGGGTGGGACTCCTGAATTTTAGACCCCACCGCAAACGTATCAAGCACGCTGACAAGATCGGCCTGAGGGTGATTGACCATCATTCTCAGGAGTTCCCCGCAGACGTACCCGGTGGCGCCGATAAATGAATAACGAACCATGACATTTCCTCCTTTTTTATCTTGCCGGAATCGTTGATGCGATTGCAGCCAATATATTGGAAAATCGCACAATGAAAGTTGAAATCCCTTGAGAACTATTGTATAGTTTTGTTAAGAAATAGAAAAGCGAATAAATTTCTTGATAAGAATTCCAAAATGGAATGTCTAAAAAGGGGTTGAACGGCACTTTATGAGCATTCGTAAGTACATCGCCTATCTCCGTACGATTGAGACTGGAAGCATCACGCAGGCGGCAAACGAACTAGGCTACACACAGTCCGCCGTGAGCAAAATGATTTCCGATTTGGAGAGCGAGTGGCAGATCACGCTGCTTACTCGGAACCACACGGGCATCGAAATTACTTCAGAGGGGCAGGAGCTTCTACCGTCACTGCATGAAATTGTAAAAAATTATATGGATCTGAAATTTGCGGTTTCCGAGCTTCACGGTGTCCAATCGGGACTTTTGCGGCTGGGTTGCTTCACAAGTCTTGCCACAAGTGCTCTCCCGTTGGTGCTGCGCCCATTTCACGAGAAGTATCCCAACATTGGAATTCAGCTTTTTAACGGGGAATATAACGAAATCTCCGACTGGCTCCGCCGTGGCATGATCGACTGCGGCTTTCTCGCCTTGCCCACTTCCAACAATTTTGAGACAACCTATCTCTTTCAGGACTCTTTAGTGGCGGTGCTTCCGCCCGAGCATCCAATGGTACATCAACCGTGCTATCCGGTGAGCCGTCTACCGTTTGAAAGTTTCGTAAAGCTCAAGGAACTTCAGGATTATGAGATTAACCGATTTCTGGATCACCTCGCCACCTGTCCCAAAACCACATACGAGGTAACGGGAGACGTGGCCCTGCTGGCAATGGTGGAGTGCGGACTGGGCATGAGCATTGTCCACGATCTGATTCTCCGCCCCATGCGCTACCACATTGTCCGACTTCCACTGGACATCACTCAGTTTCGTGAGGTAGGCATCGCCGTGAAACGAGGCAGTACGCCCTCGGCAGTGACGCATCTGTTTATCGATCATGTGATCTCCCGTATGAAGAACTCCACATTTTTGGAGGGAATGCACTAAGAGCATGGAATTTCAAGGGGATGTTCTGCACAGAGCCGCCGGGTGGTTTCCTTGCGGCAGCGCTTAACAGCTCTCAATTTAAACCGTTAAACCCTTTTAACTTTTGAAAACAAGGCTGTCATCCCTCTTGTAGGAACGCCGACAGCCTTGTCTTCATTTTCCGCTCAGAAATCATTGATGCAAAACGTGGGGAGAAATTTATAGAGATGAGATTAGTCAAGTCTGGGGCGCATCAAGTTCTATGCGAAAATTGATTTGCAACCTTTAAGAGTATGGAAACTGTCCATAATGACAATTAATGAGTCGGCAGGCTAAATGCGCCAAACCGCCATGCCGAGATGTATCCTCAGCATGGCGGTTTCATTGCTATTTAAAATCTACCTACTACACCTTTTGCCCCTGTACGCTCAAAGCACAGTTTGTTCCTTTCTACGTTTCCTTGCCATGAGTTAACGTCTCACTCTCGGACACGAATCTCTGGATATCACCATGAAAATCTACGTTCATGACTGCGAGGCGCAAGTCCAGCTGTTCACTTTTAAGAAAGTACACCGAGCCATGGTATCCAAATGGACCCAATCTTTCCCCCGCTTTCTACTACATTCCCCATTGTAAAACGTGGTGCAAACCATTAAAACACAACGATTTGTGATTGTCGCTTTGTGCAGACAAAAAGAAGAACCCCTTGAAACCGTTGAGTTTCAAGGGGTTCTTCTTGGTACGCCCGGCTGGATTCGAACCAGTGGCCTTTAGAGTCGGAGTCTAACGCTCTATCCAACTGAGCTACGGGCGCAGATATCTCTGTTCTAGGACATGCTGAACAGTAAAAATTAGTATAACAGGAAAGTGGTAAAAAGTAAACCCCTATCGAAAAAATATTTTTGGAAAAAAGATTGTTAAAAAAATTGACAATATGGCCGTTTTGGTCTAAACTAAGATTTGAGAAATATTTAACAAGTGCTGTCAAAGGAGTGAGTCCGCTTGAAAAAAGAAAACATCTCCGATGCCGTGATACGGCGTCTTCCCCGATATTACCGCCAGCTGAACAGTCTATTCAACAGCGGTGTTGTGCGCATTTCATCCCACTCGCTGGGACAGGAAATGAATATCACCGCTTCTCAGATTCGGCAGGATTTCAGCTGCTTCGGCGAGTTTGGCCAGCAGGGTTACGGTTACAACGTTGAAGAACTGCGCACGGAAATCGGCCATATTCTCGGCGTGGACAAAAATCACCACCTCATTATGATCGGCGCGGGAAATCTGGGCCACGCTCTTTTGCAAAACTTTCCCTTCTCCCAGACAGGGTTTACGGTGGACGCCGCTTTTGACGTGTCCCCTACTGTTGTGGGAACGGCTATCAACGGCGTGCCCATCCGCTCCATGGACGAACTGGACGATTTCATCCGTGCTCACACGGTGGATGTGGTGTCGCTGACCATCCCCCAGCATGTGGCGCAGGAGGTGGCCGATCATTTGATTGCCTTGGGCATTCGGGGCTTCTGGAATTTCACCAATATTGAGCTGTCCAGTTCCGATCCTACCGTCCAATTTGAAAACATTCACTTTGCGGACAGCTTGCTGACCCTGAGCTACCGCATTGCAAATCTCTGAGTTTTCTTTTTTGAACGCCTGAAAGGAGTTTCTATGAAAAAACGGGCGCTGCTCCCCGCGCTCTTTTTATTGCTGTCCGGCGCGTGTATTTACTACGCTGCCGCCGCTGGCGGCAGTTCCAGTGATCCACTGATCTCCCTCTCCTATTTAAATGGTACTTTTACAAATACGGTTCAGCAACAGGTGGCCGCGCTGAAATCCGGCGCGCCAGTTTCCAGTTCCTCCAACGCGGACACTTGGACGGAGACTCGCTTGAAATCCGGCGATGTACTCTCCGGCTCCACCGGCACCTGTGTGCTTCCGCTGGCGGGCAGTATGTCCGTCTCCTTTTCCTCAGGTGCGGTGGTGGATGTCTCTTCCGGTACGGAAATTCTATCCGGTTCCGCTCTGACCGCCCGACATCGCTATCTGGTGGCAGAGAGCACCACGGCGACCTTCACGGTGGCTGGTAAAACGGCGGTGCTGGACTATCAGGGGCCTTACAGCCTGTCCTATTCCGCCGCCACGGATTACAACGCGATGGCAGCAGCGCTGAAAAACATTCACCTGTTTCGCGGCAGTCTCACCGGATACGGCAGCGGCTTTGATCTTGAGGTATCCCCCACCCGGCTGCAGGCTCTCATTATGTTCATTCGTCTGCTGGGCGAAGAGAACGAGGCTTTGGCCTATACCGAAACCACACCCTTCACCGATATTGCACCCGGGTCCGAACCGGCGCGGTATGTCGGCTACGCATACAGCAAGGGCTATACCAACGGCTATACGAAAACGACGTTCCGTCCCAGCCAAAAGGTAAACGCCTATCAGTATGTGGAGTTCGTGCTGCGCGCCTTGGGATACAGCAATACCGGTACCACAGACCTCACTGGGACGCTGGATCGGGCGGTAAGCTCCGGGGTCTTGACCGCCGGAGAGTCCGCCATGCTTGCCCGAGACACATTTTTGCGGGCGGAGCTGGTCTACATCTCCTGGTACTCGCTGGACGCTCAAGTTTCCAGCACAGGGCAGACTCTGCGCCAGTCGCTTCTGTCCAAAGGGATCTTTACCGAGTCCGAAAATCTTTCTGCAACAGCGCTTATTTCCGGCCCACGGATTTCGTAACACCTGCACGGGACCCGCATACTATGGATTGAGGCTGATGCACGGTCGGTCTACGATTTCATAGGAGGTCCCATTATGTGCTGTAACAACAACAACGGTTTCTTTGGTGGCGGCAGCTGCTGCTGGATCATTATCCTCATCATCCTGTTCTGCTGCTGTGGCAACGGCGGCTGGGGTGGCAATTGGGGTGGCTGCGAGTGCGGCTGCAACAACAACTGCGGATGCAACAACAACTGTGGCTGCGGCTGCGGTTGCGGAAACAACTGCCCGCCTCCCTCTCCCTGCTGCTAACAAATAATCGCGCAAACCTTTCATAACGTGTCCCACAGCCCCCGCGCCTATGGCGCGGGGGTTACTTTTTCGGGCCCTTTAGCTTGACACCGGCTCTTTGCCGTGCTACGTTTAGGAAAGAATTGAAAATTTTTAACAGAACGATAAAGGCCGCTGCATGGCACGCGCCTGATTCCGAAAAACAGGAGGAATCCCTATGAGTAGCAAGTCCATCAAAAAACGGGATGGCCGCATTGTCGCATTCGATCAACGTAAAATCTCCACTGCCATTCTCAAGGCATTTGACGCTGCTTATCAGCCAAACATGGCGGGGATTGCGGAGCGGCTGGCCATAAAGGTGTCTTCAATTCTGGAAGTTGAGGGCGCAGAACTGCCCGAGGTGGAACACGTTCAGGATCTGGTCGAGTTGGTGCTGATGGAGGAGGACTATCCTGCGGCCGCCAAGGCCTATATTCTCTACCGCAGTGAACGGGCACGGGCACGGGCGCTGGGAGAGCGGCTGAAGAAAATTTACGAGGGTATCACTTGGTCTTCTGCCAAGACCTCCGACTGGAAGCGGGAAAACGCCAATATCAACGGTGATACCGCAATGGGGAACCTTTTAAAATACGGAAGTGAGAGTGCTAAGGCTTACTTTCAAGCATACGTCCTGAAGCCGGAGTTTGCCGCAGCCCATGCCGCCGGAGACATTCACATCCACGATCTGGACTTTTACACCTTTACCACCACCTGCACTCAGATCGACATTTTGAAACTGTTCCACGGCGGCTTTTCCGGCACGCTGGGGCACCTGCGGGAACCCAACGATATCTCCACCTATTCCGCACTGGCCTGCATTGCGCTGCAATCCAATCAGAATGACCAGCACGGAGGACAGTCCATTGCCAACTTTGACTATGGCATGGCTGAGGGCGTACGTAAAACCTTTGTGAAGCGCTACCGGGAAAATCTGGCCCGAGCGATAGAGTTAAACTTGAGTGACGCAGACGCAGAAGATGCGGTAAAGTCCTTGTCCGCAAAGATTGTAAGGGAATCCGGCTTAACACCATCTCTGGAGGGTGACGGCGCTTATCTGGCTCTGGAGCGGTCTGCGCTGTCGGCGCGGTATGGCATCTCAGAACAGCAGGCCGCTGCGTTTCAGTCTTTTGCCCATCGGCATGCAAAATCTGAGACAGAGCGGGCCACTTACCAGGCCATGGAGTCGCTGCTCCACAATCTGAACACTATGGAATCCCGAGCGGGGGCGCAGGTTCCCTTCTCCTCTTTAAATTACGGCATGGATACCTCGCCAGAAGGGCGTATGGCGGTTAAAAATCTGCTGCTGGCCACGGAAGCAGGTCTGGGCGGCGGTGAAACACCCATCTTCCCCATCCAGATTTTCCGCGTAAAGGACGGTGTCAATTTCAATCCCGGAGAGCCAAACTATGATTTGTTCAAGCTGGCCTGCCGTTGTTCTGCAAAGCGTTTGTTTCCCAATTTTATATTTCAGGACGCGCCCTTCAACCTCCCCTACTACCAGCCGGGACACCCGGAGACAGAAATTGCCACCATGGGCTGCCGGACGCGGGTGGTTACAAACGTCCATGATCCCGACCGGGCAATCACCTATCAGCGGGGCAACCTGAGTTTCACGTCCATCAACCTGCCCCGGCTGGCTATTGAAGCTCACGGTGATCTGGACGCATTCTATGCAGGATTGGACCGAATGCTGGACCTATGTGTGGCGCAGCTTTTGGAGAGATTTGAGATTCAAAGCCACCGTCTGGCTCGGAATTTTCCATTTCTTATGGGGCAAGGCGTTTGGCTTGACAGTGATTGTTTAAAGCCGGGTGACGAGGTTCGCGAGGTGCTGAAGCATGGAACACTGTCCATTGGATTCATTGGCCTTGCGGAGGCATTGGTGGCACTCACCGGAGAGCACCACGGGCAAAGCGAGGAGAGCCAGACGCTTGGTCTTGCGATCATCAGCCGCATGAGGGCGCGGACGGATGCGGAAACCGAGAAGCAAACGTTAAATTTTTCCCTGCTGGCCACCCCGGCAGAGGGTCTGGCAGGCCGTTTCGCGAAAATAGATCAGGAGCGATACGGCATTTTGCCGGGAATCACCGACCGGGCTTACTACACCAACAGCTTCCATATCCCTGTTTACTTCCCCATCAGCGCATGGAATAAGATTCGTTTGGAGGCTCCCTATCACGCCTTGACCAATGGCGGCCATATCAGCTATGTGGAGGTGGACGGCGACCCGGCGCAAAACCCGGAGGCGTTTGAAAAGCTCATTCGGTATATGAAAAAGTGCGGCATCGGGTACGGTTCCATTAACCACGCAGTCGATCACGACCCAGCTTGCGGTTACACCGGCATCATTCAGGATGTCTGCCCCGGCTGTGGCCGGGCGGAGGCGGACGGTCGCTCCTTTGAGCGAGTTCGCCGTATCACTGGATATCTGGTTGGAACGCTGGACCGCTTCAACAACGCCAAGCGTGCCGAGGAGGCTGACCGTGTAAAGCACGGGCTGGACGATGAACACTGAGGCAACGCTTCGAATTGCCGGAACTGTGCAAGACTCCATTGTAGACGGCCCGGGGCTTCGATTCACCGTTTTTGTGCAGGGCTGTTCCCATAGCTGCCCCGGCTGTCAGAATCCCCAGACCCACGATCCAAACGGCGGTTCAACCGTTTTCCTTGATGCACTGCTGTCACAGCTGGATGGCAACCCCCTCACGGACGGGCTGTCCCTCTCCGGCGGGGAGCCGATGGAACAGGCGGAAGGCTGTGTCCTTTTGGCCCGCGCTGCCCATCAGCGGGGACTGGACGTTTGGTGTTGGACGGGCTATCTCTTTGAATCGCTGCTTTTGGGTACCGCAGCGCAACAGTCGCTTTTACAAGAGATCGACGTACTTGTGGACGGACCGTTCCTGCTGGAACAGCGGTCGCTTGCCCTTCCTTGGCGGGGGAGCCGGAATCAGAGGATTATTGATGTGAAAAAGAGCCTTAAGATTCAAAAAACAGTTATTTACCAATCTTTGTAAGGCGAATCTACATTACACACTAGAACAAGCCACAGCGGCGAAATAGGCCGCTGTGGCTCGTATTTATCGATTCACGGATTCCTGCCCGATCTCACTCTTTCTATGCGCGCTACCCGGGCACAGCCGCACTTTTTGCGTCCTCTCAGTTTTTCAGGCTGTGAAGCGGCGCGGGGATGCGCCCGCCGCGGGCGATGAAGTCCGCGCTGGTCTCCATGTGGACCGGCATCACCGGCGCACTACCCAACAGTCCGCCCATCTCGATGGTGTCGCCCACCTTCTTGCCGGGAGCGGGCAGCAGACGCACGGCGGTGGTCTTGCAGTTCACCATACCAATGGCGGCCTCGTCCGCAATAATGGCGGAAATTGTCTCCGCACTGGTATCGCCGGGCACAGCGATCATGTCAAGACCCACGGAACAAACGCAGGTCATGGCCTCCAGCTTGTCGATGGTCAGTGTCCCGGTCCGGGCGGCGGCAATCATACCCTCGTCCTCGCTGACGGGAATAAACGCACCGGAAAGACCGCCCACGGAGGATGAGGCCATCACGCCGCCCTTCTTTACCGCATCGTTTAAAAGGGCCAGCGCCGCCGTAGTGCCATGGGTTCCACAGACGGAAAGGCCCATTTCCTCCAGGATCCGGGCAACGGAGTCGCCAATGGCGGGAGTCGGCGCAAGGGAGAGATCCACAATGCCAAAAGGCGTGTCCAGACGGCGAGACGCCTCCTGAGCAACCAGCTGACCCATGCGGGTCACCCGGAACGCGGTCTTTTTCACCGTCTCGGCTACAACGTCAAATGGCTGGCCCTTGACGGCCTTCAGCGCTTGGCACACGACACCGGGGCCGGAGACACCCACGTTGATGACCTTCTCCGCCTCGCCCACGCCGTGGAACGCGCCCGCCATAAAGGGGTTGTCCTCCACCGCGTTGCAAAATACCACCAGCTTCGCGCAGCCAAGGCCGTCCTGCGCGGCGGTCTTCGCCGCCGTCTCCTTCACGATGCGGCCCATCAGAGCCACTGCGTCCATATTGATTCCCGCCTTGGTAGACCCCACGTTGACGGAAGAACAGACGAATTCCGTGGTAGCCAGTGCCTCCGGAATGGAGCGAATGAGAGTTTCATCTGCCTTTGTCATCCCTTTTTGCACCAATGCGGAATAGCCACCGATGAAATTAATGCCGCAGGTCTTTGCGGCCCGATCCATCGCAAGGGCAAAAGGGACATAGTCCTTCGTGTCAGAGGCCCCGGCTACGAGAGCCATCGGCGTGACGGAAATACGCTTGTGGACAATGGGGATTCCGAATTCCCGTTCGATGTCCTCCCCTGTTTTCACCAGCTTTTCCGCATATCTTGTGATTTTATCGTAAATCTTTTCACAGGCCCGCTTTGGGTCCGGATCGCAGCAACTGAGAAGTGAGATCCCCATGGTAATGGTGCGGATGTCCAGATGCTGCTGGTCGATCATCTCAATTGTGGAGAGGATGTCTTTTTGATTCAACATGGTCAAGCCCCCTTAAATGCGGTGCATGGCGTCGAAAATTTCCTCCCGCTGGATGCGGATGGAGATGTCCAGTTTTTCGCCCAAAGCATTCAGGCTTGTGCCCAGCCCACCGATAGAAACGCCGCACTTACCGACGTCCACCGCCATGACCATGGTGAAATTCCCCTGCATAATGGTCTGCGTAATGTCCAGAATATTCACGTTGTTTTCGGCCAAAAGCGTGCAGACGCCGGCAATAATGCCGACCTTATCCTCTCCAACCACCGTTACGATCGCGTTCATAATTTCTTCCTCCTTGGTAATTTCACGGGTCAGCCCCGTGTCTTTTGTCTTTGAAAAAGGAAAGGGACGCCCTCTGGCTGTCCCTTTTCCCTCAGCGCATTTTTCAATATGGAATCGTCGCCATTGCCGCCACATCCGTGGGGTCCAAAAAAGGCCCGATCATCGGCGGTAAAAAGGTCAACACGATGTACAAAATTCCCATAGCTGCCACCAGCACCATCCACACGGAGCGGTCCCCTTTTGCAAGGACGCCCCGCTGGGCCAGCATCAGCGCGATGGCAGCGAGTACGACCCAAGCCACCAGATACGGACCAGGCCCCGGTTTCAACGCGGACAACGCCCAGAAAAGCAGCACGGCGGTTACCGGCGCCACCGTCAGCCAAGGCAGGCGGGACGAAAATTTTCCGCCGTCCCGCAGCGGAATGGCCGCAGCCAGCAATAGCGGCCAATACATCAGCTTGCTCAGCTCCCACGGACTCGCAAATTGCGGCATCAGCACCGCAAATACGGGGCTTTGCGTTGCGGCACGGAGCAGCAGCAAAAAGAGTCCCGCCAACAGGACGACCAAAAAGCGGATCGAAAAATGTACAAAATGATTTTTCATTGGACGACTCACCTCCCTGCGACTCTATGCTCCGGGAGACAGGAACAGAACCGGTCAAGTCTCCTGTTCCGCTGTCCAAAAATCAGGTTTCGTCGAAAAATTTTCCGTGAATCGCGCGGACAGCCCGATCCACTTCAGACTCGTCCAGCAGGACGGAGACGCGAATCTCAGAGGTATTGATCATCTGAATGTTGATGCCTGCATCATACAGCGCCTCAAACATCTTGGCGGCCACGCCGCAGTTGCTCATCAGGCCCATGCCCACGATGGAAACCTTGCCAATCCGTTCATCGGTTGCGATATGGTCAAACTTCAGCGCCTGCTTGTGCTCTTCCAGCAGCTCCACGGACTGCTCCACGTCCTTTTTGTGGACGGTAAAGGTGATATCCTTGGTGTCCTCACGGCCAATAGACTGCAAAATCACATCCACGTTGATATTGCTCTTGCTCAACAGATCAAAGACCTGAAACGCCACACCGGGATTGTGCTGCAGGCCCACCAGAGCGATCCGGGCGATGCTGGTATCCTTTGCCACCCCTGCGATATTCGTCTTTTCCACCTTTGTGACCTCCTTCACTGTCGTGCCGGGCTTATCCTCCAAGCTGGACACGACTTCCAAATTGACATGAAATTTCTTCGCCAGTTCCACGCTGCGGTTGTGAAGCACCTGCGCACCCTGACTTGCCAGCTCCAACATTTCGTCATAGGTAATCTCGGAAATCTTTCTAGCGTTTGGAACAATGCGGGGATCCGTGGTATAGACACCGTCCACATCCGTAAAGATTTGGCACAACTCCGCGTGGAACGTGGCCGCCAGCGCCACAGCGCTGGTATCCGAACCGCCCCGGCCAAGAGTCGTGATATTTCCGGCGCGGTCCAATCCCTGAAAGCCCGCCACCAGAACGATGCGGTGCTGATCCAGCTCAGACTGAATTCGCTCCGAATCAATTCGCTTAATGCGGGCATCGCTGTACACAGATGAGGTCTGCACCCCCGCCTGCCATCCCGCCAGAGACACGCAGCGAAGATCCCGGCGCTCCAACTCCATGGCGCAGAGGGAAATGGAAATCTGTTCACCTGTGGAGATGAGCATGTCCATCTCCCGACGTGAGGCGCGTGGGTTGATCTCCTGCGCCTTTGCAATCAAATCGTCGGTAGTGTCGCCCTGTGCGGACAACACCACAATCACGTCGTTCCCCGCCTTATAGGTCTTTTCGATAATACTGGCTACATGGCGGATACGCTCGGCATTCCTCACCGAGCTGCCGCCAAATTTCTGCACGATCAAACTCATTGGTTTACCCTTTCTTCTTTGGATATCTGGATTCGCGGTTCCGCTCTCAGCCAAGGACCCGCAGACAGGACAACACATTCAGGCTCTTGGACTGCTCCAGCGCTTCCCGCCCGGTGATGCAGTCCGTCAAAAAGCCCGTCTCGCCATCCTCGCTGAGAACCTCCACCTTGCCAAAAGCCATGGCTGCATCTGTCAAGCTGCCCTCGATGCGGAAGTAGAAGCGCATGGAAATCTCCGCCGGATCGACAAAACCGCTGGAATCGGCACTCCATCCGATTCCCTCCTGCCGGGGACTGCGGCGCAGAACCTCAAGAACGTCGGACACGCAGGCCGACGCCGTGGGCAGCTCGCCCGCGCCCTTACCGTAAAACATGACCTCGCCCACGGCGTTCCCCTTGACAACCACAGCGTTGAACACATCCTCCACATTGGCGAGAGGATGCTCTTCAGGCACCAGATGAGGCGCGACATAAGCGGTCCGTCCTCCGCCCGGCAGGCGCAGGCACCGGCCCAGCAGCTTGATGCGGTAACCCGCCCGCTGCGCCACTTTCACATCCCGCAAAGACAGCTTTGCAATGCCTTCCATGGGGACATCCTCCGGCCGCACCTGCGCGCCGAAGGCCAAATCCGCCAGAATACAAATTTTGCGCCCGGCGTCAATCCCCTGCACATCGGCAGTGGGGTCCGCCTCGGCATACCCCTTTGCCTGCGCCTCCCGCAGCGCGTCTGAAAAGAAAGCGCCGGTGCGAACCATGCGGGTAAGAATGTAATTCGTTGTGCCGTTCAAAATACCGTAAATCTCATCCACCCGGTTGGCGCACAGGCACTCTGTCAGCGGATGCAGCACGGGAATGCCGCCGCCCACGCTGGCCTCAAAGAGATAGTTTACGTTTTTCTTCCGGGCCAATTCCAAAAGCTCACAGCCCTTTTCGGCCACCAATTGCTTGTTGGCGGTGACAACATGCTTCCCCGCCTCCAGCGTCCGTTTTGTATACGTATAGGCCGCATCCACGCCGCCAATTGCCTCCACCACAACGCGGATTTCATTATCCTGCTCAATACGGCTAAAATCGTCGATCATCAACTGACGATAGGGGCCGTCCTTAAAATGGCGGACCAGAATGGACTTCACGGTCAGCGGTTCCCCCAGCTTTTTTTCGATCTGCCGGGCGTTTTCCGCCACCACCTTGGCGACGCCGGTCCCCACCGTGCCAAGGCCCAAAATTGCAATTTTACTCATGGGTTAATCCTTTCGCGTTTATTGCCTCAGCCGGCCAAAATCTCAAAGCGCACCACACCGTTGACTCTGGAGACTTGCTCCAAAAATGCCTCCAGCGTCATCTCCATGTCAGAAGTCTCCGCCGACACTGTGACCGCGGCGCAGCCGTTGGTGGGGATGCTCTGATTAATGGTAAGGATATTGGCTCCCGCATCCGCGAAATCGGACAGTACGCTGCTCAGAACGCCGGGTGCGTCCTTCAGCATCCCATAAAATGTGATGATGTGCTCCGCCTTCATGTCGTTGAAAGGCTGCACGGAGTCCTTATACTTGTAAAATGCGCTGCGGCTGATTCCCGCCATGCGGGTGGCCGCCCCCACTGTCGCCGCTTCGCCGGTTTGCATCATGCGTTTGGCCTCTGCTACCTTGACAAAAATTTCCGGCAGAGCGTCCGCCGCCACAATATAGTACTTAATCTCTCTGCTCATTCCGTCCACATCCCATGGTCATTTGTCTTTGCATCTCGTTCAGTGTACCATAGAAACCGACAGGTTGCAATAAAAAAAATCCAGAATTTTTCCGTCTGACAGGAAATATTTTGGGTGAAATGTCCATAAATCGCGGGCGCTTTCAAATTTGTTCGGTTGCGGACAGAAAAAACCGCCGCACTGCTGTGCGGCGGTTTTGATTAAATTGCTCAGGTCCCGGTATCCCATACCGTATTCCACCAGTCCTCTGAGTTGGTAATTGGGGGAGTCTCCGGTTCCGTCGGCGTGGTGGGCGTAGGCGGTGTTGTGGTTTCTCCGCCGGTATTGCCGTTTCCGCCTCCTGTGTTGCCGGAATTCCCGGAGCCTCCATAGCCGTCGTTGGGATCGCTGACGGGCGGGTTCGTCGTTGCACCGGAGTCTCCCTCTCCGGGATGGACAGCATCGCCGCCCGTTTCGGGAGGCAGCGCCGAGCCGTCCGTATGGACTGGGCAAGGCGGCAGCTGTACCGTGCCGTCCTCCAAAAGTTTCCTGAAGGAGCCAATCAGATAAGCGTTGTCATTGGCTACAATATTGGGGCCGTAATCCGTGCGGGTGTAGTCCAGAAGTCCCACCTGCTTCACGCTGGCTGAGGGGCAGAACTCTGTTGCCAGACACTTGCCGTCGGTACAGTAGTCATAGAACTTATGCAGATTGCAGCTCTCCACAGGCGCAGTTCCAGCCGCCACAGTGACCTCACGCACGCGGCTCCCTCGCAGATCGGCAGCGCAGGCGTCTGTCGCCAAAAGGCCGCTGTCCGCGCAGACCGACACTGTGACAAGGCCGCTGGAGGGCTTGGCAAAGGATTTGTTCTCCTGCTCATCCGCAATCTTTTGCATGACCTTCTTCCACATGGAGGCGGCGGGGTTGCCGGAATAACTGATGCGCTCGTTGTTGTCATAGCCGCACCAAACCGCCGCGCAGTAATAGGGGGTGTAGCCCACAAAATAGCGGTCATAGTTATCGCTGGTAGTACCGGTCTTGCCAGCACTGGCCATGCCGGATAGCTTGTACCGCGACGCGGTGCCGCCGTTCATAACGCCCTGCAAAAGTTCGTTCATAAAATACGCGGTAGTTTCTTTCACAGCAACGTGGGTGTCCGTCTCATTATCCAAGATCGTGTTTCCGTCGGCGTCCTCCACCTTGGTATAGAGACGGGGAGAGTTATAAACGCCGCCGTTGGGGAACACGGCAAAGGCCGCGGCCATCTCCTCAGTAGAAACGCCGTTGGTCAATCCGCCCAGACCCATAGATGCAGTGTTAATATCGTCGGCCACCAAGTCAAGATTCATTTTCTCTGTGGCAAATGCAAAGGAATTGGAAACGCCCAGCTTTTCAACGGTCTGCACCGCCACCGTGTTGACCGAGTTGGCAACGCCGCTTGCCAGCGTTGTCCAGCCCTTGTATCCCACAGGCGAGTTCTTGGGCCATGGCTTGTCGTTCAGCAGCCGGACAGGATAATCGTCAAAGGTGGAAGCCATGGTGATGACCCCCGCATCCAGCGCCGGGGAATAAACCGTGACCGGTTTGATGGCGGAACCGCACTGGCGGCTGCCGGTGGCGTAGTTCCAGCCCAGATTCCGGTCCTTCACACCCACCTTGCCCACCATGGCAACCACGTTGCCGGTGGAGGGGTCCACGATGGTAATGCCGGACTGAAGCTGCTGACCGCTGGAAGAGGTCACATCCAGATTGGACCGATCCTCGTATACGGACTCTGCAATTTCCTGAATATGTGGGTCCACAGTGGAATAGATCGTATAGCCCCCGTTGTATAGCTTGATTCGCGCCTCTTTCGCTGTGATGCCCAATTCCTTGGCGAGATCATTGGAGACGTCCAGAATCACCTGATCCACGAAATAAGAATTGACACCGGTGACGGCGCCGCTGCTCTTTTTGGCGCTGTCAGCGGCCACCAGCTCCTGTGCAGAGACGGAACCATCGGTAAATTGCAGAGTCTCGGACACGGCCTCATCATAGGTACTTTCGTCGATCAAGCCCTGATCCTTCATCTCACGCAGAATGTTTTCCTGCCGGCTCTTGTTCATCTCCCGCGCGGTCTTTTTCGCTCCGGTATCCTTGTCTGTAATGACGACGGTTGACATCGGCCCGTACAGCGAGGGGTTGTTGGTAATGGCGATGATGCTGGCGCACTCCGCCACCGACAGATCTTTGACATCCTTGCCGAAATAGAACTGAGCGGCGGTCTGAACGCCATAGCATGTCTGGCCCAGATAGATCGTGTTGAGATAAAGCTCCAGAATTTCCTCCTTGGAATACTTCTTCTCAAACTCCAGCGCCCGGAAAATCTCCCGGACTTTGCGGTTTACCGTGCCGTCGTTGTCACCGGTCATGTTCTTAAGCAGCTGCTGGGTGATGGTGGACCCGCCATAGGTACTGCTGGTGTGTAGGAAGAGATTCGCCGTCGCGCCGGCAGTCCGCTTCCAGTCCACGCCGTGGTGCTTAAAGAAGCGCTGGTCCTCAATGGCCACCGCCGCCTTCCACATGGCCTCCGGGATCTGGTCATAGTCCACCCAAATACGGTTTTCTTCGCCGTAGATGGTTTGGAGCTCGTCCCATTTTCCCGTGTTTTTGTCCTCGTACATGATGATGGAACTGAGATTCATGGTGTAATCGTCCGCGTTGACGTCCAGCGTCGGAGTCAGCGTCGTCTTCACATAATACATGAAAATGCCGCCGATCATGATGCCGGATAAAATTCCAATCAGAAGCACCGTCCGAACCACAAACCAAACTGTACTTGCGGGATGACTCTTGGTGCTCTGACGGCGTCGGTGTTCATGGGGCTGAGGCGTTTGTTCGTGTCTTCCATGCTGTTCCAATGCAGGGCACCTCCTTTTTCCAAAAATTTGGGGCTTCAGTTATCCCGCCTCCCACAGCGGGATAACTGCACATAATGCACCATAGTATCTTTTATTTTACCATTCATGTCAACACCTAAATTGTCGCTTTTCTTTCGTAAAAAGTTCCTGAAATTTTAAATATTCTAAAGAATTTCAAAAATTATCAATTTCTAAATTTTGATTTTCCATGATTTCCATGCCTTCCGCGCTTGCATTTCCCGGTTGAAGCGGGTACAATATAGCCAAAGCAATTGACAGTAAGGAGGCGTTCCCATGAGTGAGGATCTCGGCCCCACATTCGTCACGATCACCGACGAGAATGGCAACGACATTGAATTGGAATTCGTGGACGCATTGGAGCACAACGGTCAGAAGTACATGGCTTTCTTCCCCGCTGAAACGGAGGACTCCGACGAAGAGGACCCGGACACCGGGCTGGTGATTTTGAAAGCCGTGACAGACGGCGGCGAAGAGCTTCTCTCCACGTTGGATTCCGACGAGGAGCTGGACGCGGTATACGACCTGTTTATGGAAGCGCTGTTTGAAGACGAGGAAGACGAAACCACCTGATAAATTCCCTGTTGCAGTAAATTTGACGACCCTGCGCGGTGCGTGATAGACCTTTTTTTAACCCACATTTCGTTATACGGGATGCCGCGTCAATGCGTGGTTTGCAGGCCTCCCAGCTGCTGTTTGCGGCTGGAAGTTGGAAGCAATAAAGCGTGTTGTAGGCAACCCACCTGTCCGTAAAGGTGCAGGTTATAACGGGGTCTACACGGCCGGGTGGGGCCTTTTTGTTTCAAACTACAAATCATCCCTCCCTTGAAGGGGGCGGAGGATTCGTGAGGGAGTCCAGTTTCCTTTGCAATCGCGCCGCCGACAGGCGGCACCGGTAGTTGCATAAACCGTCAGTATTCTGGCGGTTTTTTTGCATTCTTTGCAAGAAAAGCGCCCGTTTGCTATGCAAACGGGCGCTTTTTATCCCCTTTATCTGCCTCATTTCCCGGTGTGTTCAGCTGAGACGCAATATCTCCTTTTTGAGTCTTTGAATGATACGCTTTTCCAAGCGGGAAATATAGGACTGGGAAATCCCCAGATGGTCTGCCACCTCTTTTTGCGTACGTTCCTGACCACCATTTAGACCGAAGCGCAGGGTGATGATCTCTTTTTCCCGGGGAGACAGAATCTTTAAGGCAGCGGCAAGAAGACTGCGGTCTACATCGTCCTCAATGGGGCGCATGACTACATCCGCGTCGGTTCCCAAAACATCGGAGAGAAGCAGCTCGTTGCCGTCCCAGTCCGTATTCAAAGGCTCGTCAAAGGAAACCTCCCCTTTTCGGCCCGCGTTTTTACGCAGATACATCAAAATTTCATTTTCAATACAACGGCTGGCATAGGTTGCCAGCTTAATATTTTTATCAGGCTTATAGGTTTCCACCGCTTTGATCAAACCAATAGTTCCAATGGAAATGAGATCCTCTATGTTGATTTTTGTATTCTCGAAGCGGCGGGCAATGTAAACAACCAAACGCAGGTTGTGCTCGATCAGTTCCTGACGCGCGCCAGTCTCCCCGATGCAGGACAACAGTTCTGCCTCCCGCTCCCGGGTCAAGGGTGGCGGCAGGGTATCGCTGCCGCCGATGTAGTGGACAGGCGTTTGAGGCAGCAGGCCCAAACGGCGAAGCAGGTCTTGAAGTTTTTTCAGCCAGTGCGGCATGTTGCGTTCCTTCCTTTCGTCTTTTCCGGCGCGGCGTTTCATCCTTCCAATTCACCCCATAGGGCATCGCAGCCGTCCCCTACCGGTGTGGGTGACAGCGCCAGGAGCAGTCGTTCCCGCCTCTTTCCGTTGACGCTGGCCCAATCCGCACGGACGGCCAACAACAGCCCGCTTTCCACGCCTACGGCGCTGTATGGAAGCAGACGGAATCGCGCAACATCCCGACTGGATGACGCCAGCCGCTCCATCACCTCGGTAGGTGTGCGCAGGGCGGACGGCGTCAGCAGCGAACCCAGTTCTGGAGGCCAGAGCGGCTGGAGCTTCTCCGCGGAGGCCACCAGCACCGACCGTCCTGTCACCGGGTCCCGGAGCGTATTACCGGTGTCGCACAGGGCGGTCAGCGCCGTGCTGCGGCTGGCAAACCCCACGGTTACCGGAATCATAAAGCCCCCGGCCCCGCTGCGGTGAGCGCTGGCGCGGAACACCACCGTCAGAACCAGATATGCCGAAGCGGCGGAAATCAGCAGCACCTTCATGTCCACATTTGTATAGAAGACGCCGTTTTGCATGGGGACTCCCCGCCCTGCCGCCAATCCCAGCGCCAGTACGCACCCGGCAAAGCCGCAGGACACCAACCCCAGCAGCAACGTCAGCCGGAGGAAGCGCGTTTCTCCGCCAAAGGCCACCAGCGCCATCAGAACGCCTGCCGCAAGTTTTACCGGCGGCGCGGACATCCAGCCCAGCCCCGGCAGAAACACAGCCACAGCATAGGCTCCTCCCACCAGCGCCGCCAAAAGAAAGCGAAGTCTTCGCAGCCGCGCCCCCGCCAGTTGGGCGGCAGCGTACACCAGCAGATAATCCGCCAGCATATTCAGTACAAATACGCTGTCCACATATACTACGGTCATTCCGCCGCCCCCTTTTTGATGGTTTTGATCACAACTGTAAATGTACCTTTCTGTTTCGGATCGCCCGCGCGGATTTTAATGTTTCACGCAGAGTATAGATTCGCAGCAGAGAGGTTGTATAAAAACGCAAGGGGAAAATAGCGGAAAGCGAATCCGACTATCAGATGACCACGACCTTGTTTGCTGAACAGTTTCCATTATAGGACAGACCACGTAAAAATCGGGTCGTAATCAAAGTAAAGCAAAGTCTTGACAGTGAGAAAAATCAGACGCGTTTTTTATACATAGCGACGAGATCAAAAAGCGTCATAAAGCAGATGGTTTACGGTATCAACTGCGTATCAAATGAATTGTACGTATGTTGCTGTACTCCCATCGCAGGCACACAGTCAAAACGTCGATTGTGTTTTTACAAGAAGAGTCATGGCATGCCGCTGCCATCCGTATATCATCTTTAAGATACGAAGTCTCGACACAAGCGTTCTCTCTACCGCAGCATAAAACAAAAAACTCACTTCTTTTAGAAGTGAGTTTTTTGTTGCACTCATTTGAGTTGGTGGAGAATAGCGGGATCGAACCGCTGACCTCCTGACTGCCAGTCAGGCGCTCTCCCAGCTGAGCTAATCCCCCAAATGTGCCAGAATGCATATATAAACTTTTGCTAGCTCAAAAGAAATAAAAAGCCCTTATTTGTGCCAAATATAAAACTTAAAACCTTTCAAACCGTTGTCCCGCAACACACCGTGTCGCTCAGAACAATTGTTAGTATAGCAAAGGAAGGTGGCTTTGTCAACAGTAAAATCCAAAAATTTTTCTTTTTCTTGAAAATTCTTTTTAGCGGGCCTATAAACCTTCTCCGACATATGCAAACCCCATTTTCCTTCTCCATCTCTAACGCAAATGCAAATAGTAGAGTCCATTAAATTCATTCACAACGGACCACCAAAAATAGAAGGAGCTGAATGCGAAAACACACGGCAATTCAAAATTTGACGCTAGTTCATCACAGAAAATGCGCTCCTTATAAACATTTCCCCATACAGAACAAAGTTGCAAATATAATGGGTTCTCATTCTCAATCCTAGTCAGATAATCTGCACTTTTAAGTCCCCACAGATTGCATCGTCCCTGAAGGCAAATTTAAGCCGGTATAATTTTCCTTAACGCGCGGTATACTGCACATAGAGGTGAATTTTTATGGACAACGATATTTCCTCCGCTTTGGCATTTGGTGCGCTTCTGCGTGAAAATCCAGAAGCCGCCCGCATCTACGATAGTTGCACACCCCAGCAGAAACAACAGCTTCTCCTTCAGATTCAATCAATTCCCATCGAGGGCATCGCATCCTTTGTTTCTCAGCTAAGTTCGGTCTAATAACGGGTAACGCTCTAGCTTAACGAAAAATCCGACCTGCATTTTATGCATGAGTCGGATTTTCTCATATTTAAATATAAATGCTCTCCGTTCTCGATGAGCTTCTCTGTTGGCTTTCTGTAAAGATTACCCCAAACTTTACATGGACAACATGGTAAAAGGGTGATTAAGCAGCTCGTCCGAGAGACGTACTGTGGTGCAAGAAAAATAAGCCCGTTTTTCGTGGCAATCGCGCGGCGTTGGCGGTTCTGCATCACGATCTGAGGTGTTTATGGGATATCTCGAAAAAAATAGAAGCGCAAGAACTTAGGGCATTCAACGGGCTTTTCTGACCATACCCTCACCTCACCCTCATTCCCAACCGCTTTCGTCTGCATAGCAACCACAGGCGGACTAGTTTCTTTCATTCACCAAAAAAGACGAATGAGACGATTAAAACTATCCGCATCTAA
>NZ_DF158899.1:0-207932 GCF_000307265.1 Oscillibacter ruminantium GH1
CCGTCGTCCGTCTCTTTCGGAACAGCCTGATTAGGTTACCACAGTTTCCGGTGGTTTGTCAAGCACTTTTTTCAAGAACTTAACTTCCCCTTTTCAGTTCCGCCGCAGCTCTCGCCGACAGCTTTGTTAGAATACCAGCCTTGGCCCCAATTGTCAACCCTTTTTCGACTCTTTTTTCGCTTTTACTCATATTCACCATTATCCGCCCTTATACCACCCCTCCCTATGGCTATTTTTTACAGACCAGCCTGCCAGTTCGCCTTCTTTTGCGTGTGATCGACTCATTTTCCTTTTTTCTGTGTGCCGGTTGCGGTGGTGCTGCAAAAATGATATGATGATTTCATTGCAAAATTTAATATATTGTGCAGGAAGAGCTGCACAAAGAGGAGTTTCTACAATGTTTGAAAATTTCATGACGGCGCTGCGCGTCGTACTGCCGCTTGCCTTCCTCATGGGAATCGGCGTTCTGGTCCGAAAAGCCAAGGTGGTTGACCGGCCCACGATGCGAAAGGTAGACAGCCTGTGCTTTCGTCTTTTCATGCCCACGCTGCTGTTCAAAAACATCTATGAGTCGGATCTGCTTCACAATGTTGACGGCTGGGGCTTTTTATATGTACTGCTCTGCCTGCTGATTCTCTTTTTTATCGCCGGCATTTTTCTTCCCCGCAGGCTGCTGACGGACAGCGCCAGCGCCGCGGCAGTGGGCCAGGCGCTGATTCGCCCCAACTATATTCTATTTGGTATCGCGGTGGCGGAATCCATCTTTGGCGAGGGCGGCGCAGGCACAGTAGCATTGTTCGGAGCACTAATTGTTCCAATGATTAATGTATGCTCCACACTAATTCTGGAGTTAAATCGCTCCGGCAGCGCTGATTTGAAAAAGCTGTTTCTCTCCGTCCTGAAAAACCCCATGATCATTGCAACACTTTTGGCATTGGCATTGCAGGCTTTGCGCATTCAAATTCCGGACCTGCTCTACGGCGTGATCAAAGATGTGGCAGGCGTTACCACCACCATTGCGTTTATCTCTCTGGGAGTCAGTTTGGATCTTGGACAGGCCCTTTCCAATCGCCGCACGCTGATTTTGGCTGTATTGGCGCGTATGGTTCTGATTCCGCTGATCTTCATGCCCCTCAGCATTGCGCTGGGTTTCCGGGACGGAACACTGTGCGCTCTGATGATCTTTTTCGGCGCCCCAACCGCAGTCTCTTCCTATCCCATGGCGGTGGCCATGGATGCCGACGGCCCTCTGGCGGGGCAATTGGTGTGCTGTACCACTGTGGTATCCATCTTTACAATTTTCTGCTGCACGTTTATCCTGCGCACGCTGGGCCTAATGTGACGGCTTATGCGCTTCCCTATACATTATATACGCTAAACCTTTTTGACAGGCTGAGCCCCGGCATCCAAAAGGATGCCGGGGCTGCTTTTCACAGTCAGCATATAAGTTCAGAAGCCAAAAGCGTTTGCCCGGCGCATCACTCCTCAATATGCTCCTGCCCTTGGGCAATGATGGCTCGCACATGGTCGTCCGCCAGAGAGTAAAACACAGACTTTCCATCCCGGCGGCTTTTCACCAGCTTGTTCTGCTTCAAGATCTTCAGCTGATGAGAGATGGCGGACTGCGTCATATTCAGTGCCGACGCCAAATCGCACACACACACCTCCGCCTCAAATAACACAAACAAAATTCGGATGCGGGTGGAATCGCCGAATATCTTGAACAGTTCCGCCAGATCGTACAGCTCCGTTTCCTCCGGCATTGTCTCATTAATGATCTTTAGCAATTCTTCGTGGACTTCTGTGCTCTCACAGCAGAGATTCTCTTTCTCTGTCATGCAATTTCCTCCTCAAAGTTTCTTCACTAGCAACGCCCGAATGGCGTTGAGCACCGCCAGAACCATTACACCCACGTCGGCAAAAATAGCCACCCACATATTCGCAAGACCCACAGCACCCAGCAGCAGACATACCATTTTAATTCCAATAGCCAAATAGATGTTCTCGTAGACGATGCGCATACATTTGCGGGCAATGCGGATTGCGCTGACCATCTTCATCGGGTCGTCGTCCATCAGGACAATGTCCGCAGCCTCGATGGCGGCGTCGGACCCCAGCGCGCCCATGGCAACGCCGATATCCGCCCGAGAGAGCACCGGTGCATCGTTGATGCCGTCTCCCACAAAGGCCAGCTTCTCCTTATCTCCCTTTTTAGCAAGCAGCGCCTCAATCTTATCCACCTTGTCGGCAGGAAGCAGTTCACTGTGAACCTCGTCCACGCCCAGCTCCCGTGCCACCTGCTGCGCCACCCGGTCCGCATCACCGGTGAGCATCACGGTCTTTTTCACTCCAACTTTTTGCAGCTCACGAATGGCCTGCGCGGAGGTGGGCTTTGCCACGTCAGAAATCAGGATATGCCCCGCATAAATCCCGTCCACCGCCACATGAACCACGGTTCCCACCTGATGGCAGGAAATGGCGGTCAGCCCGATTTTGTGCATCAGCTTGTCGTTGCCCACCGCCACACTGACGCCGTCCACCTTGGCAGTAACGCCGTTGCCGCTGATTTCCTCCACATTCGTCACGCGGCTGCGGTCAATCGTTTTTCCGCAGGCTTCCTTCAGACTTCGGCTGATTGGATGAGAGGAATAGCTCTCTGCCAGCGCCGCGTATTCCAGCAGCCTTTCGTTCTCCATCTGGCTGTGATGGATGCCCACCACCTCAAAAACGCCCCGGGTCAAAGTCCCGGTCTTGTCAAAAACCACGTACTTCGTCTGCGCCAGCGTCTCCAGATAGTTGGAACCTTTGATCAGCACACCGGCCCGGCTGGCTCCGCCAATGCCTGCGAAAAAGCTCAAGGGAATGCTGATGACCAGTGCGCAGGGACAGCTGATAACCAAGAAAGTCAAGGCGCGGTAAATCCACAGTCCCCATTGCGCCGTCCCGCCCATCAACATCTGGATTACCGGCGGCACCACGGCCAGCGCTAAAGCACCATAGCAGACGGCAGGGGTATAATAGCGCGCAAAGCGGGAGATAAACCGCTCGGACTGAGATTTTTTGGAGTTGGCGTTTTCCACCAAATCCAGAATCTTGGACACCGTGGACTCTCCAAACGCCTTGGTTGTGCGGATTTTCAAAACGCCGGTCATGTTGATGCAGCCGCTGATGACCGCGTCGCCGACCCGAACCTCGCGGGGCAGGCTCTCTCCGGTCAGGGCGCTGGTGTTCAGCGTAGCATTTCCCTCCTCCACAACGCCGTCGATGGGGATTTTTTCGCCGGGCTGGACCACGATCACCGTGCCGATTTCCACCTCGTCCGGGTCCACCTGCTCCAGTCCATGCTCTCCTTCAATATTGGCGTAATCGGGGCGAATATCCATCAGCTGGCTGATATTTTTGCGGCTCTTGCCCACGGCATAGCTCTGGAACAGCTCGCCAATCTGATAGAACAGCATCACGGCTACGCCTTCCGTATACTCCCCCAGAACAATGGCGCCCACTGTGGCTACCGCCATCAAGAAGTTCTCGTCGAAAACCTGCTTGTTGCGGATACCCTTCAAGGCTTTCAGCAAAATGTCATAGCCCACCACGAGATAGGGAATGAGATACAGAGCCAGCCGCGCATATCCAGTCACATTCAGCTGACCCAGTATCACGATCAGCACTGCGGTGACCAAAATCCGCGCCAGCATCTTTTTTTGTTTCTTGTTCACTGGTCTTTCCTCCAAGCCAAAGATTGGGGATCAACATCCCCGGGGAAACACTTACAGGAAGATCTCGCAGTCGTCCTCAATCTTCTTGCAGTTTTTGCGGACCTCCTGCATAACCGCCTTAGGCTCCTGTCCGTCCTCGAACTCCACAATCATTTTCAGCGCCATGAAGTTTACCGTTGCATTGGCAACGCCGTGTGTCTTTTGGGCGGCCTCCTCCATCTTGTTGGCACAGTTGGCGCAATCCACGTCGATTTTATAAGTTTTTTTCATAGCCGGTTCCCCTTTCCACTCAAATTAACATATGAGCATTTGTTCATTCGTTGTTTGTATTCTATGCCAACAACGGCAAATTGTCAAGTCTATTTTCTTCTCCCTTTTCAATATTTTTGACGTGCAGACGGTGTACCTGTAAAATATTCGTTCAGAAAGTAGCTACTTTTGTAAATTTATGCTATAATAACCGCAAAACGGCCGTGATACGCGCATTTACCGCTTCGCAGGCGGGTATTTTAACCGAAAAATAAAGTACGACGGTGCTTCGTGCTTGTGCTATAATAGCCACAGAGCGGCTGCTATCCGCGCAACCGCCTGCTTCACAGGCGGGTGTTCAAGTAAAAAATAAGATCGCACAGCGGCGCTTTACGCCTGTGCTATCATACATAAATCCAAGTACGATTCAATTGGGGGAGGCCGACACATATGATGGAGCTTTTGGAAAACCATTTGCTGATTAATTCGCTGATCGCTTGGGCGGCGGCGCAGATTATTAAGACAATTATCTATGCTTCAGTCAATCGAACGCTGGATTTTCACCGGCTGGTGGGTGACGGCGGAATGCCCAGCGGTCATTCCGCAACGGTCACAGCTTTAGCCGTTACAGCGGGATTGGAATACGGCGTCGATTCCGCCATATTCGCGGTGGCGACAATTTTGGCCGTTATTGTCATGCACGACGCTATGGGCATCCGGCTGGAAGCCGGGCGGCATGCAAAAGCACTTAATGAACTTTTGGAGTTGTTCAGCAGCGACATTAAGAGCGATGAAAAAATGAAGGAAATTCTTGGACATACGCCCTTGCAAGTGGCGTTCGGTGCGCTGCTGGGGCTGGCTGTGGCCCTGCTTTTGGGTTAAATACGCGAACCATCCGGTCTGCTCTTAGACAGCCAAGTTTTCAATCAGTACAAAAAAGCCGATTCCCAATCAGATTGGGAATCGGCTTTTCAAATGAATTGAGCGCGATTTCAGGAGGCAGTCGCCTTTCGTTTTGCAGTTACTTGGTAACGGAGGCGGCGATGGCATCCGCCATTGCATCCAAATCAGGCATGTTCTGCTCCTGCAGAGAGGACGCCAGCGTCATGCCCTCATCCAGAATCTCCATGTGCTTGAGATCCTCTAGACAGGCACGCATCAGGCTTCCGGAGCGGGGCGCCCAAGAACCATTTTCCATAATGGCGCAGGTGCGGTTTTGAAGATTCAGGGCCTTCATGTCCGCCAGGAAGTTGTGCATCGGCGGGAAAATGCCCAGATTGTAGGTGACGGAGGCCAGCACCAGATGGCTGTACTTAAAGAGGTCGGAAATGAGATAGCTGACATGGGTGGAGGAGACATCGTAAAGCCGAGTATTGGTGATGCCCCGCTGGCACAACTTGGCGGCCAGCAACTCCGCCGCGGCCTCTGTGTTGCCGTACATGGATGCGTAGACGATCATAACGCCCCGCTCCTCCGGCTCATAAGTGCTCCAGTGGATATATTTGTCCAGAATATATCCGATGTCCTTGCGCCACACCGGGCCATGGAGCGGGCAAATGTACTTGATGTCCAGTCCCCCGGCTTTTTTCAGGAGCGTCTGCACCTGTGGCCCATATTTGCCCACAATGTTGGTGTAGTAGCGGCGGGCATCGTCCAGCCAATCCCGGTCAAAATCAAACTCATCGGCAAACAGCTTGCCGTCCAGCGCCCGGAAAGAGCCAAAGGCGTCGGCAGAAAACAGCACTCCATCGGTCACGTCAAAGGTCACCATGGCCTCGGGCCAGTGAACCATGGGGGCATTGACGAAGGTAACCGTGTGCTTGCCGAAGCACCGGGTGTCCCCTTCGTGAACCTCCTCTACGCGTTCGCCCAGTTCAAATCCAAACTGATGCAGCAGGATCACGGCCTTCGGCGTGGTGATTATATTCACCTCCGGCCAGCGCAGCAAAATCTCCTCAATGGAAGCTGCGTGATCCGGCTCTACATGGTTGATGACCAAGCAGTCCAGCGGACGACCATCCAGCACCGCCGCAATATTCTCAAGAAACTGCCGCCCCACGGACCAGTCCGCCGTGTCAAAGAGCACGGTCTTCTCATCCAGAAGGACATAGGCGTTGTAAGACACGCCGTGGTAGAGCGGATGGATGTTTTCAAACAGAGCCAGACGGCGGTCATTGGCTCCGACCCAGTAAAGATCGTCGGTAATTTTCCGAACATTGTTCATAACGCGATACCTCCTTTAAAATATCAGCTAAAATATCAGCAAATTTACACGTCGATTTTAATGAACTGGTCGGTCGACTCGCCGCAGTGGGGGCAGCTCCAGCCATCCGGCAGTTCGCCAAACGGCGTACCGGGACGGACGTCGCCTTCCTCGTCTCCCACCAGCAGATCGTATTCATAGCCGCAACCGTTGCAAACGTATAGCTCTCTGGGCTGTGCAGTCTTCTTCGCCGTGGCGCGCTTCATCTTGACCATGGGCGGCGCAGGCTGTTTTTCTCCGGTGTCCAGCGCGGCAGTCAGCAGAGGCAGAATCTCGTTCACATCGCCCACAATTCCGTAGTCACAGTTTTTGAAAATCTTCGCGTTGGGATCAAGATTGATTGCCACAATGGTGGAGGCATCCCGAATCCCCTTGAGATGCTGGCCCGCGCCGGAGATTCCGCAGGCGATATACAGATTACCCTTGAATTTCTGGCCGGACATGCCTACATAGCGATTCAGCGGGACATATTTCAAAGTCTCCGCCACAGGACGGGAGGAACCGACAGCTGCGCCCGCGGCCTTTGCCAAGTCCTCAATGAGCTTCATGTTCTCCTTGGGGCCAATGCCCTTACCGGCGGAAACCACTCGCTCCGCCTGCGCGATGGGCGTATCCATCGGGATACCCACCGTGAAGTCATAGCCGTCCTTTTTCAGATCCGCCACCAGCGCGCTCACGCGCTCATCCGTAGTTCCTTCGGTAAACAGGATCTTTTTCCGCACACCGGTTTCAGGGCCGCGCTTGCTATGAACCGCGGGCTGATCCGCCTTGGCGATCCGGCCCAGAACGTGGGACGCGATGACCACCCGCTGAATTTCGTTGGTTCCCTCGTAGATGGTGGTGATTTTGGCATCGCGGTACATCCGCTCCACTTCCATCCCCTTGAGATAACCGGTGCCGCCGAAAATCTGCACCGCCTCATTGGTAACTTCCAGCGCAATATCCGAAGCATACTGCTTTGCCATGGCGGACTCCATGCCGTAAGGTGCGTGTTCATCCTTCAGCGCGGCGGCAGAGTATACCAGCAGACGAGCAGCCCGGAGTTTCGTTGCCATATCTGCGATCTTAAAGGCGACGGCTTGCTGCTGACAGATGGGGCGGCCAAACTGAACCCGCTCCTTGGTGTATTCCACAGCGGCCTCAAAAGCCCCCTGTGCAATGCCCAGTGCCTGTGCCGCAATGCCGATGCGCCCGCCGTCCAGCGTGGCCATAGCAATATTAAAGCCCTTGCCCTCCTTGCCCAGAAGATTTTCTTTGGGCACCTTTACGTTGTTGAAAATCAGCTCGCAGGTTGCGGAGGACCGTATTCCCATTTTATCATAGTGATCGCCAAAAGCAAAGCCTTCCCAACCCTTTTCCACGATAAAAGCAGAGATGCCCTTGACCCCGATATCCGGCGTGGTGACGGCAAAGACCACATAGGTATCCGCCTCGCCGCCGTTGGTAATAAAGATTTTCCCGCCGTTGAGCAGCCAGTGGTCGCCCATATCCTCAGCAGTCGTCTCGGTGCCGCCGGCATCAGACCCCGCATTCGGCTCCGTCAGGCCAAACGCGCCAATCTTTTTGCCGGAGCACAGATCGGGCAGATACTTTTTCTTCTGCTCCTCCGTGCCATAGGCCCAGATCGGCCAAGTCCCAAGGGATGTGTGGGCCGACAGAATGACGCCGACGCCGCCGTCCACCCGGGCCAGCTCCTCCACCGCGATGGCATAGCTGAGAACATCCAGTCCCGCGCCGCCGTACTTTTTTTCATAGGGAAGCCCCATGAGCCCCAGCTTTCCCATACTACGGACTGCGTCGGCAGGAAAAGTATTCTCCTTATCCAGCATAAACGCAATGGGTTTGATTTCGCTCTCCGCAAATTCCCGTACCTTTGCCCGCAGGGTCTCCTGCGCTTCGGTTGTTTGATAGAACATATGCTGACCTCCTTCTTGAACTCCTATTCATCTCACGGCAAACCGCAACAAGTTTTCTATTTATTAGTATATAAGGAATTCCTTGTTTGCAAAGTGATATTTGCAACTGTATTTATATTTTATAAATTTGTCGATTTACACACCATTTTTGTGCATTTTGTAAAATGGTGCTTTATTTCAAAGTAAGCATCTTCCGCATCCTCAATCACATTTTTCTCTGACAAAACACTTTAAAAATCCTCTATTCAGAGATCGAGTATCTAAGATTCCAAAACCGTTCTCCATAAAAAGCAGCGCGCCCCCGGCGGAAAGTTCCGTCGGGGTGCGCTTCTGCTGCTAAAAACAGTGAATTTTAAAATTTAAAATCAGGCGCTCTGTTTGAGTGGTTCGGTGAGCCTTTAAACCAAACGGACTTACTTCTTCTCCACCGTCTCCGGGGTCAGAGCGTCAATGTCCTTCAATTCGATTTTCTTAGGCAGTGCAAGGGAAAGAACCATTGCCACCACAAACACACCAGCCACCGGATTCCCGGAGAAAATGTCGCCGATGACCTGCGGCATATGGGCGAAGAATCCATCCACCTGCGTCACACCGATGCCGATGGCAAAGGATGCGGCGGCAATCAGCGTATTGCGCTGATCCAGACCGCACTGGCTTAACATGGTCACACCGGAGACAATGATCGCACCGAACATAATGACCGTGCAGCCACCCAGCACACAGCTGGGCAGTGTGGAGAAAAATGCACCGATGGGCGGAAACAGCCCCGCGATTACCAGTGTCAACGCACCAAACATAATGGTAAAGCGGTTGACCACCTTGGTCATGGCCACAAGCCCAACATTTTGGCTGAAGGACGTGATGGGGGTGCAGCCGAAAAGTCCGCCGGAAACCGCAGAGATGAAGCCGTCGCAGCAAAGGGACCCGGAAAGTTCCTTCTCTGTGATATCCCGGCCAAGACCGCCAGTACACACGGCGGTGGTATCGCCGATTGTCTCCGCCGCCGACACGAAAAACACCAGCGTTACCGAAATAATCGCGCCCAGCTCAAATTTAGGCATATAGTGCAGCATCATGGGGAAGGAGATTACGCCCAGCTCCCCTACCGTGTCACCAATCGAGTCAAAATTCACCATGCCAAAGCAGATTGCAGCGATGTACCCCACGACCAGCCCGAACAGCACGTACAGCTGTTTCCAAAAGCCCTTGGCAACAGCCTGAAAAATCAAGCAGGCCGCCAGCGTGATCGTTCCCACCAAAAGGTTTTGCCAGCTGCCAAATTCAAAGGCGTCCGACGCGCCATAGGAACTGATTCCAACACCCAAAAGCGAAAAGCCGATGGTCGTCACCACGCAGGCAGAAACAATGGGGGCTACAAACCGCCGCCAGTATTTCACGGTCAGTCCCAAAATGCCCTCGATACAGCCGCCGACGATGATCGCGCCGATCATAATCCCGTAGTCCCGCGCCGCCACCACCATCATGGCGGAGACAAACGTAAAGCTGACGCCCATGACCACCGGAAGCCGGGAGCCAATGCGCCAAAGAGGATAGAGCTGGATCAGCGTGCCGATTCCGGCAATCATCATGGCATTCTGAATCAGCCGAGCCACCTCTACCGCAGTAAAGGACGCTCCATCGTACATGGCCACCGAAGCCACCAGAATGATCGGTGCAACATTGGATACGAACATGGCCAACACATGCTGCAAGCCGAAGGGGATTGCTTTTCCAATTGGGACGCGGCCGTCCAGTTTGTAGATATTCTCGATCTTCGCTTCCTGTTTTGTGTTTGGGTCCCTCATCCTAAAGACTCCTTTTATTTTATTGGCCAAAACCAACTGCGTTGGCGGATATCCTCCGGGCACGAAAAGGTGCTCAAAAGTTGCCCGTGATCTTCCCTACGTTGGCCTTGGTTATAGTATAAAAGGTTGACCTATTAATTGCAATACTTTTTGTTAGTTTTGCTAAAACATTTTTTGGATTTATTTCCGTGTCCGATACCGGATATTTCTCTATCGAACCCCGCGCTGCTTTTTCCCATATTTCACAGTTCCGCAAATTCAGGGCTGTTTCTCCCTGAAAACAAAGCCCTAACCGCCAGCAGGAAGCGGCATGGCCAAAGGCCATGCCGCTTCCTGCTGAATCTGTTTTTTGAGAGTTCTCCCGCCAAGGAAGATCAATTCCGCCGCAAAAGTGCGCCGGAGCTGATTTAATCAGCTGTTCCCCCGCGCTGCATCTTTTCCTTGATTTCCCGTCCAAAGGGCGTGTCTGCAAGACCGCCCAGAGCCGTCTCCCGAAACTCCACCGGCATCCGCCGACCCACCGCGCCCATGCAGTCGATCACCTGATCCACGGGAATGCGGCTCTCCACGCCCGCGATGGCCATATCCGCACAGCTGACGGCGTTCACCGCCCCGATTACGTTTCGCTTCACGCAGGGAACCTCCACCAGTCCCGCCACCGGATCACATACAAGACCCATCAAATTCTTCAGCGCCATGGCGGTGGCATGACCGATCTGGGCACAGGTTCCGCCCCGAAGGGCCGTCAGCGTCCCCGCCGCCATGGCGGAGGCAGTTCCAATCTCCGCTTGGCAGCCGCCGGAGGCCCCGGCGATGCAGGCTCGATAACCCACCACCGCACCAATTCCCGCCGCCACGTACAATCCACGAAGAATGGCTTCCTCGTCAAAATCCCCCCGGTGATACAACGGAATCAAAACTGCCGGCAAAACGCCGCAGGCTCCCGCCGTGGGCGCCGCCACAATTTTACGCATACAGGCGTTGGATTCGCCGGTGCAAAGTGCCGTTGCGATGACTTCTGTCAGGTACTCACCGGAAAGGGCAGTCCTCTCTGCCGCGTAACAACGCATCCGCTTTCCGTCTCCGCCCACCAGTCCACTGGCGGAGCGGCGGTCACCCCGATAAGTGTCATCCGCCTCCAGCATGGCCCGCCAAGTGAGCCGCATTTTTTCCATGGACTGCTCCGCCGTGGCCTCGCGTTCCTCCATGTCGGTGTCCATCACCACTTCCCAAAACTGCTTGCCGCTTGCATCAGCGGCGTCAAAAATCTCCTGCATGGAATCCAGCGCCATTATGCGTCCTCCCTCTCGTAATACGTCACATGAATCACGTCCTGCAGCTCCTCGATCAGCGTCCGCACGACTGGCGGCACCTGCTGATCCGTCTCAATGACCATCAGCACGCTGCCGCCCCGCTTCGCCCGACAGAGATTCATATTGGCGATGTTCACTCCCCCTTGTTCCAGCTCTCGGGTCACTTCCGCCAGCTTGCCCGGCACATCAGTGGAGCGGATGATGAGGGTGTTGAATGCGCCGGTAAAGTTCACATCGATGCCATTGAGCTTGTCCACTCGGATGCGCCCGCCGCCGGTGGACGCGGCCTGCAGCTCCAGCGTCTGCCCTGCCCCGTCAGAGACGGTCAGCAGCGCGGTGTTGGGATGGGCCTCCTTCAGCTCCACATTGCGGAAGGAAAATGCAAGCCCTGCCTGCTTTGCCAGATCAAAGCTCAGCGGAATCTGCAGATCGTCCGGCTTCATGCCTAAAAGGCCCGCCACCAGCGCCCGGTCCGTGCCGTGGCCGGGCCCTGTCTCCGCAAAGGAGCCGTGCAGCCCGATCTCCGCCGTTTTCGGCGGGCTTCCCAGCAGCGCCCGGGCCATCTTTCCGATTCGCACCGCGCCTGCCGTATGAGAGCTTGACGGCCCCACCATAATGGGACCTAAAATATCAAAAATATCCAACACGGGAGTTCTCCCCCTTTAATTCAAAAATTAATTTCAGCTTACCACAAACTTTATCAGGTTTCAAGTTGCTTTTTTTCACGCATCTGGTAGAATGGTAAAAAGCCGTCCCAATTTGAAAGGAGCTGCTCTCATGCCCTCTCTGCTGATTAAAAATCTTGCCGCTCTGGTGACCTGCGACGACGGGGACCGGGTTTTGAATAACACGGACCTCTACTGCGAAAATGGTGTGATCCGCGCCATAGGGCCTGCCCTGCCCCAATCTGCCGACAAGACGATCGACGGGTCCCATCTCTGGTGCTATCCCGGTCTTGTCAACACCCATCACCATCTCTATCAGGTCTTCTCCCGAAATCTGCCTCAAGTCCAGAATCTGGAGCTGTTTGACTGGCTCACAACTCTGTACGAGATATGGAAGGGGCTGGGCGGCGAGGTTATCCGCCTTTCCACGCTGACGGGCTGCGGGGAGCTTTTGAAGCACGGCTGCACCACCGTCTTTGACCATCACTATGTCTTTCCCAACCGCGCTGGGGATTTGACCGGCGTTCAGTTTGCCGCGGCGGCGGAATTGGGCGTCCGCTTCCATGCCTCCCGCGGAAGTATGGATCTCTCCAAAAAGGACGGCGGACTGCCGCCGGACAGCGTGGTTCAGACGGTGGATGAGATCATGAAGGACTCTGCCCGCTGCGTGGAGACGTATCATGATGCGTCCTTTGGCTCCATGCGCCAAGTGGCGCTGGCCCCCTGCTCGCCTTTCTCCGTCTCATCGGAGTTGCTGCGCCAAAGCGCCATTCTCGCCCGGCAATACGGCGTTCGGCTCCACACCCATCTGGCGGAGACGAAGGACGAGGAACGTTTCACTCTGGAAAAATTCCATATGCGGCCGTTGGAGTACATGGTGTCTCTTGGCTGGATGGGGCCGGATGTGTGGTTCGCTCACGGTATCCACTTCAACGAGGAAGAGCTGAGGGAGTTGGCACGAACCTCTACCGGCGTGGCCCACTGCCCCATTTCCAACATGAAGCTCTCCTCCGGTGTGGCGCAGGTGCCGGAAATGCTGAAGCTGGGCGTCCCCGTGGGTCTTGCGGTAGACGGCTCTGCCAGCAACGACGGCTCGTCCCTGATGGAGGAACTGCGGGTAGCCTACCTGCTCCATCGGCTGCGTTCCAGCGCCGCCGCGCCCAGCGGATACGACATGTTGAAAATCGCCACCTGCGGCAGCGCGCGTCTGCTGGGCCGAACAGACATCGGTTCTTTGGAGATCGGCAAGTGCGCAGACTTCTTCTTGGTGGATTCCCGACGGCTGGAGTTGGTCGGCGGTGAATACGATCCCGCCTCCGTTCTGGCCACGGTGGGCCTCCGCGGGCCAGTGGACACGACGGTGATCAACGGTAAAATCGTTGTTCAGGACGGGCGGCTGGTCACCGTGGACGAGGACGCCGTCGCCGCCGAGGCACGGCAGGTCTGCCGGAATTACCTCGCCAAAGCATAATGACAAGCGCACCCCTGCGGCTCACTAAGCGGCAGGGGTGCGTTGATTTTTAGTGAGTCGCCCGATACTTATCCATCAGCTCGGCAAAAAGCTCTCCGTTGCTGGGCGGCGTATAGGTAATGGCGTTGGCCCCGGCGCGAATGGTGTTGAGGATACTCTCCTCCGTGGGGCCGCCGGTGGCGATGATGGGAACCTCAGGAAACTGTCGGCGGATGTGGGCCACAATCTCCGGCGTCCGATCCGCGCCGGACACGTTGAGAAAATCGGCTCCGGCTTCAATCCGTCCCCGGACGTCCGTATCCTCTGACACCACGGTAATGACCACGGGGATATCCACCTCTTCTTTAATCTGGCTGATAACCTCATTGGCCGTGGGGGCGTTCAGTACCACGCCATAGGCCCCTTGGTGCTCCGCTTGGATCGCCAGCTTAACAGCCCGCGCGCCGGTGGTGATACCGCCGCCTACGCCCACAAACACCGGCACGTCTGATACCGTGATAATGGCTTGGGCTATGATAGGCTGAGGGGTGAAGGGGTAGACGGCGATGATGGCATCGGCATTGATGTTTTTCACAATGGCCACATCCGTAGAAAACGCCAGCGATTTGATGCGCCGCCCAAAAACGCGAATGCCGCTGCACTCACTGATGCAGAGGGGCAGCGTCACCGAGTGGCTGCGCAGTGTCCCGGTATAGGTTGGAATGTACTTTGCCATAGGAGCACTCCTTTCATCACTTTTGAGGATTTTTTGGAAAAAATTGCAAATTTTCATTTCTATTTTATCATGACTATGCGTGGAACACAAGTAAAACCGCCGTAAAAATGCTTGCGTATTTTCCTGTTGTGGTATATGGTGGATCACAAGAATACGAGCTCCGAAAAGGAGGCGCTTTTATGGGACGTTTTTCCATTCTTGTGGGAGATATTACCCAGTCGGACGCAGAGGCCATTGTCAATGCGGCCAACGAATCCCTGCTGGGGGGCAGCGGTGTGGACGGAGCCATCCATCGCGCTGCGGGACCGGAACTGCTGGCGGAGTGTCGCACACTTCACGGCTGTCCCACCGGACAGGCAAAGCTGACAAAGGGCTACCAGCTGAAGGCGCGCTATGTGCTTCACACACCCGGTCCCGTCTGGCAGGGCGGCGAACACGATGAGGCGGCGCTGCTGGCCTCCTGTTACCGCTCCTGTCTCCAGTTGGCGGAAGAAAATGGCATCCAGTCGGTGGACTTTCCCTGTATCTCCACCGGGGTTTTCGGCTACCCGGCGGCTCAGGCCGCATCAGTCTCTCTGCGGGCAATCATGGACTTTCTCCGTGACCATGACACGCCCCAGCAGGTGCGCGTGGTCTGCCACACGGAGGAGGCCGCCAAAGTTTTGCGTCAGATGTACAACTTCTGGTTTGCCGGTACCAAGGCGGACCGACTGTAATCAAAAATCGAAACAGCGCCCGATTCCGGTACCTGCCGAAATCAGGCGCTTTCCCATTGTTTCCATATGGATGCGGAGAGTTACGCGTCGAACACGCCCAAAATCACGATGCCCACGATCACAGTCGCCACCGCCGCATAGTGTTTCACGGAGAGCTTTTCCTTCAGGAAGATACGGCTCCACAGCACAGAGGCCACACAGTAGGCAGAGATAATGGGCGCGGCCATCATGACATGGTCCTCGTCGCCGATGGCATAGATATAAGCGAACTGGCCCGCTGTTTCGCACAGGGCACCCACGTACTTCGCGCCCTCCTGCTTGGGGACCAGCGGCTGCTTTTTCACCAGCACCACGTAGATAAAGCAAACCACGGCACAAAGGAAAAAGGTCAGCTCATAGGCCGCGTTGGCGGAATCCTCGTTCAGCTTCCGCAAAACCAGAGAGTCCGCAAAGGTTCCCAGCGCATCCAGCAGACAGTATAGCACCGGCAGCACCAGAGCCAGCGCGGACTTTGCATACTTATAGTTGGACGCCTCCTGCCGCAAAGCCCGCAGGCCGTCATCCTCCCGAGCTTCCACAATGCCGAGGCCCACCACGCCCGCGCACACCAGCGCCACGGCGATCAGCTGCCAACCGCTCACATCGCCGATGCCGCCGGTAATCAGAATCAACACGGCTACCAATGCTCCCGAGGAATTGCAGATGGGCGACGAGATGGACAGCTCGATATAGCGAAGGCCTACATAGCCGATGGTCATAGACAAAATATACAGTGCGGAAACAGGCAGATACGTCAGTATAACAGAAACGGAAATCTCCGTCCCGCCGATAAAAATCTCATAGGCCGCGTGGATTCCCATAACCACGCCCACGGCCATGACCATTTTCAAGTGGGCGTATTTATCCTGCCCGCGGCAGCCGATCTTAGAAAAGAGATCCGACCCACTCCAGCAGAGCAGGGTGATGATTGAAAGCCAAAACCACATAAGAGAAAACTCCTAAACATACATTATAATATTAGAATGTTCTTATTTCTTAACGAGTTTTGACCGGAGGCGGACGCCGCCGAAAAAAATGGTTGGGCATCGACATGTTATAATTTTACGATGCCAGCTTCCACCAGCTTTTCAAGGCTCATGAGAATGCCCAGCTTTGCGTGATACCAAGTCAACCCACCCTGAAAATATACGGCATAAGGCTCCCGGATAGGACCGTCGGCGGAAAGTTCAATGGAACTGCCCTGAATAAAGGCCCCCGCCGCCATAATGACCTCCGAGTCGTAGCCCGGCATGGCCCAAGGTTCCGGGGTGACATAGCTGTCCACCGGCGCAGCGGACTGAATGCCCTTGCAGAAGGCCACCATCGCCTCTGCCGAACCCAGCGTCACCGCCTGAATGATGTCGTGGCGATCCTCCAACCCGCCCGGAACACAGGCAAAGCCCAACTTTTCATAGACGTTGGCGGCGAAAATCGCACCCTTCAACGCGCCGGACACCACCGTGGGCGACAGGAACAGTCCCTGATAAAACGAGGGCATCAGCCCCAAATTCGCGCCGACCTCCTGCCCCAGTCCGGGAGCAGAAAGGCGGTAGGCACACCGCTCCACGCACTCCTTCGTGCCACAGATATAGCCGCCGATGGGGGCAAGTCCGCCGCCGGGGTTTTTGATGAGGCTGCCCACCACCATGTCGGCTCCCAGATCAGAAGGCTCCAGCACCTCTACAAATTCACCGTAGCAATTGTCCACCATGCACTTTACGTCCGGCTTCACACCCTTACAGAAGGTAATCAGTTCCCCAATCTGCGCCACGGAAAAGCTGGGCCGGGTGGCATACCCCTTGGAACGCTGAATGGTGATGAGTTTGGTGCGATCGTTAATTTTGGCACGAATCGCTTCATAATCAAACGTACCGTCGGGTCTTAAGTCCGCCTGCGCATAGGTCACGCCGTACTCCTTTAAAGAGCACTTGCTCTCCCGGATACCGATGACCTCCTCCAGCGTGTCATAGGGTGCACCCACAGGAGAAAGCAGTTCGTCCCCAGGCAGAAGGTTGGCGGAAAGCGCCACCGTCAGCGCGTGGGTGCCGCAGGTAATCTGGGGACGCACCAGAGCCGCCTCGGTGTGAAACACGTCGGCATACACCCGTTCCAAATTGTCCCGGCCCTCATCGTCATAACCATAGCCGGTGGTGGCGGCAAAATGAGTGGCGTTCACCCGGTTTTTCTGCATAGCCAGCAGAACCTTTCCCTGATTGTGCTCCGCCACGGCGTCGATCTCCTCGAACCGGGGTCTCAGGTCCCGCAGCACCGCTTCGCCATATTCATATACAGCCCGGCTTACACCCAGCTGTTCATACATCATCTCGTTATTCAAGTTTCTCCATTCCTCCGCCGTCTTCAGATTTGCCGGGCAGTCCCGGCGGAAATCAACGGCTTTTCTACTTTACCATAGGCATCCAAAAAACGCAAGGAAAAGGACCCCATTGGCGTCCCTGCGATTTGTTGGCAGTGGGATTTATATCCTTACCAAAAGAAAAAAGCAGAAATATTATCCATGAATATACACTCCATAAATTAACAAATTTTTGGTGACAATTGAAATATTTCCTGCTATACTGATTTCGTTCGTATAGTTTCTTAAAAACAACCTCATATTCCGCAGACAGGGGGACAGGCATGTCAAAGAGCAAGCTGACAGACAGTCAGATCGTACAGCAAAAGTATCGGGACATCACCAATGCCTGGATGAACATTCACCTGTTGATTCTGACCGGAACGATTCTCGTGTCTGTGGTGATGGAATTTCTGATCTATTTTGTGCTGGGCCCTTCTCAAATTTCCAGTTCTCCTGTGCGATACATCCTGCGGTATATTCTGGCGCCTTTGGGTCTCAATCTGACTTTGCTGATTGCCGCCCTCCTCATCCGCCGTAAGAAAGGGCTCAGTGAGTCCTTGCAAGTCGGGGCGGTTTCCCTTGCCACGGCGGGAACAGCCCTGACGCTTTATACAGTACATAGCTTCTTTCCTGCCATGATACTTGCACTGGTTGTGCCGGTGGTACTGACCATCCTCTATGGGCGGGTCCGCTTGACCGCGCTCACCAGCGCGGTGTGTATCGGAGGAAAGCTGATCTCCGACCTCTTTTTTCAGTGGGACCCCGATGTCGCCCCCATCAGCCTGCTTGGTGCGGCTTCGGCAGATCAGGTCGTTTGTCTTGTTTTACTTCTTTTCTGCTGCATGATCTCCCTCCTTCTGGTGCGGATGGACCGCCAACGAATGGACTTTAGCTTGAATATTATGCTGGAGCAGCAGCGTTTGCGGGAAAAAACAGTCACCGACAGCCTCACTCGCGTGGGAAACCGGCGGGCGCTGCGGGAGGCACTGCAAAAAATGGAGCGCCGCAAAAACGAACGCTGGTTTTTCATTATGATGGACATGGATCAGTTCAAACAGATCAACGACGAATTTGGACACAGCCGGGGCGACTATTATTTGCAGTCTCTGGGCCGCATTCTTTTGCGTTATGAAGGCGATACATTCCAGCCTTTCCGTTTCGGCGGCGACGAGTTCTGTGCTATTCTCCACGGTCGTGATGCGGAAGAGACCGTTGCTTTCTGCCGTCGGCTTCAGTCCGACTATGCTCGCATCGTCGCGGCGGAAAACGATCATCTCTCCTGTGGCATCAGCATCGGAGTGACGGCCTGCCATCCCGGCGAAAGCGCGCAGATGCTCCTGAATCAGGCCGACAGAGCGTTGTACCGGGCAAAAGCAACCCACTGCGGCAGTATTTGCATCTGGGGTTCAGAGCTTGAAAAGGCAGAGTAATTTCCGTTGCTGCCCAGTACCGTGTTTTCCCGTTTGCCCATTATCCTTTCAAACCAATCGCGCCGTCCGCAATCAGCGGACGGCGCGATTTTTCATACTATGCAGAGCGTGGGAAATTTGAAAAACAAATCAACCTTCCTTCAGTTTAAAACGACTCACCAGCTCCCGCAGCATTTGTGCCTGCGCAGACAGTTCCTCACTGGATGCGGCTGTTTCCTCCGCGGTGGCGCTGTTGGTCTGGACAACCCGGGAAATCTGATCGACGCCCTGAGAAACCTGATCAATGGAGTGAGCCTGCCGGTCAGATGCCTGCGCAATCTGATCCACGGACTGGGTAACGGAATTCATATCTTCCACTGTGGAGCGGAGAGATGCGGCGGTCTGGTCTGCCAGAGCACTGCCGCGCTGAACGGCCTCGGTGGAAGCCTGAATCAAATTTGCGGTACCCTTGGCGGCCTCCGCGGATTTGGAAGCAAGGTTTCGCACCTCATCCGCCACCACGGCGAAGCCGCGTCCGGCAGCTCCGGCCCGGGCAGCCTCAATGGCAGCGTTCAGCGCCAGAATATTGGTCTGGAACGCAATGTCGTCGATTGACTTGATGATTTTACCGATTTGCCCGGAGCGTTCGTTGATATCGCTCATAGCAGAAATCAATTGCTGCATCCGATCGTTACTCTCCGACACACGGCCCGCCGCAGCATCCACGTCGCCGCTGGCCTTTCGAGAGTCGGCAGCGTTGGCTCTCACCTGCTGAGATAGTTCAGCAATGGTGGCGGACAGCTCCTCCACAGAGGATGCCTGTTCCGTGGCGCCCTGAGATAGGGTCTGCGCCCCAGCGGAGAGCTGATCCGCACCCACGGAAACTTGATCCGACGCCTGATTGATCTGGGCCAGCGTCTCGTTTAGAGACACCGAGATATTTTCCAGCGCCGCCTTAATTCGGGCGAATTCACCCACATATTCGCGGGTCAAGGTAAAGACCAGATTTCCCTTGGCAATCTCGTCTAGAACGGTGGAAATTTCATCAATGTAATCCACGTAGTCGTGGAGGCGGTTTACCGTTTTGCCAAAGTTGGACGACAGCGTACCGAACTCGTCGTTGGAACGGTGATCCAGCTTGGCGGTTAAATCTCCGTCGGCAATGCGGCTGGCAACATCGTCCAGTTTTTTCACGGGAACAATTACGATTCGGCGAATCAGGATAAAGACCAGCGCGATCATGAGTGCAATGGCAACGACGGCAATCACAGAGATCAAGGTCGTTAACGTCGTCAAATCCTGCAAAATCTCCGTTTTGGGCGCGTAAGTCACCGTGATCCAGTTGCATCCAGGCACCTGCTCCAAGTCCATGCAGACTTCCTTTCCATCAGCCTTGCAGGTCTGGAGTCCGAACGCTCCGCTGGCAATCAGCCGGGTAAGATCAGCATAGAAGGAGTTGGCGGATTGGTCAGCCAGAAGTGTCCCCACCAGAGCCTCGTCGCGGTGCCCGATAATCATGTTGGTGTTGGCGTCAATCAAAAATGCGCCGCCGGTCTGCTCAATCTGTACCTGTTTGACAATATCAGAGATGGCGCCCAGCTGTATGTCCGCCGCGGCTACGCCGCGGGTGCCGCCATTTTTGTAGTGCAAAGCGGCGGAGGCGCTGACAACGTTTTCTCCCGTAATAACGTCCTGATAGGCGGAGCCGAATATAAAGCTGTTGGACAGCAGTCCCTCTTTATACCAGACCTTCTCTCTGGGATCATATCCCGAGTCGGGAACATAGCTGGCATGAACAAACTCCCCCGCAGTGGTGGCGAAATAAATGCCACCGGGAAACGCGCTGTCGGGGTCAGCCGAATGGCGGAGATAAGCCTTTTCTTCGTCCGGCGTCATGGTGATGTACTCCAGCGTGTCCCGCTGCATATCCAGCGTGGCGGTGATATCGTTCATCCACGCCTGAACCATGCTGACCACACTATCCGTATTGGCGGACAGCAGTGCATCGCTCTTCTTCAGCAAGATTTCAGAAACAGCGGACTGAACCGTCAGCACGATTCCGCCCACCACAACAATGATAATGGGAACTAAGGCGACCAGCAGCTTTGCCTGAATACCGAAATTCTTTTTTCCGTCAGGGCTTTTAGCCGGCAGGTCTTCCTCCTTCTTTTTTTTCGTGAATTTTGGAAAGCCCTTGAAACTGAGTTTCTTTACATGTTCTCTCTCCAGCAAATTTTTCATCTCTTCTTCGACCTTTCCTCACCCCAAATATACCCGTTCATTCCCCTCTAAATGTGCTGGATCCCGTTTTGAAAAGCGCGGAATCCGGAAGAAAATGGTCAGCTTCACATGGACAGTGGGAAGCTGGCAATGACCTCCGAGCAACACCTGTATAAACGGGCTTCTTCCATTTCCGCGATTGGCCCGGTCCTGTGCCGGAAAACCACGAGATAACGAAATTATATACATTATAACAGTTAATTTGTGTCATGACAAGCTAGATATGGAAGATATCACAAATAAATTCAAATTTAGAAAAAATACGCAAGTGCCCCAAAAACCTGTCACCAAGTGCCTTGCTTTGGACAGTGCAGCTGTTCGTCTTCCTCTGCTTGGAATGCGCCCGGTCATAAACAATTCCTCATATTATCGGTCTTTTTTCCTGCGGTGATCTCGCAGCAAACGCCGCATCATCGCCAAAAATAAATTACAACCCCTTTTATGATTGCACCGTCTAGCAAGTTGTGCTAAAATAAAAGTCACGTTTTGCGCCCAGCGGCGCGGGGAGGGGAACACAGATGCGGTATGGAACCGTGCTTTCCGGTCGTTTTGCCGAGAGGCCGAACCGTTTTATCGCTCTGGTAGATACAGCGGAGGGTCGTCAGGTCTGCCATGTGAAAAACACAGGCCGCTGTCGGGAACTTCTGGTTCCCGGGGCGACGGTCTATCTGGAACGGGCCGAAAACCCGAACCGGAAAACCGCCTATGACCTGATCGCGGTGGAAAAAGGCAGTCTGCTTATCAACATGGACGCGCAGGCTCCCAACCGGGTTTTTGGAGAGTGGGCCGCCGTCGGCGGCTTTCTTCCGGATGTTATCTCGGTGCATCCAGAGTATACCTACGGTGCGTCCCGCATCGACTTTTGTCTGGATACGAGCCGAGGTCCGCATCTGGTAGAGGTCAAGGGCGTCACACTGGAAGAAAACAGACACGCCTGTTTTCCGGATGCTCCCACAGAGCGGGGCGTCAAGCATATTCATGAGCTGCAAAAGGCGGTGGAGCAGGGTCTTTCGGCTACGCTGTTTTTTGTGGTGCAGATGGCAGGGATGCTGGATGTATCCCCCAACGACACAACCCACCCGGCTTTCGGCGCGGCACTGCGGACGGCAGCAGCCGCCGGTGTGCAGGTCCGGGCGTTTGACTGTGCAGTGACGCCGGACAGCATCGCGATCCATGGGGAGATCCCCGTCATTCTATAATTTGTCAGGATGGGAGCGAAATTTCTTGGGACTGCTTGAACTCTTACTAATCGGCATAGGGCTGTCGATGGACGCTTTTGCCGTGGCCATTTGTCAGGGCCTGTGTATGCGAAAAATCAACTGGAACTACACGTTTGTGATTGCCCTGTTTTTCGGTGGATTTCAGGCACTGATGCCGTTTTTGGGCTGGCTTCTCGGCTCGCAGTTTGCTGGATATATTCAAAGCGTGGATCACTGGGTGGCCTTCGTGCTGCTGCTGCTTATCGGCGGCAACATGGTGCGGGAGAGCCTGAGCAAAGAGGAGGAGGCCACAGAGTGCGCCGTGGAAGAGCGCATAAACCTGAAACGCCTGACGGTTCTGGCGGTGGCCACCAGCATCGACGCACTGGCAGTCGGCGTGACTTTTGCATTTCTGGACGTAGAAATTATCTCGGCGATTTCCATTATTGGAACGACCACATTTTTCCTGTCCCTGATCGGCGTGGTCGTTGGGAATTTCTTCGGCGCGCGCTACAAGCGCCGCGCAGAGCTGACCGGCGGGGTGATTTTGATTCTGCTGGGCACAAAGATTTTGCTGGAGCATTTGGGTATTTTTGCTTGATGGCATATAAGAAATCCCGGATAGGATGCGGACGAGAGCCGCGCCCTATCCGGGCATTTTTTTACCCTGCTCTCATATTCTCCGTTCAGGAGGTGAAACGACATGGACTGTTTATGTACCATGCTGGGCGGCGTGGTCTTATTTTTATTTGGCATGACGCTGTTGAGTGACCATTTGCGGGAGCTGGGCGGCGGGCGGGCGGAACGCTTGCTGCGCCGCGCGACAAACAGCCGTTGGCGGGGCGCGGCACTGGGCTTTGCCGTGACGGCGGTGGTCCAGTCCTCCTCCGCAGTGACGGTGCTGGCGGTATCTTTGGCGGATGTGGGCATTTTGAGCCTGCGTCAAACCGTTCCGGTTCTGATCGGCAGCAACGTGGGAACCACAGCCACAGCGTGGCTGCTGTGCCTGCGCACAGGGCCGGGTGCAATCGCCCCGATGCTGACAGTGGCGGTCGCGTGCATCGGCCTTTTGCTCTATCTACTGATTCCAACTCGCCGGGCTTGGGGCGGGTTGCTGCTGGGGCTTTTTCTCCTTCTAAGCGGAATGGAGCAGATGTCCGCCGCTGCCGCTCCGCTGGCGAGAACAGAGGCTTTCCGCAGTCTAACCGCTCTGGCAGACCGACCGGTGCTGGCCGTTCTAGCAGGAGCGGCGGTCACCGGCGTTCTGCAAAGCTCCAGCGCTGCAATCGGGCTGTTGCAGGCATTCTCTGCCACAGGGACAATTCCTTGGGGAATCGGAGTCCCGCTGGTTCTGGGCGGAAACATCGGCACCTGCGTCACGGTACTGCTGGCCGCCATCGGCGGCGGGAAAAACGCAAAGCGTGCGGCTCTTGCCCACCTGCGGTTTAACCTGCTGGGAACCGCCGTACTGCTGCCGCTGTGGCTGGGCTTTGGAAGGCCGCTGCTGGAACTGCCCATCACTCCGGTGGGCATTGCGGCTGTTCACACGGGGTTCAACCTGATCTCGGCAGCGCTGCTTTTACCGCTGTCCGACCATTTGGCGGGGTTTGTACCGCTCCCTGCCGGAAATAGGAATCAGGCTAAGCGGGTCTAATGCTTACAACGGGGGTAAAAAGACACCGTGCGGGACCGAATTGGTCCCGCACGGTGTGGATGTATCTAGTTTGCAGACGGGTATTTCTTAGAAAATGCCCTGAGCCATCATAGCATCGGCAACCTTCTGGAAGCCCACGATGTTAGCACCGGCAACCAGATCATAGCCCAAGCCGTAACGCTCGGAAACCTCGACAGAAGAATGGTAGATGTTCTTCATGATGCCCTTCAGCTTCTCATCCACTTCCTCAGCGGTCCAGTACAGACGCTCAGCGTTCTGAGCCATCTCCAGCTCGGAGACGGAAACGCCACCGGCGTTGACGGCCTTGGAGGGAGCCACGACCATGTGCTTCTGCTCCTTCAGGAACTCCAGAGCATCGTTGGTGGTGGGCATGTTGGCGACTTCGATGTAATACTTCACACCGGACTCGGCAATCAGCTTGGCGGAATCCATCTTAACGTCGTTCTGGGTGGCGGCGGGCATGTAGATATCCACGTCCTTGACGCCCCAGCACTTCTTGCCTTCGACGAACTCGCAGCCGAACTTTTCAGCATAGGGCTTGCAGTGCATGGGATCCTTGGCGCGCATCTCGAGGATGAAGTTCAACTTCTCGTCGGTGCTCACGCCGTCGGGATCGTGAATGTAGCCGTCGGGACCGGCAAAGTAAGTAACCTTAGCGCCCAGCTCCTTGGCCTTCTTCATGATGCCCCAGCCCACGTTGCCGTAGCCGGACATTGCGATGCGCTTGCCCTCGATGGACTGGCCGTCATGTGCCAGGGCTTCCACCAGATAATAGACAGCGCCGTAGCCGGTGGCCTCGGGACGCAGGATGGAACCGCCGGTGCAAACTGCTTTGCCGGACAGAGCGCCAAACTCGGAAGCGCCCACCAGACGGCGATACTGACCGTACATATAGCCGATCTCACGGCCGCCGCAGCCCAGATCGCCGGCGGGGCAGTCGATGTCCTGACCGATATGGCGATACAGCTCGCTGATAAAGGCCTGGCAGAAACGCATGACCTCAGCGTCGCTCTTGCCGCGGGGATCAAAGTCGGAGCCGCCCTTGGCGCCGCCGATGGGCAGACCGGTCATAGCATCCTTGAAGACCTGCTCAAAGCCCAGGAACTTGATAATAGACAGGTTCACAGAGGGATCGAAACGGATGCCGCCCTTATAGGGGCCCAGCGCGCCGTTATACTGCACGCGGTAGCCGCGGTTCACCTGCCAATTGTGGTTGTCATCTTCCCAAGTCACGCGGAACTCGATGGTACGCTCGGGCTCGACAATGCGCTCCAGCAGAGCGGCCTTCTCATATTCGGGATGGGCGTCGATCACAGGCTCCAAAGAGGACAGGACCTCTTCAACAGTCTGCAGAAATTCAGGCTCGTTGCTGTTCTTGGCTTTTGTAGCCTCCAGTACGCGGGCAAGGTAAGCATTCATCAAAAACTTCCTCCTTCATTTTTTACGCAGCGGTTTTTTGTGTAAATCAACCAAAGGATACATTTCTCGCTAAATGTATTCTAGCACTTCTAATGTATGGAAGCAAGCCTACATTTCTTCATATGGGCTATTTTCTTTTGGTATAACGAAAAAATTCATGCAGGTTTTTGTGCATTTCAACATAAGAATTGCAGGATTTGCTTCTTTTGAAGGAAGATTGTCGTTCATGGATTGACAATCTTCTACGAAACTATATAATATTTATGTTTGGAAACCGACAACGACGACTTAAATTCGACTGGTTTTGGGAGGCATTTTGATATGCGGCATACTTATCCGATCACCGTGGCGGGCCTGAAGCGGGACCTGCCCATCTGCAAAGTATCAGACGAGCTGTACATCGGCGCGTTTGTGGTCTTTGGCGATGCGGAGCTGACCGTGGCCTGCGCACGGGAGCTTTTGAAGCTGGTCCCCGCAGACAGCTATGATTACATGCTCACCGCCGAGGCAAAGGGTATCCCCCTGATCCATGAAATGGCTCGCCAGTCCGGGGCGAAGAAGTATATCCTCCTGCGCAAGGGTGCCAAAGTCTATATGCCCGACCCCCTCCATGTGGAGGATCAGTCCATCACCACTGCCGGAACACAAAAGCTGTATATGGGCCGGGACGATGCAGATCTGATTCGCGGAAAGCGCGTGCTGCTGGTAGACGACGTGATCTCCACCGGCGGGTCCATGCAGGCCATGGAAGCATTGGTGAATCTGGCCGGAGGCTCGGTCACAGGCCGCATCGCCGTCTTGGCGGAGGGCGGCGCTCAGAACCGGAACGACATCAAATACCTCGCTCCCCTTCCGGTGTTCAACGCCGACGGAACGGTTAAGGGCTGACAAGAGAGACTCCAAATCCTTGATTTGGTTAGTCGAACTTATGCAAGGCAGCCGCGAAAAACAGCATCTAATTTTGTAATACGGCAAGGGGGCATCGTTAAAAACGGTGCCCCCTTGTCGTTTGTTCTGCAGTCTTCCCAGCGGAAAGCTGTCTTGGTTATGGAATCGACGCACCCAGATCGTATGCCTCCTGCAATGCCGGATGTTCTTTAATCGCGCCCAGCTCTTTGACATTTCTAACAAGGACCATGCCGGCGTTTTCCAGCTTAAAGAAATTCAGCACCATCTGATACTGCATCTTGATGGGGTCGAACAATTCCGGCAGCACTGCTCCGCCCACCAGCAGCAGCGCCATTTTTTTAATTTTAAACTCATCGCGCATGGGGGTGTGAAGCCGGTCTACAATGGCCTTCAACTGGGCGCTGATCCCATAAAAGTAGATGGGAGAGGCAATCACCATCACCTCGGCTTGGCGCAGCTTTTCGTAAATCCGGGTCATGTCGTCCTGTTGAAAACAGGCGTGTCCTTCTCTTTTGAAACAGGAGTTGCAGCCAACGCAGGGGTTCACATGATAGTCGGCGACAGACAGAATCTCCACCTCATGGTTCCTCCGCGCGCCATCGGCAAATGCCTGCGCCAGCAGCTCTGTGTTGCCGCCCCGTCTCATACTGCCAGTCAATATAACGATCCTGCTCATAATACGCGTACCTCGTTTCCCTTCATTCATCGGTGCAGTCCGATGTTTTGTCTTTTTGGGCAAATCGCCCTATCCCGTTTCGGGGGTAAGCGAGGGGGACCGCATTCAGCGGCGTGGCATTTTATTATAGATACATATTATAATGTAGTCTCCGTGTATTTCTCTTGGTCCCGGTCGATCTGCTTTTGGTAACGGTCGGCCTCGGAAAAGACACAACCGCAGTATTTCTGCATGTAAAATCCCAGTTCCCGCGCCCGCTGGTTCCCCGCACGAAAATTGGGGCGAAAATCCCGGTACAGGAATTTGACCCCGTATTGCTCCCCAAACCGCTCCGCCGCCTCGACAATTTTTTCGTGGTTCTGGTAGACAGAGGCCAGCAAGGTGGAGGTGAATGCCTCGTACCCGTGCTCCGCGGCGAACCGCGCCGTCTCCTCCACCCGGTGCTCATAGCAATAGGTGCAGCGGCGATCAATGTCATCCGCCACATGCCGGACAAAGTCCCGCAGGCCGTATTCCTCGCGGACAATCATCTTCATATGAATCGTGGGCGCATACTCCACCAGACAGTCCCTCCGGGCCTGATATTCCTTCCAAGGGTGGATGTTGGGGTTGTACCAAAACGCCGTGGGCTCAATGCCCTCCGCCCGCAGGGGCTCAATGCAGGACAGCGAGCAGGGCGCACAGCAGCAATGCAGCAAAACGGAATCCATAAAACATGTCACCTCATGGATAGTATATCAGACCGCCGGATTTCACGCAAGAGGATGCCCTCAACTCAGTGGTGTCGTTTTGTAGAGAAAACAGGCATTTTTATGACAGAATCTTAACGGCGGCAACGGATTTTGCGATTGCAAATTCTGAGGAAATAGAGTAAACTACCTGTGTTTAACTGAGCGTAGGCTGCGGCTTTCGCGCCTTCCGGACTGACTTTAGGAGGAACATACTCTTGCGTGTTGGATTGGACGTCGGTTCCACCACTATCAAATGCGTGGTGTTGGACGACGATGAAAAAATCATTTACTCTACATATGAGCGCCATTACAGTCATATTTTAGAGAAATCAGAAGAACTGCTGCGCCGAACGGCGCAGCAGTACGTCCCCCATGGACGGGCGCTGCTCTCCATCTCCGGTTCCGCCGGAATGGGTATGGCGGAGGGCGTGTCCGTCCCCTTTGTCCAGGAGGTATTTGCCACCCGTGTGGCTGTAAACCGTCTGGTGCCCGGCACCGACGTGGTCGTGGAGCTTGGCGGCGAGGACGCCAAGATTCTTTTTTTGACCAACGGATTGGAAGTCCGCATGAACGGCTCCTGCGCCGGAGGCACGGGAGCATTCATTGACCAGATGGCAACCCTTTTGAAAATGACCGCCGACGAGCTGGACGCCGCTGCCCAGCGGGCGGAAAAGACCTATACCATTGCGTCCCGCTGCGGCGTATTTGCAAAGAGCGACGTGCAGCCCCTCATTAATCAGGGCGCCCAGCCGGAGGACATCGCCGCCAGCATTTATCAGGCGGTGGTGAACCAGACCATCGCGGGGCTTGCGCAAGGGCGGCCCATCAAGGGGAACCTTCTCTATTTGGGCGGCCCGCTGACCTTTTCCCGGTGCCTGCGCAGTAGCTTTGACAAGACGCTGGGCGTGGTGGGTATGTGCCCGGAAAACAGTCTGCTGTTCGTGGCTCTGGGCGCGGCCTATTACTCCGATCAGGAGTTTGATTTGATGGATGTGGCGCAGCGGCTTCAGGAACGGGGCGCTTCGGAAACCTATCGCTCCCAGCCCCCGCTGTTTGCCAATGAGGCGGAGTACGAGGCGTTCCGCGCGCGGCACGCCAAGGCATCCGTTCCCAGAGTTCCCTTTGGCGCGGATTATGCCGCCCCGGTTCATATCGGCATCGACTCCGGCTCCACCACCGTGAAGCTGGCGGTGATCGACCAAGAGTCCCGCCTTCTGTTCACAGACTATCGCCCCAATCAGGGAAACCCCATTTCTCTGATCCGCGAGGTACTTCAGCAGCTTTATGACGAGCACCCGGCCATGCAGATCGCCTCCGTCACCACCACCGGGTATGGCGAGGATCTGGCGAAGGCAGCGTTTCACGCGGATTTCGGGGTAGTGGAAACCGTGGCGCATTTCACCGCCGCGCGGCACTTCCTGCCCAATGTGGATTTCATTATCGACATTGGCGGGCAGGACATGAAGTGCTTCAAGATTGAGGACGGGGCCATCAGCAACCTCTTTTTAAATGAGGCGTGTTCCTCCGGCTGCGGCAGCTTCCTCCAGACCTTTGCGCAGGCGCTGGGCAAGGACGTGAAAGAATTTGCCCAACTGGGTCTGTTTGCGACCCGTCCGGTGGACCTCGGCAGCCGATGCACGGTGTTCATGAACTCCAGCGTAAAACAGGCCCAAAAGGACGGAGCCACCATTGAGAACATCTCCGCGGGGCTTTCCATCAGTGTGGTAAAAAACGCCATCTACAAGGTGATCCGTGCCGCCACTCCTGAGGAGCTGGGACGAAACATCGTGGTGCAGGGCGGTACCTTTTATAATGAGGCGGTTCTGCGGGCTTTTGAAAAAGAGATGGGGGTGGAGGTCATCCGCCCCGACATCGCCGGGCTGATGGGCGCTTTTGGCGCGGCACTGTACGGCATGGGCAAGGCGGAATCCGGGCGGCAGAGCACTCTTTTAAGCGCGGAGTGTCTGCGTACCTTCACGCAGGAAACCCGCAGCGAAACCTGCGGCCGGTGCGGCAACAACTGCCAGCTCACCGTCAACACCTTCTCCGACGGGTCCACCTTCCTCAGCGGAAACCGGTGCGACCGCCCTGTTACCGGAAAGGCTGACTCGGGTGAGCGGAATCTCTACGCCTACAAGCGCAAACTGCTGCTGGACTATAAGCCTGTCCCCGGAAAGCGGGGAAAGATTGGCCTACCCTTGTGCCTGAACAACTATGAACTGCTGCCCTTCTGGCACGCATTTTTCACAAAGCTGGGCTTTTCCGTGTACCACAGCCCGCTGTCCAGCCGGGACCTGTACCTGAAGGGGCAGGGAACCATCCCCAGCGACACGGCCTGTTTCCCCGCGAAGCTGGCCCACGGTCACATTCAGCTTTTATGCAAGCTCAATCTGGACGCTATTTTCTATCCCTGCATGACCTATAACATTGACGAGGGCAAGGGCGACAATCACTACAACTGCCCCGTGGTGGCTTATTATCCGGAGGTCATCGCCGGGAACTGCCCGGAGATCCGGGACGTGAAATTCATTTATGACTATGTCGGCATTCATCGGCCCAAGGACTTCGTGCGCAAGATGTACGGAATTTTGGCAAAGTATTTTTCCGGCATTTCTCGCGGAGAAGTTCGGCAGGCCGCCGACGCGGGATATGCCGAGTATGCCCACCACATGGCCCAGATTCGTAAAGAAGGTGCGCGCATCATCGATCAGGCCCGGGCGGAGGGACGGCGCATCGTGGTTCTTGCGGGTCGGCCCTATCATGTGGACCCGGAGGTGAACCACGGCATCGACACGCTGCTGACGCAATACGGCGCGGCGGTGGTAACGGAGGACTCCATCTCCGACCGGGTGGATCGGTTCCCCACCTCGGTTTTGAATCAGTGGACCTATCATTCCCGGCTGTACGCGGCGGCGAAATACTGCACCACGCAAAAAGACATGGACCTTGTCCAGCTGGTGAGCTTTGGCTGCGGCGTGGACGCCATCACCACCGACGAGACTCGCGAGATTTTGCAGGAAGGCGGAAAGCTCTACACCCAGCTGAAGATCGACGAGATCACAAATCTGGGCGCGGTGCGCATCCGTCTGCGGAGTCTGTTCGCCGCGCTGGAGGAGCAGGAAGAAAAGCGCCGCCGGATGCAGCGAAAGGAGAACTGAGTCATGGAGAACACTTATCCCAAGTTTACCCCGGAAATGAAGAAGACCCATAAAATTCTGATTCCCAACATGGCTCCCATTCAGTTCCGAATTCTGGCCGCAGCCATGGAACAGCAGGGTTATACCTGCGAACTGCTGGGCAACTGCGGCTCCCATGTGGCGGAGAACGGCCTCAAATATGTTCATAACGACACCTGCTACCCCGCTCTGCTGGTCATCGGCCAGTTTTTAGACGCGTTGGAATCGGGAAAATACGATTTGGATCACACCGCTCTGGTCATCACCCAAACCGGCGGCGGCTGCCGTGCGTCCAACTACATTCATCTGCTGCGCAAAGCGCTGGAGCGGGCTGGTTTCGGGCAGATTCCTGTGGCCAGCTTGAACTTCTCGGGTCTTGAAAAGGACTCCGGCTTTCCCATGACGGTGGTACTGCTGCGCCAGCTGCTGGCCTCCATTTATTATGGAGACCTTCTGGTGGCGCTGCGCGCTCAGACCGTCCCCTATGAACTGCACAAAGGCGATGCGGACGCCATGCTTGAAAAGTGGCTGACCATCATTTGCGGCCATATTCGGGTGGGCCGCGGCTATTCCAATCACGAGATTCGCTCTGCCATGCCCAAAATGGCAGCGGACTTTGCCACCATTCCCGTCCACCGGACGCCGAAGGTGAAGGTGGGCGTGGTTGGGGAAATCTATGTAAAATATTCCCCCTTGGGCAACAACGATCTGGAAAAATTTCTGGAATCTCAGGACTGCGAGGTAAACCTCCCGGGGCTGATGGGCTTTGTGCAGTATTGCTGTTACAACCCCTCGGAGACAGCGCAGCTGTACGGCGGGAGTTTTTTTGAAAAGCACCTGTCCGGCCTGATTCTCAGCTATCTTTCTGGAACGGAGCGCGTCATGATCGACGCGTTGAAGCAAAACGGCTTTCACGCACCGCTTCCATTCAAGGAGCTGACCAAGCTGGCCAACGGCGTGATCGGTCACGGAAACAAGATGGGCGAGGGCTGGCTCCTCACCGCCGAGATGATCGAACTGGTGCGCGCAGGCTATGAAAACATTATCTGCGCCCAGCCCTTTGGATGCCTTCCCAACCACATTTGCGGAAAGGGTATGGTGAATCGAATTCGGGAACTGTATCCAACGGCAAACATTACGCCCATTGATTATGACCCCAGCGCCACCCGCGTCAATCAGGAAAACCGCATCAAGCTGATGCTGGCGGTTGGCCGGGAGCGGTTGGAGGGCGGCGCAAAGCCTGCGGAGTTTGCACCGCAGCCCTTGGAACCGGAGCGGGAGGCCCTTGGAGTCTGAGGTTCGGCAAGCGGACAAATCCACCAGCCGTATTTTTTTGGGGTTGACGCGGCTCCGGAATACTGTAATCGTGCTGAAAACCAATTAAGAAGGCGGTCTGACTGGATATCCAGTCAGACCACCCTTTCCCTTTCTTCCAATGGAATATTTATTGCCGCTTGCAAAAACTTTTAAGAAATTTGAAGCAAACGTGAATTTTTCGCCCCCTTGCTTTAAAGAAATCATGTGGCAACCGGCCGGTCAAACTTTTAAACCACATCAAAAAAGCCAGCCGCCATCCAAAAGGTGACGTGACCCCAAAAAGTTAGACAAATATATAAATCAAGCATTCAAGAGGGCTTGTTGTCTGTGAATAGCAGGCGGCAAGCCCTTTAGCTTTGCCTTGCCGCGACGGTTATTATAATAGTCCAGATAGTCAATGAGTTCTTTTTTGAAATGCTCCATGGATTTGTTTTCATGGTAGATCACTGCAATTACCGCTTTTGCGTCACCATATTTGTCAGCCTTGTTCAGTCGTTTTTCGTGGTAGTAATAGGTTGCACGCGCAAGATGAGAAACTTCCAGAAGGATATCCAACTTGAATGTTTGCCTTAGTTCTCGCATTACCAGCGTTTTTTGCGCGTTTGCCGCCCGTCTTCCAAAACCAAGGCTTGCAAGTTTTTTAGGTACGCATTCTCTGCTCGAAGACGCTGCACCTCTGCCAGCATATCTTCCTCAGCTTTTGGCGGCAGCTTGGCTGGGCGGCCTTTGCTGCCGCGTCCACGATGCTCAACAGCAAGGCCTTCCGCTCCTTCTGTCAGGTAAATGCTCTCCCATTTTTGAATCTGTCCTCGGGCTGTGATGCCGAATGCTCTCATGGCTTCATTGTAGCCTATATGTTCTTTCTGCATAGTTTCAATCACCATGGCTTTATACTCCGGCGTATATCGTTTGTTCGGTACTCCTTTTGGCATACAAAAACACCCCAATTGTCATTCAGTATATCATACTGTCTAACAATTGGGGGTCACTTCAAAAGGATGGCGGCTGGCTTCGTATAACTTCATTTAAAACCGCAAAATGGGCTTTGCAAGGCGGCGCATGTTTACTTCAGCAATCGGCGCACCAACTCCGGCGGCACGTCCATCCGTTTTGCCACGCCCTCCTCCGTCAGTCCGGCGTCTCGAAAGCGGCGGGCCACCGCCGTCAAAGGCTCCGCCACCTCGATCACATGACGATCCGGATCGTACAGCCGCACAGCCCGCTGGCCCCAGCGGTGTTCAATCGGCGGGTGAACCAGATCCACATCCTCCAGCGTGGTCAAAAATGCATCGTAATCCTCCGTCTCAAAATAGAGTTCGGAGGCATTGCCGCCATAGGTCAAATCAGAAGGTTTCCGTTCAATGAAATCCAGCCAGCTCTCCTCCGTCTGAAGAGAGATGCCGCCGGTAAGCGTCACATTGGCCCCAAAATCAGCGGTCTTATGCAGCCCCAGCACTTTTTGGTAAAAGTTCAGCGATCTTTGCAAATCCTTTACCACCAACAACGGGCTTTTGTATTTCATTTCGGTCCCTCCCCCTCAAATCTATCCGCAAATCATGAAAGTTTTGCTTTCAACGCTTCCCAAATCTCAATGGACTTGAACTTCAACACATAGCCCTCCCCGGCTTCTGTGATGAGCTTTACATCATCGTCACTCAATCCGGCGGACATGGCGGTCTGCGCCAAATCGGTGGTAGCGGCCGTACATAACGGCGGGAACACCACACACCACCAGTTATGGCCCTCTCCCGCGCCGATGACCACCCGCAGCGCCAGATAATCCCCGGCAGGCAGCGTAAAATCATCGTATTCCCGCGTGGGGAATGTGGTGTCGGCCAACTCTGCGGTCACGGAATAGTCATACCCTTCTGCGGCAATCTCTTCCGCTGCAAGGCGCTCAAACTCTGGCAGCGATTCCCGCAGCGTGATTTCCGCCTCATCTCGATTCTCTGACTGCTCCAAGATCTCCGTGGCCCGAGCCAAAATTTTATCCCGCACCTGAAGTTTCAGGGCCTGGTCCTCTTCCGAATCGGAGTTTGCCAGAATGTGGAGCCGCACCACGCGATCCGCCAGCGCCTGCTGGCGGTGCAGAGAAACAGTCCCCCAGATCAGCGCCGCGGCCAGACCGATCCCCAAAGCAATTTCCAAAACACGGCGCACATGGCGATTGCGCCGTTCCTTCGTCTGTTCCATGTTGTTTCCGTCCTTTTCCGTTCCCGCCCACAGGCAGGAGATGTACGGGCCAAATGGCCTCTCGGATAAATTCTGGACAGAAACAGTAAAATTCATACCTTTTACAAGGGGCGGGTCAAAAACGTCTGGCTATGGAGATCGCGCAACTCCTCAAATGCCCGCTGGGCGCTGCCGGGGCTTTGAAAAAGTCCGAACACCGTGGGGCCGGAGCCGGTCATCAGCGCATTCTCCGCACCGCAGCGCCGCAGACGCTCCTTGATGTCCTGAATGACCTCCGTCTCCTTGGGCGAGAGCACTTCCTCAAACACATTCGCCATTTCTTTAGCCACTGCCCCCACATCTCCGCTTTGCAACGCGGCGTACATCGCGTCATGATTCGGGCGATGGCGCAGATCTCCCACTCGGACGCGCCCAAACAGCTCCGGCGTGGAAAGGCCGAACTCCGGCTTGCACACCACGATCACACAAGGCGGCAGGGCAGGCCAGTCTGTCAGCCGCTCTCCCCGGCCCTCCGCCAAAGCAGTGTCGCCTCGGATGCAGTAAGGCACATCGCTGCCAATCTGCTCTCCCAGCGCCTCCATCTGACCGTCCGTCAGGTCCGGACGCAGCAGGGTTCGCAGCGCCCGCAGCACCGCTGCCGCGTCGGAGCTGCCACCCGCCATTCCCGCCTGAGACGGAATGTGTTTTTCAATTGAAATCTCTGCTCCCGGCGTCTGTTGAATCCGGTTAAAAAAGGCCCGGGCGGCTTTCCCGGCCAAATTGTCCTCTCCCTCGGGCAGGTCTGTGCCGGGGACGCGAACGCGGATCGCTCCATCCTCCCGCAGGCGTACCGTCACCCGGTCGCACAGTTCCACGGAGGTCATCACCATTTTTAAATCGTGGTATCCGTCCTCCCGCCGCCGGAGAATATCCAGCGTCAGATTCAGTTTTGCTGGAGCTAACAGTGTCAGTTCGTTCATTCCGCTTCCTCCACAATGGGCAGGTCCATCACGTCCAGTCCACACCGCATCGCGTATTCTATCGTATAGCGAGTGCCGCCGGAAGTGCCGTCAAACATAGCGATCAAAAGCGCGGCATGATCCACCATATAACGATCCCGGCGCTGCATACAGCTGGGGCTGTATGCGGCAGAAACCATCGTTTCATAGTCGCACTGCTCCAAAAGCCGTTGATAGCGCGTCCGCTCCGTCTCGGGCCATGCATTCGCCTGCGAGGGGCAGGGAATCGCAGCCTCCAGCGTGATCTCCGGATAACGCTTTTTCAGTTCCAGCACACATTCGCAGGCATACAGGTCGCATCCCTGCGCCATGCCGCAGAGGAAATGACAGTACCCCTCGCTGCATGCGGCCTCCACCGCATCGAAAAGCCGCCGCTTCAGGTCCACACATCGTGGGTCTTCCTCTGCATACCCCCAGGGCAGCTTCCCCGGCCGGTGACCTGTAAAGCAGCAGGCCGACTGTCTTCCCCGCACGCGCGATCGCTCCCCTCTCACCGACTGGTCTTTCTTTTAGCCGACGCAGATTTTCTCTCATTATAGAACAAGCGTTCTTATTTGTAAAGCTAATTTTTAAAAGTTAAAAAAGTTGCATAAAATGCGTGTATTTGTTCCCGGTTTGATTTTCCTCTTGCTTTTTCTCCCTGCCCGTCGTATACTGTGTGCAGAAGCAACTGAATACGTGTCTTCAGGGCGGGGTGCGATTCCCCACCGGCGGTATAGTCCGCGACCGGCCATCCGAAAGGATGTCCGCTGACCCGGTGAAACTCCGGGACCGACAGTGAAGCCTCCATGCGGAGGCGACAGTCTGGATGGAAGAAGATTCTTGCGGCAGAGCCGCGCTTTGAGCGCGCTCCTTTGTTGCTTGGTTCACCTTAGAGAGACGGCGTACTGAGGTGTCTTCAAGCTAATTAAAGGAGTGTATTTTCATGTCTCAACTGGAAAGCGCAGCGAACCGCCGTTCACTTGCAAAGTCCCGCACCCATCGACTCACTGTCGCCGCTATGCTCAGCGCTGTGGCAACAGTGCTGATGTTCGTGGATTTCTCGGTTCCGTTTATGCCCGCGTTCATTAAGCTGGATATTTCAGAGCTGCCTGCCCTGCTGGCCTCGTTCAGCATCGGACCGTGGTACGGCGTGGCGGTGTGTCTGGTGAAAAATATCATCAACTGCCTGCGGACCTCTACCGGCGGCGTGGGCGAGCTGTGCAACTTCATGCTGGGAGCCATCTTTGTGGGCATTGCGGGAGTTGTTTACCAACGGTTCCATAAGCGCAAGAGCCGCAAGGGCGCATTTCTCGGCGCGCTGATCGGCGCCGCAGCCATGGCGGTGTTGTCTGTGCCCGTGAATTACTACCTGACATATCCTATCTACGCAAAGTTCATGCCCATTGACACCATCGTGGGGATGTATCAGGCCATCCGGCCCTCTGCCAACGGTCTTTTGGACTGTTTGGTTACGTTTAACATGCCCTTCACCTTTTTAAAGGGGATTTTGGACGTGGCGCTGTGCTTCCTGATCTACAAACCACTGTCCCCCCTGCTGCACAGATAAGAACCTTCATTCGCATGGCAGGCGGCTTCTTGTCGCCTGCCATCGCTTTTTCCGAAAGGAGCGAATTCCCTTGAGCAAAGAAATCCTGATTCCTCAGACCGAACCGGCGGACACCGACGCGACTCCCGTTGCACCGCCTAAAAAAGCCTCCCGTCTGCGCATGTGGCTGCGGCGGGTTCTGCACGATGACCGCACCCCTGCACGGCTTCTCTTTTTACTGGGGCCATGGGTGGCGTACTTATGCGTGGAGTATTTGAACGAAAACGACCCGTTTACCGCGCTGAACGCGACTCAGCTTCTCTTTTCCGCCCTGTGGTACTATCTGATCTTCTGGGTTGCGCGGATGGTGCTGGGTCGGCCCAAGGCCGGAGCGCGGGTTGCCGTGCTGCTCTGTTTTCTGTTTGGCCTTGCCAATCATTATGTTCTGGAGTTCCGGGGGCGCATCATTTTCCCCGTGGATTTGATGACCTTGGGCACTGCCGCAAACGTGGCCGCCAGTTATGATTATACGCCGGACAAAAACGTCTGGATCGCGACGGCCATTCTCGTGGTCTATCTCCTTTTGCTGGCCCTGCCGCCGAAGCAGGCCAAGGGACGGCAGAAGCTGAAAAAAATCACCGCAGTTGGTTCTTGGGCGGCAATTTTTCTCTTTCTATATGCCTTTTTCTGCACACCTCTGCTGCCCACGGTGGGAATCTGGGCGCAGCAGTGGAAGACGCAGGCCAACGGCTTTTTGCTGAATTTTATGACCGCCCTGCGGTATAGCTTTGTCTCGGCGCCGGAGGATTACTCTCCCGATATTGCGCAGCGCATTGCCGACGGGTCTGCCGCCGGAATGGCAACCGACGCGGAGCCGCCGGAAAATCTGCTGGTCATTATGAACGAATCCTTTGCGGATCTGGGTGCCAGCTTCCCAAATCTGGAGTTGACGGAGGACCCCCTGCCCTTTTACCACTCTCTGACGGAAAACACGGTCAAGGGAATGATGGTTTCTCCCGTCACCGGCGGCGGAACCGCCAACGTGGAGTTCGAGTATCTAACCGGAGATTCGCTGGCATTTCTGCCCTCCTCCACTGTGGCCTATCAATTGTACTGCTATGAGGGAATGCCCTCCTTAGTTTCACAAATGAACGATTTGGGCTATCACACCGTCTCTTTCCACCCCTACCTTTCCTCCGGCTGGAACCGCACGTCCGTTTACGACTGGATGGGCTTTGACCGGCAGATGTATCAGGAGGACGTGGTGGACCCCCAGTACATTCGCAATTACATCAGCGATGCGTCGGACTATGAGCAGCTCTATCGTCTCACCGACGAGACGAACGGCCCTCTGTTTACCTTTAACGTCACCATGCAGAACCACAGCGGCTACGCACAGGGCTGGAACAATCTGGAGCGCAGCGTGGAGCTGGCAGGCGACAGCCGAGGCGCTTCCGCCGTGGCGGCCCAATATTTCTCCCTTATTAAGGAGAGCGACAACGCTTTGAAAACGCTGATCGAGCACTATCAGAGTTCTGACGAGCGGACCATGATCGTCTTTTTTGGCGACCATCAGCCGCCGCTGGGCAACGACTTCTACGAAAAGCTGTACGGAAAAAAACTGGACAACCGCACCACGGAGGAGGTTTTCCAGCAATATGAGGTTCCGTTTTTCATCTGGGCCAACTACGATATTCCGGAGCAGGACGGCCTGACCATCAGCTCTAACCTGCTGGGCGCGCTGACCATGGAACTGGCCGGTATCGAGCTGACCGGCTATGAGCAGCTTCACACCAAGCTGCTGGACGCGCTACCTGTCAACACCACCATCGGCTTCCGCCGCCCGGACGGCACGCTGCTCAGCGACGTTGACGAAAGCGCCCTCTCCCAGAGCGAGGATGAGCTTTATAACGATTACCGCATTATGGCCTATAACCACCTATTCGATGACAAAAATCAACCGGAGGGATATTTTGGTCCGTATCCGGATTCCGAAAACTAAAACCCGACCCAATGGAGCGGGGTAAAGAAGCCGGACGGCAGGGACAAAAGTCTCTGTCGTCCGGCTCTTTTTTATTGATCGTAGTAATCCAAAAAGGAGTATTCCCTGCCCCGGAACTTGACGCCCACCATGGTATCCAGCTGAACCCCGTGGATCGCGGCAAAAATGGACTTCTCCACATTGGGATTCGTTTTTTTCATCTCTCGGAGCAGAAATTTCATCTCCTGACGCTTGCTGTGTCCCACGCCATCCTCCGCAGCGTCCCGCGCCTCTGTAAAGCGGCAGGCACACTGGAGAAACCGCAGTTGGTTATAATTCTTCCAAGCGATGACGGCGTCCTCATGGACGCAGTACAGCGGACGAATCAGCTCCATGCCGGGAAAATTCTTGCTATGGAGCTTGGGCGGCATGGCCTGAATCTGCGCCCCATACAACAGGGCCATCAGGGTTGTCTCCACCACGTCGGAAAAATGGTGGCCCAGCGCAATTTTATTGCAGCCCAGTTCCTGCGCCTTGGCATAGAGAAATCCCCGGCGCATCCGCGCGCAGAGATAACAGGGATTTTTGTCCACCTGCACCGTCACATCGAAGATATCGCTGTTGAAAATCGTCACCGGTATCTCCAATTTCGCGGCGTTTTCCTCCAGCAGCTGCCGATTTTCGGGCGCGTACCCGGGGTCCATCACCATAAAAACCAATTCAAAGGGCTGATCTGTATGGTGCTGCAATTCCTGCATCAGCTTTGCCAGCAGCACGGAATCCTTTCCGCCGGAAATGCACACGGCGATCTTATCTCCCGGCGCAATCAGCTCATACCGCTTTACCGCCGCGATAAAGGGGTTCCACAGCGTCTTGCGGTACTTTTTAATGATGCTCCGCTCCGCCACCTCGCAGGGCGTTAGTTCTCTTGCCATCTTTTGTTCTCCAGAAATCTTATTTAAATTTAATGCGCGATTTCCACTTGGCAGGGTTCGCGTTCCCCGTACTCTTTGTCTTTTCGCGCCCCGGTTCCCTGTTTTATTCGGAAAAAGGAGAGTCCGCCCGCAAGGATCAGCGGCCTCGCCGCAGGTGGGTACGCATTCCGTATCTCCCATCTTCCTCAAAATAAATGCCCGCATTTATTTTGAAAATGAGCGAGCTTTCGCCGCAGGCCAAAACGAGAGATATGGAACTTGCCCCTCCACTAGAGCCAGATTGCCCCCAACTTCAAAATCGACGAAACCACACGCCGATACCAAGGGCGCTTTTTCCATTCCTCCATGGTATAGGGAGTGCTCTCCGCCATGATCCCATCCATATCCTCCAGCAATTCTTCCACCGCCGGCATGTCATACATCATGGCCGCGCACTCGAAATGGAGCTGGAAAGACCGATAGTCCATGTTGGTACTGCCCACCAAAGCCATTTTCCGGTCCACCAAAATACTTTTGGCGTGGATGAAGCCGGGGGCATACTTGTAGATTTTCACGCCATGGCTCAACAGCTCTCCCCAATAAGTCTCCGCCACCATATAGGCGTACCGCTTATCCGGAATCGCAGGCACCATCAGCCGAACATCCACGCCGGAATCCGCCGCGATGCACAGAGCCAGCTGCATCGCTTCTTCCACCGCGTAATACGGCGTTGTGATGTAAAGGAACCGGGTGGACGCGGAAATCAACTGCAGGAATGTGTCCTCCATCGGGTTGTCCGGGTTATTCAGCGGCCCGTCGATAAACGCCTGACAAAAGCCCTCGCCCGCCGGGCCCGCTATCCGGGCGCGGTAGTAGTCGTCTTCGTTGGGCAGAGTCCCGCCGATCATCTCCCACATCTGGATAAACTGAGCCGCAAGGCCCCACGCGCCGTCTCCCTCGATGCGGACAGTGGAGTCCTTCCACCGGCCGAACCGCTCAAACAAATTCGCGTACTCGTCAGCCAGATTGATGCCGCCGGTATAGGCACAGTAGCCGTCGATCACGGCGACCTTTCGGTGGTCCCGGTAGTTAAAGTAAATGCGGTTGACATAGCGGTGAACCGGGTTAAAGACCTGCACCTCGATTCCCGCGTCTTGAAGCGCCTGAAGCGCGCTATCGGAAAATCGGGTGAGATTTCCAAAGTCGTCAAAAATAATGTGGATCTCCACGCCCGCGGCGGCCCGCTCTTTCAGCGCCGCAAAAATCCGATCCCAGATTTTCCCCTCGGCGATGATAAAATACTCCAGGAAAACATACGTCTCGGCCTTTTGAATGTGGTTAATTAAATCGTCAAAAAACGCCATTCCGTCTCCAAAATACTTGGCGGAGGTGTTTTTATACAGGAGAAAATCCCGCTTTTGAAGATAGGCCGCCACGCGGCCCATGGCTGCGTCCTGTTTGGTAAGGCGCGCCACGTTGGACTCGCTTTCCCGGCGGGCACTCTCCCGTTCAGCAGGAGGGGGAACCCGTTTCAAACTCAGCGTCTTGGCCTGATGCGTACCGCCCCAGAGAAGAAACAGCAGCATACCTGACACCGGAAGCACCAGCAGCAAACACATCCAGCTGAGCTTATAGCTGGGACTGCCTGAGCGAAGAAACACGTTGATAGCCATGACGATGCCCAGCAGCTCCAAGGCGGCATAGGCAATATTGGCATATTGCCTCAGCAGGCGGGTGAGGAGCAGCGTCACGACGATTTGGGCCAGCACCGTCAGCACGCACATGGCGATGCTGGACGCGGCAGAAATCCGCCGCTCAATTCGTTGGTCCCGGGTCTGCCTGTCTCTCGCCTGACGCATAGTCTCTCCTCTCATCCGTGGCGCGGCCACCATGCGGCCCGCATTTTGATGCTTACTTTCTCTGGTTCAGCAGCTCCTGCTTGATGTCCCACAGCTTTTGGGACAGGTCGATATAATATTTATGGGGATAGTCGAACCGCTTCACCTCATCCCAAAGGGTATCCACCTGCTGGGCGCAGTAGGCCTGAATGTCCTTGAGCTTTGGCTGCTGATAAACCAGCTTGCCGCCAAGATACACCGGCACCTGCAAAACCCGCGCGGTAAAATTCGTCAGGGTCTTCCTCTTCCATGTGGCGCTGGGATCAAACAACTCCAGCGGCTTCGTCTCGTCCAGTTCCTCGTCGTGGAGACAGATATAGTCCGCTTCAGCCTTGCCGGTGGCCCGGTCAAAAATGCGGTAGGTCTTTTTAAAATGGGGAATGGTGATCTTGCTCACGTTTTCGCTGACCTTGATCTTGGGGATGATGTTCCCCTGATTGTCCTCAACGGCTGCCAGCTTGTACACTCCGCCGAATACCGGCTCGCTGCGGGCGGTAATCATCCGCTCGCCCACGCCGAACGCGTCAATCTGCGCACCCTGAAGCAGCAAGTCCTGAATCAGATACTCGTCCAGCGCGTTGGACACGGAAATCTCGCAGCCGGGCCAGCCCGCGTCGTCCAGCATCTTGCGGGCCTCCCGCGTCAGATACGCCATATCGCCGGAGTCCAGACGGATGCCGCACTTTTGGATGCCCATGGGCCGCAGCACCTCGTTAAAGGCGCGGATGGCGTCCGGCACGCCGGACTTAAGGGTATTATAGGTGTCCACCAAAAGCGTTGCGTTGGTGGGATAGAGCTGGCAATAGGTCTTAAACGCCTCATACTGGCTGTCAAACATCTGGACCCACGCGTGGGCCATGGTTCCCCCTGCGGGAACACCGTACAGCTGGTCGGAGATGGTGCAGGCTGTTCCCTTGCACCCGGCGATATACGCAGCCCGTGCGCCGGTAATGGCGCCGTCTGTTCCCTGCGCCCGGCGGGACCCGAATTCCAGCACCGTGCGGCCTCGGGCAGCACGGACGATGCGGTTTGCCTTGGTGGCGATCAGGCTCTGGTGGTTCACGGCCAGCAGCAAAAACGTTTCAATGATTTGGGCCTGAATGGCTGGGGCGCGGACGGTCACAATGGGTTCCCGCGGAAAAATCGGTGTTCCCTCCGGGACGGCGTACAGGTCGCCGGTGAATTTGAAGTTTTTCAGATAATCCAGAAATTCCTCGGAAAACAGATTCCGTCCCCGGAGGTAGGCAATATCCTCTTCTGAAAAATGCAGATCTTCAATATATTCTATGATCTGATCCAGTCCGGCAGCCAGAGCGAAACCGCCCTTATCCGGCACATCCCGGAAAAACACGTCGAAATAGGTCATGCGGTCTTTCAACCCCGCCTGGAGATAACCGTTTCCCATGGTCAGTTCGTAGAAATCGCACAGCATGGACATATTAAGTTTCTCGCGGACGCTCATATCGCACCTCAAAAATGTACTCCGCTCTCGACGGAGGTAATTGCATTAATTATAGCGCTCTTTTTCAGGAAAATCAACGCTCTGTCTGTTTTCTGTCAAACATTTGGCAATTTTCGATTGACAATCCACTTCTCCTCCCCTATGATACATACCATACTCTTATATCTCAGCGGACGCCCGGCCAGTTCGGCCTCGCCCGCGGCAGCGAAAGGGCCTGAATACCATGGGCATGATTTTAGGGATTGACATCGGCGGCTCCACCACAAAGATCGTGGGGCTGGACGGACAGGGAGCGCCGGGCGCTATGCTCCGCGTCCGGGCGGAGGATCAGCTCACGTCCCTGTATGGGGCGCTGGGCAACTATCTGGCCAGCAACAAGCTGTCGCTGGGCGACGTGCAGCGGGTGGTGCTCACCGGCGTGGGCGCAGCCTATGTGGAAGGCGACATCTATGGGCTGCCCACCTGCCGGGTGGACGAGTTTACCGCCAGCGGCACCGGCGCGCTGGCCCTGTCAGACCAGTCAGAGGGCGTGGTGGTGACCATGGGGACCGGCACCGCCTTTCTCTGGGCCAGAGACGGCAAGGTGGAGCATCTTTGCGGCAGCGGCATCGGCGGCGGCACGCTGGGCGGCTTGTGCCACAAGCTGGTCGGCATGGAGCGGTTCGGCCAGATCAAGAAGCTGGCCTGCAGCGGGGATTTGAAGCAGGTGGACCTGACCATCGCGGACATCACCACCGGACCTGCCAAGACCCTGAACCCGGAGATGACCGCCGCCAACTTCGGCAATTTGGCGGAAGACGCATCCTCCGCAGATTTAGCGGCCGGGGCCGTGAACCTGGTGCTTCAAGCCATCGGCACCATGACAGTGCTGGCCTCCCGGCTGTGCGGCACGAAAACGGTGATTCTCACCGGCTCCATGACTACGCTGGATCAGGTCGCCCCCACTTTTCAGGTTTTTGAAAAGCTCTATGGCATCCACTATATCATTCCCGAAAACGCTACCTTTGCAACCGCTATCGGCGCGGGTTTGTGCAGCCTGAAAAAAGCGGGGCTGTGAAGCGGCTCGCCCACGGGAGCGTTTTAAGCGTCCGCTCCTCATGCGGGGCAGCGCTTCAGAAATTGGATTTTCCCGCTTCTGCCCAGCTTTCTAAAAGACTTTTCTACATCAAACAATTATGGATCCGCAGCGTGTGGACGGGGACTTTTCAGTCTCCGCCCGCACGCTTTTTTTAGCAGTCGTCCTTTTTCGATATTTTGAACAAATTTTGCCACTAGGATTCTCTGAACTTTGCATAGCCGGTATTTGACATAGCGACGCCGTTATGCTAGACTAACTGTATAAGTTAGAACCTGCTAACTTTTTGAGGGGGAGTCGTACCGATGAAACTGGACAGCTTACTAATCGGCCGGGAGGCCGTGATTACCGCCGTCGGCGGACAGGGCGCGCTGCGCTGCCGTCTGCTTGACATGGGCCTGATTCCAAAGACCGCCGTACGGGTGGAAAAGATTGCGCCTCTGGGGGACCCGCTGGAATTGCATGTGCGGGGATACTCCCTGTCTTTGCGCAAAGAGGATGCCCGAAACATCGAAGTGGAGGTCCGACCATGATTTTTGCATTGGCGGGAAACCAAAACTGCGGCAAGACCACGCTGTTCAACCAGCTCACCGGCTCCAATCAGCATGTGGGCAACTTCCCCGGCGTAACGGTGGATCGAAAGTCCGGCGTGATTCGGGGCGAGAAGGACTGCACAGTGGTGGATCTTCCGGGCATTTATTCCATCCGGCCTTACACGCCGGAGGAGGTCGTTACGCGGGACTTCATTTTAAATGAGCGGCCCGACGGGATCATCAACATTGTGGACGCGTCCAACATCGAGCGAAACCTGTATCTGACGCTTCAGCTAATGGAAATGCAAATTCCCATGGTGCTGGCGCTGAACATGATGGACGAGGTGCGAAAAAATGGTGGAACCATTGACGTGGCAGGCATGTCGCGGGCATTGGGCATCCCGGTGGTTCCCATCTCCGCCGTAAAAAACGAGGGCGTTGGAGAACTGGTGAAGGCGGCGGTGCAGACTGCCAAAAGCAGGACGCTTCCCGCTGTAAAGGATTTCTGTTCCCCCGGTCCTGTCCACCGCTGCATCCATGCGGTGGCCCATCAGATCGAGGACCACGCGCAGGCCGCCCGCATCCCCGTCCGATTTGCCGCTATGAAGTTGATTGAGGGCGACCCGGATTTTGCGGCAGGACTGGAACTGGATCAAAACGAGCTGGAGCTGATTGAGCACAGCGTGAAGGAGATGGAGACGGAGCACGGCATGGATCGCAACGCGGCTCTGGCCGACATGCGGTACGACTTCATCGAGCGAGTGTGCCGGGACACGGTGGTGAAATGCCAGCAGTCCAAGGAGCGGAGCCGAAGCGAACGGATTGACCGGGTGGTCACCCACCGCATTTGGGCGCTACCCATCTTTTTCGGCGTTATGCTGGCCATCTTTTATCTGACTTTTAACGTGATCGGCGCCTTTCTCTCCGACCTTTTGGCGCTGGGAATCGACTCGCTGACCGTTTTGGTGGACGAGGCGCTGACCGACTACGGTTTGAACCCGGTGGTTCACTCTCTGGTGATTGACGGTGTGTTCGCAGGCGTTGGCAGTGTGCTCTCCTTCCTGCCCATCATTGTGGTGCTGTTCTTCTTCCTCTCTATATTGGAGGACACCGGTTACATGGCCCGGGTGGCCTTTGTCATGGATCAGCTGCTGCGAAAGATTGGGCTTTCGGGCCGGAGCATTGTGCCCATGCTGATTGGGTTTGGATGTTCCGTCCCCGCCATTATGTCCACCCGGACTCTGGCCTCTGAGCGGGATCGGAAAATGACGATTTTACTGACCCCCTTTATGAGCTGCTCCGCGAAAATTCCGATTTACAGCGTGTTTGCCGCCGCGTTTTTCCCGGGAAAAGGCGGGCTTGTGATGTTTTCCCTATACCTGCTGGGCATTCTGGTTGGGATTCTGGCAGCAAAGATCATGGGACGCACCGTTTACCGGGGGAACCCGATTCCTTTTGTTATGGAACTGCCGAACTATCGCTTTCCCTCTTTCAAGAGCGTGGTGCACCTTTGCTGGGACAAGGCGAAGGACTTTCTGACCCGGGCATTCACCGTTATTTTCATTGCCACCATCATTGTCTGGTTCCTCCAGACCTTTGACGCGCGGCTGAATTTGGTGGAGGACAGCGCAGACAGCCTTTTGGCGCTGGTGGGCGCGGTGGCAGCGCCTCTGTTCGCCCCGCTGGGATTTGGAGATTGGCGGGTATCCACGGCTCTGGTCACCGGCTTCATTGCCAAAGAGTCCGTGGTGTCCACGCTGGGCGTTCTCACTGGCGCGGCCGGGAATGTGACCGCAGCTCTGAGTGGACTATTTACCCCAGTTACGGCTGTCAGCTTCTTATCCTTTACACTGCTTTATACACCTTGTATTGCCGCAATTTCCGCCGTCCGGCGAGAGTTGGGCTCCGGGTGGAAGGCCGCCGGTGTTGCGGCGGGACAATGTGTGATTGCATGGGTCGTGGCGTTTGTAATCTACCACCTAGCACTGCTGTTTTGAGGAGGGATTCTTTTGTTGGAAGTTTTAATTTTAGCGGGGCTTGCAATCTGGCTCATCGCGGCAATCCATTCCTGCAGAAGGCATAAGGGATGCTGCGGCAGCTGTGACGGTTGCTGCAACCACTGCGACGGCTGCGGACATTAAGCCGCTTTTTTGGCTGCACGGGATGCGGATTCCTTTCGATCGCGCTTTATCTGATGCTCAGTTATTCTGAAATTCCAGTACATATAAAGTAATTTTACTTTACATTATTTTTATACGTTTACCTATAAAAAGCTCCCCCGCGCGGTTTATTTTCAACCGCGCGGGAGAGTTTTTTCGTTTTACTGTGCGCCAAGCGTCCTTTGCAAATATGCCTGCATCTCCGCCTTGGACTGAACTCCATGGGCCCCGTCGATCACAGCTTGTTTCTCCGCCTCCGACATAGACGCAAACCGCTCCATGGCGGAGATGTTCTGCGCCAGAGCCATGCCCATGCCCAGTGGCAGCTCGCTAGATTCCATTTCCATCACCTCAGAGGCAGTCTGCCCTGTCCACGGAAAAAAATACGGCTTTGAGTTCCTATTTAGAGCGCTCACAGCGCGGTTTTCCCAGTGCCGTCCAGCGGCTTGCGCGCCTCGGTCAAAAGGTCCAAGTCCCGGAAAATGCCCGCTTCCAGATGCTCGTATTCCGCCGCGTTTCCCACCCGGCGCATCTTTTTCGCGTACTTCTCCCCATCGTCAAAAAGATTGATGAGATAGAACCAAAGCTCCTTCATCCGCTGGGCCGCCGTTCCGGGATAGCCATAAGCCTCCCGATAACCCTGATACAACGTCTGGGTATAGGTTTTCAGCTCCTCCCGTCCGGCGGGCGGGCCGCCCCGCAGCTTTCGCAGAAGGGCCGGGTCCGCGATCACGCCCCTGCCGATCATCACCGTGTCCACCGTTGGGAATTTTTCCGTAAACCCATGAAAATCCGCAATGCTTACCAAATCCCCGTTGTAGGTCACGGGGGCGCGGCTTGCCTGCAATGCGTCGGCAAACACATCCAGATGCACAGGACCTTTGTAGAACTCCCCCCGCAGGCGCGGATGGACAATCAACTCCCGGATGGGATAGCGGTTGAAAATCTTCAGCAGACGGGTAAACTCCGCCCCGTCGTTGTAACCGATTCGGGTCTTTACCGACACCGGGAGGCAGACTTTTTGGAATACCGCATCGAAAAAGGCGTCCAACTCGTCGGGGTGGAGTAAAAATCCCGCGCCCTTCCCTTTCGCGGTGACGGTGCCGGAGGGACATCCCAGATTCAGATTCACCTCGTCAAAGCCCAGTTCCCGCGCCTGTTCCGCCGCCCAGAGGAAGTCCTCCGCCCGCTTCGTCATCACCTGCGGCACGGTGGGAACCCCTGCGTTGTGCTCTGGGGACAGATCGCGCAGTTCTTTCGCAGTCAAAATACGGTCCGACGTGGGCGAGAAAAAGGGCGTAAAATACCGGTCGGCTCCGCCGAACATCCGGCTGTGTGTCTGGCGGAACATCCAAGTGGTGATGCCCTCCAGCGGCGCGACTTCCACTTGTGGGATGAGTGTCTCCATCAAATGTGCTCCTTGCATGTCAGCTCTTCCACTTCCAGCGCGAACAGCCGCACCCGCTCCAGAACGGCGGGGTCGTAGGGAAGGTCCGCGTCGGTGTAGTAGGCCATCACCGTCTTCATGGCCGCGAGACGTTCCTGCGCCGGAACCTCATAAGTCCGCCCCGTGCCGATAACGCTCTTGTAAAGCTCCGTATAGCCGCAAGCCGTCTCCGCCCGCACCAGCCGGTGAGCGCAGTCCAGTTCAAACCCCACGCTACCGCCCTTGCGGAACAGCTCCACCTTGCGTCCCTGCGCGGCGGAGTGGAAATAAAAGATCAGCTTGCCGTCCTTTTCCTCATAACCGAAATTCAGGGGAACAATATAAACCTGCCCCTCGTCGCAAAAGCCCACACGGCACACGCCGCATTCGTCCAGAACCTTGTAGATTTCCGCCCTGTCCGTCACCTGACGGTCTTTTCTCCGCATTTCCTGCATGGCTTGAATCCCTTCCGCGCGGATACGCGCCTTTCATTTCTTTGATGTGCCTTAGTGTATCAACTCACCGCTTTACCGTCAAGCGACTCCGCTGAATTCATCCATATTGAAATTTGAAAGCAAAACGACGGCCTCATCCGCCTGTTTTTTTAGTCTACCACCCCGGCCCGCCTCCGTCAATCTGGCGCACTGGAGAACGCTGTGGTATTATAACGGCACAAGCATCTATGGTATCACGTTTTAAATATTTACGTTGTTTTTAAAAAAGCTGAAGCATTTTGCTTTGCTGCATCGTTTGATAGACAGACGCAAGGGAGGTGTCCACCGGTGTGAGTATCATGACAAATCAGGAGTTCACCGCGCTGGTGGCAAATTACGAGCGGCTGGTCTACACGGTCTGTTACCGGCTGGTGCAGGACGAAGCCACAGCAGAAGACCTGACGCAGGAGGCATTCCTTGCCGCCTACACCCACCGGGACAGCTGTCCGGCGGGCTTTGAAAGGCAGTGGCTGGCGCGGATTGCCGCCAACAAGGCAAAGGATCACCTGCAAAGCGCCTATTCCCGCCACACTCTGCTCCCCGGTGACGATGCCATTCCCCCCGGCCTGTCGCCGCCTGCGGAGGACTTGGCCGTCTCCCGCAGCGAGACGGCGGCTATCACAGAAATCATCCAAAACCTTCGGGAACCTTATCGGCAGGTCTGCATTCTCCATTTTTTAAAGGAATGCACACCGGAGGAAACCGCTCTGCGGCTGGAGCGGCCGGTGAAGACCGTCCGCACACAGATTTCCCGGGGAAAGCTGCAAATTCAAGAACAGTGGAACAGGAGGTCGTCCCATGGAACTGTTTGATCATCGCGGGCATCTGACGGACGATGCCCTGAAACACTTCTCCGGCGGCGGCGCGCTCTCCGAGCTTCAGCGGTTGGAGATTGCGGAGCATCTGGACTTTTGCGACGAGTGCTTAATGCGCTCCATGGCATTTTTACCGGAAGAAGCGCTGCTGACGCCGGAGCATTCCTGTCAGGACACTGTCTGGAAGCGCATCCGCCTGAGGGCCGTCCGGGTTCTCACCAGCCGATATGCCACGGCGGCAGCCGCCATTTTAATCGTGGCAACCTTGTGGAGCTTTAACATTTTCAGCGGTCTTGTGACCGGCTCCGCCGCGCTGTCAAACACTTCCCAGCACAGCCTGCGGCAAAGTAATTTTTCCGAGAGGATCGAACAGCTGGACCGATATGTGAACAGCGGATTGAACCGCTTTAACCATCTGTTTGACTTCGGCGGCGACTCCGCAACCCAAACCGATTCATCCCAATCTCAAGGAGGGCTTTCGTCATGACCCGTAAAAATCCGTTTCTGCTGTTCCTCTCCGCCTGCATTCCCGGCTGCGGCCAAATGTACCAAGGGTATATGAAGCGGGGCGTATCCCTGATGTCCGCATTCGCCCTCATTACCGGCGTTGCCGCATGGCTCTATTTTGGCCAACTGGCGCTGGCGCTGCCAGTGCTGTGGCTGTATGCCTTTTTTGATACCTATAACCTCCGCCGCGCTCTGGAAAACGGGACGGAGGAGCCGGATGCTTATCTTTTCGGTCTGTCCGGCGTGGACAAGGAGCAGCTATGCCGTCTGCTGGACAAGCGGCACAGCCTGATTGGCTGGGCGCTGGTGCTTTTGGGACTGTACGGCCTGTGGCAGGCCGCGGCACACTACTTCTCCGACTTTCTTTCCAACATCTTCGGCTATGACTTTTACTGGCTCGCCAGCTATCAGCTGCCCCGGCTGGTCATCTTCCTGCTGGTGATTGCTCTGGGCGTTTGGTTTATTCGCGGCCCAAAGCAGCAGCGTGAAGACGACTTCAACGGCTTCACACCGCCGTCCTCCGGTTCCGCTTCCACTGGGGCGGCGCCGGACGGTGCGCCGGAGTTCCGCAAAGTAGTGGACAGTGTTTTGGGCGGCGCGGATACTTCCTCCGCAAACTCCGCGGCTTCGGAAAAGGAGGGCTCCGATCATGACGGACAATGAAGCATCCCGCGTCTGCACCGACGAACAGGAGTCTCCTCCCCCTGCCGCACCAAAAGCCGCCTCCGTCAGGGAGCGGCGGGTCGGGACGTTTACCTTCGGCATCGTGCTGGTGATTGCGGGTCTCACCATGACATCCGCCCTGTTTTTCCCCTCTCTGGATTTTCAGCTTCTAATGAAGCTCTCCCCCGCCGTGCTGATTCTGCTGGGGATTGAGGTTCTGCTCTCCACCCGGAAGGGCGGGCGCATCAAATACGACTGGCTGGGAATGCTCCTGTGCTTTGTGATCGTCATACTGGCGCTGGGTGTCTTTTTCACCTCGTGGGCCATGATCCACTTTCCGAAGGAGTATCTGTGCTGGTAACGGGCGTTTGAGGGCCGTATGCCCCTGCCCCCTAATGCGCAGCTTTCAGAATGCCGCACCCGGACGCTTTTCACAAAGAGCGTCCGGGTTTTTGGCCTGAGTTGCGTATGTCGAGTGGGCAAATTTGGCAAACTTATTGTCATAGCCTGACAAAAGTGATAAAATAAATACAACAGGAAAACATGGCGCATGATGATTTCGGCGCTGCCGCTCCGGCAAGGCCGCATCTTGCTGACTAACAGGAGGCAATTCCATGATTACAATGGCACAGCGTATCCAACAGCTCCGCGCCGAGCGCGGCGTCAGCGGTCCGGCGCTTTCCGCCGCTTTGGGCCTTCCCCGGACGGCTGTTGAAAAATTTGAAACCGGCCGCCAAACGCCCACGCAGGACCAGCAGCAAAAGCTGGCATCTTTCTTCGGCGTCTCCGCCTTTTATCTGCGGGGTGAGAGCAACGACCGCACACAAATGTCGGACTGGATGGATGGCGCGTTTATGGACGAGCCGACCCCGGCCCCCGCACCCGCAGCTGTCCGCCCGGCAAAAAAGGCGGCTGTCAGTGAAGATGGCACGATGTTTGACGCTTTTTTGAACAGCAAAAAATTTCAGGAGGCTCTGCGCACCACCGTACTGGACGTGCTCCGCTCTCCCGATGGACAGGCCTTGATTGAAAAAGCCGTCCGCAAGGCTGGGAGCAAGTAACCAAAAAAAGCTGCCGCACATACCGGTCGCGGCTCATGCCGCTGATCAAGGGAGGCTATTTGATGACAGATCTCCACGGCACCAGCGAATTTCTGCTGGACCAGTGTACCCGCTATCCGGCCCTCCGTCCGCAGGATTTGTTAAAGGCCCTGCACCAGAGTGCGTTTGGCTGTGGGCATTTCCTGTCGGATGAAACGGCAGGACTGCAATTTCTTCGGGAAGAGGCCGCCGCCCCTCTCCCGGCGCTGACCGGCCCGGCGGTGGAGCCGCTGGATGGCGATTACTGCCGCGTCCACCTTAAAATGCTGCAAGACACTGCGCTGCGCCCGGAAACCCTGTTTCGGCTGTTTGCCCTCTCCGCCGCGAAGCCAAGCGATGGGGGCGAAGCCGCGCTGACGGAACGCCTTGCTTGTCTGTTGGCACTGGTGGAAAACGAAAAGCTCCCCTTTTCTCCCGTCGAGACGGCGCAGGCCGTGACGCGCTGGCGGGAAGCCGGATATCCCGCCTGCCACCACTCCGAGGAATTCCAGCGTGCTTACGCCCCAGCCTATCGCGTCGTGCGGCGGGAATACGCCCATCTGCTGCCACTATTGACCGAGATTGACCGTCTGATGGCGGAAAAGTCCCGGGTCATCGTGGCGCTGGAGGGCGGCAGTGCCGCGGGAAAAACCACAGCGGCGGCAATGCTCGAACAAATATACAATTGCAGTGTCTTCCACATGGATGATTTCTTTCTCCGCCCGGAGCAGCGGACAAAGGCCCGTCTGATGGAGCCGGGCGGCAATGTGGACTGGGAGCGATTCCGAGACGAGGTTCTGTCGCCCCTGACGCGAGGCGAATCCATTCTGTATCGCCGCTATAACTGCCACACCCAAACGATTCAAGACCCGGAAACCATTGTCCCCAAGGCACTGAACATCGTGGAGGGCGCATACTGTATGCGCCCGGAGCTGGCTCCGGCTTATGATCTTTCCGCATTTTTCTCCGTCTCGCCCGAATTGCAGCACAGCCGTATCAAAAAACGAAATACCCCGGATCTCCAGACAAAGTTTTTTGTTCTTTGGATTCCGCTGGAAAATTCCTATTTTGACGTATTGAATATTCGCAGCCGCTGTGATCTGATTCTAGAGGCATAGGGCATTTGAAAATTACGACAACGGACCTCCCTTCAGAAGCAGGCCGTTGGGAAACAGCAGAGCGTCCCCGTCGGGTCATACCGACGGGGACGCTTTTTTCATTCAAGACAACACCGCACAGAGATTGCGCAGTCAGATTTTTCGTCAGATTGTATCGGGATTTTGCCGTCATACTGGCGTATGGCAAAAAACCCCTGTGCAAAATGGCGAAAAATATGCAAACAAGCTGTGTGCAAAGCCATAAGGCGTTCTTTGTACGGTATTGTCTTAATTCTATTTTCAAAGCTCACGAGCCTTGCGTCCGCCGATTCAATCGGCTGAGAAAAAACGCGAGCATAAATCCAATGACCGCGCACACTCCTGAGAGAACAACCTCTCCCGCCCCCGTGTACTCCGTGGGGATAATCACCAGCGTAGATGCAATTACAACGCCCAGAATTCCATGAAACGCAATGGAATAGTGTTTTTGAAACACCCAGTTTACAAGCCTTGCCAGCAGTAAAACCGTCAGCGCCATGCCCAGAAGCAGCGAGAGCAGGACGGAGAGGTCCAGTGTGGACAATCCCTGCATAATGGGCTGGTACAGGTCCAGCGCCATCAGCACCGAGGATGTGGCCAGCCCCGGCACCACAATGCCAAGACCAAACAGCGCTCCGCTGAGAGAGAATGACCAAAACCCCGGCTCCAGATGAACCGAGAGGACGCGGCCCACATAGAACAGCCCCGCAAAAATGATTCCTGCACAGAAAAACAGGCTGACCCAAGCGGAACGGCCGCGCCCTTCCTTTCCCGCCTCGCGAAAAAGAGAGGGAACCGTCCCCACGATCAAGCCGATAAACGCCCACGTGGTCACCGCCGCGGACACGTTCAGTGCCGCCGCAATTCCTTTGGCAAAGCCCATGAATCCAATCGTCCACCCTAAAGCCAAAGCGGGAAAAAATCGCCAATATTTCGGAAGGGCCTTTTTCGGATGAGTCAGCACCTCCATAAACGGACGATATAAGTCGAATACCACCGCCAGCACGCCTCCGGACACACCGGGCAAAATTGCGCCTGCGCCGATCAAAACGCCGCAGAGGAAGTCCCGCAGGCATCGCATGATGAAATTCGGGTCCTGTTTCCGCACGCGGTCCGCCTCCGTTTTGATACCGGCAATTTGCCATCTATCACATCAATCATGTACTATAACAGTTCTGCCCTAAATTTGCAATCCGATTCCCCAATTTCATTTTCTGTTATCCTTGTCCGTTGACAGTTTCCGTCATTATGCACAGTTTCATTTTCAAAATTCATGTGTTTTATAAGTTGTTTTCCCTGTTGACAAATCGGGAAAACTTGCGTAAACTCTAACATAACAAGTAAATACCGCAAAGACGATGAAGGAAAGAGTAAGCAGACAGATACGTCACAGAGAGCCTCGGTTGGTGGGAAGAGGTACGGAAGGGTTTGCCGAACATGGTTCCGGAGTTGCGTGGCCGACCGCGTAAGCGCAGGTCACGACGGGAGCGCCCGTCAAAGCGCAGGAGTGTGTTTGCACTCTTAAAGGCCGCTTCCGTGAGGAAGTGTGCGAACCAAGGTGGTACCACGGCGTTTTTACGTTCGTCCTTGATGCAGTTGCATCAGGGGCGTTTTTTATTGCCCAATTAATTTGAAAAGGAGCATTTTTGCTGTGTCCATGATCGAAATTGAGCACTTGACCAAGACCTTTCCCGGGGCCAACGCGGTCACGGCTCTGGACGATGTGAGTCTGAATATTGAAAGCGGCGAGATCTTCGGAATCATTGGTCTTTCCGGCGCGGGAAAATCCACGCTGGTGCGGTGCATGAACCTGCTGGAGCGGCCCACCTCCGGCGTTGTCCGGGTGAACGGTGCGGAGCTGACGGGGCTGGCGGATCGGAACCTGCGAAAGGCCCGTCAATCCATCGGCATGATCTTTCAGGGATTTAACCTGCTGATGCAGCGCACTGCGCTGGACAATGTGTGCTTTCCGCTGGAGCTTGGCGGCATGAGCCGGAGCGAGGCCCGGAAAAAAGCCCGTCCCTTTTTGGAACTGGTGGGGTTGGAAGACCGGGAAAACGCCTATCCCACTCAGCTTTCCGGCGGACAGAAACAGCGGGTGGCCATCGCCCGGACACTGGTGACGGACCCGAAGGTAATCCTGTGCGACGAAGCAACCTCCGCGCTGGACCCCACCACCACCCAATCCATTCTGGCCCTTTTAAAGGAGCTGAACGAAAAGCTGGGCGTGACCGTGGTGGTCATCACCCACGAGATGAAGGTCGTGGAGCAGATCTGCGACCGGGTGGCTATCATTGCCGACAGCCACATTGTGGAACAGGGCGCGGTGGCGGATGTGTTCCATCATCCGCAGACGGCGGCGGCACGGCAGCTTATCACCCCCAAGGGCGCGATTTCCGAGAAGAGCGCTATTCATGGCCCGCTGTACCGCATTACCTTTGACGGCAGCACCTCCGACCAGCCCATCGTCTCGGGCATGGTGCTGGCCTCCGGCGCGCCGGTGAACATCTGGTATGCCGACACCAAGGACATTGACGGCAAAGCCCACGGACAGATGCTGCTGGAGCTGCCCAAGGATCAGGTTTTGACGCAGAAAATGCTGGCGTTTTTGAAAAGCCAGCAAGTCACTTATGAGAGAGAGGAGGCCGAATATTATGACTGAAGTTTTCACATCTGGATTTTGGGCGCAATACGGCTCCCTTTTGATTCAGGGAACGCAGGATACGCTGGTGATGACCGTGATCTCCACCGTCTTCGCCTATGTGCTTGGACTGCCTCTTGGCGTTCTTCTCAGCATTACGCAGCCACATGGCATCTGCCCACACAAATGGCTCAACCGAATTTTGGGCTGGATCATCAATGTGGGCCGATCCCTCCCCTTCATCATCCTGATGGTTGCCATCATGGATTTCACAAAGCTGATTGTCGGCACTAAGATCGGCATTCGGGGCGCAATCGTCCCGTTGGTGATCTCCGCCGCTCCGTTTATCGCCCGCATGGTGGAAACCTCTATGGCAGAGGTGGACGCGGGCGTGGTGGAGGCGGCGCAGGCCATGGGCGCCTCTCCCCTTCAGATCATCTGGAAGGTCTATCTGCCGGAGGCAAAGCCCTCTCTGCTGCTGGGTGGCTCCATCTCCATCATTACGATTTTGGCGTACACCGCCATTGCCGGCGCGGTGGGCGCGGGCGGTCTGGGCGACCTCGCCATTCGGTACGGTTATCAGCGCCGCACACCGTCCATGATGCTGGTCACCGTGATCCTGATTATCATTCTGGTGCAGGTCATTCAATCGGTTTTCAGTTGGCTGTCCGCAAAGATCGACAAGCGCCTGAAATAAGGGCATTCACAACCTGTTCCCCCATCACCGGAGAAACGCAGCCGTCTTTCCGCCTCTGAGTAGCTCAAAACACGCATCATACATGCGCAGTTATTTTATTGACCATGGATTCCGGCCGGCGCGCGACGGCTGAGAACGCGGCCATTGAAATATAATCGAACATTTTAATATTTTACAGTGATTTTTATTGGAGGAAAATATGATGAATAAGAAATTATTTGCTCTGGCGCTGGCTCTTGGCCTGACCGCTTCTTTGGCTGCTTGCGGCTCTTCCGCTCCCGCCGCCTCCGGCTCTGCCGGTTCCGTATCCGGCTCCGCCGCCGCTTCCACCCCGTCCGAGACTGTGACGCTGAAGGTCGCCGCCTCCCCCACGCCTCATGCGGAGATTCTCAATGCCGTGAAGGGCGTTTTGGCCGAACAGGGTATTGATCTCCAGATCACCGAATACGGCGACTATGTGGTTCCCAACACCGCTGTGGAAGAGGGCGACGAAGACGCCAACTACTTCCAGCATCAGCCGTATCTGGATAATTTCAACGCTGAAAACGGCACGCATCTGGTGAGCGCCGGCGGCATTCACATCGAGCCGATGGGCGTTTACGCCGGCAAGACCACCGCGCTGGCAGACCTGCCCGACGGCGCCACCATTGCCATTCCCAACGACGCCACCAACGAGGGCCGCGCGCTGCTGCTGTTGGAGGCTCAGGGGCTCATCAAGCTGAAGGACAGCAGCAATCTGGAGTCCACTCCCAACGACATTGCGGAAAATTCCAAGAATCTGCAGTTCAAGGAACTGGAAGCTGCCATGATCCCCAACACCGTTGAGGAAGTCGATCTGTCCGTCATCAACTGCAACTATGCGCTTCAGGCCGGCTTCAACCCCGTGGAGGACGCTCTGGCCATCGAAGACTCCAACTCTCCCTATGTGAACATCATCGCCGTGAAGGAAGGCCACGAGAACGATCCCGCCATCGTGGCGCTGGTGGCCGCGCTTCAGTCCGAGACTGCCCGCGAGTTCATCACTTCCACGTATAACGGCGCCGTCGTCCCCGCGTTCTAAGCAGAACCAGTTCATAAACAGCAAGCGGACCCTTCAGCCTTTTGACTGAAGGGTCCGGCTTTCTTTCTGTTCAAAATCCAGCAACGCACAAACCGCCGCGAAGTAAGTGCTTCGCGGCGGTCCTGCGTTTTTACCGGGTGGGAATGACTTCGATCCAATACCCATCCGGGTCTGTGATGAAGTAAATCCCCATCTTTTCGTTTTCAAAGCAGATACAGCCCATCTTTTCATGACGGGAATGTTCCGCCTCGTAATCCTCGGCCTTTAGGGCCAGATGGAACTCGCATTCGCCAAGATCATACTTCTGGGGATGATCCTTAAGCCAAGTCAGTTCCAGCCGAAAGTCGGTTTTCCCGTCTCCCAGATAGACGATGATAAAGCTGCCGTCATCGGCCTCCTTGCGCTCCCCCACGGGGGTCAGCCCCAAGGCTTCCTTGTAAAAGGCCAAAGACTTGTCCAGATCGGACACATTATAGTTAAAGTGATTAAATGTCAGCATAACTTTTCCTCAAGATGCAGATTTTCGTTGGTTTATTTAATTGCCCGGGCCTCCACATAATAGCGCTTATCCTGCGCATGGCCCATGGAGAAGGTCTTGCGGGGCAGAACGCCGTCCGCCATCACGGTTTTGAACAGCTGTTCTTTCCCCATAGCGGGCAGCTTGAAGCCGATGTTGCCGGGCTTTGCGCCCAGCTCGTCCGTCACCTCGTCGCCGTGGATGTAGTCCACCTCGCCGGGATTCTCCTTCAAATACGCATCAATAAACGCCTGAAGCGTCCCCACCGCCAGCTGAACCTTCGGGTCCGGCACGGTGAGAAAGCCCTTGTGCCCGGCATAGGTATAGGCGATGGTGTGACCCGTGCCCTCACCCTCATGAGCGGAGGGATAGAACGCCTTAAACGCCGCCAGAACCTTTTCCGGGTCCACGCCAAACAGCACGCGATGAATCGGCTCAAATTTCAGTGCGTCATCGTGATTATTCACCACTTCCACCAGCGCGTATCGCTCGGGCAAAGACGCCCACTGCTCCTGCGGCGTGACCTTCTTTCGGTTTTCGTAGCAGGTTTTCGCCGTGGCCAGAGAGTGATTTCCGTCGCCCACAGCAAACAGCAGCGGCGCGGCATCCTTCATGCCATATTTCTTCTCCATCTGTGCCGGGGCACACAGGCCCTCCAGCGCGTCGGCCGTGGCATCCATCTGGGCCTCGGTCAAAAGCCAGCCGGTGAGGTGGCCGCCGCCCTGCTGCAACTCGAAGTCATAGAGCTTTTCCATGCTCCCGCTCTTCCCAGCCAGAGGCTCAATCACCTTCCCGTCCGGGTCGTCGATCAGCAGCATCACATGGGGCAGTTCAACGGGCGCGTCCTGCCGGACTTTGACCCGGGGCGGGATGCGGGAGAGGACGGTTCCCTCCGTGGCGCGGACCAGCGCGCCGGAGCCGGGCGTATAGTCATATTGGTCCAGATCAATCATACCGACCAGACCGTGGCGCACTTTCCCGTCGGACTGGGTGCGCTCCATGTAAATCAAAGACGCGGGCAGCGTTTTGAACACGCCGCTGTCCACATACCGCTTCATGGCCCCATTGATGTCAGCGATGTGCTGTTCCACATCCGGGTCGTTCAGCTTTGCCTCGGGCAGGATCAGACGGAGAGTCGAGGGGGCATCGCCCACGTTTTTTTCCACCGCTTCCCAGTATTCCGGCTGGGAGGTGAACTGATCGCAGGCCACTACGGCCCACTTGCTCATGTCTGCGTTTTCAGGAAGCAGGATATCCGCAGGATAGAAACCCAGCTGCTTGAATTTCTTGTTCATATGTGGTCTCCTTTTCCAATTTTCCAATTTTTGCGAGCGCACGCGCGCCGTCCAGTCTATTTTTCAGTATACTATACTCCCTCGCCGGATTCAACGGGCGGGAGAAATTTTTCTGCAATTGAGTATGATTCGGCAGTTTTGGGGGCATACTGTTCCCAAATCCCAAGCAATACGTTTTAGGAGGTCTTTTTATGGTCATCGACAAGATCGCACTGGTCCTCGCCATCATCGGCGCACTGAACTGGGGCGGCATCGGCCTGTTTGGTTTCGACACGGTCGCTTTCCTCTGCGGCGGACAGATGGCGGTCCTCTCCCGTATCATCTATGCGCTGGTGGGGTTGGCCGGTCTGTGGTGCATTACCCTGCTGTTCCAAAACGGCGAGGAGCGCCACGCTCATCATACAGCCTGATTTCCACCATGCGCCGGGTCCGAAGGGTACAGACATCGTCTGACTCTTCGGACCCCAAATTTTTTGTGCGTATTCCAAAAGGTTTTCCCCTCTTGAGTATCTGCAAAGCCAACTTAACAGGATACAGCGGGACGATCCAGATATTCCGCCCCGGTCATGATCTGCGCGAAACTCCCGCTCAGAGATGCAAAGTAGATCGCCTGCACCGTGTCCGCCGGGATTGTTCGATTTTTCCACTCCAAATCTTTAGCGGCACAGGCGTCGGAGATTAGCGTCACGGAAAAGCCAAAGTCCCGCGCCGCTCGCACGGTGGTGTCCACGCACATCTGCGTCATCATGCCGCACACCACCAACTCCGTAACGAAGTTTTTTCGAAGCTCCGCCAGCAGATCCGTCCCAAAAAAGCTGTTGGGTGTGTGTTTGATGATGACCTGCTCACCCGCCAGCGGGTTTAACCTTGGATGGATCTTTACGCCGTCCGTCTCCGGGAGAAAAAAGGCTGCCCCGCTGCCGGAAACATGCTGCACATGAAAAACAGGGCGGTTTTCTTCCCGAAAGCGCCGGAGCATCCGCTCCGTAGTCTCCAACGCGGGAAACGGGTCCCACAGTTCAAATTTTCCCTCGGGAAAATAGTCGTTCTGGATGTCGATTATCAAAAGTGCCGTGCTCATCGCTTCAAATCCTTTCCTGCGGGCGCTTGCAGCCCCATGGGGCATTTGCCGCGCCGCCTGTCGATGAAGCAAGCATAGCGGACTTTTCGCGGGATGTAAATTACTTACTTTTTTGTGGGGTCGCCGTCGGTGCAGACGGTGGGTTCCCCCGAAGCGTCCGCTCCGTTCTGTTCCGTCAAATAGTCTGTCCCAATTTCCTGCATGATCGCCACCGCCGACAGCATTTTCTTTCCACGCTCTGTGAGAAAATATTCCACCCGCAGCGGAAACCCGGATGCGGAAACCTTGTCCACCAAGCCGAACCGCCGAAGTTCCCCCAGCTGCTCCAGCAGCATCTTCTGGCTGATTCCGGCAATAGCCCGCTCCAGTTCGGAAAAGGAACATCTTCCGTTCCGCAGCTGAAAAATCAGAATTGTCTTCCACTTTCCCCGGACAATGTCGTGGACCAGTTCCAGTGGGCAGGTGTAGTTTTTTCGCAGTTTCATCTTTTTCTCTCCCCATTTTATCAAATGATACCGCGCTGCCGGAAAAGTTGCAAGAGCATCTGCGCCGTTCCAATTCGATGCAGCGTTACCACGTTTTTAATGAATTTTATAAAATATTCAGAAATTCCCCTTGTCATGGAAAGGAAAACGTTTATAATAAAAGAGGAATGTATTTTTTTGAGATTCGCTTCCAAGACATAAGGAGGTTTTTTTATGAGAAAAACAAAGATCGTCTGCACGCTTGGCCCCGCCACCGACAGCGAGGAGACGCTGCGCGCCATGCTGGAATCCGGTCTGAATGTGGCGCGGTTCAACTTTTCCCACGGCAGCCATGCCGAGCATAAAAAACGGCTGGACCTGCTGAAAAAGCTGCGCCGGGAAATGGGACTGCCCGTGGCCGCTCTGCTGGATACCAAGGGTCCGGAAATCCGCCTGCGGGACTTTAAGGACGGCGTTGTACAGCTGAAAGAGGGACAGGAGTTCACCCTCACCACCCGGGATGTTTTGGGCGACGAGCATATCTGCGGCATCACCTATCGGGATCTACCCGGCGACGTGGAGGTTGGCAGCGCCATCCTGTTGGACGACGGGCTGATCCGCCTCACCGTGCTGGAAATCAAGGACGGGGACATTCGCTGCCGGGTGGAGAACAACGGCCCCATCAAAAACCATAAGGGTGTTAACGTCCCCGGCGTTCGGCTGTCTATGCCCTATCTGAGCCAGCAGGACAAGGAGGACATCCTCTTTGGCGCGGAGCAGGATTTCGACTTCATTGCCGCCAGCTTTGCCCGCAGCGCCGCTGACATTATGGACATTCGCCGGGTTCTCAACAGCGTCCATTCCTCCATTCGCATCATTGCAAAAATTGAAAATCAGGAGGGCGTGAACAACCTCTCCGAAATTCTCTCCGTGTCGGACGGGATTATGGTAGCTCGGGGCGACATGGGCGTGGAGATCGACTTCACGGAAATTCCCATCATTCAAAAGGACATTATCGCCCAGTGTGTTGCCGCAGGCAAGCCCGCCATCACCGCCACGCAGATGCTGGACTCCATGATCGAAAATCCCCGTCCCACCCGTGCGGAAATCACCGACGTGGCCAACGCGATTTACGACGGTACCTCCGCCATCATGCTCTCCGGCGAAACTGCCGCGGGCAAGTACCCGGTGGAGGCCGTGCAGACGATGGATGCCATCGCCCTGCGGACGGAGTCAGACATCAACTATGCCAAACGGATGAAAAACGCCGCCGGAAACCGGCACTTGTCCATCGCCGCCGCCACGGCTCACGCCGCCTGTACCACTGCCGCCGACGTGGGAGCCGACGCGATCATCACCGTCAGCCAGCGGGGCACCACCGCCCGCCTTGTCAGCCGCTTCCGCCCCGCCAATCAGGTGATCGCCTGTCTGCTGAATGAGCATGTCCAGCGCCAGATGGCTCTGAGCTGGGGCGTCACGCCGATTTTGATGCCCATTGCCAGCAACACCGACGAGCTGGTGGAATTTGCTGTGGACTCCGCAACGAGTGCGGGGCTTGTCAAGCAGGGCGATCTGGTGGTAGTCACCGCAGGCGTTCCTGTGGGCGTTCCCGGCACCACCAATATGATTCGGGTTCATTTGGTAGGCGGATCCCTGTTCACCGCTGTGGGCATTGGCGGGGGGAAAGCCTCCGGCCCCCTGTGCATCTGCCACACGCCGGAGGAGGTAACTGAGAAGTCCCGCCCCGGCTGTGTACTGGTGGTTCCATACACCACCAACGACATGCTCCCTGCCATGCGTTCCTGCGCCGCTGTCATCAGTGAGGAATCCGGCCCCAACAGCCACGCCGCCACCGTGGGTTTGACTTTGGATAAGCCTGTGATTGTGGGCGCCAACGGCGCCACCCATCTTTTGACGGACGGGATGCTGGTCAGCGTGGACTGCGCCCACGGCACTGTCCAGCGTCTGCCTCAGTAAAAACCGCGGCTTTACAGGCCGAACGAAACGAAAGAACGCGCCCCGGAAGGATGATTCCGGGGCGCGTTTTCTATGGAATTCAGTGTTTGTCGGCAGGTTCGCTTTCCTCCGGACGCTCAGTCTGTGCTTCCGATGCCTCTTTCGTTTTGGAAGTCTCCGCCGCGTTCGCGGCAGAGTCGGACTCCGTCAGAACGGTTTCCGACGCAGGTTCCAACGTCTCCGCCAGCACGCCGGTTTGCCCTGTAACGTCCGCTTCTCCGTTCGCCGCGGTGGCCGCCGCCACCTGTTTAACCCAGAGGTCGCTGCCGTCCCGCTTTTTGATCTTGATATTATAAACCAGCGCAATCACCGCGCCGATCACCAGAACAACGCTCAGGGCCTGAGACACCCGGATGGGCTGGCCAAACAGCGTCCAGTCAAAGAGATACAAGCTGTCCGTCCGCAGACCCTCTACCCAGCTGCGGCCAAGGCCGTACCACAGGAAATAAAAGCAGGTGTTCTCTCCGTCAAACCGGCGGGCCCGGCTGACGATGAACAGTGCCAGCAGCAGTCCCACCAGATTCCAAAGGCTCTCATAAAAGAACGTGGGGTGAACCTCGATGGTCTGGGTCTGGCTGACCCACAGCTGCATCCGCCAAGGAAGCGTGCAGTCCGTGCCGAAAGCCTCCCGGTTCATAAAGTTGCCCCACCGGCCAATGCACTGACCGAGGAACAGCCCCATGACACAAAGATCCGTCATGGCAAAGAACTTCAGCTTTTTGCGTTTGCAGAAAAGGTACGCCACCAGAAGGCCCACAATCACCGTTCCGTACATGGCGATGCCGCCGTCCCAGACGGCGATCATCCGTCCCCAGTCCAAACTCCCGTCCGCATTGCGGTACAGATCCAGATAAAAAATTACATAGTAGATGCGCGATCCGATGATGCAGCAGGGCGTGGCCCAGAGGATCATATCAATCACGTTGTCCTCTGTCAAACCAAACCGCTTCGCCTGCTTCATGCAAAGGTACAGTCCCGCCAAAAGGCCCAGAGCCAGAATAATCCCGTACCAGTAAACTCCATGGCCGATGTGAAGGGCGATAGGGTCCGGATCAATGGTGAACCCGCCAAAAAGCCCCGGAAACCCGATGGGCATATCGCTGAGTGCTTTCAAATCAGAAACTTCCTTTCACCGCGCCTTACTTAGGCAGAATGGTGGACATGGCCGCGTGTTCCTCGGTCAGCTCGTCCCGAATGAAGGCAAGGACATCCTCCTCGCCAATGCCGTCAAATACCTGTGGGAAACGCAGGGCATCGTATCCCGCGAAATGTCCCTCCGTCAGCGAAACAGCGATGTTTTCAAAGGAGTTTAGACCCCGCAGCATCGCGCCGAAGGCCGCCTTACGCACACGCTCATAAAAATCCCGATCCAAGCCATCCGCAGCGAGACGGCGGGCCTCCTTTTTGACTTCTTCCGCAACCGCTTTCACATCCCGGCTGTCGCCTCCGGCGTAAAGATACGCCGTTTCCGGCATCATCTCAAAGGCTCCGCCGAAGCTGGTGTTAATGAGTCCCTGTCCATAAAGCCGCAGATACAGCGGGCTGGACTCCCCCAGCAGCAGATCGCAGGCCATGTTGCCGATGAGGCTCCGGCGCAGGTAGTCCTCCCCCGCCGCTGCGGGTGCGCACTTAAAGCCCAGCAGAAACTGTGGCATGGAAACCTCCATTTTCCGCTCCGTCGCCTTATCCGCCACGCCCTCCGGCTCCGCGCCGTGATCCCGGAGAATATTAGGCCCGCAGTCCTTGGGTAAAATAGACCGGGCGACATCGACCACGCGAACCGGGTCCACGTTGCCCACCACCGTCAAAATCATGTTGCCGGGGGTGTAAAACGCCTTGTGGCAGTCGTACAGCGTTTTGGCTGTGATCTCCTTAATGCTCTCCACACTGCCGGCGATATGGTTTTTCGCTGTGCTTTTCTGATAGAGCGCGCCCATCATCCGGGCATAGACCTGCCAGTCCGGGTCATCCTCAATCATCCGGATTTCCTGAGCGATAATCCCCTGCTCCTTGGCAACGCTCTCATCTGTGAAATAAGGGACGGAGACGAAGGAAAGCAGAATTTTCAAATTCTCCTCAAACTTCTCCGTGGAGTCGAAATAGTACCCCGTCATGGCGTTGGAGGTGAAGGCGTTTGGCTCCGCGCCGTTTTTCGCCAGTTCCTGAAGGGCGTTGCCCTCCTTGGTATCGAACATTTTGTGTTCCAGATAGTGGGCAATGCCCGCCGGGGTGTCCATCCAGTTCCCGTCCAAGCAGAAGCGGGTGTCCATCCCGCCGTATCGGGTGGCGAAAAAGGCATAGCTCTTGGCAAATCCCGGTTTGGATACCACGTTAACGGGCAGACCGTTGGGCAGAGTCTCACGGTAGACCGTCTCGCCAATGCGCTCATAGAATTCCTTTTTCATTGTTCCGCCCCCTCTCCCTTGAGAAAATAGACGGTGTCCAGAGACACAGTCTTCATGGCTTCATAAATCCGCTCCGGGGAAACGGTGCGCACACCCTCCGCCAGCGCCTCCGGCGTGTCGTTCCGACCCGTGGCTGTCTGCCCCAGCCAGAAGTTTTCCAGCTTGCTCTGAGAGTCCCCAATGGTGGCATAGGCATTGCAAAGGGTACTCCGCGCACCCTCCAGTTCCCAGTCCTCCAGCTTGCCGTCCTGAACAGCCTTCAGTTGATGCTGAATCTCATCGTAGGCCTTTTGGAAATTCTGGAATTCGATGCCGGAGGATACCGTGATGATTCCCTTTTGCCGATGGAACAGGGACGAGGCGTAATAGCACAGGGACAGCTTTTCCCGCACGTTCATAAACAGCTTCGCATTGCTGCTGCCGCCAAAGAGGGTGTTTCCCATCATCAATGCGGAGAAATCGTCACTGCCGCAGGTGAAGCCCATCCCCAGCTTGCCTTGGGTCACATCCATTAAGTCCGTGACGCGCTTGACCTCTTTTCGCGCCGTGTGGCATTGGGACTGGGGAATTGCTTGCACCGCCTTGCGCGGCAGGTTGGAAAGTGCCGCCATAAGCGCGGCTTCCACCCGCTCCGCGCTTGCGCTGCCGCAGTAAAACAGCTCCAGCGGCGCAGAGGAGAGGAGGCGTGTATACGTCTCATACACCTGCTCTCCCGTCAGAGCCTGCGCCGACTTCTCGTCGCCAAACCGGCTCACGCCGTAAGGCTCACCGGCACACATCTCCTGCAAAAGCCGCAGATCGGCATAATCCCGTTTGTCGTTGAGAATGCTGCGGATGGCGTCCACCAGATTTGTCCGCTCGCTGTCCACGTATTCCGGCAAAAACCGGCCGTCTTTGGTCACCGGGTTGCCGATCACCTGCCCCAGCAGCTCCGCCACCGGCTCCAGCAGCTTTTCGCCGCCGGGTGTGAATGCGTCGTCGATAAAGCTGGCCACAAAGCCCACGCACTGGCACTCGCCCTTTTTCCGGACGGTATAGTCAATCTCCGCGCCGTACAACTCATCCAGCCGGGTGCTGAGTGCTCCCATATCGGGATAACGCATGGTGCCCCGACGCAGCACTGCAGGCAGCAGTGCCTGCGCCGCAGCCGTTTCCGCCGCGATGGGGGTCATAAACTGGGCGGAGAGCAAGCTGGTTTTAAATTTCCGGGCCGGCAGGCGGGTGAGGTAAACGCCCTCCGCCAACTTTGTTCTGGTTTTTTCCAATTTCAGGCTCCTTCCTGTCGATTCAAATACAGTAGGCTATTATACTGTATTTTCCCCGTAAATTCAAACCCTATTTTGTGTCTATTTATAGAAATAGGAGTTGACCTTTTTATTTCTGTCGTATAAACTGAAACAAATTGAAGAACGGTCAGAGGGGGACATATGGAAAGTTTAGAGAATCTGGAGATTGGCAGCCGCCTGCGGCGGCGGCGCAAAGAAAAGGGCCTGAGCATTGCGACTCTTGCCGAGCGCTCCGGAGTCAGCACCGGCCTTATCAGCCAGATTGAGCGGGACATGGTTTCCCCCACCGTGGTGAGCATCTTCCGCATTGCGCAGGCTCTGGACACAAACATCAGCTATTTCTTTTCCGCTCCCGAGGAACCGTCTTACACACTGCTGCATGAAGGGGAGCGGCGGCACATCCTGCTGGCCGGCGGCGCCCGGGATTATGAGCTTTTGACCTCCAGCCGCCCGGAGCGCGCGCTGGACATGGTGCGGGTAACGCTGCGGGGCGGTGCTTCCTTTGATCGGGAGTGCGTCTGCCACGCGGGCGAAGAATGCGGATACGTTCTCTCCGGCATCCTCACCGTCCTGCTGGACGGGCAGGAACTGGAGCTTTTCCCCGGCGACAGCATCTATTATCCCAGCACAAGTCCCCACGTCTATCTCAACACGCATCAGGAGGACTGCATTTCTATTTGGTCCATGACGCCGAAGTTCTTCTAAGCTGTTTGCTATCCCATTCCCTTTTCTCTGATTTCCGCTGCTTTCAAAACTGCGGGCGGAGCGGCTGTCGCCGCTCCGCCCGCTTTTTCTTTTTTATGCCATGCACGTTTGTACGATTCTTTGGAAGTTTCCCCGTGCCAGCTTCTCCAATTCCTCTTTGTTCAAGCCAAGCTTCTCCAAGCGGGTAAAGAGATTGGGAATCTTGGAGCAATCCTCCAGCCCGATGGTGCTGGGACTGCCAGTGGAAGTCATGCTGCCCATGGTTTCCTGGCTGTCGATGAACTCGAAAAAGTCAAAGCCGCAGCCCACATGGTCAATCCCCATTACGTCGATCATATGGGCGGCGTGCCGCACCAGCGTCTCCGCCGTCTGCTTGGCGGGATCGGCGTCAATAAAAAGATTGAATGCGTTCAGCCCCACCACACCGCCGGCGTCCCGGATCGCCCGCAGCTGCTCGTCCGTCAGGTTGCGGGGTACGTCGCACAGGGCCTTGCAGTTGGAGTGGGAAGCGATAAAAGGCTTGGTGGCCAGTTTTACCACATCCCAGAAACCCGCCTCGTTCAGATGGGACACGTCCAGCAGCATTCCCTTCTCCTGCACCTTACGGGCAGCCTTTTTTCCCACCTCTGTCAAACCGTAATCCTTGCCGGACAGTGCGCCCGCGCCCAGATCGTTGGCCTCGTTCCATGTTAAAATCGCGTGGCGGGCGCCAAAGTCGTAGTATTCGTCGATCTTGGACAGGTCGGAACCGATATAGGCCATACCCTCCACCCCGATAAACACGTAAAAAATGCCGTCGCGTATGGCCTGCATCATCTCTTCGTAGTTGTGGACGATGCGAAAATCCTTCGTCTCCGCAATTTCAGCCTTGGCGCAGTCCATGATTTGCCTCGTGCGCGCCGCATAGTCGGCGTCATAGGGCGGATCGACCCAGATGACAAAAATACTGCCCTCCACGCCGCCTTTGCGCAGCCGCGCCAGATGGTGGTCGCGGAAGACGTTTGTTTCTCCTTTCAGGCGACGGGTCGTTACATCGGTCCAGATATCAGAATGTGCATCAAAATACATGATAACCCCTCTTTTGCGGCTCCGGCGTACCTCATAGGAGGCACGCCGGAGTGTTTCTTTGTCTGTACTTTTTCTTTATGCGCCCAGCGCGATTCCCACAATGGTACCGGCATAGTTGCCGATCACATAGCCCAAGGTACCGATCAGCATTGCAGGACCCACAAGTTTTGCCCAGCCCTGAGAAATTGCCATGCCGGCGGCGGTGGTCGGGCCGCCGATGTTGGCATTGGAGGCGATGATGGCATCCTCCAGATTAAAGCGGAACAGTTTGGCCGCGCCGAAGCAGAACAGCATGTTGACAAGGACCATGATGGCCGTCAGCACCAGCAGCAGCGGGGACTTTGTAATGACCGTGTAGATGTTCGCGGGCACACCGATGACGAACAGGAACAGGTAGATAAGATAGGTACCGATCTCCTGAGAGCCATGGAGCATGGCGACCTTTTTATCCATAAAGGTGGCAACGATCACAGAGAAGGTGGTAATCCAGACGTACTGACTGCCGAAGAACTTGCCGATAAAATCCATAAACTTGCCCGGATCCGCAGGCACCATACCGGCAATGCCGCCGGCAACCAGCTTGGACAGCCAGACGATGGCGATGCAATAGGCAAAGTTGAACGCAATGTCCTTCAGGGAAATGTCCTTGCGGCTCCAGAAAGCGGCGGCCTGCGTCTGCGCCGCGTCGCGGCTGGAGGTTCCGGACTCCACCTCATCGATTAGGGGATGCCGCCAGTGACTGCGGAAGAATCTCATGCCCGCAAAAGCAATCAGGACAAAGAAGTAGGCGGCCATCAACAGGTTATCGGCCACGGTGGCTGCGGCCGTCAAATCCTTACCGGCGGCATACTGCGAGGCCATAGCGGCAAAGTTCACGCCGCCGCCAATGTAAGAACCGGTCATCATCGCGGCCACCTTGGCAAGTCCCTCCGCGTCTCCGAAAGCGCCGCGCAGCAAGAAGTAGGCAAGGAACGCGCCCGCGATCGTGCCCACGGCGCCGATCAGGAAGATGGTCAGCATCCGGCCGGTTTCCTTCCAGATCTTCTTGACATTGCACTGCAGCAGAAGCAGAGGAATGCCCATGGGAACCACAACTCCCCAGACGATATCGTCATAGAGGGGACAGCTGGTGGGAATGATGCTGAGGTTTGCCAAAACCATTGCGATAATCAGCGCGATGATGGCACCGGAGATCTTGGACGCCCAGTTGTACTTTTGCTCCAGCCAGATCGACAGTGCCACACCGGCACACAGGATCACCATAAGCGACCACATGTCGTCCGCCGCGACCAGGCTCTCCCTGCCCAGCCAATTCATGAAGAATGAATTTAACATAATGCTCCTCCCACTTTCTCATAATTTATACCGAAGGCATCGGTATTTCGGATGGTTGCAGTATAGCTGTTCGCACAAACTTTTGCAATAGGTTCGCTTTAATTTCGTCACTATACTGAATTTTTCGACAGTATTTTGATCGAATACTACAATTTGGATAATCCACTATGAAAAAACCTCATATCTCAAACTCTGTTTTTAAACAAATTGACCATCGTTCCGCCAAAGATTCCGGGAGTAAAATCTTTTTCCGGATTCTATGATTTCCCGCTCTTTTTCCCTTGACTTTTCGGCGGAATTCCTGTAAACTAGAATTCGTTGTAAAGCAGTATGACTTTACAAGTATTCGGTAAGGGGTGTTTGCTATGAAAAATCAGACCTACCGCATGACCATGCTCTACGATTTTTATGGAGAACTTCTTACTGACCGTCAGAAAGAGTTCTTTGACTACTACTACAATGACGACCTGTCCCTGTCGGAGATCGCGGAGAACGCGGGAATTTCCCGTCAGGGCGTCCGAGATGTGATCGTTCGGGCGGAAGGCATCATGCAGGAGATGGAGGACAAAACCGGCCTCATCCGTCGGTTTGAGTTGATGCGCACTCATGTGAACAGCATCGTTTCCGCAGTTGAAGAGATTAAATCGTTGAATGACCGCCAGTATGAGGACAAGCGTCTCATGGAGTTGGCGGATACCATCGCGGCGGAAGCCGCCGCGCTCAGGGAGTAACCGATGGCATTTGAAGGACTCACAGAAAAACTGAACGCCGCTTTTAAAAAGCTGCGGGGCAAGGGCCGCTTGTCGGAAAACGACGTGAAGGAGGCCATGCGGGAAGTCCGTCTGGCGCTGCTGGAAGCGGATGTGGGATACAAGGTCGTCAAAGACTTTGTGGCCAAGGTCACGGAGCGGTCCGTCGGCAGCGACGTGCTGGACAGTCTGACCCCCGCGCAGCAGGTCATCAAGATCGTCAACGAGGAGTTGACGAATCTGATGGGCGGAACGGATTCCAAGCTGATTATGGCCAACAACGGCCCTACCGTGGTGATGTTGGTGGGCTTGCAGGGCGCGGGTAAAACCACCAACGGCGCAAAGCTGGCAGGGTATCTGCGCAAGCAGTATGGCAAGCGTCCGCTGCTGGCGGCCTGCGACGTGTATCGTCCCGCCGCTGTTGAGCAGTTGAAGGTCGTTGGCAAACAGCTGGATCTTCCCGTTTATGACGAAGGGCAGGGCGACCCGGTAAAAATTGCGGAGAACGCCGTGAAACACGCCCGGGACCACGGCAACGATCTGGTGCTGTTGGATACCGCCGGACGGCTCCATGTGGATGAGGCTTTGATGGACGAGCTGCGGCGCATGAAGGCCGCCGTCCGTCCCAACGACATTCTGCTGGTAGTAGACGCCATGACCGGTCAGGACGCGGTGAACGCCGCCTCCGCCTTTAACGAGGCGCTGGGGATCGACGGTGTGATGCTCACCAAGCTGGACGGTGACGCCAGAGGCGGCGCAGCCCTCTCTATCCGAGCCGTCACCGGAAAGCCCATCAAATTTGCGGGCACCGGCGAAAAGCTGGACATGATCGAGCCGTTCCATCCGGACCGTATGGCTTCTCGTATTCTGGGCATGGGTGACATGCTGACGCTGATTGAAAAGGCCCAGTCCAATTACGACGAAAAGCAAGCGGCAAAACTGGAGGAAAAGCTGCGGAAAAACCGCTTCACGCTGGAGGATTATTACGATCAGCTCCAGCAGCTGCGCGGCATGGGCGATCTGAGCCAGATTGCCGGGATGCTTCCGGGCATGGGCGACAAGCTGAAAGACGCTACTATCGACGAAAAGGCGTTGTCCCACACGGAGGCCATTATCCTCTCCATGACGCCCGCAGAGCGGGAAGACCCCAGCGTTCTAAACGCCAGCCGCAAGCGGCGGATCGCCGCAGGCAGCGGATGCGCGGTGATGGAGATCAATCGGCTTTTAAAGCAGTTTGATATGATGCAGCAGCTGACAAAGCAGGTCACCCGGGGCCGCTTCACCGGTTTCGGAGGCATGGGTCACGGCCTTGGCAAGAAAAAGCGAAAGAAAAAGTAACTCCCCCTTAACAGTATATAAGTGCAAGCGCATTTATAGATAAAAAACAAACATTATTTTTTGGAGGTACACATTTATGGTTAAGATCAGACTGCGCCGCTTGGGCGCCAAGAAGGCTCCCTTCTATCGTCTTGTTGTGGCTGATTCCCGCGCTCCCCGCGACGGCCGCTTCATCGAGGAGATCGGCACTTATAATCCCTGCGTCTCCCCCGCCGAAATCAAGATCGACACCGAGCGCGCCCAGGCATGGATTAAGTCCGGCGCTCAGCCCACCGACACGGTGCGCTCTCTCCTGAAAAAAGTGGAAGTCCTCTAAGCCGGAGGGCACGTCATGAAGGACTTGCTGCTCTATATCGCCAGAAACCTCGTGGACGATCCTGACGCCGTCTCCGTCACGGAAATCCCCGGCGAACAGGAACTGACGTTGGAGCTGCGCGTCGCCCCCGACGACATGGGCAAGGTCATTGGCCGTCAGGGTCGCATTGCAAAGGAGATTCGCACAGTTGTGCGCTCCTATGCCCAGCGTACCGGCGTCAAGGTTTCCGTTGATATCGTGGACTGACGAAAAGGAGGATGCGAAAGCATCCTCCTTTTTCTTGCACTGAAAAGCCGAACCTCCCAGGTTCGCTCAGCCGTCCGCGTCCTGTGTGCGCTCTTGAAAAAGCTGGTACGGTTCAATGCGAAGAATCGCGCATAGACGAAACAGGATATCCAGAGATGGAACCTTTTGAACACCCTCCGCTTCAATATGACTAATATGGGCGCGGGAGATATTGGCTTTCAGCGCCAGCCCCTCCTGCGTCAAATGCCGCTTTTTCCGATAGTATGCAAGGTTATCTCCCAGCAATTTATAATAGTGCGCATAGTCCTCCATCCCAATCTCCTCCCTTTTCTCAATGCTAACTGAAAAGCAGCGATAATTTGCTTGCTTTTAGTTAGCAGTTATTGTAGTATTAGAAAAAAGGTCTTGAGATAAAAGACAGGAGGGCTTTCAATATGAATCGAAAAATCTATCGCAAGCTAGCAAAAAAGCATGGAGTAACGGTTGCGGTGGTAAGGCAGGATATGCAAGCAGCTCTGAACGCCGCTTATCAGAGTCCAAGCCATACACAAGCGCAAGAAGCTGTTTTGCGCGGCAGTGACGTTCCCACCCCGGAGGAATTTATTCGTCATGCCGTCCATGAAATTTACCGGCGAGCAGATGAGGGTTCGCGATATCCCCTTGTCCATTAGCCGAAAATAGTCTATACTATTGTGTAAATGAGCGCATCCCGCTCAAGACCAATCGCGTCAAAAGGAGACCTTTTATGAAACTGGACTTTATTCAAGTGGGCCGCATTGTCAATGCGCACGGCATCCGCGGCGAGGTTCGCCTTCTGCCCCGTGGCTTCGATCCGGCCTTTCTCACCACCTTTAAAACCTTCTACCTCGGCAAGGAGAAGACCCCCGTCGTCCCCACCGCCAACCATGTGCACAAGAGCTTTGTTCTGCTGAAATTTCCCGGCGTGGACGATATGAACGCGGCCCTCACCTATAAGGAGCGGCCGGTCTTTATCCGCCGGGACGACGCCGACGCCAGCGTTCCCTTTGATGAGGAGTTGCTGGGCATGGACGTGAAAAACGCGGACACCGGAGAACTTTTAGGCAAGCTGACGCTGGTGGAAGACTATCCCGCCAGCAAGGTCTTTACCGTCACGGGAGAAAAGACCTATCTCATTCCCGCCGTGCCGGATGTGTTCATCGTCTCCGCGGATCTGGAATCCAACGTGATGGAAGTCCACATTCTGAAAGGGATGGCAGCTGATGAGAATTGACATTTTGACCTTGTTCCCAGAATCAGTGGACGCCATGCTGAACGTCAGCATTCTGGGCCGCGCACAGGAGCGGGGCTTCATCGCTATCCAGTCGCATCAGATTCGGGAGTACACCACCAATAAGCAGATGCAGGTGGATGATTATCCCTATGGCGGCGGACGGGGCGCGGTGATGCAGGCCGACCCGCTTTACCGCTGCTGGGATCATGTGGTGCAGACCTTCGGCCCGGGGCGGACGATTTACATGTCCCCTTGCGGGCGGGTGTTTACGCAGGCCGTTGCCAAGGAGCTGAAAGCGCGGTACGAGCATCTGATTCTGGTCTGCGGCCACTATGAGGGTGTGGATCAGCGGTTTTTAGACGAGTGCGTGGACGAGGAGCTGTCCATGGGAGATTTCGTCCTCACCGGCGGAGAAATTCCCGCCATGGCGGTGTGCGACGCAGTTTGCCGCATGGTTCCGGGCGTTTTGCCGGACGAAGAGTGCTTCACGGAGGAGTCCCACTGGAACGGGCTTTTGGAATATCCCCAATACTCCCGCCCCGCTGTCTGGCATGAGCGGGAAGTCCCGCCCATCCTTGTCTCCGGCGACCACGCAAAGGTAGCGGCTTGGCGAAAAAAGGAAAGCTACAAGCGCACTATGGCCCGCCGACCGGACCTGTTTGCCGCCTTTGATGAGACACAGCTTACTACCAAGGCGGAGCGAAAGGTCCTTCAGCAGGCCAAGGAGGAATTTGCCGCTGAAACAACGACGCATCCCGCCGAGAGTTGACTTTGGCGGGGGGCTGATGCCTTTACGCACGATCTTTTACGGACAGTAAATACCAACATTTTTTTATGAAGGACGGTGGTTATGCCACTGTCCTTTTTGTCCCTATTATGGAAAAACGCAGGAAATATTTTATTTTATTGTTGTAATCCCTCCCAAAAAAGCAATAATTTGGGCTATTTTGCAATTTTATCCCATTATTGACATCATTGCAGTTTTCCCGTCACCTCCATTGCTGATCCCCAATTCCCAAAATACGAAACTTTAAGAAGTGAGGCTCGCAAACATGAGAAAAAGAAACCTGCACCCCCAAACAGAAACGCCTGTGAAAACCAGCAGAAGAAAAAGCATTCAGAGCAAGATCATTTTGCTGGCAGTATCCGTCTCTGTCCTTTCCCTGCTGCTTTCCAACATTATCAGTGCTTCCATCACCACTTCATCAGGGAAAAATCAGCCTATGCTCTGCTGCAGGATCAAACCGTCAGCGTCTCGGCACAGGTTTCGGAGTATATGAACAAGGCCTATGCCGTTACAGAGTCTCCGGCCTACGGTGCCGATATCCGTTCCTTCGACCCGGAGACTCAGCGCAACGCACTGACGCAGGCCATTGAGAACAACCCCTACTTTGTTCTTTTCTATCAGCAGGGAAACGACGGTATGCAGACCGCGAGAAGCTCCGGCGAGCTGGGCAGCCGGGCCGACCGCTGGTGGTTTAAGCAGATTCAGTCGGGCAAGCAGCCCTTTATCACCAAATCCTATTTCAGCGTGGGTGCCAACGAGGCCGTCACCTCCGTGATCTATCCCGTGTATCCCGCAGGACAAAGCCGGACCATGTCTGCTGTTCTAGGCGCAGATCTGAGTCTTGCAAAGCTACAGGAGATCGTGGATGCGTACAACACGGCCGACACCTACTCCGTGATTCTGGACGGCGAAGGGGTGGTGGTCGCCCATCCCGACGCCCAGCAGGTTTCTGAGATGTATAACTACAAAACCGGCGCAAAAACCGTGCTGGTCAACGGACAGGCGACTCAATCCGCCATTGACCTGCCCGCTTCCCTGCAAAGCCTGTCCGCCGCGGTTCTTTCCGGTGAAAGCGGCGTGGAGGAAAGCGCCGCAGCCAGCGAGCAGCTTTCCGCGCAGGCGCAGGCGCTGAAAACACTGGTGGACGGCTTCACCCTTCGGGACAGCGCGGAGAGCTGATCTCTAATTCTGCCCCTTTTTCTGAAATAACAGCTAAAACGGGAGTCCGCAGAAATCTGCGGACTCCTGTTTTTTGTCAGAGAGCAAAGAAAACGGTTTTCTTCGCCTGAAAAAAGTGATATGATAATATTCATTACAAAAAAGTGAGCCACACTTTCCGTTCTGCTCAGAATCCAGTCTTGCTTTTGGGTCAGAGCGGATCGGTTGTCCGCTTCATACTGGTTTTTAAGGAAAAGGTACATAGGGGTGGCCTCCTATCCGTCGGCGGTCCTGCCGAGGTTCGTTCCGCGCTGGCCCAACATCCTCCCCTTTCTTGAAGGTGCAGTATCAGATGCGTTACAACCGTCCGTCAGAATTGCGGGCTCACAGCCGCCGCGCTGTGCGGCGGCAGGAAGGAGCTGTTCGTATGATTTCTCAGGAAATGCTGGCTCTGGGCCAGTCTCGCTCCTGTATTCGGGAGCTGTTTGAATACGGCATGAAGCAGGCCGCCATCGTGGGAAAGGAAAACGTCTTCGATTTCTCCATCGGGAACCCCTCTATCCCTTCTCCCCCACTGGTAAACGAGTCCTTTTTGGACATTGTCCGCACAGAGGACAGTCTGGACATCCACGGCTACACCTCCGCCGCCGGTTACGCGGGAGTGCGCAAAGCCGTGGCAGACGATCTGAATCAGCGGTATGACGCACACATCCGTCCGGAGAATCTGTTCTTCACCTGCGGCGCGGCACCGGCGTTGATCGCCGTGGTACGGGCACTGGCAGTAAAGGATGCGGAGATTGTGGGTGTGGCCCCCTTCTTTGCCGAGTATCGGCCCTTTATTGAGGGCAACGGCGCTAAATTCGTGGTCACGCCGCCGGATATGGAGTATTTTCAGATCCGGCTTGACGAGATGGCCGCCCGCATCAACGAACACACGCAGGCCGTCCTTATCAACTCTCCCAACAATCCCTCCGGCGTGGTCTACACAAAGGAGACACTGGAAAAGCTGGCAAACCTCCTGACGAAAAAAAGCCGTGAGGTGGGTCACCCCATCTATTTGATCTCCGACGAGCCGTACCGCGAGTTGGTTTATGACGGTGCGGTGGTAAGCTGGGTTCCCAGCATCTATCCCAACACCGCGGTATGCTACTCTTATTCCAAATCCCTGTCTCTGCCCGGTGAGCGCATCGGCTATGTCTGCGTACCCGACGGCGCTGCGGACAGCGCAGAGTTGTATGCGGCGGTGGCTGGTGCGGCCCGGGTTCTGGGGCATGTCTGCCCTCCCTCCCTGCAACAGCGGGTGGTAGCTCGGTGCGCAGCGGAGCGGCCGGATCTTGCGGCCTATGACAAGAACCGCAAGGCACTGTACGAGGCGCTGACTTCCTACGGATACGTCTGTCCCAAGGCCAACGGCGCGTTTTACATGTTTGTCAAAGCTCCCGGCGGCAGCTCCAAGGCTTTTTCCGACCGGGCCAAGGAAAAAAACGTGTTGATAGTTCCCGGCAATGATTTCGGCTGCCCGGAGTATTTTCGCCTCTGCACCTGCGTGTCTTACGACACCATCCAGCGGAGTTTGCCGCTGTTCAAGGAACTGATCGACTCCTTCCAATAATTTGAACCTTAAAAGGCCTGTCCACAACGGATTTCCACCACTTGTGATAATCCGTTTCGGGCAGGCCTTCGTGCGTTTGAGAGATATCTTCGGCTATATTTTTTAGGCGCAACACATGGACAATGACAAACCGGACTTTCCACTTTATCCATGAAATAGATCTCCTTCCGTCAACGAAGTGAATCAGCATACTGTTTTCGCTCATCTGTTATCCATGCCCTGCGGTTCGCAAGGATACTGCCATTCCCCCGCCCTGCACAGGTCTTTTGCAAAGGGGCAAAAAAAGAGTGCTCCGTCCTAGAACGGAGCACTCTTTTTGTCGATATGGAATACCGATTCTTACTTCAGCTCGACCTTAGCGCCGGCTTCTTCCAGCTTCGCCTTCATAGCCTCGGCGTCGTCCTTGGAGATGCCTTCCTTCAGAGTGGCGGGAGCGCCCTCGACGGTAGCCTTAGCCTCAGCCAGACCCTGCTCGGTGATCTCGCGGACAGCCTTGATGACCTTGATCTTGGCAGCGGCGTCAAAGCCGGTCAGGACCACGTCGAAAGAGGTCTTCTCCTCAGCAGCGGGAGCAGCAGCGCCGGCAGCGGGAGCAGCCATAGCGGCGGCAGAAACGCCGAAGGTTTCCTCCAGAGCGTGCACCAGCTCGCTCAGCTCCAGAACGGTCAGACCCTTGATCTCTTCGATCATAGCGGTAACTTTCTCAGACATAGTAGTAGCCTCCTAAATAAAAGTTATTAGTTTTTTGAAACGACTTGCCGCTTATTCAGCAGCGGGAGCAGCCTCGGCAGGAGCGGCTTCGCCGCCCTTTTCTGCGATCTGCTTCAGGACCACGGCCAGACCCGTAATGGGAGCCAGCATGGTACCCAGAACCTGCGCCTGCAGGACGGGGAGTGCGGGGATAGACGCCAGAGACTGGATCGTGGCGAGATCCACCACTTTACCGTCCATGAAGCCGCCCTTGATCTCGAACTTGCCGTCCATCTTCTTAGCGCAGTTGCTCATGATGCGGGCGGGAGCCACAACATCATCAGACAGAGCCAGAGAAGTCGTGCCGTTCAGCAGACCGTCCAGCTCGCTGAGCCCGGTGTTGTTAAACGCGAAACGGAGCATGGTGTTCTTGACAACTGCGTAGTCCACGCCATTTTCACGGCACTCCTTGCGCAGGGCGGTATCCTCCTCGACGGTGATACCCTTGTAGTCCACGATGACGCCGGCGGTGGCCTTCTGCACCTTTTCGGTCAGCTCTGCCACGATTGCCTGCTTTGCACTCAAGACTTTTGCGTTAGGCATTTTTGTTTCACCTCCAGAGATTTTTGAGGGGCGCTCCGCACTCTGGCTTTCGCCCGTAAGCGGAGGGTCCCGAGGTGCGTTCTAAAAGAGAACCGTCCCTGTGACACAAAGACACAGGGACGGAATAGCTTCATAAAAAGCCGCCCTCGGCAGGATTTCCGGGAATCATCCCCACCTGCTGTCTTTGGAACGCATCTGTTATTATATCAAACCGTCGGAATTTGTCAAGAGGCAAATCCGCAGTCAGATATCGTGTTTGGTCTTAGACCAGCTTGGCGGAGTTCATCTTCACGCCGGGGCCCATGGTGGAAGCCACCACGCAGCTGCGGATATACTGACCCTTAGCGGTAGCGGGCTTGGCCTTGACAATTGCGCCCATGATGGCGTTGTAGTTCTCGACCAGCTTCTCGGGACCGAAGGATGCCTTGCCGATGGGGCAGTGGATGATGTTGGTCTTGTCCAGACGGTACTCAATCTTACCGGCCTTGACTTCCTTAACAGCCTTGGCAACGTCGGGAGTGACGGTACCGGCCTTGGGAGAGGGCATCAAGCCCTTGGGGCCCAAAACCTTACCCAAACGGCCAACCACGCCCATCATGTCAGGGCTGGCAACAACCACGTCGAAGTCGAACCAATTTTCCTTCTGGATCTTCTCCACCATGTCCATATCGCCCACATAGTCCGCGCCGGCTTCTCTCGCAGCGTCGGCCTTGTCGCCTTTGGCGAAAACCAGCACGCGGACAGTCTTGCCCGTGCCGTGGGGCAGAACGATGGCGCCGCGGACCTGCTGGTCAGCGTGCCGGGAGTCCACGCCCAGCTTTACGTGCAGCTCGACAGTCTCGTCGAACTTGGCGGTGGCACTCTTGCAGACCAAGCCCATGCCTTCCGCCGCATCATAAAAAGTGTTTTTATCGATCAGCTTAGCGCTGTCGGTATACTTCTTGCCTCTAAACAATGTTATTTCCTCCTCATAGTGGTTCTTCGGAATCTATCCTCCCACTGTATGCGGCATTTGCGCCGCGCAAACGGTGATGGGTGAATCAGTCGCCCACCACAACGCCCATGGAACGGGCGGTGCCGGCGATCATGCTCATGGCCTTCTCCAGATTGGCGGCGTTCAGGTCGCGCATTTTGATCTCAGCGATCTTCTGGATGGATGCCTTGGAAATGGTTGCCACCTTGGTCTTGTTGGGGACGCCGGAGCCGGATTCAATGTTGCATTCCTTCTTGATCAGGACCGCCGCAGGGGGAGTCTTGGTGATGAAGGAGAAGGAGCGGTCGGCATACACCGTGATAACAACCGGGATAATCATGCCCATGTCGTTCTTGGTGCGCTCGTTAAACTCCTTGGTGAATGCGGCGATGTTGACGCCGTGCTGGCCCAGAGCGGGGCCGACAGGGGGGGCGGGAGTCGCTTTGCCCGCGGGAATCTGTAGTTTCACATAACCGGTAATTTTCTGTGCCACTTTAGTAGCACCTCCTGTTTAAATTGTGGTGGCGGCCGAAAGGCCCCCTTTGGCGGGACATTTCAGTCCCTCCCACTTCTGTCCGGACAAAAGCGTCCGGTCATTCAGCCAATGATCTCCAGCTGATCCAATTCCAGTTCCACGGGGGTTTCCCGTCCGAACATGGAAACCATCACGGAGACACGGTTTTTTTCGGGTTCGATTTCTTCCACGATACCGGTAAAGCTGGACAGGGGGCCGTCCACAATCTTCACATGGCTGCCCACTGCGTACTTCACTTCGATCTCGTGCTTTTCCATACCCATGGATAGGACCTCTTCCTCCGACAGAGGAATGGGCTTGTTGCTGGCTTCGCCGACAAACCCGGTCACGCCGCGGATATTCCGCACCAGATGCCAGGTATCGTCCGTCAGGACCATCTTGATCAGCACATAGCCGGGGAACACCTTCCGCTCCACTTCCTTGGAAGCGCCGGACTCGGTGATCTCCGTGACCGTTTCCAGAGGAATTTCGATTCTCAGAATCATATCCTCCATGTTGCGGCCCGTCACAAACTTCTCAATGCTGGTCTTAACTGCGTTTTCATAGCCGGAATAGGTATGGATGACATACCACTTCGCGCTCTCTGCCATCCCGCGCCCCTTAGCTCAGCACGCCGATGAGCAGCTGGACGCCGTTGACGAGAACATAGTCGAAAATCCAGATGCATGCGCCGATGAGCAAAGAGCACAGCAGCACGGTACCCGTGTTCTTGACGACAGTTTTCTTGTCAGTCCAGACGATCTTCTTCAGTTCGCTTTTCATTTCCCGGAACCAGCGGCCCCGGTCTTTCTTCTTAGCTTCTTCTGCCATTCCTACACGCCCTTTCTTATCGTTCGGTCCAAATCACTTGGTCTCGCTATGGAGCGTGTGCTTCTTGCAGAAGGGGCAATACTTGTTCAGTTCAATCTTGTCCGGGGTATTCTTCTTGTTCTTCATGGTATTGTAGTTTCTCTGCTTGCACTCGTTGCATCTCAGGGTCACTTTTACGCGCATTTAACGGCACCTCCTTATTATTGGCCTCCTGTCCGGCTTGAGCCGGGGAAGCCGACTGCCTCCCTGCCCTCTAAAGTGGCTGACGCCCTGCGCGAAAAGCGAAAAACGCGCATGACAATTAAGCCCTTTTTCACAGGTAACTAATATTTTAACAGAAACAAACCGGAGAGTCAACCTGTTTTTCAGCTTTTTCGGAATATTTTTGCAATTTTCTTACGAATTTTTCTTAAAAGTGAGATATCCCTCTAAAATCAGCGCTGCCGCCACCGCGTCCACGGTCTTTTTCCGCTTCTTGGCGTTTTGGCCGTTCTGCATCAAAATCTGGTGCGCGTCGATGGTGGTTCGCCGCTCGTCCCACAGCGTGACAGGAAGGCCCACTGTCTCACGCAGCAGCCCTGCCATGGCCTCCGCCTTCTCCGCCCGGGGGCCTAGCGAGCCGTCCATATTTTTCGGATAGCCCAGCACCAGCTCCTCCACAGCGTATTCCTCCGCCAGTTTTTTCACGCCCTCCGCCACCTGCTCGGGACGGTAGGCGTTAATAACGGTGGTGGTCCCGGCCATAAAGCCGGTGGGATCAGAAATGGCGATGCCGGTATGGGCGTCGCCGTAGTCGATGGCCATAATGCGCATAGAAGTCCTCCAAACCAAACAGTTTACTTTCAATATACCACTGGATAATACCACACTCTGCGTCTGGGCACAAGGCGCGAAGCCCGTCAGTCCGCTGCTTCATCCAGCCGCGCCGCCAGCCGAGGCAGCACCTCGGTCAGCGCCTGTTTCCCATTGTACTGCATCTGGAGCACGTACCGTCCGTCCCGAACGAACAGATAGGCGCAGGTACCCGCCCCCGGCTCGTCTGCCGACCAGACCTCGTCAACAAGATCAGTCTCCACCCGCACTGCTTTTTCGTACCGCTCCAAATACCAGTCCAGTACATAGGAACTTTCCCATGCAAAGGGCATTTTATAACAAATAGTTTCCAGTGACGTCAAGCCGATATCCACTGCGGCGCTCTCATAAATCCGGCTCTCCACCGCACCGGTAACCGTCCGATCCCGGTTGAAAATTCCGTCTGCCAAGGCAAGGTCCTCCCGGCCCTCCAACTCCGATAAGCGCACCGCCGGAAAATCCGGCGCGCCTTCCGGCATGGGCAGGGACTGCGCATCTTTGGTGCTATCAGCCATCTGCACACATATCAGCGGAACGAACAAGAGCACGATCAGTCCCATCTGAACCGCCATGCGCAGCACGCCATAGCGGAAACGGCGGCGGTAGCTTGCCCGGTGATCCAGCGGCTCTCCCTGCATCAGTCGCTTACGAAGCCGCCGGACGCTGCGCAAGCGGGAGAGGTAAAATACCGACCAGAATATCCAGAGGGGGATTTGCACCCATCCGGCGTCTATTTCTCCGTAAAGCAAGAAGGCCCCTATCGCACGGGAGTTGCCCATTGGGTATACGCACAGGCCGACAAATACCAGTAAAGCCACAAGCGCCCATAAAGTGTCGGAAAAACTGACTCGATTGAGCCTTCGCAGGGACTCCGCCTGCTCCTGCGGGTCGGTGTGCAGTTCAGGGACAGTGGCGTCCTCGTCGGCTTGGAAAATGTAAAATTCGATATTCCCGCCAAACATGCGGGACTCCTCATTTGTCAACACCCAGTGCCACCCACAGGAATCGTACAGCGCCAACTCGTCCGCCGTCAGTTCCCGTGAGAGCACATCGATGCGGTAGCGGACGTTTCGCGCCGTTCCCCGCCGGAAACGCGCAAAGCACAGCCCGATACTCTCAAGGAACAGCCCCTCCTCCGCCATGTCGGTCAGCCAGCTTTCCATCCGGTCAATGCTGTAAAGATCCTGCGGAAGCCACTTGCGGACTAATTTCTCTGTTACCGCACTTGTCTCGACCTTATCAAACATACGCCTCCCCCTCTCTGCTTACGCCTCGTCCAGTCGCGCCGCCAAAATCGGGAGTATCTTATCCGTACACCCATCCCGGAACGCCGCCCTTTCTTCTTCGGTTCGGCCAACATTGTGGTTGGTGTAAGAGAACGTCACGATGTACTGCCCGTCCCGGACATAAAGCGCATACTGCCAGTCGTCTTGCGCTCCGGGAGCGACCGCCCACGCCTCATCCACCAGATCCGTATCCACCTGCGTGGCCGCAGCGGTCCAGTATTCGTCAGAAATTCCCCGGTACCACTTTTCCTTCAACAGCGCGTCAAACGCGCGATCAGCCTTCCCCTCAAAGAGCAGGCGGTAGCAGGTGGTACTCAACGTGATCTGCATCCTGGTTTCCGGGTCGTTTCCGCGCTCCCACAGTCTGTTCTCTACCGTGCCGGCCCATGTCAGCTCATGGTTGCTTTCGCCCTCAACTGCGTCCGGGCTGTCCAAGCCCTTGTGAATCTCCGCCAAACGCACCGCCGGAAAATCCGGCGTTCCCTCCGGCAGGGGGCGTGTGCCGTCCAACGCAGAGAAAGCCAGCTGTGCCAACAGCGTGACCATGGCCAAAGCCCACAACAGCGGTTTCAGATAGGCAGTCAGCGCGTAGAACCGGTGGGCGGCGCGATAGTCCGCGTGGTGATCCAGCGGCGTTCCGCCCGCCAGACGCTTATAGAGCCGCCGGACGTTCCGCCAGCGACGCAGGCCTTCCACCACGGCGAAACAGCTGAACAGCGTCCAATAAACATAGGTGGCGTCTCCATTTATCAAAAAGTCAAACTGATGCTGCGCATACAGGTGTCTCTTTAGAGAAGACCAGCTCCAAAAGAGCAAAAGAGCCACGCTCAGACATAAATCCCACATACCTCCCCGGTGGAGCCTTCGCAGAGATTCCGCCTGCTCCATCGGGTCCGTGTGCAGCTCCGGGATTGTGGCGTTCTCATCGGTCTGATAAACATAGAAATACACGGGAGTCCAATGATTCTCTATTTCCATCACCACAAAATGCCAGCCGCAGGAGTCATATAGCGCCAGTTCATCCTCTGTCAGCTTTCGGGACAGCACATCTATGCGGTATCGGGTTTTGCGGGGTGTCCCTTTCCGAAAATAAGCAAAGCAAGCACCAAAATGGTCGATAAACAAGCCCTGCTCCGCCATGTCGGAAAACCAGCTCTCGTTGCGATCCAAATCGGAGATATCGTCCCGTATCCATCTGCGGACGGTATCGCTCCCGTCCGCCGCACGATGCTCTACTCGGTCAAACACTGCATTTCCCCCTTCCACCGTTCCTGATCGTCCAGCATGGAGCGCAGCCGCTCCGTCTCCATCCGCAGCGCCGCCCGGCCTGACTCCGTGATGGCGTAGACCTTCCGCCGCCCGTCGTCGCTGACGATTTCAATGAGTTTTTCTGTTTCCAGCCGGGTCAAAACGCCGTACAGCGTCCCCGGCCCCATCTGCACCCGTCCCCGGGACGCCTGCGTCACGGCCGACATCAGCTGATACCCGTGGCTCGGGACCGTCAGCGTCAGCAAAATATAATACATGGCCTCGGTCATTGGTCCGGCGGCTCCCATTTTATCCTCTCCTTCTATATCGCGTCGCGATATATCGTATGGCATAATAGTAATCCATCAACCGCTCTATGTCAATACAAACTGCCAAAATCTCAGGTAAGAGTGGAGAGCCGTCCTTTGGGACAACTCCCCGAAGCGCGAAAAAAGCGCGGGCGCGCCGGAGCCTTCGCTCCTGCGCACCCGCGTCCTAATTCATTTGCGCCGGGACTTGGCCCGGTTATTCCACCGTAATGCCCTTGTCGGCAAAGGCTTTCAGCAGACGATCCATATCGGAGGGAATGGTGATCGGCTCGCCGCAGGCCTTAATGGCATTGGCCACATCCTTCAAGCCGTTGCCGGTGACCACGCTGACCACCGTGTCGTTCTTTCCCAGAATCCCCTGCTCACAGAGTTTTTTCACGCCCGCCGTTCCGGTAACGCCCGCAGGCTCACCGAACACGCCGCAGGTGCGGCCCAGCAGCTTCTGCGCCGCCATGATCTCCTCGTCGGACACGTTGACCACGATGCCGTTGGATTCCCGAATCGCCATCAGCGCCTTGTCCGCGTTCCGGGGAACGCCCACGGCGATGGAGTCCGCCAGCGTGTTCTCCTCCATGGGATACCAGTCCTTCTTTTCCGAGATGGCCCGGTTCAGCGGGCAGCAGCCCTCTGCCTGTGCGGAGATCAGCCGGGGCAGCTTGTCAATAAAGCCGATGGCATACAGGTCCTTCAACCCCTTCCACACGCCCGCGATGGTGCAGCCGTCGCCAACGCTGATCGCCAGATAGTCCGGAACCTGCCAGTTCAGCTGTTCCATGATCTCCAGCGACACCGTCTTCTTTCCCTCGGAGAGATAGGGGTTGATGGCGGCATTGCGGTTGTACCAGCCCCACTTTTCAATGGCGGCTTTGGACAGCTCAAAGGTATCCTCATAGCTGCCCTCCACGGAAATCACCGTAGCGCCAAAGGTCATCAGCTGGGCTACCTTGCCCTTGGGCGCGCGGGAAGGAACAAAGATGTAGGTTTTCAGCCCGGCCGCCGCCGCGTTGCCCGCAAGAGAGCTGGCGGCGTTTCCGGTGGAGGAGCAGGCGATGACCTTTGCTCCGGCCTCCCGTGCCTTGGCTACCGCCATGGCGCTGGCCCGGTCCTTCAAAGACGCGGTGGGGTTTTGTCCGTCGTCCTTAACCCACAGCTGCTTCACGCCCAGCTCCGACGCAAGGCGAGGCTCCTCGTACAGCGGGCTGTTGCCCACCCGCAGAGGGGTGTTCTCCGTCGTCTCCTCAATGGGCAGCAGTTCCCGGTAGCGCCACATGGAGCAGTCCTCCCGCGCGGCCAGCTTCTCTTTGGTCAACTGGGTTTTGATATACGCATAATCGTAAACGATATCCAAAATTCCCCCGCATTCGCAGGTGGTTAAATCCGGCGTGGCGGGGTATTCTTTCCCGCATTTCACGCACTTGCCGTACTTCACGTTTTTCATGCTTCGGTTGCTCCTTATTTATAAGATTCGCCCTGCTCCCCATCCTCTTTTAGGTTCTCCAGCGCCACCCGAACCGCTTCCACCACGAAGGCGGTAAACGTACAATCTTTGCCTTTGATTGCTTCCTCCACCTCGTCAATTAAATCGTTCGGCATCCGAATGCTTTTACTTGTAGTCGGTGGAATTTTTGGAATTTGAAATTTTTTCATAATGCACCTCGCAATACAATTCGTCATGCATATTGTATTGCGTGTGCAATTTTATATGTGAGCTACATTTGTACTACATTCGTATTGCATTTTGTGCAAATTTGAATTAAAGTAAAGGTAGAAAGGAGATGAACCCGCCTATGGAGAATCTTCCCAAATACTACATTACCCTTTTTAACGCGGTATCAGAGGCCATCGACGCGCTGGACGCGTTGAACCTCGGCACAGCAAGAGCATGTCTGGTTCGGGGACAGCAGGAAGCGGAGGACGAGTATGTATCCGTCTGCGAGGCAGCCTGCCGGACACAATAAGCGGCAGGGCGGGGCAAAAGCCCCGCCCTGAGGCGTTTTGATCGACTTACAGAGACTTCAGTACGCCGGTGGCCTCGTTGAACTCGTTGATGAGCGCATCCAGCTCCGCGGCCTGCTTGTGGACGGCGTCCCAAGTGCCCTCGGTGTCGTACCACTGGGCGTTCAGGTCCTCCACCTGCATACCCTGCTGCTCGACCCAAGTGTAATACTTCAGGTTGTGGACGCGCTTGCGCTCGGCATAGGTCAGCTCCAGCAGATTGTCAGTCTTCTGGCCCAGCATATGCAGGGCGTGATCCTTGCCGGCCTCGACCACATTGTAAGCGCCGTGCTTCTCGTTCAGCTCGTCGATACGGCTGCCGTACATCACAGCGGAGTCGGTCAGAACGGTGGCGACCACATCATGCTCGGTCAGTTCGTAATACTTCGCCATCTTGATGCAGCACAGCACGTTGGCGATGCCGGAAATGCCCAGCCAAGTCAGCTTTTCAATCAGCTCATCAGAAAGCTTCAGCTCTTCCTTGAGGTACTTCTTGCCGTCCTCCGTGTTGAACAGGCGCAGCAGACGCTGAGAGTCCTCATCGTCGATGGCGATGGCCATGTCGGTGTTCTTCACGTTGTGAATCCAAGGAATGTGCTTGTCGCCGATGCCCTCGATCCGGTGGCCGCCGAAGCCGTTGTCCAGAATGGTGGGGCACTGCAATGCCTCGCCCACGCCCAGTTTCAGGTGGGGATACTTATCCTTCAGCAGATCGCCCGCGCTCATGGTGCCGGCGGAGCCGGAGGTGAAGCACGCACCCGCGAAATTGTCGCCGGGGTTCTTGATGGCCTCGAACAGGTCGGCAAGAGCGTTACCGGTAACATTGTAGTGCCACAGGGGGTTGCCCATCTCGGCAAACTGGTTGAAGATCATCATGGAGGGGTCCTGCTTCAGCTCCCAAGTCTTGTCGAAGATCTCCTTCACGTTGGACTCGCAGCCGGGAGTGGCAATGATCTGTCCAGCAATGGTCTTGAGCCAGTCAAAGCGCTCCTTGGACATGTCCTGAGGCAGAATGGCCACGGACTCGCAGGCCAGCAGCTTGGAGTTGAAGGCGCCGCCGCGGCAGTAGTTGCCGGTGGAGGGCCAAACGGCATGGTGATAGGTGGCGTCAAACTGGCCGGTGACCAGACGCGGAGCGAGGCAGCCGAAGGATGCGCCCACCTTGTGGCAGCCGGTGGGGAACCACTTGCCCGCCATGGCGACGATGCGGCAGGGCACACCGGTGAGAGAGGAGGGCAGCTCCACATAGTTGGGCACGGCCTGGAAAAGGCCGCCGGTTTCCTTGGCCTCGTTCTTCCAAGTGATACGGAACAGGTTCAGGGGATTCACGTCCCACAGTCCCACGTTTTTCAGCTTGCTCTGGACCTTTTCGGGGATCGTCTCGGGGTGCTGCATCTGGGCAATGGTGGGGATCACCACATGGTTTTCCTTGGCCTTTTCAATGTTGTGAGCCAGTCCCTGCGGATTTTTTGTAAAATCAATCATTATTCTTTGCCTCCTGTTTTTGAATCATCAATGTAAGAATATAAGGTATACTTTGAAATACCGAAGTACTTTGCCACCTTGTCGCCCGACTTGGTGACGAGAAACGCGCCGTTTTCGTTGAGGAAGCGGATGGCCTTCACCTTGTCGTCCTTGTTCATCAGGGCAACGGGCTTGCCCACCAGGCTGACCGATTGGGTGATGAGATCGTCCAGCAGATCGTTGATATTGACGATTCTCTCCGGCTCCATAGTCTGCGGCCCGGGAACGCTGGTGAGGGACCGCACCGCATCCTCCACCATCATCAGTTTTGATACGTCGTAGTTGATGGAAAGGATCGCGATCACCTTTTTGTGCGCGCCCCGTATGTACACCGTGGAAGATTTCAAAATCTTCCCGTCCGGTGTGCGGGTCAGATAACAAAGATGGTCCTCTGGCTGGGCGTCTGCCTGCGTGAGCTGGTCCAGCACCACATAAGACGCGCCGTCTCCCACCTTGCGGCCGGAGACGTGTCCGTTCTCGATGGCAACGATGCAGTGATCCGGGTGGCGGCTCAGGTCGTGTACCACCACCTCGCAGTCGCTGCCGAACTGAGCGGCAATTCCTGCGGCGATCTGCCTGAGCATTTCCAGTTTTCCGCTTTCCGTGCGCTATCCCTCCTCCGGGACTGCCTTTTTTGGAGGAAGTCCCTGTATTCATAGTCTCATCATACCATACTTTATGCAGAAATCAACATGTTTTCAAAAAAATTTTTAGGTTTTCTCATTTTTTGTTTGACATCTGTGTTTCTTATGCTATTATGGGGATAGAAAAGAATGAACAACACCGGCAAGTTTTGTTTTCTGTATTGAGTTTAATTAGGAGGTCACAAAATGAATTTCGATGCAATCAAATCCGCCGCCAAGGGCTATGAAGCCGATATGACCAAATTCCTGCGCGATCTGATCGCCATCCCCAGCGAGAGCTGCGAGGAAGAGGGCGTCATCCGCCGCATTGCCGCCGAGATGGAAAAGGTTGGCTTTGACAAGGTTGAGATCGACGGCGAGGGCAACGTTCTGGGCTGGATGGGCCACGGCGAAAAAATCTACGCCTATGACGCGCATATCGACACCGTGGGCATCGGCAACCGGGAAAACTGGCAGTTTGACCCCTATGAGGGCTATGAAAACGACACCGAGATCGGCGGCCGGGGCGGCTCCGATCAGGAGGGCGGCATCGTCTCCTCCGTGTACGGCGCAAAGATCATGAAGGATCAGGGTCTGATTCCCGACGACGTGACCATCCTCGTCACCGGCACGGTGCAGGAGGAGGACTGCGACGGTCTTTGCTGGCAGTACATTCACAACGAAGACAAAATCACTCCCGAGTTCGTCATCTCCACCGAGCCGACCGACGGCGGCATTTACCGCGGTCACCGTGGCCGCATGGAAATCCGCGTGGACGTGCACGGCGTCTCCTGCCACGGGTCCGCTCCCGAGCGGGGCGACAACGCCATCTTCAAGATGGCCGACATCCTTCAGGATGTTCGCGCCCTGAACGAAAACGGCGACGGGGATTCTTATGAAGTCAAGGGCCTTGTGAAGATGCTGAATCCGGCGTTCAACCCCGAGCATTATGAGGACGCGCAGTTCTTGGGCCGGGGCACCGTCACCGTCTCTCAGATCTTCTATACCTCCCCCTCCCGCTGCGCCGTGGCGGACAGCTGCGCCGTGTCTCTGGACCGCCGCATGACCGCGGGCGAGACTTGGGATTCCTGCATTAAAGAAATTGAAAACCTGCCCTCCGTCAAGAAGTACGCCAAGGACGTGAAGGTCTCCATGTATATGTATGACCGTCCGGCATGGACCGGCCTCAAGTATGAGACGGAGTGCTACTTCCCCACTTGGATCAACAAGGAAACCGCTCCCCATGTGCAGGCTCTGGCTGACGCTCACAAGGCCATGTTCGGCGAGCAGCGCATCGGCACGGAAAAGGCCATGGCTCTGCGGAACCGGCCCCTGATCGACAAGTGGACCTTCTCCACCAACGGCGTTTCCATTCAGGGCCGCTACGGCATTCCCTGCGTGGGCTTTGGCCCCGGTGCGGAGTCTCAGGCCCACGCCCCCAACGAGATCACTTGGAAGCAGGATCTGGTGACCTGCGCCGCCGTATACGCCGCCGTTCCCTCTCTGTATAAGGGCAAGGGCAGCGAGGATGTTTGCGAATACCGGGGCGGGAAGACCAACAACGTTATTAAGTAAGAAACTCAGCCTGATTTCAGCTTCCTGTTTTACTTTGAATCATGCCGACTGTTGAAGACAGAAATAAAGCCTAAAAGGAGTCATAGATATGTCTAAGACCATTGAACTTGCCAAGCATCTGGAGCACCTGCACATCAATAACATGTACAAGAACGATTTCTATTGGACCTGGGACAAGACCGACGAGGAACTGGAGGCCATCTTCACCGTGGCCGACGCCCTGCGTGATCTGCGTGAGCGGAACAAGTCCACCCGCATCTTTGATTCGGGCCTTGGCATCTCCATCTTCCGGGACAACTCCACCCGCACCCGGTTCTCCTTCGCCTCCGCGTGCAACCTGCTGGGTCTGAACGTGCAGGATCTGGACGAGAAGAAGTCCCAGATCGCGCACGGCGAAACTGTCCGGGAAACCGCCAACATGGTTTCCTTCATGGCCGACGTGATCGGCATCCGGGACGATATGTTCATCGGTGAGGGCCACAAGTATCAGAAGACCTTTATGGACGCGGTGGCCGAGGGCTATCGGGACGGCATTCTGGAGCAGCAGCCCACGCTGGTAAACCTCCAGTGCGACGTGGATCACCCCACTCAGTGCATGGCCGACATGCTGCACGTCATCCACCAGTTCGGCGGCGTGGAGAACCTGAAGGGCAAGAAGGTCGCCATGACTTGGGCCTATTCTCCCTCCTACGGCAAGCCTCTCTCCGTCCCTCAGGGCGTGATCGGCCTGTTCACCCGGTTTGGCATGGACGTGACGCTGGCTCATCCCGAGGGCTATGACGTGATGCCCGAGGTGGAGGACATTGCCCGCAAGAACGCCGCCGCCACCGGCGGGTCCTTCAAGAAGGTCGCCAGCATGGAAGAGGCCTTCCAGGGCGCGGACATCGTGTATCCCAAGAGCTGGGCTCCCTTTGCCGCCATGGAACAGCGCACCAAGCTCTATCAGGCCGGCGACAGCGCAGGCATCGACCAGCTTGAAAAGCAGCTCTTGGCCCAGAACGCCCAGCACAAGGACTGGGCCTGCACCGAAGAGATGATGAAGAAGACGAAGGACGGCAAGGCGCTGTATCTCCACTGCCTGCCCGCCGACATCACCGGTCTTTCCTGCCCCCAGGGCGAGGTGGATTCCTCTGTGTTCGACCGGTATCTGGTGCCTCTGTACAAGCAGGCCAGCTTCAAGCCCTATGTCATCGCCGCTATGATTATGATGAGCAAGGTCAAAGACCCCGCCGCCGCTTTGATGGCGCTGGATCTGGCAGACGCCAAGCGCAAGCTGTTCTAAGTTCGGAAAATTTTCATTGTTTTCAGTGCCGACGGACCGGCGGCGCTGAAATCTCCCAACGTCGGCACACATACCGACGGCGGCGCGGGTACTGCAAGCAGACCCGCAGCGTGACAAAATGATCCCATTTTGTGGCGGCGGCTATGCCGCCGCCACAATTATTTTTGTTTGAGGAGTTATCCAAATGCCGAAAAAAATTGTAATCGCTCTGGGCGGCAACGCCTTGGGTAAGAATTTGCCGGAGCAGATGATCGCCGTGAAACAGACGGCGAAAGCCATCGTAGACCTGATCGAAGAGGGGCATCAGGTCGTCATCGCCCATGGCAACGGCCCTCAGGTGGGCATGATCAATGTGGCTATGACCACCCTGTCCCGTGAAGACCCCACCCATCCCATGGCCCCCATGTCGGTGTGCACCGCCATGAGTCAGGGCTATATCGGCTATGATCTGCAAAACTCCCTGCGGGAAGAGTTGTTGAATCGCGGAATGAACAAGCCGGTTGCCACCGTTTTGACGCAGGTGGAAGTGGACAAAGCCGACCCCGCCTTCCAGCATCCTTCCAAGCCCATCGGCACTTTTATGACCGAGGAAGAGGCAGAGGAAATGCGCCGCCGCGGCAATGCGGTCATGGAGGACGCAGGCCGGGGCTGGCGGCGGTGTGTGGCCTCCCCCAGACCCATCTCCATTATTGAAATTGAGACAATCCGCGCCATGTCCGACGCGGGACAGGTCGTGGTGGCCTGCGGCGGCGGCGGAATCCCCGTTATGCGCGAGGGAAACCACCTGCGCGGCGCGGGCGCCGTGATCGACAAGGACTTTGCCTCCGAGCTTCTGGCGGAGGAGCTGGACGCCGACAGCCTCATCATTCTCACCGCGGTGGAAAAAGTGGCCGTCAACTTTGGAAAGCCCGATCAGAAATGGCTGGACGCTCTGACCCCGGATCAGGCCCGGCAATATGAGCAGGAGGGCCAGTTCGCCCCCGGCAGTATGCTGCCCAAGGTTCAGGCCGCTGTGAAATTCGCAGAATCCAAAAAGGGTCGTACAGCTCTCATCACCCTTCTGGAAAAAGCACGGGATGGAATTGCGGGAAAAACCGGCACTGCCATTCGGCAGTAAATTGTAGCGTACAAGGCCATTTAAGCGCTTAAAGATCAACCTTTTTGGTATTTTTCTTTCTTTTACACAGCAGTTTGTTGCTTTTTTTCCTCAGAATTTGCAGGTTACTTGTTCTAAATTTGTGAAATCTTAAAAAAGTATTAAATTTGGATTGATATTTCCAAGTCAACCCTGTATGATAGGGACGATAGGGGAAGTCTCCCCTTGTTGATTCGTCAAATTATGAAGGAGGAAATGAAATGAAGAAATTTCTTGCCCTGCTGCTGGCAGGTCTGATGACCGTCAGTCTGGCAGCCTGTGGAGGGCCCGCAGCCCCTGCCGCCAATTCCGGCTCCGCCTCTGCCTCCGGCGCCGCTTCCACCGCTGCCTCTGATTTTAAGGTGGGTGCAATCCTGATCGGCGACGAGAACGAAGGCTACACCTTCGCCCACATGGAGGGCATCAAGGCCGCCTGCGAGACGCTGGGCATCAATACCGATACGAACCTGATCTTCAAGTATACCATTGGTGAGAGTGAAGCCTGCTACGATGCCGCCGTGGACCTTGCGGAGCAGGGCTGCAACGTCATTTTCGCCAACTCCTTCGGTCATGAGACTTACATCATTCAGGCTGCTCAGGAATATCCTGACATCTACTTTGCCCACGCCACCGGCACCCATGCCAAGACCGAGGGCCTTTCCAACTTCTGCAACTTCTTTGACAACATCTACGAGGCCCGTTACATTTCCGGCATCGTGGCCGGCATGAAGCTGAAGGAAGTGATGGACTCCGGTGCCGTCACCGATCCCTATGTGGGCTACGTGGGCGCTTATCCTTACGCGGAAGTGGTTTCCGGCTATACCGCGTTCTTCCTGGGCATCAAGTCCATTGTCCCCACTGCCCACATGGACGTGACCTACACCAACTCTTGGTTCGACATCACCGCTGAGGGTGAGGCCGCCAACTCTCTGATCAGCCGCGGCTGCGTCATCATCGGCCAGCACGCCGACTCCACCGGCGCTCCCTCCGCTGTTCAGGCCGCCCACGACAAGGGCAATGCCAACGTCTTCTCCGTGGGTTACAACGTGGATATGCTCTCCGTTGCTCCCGATGTGGCTCTGACCTCTCCCCAGAACAACTGGGAAGTCCCCTATGAGGAGATCATCAAGACCGCTATGGACGGCGGCACTCTGGAAACCGACTATTGCAACGGCTATGCTGAGAACGGCGTTATGATCTCCACCTTGGGCAGTGCCTGCGCTCCCGGCACTCAGGAGGCTGTTGACGCTGCAATTGCCGCCATCAAGGACGGCTCCCTGCATGTGTTCGACACCGCCAACTTCACCGTGGGTGGTCAGCCTGTCACCAACGCTTTTGCTACCGACACCGACGGCGACTTCACCAACGACGCCGATGAGGCCATCATTGACGGCTACTATCACGAGTCTTACTTCCAGTCCGCTCCGTCCTTCTCTCTGCGGATCGACGGCATCACCGAGCTGAACTAAGCAATTGCAACTTACAACGAGGAGACTGCCGAAAGGCAGCCTCCTCGTTTTTTATCTTTTTTCTGAAAGGTCGCCCTTTTGTGGAATTCCCACAAGCTTATACGTAATTGCTAAAAAAAAATAATGATAACTAACAATTATTTTCGGTTTTCGATTTACAAGGCTGTAAAACCATGGTATACTGTGATAACACGATGAGGGAGTCGGTACAACCCATCCGGCCGTGCGCTTGCGCCCCTCAGCTTAATGCCTTTTGGGCAGGAAGGATGGTCTTCTTTGGAAACTATAACTGCGGTCGAAATGAAGCATGTCACCAAGCGTTTCGGCGAGGTCGTCGCAAACGACGAGGTTGATCTTAAGCTTCTGCGCGGAGAGATCCTCTCCCTCTTGGGGGAAAACGGTAGTGGCAAGACCACGCTGATGAACATGCTCTCCGGCATCTATTACCCTGACGATGGCCAGATTTACGTCAACGGAAAGGCTGTGACCATCCGTTCCCCCAAGGATGCGTTTGATCTGGGGATCGGCATGATCCATCAGCACTTCAAGCTGGTGGATGTGTTTACCGCCGCGGAAAATATCGTTCTTGGTCTGAACGAGGGCGGCAGGCTGGACCGTAAGGTCATCGCCGCAAAGGTCAAGGAGATCGCCGACCGGTACGGCTTTGACATTGACCCCAATCAAAAGGTCTATGATATGACCGTGTCCCAGAAGCAGACGGTGGAGATCGTGAAGGTCCTCTACCGGGGCGCGGACATTTTAATTTTGGATGAACCCACTGCCGTTTTGACTCCGCAGGAAACCGACAAGCTGTTTGCGGTTATGCGGAATATGAAGGCAGACGGAAAAGCCCTTGTCATCATCACCCACAAGCTCCATGAGGTTATGGACGTGTCCGACCGGGTGGCGGTGCTGCGCAAGGGCAAGTACATAGGGGACGTGGCCACCTGCGACACAGATCCCCAAAAGCTCACCGACATGATGGTGGGCCGGGCGGTCGAATTGAATATCGACTGTCCCAAGGCGGAAAAGGTGACGGAGCGCATTGAGGTCCAGCATCTCACCGTGCGGGATAAGGACGGCATCCCCCGCCTCAGCGACGTGAGCTTTACCGCTCGGGGCGGCGAGATTCTCGGCATTGCCGGTATCTCCGGCTCCGGCCAGAAGCAGCTGCTGGAGGCCATTGCCGGTTTGCAGCCCTGCGCTCCGGAAAGCCACATCCTCTACAAGGATGAGCAGTGGAATCCGGACGCTCCCGCGGACGATCTGGAAAACCAGAAGCATGTCCACGAACTGATTGGCAAAAGTCCGCTGGATATTTCTAAGATGGGCGTGGCTCTGTCCTTCGTGCCAGAGGACCGGCTGGGCATGGGCTTGGTCGCCAACATGGATTTAACGGACAACATGCTCCTGCGCAGCTATCTAACCGGCCGGGGTATTTTTGCTGACCGGAAAAAGCCGAAGAAGCTGGCGGAAGACGTGGTTGAAGAGTTGGAGGTCGTCACCCCCAGCATTACCACGCCGGTGCGCAAGCTCTCCGGCGGCAACGTGCAAAAGGTGCTGGTAGGCCGGGAGATTGCCATGGACCCCACGGTGCTCATGAGCGCTTACGCCGTCCGCGGTCTGGACATCAACACTTCATACACCATTTATAACCTGATGACGGAGCAAAAGCTGAAGGGTGTCGCCGTGATTTACGTGGGCGAGGATTTGGACGTACTGCTGGAGCTGTGCGACCGGATTCTGGTTCTGTGCGGCGGACAGGTCAGCGGCATCGTTCCTCGGGAAGAAGCCACAAAAGAAGGCATCGGTCTGTTGATGACCCAGTTCAGGAAGGAGGCGCAGGTATGAGCAATTCCGCAGTTGAGCGCGGCGAGCCTCTCATCCACGTTTCCAAACGGGTTGGCATCGCCCAGAGCAAGGCTTGGGCCATTCGCGGAGCCGCGCTGGTTCTGGCGCTGATGATTTCCGGTCTCGTAATTTTCTCCATTGTTCACCTCAGCCCCCTGAAGGTTTATGGTGCCATGTTCGAGGGCGCTTTTGGAACCTCCCGCCGGGCTTGGGTCACCATTCGGGACGCCATGATGATGCTCTGCGTTGCCGTGGGTCTTGCCCCGGCATTCAAAATGCGTTTTTGGAACATCGGCGCAGAAGGGCAGATTCTGGTAGGCGCCATTGCCACCGCGGCCTGTATGATTTATCTGGGCAATTCTCTGCCCACGCCTGCGCTGCTGGCGGTGATGATGGTCGTCTCTGTCATCGCGGGCGGAGTCTGGGGCTTGATCCCCGGCGTGTTCAAGGCCCGCTGGGGCACGAATGAAACGCTGTTCACCCTGATGATGAACTACGTCGCCATCCAGCTCACCAGCTTTGCCGTTTCCAAATGGGAAACACCCATCGGGTCAAACTCCGTGGGTATCATCAACCAGAAGAGCAACGCCGGCTGGTTCCCTCCCATCTTCGGGCAGGCATACACGCTGAATGTCGTCATCGTGCTGACTCTGGCGGTTCTAATGTACGTATATCTCAAATACTCCAAGCAGGGCTATGAGATCTCCGTGGTGGGTGACAGTGAAAACACTGCCCGGTATGCCGGCATCAGTGTGCGGAAGGTCTATATCCGCACCATGTTCCTCTCCGGTGCAATCTGCGGCATTGCGGGCTTTTTGGCCGTCTCCGGCTCCTCCCACACCATTTCTGTGGATACTGCCGGTGGGCGCGGTTTTACTGCCATTATCGTGGCGTGGCTGGCAAAGTTCAATACGTTTGTGATGATTCTGTTCTCGTTCCTGCTGATGTTCTTGGAAAAGGGCGCGGTGGAGATCGCCTCCCGGTACAACCTGAACAGCTTCGTCTCGGACATTATCACCGGCATTTTGCTGTTCTGCATCTTAGGCAGCGAGTTCTTCATCAACTACAAGGTCAGCTTCCGCCGCAAGCACAGCTGAGGGAGGGTGGATATATGACACAATTTATTTCCCTGTTCCAAGCCGCCATCATGTTCGGCTCCGTCATCATGTTCGGCGCGCTGGGTGAAATTCTCACGGAACGGTCCGGCAACCTGAATCTGGGCGTTCCCGGCATCATGTACTTAGGCGGCATTGCAGGCCTGATCGGTTCGTTTTTCTATGAGGCATCCACCACTTCCCCCTCCCCCGTTGTGGGAATGCTGATCGCGCTGGTGTGTGCATTCGGCATGGCGGCGCTGGGCGGACTGATTTTCAGCTTCCTGACCATTTCCCTTCGGGCCAATCAAAACGTCACCGGTCTGACGCTGACCATTTTTGGCGGCGGCGTTGCCAACTTCTTCGGCGGCAGCCTCAATAAGCTGGCTGGCGGCGTGGGTCAGATCTCTGTGGCCGCTACCTCCTCTGCCTTTCGGACTGCCACCCCCTTGGCGGGGATGGGGACCGCAGGCAAGCTGTTCTTCTCTTACGGATTCCTCGCCTACGCGGCGATTGTGATCGCAGTGTTCCTGCACTACTTCATGAGCCGGTCCCGCAAGGGACTAAATCTGCGGGCTGTGGGTGAAAATCCCGGCACGGCCGATGCGGCGGGCATCAACGTCACCCGCAACAAGTATCTGGCCACCTGCATGGGCGCGGGCGTTTCGGGTCTTGGCGGTCTTTACTATGTGATGGACTATACGAAAGGCACTTGGGCCAACGACGGCGGAATTGAGTCTCTTGGCTGGCTTGCCGTGGCGCTGGTTATTTTCGCCACTTGGAAGCCCCTCAACGCTATCTGGGGTTCCTACCTGTTCGGCCTGCTGTTCTGGATGTATTTCTACATTCCCGGCTTGAACCGCAGCTCTCAGGAACTGTTCAAAATGCTGCCCTACATCGTGACTCTGGTGGTTTTGGTAGCGGTTTCTCTTCGTAACAAGAAGGAAAATCAGCCGCCTGCGTCTCTGGGCCTTCCCTATTTCCGCGAGGAACGCTAAAGCGATCATTCCCAGCAGGAACTTCCGAACAAGTCTTGTAAGTAAATATTTAAGAGGAGAACCCGGTGTGACTTAGGTCACACCGGGTCCTTTATGTCCAGAGGCACGCGATCTCTTCGGCTTGACTGCCGCAGTTGTGTGTGCGCGGCCAGAGCCATATCGCTTCTGAGGTGTTTTTTCGGATTTTTCCAGTATCATCATTGGCCATTCCGATTTTTCAACGGTAACGGTATGCCCCATCAGTTTTTCGATATCTTTTAAATAGGGAATTTCATCATAGTCGCAGAAGCTGACGGCAATCCCCCCCAATCCGGCGCGGCCGGTTCTTCCAATGCGGTGAATATAAGTTTCCGGTTCGTTCGGCAATTCATAGTTAAATACGTGGGACAGCTCAGGAATATCAATTCCCCGCGCCGCAATATCCGTTGCAACAAGAATTTTGATATCTCCGCTTTTGAATCGTTTCAGCGCAGTCTGTCTTGCCGTCTGGCCCTTATTTCCATGAATCGCCATCGCAACCATACCGGCCTTGGCCAGCTCCTTGACCACCTTATCGGCGGCATGCTTTGTCCGGGTGAAAACCAGCGCACTTCCAACATCACGTGCGCGCAGCAGCTTTTTCAGCAGGTGGCGCTTGTTTCCCTTGTCAATCAAGTACACATATTGTTGAACGGAGGCGGCTGTGCTGGTCACGGGGTCAACTTTCACCGTAACCGGATCGTGAAGAATGGTCTTTGCAAGGGCCTCAATCTCTGTTGGCATGGTTGCGCTGAAAAGGAGCGTCTGCCGATTCTTGGGCAGTGCGCGCAGGACTTTTTTTACATCATGGATAAAACCCATATCCAGCATCCTGTCGGCTTCATCCAACACAAAAATTTGGATCTGAGAAATGTCAACATAGCCTTGGTTCATGAGGTCACACAGCCGTCCCGGGGTTGCAATCAGAATATCCGTTCCGCGCTGCAGCCGTTCAACTTGGGGCACTTGGCTGACACCGCCAAAGATAACCGTACAGCGGAGGGACAGGTTCGATCCATAGTCTTCAAAATTCTCTTGAATCTGAATCGCTAATTCTCTTGTGGGCGTTAAAATCAGTGCTTTAATGAACTTTCCACGTTCTGACGCAAGATTCTGAAGAATCGGAAGCGCGAATGCGGCGGTTTTGCCCGTGCCGGTTTGGGCGCATCCGATCAAATCCCTTTTCTGCAAGAGAAAAGGAATTGCTTTCTGCTGAATCGGCGTGGGCGTTGTGTAATTCTGGCGGTCAATGGCCTTTAAAATAGGTGCTGTTAAATTCAATTCTTTAAATGTCATTTTGTTCTCTTCATTCTAAAATATCAGAATAGACGGCATCCATGCACACGGCATAAGTACCCTCTATTTTGTACAGTTAAAAAAGTGGTTTCCGTCAATCAAAATCAACGGAAACCACTTTGCTTCTTTGATAACACAGTTTTATAGTATACCACAAATCTCACAAAATGAAAAGGTGTTTTTTTATTTATAAGCAAAACTCCGGACGCCCGATCAGATTTGTCATCGTCCCCACCGTGATCTTGTTGGGACTTTCTTCGTTTGACATCGGTCATTGCGTTCCGCCGCACCGGCTTAACGCGCCAACTTCCCTGCGTCAGATTTTTTACACTTTTCCCCTTCACTGAAAACAATTTGCATATTTTTTAGGGATTGAACAACACTAAGCATATTGCAAAACGAAATGAAAGGTGTTGCTGAATATGAGTAATCTTGGATGTAGCGTGCATTCTTGCGGAAATAACTGTTCTGGCCTTTGCTGCCTGTCCTCCATTGACGTTACCGGGGGCAGTGCAACGTCCAGCAGCGAAACTTCCTGCCGTTCCTATCGCCCCGCCAGCGGAGCAACCAACAGCGCAGAGGATCCTGCTGCAAGCCCTTCCACCAACATCAGCTGCAAAGCCAGCAACTGCAAGCACAATGACAACTGCAGATGCAGTGCATCCCGCGTTACCATTGATAACTGCGGGTGCGGCAACGGCGCGGGATGCCAGACTTTCGAGAAATAATTCTCCCTAACGAGGTGGTTTCATGTCATATGTAAGTCCAAAATTGCATCAGCAATTTGAATCTCTATCGATTGACCTTAAAAACGAAATTCTTTCGCGTAACGTGCAGCTCAACAACTTGAATGATCTCATTGCCGTGCTTCAGCAAATTATTAATGACGAGGAATCCGCCACTTAATTGTGGCGGATTCCTTTTTGCAGCTTATAACTGAAAGCTCCCATTTAAATGTTTCATTGCGGGGTCCATCGGAAAAAGGAAATCACGGCAAATTCCCTGCCGTAACCCATCATTCTCGATTCAGTCTGCGGCTGTTCCACCCCAAACTTTCTTATGCGCATTATCCCTCATTCTCCGCCGGGTTTTTCACGCCGTTTTCCGGTCTATTCGCCCCGCGACTCCTTCAGGTCTTCTTTTTTCTTCCGGCGGCGCTGGTTCTCCCTCTTCCAATCATTTAGCAATGACTGCGCTCCGCTTTTAATGAACAGCACACTGACGGCATAATTCAAGGCGTCGCGCGTCTCCTTATCCAGCCCCACCATCGCTTTCAGCATCACGGCGGCCGTCTTGGCCCCCTGCGCCCGCATCTCGGCCAATGTCGCCGCGCCGGTGGAGGACAGCACTTCAAACAGCGCGTCGGTAAACCGCTCCCGCTGTTCCTGATTGAGACTGTCCACCCACTCCTTCAACGCCTTGTCGTTCGTCTCCACACCGGAGAGATCATCCATCCTCACAAATTCCGGTCCCTTGACACACCATGAAAATCCGTCGTGCTGCAAGACTCCCACCTGCGTGGAGTCCACCACAATAAAATCCTCCTCATGCTCCATCAACAGACCCACCACGGAGGATTTGGGTAAAATCGTAAAAATCCGGTCCGCCACCCGTCGGTGCTCTTCCCGGCTCAAAAGCGTCTCCCGAAAGCCGGGACCGTCGTTGTTGTAGACGGCAAGCAAACGATTCTGGATGGATTTCCCACAGTTAACCGCGCTGTAAACCGCCAGATTTCCGCCCTTGGAATGTCCGCCCAGATACAGCTTCCAGCCCCGATACCGAGCGGCCGCCCGCTTGACATAGTCCACTGCCCGCACCTGAGAGGGAACCGTGTCCAGCAGAGCCATATCAAAATCTTCTTTCCAGCCCACCAGCGTGTCGTCCGTTCCCCGAAAAGAGAGATAAGCGGCGCGCCCCGGCAGTTCCACTGTGATTGCGGCAAACTGCTCCGCCCGCGCCTCGTCCAGATGCTCTTCACAACAGCTCAGAATCAAATCTCCAAACCGTGCGGAGGTACACATTTTTTCCAGCATAGCAGGAATCAGCTCTGGAACCAGTACACTGCTTTCCAGCTTCTTGTCCCGCCCGTCGGAAAAATACCGCGCCGCCGCGTCCCGCAGAACGACCCCCGCCCCTTCGCCAACGCCGGGGACAATCCCATGGAAATCCACAAAGGCCAGCTCCGCAAAAATCAAATTATCAATCTCATTGAAGGGCGCGCTCAAAAAGGTAAGATCTCCCCGCCAGTCCAGATAGTCCATCAGATTTGACATTGGTGTTCCTCCCGTCTTCAGTCTCTCTTCATTATACTCAAATTTTTAATTTTGAAAAGCAAATGCAACTTCGCGCAGAGATTATATCCGGCTTTCGCGGTCTTTGCTCAACATTCCCAGAAATCCACGGGTCTATTTCAGACAGGCCCTTCATAGGCTGTACCATCTTTACGGACAGAGGTGTACGGCATGGAACAAATCAGAAACGAAGTGGAACTGTGCGGCACGATAACCGCACCGCCAGTCTTCTCCCACGAAAATCACGGCGTTAAATTTTACAGCGTCTCTCTCTGGGTCGAGCGTCTTTCCGGGCAGTCGGATACGCTCCCAATTCTTCTGCGCGCTCCCCTTCCCGCGGCAGTTGAGGTGGGGGCAAGGGTTCGGGTCTTGGGCCAGCTCCGGTCCTTCAATAATAAGAGCGGACTTGGAAGCCGCCTGATACTTACCGTCTATGCCATGACTGTGGAGCCTTGGGCGGATGCGCCGGTAAACCGTGTGATTCTTTGCGGAACCCTGTGTAAACCTCCGGTCCTCCGCCGAACGCCTCTTGGCCGCAGTATCTGCGACGTGATGCTGGCCGTTGGGCGGCGGTATGGGCGCGCGGATTACCTGCCCGTGATTGTCTGGGGCCAGTTGGCTCAAACCGTCAGTCACAAAATCGTGGGGGACATTTTGGGAATTGAGGGACGCTTCCAAAGTCGGGTCTATACAAAGGTGATAGACGGCGTTCCCCAGCAGCGGACAGCCTATGAGGTCTCCGTAATGCATTTACTTGAGGAACCATCACCGGATTGATGGCATCTATTTTCGGTTCATTTGTTTTAAGGTAACACCGCACAGAGATTGCAAGCAAGCTGTGCATAAAACTGCTAGGCGTTCTTTGTGCAGTGTTGCCTTAAATTTAAGTGGGATGAACGCTTCGCCGCTCCTGCACGATATTGGAGACTTATAAAGCCGCACCGCATTTGAAGCAACCTCAAGCCGTTAGAGCGCATGATATGCTGTCTAACAAGTGGTTGCCGTTCATTTGCGGTGCGGCTTTTCATGCTTGTGGGTTTGATCGAACGCATTTTTCTCAACTTTCTCTTTCTCCATAATCTCTCGGACCGCTCACAATATCCGTTCAAACGCCGCGAAATTGGCCTACCGCCCCTCTTATTCGTCATTTTATGCGGAGTTCAATTTGACTTTGGAATATTTTGTGGTATAATAATACAAAAGTTTGTTTTTTTGTAACTTCCCGCCCTTTTATGTGAAAACGCAATTGCTTCCGTGCCGTCTCGCGGTTTGGAATATCTGTCGATAAGCAGGAGTGAGAAAAATGTCGGAAGGTTCCTCTTTAAACTTCAAAAAATTATTTGGTGGCTTTCGTTCGCGCAGCACTTCTTGCGAACCGGAGCCTCCGGAAACGCCTGCTCTTCAGGAGCAGGAACCCACGCCGCCTTTGGAACCTCCTGCCCCCGTGCAAGAGGAAAAGGACGCCTTTGGAGTCCCTTCCGGCAACCCTCTGGCAAAGGTCTGGGCGTTGTGCAACCAGCCGGGGACACCGACCCTGAACCCCCGGTTCGCGCCCGACTGCGGCCGTGCCGTTCCGGAAAACGCACTGGAGAAAAACTTCTATAAGATTTTAAGGCAGCTGTCTACCCTGTCCCAATCATGGCTGGACATGGAAGCCAGCGCTGCGCAGGCTCGCGATGAGGCAGACGCTGCCGCAGCAGCCGCTCGCGCGGAAACCGACAACGCCGAAGCCCCGTCGCAATCTGACCAGGCAGAACCTGTGGATGCACCGATTGAGGAAACAGCCAAAGCTGATCCTTCGTTGGTATCCGACCAAGCAGAAACGGACGACAAGCCCGAGGGTACGGCAATCCAAGAAACCGTGCCGCCCGCGCCGCTGGATGTGGACGAGATGGCTCAAGTGCTCGTCTCAGGCGACGGCATGGTGGTTTGGATGCTTCTGCTGCCTCCCAGCGGAAACGGGAGACGTCTCAGTGTGGCGGATGGCGAGGCACTGCTGCGGGATGCCAACGTCACCGTGGGCATAGATCAAGACGCCCTGCAAGCAATTTTTGATAACAAAACTTACTTCTGTCTCTGCCCTGTGGCATGGGGAACACCCCCCATCTGCGGCAAGGACGGCTGGACAGAGGACCACTTTCAGCGGAATTTTGTCCGGGGTATGGGAAACACGGACACCGGAACCGTGGACTATCGCGCTCAAAGCAATGTACAAGCCATCTCAAAGGACGCTGTAATCTGCGACATCTATCCTCCCGTGGAGGGGATTGCCGGTCTGCGGGTAGACGGCGTTGCCGTCCCGCCGCCGCCGGTAAAGGAGGCCGCAGTTCCCGCAGGCAGCAATACGGTGCTCAGCGAGGACGGAACCAAGCTGCTGGCCGGTATTGACGGATTTTTGGAATTCAGGGGCAATCTTTTTGAGGTAAAAAATCTCTTGAACATCACCTCCGATGTGGATTACTCCACCGGAAACATTGATTTTCGCGGAGATGTAACCATCCGCGGCGACGTGCGGGAGCAATTTTCCGTGAAAGCCACGGGAAATATCACCATAGACGGGCTGGTCGAGGCCGCCACAGTGGAAGCCGGAGGCGATGTAGTCATCTCCAACGGCGTATCCGGCAATGGGCAGGCAGTCATTCGCGGCAACCATGTTCGAGCAAAATATGTGGAAAACAGCACGGTTTTCGCAGACACGCTGGAAGCTGACTACATCTTATCCTCCCGCATCTCCTGTACCGATTCGATCCTCGCTTCCGGAAGCCGGGGCGCTATCATCGGCGGAGAGGTGATCGCCGCCAAAAACATCAAGGCCAGCCGCGTCGGCTCGCAGTCGGGTTCCCCCACGGAGATTATCTTAGGCGTTCAGCCGAAGCTCCGAGAAGAACTGAACGCCAATCGCAAGCAGCTGATGAACATTCGCACAGAATCGTCGGAGCTTGTTAAGCGGGTTGCTTATCTGAAAAACCGGATGGAGCGGAGTCGTCCGGATGAACGATCCATCAAAAAAATTCAGGCAGCGGAACTCCGCCTGTCCCAACTGGCAGAGGATGGCGCGTCGCTTCTATCCTGCCAGAGGATGCTGATGGAGCAGCTGAACGGTCTGGCCCACTGCCGGTTGGAAAGCGGCTTGGTATATCCCGGTGTTCGGCTGACCATCGGCGGCGTCAGCCAGAATATCGAAGCTGCCATCAACAAGTGCGTTGCCGTCTTCGATGCGGAAGAGCACAACATCAAATTCGTGTGACCGAATGCAGATTTTAAACGACAGGCTGTCGGAGATTTCTCCAACAGCCTGTCGTTCTTTCGTTATTTCTGTTCCTTGCGCTGCTCCGCCTCTACCAAATCCGCCAGAGAAAACCGGTCGATATACTGGTTAATCACCGCATACAGTCCCGACCAGAAATCCAGTGTCCCACACTGGTCACAGCGCTCACAGTGATTCTCCGGCCCTTCCAGACACGCCACAGGGGCTAGATTTCCCTCGGTCAGGCGCAGAATTTCTCCCACCGTGTAGTCCTCCGGCGCACGGGCCAGACGATAACCACCCTGAGGTCCGCGGGCGCTGTGGACAAATCCGGCCTTGCTGAGCAGGCCCACGATCTGCTCCAAATATTTCAGGGAAATATCCTGCCGCGCCGCCACTTCCTTCAGCGACACCGGCGAACTGCCCGGCCGACGGGCAAGATCGATCATCAGCCGCAAGGCGTAGCGGCCTTTTGTGGATATCCGCATGAAATCCCTCCGTTCTTATTCCTATAATGCCATAGGAATTTAGGGATTTCAAGTGAAACTTTTATTTTCCTATTTATAAGCTGTCTGTTTCAGCGCTTACTTCTCAGAACAGAGCCTGTCAGCGCCGCAAATGGTCATTATCCTGTAAAAAATCCCATTTATAGTGGGTGACAGGCTGATTACAGTTGCTTGAAAAACAAAAATGCGTTATACTAATAATCTATGTATGAAATTCTGATGATAAATTTTTGACGAGCGGAGGCCTCTCTATGAAGCTCATGGCCATTGATGGCAACAGCATTCTCAACCGCGCATATTACGGCATCCGCCCCCTCAGCACCCGGGACGGGCTGTATACCCATGCGATTTACGGTTTTTTAACCACCCTTCTGCGTCTTCGGGACGAGGAGCAGCCAGATGCGGTGTGCGTGGCCTTTGACCTCCACGCCCCTACCTTCCGGCACAAGGCGGACGCAGATTACAAGGCCACCCGCAAACCCATGCCGGAAGAGCTGCGGATGCAGGTTCCGGTGCTTAAAGAGGTACTGGACGCGCTGAACATCCCCCGGTATGAAGCGGAGGGCTGGGAGGCCGACGACTGGCTGGGCACGATCTCCCGAAAGTGCGAATCGGCGGGCTGGGACTGTGTGGTGGTAACGGGAGACAAGGATTCTCTCCAGCTTATCACGGAGAAGACCAAGGTAAAACTCGTCTCCACCCGCATGGGGCAGACCACCACCAAGGATATGACCCAGTCGGCCTTCCGGGAGCAGTACGGCTTTGATCCCATCCACATGATTGACCTAAAGGCCCTGATGGGTGACAGCTCCGACAATATCCCCGGCGTTCTGGGGGTCGGAGAAAAGACCGCCATGGACCTGATCCAAAAATACGGCTCCATTGACACCATTTACGAAAAGCTGCCGGACATCGACGCCAAACCCGCCGCCATTAGAAAACTGACCGAGGGGCAGGAGGCAGCCCGCCATTCCTATTGGCTGGCCACCATTGTCACCGACGCGCCGCTGGACTTTTTCCCGGAGGACAACCGGGTACAAGCCCCCGGAGAGGACGCCTATCCCCTATTCCTGCGGCTGGAGTTTTCCAAGCTGATCGAGCGCTTCGGCCTGCGGCAGGACGCGCCCGCTCCCACAGAGCGGGAACCCGACAATGTCACCACCGTGGAACAAGTGACCGGCGAAACAAGAGCCGGGGAACTGCTGGAGCTGTGGCGAAACAGCGATCATGTCTCCCTGCTGACACTGCCGGACTTGTCCGGAGTAGCGGTGTACTGCGACACCGGAGCAGATACCGCCATCATGGCGGAGCTGTTTTTCGACCGCTATCAGGGGGATTGGAACGGTCTTCTCTCCGCCCTGTTCTCCGGCGGCATCAAAAAAGTCTCCCACAATATAAAGGATTTGATGCGCCTGCTGCTGACAAACGGCCTGCCCATCGAGGGCTTTGTCTTCGACACGGCCATTGCCGCCTACCTGCTGGACGCAACAGCGGGAAGCTATGACCTTGCCCGTCTGTTCGTATCCTACTTTAACGAGGAACTGCCCAAGCCCCTGTACCTCCAGTCGGACGCATTCGCCCTGCTGGGCGACCGGGCGGCGGCGGAAGCGTCTTTTGACAGCTACGCCACCGCAGTGGACGCGCTGTATGACGTACTGTCTGCAAAGCTCCATGAGCGGGGACAGTGGGAGCTGTTTGAGACTGTGGAGCTGCCCTTGTGCCGGGTTCTGGCGGAGATGGAGCAGACCGGCTGCCGGGTGGATGCAAAAGCCCTGTCTGATTTCGGAGAGCTGCTCAGCAGCCGGGCAAAAGAACTGGAAACGAAAATCTACCAGCTGGCGGACGGTGAATTCAACATCAACTCTCCCAAGCAGCTGGGCGAGGTGCTGTTTGATCGTCTGGGTCTGCCCCACGGAAAAAAGACAAAAACCGGCTGGTCCACCAATGCGGACGTACTGGAAAAGCTGCGTTGGGTAAGTCCCATCGTGGACGCGGTGATGGAATACCGCCAGCTGACAAAGCTGAAATCCACCTATGCCGACGGGCTTTTAAAGGCTCTTGATCCCGACGGCCGGGTGCGCACCAGCTTCCAGATGACCGTTACCGCCACGGGGCGGCTCTCCTCCACCGAGCCAAATCTGCAAAACATCCCCACCCGGACAGACCTTGGCAGCGAAATTCGAAAGATGTTTGTCCCCGATAACGGAAACGTTCTGGTGGACGCGGACTATTCCCAGATTGAACTGCGGCTTCTGGCCCATATTTCCGGGGACGAGGGGATGCGCGCCGCCTTCCTCTCCGGTGGGGATTTCCATGCCGAAACCGCCTCCAAGGTCTTCGGTGTGGCCCGGGAGGACGTGACCCACGAGATGCGCCGCCGCGCCAAGGCGGTCAACTTCGGCATTGTATACGGCATCTCCCCCTTCTCCCTCAGTCAGGACATCGGCGTAACCCAAAAAGAGGCGAAGGCCTATATGGACGCGTATTTCGCCACATTCCCCGGCGTGCGGGCCTATATGGATGCAGTGGTGGAGAAGGCCAAGGCAGACGGATACGTGGAGACTCTGTACCACCGCCGCCGGGACCTGCCCGAGCTGACAGCAAGCAACTTCAACCTCCGCTCCTTTGGAGAGCGGGTAGCGTTGAACATGCCCATTCAGGGCACCGCCGCCGACATTATGAAGCTGGCGATGATCGCGGTGTGGAAACGACTGAAAGCAGAGCGTCCGCAGGCAAAGCTGGTTCTTCAGGTTCACGATGAACTGATCGTGGAATGTCCCAAAGAGGACGCACCGGCCGTCAGCCAGTTGCTGGCGGAGGAGATGGAGCACGTTGCGGCGTTGTCCGTCCCCCTGACCGCCGATGCCCATTGGGGCCGAAACTGGCTGGAGGCCAAGGGCTGAAGCCCATAGAAATTGATTCTGCCCCGGCAGTTTTGGGAAAGAGGAAACCTATGGAACAACGAAAACAGGTACGCATCGTCCCCATAAGTGGGGATCATTTGGATGAGATTGCGGCGCTGGAAAAGATTTGCTTCTCCACGCCTTGGTCCCGAGCCATGCTGGCAGAGGAATTGGATAACGCCTGTTCCGCCTTTCTCACGGCACTGGATGAAGACGGCCGCGTGATCGGTTACGCAGGACTGCAGGTGGTGCTGGACGAGGGCTATATCGCCAACATTGCCGTTCGTCCGGAGGACCGGCAAAAGGGCGTAGCCTCCCAGCTTTTGCAGGTCTTCATTGACTTTGCCCGCGGAAACAAGCTGGCATTTTTAACGCTGGAGGTCCGCCCCAGCAACACAGCGGCCATCGTACTTTACGGGCACCATGGCTTTCGCACCGCCGGTCGGCGGAAAAATTACTATGAGCATCCCAAGGAGGACGCGCTCATCATGACATTGGAGTTTGACTATGGAACTGAGAACGGCATCCCCAGCGGAACTGAAAACAGTTTATGAAACCTTTTTGCGCTCTTCCTTCCCGCCTGCGGAGCTAAAACCTCTGCGGGCCATGATGGACATGTATAACGACGGGTGTTATGACCCGCTGGTACTGGTGGACGGCGAAGAGATTATGGGTGCGTGCTTTTTATGGCTGGGTGTCCCCGGCTGGGCGCTTCTGGATTATCTATGCGTCTCCCCCACCCGGCGCAGCGGCGGATACGGCGCGAAAATTTTGCAATTGATGCGGCAAGCCTATGCCGGCTGGACGATTATCGGGGAGGCGGAAGACCCGGCGTTTTCTCCCGACCCGGCCATGGCGGAACGCCGTCTTGGATTTTACACCCGAAACAACACCCTCATCGCCGCTTACGACTCCGAGGCGTTCGGCGTGCGGTACAAAACGCTTTACTGGTCCGACAATCCTGTGGACGAGGCGGAGCTTGCCCTTCAGCACCGTTTCATCTATGAGAGCTCCTTTGGCGAGGAAAAATATGCAAAATATGTGCGGATCCCCTGCCCCGCCGGCGCAAAGCCTATGCCGCAGATACCTTGGGACCAATAACGGTCCCCGGAAAGAGAGATCGCAATGAAAATTCTTGCTTTTGAATCCTCCTGTGACGAGACGGCCGTAGCCGTGGTGGAGGACGGACGGCAAATTTTGTCCGATGCCATCGCCTCTCAGGCAGATATGCACGCGCTGTATGGCGGTGTGGTGCCGGAGATCGCCTCCCGGAAGCATGTGGAGGTCATCGCAGCGTTGACAGAGCAGGCACTGAACGACGCAGGCTGCGGAAAGGATGATATCGACGCCGTGGCCGTCACCTATGCGCCGGGACTGATCGGCGCGGTGCTGGTGGGTCTGAGCTTCGCCAAATCCGTGGCCTATGCGTGGGGCAAGCCGCTGATCCCCGTCCACCACGTCCGGGGCCACATCGCCGCCAATTATCTGGCCTTCCCAGAGCTGGAGCCGCCCTTTCTGGCGCTGGCCATCTCCGGCGGCAACACGCTGATCGTGGACGTGCGGGACTACACCGATTTAAAAATTCTGGGCGCCACCCGGGATGATGCCGCCGGCGAGTGCTTCGACAAAGCCGCCCGCGTTTTGGGACTGCCCTATCCCGGCGGGAAGCCCATGGACGAGCTGGCCCAGCAATCTCAGGGCGGCGTGTACACACTCCCCCGTGCCCATGTGGACGGCGCAGAACTGGATATGAGCTTTTCCGGGCTGAAAACTGCGGTGGTCAACCTTTCCCACCATGCGGAACAGACCGGGGAAGCGCTGGATCGGGCGGCGCTGGCGCGGGACTTTACCAACGCCGTCAGCGGCGAGTTAGTTCCCCGTGCTATGAAAGCCCTGGCGCAGACAGGCTACAAAACCATGTGCGCCGCCGGAGGCGTGGCTGCCAACTCCATCATCCGTGCGGATTTGGAGGCAGCCTGCAAAAAGGCGGACTGCCAGCTCTACCTGCCGCCGCTGCGCCTTTGCGGTGATAACGGCTCCATGATTGGCGCACAGGGATATTACGAGTTTCTTGCGGGCCATACGGCAGACATGGCGTTGAATGCCTTTGCCACCCGCGATATCGACGCCTGACTGGATTCAGAGGGATCGTTTCTGCAAAGCAGAAACGATCCCTCTATTTTTATAGAGCAAAACCTTCCCCCAGTCGAGCCGATAGCCCCGGCCTTCCACAGCCGCTCAATCCTGTCTGGATATTTTTCGGGTGTTTTTTGCAGCATGCACTCCAAAAATGAATATTGCGAATTTATGAACAAGCCTTGTAAAGCGAGTCAACTTGCACTTTTGCATCGGGCTTATTTTTTCTATTAATTTCAAAGAAAATCCTCCGATTTTTTCGTAAAGAACGTATAAATTTTCCGAATTAAAATATTATGTAAATTATTTTGTCAATTTTAGTCGCCTAGTTTTTTCAATACAAGGAAACCCATTTTTACCCAATTTATTAAAATTTGTTTATTTATCAACGATTTACAGGCTGTTGAAAACCCTGTGGAAAAAGTGGATAACTTTTTGTAGTCTCAAGTTACAAAATATGTTATGTAAATTTATTTTTTTGTTTCAACCTTTTTATTGTTATTTATTTTTAGTTCTCCGACAATTTCAAAGCAGAGATTTTGGGGGTTTCAGAGTAAAGATGTAGCTTTGGCTTTGGATGCGCAAAGCCTCTGGTCAAATCGCTGATTTTTTCCTGCAATATTTCTTGCAAAAATACCACTTGTAATATTCGCTTTCATCCTCAATATACACTCAAGTGCCCCACTGTCTATCTTTCGCAAAATTCTTCCGCAGAATTATATTGACGCTCTGACAAAAATGTGGTATCCTATTTAAGGTTTTGAGTTACACTGCTTATCTACTGCTTGTCTTGCTTTAGTTCTGTTTATGGAGCAGGAGTTTTGGTCAGCTTAAGCGAATCAAATGCGCCGATGTGGCTCAATGCTGAAGCAGCTCGCTCATAATTTGAGTGCCAATTAAATATGCTACTGTGGCTCAGTTGGTAGAGCAGCTGATTCGTAATCAGCAGGTCGCCGGTTCAAGTCCGGCCAGTAGCTCCAGAAAGAAGTCTTGAGGAATCAAGGCTTCTTTCTTTTTTAGTATAGAGCTGCACTCAACGAGCGCTTTTTTCTTGCATTCTGCGGATTGCCGCGTTTTAGCCTTTAATGAGATTTCTGCTCCTGCAAGGGGACCGAAAACGCTGGCAGCACAATCTTTTTGGTTATGAAATGCTGACATGGAAGCGGCCCTCTGGTTTCCTCCAAAGAGCCGCTTGCTTTATAGATTGTGCCAATGTACCCCGGAGGCGCCGGGCAGCGCTTTTCCGAAGTCCTTATGGAAAATCCGAATCGCACAGGCATCTCAGAGCCCAGCAAGCGTGGCCGTGCGGTTGCCCTGTCCACGTTTGGACTCCTCAAATCGGTCATGCATCAGCGGAAGGAGCTTTCCAATACGGTTGAGATATGTCAGCAGGATCAGCATGAAAATCAGGGAAAGAATGTAGGAAAACAGGACGCACAGCACCCAGCCGATCAGGATTCCAATAAAATTGACCAGAATGACCAACTGCAGCAAAATGACGGCCCGCCCCATATGATAGAGATCTGTGGCAAAATCCTGATGGCCCACATCGGCCGCCATCTTGTAAAATCCACGGAACATCAGAGAAATAATCGCCAGATCTACCAGCAGACCGAATGCCGAGTAGGCGGCTGAGAACCACAGTGAAAACTCGACGGGATTCATTCCGCTCACATGGGCGGCAGCCACCTGATAAAAGTCAATCAGGCACAGCGCAATGGAAACGGTCGTGGGGATAATTTCCAGCTTAAAATCCGCAGACAATTTGGAAAAATACAAAAAGCCGGCCAGTAACAAGCCGTATCCCAAAACATCCGGTAGAATATCAAATCCCCGCACGGTAAAATCCAGAATAATGAGAAAGTACCCCCAGAAAAATAATCGAAGTCTTTTATAGTTCATCGTATGTAACCACCTATCGTCAATCTGCGGGCCGGAATGCCCCGCATTATTTGATTCTACCGAACAGGGACGCATTCTCTGGAAGGGAAAAATTTAAAGCCCGCAGTGTGTAAAGCGTCTCCATCGCGTATTCCCGGCCCTGACACGCAGCAGCCTCCCGGCAGTTGCCCGGAACCTCCACGCGCGCGTAGTAACTGTGGTTTCGTCGTTTGCCATGCAGTGCCTTAATCAATCCCGCCACGCTCATGATGGAGTCGGATCGGCCCATGATATCCGCCGCAGTCACAGAAAAGACGGCAGCGCATTGCCCGCATCGAAATAGGACCCGCGTGGTCAGTCCGTAAGTTTCTCTGGTCGTCCACGCAGGAATTTCTGACCTACAAAAAGGACAAGTTGGAAGGTTTTCCCCGGCAAATATTCCGATGGACGGGTCGGAGGGCACCTGACGGAACCCACTTTCGTAATCTGGCATGAATGTTTCCCTCCCGTGAAATTGGTCTGGGGTCGGGACTGCGGCTGCGCCGCAGTCCCGATTTCAGTTAGGGCCTTTGAAACAATACGCTGGGGTGATCCGCGTCGATCACGCAGGTAGCCCCCAGCGGAATAGTAGCGGTTGGGGTGCAGTGCCCGGCCATAATATTGTAGATCACAGGCTTATGGTAGTCGGCAAAGAGGTCTTTGAGCAGATCCTCCCAGAGGAAGGCTGGGTTATAGTCGTTGGTGCAGTTGCTCATAGCGCCGAAAACAATCCCAGCCGCGTCATCCAGCTTGCCCGCATATTTCAGATGATACAGCAGCCGATCCAAACGCCAGATCGTTTCGTCCACGTCCTCCATAAACAGGATTTTGCCCTTGACCTCCAGTTCATAAGGTGTACCGATGGCGGCGCACAGCAGCGTCAGATTTCCGCCCACAATCGGCGCTTTCGCGCGTCCCTTGCCCAGCGCCTTGATCGGCACGCCTTCGGGATTGGCAAGGGCTGTCTCATTTCCCATATTCAGCATGGTTTCAAAGCTGGCTCGGGTAAACGCATCATAGTCGTCCACCACGTTGGAGCTGACCATAGGGCCGTGAAACGTCACCATTTGGCACTGTTGATTAAACAGGAGATGAAAATTTGTGATATCGCTGTACCCAATAAATGGTTTGGGGTTGCGGCGGATTACGTCCAAATCCAGTTTATCCAGCACCCGGGTGCTGGAATCGCCGCCCCGCAGACACCACACCCCCTTTACCTCCGGGTCTGAAAAGGCCCGCATCATCTCGTCAGCCCGCTTTTCGCCGGTTCCGGCGGAATAGCCGTTTTGCAGGCATTCATCCAACGGCCGATAGATTTTTACCCGATAGCCCAAGTTCTCTACCGCACGAATGCACGATCCGATTCTCTGCGAAGAAACGGGAGAAGACGGTGCAATGATGGCAACTGTGTCTCCTTTTTTGAAAGTTTCCGGAAAAATCATACTTGCTCCTTTCTACATCGGACAACCGGTTTATACGTAAAATCAATAGCCAAAGAAAAGGTTACAAATGAAAACAGCGACGATTAGGCTGATAAAGTCTACAATCAAACCAACAGGAATCGTATGGCGCGTCTCCTTGATGCTGACAGCGCCAAAATACACCGCCACCGCATACATGGTTGTTTCTGTGGAGCCCATGGCGATGCTGGCCATGCGGCCAATTTGGCTATCCGCGCCGTAAGTTGTCATCAGCTCAGAGGCCGCGCCGCCGGACAAGGAACGCATGATGCCCATGGGAAGAATTTCAGAGGGCATCCCGATCAGGCCGGTGATGGGACTGAGGATTGTGCTGAGAATCTGCATCGCGCCGGAAGCACGGAAAATACCAATGGCCACCAGCATGGCCACCAGATACGGAATGATGCGAACCGCGGTGGTGAAGCCTTCCTTCGCCCCGTCAACAAAGGCGGCATAAACGTTGATTCTCCGAATCAGGCCCATCAGTGGGATGAGAACCAGAAGAAACGGAACGGCGTAGTCGGAAATCGTACCTAATACAGTTTGAAACATGCAGAATCACTCCCCTTCCTCATCATTTGGCGCAGCGTTATCCGCCGCAGCTTCGTCCGAATCCGGCATCGCCTTGTAGTTTTCAAGTTAATAGTGCCTGGGTCTTCCGAACAGCTTGCACAGGATCACCGCGAAAACCGTGGAAATCGTGGTGGCCAAAACGATGGGGGCGAGAACTTCCGTGACGTTGGTGGAACCGGCGCCCTGACGCAGGGCCAACACGGTGGCAGGAATCAGCGTTACCGAAGATGTATTGATTGCCAGGAACATAACCATGGCGTCCGTGGCAACGCCCTTTTTGGTGTTCAGCGTGTCCAATTCAGCCATGGCCGTCAGGCCCAGCGGCGTGGCGGCGTTTCCAAGGCCGAGGATGTTCGCCGCAATATTCATGACCATGGAACCCATAGCGAGATGATCCTCCGGTACATCCGGGAACAGGCGCTTCATAACCCCCCCCCGCAGGGAATGCGCCAGCACCTTGACAAGTCCGGCCTTATCGGCAATCCCCAGCAGGCCCAGCCAAAGCGTCATCACGCCAGTCAGGCTGAATGCGATATCAAAGGCAGTACCGGCAAAGTCCAGAGCAGCCTGAGAGACGGCAGTGATGCTTCGGGTAAAGCCGGTATAGATGGTTCCCACAATAATCAGGCCAGCCCAGATCCAACTGAGTAAACCAATCTTTTCTTCTCGTCGTTTTTTTCATGATATCATTCCTTTTCCTTTTGGTTTTGGGGCTTCCGTTAAATAGAAGGGCAGGACCTTATTTAACGGGTTGCTTCTGTTTCGGCGCTCTTTCAGCAGTTTCTGCTGTCAGCGGCGCGGAAAACAGAGACGGCGGCAATTTGGCCGCCACGAAACCCGGTCATTCTGCGGAGATGTCCAAATTGCTAACGGTGGCTGCGGCAGGGCAATGCACACTTGTTCAAGTTGATCCACATTTCTCCATGGATTTCCTCCCCTATCATCCTCTTGCTCGGCTGATTGAATGTGCTTGCGTAACAAATTGACTTGTATGTTTCGTGGCTGTCCCATTAAATTTTACAACAAGGCAGGTACCAAAATACCAAAACTGCAATTTTTTGGAGAGTTTGCAAAAAAAGCTGAGCAAAGTTTATAAATGCCGCCTAAAAACATATCAAAGGTAGGCATGCGGTAATCTAAGTTTCGTGGATGTTTTGCCGCCGCGCCGGAAAAGTTTTAATTAAGCAGACAAAATTAGGATTAAACGGGATGAAAATCAGGAGAAAACGCCTGTTTATATAAAAATTGGCGTTCCACCTTTTTAATAGATTCCACAGTCGCTAATATAATGACCTCGACTTGTATGAATCGTGTGTACCTTCCCGAAAAACTTGACAAGATGAAGGTGCTTCGCGATGAAGATTGAAGAAATGAAAAAAGCAATGGTGGGCTATGTAAACACGCCGTTGGAACTGATGCCCGCACTGACAAAGGAATTGGGCAGGGGCCGCCTCTACATCAAGCGCGACGACATGACCGGGATTGCCCTCGGCGGAAATAAGGCCCGGAAATTGGACTACATTGTGCAGTATGCTCTGGACAACGGCTATACGGCCCTGATGACCTTTGGGGGCGTTCAGACCAATCACGGGCGGCTGACCGCCGCAGCCGCCATTCGCTATGGCCTCAAACCGATTCTGGTTCTCAAGGGCAAAAAGCCGGATTACATGTCCGGAAATCTCCTGCTGGATCGTATGATGGGTTGCCGCCAGCGAAATTGCGTTAAAGCTGGACGATTCCCTCTTTCTAGAAAGCACCAAGTTTCAGAAACATACCGCCACGCTGGGCTCGGTGGACCATTCTCTGCAACAGATTTCCTCTCACAATCCGACCGTTGAGAACAAAATGGAAATTATCCTGAATTCTCTCGATCAGGGCATCGTGTTCATCGACGAAAAGGACTCCGTGAGTCTGATTAACGCTGTGGCGCGGGAGCTTCTGGCCGTTCACCGCACGGAAGTGCTGGGTCGGCCGGTGGCGAAGGCTTTTTCCTTCCTTTTGATAAAGCGCCTTACGGCCAACAGTCCGTCAAACCCACACTGATTTGTATGCGAAGCCTTAATCCGGGCATAACTGTAATGCAGCTGCGCATCCACGGCCAGTATCTGGGCGCATTCGCGCTGTTGCAGCGGTTTGAAGAAGGCAAGAACCGCCAGAATACGCTCCATCTGCAAATGATTCGGCAGAGTCACCGCGCCAAATATACCTTTGAGGATACCATCGGGGAATCGCCCGCCGTTCCAAGAGCCACGGAGATTGCCAAACCCATGGCCGGAAACAACGTCTCCATTCTGCTGGATGGAGAGTCCGGAACCGGAAAAACTCTTTGTGCAGGCAATCAACAACGCTTCCCCCCGGCGGAACAGCAGCTTTCGCCGTGACCTCTATTATCGCATCAACGTCATCCCCATTCATATTCCGGCCTTGCAGGAACGACGGGGCGACGTGATGCTGCTCATTGACCACTTCCAGCGCCTGCTTGGCATTCATTTCACACTGACAGAACGGGCGCAAGCCGCTATCTGGCGTCATCCTTGGAAGGGCAACATCCGAGAACTGCGCAATTGTGTGGAATACCTCAGCTATATGGAGCTTCCGGTGGTGGATCTTGAAAATCTGCCTGCGCAGTTTCACACCATCCCCGCCGCGGGTCCTGCTGACTGGGGCCTTCTCCCCGGCGAAAAAGCCGTCTTGTTCGCACTGGGTGAAGCAGCCTTGCGGGGTAAGGGGCTTGGACGCAAAGGGGTTCAGCATATCTGCGCGGTCCGGGGCGTCTCCATGACGGAGTATGAAATTCGTCATGGACTGCAAGCGCTGCAAAACCACGGCTACACAGAGGTGGAAACGGGACGGGACGGAACGCGGCTATCGCCCGCCGGTTTGCGAAAGTATCGAAAAATTTTAGAAAAAGCGAATGAAAACCCGGCTGGCATTTCGATGCCAGCCGGGTTTTTGATGAATCGAATGCAAGGCGCGAGGCATTGGTGCAGCGACCCAAAAGCGCCTTTAGGCGTAACGTCCAGTGGACTTAGAAAACCTTTTTAATGCGTTCCACTGCGTTTTTTGTCGCCTCAGCGTCCCCGAAGGCGGTCAGCCGAACAAACCCCTCGCCTCTGGGGCCAAAGCCCACGCCGGGCGTCGTCGCCACATTGGCCTTATCCAGCAGCAGGCTGAAGAAGTCCCATGAACCCATACCGCCCGGGGCTTTGAGCCAGATATACGGCGCATTACTCCCGCCAAAGCACTGATATCCGGCGGATGCAAGACTCTCGCGGATGATCTTGGAGTTATTCCGATAGTATTCAATGGACTCCATCACTTGTGCATGGCCCTCTGGCGTGTAAATGGCGGCGGCGCCTCTTTGAATAACATAGGGAACGCCGTTAAACTTGGTGCACTGCCGGCGGTTCCATAAACCGTTCAGTTTTGTTCCACCCCGCTCCAGCTCCAGAGGAATCACGGTATAGGCACAGCGATTCCCGGTAAAACCGGCTGTTTTGGAAAAAGAACGAAATTCGATGGCACAGGTGAGCGCCCCTTCAATCTCAAAAATACTATGGGGGACTTCCGGGTCATGAATAAATGCCTCATAAGCGGAATCATACAGGATGATGGAACCATTGGCATTGGCATAGTCCACCCATGCCTTCAACTGTTCTCGGGTCGCCACGGCGCCCGTGGGGTTGTTGGGGAAACAGAGATAAATGATGTCCACCTTTTCCTTGGGAGGCTCAGGTGAAAATCCGTTTTCTTCAACACAGGGCAGATATGTCAGCTTGCTCCAACGACCCATCTGCTCCAGATAGTCGCCTGCCCGACCGGCCATGGCGTTTGTATCCGCATACACGGGGTACACCGGGTCACACACCGCCACGGTATTGTCCACTCCGAAAATGTCGCCGATATTGCCGCAATCGCTTTTTGCACCGTCGGAAACAAAAATTTCATCGGGGCTGATCGCCACGCCGCGGGAGGCATAATCGTTTTGGGCGATGGCCTCTCGAAGAAAAAGATAGCCCTGTTCCGGCCCATAGCCATGGAAGCCTTCAAAGGTACCCATCTCCTCCACAGCGTCGTGCATGGCCTTGATAACTGCCGGTACCAGAGGACGGGTCACATCCCCAATCGACAATTTCGTGATCCGGGCATCGGGGTGAGCGGAGGTATAGGCGGCAATCCGCTTTGCCACATCGGAGAACAGATAGCTGCCGGGCATCTTCAAAAAGTTTTCATTGACTTTTACCATAACGGCCTCCTTTTTCTTCTGGTGTCCGCGCACCAACTTTTCAGCAGTCAGTAAAACGGTGGTCCGCCGATGTCTCTCACTGCATCCAGTCCTCAGGCCTCACAGCCTGTGGCAAATCCCTCCGCAGATTCAAAGGCGTCCTTTGTGCGGTGTTGACCTAATAACTTTTCATGTTTTTTCGTCTTTTTATTCATATTATACAATTTTATTAGTATCCCTCACAACTGACACAATGGACTCAATTTTTGAAATTAATGGACAAATTGTGCTGTTGCAACGTTCCTTTTCAAATTGGCCCGCGCGAATTTTGTATAATTATCAATTCGCTTAAAAACTTTTACAGCATACCGGTCTGCATTCTGCAATCTGACACCCCGCAACAGGCGGTTTGCCGCTCAACTCCACCACCCTTTTTGTTCAGGTAACCGCTCGTCGGTCGGGTCATGCAACGCGGTTAGGAAATAGGTTAGGAGGGGTCCGCCGCCCATTTTGCGGCAGACCCCTCCTTTTCCATTTTCATAAAATATCCGAAATAATCCAGTCAAAGTCCAACACGGCATATTCTAACCGGCGCTTATTTGCCTTGCGGTTGGAACGTCAGCGGCTATTTGTCAGCCGAATTTCAATCCTTCAAAAATCCGTGTTATCCCTTCTGCCGCGCTTTTAAGACATTTACCAGCTGCTTTTGAACCGGCAGCCATTGATGCTTGGGATACAGCCGCTCAAACAGCTCCAGAAGCGATTTTGCATCGGCGGCGTCCAGTCCTCCTGCCAAGTTCGCCGCCGCGCCGTGAACCGCCAGCAGCATCCAATATGCCAGCTGATTTTGCTCTTGCGCAGTCGGCATTTTTAGCATATATTCCAGAATCTTCCGCGTCTGAGCGGATGATATTCCATCCCGCGCCGCCGCATCCAGCTTCAACTTGACCGTTTCCGCAAAAATGCTGTGGCAAGGGTCCGTCTTCGGGCCTGCCGAACCGAAAATCCCCTCTCCCAGCTTCCGATTCCGCTCCAGCTGCTCTGTTTTTTCCAGATAGTCTTCGTAAATTTTTCGAATTTCCGCAAAGTATTCTGTCATTTGACGATCTCTCCTTTCAAGCTCTCATGCACACCTGACAATCAGATCGTTCTGAAATGCGCCGTTTTGCATTTGAACCAACTGATAAAATGTGGTACAATCTTCCTTGCGTCTGCTCTTTGCTGATCATCCTGCTCTCAATCATAACGCTTTGATTGCGGCGCAAAGCGCCGTTTCGCTCACGGCAGTGAAGTCTGCATTCCGCGGCGTGATAAAACCGTCATGCGGTCTTATCAAAGATTCGTATAAGGAGCCTCCCATGAAAAACACGCAAAAATTCTTTCTCCCCCTGTTCCTCGCGCTGAGTCTCTTCCTTTCCGGCTGCGCACAACTTCAGCCATCCCCCTCCTTCTCTTTGGCGGACGTTCCGGATTTCTCCGACGAACCCTATGTGATTCTAAACGAAAATCAGCCGAATTTTCCCGAGGAGGACTTCACCACAGATTCCTTTGAATCGTATAGTCCGCTGGACCTGTTGGGCCGCTGCGGCGCGGCTTATGCCAACGTTGGGCTGGACACAATGCCCACGGAGGAACGGGGCGAGATCGGGCAGATCAAGCCTTCCGGCTGGCACACCGTGAAATACGACTGTGTGGACGGCAAATACCTTTACAACCGCTGCCACCTGATCGGCTATCAACTCACCGCCGAAAATGCCAACGAGGAAAATCTCATCACCGGAACCCGGTACATGAACGTCGTTGGGATGCTGCCCTTTGAAAACGAAGTGGCAGACTATGTGCAGGAGACGGGGAACCACGTTCTCTACCGGGTCACCCCTATTTTTGAGGGCACCAACCTCGTGGCGGACGCCGTTCAAATGGAGGCCAAGTCCGTGGAGGACGAAGGCGAAGGCGTATGCTTCAATGTCTACGTCTACAATGCGCAGCCCGGCGTCGCCATCGACTATGCAAACGGTGAAAGCTGGCTGGCTGATGAGGAGCCGACAGACAGCGTCAGCAATAGTTCTTCGGAACCTTCCGCAGGGGAAGACTACATCCTCAACACGAAGTCCATGAAATTCCACCGCCCGGACTGCTCCGGCGCGGCATCTATGAGCGAAGTGAATCGGCAGGAATACACCGGCAGCCGGGAAACACTGATTTCTGAGGGGTATACCCCATGTGGCCAGTGCAAACCGTGATAAATGGCCATCTCATGCTGAGTTCTGATAGAAACGCTGCATCCATCCGCGAGTGTTTTTTATGAAGTGAAGCGAAGGACAAAGTCGGGCTGCCGCCCGGCAAGGACGACAACCATGCTTCGCACAAAAAAAGCCGACGAGAATCCAATGGTTTCATCAGAAATGAGTATGCATTCTCTAAAAAAGCCCCGCCATCCGATGGGATGGCGGGGCTTTTACAGATAGATTCCTTACTTCGCGGCCTTGGCAGCGCGAACTGCTTCGGTCAGCAGCGGAGTAACCTTGAACAGATCGCCGCAGATGCCGTAATCGGCAATCTCAAAGATGGGAGCGGTGTCGTTCTTGTTCACCGCGATGATGCACTCAGAATCCTGCATACCAGCCTTGTGCTGGATAGCGCCGGAAATGCCCAGAGCAACGTACACCTTGGGATGAACGGTCTTGCCGGTCTGGCCAACCTGATGGTCGGCAGACAGCCAGCCGGAGTCGATGGTGGCACGAGAGCCGCCCACAACGCCGCCGAGCTCAGCAGCCAACTCTTCCGCCAGCTTAATGCCGCCCTCGACATCCTTGCTGATGCCGCGGCCAACAGAAACGATGAAGTCAGCGCCAATCAGATCGACCAGCTTCTTCGCTGCCTTGACGATCTCGACCACTTCGGTCTGGATATCATCCTCGGTCAGGGTGAAAGCGGGCTTCACGATCTGGCAGGCGTCAGCCTTGGCCTGATCGAAGACATTCTTCTTCATCACGCCGGGACGAACCGTCGCCATGGCGGGACGGAAACGGGGGCAGATGATGGAAGCCATCAGATGGCCGCCGAAAGCGGGACGGGTCATCTTCAGGTCGCGGGACACGTCGTGCTTCTCGCCCAGAACCATAGCGGAGTTCATCCCGTCAATCTTCTCAGGAGCAAGGGTGGACGCCTCACGCAGGAAGTCCTTGTAGATGGGCATATCCACATCCAAGTGCGTGCAGTCGGCGCACAGGCCGGTGTGCAGACGGGCTGCGCAGCGGGGGCCCAGATCGCGGCCGATGTTGCTGGCGCCGAACAGCATGACCTCGGGCTTCAGCTCCTCGATCACCTGGCAGATGGCGGCGGTGTAACCGTCGGTGGTATAGTTCTTCAGCAGCGGGTGATCGCAGACATAGATCTTGTCCGCGCCATAGCCGCCCAGCTCTTTGGCAAGGCCCTCAACGTTCTCGCCCAGCAGCAGACCGCACAGGTCCACGCCCAGCTCGTCAGCCAGCTTGCGGCCTTCGGAAATCAGCTCGAAATCGGTAGGCATCAGTTTGCCCTGACGCTGCTCGCAGAACACCCATACATCCTTGAAAGCAGCGATATCCGTGTTGTTAAAAGACATGTTCAATTACCCCTTTCTCAGATGATATGCTTCTTGGCCAGAATGCCCGCCAGCTTCTCGCAGTTCGCCTTGTCATCACCCTCGTTCAGCATCAGGCCAGCGCCCTTCTGAGGAGGAGTGAAGGAGGTGAGAATGTTGGTGGGAGAACCCTTCAGGCCGATGGTAGTGGGATCGATCAGGGCATCGTCCTTCAGCGTCTCATAATCGAAGGTCTGCAGCGGCTTGCTGTATGCTTCGAAAATACCGCCCACGCTCATGTACCGGGGAGCGTTCAGCTCCTTGATGCAGGTCAGCAGGCAGGGGGTCTTGACCTTGATGGTCATGTAGCCGTCTTCCAGCATGCGCTTGACAGTGATGGTGTCGCCGGTCTTCTGGATCTCGGCGGCATAAGTCACCTGAGGCAGATGCAGCTTTTCTGCAATCTGAGGGCCAACCTGAGCGGTATCGCCATCGATGGCCTGACGGCCGCACATGACGATGTCGTCCTTCTCCACGCCGATGCGGCTGATCGCAGCGGCCAGAATCTGAGAAGTTGCATAAGTATCGCTGCCGCCGAACTCACGAGCAGAAACCAGAATGCCCTCGTCCGCGCCGCGAGCCATCAACTCACGCAGCATTCCAGCCGCGGGAGGAGGACCCATGGTGACGACGATGACCTTGCAGCCAGTCTCGTCCTTCAGCTTCAGAGCAGCCTCAACGGCGTTCAGGTCGTCGGGGTTGATGATGGCCTGCATGGACGCGCGGTCCAGCGTACCATCGGGATTCACAGCCACCTTACCGGAGGTATCGGGAACCTGCTTTACACTGACAATGATTTTCATTACTCTCTACCTCCTATCTTATTTCACGCCCAGATGGCTGGAAATGACCATCCGCTGGACCTCGGAAGTACCCTCGTAGATCTCGGTGATCTTCGCGTCGCGCATCATGCGCTCCACGGGATACTCACGGGTGTAGCCGTAACCACCGAACAGCTGCACGGCGCGGCGGGTCACATCGGAAGCGGCCTCGGCAGCAAACAGCTTGGCCATGGCGGCGTCCATGGAGTAATCCTCATGGAGCTGCTTCTTGCAGGCGGCGGCATACACCAGATACTGGGCGGCCTGCATACGGCAGTGCATATCGGCCAGCTGGAACTGGGTGTTCTGGAACTGGCTCAGACGCTTGCCGAACTGAACGCGCTCCTTGGTATACTTAATAGCCTCGTCAATGGCGCCCTCGCCCAGACCCAGAGCCTGAGAAGCGATGCCGATACGGCCGCCGTCCAGAGTCTGCATGGCGATCTTGAAGCCCTTGCCCTCTTTGCCCAGCAGGTTCTCCTTGGGAACAATGCAGTCCTCGAAGATCAGGTCGCAGGTAGAGCTGCCGCGAATGCCCATCTTCTTCTCGTGCTTGCCCTGCGTAAAGCCGGGGAAGTCTCTCTCCACAATGAAGGCGGAAATGCCGTGGTTGCCGGCCTTCTTATCGGTCATGGCAAACACCACGAAGGTGTCGGCCACGTTGCCGTTGGTGATGAAGCACTTGGAGCCGTTGAGGACATAGTGGTCGCCCTCCAGAACGGCAGTGGTCTGCTGGCCCGAAGCGTCGGTACCGGCGCCGGGCTCGGTCAGACCGAATGCGCCGATCTTCTTACCGGAGCACAGATCGGGCAGATACTTCATTTTCTGCTCCTCGGTGCCGTGCTCAAAAATGGGGGCGCAGCACAAAGAGGTGTGAGCGGAAACGATAACAGCAGTGGTGCCGCAGACCTTGGCCAGCTCCTCCACGCACATAGCATAAGCGAGAACGTCGCCGCCTGCGCCGCCGTACTCCTTGGGGAAGTAAATACCCATCATGCCCAGCTTGGCCATCTTTTCGACGGTCTCCATGGGGAAGCGCTCTTCCTCATCGATTTCCTCGGCCAGAGGCTTCACTTCGTTCTCGGCGAACTCGCGGTACATCTTACGGAGCATCAACTGCTCGTTTGACAGATGAAAATCCATACCTTTTACTCCTTCTATTGAATTTACTTGGAATAATCGTAGAAGCCCTTACCGGTCTTCTTACCCAACAGACCACCACGGACCATCTTGCGCAAAAGCAGCGCGGGACGATACTTGCCGTCGCCAGTCTCGTTGTACAGAGTTTCCATGATCGCCAGGCACACGTCCAGGCCGATGAAATCGCCCAGAGCCAGAGGGCCCATGGGATGATTCGCGCCCAGCATCATCGCCTTGTCAATATCCTCGACAGAAGCGACACCGGTCTCCACAAGGCCGATGGCCTCGTTGATCATGGGGATGAGAACCTTATTTACCACAAAGCCGGGAGCCTCGGCAACCTCGATGGGATCCTTGCCGATTTCCTTGGACAGATTGTAGACAAAATCGAAAGTCTCCTGAGTGGTGTTGGCGCCCCGGATGATCTCCACCAGCTTCATGCTGGGAACGGGATTGAAGAAGTGCATACCGATGACGGGGTGCTTCAGGCCATGGCCCATCTCAGTAATGGAAAGAGAAGATGTATTGGAAGCGAAGATGGTGCTCTCCTTGCACATGGCGTCCAGCTCATTGAGCAGTTCCTTCTTGGTAGCCATCTCTTCCTTGACGCACTCGATGATGAGATCGGCGTCCGCTGCGGCAGACTTCTCTTCCACCAGCACGTTGGCCATCAGGGCGTCTTTCGCCTCCTGGGTCATCTTGCCCTTCTCGACGCGCTTCTGCAGGGACGCAGCCAGCTTATCCTTGTGCTTCTGCGCGGAAGCGACGGAACTTGCATACATCAGAGCGGTGTGGCCCTTGGCCGCAAAAACCTGAGCAATGCCGCTGCCCATGGTACCGGCGCCAAAAACTGCAACTTTCATACTGATCCTCCTATTTATTATAATAATTCCGTGGGATTTATTTCATAAATGCTGATTGATCAGCAATTTACAAACGGATCGTGTTTCCGCTTTTCAACAAAAGCAGACATGGCGTTCTTCTGGTCCGTAGTCTCGAAGCAGGAGCCAAACAGCTTCTCTTCCACCACCACAGCCTGATCCATATCGACCTGCAGCCCGTCGTTGATCGCCTTTTTGCAGGCGCGGACAGCAATCGGAGCGTTTCCGGCAATGCGGGAAGCCATTTTCTCTGCCTCCGCCATCAACTCTTCAACCGGATACACGGCCTGAACCAGCCCAACACTCAAAGCCTCGGGAGCCTTCATATTGCGGGCGGTGTAGATCAGTTCCTTCGCCTTACCCGGCCCAATCAGGCGGGCCATGCGCTGTGTTCCGCCAAAGCCCGGGGTAATGCCAAGGCCAACCTCCGGCTGTCCAAAGACTGCCGTTTCGGCACACAGGCGAATGTCGCAACTCATCGCCAGCTCGCAGCCGCCGCCCAGAGCGAAGCCGTTCACCGCCGCAATGGTGGGAACGCTCAGCGTCTCCAGCTTGCGGAACACGTCGTTTCCGTGCTTGCCAAAAGCCTCGCCCTCCGCCTTGGTCAGGCCGCTCATCTGCGCGATATCCGCTCCGGCCACAAAGGCCTTTTGTCCCGCGCCGGTGACGATCAGGCACCGAACAGAGGCGGGATCAATGGAATCCAGCACCTTGTCCAACTGGGAAATGACCTCGTCGTTCAGCGCGTTCAGCGCCTCGGGGCGGTTCACAGTCAGGACCGCGATATCACCCTTGTGCTCCAATTCTACAAACGCCATGTCTTCCTCCTTTTAACCTTATCAAAGGCATCTGCCATCTGGAAAAACGGACTTTGCTAAAATCCTCACAATGTTTATTATAGTTTCTCCCGCTCCAATTATCAAGTGCAATCGTAGAAGAAATCCGACAAATCTTCCTTTTTTACACTTCGCACAAATTCGTTGCGTAAATTTATGCGATTGTGTGAATCTATTAACGGATATTGGTAGAAAGGTTCCTTTCCAGCCGGATTTTTTCTCGTTCCCTGTACATTTACAAACAAGAAAAACTATGCTATAATAATTTGCTTTTACAATAGGAGGATGTGTCCGTTATGCGAATGAGAAAGAAAAAAAATCTGGTCCCACGGATGGAGCGGTGCGCCGCGCTGCTGGTGTCCGATCCCTATTCCCTGCCCGGCCAGTGGCGGACGCTGAAGCCCAACGCTCGGGAGCTGCGGGTGGAGTTGGGCTGCGGCAAGGGCCGATTCACGGTGGAAACCGCCAAGCTGGAGCCGGATGTGCTGTTCATCGCGGTGGAGATGGTGCCGGACGCCATGGTGGTGGCCATGGAACGGTGCGCCTCAGAGGGGCTTTCCAACGTCTTTTTTGTGGATGCCAACGCCGATCAGCTGCCCTCCTTTTTTCAGACCGGAGAGGTGGACCGCATCTACATTAACTTCTGTGATCCGTGGCCTACGAAGCGCCACGCCAAGCGCCGCCTGACTCACGGAAATTTCTTGAAGCTGTACCGCAAGGTTCTGAAGTCCGATGGACAGATTCATTTTAAAACGGACAACGCTCCCCTGTTTGAGTTTTCTGTGGAGGAGATCCCCCAGTTTGGTTTCACGCTGTCTGAAGTGACCCGGAATCTCCACGAACACGGCCCCGCCGGCGTCATGACCGACTATGAGGCAAAGTTCCATGAATTGGGCACACCCATTAACCGTCTGGTTGCAACGATGGTCGACTGGACAGAGCCGGAAAAACCGGAAGCATCGGCCGAGGACGAAACGGAATCCCCCACATAACGCAGAAACCGCGCGCCGGGGCGCGCGCCGTTTTTCGGCGTTTCTTCGCTCCGACGCGCGTCTTTTTGAAGTTTTTCTCACTCCGTGGGCCGTACCTTTGGGCTTTTCTTCCCCCGGCAGGCCATCTTTTCGAGAGGGTTCTGCTCTGAGAACACAAAAAAAGGAGCTGCTTTCAGCAGCTCCTTTTTTAATCGTAAACTGTGGGCTTCGCTTACGCGGCCTTCTTCGCCAGCTCGGTCAGCTGGGTGAAAGCAGCGGCGTCGTTGACGGCCATCTCAGCCAGCATCTTGCGGTTGATGGTCACGCCGGCGGTCTTCAGACCATGCATAAACGTGGAATAGTTCATGCCGTTCAGCTTGCAGGCCGCGGAAATACGGGTGATCCACAGCTGACGGAAATCGCGCTTCTTCAGACGACGGCCGGTGTAAGCATAGCTCAGGGACTTCATGACCGCTTCATTTGCAATCCGGAAGTGCTTGGACTTGTCGCCCCAATAGCCCTTCGCCAGCTTCATGACCTTATTTCTTCTCTTGCGCGTCATCAACGCGCCTTTAACTCTTGCCATATCGAAATGCCTCCTATTCTAAACCGTTCAGTATCTTATTTGTAGGGGATCATCTTGCGGATCGCGTCCACATTGGTCTTATCCGCATAGGTACCGGTGCGGAGGCGGCGTGTACGCTTGGTGTCCTTCTTGGTCAGGATGTGGCTCTTGAAGGCGCGGGCGCGCTTGACTTTCCCGCTCTTGCTCAGATTGAATCTCTTCTTGGCACCGCTGTGAGTCTTCAGCTTCGGCATAATAGAAATCTCCTTCCGTGTGTTTGAAAAACCTGTTATTTACCAGTCTTGGGAGAGATGAAGATGGACATCATCCTGCCCTCCAGCTTGGCGGTCTTATCCAATGCGGCGGTCTCGGCGCACTGCTCAGCAAACCGCGTCAGCAAAGCCCGGCCAATGTCGGTATGGGCCATCTCGCGCCCGCGGAAACGGACGGAAACCTTGACGCGATTGCCTTCGGCAATGAACTTCTGGGCATTTTTCAGCTTGGTGTTGAAATCCCCAATGTCGATTCCGGGAGACATACGAATCTCCTTGATCTCCACCACATGCTGATTCTTCCGGGCTTCCTTTTCCCGCTTGCTCTGTTCAAACCGGAACTTTCCGTAGTTCATCAGCTTGCACACAGGCGGCTTTGCCTGCGGTGAGATCTTCACCAGGTCCAGGCCCTGCTCGTCGGCGATCTTCTGCGCGTCGGCGGAAGCCATGATGCCCAGCTGCTCGCCGTCGGCTCCGATTAAACGGATCTCCCGGTCCCGGATCGCCTCGTTCAGTTCATGCTCTACACTGCTAATAGTCCAAGCACCTCCATTCAAAATTCGCAAAAAAAGCGGGTGCCAAATCGGCATCCGCATCACTCCCCAGACAGAGCGTCTCATTCCGAAAGTTCCGGGACGACGCCTGCCAACAAACCGCCAGAGACGGCTTGAGTACGATGTTGACCTCTTTACCAAACGGCGGGAGGTGGAGCAGATGCATTCAGCTCTCTTTGTTTTGCTCAATTAGTTTATCAGTCCCGCCCGTATTTGTCAACCGTTATTTTCTTTTTACCTAAGAAATTTTTAATACGCATTTCTTTCCCACCCTTTTGTATAAAATTCGGTTCCTGCGGCAAACTATCTTCCGTACTCAGTGAGTCGAAGGGAGGTGTTACCATGGCCCAGAACCGTGAGAACAATCAGCGCGAGAATCGCCAGCAGAGCCAGCAGGAGCAGAATCAGCGCCAGAATCAGCAGAATCAGCAGAACCAGCAGGAGAACCGCAAGCAGACCCAGCAGGAGAACCGCAAGCAGACCCAGCGCTGAGTTGTTCGCAGACCGTCGGGAGCAAGATTTGCTTTCGGCGGTCTGCGCGTTTTATGCCGCGCGATTCGCAATAAAAATCGGCGAAGGCGGCAGATCGTCTCTTGCGATTTTGCATAGAACGTGTTATCGTTGCTTTCATATTGTGTGCGCCACGCGCAGGAGGAATTCCAAATGAACGCAACAAAGCAGACCTCCCTCGGATACTTTTTTGCCCTGTTCACCGTGGTGGTATGGGGAACTACATTTGTTGCCAGCAAACAGCTGCTGGCAGTTTATACCCCCGCCCGCATTATGCTGATGCGGTTTGTTCTGGCCTACCTCGCGCTGTGGATCATCCGCCCCCGCCCGCTGAAGCTCCCTTGGAAAACGGAGCTGCGTTTTCTCGTGCTGGGCGTGTCGGGCTGTTCCCTGTATTTTCTGACGGAAAATACCGCTCTGCTTTACACCACCGCTGCGAACGTCAGCATCATTGTCTCTGCCGCCCCGATTTTCACGGCAATTTTGGCTCATTTTATGATTGATGAAAAGTTTCACAGAAATACCCTATTCGGTTTTCTTGTGGCATTCGCCGGAGTGGTGCTTGTGGTATGCAACGGCGCGTTTGTCCTTCACCTCAGCCCGATGGGAGACCTGTTGGCGCTGCTGGCGGCTTGCTGCTGGGCCGTATACTCCGTTTTGCTGCGCCGGACAGCGGCAGATCTGGACCCAATCCTTGTCACCCGGCGAACCATGCTCTGGGGCATGATTACCGCCATTCCCATGTCTATTCCCGGCGGAGCGTTTACCCTCTCGCCGCTGTCCTCCCCCCTGTTGGCGTTCGACCTGCTGTTCTTGGGTCTGATCGGCAGCGCTTTGTGTTACGTGCTGTGGGCAAAGGCATTCACACTGCTGGGCGTGGTTCCCACCAACAACTGCATTTACCTGATTCCCTTTGTCACCATCGTGGCGGCTCATTTTACGCTGAAAGAGCCGATTTCCGCAGCCGCGATTCTCGGCGCGGGCCTCATCACCGCCGGGGTAGTTCTGGCTCAGCGGCGAAAGATTGATGACGGTGCGCCGAAGGCGGAACTTTCAGAGGAAACCTGATCTCCGGCCCCTTAAAAGCAAACTCCCCCATGGTTCAGCAGGGCAACAGCCTGCTGAACCATGGGGGAGTTTTTTCAAGCGAATAGATGTCTGCCGATGGGCGGCAGACTCCGCACAAGGCCGCCGATCCGCATATCCTATGTTATAAGGAAGTGCCGCAGACAGACCTCGTTTGAAATTTACGCATTTTTCTCCACAAATTCCGAAATACGGGCAAAGGTTTCGTCATTCAAATCATGCTCAACCTTGCAGGCATCCTCTGCGGCGATCTCCTCCGAGACGCCCAGAATCGTAAACAGCTTTGTAAGCGTCTTGTGGCGACGATAGATTCGGGTCGCAATCTCCATCCCGCTGTCATTCAGTGAGATCAGCCCGTCCGGCGCCATGGTAATGTATCCATTTTCCCGCAGCTTCTTCATGGCGATGCTGACGCTGGGCTTGGAGTAGCCCAACTCATTCACAATGTCAATGGAACGCACGGAACCCAGCCGCTCCCGCAAGATCAAAATTGATTCCAAGTAGTCCTCTGCCGACTCATGAATCACCATAGTCCCGCCTCCTCGCTGGCAGTTTTGCGGCGGCACTCTCGCATCGCCGACAGTCGAATGTATCTATGTTAACACAAATAGAAAAATTTGCAAGTCTGTACCCCCGAAGTTTTGGCAGCCCCCGCTCACATCGCCCCCAGCGCATTGGGAATGGGTGTGGACATCACGATCAGCGTCTGCGTCCTGCCAAACCTTTGAAGCGTCTTCACCATTTGCTCCAGCTCATCGGTATTTCGGAAGGAGGCGAAGATGCTCATGGAAAATGCGCCGGTGACATGGTGCATCCACTGTACCCCCTCCAGTTCCCGCACACACGCCACAAACGCATCCTGCCGCTCCGGCGGGAGAGTGACGTTGATGATAGCCCGGACATTTTCCTCCATCTTGCGGGTGTTAACAACGGCGGTATATCCGGTGATAACGCCCCCGCGCTCCAGCTTGCGGATGCGTTCCGCAACAGCCGGAGGCGTAAGAGCCACTTTTTCGGCAATCTTTTTCAAAGACATTCTGCCATCTTTTTGAAGGCACTGCAATATCCCGTGGTCCACTTCATCCATGAAAACGCTCCTTTATTTTCCTATGGTTCTCTTTATAAAAACAGGTAAAAATATGGTTGTAACTTCTTTTCAAAAGCAAAAAGTGCCTCATGCGCTTTCCTTTTCATTAAAATCGCAGGTCCGGTTGCTTTGATGGATCAAGTATATTATAAATAAGTCAGAAGTGCAACCAACGATTTGATTTGTGAAAAGCGCCAAATTTGACGCAGAATATTTTAGAACGGAGAAAACTGACATGGAATTTCTGAGCAGCAAGCCTCTTCTCATCACCGATACAATTCTGCGGGACGCACACCAGTCCCAAGCCGCCACGCGGATGCGCCTTGAGGACATGCTGCCCGCTTGTGAAATTCTGGACTCTATTGGATATTACTCTCTGGAATGCTGGGGCGGAGCCACCTTTGACGCCTGTATGCGCTATTTGGACGAGGACCCGTGGGATCGGCTCCGGGCCTTGCGCCGCCATCTTCCCCACACAAAGCTGCAAATGCTGTTTCGGGGACAAAGCATCCTCGGCTACCGAAACTACGCCGACGACGTGGTGGACTCCTTTTGCGCCAAATCCATTGAGAACGGCATCGACATTGTGCGCGTCTTTGACGCGCTGAATGACCCAAGAAATCTGGAGCAGGCCCTTCGTTCCGTAAAAAAATACGGAGGGCTGGCGGAAGCCGCCATCTCCTACACCGTCTCCCCCATCCATGACGAGGCGTATTTTCTCCGTCTTGCCCAAGAGCTTGCGCAGATGGGCGCGGACTCCATCTGTATCAAAGATATGGCGAATCTGCTGTCTCCCATGGCGGCATATTCCTTGGTGAAGCGGCTGAAGGAAACGGTGACCCTTCCCATCCATCTCCACACTCATGATTCCGCCGGTACCGGCGCCATGGTAAATCTGATGGCGGCTGTGGCCGGTGCGGACATTGTGGACACCGCCCTCTCCCCTCTCGCGGGCGGCGTGTCTCAGCCGGCCACGGAATCCATGGTGGCCGCCCTGAAGGGAACCCTCCGGGACACCGGGCTGGATCTTTCCCGCCTTGGCTCGGCGGCGGCGCACTTTCGCACAGTTTCGGCTTCTTTAGAGCAGGCGGGTTTTCTGGACTCCCGCGTATTGCGGGTGGACGCCAGCGCGCTGATCTGGCAGGTTCCCGGCGGAATGCTGTCCAATCTGATTGCCCAGCTGCGGCAGATCGGGCGGGAGGAGCTGTATGAATCCGTTTTAGCGGAGATTCCCAGCGTCCGCCGTGATTTCGGCTATCCCCCGCTGGTGACTCCCTCCAGCCAGATCATCGGCTCGCAGGCCGTTTTAAACGTGGTCACTGGAAAGCGCTATCAAATGTTCTCCAAGGAATCCAAGGCCATGCTGCGTGGCGAATACGGCCAACTGCCCGGGCCGGTCAATCCGGAGGTCCTGCAAAAAGCCGGAATTCGGGAAGAAGACCGCATCACCTGCCGCCCGGCGGATCTTTTGCAGCCGGAGCTGCCAGCCAGCCGTGAGAAGTACAAAGCCCTTGCCCAAAGAGAGGAGGACGTTCTCTCTCTAGCCTTATTTCCTCAGGTGGCCGAGGAATTTCTCATAAAAAAAGACAGGTGGAGTAACTCCCCGCCTTCGATAGGCTTTATGTTTTTTCATTAATTTTCCAAAACTCCATCGTTACAAAAACGTTGAACGGACTCTTTTCCAGCTATTTCGTAAATCGTACAAAAATAGACGTTTTATAGACGCTCCATCATGTAAAATGTGGACAATCACGGAGAGGAACTGGAGAGAGTCCTTTGCAAACGAATTGTTTTTCCGTGAAGTCCCGTCGAAGGAGATTCGGAACGGCTGCGTGAGGACGCTGTTTTGCCCAAACGGCGTTTGTCTGCTCCCGATATTCTTCGGCACTCACCGCCCGCTTAAGGCGCGGGCGGTATTTCCTGTGTTGTTGCAGCAAATCTGTCCGGGAAGGAGGGCAATTACGGAGAATGTGAAAGGCAGACGCATTGGGCAGCAGCCCGCCAGTCTGCTGTACAAGGTTTCCCGTAAAACTGCAAAAATCAACTTTTATAAGGAAAGAGGGATTTCAAATGCCTGAAATTAAGGAGAAAAAGGTACGTACCGTTCGCCTGCCCAATATTATTGAGGCGCTGCTCCCCATCGTTGTGATGATGGTTCTGATGGTCTACGGTCTGGCTAAAGGGGATTACGTGGACGCGCATATGCCTCTGATGGTCGCCATCGTGGTGGCCTGCATTGTGGGCTGCGTCTGTGGTCACACCTTTTCCGATATGCTGGCCGGTATGCTGGATCAGCTGAACGCCTCCATGGAAGCTATTTTGATTCTTTGCACCGTGGGTATTCTGGTGGCCTCCTTCATCATGTCCGGCACCATTCCCGCCCTGATCTATTACGGTCTGGATCTGCTGACCCCGAAGCTGTTCCTTCCCATCGGGTGCATTATGTGCGCCGTGGTGGGTCTGGCCTGCGGCTCCTCTTGGACCGCCACCGCCACCATCGGTATCGCGTTCCTCGGCATTGGCGCGGGCCTTGGCATCAATCCCGCCATCACCGCCGGTATGATTATCTCCGGCGCGTATGTGGGCGACAAGTTCTCCCCCCTGAGCGACACCACCAATCTGGCCGCCGCCGTTGCGAAAACAGGACTTTTTGACCACGTGACCGCCATGGTTTCCACCACGGCTCCTACATTTGTTATCGCACTGATCCTCTACACCATTCTGGGTCTGAACATCGACACCGCAGGCTACGACCCCACTGTGGCCACCGATCTGCAGGCCGCCATCTATAACGGCTTTAACATCAATCCCTTCCTGCTGGTGCCCATTCTGGTCATCATCGCGGCCTGCATCATGAAGCTCCCCGGCCTGGTGGGCATCGCCATCTCCGTGGGCTGCGGCGTGCTCTTTGCGGCCATTTTCCAGGGTATGACCGATATCAGCACGATTTTCAATACCCTGCACTATGGCACGGGCTTTGAGTCCGGCAATGAGTTGGCGGATAATCTGCTCAGCCGCGGCGGCATGGACCATCAGATGTGGACCATCAACCTGATTTTGCTGGCAGTTGCATACGGCGGCGCTCTGGCTCGCTGCGGCTGCGTGGAGTCCCTGTTCGGCAAGCTGAAGAACAAGCTCCACTCTGTGGGCAGTCTGATTCTGGCAACCCTGCTGACCTCCCTGTTCTGCGACGCCACCATGTGCGACCAGTTCCTGGGCATCGGCGTTCCCGCCCCACTGTACGCGGAGAAATACGACGAAATGGGCCTTGGCCGCAACATGCTCTCCCGTACGCTGGAGGACTGCGGCACTCTGTGGGCCGTCATGTTCCCCTGGACCGGCTGCGGTGCCTATCAGATGGGCGTTTTGGGCATCCACCCCTTCGTATATTTCCCGTTTGCCTTCGTGAACCTTCTCAACCCCATCTATGCCGCCATCACTGCTTTCTTGGGCCGCAACATCTTCTGGGCTGACGGTTCTTACACCAATCTGTTCGGCAAGACCCGGGCCGGCAAGCCTGCAGGTGCTCCCGAAAAAGAGCATGAGATTGCTGTAAAGAATCTGGCAGAGCGCCGCGCCGCCGGCAAAGCCCCCTCCATCAACGCCTAAGCTGTCTGCTGAGAAAGGAATCGCTGCGTCATGATCGAACATCTCCCATGGGAATCCGTTGAAGGGCCCAAATACTACCCCAAGGATCTGAAGCCCCGAAAAAAGTGGGTGACGGTGGGCAGCTGGTTCATGTCTGGCCTGCTGATTCTCGGCGGGCTGACCACCAAGTATCGCGTTGCCGCCATTTTCGGTCTGCTTTACATTCTGACGCTGCTGATGGTAAAAAGTGTAGCCGTGACCAGCCGGGGGCTTGAGATCTTCTATCAGATGCGAATTACCACGCACTACGATTTCCTGAGCTGGAACGACGTTCGCGCGGTCACCCGTGAGGACAAAGGCCATCCCGAACTGGTGGCGCTCTATTTTGCCAACGACATCAAGAGTAAGCGGCTGTTCTTTACCAAGAGCGACGCGGAAAAGATCATGAAGCTGGCAAAAGAACAAAATTCCTCAATCAAGATCAGTGACCTCAGCGAAAAGGCCAAGCCCGCCCCAAAGCGGAAAAAAGCCTGAATACAACGCCCTCGGAGAATTTCTCCGGGGGCGTTGTTTACTCTTGGCGGCGGCAACCCAAAGTAATGTCTTCTCGATATTCCGCTGCGTCAAGTTGTCCGGCTCTGCTAAAGCAGGGCATCCGTGCTTACTTCCGGTCAGTTAAACCGTTTGCCAAAAATCTCCCATGATCTCTCCATCCGCAGGCTCCAAGACGGGAAATCTCTCATTTCTTCTCAGGCGGGTGTTTTGCATTATTTTCTGGGTATAGCAGCCTGAAAAGCCTTTTGCACAACGTATGCAGCATATATAGGGTGATTTTGGCAGTGCATTTTACACCCGCCGCCGTGCGGTGTTGCCCGAATACTCAGCAAGAACAGCAACATTTCCACACGCAAAAAAAATGCTGAAAAGTCATTGGTTCTATGAACAATCAATCGGGATAAGATCCTCCCCCACCGACCGCTGATTGCACACTCGATTTCAGCGTTTCAAGTCCCCATCGTTTCTGTCCGTCTGTTAAGCCCGAGCAACGCAACGCCGCCGCACCGGGAAACCGGTGCGGCGGTGTGTCAACTGTTCTGCACTTACTCGAAGTCGGGGATGTACTCCTTGACAATATCCAGCAGCTCGCCGCTGCGAACCATCTTTTCCACCTCTGCAATGTCCGGCCAGATCTCGCGGTCGATCTCGTAGAAGTCCACCTTCTCGCGAACATGCTTATGAATGGCCTCATGGACCGGGGCAAGACCCTTGCCATGGGTGTTCAGATTCCGCCGGATGTCGATGGCCTGGCATGCGGTCAGCAGCTCATCCGCCAACACGGACAGGGTGTTCTGGACGATCCAGCCCGCCTTGCGGCCTGCGGTGGTGCCCATGGAGACAATATCCTCCTGATTGGCGGAAGAAGGAATCGAGTCCACGGACGCGGGATGCGCCAAGACCTTGTTCTCAGACACCATGGAGGCCGCGGCGTACTGCACGATCATAAAGCCGGAGTTCACGCCGGGCTTGGTGGTCAGGAACGGAGTCAGTCCGTTGGACAGTGCCGCATTCACCATGCGCTCGGTGCGGCGCTCGGAAGCGTTGGCAATCTCGCTGCACGCGATGCCCAGCGTATCAAAGGGAATTGCCATCGGCTCGCCATGGAAGTTACCGCCGGAGATGACCGCCTCGTCTTCCAAGAACAGCAGCGGATTATCCGTGACGGCGTTCAGCTCGATCTCGACCTTGCTCCGCACGTATTCCAGCGCGTCACGCACAGCGCCGTGGAGCTGGGGGATGCAGCGCAGGGCGTAAGCATCCTGCACGCGATCCTTCTGGCAGTTGTCCAGAATCTCGGAGCCGTCCAGCAGCTTGCGCATATTGGCAGCCACCAGCATCTGGCCCTTCTGGCCGCGAACCGCATGAATGCGGGCATCGAAAGCATTGCGCAGACCGGTGAGCGCCTCGAAGTCCAGAGAGCCGATTGCGTCGGCCAGCTGTGCGGCGCAGATGGTATCGAACAGTGCCAGAGAACCCACAGAGGTCATGGCGCAGGTACCGTTGGTCATGCCCAGACCCTCTTTGCAAACCAGCGTGTCCAGCGTCTGGATGCCAGCCTTGGCCATGGCCTCCGCGCCGGTCATCTTCTCGCCCTTAAAGGTCGCCATGCCCTTGCCCAGCATGGGCAGAGTCATGTGCGCCAAAGGCGCCAGATCGCCAGAGGAACCCAGAGAGCCCTTCTGAGGCACCACAGGCGTTACACCCTTGTTCAGCATCTCCAGCATCATCTGCACCAAAATAGGACGGATGCCGGACACACCCACGCACAGCGCATTGGCGCGCAGCAGCAACATACCGCGGACCACTTCTTCAGCGTAGGGGTCGCCGGTACCTGTACAGTGGCTCAGAATCAGGTTGGTGGAGAGCTGGTTGCTCATCTCCTCGGGAACAGCGACCTTTTGGAAGTCGCCAAAGCCGGTGGTAATTCCGTAGGCCACGCGGTTTTCCGCGACAATTTTCTCCGCAAGTGCACGGGATTTCTGCATCGCTTTCAGTGCAGAATCAGCCAGTTCCACCGTCGCCCCATAGCGGGCAACAGCCACAAAGGACTCCAGCGTCAGGCTGTGTCCATCGACAACAACATGCTTGATCTCAGAAGGCTTCATAATCACGATTCGTTACCTCGATTCAATTTTTTGCCCCGAATGATGCCCCGTGCCGGTATCCGCGTTTTTACGCGGATACCGGTCAAATTGGGACATGCCCCAGCGGCAATTCAAAGTCGCGTGAGAAAAGTAGCCGGAACGCAGTGCTTGGCGTGCTCCCTGCGCAGTCTGCGCCGAAAGTGCCGTCACCCTGCCCATGGGTGAGCGTCCACGATCCTGTCTGTGCTGTGCGCTTGTCGGTTTTGTATTTGCTTGCTCTTATAATAGCACTGCGTTTGTCTAAAATCAACATTAATTTTTGTATTTTCGCGTTTTTATTTGTGCATTATCACGGTATACTGATAAAGCATTAGTCAACTAACACGTCAACTTAAAAGGATATTGCTCTGTTTCTCGTAAAATTTTTGATAGAAAGAACGAAGCAGATTGACAGCCACAGAAAAGTCTGCTATCCTGTCAACTATAAGATACCGTATTATTGCGTTAAAGTTTTTCCCCGTCGGAATCAGTATCCGGCGGCGCCGGATTTTGAAAGTGAGGCTTCAAGATGTATGAGAGCAGAATGAACTCGGACATGACAGACCATCTGTATCAGGCAATTCTCTCCTTAAGGGACCGTGAGGACTGCTACCGCTTCTTTGACGACCTCTGCACCGTTGGAGAGATTCAGGTCATGGCGCAGCGATGGATGGTGGCCCGGATGCTTCAGGAGGGCGAGACCTTCAACGCCATCAATGAAAAGACTGGCGTCTCTTCCGCTACCATTACCCGTGTTCGAAAATGTCTGGTCTACGGTGCAGACGGCTATGCCCGAGTGATTCATCGTTTGACGGAACAGGAGTCATCAAAAAAGGAAGAAGGATAAGATCTCCTTATTTTCATAAAAATAGCGGGGAGCGGCATTTACATGCCGCTCCCCGCCGTTGTTTCTATGATGCGACAAAGCGGACGGCCTGCCAGCCGTCCGCTTTGCCTGTATGGTATAGAGAAAGGAGAGGGAAAACTTGGAGAAATGTATCAAGTGTCCTGCTTGATGAGTTCATGATACCGGGCCTCCAATTAAAAGTCAACGGATTAGGCTGACCTTTCACAATTTGTTTACAAACCTACTGATTTTCAAGAATTTGTTCATAATTCGTTCAAATTAAATGGCAATTTGCACATTGACAACTTTTTCGTCCGGTGTTAATATTTAGCGTGCTAACATTTAGGACACAAAGCAAAATTGGAGGAGTGCTGACGCCATGGAAGAAACCAGATCGCTTGGGCAGTCAATCGCCTGCGCCGCCCATCTGTTCCGGGAGCGCGCGGATGCGCGTATGTCGAAATACGATGTGACGCCCTTGCAGGCCCACGTTATCATTCATCTGTCCCGCTGCGGCGGCCAATCCACCCAGCGGGCGCTGGGCGAACATTTTCACGTAAGGCCCTCTACCGTGAATGGTATCGTGGACCGCATGGTGGAGCGGGGTCTGGTGGCGCGCAGTGCGGACAACTCCGACGCCCGACGCCGCTGTATCTCGCTGACGAAGGACGGGCAGGCGCAGATGGATCAGCTTTGGCAGGAGCTGCGGGAAACAGAGCGTCAGTTTGTCGCCGACTTCACGCCGGAGGAGCTGGCGCAGCTTCATTCGCTGTTGAATCGTGTGATTCAAAATTTAGAGGAGGACCGTAAAAAATGCTGAAGAAACTCTCTCCTTATACAAAAGGATACCGAAAATGGATCGGGTTGGGCGTTTTCTGTTCCGCCATGGACGCCGTGTTCCAGCTGCTGATCCCGCTGGTAATGGCGGACATTGTGGACGTCGGCGTTGCCAACGCCGACACAAATTATATCGTGCGTAAAGGCATTCTGATGGTGGTCATGGCGTTGGTCGCTCTGTTATTCGGCCTTGGCAGCGCCGCGTTCTCATCCCGTGCGGGCATGGGCTTCGGCGCAAATCTCCGGGCGGCGGAGTACGCCCGCGTGCAGAGCTTTGCCTTCTCCAACATTGAGAAATTTTCCACCGCGTCTCTGGTAACCCGCCTGACCAGCGATGTGAACGCCATGCAGATGACCCTGATGATGGGAATGCGCCTGCTGGTTCGCGCTCCGGTAATGCTGGTATCGGCTCTGATTCTTGCTATCAAGCTGAGTCGGGATCTCTCCCGTGTGTTTTTAGTGGCTATCCCCCTGCTGCTGGTGTTCATCTGCATCCTGATGACAAAGGTAGGCCCCCTTTTCCGCGTTTTACAGGAAAAGACCGACGCTTTGAATCTGGTGGTGCAGGAAAATCTGACCGGCATTCGAGTGGTGAAGTCCTTTGTCCGAGAAGATCACGAAAAGGGAAAATTTGAAAAGCGGAACAACGACCTGCGTTCCACCTCGGAAAAGGCCTTTGGCGCCGTGGTGGTCAATATGCCGGTCATGATGCTGATTGTCTATGGCACGATCATCGCTGTGATGTGGTTCGGCGGCAAAATGGTCTACGCAGGAACGATGGAAGTCGGTAATCTCACTGCGTTTTTCTCCTATATCACGGAAATCCTCATTTCTCTGATGATGGTCTCCATGATCTTCATGATGATGTCCCGCTCCATCGCCTGCGCCAAGCGTATTTGTGAGGTACTGGATGAAACGCCCGCCATCAACAACGACCACGCCCTCACCGGCGCGGCGGTGGAATGCGGCAGCGTGGATTTCGATCATGTGAACTTCAAGTACAGCGAGGACGGGACAGAATGGGTTCTGGAGGATATAACCCTCCATATTCCCGCCGGCTCCACCGTGGGTATTCTGGGCGGCACAGGCAGCGGAAAGTCCACGCTGGTATCCCTGATCCCCCGGCTGTATGAAGCGCAGGAAGGTGTTGTCTCCGTGGGCGGCCGCCCTGTGGCGAACTACACCATGGAGCATTTGCGGGACGCGGTGTCCGTGGTTTTGCAAAAAAACACCCTGTTCTCCGGTACCATCCGGGAAAACCTTCTCTGGGGCAATCCCAACGCCTCGGAGGAGCAGCTTCAAGCCGCCGTCCGCGCGGCCTGCGCCGATGAGTTTCTCTCCCGTATGCCCGACGGCCTGGATACCGATTTGGGGCAGGGCGGCGTGAACGTCTCCGGCGGGCAGAAGCAGCGGTTGTGTATCGCCCGGGCCATTTTAAAACAGCCCAAAATTTTGATTCTGGACGATTCCACCAGCGCCGTGGATACTGCCACCGACGCCAAAATCCGGCAGGCCTTTCGACAGGAGCTGAAAAACACCACAAAGCTGATTATTGCCCAACGGGTTACCTCCATTGCAGACGCAGATTTAATTCTGGTGATGGAGCAGGGCCGTATCGCGGCGCAGGGTTCCCACGAGGAATTGATGAAAACTTGTGAAATCTATCGGGATGTCTACATGTCCCAGCAGGAAGGAGTGAGCATCGGTGGCTGAACACGAAAATAACGCCCCCACCCCCAAGCACGGGCCCAACCGCGGCGGATTCCAAAAGCCCAAGAATCTGCATGGCACCATCAGCAAGCTGATGAACTATCTGGGCCGCTATAAACTTCAGTTGATTTTGGTGGCGGTATGCATCCTCATCAGCTCGGCGTGCAGCGTTGGCGGGTCCTATCTGCTGCGTCCCCTGATTAACGATTATATCCTCCCCGGGGACTTTCCGGGCCTTGCAAAAATGCTGGTGGTTATGGCGGGGGTCTATCTTCTGGGTGCGCTGATGAGTTTTGCCTACGCCCGGATCATGGTCCACATTTCCCAGAGCACCGTGGCCGCCCTGCGCCGGGATCTATTCGCAAAGCTGCAAAGCCTGCCTCTGAAGTTTTTTGACGCTCACACCCACGGCGAACTGATGAGCCGCTTTACCAACGACATCGACAACGTCAGCGAGGCCATCAACAACTCCTTTGCCTCCCTGATCTCCTGCACCGCCACCTTCGTCGGCACCATTGCCATGATGCTCTATATCAGTCCCCTGCTGACACTCATCACCTTTGCGGTGCTGGCGGTGATGCTGGTGGCGGTGAAGAGCATCGGCGGTCGCAGCCGCAAAAACTTTACAGCACAGCAAAAAGCCATCGGCGCGGTGAACGGTTATATTGAGGAGATGACCGAGGGCCAGAAGGTCATCAAGGTCTTCAACCACGAGTCCGCTGCCATCGAGGGTTTTCAGGAGCGAAACGAGGCCTATCGCCAGGCAGCCACCAGCGCCCAGACCTTTGCCGGGGCCATGATGCCCGTTATGGGCAATCTCAGTTATATGAACTATGCCATTACCTGCATGGTGGGCGCAATTCTCGCCATTCGCAGCGGTGATCTGGGCGGCCTCGCCACCTTTTTGCAGTATACCCGGCAGGTCAGTCAGCCCGTAAGCCAGATTGCCCAGCAGGTGAACACGATTCTGGCCGCCGTGGCGGGCGCGGAGCGCATCTTTGAGGTCATGGAGACGGAGCCGGAAACCGATCACGGCAAAGTCACGCTGGTTCGCGTGCGCCTTCTCTCCGGCGGCAAGCTGGAGGAAACCGCCGTGGACACCGGTGCATGGGCTTGGAAGCAGCCGGACGGCACACTGATCCCCGTGAAGGGCGACGTGCGGTTCGACCATGTGGTTTTCAGCTACGATGGAAAGAAAACCATTCTTAACAACATCTCCCTGTTTGCAAAGCCCGGCCAGAAAATTGCCTTTGTGGGTTCCACCGGCGCGGGAAAAACCACCATTACCAACCTCATCAATCGGTTTTATGAGATTGACAGCGGCGTAATCACCTATGACGGCATCAACATTCAGGACATTGAAAAGGACTCTCTCCGTCAATCTCTGGGCATTGTTTTGCAGGACACCCATCTGTTCAGCGGCACTGTGGCGGACAACATCCGATACGGCAAGCTGGACGCCACGGACGAGGAAGTGGAGGCGGCGGCACAGCTTGCCAACGCGGACGGCTTTATCCGTCACCTGCCTCTGGGCTATCAAACCGTTCTCTCCGGAGACGGCGGCAGTCTCAGCCAGGGCGAGCGGCAGCTTTTGAACATCGCCCGCGCCGCCCTGTCCAATCCACCTGTGCTGATTTTGGATGAGGCCACCAGCTCGATCGACACCCGCACCGAAAAGCTCATTGAGCAGGGCATGGATCAACTGATGGCGGGCCGTACGGTGTTCGTCATCGCCCATCGTCTTTCCACGGTCCGCAACTCGCAGGCGATTCTCGTTCTGGAGCAGGGCGAAATTATTGAGCGAGGCGACCACGAAGAGCTGCTGGACGAAAAAGGGCGGTATTATCAGCTTTATACCGGTCAGGCGGAGCTGGCGTAACATTGGCGTTCCACGCGGAGCGCGGCTCCCGGCGCGGAATACCCCGCACAAAGTCTCTCTCTTTTTCCAACGCAAAAAATAATCTTGCAAAAAAAGCCGGGCCTCTTCCCCTTTTGGGGAGAGGTCCGGTCTTGCTTTTTTACGTTCACCGGGGGTCTTTCCCCAAGCGAAACAGTTCGGTCATGGTGTGGGTCAGATCGATAGGGTCGTGACTTTCTGGAATTTCATCCCGGCGCAGCCAGACGGCCTCCTTCAACTCGCTGGTATCCAGTGTGACCGTTCCGTCGCCGTCCAAATCCGCCCAAAAGCCCACCATCTGATTGCCCACAAAGCCCCAAGGCTGATTTGCGTGATACCGGACGTTTTTCACCCGGAGGCCCACCTCTTCCATAACCTCCCGGCAGACAGTCTGCTCCATAGTTTCACCAATCTCCGTGAAGCCCGCGATCAGCGCGTATCGCGCGGACCGGTTCCGGTCGGCGTACCGGGTCAGCAGCAGACGATCTCCATCCCGCAGCGCCACCACCACGGCGGGATTGATGCGGGGATAGACCAGCGCGCCGCAGACAGTGCAGCGCATGGCTCGCTCTTTGTCATCCCGGACGGTGGGCGCGCCGCAGCAGCCGCAGAAGCGGTTGGCCTGACGCCAATTCATCAGGTGCAGCGCCGATGGTCCCGCCAAACGGAGAAAGCGCGGCTCTATGGTGCGAAACACCGTCGTCGGCGTGGGACACAGCGCGGCCTTTACAGCTTCCGTCGGCTCCTCCAGCAGGAAAAACTGGATATCATCCACGGCAAAAAGATGAATCAGTTCCTCCTCCGGCACGCCCAGCGTCCGAATCTTCGCCACAGTTGGAAAGTTGCCTTCCCGCGTCAGCAGAACGGCCCCGTCCGCAAACGAGGCCACAAGGTCCGCGTCCTTCGGGACGGGAGCCGGATTTCTGAAAGCATTTTGAAAAACATGCGGTGCAATTTCCTGAAGCATGGAAATGCCCTCCTGTCAAATTCTTAGAACCCGCATTCATAGGTCCTTAAGCAAATTTACTTTTTCAGGATACCACATTTTTCGTAAAAAAGCCATGCTGCGGCAGGCATTTTTCCTCTACCGCGAAAAAAAGAAAACCGCCGGAAAAGTCCAAAGACTTTTCCGGCGGTTCGTTTGATTTTCAAAGCAGCTCTGCATCGCTCGGACCTTTCGGCCGCAGTCGTTACAGCAGGTCCAGACTCTGCAAAAATTCCCGGGCCACGTCGTCGGCACTGCCGCCCAGCACGTCCACCTGATAGGTCATCTCCGTCATATCCTCGTTGGAGATTTTCCCCGCCAGCAGATTTAAAACATCCTCCAGCTCAGGGGCTGCGTCCGCAAATTTTTCCAATGTGTCCTCCCGGATCAGGAACGCTCCGTTATACTCCGGGAAAAAGTGCAGGTCATCCTCCAGAATCTTCAGCCCCACCTTGCGGTTCAGGCCGTCGGTGGCATAGACCTCGGTCACATCGAAGCTGCGGTTTTCGATGGCGGTGTATTTCAGTCCGGCGTCCACAGGAACGGCGCTCTTGAAGTTCAATCCGTAGAACTCGGTAAACGGCCCGTATTTCATGCTACCCTCCAGCGTAAAGAATTCCTGCTCCGCGCCAAAGGTGAGCTGATCCGCTACGGGAATCAGATCGCTGACTTTTTCAAGACCGTATTGCTCCGCGATCTCCTGCGGCACCGCGATGGCGTAGGTATTGTTGAAGCCCAGCTTTTCCAGTAGACGCATGTCATTCTGCTCCATGGACAGCGCGTTTGTGAAGTCGTACAGCGACTCACCCGCCGGCACGTCGGTGGGGTCCTTTTTCAGGAAAGTGGTCAGCAGCGTTCCATCGTAGGAGATCATCATGTCGCAGCTATGGCCGTCGCCCTTTAGGGCGTTGTAATTGTTCACCTGAGACATCTGATCTTTGATGGTAACCGTCAGATCCGTTTTGCTCTCCACCAGCTGCTGAATAATGCGGTCCATAATCTGCGTTTCGGAGTAGTCTCCATCATAGAGGACCAATTCCGACTCCCCGGTGGTATCCCGCAGGCCAAAGGGGATGGAGATGGCGACGGCGGCCATAATACAGGCCAGAATGATCCCTGACCGGCGGCTCACGCCGTGGGACTTTTTCAAATGCCCCTCGAACCAGCCCATGCCCAAATCCAGCAGAACGGCAATCACCATCAGCGCCCCGGTGGCGGAGAGAATCATCCCCATGTCCGCAATGCGGATACCCCGGTTAATCACGCTTCCAAGGCCGCCGCCGCCCACAAAGGCCGCGAACACGGCGGAGCCGATGGCATTCACCACCGCGATGCGAACGCCCGTAAACACCATCGGGAACGCCAGAGGGAATTCCACATGCAGCAGCCGGTAGGTTCGGCCCATGCCCATGCCCCGGGCCGCTTCCTTCACACCCGGGTCCACCTCCTGCAATCCAAGGCAGGTATTGCGCACGATGGGCAGCAGGGAATACAGTGTAATGCCGATGATGACGGTCAGCTTGCCCGGCCCCGCCACCACCATGATAATGCCCAGCAAGGCAAGCGACGGAATGGTCTGCAAAAGGTCCGCCACCCACAAGATTGCCGTCCGGGCCTTGGGGTACAGATAGGCCAGCACACCCAGCGGCAGACCCACCACAATGGACGCCAGCGCGGAGGCCAGTACAATGAACAGGTGCTGCAAAATCAAGTCCCAAGTCATTTGCCCACCTCCCTCCGCATTCCGCGGGGCGTGACCTTCTTTTGCAGAAGATCAATCAGCGCCCCGATGACGATGGCGAGGATTGCCGCCGGAATAGCTCCGGCGATGATGAGGGTGTTGTTGTTGGAGCTGACGCCCTGATAGACAAAGTTGCCAAGACCGCCCAGCCCAATCATGGCCGCCAGCACCGTCCAGCTGACGGTATAGATCGCCGCCATCCGCAGACCCGCGATGATGGTGGGCATGGCCAAAGGCAGCTCCACCTGCCACAGCGTCTGAAACGGGGACATGCCGCACCCTTTCGCCGCCTCCACATATTTCGGCTCCACGCCCAAGATACCTGTGTAAGTATTTTTCAGTACCGGGAACATGGCGTAAATGGAAAGGGCGATAATCACCGTGGCCGGCTGCATCCCGATCCAGATAAACAGCACGCCGATGAATACCAGACCGGGAATGGTCTGGAAAATGGACACAATGGGGATCAGCACTCCGGACCATTGGGGAACCCGGCTCAAAAGAACGCCCAGAGTCAGCCCCAGTACAAATCCGATGGCAACGCTCACCAGCACATACAGTACGTGGATCACCACGGCCTGTGCCAGCATAGACCCATAGGATGCAAAGAAAGCACTCATCGTTCATCCCCCCAGAGGGTCGTGGCCACGGATTTGGCAACGCTGGTCTTGGTGACGATACCGGCAATGGTGTCGTTGGCGTTCAGCACCACCACATAGTCGTCTCCGGATTCCAGCAGATAGTCCACGCTTTCCTTGGCCTCGTCCCCAATCCGCGCGGTGTGGGGCGTTTGGACGATCAGCGTCTCAATATTGGGCAGGCCCTTGCCCCAGAGCTTAATGCCCCGGATGGTAACCACGCCCAAGTAGTGGTCGGCTTCATCCGTCACCAGAAGAGTATCCACGCTGTTGCGGGCCATCATCTCCGCGCACTCCAGCACGCCTCGGTCCTTTCGCACGCGATAGGCGTTGGGACGCATAAACGTCTCAATCTTGGCGGAGACGGCGCCGCCGGGTGCGTGCTTCCCAAGGAAGCTGCGCACAAGATCGCTGGCGGGGTTTTCCAGCATCTTCTCCGGAGAGGCCATCTGCTCGATGCGGCCCCCATTCATAAAGAGAATGGTGTCTGCCAGCTTCAGCGCCTCGCCCATGTCGTGGGTCACGAAAACAATCGTCTTGTTGAGCTTTTGCTGGAGCTTTTTCACCTCGTCCTGCAAAACCTCCCGGGTCATGGGATCCAGTGCGCCGAAGGGTTCATCCATCAGCACCACAGGGGGCGACGCCGCCAGCGCCCGCAGCACGCCGATGCGCTGCTGCTGCCCGCCGGAAAGCTCGTTTGGATACTTGCCCGCGTACTTTTCATAGGGCATCTCCACCATCTCCAAAAGATCGTGGACAATCTGGTCGCACCGCTCCTTGTCATATTTCAGAAGCCGGGGTACCACGCAGATGTTCTGGGCCACCGTCATGTTGGGGAACAGGCCGATCTGCTGAATCACATAGCCGATGTGGCGGCGCAATTCCACCTTGTCCATGGAGGCGGCGTCCTTTCCGTCGATCAGGACCTTTCCGCCATCCGGTTCCAGCAGACGGTTGATCATTTTCATGGTCGTGGTCTTGCCGCAGCCGGAAGGGCCGATCAGCACCACGAACTGTCCGTCCGGAATCGTGAAGCTCAAATTTTCAAGAATTGTTGTTTTCCCATATCGTTTGCAAACATGTTCGAATTGGATCATCCGTTAACCTGCTCCTTTCACGGCGGCGGGCGTTTGCCCGCCTGTTTCCTGCACCTCCGTGTGGCCCGCCGCAAGTCTCTGCGCCGCCTCCGCGGCGGCAGGCGGACCCACTAAAATAATCACGTCTCCGTCATACAGCTCCGCATAGGGTCCCGGGGACAAGATCACCCTCTGCCTTCGGCGGATCGCCACAATGGTCCCGCCGGTAGACTGCCAGAATCTCAGCGCTCCAATGTTCTTTCCAATCAAAGGAGAGCCGGGTGGAACCGTCACCTCATAATTGGGCAAAGGCTCCGTTGCGGAGGAATAAGTCTCCTGACTTTGAATCAGCGCGGCGGACACCTCCACCAGCCGCCGGTTCAACTCCTCATATTCCCGCAGGATCTCTTTCATCTGCTGACGGAGGGAACGGGTCTCCGCCCCCTCGCCGAACCCATCGACGTACCGCTTTGCATTGTCCTGAGACAGGACGACCGCGCCGCTTTGTGGCTTCACATCGATGACCTTCATATCTGCCAGAAGCCGCAGCGCCCGGCGGATCGTCTCCGGCGACACGCCGTATTCCGACGCCATGATTGACCGTCCATACAGCCGGTCACCCTCTCGCAGATCTCCGCCCGCCACCCGCGAGGCCACGTCCACCGCAATTTGTAAATATTGCGCCGGAACAGTCATTTGCCGCATTTTTCCACCTCTTTTCGCACAAACGGTGCTCTATGGGACTAATTATACACTGACAACTTCAATATGTAAATAGAAGCGTCAGTTAAAAAAGTGTAAATTTTTTTACAAAAAAGCGCGAAAAAACGCACCGGACTCTCTCTCCGGTGCGTTTTCAGAAGGATTCAGGCAATCTCGCTTGGGTTGGACGCTCACTCGCCCCACTGCACGTCCACAATTGTGATGTTGCTGAACTCAATGTACTCGCTCTTCAAAACATAATCCGTTTTGCCCACGCGGACTTCCTGATCGCCCACCTTGGTGGTCTGGACAGCGGCATCGGGTACATCAATGCTGGCGGTAAAATACAGATTCACATGATAGGGGTCCTCGACCCAGTTGCCGTTTTCATCCAGCGTATAGTAAGGCTCCTGCTTCACAGACTCAATCTGCCCGTTCAGAATCTCACCGGACGCCATCAGGGGCGAAGGCAGGTGCTCCAGACAGTTTTCGTAAAGGGACTTATCCACGCCCTCCGCCTTGGCCACATACGTGACATGAAGCGTCTGCGCCTCCTCGCCCGCCATCCCGCCGCGGTTTATCAGCTTGGAACCCACGAAAACCAGCGCCGCCAGAATGATAAGGACTGCGATCACGTCGATCACATTCAATTTCTTTTTGGATTTCTGCTCCATTGTTTGACCTCCAAGTAATAGGGTTTGCAGTTTTCAAAGAAAGCGAACCATTTACATCAGCCGGGAAATAAATCCCCCGCAATCTCCCCAAAGGGTTTCACCGCCGGCTGCTTGGCCCCGTGCTCTCCGATGTGCTTTTCCATCCACACCATGTTGTACCAGCGGTCAAATTTGTAGCCGCACTGGGAGAATTTTCCCACCATCCGATACCCCATGCGTTGATGGAACTTCACGCTGTCCTGCGTCAGATACGCGTCCTCCTCGGCCGGATATCCGATGCAGGCGTTGAGATTCAGGATATTCTGCGCCGCCAGCGCTTTTTCCAGCGCCGCGTAAAGCGATCTGCCCACGCCCAGACGCTTTCCGTTTTCGGCAACATACACCGTGGTCTCCACCGCCCAATCATAGGCCGCCCGCTCCTTAAAGGGATTCGCATAGGCGTATCCCACGGGAGTGCCGTCAGCCTCCGCAACCAGATAGGGATACCGCTCCAGAGTCCGGCGGATGCGTTCCGTGAATTCCGCCAAAGTCGGAACCTCGTACTCAAACGTAATGGCTGTTTTCTCCACGTAGGGCGCGTAAATGCGAAGCAGTGCCTCCGCGTCATGGGGAGACGCAACCCTGATTCGGCAGTCCTTTTCCATTTCAAGCGCCTCCGGTTCGTTCCTTTGCTTGCTTTCAGACTTTTGCTATTGTATAATACTTTTTAAGTTTGTACAAGAGCAATTTCGCGCAAAAGCGCGTTTTTCAAAAGAGGGAACGCTATGAAAGTCATCCATCTTATCAGCGGCGGCGACTCTGGCGGAGCCAAGACCCATGTGCTGAGTCTGCTCCAGCATTTGAATGAAACCATCACCGCCCAGCTGGTCTGCTTCCGGGACGGCCCCTTTGCCGACGAGGCCCGCCAATTGGGAATTCCCACGGAGATTATGTCCGGGAATCACATCTTTCGCATCCGCAAACAGCTGACGCAGTATATCCAGGACGGCGGCTATCAGGTCATCCACTGCCACGGAGCCAGAGCCAATATGATTGGCGCCATGCTCCGCAGAACCACCGGCCTTCCGGTCTGCTCCACGGTCCACAGCGATTATAAATTGGATTACATGGGCCGTCCTCTGAGCCGCCTGACCTTTGGTAATATCAACGCTCAGGCACTGCGCAAGCTGGACTACCGCATCGGCGTGTCCGACGCCATGGTGGACCTTTTAATCGACCGGGGCTTTCCGCCCGACCGATTCTTCACGATTTACAACGGCATTGACTTCACGCCCGCTCCCCCGCAAGGCGACCGGCTTCCCTATCTGCGGAACTTGGGTCTTGACGCGGACGAAAACAGCGTGGTGGTGGGCATTGCCGCCCGGCTGAACCCGGTGAAGGACATCTCCACGCTGGTTCGGGGCTTTGCAAAGGCACATGCCAGATGCGGCCGTCTCCGCCTTTTAATCGCCGGAGACGGCGAAGAGCGTCAAAAACTGGAGGCACTGGCGCAGGAGTTGGGCGTTGAAAAGCAGGTGTGCTTTGCCGGCTGGATCTCCGGCGGTATGGATCGGTTTTACAGCGCTTTGGATGTAAACGCCCTGACCTCGGTGTCCGAGACGTTTCCCTACGCGCTGACGGAAGGTGCCCGGTTCCGTCTGGCCACCGTGGCCACCGCCGTGGGCGGTATCCCCGCCCTGATCGACACGGACGTGAACGGTTATCTATTTGCTCCCGGAGACGACACTGCGCTGGGGAACGCGCTGGCCGCGCTGGCCCAAAACGACGAGCGCCGCCGCGCCATGGGCCAGCGGCTCTATGAAAAAGCGTCCACCCAGTTTTCCATTCAGCACACGGTGGACACCCAGCTTCATATTTACGGGGAGATTATCCGCCGCCACAACCGCCCGCAAGCAGAGCGGGACGGCGTGGTGATCTGCGGGGCCTACGGTCGGGGCAATGCCGGGGACGACGCGATTCTCGAGGCCATTTTGCAGGAGATGCGCGGCATCGACCCGGATATGCCGGTGCTGGTCTTGAGCAAAAGCCCGAAGGAGACGCGCCTGACCTATCGGGTCCGGGCGGTACAGCGGTTCAACTATCCCGCATGGCGCAAGGCCATGCGCCACAGCAAGCTCTATATTAACGGCGGCGGCAGTCTTATTCAGGATGTGACCTCCCGCCGGTCCCTGTGGTTCTATCTGCACAACATCTCCTCTGCCAAGCGTCTTGGCTGCAAGGTGCAGATGTACGGCTGCGGCATCGGCCCGGTGAGCCGCGTCAGCCACCGCCGAATGGCGGCGCAGGTGCTGAACGCCGATGTGGATGTTATTACGCTGCGAGAACCGGACTCTTTGGAAGAATTGAAGTCCATGGGCGTGACAAAGCCCGAGATTTTCCTCACTGCCGATCCGGCTCTGACGCTGAACTGCGCCCCGCCGGACAAGACGGACAGCGTACTTTTGCAGGCGGGCATCCCCACGGGCGGACGGTATCTCTGCTTCGCCCTGCGCAAATGGAAGGGTTTTGAAGAAAAGGCCCCCGTCTTCGCCGCCGCAGCGGAATACGCCTATCACCGCCACGGTCTGACGCCGGTGTTTCTGGCCGTGGAAAAGCATCAGGACCCACTGGCGGCGGCCATTGCCGCGCAGGGGGTGTCCGTCCCCCACTATTTCCTCAATGACGCCGGCAAAGCCGGCACCATCATCGGTGCGCTCTCCCGAATGCAGGTGGTCGTCTCCATGCGGCTCCACGCGCTGATCTTTGCCGCCGGACAGGGGATTCCCTTGGTGGGCGTGGTGTACGATCCCAAAGTCTCTGCCTTTTTGCGCTATATCGGGCAGGACCTGTTCGTGGACCTACCCGACGTTACCCCAGAGCAGCTGTGCGCCATGATTGACCGGGCTGTGGAGCGCGCAGAACGGCCTGAGGAGCAGGAAGCCGCCGTGGCACGGCTTCAGGAGATGGAACACCGAAACGTGGAAGTAGCAAAACGCCTGATGGGACTTTGATCGCCCGGATTTCAGGTGCTTGAATTCCTGTTTGTCGCATACCCTGAACAGGGTGATAACATGAGCAACTCTTGTGATCCGCTGGCCTTGACCACGGCGATTAACACCCTTGCGGTGGCAATCGCCGAAACACTCAGCGACGACGATCTGAGTCTGACCGCCGCGATGCTGACCCAGCTGGGCGACACCCTCGCCACCATCGCGGTGCAGCGGGATGTGTGCAAAGATCCCAGCGAACGGGTCTGACGCGGCGCATCAGGAGGACAGCGCTGTTCTGTCCATGGGAAATGCGGTCAGCTTCGAGTCCCCGTCCCACAGAGCCAGAAAGACCGCTCTCTCATCCCGATAGCCCTGCTTAAGCAGCATCCGGCGGACCCAAGCTTCCTCTTTGCCTGCCTGCGCGATGTTTTTCGGCAGCAGCTTTCCATCCATGACGAACGGCATCTGCACATGGCTCTGCTTGGGCTTCAGGTCCATGTCCGAGGGCGTGGCGGGGCGGTAAGGCTCCTTGGGCAAAAAGCTGACCACGCCGTTATGCTCCAGCACCGCCGTCTGCACCTGACTCAAATCAAAATAGCCGCTCATCCGGGTATAGGTCAAAAATTCGTTCAAGTCCAGTCGCGCCTTTTTCAGATTTTCCCGAAAAATCACGCCATCCTCCAGCAGGATCAGCGGTTTGCCGGTGACCGCGCCCCGTGCGCGGATAGACTTGCTGGTGAGTACAGAGATACCAAAAGCAGCGAACCCGTAAATAATCAGCGCGGTTAACGGCTGCGTCGGCTCTTCCAGATCTGTGGCCAGCTCCGCCGCCACGGAGCCGATGGTAATGCCGACAATATAGTCAAAGGCGGTCATCTGGGACACCTGCTTGCTCCCCATCAGCTTGGTCAGCAGGAACAGCACCACAATGGATACCACCGAGGTAATAGCGGTTATCCCGATATTCTTAAAAATTTCCATATAAAAACTCCTCCCGAATCGTCATTCGGGAGGAGTTTTTGCAATTTCTGGCGATTTATTCCGGTTTACTTTTTTACACGCAGGTCACTGTGGTCATCGGGTAAGTCACCGGCGTGATAGGAGTTGGTGCGGACATTGATGTACTGAGCCTTGAGCTTGGAGTAAAGGATCGTCTGGCTGGAATACAAGCCGTTATATCCCGACAGCATATAGCTGATGCCGCAGGCCAGCGCGAAATACAGCATTCCGTCCGATCCGAACAACTCCGCCGACAGAAAGACGGACGCCAGCGGACAGTTGACGCAGGCGCAGAACACCGCCACCAGCCCAACCGCCGCGGCAAACTCGGCGGGCAGACCCAGCAGCGGGCCTACCACGCAGCCAAACGTGGCCCCCACGAAGAAAGAGGGCACCACCTCGCCGCCCTTGTATCCTGCGCTCAACGTCACGGCGGTGAAAAGAATTTTCAGCAAAAACGCGGATGGGGCCACCGTCCCCTCCTCAACAGCCCGCCGGATCACATCCATGCCAACGCCGTTATAATCGGAGGTGCGCACCAGATAACTCAGTCCTATGATCAGAAAACCGCCGCAAGCTACCCGCAGCCACGGGTTTTGGATGCGGGTGCGAAAAAACTTCCCCATTCCCCGAATTGTGTTGCAAAACAGCACTGCCACAAGGGCGCACAGCGCCCCCAAGGCCGCCACCCGCAGCAGCGTTGTGGGGTCCAGCGCCGGGGCCGTCACTGTATAATGCGTGGGGCTGACTCCGATCCAGACAGAGATTCCATAAGCCACCAGCGAAGCGGTAAAGCAGGGAATAAACGTCGCATGGTACATCACCCCCACGGAGATAACCACCATGGCGAACACCGTGGCGGTGAGGGGTGTTCCGAACAGAGCGGAGAAAAACGCCGCCATGCCGCACAGCGTTGCCGAGCGCATATCCCGGTCGTCCAGACGGAACAGCAGCCCCGCGTGATAACCGATGTCGCCGCCCATTTGCAGCGCCGCGCCCTCTCGCCCGGCGGAGCCGCCGCACAGGTGGGTCAAAATCGTGCCCACGAAGATGGCGGGCAGCAACAGAATCGAAAGACTCTTGCCCATGTGAACCGCGTCGATGATATCGTCGGTTCCCTGTCCCTCAGTCTTTGTCAGCTTGTAAAAGCCAACAATGAAAAGCCCCGCCAACGGCAGACACCATAACAGAAAAATGTGGGACTCCCGATATGCCGTGGCCCACTCCACACCCAAGTGGAACAGTACGCCCACCACGCCGCAGCTAACGCCGATTAAAACCGCCAGCGCCACCCATTTCGCCAGCGCGGAGAGATAATACCGCGTGTGCAATAGAATTTCCAGCAGCCTTGTCACTTCACTGCCTCCCCTGCTGCGGCGGCCCATGCGGGAATCGCATTCTCCGTCGGTTCTTCCTCCCCGTCCAAACGAGTCTCCAGTGTCTCCGGTTTTTTCAAGTTTCGAGTGAATGCCGCGAAAAAGCGGGCATATTCAACGCCGGTGGCAATCCGTTCATCCATCACCACGCCCAAGGGCATCACTTTGCCCTTCTCTCCCGGCTGCGCGTCCGGCTTTCGCACAGGTTTACCCATGCAGATGAACACACCGGTGGTACCAAACTCATAGCAGTGGTGATAAATACAGCTGGTGTTGATCGACGCCAGATTTGTCACAAACAAACTGGTGTGAAAAGGACTGAGGTCGATGATTCTCCGGGGCAGCAGCCCATGAAGGTCCAACTGATAGACCATCCAGAACGCGAACCGGGACAGACCGGGAACAGCAAAGGCCAAATTGGCGAATTTGTCCGTGGCGTTGTTGTGGAGTGCCTCGCTGTTCCGGTCAATGAGTTCCTGAACGCGGGCGCTGATGGTAAACACCGTGTCCTCCGGCTTCAAAAAAACCTTCAGCGTGGTTTCATCCGGCGTGCCGTCCGCCCGCTTTTTCAGCAGTACAAACGAGAAACAAAAGTGGTTTCGGCGGTAAATTTTCCGATTCATAATAAAATAGTTCACCTTTGGGTTTTCCAGCGCGGCCTTATAATACGCCGCAGCCAGCACGCTCATATGGGTCACGCGGCGGCCCTCCCGCCGCTTTTGTCGAATATATGCCTTCACAATATCTTCGTCGATCATATCGCTGGCCCAGTTCTGGGCGTCATACCGGCAGGGCATGATGTATGGCAACGCCTGCACAATGGGCGATAGATCTTTTACGCGGGTCCCGTCAGATCTCATAGCGCGCTCACGTTCCTTTCCCGCGGCCGGGCCGCGACGAGTATCATACAGTCTTTGAGTATACAGGAAAACCCGAAAAAATTCAAGTTTACAGCAAAAAGCATTCCAGCATTATGCGTCATTCTGGGTGATATCCGCATTTGCCGCAGCGCCCCCCGGCTTTTCGGGGCACTGTCTTTACGTATACGAATACGCAAACGATTTTGGTTTTTTTCCATAAAAACGTCGTTAATATTTAGCTTGCTTCTGCCCCCCCTTACTGGTTGAATATCCCTCGGAGAAGTCGTATACTAAATCTCAGGAAAGCAAACAAAATATTTGGGAACCTGACAATTTATTGAACAATGGAGGATATGAAGATGAAGTACGGACGTACCTATAACTTCTCCGCCGGCCCCGCTATGATGCCGGAAGAGGTTCTGGAGGAAATCGCGGCGGAAATGATGAACTACCGCGGAAGCGGCATGTGCGTCATGGAGATGAGCCACCGGTCCAAGGCGTTTCAGACGATTTTCGACGAAGCGAAAGCCGACCTGAAGCAGTTGATGGGCATTCCCGACAACTATAAGATCCTGTTCGTGCAGGGCGGCGGCACGGTGCAGTTCTCCATGGTGCCCATGAACCTGCTCAAGGGCGGCGTGGCCTGCTATGTGGAGACTGGCGCGTGGTCCAAGAAGGCCATCAAGGAAGCTAAGAAGTTTGGCGAAGTGAAGGTCGTGGCCTCCTCCGCCGATAAGAACTACTCTTATGTCCCCGATTGCTCCAATCTGGATATTCCCGATAATGCGGACTATGTGTACATCTGCGAGAACGAGACGATCCATGGCCTGACCTATCGCAAGTTGCCCAACACCAAGGGGCATGTCTTGGTGTCTGACCAGTCCTCCATGTTCCTGTCCCGTCCCTGCAACGTGGCGGATTACGGCCTGATCTGGGGCGGCGTGCAGAAAAACGTCGGCCCTGCGGGCATGTCCATCGTCATCATCCGCGAGGATCTGATCCGGGACGATCTGGACGACACGCTGCCGGTCTATCTCAACTACAAGACCCATGCCGACGCCGACTCCCTGTACAACACGCCCAACTGCTGGGCGATCTACTGCTGCGGCAAGGTCTTCAAGTATCTGCTGAAAAACGGCGGTCTGGAAGCCATGAATGCCCGCAACGAGGAAAAGGCCAAGGTTCTGTACGATTTCCTCGATCAGAGCAAGTTCTTCACCGGCGCCGTGGTGAAGGAAGACCGTTCTTTGATGAACGTGCCCTTCGTCACCCCCAGCAAGGAGCAGGACGCCGAAGTGGTCGCCGCCAGCAAGGCCGCAGGCTTCGACAACCTGAAGGGCCACAAATCCGTGGGCGGTCTGCGGGCTTCCATTTACAACGCCATGCCCAAGGAAGGCGTTGAAGCATTGGTGGACTTCCTGTCGAAGTACGAGAAGGAACACGCCTAAGGATTTGAACGGACGGGCAGTTATCCCCCCTTGGGGTCTTGTCCGCCAATGAAGCGCATGGATCGTACCGCCTTTGGCGGCTGCGGGTCAATGCATAAAGCGTCTGCCCGCAAAGCGGGCAGCTTTCGGGGGCCTCCCCCATGGTCCCTTGAATTTCCAACGGCCATCGGAGTTTTTCCGCGTCTCCCGCTTTGAAACCGTGCGGCGGACTTTGTCCCGTCTCCCCGTCCTTGACCCGGCTTGAAACCGCTCCGCGGTTCCAAACCGGAGAGGAGGAGCAAGGGAGCGGAATGGAGTTTTCGCCATAGGCGGAAACGCAACGGCGCGGACTTTGCTCCGACGACGCCCCTGGGGTGCGTCTATTAAATGATGTAAAGGGGTTTAATTTCATATGTCTATTCGAGTTTTGGTTACCGACGGCATGGATGCCGGTGCAATGGAGAAGCTGCGGCTGGACGGCTTCGACGTCGTCGAGCAGTTTTATGAGCCCGATCTGCTGGGAACCGCTCTGCGGGATTTTGATATCGTTGTGATCCGCAGCGCCACTAAGATCAAGGAGCCGCAGATCGACGCTGCCAAGGGCAGCCAGCTGAAACTCATCATCCGCGCCGGCGTGGGCGTGGACAATATCGCCGTAAAATACGCTGAGGCGGCGGGCATTCAGGTGAAGAATACACCCCGCGCCTCCTCCAACGCCGTGGCGGAGCTAGCCATCGCGCTGCTGTTCGCCTGCGCCCGGAACCTGTCCATCGCAGGCCACACCATGCGGGAAGAAAAGTGGGAGAAGAAGGCCTATTCCAAGGGCTTTGAGCTTCAGGGCAAGACCATCGGCGTGGTGGGCTACGGCCGCATCGGCCGCTTGATCGGCGACAAGGCACAGGCGCTGGGTATGAACGTGCTGTCCACGGTCCACCGCAACAAGCCCGAGGGCTGCGAGTGCGACACCATGCACTTTGTCTCTATGGACGAGCTGATGGCCCAGTCCGACATCATCGCCCTCAGCGCTCCCGCCGGCGACAAGCCGCTGGTGGATGCGGAGTCTCTGGCAAAGATGAAGGATGGCGTGGTCATCATCAACACCTCTCGCGGCAGCAACATCGACGAGGCCGCTCTGCTGGACGCACTGAATTCCGGCAAGGTGAAGGCCGCCGGTCTTGACGTGTGGCTCAGTGAAAAGGAACCCAACTGGGCGCTGGCCTCTCATCCCGCCGTTGCCTGCGCGCCTCACATCGGCGCGGGCACCAAGGAAGCGCAGAAGCGCATCGGCGCGGAGTTGGTGGACATCATCGAGCACTTCGCATAATCGACTCATTTCCACTGAGCGCATAAAAATGCTTTTAAGGCGTCATCGTATAAACGATGACGCCTTAATTTTGCGTGGTATTGACGGGATGGTGGGAATTTGCATTTCAACTGTCAGAGTCGTATCTCATAAACGGTTCCACAATGAGCGGCTTTGCTGCCGTTCGCATTCCATCGCAGAGGCAACCGCAGCTTCAGTAACCAGTGTTCCTCCGCGTCCATGCTTTTTCACAGTTCCTCCGCGCGGCTTACAGGCTGTTTTTGCCCCGGGCCATATATTTTCCGCTGGGCTCCGCCACAAGAATTCTGCCAAGTTCGGCCATAAGCCTTCCCCGCAGGTAAACCTGCGCGATACCGCCGGAGGTGACAAAGCCCTCATAGGGGGTATATCCCGCCGCGCTCACGCAGTCTGCCGCCCGAATCACGTGGCTCGCCCCCGGATCATAGACCACGATATCCGCATCGCTCCCCTTGCGGATCACACCCTTGCGGGGATACAGACCGTACAGCTTAGCAGGATTTTCACTGAGCACCTGACACATCGTGGGCAGGGCAATCTTTTTCTTCTCCACGCCATAGGAATAGAGTAGCTCTCCCCGCGTCTCCACGCCGGGAAGTCCCCCCGGAATCTTTGTGAAGTCCTCCCGGCCCGCTTCTTTTTGCTCCAACGTGAAGGAACAGTGGTCGGTGGAAACGGTCTGGATCAATCCCCGTTTCAGCCCCCGCCACAGATAGGCCTGCTCCGCCTTCTCCCGGATGGGAGGCGCGCAGATATACCGCGCGGCGGCAGAGTAATCAGAATTGAAATAGACGCTTTCATCCAGCAGCAGATACTGGGGGCAGGTTTCCACATAGACCTTCTGTCCCCGTTTCCGTGCGGCTTCCACTTCGTCCATCGCCTGATGATTAGTCAAATGAACAATCACCACCGGGCAGTCCGCCGCCTGTGCGATGCGCAGCAGACGGCCCACCGCCTCCGCCTCCAAACAGGCCGGGCGGGTCTGGGGATGAGAAGCAGGAGAAAGCTCCCCAGCGGCCTTTTTCTCTGCGATCATCGCGTCGATCACTCCGGCGTTCTCACAGTGGAAGCCGCAGATGCCGCCCATCCGCTTGATGGCTTTCAGCGCACTGTAAATCGCCCCGTCACCGATCATCATAGCGGGATAGGTCAGATACATTTTAAAAGACGAGATACCTGCTGCGAACATGTCCGGCAGCTCCGTCTCAATAGAGGGATTCCAATCGTCAATGGTCATATGGAAACCGTAGTCACAAAAGGCCTGGCCGTCTGCCTTTTTGTGCCACAGATCCAGTCCGTATCCCAGAGACTCTCCCTTGTTGGGGCAGGCAAAGTCAATCACCGTGGTGGTGCCGCCCCGAATGGCGGCACGGCTGCCCGACGTGAAATCGTCGGCGGTCGTGGTGTTGCACACATCCAGATCAAAATGGGTGTGCGCGTCGATGAACCCCGGGAACAGCAGCATCCCCGTCACATCCATCACATTTCCGCCTGCGGCGGACAGTCCCCGGCCTACCTGCGCGATCTTCTCCCCGTCGATCAGCACATCCGCCCGGCGGACACCGCGGCCAGACACCACGCTGCCGCCTTTAAGCAATGTTTTCATCGCAAAACCTCCCTTGCGTCCTTGCTTTATGCAGACTCAGCATAGCACAGTTTTCTTTTGATTTCCAGCCGTGAAAGCCACGTCGGAAAGAAATATTTTTTTGGGCGGACAATCTTCCCTTTTCTTCAAAACCACAGCCGCCCTTCAACATGCGATCTCCTGTATTTTTGTCAATTGTGCCGGTGCAATTCACTATAATCTTCAAAATTTTACACAGTTTACACGTTTCCCTCTTCCCTTTTTTGAAGAAGCGGTTTATACTGATATCAATAGAAAGTGCGGTTTGTTCCGTGCTTTGGATTTTAAGGAGGTAGAAGATGAAAAAGGCAATTTCCCTGTTGCTGGCTGCCGTCATGGCCATGTCTTTGACCACAGTCGGTCTTGCCACCGACACCACCACGGTAGAAAAGGGCGATGTCGTGGTGCTGTACACCAACGACGTCCACTGCGGCGTGGACGACAACATCGGATACGCGGGTCTTGCGGCCTATAAGGCCGAAATGCTCAAAGCCACCGATTATGTGACGCTGGCCGACGCGGGCGACGCGGTTCAGGGCGCGGCTCTGGGCACACTGTCCAAGGGCGAGTATCTGGTGGACATCATGAACCAGATGGGCTACGATGTGGCCGTCCCCGGCAACCACGAGTTTGACTACGGTATGGATCAATTCCTGAACCTGTCCAAAGAACTGAAGAGCGGCTATGTTTGCTCCAACTTCATGGACCTGCGGACTGGTAAGCCAGTGTTTGACGCCTATAAGATGATTACCTACGGCGACACCAAGGTGGCTTATGTGGGCATCGACACGCCTGAATCCATCACCAAGTCCACTCCTTCCTACTTTCAGGACAACACCGGCAAGTATATCTACGGTTTCTGCAACGGCAATAACGGCAAAGAGCTGTATAACGCCGTGCAGACCGCAGTGAACTCCGCTAAGGCCGCAGGCGCCACCTACGTTGTGGCAGTTGGTCACTGCGGCATTGATGAGCAGAGCGCTCCTTGGCGTTCTACCGACATCATCGCCAACGTCTCCGGTCTGACCGCCTTCATCGACGGGCATTCCCACAGCACCATTCCCTCTCAGAAGGTTTCTGACAAGGACGGCAAGACCGTTCTACTGACCTCCACCGGCACCAAGCTGGCCGCCATCGGCAAGCTGGTTCTGAAGCCCAACGGCACCGTCACCACGGAACTGGTCACGGATTATACCGCCAAGGATTCCAGTATGGACACCTTTGTCAAGGGCATTCTGGCCAAGAACGACGCGCTGCTGAAAAAGGTTGTTGCCAAGACCTCTGTGGATCTGACCACGCTGGAGGCCGACGGCAAGACCCGCGCCATCCGCAATCAGGAGACCAATTTGGGCGATCTGGTGGCTGACGCTTACCGTGACGCCGCGGGCGCCGACATCGCCATCGTCAACGGCGGCGGCATCCGCGCCGACATCAAGGCCGGCAACATCACCTATGAGCAGATCATCGCGGTCCATCCCTATGGCAACGAGTTGCGGATGGTGGAAGCCACCGGCCAGCAGATTCTGGACGCGCTGGAAATGGCCTCCCGCACCACTCCCGATGAAAACGGCGGCTTCCTGCATGTGTCCGGTATGACCTATACCATCGACACCTCCGTTCCCTCCACCGTGAAGGTTGATGACAACAAGATGTTCGTCTCCGTCACCGGTGCCCGGCGCGTCAAGGACGTGAAGGTTGGCGGCGTGGCCATCGTGGCTAACAAGACCTATAAGCTGGCCTCTCACAACTATATGCTGGAAGGCGCGGGCGACGGCCTGAACATGTTCCAGAAGGATAAGTTCCTCTCCGTTCCCGCCATGCTGGACAACGAGATTCTCATCAACTATATTACCGGCACGCTGAAGGGCACTGTCCCCGCCGAATACGCCAAGGCTCAGGGCCGCATCACCATCGTCAAGGCCGCGGCTCTGCCTTACACGGACGTGGCTTCCAACGCCTATTACTACGACGCCGTACTCTTTTCCGAGAAGAGCGGCCTGATCCCCGGTACCACCGCCACCACCTTCTCCCCCAATGTCACTATGACTCGCGGCGATGTGGTTCTGGCTCTGTGGAATCTGGCTGGCAAGCCCTCCGCCAAGGCCACTCCCGCCTTTACCGACGTGGACTTCACCACGGATCTGGGCAAGGCCGTGGCTTGGGCCAATGAAAACGGTATTGTCAACGGCAAAACTGCCACCACCTTCGTGGCCGCCGACTCTGTGAACCGTCAGCAGTTCTCCGCGTTCATGTACCGCTATGCGGAGGCTCTGGGCTACAACGTCACCACCACCGGCAGCCTGACCGCTTTCACCGACGCGTCTCAGGTTTCCTCTTACGCCACGCAGGCGCTGGCTTGGGCCAACGCCAACAGCTTGGTGAACGGCTTCAGCGATGGCACAGTCCGTCCCATGGGCACTGCCACCCGCGGCCAGTCTGCGGCGATTATCTATCGCTTCGCCTCTACTCTGACCGCCTCCAAGGCCGCCTGATCTCCAATTCAACAGCCTTGAAAGGCCGCCGGTTCGGTGCATTCGAACCGGCGGCCTCTTTTGTTGATTGCGCACAGGGGCGCTTTCGTTTGAAAAAGCGCGGCTCCCGGCAAAAGCCGGGAGCCGCGTTTCTAGTTCAGTGGAGAAGTTACAGGGACTTCTCGTAGGACTCGATCATCTTCTTGACCATCTGGCCGCCGACAGAACCGGCCTCGCGGGCGGTGATGTCGCCATTATAGCCTTCCTTCAGGTTGACGCCAACCTCGGAAGCAGCCTCCATCTTGAACTTATCCATGGCAGCACGGGCCTCGGGCACGTTGATCTTGTTGTTATTCTTGTTAGACATAATCGTTTCTCCTTTTCTCAATACCAAACTTGTTTGTGTCGTTTGTGTTTGTGGGTTTTCTGGGTATCGCAAGCATAGTTTGACTCGAAAAGAAAGGAATATGCCGGAATTCAGACGGTAAAATTTTGAAACACGACAGCTTTTCCTTTAAATCGGCAGGCAGATTTCAAAAAAATACGCTCCGCCCAATCTCTTTGGCCCTGCGCCTTCGGCGCTCAAACAACGGAGATTTAACAGGATTTGTCTCTTTTTTCTTTGAGATACTTCGCATTTTAGCCTGTCTGTGGTATAATAGCCGCTAGGCAACTATTTTATATGTTTATAATAAATATACTATAACGGCGCAAACGCCTAAAGTATCAACGTACGAAGGAGACACAGCATGATTCGAGTCATCGTCGCAGACGACGAAGAAAAAGTCTGTCAACTGATCTGCCATCTGATTGACTGGGAATCTCTGGAGATGGAGTTGGTGGGAACCGCCTCCAACGGCATTGAGGCTCTGCGGCTTATTCAGGAAAAGCAGCCGGATCTGATCCTTTCAGATATCCGAATGCCCGGATGCAGCGGGTTGGAGCTGATGAAGCAGGCCAGAGAATACGATCCGGATCTGGAGTTTATCATTATCAGCGGTTACTCCAGCTTTGAGTATGCCCAGACCGCCATTCAATATGGCGTGCAGGACTATATTCTCAAGCCTGTCAATCAACAGTTGCTGAACGCCACGCTGCAAAAGGTCCGCAAGCGATATTTGAAAAAGCACTCGGACGGCTCCGACTCTCTGGAGGGTGCGCAAGCCGATCTCCTGAAAATGATCTGGTTTGACTTGGAGAATGGCAGCGTTCCCTCCACAATGGAAGAGGTCAACAAAAAGTATTACGCTCACTTCCAGCCGGGTGTTTTCCAAGTTTTCTGCATTCAGGAATCCTTTAAGGATTTCCAGACCATCGGGATTCCCTATGCGCAGTCGGTCTTCGACCTGCTTCTCCCTCTGGCGGAAAACAGCTTGGGGGAGCTGATTCGTCCGCTCTGCCATGAATTCAGTATGGTCGCCCGGGGACGGCAGATTTTTGGCATTTTAAATTATGCGCCGCAAAATCGGGAACAGCTGCAAGCGGCTCTGACCCGCGTCATCAAGGAGCTGCGGATGGAAATCCACGCCTTTGAGCGCATTGAACTGCTTCTCAGCGTTGGCAAAGAGTTCACATCTATCTCTCAACTGGGCGAATGCCGTCAGCAGGCGCAGTACGCGATGGGGCAACGGCTTCTGTTGGAAAAAGTTCCCGTCTTTCTGTCCGAAATTCCAGAATTGGAAAACACGGACAACGAGGCGCTTTTCCACCTGTTCAGCGCGGCGGTTCAGGAGGGAATCACGCTGCAAAGCGAAGATCAAATTTGCTTTGCTATTCAAAATTTAGAGAAAAAAGTCCTGCAAAGCGGCATATCCGGACACCAGATTCTTCACATCGTGAAGACCGCTTATCACCTCTTTCTTCTATCCGGCCTTTTTCAAAATGAACTGCGTTTCTCCCCCGCCGGAGAGCGGGAGTCCTGTTTCAACGAACAGGCCGACCTGTGCGGCCGGGTTGAAGACCTTTTCCGCCTGTTGGAGGCCAACTGTCTGCGCGATTTGCAAGAGGCCGGAAAATGGATGAAGCGGGAGAAAGTCCGCCCCATCAATGAGGCAAGGCAGTATATCACCGAGCATTATGCCGAACCGCTCAATCTGGATGGCGTATGTTCCCAAGTAGGACTCAGTCCCAATTATTTCAGCACCCTGTTCCGCAAGGAGACGGGCAGAACGTTTTTAGAATATCTGCTGGAAATCCGCATCAACGCCGCCAAGGAACTGCTGCGGGGTACAAAGCAGACGACGGAGGCCGTGTGCGAGTCCGTTGGAATCCACGACTACAAACGGTTTTCCAAAGCGTTTAAAAAGGCCACCGGCGTCAGTCCCAAGGAATACAGGAATCTTTATTCCTAGGGCAAACTCTGTGCGGTGTTGCCCTAGAGCAAACTCTATGAATCGCGGCAGTATAGGAGGGGAGGCCGGAAATGAAAAAGCATAAAAGTTTTTTGGAAACGCGTCTTTTGATTTTTCGGGTCGCGTTTTTCATCCTGTTTCTCGCCCTGCTGGCTCTGGCGGCAGCCGCCGCCTACCATACCCGCTGGTTTCTGCCGATTCTGCTGGTTGCTTTTGCCGCGGTCGCCTTGATTCCACTGGAGTTTTTCTTCCTGTGGAAGCCCTATTGGAATGAGACGAAGCGGCTTGGTCTGGCAGCGTCCACTCCAGAGCTGGCCGACCTGCCCTCGCCAAAATACTACTATAATCGGCAATACGGCTATTTTATCGAGCGGTTGAGCGCCACTTTAAAAGCCACAGACTCCTTTGAACTCAGCAAGCGGCAGGCGCAGTATCAGGCTCTGCAAAATCAAATCAATCCACATTTTCTTTATAATACGCTGGAGAGCATCCGCAGCGAGGCGCTGATCTCGGGTCTTGGCAGCGTGGCGGAAATGTGTGAAGCGCTGGCCTCCTTTTTCCGCTATACCATCAGCAATCAGGCGGACGTGGTCACTGTGGACGAGGAACTGCAAAACATCAAGACCTATTTTTATATCCAGCAGTACCGATTTGGCAACCGGCTCTCCTTGCACATCGACTACGACGAGGAGGACATGGATTCCTTAATCCGGTGTAAAATTCCCAAGCTGACGCTGCAGCCCATTGTGGAAAACGCCATTATCCACGGGATCGAGCAAAAACTGGGGGATGGCAGCGTCACCATCAAACTGCTGCTAACGGAGAGATGTCTGCTCATTCGGATTTCAGACGACGGCGTGGGCATGGCCCCGGAAATTCTGGAAAAGGTGAATCAGCGCATCGCGGGCAACTCTCCCCCAGGAACCGGAAAGGGCGGCATTGCCATTGCCAATGTGAACAACCGCATCCATCTGCTTTTTGGCGACACTTACGGGATGATCGTCTATTCCACCTTGGGCGCGGGGACCGATGTGGAAATCTCGCTGCCCCGTCCCGCCTGAAGAAAGCGGAGGCAGCTATGAGAAAAGAGATTTTTCGGATGGATCACGTCCTTTACGCGGAAAACGGGCAGACCCATCTGAACGACCTGAGTATGCAGATATTTCAGGGAGAGATCTATGGTATGCTGCGGCTGGAGCGACATGGCGGAGCAGAGCTGTTCAAGCTGATCGCTTTGAACGAGCCGATCCGAAACGGTCATGTGTTCTTTCAGGATCAGCTGGTCAACAGTCCCGGCCCTCATCCCGTCACCCAAAACAAGGTCGCTATCATTGACAGTACCAGCCGCTTGATCAACAGTTTGTCCCTTGCGGACAATCTTTTCGTCATTCGTCCGGGTTTTCGCAAATTTTACGTGCGGGAGCGGGAACTGCAAGCGCAGACGGAGCAGCTTTTCCAACAGTATGACATCCGCCTGCCCCAGCAAATGCTGGCAGGACAGCTGAAAAACTATGACCGGCTGGTGATGGAACTTCTCCGCGCCATGACCGCTGGAGAGCTTCTGGTGGTGCTGATTGACATTCCGGATTTGCTGGGCAGTGAGGAACTGGCTGCGTTTCATCAGCTTTTGAAACGGTTGGCCCAAAATGGGATGACCTTTCTTTACGTCTATAACCACCACGAAGCGCTGCGAAAAATCTGCGACCGCATCGCTGTTTTCAAAAAAGGCCGCATAGAAAAAGTGGTGGATCGAAGCTCCGATCTGAATCAGCACATTCGCGTTTTGGCCAAGCCCGCCTATGAGGCTCTGCTGCGTCTGGGGCAGGCAGACAGCGAGTCCAAGCGCCCCCGCGGAAAGCCTGTCCTGCGGTTGGAAAACATCTGTCGGGGCGGTTTGGATCACTTCAGCCTTGAAATCTGTTCGGGAGAGACACTCCTTCTCATCGACCGCAGCAACACGGTTCTGGACGATCTGATGGGTCTTTTCGAGGATTTGAAGCAGCGCGTGCCTGTTCCCGGCGTTGTGGCCTGCGGCAAAGAATTGAGCGATTTGCGATTGGGCCTGTTGGATCGTTTGCCCTCTCGAACGGGACTTTTTCCGGACATGAGCGTTTTGGACAATCTCTGCTTTGCCCTGGGGGAAAAAGTCCCCCGCATCTGGCGCAAGCAGCGGCTTTTAAACAGCGTGGCCAAGGAATACCGTCCGGAGCTGGGGGATCTGCTGGATGAACAACAGCTCTACGATCTGCACACACAGGATTTGTATACGCTGGCCTACTATCAGTATCTGATTGCAAAGGCAGATTTGGTGGTCTGCCTCCAGCCTATTTCCGGGCTGGATATGTATCTGCGGCCCCACACGCTCCGCCTGATCTCCAAGCTGCGCAGCAGCGGCATTCCCGTGCTGCTGCTCTCCACCGATCTTTACGACACGCTGTATGTGGCGGATCGGGTTTTGTGGGTGGACGGCGGGAAAATCGCGCTGGCCAAAACACCGGATGAGTTTCATGAGCTGCGCCTTTTACAGGAGGACCTGTTCCCCGACTGAGCCGTCGATTGGAAAAAGCGCCGGACCCGAATGGGCCCGGCGCTTTTTGTGTCTTTGGAACTTGCTTTAAAACCAGGCTTTTACCGCCGGATACAGCTTTTCAAACCGTTCATACTGCTCCTGATATTTTGCAGCCAAAAGCGGGTCCGGCTCCACAGTTTCCGTCACCTGCACGATGGCATCGGCCGCCTCCTCCACAGAAGCGTATTCTCCGCAGGCTACCGCCGCCAGCATGGCGGCGCCCAGACCCGGCCCCTCTTCCGAGGCCACACGCTCTACCCGCAGATTCAGAATGTTGGCAATCATCTTCCGCCACAGGGCGCTTTTCGCACCGCCGCCGCAGATACGAGTGCTGTCAAGACGGATTCCCAGCGCTTTTGCCACCTCAAAGGAATCCCGAATGCCAAAGGAAACGCCCTCCATGATCGCCTGCGTCATATCCCGGCGGGTGGTGTCCATCGACATGCCGATGAACATGCCCCGGGCTTTCGGGTCGTTATGAGGAGAGCGCTCTCCCATGAGATAAGGCAGGAAAAACGTGGAGTTTTCCCCCAGCCGCTCTTCCATCCCGGCCTGCTCCGCAGCATAGTCCTTGGTTCCGATGATGGAATCCATCCACCACTGGTTGCAGGATGCCGCAGAGAGCATACAGCCCATCAGGTGATACTGCCCGTCGGCATGGTCAAAGGCGTGCAGCGCGTTGCGGCTGTCCACCCGGAAGCTGCGGCTGGAGATGAAAATGGTGCCGCTGGTGCCCAGCGAAACGTTGCACCGTCCCTCCCCCACCGTGCCGGTGCCCACAGCGGCAGCGGCGTTGTCCCCTGCGCCTGCCGCCACGACACAGTTGCATTCAAGACCCAGCTGCGCGGCCAGAGCAGGTTTTACCGTACCGGTGGGCTGATAGCTTTCAAACAGCGCGGGAAGCCAGCTTTTCTCCACGCCGCACAGCTCCAGCATCTTCTCCGACCAACATTTGTGCTCCACGTCCAGCAGCAACATGCCGGACGCGTCGGAATAATCCGTGGAGTGTACACCGGTGAGCTGATAGGCGATATAGTCCTTGGGCAGCATGATTTTTGCGATGCGGGCAAAATTCTCCGGTTCCTTTTCCCGCACCCATAAGAGCTTTGGCGCGGTAAAACCGGCAAAGGCGATGTTAGCCGTGCAGGCTGAAAGCGTCTCCTTGCCCACTGTGTCGTTGAGCCAAGCGGTCTGCTCCGCCGTTCTTCCGTCGTTCCACAAAATGGCGGGGCGGATCACTCGATCTTCCGCGTCCAGCATAACAAGGCCATGCATCTGCCCGCCAAAGCTGATTCCCGCCACCTGCTTTGCATCAAATCCGGTCAAAAGCGCCTTCAGTCCATCCTGCACGGCGCTCCACCAGTCCTCCGGCCGCTGCTCCGACCAGCCAGAACGGGGGAAGTAGATGGGATATTCCCGGGAGACTACATTGCGGATGGTTCCGTCGCCGCCCATTAAGAGCAGCTTGACTGCCGAGGTTCCCAGATCAATTCCGATATAGTCCATGCTGTCTCAGTCCTTTGCGGGTGGATACTCGTTGCACAGCAAACGATAGGGAGGCTCGTCCTCCTCAATCTTGGGGAAGCGACCCACCGGCTCGTAAAACCGGTTGTCGGTATTGTCGTCGTTGCACATAGAGACTTCTCCAATGAGGATGTCGCCTGTGCCCGGAACCGTGTCAAAGTCGTGGTACTGGTGGGGCCAGAGCGTAATGCTCTCGCCGGGCTTCAACTCCACGCCGGTACCGGCGGGCACGAGATAGGAGCGTCCATCCCGGTTGACCAGCACGTCCTCCGTGGAACGGCTGCCGTCTCCGGCGTCGTTATAGACGTGGATAATCATGGTGCCGCCGCCGCGGTTGATGATGTCCTCGCTCTTATTCCAGTGGAAGTGGCAGGGGAAACGCTGACCCTCCTTGAGCATGATGAGCTTTTCCGCGTAAACCTTTTTGTATTTCGGGTTGTTCTGGTTTCCGTTGCGCAGGGTGATGAGGGCAAAGCCCACCTTGTCGAAATCCTCCAGCCCGCAGTCCGTGATATCCCAGCCCAGCTGGTTATCGCGGATTTCGTCGTATTCGTGGCTCTTGTCCGCCCAATCGGCGGGAGTCCATTTGCAAAACGGCGGCAGCTCCACGCGGTGCTCCGCCAGCAGTACTTCCATGTCCCGGATGCACTGATTAATTTTTGAACGCTTCATATTGTTTCTCCTTTTGCCCAAAGGGCGGCTCAGATGTGGTCGATGAAGTTCAGCCGGGCTTGATAGGTCTTGCTCTCCCCGGGTCCGAGGATCGGCGCGGCACAGCCCGGCTCGTCCACCTTCGGACCGTCCAAAAAGACGTTCATCGGCTCAAGACCCATGACGTACTCTCCCTTGCCCAGCATCTTCCACTGGCAGAAAAACGGCAGGTCCTCTCCGCTGTATCGAACATTCACGCCAATGCCCCGCTTCTCGTTGAACAGGGTGTACTGCACCATGCCGTCCGCGTCTTGGCGGAGCTTATGGAAATAGCACCGCTCCGGATACGGATACTGGGGCGCTTCAATCTGCTGCCAAGAAGACAGGTACTTGGCGGCATTCTCCTCCCGGGGCGCTGTCTCCTCGCTGTCAAGAATCAGCTTGCAGCCCTCTTCCAGCAGAGGATAGCCGTAATTCAAATGCAACGCGTAAAGCACCTGACGGTTGCCGAATCCGTGGTTCGTGATGGTGTCGGTCAGGAGGATGCTGTCCTCCCCGTGAACAAATTCCAGCTTTCTGTGCAGCGTCAGATTCTCGCCGAAAATGCGGGCCTCCCGCATGGTGCCCTCCAGCGTCAGCGTGGGGATTTCTCCCCGGAGACCCCGGGCATACTTCACATTCTCCGCCGGGGTATTGGCAATTCGGCCATGAAGGCCCAGCTCCTCGCCGTTCTTCGTCTGGGGATTGCCAAAGTGCTGCAAGCCGCAGGTGGTCAGCATGCCCACAAAGAAATTGCGCAGCCAGCGGGTCCCCTGTGCGTCGTAATACTCCGGGGCCACGATTCCGCAGGGCGCCAGATAGTTCATGTTCTTGCCCTTATAGCGCACCTGATAGATATCCATGCACCGCCCCGGCAGAACTGTGGCGGAGAGATTGCCGCCATTGTCCACATCCATCACGCGAACACCATCCTGAAATCCGCCGGAGAGCACGCCCTCCCGCAGGGACATCAGTTGGTTCAGATCGCCGATATACTCCAATTGTTTCTGATAGCTCTGGCCCATGGCCATACTCCTTCCTCCGGCCCTAAGCCGGAAACCGCTGCGTTCCATTCACTCCCGGTATTTTTCCGGGAGATACGTTTATGCGTGCGCCGCCAAAAATTCCTCAACCTCTGCCAGAGAGGGGGCGCCTTCCATGGGGCCCTGCTTGCGCACGGACATGGCACCCGCCGCATTGGCGAACCGGCCGCACTCGGCAAGACTCTTTCCGGCGATCAGCGCCGTCAAAAACGCGCCGCAGAACGTGTCGCCTGCGCCGGTGGGGTCCACCTCTTCCACGGAAAAGCTGGGAACATCCAAAATCTGGTCACCGGAGAAGATGCGGCAGCCCTGCTCGCCGTTTTTCAAAACCACGGTTTTCCCCTGACTTGCCCAGATGCCGCAGCCCTCATCGTCGGTAGCCGCGCCGGTAAACATCATGGCCTCGCCCTTGCTGGGGAAGATCATGCTGGAGCGTTCCAGCACCGGCATGCACAGCGCCTTGATTTCCTCCACACTCAGCGCCTCGGGCCGAATGTTGGGATCGAAGCAAATCTGCGTATCCGCCGGCAGCTCCCGCACCAAACGGTGGATGGTGTCCGCCGCGCCGTGGCTGACGGACATGGCAAAGCCCGTGATATGGAGCCACTTGGTTCCCTGAAGCTTCTCCAGATGGATGTCCTCGGCGGACATCATCCCCGGCGCATCCTGATGGACGTGATAGATAAAATTCCGGCTGCCGTCATGGAAGTAGCACACAAAGGCAACGCCTGTGGCGGCTTCGGGGTGAACGCGCACCATGGAGCAGTCCGCTCCGCTCTCCTGTAACCGGTTGACGATGCAGCGGCCAAAGCCGTCGTCACCGACCACACCGATCATGGCGCTGTTCGCACCCAGCTTGGCCGCGGCATTCAGCATAATGCCGGAATCACCGCTGGGATAGGGGCCGGTAAAATCCGCCGCAGTGTCCAAAGGCTTATCCAGCTCCTTGCGCATGACCTCGCACAGCAGCGCGCCGATGGAAACGATATCGTATGCCATATTCAGTCCCTTTCCTTTCCAATCATTCGCCGATAATGTCCACGAAAACCTTCCGAGCCTGCGGCCCGTCAAATTCCATGAACACGATCTCCTGCGCCTCGCCCATGCAGGCCTTTCCGTTCACCAAAGACAGCGTGGTGCTGTTTCCCACCAGAATGGAGCGAAGATGGCCGTAAGCATTGGCGCTGGTGCGGCCATAGGTGGGCAGGAAGTGGGCGTGAGAATACTCCGCGTCGTCGTCCACCAGCCGGTGGAGCAGAACGTTTAAGTCGCTTAAAATGCAGTCCAGCGGCTCTGTGACGATAATTCCGCAGTTGGTGTGCGCCGTCACCACGGAGACAATGCCGTTTTGCACGCCGGACTCCGCAATAAACGCCTTGACCGTGTCACCGATATAGGTGGTGTAATACTCGTCCTCCGTCGTGACGAAAAATTCATAGTGCTTTACCATTACGCTTCCTCCAGTCCCAAAAAGCTCGCCGCGTTGCCGCCCAGAACCAGCTCCCGCTGGTGGGGGCGCAGAGTCAGGGAATCCACTGCCTTGCGCATCCGCTTTTGCTCGATGCGGGGGTAGGTGGAGCCAAAGAGCACCTTGTCAAACAGCATCCGGTCGATCCAGTATTCGCCCAAGTCGGTTTTAAACGTGTGTTCAAAGAACTGAACCGGAGAGTCGAAATACAGCAGGGCGGTGTCAGCATACAGATTCGGATATTTCAGAACCAGCATGGCCGTCTCCCGCACCCACGGCCAGCCAAAGTGGCCCATGCACATTTTCAGGTCCGGGTGAGCGATGGCCACATCCTCCAGCAGCAGCGGATTGCCGTACCGGGACGGGCTGTCCTTCACCCAAGTCATGCCGGACTCAAAGAGAATCGGCTTGTTGTACTTCTCACAGATCGCGTAAAGCGGCTCCATCATGGCGTCGTTGGGCATAAAGCGCTGGATCGCGGGACTGAGCTTCAGGCCGGAGAGCTTCAGCTCTCCAAACGCCTTTTCCAGAACCTGCGCCGCATCCTTGCGCCAAGGGTCCACGCTGGCAAAGCCGATCAGCCGATCCGGGCACAGATCCACCAGCTTGCGAACCTCCTCGTTGGAGACGATGGTATCACCCGCACGAGTGGTCACGTCCTCCGCGGAGATTACGGATTTATCAATCCCCGCCGCATTCATCTGGAGCACGAAAAGGCTCAGTGGCCAAACGTGCTGCTTATACAAAAAATACTGTTCCCGGCGGAACTCCACCCGCTTGGGGTCCTCGCAAATCTCTTCCAGAAAGCCGGGGAACGCGTGCATATCGATTACCAAAATGATTTCCTCCCATCTATTTTTCCGGGTTTCACACACGCATCAGCGTGTGGCGTGGATATAATCCTCTGCGAACGTTACAACGCAGTCCTTCACCAGTTCCCGCGCATCCATGGGGAGCTGTCCGTCCCGGACCTTGGGGTATTGCAGGGGCATATATTGGTGCAGCATGCTCAGGGGAATTTCCACCTTCTGCATCCCTGCGATCAACTGATCCATCGCCGCTTTCACCTCGGCGTCGGTCAGGTAATATCGAATTCGGTCGGAGAAGCTGAATCTGCGCTTCACGGCCTGCTGCAATTCGTCGCCGTGATAATACTTCTTCCAATTCTCCGGGTGCTCCAGCATCACGCGTTCCAGCGTATCTGCAAAATAAGCGCGCTGCCCCTCGGGCAGCAGGACACGTTCCATCATGTCCAGAGCAAACAGGCCCTCTCTCAGGCCAAAGGTCAATGCAGGGCCAACTTTTAAAATGGCAATGCCATCCTCCACCATCTCGCGCAGCGCCTCGGCGGGCTGATAGTCGGTGGAGTGGCCCTCCAGAACAATGCCGTCCAGCTTTTTCGCGGCAGCGGTCAGTTCCTTGGCCTTGGCGCGGTTATAGCGGAAAAAGTCCGCGTCCCCGAACTCCACGCCGGGCTGCACCACCACGCCGATTACATTTTCAAACCCGTCGGCATAACCCGCCGCGGCAAACGCCTTGCGGTAGGTTTCCACAGTTTTATTGAGCGCCGCAGGATCGGTGACGGCGATAGAGCTTTCCGCCTCCTGTGCGCCGCCGGGAATGGGCACTTCGCTGCCCACGATATACACGGGCCGCACCTCATCTGGATTTTGTGCCCGCAGTGTCTGATACGCCTCCTCGCAGGCGGCATACAGCCGCGCGCCCCGGCGGGCAATTGTCTCGTCCGTCAGCGGTTCATTCCGGGGGTCGTCCGCCACGCGCATACTGGTATCCAGATGGATCTTTTTAAAGCCCGCCAACACAAACAGGCGCACCAGTTCCTCCGCCTTGTCCATCGCCTGTGCCTCGGGTTCGTTCTGCCATGTGAGCGGTCCCAGATGGTCGCCGCCCAGAATGATATTTTCACGGGGGTAGCCGATACGGTCCGCAATCTCACAGACAAAATCCCGGAAATCAACGGGGCGCATCCCGGTATAGCCGCCAAACTGATTGACTTGGTTCGCGGTAGCCTCTACCAGAACCACCTGATGGTCCCGCAGGGCACGCTGCATGCACGCTTCGATCACCAGTTCGTTCGCCGTGCAATAGCTCCCAATGCCGCAAACCTCGCCCTGCTTCCGCCGGGCCACCATATCGCGCAAATAATCTTTCATTTCATGGCTCCTTTTTTGTTTCGTCGTTGAAAAAGGGAAGCCGCTGAGGAACGAATAGTTTTTCGATCATCCTCAGCGGCTCATTTTCCCTTATTAGAGCGATTTTCAAGCAGCCGCCCGTCGTTCTGCCGCCGCCGGAAAATCCGCTCTAGTTATGAATCCTAGATGTCGCTGTTTTGCAGCTGCTTACCGGAAATCAGCCACGTTGTCCTTGTTGACAACGCTGGCGCCGGTGTCCACATCAGTCTCGCCGATGTCGCCGCCGGTAACGGCATTGTAAGCGGCATAGACAGCGCCGTAACCCATGTTATACGGATTCTGAGCCATCACGCAGTACAAAGAGCCGTTCTCAACCATGTCCATGGTCGTGTCGGAAGCGTCGAAGCCGACGGCCACGCCATTCCAGTTGGGGTTGGCGGCGGCAGCGTTGCCCACGCCGACAGCGCCGGGCTCGTTGTTGCCATAGACGCCCACAACGCCCTGAGAGATGAAGTTCTCAGCAGCAGCCTGAGACGCGGCAACCTCAGAGTTGCCATACTGGGTCTCCAGCAGGTTGAACTCAGTGCCCTCGAACGCGTCGCGGAAGCCCTGCTCACGATCAACGGAAGTCTGGGTGGCGTTGGAGAAAGCAACGATGCCGATATCGCCGGAGGTGATGCCCTTCTCCTTCAGACCGGCCAGCATCTGCTCGCCAGCCTGCTTAGCAGCGGCATAGTTGTCGGTGGTGAACTTTGCCACAGCGTCGAAGTTGGCGGTGGAGTCGGCATAGACGATCTTGATGCCGGCGTCAGCCGCGCTCTGCAGAGTGGAGACAATCGCGTCGGGATCCACAGCGGCAACAACCAAACCGTCGCACTGAGCAGCAACAGCATTGTTCAGCATTTCGATCTGCAGTGCGGTGTCCTTCTTGTCGGGAGCCATCCACTGATACTTAATGCCGAGTTCAGCTGCGGCGGCCTGAGCGCCCTTGTCCACGTTGACCCAGTGGTTGTCCAAACCGTCCATGGTAACCAGAATGATGCTCACATCCTGTGCGGCGGTGGAGCCTGCGGCGGAGCCGGATGCAGAGCCGGAAGCGGCGGAACCGCTGCTGGCAGAGCCGGTGCTGCCGCACCCAAAGAGCGCGGTGGACATTGCAAGAGCCATTGCGAGAGCCAATACTTTCTTTTTCATGATTCTTCTCCTTGTTATTTTTTTGGACCGATATTTCAGTCCTTATATCAAAGCCCTTCGGGCTTTAATATCCACTGTTTTTACGCTTTTTTGATCTTCTTTCTGCTGCTGCGGGCCACCACGTCCATCATAACCGCCAGAATGACGATGATACCGATGATGATATTCCGCAGCGCCACAGGAGCGCCCACAAACTGCAAACCATTTTGCAGGATACCCCAGATTCCGGCGCCGGCGATCACGCCCGCCAGAATGCCGGTGCCGCCCAGTGTGGAGATGCCACCGATGACGCATGCCGCCACTGCGTACATTTCGTATGTGCCACCGGCATCCATGGTGCCCATACCGGCGGAAGCCAGCAGGATCAGACCCGTGACGCAGGCGCAGAAAGCACTTACAACGTAGGTGATCAGGATGGTGCGGTATTCATTGATACCGGACAGACGCGCGGCATCCAGATTGCTGCCCACCGCGTAGATGTGGCGGCCGGTACGAGTCTTGCTCAGCAGGAAGTTGAACACCACCCACAAAATCACTGCGATCCACACCGCGCTGTACAGCTTGGCAAACTCGCCGTAATAAAACAGATCGCGGAAGGCCTGTGCATCGTTGCCGATGAAGTCGGTATTATGGTTGTTGTTCACCAGCTGCGCGAGTCCGCGTGCCAAAGTCATGGTGCCAAGCGTGGCGATAAAAGAGGGCAGCTTCATCTTTGCCACCAGCGTGCCGTTGACAAAACCGACCAGCAGCGCCAGAAGAACGGTCAAAAGACAGGCCAAAACCGGATTCACGCCCTTGGTCATCATAGTACCGGCAGTCATGCAGGACATACCCACCACAGAGCCGATGGAAAGGTCGATGTTACCGGTAATCAGCACATAGCCCTGACCGATGCCGATGATCAGCGTGGGCGCGATCTGGCGGAGCAGGTTCTGGATGTTGTTGCCGGAACGGAACGAGGGACTGGCCACGGCAAAGACCACAAACAGAATCAAAAATCCGATCACCGCGGTTACCACCGAGCGGACACCGCGGGCGGACAGGGCTTGATTCAGCCGATTTGACTTCTTTTCATTCATTGTGTATTGCTCCTTAGATTTTAGATTCAAACGCGGTTGCGTAAGAGAGAATTTTATCCTCAGTGGCCTCTGCCACCGGCAGTTCTCCGGTCAAATGCCCATCGCACATGACCAGAATCCGGTCGCTGATGCCCAAGATCTCCGGCAGCTCAGACGACACAAACAGTACGCCGGTGCCTTGCTGCTTCAGGCGGTTCATCAGATTGTAAATCTCCACCTTCGCGCCAACGTCCACGCCGCGGGTCGGCTCATCAAACATAATAACCCGGGAGTTTCGCGCCAGCCACTTGCCGATGACCACCTTTTGCTGGTTGCCGCCGGAAAGGCTCTCCGCATTGATTTCAACGGAGGACAGCTTGATTTGCAGCTCCTCCACTACCTTGTCGGCAATTTCCCGTTCCTTCTTCTGGTTAACCTTGCCGATGCCGTTGCTGAGCCAGTCCAGATTGGGAATGCTCAAATTCTCCCGAACGCCCAGCTTTGTGCAAAGGCCGTCCCGCTTCCGGTCCTCCGGCGTCAGCACAATTCCGGCTTTGATCGCGTCAATGGGTTTTTTAATGGAAACGGACTTCCCATCCAAAACGATTTCGCCGGAGTCCTTGGGGTCGATTCCGAAAATTGCCCGGGTAGTCTCCGTGCGGCCTGCACCCACAAGACCCGCGATTCCCACAATCTCACCGGCGTAAAGATCAAAGCTCACATCGCGGACCATTCTTCCCGCGTTCAGGTTCTTCACTTCCAGAATCTTTTCGCCCCGCTGGCATTGGACGCGGGGGAATTTCTCCTTGATATCCCGGCCAACCATTTTGGCGATCAGTTGGTCCATCGTATAGTCTGCGAAGTTCCCTTCCATAATAAACTCGCCGTCTCGCATCACTGTCACGCGATTTGCCACATGGCTCAGTTCTTCCATGCGGTGCGATATGTATACAATGCCGCAGCCCTCGCTGCGAAGCTGATCCACCAGACGAAACAGTTCGTCAATTTCCTTGGAGGACAGCGCGGATGTCGGCTCGTCCATAATCAGGATTTTAGCATGGACAGACAGCGCTTTGGCGATCTCCACCATCTGCTGCTTGGATACCGGCAGGTCGCCCACCACCGTATTGGGGCTGAGGTCGATCTTCAGAGAGTCCAAAACCTCCTGCGTCCGCTTCACCATTTCCCGGTTGTTGAGCGTAACGCCTTTCCTGACCTCGCGGCCCAAAAAGATGTTTTCCGCCACGGTCAGATGCCGGCACATATTCAGCTCCTGATGGATAATGGCCACGCCCAGCTCCTGCGCTTTCTTCGTGTCCAAGTCGCCCTGTTCCTCACCAAAAATCTTCATGGTGCCGGAATCGCGAACATACACGCCGCTGAGAATTTTCATCAGAGTGGACTTTCCCGCTCCGTTTTCGCCCAGCAGCGCCATGACTTCTCCCGCTTTCAGGGTAAAGCGCACGTTCTTGAGAACCGGCACCCCTGAAAAGGATTTGTTGATGTTCTCCATTTCCACAATGTATTCGTTCATTTGCCCGTTTCCTTTACTGTTCACGAGGTTTTCTTACAATTGGCTTCCAAATTTCGTGAATTCGTGATAATTCCGCCAAAAATAGTTTCCACCTGTGGCATGTTTTTTGGTTAGTATAGTACGAAACGGATTATTTCAAAAGGTGCAAATCTTACGATTAGGGGGGCAATTTTTACTCAGTTTTAGCATTTTCAACATTTTGACGATAAACAGCTAATTGCTTTTGTGCATATTTCCCGTCCAAATTCTCCGTATTTTTCCATATCTCGACTTCTTTTGGTAAAAGTAAACAAGCGGTCGGAAAAGTCCACCGGGCTTTTTCGACCACTTGCATCTTCACCTGTACCCCGCCTCCAAGGCTTTAGGACTCAGTCCCCGAAGGAAACGCCTACGTCACGGGCGGACGTAATAAGGGGATGATCCACCGGCAGGAACTTGGTGCGGCTGGCGGCATCCTCCAGCGTAATGGAGACGATCTGGCCGTTTTGAACGGCCACCATCCGCCCGTACTGCCGCTCCATAATGAGTTTTGCCGCCGCCGTGCCAAACTGGGTTGCCAGCACCCGGTCATAGGGGCAGGGTGGGCCGCCCCGCTGATAATGGCCGGGAATGGTAACCCGTGTCTCCTGCCCGGTGCGCTTTTCAATCTGGCTTGCCAGTTGATAGGAAATGGTGGAGTGGCCCATGGTTTCCTTGGCGGCGCGGCGCTCCTCCTCGGTGAGGACAGCGTCTGTCGTGGAGACGGCGCCTTCCGCCACAGCGATGATGGAGAAGTTCCGTCCCCGCTTTTTGCGCTGTTCAATGGCCTCCACAATTTTGTCGATATCATAGGGGATTTCCGGGATCAAAATGATGTCCGCTCCGCTGGCAATCCCGGCATGAAGCGTCAGCCAGCCCGCGTCCCGCCCCATGGCCTCCACCAGAAAGACCCGGCTGTGGGAGCTGGCGGTGGAATGGATGTAATCAATCACGTTGGAGGCAATGTCCACCGCGCTCTGAAAGCCAAAGGTGGTATCCGTGCCCCAGATGTCGTTGTCGATGGTCTTGGGCAGGGTGATCACGTTCATTCCCGCGTCCATCAGCAGCTTGGCGCTTTTCTGCGTGCCGTTTCCGCCCATGACCACAAGGCAGTCCAGATTCAGCCGGGTATACGTATCCAGCATGGCGGGCATCAAGTCGTTCCCGTCGTCGTCCACGATCATCTTCCCCGGCACATACCGCTGGCGGGAGGTTCCCAGAATCGTACCGCCCTCCGTGAGAATGCCGGAAAAGTCTCCGTCCTCCATGAACTTATAATCTCCGTCCACCAGACCCCGATACCCGTCATACATGCCGAAGAGTTCTACATTGTCCACATAATGCAGGAGCGTCTTTCCGATCCCACGGATTGCCGCGTTCAGACCCTGACAGTCCCCGCCGCTGGTAATCAACCCCACGCGCGTTTTTCTTTTCATGGAATTTCCTCCTGTTTAATTGGCTGCATCAAGCGCCCGCTTCACGCGCGGAAAATCCTCCCCCGCAGGTTTTCAGGCGCGGCCCGCATTCAGCAGATGGCGGACGACGCAATTTAAGGATGAGTATACGCCCGATTATCCCAAAATGTCAAATTGAAGCAGTCTTCCCTCTCCTTCACTTCGATTCCACCAATCAGGCAAAATCACTTTCCATTATCCGCTCTATTTTATAACACAAATTTAATTTAATAATGTTATATTTATTGTTATAATCGTTGTACTGCCATTCGACTTTCCTCTGACAATTTATACTCTATTGCTCAATCTTCATCATAATTTTTAAAAACTTGATTTATATATGATGTTTTATGTCCGTTTTTCTTTTTTGCTTGACAGTGAATGGTCCGTTGTGTATATTGTTATATATAACATTATATGTTATATTAATGTTTAAATATAACAAGGAGGCCTTGGCATGGCAACAGCGGTCATTATGCCCCGACAGGGACAATCAGTGGAAAGCTGCCTGATTTCAGAGTGGAAGAAAGCGGTTGGCGACGAGGTACACGCCGGAGACATTCTGTTTACTTACGAGACGGACAAGGCGATGTTTGAAGAGGAGGCCAAGACGGACGGCACTTTGCTGGCTGTGTTCTGTCAGGAAGGCGACGACATTCCCTGCCTGAACACCGTGGCCGTAATCGGCACGCCCGGAGAAGATTTCTCCGCGCTGGCCCCCGCCGGAGCGGCGGAAACTGCTCCCACAGAAGAAGTTTCGGCATCTCCCTCCGCGGAAGCATCCGCCGCGCCGGCTGCGGCCACGGCGGCTCCCGGCGCAGGCGTTAGCATTTCTCCCCGGGCGCGGAACGCCGCGGCGCGGCTGCATGTGGACCCGTCCTGCATTGCTCCCACCGGCCCCCACGGCCGCGTGCTGGAGCGGGATGTTTTGTCGGGCCAAAAGCTGACTGCCGCCGCCGTTCTGGAAAGCGGCGACCTGTCCGGCGTGGCCGGAACAGGCGTGGGCGGCCGTATCCGCACGGCAGACCTGACCGCGCCCGCCGCGATTCCCGCGGCTCCCGCGCCGATTGGCAGTGACACAGGCTATCACGATGAAAAGCTCTCTCATCTGCGTAAGGTCATCGGCGCGTCCATGCACAAGTCTCTGTCTGAAATGGCGCAGCTGACCCATCACAGCTCTTTTGACGCCACCGCCATGATAGCTTACCGCAAACAGCTGAAAACGGCGGCGGAGACGCTGAACCTGCCAAACATTACCTATAATGATATCGTGCTGTTTGCGGTGTCCCGGGTATTGCTCCGCCATCGCGACCTAAACGCCCATCTGCTGGACGACAAGATGCGCTATTTCGACCATGTCCATCTGGGTATGGCGGTGGATACGCCCAGAGGTCTTCTGGTTCCCACCATTTTTAACGCGGATACCAAGTCGCTGGCGCAAATCGCGGCGGAAGCCAAGTCTCTGGCGGCAGCGGCCCAGACCGGGTCCATCAGCCCCGACCTGCTCACGGGTGCGTCCTTCACCGTGTCCAATCTGGGGTCCTTGGGTGTAGAGTCCTTCACGCCCGTCATTAATCCGCCCCAGACCGGAATTCTGGGCGTGGACTGCATGATCGACCGCGTCCGCAAGGTGGACGGGCAGATCACGGTCTATCCCGCCATGGGAATTTCCCTGACCTATGACCATCGTGCGCTGGACGGTGCTCCCGCTTCCCGCTTCCTGAAGGAATTGAAAGAGGCACTGGAAAATATCACCGCCCTGTTGGCTGAATAAGGGGGACGCTATGACAAATTACGACGTTATCATCATCGGCGGCGGCCCCGGCGGATACCTCGCCGCAGAGCGGGCCGGACAGGCAAAGCTGAAAACGCTGTGCGTCGAGGACCGCCATCTGGGCGGCACATGCCTCAACGAGGGGTGCATCCCCACCAAAACACTTTTGCAGAGCGCCAAAACCTATGCCCACGCACTCCACGGGGAGGCGTATGGCGTTCGGGTAGAAAAGGTCTCCATCGACCAAAGCGCGGTGATCGACCGGAAGGAAAAGGTCGTCCGCACCCTCGTCTCCGGCGTGGGCGCGGCTCTGAAAGCCAGCCATGTGGACGTGGTGAATGGCCGGGGTGTGATCACCGGCAGAAGCGCCGAGGGCGTCACCGTACAGGTGGGCGAGGAGCTGTATATCGGCAAAAACCTCATCGTTGCCACCGGCTCCGTCAATGCCCAGCCGCCCATCCCGGGATTGAAAGAGGCGCTGGATTCCGGCTTTGCCCTGACCAACCGGGAGCTTTTGTCCCTGCGGGAGTCTCCCGCCCGGCTGGCAGTGATCGGCGGCGGGGTCATCGGCCTTGAAATGGCCGCCTATTATCAGCTCACCGGAACGGCCGTTACCGTGGTGGAGATGCTGGATCACATCGCAGGCCCAAACGACCCGGATCTGGTGAAAATTCTGCACAGAAATCTGGAAAAGGACGGCATGGAATTCCACCTTGGCACCAAGGTCGTCGCCGTGAAGGACGGCGCGGTAGTCTGCGAAAAAGATGGGAAAACCTTTGATCTTCCGGCAGATAAGGTGCTGCTGGCCATTGGCCGGAAAGCCAATTCGGCGGGGCTGGGTCTTGAGAACATTGGTGTAGAGCTGGAAAAGGGCGCTATCGTCACCGACGCACACATGAAGACCAACGTCCCCGGCGTCTATGCCGTGGGCGATGTAAACGGCAAATTCATGCTGGCCCATACCGCCTATCGCGAGGCGGAGGTCGCCGTCAACACGATTCTGGGCAAGGCGGACACCATGCGGTACGAGGCCATTCCCAGCGTGCTGTACACCGTGCCGGAGCTGTCCAGCGTGGGACTCAGCGAAGCAGAGGCCAAAACGAAGGGTTACGAGGTTTCCGTTGTGAAGCTGCCCATGCAGTACAGCGGCCGCTATGTCGCCGAGAACGAGGGCGGCGACGGCATCTGTAAGCTGGTGTTCAACGCCAAGCGCGGCACCCTGCTGGGTGCGCAGGTGCTTGCCAACGCCTCTTCGGAGTTCATCATCGCCGCCGGCATTTTCATTGAGCTGGAGCTAACTGTGCCGGAGATGCGGGAGTTTGTGTTCCCCCATCCCACCGTGTGCGAAATCTTCCGGGACGCTCTGGCTCAGTACAAGGGCCGATAATTCGGCAACCCGCCGCCCATATGCGGCTTCCGTGAAACATATTACGATTGATAGATAAGGAAGGGTCCCTATGTCAAAACAGATTTTTGTAGACCCCAAGGCCATGCGCGCCCCGGGAACCATCGAAATGCAGGATATCGTCAGCAATCAGTACCAAAAAGCGGTGAAGGATGAGACAGACCGCTATTCAAAAACAGATCTTATCAACGTTTACCGGGATATGGCGTACATCCGGGAATTTGAGACGATGCTCCAGCTCATCAAAACCACCAGCGAATATCAGGGCGTGGGCTACAACCACCCCGGCCCCGCCCATCTGGGCATCGGGCAGGAGGCCGCCTACGTTGGTCAGGCCTACCACCTGAACATTGACGATTTCTCCTTTGGCTCTCACCGGAGCCACGGCGAAATTCTGGCTCGGGGCCTCCGGGCTGTGGAGTCTTTGGACGAACAGCGCCTGACGGAGATCATGGAGACGTTTGACGGCGGCAAGGCCTTCTCCGTGGTAAAGGACAACGGCAAGGATCTTCGCGCGCAGGGCCGGGACTTTTTGCTCTATGGCATGATCTGCGAAACCTTTGGCCGGGAGAACGGCTTCAACAAGGGTATGGGCGGCAGTATGCACGCGTTTTTCACCCCCTTTGGCATCTATCCCAACAACGCCATCGTGGGCGGTTCCGGCTCCATCGCTCCCGGTGCGGCACTCTATAAACTGGTGAACAAAAAGCCCGGCGTGGTGGTCTGCAACATTGGCGACGGCGCTCTGGGCTGCGGTCCGGTGTGGGAGGGCATGAACTTCAGCTCCATGGATCAGGTCCGCACCCTCTGGGGTGAGGACGGCGGCGGTATGCCCATCATCTTCAACATCTGGAACAATACCTACGGCATGGGCGGTCAGACTTGGGGTGAGACGATGGGCTACGGTTCTCCCGTCCGGGTGGGCGCGGCTCTGCGCCCCAATCAGCTATACGCCGAGCGCGTAGATGGCTACAACCCGCTGGCGGTCATGGACGTTTACGGAAGGAAGAAGGATTTGGCGAAGAAGGACGGCCCCGTGCTGCTGGAAATCGTCACGTACCGCATTTCGGGCCACTCTCCTTCTGATTCCAGCAGCTATCGTTCCAAGGAGGAAATCGCCGCTTGGGAGGCAGAGGATTCCATTGAGGCCTATGGCAAGGAACTGATGGAAGCGGGTCTTTGCACGCAGGCAGACTTGGATGCCATTCAGTCCACCGTCAAGGCGGACATGCTGCGCAACATGAAGCTGGCTATTGACGACGCCGTTTCTCCCCGGGTGGACATTTTTGGCAAGACCCCCAACGCCATTGGCGATCTCATGTTCTCCAACGGTCATATCCGCTCCATGGATGAGAGCCGCAAGGCGGAGACACTGGTTCCCTTTGCGGAATCTCCCCGCACCGTGGCGCTGTCCAAAAAGGTTCGACAGGGGCTGGACGAAACCGGCAAGCCCGTCAGCAAGAACAAGGTCTATCAGGTTCGGGACGGAATCGCCGAGCCTATTTTGAAGAAATTCTATGAAGACCCCACTCTGGTGGCCTTTGGCGAGGACGTGCGGGATTGGGGCGGCGCTTACGCCGTTTACCGCGGCTTCACCGAAACGCTCCCCTATCACCGCCTGTTCAACTCTCCCATCAGCGAAGCCGCCATTGTGGGCGCCGCCGTGGGATACGCCATGAGCGGCGGCCGAGCGGTGGCCGAGCTGATGTACTGCGACTTCCTTGGCCGCGCGGGAGACGAGCTGTTCAACCAGCTGTCCAAATGGCAGGCCATGAGCGCGGGCGTTTTGAAAATGCCGGTAATCGTCCGCATGAGCGTTGGCTCCAAATACGGCGCACAGCACTCTCAGGATTGGTCCGCCCTGTGCGCCCACATCCCGGGTTTGAAGGTGGTCTTCCCCGCCACGCCTTACGACGCCAAGGGCATGATGCAGTCCGCCCTGAACGGCACCGATCCGGTGATCTTTTTGGAGAGCCAGCGCATCTATGACTATGGTGAGCTGTTCCACAAGGAGGGCGTTCCCGAGGAGGAGTACGAAATCGCGTTGGGCGAACCGGACGTGAAGCGCGCCGGTAGCGATGTGACCATCCTCTCCATCGGAGCCACGCTGTACCGCGCCGTGAAAGCCGCTGATCTTTTGCAGGAAAAATACAACCTCTCTGCCGAGGTCATCGACGCGCGGTCGTTGGTCCCCTTCAACTATGAAAAAGTGATCGAATCCGTAAAGAAGACGGGCCGCATCGTCATTACCGGCGACGCCTGCGAGCGCAACTCCTTTATGCGCAATCTGGCCTCCAACATCACGGAGCTGGCCTTTGATTATCTGGACGCGCCGCCCGTGGTCGTGGGTGCGAAGGACTGGATCACCCCGCCCCACGAGTTGGAAAACGCCTTCTTCCCCCAGCCGGAGTGGATTGTGGATGCCATTCACGAGCGCATTCTGCCTCTGCCCGGTCATGTCTGTGTCCACAACTGCACCGAGCTGGAGCAGCTGCGGGAAAACCGTCTGGGTATCTGATGCAGCAAGGACGGCGGAAGGGTTCCGCGAACCTTTCCACCGTTCAGCCCCACGCTGTTCTCTTGACTAATTACCTTGCCATTTTCTCGTCCATGCAGTAAAATAAACCTGAAACGGCGCGAGCGCCGGAAGCTGGAGTGTAACACAGGATGATGAACGAACGACAATCCACAATTTTATCCTATATCACAGAGCACACCGAGGCACGGAACAGTGATCTGGTCCCTCTGATCGGTCCCTGCTCCCCGATGACGCTGTGGCGGGATTTGGAAAAGCTGGAAAAAGAGGGCTATATTGTCCGGGTCCGAGGAGGAGCCATTCTCTCTCAAAAGCCAAGGCTGGCCGGATTGGAATCCGCCTTTTCCGAGCGAATCCACCAGAACACTGCCGCCAAAGAGCGCATCGCAAGACTCGCCGCCGGACTGCTCCGCTCCAATCACGCCTACTATCTGGACGCCGGCAGTACGGTGGCCGCCTTGACCCGCCGCCTCAAGGTGGGAAATTACACCGTTTTGACCAGCGCCGTCAACATTGCGTCAGAGCTGGCTCTGAGCAGCCGGTTTAACGTCACGCTTCTGGGCGGGCAGGTTTCTCCCAACACGCTCTCATGTTCCGGCCCTCAGGCCGAAGCCATGCTGGACGGCATGAACATCGACGTTGCGGTGATGGCCACCTCCGGTTACTCTGTGACCAGCGGTTTTACCGTCGGTTCTCTTCAGGAGGCGCAGCTCAAGCAGAAAATCATTCGGAAAGCCGCATTTTCCATCATGCTTCTGGATTCCGGGAAAATCGGCAAAAATCACCCCTTCACCTTTGCGTCTCTGGCGAACATTCAGATTTTGATCTGCGACCAGACGCCGCCGGAGGATATTCTGAGAGCGGCCACAGCGGCAAACACCCAGATTTTCACACCGGAGGACCCGTTGTCCTCGGACCAGCGCGAGGCGCTCTACCAGCGCCTCCTCCAGCAGAAACGGCTGTAAATCATCCGGTTTCTTGCATTCGCGCTGTCTTTTCCGAACGTTAAAACAGCGCCGAGACCTATGGACTCGGCGCTGTATTTTTGCGCTTTCGGCGTTTTCTGCGTTTAATCCGATTTCGATCTTCAATGCGCGGGAAAAGGCCGATCAGCGCATTTGCCCTTTTTGCAAACGTTCATCTGCCTCAAGGAAGCAACAGGCCCGCCCATGTTTTTTTGCCGCATAGAGCGCCGCGTCGCTCCGCTGAATCACCGCATCAATCTCTTCATTCGGATCGTCGCTTTGGGCAATTCCCGCACTGGCGGACAGCGTATCCATGCGCGGGTCGTCTTGAAATGCCTCCCTCATTCGGTGAAGCATCTGTTCCGTCCGATTCTTCAACTCCGCCAGTTCCCATGGCCCAAGCAGTAAAATCAGAAATTCATCGCCGCCCAGACGCGCGATGAATTCGTTTGGAAAGCCTTCTTTCAAAAGCCGGGCGGCCAGCGCCAGCGCCTCGTCCCCCGTTCCGTGTCCGTGGGCGTCGTTAATCTGTTTAAAATAGTCCAAATCCAGATAGATCAGGCTCACCCGCTGCGTTCCCCGATTCTTACTGACATACCGGTAAAAATAACGGCGGTTATAGAGTCCCGTGAGGAAATCCGTGTTGGAGTTGCGGATAATCCGTTCCCGGAGCGCACGCTCAATCGTCACGTCCCGCAAAATGCAAACCCGCCCCACCGGATCATGGAAAATATCGAAAATTGTATCCTCGTGAAATTTAAAAATCTTGTTTGCGCCGCCCACCGTCTTCGATACAACGATTTCCCGGTCCTCGTCGCTTTGAACCTTATTGCGCAAAAGTTCTTTTTTCCATTGGTCATAGGGCCGTCCTTCAATCTGGTCCCTGAAAATCTGAAAATACTCCAGCAGCTTTTCATTGACCTTGATGATGTGGCCCTCGTCATCTTCGATCAAAATGCCAAAGGGCATACTGCGCAGCAAGATTTCAAGCTCCGTGCTAATATTTCCAAGGTCTGTGACGTCTCTCGCCACCCCTAGGGTTCCGATAATCTGACCAGCCTCGTCAAAAACGGGAGATTTTGCGGTCTTGAACTGGCGCATCCCGTGCTTGCTCAATACCTTTTCGTCAAACAGGCAGGTCTGTTTTTTTCGGATAACTTCTTCCTCCGACTCCAGACAGACATACTCTCCGGCGGCGTAGTCCTTGGGCGTCATATCCCAGATATAATAATGCCCCCGGCCCCGGATATTCTCTTTGGTCTTGCCCACCGCGCGGCAGAAAGCCTCATTTACCTTCTCATGGGAACCGCGGACATCCTTAAACCATACTAGATCCGGGATGCTGTCGATGACTGTGTCCAGACAGCTCTGCGCAATGTATCCGTCTCTTTGCGTTCGCAAATCTCCCAACAGCTTTTCAAAACGAAAAGCCGGAAAAAACGCCGGAATCGGACGCACCCAAAAATCAGCATACGGTCTTCCCGTCGGAATGGCAGCCAATTCCTGCTGCCCGACACACAGAACCAGTTGAATCTTCTCCGGTATCCGGGGCAAAAGGTTCAGAGCCTCTCCGTCCGGAAGATTCACGATCAGAACGTCACACGCCGTCCATTCCCCCTCCGCAGCGGGAAACCTCGTTATGTGACAAAAGGTCTGCTCCGGCAGAGGAACCTGACACAAAGCCTCCTCCAAGTCGGCGCTGCCGCCAAGAATATGGATTGTGAGATGATAGTCGTACACAGTATAAACCCCCATGGCAGCGCGGCATCCGTTTTTTCAACGAGTTTGCCTCGCCATACCAAGCAACGGAAAAGTCCCGCCGCGTTTTGTTGACGCAGCTTGAATGTCCAGCGTCCGCATATAAATGCGCGGACGCATAAAATAGTAATCCATTTTTAGCCATTGTAGCATAAATATGGAAAAAAAAATAGAAAGAATTTGTTTTTCAGTGATTTTGTCAAAAAGCACGCGTTTTACAATCCGCAGACGCGAAAAAAGCCGCCCGGCGGACCTCGCTTTTTGAGTCCTCCGGGCGGCAATATTCAGAAATATATGCTCATTTTTTAGTTAACTTCTGCTCTGGCGCCAAAAATTTTCAGCGCAAAAATCAGATGGCCAGTGCCGCGTCCAGCGCATCGCCGGTGGCAAGGACCGCATTGCCGGGGGCCTTGGCCGCCTCGCCGATTGCAAAGACCTGCGGCACAGTTTCTTTCAGTGCCTCGCTCAAAGGATCGCTGCTGCGGCTGCCCATGGCCAGAACGATGCTGTCATACTCACGCATGGAGCCGGCGGTTCCGTCCATCAGGGCGTAGTCCACGCCGGCGGGATAAAACTGGCCAACCTTGGCGCCGGGACGCAGCTCCACACCATGGCGGGTGAAATTATCAAACATGAACTTTCGATTTTCCGGTACCACATCGCCTGCGATCACGTCCTTCATTTCGATAATTCCCACCTGATGGCCCCCCTCCGCCAAAAATTCCGCTGCCTCGCAGCCCACCATGCCGCCGCCGCCAACCACCAGAACCCGCTTGCCCATCCGGACCTTGCCGTCCAGCAAATTCTGCGCGGTAACATAACCGCATTCACTCAAACCGGGAATTTTTAAAGTCAGGGGATTGGCGCCGGTGGCCAGAATCACAGCGTCTGGCTGCAGCGCCAGAATGGATTTCACGGCAGCCTCCGTACCCGTCTGCAAGTCAATCCCCGCCTGCTCACATTTCACGATCATGGATCGGATCGCCGCAGTGATCTGGCCCTTGCCGGTGGGATAGGCGGCAATGCGGAAGTTGCCGCCAAGCTCCGTGAACCGGCCCACGGCGATGATGGGAATGGACACGGCCTTTTTGATCTCCGTCACAAGATCGGCATTGAAGCCGCCGTGGGTCACGCCGGGGGCCCACATAAACTCATCCGCCAGATGGATGGCCCGGGTGATGTGGAGCGCGTCCACGCCGCACTCCTGCTCTAAGTAAGCTGCCACCGCCGCCGCATCCTGCACGGTCTGTCCGCCGGGAACCTCGTCGCCGGCGTTGATGCGGCAAAGAATGGGGAGGTTTCCGCCGGTCTTTTGGCGGATGTTTTCAATGATAAGTCTGGCAAGGCGCATCCGGTTTTCAAAGCAGCCGCCGAACTCGTCGGTGCGGTTGTTGGTTCGCTGGGAGATAAAGGTGCTGACCAAATATCCGTGGGCGCAGTGGACCTCCACCATGTCAATGCCGGACATCTGGGCGCGGCGGGCCGCGTGGCCATAGCACTCGATCAGGCGGTAAAATTCTTCTTTGCCGATAGCCTCCGGCACCTCCCGTCCCTCGGGGGCAGGAATGGGGCTGGCGGCTTTCAAGAGGAAGCCCGTCAGCTTGGAGCTGCCCTCCGGTCCCGCATGCTGGAGCTGAATGGAGCCTTTGGCCCCGTACTGGTGGCAGGCGTCCGCCGCCGCCTTGAAGCCGGGAACCGTTTCGTCTGTGAAGAGGCAGGGCTTTCTGGGGCCGCCCTTGGCCCGGGCGCTGTAATAGCCGATGGAGCGGTCGCTGAGACTGCCGTCGGTATTGTGACCAGTGAGTTTGCCGTCCTCCCCCACGGTGACGGTGTTGCACGCGCCGATCAGGGCCGCGGCAGGATACAGGTCGTCCAGATAGTCCTTCACCGCCGTCTTTCAGGGCATGGTGATGTTACCCCCCCCACGCGGAAGGTCTTGATGGCTGCCATGCCCGCAGGCAAATTGTCCAACGGCACCTCAAAGGCCATGTAGGCCGCGTCGATGCCAAGGCGCTGGAAGGTATAGTTGTACATGGCGGGAGAGCCGGAGTGTCCCACCGGAGAGCCAATCAGGCAAAACAGCCGGGTATGGCCGGAAATACGGGATTCCATAATAAATTTCTCCTCAATTGGCAAAAAGTCGTTTCAAGTTTTGATTTTTTTCTCCAGAATTTTAGGCCACGCGGCCTCTAAGACCTGTTTTACACCTTTAAAGTTCCGCTGTACGGCATCGGCTCCACGCCGATGCCATATTTTCCCGCCCGATGGCACAGTTCCCGGAGCTTTTGGGCGGTGTATTCCACGGAGTAGTTCTCCATCATGCCGCAGATGATCTGCTCCACACCGAACAGCTCGCACATATGAAAGCACATCTGCTCCTCAATCTCACCGGAGTATAGCGCAAAGGCCGCCGCCCCCTGCCACAAAAGCATACCCAAGCCTTGGGCGGTCTTGCATCCAGCTGCTTTCGCGTCACGGAGCAGCTTCGTCTCCAGCGGATGATACACGGTGTCCGCAACCACCAGACCGGGGCGGAGCAGACTCAGGTCGGTGATGAGGCTCTGGTCCTCCAGCGGGGCCATGCCCACCCGGGTGGCGTTGGTCAGAATGTCGCTGCTTTCAATTTCGCGGCGCAGCGCCGCAGTGTCCGCCAGATCGTACAGCGCCATTTTGCAGGATGGCACCTGACTTGCAATGTGGCGGATATTCGCTTCCACCTTGGGGAAAAACGTGTCCTTCATGTTGAAGACCGCGATCTCCCGCGCCCCGTCTAAAGCGCTCTGGGCAATGATGGCGGTGGCGGCTCCGCCGCCCAAGAGAGTAAGTTTTTTGCCCTTCACGTCCGAACCGATGGACTGGGGATTTTTCACATAACCCTCGCCGTCGGTGATGTAGCCCTTCAGCCTTCCATTTTCATTGACAATGGTGTTCACCGTTCCGATGATCCGCGCAGCGGGAGACAGCTTGTCGAGATACTGACCCACCTCCCCCTTCAGTGGCATGGTCACGTTGGCCTCCCGCAGGTTGAATCCCGCGCCTTTTCCAATGGAATGCTAAAGGCGAAATAGCGGCAGTCCAGATCATACTTTTCAAAGCAATAGTTGTACATCGCCGGCGAGGCGGAGTGTTCCACCGGAGAGCCGATCAGCCCCAGCAGCCGGGTCCTTCCCGAGATTTCCATACTTGTTTCCTCCTTGGCGGCAAAACGGACCGCCATCCTGTTTCGATTTTCTGATTCCCTTCGCAAATCACATTCTATCGGTGGTACAGCTTAAAAACAAATTAATTACATTTTTAAATCCATAGTTTTTGTTATTGAAAAAGGAGAGCGAGGGTCGGCATGTGGACTTCCGCTTCGATTCCGACATCACCGGCTGCTGGACGGCCTGCGCCGCGGCGATTACGACGTGGTTTTCTGTTCGTCCACGGGGGATGAAGACGTGGACTTCACCCCGGTGTCTCAGCAGGATCTGGTTCTGATCGTCCCCGGCGGGCATCCGCTGGCAAAGCATCATACTGTGGATTTGGCGGACACGCTGGATTACCCCTATATCTTTTTCGGCCCCGGTTCCGGACTGCGCCATGTGGTGGACGGGATGTTCAAAAAGCTGGGCGCGGCCCCCACCCTGGCCTACGAAGTAACGGAGAATCAGGTAATCACCGGACTGGTGGCTCAGGGCTTTGGCATTGCCGTGGTTCCATATATGGAACTGCTCCTGCGGCTGAACGTCCGCATTTTGCAGATTTCCAACCCCGTTTGGGAGCGCATTTTCTATATGGCAACGCTGAAAAACCGGTCCCTGCCCCCCGCCGCCCGGAATTTTACCGACTATGTGCGGCGGACAACCCACCTGTAAAAATAGCCAAGCTGAAAGGTCCGTCCTTGCTTGGATAGACAAAATCAATGGAACTCAGAGAATTTCCGCATAACTCCTCTTTTCTGTTTTCAGCCCACCTTTTGCCTGTGCAAAAGCCAGATTAAAGCGCTCCGGCGCCAGTTCTGAAAACTGTCGCTGGAGCGCTCTGCATATCGGTTTCTTCGATATATATAATTCTCCGATTCCATCCACCGATTGAACCGCCGCCATATTCCTATTAAAATAAAGCCAATGACGATAGATGGAGGAGCACCATGGATACGATTTACTTCGACAATGCCGCCACCTCATTTCCCAAAGCCCCCGGCGTAGGCCGGGCAATGGCCGACCTGATTGAAAACGGGGCGTTCAACATCAGCCGGGGCGGCTATGAGCGATCCTATGAGCTGCTGGGTCAGGTGCTGGATACTCGGGAGCGGCTGAAGCGGCTGTTTTCCGCCCCGAAGGACGCCTGCGTCTGCTTTACCGGCGGAGTTACCGCCGCTCTGAACCAGTTTTTGAAGGGAACCCTCTCTCCCGGCGACCATGTGATCGTCTCCTCCATGGAGCACAACGCGGTGATGCGCCCTCTGTATACGCTGGCCCAATCGGGCGTGGAAGTGAGTGTCGCCCCATGCGCACCGGACGGCACGTTGGACCCCCAAACAGTTCGGGACTGCTTTCAGCGCAATACGAAGGCGGTGCTCTGCACCCATGCCTCCAATGTCTGCGGCACGATTCTGCCTGTGGCCTCTATCGGCGCGCTCTGCCGGGAAAGGGGCGTGTGGTTCGCGGTGGACGCAGCCCAGACCGCAGGAATCTACCCCATCGATATGGCAGGTATGTCGATTGACTTTCTGGCCTTTCCCGGCCACAAAAGTCTGCGGGGGCCTCAGGGTGTGGGCGGTTTTCTGGTAACACCGCCGCTGGCGGCGGCGATGTGCCCGGTAATTGAGGGCGGCACGGGTTCCCAGTCGGACTTGGAAGATCAGCCGGAATTTCTGCCGGACAAATTCGAGAGCGGCACCCTGCCTCTGCCCGCCATCATCGGTCTGCGGCAGGCGTTGACAGCGCTTGAAAACGGCACGGAAACGGCTTATCGGCACGAGATGGCCTTGACTTCCCGGTTTTTAGAGGGACTTTCAGCCATTTCGCAAGCAAAAGTCGCGGGAATTTCCGATCCATCCCGGTTGACGGAGCGTTTGGGCGTGGTCAGCGTGGACTTCTCACTCACGGACAACGCGGAGCTGGCCTATGCGCTGGAACAGGAGGCCGGGGTCATGACCCGGGTGGGGCTTCACTGCGCTCCCCGCGCCCATCAGACTCTTGGCACTTTTCCCCAGGGGACGGTTCGTTTTTCCTTCGGACCGGAAAACACTTCGGAGGAAGTGGACGTATGCCTGCGGGCCATCCGAAAGATTCTGAGCCAACGGCCTGTTTTCCTCTCTGCCCCTTGAAACTCGGCATTCCTTTCCCTGCAAAAAGACGCGCGGCGGGTGTTCCCGCCACGCGTCTTCCTTTATAAAATTCAAGCTGTTTTAGCCGATTTGACCGCCGTGGCCTGCTGAAGCAGGGACTGGACGATGTCCGCGTCCCGAATTCCATAGAGAACCAGACCAATCGCCTTGTCCTGACCCTCCTGCCCCTGCAGATTCGTCTTGGGATGGCAGGCTCTCCAGCGCAGCTGGCGGCGAATATCCTCAAAGATAACGCTGCCCAGCACCAAGGTGTCCGCCTCGCCGTTAAGGCTCACCCGCTGCACACCGTCCAACTCCGAAAGCTCCATGTAGAACATGCTCTTGTCCCGCATGAGGAAAATAACTCTCTGGTTGGTAACGAAATACTTCTGTTTCATAATGCTTCCCTGCTCGATCCAAGGTGTTGCAATGATCAGAAGCGCCACAAATACAACCAGTCCAATAAACTTCCAGCTAAGAGCGCCATCCCGTGAGCAGTAAGTTCCCAGCAGTGCGCAGGTCGCGGCTGCCGTGGCCACCCATTTGAAAATGATCTGCTCTCTTGTCCGCTCGCCCATCAGCGGAAACGGCGCGGTGCGTCCGCTCCAGCGGACCGTTTCGCCCTCCCGCAGGTATTCATTCAATTCTTTTTCCATGATGATTCGCTCCTTCTTGTAACTGTTCAGCAGGCAGCCTTCTCCCACTTCTGCCGTCAGCCCTTTTATTAGTTTTAATTATAGCGTGGAATCCCGTTCAGCGGGTGCAAAGGCCCCTCCCACCCCTGTTAACACCGTGTGAAAAACCTGTTGGCTCGGGAATGTCATGGCAAATAGTCGGATAAAATTTGGTTGATTTGTCCATTTTGGACTTTTTATCTGCCTCTCTAATCGTCCAGAGCCGCGAGAGCAGAACTTCCTCCTCTTTTTACAAATTTTCTACAAAAAGATCTTGCAATCCTCGAAAAACTGTGCTAGACTAACTTGTGCCTTTGTGAGAGGGCACTGAATAAAATCGAGTCGGATCGAAAGAGGTGAACAAGAGCAATGAAGGAAGGAATCCATCCCGATTATCAGCAGACTACTATTTCTTGCGCCTGCGGTAATGTGATTGAGACAGGTTCTACCAAGAGAAATATCAAGGTGGAAGTCTGCTCTAAGTGTCACCCCTTCTTTACAGGCAAGCAGAAGCTGGTCGATACCGGCGGACGCGTGGCCAAGTTTAATAAGAAGTTCGGTCTGGGCAAATAAGTCCACTGACACGTTCACAAAACCCCGTATCCGTAAGGATACGGGGTTTTTGCGTCTATTTGCCCGCTTTACAATTTTTGGCGGGACGGATATAATAACGCTATGCTTTTAAAATAAAGGAGACGATTGCCATGCGCCTGAAACCTGTCAACGCCAGAGATCTCTCTCTGGAGACGCTCCGTCTGTTTACGGGGCGGACGCCCCTGCTGACCGCAGGAGATCGAAACATCTGCAACCCCATGACCATTGGCTGGGGCGGCTTGGGAGAGCTTTGGCAAAAGCCTGTCTGCACGGTATACGTGCGGCAGTCGCGCTATACCTTTCAGTTTATGGAATCCCACGACTATTTCACCGTGTCCGTCCTGCCGGAATCTTGCCGCGACGCGCTGCATCTGTGCGGCTCAAAAAGCGGGCGGGATCTTGATAAAATTGCGGCCTGCGGCCTCACGGTGCGCTATGGCGCGGGCGACGCCCCGTTTTTCGACGAGGCGGAACTGGTGCTGGTGTGCCGCAAGCTGTATGCGCAGGACATGAAGCCGGAATGTGTGATTGATCAGGCGGCAGCCGAGCCTTTTTATAAGGAGGGCGACTGGCATCGCATGTATGTGGGCGAGGTCGTGGAGGCCTATCAGGCATAACCGCCGGATAGGCGGAAAAGGAGATTTATGCAGGAAACAAACGAAATTCGGGATAAAGTGGTGCTGGTGGGGCTGAACTCCCCGGTGCTGCGCAAAGAAGAAAACGCCGACGAGACTACCATGGAGGAATTGTCCGCATTGGTGGCAACCGCCGGAGGCGAAACGGAGGGCATCATCCTCCAAAACCGCGAAAAGCCCGATCCCCGCACTTTTATTGGCGAGGGCAAGGTGGCGGAAGTACAGCTCTACTGCGAAAACGTGGGGGCTACCATGGTCATTTTCGATAATGATCTGTCCCCTTCCCAGCAGCGGGTGCTGACAGAGCTTTTAGGTATTCAAGTGTTGGATCGCTGCGGTCTGATTCTGGATATCTTTGCCCAGCGGGCCAAAACGAAAGAGGGCCGCCTTCAGGTAGAGCTGGCGGAATATCAATATCTGCTCCCGCGCCTGACCGGTATGTGGACCCACTTGGAGCGTCAGGGCGGCACCAGCGGCAATGGGGCCATCGGCTCGAAAGGCCCCGGCGAAACCCAGCTGGAAACCGACCGCCGCCTAATCCACAAGAAGATCGACAAACTCCGCGCCGACTTGGAGGATGTCCGCCGGGTTCGGGGCACACAGCGCCAGCAGCGGCGAAAAAACGAGATTCCCGTCGTGGCCATCGTTGGCTATACCAACGCGGGCAAATCCACGCTGCTAAATCAGCTCACCGGCGCGAATATTGCCGCCAACAACCGCCTGTTTGACACGCTGGACACCACCAGCCGACTTCTGACGGTCAGCGACACGCTGGACGTGGTCCTCAGCGACACCGTCGGCTTCATCCGCAAGCTGCCGCATCAGCTGGTGGAAGCATTCAAGGCCACACTGGAAGAGCTGGAATATGCGGACCTTCTGCTTCACGTCATCGACGTGTCCAACCCCGAGTGGCAGCAGCAGGCCCAAGTTGTGGAAGACCTGATCTCGGAGCTGGGGGCCAGCAGTCTTCCCCGCATCGAGGTTTTCAACAAATGCGACCTCTCCGGCGGGGAAATTTTGCCCCGGGGAGAAGACATGGTCACCATCTCGGCAAAAACCAGCGAGGGCGTGCAGGAGCTTTTGCAGCTCATTGACCGGCGTCTGGACAAGGGCGCTCGGCGTGTCATCATCCATCTGCCCTATGACAAAGGCGGACTTTTGGATATGCTGTACCGGGAGGCAAAGGTGGAAAAGGTTGATTACGCGGCAACCATTGACGTCACCGCCGTGTGCGCTCCCCGGGTTCTGGGACAGGTGGCCCCATATCTTGAAAAAACAGACGAAGAGAGCTGATTGGATTGGCCGAGATTGAAACAGCACGCCTGATTCTCAGGCCGTTTACTCCGGAGGACGCGGAGGACGTCTTCTCCTATGCCTCCGATCCCCGCGTTGGCCCCATCGCGGGCTGGCCGCCTCATCAAAGCATGGAGGAAAGCCGGACCATCATTCGAGACGTATTCTCCCTGCCCGGTATTTTCGCCATGGAACTGAAGGAAAACCACCGCGCTTTGGGGTCCATCGGCTATGTGGGCCGCCACCCCGCCGGAGAGCAGCCCGGCTGCCCCGACGATGAGATCGGCTACGGGCTTCATCCCGGCTACTGGGGCCAAGGGTTGATGCCGGAGGCGCTGGAGGCCGTTCTGCAATACGGTTTCACGGACTTGGGCCTCTGCCGCATTTGGTGCGGGCACTATGCCGGAAATTGGCGCTCCGCCCGGGTAATTCGGAAATGTGGGTTCCACTATCAGTTCTCCTTTACCGAATTTGTGGAGGAGATGGATGAGTGGCGGCAAACCTACGACTATATGCAAACGCGGGAGGAATGGCATGAGCGGATATCTGGTTCCGTTTGAAGCGGCAGAAAGCGAATTTACGGAAAAACGCTCCCGCTTTATCAGTCATATCTGGAGGGTGGAGAGCGAATCGGAAGCCCGCGCCCATATCGAGGAAATGAAAAAGCGCTATTACGACGCCCGCCACAACTGCTGGTGCTATCTGCTTCAAGAAGGCGGCGCGGTCCGCTACGCCGACGACGGCGAACCGCAGGGCACGGCGGGCCAGCCCATGCTGAACGTGTTCCAGCGGGAAGAAGTGGTCAACGTCTGCTGCGTGGTGACCCGGTATTTTGGCGGAATTCTTCTGGGAGCAGGCGGCCTGACACGAGCGTATGCCCGGGGCGCCAAGGACGCGCTGGATGCCGCCGGCGTCAGCTGTGTGAGCCTGTGGACACTGTGGGACATTCCCTGCACCTATCCCCTGCTGGAGCGGATAAAGCTGGAGCTGACGACCGCTGGAGGCATGATCGAAAATGCGGATTACGGCGCGAACATCACGCTGCGCGCCGCGTTCCCTCTGGGCGGTGCTGAGGCTTTTGCCCCTCGCTTAACGGAGCTTTCCGCCGGTACTCTGTCCATGGAAAAGCGGGGAGAGGATTTCCGTCCCGGCCCGCGGGAAGCGCGGTAGATTACCGCCAGCAGCTTAACGCCGCAGATGCGCCGCTTACAGCGCGGGGCAGTCGATGGAAAAACGCCGCGAGAGGCTTTCATACAAGGTGAAGTAGACCTGTAAAAAACGCAGCGGCTCCGATAATTTCGGAGTCGCTGCGTTTTCATATCATTTGCTGGAAATTTCAGCGCACAGTCTGGCAGACCGTTTTAAAAAGCAGTCTGCAAAGCGCTTTATTTCTCGCTTTTTGTGTCGTTTACCACCAGAACGTCCCCTTCATTCAACATGGTATCGCCGCTGGGGATGACTACGCCGTTTCCCCGCCGAATCATGACCACCAGCGCTTCTCCCGGCGGAATCTCCGAGATTTTTCGGCCCGCCCAGCCATCCCCCGGGCGCACGGTTCGCTCATACAACTGCACCCCGCACACCCGATCTCCCGCCTTTCCGCTGAGAACCAAGGTGTCTCCCGGAACCAGTACCGTCCCGCCGTTGGGTGCAATTTGTTCTCCCTTTCGCACCAACAGCGCCAGCAAGGAGTCCGGCGGCAGCACAATCTCACAAATCGCCTTGCCCGCCCACGGATGGGACTCCGTCACGGTAAACTGGATAAATTGCACCGGGACCTCGTCTATATAATCGTTGAACGTCTTCATAACGTCGGCCCCCGCGTCCGTCATGCGCAGCCACCGCGCCGCAATGGGCAGCAGCGTTCCTTGCAGCAGGATGGAGAACAGAACGATAAAAAATACGATATGGAAAATATCATTGTGTGTCACGGCGGGATTGATCACCGTCATGATAGCGAATACGATGGACGCCGCGCCGCGCATCCCCGCCCAAGCCACAAGAATCTGCTGGCGAAGACTGCTTTTAAAGGGCGTGAGAATCAGACACACCGCAATCGGGCGCGCAACAAATGTCAAAAACAGGGCAATGCAGAAGGCTCTGGGCGCAATGCTCGGCATTTGCGACGGAAACGCCAGCAGACCCAGCAGGAAAAATAGCAGCATCTGCATCAACCCCGTCATACCGTCAAAAAAGTGAACCAACGCCTTCTTATTGTGAATTCTGCGGTTGCCCAGAATAATTCCCGTCAGATAGGCGCTCAGATACCCGTTTCCGCCAATGCACGCAGGAATCGCATAGGAAAAAACCGCCACTGCCACGATAAAAATCGCGTCAAACCCCGGTGAGGCGAACCGAAACCGCTTCATAAACGCCAGCGCCAGAGCCGCGATCCCCACACCGCACACAACCCCAAAGAAAATCTGGGCAAACAGCATGTACGCAAACCCGCTGCCGGACACTTCTCCGTTCATCAGCGAGAGGACGATCACCGTCAGCATATAGGAAAACGGGTCGTTGCTTCCGCTCTCCACCTCCAGCATCGACGCGGTGTTGTACCGCAGGTTCAGCCGCTTGGACCGCAGGATGGAAAACACAGAGGCCGCATCCGTTGAGCTGATGACCGCGCCGATCAAAAAACTCTCCAGCAGGGCAATATGCAAAACGTATCGGCAGAACAGGCCCACCAGCCCGGCGGTCATCACCGTTCCCAGCGAGGAGAGCAACAACGACTGCCAGATCACCGGCTTTGCTTCGCTCCATTTGGTGCCGAAGCCGCCGTAAAACATAATAAAAATCAGCGCCACGGAGCAAACCTGTTCCGCCAGCGCATAATTGCTGAAGGGGATTTTCACCACTCCATCGGAACCAAAAAACATTCCCAGCAGGATAAACGCCAACAGCATAGGGACTCCCAGTCGGCTGGAAATTTTATTGCAGATTACACACGCTACGATCACCACCGCCACCGCAAGCAGATAATAACTCAGTCAAACGCACCGCCTTTCTTTGTTGTTTAGGGCAGCCCCACAGGCAGCGGTCCGGAAAACCGTTTCCGGACACGCCGGCACTGCGGCGCGCAGTCTCATTCCTCTGCATTTTCCACCCTATTTTTATATTCTAGTATAACATATTCAGCCACTTCTGTGGACCCCTGCCGCATTTATTTTTCTCTTCCTCCGTTAAGGTTTCGTTAAGCAGAGTCCCGTATCTTACCGGCTGTGCCTGCAAAACGCCTAATGCCAATAATATCAAAAGGAAAGAAACGCCGACAGGGCGTTTCTTTCCTTTTGCGTGTTTCACTCGTATTTGGAGTCTCGCCGCACCCTTTACAGCTGACGTTTTTGATTTTCTCATTTTCCGCCGCAGGGCTTCAGCGGTGCCATACGGAGCGGTCAGATGTCGCACTCTCTGGTGCGCCAAGCAATCTCAACCTCCAGATCCCGTTTCAGCTTTGCATTCTCCGCAATCAGGTCATCATAATGGCGGCTTTGCACATAGTATTTGATAAAGCTGAATGTGGCCTCTTGGAATTCCTGTTCCGAATACTCTGGGAGGAGAGAACCGTTGATCCGCTTGAGGCCCTGCACGGAGATTACGACGAGACGGCGGTTCTTTTCCGAGAGGTGGATAATCTTCAGATTCTCGGGAATATCCAGCTTCAAGTCGTAGATATCATTGATCTCTTCCAACAGCTTGCGTTGTTCCGGCTTTGCCGAGACGACCACGCCGTATTTTCTGAACAATTCCTTTAAGTAATCGACCGAAACTTCCTCTCTGGTAATCGTTCCCTTGCCAATTCCAGAAAGCATCGTATTGGACAGTGAAAAGCTGACAAACACCTCGTTGCCTGTTTGCGGATAGCCCATGATCGTTTACCTCCCGACATTTTCTTTGATTTTCTTGGAGCATGTTCTATTTGCTATGGTTCCATTATATCATGGATTGCGCAAAAGTAAAACTATATTTTCATTTTACTTGCGTAATTTTACGCCGCTTTGGTTGAGCCCCAAAAACTCTGCCCCGCGTTTTTTATTCAATGTCCCACACTGTCCGCCAAATTTAAAATCGGCAAGATGATGGTGATGGGGCATGTGTCAAAAAACGTCTCCAGCATCCGCAATGCCGCGCAGTCGCGCAGTCGCGCCAGCGACCCGGCGCGAAAGGTTTTCTATCCGCTCGGCGGCAATGGCTCGTGGGCGATTCAAGCCCCTGACACATTCTGCCCAATTTGCAGGAACATTTTACCGGTTGATAAATAGTTACAAATTAGTTACAATCATTGTATTCTTGCAAGAAAATATTTTGCTTTTGAGGTTTTCCCATGAAAAAGATCGTCTCCGCCCTTGCGGCGCTTCTCGTGACCACAGCGATCGTCTCTCCCGTCTCTGCCGCCAGTCTTTCCCATACCGTCGCAAGCGGGGACACAATGTGGAAGTTGGCCGTGAAGTATCAGGTTGGCACCAGCGAAATCATTCTCGCCAATCCACACGTGTCCAACCCCAATTTGATCTACCCGGGACAGGTTCTTGCTATTCCTCAGGTTGATTCCTCCGTCACGGCCTTTGAGAATGAAGTGATCCGTCTTGTCAACGAAATCCGCGTGAAGAACGGGCTTTCTGCGCTCAATACAAACTGGGAGCTTTCCCGTATCGCCCGCTATAAGTCTCAGGACATGGTGAGTAATCGCTATTTCTCTCACACCAGTCCCACCTACGGCAGTCCGTTCCAGATGATCAAGTCCTTCGGCCTCACCTATCAGTCTGCCGGTGAAAACATTGCCTATGGCCAGACTACCCCACAGGCCGTGGTAAATGCATGGATGAATTCCAGCGGCCACCGCGCCAATATTCTGAATTCCTCTTATAAGCAGATCGGCGTAGGCTATGTGGCAAACGGCCATTACTGGACGCAGCTGTTCATCGGCTGATTTTCTTTCCCCGTGTTGCTTTTACGATATTCAGCATTGAGCCTTCCGTGATACGTTTCTACCGAGGTGAATGATATGGATTTTATAAAAGAACCCGGCAGAATTTATGCCCAGGATGAATCAGGCAAGTTGGTTGCCGAAATTGATTTTCCCTCCAGAAACGGTCTGGCAGCAATTACCCATACCTTTGTGGATGACTCCCTGCGCGGACACGGGATCGCCTCTCAGCTAGTCTCTGCTGCCGTGGACCAGATTCGCACTGATGGAATGAAGGCTCGTCCAATCTGCAGCTACGCTTCAAAATGGTTTTCCGCTCACCCGGAGGCATCGGATCTGCTTTGACCAAAACCGTTCCTTTCCATACGAACGTCCAACTTTTGCAATGCTATTTTTGTTTCCTCTGGGCAAACTAGCAGCAGAGGTGATAATATGGATTTGACCTATACCGATCAGTATGCCAATATCGGACCTGAGCCGCAGGCCGCAGCATACTTCAACGACCTTCCCAAATTCATTCAGGCGCAAATTTTGGCTGAGAAAGATCCGCCAAGCTCATTGGATGCTCTGAAAAGATTAGTCAAAAGCGCCGACTATGCCTTCTGATTCTGACCGCCCCATATGGGGCGGTCATTTTATATGCCAAAAATCGTCGCCTATCAAAATAAAATCTCCACATGCACGTTCCTTGACCACGGCGTTGTAACTTTCAATGAGCTTCTTATCGTCGGCAATTACATTCGATTTGGAGCGCTTGTCCCACCTTGGCTTCATCCGGTATTTCGTCTCTATCAGGTTGCAAAAAATTTGTGTATGGACACCAGGTATCCGCGGTTGACGAGGGCGCTAAAACGGCGCAGGCAAAGGCTGTGCTTTCGCCTTCCGCAATTTACGGATATAAAAAACAAGAAAAAGCACATAAAAGAAATTTTAGGGATTCAGATAGGATGAACTGGCGCAGGAAAAGGTACATCGGTGGATCAACAATCTTGCAAAAACAAATCACCCAGACCGGTTGCCGACACACATTGACTCATTAAATCTTTGACCGCGCAGTGGGGACCGCATTGTAAACATGCCGGGTGAGGCAATACGCAGCGGGTCCTCAAGGACCTGTAAAAAAGACGAGCGTACCGCACTACTGATTCCATGACCTGCGACACCCTGCTATCCAGCTATCGGCAAAAAAGCCTAATTTCCAATTAAAAACACAACCCCCAGACTACCAAACAACCGTTGGTAGCCTGGGGGTTCCCGTTTTTATATGAATTGCATCAACATAGCCGGCAACTCTGGCGAGCCAGAGCAATGCTCATTCTATTGAAGACAGCGGAGTCTATAATCTTTCTCCCTTGTTTTCTATTAATGATAGGGCGAAATATGATCGGACTTTGATTCAAACTCTTTTATAGAATGTATTTTTCTATCAGATTGAAATTCTATAATAGAAACACCATCAAAGCCGTGAATAATGGAACTTTGTTGCTCTCTAAAAAACCATTCGACTATAACAGAATCATTTTCATGAAAGAATCTTTTTATGCGCCATTCCAACACCTTTTGCTTTTGCAGCATTGCTTCGATCCACTGATATATTTCGGACAGTCCGTAATACTCTGGTCCATAGCACTCACAATAATATATATCCTTCGCGAAAATGGTATCTAACTTTGAGAACTCCCGTTGCACCCACATATTAAAATAGGCCGTTATTGCCGTCTCTTTCTCTAATGCAGTCAAGCATAAAACCTCCATTTTCTTTCAAAAGTCCATAAAGATAATAATCGCACCACGTTGATACCATCTTCCCTTGTCGAATCATCCCCTCCTGAATGAAACCGCACTTTTCCAACATGCGGCAAGAAGCCTTATTGCGAATATCTACATCCGCCCAAAGGCGTTTAAGCTCTGTTTTCTCAAAGCAGAACCTCACAACCGTGCGCAGTGCCTCCGTTGCATAGCCCCGCCCGTGATATTGCTCCGATAACCGTACGGCCATTTTGGCCATGCGGTCACTTTCGATCAGGTAGACCCATACTTCGCCGATGACTTTGCTGTCAGCCTTGCAGAGAACGCCCCAATGGAAACTCTTAGTTGGTTTTACAGGAGCGGCAAACATCAGCTCCGGGTTCTTATCTGCCTTACCGGGGTTTTTGCCCCAAAACTTATACAGTGCTTTGTTCGGCGTCCATTCGCGCAGATCGGGTGCGTCCGCCGCTGTCATCGTGCGCAGGATTAGGCGTGGCGTTTCCAGCGTTGGCTTTTCAAGAATATAATCGTTCAAACTCATAGCGCGGTCCTCTGTCAAAAGTTAAATTCCGTGTTCCAGTCGAACTCGCCGCTGCTCTCCACATTTTTCGGCCAGTGGGCGCACCAGTCCGGAACAGCCGGGGCCTCCACTCGGTCAACGCTGGGAGTATAGGGCTTGATGTCTAGCACCGGTGTTCCATTATTCGCGTCGATCCAGCCAAGGCCGATAACACCTCTGTCGTGGTCCAGATAAGTTACTTGAGCAGCCGTGACGGCAATGGGATTCGGCCGCTCCGGAGATCGGGAGGCAAAAACGCCCATAACATCCGGGCCGTTCCGATAAGGTTTGTTCTCAACCAGACTTGTGCGCGACTGATCGTTGTCACAGTCGCTAAACCACCAAAGCACCTGTATAAACGCAAATCCTTCCATCCCCGCCATGGCAGGAATGAATCTCCGTTCCAGTTCAATAAAACAACCATCTTCATCTGCGTGAATTTTGCCAACCGGATTCATAGAATAGCTCATATGGATGTCCTCCGTAAAACAGAATTACGACGTCGTAATTCCATTGTAGCGGAAGTTTTTTATACTTCAAGCATTTATTTTCTCCGAGACAAATTTTGATTGATTGCTCTGTCAGATTCTATAAATGCGCTGTGCCTCATTCTTCAATTTATTGAGTTGCTCAGAATTGCTGCAATTGCCTGTCCTGAGGAACATCATGAAAAATTTAAGGCGAACAATAAATTCGACCGCTGCGCGTGGTGCAAAATTTCCCGAATGCGAATGGCGTGTCCCCCAAGTACAACTATTAAGAAGTACGTCTTCCTAACATATTATCCGAAAGAGCCATCTATGTGGTTGTCCCTTTCAGATGATTGACCTATCCGGCATGTGTTTGACGCACATACCGGATATGCAAAAAAAATGTGAGCGGTGCGTCAGTACGCTTCCATCATTCGATATACCATTTCCGCCACCTCCGCCCGCGTGGCAGCCGCATCCGGCGCAAGCATATCCGATCTGGTACCGGTAATGATTCCCATCCCCACGGCCCATTTTATGGCGTCTTCCGCCCAATCGGCAACCAGATCATAATCCGTAAACCTCTCCATGCTGTCTGTTTTTGTGGTATCATAATCCTTGTAAACTGCGTAGCGATACAGGAAAACAGCCATTTCCTGCCTGCTGACGCCTTTATCCGGCGCAAACAGATCTCCGCCGATTCCTTTTGCGATATCGTTATCAGCGGCCCATGCAATGCTGTCGGCATACCACGAATCAGACGATACATCAGCAAAGACGGATTCACTCGAAACATTTGGTGAGCCGTCCAGCCGGTAAAGAATCGTTACTGGAACCGCACGTTCCGCATCCTCATCCGGAGCAAACACCGTGTTGCTTACGCCTTTTACCAGTCCAGCATCATAAAGCGAGGCAACTGCTTTATAATACCAATTATCTTGTGCGACATCTATGAACGGCAATTCCGTGTCGCTGCTTTCCAAAAGTACGTCTGAAGTGAATCTATCCAAATCAACATTGTCATCAATCCCGTTCACGTTTCCTGTGTCGGAGTATTGAAATCCCACCCAGCTGTCCCAAGCGCCGATAGACTCCGGCTCGCTCACGTCATAATTCGCCACCCACAATGGATAATCAGTCAGACGGTCGCCCCAGAGATATTCCACATGATCTACATCCGTATAAAACAGCGGTGTCTCTCCGGTTTTATTCGCCAGTGTTTCGGAAAAAGCAAGCGCGATCTCGATACATTCTTCGTCTGTAAGCCCCGTAAATATTTCAAAATCCACCGCTGGACGGCAATCGTAAGGCTCATTGGAGATCAGCGAAGCAAAATATTCTGCCTGAGCTTTCGCCTCGGACACATCCTGAGCAGTCACATAAAAGTAAAAGCCCATTCTCATTCCTGCATCTCTTGCATTTTTCGAGTTTGTTCGAAACATCGTGTCTTCGGACAAGCCGTATCCAGCTCGAATATAGACGATTTGCTTGCCGTCGCTCTTTACTTCCATAAAATCGACAGTGCCCTGCCAAACGCTTACATCGAGCCCCTCATATTCTTCTGCTGAAACTACCTCGGAAAAGGAACAAATACACAGAATAGCAATGAACAGCACCCATATTTTTTTGCAGCAATTTTTAATTTTTGTCACCTCTATCTATTCCCACAATGATATCTCCATCAACGTATATTATGGAATGATGATGATCTTTGTGAGTTCTGTGTGAAGGCGTCCTCCTATATTTCGCTTAAGATTTTTATTTTCATAATGGTATCATCACGACTACCCGATTTTGGGGCCGCGCAGTTGTTCACAGATTGTTGACTTTACTGGAAAGCACACCCATGGTATACTGCTTCCCGGTGATTTGTGATATGAAAGGAAAAATTAGAACTATTTTGCGGATGATTGCCGGAAAACTTTCCGTGTTTTTGTTCTGCGTGCTGTTCATCAGCGGCTACAATGCCCTGTTCGGCCGGGAAAACAGCATCGTGGGCGTGGTGTTGCTGATGAGCCTGCTGATATTTTTAAAGGCAGACTTCGGCATGGCCGCAGTTTACAGCGGGGCACTGATACCGGTGCTGCTGGTAGCCATGGGGCTGTGCGCGAAGTGGTCTGCGCTCCATCCCCTGCTGGGGCTTGCGATAGATACGTTGTTTTTAGGCGCCGTATTGCTGGCCACCCGCCGGGACGAGAGCCGCAGTGCCTATCTGCCGTTTCTTATGGGCTTTGTGATGCTTCGTGGCTATGACGTGTCCGGCGACCTGCTCTGGAAGCGGATGGTCAGTCTGGCGGTGATCGGCTGCTTCATCGGTCTGGTCCACTGGATGTTTAACCGCAGAACCTGCGGACGGGCCGGTCTGGCGGCACTGACTGCACCGCTGTCCCGCTACGGAGCGTGGGAGCGCTGGGCCATGAGTCTTCTTGGCACGCTGATCCCCACGATGCTGGTTGGAGATTTGCTCAGCATTCCAAAGAGCATGTGGGTAAATCTGACGGTTCTGTCGCTGATGACCCCCGTGGAGGAGGAGCTGATTCACCGGCGGAGATTGCGGGTTCCAGCCACCATTTTGGGCTGCGTCCTGTTTTTGACGCTGTTCGGCTGGCTGATTCCCCAGAGCTATCAGACAGCGGTAATCCTGCTGGCGGGCTTCCTTTCCATGTTTATCACGTCCTATTTTATCAAAACGGCCTATAATTCCTTCAGTGCGCTGGTGACGGCTACCCTGTTGCTGCCCGCCCATACAGCGGCAGCTACCCGCATTGTCAACAATTTGATTGGAGCCGCGGTCACGGTGGTTAGCCTGTTTTTCTGGAATCGGCTGTTCCGCCGCTGGGATAAGAGCCTCCAAAATTCCTAATACGATGTCTTTCGTGTGCATCTCACATAGTAGCCGGATGCAAAAATCAAGAACGCAAAAACTCCCCGGGGCCTGCCGTCTGATAAGCCCCGGGGAGTCTTATATTTACAAGGCCATATCCAATCGGCACCTGTTAGATTTCTATAAAGAATTCTTATCTGTAGTTTTGAAAAAACTGCCTTATGAGTCCCTGTGTCATCGCATCAGCCATCACCAGTGCTTCTTGCTCAATCCTCTCAAAGATGTTGATACCGTCTTCATACTTCTGAGTCAATATGGCAACGGCTTCCGCCTTGGTCATTGCGAGGTGATCGTACAACATTTTTTGCCATTCCTGCACCGACCAATATGGATTGATCCTACTCAGGAAGGTCGCAATTTCATCCGCGTTTGCGTACCAGCGCCGCTCGGCATCGGCAGCAGCAGCACTGTCGCCAGCTTTTGCCGCGCTAACAAGTTCAGAGGCTATCGTGAGATGTCTTGTAAACAGTTCCGCAAATGCTGCGGCAATGTTTTCACCATAAAATGGTTTCAAGGCTGCTTCAAAATCTTTAGGATTTCGCAGAAGGCGATTTGCAACAAGCTGCGTGTCGGGCAGTCCGAAAGCGGCACTGACAAGGAACAGCCTCGTCCAATAGACATGCTGCTCCCACAGTAACCGCATTCGATTGCTCAACGTCTGCTCAGTCTTACTGATACTCTGGGACGGGGGCGGAGAACCTGCATAAGGAATGCAGATGATCTGTCCAATACGCAGATTGTTTTTATCCAACATAGGATTTGCGGACATGATTTCCTGCATGGTCTTTTGGAAGCGCCGGGCGATCAGCCACAGCGAGTCTCCGGGCTGGACGGTATATGAACCTGTTCCTATCGGGCATGAGGACATGGGCTTCACTGCCTTTCCAATCAATATGATGCTGCCGTTACATGATATGATTGGTTTGCGAAAATGTTCCCTTTTCCGCCTATTAGCACATAGCGCTTAAACTGCGAAATCCGTCCGGAGATTACCCGGGCGGACTTTTATATACTACACCGCCGTCCCCAGTCCGGCCGCCGCCAGCTTTTCATCAAGCCAACCGCTTCGATAACCCAGTGCGGGCGCTGCCGGCCCTATTAGAACCATCACCCCGAATAATGCCCGCACAAAAGAAATTGCCCTCACCCATCTTAATTGATCGGTGAGGGCCTTTTTATATCTGGTTCTGGTGTATCGCGTATTAAACAGCTTCTATTTTTCGCTTCTGCGCCATGGTAGCGGCAAGCCGTCGCGGTCTATCTCACAGTGGCAGTTCATCGAGCGAGGCAAAGGTATAGCCCATGTCCTCCCATTTGGTTAGCAGCTCGTCAAGGATCTCCGCGTTGGTAGATGAGGTTTGATGCAGTAGGACGATGGCGCCGTTGTGGATGCGTGGAAGCAGTTTTTTATATGCCTGTTCTGCTGTGGGCTGATTGTCAGCGTACCAGTCCACATATGCGAGACTCCAAAGGATTGTTCGATAACCCAACGCATCGGCCTGACGCAAGTTTTCTACGCTGTACACACCTCTCGGAGGGCGATAATAGTGGGAAAGTTCCTTTCCTGTGGTCTTGTAATACAGTGCGGCCACGTCATCCAATTCTTTTTGGAAAGCCGCCTGATTGGCAATGGCGGACATGTCGGGGTGATGATAGGTGTGGTTGCCCACGATATACCCCTCGTCTGCCATCCGCTGTACCAGTTCCGGGGCAGATTCGATCATATGCCCCACCACGAAAAATGCCGCTGGTGCATTGTGTTTTTTCAGCGCATCCAGGATTTTTGCCGTGTTTCCGTTTTCATACCCACAGTCAAAGGTCAAATAGATCACTTTATTTGCGGTGTCTCCTACATAGTAGGCGTGGTACTTGGCCAGTTCTTCGGCGCTGGCGTTGCCTATGGGGGTCTGCCCCTCCGTGGGAAAGGAAAGTCCCCAGTTGGCTGTTTGTACCGCTGGAATGCAGGCAGAACCGTTCGTTGTTGTGACGGTGCCCTTGTAAGAGCAGCCGCAACCGCTGAGCACCGATACTGCAAACAAAAGAGAATAGACAAGCGCAGCACCGCGTATCCGGATGGAATTAGACAAGGAACACAACCTTCTTTCTCCGGCATGAAACCGTTTGTCAGTTGTGTTCAGTTTTGCGCGATCACTGTGAAATTATGCATAAGAGAGCCTGTAGTTGCCATCGGCATAT
>NZ_DF158899.1:209116-223692 GCF_000307265.1 Oscillibacter ruminantium GH1
CGGCATATCCACACGCTTTGAAAGCCTTACAAAGCCGGGTAAGCAACCCGGCTTTCTGCGTGTAAATTTAGGTGCAATTTTTTCATTTTTGCACATAACAGCTTTAAACATGATTCTAAGCGCATCAGTTGCGCAACATGAATTTGTTGATGCTCTGAGCAAAAAACAAAGAAGCCTTGATTCCTCAAGGCTTCTTTTCTGGTGGAGGTGGGGAGAGTTGAACTCCCTCAAAATTTTGCTTGCAAGAAAATTTTCTTTTGTTTTCAATGGTTTTTCAGACTATTATTGTCTCTAAAGAAAATAAAAATTACAAGTTAAAAATAAAAAGTGGGTTATAAAGTGGGTTACAGAAATTTGTGCATTTGAGCAAAAAAGAACCTAAGACGAGGCTTGGAGGAGGCTTGCTTCAATGTCAATCTGATGCTTATTGTCGTAGAGGGTTGCTTTTCAACGTTTATTGACGTACTATCTAAAAAGTGCATTTACTTTCTTGCGCATTATATACATCGTTCCGAATTTAAATCTTACACGGCAGCGAGTTCTAGCAAATCTGCGCAATTCAGTAATCCGCAGAACTCAACTATATAAGAAAGCTGATTTGGAAAATTGCAACCTGTTTCTTGCAAATATTTTAAACATGCCCTAATCTTTTTAATACACAATACAATATAAATAGGGGAGAAACGTCATGTATTATAAGTTGTCGTGCAGTGTATCGTCATGCCCAAATGGCAGCAAAATTTTTGAAAAATGTGACGAGGAGGCATATGAAAAGTCAAAAGATTCTTTTGAAAATATGACGGCAGAGCAAAAATCAAAGTACAAGGGCCTTGAAGATTATTTAGAAAAAGCCGTCGGTTTGAAATTGTCAGCGTATAATCGTTGTTACCTCAAATTAGTCTGTGAAATAAATTTTCGCCTTGCCAGCAGTGCAATTCCCGAAGTATTGCCGATTGATGTAGTATTATATGACCAATCAACCACTGACTTGCTAAATTCCCTTGAAACTAATGAATATATTAAGGAAGTATACCGCAAAAAGAAAGCGAACGTAAAAGATGGACTCAATACTTCAAAAGCCACGGTTTTGCTGGAATGCATGCGGCAAGGAAGAATCTTACTTCAAGCTGGTCAAAAAGCTGAGATTCTTGCAAAGCCATTGATTGATTTTTATGCTGCCTCAGCGTATGCTTATGCAATAATTGTTATTAATTCTCCTCTGCATAAATCTATCGAGACATTAAAAGGATCACACGGTCATAATTATGACCACAGTGACGGAACAATTAATTTTGGCGGCTCTATTCCAACGGGGACATTTTTGGATTTACTATTTTCTATACCAGTATCGCAAATACATTATAATAATTTAGATATTAAATATTCATTATTGCCATCCCTTGAGTTCATACAAAGCCACTCTATTAGCATCTCACTTTTATCTTTACTGTCAATGGTTCCAGAGCTACAAAGTTATTATACCAATGTTGAGCCGAGCAGTAGAGTCGTCCATAAAATTAGTATTGACACCGGGATTATTAATTCCAAAATAACCTACAATTTTTATATTGGAGATGGTGTTAACAAGCCAAATAGAGTCAAACTCGAATCATGCTTTAAGACAAACAATATAACAGAAAATCAAGGAAGTTATAAAGTCACCGTTGATTCAGATTCCTTATCGCACATTTCGCCAACCATTTACCAAGATATTAAAGGCGATTTGTGGTATGTTGAGTCACCAGTTGATGGGCTTGTTATGCCCGAGCTGTGCCTTCATTTCTTAATTATTAGTGCTCTGTGCAATATCATGCGTTATTCACCTCATGAATGGAATACTATCTTGACAAATAATGTTTCACAGCCATTTTCACTTTTAATTAATCGATACATAGGATTGTTTGAACTGAAATTTCCAATGATTGCAACTCAATATTTAACAAATTACAATCCTATTCTTCAGAGGTAAAAAGGAGAAATCGTTCTATGTGGATTCGTAATCGATATACCGGCCCCGGCGGCGGCCTCTATACCGGCCCCGGTGGTGGCCTCTATACTGGCCCCGGCGGCGGTGCATATACCGGCCCCGGTGGTGGCCTTTATACTGGCCCCGGTGGCGGCCTCTATACCGGCCCCGGCGGCGGCCTCTATACCGGCCCCGGCGGCGGCCTTTATACTGGACCTGATAATATGCCGTATACCAGCAATTGGCCTCCGCGCGAGCACTTGATTCGTTTTTTAAGGCAAAACGGAATGGAACGAATTGCTGAATACATGCTTAAAAACGGATTTTAACCCTCTCCTTCGAGTTTTTTATAATAAGTATCTAATTTCATCTGTAGAAGGGCGCAAAAATAGAGCGACACAACTGCTGAATTTCTAACAAGCATGGTAACTGCATAGGCCTTACGAATAAAAGATTGCGGCGGATAGGAAAAGAGAAATTATACTTCTAGTCGCAATAAATAAAACTCCACTGATATCGTTCCAGCTACTTTTCTTTAAGTTCATGTTGTGTCGCAATATATCGGTAGCCGAAATTTTGGTCAATGCCACCGCTGAAGACGGTTTGGCTCTATATTTATGATGTGATATTACGAGGGGATTTTCCCATGGATCAGAAAGAGATAATGCATTATTGGTACTATTTCTGCTCGCTCTGCTCTCAGCTCAATGATACAAGGCAGTATGTAGATCACAGCACTGTTGATAAAAGCGGAATAACAGTACTTGCAAATGGCGATACATACTCCAACGAATTTCTAAAAATTCTGTTATCATCATCATCCGAGTTCGAAACAGTAGGTAAATTATTATGTAAAAGCATAGACAAAGATTTTAAAGGCAAATCTAATATCGTGTTAATATCAGAAACAATTCTAAGTAAATATCCTAACATAGTCAAGACAAAAATAGCTACGGACTATGAAGACTTAGTTCCTTTATCTGAATGGAAGATTGTTGATAATGCTAATAAGAAGGTTGAAGGATTGGGCTGGTGGCGTGCATACACAGATATTAAACACGCACGTTATGAAAATTTTAAATCTGCAACCCTTAAAAACTGTATAGACGCACTTGGCTCCCTATTGGTCTTTGAATTATATCTGTCAATGGACGCTACTGGATCTGTCAGCAATTTATCTGCATACGGGTGTGATTATTTTAGTTTTGAGTATGGTGTTGAACATTTTTATGTAAAAGGTCTTCAAGATCTTCCTGACTTTTAAAAATACTAAAGCCGCCTCTCTAAAATTGAGAGGCGGCTTTAGTTCTGTGCCCGATTTGGACACCTTATTTAATATATAGCGCCTGCTCCGCTTTCCTGCGCCGCGTCAGGCCCACCACGGCCTTGCCCCCGCTCTTGTTATAGAGGGCGTAGTCTGCTGGGAACAGGCCGGACGCCATACGACGCCCGGCCTGTTCCTTCAGGAGATCGGATAAAAAGAGGATAAAATGAAAAAACTCGTCTCTTGCAAGTATGATAATACTGATGATATGTTAAGCAGAAAAGCGTAGACTATTACGAATCTTTTAAATCTCTGCCAAGACGCAAAACTCCCCGGGGCCTACCGTATAGTAAGCCCCGGGGAGTCTCATTTCTTATACCGCCGTCTCCATCCCGACGGTCTGGAGCTTGCGGTCAAACCCTCCGCCGCGGTAGATGAATACCAGCGTCCGCACCTGCTCATGCGTCAGGTTGATGATGTCGCCGTTGCCGGTCGCATCGGAGCCGTCTCCCTGGATGATGCCCGCCGTCATGAGCTTGTCGATGATGGGCCGGAACTTCTCCGGCACATCCTTCAGCTTTTCATAAGTAACCACTTCGTCTTCCTCGCTTTCTTCCGCATCATAGGCGGGTCGCACGGCCCCCTTGATCAAATTGTTGCTGCGGGACCTCCGCTGTACCTGCCCGCCATTAGCGTCGTTACCCGCCCCGGTGTTGCCCTCAATGGCGACCACCCCGGCTGCCGTAACGCTCTCTATGATGCCGGTATGGTCCGTATCGGCACCGCCGGGAAAGTCGTAGATCACCACGTCTCCGGGCTGGTAGTCCCAAGTCACCCAGCACCCCGCCGCCTGCGCTGCCCGCATCATGGTCCCGCAGGAGGCCGTGCGCACGGGCAGCAGATAAGCGGCCCCGGCCTGGGCAAAGCACCACTGGTCAAACATCATGCACCAGGGATTCCCGTCCAACCCGAACCACTTGCCATATTTCGTCCGGTTGCTGCCCTGCGGGTTTTCCGTATACCCCAGCTCCGCCCGGGCGATGGAGAGGATATCACTTGCTTTCGGCATTGCTCACCGCCCCCTCAACCGCGGCATTCTGTACCTTTTGAGCAATGGCAGCGGCGATAGAATCAACGTCAGCGTCCGCCTGCACCGTTAAGGATTTCGGCAGGTCCCCGACGGTAATCTGCGCCAAGGCCTCCTTCAGCTTATCGAAACCGAACATTGCACTGTAAGCAACCAGCAAGCCGACGATCACAGTGGCTACGACCATGTACCACGTGACGGCCACGCCGTTGATCTGCGCATAGGCCGCTCCGGAGGCCAGCGTAAGGACCTCAGACAGCAGCACCACCACAAGATTAGTGGGCAGCTTGCTCCACGTTGCTTTTTTGATCACCTCCGTCAGCAGGTTTGTCAGGACGGTCAGTGCGCCGATAATTGCCACCAGCATACTCATGTTTGCTACACTCATTTTTTACTCCTCCTCATAAATCATTATTGTCCAAATTTGTTCCCAGGGCGGCGTCATAGGTGATGCCGCCTTTGATATTCTCCGCCTTGGCCTTTCCAAAATAGGCCGTCAGAACCACTGCGGTAGACGCCTGAAGCGCTCCGATTAGCGTGGTGAGATACGGCAGCGTCCCGGTGTACCGCATTTTGATACTAATCTGCATCTTCTTTATTACCGCTCCCCTTCACATTCACAACAATGTGCGGCGTGAGGCTTGTGGTATTGATCTGCGCCGTGTATTTGCGTACCGCCACATCCTCGATGTACTTCAGCTCCTCGTCCGAAAGGTTTTTAACGGACTTCGCAGTGCTGGCGGTGTTTTTGTCAATGTTCTTCAGTGCCACGGCGGCGGCGTTGTCCAGCGAGAAATTAGAGAAACTCCCGGCAAGCCCAGATGCCGCAGCTCCCCACGCATTGGCAGTATCGGTATAGCCGATGTGATCCATGCGATCAATGGTAATCTGATTTTCTCCGAACGTGCGATTCACCCAGGCATTCATATCCGTTCGAAATCCAGAAACCGCAGCAGCCATATTCGTTCCGAGCAGTTTGTCGATTGCACTTGCAGCGGTTTCAACAACGCCCAAGATGTTATCGAAGGTATCAAAAAACAAATGCGCAACGGCGGCAACCGGATCATTGAATACGTTTGCGAAAAACTCTGCAAATACGGCAATCGTATTCCACGCATCTGCAATCAGATTATGCACCAGCGCATACAGCCACCCCGCGCCCTTCCCAATTGCCCCAAACACCTGCTCTGAGGTAAATCCGGCAGCATTAAAAGCCTGCGCCATCATAATGACGCTCGCGATGAGCAGCAGAACAGGCCAATTTGCTGCGGAAGTAGCAGCCGCGGCTACCAGCATGTTCGCGGCATACAAGGCGATCAAGATAGCCGCGACCTGCATCGCTGACTGAAAATGCCCGCCGATCCACTCGCCCAGCGCTGTAATCTTATCCAGCAGCCACCCGACGGCAGTACCGGCCATTCGCATTGCCGTTTCGATGCCCCGGGCAATGCGCTGTCCCTTCTCGCTGTTCATAAACGCATTGAATCGGTCTATTGCGGGCTGCATGCCTTGCAGCATCGCCACAAATCCTCTGGCCACCGTGTCTTTCAAACCGCTGGTCATGACGCTCCACGACTTCTGAATGCTGTCCGGGGCACGTTCTAAGCTGTCCGACAGGAAGCGCAGCATTCTGCGGGCGGTGAACATCATCAGCCCCATGCGAATCAGCCGCTTACTGAGAGCATCATGCGATTGACGCGCTCTTGCGGCGGCTCCGGCGTTCTTTAATAGCTCCGCGGTGTGCCGAGCGATTCTGGAAATAACGCTTCGGTGGGCCTGTTCTTCGTTTTTAGCGGCGTATGCCTCTCTTGCAATCGCATTAGCCGCTAAATCCCCACTTTCCGCAAGACCCTGCAAGCCCTCGCGCATGATGGACTCGGCGCTGTTCGCCTCAGCTGCGGCACTCGTCCAAGCAAGCCCCATGGACTTCATTTTCTTTTCCAATTGGGAAATGGCCGCATCCCTCTGTTCATCCGTCACCGCCTCTAACGCAGCCTGCTCCATAGCAGACAGGCGGTCAATAATACTCTGTGTGGCCGCGCTCACATCCATCTGCGCGGACCTTGCAGCAGCAGACACATTGGCCGTGACACTTTGCGCCGCAGCGGCATTCTCGGCTCTCACCTGCCGCTGCGCCGCTTGGACGGCTCGTGATGTGGATGTGGATTTCGAGGCGACCTTATCCAGCACGGACGAATAATGATCTACAAGTTTCAGTTCGTCTCTGATAATCAATGCATACTCACTTCCTTTCGGAATCCCGCTTTTCTTTCTCCGCAAATGCCAGAACGAGCGCTTGTTCCCGGTCTGTCATTTCTTCAACAACATGGGGAAGGACACCGTGGCGAATGCACAGGTAATATGCACACGCCACAGACACGTCCATCCCCGTTAGGAGTTTTTTGCTTCTTCCTGAATGTCGTCTCCAAACCCTGAAAGGTCCATGATGGCATCGGACAATCTACGATACTCGCCGGAGTACAGCATTTTGCGAGGAACATCTTCGGGGTTGATCACGCCGTAAGCGCTGCACATCTCGGCTGCCGCAAAATCAGGCTCAACAGTCCCCGCAATAACGATCCGCGCCGTATAGGCATTGACGTCAAAATCCTGCACCAGCATTCCAGAGCGGTCCCGGTGAGACCGAGTGCACCCTTTACGAATAGCAGTATTCATTTCCTCAGACACAGGCCGAATAATGAACGGCGCAGGGATAGGCGTTCCCTTTTCATCGAGGACAACAGCCCCGTCATCCCCGTGCTGAACAAATCGATCAGAGACAATGATCTCCTGCGTTTCATCCTGCCGGACAGGATGCAAAAAGTCACTCAGTTTGCCCATAGTTTAACCTCCCAGATTCGTAGGCGCCGTGAAGCTGCTCAGCGGCTCAAAGCTGGACGCTGTAAAGGATACTTCCTCTTCGAGGAAATCCGCCGAATCGTCCAGCAGAGACAACGGAATCTTGCTGAGGTTGACGCCGTAATAAGCGACCGTCTGCGTACCAACGGTAGAACCGTTGTCGTTGTTCGTCACCTGCAAGGTAATCTCCGGCAGCGTGCCGGAATTCTGGTATTGGTGTGCGATGTTGATAAACTCCGGCGTGCCGTAGTAAATCGTGAAGCTGCCGGACGTTTTCATGCCGGTAACCTTCTGCTGCACCTTTTTCGTGCCAACAACAGGGAAATCAGCGGTGTTGAACTCTGCGTTGGCCTCGAACTTCTTCAGCCCGAACAGCAGTACATTGCGCCCATTAATTGTGGCGAAGGCCGTTCCGCTTTTTCCGTTCAGGCCGTCTCTTTCGAGCAAATAACTCATGTCTTGGCCTCCCTTAAAGGCGGCTGTAAAGCTCTTTCCAGTTTTGATACTTCGCATCATTGGCAAGGCGGTGTTTTAAGAACGTCTGTGCAGTTTTCGGAACCTTGTCGCCCAATGCGATTCGGTACTGCTGGTATTCTTGCAGCAGCCTCAGATACTTCTGGCGGGCTGCCTGCTGCTTCCGGTACGCCTCAATCTGCGCTTCACTGCGCGGGTCTCTACTGGGCGGATTACTGTGGAACGATGAAAATGTTTTGTCCCGCTGAATCTGCGCATCCGATAGGCCTATGGTCGAATATGGCGTCAGCGTGTGCAGGCAGTTCGGGTGAATCCCCAGATAGCTGTTCATCAGCGAATCAGGGCTGTCTGCGTCGATCTTCCCCATAGCGGCAGACAGCGGCGGATACTCCGGGTTTGTTCCGCTTTTAGAGTAAACCCGTCCCTCATATGGGGCACACGCGGGACAGGTCGTTCCGTGACTGGATATCCGAAACAGGTCCTGTTCCGGGTCTCGGGTGAGTATCGCAAGGTTTTCCGCCTGCCGTGCGGTCGTGCGTGTAACCATGTTACAATAAGCACTCAGGCTCCACCGTCTGCCTGACTTATCCACAAAAGCGGTCAGCCCATCGGCTCGGAGCTGCGTAACCATCTGCTTTGCCGTGTTCCACGCCCCACCACCAGCGGCCTCCATCTCAGCTGCTCTGGCAATTCCGACTCGGCGAAAGGTATCCTCACTCAGCCGCCCGATTGCATAATCCGCGCTGATCTCTGCATGTCGGGAAGCGTCGAGGATACTGGACATCAAATTTGATGTTAGAATCTGCGCAACCGCTGTCTGTTCAACAGTCAGCGCACCGGCGTTCATATACCCCGCCATGTGCTTTGCAGCACTCTCGGAAAGCCTCGCCGCATCTGGGTGGGCTACATAAAAATTGGACTCCACAAGAATAGGAACGTACCGCCAGCAGGCATCCTGCATGTTTGCAAGCGTCTGCTGTACCCGTTCCAACGCAGCCTGCTCTGAATAATCAATCAAGCCCTTTGAATGCTTATAGGCAATAGCGTCCACCAGATCGTGTTCGGTCTTCAGGTAGACCGCACGCAGAGCCTCTTCAATTCTCTGTGGACTTGCTGGCACTAGTGGTCACCTCCTGCGGGCATCAGAAAAGCGCCGGGCATACGCCTGACGCTTTGAGATGCAATTATTTTTTGTTGGGGTTCGGATAATTTTTCTTGATTGTTTCGCCAGAGGCCCACGCCTTTTTTGCTTGATTGATACTCCAGTCTCCGTTCATACCCGGATCGTTCGGATAATCACGCCCCACGTAATCGTCCTCCCACCCGCATACTGGGCAGATATCGAAGCTGCCCTTTGGTTCACTCATGCACATTGCTCCGCAAATCGGGCAGGGGTATTTTTTATTACTTTCCATTATCGAGTTTATCCCTCTCCCAGTATCGCACTGCATTTCTGTTTCCACGATCAGCATTTAGATTCCAAAATGTTTTTATCGTCCCAGAACTCGTTGCCACCGCATATAGTCCGCCCTCGTAATCATAGCGGCAAACATCGCCGTTTGATCTTACAAATGCGTCCCCATGCTTTCCTCTCGGAGACGCCAGGAACGCACGGGCCTTTTCCACATAACCTTCTTCACTGGCTGCTTCAACAGACGCGCCGTGGTCTTTGAAATGCTGCGCCCTTGCGGATGGCGAAAAATCTTTTGCAACCCATCTCCTAGGAAACCCGGTCTTATCCGCAGACAGCTCCCAATAGTCAAATGGTTCCTTAGCCTGCTTGCTGCTCCATTCCGGCATTTGAGAAGATTGTAGACTACCACTTTGAGCGCCGTTTGTCAAGCCCCCACCTCCGCCGGATCCACCCACCTGACCAGGGCGTCCGGCGTGACTAAAATTTCCGCTGCCGGCTCCTCCGTCAGCCGTTGGCATTGCGCCCATTGTCAGTGCAGCCAGTGGATCGCGCATTGCCTGTGTGTCCTGATACGTGACACCGGCGTTCTGCTGGATCTGTTCATCGGGGATACTGTCAAACATGCCTGTATCATCAGACATCTTTTTGAGTTCCTTCTGCGCCGTCCCCTTGTCTAGCAGTCCTCCTTGGTAGGCGGCCAGAACAGATCCGGACTTCTTATCCACAATATCCGCAACCTCTGTTGCCTTGGGCGTCCAGAGCGGCGGAAAGGTTATCCCGATCCCATCTGGCACCTGTCCCCAGCAAGAAAGGCACAGCACCGGGAGAAGCCGCTCCAAAATGGGACGCAGATCGCTTTCCCGTTTCGTGTCGATATAATCGTAATAATTCTGAAGATCACTCTCTCCTGTAGCATTCATCCCCGCGGGCGATCTCCCGAACAGCTTAGTGACCGGGATGCGTGCGGCGCCGGAGACATCCATCATCACGGTGTTATACACATCAGCAAGCCCCGAAAAAGTGTATTGCGTGTTGTGGATGCCGTCGCCTTTGTTGACGATGCGCATCCCGAAGTTGGTGTCTAAGACGCTCTGCGCCTGCAGCGTATCGTAGAGCCGCTTCTGCATAGCCGGAGAACCAATAGAAAGGATCTGATCGACGTTGTCCACTTCCATGTAGTCCCTGCATGCCTTAAAGGTCAGCGCCGCCAGATTATGAGAGACGTTGTCCCGCTTAACGATTTCGTCATAGATGGCCTCCAATTCAGACGCACCCCAGTATGTTTCCGCAATCTTCTCCAGATAAGGAAGCTCACGACCTGTGAATCGCACCACACGAGAATGATGCACGCGCTGCACCGTTCCTCCGTTAGCATCTTGCACGGAGTAATAGGCAGGAAGTCCGAAATCCGGGTCTGCCATGTCGGTTACCAGCTCCATGTCGGGGTATACTCCGCTCCAACGGTCGACCACATACAGACCGAGGAACGTCCCCGGAAGCACTGCATCCAGATCAAGCGGCTGCGCCAGATCTTCTTGCCCTCGAATCAGAATCACACCAACCGCGCCGCCGTATAGCCGCCCCCAGTACAGGCCCTTGGACAATCGGTCGCGGAGCGATGTTCTGCGAACTGCGCGGTCAATCTGATCCTGAGCCTCCGGTGTAAGGCCGTCCAGTTTCACCCACTCGCGCAGCATATCGTCTGGAATCGTTGTGATGATGTTCTGCACGATCCAGTTGTCACGATACAGGCTGTTCAGCAGCGCGTAATTCTGTGTCATGCGGGTCATGGGATACTGCGTGGCTTCCAGCGGCGACTGAGAGCCATACCCCAGACGGAACATCGGGTTAGAGAATGCATCCATGGTCTGCACTTGTTTATTTCTTCGGCTCAAATTACATTCTCCTCTCCATACCGCCACTTAGGCAGCGCGGTATTGACGTAATAGCGCAGGGCATCGGGACCATGGTCCATTGTCTTGACGGGCTTCTCAACGCCCATCTTGGCCGCTTTATCATCCCAGACATAGGAACCAAGCTCACCGATCAGGCCCTCACAGGTATCGTGAATCATCAGCACCCGCCGGCTGAACAGCTGCGCCACTCGCCGGATACCGTCTGGGACGTTGTTATCGCCCTGGGTGACATAGACGCCGCGACGCTGCAGTTCCAAAATGAAGCTGGCCGCCGAAGGGTCTACGATCACCGGGCATAAAAACTGCGGATCAGCTCCCATAAACGTCTGGAGCTCATCCGCATATTCGGAATCTGTTTTTTGCCGTCTTTCTTTGCGGCTGTCCCATCGGTACTCCCGATCCACCCAGACGCGCTCTCCGTCGTCGTAGATGTCCAGATACACCTGCGGGTTAGCTGTACCGTAGTCGCATGAGATATGGCGTACAGCGAGGTATGGGAGCCCCTGCGGCCTCTGTTCGTCCGTATAGACGTTGACATCTCGGCTGAACATGTCGTAAATAACTCCGTCGCCCGCCACCCACAAGCCCAGAATATAACGCTGGTAGAACACGCCGGTGTACAGGGACTTATATCGGTCTATCGTCTCCTTCGACAGCGACGGATTGTCCTCCATGGTGAAATGCAGGTGCGTGGCGTCTTTGTCTGCGGCATGTAAAATCCACTCCTTGTTGAACCAGTGCTCCGGCACATCCGGATTGCAGTTAAACCAGAATTTCGCATTGCTGACAGAGCAGCGAGCCAACGCCTGCTCCACAAAGGATCGCGGCATCAAGGCAACCTCATCCAGCAGGACTCCCGCCAGCGTAATGCCCTGAATCAGCATGTAGGACGATTCGTCCTTGCCGCCGAACACATAGAATCGGTTTTGCTTTTTCCCGCGACTCACGATCAGCTGATGCGTCGATCTGGAATAAACCATGTTGAAATTCTGGCGCAGGTAGGTGATACTCAGCAGCGGCTGAATGATATTGCGCTCTGCCGAGCCGACGGTTTTTCCGCTCAAGCCGAAATTGCAGTTATTAAAATTCCCCATCGCCCACAGAATGAACGACAAGGACATTATGGAGGTTTTTCCGGACCGGACCGCCCCGTCACAGATCAGAGCCGTGCGGCCCGTGTAAGGCCAGTGGAGAATGTCAGTCTGCTTTTTTGACAGCATCGGCAGCCTCCTTCAGGGATTTGGTAATGGGGTCGTCCTCGGCAGACTGTGCACCGGCAGAAACGGTCTCAATCCTATCGCGCCACTTGTCTGGCCGCCGATTCTTTAGCCAAAAGATCTGAGCCGTGGTGTCGGGAAGAACTTCTTTTGTGACTCTCTTCGTAACCGTCAAGCAGGAGAATCCCGTTTCCTTGTCGGTAGTCTTTTCGCGCGTCACCTCATCGTATCGGTAACCGAGCGCCCGTTTCAGCAGGGCATTCTCCACCTCAATGTCAATAACATCCTTGCCCCTTTTTAGGGCCTCAGAAATGGCAGGATACTTGTTCTTCCAATCGTACAGCGTCGTCGTTGTAATTCCACAGTTGTGCGCTATTTGCTCGTCAGTCAGGCCATCCCGCGCCCAGCCTTCCAGCCGGGTAAGTCCGTCAGGCTCAAGCCATTCCTGATATTTACCTTTCGCCACAAAGAACTCACCTCTCTTGTCCGAAAATACCCATCACTTGGCTCCCACCCCTGCCTACATACATCAGCACGGACTATACCCACTTGTGACCGCAAACAAGACAGTCGCCCAGAAGGACGGCTGTCTTGTTAATAGATGACTTCCTCTAATTCTATGTTGCTATATTCTACGCTGTCAAAAAAGTACGCTCCTCCTTGAAGATTTCCCCTAGCTCTTGCGTCGTATCTGATGCGTATTTCCACTGGTATCAGTTCTCCGGAGTAAGCGTCCGTAAACAGCCCCTTAATGACCCCTATGCGCTTAACCGGTCCGCTCAGCGACGGCGGAATGTAGTTCTGTGCGGGTTTGAATTTCAGATCGAGCAGCAAAAGCCTTGGCGGGATTATATTGTAATTTACCAGATCGAGTAATGCCCGCTCTGCTTCAAGGGATAGACTGAACTGTGTCTGAGATATAGGTTCGCCTGTCTCTCCATCGTAGATGAAGATTTCTGGATTTGTTATTTTAGAAAACAATTTCATCCCCACCTTCCGCCCCATTATATTCGGGACAACAGACCGAGGTGATGAAGGAGTATGATGCAAAGCCGTGGTGTTGACCCACATAGCCTGTTGGCTGCTCTGCATGTAGCGGGAGCCGCCGTGTTTCAGACGGCTCCCATCGGATTCCCATACTGACATATTACGCCTTTTAAAAGTGGTTCGTGGCCCATTTTTCAAAGTATGCCAAGAAATTCCGCGATTTCTATCAGAAATTTTTCCTTCCTTCGCTTAAATCCGTGTTCGCTGACTCCCGGAAGGTTTAAAAGCATATACGGATATCTTTTGTGGCTCTCACAGTTCAGCAGAATCCCTTCCGCCAGCCTTTGCCGCAATTCATCATTCTGGATATCCAGTCCGATATGTAGCTTCGCTTGCTCTACCGCCCTCATCCGCTGCGTCTCTGGCCAGTCCTCAATAGCGGCCAACTGTTCCATTTTGCTCTCTGCCGGTCGCCCGTCTCCTCCAGAATGCGGCATGAACGACCGAATGCTTGGCTTATCCTTTGTGGCTTTTGTATCCGTGAAGTTGCAGGCCGTACCGTCTATAATCTCCCGTCGCGCCTCATGGTACGCTTTCACCCGGCGCTCGTAACCACGAACTATCCAAAGGCATTCCTGCCGAACGTCATACGGTAAAACTGGTTTTCTGCTCAATCGTGCACCTCCTGCGTCTTCTCGCATATACTATAACGTGCGGCAATCAGCATAGCCGCAGCTCCATAATCCATGGGTTCTAGTCTCCAAAAAAATATGCAGACCTCCTCTTTCCTTTTGGCAGCCTCAGAAATGGGGCTGCTTTTTTATGAACGTTCCGGCGGCTCCGGTTTGGTGCGGTAGGCGAGCCACGTTTTGCCGTAGTCTTTCGGGTAATGGCTGATATTCGCTTCATCGGGGCATCTGGCGATATACTTTGCTGCGTTACGCCAAGGCACCGTCCACCCTCCGTAAAGCCGCCCAACAATATACACCGGCTCCCCGTCCATCCCCCGCAGCTCGTCGAGGGTAAGGGGAGCGTTGTCGGGCTGGGCGCGGCGGTTCCAGGCGGCTTCGGCAGATTCGATAGCCCATGCTTTTTTCAACGCCCAGCGTGTTATTGAGCAACCGCAGTCACGGCACTTGATTGTCACGCGGTATCCGCTATCTCCCGATGGGATTCCGACTTCTGGGATTGCTCTCTTAAACGGGTTATCCGCGTCGCAGCACGGGCACGGCTTCAATTCACTCATTGGGGGCCTCCTTTGCAAGTGCTGACATATCGTATCCTGACCGAATAAAACGCAGTGTTTTTTCGTGGTTGCATCGGTTGCCAAGGTACGTATAAATTTCTGTCATATCTTCCTGCGAAAAGTCAGTACCGAGGAAAGCGTTGATA
>NZ_DF158899.1:223951-362585 GCF_000307265.1 Oscillibacter ruminantium GH1
CCTGAGGGCCGCGCCATTTTGGTGTGCACATTGGAGAATTTGTGCAATCACCATCAGCACAAAAATGACAAGACCCCTTCTCGCAAATCCTCATCATTTTTTCTATATCCTCCACCGCCGCATCCAGTTCCGCTTGCAGGCGATTTTTCTCCGCAAACTCTGAAAAATAGCAGTCATGATTATACTGCACTTGCTCTTTCAGCCGCTTAATTTCCGCGTCTTTTTCGGCGCTTTCGGCGGTCAGGCGTTCCAACGCGTCGGCGGCTTCATTGTCCAAATCGCTGCAATGATCTCTGTACGGGCAGAAATTGCAACTCCCCGTATTTACCGTGTCATTGACAACGGCATCGCAATACCGCAGCGCCGCAATCAGCTTTTCATTTTCCATCGTCATACCTCCACCGGTAACCGCCGGCTGTTTGCGCCTTTCCGTTTATGGCGTTGTAGATTAGGCTAGTTGCCACATGAAGTTGCTTAGATGCAATTGGAACCGATTCGTATGTAGTCTCTTCCCCGTTGTCCCCAATTGAAACAACACGGCGCGCCTTTCTGCCTCCGCCTGTTTTGTCTCTGATCGGGGGTTCTTTTTCGACCGGCGGAACACGCCTACTCCACTGCGCCCTTCTCATACCCCTAACCACAACAGGCCATGATTTATGCACCCATTTTTTGAATTCCAGACATCCGAACCCTGCGCATGGCGTTTTTCTTCTTTTGCACCCAACGCAGGGTGATTTATTGATTTTTATCATCCATGCCCTCCTTAACCATCCCATCCAGAACCCGCACCAACTGCAAGGCATTCTCCGGCGTCGGGTCTTTCCGCACAGCGGCTTTTGCCGATTCCGTCAGCCGGTTTACCTCGGACTGGTGAAATGCAAGATTGTCCTGAAAAATTGCTTGTTTTGTCGCGTCGTCTAGCGCTTTCAGAATTTTTTTCTTCTCTACCGCCGCAGAATCGCGGTCAAGCACTTTATCCCGGAAGGACTTGTACAGGCATCGCAGCGCCTGAAACGCCGCCTGATCGTAGATGCACAGATCGTCCGGCATCGGGTCACCGCGCATGGCAGCCTTTTCATACGGCAACGCAAATTCAGCCATTTTCCGCATACCTCCACTCATATCCGTCACAAAAGCGAACCGCTCCGCGGCAACATTTTCTAATGCTCGATGCAGAATGCAATCCGCAGGATTTCGCCGCAGCCACAGCCCCCAAAAAGCTTCCAACAACATTTCCTGACTTTGGATCTAATTTTTCTATTGTTTTTTTCTTGGAATCCGAGATTCTAACATTTCTCGTCCCAAAGGACTTGTTTTTAGAAGGACTTATCCACTCTAAATTATCAACATGATTATTAGAGACGTTTTCATCTTTGTGGTTGACCTCCAGAAGCAGCGTGGGATTTGGATTTTGAATAAATGCCATAGCCACAAGCCTGTGAACTCGAAATTGCTTTTTTCTGTTCTGCCTACATAATTTGACATAGGCATATCCTCCGGTGAGAATTTCCTGATACAGGATTCGTTCCTTCCCATACTTTAGACTTTTCACTTTTCCATACGAACTAACTTCGTAATCCCCCTCGTATCCGGGAATGGGCTTCCATATTTCATTCATCTTTATTGCCCTCCGAAAGCGATAGATACCATTCCAAAACTGAAACCGCCGACTCCCAGCCATGGCAGCATTCCCAGAAGTTTCCCTGAGCGGTTAGGCATTCTCCCCACCAGCGCTGTTCTTCAGAAAGACGTCCTGATTCAGTTTTGAGTTCGATATACAGAGAGTGGAACCGCCCGCGTGGAATTGGTAGGCACAGGTCAGGAACACCCTTCTTGACGCCCTGTCGTTTATCTATGGCAATCTGCTTCGCATCGGCAATCGTTTCATTTTTGATATGGAACAGCAGTGCCAGCTCCGGCCACTGGCTGCGGATGGACGGCTGCTGCGACCATTTGATTACTGCGGCTTGGTGCTGGGCTTCACTCGCCATCTCTAACCACCTCCACAAACGATGTTGGCGCTTTGTCCCCGGGCTTTTTCTCGCGACCCTGACGGACGGTATATCCATTTCTGGCAAGGATCACAATGACTGCATCGCGGTCATCGGGTTTTGAAATCTTCAGCTTCACGATGCTTTTCCTCCGTTCATAATCCGGTTCAGAATCTGACTGGCCTGCATCTTTGTGAGGCCGGTGGCGTCAAATCCTTTGCAGCGGTGCTGAATAATCTTCATCTGCTTGTCCGATGCCGGACGTTTTCCCCAGGAACGGACAGCGTTCAAATCCCAGATATACGCCTGCTGCGGGTAGATGTTTTTCAGCTTGAGATATGCCCGATCAAACGCCTCCTGCATACCGATGCGGCTTCCATCTGCCATGTTAACCATGCCCAGACTGTCCGGGCACGGGATAGTGAGCTTTTGCCTGTTCAGTAAGGAACAAACCATGGACCCGTCCGGCATCTTAAACCAGTTGACATCGTGGGTCTGATATTGCTGTTCCTGCGCCCAGAGGTCAACGATCTGAATGTTCTTAATCCAGCTCTCCGGGGTATCGGACGCAGATGCAATCTTGATCGGCAGTTCAAACAGATCCCCCTCGATCTCATCCTGCTTTCTGGCTGGCACATTCTCCATGTCGATTCCCAGCAGAGAGGGTGCCGTGCAGAGGCTCTTTCGGCCGGTAATACCAACACAGTCGATCAGCAGCAGCTTTTCCTTCCCGGGGTAGAGCCGTAAACCGCGCCCTACCATCTGCGCATACAGCGCCTCAGACTGCGTGGGACGTGCCACAATGACCGTCTCGACGCGTGGAATATCCGTTCCCTCGGTAAAGACCATGCAGTTGACAATGCAGGGAATCTTACCGGCAGTGAAATCGTCGATGATGGCCTTGCGGTTTTTCGTGTTACCAGTCACCACCACAGCCCCCTGGATTCTGTTGGCGATCTCCTCACACTGGTGCACAGACACGGCGAAGATCAGCGTGGCGCCGTGTGCCAAATCTCGATAGGCCTGAGCTATCGCATCTGCGGTCCCCTCCATGGCCTCGTCCAGTTCACCTGGGGCATAATCTCACCCTGCCGGGTATGTACAGCGGACAAGTCAAATCCGATATCCACGCGCCGGCAGGTGATATTGCAAAGCCAGCCATTTCGGATTCCCCATTTCAAATCTCGCTGGAAAATGATTTTGGAAAACACATTATCCAGACGGACCTTATCGCCGCGGTTCGGCGTCGCTGTGAAACCGATCAGCTTTTCAGGCTTAAAGTAATCAAAGATTGTGCGGTAAGTATTGGCTGCGGCGTGGTGCGCTTCATCGCAGATAATCAGTCCGAACTCAGTCGGATCAAACCGATCCAGCCGGCGGAACATGGACTGAACCGATGCGCTCACGACTTCTTCGCCGTTGCTGTGAGAGCTGGCACGCTCGACGCCATAGGAGCAGTCAAAGTATTTTCGGGGCTGCTCCACCAGCTCCTCCCGGTGGCTGAGAATCAACATCCGATTTCCATGCCGCGGGATGTTGGCAAAAGTAACTGTTTTACCAAGACCGGTTGCCATTTGCTCAAGATACGCGCCGGGCGGCTGCGTCTCAATGGCTTTAATAGCCTCGGTTTGATAATCTCTCAGGTTCATATTTCCTCCAAAAAACGTGGAACATGTGGAACGGCGTGGAACACGTTGTTCCACGGTTCAAAGCATTGCGCCACAGTGGTTTTACGTTAGGTGTGGAACTGTGGAACATTTTTTCAAAGTTCCTACGCGCGAGCACACATATACCATATAAAGCGGATATTTTTTATTTCCTATATAGCGATGTATTTTTTGTTCCACAGTTCCACGGTCAGTTTTTCATTCCTTGCAACCATTGCGGCTCTAAGAGTAAACGGCGTGGAACACGTTGTTCCACGGAGTTCCACAAATTCCACAGTCAAAGCGGCAATTCATCATTCGGTTCGTCTTCCATATCAACCATCGGAAGCTTCAGACAGAAGCATTCCGTAGGAATTCCGTTGATGCGTTTGCCTTTTGTGTTCGCTCTCCCGCGTGTCTCGATGAGATGCTCGGCCTTGAGATAGCTGATCATTGCGGCGGTGGAATATCCCTCATCCTGAAGGATGCGTTCGAAAACGCCGCGAATGATATAGGCCCGGTTATCTTCGATGGCACCGAGCACTTCGATATTCTCTGATCTTCCGCAGAGTTTATTGCTGTTCTGCGTGACCCAGTCGCACAAGAACTTATATCCCCTGTCGCCAGCACTGACCGCGGCCTTGCTGGCAAGAAATTCAGAGATCTCCGCGACAGTGATTGGATGCTCTGTTCCATGGAACACCCACCTGCAGGCCAGCTCATCAGCCAGCACAATGGACGCAGCTGCTATAGCCTGCTTCTCGGTTGTATCTCTATCAGAAAGATCTCGAAACAACTCTCGGTATCGCTCTGTGACCTCTTCGATCACGCCGGGCTTGTAAAGCTCCTCAACAAATTTTTTGCCCGCAAATCCGAAATTGCGCTTCACTACTCCGGACACTCTCATTCCGTCTTGAATGACTGCGTGAGAGGATTTGCACTCAATGTCGATTACGCGGTTTACGGCCCCCGCTCCAGCATTCTGGGCCGTCAGAGGGCTCTCACCCGTGGTCAAGATACACAGACGCCAGGTGGGCGTTAAATCAACGCCTCCAGCCTTATTTCCACGGGTTCTGCCCACACCCTGTGCAAGTTTGTAGACATCAAAGTTACTGCGTCCTCGGCTGTCCTTGGAAAGCTGAAGCTCGTCAAGGCAGAGCGGAAGATTATTTAGGAAGGCTGCCGTCTTTTCCATGCCGACGACCGTACCGTCGAAGGTCTTGACATAGGCTCCGACCGCCGGATCACCCCACACGCTGGCGGCCACCATCAAAGCGACCGTCTTACCGGTGCCAGAATCCACACCCCAAAGGTGAACAAAAAACGGCAGGCAGTTGAGCGGCTCCAACAGAACTGATGCGAAACTGGCGGCCAGGATGATCCTTGCTGTGGCGGACATTGTTCGCACTTGCGACGCAACTTCCATCCATTTGCTCTCAGATCCGTGGTGTCGGACCGTTTGAAACATAGCCTTAAAGTTAGCATCTCCGTCAAAAATCAGACCGTCCACGAATGGGGAAAATCCCTCATCTGGTATGTATCCAAACCGGCCGATGCTCTTCTTTTCGGGAATCAGATTGTAATTCAGGTTCTCTAGATCGGAGATGTACTCCACGAACGATCTAGCATTCTGGCTGGTGACAGCCACACCGATACCAGATAACTCCGTGACCTTGTTGGCGTTGGCCAAGACGGATTTTTCGACAATGATTTTCCTCCAAATAGATCCTTTCCGGAATGACAGCTGCAGCTTTTCCTCGCCAGTGTCAATGTTCACCAAGCGCTCAGCCGGGAGAATTGGATGAGGGCAGGCAATTTCCACGCCGTACCCATTTTTTCGGCTGACACCAGAATCGTCCGCCGTCCAGTCCCCGGCATCCAACTGGATCGGCTGATTTGAAAACTCTGTGACATTGTTGATATAGACCGTATCGTTCTGTGCCTTTAGACCCGCAACGTATTGTTTGTACATTCCCTTAAATGCCTGGAACCCCTGCGATTTTGCGTAGGCGGTCAACTCCTCCATCATTGCGGCGTGAACAAATGGGTTCTTTGCCGTTTTATAAAGTTCTTCATAGGGGGTTGTTGTAAGGAAATCTTCTTTTTCAAATTTCCAATCACCCACGCAATCACCTTCCTAAATTTTCATCCAGCCAGTATTCCAGCGGGTCAAGCGCCTTTACGGCCTCGGCAAACAAGTTGCTCTGAGGGTCTGCGTTTTCAGCGACATCCCTGTAATAGCGGTATCTGGCTGCCTGTCGCTTATATTCCGCATCGGCAGCAGCCTTTCTAGCCGCTTCGCGCCGCCGGGATTCTAGCAGAGCAGATTTCTCCGCCCTGCTAGGAATTTTCCCGGTAAGCCCCAGAGAAAAGTCGGCATTGAGTTTATCGCAAGCGTTCGAAAAACCGATATCAAACAAACGTGCCACAAAATCAATCACGCTGCCACCAGCGCCGCAGCCAAAGCAGTGCCATCCGCCGGCGCCCGGGTAGATTTTAAGGCTGCCGTGCTTGTCCCCGCTGTGAAATGGGCACTGAATGAACCCGGCGCGGTTTGGCAGAAAGCCATACAGTTCTGCGACCTCCTGCATTGTTAGGCGCTCCTTGACTGCAGCGGCATCAGAATGGGAGTTCGCCATCGTCTTCTATCTCTTGGAAATCATCAGCACGAACGTCCACCGGAACACCGGCGGGATGGAAGTCGGATCCACTTGGGGCGTTTCCGTCCTTTTTTGAGTCCCCAAAGTACACATTGTCGGCCACGACCTCCGCAGAGCGGCGCTTTCCGCCCTCTTTGTCGGTCCAGTCGCGAAGCTGTAAGCGGCCTTCCACAATGGCCATGCGGCCCTTGGTGAAGTACTTGCTGACAAATTCGGCTGTGGTGCGCCAAGCGACAATATCAATGAAATCCGTTTCCTTCTCGCCGCTCTGAGACTTGAAGTTCCGGTCAACAGCCAAGGTAAACGATGTAACGGCAGTGCCGCTTCCGGTGCGACGCAGTTCGGGGTCCCGGGTGAGACGACCCATGAGGGCGATTTTATTCAGCATCCTCAGACAGCTCCTTATAATTGATGATCCCACTCAGGTGTTTGGTCATGCGGCAGTAGGCACAATGCTCGCATCGACGCGGAGGGATCCTGCCTTCTTTGATGGCCTGATACCGCGGTGCAGCATCCTCAATTTCCGCCAGCTTCGCGGAAAGATCGGCGTCGGAAATGAACAGGGCCGCAAGATCTGGTGAGTCCTCTTTGGTTCCGACCGCCAGCACAAACGGCAGCATATTGCCCTCCACGGCCTGATAGATGGCTCCCTGAATGTCATAGCCCCATGCCTCAACAAACGATACACGGCGGTGATCCTCATCGCTCCAAACGTCCTGCATATCACTCATAACCTTCTGATCCACAATAGCCCCGTCGCAGAATCCAAGTGCCGCAGCGGCCTGCGGAAACTCACTCACAATCTGCTGGCAGGTGTCGGCATCCAACAGGCTATCAATTTTGATTTTGAACGGAACACCTGCAATGATTCCGGTCTTGATGACTTGCTTTTTCCCAGACATCAGCAGCGAATACAGCCGGTCGGACTCCATGCGGTCGATGATGCTCTGCGCCTGAATATAATCAGCTTTTAGCCCGCCGTCCCGCTTGAATAACTCGGGGTGCTGCGCTTTGAACAGCGGAAGCGTCCCCTCAAAGTGCGCGTCCACGTAGGAGCCAACCAGCAGGGCCGTCGTAGATGGCCTAACATACTCGCCTCTGATCTCTGCCAGCGCCGCAGCCTCGCATTTTTGGAATGCCTTGAACTGTGAAGAACCCATGTAGGCCATCTGCATCTCAGGGGAAAAATAGTTTTCAGATGTCAGCACCATCACAGAACCTCCCCAGTTTCAGGATCAGCCGCCGGGAACTCCTCCGCCACAGGATCCGTTTCTTCCGGCGGCTCCGAATCCACAGCAGGCGCTTGTTCCGCGGCCTTCCGTTTTTTGACACAGTCTGCACACAGAGGGGCTTCGAAGTGTTTCAATGTATAAGCCGCCATGTATGCCGCGCTTTTGCCCATATATGGAGCAATCTCCTTCCCGCAGTCCGTGCAGGGAGGAATGGGGGCCTGCTGCTGGATGCGGGGCTTAAAAGGGCGGACACGCACAGCAGATACAACCTCGCCGAAGGCCTTAATGCCATGTTCAATGTAAAGCTGGATTTTCACTCCAGGCCAGTCCTCAAAATAGCCGCTGCCAGAAACCTTCTCAATGTTCTTGGAGCGGGCCACATTCAGGATCATCGGCTTGATGCCTGGTTCTTTCCAGTGGACTACGGCCTTCTTGGACTTTCCCTCGGCGGTCGTTACCGTTTCCGCTGCAACAACATGGTCAATGGTGAGAACTTTCTCCTCACCTTCCTGAAAATCGCCCTCGCCGATGAAGTTGGGATCTGAAACGACCTTTTTCCAATGGGTCTTCTGTTCGCTCATGAGTTTTCATCCTTTCCCGTGGCGGTGTCGATTGCCCCATTCACAATGGTCAGAATAATCTGGCATTCTGCGTAGGACATACAGACATCGCTTCGTGTCAATAGATCCGTGATTCTTTGCGCCGTCTTCATCAGGGAAGATAGACGATACGGAGGAATGTAATAGCCGAGGCGGCCGGTGATCTCAGCGGCCTCGTGCTTTATGTTTTCTGAAGGGGTCACAGCTCAGTAACCTCCAGTTCTTCAGAATCGGTGACACGGGTGGCAATCAGCTGTAGGCCCTTGGCCTTGCACTTATCGTACAGGCGCTTCCGGCTATCCTTGTCCAGGCGTTCAGCGCCGTCGACCAGGATGATGCCCAACTGTCCGGGCTTGCTGACGGTGATATCAACACACAGCTCCAAAAGTTCGCCATCAGACAGGTTGCTGATAGGCAGACCATTAATCAGTGGTATACCGTCCTCCACCGTCAAACCGGCAACAGGGATGGTGGCCTTGGCCAGAATCTGCGCGGGAAGCTCCCGGGCAAGTTCAATTTTGCGAGTCAGCTCATCTGCCTCTGCCTGAAGCGCATCAGTCTCATCTTGCATCCCAACCATGCGCTTATACTCATTGAGGTGCTTTTGCATGGCTTCCGCGGCGTCAATCTCCTCCTGCAGCGCAGTGGTATCCACTGGCTCCCGTCCAGAATATTCATCTGCAACACCGACGTCTTTTTCCAGCTTGGCACGTGAGGCCTCAAGCTTAGAGTCCTCAACAGCAACCCGCTCATCACGGCGCTGCTCCAGACCGCCAAGTTTATCCTCGGCGGCCTTGATCTCCGCCCGCAGCCGTTCGATTGTACCGGTAAGGTTTTCTCGCTCTCTGGAAATATCCTTGTCGATGGCAGCCACGGCCATGTCATGCTCGCCCTGGATACCGCGGAGTTTGGATTCATAGCTGGAGCGGAATGCCTTTGCTCGCTCAATCACGCTATTGCTTTCTTTTAGCTTGGCAAGCTCCCGGTACTTCTCACCGGTGGGATAGGTATTCCACTTCTCAAAATCGTAGTGATCCGGAATGTCCTTGGAAATATCAGCAATGAACGCCATCTTGTTCCGGATATCCCGGTTCAGGTTCTGGCGGCTCTGAAAATAGGTTCCATTCTCAGCCTGAATCTGAGCCAGAACCTCAAGAATATGCTTGGAATAATCGACACCCTGTGGAATCTCTCCGAACTGCTCCCGAATCCAATTGGTGTCCCAGGGAAATTCAATGAGAGAGAGAATGACTCTGTTTTTCTCCTGCCGGCTGAGTTGCGTAAACTCCACCGGGTTCAGCTGCAGCGGCGTGAAAATGCCGTTTAGAAACTCGGCCGGCCGTGTCTGCAGCATATTTCCGTCCCTGACCTTTACAGAGTCCGCCTTGGTGGTGCGGGCTTTTCGGTCGATAGTAAGGCCAGAATCTGTTTCAATGATGATCTCGCCTTCGTCGGCGCCCTGGTGGATGATGTAATCCCGGTCGGAACGGTTCGTGAGCGCGTAGCGGATGGAGTCCAGAACGGAGGTTTTTCCGCTGCCCTTGGGGCCGGAGATCTCCACAGACTTTCCATCCAAGGTGGCTTCTTTGATGCCAAATAGATTTTTGATCATGATTTTAGTGGTCTTCATCTTGACACCGCCTTTGCGCACGCGGAGCAAACATACTTGCCCTTAAACACGTTTTCAGTAATTTCACCGCAGAAAATGCACCCTGGCTGATGCTTCTGTAAAACGATTTTTGAACCGTCTGTGAAGATTTCGATGGGATCGCATTTTTCAATTTCGAGGTTCTTCCGCAGTTCCTTCGGAATAACAACACGCCCCAGCGGGTCGATATTCCGAATCATCCCAGTATCTTTCATCTTGACAAATCTCGCTTTCTGCCCGATAATGGGCGTAATCTCATTTTCCTACGCCGTCCTCGGTCTTGCACACCGGGGGCGGCGCTTTTTTATTCATACTGTTCCAGCTTCTACTTGCACCTGCAATCGTGGTAAATCCTTTCGTATGCCGCCCACAGTCGCATTTGACGGCATATAGGCCTGTCGCGTCGCAGTAGACGCGCATCGGCTCCATACCGCAGCGGCACGGCAGAAGGGTGGTGAAGTGGCGGCGGTTATTGGCGTTCATGGCCCCACCCACCACACGGTCAAGCTCTGCCGCCCGCACTGGATGGCGTAGTCGTAATCAGGCGTGTAAATATCAACCGCATTCCCGGTCACGCCGGTGTCTGTCGCCCATAGCTGTTCGATAGTTCCGTCCGCATACTGAACAAACACGTCAGAGTACAGCGGGATAACATCGGGATCAACGGCGCAGGTAAGATGCTCAACCACTGGCATACCACTGCGGGTGATTCCGTATGCCGGGTCTCCGGGCTTCTTGCCGCAGGTAGCCTCTGTGTACCAAGTGACCGTGCAGTCCTCAATGACGTTGGCTTTTTCCAGCAAGGCGGCTTCGATGCTGGTATTTTCGTAGTCCTCCTGCGGTTCCGATGCCGTGATTCCGGTATCGGGCTTGTTCGCGTCCGCCTTGACTTTGATTGTCAGGCACAGCGCCACACACAGCATCAGCGAAATGACAGCCAGCCATGTGCAGCAGCGCCACTTCCGGGCGGTGTTCTCGGCCTGCCGCACCCGGTCCCGAGCCTTGCGGCTTGCGGCGGCGTAGTCGGTGGCGATTTTGATTTCAAGAGCGTCAATCCTTTGCCCCTGATATCTCAGCTCGTCGTCCTGCCGCTCCAAATGGCAGTGAATTTTTTCAGATTTCTGGCTCATTGGTTTCCTCCTTTTGGGAAGTAGATGTGCAGGTCTTCTGGCGGTGCTTGGCATACTTCCAGTAGCTTGTACATCTCGTCGATTGTCCAAGGTACGCGCCCGGTAAACCTGCAACTAACGGCAGGGGCTTTGATGCCAAGAATGCTTTCGAGGTCGTACTGGTGATAGCCAAGCTGCTTCAAGCGGCCAGCTAAGTATCGATACATCAATTTCTCTCCTTAATATCCAAAATTTCGCTGATGGCGGCCACGATGGTCGGGGCATTGCGCTCACCTGTGAAAATCTTGTAAAGATACCCGGCATCACAGAAAAGACCCGTCTTTTCTTTTACCTGACCGATAAGCCACTCCTGCGGCTGCCCGATATCGATCAGACGCTTCTTGACTTCCTTCCCATATGCAGTAAGTTGTGCCATTGGTATAGTTCACCTCCTATATAATGCGATTGACAAGTACGCGTAAATGTACTAATATGAATGTACCACCAATCAATAAGCACACGAACGAGTACTGTTGATGTATTTATACTAGTACTTGTTCGTGTACAAGTCAAGTACTTATGTATTTAATTAAGTACTTTTGTTTGCTTGCACAAAATCGGAGGTACTTGTATGGGTACATTGTATGAAACCATTTCAGAGCTCTGCGCGTTAAATGAAACGAAACCCGGGAAAATGTGTAATGACTTAGGAATCAGCCGTGGACTAATGACGGATCTAAAAATGGGTAGAAAAAAAGGCGTGAGCGCAGAAACGGCAAATAAAATTGCAAACTACTTCGGCGTATCTGTTGACTACCTTTTGACCGGCAAAGAAAAAGAAAATACCCCTGCCGAATCTGGCAAGGGTATTCAAGAGGAAGATATTAAGGCCGCATTCTTTAATGGTGCTGACCCTACATTGACGAAGGAAGACCGCGACGCGATGTGGCAGGATGCACAGGACTATTTCCGCTTTAAGATTGCGCAAAGGAGGAAGCAACAGGAGAATGGGAAATAATCTCGTTTCCTTATATGAATACGCAGAAAGTAAAAAAATTGATGTTGACTGGTTCTCCATGCAGGAATCTCCATCTTTGTCGGTTTTGCTTCCGGATGGAAGTTGTGCTATCGCAATAGACCCGTGGAAGATGGATGGCATAGCGATGGAAACTGAGTGCATGGCGCACGAACTTGGGCACTGCGAACGTGGAGCATTTTATAATAAATACGCAACCTGTGATATAGTTCAGATGCACGAAAACAAGGCTGATAAATGGGCTATTCAAAGGCTAATACCGCCAGATGAATTAGACGAGGCCATAGCGGACGGATGTGATACATACTACGCTCTCGCAGAGCGTTTCGGAGTGACAGAGGATTTCGCACGCAAAGCTGTCTGCTTGCACGTCTACGGTAATCTGGACTGCAAAGATTATTTGCCGATGTAGCCGCACCGCCAAAGAACAGTAACTTTATGGAAAAGAGCGTGTTGCAATGGGATTATTGGACAGTTTAAAAAATTTCCCGTTCAGTCTGCGAGGAGATTATGAGGAATTCTACAAGAACGCCCCATCTACACCTAAAGAACGCCAGAATGAACCCACAGATTCTTGTGCTGGCTCGAAGACTGTGCAGCACATATCCGACTTGCAAAAGTACCGCATTATTCTGCAACAATATAGCGAACGCCTAAAAAATAGAGAGGCTCAAATTGAAACGCACGAACGCGCATCACTCGATAAAATTAAGTCGGCGTCCAATAGTGCCCACGAATACTCAAAAGCACTCCTTGATACAGAATACCGCGTAATTGACTATGCAAAGCGTTTTGATGCAAAAGAAAGCTCAATTTTCGCAGAGATACAAAAGGACGCAGAAAAATTCAAGGCGCACAATTCTACACCAGCGCATGACGGCTTCGAGTTCGAAAATGAGTTTTCTAAGGTACTTGCTGCGAACGGATTTAAAAAGGTTGTTGTTACTCCCAAGAGTGGGGACTACGGCGGAGATATTACCGCCGAGAAAGAAGGCGTCAAGTATGTTGTGCAGTGCAAGTACTATACTTCCATGGTCGGAATCGATGCCGTGCAGCAAGTGTGTGGAGCAAAAATTCATTACGGTGCACATGTAGGCGTGGTTGCCACAAACAGCGTGTTTACGCATGCTGCAAAGATACTCGCCGAAGAGGCTGGTATTTTCTTATGGGACTGCGAGATAATCGAATCAATGAAGAAATCTGTTTGATTGAAACAGCAGGAAGGTAAATATATGAACATTGACGAATTATACAGATACATTGGTGAACGAACCGGAATGCGCCAGTTCCACATCACTTTTGAAGAGGGCGTAACAGAATTTACGCAAGAAGAGGCTGATAAAATGGCAGATTTAATGTTGTCCCTTTACAGCAATCGCAAAAAACGTTCAAAACTACAATGAGCTGTTCTGCAAAATTGAGGTTGAAGACGCCAGCTATTCAAGGAGAGCAGCATCGCCTACCAGACGTTCTTTTCGCGCATCCATCCAACAGGATCGCCCTGTTTCAAAGTCTTGATTCACTGGGCGATTACGCGAAAGCTTACGCTAAGCAATACAAAGAAGACCTATCTGCCGGAAGACGTTAAAAATTAAAGGAGATTCGATTATGAACAACGAAGAAAAGATTTTATCCCTATTGGAGAAGCAGGGTGAAATACTGGGAAATCTGGCAATGGACGTCTCCTGCCTGAAAGATGACGTTTCTGACCTCAAAGGCCGCGTCGCCAAGGTCGAGGTCACGCAGGAAAACATGGTTCTTCCGCAAATTCAAGCGATCGCAGAAGGAATCACATCCATCAACGCAAAGTTGGTAACCCGCAGCGAAATGGACGCAATGCGCGAGGAGATCGCATTCTTGAAAGATATCATCCGAATGCACACCACACAGATCAACGACCTAAAGAAAGCGGAATAAAAAAATCCCGCCTCCGGTGCGCTAACACCAGAGGCGGGACGAGGGCAGATGCTTTGTAGGCCGTCTGCCCTCTTATCTTAACAGATTTGGAGGATTTTGCAAGTGAGTGAGCGAAAAAATGAGGCTGTATGGCTGGAAAAATATAGCCGCTGGCAGATTAAGGTACAGTCTGACGGCACCCGCCGCACCTTTACATCATCCACGCTCGGAAAAAAGGGCAAAGTCGCAGCCGAGCGTGCCGCTGACAAATGGCTCGAGGCTGTGACCATTGGCGAAAACACAAAAGTCTCTGTGTTGCTGGATCAGTACTATGATCGCGTAAAGAGCATTTCTGCATACGAAAACTGCAGGCAAATTGGCAACTATATTGAACGCTATATGAAGCCTGTAATCGGAGCTAAGCGCATTGGACGGCTGACCGAGAATGACTTGCAGCGTATCATAGACCGGGCATATAAATCTGGCAAAAAACCTCTCGCGTGGAAAACGCTCTCTAACATCCGGGCAACGATCTCTGCATTTATGAAATACTGTCGTAAGGAAAAAGTCACTATCATGCATCCAGAAGACCTGAATATTCCCAACGGGGCGAAGAGGCCAAACAAAAAAATTGTGGACACCGATGATATCAAGACGCTCTTTTCTTCTGACATGACTTCGCGTTACGGCAAAGCTGTACCGGATATTCATATCCATGCCTATCGCTTTTCTGTTCTGACCGGAATCAGGCCGGGTGAGCGCACTGGCCTTCAATGGCGTGATATCTCCGGTTCAAAGCTCACTGTTCGACGCTCTATCAACGACGCCCAGAACACAACAGGCGGAAAAAACTCCAATGCGATCCGGACAATCTCAATAAGTGCTCTGGCACAAAAAGAGCTTGATGCTCAAAAAGAGCTACTGCGTCAGCTTGGCATTGTTTCAAAGTACGTGTTCCCCGATACTGACGGTGATTTTGTTATTCAAAAGAGATTTCGGCAACGCTGGTACAAATACTGCGAATACAACAAAATAAAGCAGGTCACGCCATACGAAATGCGCCACACCTTTGTCAGCGTCAACTGCGAGATGCCGGAGGGGCTGAAGAAGATGGTCATAGGTCACAGCGAGAACATGGACACCGAAGGCACCTATGGTCACCAAAAAGCAGGGGATATGGAACTTGCAGCTCAGTATATAGATGACGCGTTCAAACAGGTTATCAGCTCCGCAAAATAATAAGAACGGGTTAACAGGTGGGTTATCCAAGACGCAGAACACCCCTACAGCCATTGCGGCTGTAGGGGTGTTTTTGGTGGAGGTGGGGAGAGTTGAACTCCCGTCCGAAAACACTTTAACGAGACTTTCTCCGGGCGCAGGCGGTTATTTTGGGAGTCTTACTCTCCCCGTTCCCCTCTCCGCCGGCAAGCCGTCACGCCGGCGGGTCAGGTGAGCTTCATAATTTATGGCACGCGCAAAGCTTTGCGTACGCACATTTACCGCTAAACGACGCCCTTCCCGGCTCGCGGTCCTTCCGGGTCGGACGGCTGCCTTTAGTTAGGCAGCGTAAGCAACAGTATTATTGTTGTTTAATTTATAATTTGCCCGTTTTTAGGATGACAGGCGCATCCGCCCGCTGGTCTCGCCTCCATATCCCCGTCGAAACCGGTACACCCCCCTATCGTCGGAGCAAGCTCCATATCCCTCGCTTTGCCCTCTGGAAAAGTTCGTTCATTCCGCTGCCCCTCCTCTTTCAAAACAAACACGCTACATTTATTTTGAATCAGGAAGTGGTTGCATTGGCGATTTTGGGTTGAGGTGAGATTTGCTATCTGGAATTGTAACACACCTCTCCACCGAAGTGTGTTACAATTCCGTGACTTTTTTAAAAATTATGTTCTTGTAAATTTGACCATCAACTTAACCGGGGTCACCTTGGCCAAAACGCGGAAAGCCTTATAAAAAACCGTGGGCGTATAAATCGTGTGGCGGCGCTTTGCCGCCAGCAGGGTTCCGTGAGCCACCCGGACCTGATCGCAATAGGGCAGCATCTCAAACATTTTGGAATTGCCAGTGATGTTTCCCACATCGCAAAACTCCGTAGCCATGGGCCCGGGGCAGACTGCGGTGACGGAAACGCCCTTCTTGCGCAGTTCCTCGTTCAGTCCCACGGTAAAGTGGGACACGAATGCCTTTGTGGCGGAATAGACTGTCATCCGGGCATTGGGGCAGAACGCCGCAATGGAGGACACGTTGATGATCCGCCCGCCCCGGGGAATATAGGGGATCGTCAGGTTCGTGATGGCGGTCAGCGCCCGCAGATTCAGGTCAATCATACGCGTCTCCAGCATCGTGTCCGTCTCGCCCAGATTGCCCAGATATCCGCAGCCCGCGTTATTTACCAGCAGCTGTACCTGCGGCTGTTCCGAAAGGAGTTTTTCCTGAAACGCGGTGAAGCTCATGGGATCGCAGAGATCCAGTGCCAGACACACCGCAGGCCGGGACAAAGACGCGGCCGCCTCTTCCAGTTTATCCTTTCGCCGGGCAATCAACCAAAGCTGCTCCACCTCCGGATACTCCGCCACTAATTGGCGGGCGAATTCCTGACCCAAGCCGGAAGACGCACCGGTGACAATCGCAATTTTCATAAAAGGCACTTCCTTCCGATCAATATCGGGCGGTCACGCTTACCGCTCGGCCTTTTTCTCCGGTGCCGGGTACTCAACACCCATTGTATCCACGCGAATGGAGGCAATGACCTCCGGCGTTTTGGGCTTGTCGTTGAAATCCGTCTTCACCTCAGAGATACGAACGGCCTCGTCTGCGCCCTCCAGCACCTTGCCAAAGGCGGCGTACTGTCCGTCCAGATGGGGTGCATCGTCCACCATGACAAAGAACTGGCTTCCGGCGCTGTTAGGGGCCATGGTCCGAGCCATGGAGAGAACGCCCAGCGTGTGGACAAGATCGTTTTGCGCAAAGCCGTTGCCGGAGAACTCCCCGTGGATGGTATAACCGGGACCGCCGGTGCCGGTGCCCTGCGGGCAGCCGCCCTGAATCATAAAGCCGGGAATGCAGCGGTGGAAGATCAATTTGTCATAGTAGCCGGAATTGGCCAGAGCAATAAAATTGTTTACCGTGTTGGGGGCCTTGTCGGGGTACAGCTCGGCTTTCATCACTGCGCCGTTCTCCATCGTAATGGTTGCAATGGGATTTTTCACTTCAGACATTGTTACCGATTCCTCTCTTTCATGTGACGGTCCATCTCCCGCTCCGCGTCCCGCTTGGCGATGGAGTCCCGCTTGTCATAGTTCTTTTTACCTTTGCACGCGCCGATCTCCAGCTTCACCCTCGCGTCCTTAAAATATACGGACAGGGGTACCAGCGTGTATCCGTCACGCTTGACAAGCTCCTGCATCTTTCGGATTTCCTTTTTGTGCATCAGGAGCCTGCGGACCCGCTCCGGGTCCTTGTTGAAAATATTGCCTTTATCATAAGGGGAGATGTGCATACCGTTGACGAACAGCTCGCCGCTTTGAATGGAGCACCATGCGTCCTTCAGATTCAGCGTTCCGGCCCGGATGGACTTCACCTCCGTGCCGAACAGTTCAATGCCCGCCTCGTATTTTTCCTCCACGAAGTAGTCGTGGTACGCCTTGCGGTTCTGCGCCGCGATCTTAATTCCCTTTTTCTCCGTGGAAAGCGCCTCCTTCCGGGCTTCGCCGTGTCAGATGCTGGTATTTTAACATAATCCTGCCCATTCTTCAAGTAAAAGAAACATTGTCATCTTTTCTGTTCTTTGTTATAATAAACGCAGAGCGACTATTAACGGCGCCGCGCGCCTGTGGTACAATCGCGGCAGAGGCGACGCTAAATAAAAGAATTGCAGGTGCATATGCAAGTGTATGAAAATTTAAAAGAAACCCTTGTTTCCCGGCAGGATATCTACGCCGGGAAGATTTTGAATGTCCATGTGGATCAGGTGCGGCTGCCCAACGGAAAGGCCGCCGTCCGCGAGGTGGTGGATCACTGCCCCTGCGTCGCCATCGTGGCGCTGGACGACGAAAATAACGTGCTGACTGTGACGCAGTACCGCTATGCGTTTGACAAGGCACTGCTGGAGATTCCGGCGGGAAAGCTGGAGCCGGGCGAAGACCCGGCGTCAGGCGCACTGCGGGAGCTGAAAGAGGAAACCGGCGCGGTTCCCGACACCTTTACGCCCATGGGAAAGCTGATTCCCTCTCCGGGGTGTCTTGGCGAAGAACTGTATCTGTTTCTGGCGCGAGGACTCCATATGGAGAACACCCATCCCGACGAGGACGAATTCCTCGTGCAGGAGCGCATTCCCTTCGACGAGATGGTTCACCGCTGCGTCCGGGGCGAGATTGAGGACGGAAAAACCATCGCCGCCGTGCTGAAAACGAAAATTCTGCTGAATCTTTGAGATCTGAGGAAGGAGACTCCATGGAACAGGGAAAAACAGTCTTAATCGTTGAGGACGAAAAAAATATCGTAGACATTCTGGGCTTCAATCTCCAGCGGGAGGGCTACACCACGCTGGAGGCCTATGACGGCGAAGACGGTTTGAAAAAAGCGCAGGAGGAAAAGCCGGATCTGATTCTGCTGGACGTAATGCTGCCGAAGATGAACGGATTCGACGTGTGCCGTGCCCTGCGGGAGAGCCACAACCATGTGCCTGTGGTGATTCTGACGGCCCGCGAGGAGGAAACCGACAAAGTGCTGGGGCTGGAGATCGGCGCGGATGACTACATCACAAAGCCTTTTTCCATGCGGGAATTGGTGGCCCGCGTGAGAGCCAACATTCGCCGCACCGCTATGAGTGCGCCCGCCGCGGCCTCCGCCGCGGAAGGGGCTATGACTGTGGCGGGGGATCTCTCCATCAACACGGACAGCCATCAGGTTTTCCGCGCCGGAACCGTGATCGAGCTGACCCAGCGGGAATATGAGCTTTTAACGTTTCTTGCCAGCCATCCCAATAAGGTATATGCCCGCATTGACCTGATGGAACAGGTGTGGAACTACGGGTACGTGGGCGACGACGCCCGGACCGTGGATGTGACCGTCCGGCGTCTGCGGGAAAAAATTGAAACGGACCCTGCCAATCCGCGTTACATACTTACGCGGCGCGGCGCAGGGTATTACTTTTCAACGTAAGGGGGAAACTGCTCCTCCTTTCCTTTGAGTACATTTTTAAAAACCGCGCGGCGGCGCGGCTGGTGGGCGCAGCCCCAGAATTTGCGGAGAAAAGAGGCGTCAGCCGTGTTCAAAAGTCTTCATATGAAGCTGATGCTCATCATGCTGCTTCTGATTACCTCGCTGATGGCGGTGGTGGGCGCGTTTTTGACCACCAACGTTTCCAGCTTTTACATCGACAGCTTTCGTGAACAGATGAACGACATGTTCGGCTCCGACGTGGAGGCGGACGGCGTTGCTCTGGCCAAAAACGCCAGCTTCATGTCCGACCTTTTGTCCGCTGCTGAGGTGGCTGACGGCGCGAACCAGATGCAGGATATTCTGGACGCCAACGCCGGCAAGCTGGGCATTGACTACCGCACCCGGAACTACTATATTCTGGACGGCTCCTCCGGTGCGGTTTTGGTGAAATCCGACGAGATCGACACAACCCTGGCCGCCACACCCAACCTCCTCTCCGCCCTCAACGGGAAAGTTGGCGACAAAAGTGATCTGACCGCAGACTACATGGATGTGGCCATTCCCCTCTCCGGCGGAGAAAACGGTTATATCATCTATATTCTGGACAGCCGGGCCACCGTCTCCAGCCTGAACAGCCAGCTGTTCACCATCATTATGCAGGCGCTGGTGATCGGGCTTTTGATCTCGGTTTTGTTCAGCTATCTTCTGAGCAAAACTCTTGTCGGCCCCATCGAAAAGGTGACGGAGGGTGCCGAACGTCTGGCGGGCGGCGACTTTGGCAACAAACTGCCGGTGGAGTCTCCGGACGAGATCGGCATTCTCACCGGCACGTTCAACCACATGGCGGACGTTTTGCAGGACAGCCTCAACGCCGTGGAAAACGAGCGGAACAAATTGGACACGCTGTTTCTCCACATGACTGACGGCGTGGTGGCCTTTGACCACGACGGAACACTCATCCACTGCAACCCCGCCGCCACCCAGCTGCTTCAGCGCTCCATTCCGAAGGAGACAGTCTTTGACGAACTGTTCGGCTCCGTGTATCCGCTGGCCCAAATCTTGACATTGCAGCGGCCCAACTATGCCGACGCGGAAATGATGGTGTCGGACAAGACCTTGGAGCTGTACTTTGCCCCGTTTTCGGACAAGGCCAGCGGCGGCGTACTGGTGGTGCTTCACGACGAGACGGAACACCACCGCAGCGAGGAGCGGCGCAAGGAATTCGTCGCCAACGTATCCCACGAGCTGCGCACCCCCCTCACCAACGTCCGCAGCTATGCAGAGACTCTGCGGGACAGCGGCGGCGACATTCCGCAGGCCACCGCCGACAGCTTTTTGGATATTATCATCACGGAGACGGACCGCATGACCCACATCGTGCAGGATTTGCTGACTCTGTCCCGGCTGGACGCAGGCAACACGGAAATGAACTTTTCCCGTTTCGACTTCGGCGCCTCCATTTCCAGCGTGGTCCGGGCCAACGCTCTGGAAGCCAAGCGCCGAAGTCACGAGTTGAAGCTGGAGCCCGCCCAGTCTCTGCCCCTGATTTTTGGCGACCGCCAGCGGCTGGAGCAGGTCATGATGAATATTTTGGGCAACGCCATTAAATACACGCCGGATGGCGGTCACATTCTGGTCACTGCCGGTACCGCGGGAGAGCACGTTTGGATGGAAGTCTCAGACGATGGCATCGGCATTCCCGAAAAGGACCGGGATCACATTTTTGAGCGGTTTTATCGGGTGGATAAAGCCCGCTCCCGGGAATCCGGCGGCACCGGTCTGGGACTTTCCATCGCCAAAGAGATTGTGGAACGGCACCACGGGACGATCCGTTTGGCCCGGCATGACGGGCCGGGTACCACAGTTCGTTTGACGCTGCCCATCCGGTTGGAAGACTTGCAGGCGTGAAGCCATCGCAGCAGAAAGGAGCGCGACCATGCGCCAGCACACAAAAAAGCGGCGGAATCTGCTGCAAAATATCGCCATCGTGCTGTTGACCGTGTCCGCCGTGGCGCTGTTTGTCCAAATGCAAATTTATAATCTGCACTCCGAAACCGGATATCTTTCCGGCCTGCTCTCCTCCGGCTCCGCCCAGAAAACGCAGAGCATTTCGGGACTAAGCGATCTTGCCATGCCGGTGCGCATTGCCGTCACCGGAGCCTATGGCCGCTGGGCCAGCCCTTTTCTGACCACGGAGAGCGAAGAATTTTTGCAGCCGGGCAACCTCCTGATGGAAGCGCTAGGCTCTGCCGGTTCCCTGAAAAAATGCAGTGCGGAGGATTTTCAATCCGCCCTGCGCAGCACTACGAACTATGACGGCTCCATCTACTATGATTTTGACAGTGCACTGCCCCTGTCCCTTCTCGCGGGTCTGGTGAACGCTGACTGGACCGGCGGCGATCTTTCGGCCCGCCGTCTTCTCCTTCAGGCCGAGGAGGACAAAGTCCGTCTCTTTATCTGGGACGGCGGCGACGTGTTCTCCATCTGCTCCACCGCCCTCACCGCCAAAAGTCTCAAAGAGACGGTAACGGAGTATCCGCTGGGCAGCGCTTGGTTCGCCTTTGATCAGCCGGAGAAGTACAGCCACGTCGATCCGTTCTCTCTGTTTTCCGAGCAGCTCACCACACCATCCAGCCTGAGCGTGTCCAGCGCCATTACAGACGCCAGCGGACTGATGTCTGGGCTGGCCTTCAACCCTCACACCAATTCCAGATATACGGAACCCTCCGGCGCGGAGGTAGCTCTGGAGGGTGACCGGACGCTGCGCATTCGCCCTGACGGCGAAATTTCCTATCAGGGTGGCAGCGGAACGCTGCAAATCGACTGCGTAGGGGAAACGCCGACAGAGGCGGAAGCTGTTGTGGGGGCCTATCGGCTGCTGGGAGACCTGCTTCCCTCACAAAATGACGCCAGTCTTTATTTACAGGAGCTACAATCCAGTGAAACGTCAACAACACTGCGCTTTGGCTATCAGTACAACGGGCTTCCCATCCGGTTTGCGGATCGGGCTTCCGCCGCCGAGATCACACTGGAAGGTCCTGTAATCGCCCGTCTGACTCTTCGGGTGCGGCAGTACACCACGGGAGAACGTGCACATCTGCTTCTCCCTTTGGCGCAGGCATTGTCGATTGCCCGCAGATATCCCGGCAAGGAGCTTGCCATCTACTATGTAGACAGCGGCGGCAGTGCCTCCGCGCAATGGCTTGCGGAGTAAATAGGACAAAGAGGAGAACGAGGAATGGAGACTTACCGGCTGAAAAACATCATCATCCTTACCCTCGCGCTGGTGAATGTATTCCTCCTCGGAACACTGGGCATGCGGCAGGCGCAGAAAATCACATCCCAGCATCAGGCCACGGAAGAACTGGTTTCTCTTTTTGCAGCCGAGGGGGTGACTCTTAGTGAGAAAGCCGTCTCCTTTTCTCCGCCGCCCTCCGCGTTGATCATGGAACGGGACACCGCGGCGGAAAAATCCATGGCCGCCACCTTTCTGGGAGAAGACCTGACCACTGCCGACGAGGGCGGCGGAATCATGACTTACACCTCCGGGCGGGGGCGGGCTGTTTTCCGCGCCTCCGGCGTTTTTGAAATTACCGGGGAATTGGGAAAAGGCCCCTCGATTTTAGGCCGGCAGTTCTGCCGCAATTACGGCATCGATCCCCCCGACCAGTGGTTTGACGCCTCCGGCAGCGGCGCTGTCACCGTGCAGCAGGTCTGCCAAGGCTATCCCGTGGAGGACTGCACCATCACATTTCTGGCGGAAAACAATGTCCTGCGCTCCGTCAGCGGTACTTTCCTGCCCACGAACTTCACCGTGTCCCAAGACGACACGCCGCTCACCGCGTCCACTGCGCTGACCATATTTTTGGTGGCCCGGCGCACCTCTGGCGCGGTGGTCAGCACCGTTAACGGGCTCTATCCCTGCTATGAATTTCAAAATACCGCCTCCACATTGACGCTGACCCCCTCCTGGTGCGTGACCACAGATACGGTGGATTATTACATCAACTGTTCCACTGGCGAAGTCACACACAGGTAGGCCGAGGTAACTCTGGGATATTTTTGAAATTGTAATTTTATGTAAGATGCAAAAATGTTCTTTTTCAGGCGAAGGGCTTGATTTCTTTTGCTTTTCGTGAAAGTTTTGATTGCGTTTCTTGTAATGTGTGGTAAAATGTGCTATGTTATTGCTGTACGCACTGTCTCCCTTTTCCACGGAGCTGCCCGGCGGCTCTTGATCGCATTGCGGGAGACGGAATTGGCACATATAACCACAGTTAAATTTTATGCCGTAGTAAAAGATGGACTGTTTCGATCTCCTGTTTTCAGGTATGGAAGTCCCGTCAAAGGGTACAATGAAAGCAGGCGATCTGCCTTGATGTAAAAGAGAGGGTTTTGGGTTTGACAAAATATGTAATTCGGGGCGGCAAGCCCCTGTTTGGCGAAGTGGAGATCAGCGGCGCAAAAAATGCTGTTGTGGCAATTCTCCCTGCCGCACTGCTGGTAGATGGCGTCTGCCGCATTGAAAATATCCCTCAGATCTCCGATGTGCACCTGCTTTTGACTATTTTGGACGAGCTGGGCGCGGTTGTCCGCTCCATCAATCCCCACACTGTGGAGATTGACTGCACCCATATCCGTTCCACGCGCACCTCCTATGAGTTGGCGCGTCGTATTCGTGCGTCTTATTACCTGATTGGTTCTCTTCTGGGCCGTTTTGCCAAAGCCGAGGTCGCCATGCCCGGCGGCTGCAACTTTGGCGTCCGCCCCATCGATCAGCATATCAAGGGCTTTACCGCTCTGGGTGCGGACGTTGTGGTGGAGGGCGGGTTTATTCATGCATCCTGCGAACAACAGCGGCTGCATGGGGCCAACATCTATTTGGACGTGGTATCCGTTGGCGCAACCATGAATATTATGATGGCCGCCGTCTTGGCTGAGGGCAATACTGTTATTGAAAACGCGGCAAAGGAACCCCATATCGTGGATCTCGCCAACTTCCTGAACTCCATGGGCGCTAACGTCCGGGGCGCAGGCACCGACACCATTAAGATTCAGGGTGTTTCCCGCTTGAGCGGCGGAACCTATGCCATCATTCCCGATCAGATCGAAGCCGGAACCTATATGGCGGCGGTGGCTGCTACCGGCGGGCAGATTCTTGTGAAGAATATTATCCCCAAACACATGGATTGTATCACCGCCAAGCTGCAGGAGTGCGGCGTGGAGGTTGAGGAGCGGGAGGATACGCTTCTGGTTCGCCGCAGCGAGCCGCTGCACAAGACCAACGTGAAAACCATGCCTTATCCCGGTTTCCCCACCGATATGCAGCCCCAAATGACCACGGTTCTGGCTCTTGCCGAGGGCACCTCACTGGTAACAGAGAGCGTCTGGAACAACCGGTACCGCTATGTGGACGAGCTGAAGCGCATGGGCGCCACCATTCAGGTGGACGACAAGACCGCCGTGGTTCAGGGCGTGGACCATCTCACCGGTGCGCCCATTCAGGCCTGCGATCTGCGGGCCGGCGCAGCGCTGGTCATTGCGGCGCTGGCTGCAAAAGGGGAATCGGAAGTCAGCTGCGTGCAGTATATCGAGCGGGGCTACGAAGGCATTGTGGACAAGCTTCGGGCACTCGGGGCCGATATCCGCGTGGTTGAAGAACCGGGTGATAACGAGCAGTTGGAGGCCCACATCGGCTGAGCGGGGAAGCAACATCCGCTCCATCCGTTTCCGGCACGAAGGCTTTGCGGTTTTCGAGGAGTTGTCAATATTCGCGTCCGCGATGAAGGTCGCCGACTTTCGTCGACCGCCTCCATCACGGACGCGTTTTTCTATTTTGGCTGCCAATTTACGCAGCGCTATCCATTTCACATTTTAGACGCACGGGGGACTTTTTTTGACTACTTTACATACACTTGCCAGCGGTTCATCCGGCAATGCCGCTCTGTTGGAGCAGGACGGTGTGTGCCTGCTGGTGGACGCGGGAATCTCCTGCCGACGCATTACAACCGCTTTGCGGGAGCTGGGCCGAACCTTGGACGACCTCTCCGGCATTCTCATCACCCACACCCACACCGATCATATCGCAGGTCTGCAAACTCTCTTGAAGCAGTGGGGCGGCCCCATTTTTTCCAGTGAAGCGGCCGGTCAGGAACTGCGGCGGAAGCTGGCGGGAATAGATGGACGTCTGTCTCCCTTTGTGCCCGGCGAACGGTTTACCGTGGACGGGTGCGATGTGGACTCCTTCCCCACCTCTCACGACGCTCCCGGCTCCGCCGGTTTTCGCGTTGGAGACTTTGGCCTTTTGACCGACACGGGATATGTGACCGACGCGGCCGCGGACACCCTCTCCGGCGTGCCACTGCTGGTTTTGGAGTCCAACCACGACGTGGATATGCTGCGAAGCGGGCCGTATCCCTACTATTTGAAACGGCGTATTTTAAGCGATGAGGGACATCTCAGCAACCATGCCGCGGCGCAGTTTGCCGTGGCGTGCAGCCGGAGCGGGACGACAGAAATTGTTCTGGCCCATCTGAGCAAGGACAACAACACGCCGGAGGCGGCGCTTTGCGCTGTTTCCGCCGCCTTGGCAGAGGCAGGCGAAGCGCCCGCCCTGTCCGTGGCACCCCGGAGCTGTGCAGGGCCTTGCCACGAGGCAGTGGAGGTCGTATGCAAAAGGTAACCATCCTGTGCGTGGGAAAACTAAAGGAGCGGTTTTATGCGGACGCCGTGGCGGAATACGTGAAGCGGCTGTCCCGGTTTTGCAAGCTGGAGATTCAGGAGCTGCCGGAGGCGCGTCTGAGCGAATCCCCTTCCCCCGCCGAGATTGAGCAGGCCCTTTCGGAAGAGGCCGCGCGGGTGGAAAGCAAGCTGCCGAAATCCGGAGCGGTGATCGCGCTGTGCATTGAGGGACAGGAGCTGAGTTCCCCCGCTTTGGCAGAGACGCTGAACGGCTTTGCCGTTTCTGGTGCGTCCCAGTTGACGTTTCTGATCGGCGGCAGCGTGGGTCTGCACCCCTCGCTGAAGGCCAAGGCCGATTTAAAGCTCTCCATGTCGCCCATGACGTTTCCCCACCATCTGGCGCGGGTAATGCTGTTGGAGCAAATCTACCGGGCCTATCAGATTCAGGCAGGAAGCCGATATCACAAATGAGATTTTGAGCTGTTCGCCCAAAAGATCATACCAGTTTTGCTTATTTGTATGCAAGGAGGAATTGTATGAAAGACGAAGGCAGTTGGGGATTTCGGCAAGGCGATCTGCCGGAACACTGGCCCACCGGTCCGGACGGCCAGCCGGAACAGGCCGCGCTGCTGATCGCGGCGCAGTCAGAGCTTGGCGGCGGGGCGGACGTGCTGTTGTCCATGCTGAGCAGCTGCGAGATCCCCGCGTTCAAGTCCGGCTCTCTGGGCAAGGTCATTTTCGGATTTGCCGGGCGGGGCGTGGATATTTACGTACCCCAGTCCAAGCTGGAGGACGCCAAAGAAATTTTGGACCATCCCGCCCCATCGGGCGGCGAAGAATAAAGGAGGGAATCCTATGGATTTCATGCAGGAATACGAAAAATGGCTCAAAAGTTCCGCACTGTCGCAGGCGGAAAAAAATGAGCTGTCCGCGCTGAGAAACGATCCCAAGGAAATCGAGGCCCGGTTTTATGGCCCGCTGGAGTTCGGCACCGCCGGACTGCGGGGTACCATGGCCGTGGGTCTGCACAATATGAACATCCATGTGATCCGCCACGCCACGCAGGCTTTTGCCGAGGTGATTCTGGCGGAGGGCGGCGACGCGGCGGCGCGGGGCGTGGCCATCTGCATGGACTGCCGCAACCACTCTCTGGAATTTGCCCGGGAGGCTGCCTGCGTGTGCGTTTCCAACGGAGTGTCCGTGCGGATTTTTGAGTCTCTGCGCCCCACGCCGGAGCTTTCCTTTTCCGTGCGGGAATACGGCTGCATCGCGGGCATTAACGTCACCGCCAGCCACAATCCCAAGGAGTACAACGGTTATAAAGTCTACTGGGAGGACGGCGCACAGCTGCCGCCCCATCATGCGGAGGCCATTGCCAAAAAGATGACGGAGATCGACATTTTCTCCGGCGTAAAGACCATGAAGTGGGAAGACGCGCTGGCATCCGGCCGCGTCACCGTGCTGGGTGACGAGACTGACCGGAAGTTTATGGCGCAGGTCGCCGCCATGATTAACGACAAAGAGAGCGTCGCCAAGGTGGCGGACACCTTTAAGCTGGTATACACCCCCTTCCACGGCTGCGGGTATAAGCTAGTGCCGGAGGCGCTTCGGACGCTGGGCGTGAAGCACATCCTCTGCGAGCCGAAGCAGATGAAGATTGACGGCAATTTCCCCACCGTGGTTTCCCCCAACCCGGAAAACCCGGAGGGATTCTATCTGGCCATCGACCTTGCGAAGCAGAACGATGTGGACTTCATCGTGGGCACCGATCCGGACAGCGACCGGGTAGGCATCATGGTGCGGGACAAGAGCGGCGAATTCCGCCCCGTGACCGGCAACCAGACCGGCGTGCTGCTGCTGGACTATTTGATTGGAGCCATGAAGCGAGCCGGAAAGCTCCCGGAGCATCCTGTGGCGCTGAAAACCATCGTCACCACGGAGATGGCCCGCAAGGTTGCGGAGATGAACGGCGTGGAATGCTTTGACACCTTCACCGGCTTCAAGTTCATGGCGGAGAAGAAAAACGCACTGGAATCCGCCGGCGAGGGAAAGGTCATCTTCTCCTATGAGGAGTCTTACGGCTATATGCTGGGCGATTATGTCCGGGATAAGGACGCGGTCACCGCCTCCATGCTGCTCACGGAGATGGCCGCGTGGTACGCCTCTCAGGGAATGACGCTGTTTGACGCGCTGGAAAAGCTGTATGAGAAATACGGTCAGTACGCCGAGAAGACCTATAATCTGGTGATGCCGGGTTTGGATGGTCTGAAGGACATGGCCGCTCTGATGAAATCCCTGCGGGAAAACCCGCCCGCTTCCATTGCCGACGTGCAGGTAACCGTCCGCAAGGACTATGCCGACGGCACAGTGACCGACTGCGTCAGCGGTACAAAGAGCACGATGGAACTGTCCGGGTCCAACGTACTGCGCTTTGAGCTGGCGGACGGCACTACCATCCTGGTTCGCCCGTCCGGTACGGAACCGAAGATCAAGGTCTATATTCTGACCCTCGGCGCCGACAAGGACATCTGCGCCAAGAATCTGGAAAAATACGGCGCTTGGGCAGCGGCACTGCAAAAATGAGTGCATCTGCGGAAAAAGGTGCCGTGGCTCTGCGGCTGTATGCCTCCGCCTGCCCGCGGAACGATTTCTATCTGGAGCGGGTGGAAACCATCAGCCGAGAAATCGGCCTTTGCTGCACGACGGAAAAGGAGATGGATGAGGACGCTATCACGGCTCAGGGCTTTGAGAGCGTCTGCCAGCCCTCCTACTGTCCCGGCTGCCGGGCAAACCACGCGGCGCTGGCCGACGCGGATTCCCGCTATCTGCCGGTCTTGACGGCAAACGGAACGCCGCTGTTTTGGAACGTTCCTCCATCAGACGAGGAGCTGCGGTCCGCTTTATCGAAGTATCTATAAAAATAGCGCCCGCTCCCAAATGGGAGCGGGCGCTATTTTTCTCTACGCCGTCAATCAAGCGGCGCAAATTTAATCAATTTAGAAAATCTTTCAGCTTCTTGCTGCGGCTGGGATGGCGCAGCTTGCGCAGGGCCTTTGCTTCGATCTGCCGGATACGCTCGCGGGTGACGTTGAACTCCTTGCCCACTTCCTCCAGCGTCCGGGCGCGGCCATCCTCAATGCCAAAGCGCAGCTTTAAAACCTGCTCTTCTCTGGGGGTCAAGGTAGACAGAACATCCATCAGCTGCTCCCGCAGGAGCTTATAGGACGCGGCCTCGGAAGGCTCCGACGCGCCCTCGTCGGGGATAAAGTCGCCCAGATGGCTGTCTTCCTCTTCACCGATTGGCGTTTCCAGAGACACCGGCTCCTGCGCAATTTTCAAAATCTCACGAATGCGCTCAACAGCCCGCTTCTTTTCGTCGTCCCGTACTTTTTCCCATGCGGCCACACCGCCGTTCATCTCAATGGCAATCTCCTGAGGGCTGGGATCGTGGCCCAGCTCCTGCAAAAGCTGGCGGCTGACGCGAATCACCTTGTTAATTGTCTCCACCATGTGTACAGGAATCCGGATTGTCCGAGCCTGATCCGCGATGGCGCGGGTAATGGCCTGACGAATCCACCACGTCGCGTAAGTGGAAAACTTATAGCCCTTCGTATAGTCGAACTTTTCCACTGCCTTGATGAGGCCCAGATTGCCCTCCTGAATCAAATCCAAAAACAGCATTCCGCGGCCCACATACCGCTTGGCAATGGACACCACCAGACGCAGGTTGGCCTCCGCCAGCTTCTGCTTGGCAGTCTCCCCGCTGTACAGCGCCTTTTTAATCTCCTCTTCTTCCTCCGCCGTGATGGTGACAGGCTCACCGTCCTCGCGCTGGCGGGCCAGTTCCTTCGTCTTCTGCTCTGCCTCCATGCCGGCAGCCATCCGCTGCGCCAGACTCACCTCTTCATCAGGAGAGAGCAGGGGTACTTTGCCGATCTCTTTCAAATACATCCGCACGGGATCGTCAATAGCAAAGTTCCCCACCAGAGAATTGGGGTCCACCAGCTCCTCTTCCTCTACGTCGGCGATCTCCTCCGCCGCCGGGCCGTCGTCGGGCAGTTCGGGAAGAATGTCCTCGTCGGTGCTGATATCAATGTTCAGTGCTTCCAGAGAATCATAGAGCTGATCCATCTGGTCGCCTTCCAGATTCAGGTTATCCAAAGACTCCGCCAGTTCGCCGGAATCCAGCTTGCCCTTTTTCTGCGCCTTGTACAGCAGCTCCCGCAGCTTCTCATTGTTGGTGAGCCATGCGGCGGCGGGCAGTGCCGCCACCTGCTTGTCATCCAGACGGAGGATCCCGGCCTTCTTCGCTTCCTCGTCAGTCATGACGGCAGCAGACTCCTCAACGCCCTTTTCACTTTTCTTTCCCGGCTTTCCCGTTTTTTCCGCCTCAGCCGCCATCTGGGCGGCGAGGAGGACGTTGGCTTGCTGCTCCAGCAATTCCTCCCGAGTCAGTTCTTTCTTCTTAGCCATGTTGCTTTCCTCCGTTGCTTTTTTTCTGATCTTTGAACTTTTCCGTAACTGCCAGCAGCGGGTCCACCAGTCCCGCCCCGGCCCGTTTCTCCGCCTCTCCGCGGATGACCGTTATGTAATCTGTCAGTGCCTGCCGCCCGTTGGCGACGGATTCCGGCTTCTGGCAGAGATTCGTCATGTGGCTCATCTCTTCCCCGCTCAACTCCCCCGCAAGGGAAGTAAGGCGGGGTGCGCTCCCCTGCTCCTTCTGTTGCCACAAGAGGGAAAAAACCTTTCCCAGCAACGGAGAGGAGAATTCGTCCTCCCGCAGCGGCAGCTCCGCCGGGAACAAACTGTCGTCCAGCAGAAGCAGCCGCAAAACGCCTTCCTCCGCCATGGCCGAACGTACATTGGTATAATGCATGGCCCGCACCTTGGGCTGAAGCTCCATCGTAGGATTCAGCTCCCGGCGCTCCCGCGCCCGTTTCTCCTTGCTCAGACGGCGCTTAAACGCTCTTTGAACCTCCAACCGCATGGCCTCCGGCGTCAGCTTTGCCGCTTCCGCCGCCCGGACCGTGTAGATATCCCGCTCTACGGGGCTCTCCAGCCCCGCCAGAAGTGCGCTGACCTCCTCGGCGTAGCCCAGCCGCTGCTGGTCGTCCGTCAGGTCATACTTCCCCGCCGTCTGGGCCAAGCGGAATTCAATCCCGTTTTCGCTGCCGGAGAGAAGCCGCTCAAAAGCCCCGGACCCGAAGTTTTTGATGAAATCATCCGCGTCCTGCTTGGCCATGGTTCCGTCGTCCATCCTTCTGTTGGGCAGTTGAAGGACTCGAACGGCAAACTCTGAATTGTTCAGAATCTGCAAAGCTCGCTCCGTCGCGATCTTTCCGGCGTTGTCGTTGTCGTAGCACAGCACCAATTCCTTGGTGTACCGGCTCAAAAGCCGGGTCTGCTCCTGCGTCAGCGCCGTACCCATGGAGGCCACCGCATTGTCAAACCCCGCCTGATGAAGCGTCACCACGTCGATGTTGCCCTCGCACAAAATGATGTTGGGCCGCTTGGATTTCTTCGCCAGATTCAGCGCGTACAGTTCCCGGCGCTTGCTGTATACCGGCGTTTCGGAGGAATTCATATACTTTGGCTCCGACTTATCCAGCACCCGTCCGCCAAAGGCCACCACGTCTCCCCGCACATCAATCACGGGAAACATGAGACGGTTGCGGAATTTATCATAGATGCCGCCGTTCTTATTCTGGACGGCAAGACCCGCGCTCAACAGCTCCGCCTTTGTGTACCCCTTGTGGGTCATGGCAGTAATCAGCGCGTCCCACCGGTCCAGTGACGCGCCCAGTCCAAAATTGACCGCCGTGGCCTTTTTGATCTGCCGCCGGTCCAAGTAGTCCTGCACCGCCCGACCCTCCGGCTGCTGGAGCATCTGATGATAAAACCGGGCCGCGTCCCGATTCAGGTCCAGCAGACGCTGGCGTCTGCGCCCCGCCTCCCGGTCGCCCTCCTCCTCCGGGACCTCCATGTTGGCCCGTTTGGCGAGGAACCGCACCGCATCCGGGAAGGAGAGGTTCTCCTCCTCCATGATAAAGTTAATTACGCCGCCGCCCTTCTTACACCCGAAGCAGTAGTAAATCTGCTTATCGGGAGAGACGGAAAAAGACCCCGTCTTCTCACTGTGAAACGGGCAAAGGCCAAAGAGATTCGTCCCCCGCCTCGTCAGCTGGACGTAGTTTCCCACCACGTCCACAATATCGCTGCGGGCCGTCAGCTCGTCCAAAAAGTTCTGCGGAAACGACAACGGAACTACCCCCTTCCGGTCAGTCTTGCCAAAATCGCAGTCTGTCATACCGGCGCAATCCGGCTCAGTCTCTTATTTATACCCCGTGGGGCTTCAATTTCCTCTTTTTTTTGCAAATTTTAAGAAAAGTTTTCTCTCTTGCCTTTACAGTTCCCTGTTTCCCCGTTAAAATAGAGTCTTAGAGCAAGATTTAGAAACAGCGGCAGCAATCGAATGAAGGCCGTGCGTTTTGGCGCAAGGATGACCACGCAGCACCGGGATGCTTGGGCCGCTGAACCGCTGTACGATAGAGAGAAAGAGGTGAAATCATGGCTGTGGAGCTTTGGGCGGCGCTGTTGGATCGCCCGCTGTCTCAGCGGGAGAACGACGCGCTGCTGTCCATGCTGCCGCCGGAGCGGCGGGAGCGGATTCTCCGCGTCCATGACTCCGTCAAGTGGCGGGAACCGCTGTGCGCCTATGCCATTCTACGTCAGGCGCTGTGGGAACTGTATCGCTGGAAGGACCTTCCCGAAATCGGGCTGACCGCACAGGGAAAGCCCGGATTTCCAGCCTTCCCCACCGTCCATTTCAATCTGAGCCACACCTCCGGCGCGGTGCTGGTGGGCCTTTCCGACGAGCCGGTGGGCGTGGATATTGAAAAAATTCGTCCGGTGTCCGAGCGGGCCATGAAACGGCTGGCGGACGTGGCCTCGGAAAAAGCCTTTTTTCAGAGCTGGGTTCGGCGGGAAGCCCGCTTCAAGCGCAGCGGCACGGGTGTGAGCACCATGATGGAGGGAGAAACTCCCTTGCAATACGGCGAATATTTTTACTACGTGGACACCTTTCAGGGATATGTCGCCGGTGTAGCCACCCGCAGTGAGGAAGGACTGGGCAAAATCCGCAAATTTTCCCTTGAACAGATGGTATAAGCCTGCCGTGCGGCAGGCTTATCCTTTTTTACGCCAAATCCACCACCGTCACATCGTGTCCGGTGTGGGGCAAGAACTTTTCCAAAATATCCTTTGTTTTCAGCTTTAAGCTGCTGGTGCAGATGCAGGGATGGCAGCTGAGATATTCTGCCTCATAGACCTCCCGCTCCATCAAAAGGCGGACGGCGTGCTTCTTGTCGTTCATCAATCCCAGAATGGTGGCAGATCCGGGGGTGCAGTGCAGCAGCTCCCAGAGCTGTTCCTCCGGTGCAAAGGAAAGCCGCGCAGAGCCGATCTGGGCGCTGAGATCCTTGGTGTGAAAGGGCTTATCCGGGCCCATGGCCAGCAAATAAAACTGGGTCTTCTGCCGGTTGCACAAAAAGAGGTTTTTGCAGATAGGCACTCCCAAAACCGCGCTCACCTCCGCGCATTTTTCCATGGTATCGGCGCTTTCGCTGGAAACACGGTCATACGCAATCCCCAGTTCTTCCAGCAGGTCAAAGGCGGCGGCCTCCTGCGGCAGCAGCACGCCCTCTGGGCGGGTATTGTGGCTTAACGGCGTGATTGTCATGTTCTTTCTATCCTCTCTCTGACTGCGGCAGCCCCGCGCCGCAGTGCGGCGCGGGGAGCGCGGTGTTCTTATTTAGATTGTGCTTTCTGTCCGCGTTTGCCGCGGCTGAGAGCAATCGCCGCTTATTCCGCCAGCAGCTTTTCTCCGGCCCGGTAGATATCTCCCGCACCCACGGTCAAAATGAGGTCCCCGGGCTGGGCAATAGAGCGGAGCTGCTCCGTCACCTGCTCCAGTGTGGAGCAGTATACCGAGCCGGGAATTTGTTTGCACAGGTCGTTGGAGCTGATACCGATGGTATTCGTCTCCCGCGCGGCGTAAATCTCCGCCAGAATCGCCACGTCCGCCAGCTTCAGCTCCTCAGTAAAGCGTTCAAACAGCTTGGCGGTCCGGGAATAGGTATGAGGCTGGAACGCCAATACCACCCGGTGATACGGCAGTTCCTTCGCCATAGTCAGCAAGGCGTGCAGCTCGTCGGGATGGTGGGCATAATCGTCATAGACATCTGCGCCGTGAAACGTTCCCTTCCGCTCGAACCGCCGTCCCGCACCGGTGAAATCAGCCAAGCCCTGCTCCACGGCGGAGCCGGGAAGCCCCAGCACATAGGCAGAAGACGCGGCGGCCAGAGCGTTGAGAACGTTATGTCTGCCGTGGAGCGGCAGCGTCACATGGGCATAGGGCTTGCCGTATATCGTCACGTCAAAGACCTGCTTGCCGTCCTCCTCCCGGAGATTTTCCGCGGTGCAGTGGGCCGCGTGATCGAGAGCAAAGGTGAACACGGGACGGCCCAGATTCTTCAGCGCCGCCATGGCCCCGGCGTTGTCCGCGTTGGCCACCACTCGCCCGCCGTCCGGCACCAGCTGCGCAAACCGGCGGAAAGAGTGCTCAATATCCTCCAGATCCTTGAAAAAATCCAAATGGTCGGCCTCCACGTTCAGAATCACCGCCACCGTGGGATAAAACGACAGGAAGGAATTGCAGTATTCACAAGATTCCAGGATGATGGTATCGCCCTTTCCCACCCGATAGCCGGAGTGGAGCATGGGCAGTGTACCGCCGATCATAACCGTGGGGTCCGCCTCCGCCGCCATGAAGATGTGGGTGCACATGGAGGTAGTGGTGGTCTTTCCGTGGGTACCGGAGACGCAAAGGGCGTTGGGATAGCGGCGCATGATGGCTCCCAATGCCTGCGCCCGCTCATAGACCGGAATCCCCCGAGTCACCGCGCCGGAAATCTCCGGGTTGTTGTCATGGACGGCGGCGGTACGGATCACGAAATCGCAATCCCCCAGATTTTCCGCGCTATGCCCAATATCCACATGGATTCCCAAGGACTTCAAATGCTTCACCGCATCGCTCTCATGGATATCGGACCCATGGACCACAAGGCCCATTCCTTGCAGGACTTCGGCCAGCGGGCACATGGACACGCCGCCGATTCCCACCAGATGGACCCGCTTGCCGGAAACCATGTAAGCGCTGATCGGCTTTAGATTATTCATCATAAATGGTTCGCTCCTTCTCTTGCAATGGCTTGCAAATGGGACAATGTTTATTGTATTATAATCTGTATCGTGGTTTTTTATAGCCTGCGCAGTGCGCAATCCGCCAAAATAATCCTTTGAACCTCCCGCAAAGCGCTGATGATTCATCCAAAATCTTGAAGCGGTACAAGCGGCGCTCCCCGTTTTCGCATCTGCGGGATTGAAAGACTTTCTCAAAGAGCATATTATACTATGAGATATTAAAAAATGCAACTGAAAAGGCCGCTGGCCGCCTCTTTTGCGGCGGCGCGGACCTGTTCTCAAGAAAAAGGAAGTCAGGTGATCCAAGTGGACATTCCAGAACCCGTAAAATCAGTTTTAAATGTGCTGGAGAGCGGCGGCTATGAGGCGTACTGCGTGGGCGGCTGTGTGCGGGACTCGCTTCTGGGCCGGGTTCCAGAGGACTGGGACGCAGCCACTTCCGCTCTTCCCGAGGAGACGATGGCGCTCTTTCCGGGCCGCGCCTTTCCCACCGGGCTCCAGCACGGCACGGTTACCGTCCGGGAGGGTTCTCTCCGCGTGGAGGTGACCACCTTCCGCACCGACGGAACCTATGCCGACAGCCGCCACCCCGACTCCGTAACCTTTACGCGCTTGCTGGAAGACGATCTGAGCCGCCGGGACTTCACGGTGAACGCCATGGCGGTAGATCTACGGGACCAGCTGACAGACCCCTTTGGCGGACAGGCCGATCTGCGCGAAGGTATTCTGCGCTGCGTGGGGGACCCGGAAAAGAGGTTCTCTGAGGACGCGCTGCGCATTCTTCGGTGCCTGCGGTTTTCCGCCGCTTTGGGTTTTTCCGTGGAAGCGGAGACAGCCCGCGGGCTGCGGAGCTGTCGGGAACTGCTGCGCGGCATAGCGGCGGAGCGGGTACAGGTTGAACTGACAAAGCTGCTGTGCGGTTTTGCGGCAGCGGAGACACTGCGTGAATTCCCAGAGGTTGTGGGAACAGTGCTCCCGGAGCTTTTGCCCATGGTGGGTTTTGATCAGCACAGCCGCTATCACTGCTACGACGTTTGGGAGCACACCCTCCACGCGCTGGACGCGGTTCCGGCGGAGCCGGTGCTGCGCTGGGCGGTTTTGCTCCATGACGCCGGCAAACCCGCCTGCTTCACCCGGGACGAGCGGGGCGGACACTTTTACGGGCATCCCGCCGTCAGCGCCCAGATTGCAGACGCCATTTTGCGGCGGCTGAAATTTGATAACGCCACCCGGGAAGCCGTGACCACACTGGTTTTGTGGCACGACCGGGACATTCCTCGGACGGAAAAAGGCGTTCGCCGGGCGCTGATGAAGCTGGGAGAAACGCGGCTGCGGCAGCTGACCGAGGTAAAGCGGGCGGATAATCTGGGACAGGCTCCGGAGTTTCGGACTCGTCTCCGGGAGCTGGAACGAGGCACACAGATTTTGGATGGGCTTTTGACGCAGAACGCCTGCTTCTCCCTGAAACAGCTGGCTGTGAGCGGTCGGGATTTGATGGAGCTTGGTTTTCGCGGCCCAGAGATCGGCACAGCGCTGAACCGGCTGCTCTCCGCCGTGGTAGACGGCGACCTCCCCAACGAAACAGCCGCGCTGCTCTCCGCAGCCCGGGCGCAGGATTTTCTGTCAGTTTGAAAGCCCGGAGATATGGCACTCTGCCATGTCTCCGGGCTTTCCGGCTCTATTTTTTATGCCATAGGACGCGACGTTTTTCTCCTGATAATAATATCTTCTACCGCACCGCCCCTCAGCGTCCCCGGCGTTTCCACGCAGGTGCGCTCGGCAGCGCTCATTAGAAGCGACGCCTCAGTTTTGAAAAAGATATTTTTGAAACAGTTCAGCGGAATAGATTGGGTTCAGCTGTTCAATATACCGGGGCACCAAACCCAAGGCGGGCAGCAAAAAGCGGCGCGCCATTTGGCGCGCCGCTTACTCTTGGACATTGTTATGTAAACAAAATCAGATGCGCATACCGCCCACAAAGTAGGTATTGTAATACCCGCTGGCCAAGCTGCTGATAATCACACCGCCGCTGCTGGCAGACGACGAGTGAATGAACTGCCCATCGCCGATATAAATTCCGGCATGGGAGCAGGCCTTCCCCATCGAACGGCTGGGATCGCAGAAGAACACCAGATCCCCCGCCTGCAGCGCAGAGGTGGAGGTAATCTTCTGGCCTGCTCCGCTCTGCCACTGGCTGGTGGCGCTGTGGGGCAGGCTGACGCCCACCTGCTTAAAAACGTACATCGTAAAGCCCGAGCAGTCAAAGCCGCTGGGAGACGCACCGCCGTAAGCATACCGGGTTCCCAGATACTGCTTGGCAACGGAGATCACGCTGGAAGCGTTGGACGAAGCCGCCGAGGTCAAATCCACAAAATCGCTACGGATATAGCCTGTGGTACCATACTGGCACGTCACCGCATACCATCCGTCGGCAAAGCCGTCCACCGTCACGGGGGCGTCGGTGTTGACCGTGGCAACAGACCCCGCCTCAGCGGAGGCGGAGGAACGGACATTCACGCCGTCGCTGTTCACGCGGCCATCGGCGGTGAAGACGCCGTCCTGATCCTCGATCACATAGTCGGCGGAAAGATAGCCGGACTTGCCGTCATAGCTGACATTATACCAGCCGTCCTGCTTGCCGAGAATTGCAACGGCAACGCTTTTGTCCAACTGGGTGACAACGGAAGAAGAAGTGGATGCCTCAGAACGCAGCCGCAAACTGGAGCCGGTGGTGCAACCAACGCCGATGGCAATATTATCGGCGGCGGAAACAGTGGCCGTCGCGGCCAGCAGCATAGTCATCACAGCGGAGAGAGCAAGGAGTCCTGCCGCTTTACCTGCGTGGTGTGTCATAAGTGTACGCTTCCTTTCGAATTTGTCGTTTGTTGGGAAGTGGGGGGAGCCGTCCGCCTTACAGCTTGCCGGCCAATGCGCGCTCCAGCCAGATGGCGGAGATGTCCATGGCCTCGTAAAGGCTCTCTTTTTCACTTTTTTTGACCACGCGGTCCCGAGATTTCAGATCCGGGTCCGTCAGCTGCAGCTGGACAGAAACCCGTGTCGCTACATTCAAATCCTGCACTTTTTTGGTATCCAACACCTGAATCATAATGATATATTTCTCGGCCATCGTGCCGTAGTAGATGAAGTTATCTACGCGGCGAAGGGGATGCCCCTTGTAAGTCAGGCCAGCGGCCTGTTCCGTATTTTCAGCCATCGGTACGCTCCTTTGAAAAAGTTTGTAACCGAATTGTAACAGATTTTTTCCACTTTGTCAATTCTTCAGCGCCTGTTTTTTGAGGAAATTTTATTCGGATACGCCCTGTAATTCATTACTCAAATTTCGATCTGTTCTGTACTTTTTATCACTTCCGCCCCTGCGCGCAATTTATGCTCTCCCCAATCATATACTCTTTCATCTGAGGAGGGATTTTATGAAAATCATTGTCTGGAAGAAAAAGGCGGCCGCGCTGTTGGCGGCGGTGCTGGCGGTTGGAACGGCGGGGTATGCGGCAACCTACCCTGCCGTGGCCTATACCACCGATCGTCAGCTGCCCATTTACTGCGTTGACAAGGGTCAACAGAAAGTTTGTTCCATCAGCTTCGATGCTGCCTGGGGTGATGTTCGATTGCGGTCATTGTGGCGGCAGGGTTTTTCCGCGTTAAAACACATTTTGAAAAGGCCAGAACACGCAGAGGCGGCTGTCCGCGGACAGCCGCCTCTGCGTGCCCAAAAGTCTTTTCTAAGCAACGAACCGTGCTTTGGTTTTTTCCGCGTTGTAGCGGTCAGTGGATCAGGCATCCTGTTCAGGTTCCCCCTCCGAGGCAAACTGCCGGAGCAGAGTTTTGCGCTCATAGCGGTTGCAGTATTTGCTGAGATTTTTCAGCGCCAGCGCGTAATACTGCCCAGCGCTCTCTTTCAGATCCTGTGCAAAGACCGCGCCGATCTCCTCATCCCGGTCCGCCATCTGGCGGATGAGCGCCTCGGCAAACAAAACGGTTCCAAGCTCACTGGGGTCCTTGATCTTTCCGGCGCTGTTCTGGGCGGAACTCAGGCACCATTTTGCATTTTCATACTGTCCTTCCTGCATCAGCACAAGCGCCATATAGGCGTCCAAAACCGGGCGGCGCCAGAAGGAATCGAATTGCCCATACAGGGCGTAAGCCTGCTCAAAATACGACTTTGCTGCGGAAAAAGATTCCATAAAGTACGCGGTTTTCCCCGCGTTGATGTAAAAATAAGAAAGACTGGAGGATACGTTCTGTCCCGTACACAGGGAGATGGCCTTTTGAAACAGCGCCAGTGCTTCGGGATAGTCCTCCTCCGCCTGACGAATCTCTCCGATGTAACAGTACGCGGCGGCAACATTGGTGGCGTAGCGCTTGGCCACCGTTTCCGTGATGGTGAGGGTACTGATGGACTCGGTCAACAGCTTTTCCGCCAGATAGTAATTTCCCACCATCAGGTTGTACAAACCCTTCAGCCGGAGAATAATCCCGATTTCTTTATGATAGTTGCACCTCACCGCCAAATCCAGCGACAGCTTAATATATTCGGCCATTTCTTCCAGATTGTAAACCTGCAGATGGTAGATGATCAGCTGCTTGCAGCCCTCCAGTTCATAGTCCAAATTACCGATCTGCCGGGCCTTCTCAATGACATGCGTAATGCTGTCCACGCCACCCGCGTATTCACCCTCGCGGATAAGGTAACGCCCCTTCAAATAGTAAAATTCCGTCTCCAGCAGGTTCAGCTCGTCGGAGTCGCCCGGGAAATTCAGCGCCTCTTTCAACCCCGTCTCCAAATTGCCGAACAACTCCCCGATCTGGTCCCGGGACATGTAGACGTTAGGCTCCTGCCCCATTTCCAGATTGTTCAGGATGGGGAACATCTCGTGGTTGAAATTCAGGCAGCTTTTCAGCGTATCCATCTGATATTGCAGCGCCTTGAGCCGGTCGCCGGCGGCGGAAAAGTGATAGACCAGCTTTGCGTTGAGTCTGGTGTCCCGCTTTTTTACATTTACACGCTCTTCCAGCAGCTGACCGATCTTTCGGTGAATTAGCTTTTTCCGGGAGCTGGGCTGAGACAGATAGACGTATTCCCGCAGCTTGACGTGGGAAAACAGCACCGCGGTTTCCCCCTCCTGTTCCTTTTCCCGCAGGATGTCCCTGTCCTCCAGTGTCTCCAGCAGAGTGAGCATCCTCTCATCCTCCCGCTCCATCAGCCGCGCGAGGAACCGGAGTGGAGTGGCGTCATAGAAAAAGGATAGCAGCTCCACCAGCGTGCGCTCATCCGGCTGAAGATAGAGCAGACGGCTCCGCACCGCCTCCAGCGCGGTCGGCGTCATGGTACCCAGTTCATGCCCCTTTTGCAGCAGGCCAACGCACTCGTTGAGGAAAAATGGGTTTCCCTCCGTCTCATTGTAGACTTGCTCCAGCGTCTCGCCCTTCAGTTCCTTTTTTGGCAGTGCCTCTTCGATAAAGCAGTGGCATTGCTCAATATCCAGCCGCTCCAGTGAAACGGTGGTCAGGCGGCCGCTCCGGCGCAGTGCGGTCAACGCGTCCTCCAGCGCCCGGTTGCGCTCCCGGCCGCAGGTTGCCACCAGCATCACCCGCAGGGGGTCTGTTTCCAGCAAAAGCGCAGTCAGCAGGGCCAAACTCTCATCGTCCATCCACTGGATGTCCTCGATGGCTAAAATAACCTGCTTTTCCGCAGAGATTTTCTCCAGTCCCTCCCGCAGAATCTGCACCATGGACGCCATGGACCACCTCTCCGGCGTTCGCACATAACCACTACCGGGCAGATTTTCGCTGAAATCCGGAAAAACGCCCGACATCAGCTCTTTCCACAGATTTGGAGGGATCAGTCTGTTTCGCTGAATCAACCGGGAAATGGTCCGCACCACCGCGCTCCAAATCCGCAGAGGCCAGTCTTTTTCCACCTGATAGCAGCTCACCTCCAGAATCAAAAAATCCGACGCGGCTTTTTCCAGCAGCCTGCGCTTCAGGGTGGATTTTCCTATGCCCGTCTCGCCGGTGATTAAAAGAGTGGTTCCCCCGCGCTTTTGGCGAAACTCCTTCAGCGTCTTTTCCATAGCGGCCAGCTCCTGATAACGGCCATAAATTGAGGCCGTATCCCGGGCGCGTCTCTTTTCCCCTCCGAAGTCAATCTGCTCCAACGCACGCTCGTAAATTTCCTTGGTCTTTTTATCGGGGTCGATGCCAAGCTCCCGGTGCAGCAGCTTGGACAGATCGTAATAGGTTTCCACCGCCTTTCCGCTTCGCCCCGTGTCCTGATAAAGGCGCATCAGCAGGCGAAAGTTCCGCTCGTCGAACTCGTCCAGTTCAATGAGGCGGCGGATCAGATTCTCCACGCCGTCATAGTTGCGCTCCTGAAGGCTCCTCTCAATTTTCAAGCAGCATTCCGTAGCGAACTTTTCCTGAAACCCGCTGCGCACTTTCGTGACCCAGAATTCAAAGGCGTCCGCCTCCTTTAGGAAAAAGCCCTGCAGAAAATCGCCCTGATAGCACTCCAGATTCTCCTGCGGCGCCCGGGAAAACAGGTCCGTGTCGGATTCGATGTCCAGCGCCTCATTCATGAGCAGAACCGATTTTTGGGGAGAAATGATGATATCCTCCCCCAGCGATTTTTTTGCTTGGTAGATCGCATTTCGGATGTTTTTCCGCGCCACCGCGCCATCCTCGTCGGGCCACAGCAGTCCCCCCAGCTCATCGCGGCTGGCCATTTTGTTGACCGCCAAATAATAAAGCAGCGCGTTGATTTTTGCATAGGGGAAAAAAACGCTTCGTCCATCTACGGTGATCTGAGGGGCCCCAAACAGTTTGTATACAATTTTACTCATTCCGGTCTCCTCTCAAAGCCATGCTCTTTGAATTGGGACGGAGGTCCCGTTCCCTCCACTGGAATTTGTATTATTATACAATTAATGCAGTCTTGTTTCAATTCAAATTAAATTTTTGTTTAACTTGCTGTCCTTTTCATCTTCACCTGAATTAAAAGAAAAAGGGGCCCTGACGCAGGGCCCCTTTTTGGTGGATTTGTTCGTGATGGTTACTTGCTCTCCGCGCTTTTCAGCGCCTTGTCGATCAGCTGTTCGTCGTTCTCCGCCATATAGGGCAGGGTGATATGGTCTTGCCCCTCATACATCTTGTTGTATTCGGCTGCGGTGGAGACCGCATGCTCATTCCGCGCCCAAGACCGGCGGGCAACGCCCACCATCACGTCCCAAGGCATGGACATGCGCAGGATCGCGTCCACATTCTCGCTTCCGTCCAGCACCATGCCGAAGCCGCCGTTGATAGATTTGCTAACGCCCACGCCGCCGCCGTTGTGCAGCGCGACAAGGCTCATGCCGCGGGCCGCGTTGCCCGCGTAACACTGGGTAGCCATGTCGGCCATGATATTGGAACCGTCCTTAATGTTGGAAGTCTCGCGGAAGGGAGAGTCGGTTCCGCCGGTGTCGTGGTGGTCGCGGCCCAGCATAACAGGGCCGATCTCGCCGTTGCGAACCATCTCGTTGAACTTCAGCGCGATGTTCATGCGGCCCATAGCGTCCGAATACAGGATGCGGCACTGAGTGCCGACCACCATCTTGTTCTTCTTGGCGTCCCGCAGCCAAATGTAGTTGTCGTGATCCTGATAGCGGCGGTTGTGGGCCTGAATGTAATCCGCGGCGGCAGCATCGGTCTTGTCCAGATCGTCGGGATTGCGGCTCAGGCAGCACCAGCGGAAGGGACCGTATCCATAGTCAAACAGGAAGGGCCCCAGAATGTCCTCGACATAGGAGGGGAATACAAAGCCGTCCAGATCGTTTTCGCCGTTTTTGCACACGGCGGTAACGCCCGCATCAAACACGGACTTCAGGAACGCGTTGCCGTAATCGAAGAAGTAGGTGCCCTTATCGTGGAATTTGCAGATCATCTCGTAGTGGCGCTTCAGGGACTTATCCACCAACTTGGCAAACTGCTCCGGGTCCTTGTCCAGCATCTCGGTGCGCTCGGCAAAGGTCAGTCCCTGCGGGCAGTAACCGCCGTCATAGGCCATGTGGCAAGAGGTCTGGTCGCTCATCAGATCCACATGGACGTTCTTTTCATACAGATACTCCAGCAGATCCACCACGTTGCCGTTATAGGCGATGGCGCAGGGTTCCTTGGCCGCCATCTTCTTCTGGGCGATGGACAGCGCCAGCTCCAAGCTGTCGGTCTTTTCGCTGACCCAGCCCTGCGTATAGCGGGTCACGATCCGGGACTCATCCACTTCGGCGATGATGGACACAGCGCCGGCGATCTCGGCGGCCTTGCCCTGTGCGCCGGACATGCCGCCCAAACCGGCGGAGATGAACAGGCGTCCCGCCAGATTCCCATCCTCGGAAATGCCCAGTTTCAGGCGGCCCGCGCCCAGCAGGGTGTTGAACGTGCCGTGGACAATGCCCTGCGGCCCGATGTACATCCAGCCGCCGGCGGTCATCTGCCCATAGTTGGCAACACCCAGCGCCGCCGCGCGGTTGAAGTTCTTCTGGTCGTCAAACGCACCGATCATCAAGCCGTTGGAGATAACGCACCGGGGCGCACCCTTGTGGCTGTGGAACAGGCCCAGAGGGTGGCCGCTCATGACCACCAGCGTCTGCTCATCTGTCAAGATCTCCAGATACTTTTTAATCAGGCGGTACTGCATCCAGTTCTGGCAGACCTGCCCCGCTTCGCCATAGGTCACCAGCTCGTAGGGATACAGCGCCACGTCGAAATCGAGGTTATTCTCGATCATGACCTGAAACGCCTTACCCTCGGTGCAGTTGCCCTTGTACTGCTCAATGGGCTTGCCGTATAGCTTGCCCTGCGGGCGGAAGCGGTAGCCATAAATCCGGCCGTGCTCCTCCAGTTCCTTGGCAAACTCCTCAGCCATCTGGGCGTGGTGATCCGGGTGGATGTAACGCAGGGCGTTTTTGATCGCCAGTTTCTTGTCTGCCTCGGAGAGATGGGATTCCCGGCGGGGAGCGCGGCGGATTCCATCCGCGAAGGTAGGATACTCCGGCAGCTCGTAGTCCAGCTTCACCGTCATTGCCTTGTCAACATCAAACATTGCCATAATTATTCCTCCTTATTTATATGAGTTCATTGTGTTTAAATATAAATTGCAGGGAGATATCCGCCTCTTCGTGCGCACCGGGCCTCAGCGGGAGGCAAACACCTGTTTGCACTCTTCGATCATGATGGGCAGCACCTTATAAAGATCGCCCACGATTCCATAGTTCGCCACGCTGAAAATGGGCGCTTCGTCGTCCTTATTGACGGCCACGATCACGTCAGATGTCTTCATACCCGCCAGATGCTGCAGCGCGCCGGAAATGCCGCAGGCGATGTACAGCTTCGGTCCCACTGTCTTGCCGGTCTGGCCCACCTGATGCTCATAGGGAATCCATCCCGCGTCCACCGCAGCGCGGGACGCGCCCACTGCGGCATGCAGGGTGTCGGCCAGTTCTCGAATCAGGTCGAATCCGCTGGCGTCGCCCAGTCCGCGACCGCCGGAAACAATGATCTGCGCGTCGGTCAGGCTGATTTCCCCGCCCGCCTTGGCCAGAACCTCCTTCACCTGCGTACGCAGCTCCGAATCCTCCATATTCAGAGAAACGGAGACGACCTCCCCGGTTCTGGACGCATCCGGTTCAGCCTTAGAGAAGGCGTTGGGCCGAATGGTGCATATGGCGGTTTTCGTAGGAGCAAAGGTCACATCGGTCATGATGTTGCCGCCGTAAGTGGGGCGGGTGGCAACCAACTGCCCTTCCACAATTTTCAGTGCCGTGCAGTCCGCGGCAAGGCCCAACTCCAAACGGCTGGACAGCCGGGCGGACAAATCCCGACCGCAGGTGGTAGCAGCCAAAAAGAGAATCCCCGGCGTGTGCTCCCGCACAAGCTGCTCCAGCACCTTGCAGTAGCTCTCGGTCCGGTAGTCCTTCAGCCGCTGGTCGTCGCAGACAAAGACCTGGTCCGCGCCATAGGCAAAAGCCTCTCCGGCCTGCTCCTTGACCTGCGCACCCAGCAAAACAGCCGACACCTTGCCGGACAGCTGATCCGCCAGTTCTCTTGCCGCACCCAGCATCTCATAGGAGACGCCCGCGATCTTCCCGCCCACGCACTCCATGCAGACCCATATGTTTTGATTTGACATATCTTGTTCTCCCTTCTCAGATGACCTTCTGCTCCACGAGCTTTACAACGGCGAGCTTTCCGATCTCCTCTGCATTCCCGCGAAGCAACTCGCCGCTCTGGCGCGGAGCGGGCATATAGCGCTTTTGAACGGTGGAGGGGGAATTCTTCCCGACCTTGGCTGTGTCTGCGCCGATGGCCGCGCAGTCCAGCACGGGGATTTCCATGCGGTTGGCCATTCTGGTCCGTTTCAGCGTTGCATAGCGGGGCTCGTTCAGGGATTTTTCACAGGTGAGCAGCACCGGCAGCGCGGCCTGCACCACCTCCTCGCCGGTGGGAGCGACCCGTTTGGCGGTCAGACTGTCGGCGGTGGCCTCCCGAATCTCGTTGACGTAGGAGATCTGCGAGATGCCCAACTGCTCGGCAATGCCCGCGCCCACCTGACCCGCGTCATCGTCGATGGCTTGTTTTCCGCACAGGATGACGTCAAAGGTTCCGATGGATGAAATCGCCTTGGCCAATGTGTAGGCAGTGGCCCACGGATCGGAATCTTCCAGTGCCGGATCGCTGACCAGATACGCCTTTTCCGCCCCCATGGACAGGCCGATACGCAGGGTGATCTTGCTCTCCTCGTCTCCCATCGCCAGCACAGAAACCTCTCCGCCATGTTCCTCCGCCAGCTTCAAGCCCGCTTCCAGTGCGTTCAGGTCGAAGGGGCTCACCATCGTCTCAACGCCCTGTGTAACAACCCGCCCGGTGGCGGGGTCCAACTTGGGCGCCACCGCGTTGTCCTGTACCTGCTTCATACATACCAGTATGTTCATATATTGTCCTCCTTTATGGCGGGCGCCGGAGCGCCGCAATCAAACCGGAATCAAATGCTCTGAAACGCGCCGCGCATCAGTGCAGAAGCTGACCGGCAATGACAATCCGCTGCACCTGAGAGGTTCCCTCGAACAACTCGGTGATGCGCTGGTCACGGTAGATCCGCTCAATCGCGTATTCCTTCATGTAACCGTAGCCCCCGTGTACCTGCAGCGCGGTATCCACCACCTTGTGGGACGCCTCGGCGGCAAACAGCTTGGCCATGGCGGCCTGCTTGGTGAAAGGCACACCCTGCTCTTTCAGGCTGGCGGCGTAATAGGTCAGCATCCGGGCGGCTTCCACCTGCGTGGCGGCATCGGCCAGCATCCACTGGATGCCTTGGAACTTTGCAATGGGGCGCTTGAAAACCTCGCGCTCCTTGGCGTATTTAACCGCCAGATCCAGCGCGGACTGGGCGATGCCCACGGACATGGCGGCGATGCCGATGCGGCCGCGGTCCACCACGTCCAGCGCCAAACGATAGCCGCCGTTCAACTGGCCCACCAGATTCTCCTTGGGGACGCGGCAGTTTTCAAACACGATCTCGGCCGTGCGGGCACCGCGGATACCCATCTTGTTGTCTTCGGAGGCGATGGTCATGCCGGGAGTCCCCTTTTCCACCACAAAGCAGCTCATGCCGTGGCGCACGTCCTCTTTATTGGTGATGGCAAAGCAGCACAGGAAGTCGCAGTGTGCGCCGCCGGTAATGAAGTGTTTCACGCCGTTGATGACATAGCTGTCGCCATCTTCCACAGCTGTGGTCTTGTTGGAGGTCATATCAGACCCGCCCGCAGGCTCGGTGAGGCAGAACGCGGCGTATTTTGCGCCTTCCAGCGCGGGTCGCAGCCACTTTGCTTTCTGCTCGGCATTGCCCGCCAGATACAGCGCGTCAAAGCCCAGATAGTGTCCGGTGATGATGGAGCCGGTGGAAGCGCAGGCCGCGGAGATCTCCTCCATGGCAATCGCCTCGGAGATGGCATCATAGCCCGCGCCGCCCAGTTCCTCGGGATAGGCCAGGCCCATCAGATCCTGTTCGCCCAAAGCGACAATCGTCTCGGTGGGAAAACGGTTGTTCACGTCGATCTCTTCCGCCTTGGGGGCAAGATAGCTCTGTGCCCATTCGCGGACCGCCCGGCGCAGGGCGATTTGGTCGTCAGTATACTTGAATTCCATAGAGAGATTCCTCCTTAAAATTTTGATCTGTATTGTTGTCGGCGGATCAGAAGACCTTCTCCGCCTCCCACGCGTCGATTTGTTCCTTGCTGTAACCGAATTCCGCCAGAACGGCGCGGGTGTCCTGTCCCAGCAGCGGGGCGGCATGTCGGGGATCGGGAGGTGTTTTGGACAGCTTAACGGGATTTCCGGTGATGGTCAGCTTGCCCGCACCGGGCTGGTCGATCTCCACCAGCATATCCCGCTTCAGGATGCTGGGATTTTTACACGCATCGTCCACGGTACACAGCGGGCCGCAGGGTATCGAGCGGCTTTCCATCATCTCTCGGGCCTTGCTCACCGTGTGATTCTTTAAAAACCGCTCCAGAATGGCCTTCAGCTCTACATCGTTTTCAGAGCGGTGGGGGTCGGAGTCAAACTTCGGGTCTTTGATCAAATCTGGCTGGCCGATCATCTCGCACAGCTTGGCAAAATGAGCGTCGCTGGCCACGGCGATGATGACCATGCCGTCGCTGCACTGATAGATGTCAAAGGGTGCGCTGAGGGGATGCCGGGCTCCCACGCGGGTGGGATGGACACCGCCGATGGTGTGGCGCACCACATTTGTCTCAATAAAGGCAAACACGCTGTCCAGCATGGCGATATCCACATACTGTCCTTCGCCGGTTCGTTCCCGGTTATACAGGGCCATCAGGATGCCAAACACGGCGTATAGCCCTGCGCTGACATCTCCCAGAGAGCTGCCCACCCGGGCAGGAGGCGTATCGGAATACCCGGTGATGCTCATCATGCCGGACATTCCCTGCGCCACGATGTCATAGGCGGGCAGGTCCCGCAGCGGGCTGTCCTGTCCAAAGCCGGAGATGGAGCAGTAGATGATTTTGGGATTGATCTCTTTCAGGTGGTCATAGGAGAGGCCCAGCTTCTCCATCACACCCGGTTTGAAGTTTTCCACCACGATGTCACAGGTCTTTACCATGTCGTAAATGATCTCCCGGCCACGCTTCAAATCCAGCGTGATTCCCTTTTTCCCCCGGTTGACCAGTGTGTAATAGCCGCTCTGGCCGTTGACAAACGGCCCAAAGATCCGACTGCCGTCGCCGGAGCCGGGACGCTCAATCTTGATGACTTCCGCGCCGAAGTCGGCCAGATTCATGGTGCAGAAGGGCCCCGCCAGTACCTGAGAAAAATCCAGCACCCGAACCCCGCTTAACGCTTGCTGCAATATCAACACCTCCTGAGAAAATAAATGATTGTGGTTTTTCGCGGTTTTTAAAAGAGCAAATGGGCAAACAGCGCCACAATGGGGATGGCGATCACCGTCCGAATCAAGAAGATCAGAACCAGTTCGCCGAACTTGAGTCCCATGTCGGCCTGCATCATGGCGTTGGCGCTCTCGGTGAAGAAGATAATCTGCACGGTGGACAGCACGATTACAAAGAACACGCTCATAGGCGCAATGGCCTGTCCGGCGATGGTCATGACAGGCAGCGCGATCTCGGCGATACCCACCAGCGTGGCGGGGGCAATGGCCGCGGCGTCGGGCAGCTGGCACAGCTGAAGATAGGGCGTCATGGGGACCCCGATCCACTGGAACAACGGGGTGTAGGTACTGATGAACAGCGCAATGACCGCGATGGCCTGCACAAAGGAGACGATCTTCACCGCAAAGGACAACACGTCGGGAATCGAGGTGAGAAACACGGAATACGGTGTGCCGGCGGCCTTGGTGGTCGCGGCGCCCACAGCTTTTTTCAGGATTGTGCGGTCATAGCGGCCGGATTTCCGCATAGCGTCCGTCTGCTCCGTGCCGTTGACGTAGCGGTCTTTTCTTCTGGACAGCGGCGGAATGCGGATAACAATGAACGCCAGAATGAACACCACGATCAGCGAGGTCAGAACGACTTTTCCGTACATATAAACCGTGTCGGTGATAGAGACCAGCAGGGCAAAAAAGCCCAGAGAAACCACGCTAAAGTTGGTGGCAACGCAGCACGCCTCTTTCTCGGTATACACGTTCTCGTTGTACAGCTTGTTTGTCATGAATACGCCCACGGCGGGCGCCGCCACAAACGCGGAGACGGCTGTGACCGCGGACTGGCCGGGAAGCTTGAATGCCTTGCGCATGATCGGCTCCATCAAAGTGCCGACAAATTCCAGCACGCCGAACTCAATAAGAAATGTGACCAGCCAGCCGGCGATGGTAACGGTAAACAATGTAGACCCCGCCAGACTGATCGCCTGCCCGCCGACTTCGGAATCCAGAATCTGCTTTGGTCCCACGTTGAAGACGATCATCACCGCGAAGAGTAGCGACAGGTAGTAAAGGATTCCGGTCCCCCAGCCGTCTTTGACGTGGAACCGCCGAAAAAACCCCTCTTTTTGAATACGGGACAGCGTAAAGGTGACGGACAGCACCAGACAGACAACCAGAACCAGCCAATTCATGACCGCAGGGCCAAGCAGGGCCTTGACTGCGTCGATCAAAAGCACCATGGGAACAGAGTTTGCCCCGCCAATCGTCACAGGAATGAAGAACGCCCAGATTCCGATTCCCGAGAAAATCATAAATTTCAGCAGGTTACGGCCATTGAGTGTACGGTAATCCACTGCAACACCGACTCTCTCCTCCAGCGCTTTTTCCACGCGGTCGTCCTCCGCGCTTGAAGATGCTTTCGCTTTGGCATAGGCGTCGTTCTCGTTCATAAGCAAGTTCCTCTCTTTCAGACAAAATGGTGAAAGCACAGAAGCCCTGTTCGGTTGTATCCCATCGTTCCTTACCGGCAGGGCCGGAGGGTGGGTTTGCCTTGCGTGCAGCCGGTTTGTTTATTGCAGCGCGGCGCGGGAGATGACCATGCGCTGGACCTCGCTGGTACCCTCATAAATCTGGGTAATCTTTGCGTCGCGCATCATGCGCTCTACGGGATACTCGCGGGTGTAGCCGTAGCCGCCCATCAGCTGGACACACTCGGTGGTGACGCGCATGGCAGTCTCGGCGGCATAGAGCTTTGCGTGAGCCGACTCCACAGAGTAGGGCAGGTGATTGTCCTTGCACCATGCAGCGCGGTAGACCAGCAGCTTGGCGGCCTCAATCTGGTTGGCCAGATTGGCGACGACAAACTGCGTATTCTGGAAGGCGGACAAGGGCTTTCCAAACTGCTCACGGAGCTTTACATAGGCAATCGTCTCTTTCAACGCGCCCTCGGCAATACCCAGCGCCTGTGCAGCGATGCCGATCCGCCCGCCGTCAAGCGTATGCATGGCGATCTTAAAGCCCTCGCCCTCTTTGCCCAGCATGTTCTCCACAGGAACGGTGCAGTCCTCAAAGATCAGGCTGGCGGTGGCAGACCCGCGAATCCCCATTTTTTTCTCGTGCTTTCCGATAGAAAAGCCCGGGCAGTCCTTTTCTACAATGAAGGCGGATATGCCGTGGTTTCCCTTTTCCTTGTCGGTCATTGCCATGACGATGTAAATTCCCGCCTCGCCCGCGTTGGTAATGAAGCACTTGGAGCCGTTAAGCACATAGTGATCTCCCTGCTTGACGGCGGTGGTCTTCTGGCGGGAGGCATCGGTTCCGGCGTTTGGCTCGGTCAGGCCGAAAGCGCCCAGACACTCGCCGCTGGCCAGCGGAGTCAAGAACTTTTGCTTCTGTTCGTCGGTGCCCCAGTCATAAATGGGGGCGGCCCCCAGAGAGGTGTGGGCGGACAGGGTGACGCCGGTGGAAGCGCAGACCTTGGACAACTCCTCTACCGCGAGAACATAGGAGAGGTAGTCCCCTTCTTCTCCGCCGTACTCTTCGGGAAAAGGAATGCCCAGCATCCCGTTGTCGGCCATTTTCTGCACGCTTTCCTTGGGGAACCGCTCGTTTTCGTCGATCTCCTCCGCCAGAGGCTTGATCTCCTTTTCCGCAAACTCCCGGTACATCTTCTGAATCATTTTGTATTCGTCATTAAACCCGAAATCCATACTCTCTTTTCCTTTCTGAGACGCGGCTTGCGTCGAATCGTTTTCCAGCATCGGGCTGAGCGCTCAACAAAGCCTTTTACTGTCTGGATTGTAGCGCGCCTCTGTCTTTGAAACGTCTGCACATCTCGTCAGACGCCCCTTTTCTCCTCCGATGTGGACGATTTGGCCCCGAAACAGTCCGGGCCGCCGCCACCGGCGAAATTCACAGTTTTTCGACCTTCGCCTTTTGAAATCTTACATTTGCAGCCGGAAGAAGCGTCAAATTTCCGTCTACTGTTGAAAAGTCTCCCGGTTAAAACTGCCGTCTGTCATGAAATTAAATTTTTTATAACTCCCATTTTTTGGGTATGATGACTAAAACTTACTGCAAAACGCACGGCATTTTTCGCCATTTTGGGGAATGGGTAGCCCGTAAGCGAGTCCACCGGCCTGACCTCGCCGGTTTGGTATACTGCCTTTGCACACTCGAAGGCTGTGTCATTGGTTTAAACATAAGAAGCCGGATAAGGGGGCGGGCATTTCAACCTGTTCCCTTATCCGGCTTTTTATTTTGGAAGGAAAATGCGCAATAGGCTATTGCCAGCCCAGAGGGGGTCATGCTGAACTTCTAAAAAGGGGTCCCTTTAAGGCGACGATGGCAGCAGAGAAAACGCTCGATGACATTCAGCAGCTCATCCCGAAACGCGCGGTGATCTTCACAGCTGTGGGTGAGGGGGCGGCTCACGGTACCGTCTTGTTTTGCCTATTCGATAAGATTTATAGAGATTGGTCCCTTTCAGCATCTGACGCACGGCTCCTTTCATGGCCGCTTTTAGCGCAGCTTGGCAAGAAAAAGTGACGTTGCCGCATCAGCGGCAACGTCACTTTCTTCATCATTGTTCAGGTTTGGAGCGCGCTTCCCGCCACAGTGCCCCTGATCGTAGACCACGCCGCCATTCAGAGAGCGCTTACACGAGAAATCAAATTCTGCGGTGCCCTTAGTAGAGGAGGTTTTTCTTCAGCAGGATGGCTTTGTCTCGACGAAAATCGGAAAATCCAACTTCCTTCAGCCCTGACAGCGTTGCTGATAGGACGCTTTCTTTTGCACATTCGCCTCGGAGCCCGCCTCGTCAGCTAGGCTCCTCGTGTTCCTCTTCCAGCAAAAACCGGAGGCTGTCTGAAAACCGATACGTGATCTCTATGCGCTTGTCCTCAAAGATGCGGATCACTTCAACCGTCTGGGACAGCGTTGCCCGGTCCAGCTCAGTCAGCCTGCCCAGACGCAGCAGGTTTTCAACCCACGGCTGTTTCCGTGGGTTTTCTTCAGGCGAGGACTCGACCTGAGTCAGCTGGCGCGCTAAAATTTCCTCCTGCTGATCGTAATCCCCCTTGTAGCGGAGAAATTCCTCCCGATTCAGCAGCCTGTCCCGATAGTCTTCATAGGCCCCCTGTTTCAGACGGCGCACCCTGTCCAACGCGGTTTCCAGCCGCTTTTGCTCCTTACTTTTGCGCTGCGCCGTATCTGAAACCGTTCGGTTTCGCTCGACAAGCTGCTCCAAATCACCAACTGCGGCAATCACGCGGTTCAGATCCTCCAGAATGATCTTCTCTAGGTCCTGCTGCGGAATATAATGCTTGGTACACACACCGGCCCCATAGCGGCGATACGACCCGCAGGAGTAGCAGATACGTCCGCCCCGGACCGTTTTGACCATTGCCCGACCACAGTCTCCGCACTTAAAGAATCCGGCGAACAGACCCACATTCTGCTCAAAAGCCGGGGCGCGCGTGTTTTGCGTAATCTGCGCCTGAACCGCATCCCACAGCTCCTGTGGGATGATGACCTCATGGGTATCCGGAACCACGATCCATTGGCTTTTGTCCGCGGCCTTGGCTCTTCCATGCATAGTTGGCCGAATCGACCGCCGCTGCACCATACTGCCCCGGTACATCTCGTTTTGCAGCATTCGGTGGATGGTGGCATAGGTCCAATAGTGGGTGGACTCCAACCGCTTGCAGTTGGTATACCGCTCGCCCATCAGCCGCTTATACTCACTGGGGCAGGGAATCTTTTCCTCGTTGAGCTGCTGGGCAATCCGAATCTGTCCCACTCCGCCCGCAGCCATCTCAAAAACGCGCCGAACAACCTTGGCGGCAACCGGATCAACGATCAGCTTGTTATGGTCGGCCGGATCTTTCACATAGCCGTAGGAGGTGAAGGCCCCTACAAATTCGCCTCTGCGCTGTTTTACTTCAAAGGAACTGCGCACCTTCTCCGAGATGTCCTTTGCATACTGCGCATTAAAAACATTTTTCAGCGGCAGCAGCATATTGTAGGGACCGGCCTGACTGTCCACCCCATCGTTGATCGCAATAAATCTGACCTCATGGCTTGGAAAATACCGCTCCAAATAGTAGCCCATATCGATGTAGTCCCGTCCAAAACGGGAGAGATCCTTCACGACAACACAGTTTACCCTGCCATCTTCAATGTCGGTCACCATTCTCTGGAAGGCGGGTCGGTCAAAGTTGGTACCGGTATATCCGTCGTCGGAGTAGTGGCCTACTGCCTGAAACTCCGGATCGCGGGCACAGTAGTCCTCAATGAGCCTCTGCTGGTTGAGAATGCTGTCGCTCTCCATACGGTCACCGTCCTCCCGTGACAGGCGTTCGTATTGGGCGGTCAAATACTTTGTTTTCTTCTGGGGCATAGGCGTGTCAGCTGTGAATCTTCACCAGTGCCGCCACTACATCCTCAGCAGTGCGCTGACCGGTGAAGTGGCGGTCAATGCTATATGCGGACGTGCGCGCAGACGGGGTCATAGTCTGAGACATGGATATTCCCTCCTAATCAAACCAGATGGTTCAGGTTATGAGGGCTTGTCGGCAAACATGCCACGCGCGTCAGCTTCGGTTCCTGCCTCTATACGATGAAACCGCTGGTTAATAAAACGCATACGCCCCGGTTTGCACATATTGGGACATAAAAAGATGTAAAACTTTCTTGTAATTCGGTGTAGCAAAGGGTATTAATATAAGAAGAATAAAAATGCGGCGATCTCAATTGGTTTTGGGACTGCCGCATTATGACGTTACCCTGGGGAAACGAAGATACGCAAACGCTCATTGACATTCTGTCGAAATACAATGTGAAAACCACCTTCTTTGTGGTCGCCGACTGGGTGGATAAGTATCCCGAGTCTGTTAAGGCTCTAAAGGATGCAGGGCATGAGGTGATGAGCCACTCGGCGCACCACGACCACTACAATTCGCTGTCCGCAGAGCAGATTGCCGCGGACCTGAAGGAGAGCTGCGACAAAACCGAGGCCGTCACCGGTGTGCGTCCCACCCTGATCCGCTGCCCATACGGGGAGTATGACAACCATGTCATACAGGCGGTGCGCGATTGTGGAATGGAGCCAATCCAGTGGGATGTTGAAACACTCCATTGGCTTGCAGTAAATAGCGCCTGCGGCCTTTTGTAAAAGGCAGAATGCGGCAAAATCCCCGCACAGGAAATTCGTATTTTAAGATCGCGGTAAGGGTTTGGTTTCATTTTAGCAGCAGTTAAGAAGCATATTTCTTTTAGCGTATCGGAATTGTTTGACATTTTCACCAAATGACAGTATAATATTCTACTGTGGAAATTTGATGAAATTTAGGGAAATCAGTCGAATCAACCGACGCTTTCCGAACTTTTAGATGAGACCCGCATGGCAGCTTCTTCAGGCTTGCCCAGACAGCCAAAGCTCCTCGCCTGTGCGCCGCCGAAGCGCCGACGTTGGTTGCAAGGGGCTGTGGCTGCGCGGTAAAGGAGTCAAGATGAGATTCGTAGCGGCAAATTGTCTGCGTGAGGGAATGCAGTTGGCCAAGCCCCTGTATCGGGGCATCAACACCATGCTGGCCAGCGGAATCACTCTGACTCAACCATATATTGATGCCATTCAGCGCAGCGGGTATCCCGGCGCTTATATCGACGATGATCTGTCGCAGGACATCGAAGTTGTTGATATGATCAGCGAAGAACTGCGTATGGAAACTATGAAGGGAATGCGCAAGATCATCACCACCGCTCAAAACGGCGGCAAAAGTCTCCGTACTCCCAATATTACTGCACAGGTGGAACATATTGTACACGAGCTCTCCGGAAATCGGAACGTGATGGTAAATATGCTGGATTTATCCAGCTTTGACAGCTATACCTATTCCCATTCTCTCAATGTGGCGGTGCTGTCTGTCGTCTTGGGAATTGCCATGAATTTTCCGATTGGCGATTTAGTTTCTCTTGGCACCGGCGCGCTGCTGCATGATATTGGCAAGGTGTTTATCAAAAAGGAAATTATTCAAAAACACGGCCCGCTGACGCCGGAAGAATTTGAGCAGGTGCAAACCCATTCCCGCGTGGGATATGACTATATCCTGTCGGAATATCGGCTGCCCCCGCGAAATTGCAGACCCATACTGGAACACCACGAGCGGTTCGACGGCTCCGGATATCCCATGAAAAAACGCGGCACGGAAATTTCCCTCTATGGCCGCGTAACTGCTGTGGCAGATGTATACGACGCGCTGATCTCCGAGCGGCCTTACCGCAAAGCACTGCCGCCCAACGAGGGCGTAGAGTATGTGATGGCCAGCGCGGGCACCTTGTTCGACCCACAGGCCGTCAGCGCTTTTACCCGCAAGATCGCTCCGTACCCTGCGGGGACCTCGGTGACGTTGAGCAACGGCTGGACCGCGCTGGTCGTTAAGAACTATGCCTCCTACTGTCTGCGGCCCAAGATTCGGGTTTATCGGCAGGACGGTGTCGATGTGGAGCCTTTTGAAATTTCACTGAAAGACGATTTCAGCTATCTAAATGTCACGATCTGCGGCGTCGCATGATTTTAACAAAAAACTGCGAGTGTCCGGCGAAGCCGATTCTCGTATGCAGTCTGAAGGAAAGGTCCGTTAAGAACCTTTCCTTCAGACTTTTTCATTTCCGTTTTTTCTTCCGTGGCTGCTTCAGTAAACAGAGTTGAACCATTTGCATTTTTCTCCAGACTTGTACACAATTCACAATATTTATATAAATTTTGGCAAAATGTTGACGAGTCACCCAAAGTACGCTATTCTTTTAAAAAGGAAAAATTATCAGCCTGCGTGGACGCTTTATTACCTCGCGATTCGAGGAAGCTCGTCTTTCCTTCCCAAAATCCGCATTTGGGAACCAACGACAGCAATAAGGAGATGTATTATAATGAAAAGACTGAGAACACGGCTGATTCTGGTGATCCTTACTCTGGTGGTTGCTTCGTCTGTTCTGATCGGCACGATTGGGCTCACGCAGAGCTTTCGTGTCACAAACAACATTGTAGACATGCAGGTACAAGATACCCTAAAGGGCGCTGCCAATATGCTAGGGCTCTATTTGGAGGAACAATTCGGCCCTCTCAGCCTGAACGTTGCGGGAAATCTGGTGGACGTTGACGGAAGGCCCATTGAAGGAGAAAACGACTATATTGACCGTTTGTCTCAGTCCATGAACGTGGTCGCCACTGTATTTGCAAAAAATGGGAACGACTACATTCGCACTCTTACAACCATCAAGGATGATAACGGAGAACGGGTCGTCGGCACCGCGCTCGATTCCTCCGGCGACGCTTATCGGACGCTCAATGCAGGCGGTACCTACTTTGGCGAGGCTACCATTCTGGGCTCCGCGTATATGACCGGGTATGTTCCGCTTTTGGACAGAACCGGGCAGGCAATTGGCGCCTGCTTCGTGGGCGTATCCATTGAGTCCGTCAATGCAATTTTGAACGAGGGCATGGCTTCCGCCATCCGTTCCGTTGTAATTCTGACTGTTTTGGTGCTGTTGGCTGCCGCCGCGGTGACGGTTGTTGTTGGCGGGAATATCTCAAAGCCCATTAAAAAAGTAGCGCTGGCTGCCGAGCAGATCGCCGCCGGGAATTTCAATGTAGAGCTTTCTGTCCGCTCCAAGGATGAGGTGGGCGAGCTTGCAAAGGCGTTCGGTCTGACCATTCAGCAGCTGGTCAACTATCAGGGCTACATCGACGAAATCTCCGACGCTCTTTACCACATCGCCAACAGCGATCTGTGCGTCGAGCTTCACATGGAGTACGCCGGTCAATTTAAAAAGCTGAAAGACAACATGGATGCGCTTTTGGAAAGTCTGAACGGTACAATCCTGCAAATCAACGAATCCGCCCAGCAGGTTCGCAGCGGCGCAGAGCAGGTGGCGGACGGCGCGCAGGCGCTTTCTCAAGGCGCGACCGAACAAGCCAGCTCCGTTGAAGAGCTGTCCGCCTCAATTGCAGACACAGCCACCCAGATTCAGAAAAACGCAAAAAATGCGCAGGCCGCGCGGGAAAAGGCCAACTCTGCCGGAGAGGAATTGAAGATCAGTACCGGAGAAATGCGGGAAATGGTCTCCGCCATGCAGAATATTATGGACAAATCCGGTGAAATCTCTAAAATTATCAAGATCATTGATGACATTGCCTTCCAGACCAATATTTTGGCGCTGAATGCCGCGGTGGAGGCGGCACGGGCAGGTGCGGCAGGCAAGGGCTTTGCCGTTGTCGCGGATGAGGTCCGCAATCTGGCCGGGAAATCCGCCGAGGCGGCCAAGAGCACCTCCGCCCTTATCGAAGAAACCATTCAGGCCGTTGGAGCCGGTTCCAAAATTGCCGACCGAACGGCTCAGTCTCTGGGTGAGGCCGCCGCAATCGCCTCGGAAGCCGTCACCTTAATTGATGAAATTGCAAAAGCCTCTCAGGGTCAGGCGGAATCCATCACTCAAATTAATCAGGGCGTGGAGCAAATCTCGTCGGTGGTGCAGATCAACGCAGCCACCGCTGAGGAGAGCGCGGCGGCAAGTGAGGAGCTGAACGGACAATCCGTTTCCATGCAGGATCTGATTTCCGCGTTTCGACTTAGAAAGGCCGCGTCCGGTGATCGTTCTGATGTGGTCCCCGCTGCGGATAAAGCTTCCCTCGAATCGGAGAAAGCGCTTTCCTCCGCCGGTGGAAAATACTGATGCGGTTCTCCCCCGCAAGGGGATGGCGGCGGATACCAGTTAGGTATCCGCCGCCTCTTTTTTATAAAAAAATAGTTCAGAAATCAGTCCGCGAAGGTGGTTTTTTCCTTATTTTTATGCAAAATATGCGCCGACTCATTTTGACACCTTCTAAAATTTCGCGAAGAATCCGTTTAGATTCTCCGCCTGCCGTTCAGAGGCCGCTTAAAGGCGGCAAAACCCCTTGCCAGACGGTGAAAAATCGCACATAACTAGAATATACATTGCCATGCGGCATAGAGAGGAGGCTCCTGATAGTTTCATAGGGGCAAATTTGTTTTGAGGGGGTAGCATTTATGAGTTTGGTAGAGAAAATCATGCAAATCAACGGCGTTATCAACGGTGTTGTCTGGGGCGTTCCCATGCTGATTCTGATCGTGGGCAGCGGCATCTACCTCTCCATTCGCATGGGTTTCTTCCAATTCGCGCACTTTGGACACGCCATGCGTAACACCATCGGCAAATGCTTCGGAAAGAACGCGCAGAAAACCGCAGGCAGCGGCAGTGTAACGCCGCTGCAGGCCGTGACCACCGCGCTGGCAGCCACCGTGGGCACCGGCAACATCGTGGGCGTCACGGGCGCCATCGCCATGGGCGGCCCCGGCGCGGTATTCTGGATGGAAGTCTCCGCATTAGTCGGCATGCTGACCAAGTTCTCCGAGGTGACGCTCTCCATCCGTTTCCGGGAACGCAACGCCAACGGTGACTGGGTCGGCGGACCAATGTACTACATCAAAAACGGTCTGGGGCCCAAGTTTAAATGGCTGGGCATCACCTTCGCTACGCTGGGTTCTCTGGCCGCCTTCGGCATCGGCAACCTGACGCAGGTCAACTCCATCGCCACCTCGATCACCGCCTCCATCAACACGGTCATTCCCAGCAGCTCCAGCCACAACTTCACCATCTGCTTGTGCGCCGGTATCGCCATGGCATTGATCTGTGCGATGACCTATCTGGGCGGCATCAAGCGTATCGGCTCTGTGACAGAAAAGTTAGTCCCTGTGATGGCCATCGTTTACATCGTCTCCAGCTTGGTCGTGATCTTCGCCAACATCGGCAATATCGGTCCTGTGTTTAAGTCCATTTTTGTGGGCGCGTTCAACCCCTCCGCCGTGGTCGGCGGCGCGGTTGGCATCGGCATCCAGACCGCTATGACCCGTGGCGTTTCCCGCGGTGTCTTCTCCAACGAGGCAGGCTTGGGCTCCGCGCCTATCGCTCATGCGGCGGCAGACACCAAAGGTCCCGTGCAGCAGGGACTGTTCGGCATCTTTGAGGTCTTTGCCGATACCATCGTCATCTGCACCATGACCGCTCTGGTCATCCTCATGAGCGGCACTCCCATTGAGTACGGCGTTCCCGCCGGAGTCCAGCTGACCAACGCGGCGTTTGCCACCGTATTCGGGCCTGGGGCCTCTATCGTGGTGGCCATTGGACTGTGCATGTTCGCCGGGTCCACCATCCTCAGCTGGGGCCTGTACGGCACGCGCTGCGCCGAGTTCCTGTTTGGGCCTAAGATCATTAAGCCTTACCAGATCTTCTTCTGCATTCTGGTCGTAATCGGCTCCGTGATGGAACTGTCTCTGGCATGGGACATCGCCGATACCCTGAACGCTTTGATGGCGATCCCCAATCTGGTCGCGGTGCTGGCACTGTCCCCCGTGGTCTTCAAGCTGCTGCGGGAGTACAAGGAATCCACTCCTTTGAAGCGGGAGCACTCCATGAAATAACCACTCCTCTTTCTCTCACCAGCAAGCCGGTCCCCGGGCAAAAGCCCGGGGACCGGCTTGCTTTGCTCAGAAGTCCACCGGGCCGCCCGCCGCAGGCATAATCCCAGCTTTCCCCCGCATAGAGTGCAGCAAGGGGGCTTGGCAACATGGGTGCACCTGCTTACCAATCGGACGCTCCCCGCCGGGAATATCAGATTCGTGATATTTTTCCGGACCGGGACTTCACAAAAGCAGACCAGCTCCGGGTCGCTGCGGAGATTTCCTCTCTGCTGACGGACTTGCGTGCTGAAAACGGGTAATAAAACTCGGCAGGTTGGGCGCACGGCGAAAAGCCGTGCGCCCAACCTGCTACGGGAGGGGTACTATGGTCGCAATTTACGCACGCCAATCGGTGGACAAAAAGGACAGCATCTCTATTGAAACGCAGATCGAGCTTTGCAAGCGCCAGCTCCCTGACAACACCCCCTGCGTCGTCTATCCCGACAAGGGGTACAGCGGCAGCAATATCAACCGGCCGGAATTTCAGCGGCTCCTTGCCGACGTGAAAGCCGGAAAGATCGACCGCATCCTCACCTACCGTCTGGACCGGATCAGCCGCTCCGTGCTGGATTTCGCCAATCTGGTGGACCTTTTCACCAAGTACGGTGTCTCCTTCAACTCCACGCAGGAGACTTTTGACACCGGGACTCCCATAGGGCGGGCCATGCTCAATATTGTCATGACCTTCGCCCAGCTGGAACGGGAAACCATTCAAATCCGCATTCGGGACAATTACTACGCCCGTGGCGAAAAGGGCATGTATCTGGGCGGTCCGGCTCCGTTTGGCTTTCGTAAAATTGAACTGCGTTCCGAACAGGGCAAGCTGAAGCTGCTGGAGCCGAACCCAGAAACGGTTGGCACGCTGGAGCAGATGTTTCAGCTGTACGGCAACGAGATGATGAGTCTTGGCGCCGTCGCCCGGCAATTCAACGAGGAAAAGATTCCGTCGCCCGGCGGCGTGGATTGGGACTCCTGCAAAATTTCCCGGATTCTTCGAAATCCCGTGGCTGTGACAGCGGATGCCGACGTGTATCACTACTACCGGGACAAGGGTGTTAAATTCACCAATGAGGTCGCCGACTTCACGCTGGGCAAGGGCTGTTACCTTTATGGCAAACGCGACAAGAATACGCGGAAGTTCACCGATGTGTCCAATCACACGCTTTCGCTGGCTCCCCACGACGGCGTGATCCCCTCCTCTCTTTTTCTGCGCTGTCAGGAACGGCTGGACAACAACCGCCAGATCGACAACCGAACCCGTTCCCAGCTCACTTGGCTCACCGGGCTTCTCAAGTGCGGCAAGTGCGGTCACGCGGTGGTCCCCAAATCCAGCAACCATGGCCGATACCGCTATCTTTACTGCACCGGCAGAACCGCATACAGCTGCTGCGATGCGGCGGGCAATCTGGGGAGTCTCTCCGCTGTGGAAGCCATCGTCCAAGCCCGCATATTCCTTTGGGCAAAGGCTTACAGCGCCCTTTGCAGCGGGGCCTCTGCCCCGGATCATCAGGCGCGCAATCATCTGCGCTGCGGGATGGAGGCCGTGGACGCGCGTATCGAAAAGCTCCTTGATATGGCGGCGGAGTCCGACGACATCACAGTGCGGTATCTGAACGAGAAAATTTCTGCTCTGACTCACGAGCGGCAAGAGCTGGAATCCCGGCTTGACCAGCTCTGCAACTGCCGGCAGGATGCGGCGCCCAAGGAAATTCGGGATATCGCGGCGGAGTGGGATAAGATGACCCTCGCCCAGAAGAGCCGTCTGGCGGAGCTGCTGATTTCCCGAATCAATGTGTTTCGGGACGGCCTGAATATCGAATGGAAATACCGGTTTGACTTTCGTTAGCTGTTACTTCGATACATACCAGAGTTGACAGCCTTGATTGGAAAGAAATCCCCGCATCGGAAATTACCCAACGGGTCACCTCCAAGGTGCAGCCCGGATCTATTGTTTTGTTCCACAACGCGGCCAAGCACACGCCGGAGGCCCTGCCGGGAATTCTTGAATGCCTGATCGGGCAAGGCTATTCCATCATCCCCATTTCTCAACTAATTGTCAATGGAACCTGTAAACAGGATTACACCATTGATCACACCGGGCGGCAGAAAGCGATTGCATCCCCGGAAAAGTCCACAGGAAACGCCGCAGGAAGCACCACGCCATCTGCCACGAAAAGCACCGCCCCATCTGCCGCGAAAAGCACCGCCCCATCTGCCGCGAAAAGCACCGCCCCATCTGCCGCGAAAAGCACCGCCCCATCTGCTGGGGGAAATACCGCGCTGTCGACTGTGGAAATGGACTAAGGCAAAGCCGCAAGGCATTCTTTGTGCGGTATTGCCCTAGGAATCTCCGCAGCCTCGATAACTTAGAAAAGAGTTCCAAACGCCTTTGGCGTTTGGAACTCTTTTTGATATGATTTCTTTTCCCACGCTGTGTAAGCCAGTCAGAAAGCATTTTCCTTGCCGAACCGTCAGCATTTCCCCACAGACGGGACCTTATTCCAGCCCCAGAGGGATAATTTTGCAGTAATCCTCCACGCTGCCGCCTGCGGCAAAGCATTCCAGAATCTGTTTCCCCACCGGATGCAGCTCCGCCGTGTTGTAGACCTGCAGCTCCTTTGCAAAGAAGTCGGTCAAAATCTTCGCGCCGACCTCATAGCCCTCTTTGCCCAAAAGCTCCTGCAGTTCGGGGCGAAGGAACTTGGGCGGAATGTGCTGGCCATCCACCTTCATGTCCTTCAGGCAATAGCCCAAAATCGGGCAGAGCGCCGGAGTCAAACGGTCCATACGCATGTTCACGCCGCCGCGCCGGGCCAGATATTCCCGGGAAATCCACTCCGGTGCAAAGCCCACCTGATAGATACCAATATTTTGGTTGGGAATCAGCACGTAGCGGGTGGATGTACAGCTCAAAACCTGCTCCATCAGCAGATTTGCCTGCTTGACCCGCAGTCCCGTGGCAAAGGGCCAATAGGACCCCACACCCTCCGCCGCCAGCGGGGAATCGCCGCTGATGGAGGGGTTGTTGTATCCTCTCGGAGCCACCAGCCGCCACAGCCACGCCAGAGCCGGAGGCAGAATGTGCAGCAGTCCCACAATGCCGTAACTGGGGCGCTGCGCTGTGGACGGCGGCATCCGCACGCCAAAGCTCCGCACGTCCACTTCCACGGGCTGGGTGACGATATTATCCACCATCCGGCGGGGAATAATGACCCGGGGATTGGAGCAGGTTTTACCGGTGGAGTCCAGCGTGTGCTCCCAGAGGAGGCAGGTGGCGTCGGGCACGCCGTCCAGATTGAAGAAGATCAGCGGTTCCTTAGTATGGATGGTGATGCGCTCATACAGCGGGTCGCAGCCATATTCCGTGATACCGTCCACCCGAACAAACCAGCCGTCCTCTCCGTCCGCCACGGCCAGCTTGCCGTTGCCGGGCTGAAGATCGGGGTGGCAGATGGCCATGTCGTCCGTCACCGGCTGAATGGTGCAGGTATCGCTCATGCTGATATAGTGGTGTGTGCCGCTGATCGTGTTCACGCCCACCAGCACCCGTCCGTCAGACTCCCGGCGAACATCCTGCAACAGCTCGCTCTTTCCGCCGCCGGACGCCCCCTCGTGCATCATCACCATCTCGTTTTCATAGGGGGTAATGATGCGGGCTGCGGAGGCGTGAGCCGTGACCCAGCCCTCCTGCTCGCCGATGTCCAGCAGGACGCTGTAAACGCCCTTTTTGGCAGAGGGGCCGGGATAGAGGTTGTAAGAGAAAATCTCATGGAGGTCGTGGCTCCGATTGTGAACCACCACCTGCTTGCCGTTAAAAACGGTGTGCCGGAAGGGCGGCGCCACGTAAATGATGGCCCGGGGTGTGAACTTCTTCATCTCCCGGACGTTGACGAACGCCTGCAGCTGGGACATGGCAAAAGCGAAAAACGCCGCGTTTCGGGGGCATACCAGCGCCGCCTCATAACCGTGGTCATATCCACCGGCCTTGAAGGGCACCAGAATCAGCTCCTGCGTAGAAAGCCAGTGGAACGTCTCTTTTCGCACATCGTCGAAAGAATTCCCGTAAACGTCTTTGAATTTAGGCTTGTCCGTGGGCTGGTCGTCGGCGATCCGCATACAGTCCGGGTCCCGGCGGCGCATATAATCCTCTGTGTAATTCACCACGGCTCCGTTTTTACAGCGGACCACGTCCGCCTCGTGGACAGGCCGCCCCTCCACATCGTACACCACGTCGATCCGGTTGGTGTGCTCATTGCCGAAAATCAACTCATAGAGCGTCTCCTTGCTCTCCGGCACGATGACGCTGGGACTGCAGTCCACGATGGCGCTCAGCTCCTTCGGCAGGGCAAAGCGCTTCAATACTTCGTTCAGTTTTGGTCCCCTCGCTTTCCATTGATTGTATATAGAAACTTTTTCCGGTTGGAAATCCGATCTGTCTGAAATTGCAACCGATTAAATATAACATATTCTACAACGTTTTGCAAGAGTGGTACGTGCTTTTCCCCACCTTCTCAACTTTTTTTAACGGGCAAAAAACGGAGCGCCCCAGCAGGCACTCCGTTTATCGGCGTGTCATGACAGTGTTAACAAAAACCTCGTAAAAGCGCCGGCTTTTGAACTGGCAGCAAGAAGTTTTTATCCGAAAGTGCCGGCTCCATACGGTAATTAGCTTCTAGTGCCGTATTTCCCCCGCTGCGTCGTCGTGTCATTAAAAAACACTTGAAGCGCGGTATCTAACAGGCGGCTTTCCCATGTCTGCGCGGTGCAGTATTTTACCAACTCGGGGTTGTCTGTCACAATGCCGTTTACCTGACATTCCAAGTTCTTCTGAATCGTCTCTTTGGAGTTAGCGGTCCACCCATATACGTCCTTCCTTTGGAACTGCATGGTGGCAACCATCTCCCGCGTGATGGCAGTGGTTTCCACGCTGAACGCATCCACAAAATCCATGTCATATTGGCCGGAAAAAATCAGAGGTGTAATATAAACCGTTTCAATTTTCGGATTTACGGCTTTTACCTCCTTTAAAATGTCGAGATTTAACGAGCCGATGCTGCACTGGTCAAGCATCTCATTCTTTTCAATCAACTCGACAACCTGTTCCGCCAGATGCTTTTCGTGACCTGTCTGCTTCAGCTCGATCATGACTTGGATGTTACCCTTTGCCCGACGCAAAATATCGTCCAGCCTTGGAACGGGCTCGCCGGCAAATTCAGGGGAAAACCAGCTGCCGGCATCATAAGTTTGCACTTGGTCATACCCCACCTCCCAGACTTTTTTGCCGTTTCCTGTGGTGCGGTTAAAATCGCTGTCATGCAGTAAAACCAAAGTGCCATCCTTGAGCTGCTGCACATCAATTTCAACCATATCAATTCCCATTGCAATTGCGTTCTCCACTGCCGCCATTGTATTTTCAGGGGCAAACGCAGCGCCTCCGCGATGGGCAACGATTTCCGGTTTCGTATCAGTCTGATGGAGGTAACTTACGCCCAGCTCCGTTTCGCTAAAGATCAGCAGGACAATTGCGGTGCACAGGAGCGCTGTCCCGCGTTTTAGATAGCAGCCGAGGCCAGTTTTTACTTTTTTGCTGCCAGCGGGCCGCATATCTTCGCGATACTGATGAAACAGCGTGATCAGCACGGAAAAGAACCAAACGGTGGTCAGTGTCTCCATAATCAGCACAACCGCAGGCGCAGCGCGCTGAAAGTAAAGCGCAAAAGAAGCAACGGCATCTGCCGGAGATTCGATGAGCTTTACATAGAAAGCCAGCCCCAGAACAGCAACACCAAGCACTGCCATGGCTGCAGCACCAAATATCAAAAAAGCACCGAGCGCTCGAAAGACCGTGACTGCTTTTTTGTTCCTTAAGCGCTGCATCCCCTCTTTCCATGCCATTTTTATTGACTGATCGTAGAACAACGTATCGGGCAGGATCAGCAAGAACAAAAAACATACGAAATTTGCGGTCAGCGCAGCCAGTCCATAAATCAAAAGCAGCAGTGGATTTTGCGTAATAAAATCCATCACAAACTCCGGAATCCCCAGCCACCGCAAAATATAGGGCGAAAATGGCAGAATAGTCAACAGTTTGGTAAGGACGAAGCCAAAAAACAGCCATACATTTTCTACTTGCAGCAGCTTTTTGCACTGCAGTAAGGTGCGCTTTAATAAGGCTGCAATCGAAATTCGCTCCTGCTTCCAGCCAGATTCGCAATAGGTATATAATGCCACTGTCTCAAAAAACACTGAAAAGGTAATTAGGAGCATCATGCAGATGCAAAGGATAATCGTAAGTGGGTTCATGAACACAATATACAAATTCTCGGTCGATAAATAAGAGAGCCCCGCCGCTTTTAAGATCAGAGATAATAAGTCGCTGGTAACTGCATAAAGAATGGAATAGCTAAAGACTTTATACACAATGTCAAACAACAGCAGGGTTGACAAATTCTTAAGCGAAATATCTGCGGAGCGTTTTAGAAGCTGTTTCATATTCACCTCTACAATTTGAGAAACGCCGGGAACAAATACATTTGCGGTATCAGCCGTCGTCCTTTGATTTTCAGAACGTGAAAGCATGAGCCGCTACACCCTTCATAGTGTAGCGGCTCAATACAAAAATATTTATGAGATTCATGCCTTCAATACATTTTCTTCTCCCCACACTTAGCCTTGCAGATCAGCTGCGTCATGGTCCCCATCGGGCAGTACACGCACCAAGAGCGCGGTTTAAACAGGAGCATTGTAAAAAAGCCAAGAACGGTGGAGGTGAGCATGACGCTGTAAAAGCCAAAGGCAAACTGCGCAACCCACGGCGCAACTGCCGTCCCGTGATACGCCCAGTGCCAAGGCAGTTTAAAGGTCCACAGCAGTTTCACCACTTGACGCAGCTCCTGCGCTCCGTCAAACACCAGCCAAGTGCTCCAAAGCATTTGAAAGAACATGGTAAAGAAGAAAATCAAAAAGCCATAGCGAAACCACTTGTTTTTTAAAAATTGGGGTGGGTCCTTTTTGCGGGACAAGCCAAATCGCCCGCCCAGCAGCGCGAATAGCTGCCCCCGCCCGCAAAAGCGGTTGCAGTAAGCCTTGCTGCCGCCCGCAATGGCGATAATCAATGGAATAAAAAAGCACAGCAGGCCGATCCACGCAAACAGGATATTGAAAAAGCCGAGGATCAGATAGGTCAGAGAAACGATCCACAGATAGTCATACCAGTGTTTTTTCATTCGCTTACCTCCATCACTGTGATCACGGATGCGGGACACTCCCGCGCGCATCTGCCGCAGCCCACGCACCGCTCTTGATCCACCACGGCACAAACTCCCTTGACCACCCGAATGGCGGCATTGGGACACACCTTGACACAGCATCCGCAGGCAACGCAGTCCTGCCGGGCCACCTCCGCTTTTCTCCTGCGCGTTCCCGTTTTCTGCACAACAGCACCTCCAAGATTTTATAAAAGAAGTATACAGTAAATCTTTCGGAGCGTCCGTGACAATATCACGAATCAGATTCGGTGCAAGGCATATTGCCCGGCAGTTCGGGGCATTCCCGCTGTGCCGCAATCGGTATATTCACCGCCCCACCCTGACGCGGAACAGCTTTCGATCTATCCCTTTAGCGTTCGACACAGTCATCACCCTGCCGCGTGTATCAAGGTGAGCGCAGGTTCCCTTTTGACGCGAGCAAATAATAAAACTGGAATTTGGGAAATACAGTCTAAAAAAGGGCCCTCTCCTCAATAACGAAGAAAGGGCCCTTTGCCATTTTAATTCAAGTTTGCCAGAGAAAACATTGCTGCTGCATAAGCAGTAGGGAATCTCCTGTAAAAGCCCGCCCCGCACTTCCTCATGGCAGTTACACAGTGTTATCCCTTCGCGTCTTCCAATGTCAGATAATTGCCCGATTCCATATCCGCAGCCACATCGTTGCAAAGAATCGCCGTTCCCTCAACTTTACTGATATCCTCAACGACCTCAGCATCGGAAGGGTTGCTGTACGTTCCGTCCGAGCAAGTTAACCGAACATATTCCGTTTCGCCACCGCCGCCACTGCGCTGGAAAATCAGGTCGTGCGCGCCGCCTGTCATGGTATCGCTTATGATAATGGGTGTTCTGATAAGCGTAAACGTCTGAGATACCGCCATACCGGCATAGGGGATCAGCCACATTCCGGAATCGCCGCCGGTGCCGCTGGTGTAGGGTCCGATGACTACGGCAAAGATTTCATCCGTTCCATCGTCGTTTAAGTCAACATAATTATAGTAATATTTCGTATTTGCCCATTCCTCTTCAGGAATTTCATACTCTTCCACAATCGCCCGTGCCAGTTCCGGCAAAGGCTCTGTCTCTGCCATCACCTGTTTAACGCCCTGCGGAAGCCAGTCGTTTAACAAATTCTCCGTGTCTTTTGCGCTGGCGGATGCGCTGCCTTCCGGCTCAGAATATTCGGGGTTCGACTGTGCGCTCTCTGACGGGGAATTCGTGGCTCCGCAGCCGCCAAGCAGCAATGCGGTTAGAAACAGTGCCGTGATTTGAACTTGCTTTTTCATAAAAATATCCTTCTTTTCTTTAATTTTCAAGAATTTCATAGGTGCCGCCGTGTGCCACAGACAGCCCCAAGGATTTGCCAAACTTTTCCTCGATGCCAGCCTTTGCTTCGCGCGCCTGCTCCTCCGTACGATAGTTTCCAAGCACGACGCGATACTCGCCGGCGGCCGTTTTAACCTGCGTTGCACCTTCCCAGGAAAGCTGCTGTGTCAGATCAGCCAGTTCTTCGCCCAGCGGCATAGCCTCGCTGCGCAAAAAGTACGAGGTGGCGTTTTGGTCGGATTCTCCGTCGTAAAAGTCCACCACCAGCGTTCCCGGTGAATCGTTCTCCTCAACGGAAAACTCGCAGTCCCGGTTTAGTACCACCGTAATTCCCTGATCTCCAGCTGTTGTATAGGCATTCAGGTAAACGTCCGCCACGGCGTCAAGCGAGGAAAATGCCGTCAGCAGGGATTCGGTATCCATGCTCTCAATTCCGTGCAGCCGCAGGATCATACGAAAGGGCGCCGTCCTGCGCGTGACGGAATAGACGGGGACTTGCGAGTCTTTTCCACCCTTCGTGTGAAAACTGATTTCCACGCCAGTTGTAGTTGCTTTTGCGGTCACAAAGACATCGTCGGTGGCATGACCGCCCGAGCCGATTCGCAACACGCGAACCATCTGGCCTAAAATAGGCACCTCGGCAGCGGAAGCATAGAGCGGCGTTATATTTGCACAAATAAGCAGCAGCGTAAAAACAGCGGCAAAACCGGTGAGCCATTTCTTAACAATGCGCCGATGGGAACTACGTCGACAGGCTCTCGCCACAATCCATTCAAGATCATCCGGAATAGGGATTTCTTCGTATCTCCTTTTCCCGATATTTGTCATACGTTTACACTCCTTTTACGCAGAAAGCTGTGCTTTCAGTTTTTTTAAAACTCGATATAGTCTGGATTTAACGGTCGGTTCCGGCAAGTCCAGAATTTCTGCCATTTCACGGAAGGGACGATCCTCAAAATAATGAAGAATCACAAGAGATCGTTCACTCGGCTCCAACAGTTCCAGCGCCTCATATAAATCCAACGACGCCTCTACCGAAAGCGCAGCCTCATCCACCCGGATATCCTCCGGCAGTTCACCTTTGTTCGCTGGCTGATTGACCGCCTTTCGCAAATGGGTCAACGCTGCATTGATGACGATTCGGGTCATCCATGTATCAAAATAATCTGCCTGCTTCAACTGATGCAGAGAAGAAAGGCCCTTGTAAATTGCCTCGCTTACAATGTCCAGTGCATCCTGTGTGTTTTTCACATAGCAATACGCAATGCGGTAAAATTGGCCGCGTCCGGCCTGAACCCGCCGTGCATATTCAACTTGGCTGATCACCATATCGGGAACTCCTTTTCCGCAGAAAATCAAAGCGCTTTATCCATTAGACGCAGGCAATGATAAAAACGATGAAGTAATTTTGATTTTTAAAAACAACTTACAGCAGAGCAGCTGACCGGCCCGCAGATTAGGACAACGCATTCTGCAAGTTGAGGTTCTGGTTGATTTTAAAAGTCAAACTTGTTCGCCCCCCATTTTTGTCAAAACCCCTGACAAATACAAAAATACCGCACTTTCGCGCGGCGTTTTTACTGTGCAGCTTTTTATCAACTCATTTTGGCCCGAGAGGGGCCGTTCAAATTCCCGGCCTGACAGACCCAAAGCTGTTATCTTATTGTTATACCGCGCACACATCATGCAAAGGGATCAAGGAAGCGAAACAGGTTTCCTTCGATTTGGAGGATCTCGTCTATCGGTATTTTTGTGCCGTCGCACATTATCACGGCTCGCTCATAGCCGTCAATCTTTTTTACCGTTCCGGATGCCTCAATATAAGCGCCGCCGACTTTCTTTTTGTCCGGCATAAAGTATGTGATTGTGACTTCGGTTTCGTCTCCAATATGCCCCTGAAGAAACTGAAGTCTTTCGTCCAGAGCCGCCTTCGCGCTCTCGTCCAGTTCAATGTGCCGATCTGTCAGTCGAGCCATTTCCTCGACCGCCGCTTCATAGCCTGTCAGTGCGGCGAAGGGAGCGAACTGCGCCGCCCGGTCAAGCCGGGCCATTTGCGGGTGCGTGGCAGAGACATGGTGGGGCAGATCAATGATATCGTCGTATCGTTCGCTCATTTTTTGTGCCCTCCGATCTGTTCATTGCGCTCGATGGTCGTCGCTCCCTCCTGCAAATTCGTGCCCTTCAGAATGGAATTTTTTCCAAACTTCTCCTGTATAGCGAGCATAGCGCGCTGCATCCGTTTTTCACGCTCCAAAGCGGATACCTCCCGTTCACGTTTTTCCTTTTCAGCTTCGTAATTCGTGAATAAGTCGAGCTGTTCAACGTCGGGCTGCCGGTCAGCCTCGCCCTCCGGCACTACATGGTTTGCCGTGAGATAAACTCGCCGCGCCGTGAGTTTTGGGTCCACAACGCGGTCAAAAAGCTCCAAAACGCTGCCCACGATCTGCTTTGTGGAGGAGGTCTGCCAGCCGAGATTCGCCGTGCCGTGGGCGTGCTTGGGCGTCTCGCGCCCGTAGCGGTCCACAGATACCGGGCCGGTATAGGCTTTGCGCCGCGCCTCGTCGCTCAGATTCTCAATGTCATAGCCCACCGTCAGCACTATCTGATCGGTTACCAAACCCTTGCCCACCAGATTCAGCACCAGCAGTTCCGTCATCTCCCGCACGATTATCCTTGCCTTGTCAAAAGGATAGGGGGATTGCAGCACCTGACCGGAGCCTATGCTGTTTGATTCCGGCCTGTACGCTTTAACGTCGGCAATGGTGCAGGGCTCCCAGCCCCATGCGTGGTCAATAAGCAGCTCCGCGTTCACGCCGAAGATCTTATAAAGGCGTTCCTCGTCTCGGACAGAACAGCGCGCCACGTCGCCCATGGTGAGCATCCCGTTGGCCTCCAGCTTTTTGGCGTAGCCCTTGCCAACTCGCCAGAAATCCGTCAGCGGGCGGTGGCTCCAGAGTTGGCGGTGATAAGTCGCCTCGTCCAGTTCCGCAATGCGCACGCCGTTTTTATCAGGCACGATGCGCTTGGCCCCGATGTCCATGGCGATCTTGCAGAGATAGAGATTTGTCCCGATACCCGCCGTTGCCGTGATTCCGGTGGTCTTCAAAACGTCCTGTATGATAGTCATGGTGAGCTCTCGAGCGGTGCAGTGGTAGGCGTGCAGATAGTCGGTCACATCCATGAATACCTCGTCAATGGAATAGACATGGATGTCCTCGGGTGCGACGTAGTTCAAATAGATGTTATAAATTTCGGTACTGCGCTTCATATAGAGCGCCATTCTGGGCTTGGCGACGATATAGTCCAGCGCCAGCGAGGGATTGCATTTTACCTCTGTGTCGTCGCAGGATGCGCCGGTAAATATGCGTCCGGGCGCCCGGCTCTTACGCTGGGCGTTGACCTCTTTTACCTTCTGTACAACCTCAAAGAGCCGCGCCCGTCCCGGTACGCCGTATGCCTTCAGAGACGGCGAAACCGCCAGACAGATGGTTTTCTCCGTCCGGCTCATATCCGCTACCACAAGGTTTGTGGTCATGGGATCGAGCTGCCGCTCCATGCACTCCACGGAGGCATAAAACGATTTCAGATCAATCGCAACATAAACTCTCTGCCTTTCCTGTGCCATCCGTTCTTTCCCTCAATCGCTTCAGCAGCCCTTGGCAGCCTGCCTCAATATCGCGCCACGCCGCATCAAAATCGCCCGAGTACCACGGGTCCGCGATATCCCCCTGACGGCCTGCATACTCCAAAAGCAGATGCATCTTCTCGCCATAGTCTCCGCCGCAGATGCGCTGCATGTTGCGCAGATTTACCTGTTCCATACCGATCAGCAGGTCGTAATAATCGTAGTCGGCATTTTTGAGCTGCCGCGCCGTCTTTCCGGTACAGTCGATGCCGTGTTTGGTAAGCATCCGCCGCGCGGGGGGATACACCGGGTTGCCGATTTCCTCCGCACTGGTCGCCGCCGAGGATATCCGAAACTCGTCCGAGAGTCCCGCCTTTTTTATCATATCCTTCATGATAAACTCCGCCATCGGGCTGCGGCAGATGTTGCCGTGGCAAATGAATAGTATCTTTTTCATTGTTGTTCTCCGAATATTCCGTTTTTATGCTCTCAGTATAGCATGGATCCGTATCGCAGTCGAGCCGGTATTGCTTTGCCTTGGGCATGGGATCGTCCGGCTCGCAAGCACTGCCTCTGGTAGCGAGAGAGAAGACACGCCCATAGGTAAACGGTGTGCCCGTCGATGGCACAGAACTGCCCGCGCATCAGATGCAGAATATTGGGCAGAGATTCACCCGCCAGTATGCGGAGCATCTGCTGAGGGTATTCGCGGTCAGGGTGGTCGGCAATGGCCGTCGATACGCAAAAATTCCTCCAATCCAAAACTCGGACTTAGAGGGATATCGGCATGCTTCTCCCTGTCAAGACCTTGTTTGTGATTGGCGGGGTAAAACTTGTATTTCGTGAACGCGGTATTTATACAGTTGTGGAGAACACAGGAAAACGCCGAGTTACGATGTCCTGTGTAAAAGCGCATTGGATAGGCGAGCGAAGTAACTGCGCAGAGCCAATAACCATAGTAAATATGGTTATTGGCTCTGCGTTTTCTATGAGTAAACTTTGCTTATCGCGTGAAGCGCCTACATCTTCCACGCGCCGGTGCGCTGCTGAAGCTCCAGCATGTGGCGGTAGATACCATTCTGGGCCTCCAACTCTGCGGGCGCACCCTGCTGGGACACCACTCCACCGGAGAGAACGACAATTTTATCCGCCCCGGCAACCGTCCGCATCCTATGCGCGATAATCATCACCGTTTTGTTCTGGATAAGCTGAGACAGCGACTCCTGAATAAGTGTCTCGTTCTCCACGTCCAATGAAGCGGTGGCCTCGTCCAGCAGGATAATGGGTGCATTTTTCAGGAAAGCGCGGGCAATGGAAATGCGCTGGCGTTCACCGCCGGACAGCTCCGAACCATTCTCGCCGATGAGGGTGTGATAACCTTGGGGCAGCTTATCGGCAAACACATCACAGTGCGCCAACTTTGCCGCACGAATAACCTCTTCGTCGCTGGCGTCCTTGCGTCCGATGCGAATATTTTCCAGAATGGTATTATTAAACAGCGTCACATCCTGAAACACGATGGAATACAGCCCCATTAGCGTTTCTGGGTCGGTTTTTGCCACATTCATGCCTCCCACAGTAATTGTACCTCTGGTGGCATCCCAAAACCGGGCAGCCAGACGGGATACGGTGGTCTTGCCTCCGCCGGAAGGACCGATGAGCGCCGTGACCTCGCCCTGCCGGGCGGTAAACGTGACATCCTTCAGCACCTGCTCCGACTGGTTGTAGGCGAAGCCCACATGATCAAAGACAATGTCGCAGCCCTGATTGGTAAGCTGCTCCGCGCCCTCCTGTACGGGGTACTCCAAAATCTCATTCATACGCCCGCAGGGAATGTTCAGGGAGACGATGGCGCTTAAATTATCCAGTGTTGTGATCATGGGGTCGTAGATGCGGGAAACCACCAGCAAAAACATAAAGAAGGGCAGCACATCCAGCGTTCCGTTTGCCAGCAGTGTGCCGCCCATCAGCGCGGTGGAGGCAATGCCCAGTTTCAAGATCATGCGGGCGGAGCCGTTGAACACGGCGTTGCCCAGCTCTGTGGTAATGGTTTTCTTTTCTACATCTTTGATTTTTGCATCCAGCCCCACCAGATATTCATCCTCGGCATTGTTCGCTTTCAGATCCCGCACCGATTCCAAGCACTCCTGAATGCCGTCCGCAAAAACCATTTTTGCTTGCATCTGCTTTGCCTGCTTGCGATTCATCGCTTTGGCGGAAGTGAGGATGACGGCAAACGAGACGGGCAGCACCCACAGAGCAGCCAGCGCCATGCGCCAGTCGAAGAAAAACAGGCTGAGGGCGATGAGCAGAGTGGAAATCATAGAGCCGATTAACTCCGGTATCCAGTGGGAAGAGGCCGTTTCCAGCGTGGCGCAGTCGGCCATAATGGTGCTGGTCAGGTCGGCAAGGTCTTTCTTTCCGAAAAAGGACAGTGGGAGCTTGCGCAGCTTTTCTGCCAGCGTGATCCGCCGCACGCCACTTTCCTTGTAGGTTGCGAAGAAGGTGGCGTTGTACTGGAGATAAGTAGTAACCAAGATCAGTCCAAGGCAAATTACGATTCCAACCACATAAAAAGCAGTCCGGGTAGTGCCGGTTCCGCTCATCAAGTCGCTTACAAGGGAAACCAGCAGACCCACAGGAAACATCAACACCAGATAGGACAGCGTGCAGGAGACAAAGGCCCAAACCATGTCCTTTGCACCCTTTTGAGAGAGTGCGTATTTATGCTGCAAATATTTAAGCATTGAGAGCACCTACCTTCCATTTTGCAGCTTTGCCGTACTGCGTCCACATGGCGTTATAGATACCGCTTTGGGCGGTCAATTCCTCATGCGTTCCGCTTTCGGCAATCATGCCGTTATCAAGCACGTAGATGCGGTCGCAGCTCGTCACGGTGGATAGACGGTGGGCAATCATAATCACGGTTTTATCTTTGAATAGCTCCGTGAACGCCGATTGCACCTTTACCTCATTGTCCGGGTCGGCGAAGGCGGTTGCTTCGTCGAGAATAAGAATCGGCGAATTCTTCAGCATAACCCGCGCGATGGAGATGCGCTGCTGCTCGCCGCCGGAGAGATAGATGCCCTTTGTGCCCACCACCGTGTCGATGCCATGGGGGAGTTTTTCGATGATATCGCCGCACTGGGCCGCATGGAGCGCAGAGAGCACCTCCTCGCGGGAAGCCCCCGGCTTTGCCATGCGGACATTTTCGAGAATGGAGTTTTTGAAAAGTTTGGAATCCTGAAACACAAAGGAAACTGTGTTCATCAGCTCCTCTTTTGCCATGTCTTTCACATTCACGCCGCCGATTTTCACCTCTCCGTCCGTTGCATCCCAAAAGCGGGCCACCAGACTTGCCAGCGTCGTCTTACCCCCGCCGGACGGCCCCACAAGGGCAACGTGTTCGCCGGGCCTGATGGCAAGGGCAATGTGGGTGAGCGCGTTTGCCTTGGCGTCTTTATATTGGAAAGATACGTCTGCCAGCGTCACGGAGTTATCCGCCGGATGCTTCGGCGCGGAGGGTTCAGACAGCGGCTGCACCGCCATAATGGAGTTGATGCGTTCCAGCGCGTCCGCGACCACCATTGTATTCTCGCTGGAATACATGATTTTATTGAGGGTGACGGTAATAACCGGCGTAATAATGATGTAAAACAACAAATTCAAAAGGAAGTCGTTTGTGACCCCATTTTTGGTCACAATCAGCCCCACCGCAATCAGCACCGCAAACACCGCGTTGATGGCCGTGGTATAGATCGTCATGGGAAGACGCAGGTCTTTCGTATAAGAAACCACCCATTTTTCATATTCGTCGATGGAGCTTTTGAAGCGCTTGAAGGAAAACACCGACTGCCCGAAGGTCTTGACCACCGGGATGCCACGCACATACTCCACCGCCTCGTTGGACATGGTATCCAGAGAGTTTTGATATTCCTCCATCTTTTTCTTCATTTTTGCCCCGGTCATGCTTCCCATAATGGCAAACGCCAGCATGACGGGTATCAGGCTCAGTAACCCCAACCGCCAGTCGAAGACCAGCAAAAGCGCCAGCAAGCCCACCGGCGTTGCATACGCGCCCGCCATGTCCGGCAACTGGTGGGCAAGATAAGTTTCTGTGGCGGCGCTGGATTCGTTGACGATTTTTCTGAGCTTTCCGCTGCCGAAGTCGTCCATAAAGCCCATGGGCAGCTTGACGATGTGGTGCATTGCCTGAGAACGAATATTGGCCTGCACACGAAATGCCGCCAGATGAGAGCACACGAGCCCACACAGATAAACCACCATGGACGTCACCGCAAACAGCACCGCCATCCAACCGTTGCGGGCAAGCCCGGTCGCAGCGCCAAAGTTTGGAGCAACCGCCAACACCTCCCGGATGATACGCCAAATGTACACAAAGGGAGCCAGCGCCATCAGGGCGCTGACCACCGATAGTATCCATGAGCACATCGTCAGGTATTTGTACGCCCCGGCATAGCCAAAGAGCTTTTTTAGATCGGATTCTTTTTTCAAACCGAATCCCCTCCTTTTTAATTAGATGCAACTAACCATTTGCCCTGTAAGAAGGCATCTTTCGATGCCTAACAGGTTTGATTATAGCAAATGGGGCGGCTGTTTCCACTCCGTTGCGCATCGTTTGGCTCCGTTTGGTCGGGCACTTTTTCCTTGCCTGACGGTGTAGACGAACTTTGAAAGCTGCGGGCGTTTTTCCCCATCAACAAAAAGTAGTCTGAAAGTCCTGGTCCGCACGCTCCCCGCCTACGATGACAGCGCAGTAATCATACGCGTCATACTTGGCGTTGAAGGTCGCACCCTAAAAAAGCTGCCGATAAGTACGGAGACGGCGGTCAGCAATTCCTACACATTGCTGCTTCCGTCGCTATACTGATCGCCGCCCTGATACATACGGTCTGTTGTGCCGATCTGGCTCTCGCTTTGTTTTCCATCAATTTTAACATTCGTTTTGCAGCTGATGATTTCACTGCCGACCGCGCGTCCCGCGACTGTACCCGGGGTAACCGCGCCATTAATGGCACCGGGCACAGAGCAGTTTTCAACAGTAAAACGGTCCTCCATGCCATAGTAGTAAAGCCCGGTTCCCACAAGACCGCCCACATGGGTGGCACCATTGGCATTGACGGTGACATTCACCGTGCAATCGGTAATGCTGCAAGGCGGATCGATGGTTCCGTCTCCATCGTCACCCATACCTGCATACCCGCACAGGCCGCCGATGGCATGTCCATTGCCTGCATTGATCCTCACGGTCACGGTGTTGCCTGTAATACTGGGGGCACACTGAATACATCCGGCAATACCGCCAAGCCCCACCGGCTCATTCCCCGTGGCTGTGACCGTTCCATTTGCGGTGCAGTTGTCCACAGTGCCCATAAAGCTGCCGCCCACCACAAGGCCGCCGCACTCCGCAATATCACACTGAATGAGTCCGCCCGTAAAGTCGTTATCGCCAATGACGACGATATCGGCATTTTCTACGGTGCAGCCGTCCACCCTGCCCTGATTACCGCCAACAATGCCACCTACGCAGTTGATGCCGGTAATGGTATTATCGCCCTTCAGGGTGATGTCAGTGACCGTTCCCATACCGTAGCCCATCACGCCGCCGATAGCCATATTCGTTTCACTGCCGATCACCACGGCGTTTTCCATGGTCAGATTGGTCACGGTTCCTGTCATACAGCCGAAGAGGCCCGCTGCAATGCTGTCGTCAGCCGCCGTGCAGTTTAAATTGGAAATCGTATAGCCGCCGCCATCAAAGGTGCCGGAAAAGGCTGTGGAAAAATCCACTTCACCGGTTTCCGGATCGGTGGCGCTTAGCTTGACATCTCCAATAGACGTCCAATTCTCAATGCCGACAAGATCAATATCCGCCGTCAGCACATAGCTTGCTGTCAGTTCGTTGCGAACCCGTTCCAACTGCTCTGCGGTCGCAATCTGATAAGGGTCATCCGCTGTGCCGCTGCCGCCGACAAAGCCGACGGTTGTTTTTTGCGCACTGCACCCACTCAGCGCCAGCGCAAGAACCATTACTGCCGCAATCAGGGCAGCAGCGCCTCTTTTTTCCGTTTTCATTGATTTATTTCCTTTCTCATTCCTCATTCCGCCAGAGCCGCGCCCGGCGCCTTGCGGATTTTCACCCCAATTGCATCGGGGCTTCGTTGCAGACTGCGCTTTCACAGTTTTGATCTGCTTTTTGATTTAAACGGACAGGACGAAAGAGCGCCCGTTTTAATGCCCGCCCGCGCCGGCGTATAATGGCGCATCAACCGCTCTTCCGACCTGTTACGCCTCCAAGCCGGTATGCTTTTCCAATATTCCGCGCAGTGCAGATGCAGAGCTGGTGTGACACCGCTCGATAATGGTATTCGTCCCTTTGATTTCGCTCATCGCGCCCCGCACCATTTTGTGAGACATGGTACTTGTAAAAAAGATCAACAGATCCGGCTCGCCAAGTTTCTTCCGCAGTCCTCCGGCCGCCTTTGTGAACACCTTTACCTGACAGTCATATTCACCACAGAGCTCCCTATAACGGCGCTCCATACATTCGTTTCCTCCCAGAATGACAACACTCACCGCTTCACCTCCTCTCTTTAGTTAGATAACCTTAACCGCAACGCTAAAAAACAGTGCCTAATGGCACGATTTCATTACAGAAACTATTATATAAAAAAGCAGGAGCTTTCTCCGCTCCAAATGGGCGGAGAAAGCTCCAAACGGACATATTATGCAAGAAGATTTGTCATGCCGTGCAGGCTGACGCCAAGGGTCGAGGCATTGTGCAGCAGCGCGGAGGTCGCCGGCGGCAGCACTCCTGCCACACCCAGCGCAATCAGCACACCGTTGAAGGCGATGATAAAGCGGTAGTTGCCGCGGATGCGGGCCATCAGCGCATCGCTGAGTGCTTTGAGGGTCACAAGGGCAAACAGGTCGTCGGCGGAGATGGTGATATCGGCAATCTCCCGGGCGATGGCCGCTCCATCCGCAATGGCAATTCCGGCGTCGGCCTCAGAGAGGGCGGGAGAATCGTTAACGCCGTCGCCAATCATGATGACTTTTCGCCCGGCCTCGTGCTCGGCGCGGATAAATTCCGCTTTGTCCTCCGGCAGCACCTCGGCGTGATATTCGTCCACGCCGACGGCCTTGGCAACAACTTTTGCGGTGCGGTCATTGTCACCGGTCATCATCACAATTTTCTGAAGCCCCAGCCTCCGCAGACTGGTAATCACGGCGGAAGCCTCCTCCCGCAGAGGATCGTCAATGCAGATCACCGCAGCCAGTTCTCCGCCGATGGCCATGTAGAGATGGGAATACTCGTCGGGCAGACTGTCAAAGCGTATCCTCCCCTCATCGGGAATCCGGCAGCCCTCATCCTGAAAGACAAAGTGATAGCTGCCGATGATGACCTTTTCGTTTTCCACAAGGCTGGAAATACCATGTGCCACCACATATTCCACCTTGGAATGGCGTTCTTCGTGGTGCAGTCCCCTCTTTGTGGCCTCCTGCACCACGGCGTTGGCCATGGAGTGGGGGTAATGCTCCTCCAAACAAGCAGCTAAGCGCAGCATTTCGTTTTCGTCCCGGCCGCCAAAGGTGACAAGCTGGGCCACCTGTGGGGCAGCATGGGTCAACGTCCCCGTTTTGTCAAATACAATGGTGTCCGCCTCGGACACCGCCTCCAGAAAGCGGCCGCCCTTCACCGAAATGTGATAAAAACCCGACTCCCGCATGGCGGAGAGCACCGTAATGGGCATGGACAGCTTCAGGGCGCAGGAGAAATCCACCATCAGCACCGAGAGCGCTTTGGTGACATTGCGGGTCAGCAGATAGACCAACACGGTGCCGCCCAGACTGTATGGCACCAGCCGGTCGGCCAGATGGGAGGCCTTGTCCTCCGTCATGGACTTGAGCTTTTCCGATTCTTCAATCATTTTGACGATACGGTCATAGCGCCCGCTGCCGGAAACCTTATCCACGCAGACGACGCACTCGCCCTCCTCAATGGCGGTTCCGGCATAGACATAGCTTCCCACAGTCTTGCGCACCGGCATGGATTCGCCGGTCATAGATGCCTGATTAATCATGGCCTCGCCGGAGATGACTTTGCCGTCCAGAGGGATCATGTTGCCGGTTCGAATAACCACGCTGTCGCCAACACGAATCTGTGTAACGGGGACCATCACCTCCGTTCCGTCCACCTGCAGCCAGACCTTTTCCACATTCAGCGCCATACTGCGAGCCAAATCATCCACCGACTTTTTGTGGGTCCACTCTTCCAGAATGCCGCCCAGCTTCAGTAAAAACATGATGGAAGAAGCCGTTTCGTAATCGCCCCGCAGCATGGAGACGGTGATGGCGGTTGCATCCAGCACCGCTACCTCCAGTCTGCCGCGGAGCAAGGCGCGAATGCCCTTCCAAAGATAACCGCCGGATTTGAAAGCGGCCGCGGCGATGCGGACAGGCATCGGAATAAACAGCCGACTGACCGCGCGGCCGAGCACCGTAAAAACGATTTTGTCCTCATACGCGCGGTTCAGTTCCCGTCCGGTATGTTCGGGAGCAAAGACGGCGCTGCTTTCATAGGAAAAAGCGGACAGTGCATTGATGATCGCGGCTCTGCCGCAGAGATAGTGAATGACAGCGTCGCCTGTCCGGTCGTAGACCTGCACATCCGTTACGCCATCTACGGTTTTCATATAATATTCGAGCACATCGGCCTGCGCGAGCGTCATGCGCGTCTGCATCAGATGCACGCGCAATCTGCCTTTGGATTCATGGAGTATTTTGCATTTCATAGCTGCCTCCGTTATAAAGAAAAGCCGCCCTGCGGCGGCCTCTCCATGACTGTTTGGGGTTATTCTGCGGCGCTTTCCGCCGCAGCTGCTTGGCGGATTGCCCGATCCTCAATTATTTTGTCGTTTTCCTCGGCATATTTTTCGTTTATCGCCTTTGCATCGGCATAAATGTCGCAGCAGTCCTCCTTGATGTCCGTCACAATGCCCATGATGTGTTCCTTCTCCCGCAGCACGGTGGCGGCGGCAAAGGAATAGAGTTTCTTTGCGTCCCGGCTCCTGAGAATGCGGTATCCCAGCGTGCTCAGAAGAGCGCCGCCAGCCACCAGCTTCAGTTTGCACCAATCCATACGATCAGCCTCCTTTATTTCTTTTCGTAGCCTGCAATGATGGCAAGCAGAAAGCACAGCACGGTCAGCCATGCAAATGTTTTATGAATCTTCATGCGATCACCGTCCTGTTCTTAAATGTTTAAATGATACCAATCTTTTTGATTGGCTTCCGCTCCATTCGGACATTTTTCACGGTTTTTTCCGGCGCCCAATCCGCACGGGAAGCGCGCCTGTATTTGTCAGGGGTTTCCCCCATCACATCACGAAAGGCCTTGGCAAATTTGCTGCCGTTGTCGTAACCAAAGATTCCCGCAATTTCCATCACATTTTTATTCGTCTGCCGCAAGAGCACAGCGGCTTTCTGCATTTTGAACTGCCGGGCAAAGGTATAGACGGATTCCCCAAAGACACCCCTGAAGCAGGCTTTCAGAGTCGTCTGTGAAATACCGAACCGTTCCGCCAGCTCACTGACGGTGATATGCTTTTCCGTGTGCTGCGTCAGATATTCCTTCGCCGCCTTGACCGCCTCCACCTGTGCCGCAGGAAAGTACCTCGAATCGGATACGGCGTCGGCAGCAAGGTCTGTTCCACCCAGAAACAGCAGCAGTTCCATGACCTTGATTTTCAGATAGCCCTCCCGAATCTGTTCGGGAATGGAATACAGCTCCGAGAAAATGTGTTCGATGCCGGGCCGCGCACGAATGACGGTACACGCGTGATTTTGACAATAACGCTCCATCAGCTCCGAGGACTTCACCGGGGTATCCTCCAAAATACAACTCAGACACCGGGAGGCGGAGTCTGTGTCAAGGGCGACGGTGATACCGTGATAGTGGCTAAGTGGAAAATAGGTGTTATGAACGTTTCCAACCTTTCTGTGGATAGTCAAATCACCGGGCGTCATGTAAATATATTCGCCGCAAACCTCACACTCCATGCGGCCCTCGCGGCAGTGGTCGATTTCCAGCAGTCCATCCAGCGGCAGTACATCAGTGCCGCAGACCGGTCTATGTACATCGTTATAAATGACATCTACGCCGGGAAACACCTGATAACTTGTCATCACGGCCTCGCCCGTTTCATCGGCAAGCCGGTAAACCGTGCAGCCCTTCTCGCGGCGAACAATTTCTACGCCGGGTCCGTATATTTGCTTTTCGCGTTCCGTTGCGCTCACGGCATCCCCTCCTCCTGCATCGCTTTCTTCCGTCTATATGTGACCAAACAGTCCTTTCTTCTCATAAGGCTCTGTCTTGACGCAGGTAAGCGTATAGCCGGTCTTGCCGATTACTTCTTTCAATGCCGCCTCGTCAATAACCGTCTCGGTCAGAATGACCGTTTCTCCCTTGCTGCGGGAGGAGGATACCTTTTTGACCGGAAACGCCCGCCGAATGGCGTCGTTTACATGGGACTCACACATGCCGCAGGCCATCCCGTCAATTTTTAGAATCATGCGGTTCATTTTTCCTGTCTCCTCTCTCTTTCACTGCACTTTGATTGGCATAGCGGAGCCGCGTACCAGCTAGGACGTGCCACATCAAAGTTTCGCAGAAAGTATATTCCAGACATGATTCCTCATTTTCTGCCGCAGATGATACCCATCTGCCCCAAAATCAACGGCGTGTTCAGAAGTACCGGTGCATAGTCCGGGCGGCGCATATCCAAAAAATGAACCTCTGCGGTGTAAGGCTCCAATGCCTTGACAAATTTATGAATATCCCCGTAATGACTCTTTGCGAAAAATATATCCTCAAAAACAAAATATCCGCCGGGTTTTACTACACGCAGCGCCTCCCGTACCAGCGCAAACTTGTCCGGCTGGCTCATGACCTCGTGGAACACAAAATTGCTGATGGCCGCGTCAAAGGTCCCATCTGAAAAATCAAGTTTTGCGGCATCTCCCTTTTGAAAGGTGATCCGCTCCGCGACGCCCTCGATCTTGGCATTGCTCTCGCAGAGAGTTTTGCTGTAATCCCAGCCTGCACCCCAATAGTCCATGCCGGTGACAACCACATCGGGAAATTTCTTCGCGGCTTTGATACTCATCGCTCCGCTGCCGCAGCCGATGTCCAGCAGCTTTCCCTTGCCGTCCCAGCCCAGCGCCTCCAATTGGGACAGCACGCCGTCCAGAACTTTGCCCTGAACGCCGCCGCCATGATAGGAAAGGATTCCCCGGGCAATGAACATGTAGAGGGTAACCACGCAGGCGATAACCGCCAGCACAATCAGCACCAGACCAAGCCATGTCGTTTGCTTGGTCAGGCTGAAAACGGTGACCGAGCCCGCCGCGAGCAGGACGGTTGCTATGCCTCCCGTAATGGGTATCCATTTGGAAACCCAGTTGGAATACTCCGGTTTTAACTGCGTCTGCGATAATTGTTTCATCCTCTTGCCTCCATAGCGTAAAGCTCTATTTTTTCGATGGTGGAAATGAAATACAGTGGTTTGCACTCCGCTTGTATGCGCAATAGCCGGATCCGAGGCGCGACTCCATCCACCTATATTCTTGCGGATTAGCATAAACTAACCAGACGGAAAAACAATTGGTTAGTAATATCTAACCGTCTTTTAGTTTAACTACCCTAACCAAAAATGTCAAGGCTTATTTTTCCATTTTCTTTGCTGCTTGAAAATTTGGTTAGAGTATGTTAACCTGTACCTATTAAAGACTGAAAGTTGGTGCAGCTTGCCATGACGATACACAGAGCCTCTGAAGACTATCTGGAAGCCATGCTGATGATGCAGGAGAAGCACGGCTATATCCGTTCTCTTGATGTGGCGGAACAGTTGGGCGTGACCAAGCCCTCCGTCAGCTATGCCACGAAACGCCTGCGGGAGGGCGGCTATATTACCATGAACAGCGACAGCCACATCACCCTCACCGAGACCGGCATGGAAATCGCCCAGCGAATGTACACCCGGCATAAGTTGTTGACCGAGTATCTGATTTGTCTTGGCGTAGACGAGGAAACCGCACGGAAGGACGCCTGCAAAATTGAGCACGACATCAGCGAAAAGACCTTCGAAGCACTCTGCAAACACGTAGGAAGATAAGCTGCGTGGTAAATTGGCCACACTTGCCCTGCTTGCCATTTGCGTGTTTTCCGGGGCTTGCACTAAAGTGCAAGTCGGAGAAAGAGGCAAAAACACCGCTCAGCCTAGAGATTCTGCCCTGTTTAAAAGTGAATCTCACATCGTGATTATTGTGGGTCGGACGAAGGACCGAAAGCTACTAGTCTGCCATTGCTCCTGCGGGCAGAATAAGGGACAGAGCCGCGGCTCTGTCCCTTTGTGCTGAATTCAGTTGAGCGGCAACCGGAAGGAATGCTTTCCTGACCTCCCTTATTTGAGCAACATGCTCGTTGCACTAAGGGACCAGAGAAACGCTTCCATCCGTATCCCATACCCGCACCAGAATTTTGTCGTAGGGCGGCGTAAGCATCGCCTCCAGACGAGAATAGGCGTAGGGCTGAAGACCGATGCCTGTGGATACCCGCTCTGCGTTGCTGACCAGCATATAGCGTCGGTAAATAGGGAGAAACAGAATCTGTTCATAAGACAGCAGATATGCGGATTCGCCGCTGTTGCCGTGGCCCAGAAGAAGCAGAAAGGGTGCATATTGTCGCGTTTCCATCAAAGAGAATCCTTGAAAATCGGCCCCTGTTTGCTTCTCCACCCAGTTTGAGGCATCTTTCGGAATGCCGCTTTCCAAAATTGGATGATACCACAAAAGAAACAGTACAATTCCAACAAAAATCAGCATAAGCCAAAGCCAGCGGCGGAAACGATTCATATAACAGCCCTCCACTTTGAATCAAAATACTGGTTTGATAGCGGTCAGACAGCGGTAACGGTCATACTTCTGCACGTCCCGTAGCCACTAAAGAAGCTGTTGAAAATTTGTTGACCTTGCGCAAGATTTCCACTCAAAATATTATACGAACACATACCATCATAAAATGTCTGATTAGCATATTTCCCATTACTTGCTGCTCCGGACGCAACGATACGGGCACCTTCGACGTAATCAACACTACGGTTATTATAAGTTGCCCGGAGGCTTTCTCCATATCGGCGGCTTTCAAGATCCGCATAATCAACAGATTGACTGACTGCATTACCGCCAATAAGAATACCCAATGCAATCAGAAAAGATTTTACTATGGATAATTCAGGAAAGACCACGCCCAACACAACAGAAAATAAAGAAACAACTTGCGTCACACTGTTTCCAAGAGAGCTAACTTGCACTCTTTGTACGACTAAATCACCCGGTGTATTGGTCCGAACAAAAACTTGAGCTGTTGGAGTAAAGAAAAAGTCGGTGCCAATTTGTGAGCGAAAAGAAACGTCGGCAAAGTGACTGTATGCCCTAACGGCTAAGGTACTAGGATTTTCAGAGAGGTTGTTTTGATCAAGAGCACTATTTCCCATAAAACTCTCAAAAGTAATTACTTGAGTCGATGCAGCTCGTGTTGTGTTGCTGTAACTAACGGTAATCAGGGTTTGGTTTTCATAATCAGTTTCAGTTGATTCAAGCAGAGTATCTCTTTAGACAATGAAACTAAAAGATGCCCATTATCCAGAATTTTGCTTGAAAGCATATACCCGCGCTCAAGCATACATGAATCAGAATATCCGATCTGCTGTTCAGTCGCCAGCACCGGGACACACAGAGACAGGCACATGACCAGTGCTAAAGCTAAACTTGCCAGTTTCTTTGTCATCATCGTATACCTCTTTCTTTTATTTGTAAAGGACATGCGTGTGAACGCGGAACAATGCTTGCTTTTGGCTTTTATGCCAACTTTTTTAATTACTGCATCGGCCCGCTCCTTTCGCACCCCCGGTGGCGTGGGATCGTCGGTTTCGGTTTCCCTTCGTAATAATTCTGAAGATATTGCTTCTACAAACTTTTACGCCTTTGCGAAGATAGCCGCAGAAGCAGAAACCGGCAATTTTCTTAGCCTAAAATCCACATTTGACCATCTGGCATCACTGTGATACTCCCTGAAACTCTGTCAACAATTTTGCTTGTATCCATGTTTCGGACCATTATCTCTTCTCTGTAATCCGGATCTTCATACCACGCGGAAAAATACAGCTTTTCCCCTATTCTAAAGTAAAAACTCTCCGTATTTTCAATATTAAATTCCACTTTCTCCGGCCACAGTATTTGGAACTTGTTATCGCTTGACTGTCTAGTCAGCATGAGGGGCGATGTTTTCAACAACAGATTATAACAATCTTCTACCGTTGCGAGAGGAATCTCCACCAAGGCTAAAGTTTGTTCCGTTGCATCATTAAATTGCAGTATCTTTATCTTTCCATTTGGAAAATCAACCATCAGAATATAAATGCGGTTGTCGTAGTAAATCGGTCGCCCAAAGTATTGCCCTTTTCCCGCAACCACAGGCTGAACTGTTTTCCCGTCTGGATAATGGATAAACAAAAGCCTGTTTTGATTGATAGGATGGCCTTGTTTAAAAAGTTCTTCTGCTTCATACAAGTCACCACTTGTATAGTCGGTTCCCCAATACCAGTCTTTACTGCCCTCCAAAGTCTCTATGTAGGTAATTCCTTGTGTATCTATTTTTTTCATGGATGCTCTCTCCTTAAACTGCATTACATAAATGCAACTTTTTCGTCTGTTTTCAAGGTAGTTTTTAGTTGCCTTTTTCTATGAGCGGCAGCCATCCCTTGTATGTTTCAAGAGGATTTAAGGCAATGGCTTGTTTAATATAGTGCATAGCGAGTTGGCATGAACCGGGTGGGGTCAGGGTAATAAACAGGTAATATGCCATTAAAAAGCACAAATGCGCGACCTTTTCCTGCTCTCCCTCATCCATATAATGATGAAACGAAGTGAGAAGAACAATAAAGCACAGCTGCTACAAGAGAAAAAACGGTAACGATTCCCCAAAATAAAAAATAGCGCAAGGCTTTTGGAAAGTTTTTGGAGGCAGCGCCTTCCATGGCGCGTTCCATAATGAATCAAGCAAAATCTCTAGCATTTTCGCTCCTTGGTTACCTGTCCAGTCCGCTTCTTTACCTACAAATAAAACTTCAATCGTCCGTTTTCTTTTTTACAAAGGTGCGATTCATGTATTGAGGTTGATCCATAAGACATAGCCGATGCAGATGGCGAGAAGCAGCACGGATCCTAAGAATGTAAAATGGCTGAAATACGCAGACAGGGCGACGATGAGCAGAACCGTGGCCATACGCCAGTTCGATTTTTGTGTTTTTTCTGCACTGTTCCGGATCTTTCTCATATCGCAGATGAAACGCCATCCAAATGGTGCTGGACAGCAGCAGCACAAACCTGATGAAAACCAGCACCGCGTCCGGTATGACGTTCCTGCGACAAACCTTTTTCGATTCTGTGGTTTTTCAGTTTTTCTCCAAGTTCCATAGAATCACCTCTTGCCACTATTCTACCGAACCGCACTTTCTTCTCTACTAACTATCCGGCAACTATTGGTTGCATCTCAAAATTTAAAATAAATTTCGTAAATTATATCATGCTGTCCAAACAAAAAGCAATTTCTCTTTATAAGAAGCGATGTCCACGGCCTCAACCTACATCAAGTCCTATAAAAAAACTGCGGCAATAAGCGCTGTTCAGACGATACAAGGCCGTTTTGACTACCGGCTCACCCCGAAAAAGTGGGGCGCCAATTGCCGAGCAAACGCGCATCGTCACCAAATAGGAAGGCTCCCGCCCCTATGCGAGAGGCTAACATTAGAACGTAACAAATGCAGAATACTTCAAAGAACTTAGAAAAAACCAGCTTATTACCTTGTGGACGAAAGCGATTTCTGTTTCGGTAAGTATTATCGGGCAGACTCATTTGAAAGAAAATCTCTGTTTCTGTGCTTCATCAAACCGCTGTATTCCTCTGACTATTTCCTAGTGCCGCACAAAAAACAGCACCCCCTCATATCCGCCCATACCAATTCTGCCAAAGCAACCGCCCGGATAAAGCATGCCGTGCAACTCCTGGTATTACTTCAGCCAGATGCTTATATAAAGTATACCATTTTGTGACAGAAGCACTTCTTTTCAAGGGTAATTCCTGCACTGCGAGAATCTCCTCACAATTTCAAAAACATTGTGCAGAAGCGGCAAGCAGAGTTAAATAGCAAGAATGATTATGGCAAAAATGCACAAAGCAGCTCAAAAATATTAGTAGAGTAAATAGATTGACGGGAATGCGTGAAGAGAGTAATATGTAAGTGCAAGATAAAGTATACAAGTAAAATACATGTAGCATACAAGTTGGCACAGCAGTGAAAAGAGAACGCAAGTCCTAAGAAAAAGTGCTTGATGGAAAGGATCTGACGAACAATGAAAGAACCCCTGATTTGGATTATTGATGAGGAGTGGGGTGACTACGAGGTAGAACACGACGTCCTCCCCAAGGAGTATCCCGGGTGTACGATTCGCCGCTCCACTTATGACTACAAGGCAGACTTGGAGGAGTTTGGTTATCGGGCTGATCTAATTCTGGCACAGGTCTATGCCAGCATCCCCAAGGAGACAATCGACCGTTTGGAGAACTGCAAGGGAATCGCGGTCTACGGCGGCGGTTATGACCGCATTGATATAAAAGCCGCCAAGGAAAAGGGCATCCCGGTTACCAATGTGCAGGGTTACTGCGCTGAGGACATCGCCGACTATGTGATGGCTGCCATGTACCGCTTTAATAAGAAACTGGACTTCTTCAACGACAACCTGAAAAATGGCCTGTGGGGAGCCGGTGCGGTGGATCGCCCCATCCATCGTCTGAGCAATTGCACTTTGGCGGTGGTCGGCTGCGGCCGGATCGGCCAGACGGTTGCGGCGCGCGCTAAGGCACTGGGAATGCGGGTCGTCGGTTATGACCCCCATGCTTCCGCGGATGCGCTGGGGAAGGCGGGCATTGAGCCGGTTTCTCTGGAGGAGGGGCTGGCACAGGCCGATTTTGTGACGGTTCACGTAAAGTACACCCCCGCAACGCATCATCTGCTGTCGATGCATCATTTTTCTCAAATGAAAAAGAGCGCGGTGCTCATCAACTCCGCCCGCGGAGGGATTCTGGTGGAGGACGATCTGATTGCTGCCGTGGATCAGGGTGTGATTGCCGGCGCGGTGGTAGACGTCATCACCCACGAGCCTCCCGCGCCCGACGAGAAGATTTTTGGACACGAAAATCTGATCGTTACGCCCCATGTTTCCTATATTTCGGTGGAGTCCTATCAGGAACTGAAGATGCGAACCCTTCGTAATGCCATGAAAATGTACCGGGGCGAGCGCCCGGACGATCTGGTAAATGGCTAACCCGTAATTTAAGCAGCAATAGATTCCAATAAAGCAATCAATGATTATTTTAGGAGGCGGTTTCAATTAAACTCACACAGATGCAGCAGGATATGCTGGACGGAAAGTATGGCAAAGGCACTGCCTATGCCATGAAGATTCAGGTCGCCATTGGCGAGTGCTTTGATGCGGAACGCATGGTACCTATCACCAAAGCGCATGTGGCTCTTTCCAATCAGGACGCAGATCTCTGGTTCTGCGAAAAGCTGCTCAACGAGGGCGCCCACTGCCGCGTGACCCCCACAGTCAACCCCGGTTTCTGCTATGACTTCTTCACTAAAAGGGATATGGTCGATCCCAAGTTTGCGGATTTGATGCAGCGCACCCACAACGCCTACAAGGCGATCGGCGCTGAGCTGAGCTATAACTGCACGCCCTACATCGACACCAACGTACCCATGTATCAGGAGGTCATCGCTTTTTCCGAGTCCAGTGCGACCCCCTACGTCAACGCTGTTTGGGGTGCCCGTAGCAACCGTGAGGGCGCCAACAGCGCATTGTGCGCCGCTGTGACCGGCTTCGTTCCTGAGTACGGTCTGCTGCTGGACGAGAACCGCAAGGGCGACATTCTGGTCGAGGTTCAGGCCGACCTGAAGACTCCCTACGATTACCACATCCTCGGTATGCTGGGCAAGAAAATCGGCGATGGTATCCCTGTTTTCACCGGTATGCCGCGTGAGACGATCACCAAGGAGGCCCTGAGAAATCTGGGCGCGGAGCTGAACACCTCCGGTGCTTACGGCATGTACCACATTCTGGGCGTCACTCCCGAGGCTCCCGATATGGAAACCGCCTTCGGCGGCAAGGCTCCCAAGAGAACGGTGGTCCTGACGAATCAGGACATGGAGGATATTCTCAAAGAGATCTCTCTGGAAGGCAACCGTAAGATCGACTTTGCCATGTTCGGCTGCCCCCATTTCACTCTGGAAGAGGTAAAGTACATTGCCAACAAGATTGAGGGCAAGAAACTGGAAAAGGAAATGTGGATTCTCACCTCCAGTCTGGTGAAGGATATGGCTGTCCGTATGGGCTTTGATGAGATCATTACCGCCGCCGGCGGCAACATCGTGGCCGACACCTGTCCCGACCAGCCCTGCTGGCGTCACCTGCGGGGCAAGGTTGGTGTAACGGAGTCTCCCAAGTGTGCCTACTATCCTCAGCGCCGCGGCATCAACTTTGTCATTCGTGATTTGAACACCTGCATTGAAGCGGCTCTGACCGGGGAGGTAAAGTAACCATGAAAAAGTTCAATTGTCATAAGATTTCCGAAGGCTGCGTGGAGGCGGAGGCGATTGTCTCCAAGGACCACATCATGTTTTATCTGATGAATCCCGAAACGGGCGACGTCATCGAGAAGGCTCATGACTTGGAGGGCAAATCTGTCGCCAACAAAATCCTGATTTTCCCCGGCGGCAAGGGAAGTTCCGTGGTTCAGGCTGACGGCCTGTTTCAGCTTAATATGCACAAGAACATGCCCGCCGCCATGGTGGTGCAGTTCCCGGAGACGGTTCTGGTGTCCAGCGCCATCATCATGGAGGTTCCCATGGTGGACAAGGTGAGTCCCGAGTTCTATGAGACGGTTCAGGATGGCGACCGTGTACGCGTGGATGCAAATAATGGTGTGATCGAAATTCTGTAAACAACAATTACATATTAGGAAGGAATGCAATGCTATGAAGTTTGCTAAGAGATTGACTGCTCTCGCCTTGGCCAGCGTTATGAGTATGAGCTTGACTGCCTGTGGCCGAAACTCTGGCAACAAGGGGCCTGCGAATGCGGGTCAGGAGAATACCGACAGTTCCTCCGTTGTAACGATCGACATTGGCCATGTGGAGGCGGAGGACCGCTCTACCCATCAGGCTTTGGTGAAGTATTTCAAGGAACCTGTGGAAAAGAATTCTAACGGCAGCATTCAGGTTGTCATCCATCCCAACAGCTCACTGGGCGGCGACAGCGAACTTACCGAGTCCGTGGCCATGGGTACTCTGGAGGCCGCTCTGCCCTCCACCTCCGTCTTAGTCGCCTATGATGCCAGATTCGGCATCATGGACATGCCTTGGCTCTTCAACAACGCCGAGCAGTCCTTCGCTGCTATGGACGGCGATCTGGGCGAATACTTCAATCAGCAGTTGGAGAACGTGGGCATTCACAGCTTGGGCTACTCCTACAACGGCCTGAGAAGCATGACCAACAGTGCCCGCCCCATCACCTGCCCTGACGACCTAAAGGGCCTGAAGATGCGCGTGATGGAGAATCAGGTCTTTATCGACTTCTTCAACACTCTGGGCGCCAGCGCCACCCCCATGAGCTTTAGCGAGCTGTTCACCGGCTTGCAGCAGCACACCGTTGACGGTCAGGAGAATCCCCCCTCCCTGATATACGCCACTAAGTTTCAGGAGGTCCAGAAGTACCTGAGTGTCACCGAGCACGTCAACAACTTCCTGGGTTTCATCATGAACAAGGACTTCTTTGACAACAAGCTGACTGCCGAGCAGCAGACAATTGTGAGCGAGGCCGCCGCGGAATTTGTCAAGGAACAGCGTGCCATGGAGCTGAAGGACACCGACCTCTATGTGAAGAAGCTCGAGGAAGAAGGCATGGAAGTCAACTACTTGAGCGACGACCAGAAGAATGAGTTCAAGGCCGCTCTGGCCCCCATGTACGAGAAGTACAGAGGCGAGTTTGGCAACGAACTTTTCGACATGGCTGATAAATACAACAAGTAATCAGAGCGCTCGGCGGGGCGGTCCGGTCTGCGGACCGTCCCGCCGGAACATATGTGAAGGAGCTTTGACATGGAGAAAAAAGCTTTATTGGGAAGAATCCGCAGTTTTTACGACCACGCGGAGGAATACCTTCTGGTCGGAAGTCTGATCGTCAATGTACTGTTGGTGTTTGTGCAAGTCATCATGCGCTTGAGCAAAAATTCCCTTACCTGGTCCGAAGAACTGGCGCGGTATATTTTTATCTGGCAAATTTGGCTGGGTAGCAGCATTGCCTTGAAGTATAATGAGCATATTCGAGTGACCCTGATCTTCTCCTTTCTAAAGAACAAACGAGTTCAGGCTTTTATCAGTTTCTTGGCGGACATGATTTGGTTCCTGTTCTGCGGCTATATGGCCGTCAATGGATGGGAGCTTATGCAGTCTATGGCCGCTAGACACGCAGTATCCTCTGGATTGGGACTGCCGCTTACCTATGTCTATTCCATATTCCCCATCGCATCCATACTGGTTTGTGTGCGGCTGTTGAGTGTGCTATGGGTGGATATCAAGAATTTATTTGGACCCCAGCCTGACGAGTCTGAGAAAGGCGGTATGAACACATGAGTGCAGCCGTACTGTTTGGAAGCTTTTTCGTACTGCTTCTGTTGACCGTCCCCATTGGCTATGCCATTGGTCTTTCAAGCCTGATTGCAATTTATTTTTTCTCTGATATCCCTCTGGTCATCATTGCGCAGAAGGCGATCACCGGCGTGGATTCCTTCCCTCTTCTGGCCATCCCGTTCTTTATGCTGGCTGGCAACTTGATGAGCGGCGGCGGTATCGCCAAGCGGCTGGTCAACTTCTTCGATTCTCTGGTGGGACATCTGACCGGTGGCTTGGGCATGGTAACCATTATCGTGTGCATGTTCTTTGCCGCAATCTCTGGTTCTGCCGTGGCTACCGTTTCCGCTGTGGGCGCTTTCATGATCCCCGAGATGGTGAATCATGGATACAGCAAGTCCTTCAGCGCAGCTCTGACAGCTGCCGCGGGAACCATCGGTGTGATTATCCCGCCGTCCATTCCCTTTGTGATTTACGGTGTGGTGTCCGGTACTTCTATTACCGATCTGTTTACCGCCGGTTTCCTGCCCGGCATCATGATGGGCGCTGCCCTGATGGTGGTCTGCTACTTAGTTTCCAAGAAGAATGGCTATGGCGGTAAGGATCATGCTTCCAGCCTGCGTGAGATATGGATTGCATTCAAGGATGCCTTCTGGGCAATCCTCTCTCCCGTTATCATCCTAGGCGGTATTTATTCGGGCAAGTTTACGCCCACTGAGGCCGCTGTGATCTCCGTGGTATACTCCTTCATCGTGGGCGTGTTTGTCTACAAAGAGCTGAACATCAAGGGCGCCTATAAGGCGTTTAAGGACGCTATTGTGGTCAACGGTTCTACCACCTTCATGGTGGGCTTCTCCACCGTGTTTGCGGCCTTCCTGACCATGGCTCAGATTCCCACCATGGTTGCCAACCTTATTCTTGGCATTACCGACAACAAGTTTATGATCCTGCTGATTATTAATATTTTCCTGCTGGTTGTTGGCATGTTCATCGACAATATCCCGGCGACCATTATTCTGTCCCCCATCCTGCTCCCCATCTGCATTGGGGTGGGTATGCACCCGGTCACCTTTGGTATTATGCTGACCATGAACCTGGCCATCGGTTTCTGCAGCCCTCCCTATGGCATCAACCTGTTTGTTGCGTCCTCTATCTCCAAGGTTCCAATTGAAGACATGACAAAAAAGATACTTAAGCCTCTGCTGGCCCTTCTGGTTGTGCTGCTGCTTATCACCTATGTGCCTTTTTTGACCGAAATGTTTGTGAAATAAAAAATTAGAAACGGCAATATGGGTAAAAGGGTGCCTGTCATGCTGGACAGGCACCCTTTTTAATGTTAAAATAAACCTATTACTCAGGTTACCTTGAAGTGAGGTGTATAGTGTGAGTACGTATGGTGCACTGGTAAAAAAAGCGGACAAGCCTAGCTACGCACAGGTGGCCTATGATGGAATTAAGGAACTGATCAGCAATGAGGAAATTGGACCCGGTGAGTTGCTGAGTGAGAACCAGCTTGCAGATTATTTCCATATGAGCCGGACCCCGGTGAGAGAGGCGATTCGCCGACTTCAGGCGGAGGGACTGGTTGAAATCAGAAAGGGAATCGGAACTTTTCTGAAGCCTTTGACGGCTAAGGATGTCAAGGATATCTATGAGGTCAGAAAAGCCATGGAGTTGATGGCCTGCGAAACCTCAATCTATCAAATCACGGATGAGGAAATTCAAGAGGTGCGTAAAAATCTCGAGGATCTGTTACGGAGACGGCAGAGCGGAGAGAAAATCAAAAGTATAGATTTCAGCCAGATTGATGGGCAATTCCATGACCTGATTATCCAGCGCTCCAATAATAAGTATATTGAATTGCTGATGGAACAGATCTACTTCAACGTGGATCGTTACCGGCGGCTATCTTTCCATGTCTCTCTGGATTTAGAGGACAGCACCAGACAGCATTTGAACCTGCTGAAATATTTGGAGCAGCGGGACCTGAAAAAGCTGCAGGATAATCTTGAAAAGCATCTCAGCTGGTCGCTTGACCTCCTGCTAAAGCATCTGGAACTCTAGGGCAATCTCTGTGCGGTGTTGCCCTAGACTGCATTGTCTGCACTGGTTGCCGTTCGTCCCCTGTCTACCCAGAACGCCTATCGTATCCTCTGCCGCTGGAAGAGGATACGATAGGCGTTTTGTTCTGGCATCAAGAATCCTGCGTCATTTCCTGAATCAGCCTCTACTGAATGCGCTCACCCATCGGCCCCGTTATTTCGCGGGCAAGCCGCTCCCCCGCTCTCTGATTCATAAGATAGAAAATGGAAATGATTTCTGATCGTCTGCATTTCGATCAAACACTTCAAATGCGGCTCCATGGGGAAGGCAACTCAGGGTTGGCCGCTTTTCTTACAGGGATGCTGTATCATACAACTTAAATTGCGCCACCAAGGATTTCAGCATATTTGCCTGTCCTGATAATTCCTCGCTGGCTGCCGCGCTTTCCTCTGCGGTAGCACTGTTTGTCTGCACAACACTGGAAATTTGATCGATGCCGGTTGCTATCTGTGCCACTCCGGCAGATTGTTGTTCCGATGCAGTTTCGATTTTCTTGATAGTCTGAACAATCTCTTCCGTATTCCCTACAACAGACTTAAGTCTTTCAGCCGTTTCATCTGCAAGAATGGAACCCTTTTCTACCGCTGAGATGGAGTCGGCAATTAAATCGGTAGTGCTTTTTGCTGCCTCAGATGATTTTGACGCAAGGTTTCTTACTTCATCTGCGACAACAGCAAAGCCCTTTCCCGCGCTTCCCGCACGGGCGGCCTCTACCGCCGCATTCAGAGCAAGAATGTTGGTTTGAAATGCAATATCATCTATGGTTTTAATAATGTTTGAAATTTGAGCGGATTTCTCACTGATTTCTTTCATGGCCAAAACCATTTCGGTCATTTTTTCATTGCCAGCAATCATTTCTTCCCCGGTATTTTCCACAAGTTGGGTCGTGTCTATAACGCGCTGTGTATTTGCTTTAATTTCATTGCTGATGTCAGAAATAGCACCGGACAGTTCTTCAATCGAGGAAGCCTGCTCCGTTGCACCTTGTGCCAAAGCCTGAGCGCCGCTTGAAACCTGCTCCGAGCTGCAGGAAACTTGGTTTGCCGCTATTCCGATTTTGGAAAGAGTATCTCCTTGCTTTTCTTTCAGTATTTTCATAGAGTTCAAAATCGGCTGATACGCCCCAATGTAGGTATCCTCGCACTTTGATTCCACAGTAAAATTGCCTTCCGCAAGTTCCTTCATCACATATCCAATGTCATCAATAATACGCCCTGTGCGTTCTTTGGTATCCTTTACGGCAAAACTTAGCTGACCAATTTCTGTTTGGTCCGCCTCCACAAAGAGGGCGGTATCAAGATTTCCCTGCGCCATTTGCAGCATATTTTCTTTAATTGCCAATATCGGAGAAATAATGCGCTTGTTAACATACAAGATAATACTCATTTGGATGATCCCCACCACAAGCAGGCAGAAAAACACCGCATAAAAAGACATGTCGATAATATTGCTTAGAGAATCCAGCTTTTCTTGCATTCTATTTTCAATAGAAGTATTAAAATCTGTCGAGATAGCGTTTATCTGTGATACACTGCCCTCGTACTGGTCACTGTATAAAAGCGAAATTGCCTCGGCTGTGTTTCCTCTACTAGCCAGTGTCATGGCTTGCTCTTCCAACGGAACTAAGTTGTTGGAAAGAACGGCCATTTCGCTAATCATGGCTTCTTCTTCCTCGGTAATCCCAATTGTACGCATAGCAGAGAGCGCCTGTTCCCTGTTTTTATCGGTATCTACTTCTTTCCAATAGTTATCGTAGTGCTCTTTATGCGCCGTGGCCGCATAGGAACGAGCCTCCCGTGTCAAATTAGCGGAAGCTGTCTCAAATCGTTCGGCACTCGTTATCAGGGCGTCTTTATTTTCTAAAACAACGTCAAAACGATTGCTTGAACTCCTGTTCCATAGAAGCATAACGAAAACAAGGATAATTGACAATATTGAAATTCCACTCAATATTTTTACGGCTGTGGATTGCTTCATTGTTTTATTTTTGGATGATGCTAACGACTTTTTTCTCTCCATAGTATATCCTCCTACAATATCTCTCTGTTTTCATGTAGCACACCCTTTGCCAGCAAATTATGCGACAAAGTTATGGATACACATTATATTATGATATTTGTTTTTTGTAAAGTACACTGAAATGTCGTGCTTATTGAGAACAAATAAAGCGAAAAAAATGCGACCATCTTAAGGAAACATCAAAAAATAAAGCCGAATTGGCAAGAAACGCTTACACAATCTCTCTTATATTTCCCACATCTTTTTGTTAGGCCTCTTGCCTGTAATACCTGATTTACAAAAGGCAAAACCATGACAGATAGGAGATCTGGCATCCTATAAAAAGCCTTGGTATACAGGCCGATGCAAGAATTGGATGAGCGAAACAAATCAACTATCCGTTTGTATTGAAAGAACGTTTGCTATCCGTTATAATAACAAAAACTGTATTATGCAATAAAAAGGCGATACGTGCATATCTGCTTTAAAAGTTGAAAAACCAGCGGATAAGACCATCTATTGCGGAGGGGTTAAATATGGAAAAAAGAAAGCATTTCTGCACCTGCAGAGATATCGAGTGTAAGTTGAATCCAATCAACCACGATCAAGGATGTGACCTCTGTGTGCAAAAGAATTTGAAGCAAGGTGAAATTCCCGGTTGCTTTTTCCATCTGGTGAAAGATGATCTATCGGGAATCGAAGACTTCTCAATCAACGGTTTTGTTAAACTGTACCTGAAGGAGCTTGCCTCAAAGGAAGGGCAGCCATGAAAAAAGCAAGAGAAAAACGCTTTATTTCCATTAAGCAAAAAATACTACTGGCTTTGGTCAGTGTATTTGCCGTTTTGCTTGCAATCAGCATGTTTTTCATCTACAAGAATCTTCAGCGTGTTACATATCAGAATTTCGAGGAAAACGTCCACTCACTGGCAAGGACAATATCCATGTCTATCGAAGCGCTTCCCGTGGCGCAGTGGAAAGAGATTGTTACTGAAAAGGATTTTTCGGCAGAGGGATACCAGCAGCTTCACCATGAGGTTCAAAAATATATTACAAATTTTCAATCCATCGAATATATACATATCACGCTAAAAGGTGATGAAAATGAACTCTACTGGCTTGTCAACACAGATAATGCAATCAATTACACGAAAGAAGCTGGAACTGTCGCGCTGATTCCAGAAGAAGATGCGGAATTTTGGGCAGAGGAAGGCAGCTATTTTTTTAGTGATAAAACCCATAACACCTTTGTGGTTCTGACTGCCGTGTATGATAAGCAGAGCAATGTTGTTGGAGATATCGGAATCGGTGTGGCGACAAAGAGCATTACTGCGCAAATGCTGAGTTCCATGCAGGTGTATTTGCTTTCATTTGTTGGGATTTTTGCGATAATCATAGGGGCCTTTATTTTTCTGATGTACCGCATTGTAATTAACCCGCTTGAAAAGGTTACTTCGGCAGTAAAAGAGCTGGACTACGCCGTAGAAAAATTTGAAATTCGGGAGGTGACACTTCAGGGCAACGACGAGGTGTATCTGCTGTATTCTTCTATCAAAGTCATGCTGTCAGAATTGCGAAAATATATTGACTTTTCCAAAAAAGCAAGTTGGGACGCGGAGCATGACGCCATGACAAAGCTTTATAACAAACGAAAATTTCATAATATGTATGACGAATACAGTAAAAGTTCCTCTATCGGCGTCATTAGCTTTGATGTCAATTTTCTGAAACGCACAAACGACATCGAAGGCCACGCAGCAGGAGACACGCTAATCCAGAAAGCGGCAAAAAGCATTCGGTCCATTACAGGGGAAAAGGTTCATGGATACCGAATGGGGGGCGATGAATTTTTAGTAATTTGCTGCGATATGGCAAAGGGCGAGTTCTTGGAGATTGTTGAGAAATGGAAGAAAAATTTGGGCATTTTAAATCAGGCGGGCGTTGTTTGCTCAATGGCGCATGGGTGTGCCTATGCATCTGGAAAGTTTAACGTGGACGAGCTGCTAAAGCTCGCGGATTTTGATATGTATAATGATAAGAATAAAATGAAAAGCATTGCGAATTGACTGGCAAAAAGCATCCGCATCGCCTCTTTCGCGCGGAGAGGATTTCTCCATGCTCCTGAATCGGAACTGTGTTTCCAAGCCGTTCTCGCAAGCGGTCAATTTGGCCGTTTAGATTTTACCGTATGCAGGCTCACGTCCAAGAACCGCTTACAATGGTTCATCGGTCTTTTGCACAGCCCCTCTCAAAAGGGCGGTTGAATTTTATTTTCGTCGATTCCGTGCAGCATAAATCAAGTCGCTTGAACAGGCTGGAAACGGCATGGTATACTGAATGTAAAAGCAGGCTCTTGCATTTATCAATGAGTGCGGAGCAAGTGTACCGTACACGGAAATCGTTTCATATTGAAATTGAGGGGAGGCAACTTGCGTGATTGAAATTTTAGTGGTAGAGGATGATATTGCGCTCAGCAATGGAATTGCAATGGCTCTGCGAAGTGCGCAGGTCCATGTGGTGCAAGGTCACTCGCTGTTTGCTGCGAAAAATCATCTTGCTGCCCACCATATCGGACTGGTCATTTTAGATATCAATCTTCCGGACGGAAGCGGCCTTGACCTACTGCGAGAATTGTCTGACAGGCAGGACACATCCGTCATTCTATTGACTGCAAACGACACCGAGACGGACATTGTAACAGGGCTTGAACTGGGTGCGGATGACTACATTACCAAGCCCTTCAGCCTCGCTGTGCTCCGTGCAAGAGTCAATACGCAGCTGCGAAAACTGGAAAACAGCACTTCTTCTGTCTTCCGGCAGGATTGCTACTGTTTTGCCTTCGACCAGATGCAATTTTTCAAGGGTACCACACCGATAGAACTGAGCAAAACAGAACAGAAGCTGCTGCGGCTTCTGGTGGAAAATAAGGGAATCACCTTGGAGCGCGGCAAGCTCCTTGACCGCATTTGGACCGACGGCGCGGAATATGTGGACGAGAATGCACTTTCTGTTACCATAAAGCGCTTGCGCGATAAGCTGGAGGATACCCCCTCCCATCCTCAATACATCAAAACCGTCTATGGCGTGGGTTATACATGGGCGGTGAAGTAGTATGACACCCCTTGAAATGATTTTGTCGGCAACTGCTTTGCTGGCAGCTGCGCTCTCCATCGTGATTGTATTCGCCTATCACCGGAAAACAAAGCATCTTTTAGAACACATGAATGCCATGCTGACGGCTGCCATGAACGGTAGTTTTTCTGAAAAGACGTTTGATGAGAGCCTGCTTTCGGCAGTGGAAACCAAACTGGCCCACTATCTTTCCGCCTCCACCGTATCCGCTCAAAATCTTCAAGAAGAAAAGGAGGAAATCAAGGCACTGATTGCGGACATTTCCCACCAGACAAAAACACCGATTGCAAACATTCTGCTGTACGCCCAGCTATTAAGTGAGCAAACGCTGCCCGAAGAAAGCCAGCCCTGCGTGGCGGCTTTGAACACTCAGGCGGAAAAGCTGAGCTTTCTGATCGGTGCGCTGGTCAAAACCTCGCGGCTGGAAGCCGGCGTGATTCAGCTTCAGCCAAAGCCTTCAAACGTGCAGCCCATGCTGAATACCGTCTTGGCGCAAATTGCGCCTAAGGCGGCAAAAAAGGAAATTACCATCAATTGCGCGGAAACAGACGCCGCCGCCTGCGCTGACGTTAAGTGGACAGGCGAGGCAATCTACAACATTCTTGACAATGCCGTGAAGTATACGCCGCGCGGTGGAAGCATCCAAGTTTCAACCACGGTCTATCATCTTTTCTGCCGAATTGATCTTGCGGATACGGGCATTGGCATCGTGGAGGACGAGCAGGCAAAAATTTTCGGCCGATTTTATCGCTCTCCTGACGTGAGTGAAGCGGAGGGGGTCGGCATCGGGCTGTATCTTGCAAGGCAGATCGTTTCCGGGCAGGGTGGGTATATCAAGGTGTCGTCCAGACCCAGCGAAGGAGCCTGTTTCTCTATTTTTCTTCCGTTGCAGCCTTAGAATCTTTCAAAACTGTTAGATTTTCTTTCCTGTCGAAAGATTCTGGAAAGATTCATCTGTTAAAGTGTGTATTGTTGAGATGCAGTACACACTTTCTTTTTGGAGGAACAAAAAATGAATATATTGGAAACCAAGGAGTTAAAGAAAATATATGGCAGTGGCGAGACGGCGGTTCATGCGTTGGACGGCGTGGATTTCACTGTCCAAAAGGGGGAGTTTGTCGCCATTGTAGGAATGTCCGGCAGTGGAAAGTCCACGCTGCTGCATATGCTGGGCGGTCTTGACCGTCCCACCTCCGGCAGCGTCACGGTGGACAGGAAGGACATCTTTTCACTAAAGGACGAGGCACTCACCATTTTTCGCCGCCGAAAAATCGGATTTGTTTTTCAAAACTACAACTTAGTACCCGTGCTGAATGTATATGAAAACATTGTGCTTCCCATTGAGCTTGACGGCAACGTCCCCGATAAGGCTTACCTTGACAGCATTATTGACACACTGGGTCTGCAAAGCAAGCTGCAAAACCTGCCGAACAATCTCTCCGGCGGACAGCAGCAGCGCGTGGCCATTGCAAGAGCGCTGGCGGCCAAGCCCGCCATCATTCTGGCCGACGAGCCAACCGGCAATCTGGACAGCAAAACCAGTCAGGACGTGCTGGGGCTTTTGAAGGTGACCAGTCAGAAATTCAGCCAGACCATCGTGATGATTACTCACAACGAGGAAATTGCGCAGCTTGCCGACCGTATTATCCGCATTGAGGACGGTAAAATCGTAGGCGGTGGGCAGCATGATTAAGGTAAACAACAAAAAAGCCGTTGCAACTCTTTCCGCCAAAAGTTTTCGCGCCAACAAGACCCGCAATATCATTGCCGTTATCGCGATTGCGCTCACGACCATTCTTTTCACCAGTATTTTCACCATGGGAATCGGGACGGTGGAAAGCCTGCAAAAAGCAACAATGCGGCAGGCAGGCGGAGACGGCCACGCAATGCTGAAATATTTGACGCAGGAGCAGTTTGATGCGGTAAAGGATAACTCTTCCATTCAGGAAATCGCATTTGACATGGCATTGTGCGACAGCGTGGACAACGAGGCGCTTCTCAAACGCCACGCCGAGTTCTGGTACAATGATGTCATCGGCCTCAAGCTGGCCTTTATCGAGCTAAAGGTTGGGCATCTTCCGAAGAAGGAAAACGAAGTGATTGCCGATTCCAAAACGCTGGAGCTTTTGGGTGTGCCGCTGGAGCTTGGCGCGCCGGTCCGTCTGGAGCTGAACATCCGCGGCGAAACCATCCCGCGGGATTTTGTCCTGTGCGGCTGGTGGGAGAGCGATCCTGCGTTTAATGTGGGGCAAGTATTCGCCTCTCGCGCCTATGTGGATGCACATTTGGATGAACTGCAATGCACCTACTACGACGATTACTCCATGACTGGGGCAATCAGCGCCTATATCATGTTTCCCAACAGCACAAATTTGCAGGAGAAGTTGGATAAGCTGCTGACAGAGAGCGGATTTTCTTCCATCGAAACGGACCCCACTTATGTCGCCAGCAATGTGAACTGGTCTTATCTTTCCACCAACTTCGGTTTGGACACGGGGACGATTCTGGGGCTTGGCTGCGGGCTGCTGCTGATTGTATTCACCGGTTATCTGATTATTTATAACATCTTTCAAATCTCCATTGTGCGGGATATCCGCTTTTATGGTTTGCTGAAAACAATCGGAACAACGGCAAGTCAACTGCGCCGCATTATTCGCAGGCAGGCGTTGCTTTTGTCCGCCGTCGGGATCCCCATTGGGCTGTTTTTAGGTTTCTTTTCCGGCAAAGCGCTTGTGCCGCTGCTGATGGGCAACTCCAGCTATGCCGGCAGCGCCGTTTCCGTTTCCCCCAATCCGCTCATTTTTATTGGCTCCGCACTGTTCGCCCTCATAACAGTGTTCATCAGTACCTTAAAGCCCGGACGAATGGCCGGCAAGGTTTCTCCCATCGAGGCGGTGCGCTATACGGAGAGCGATGTGCCCAAAGGCGGGCGCAAGAAGCGCGTGAGCGGCGCAAGAATGGGGCGCATGGCGTTGTCCAACGTGGGACGGAATAAAAAGCGTACCATTCTGGTTGTCATCAGCCTGTCACTGAGCATCGTGCTTTTCAATACTGTGATTACGCTTTCCGGCAGCATTGATATGGATAAGTTTCTCTCTAAATTCTCCGATACAGATTTTCTCATTGCCCATGCAGACTATTTTAACAATGACTTTTACGGCACAGAGAACGAGCTGAGCGAGCAAATGATTTCCACAGTGGAGGCTCTGGACGGTTTTGAAAAAGGCGGACGGCTGTACGGCGGGCGGAAAAACATGTTTTTTGCCGAAAACAGCGCTGACACCGGCAGTATTAACAAAACTGAGGAAGGGTTCATTTATAGCGCGGTCTATGGTTTAGAACGGCTCCCTATGGAGCGTCTGGAATTAATAGACGGCGAAATCGACTTGAAAAAGCTCCTGAGCGGCAATTATATTCTGGAGGGCGTCCATCTGGACGATAACGGCCGGGTGGAGATGGAGACTGCCCACTATGAGGTGGGCGACACCGTGGTTCTGCACAACTGGCGTGCAACCGACCCATCCAAACCTGACGAGCAGACTGATACCTCGCACACCTTCACCGTTCTTGGGCATGTTGCCATAAAGACCTATACCAACAGCGACAGATCCTATTGGGGTTACACCTTTTACCTCCCGGCAGAGATTTACAAAACGCTGGTTGATGTTCCCGCAGTGATGAGCTATGCCTTTAATGTCGCTGACCCGCAGGAGGCTGCTGCGGAAACCTTCCTCGAGGAATATACCTCCAGCGTGGAACCGCTGATGAATTACGAATCCAAAGCAACAACCGCCAGTTCCTTTGGCGGCATGAGAAGCACTGTGCTTTTGGTTGGCGGTGCGCTTGGAGGTATCATTGGGCTGATTGGCATTCTGAATTTCATCAATGCGGTACTTACCAGTATTGTTGCACGAAAAAAAGAGTTTGCTATGCTGCAAAGCGTTGGAATGACCAAGCGGCAGCTTAAAAAAATGCTGTGCTATGAGGGAACATACTATGCAGGGCTTTCGGGTCTGTGCGCCCTCGTGCTTGGTCTTGTAATTTCGCTGGTTGTTGTGCGGTCAATCTGCACGCAGCTTTGGTTTTTGAGTTATCGCATGGTGGTATGGCCGCTGCTTGTTGCGGTTCCTGTGCTGCTTCTGCTCGGCGTGGCGGTTCCGCTCGTTTTGTACGGCATCACCGACCGCCAGAGCATTGTCGAGCGGCTTCGTGAGGCTGAATAATGGGCTAAACGGGCATCGGACTGTGCGCCATAAAAAGCATGTTTCCTCCGCTGAAAAATGAAGAATCTCTATAAGAAAGCCAGCCCACGAACTTTTTACGGTTCGTGGGTTGGCTGCTTCTCGGTATAAATTAAGGTAACACCGCACAGAGATTGCGTGCAGATTGCGCAGTCAGATTTTTCGTCAGATTGTATCGGAATTTTGCCGCAATGCTGACGTATGGCAAAAAGTTTCTGTGCAAGATGGCGGAGAATATGCATGCGAGCTGTGCGCAAAACCGCTAGGCGTTCTTTGTACGGTGTTGCCTTAAGTCTGCCGCACTGCGCTCAGCTGGCCTTCTTCTCAATTTTGGGAAATACAGCGGCTTGCTTTGCTATACTCTTTTTTCCAGTGCAAATTTCCGAATTTCTACTCGCCTTTTGCTAGCAGACCATTTCAAATTTGGGCATGGCTGCCCAGCTTGTTTTTCAGATCTTCAAGGGCCTCTGTCAGAGCTTCGTCAAATGTGGGATGGGGCCGCATTGCCAGCAGCATTTGTTCCACGGTCATGCGGTTTGCAATGGCTTGGCTGATTTCGCCGATGATGTCCGTGCTGTTTTTGCTCATCAGCTGCGCGCCGAGAATCTCATGGGTTTCGCTGTTTGCCACGAGCTTCATAAAGCACCGGCCTGAATTCACGATCAGCGTTCGCGCATTGCCGAACATCACGCATTTCCCGGTCTTGACGGGGATGCCTGCCGTCTTGGCCTCCGCGTCCGTCATGCCTGTCACGGCGATCTCCGGGCGGCAATAAATGCAACTGGGGATCACATTCATTTGAACGGTAGGCTCCGCACCACAAAGCATTTCCACACAGGCCACCCCCTGCGCAGAGGCCACATGAGCCAGCTGCACTTTAGAGGATACGTCGCCGATGGCGTAAACACCGGGAATGCTGGTTTGATACCGCGCATCTACCCGGATGGCGCGGCCATCCATCTCCGGCTGCAAGGTTCCGGGAAACAACCCCTCCAGATACGGCCTGCGGCCAATAGCGCACAGTACGGCCTCGCCGGAGACGGCCTCTGCTTTGTCTTTGGCTGTGAAGTTCACGGTCAGTCCACCGTCCCCCAGTTCCACGTTTTGCACCATGGAGCCGGTAAAAATCTTCACGCCCTGCTTTTTTAAAATCATTTCCAGATTTTGGCCAAGTTCCCGGTCCAGCGTGGGCAGCAGACGATTCATCCCCTCGATCATGGTAACGTCGCAGCCCAGATCGCTGTAAAACGTTGCAAATTCTACACCGATGACGCCGCCGCCCATAATAACAATGGATTGATAGAGATGATCCGTCCCCTCCAGCAGCTCATCCGAAGTCATAACTCCCGGCAGTTCCAAACCCGGAATGGGTGGCCGGGCGGGTACGGATCCTGTGGCAACCAAAATATGTTCCGCTGTTAAAACGGTTTCGTTCCCCTCGTTATCCGTCACATGGACCGTGTACGGCTCCGAAACGGAGGCGGTTCCCTGGACAAACGCAACGCCGGTGCTTTGGAATAATCCCTCCACGCCGCCGCTGAGTTTTTGAGAGATTTGGCGCTTATAGGCAAAAATGGCGCTCATGTCTGCCCGCGCGCCCTCAATTTGAATGCCGATGTCGGATGAGGAAACGGCGTCGTGATAGATTTCCGAAGCGTGGAGCAGCGTTTTTGTGGGGACGCAGCCCCGGTTCAGGCAGGTACCGCCCGCCTCCCGCCGCTCCACCACGACGGTGCGCAGGCCCAGCTTTGCGGCGCGCAGTGCCGCCATATAACCGCCGGGACCTGCGCCAATAACAATCAATTGGTACTCACTCATATAAACGCTCCTGTTCCGCCGGGATCCGGCAGGACTTTTAAATTGCTTTTCACTGGGCTGGCCGTTCCTTGAAAGGCCAGCCCAGTTTGCATCATGCCTCCCGCCATCTCAAAATGGGATTCCGAGCGGCGCGCACTTCGTCTGGGCGGGCAATCTGTGCGCTGTGGGGTGCGCTGCGCATGAAATTCGGGTCTTCGTCAGCCAGCGCATACAGCTTGCAGAATCCCTCCGCAGCCCGATCCAGCGCCGCCCGACTCTCCGTTTCGGTTGGCTCCAGCATCAGCGCCTCGTGAACGATGAGAGGAAAGTACATCGTTGGCGGATGCATACCGTAATCAATCAGCGATTTGGCAACCTCCAGCGCAGAGACGCCCGTTCTCTTTTTGAATTCCGACAGGTCCAATACAAACTCGTGCATACAGATCCGGTCAAAGGCCGGTTCAAACGTACCTTGAATTCTCCGCATCAGATAGTTGGCGTTGAGCACTGCGTTTTGGGCGGCTTCTGGAATTCCCTCCCGACCCAGCGTCATGAGATAGGCCAAAGCCCGCACGACCACCAAAAAGTTCCCGGCAAAGCTGCGCACCTGTATCCGCTCCCCGCCGTCCATCAAGGCAGACTTGGGCAGGAAATCGGCAAGAAACGCTTTGCAGCCCACAGCACCCGCTCCGGGCCCGCCGCCGCCGTGGGGGGTGGCAAAGGTCTTGTGCAAGTTCATGTGGATGCAGTCAAAGCCCATGTCTCCGGGACGAACCACGCCCATGATGGCATTGAGGTTTGCTCCGTCGTAATAGCACAGGCCGCCGGCCTCGTGAACCAAACGGGTAATTTCCAGAATGTTTTCATCGAAAAGGCCGACGGTATTGGGATTCGTCAGCATCAATCCGGCTGTTTCTTCGTTTAGAACGGCCTTCAGCGCCTCTAAATCCACACAGCCGTCCGGTGCAGAGGCAATATTCACCACCTCAAAGCCGCACATGGCGGCGGTGGCAGGGTTGGTGCCGTGGGCAGAATCCGGAACGATGATCTTGTTTCGCTTTGTATCTCCGCGGGACGCGTGGTACTGCTTAATCAGCAGTACACCGGTGAACTCTCCGTGTGCTCCGGCGGCAGGCTGGAACGTCATATCGTCCATCCCAGCGATTTCGCACAGGTAGGCTTTTGCGGTATCCAGCACTTCCCGGCAGCCTTCCGCCGCATGGGCCGGGGCCAAGGGATGAACACCCGCAAAACCCGGCAGGGCAGCTATTTCCTCATCAATGCGCGGATTGTATTTCATGGTGCAGGAGCCCAGCGGATAAAAGCCGCAGTTCACGCCATAGGTGTGGCGGCACAGCTCTGTATAGTGCCGGGAAATCTCCGTTTCACTGATTTCAGGCAGCGCCGGAGCGGTTTTTCGGTTCATGTATTCCGATGGATACACGGTTTCCACATCGCAGGGCGGCAGCAGGCTGCATCCTCGTCCGGGAACGCTTTTTTCAAAAATCAGCTTCATTTGGCCAATACCTCCTTGACGACGGAAATGGTTTTGTCCAGCGCCGCCTTGGACGCTTTCTCCGTGGCGCACCACAAAACGCCGCCGTCCACCGGCAGTCCGCCTAAGATATCCGCATCCTCCAGTGTAGACAGCACCGCTTCCATGCGCGGCATTTCCGTGACAAATTCATGGAAAAATTCGCCGGAATAACGCATGGAAACGCCGGGAATCGCACACAAGCCCTTTGCCAAATAGTGGGCCTTGGACATGGATTGCCGCGCGGCCTCCGCGATCCCTTCAGGCCCCATGGCGGCCATATAAACCGAAGCGGTCAGGGCGCACAAAGCCTCGTTGGAGCAGATATTACTTCCCGCTTTTTCCCGGCGGATATGCTGCTCCCGCGCTTGCAGGGACAAGACATAGGCCCGCTGGCCGTTACTATCCGCCGTCTCGCCCACGATTCGGCCCGGCAGCTTGCGCATGAGCTTGCCGGTACAGGCCATATACCCCAGATACGGGCCGCCCCAGCCCATGGGCAGGCCAAGCGGCTGTCCTTCGCCCACAGCAACGTCTGCACCGCAGTCCTGCGGCGTTTTCAGAATTGCCAGCGAGATGGGGTTGCAGCCCATCACATACAGCGCGCCGGCCTCGTGTACCAACTGCCCAAGCGCCGGCGCATCCTCCAGCTGTCCATAAAAATTAGGCTGCTGGACATAGAAGCAGGCGACCTCGTCCGTCAGCATTTCCCGTAAGGCCGCCAAATCGGTAACGCCGTTTTGTGCGGGCACAATGCGCATCTCGTCCCCACTGCCATAGCAGTAAGTGCGGATGGTATGGATCACGTCTGGATGGGCGGCGGCGGACACCAACGTGACCCGGCGCTTCCGGTCGCGGCACATGGCGGCGGCTTCGGCGGCGGCAGAGGCCCCGTCATATACGGAGGCATTGGACACAGCCATACCGGTGAGCTGGCAGATCATGGTCTGATACTCGAAAATGGATTGCAGCACGCCTTGGCTGATCTCCGCCTGATAAGGGGTATAGGCCGTTAGAAATTCTTCCTTGGCGGGAATGTACTTTACAATGCTGGGGATATAGTGGTCATAAGAACCAGCCCCCCGCAGAACCGTGGAAAACACTCGGTTTTTTGCCGCCATGGATTCCATCGTCCGGCGAACCTCCAGTTCGCTCATTCCGGCGGGAATCTCCAGCGGGCGGTCCAGCAGCATCTGCTCGGGCACATCGCAGTACAGTTCCTGATAGGATTTCAGGCCGATGGCCTCCAGCATTTCCTGCCGCTCCGCTCGTGTGGAAGGTACATAGCTTCCCATGTTCAGCCCTCCACGCGGCAGAGCGCCTCATATTCATTGGCGGAGATCAGTTCTTCCTGCTCGCTGAGTTCCTTTACCTGAATGAGCCACGTGCCATAGGGATCGCTGTTCAGCTTTTCGGGCGCGTCCAGCAAATCCGCATTGACGGCGCACACAACGCCGGAAACGGGGCAAATCAAATCGGACACCGTTTTGACGGATTCCACATCGCCGAAAGCCTCTCCCACAGAAACGCTGTCGCCCTCCTGCGGCAGATTTACAAAGACCACGTCGCCCAGTGCGTTTTGCGCGAAATCGGAAATGCCAATCACCGCAGTGTCCCCATCCATTTTTACCCATTCATGGGACTTGGAATAGTTCAGTTCTGCCGGATAATTCATAACGATACCTCCATATATTTTATAGATTGACTGTATTGATTTGCAGGATTCTGCGTTTCACCGGGTCTGTCGGATTACAGAGCAATCTGACCGAGGAAGCTCTCCAGCGCCGTTTGCATCTTTTCGTCGCTGAAGCAGTAGTGCATAGTGTCATAGGAGGCGCGGAGCTTCTCCACTTCGGCGCTGACGTCCTTTGCGCGGAGAATGCAGTCCGCCATCAGTCCGGCCAGTCTGGAAAACGCCTCTTTCCCAAAGCCAAAGCGAGTCATCTCGCTCACGCCCATCCGCAGAGCGCCGGAGGCAGTAAATCCCTCTTCATCCGGCGTGGCCTGATAGTTGACAATGATATTGTTCTGCTCCAGCCGCTCGGCCACCTCGGGGCCGCTTCCGTATCCCACGGAGACAATGACCTGATGGGTTTCGGTGTATCCGACGGCGGGATCTCCGGCCACGTCCAGCCCCTGCTCCTTCAGGCATTTGGCAAAATATTTTGCGTTTTCCACAACGGCTTTCTGATAGGAATCCTTAAAAGCGTTCATTTCATAGGCGGCCATCAGCAGCCCCAGCTGGGTGCCAAGGTGATGATTGGAAACGCTGCCGGGGAATGCGCGGCTCTCGATTGTCTCCCAAAGCCCGTATTTCAAATCGCCTTTTTGGTAATTCACGCCAATGACACCCCGCTGCGGGCCAAAAAACGTCTTGTGGGTGGAGCCGGTAACGATTTCAGCGCCTTCTTCAAAGGGCTTCTGGAAGTGATCTCCAATCAGTCCCAAAACGTGCGCCATATCATACATGATGGTGGTGGGGATATTCTGCTCATCCACAAACTGGCGGATGGCGGCCACAGGCTCCTTGTGCAGCACCATGCTCTTGCCGAAAATAATCAACTCCGGGCGGTATTTCTCAATGACGTTCTTCGTTTCGTCCACGTCAATTTTATAAATGTTGTCCTTGCACACCGGGAAATTCACCACGGCCGAGCGCTCTGTCACCGGGTCCACAGCGATATAGTCGTGCAGCGCCCCCATGGGCTGGGCGGACAGGTGCCCGCCCTTGATGATGTGGTTATTCAAAACATAGCCCAGCCGCTGGGGCGTATGCTTCCGATCCAGACGGTTTTTCCAGTCCATCAGGGCCGAGAAGACAGCCATGTTGGACATCTGTCCGCTGATGACACGGGTTTCCGCCTCGGAGCAGCCCAGATACTGTTTCATCTGCTCGGTCAGCAGCTGCTCCACCCGGTCGATAAACTTGGTTCCCTGATAATAGAAAATATCCTGATCGTAGAAGGACTTGATCTTCTTGTGCTCGGCATAGCGGAAGGCGGGATCGGACGCGCACAGCAGCTGCACCGCGCGGCTGGCGCTGTTTTCAGAGGGGATCAGGTTTATGCAGCATTTCTGCCGCCATTGGTGATTGTCAGACGCCTTCTGAATAAGCTCCAGTGCTTTTGCCTCGAAATCGTTATCCTTTGCGGCGGACTGTTCCTGCTCGGTCTTATAGAGAATCGGCCGGGCAAAGGGGGGCGCGTCCACCCGCATATGATAAGGAGGAATCACGGCCTTCAAGCGCTTTCCCCTGACATCCACCTCTACGCAGTCCTCCTCCAGCACATCACTGGAAAGATAGGCAAGGCCGATGGAACGCTTGGCTGTATCGTCCAGAATTTTAGTGGACAGTCCCTCCCCTTCGTGACAGTAATAGGGCACCATGGTGCCGCTGGTGACCCAGCCGATCTGTTCCTCGCCGCGATAGACCGGCATTCCCGCCCGCATGACGCCTCGATCCAGCAGCGTGATGGGCATGATGCGTCTGGGCAGCACATCCATCTCGCTGAAGTCCCGGTTCATGATCTTCTGATAGGCGGCGGATTGTTTTTCAAGCACTTTGCGCCCAATATAGTCGCCTTTTTGCGAAGAAAAGCTCACCGCCAGCCGCGCCAGAGGCACGGAGAAAATTGGGATTACCGCACCGGAGGGGTCGGTTCCCATCTCATGGCCGTACAGCGGAAAGCCGGCCTCTAGACGCAGAGTGTCCCGCGCGCCCAGACCGGCAGGCTTGGCGCCCAGCTCCACCAAGCGATTCCACAGCCACGCAGCCTCTCCGCTTTCTATGTACACCTCATAACCCAGCGGTTCGCCGGTATATCCGGTTTTGGCGACGCGAACCGTGCGGCCCTCAAATTGCAGGGTATTCAGTGCGTTTTTCATCGGCTCGGTCACAGCTTCTCCGCCGGAGAGGGTCATCAGCAATTCTTTGCTCTTGGGACCCTGCACGGCGATGGACGCATAGTCCGCCGTGATGTTGGTGATGGTGCAGTCGTATTCCTTCACGGCTTCCAGCAGATGCTTGAGGTCTTTGTCCGTATTGGCGGCGTTTACCACCAGCAAAAAGCGCTCCTCTTCAAAGCGGTACAGATACGCATCGTCCACAGCGCCGCCGTTTTCTGCGGGAATCATACAATACTGGGCCTGATTCAGATCCAGCGCCATTACATTGCTGGTGAGGACGTGCTGCAAAAACTTCACCCGCTCCGGTCCCTCCACCAGCAGACGGCCCATATGGGATACGTCGAACAGGCTGCAGGCGTGGCGGGTATACAAATGCTCTGCCACGATTCCGTCGGGATACTGGATGGGCATCTCCCATCCGCCGAAGTCCACCATAGAGGCTCCGGCGTCCGTGTGAACCGCAAAAAGCTGGGTGCGTTTGAGATCGCTCATGGTTGATTTCCCCCTTTAAGAAAAATTCTGTTTTTTTGAATTTCCCGATTTGCGCGCAAAAAGAGACACAAAGTTCCCTTTAGAACTTTGTGCCTCCGTCATTCGCCTGAGAGATTCCCCGCCACGCCCATGATCTGAGGGCAGCTCGAGTTGCACCTTTGGCGTACAGCATCAATGCCGTACTCTTCGAAGCATCGTCATAGCCCGACCCATTTTACCTGAGAGATTTTGCATACCCCTTCGGTGCCGTGTCCAGCACGGACTCTCCCGGACTAATCATTCGATCTTATTCAGTTTACAGGCTGCTCCGAAGCGGATGGCTGCGCCAATTGCAGTTGCGTCTGCTTCAATTGCATTCTAAATTACCACAGTGGCTGGGCAATGTCAAGGCCTTTGGAAGGATATCAATCACACAGGTACCCTGTCCGAACAGCAAGGTGTATATTGCGTCAGCTTCGGACTGCTGGAACAACGAGTTTATTGATCTGGCGATGGACGACACGCAGAAATCCTGTTCGGGCAATTCCCCGTTGTCCATCTATCCGGGAATGATATCAAAACACTTCAACACAATTTGAAACATGTTACAAACAAAATGAAAAATGCCACTTGCTTCTTTCTCTCTGATGTGTTATGGTTTAAAGCAATGAATAAAATGCGAAGAGGGAAACCAGTAGAACAGAATCTGTCTTTCAGAGAGCATCCGGTCGGTGGAAGGATGCAGACGGACTGTTTGAATACATTCCTGAGCAGCTGCCTGAACAGAGCGGAGTAGGGTAAGCCGGGTGCGCCCGATACAGCGTTGCGTGTGTGTTTGCACACAAAGAGGAGCATTTTGCGAGAACTGCTCAAACCAGAGGTGGTACCACGATAAATCATCGTCCTCTGTCCCTAGACCGGGACAGAGGGCGATATTTTATTTTAATTTGGAATGATTTGAAAAGGAGCAATTAACATGGAACAGAAGGAACATGGATTTCGAAGTCGATGGGGCGTCATTCTCGCCTCTGTCGGTTCGGCGGTCGGCATGGCAAATGTGTGGGGGTTCCCCAACAAGCTGGGCAGCAACGGCGGAGGCGCTTTTTTGCTGGTCTATCTGTTTTTCATTTTTGTGTTCAGCTATGTCGGTCTGCCTGCGGAGTTTGCAATCGGGCGGCGTGCAAAAACTGGCACACTGGGATCTTACGAAAACGCATGGAAAACCAGAGGTGCGCGAGCTGGGAAGGCCGGCGGCCTTTTGGCCTGGCTTCCTCTGGCCGGTTCCATGTGTATCGCCATCGGCTATGCCGTCATCGTTTCTTACATTTTAAAGGCACTGTTTGACTCGCTGACCGGCACGCTGATGTCCGTGGAGACAGGCGCCTGGTTTGAGTCGTTCTCCCTTTCTACCTATTCCGTAGTCCCTTTCCATATCATCGTCGTAATCGGCACCCTGCTGACGCTGCTGCTTGGTGCAAAGAGCATTGAAAAAACCAATAAAATTATGATGCCCGCCTTCTTCATCATCTTCGTGATTCTGGCAATTCGGGTGGCAATGCTCCCCGACGTTCTGGAAGGATACCGCTTTCTCCTGATTCCCCGCTGGGAAGCGCTAAAAGATCCGATGGTGTGGATCTGGGCAATGGGGCAGGCATTTTTCTCTCTTTCCATTACCGGAAGCGGCATGATTGTTTATGGCGCTTATTTAGACGACCACGAGGACGTCGTCTCCATTGCCCGCCATACCGCTTTTTTTGACACCATTGCCGCGTTGGTTGCAACGCTTGTGATTATCCCTGCGTGTTTTTCATACGGCGTGGATGTCGGGGCAGGCCCCAGCCTGCTATTTGTCACCCTGCCCACGATTTTACAGGACGTTCCCTTCGGGCAGTGCTTTGCCGTGATTCTTTACATTGCAATGATCTTCGCAGGGATCAGTTCTCTGCAAAATATGTTTGAAGCCGTTGCGGAATCCCTGCTGCACCGGTTTCCAAAGCTGGGGCGCAAAGTCACGCTGGGAATTCTCTGCCTGATCTGTCTGGGTGCTGGTCTCAACATGGAGGCCATCTTCCAATGGGGGCCTTGGATGGATCTGGTGTCGATCTATATCATTCCCATCGGTGCAACTCTCGGTTCAATTTCCTGGTTCTGGATCATGAAGAAGGACGATCTAATGGCGGAAATCAACAAGGGCAGTTCTGTCCGGCGCGGTGACGGATGGTATCGGACGGGCCGCTATCTCTATGTTCCCTTCGCCATCATCCTCTGCTGCGTCGCACTGTTTATGAAGGTGGCCTTTTGACGTCCACCACATGGGAAAGCCACGTTGGCGCGAGACACTTTCGTGCTGTGTCTTTTCTGCTTTTTGTCTATTGATTTTTAAGGCCGCAATAAGCAGGTTTGTTCGGCTGCGTTACCTGTTGTGGTACTGCTCTACAATTTATAGTGTCTCATTCTGTTCACAAGCCCAAGGGATCTCCCTTGGGCTTGTCCTTATAAACGTCCTGCGACGTTCCAATCCTGACTGCCCTCTCCGTGGGTAGTTTTTTATACCCCTATGAGGGCCTTTGCTCGATGTGTCTTAAGCCGCATTGAAATGTAGGCCAGCCTTTCGGTTCGCTTGAAGGATTTAACAGCGCCAGTCTATCTCTTTATCTTTTCTCCGGCGAACAGGTCTGTTTTTATCGAACGGCCATCCCACATTATTCCCGTTGGTAGCATCGCCACCGTGCCGAACTCCCTCAGGTCACTTTAGGGTATCAGGATAGCTGTGGCTTTTGCGATGTAAACATCCTCTGGATCAACTCCATGCACTCCCGGACAGGAGTGCTGAGATATTTCCGCTTGTGCCAGACCAGCATGGCCTGATGGCAATGTTCAAAGTTCCGCACCGGAAAGATGTTCATGCCTTCCATGCGCCCGGTGTACTCTTTTTGAAACATCCGCAGCAGCATAGGCGTGCAGAATATGACGCCGTACCCTTGGGCCACCAACGGCAGCAATCCGCTGGTGTTGGTGGATTGCAGCAAAATGCTGGGTGAAAAGCCCTTGTCCTTCAGATATTCCACGATCTGGTGGTGGACCCGGCTGGTAGAGGGGCGGATAATCATTGGCAGTGTACGAATATCCACCAGATCAACTCCACGCTGAAATGCCTCCCGGCAGGCAGGCCAACGTTTCGGCAGACAGCGTTCCAACAGCGAGTCGGCAATGACTGCATAGAGGGACTCATCCCCCAGAGAGCGATAGCGGTAAACCAGCGGGTCCAGCCGGTTTTCTCCTGCCGAGGCCAGAATGATCGCCAGATCCACCTCGTTTTGCAGGACTGCCTCCAGCAGTGTGGAAGATGTTTTTTCGTACAGCGAAATGGTCATATTGGGAAACTTTTTTGTATATTCGGGAACAAACTCCATGGCAAAGGCATTGGACCGGTTGGGCGGAAGCCCCACCGTAATCGTTCCGTAATAGTCTTGATGGAAGGTGTTGAGTTGGTCACTGAGAATTTCGTCCGCAGCAATCATCTCCTTTGCAAACAGCAAAAGAGTTTCGCCCGCAGCGGTCAGCTTCAACGTGGGCCGCCGCTCAAACAACTCCACATGGTATTCATCCTCCAGCCGCTTGATATGCGTACTGACAGACTGTTGAGAAATGTACAGTTCCTCCGCCGCGCGGGTAAAGCTCATGCGTTCCGCAACTTTCACGAAATATCGAAACGACGTTAAGTTCACGATGCGCCCTCCCTGTATCACAACTTTTCAGCTGTTAATTTAACAAAAATTTCGTTATTTTCTTTGTGCTTGTCTTAGTGTACCATAAAATCTGTAAAAAGCAAATGACATTTATGCAAAACAGCTATGGATAAAAATTTCTGCACAAGGAAATGAGGAATGCAACAGATGAGAGTCGGTTTTATTGGATTCGGGGAAGCGGACGCCTCCATTGCCGCAGGACTTCACGAGGAGGGTGTACGCCAGCTGCTGTGCTACGACGCCATGAACAAGGACCCCGGCTTTGCGGAAAAGCTGGCAGCCACGTGCGACCATACACACACCGCCCCGCAGGAGTCAGCCGCACTGGTAGCGGAACGGAGTGACGTAATATTCATGGCCGTTCCTTCTCAGTTCTCCGTTACCGCCGCCGAGGGAGCTCTGCCCGGCGCGCATCCGGGACTGATCTACGTGGACGTATCCACCGCCACCCCGGCGGACAAACGACTCATTGCCACCAAGTTTGAAAGTCGCGGCGCCAACTATGTGGACGGTGCTATGATGGGGCCTTTGCTGCAAAACCGTCATCAGGTACCGATGCTGCTCAGCGGCAAAACAGCAGAGGAACTGCGAGAGCGAATGCAGCCCTATCACATGAAGATGACCGTGGTGGGAGAGGAACCCGGCGTGGCCACCAGTATCAAATTCATCCGCAGCATTACGGCCAAGGGCGTGGGATGCCTGCTTTTTGAATCCTTGCAGGCCGCCCAGCGCTATGGTGTGGAGGACACCATTGTAAGCTCCCTCATCGACTCCTTCGGTCCCGGTTTTCAACCGGTTATTGACAACTATCTCTCCGGAGCCATCATCCACGCCGACCGCCGGGAGCACGAAATGCAAAACGTGGTCGACTTTTTGCAGCAGGACGGCCTGCCCTTTGAAATGGCTGAAGCCGCTCGAAAAAAGCTGGCCTGGATGCGGGACAGCCGGGTGAAGGAGCATTTTGACGGCGACGTCCCCCGCTCCTGGCAGGGCGTGCTGGCTGGCTGGGGCGTCAACGGCTGAACGGCGCAAGATGCCTTTCCGGCAACTGCCGGAACGAGAAATATAGGAGGATTTTTACATGTCCGTAGGAAAACGCATTTACCTGAAGCGGGAACTGCCCGATTCTGAGATTATGGCGCAGTTCAAAACCATTCCTGCCTCCAACACCGGCGATGTGATGAACCGCGATTGCGCAATGAATCCCCGTATCCGTCTGGTCAGTTCGCCAAAAGAGCAGATGATGGTGGGCCCGGCCTACACCGTCAAGGCGCGGGCGGGCGACAATCTGGCCCTCCACGCGGCGCTGAACTTCTGTCAGGAGGGCGATGTGATCGTTGTCTCCAACGAGGAGGATGACACCCGCGCCCTCATGGGGGAGGTCATGATGGCCTATCTCAAGTACACGAAAAAGATCGCCGGCATTGTGCTGGACGGCCCCATTCGGGATATTGACGAGATCGGCAAGTGGGATTTCCCGGTGTACTGCACCGGCACCACTCCCGGCGGCCCCTATAAGGACGGCCCCGGCGAAATCAACGTACCCATCGCCTGTGGCGGAATCAGCGTCAATCCCGGCGATATTATTCTGGGCGATCCCGACGGCGTAATCGTCATCCCCCGCAAAGACGCGGCCAGGGTTTTGGAGGATGCAAAGGCGTTTCAAGCTGCCGACGAGACGAAGCTGCAAGCGTCCAAAAACGGTACCGCCAACCGCGCATGGGTGGAAAAATCACTGACCGAAAAGGGGTTCGAGATCATTGATGACGTTTACCGCCCCTGATTTTTATTGAAATTTTTTAAGGAGGATTTTTTCCTGCATTTCGATCAACACAACAAAAGAAAAGAGGATTTTAAGATGAAAAAGCTGTTCACACGTACGCTTGCACTGGCAATGACCTGCTCGACCCTGTTCCTGTCCGGCTGCGGCAGCAGCGGCTCCGCATCTGGCGGCGCGGCCTCCGGCATGGCTTCCGGCTCCGCCGGCGGAACCGATTGGCCCACCGGTACCATCACCGTTACTCTGCCTTACAGCGCGGGCGGCGACACGGATACCTATTGCCGCGCTCTGTTCCAGCGGGTTGGCGAAAAGCTGGGACAGACCTTTGTTGTGACCAACCTCACCGGCGGGTCCGGCGTGGTTGCCGCCATGGATGTGATGACAAAAGCTCCCGACGGATACAACATTCTGTTTAACCACACCGGCGCGTCTCTGGTGCAGGAGGCCACCGGAACAGTGGATTTCTCCTATACGGAAGATTTTGAAAACTGCTGTACCGTAGCAATCGACCGCACCTATGCGCTGATGGCAGTCTCTAAGGACGGCCAATACAGCCAGTACAGCCGCGGCTGGGAGAATCTGGAGGACATGGTCGCGGACGCCATAGCCAATCCCGGCGCGGTGCGTTACTCCACCGTTTTCGGCTCCACCACGGAGTACGTGGGCCTGATGCTGGAGAAAGACGCCGGAATCACGCTGGACAACATCGACGTGGGCAGCGACTCCGCCTCCCGTATGGCGGCTCTGCTGGGCGGACAGGTGGATCTGGTGGCGATCAACTACATGAACGTCAAGGACTATGTGGAGAGCGGCGATCTCATTTGTCTGGGCATTATGGCCGACGAGCCGGTGGAAGGCATCGACTTCCCCACCTTCGTGGAGCAGGGCTATCCCAGCGTGGTAACCGCAAAAAAGTATGAGGTCAAGTTCCCCAAGGGGACCGATCAGGCCATTGTGGACAAGCTGGCGGCCGTGTGCAAAGAAGTTGTGGAAGACCCTGAATTTGCTGAAGTGTTGACCGGATACTTCGCCGAGCCGCTCTACCGCGACGCGGCCACAATGAATACCGAGGACCCTGCCGAGGTCGAGGCGCTGGAAACCGGTCTGGCTGGCTGATTGACAAATACGTTGTGTTTTTAAACCTGCCCCGGCGCCGCCCAAAGGCGGCGCCGGGGCAGTAGAAGGGAGACGTCCATGACAAATAAACAGCGGGACATCCTGTGCAGCGCCGTCTTTTTGGTGTTTGGCACCGCGATGTTCTACTTTTCCTTGGGAATCGCACACAAGATTGAAAGCGACGTGGGTTCCGCCTATGTTCCAAAATTCATTGCCATCTGCATCCTGATCGTTTCCAGCGCAAAACTGCTTCTCACTCTGCGGGACCACAGCGCGTCGGGCAAGAAAAAGGATGCCGCGCAAAACGATTGGTTGGGCGGACTGGGCACCATCGGGCTGATGATGGCCTACATGCTGGCGCTGCAGCCGGTGGGCTTTATCCTCTCCAGCATCGCGTATCTGTTCGCACAGATCATGCTGATGAGCAACCGGGAAAACCGCAAGCCGGTTCTGTTCGCCGTTATCAGCATCGCATTGCCTATTGCGGTGTACGGCCTGTTCAACTACGTCATCAAGATGCCGCTTCCCCGTGGCATTCTGGGTTTTTAAGGAGGGAAAAATATGGAGATGTTTTCTGTTGCCATTGGCAACGTATTTAATCCCGCCTGCCTTGCCCTGATCTGGGCCGGTACCATGCTGGGCATTATCTTCGGTTCAATTCCCGGCCTCTCCGCCACCATGGCGGTGGTGCTGTTTTTGCCCATGACCTTCAGCATGGAACCTACCATGGGCCTCGCGCTGCTGGTGGGACTGTACATGGGCGGCATTTCCGGCGGATTGATCTCCGCCATTCTCTTGAAGATCCCCGGCACCCCCTCCTCCATCTCCACTGTTTTTGACGGCGGCCCCATGGCGGACAAGGGACAGGCCGGCCGGGCCTTGGGCGTGGGTATTCTCGCCTCCGGCATCGGTTCTCTCATCGGCATCGTGGCGTTGATCTTCATCTCTCCTTTGCTGGCAAAGGTTTGCCTGCTGTTCAGCGCCGCAGACTATTTCGGCGTGGCGGTATTCTCGCTGACCATTATCGCCTCGCTCTCCGGCAAGGATATGCTCAAGGGTCTGCTGGCAGGTCTTCTAGGCATTGCCTTGTCCATGGTGGGCATGGCCCCGGTGGATGCGGAGCTGCGGTTTATCTTTGGCAACTACCAGCTGATGGCCGGATTTGACATTACCGTACTGCTGATCGGCGTGTTCGCCGTCACCGACATCATTCAGGCCGGGCTGAACCGCCGCCATCTGGCGGACGGCTTTGAGAAAAAGAAATTCCACCTGAAGGGCTACGGCCTGTCCGTCAAGGAGTTCATCACCCAAATCCCCAATTTCCTGATCTCCTCCGTCATCGGCATCGCCATTGGAATTTTGCCCGGCATCGGTGGTTCCACCGGCGGGCTGATGGCCTATACTGCGGAAAAAAACCGCTCTAAGTATCCGGAAAAATTCGGCACCGGCATTATCGACGGCGTGATTGCCTCGGAAACAGCCAACAACGCGGTCATCGGCGGGTCAATGGTCCCTCTGCTGTGCATGGGCATCCCCGGCAACACGGTAGCCGCCATCTTCCTCGGCGGATTGACTGTCCACGGTATCAGCCCCGGGCCGCTGATCTTCGACAAGTCCGCCCAGTATGTCTACGGTATTTATCTGGCCCTGATTGTCTCCACCATCTTCATGGTCGTTTTCGAGCGTTTGGGTCTGCCCATCTTTGCAAAACTGCTGGATATCCCCAAGCACATCCTGCTGCCCATCATCATGGTCATGTGCTGCGTGGGCGCATTTTCCAGCAACAGCCGGGTGTTCGACGTCCAGTGCGTACTGGTGTTCGGCCTCATCGGTCTTGTGATGAAGGTATTCAAGATGCCCACTACGCCTCTGATTATCGGATTTATCCTCGGCCCCATGTTTGAGGAGAACCTGCGCCGCGCCCTGCAAGCCAGCCACGGCAGCTGGAGCGTATTTGTCACCCGTCCCATCTGCTGCGCCTTTTTAATTGCCGCCGTGGTCTTTTGTACCTGGACCGTGCGCAATAATCTGAAAGCCAAGAAAATTGCCGAAACACAGGGACAGTCCTTTGATACCGCAGAGGAGGAAGGCTGATCCCCGTTTGCGGAAGGAGTATTTATGCTGATTATCAAAAACGGCCGGGTACTGGACCCCTTGAACCGGGTGGACTGCGTTACGGACGTCGCCGTGGAGGGCGGGAGCATCGTCCGCGTCGGCTCTGCCGATCTTCCAAACCCCGGCGACGTTGTGATTGACGCCACGGGCTGTATCGTAACCCCCGGCCTCATTGATCACCACGCCCACCTGTACCCGCTGGCTAAGATCGGCATTCCGGGGGAGGCTGTATGCTTTGCCTCCGGTGTCACCACCGCGGTGGACGCGGGAAGCACCGGCTGGGCGACCTATGCGAGCAAACGCCCATTTGTGCAATTGTCTAAACTGAAGATTTTGGCTTATCTGAACGTCTGCACCACAGGCTTGGACTCCCTGCCCGTTTTGGAAAATGTAGACCCCCGCTGCTGGGACGAAGGCCGGATACGTGACTGCCTCAGCCAATATCCCGACGAACTGGTGGGGCTGAAGCTGCGCACCAGCCACTCCATCGTCAAAGAACTGGGGTATGCGCCGCTGCGGTCCGCCGTAAAATTAGCGGAAAAATTGGACACACATCTCATGGTGCATTGCACTGACCCCCCCGGCGAATTGAGCGAGCTGCTGGATTTGCTCCGGCCGGGGGACATTCTCACTCATATGTACATGAATCAAGGCCCTGCCTTGGTGGAAAACGGACGTGTTATCCCGGCCGCGCTGCGGGCGCGGGAGCGGGGCGTGCTGTTTGAGGCGGCGGATGCGCGGATGCACTTTGGGCTTCCGGTAGCAAAGGCCGCCATTCAAGATGGATTCTATCCGGATATGATTGCCACCGATCTGACGCAGCTGAGTATGCATCTGCGGCCCACGTCCTTCAATCTTGCCATGCAGATTTCAAAATATGCTGCGCTGGGCATCCCCATTGAAGCGGTGATTGAACGGTGTACGGCGGCTCCCGCCCGCCAGCTGGCGCGGTTGGAGCAAATCGGATCGCTGACGGTGGGGCATGCGGCAGATATTGCGATATTCAAGCCGGTCTTGCAGGAAAATGCCTTTGGAGATCGCCCCGACGGCGTAACCGGGCAATGCCTGCATATTGGCAGCATGCTGTATCAGCCGATGCTGACCGTGAAAAACGGCGAGATGGTATATCGCAGCCTTCTTTTCTAAGTACAATATATTGGCGGGAAAAAACCACAGGAAACTGTGGTTTCTTCTTCGGCAAAAATAAAAACCAATAACGAAATTTAATTAAAGGAGAACTGACTATGGCATGGAAAATCCTTCTCCCACAGGAAATTATGGCGGAGGGCCGCCAGCTTTTGGAGGACGCGGGCCACACAATCATCGACGGACGCGGGTTTGAAACTGCGGATGTTTTGGCGGATATGAAAGAGCATCAGCCGGACGCCATGATCGTCCGTATTACCCCCATCACGCGGCAGGTTATCGAGACCAACCCCAACTTGAAAGTCGTTGTGCGTCACGGCGCCGGGTTTGACGCACTGGACGTAAAAGCCTGTCACGACAATGGTGTGCAGACGCTGTACGCGCCGGTAGCGAACAGCGCATCCGTTGCGGAAACCGCGCTGCTGCTGATCTTGGAGTGCAGCCGCAACGTCATCGCCCTGCGCAAAACCTGGGTGAACGCCTACTACGAGGCAAAGTTGAAGCTCCGTAAAAACACGATTGGAGGCAAAACGCTGGGTATCGTGGGTTGTGGAAACATCGGCAGCCGACTGGCTGTCCGGGCGCTGGCAATGAACATGAATGTGTTGGCGTACGATCCCTTCAGGCCCGCCGCCGATTTTCCCGATGGGGTAGAGGTGGTACGGGATCTGGACCGCATTTTCACAGAAAGCGACTATGTCTCCCTCCACGCGCCCAACACCCCGGTTACCCACGATCTGGTGAATCGGGAGCGGCTTGCCATGATGAAGCCCACCGCCTTCCTCATCAACACGGCCCGGGGCGGTCTGGTGGTAGAGGAAGATCTCTACGCAGCCTGCAAAAACGGCGTGATCGCCGGGGCGGGACTGGACGCTATCCGTAAGGAACCGGTGGACCCTGCCAACCCGCTGTTGACATTGAACAATGTCATCATCTACCCCCATATTGGCGGCAACACCTCCGAGGCCGCGCACCGTGCCTCCTACTTCGCGGCCTTAGGCGTTCAGGAAGTCTATGAGGGCAAAACACCCACGTGGCCCATTCACGACATTGACTATGCCACTGCTCCCACGTATACTGATACAAAGAAACCAAATCGGATACCGGCGGGGCTGTTCGACTATTAAGGCGTTTTTAGAAATAGAAAGGAGAACTCTTGATGAGTCCTATCGCTGTCGCCTTAATCATTTTGGCGATTACCATCGCTCTGTTTATTTGGGAGCCGGTTCCCATCGTCGTCACCGCCATCGGCGCCTCCATAGCCTACGCTTACACCGGGCTGATCGAAGTCGGTGATATTTTTTCCGGCTACAACAGCACCACCATCGTTCTGCTGGCAGGTATGATGGTCATCGGCTCTTCCCTGTTTCACACCGGCATCACCAATATCATCGGTGAAAAGATGGTGCGTGTTACAGGAAAAAGCGAGCGCAATATTCTCCTTGCCACACTCATCGTCTCCTGCCTGCTCAGCGCAGTGTGCAGCAACATCGGGGTCATGACGGCCATGGCCCCGCTGGTCACCGCCATGTGCATTTCTGCCGGGGTTGCCCCGTGCAAGGCGCTGCTGGCGCTGCTGTTCGGCGCACAGTTCGGCGGCTTCGTGACCTTGGTTGGTGTCGGCTCCAACGCTACCTCCGCCAGCGTGATGGCAGAGCTGGGCTATGAGTCCTTCGGCTTTTTCAGCATCACGCCTTTCGGCATCGGCGTTTGTATTTTGGGTACGCTGTATTTTACCTTCATTGGCTCTAAAATGATTCCGGATACCGGTTATATTCCCGAATTTGCCAAGGCCGAGAAAAAAGTGCTGGATAAGAAAAAGGCCGCCATCGCCTGCATCACGCTGCTGTGCGTGCTGGTTGTTATTGCGGCGGCTCCCGCCGCTGTACCGATGCACGTCGCCGCCGTGGCGGGCGCGCTGGTGGTGGTCGCCACCCGGTGTATGTCGTTGCAGGAAGCCATCCACGCCATCGACTGGAACTGTATGCTGTTGGTAGGCTCCCTTACTGCCATCTCCACGGGCTTTAAAAACAGCGGCGCGGGAGACGCCGTGGCGGAGTTGATCCTGCGGCTGCTGGGCAATGAGCCCAGCACCTTTCTGATCACCACCGTGATCTTCTTTGCCGCCGCCATTTTGACCCAGTTCATGTCCAACATTCCTACCATTACGCTGTTCCTGCCCATCGGCTGTTCCATTGCCGAGGCCATCGGCGTGAGTCCTTATCCGGTCGCAATGGTGATTACGCTGGCCGGCGCGGCCTCCTATGCAACACCGTTCGCCGCGCCTCAGAACATGATGACGGTGGGCTGGACCCGCTATCGCTTTGCCGACTTTGTTAAAATAGGGCTGCCCATGCTGCTGATTACTTACCTTGTGGTCGTGGTGCTGATTCCCGTCTTTCTGCCCTACTAAACTCAGAAACGAGGTGCATCATGAACAAGCTGCTGCGCGGCATCTATGACCTTCATGTCCACGCCGCGCCGGACGTAGTCCCCAGAAAATGCGACGATCTCGAGTTGGCCTGCCGCTTGACGGATGCGGGCATGGCGGGCTGCTGCATCAAATGCCACTTTGCCGAAACCGCGGCTCGGGCAGCACTTCTGCAAGCTCAATTTCCGACGCTGCGAATTGCCGGAGGGATTGCGCTCAACCGCGCGGTCGGAGGGCTCAACCCTCATGCGGTGGAACGCTGCGGGCAACTGGGCGGAAAATTCGTCTGGTTCCCCACGCTGGAGGCACGAGCCTTCCAGTGCTACCGCCACTCAAGCGAGCCGGAGGCGGATTTGTCCGACTATCTCGCCGTGTGCGGCGAGGACGGGCGACTGCTGCCCGCCGCGTTGGAGGTACTGGACGCCGCCGCGGAGAACCGCATGGTGATAGCTACCGGCCATATCGGCACGGAGGAGGGCATGGCTTTGGTGAAGGCGGGTGCTGACCGGGAACTGCAGATGGTACTGACTCATGCGGACAACCCTGCCAACGCCTATTCTGTGGAACAGCAGCGTCAGGCTGTGGCGCTGGGCGCTTTGGTAGAACACAGCTTTTTTACCACCTATTACGATCGGACGCCCATTGGGGAAATCACCCGGCAGATTCGGGCTGTGGGCTGTGAAAACGTCCTGCTTACCACAGATTTTGGCCAGCCGGATTCCCCGTATGTCGATGAGGGCATGACCCAATACGGTACGCTGCTGCTGCGTCAAGGATTCACATTGGACGAGTGGCGCGTTATGACCCGTGACAATCCGTCCCGGCTTCTCCGCTGATGCCATCCGAGGAATATCTGCAGTTAATCGGGCAGTCCAAAAAGGACTGCCCGATTCCCATTTTTTTAATATTAATAAAAGAATCGAGCTTTATTTGCTTTATCATACAGTAATGCGCTAAAAAGCATCCGCTTAGGCTCATTTCTCTAAATGTATCAACAAGACACAGCGCAGCAAATTAAAACCTTGGGCGTGAACTAACTCGATAAGCCTGCTAATCTTAAAGATCGTCAGAAAACATTTTAGCTATACTTATAATTATTGCTGGAAATGATGAAGATTTAGGCTTTCAGGGTGCATTTATTCCGCCGCAGGCCGTCTCCCGGTCATGTATTGATGTTCGCTTTTCTTGCCTGTGACATCATCTGGCGGGCATTGAGCTGATACAGCTTTCCGTCCTTTATGAAATTGCTGCCGCACTGGCAAAATTCAAATTTTACGCACTGCTACAGGCATTGCTCCCGAATGTTCAGAAATCACGCATAGTCCAGCGGTCTGGCATTGCGGCAGACTCGCCGCGCCATTGGTCTGCATCAGGCAGCAGGAAATCCGAAGAAAAGCTGAGATAGACCATTTCGCCGCTCTTCATCTTGTATTCTCCCTCCTTTTCGCCCCGCTGGTATTGCTCAACGGACGCGCAGAAACCGTCGGTTTTCGTTACCACATCGGTGTCCACACCCCGCAGGGCATCCCCCTTGTGGATGTAGCAAAATCGCCAGTCTTCGCTGTATTTATGGCAGCCTCGCCACGGATTCCACATTGCCATGGTGAACCTCCTGCTTTTATGCTTTCTTACAGGTACTGTGCAAACGCCATGATATCCGTCTTGAGATCTTCTAAAAACCGATTCACATGCCAGCCGTCCGTGGTGGCATGATGACAGGTCAGCGACAGGGGCATGAATGTCCGCCCGTCCCGCTCAAAAAATTTTCCGGCCTCCACCGAAGGAAAGTAGTAGGGTTTGTTCTCGTAGCTGTGAACCGCAAAATGCTGAAACTGCATCCAAGGGATGCAGGAAACCGTATAGGCGTTGGCCGGAGGCGGCGTCTGCGGCTGGCAGAGCACGCCGTGTGCATTGCCGAACTGCTTCTGATTTGCGAGGTACAACCCGTAAAAGTCTAAAAATCGCTCCTGATACTCCGTCCACATCAGGGAAAAAGTATGGTCATCCTCGTGAAAAGATGCATACAACGGCGTCAGGGCATCGTAATACCCCAGCACGCCGTCGCACTCCGCCACCTTGAATTCCTTCTGCTGATTGAGATTTTTGGTAACCAGCCACAGGTAGATCGGGAAAAATTTGATCTCGGCTTCTTTTGTGGCCCGGCGCAGTTCGGTCACATCCACATTCACCGTCATGGAATAGCCCGTGGGAGCCATTTTGGAAAAATAGTAAAATAGTTGTCCTCTCGGCCAGCTTTGCAGATCAATCGGTGTAAACAACACACTGCATCAACTCCTTCACCGGTACCATACCACGCAAAGGACGCAATGCCAATCAACGCTCCGTAGAGCCCGTGTTTACAGATTCAGGCTGTCCATGATCTTCTCAAATTTCTTTTCCGACTGGATCTCGTGGGTCAGAAAAGCGCCGTTGTAGTATAGCGAGAAGGTGGTGAACGACGACGGCGCTCTCTGCGCCTGCTCCGTGGTTTCGATATGAATCGCCTGAAGCGGCACATTTCTTGCCTTAGCCGCCTGCTCTAAAAGCGGAACATACTTGGCCGTAAAGGGGCATTGGCTGGTGTAATAGAGCGCAAACCCCGCGGGCATTTCCGTGTGCTGCGGCTCCCTCACCTGCGGGCGGAAGGACGGCTTTTCCCCGTCCGCTTCAAAGGGCAACGCCAGCAGCTCAAAATAGGGCGGCGCGGAATCCACTGCCTCAAAGCCCTTGTGCTTGAGATATTTCGGGTCGGCGAGAAAGCCCAGCTTCTTCGGCGATGACAGGATCACAAGCCCCTTTTTTCCCTTTGCCCGACTGTCCCGGATGCATTCGTCCAGCAGAAGATTGGAGTAGCCGTGGCCCTTGAACTGCCCCGACACCCACAGGCAGTCGATGTACATATACCCGTCCGCGCGAATGGGCGCCCACGCCTTTTCCGCCGGGAGGTACTCAATGAAGCACTTCCCCCGGACATCGCCCTTCAAAAAGACGAGGCCGTCGTCCAGCCGGTCGCTCAGCCACGCCTTTTTGGACGATACCTGCGGGTCTTTCTCATTGGAAATGGCACAGCAGATGTGCTCTTGTACAAGGTTTTCTTTGGTGATTTGAATCAGTTCCATGGTTGCTCCCCCCTTACGATGAATTGAGTTTGCTTACAGCCAGACGGCCCAGTCGCCGTAGTCAAAAGTCCCGCTGCCGTGATGAAGCTTGCCCTCGGCGTCAAGCGCGCGGAAGGCGTCCCGCATGCGCGCAAGGATCTCGGGCTGAATGTCCAGCGTGTGATGCGCCGGAAAGACTCGCCGCACCGGCAACGCCGCAATTCTTTCAAGACTTTTAAGATACGCCTGCGGGTCGGTGGATGGATAGTAGGCAAAGAGCGTATCCTTGTAGACCAGATCGCCGGTGAACAGGTACCCTGTCGCCGCCTCCCAGAAGCACATGTGCCCCGGGGAGTGCCCCGGCGTGTGGAGCGCAGTGATTTCACGCCCGCCAAGGTCGATGACGTCGCCGTCGTGCAGCACTCGCGTCGGTGTTCCCTGAAAGAACTGATAGGTACCGACGTCGTAACCCTGCGGCAGTTCGCAGCGGTCAACGACCATACCGCGAATCGTCTGCATGTTCAGAGGAAACTCCCCGGCGAGCCAGTTAAGTTCCGCCTCGTGGGCATAGAAGTCGGAGTAGTAACGATGACCGCCGATGTGGTCCCAATGAATATGCGTAGCCACCGCCGTCACAGGCTTGTCCGTCAGCGTTTTCACTTCCTCGGAAATATCACAGATGCCAAGCCCTGTATCGATCAGCAGCGCCCGGTCATTTCCCTCGAGAAGATAGCAGTGGGTCTCCTCCCAGTGGCGGTATTCGCTGATGATGTGTGTTTTCTCATCAATTTGGTCAATGGTAAACCACGGTTTCATTATATTAAATCCTTTCTGTTTTCAGGTATTCCATCTAAAGTAAAGCTCCTGCTCCCGTGTCGGTGCGCTACCAGATCAGCGGAAACAGCCGATACCTAATCTTGTCCATCTGCGCCCGATAGCCGGGGAGGCCGTCGGCGAGGGTTTGCTCCTCATCTTGGATACGCCACACAATTGGCACGGTCATGATCGCCCACTTGTTTTTCGGCAGATAAATTTCCTGTGTTCCTTCTTAAAGTCAAACAGAATGGTTGTCCTTCCCATTATTTACTCATATTGAATTCTCTTTTTTCGGCTCTGTGAGCTGCCACAAAGTGCTCATAATCAATGGAAGATTAAGCTTTGCACCGCTCACATTTGGACACATTGCTTTTCGCCAACCGTCACGCGGAAACGGCACTCCTCCGCTCCGGTCAGAACCGTATGCAGCAATTCCACCTGAAGCCCTCTACCCGGCAGCAATGTCTCGAGGACATAAAGGATACTCTGGCGGGAGCATTCGCAATGCCCTGCGGGGCAGGCAAAGCCGTCCGCCACCAGCGGACAGAGGCAGCGGGGATACCCCAGTTCATACACACGACCGCGCTCCAAAATATCCGCAAAGAAATAATCCGATCTGCCGTATTTTTCATACTGCCGGTCAAGGTCGCCGCCGCACTCGTCGAACTGCCGCTGCATCTCGCCCAGCACATAGTTTTGCACACAGCTTTCGGCGCAGGGGCGGTACAGCTTTTCACGCTCCGTCCGGGGCAGCGTTTCCATGCTCCGTTCCAAGGTCTCAAAAAATGCCCGGTCAAAGGTTTCGTTTTCCATAACCGTCTTTCCTCTCTGTTTTTATAATCGACAGTTTTGCAGCCGATGAAAAATTGGCAATTCAGTAGATCTCTATTTTTTCAACGCAGTTTTTCTCGCGCTCCAACAGCTGCCCTTTTGCCCCCATCGTAAACGCGATGTCACTGGAGCGAATTGACAGCAGCGTCATACCCGCTTCAAGGTTCAAAAAGCGAAGCTCTTGCAACAACAGGCAGATCACGCCCTCCTCCGATATGCTTTTCCAGCAATAGGAGCGGCCCTTATACCGCACAAATTTGCCCTCTGGCAGCGTGTAATCCATCAATTCCGGATTTTCCGTCAGAATGTGTCCCAACTTCGATGGCAGCAGCAGGCATTTTCGGGTCACGCAGAAGCCGCCCGTTGATTTGCTGCCGGTAAAGAGATATACGCGCCGCTCGCAGGTGATATCGTATTCCTGAACAGCCAGCGGAGGGAGAAAAATGCTTCCTTCCTCCCGAACAAGCGACTTGCCGAATATAAATTTTCCGCCTTTATTCATCTGAGGCATATGATTCACTTCCTGTCATGTTTCAATTTAAGTGTTTTTTATCTACTCGGCAGATAAAATTTCATGTATTCCTTCCGGACTCCAAATGACATTCTGCCTCTCTCGGTACATACCTGCTCAGTTAATTCAGGATGTGCATTCATCCGCGCCGCGCTCTTGTTTGCGGCGCACCCGCTTTTCCTTGAGATTAGTTTACTGGCAGAAAACCGGGTTTCGCTTACCTGCATGATGTTCCCGACAGGCAGTACAGTCACCATGACGCGGACAGCGTGTGCGCTTGCAAGGACAATCTTCGCAATGCATCACACAACACATGGGCGTATAGCGGATACCGTCTGCGGTCTGCTCCGCGGCTGTTTCGCAAAAGCCCAGATGCCGGTAAACCTCCACTGCGTAAGGCGAGGAATTCACCGTCATCTGCCCGGTGGGATTGTCCCGGCAGGCGCGGAGAAAAAGCTGTCTGCCAATGCCCTTCCGATGGTACGCACCGCGCACAAAGAATAGTGCGATATGCGCGCCACCGCTGCGGGTAGCCAAAACGCCAATGAGCGTGTCGCCCTCAAACGTGCCGTAAATGCGGAGCCTCGCAAGATAGTCCGCATCGTGGCTGGAGGCGTAAAACGTCTCGGCACCTTGCGATGTGTAGTCCGGCACTTCAAACGCCTGAAAGACTTCCCACGCCAGCTCCAGCACCGCGCCGCATTCCTCTTTCGCAAGTTCCCGAATTTCCATCCTCGCACGCTCCTTAAATTCCCTTTTCCAGCTCTGCAATCTCCTGCAAAACATTCAAAATGTCTTTCAGAATCAACGGCTGCATACTGTCCCGATATCTGGTGAGGTCGGCGCTCTCCAGCGCCGACCGGATGCGGGGGATCAGATTCGGCTTTGCAGCCGAAATCGACCACAGCGCCTGAACACACCGCCGGGCAGTGATGGGCTTTTCATCCGTCACATGGGAAAGAAACTCGTCCATCAGGGCGTCATAGCGGTTTTTGGAATCCCAGCGAGCATTGGCGGCAAGAATGCTGATTGCCCGGTTTCGCACCAACGAGTTTTTATGGCGCAGCAGCGCGGTGAGATCGTCCAGATACGGAGAATACCGGTCGCTCTCCTGGCTCTCCGCCACAACAGCATCCGCATAGGCGCAGGCGGCTTTGGTGTCCCTGTCGGTCAGACGCGCCAACAGTTCTTCACGCTCATTCATATTCTTGCCTCCCCATGGTGTTTCATTTGATAGATTCCTTTGCAGTCCCGGTTCAGCGTAGGAGCGCTGACGGTGATCACAAGCTCCTCCACAGACGAGAAGAGCGCCGCCGCGCACAGGACAATGCCCGACCCCGTCAGCCCAAGAGCCGCATACAAAAGCGGAGACGCAAAGATCAGCGCACCTGTCGCCTTGTTCGCGTAAGTATGCAGGGCGGAAAAGGTGCGGTATTTCGCAAAACCGATGCTATGGCCTGCAAGCCGGACGGCCGTAATACACGCCGCACAGACCCAGATCCATATGGGAAGCGGGACGCTCCGCACGGCAGCCACTGAGATCGCCGCCGCAAAGGCAAGGTCAGCAGCGCTGTCCAGCTTTGCCCCGGCGGTGCTTTGTATGTTCAGCCTGCGGGCAATGGGGCCGTCCAACAGATCGCTGACCCCGCCGCCTAAATAGCAGGCCCAGAATGCGGCGGAAAACGGGGCGGTCAGCACCATCCCGGCGGCGAGCAGAAACCGCGTGGAGGTGATTAAATTAGCAAGTTGTTTAATAAGAAGACCTCCCCACACTTTTTCTATATTCTAACACAGCGGTGTTAGATTGGTCATATTTTTTGATTGCCGCGTCAGCGGCAAGAAAAAAGATGCGTAATCATTAAAATCCTTCCTCTGGGGATAGAAAAAGACACGGTCGTGGAATCATCACTCCACTTCCGTGCCTTTCGTCTGTTGTAGGCTTTTGAGTTTTCTGGTTTGCGGGTCACAGGATTCAGCCCGTACCAGCTGCCGCGCCGGGCGGCGTTTTGTTTTTGCTGCTCCTTCTTGGAGAGCTTTTCGAAGGGGATAAATTTTTCCATCGTGATTCTCCTTTCAAAGATGAGTGAAGCTGATGATAACAGAAACGCCGGAGCTTGTCAAACGCAGTGCTTGAACGCTACCGTCTGCGCTTTCATGGAAATCTTGCCGACCTCGTAGCCGTAGGCGGGCAGCTCCTTTTTGAAGTTTAGAAAGCCGTGATCGATGGAAAATCCAAGGACGGCCTCGATCTCGGCGAAGGTCAGCGTGAATCCGTCCTCTGTGCGTTGACCGATTGCCTTCCAAAGCGGCTCATATTTGCTCATTTGTCCGCCCCCTCCCGCTTATTATTGCACCAAATGATGTAGATATGTCCAACGGCGAATACGACGCCGAACCCCGCCAGCAGCCAATGCCGCAAAAATACGCCTCGGAGGTGATTCTGGTGGGCAACAGATTGCGAGATTTACGCGAAGACGCGGATCTCAACCAGACGCAGCTTGCACAGATTCCGGGAATGTCGCAAACCGGTTATTCCAAATATAAAACTGGAGAAAACGATATTCCGACGCAGGTTTTGATCAAACTGGCAAACTATTATAAAACAAGCATCGATTACATTCTCGGCGTCAGCAATGACCGGTTTCCGTATCAGACGTAATTGCAGCGGCATGGAATCCCCATGCCGCTGTCTTTATTGCAATCATGTGCAAAAGCCTTCAGCTCATCTGTGATCTCAAATGTCGGACAGCCGGTTATATTATCGATATCAATGGGCATATCTCAAATCGAATCAACAACTGTAAAAGCATATTCCCCATCTGGCTTAAATGGGAGTACATACGGCCTCTTTTCATTATGCCTGGCGGTAACACGGAGCAAGGTGCCAAAACCGCTGCTGCAGAGTACTACGCCCATAAAAGCGCCTATCCGTACCAGGTCTACATGAATTGGTCAGCAACTCCTGATGCGGGCAATATCCTCTACAATGATAAAAAATTCGTCACGCTACTCTATGAGTACCACGAGGATTACTTTACTGATATCAGCAAGGTATCTGATGCAGGTCTGCTCGCCAAAGAGGGTATCTATGATTTCCTGGAACGGAGTAGTCGGACTGCTGTAGTGGTTGATTGCGAGAATGCCGATCCATATAAGCTCTACGCCACACTCAACAATTTGGATCAGGCAGCACTACTGGGCAAGATTGTGAAAATCATCCTCTATAATGATGTCCATGCAACTACAGCATGGAAGGTTCTTGAGAAATTCACGCAGATTCCAATCGAGCATAATATGATAGAGCGAATCAAAGAGAACAAGTCCCTTGTCGATATTCGACTGACAACCGGCACCTGCAGAGAATTCTTCCAAAACAACACAGATTCCTTCATACTGGCTTCCAGCGATTCTGACTACTGGGGACTGATCTCCGCAATGCCAGAGGCCCATTTTCTTGTACTTGTGGAAGAAGAAAAATGCAGTCCAACAATTAAGAAAGCCATGGAAGATGCAGGAATCACATATTGCTATACAGATGACTTCTGCACGGGCAATAGCAATGATATCAAGGTACAAGCCGTCCTGTCAGAAGTAAAACGGAGTCTTGATGAGGCAGTTCAATTCAATATCAACGATATTCTTGATGAATCCTATCGCCTGACAAGAGCGAATATGAGTACTGGGGAAAAGAAGCAGTTCTACGAGCGATACATCAAACCAATGCGCTTGAACATTGATAAAGATGGCAATGTCTGTGTGCAGCTTGGACCTGTCTGATCAAAAGCAAAATGGGAGATGGCAGTGCCATCTCCCGTTTCTGTACTTGGTGGGCCAGGTTGGATTCGAACCAACGAATGTCGGTGTCAGAGACCGGTGCCTAACCGCTTGGCTACATCCCATTATGTGGCGGGGGCAGAGCGACTTGAACACCCGCCTGCGGTTTTGGAGACCGCTGCTCTACCAGTTGAGCTATACCCCCATGTGGTGATGCCTGCGGGGCTCGAACCCGCAATTTCCAGCTTGAGAGGCTGGCGTCCTAAACCAATTAGACGAAGGCACCATTTGGAGATGCGGGCCGGATTCGGACCGGCGAACTAACAGCTTTGCAGGCTGTCCTCTTAAACCACTTGAGTACCGCATCATGGCTGAGATAGTTGGACTCGAACCAACGATGCCGGCGTCAAAGGCCGGAGCCTTGACCACTTGGCCATATCCCAACATTGTGGAGACCCACGCCGGACTTGAACCGGTCATTGCAGCCGTGAAAGGGCTGTGTCCTAACCTTTTAGACGAGTGGGCCGTGTTGCAGGGAGATGAACTCCCTGCATATAGTTCAGGCTACGGCATGATCCGTCACCAAAATATCATCAATTCGCACATGCAGCAGGGCTGCCAGCGCAATAAGATTATCGACCGTGGGGAGTGCAGTTCCATTCTGCCATTTGTAGATGGCTTGCGGAGAATTGAACCCGAACGCCATTTGCAGGTCGTGAACAGATAACCCCGCTGCCTTGCGCAGTTTCGCAATATTATGTCCTGTCATTTTCAGGTCGATCGTCGGAATGGATACCATACCAAACACCTCCTCTCCAATTAGATTCCGCCTATTTGGGGCGTGAAAAAGCCGCTTGCCTTATATCAAGACAAGCGGCTTTCTAATTCAGAGAGGATCGCACCTGATTGTATCGTCAGGGCCTCATGCCGATCCATCGCTTCTGCCTGCCTTGATATGAGCGTGCTTCGCTAAAGCTATACTCCCACTGGAAGGTAGCCTGGCATTCGCTCATATAAAAGCTGGCAGTGTTGAGGATCTTCATGGTAGTCGTTCCTTTCTGTAAAGTGTTTGCTCTTGGTTTCTGAAATTATCTTACCATAGGTTTCCCAATTTGTCATTCAACTTGTGGTTAAAATTTTCGTCTGCTTTGCGGAGGATAACTTGATGCTCCCAATCAAAAGGGAAGTTCCCTGAGGCATCCGTAAAATGCATCAGCGTCAATTTGCAGCGATGGGGGATCATACGAGTCGATTTTTCTTAGCTGCTTGCAGTGAGCAAAACTATATTTTAAACAATGAATTTCTTTCGCATCAAACGCATCAAATCTGGCCTTGACAAGGTTCGACAATTATCGAATGCAAACTCACGCACGTATAATGGGTCATCGCCAAACACATAGACTTCTTTCAATTCGGAGCAGTTGGCAAAAGATTTGACACCAATAGTTTGAATATACTCTTGCATACAGACTCTCTCTATGCTAATACAAGTTTCAAAGGCACATCGCCCAATTTCATTCGTGTGAATTGGTATTACAATACAATTTTTTCCCAACTCATAATAGGAAGCTATCTCGTATTCGTCGCCTTCAATCATGTAAGAATCAATGCATTGTAGTTGGCTACAACCTTCAAAAGCACAATCTCCAATCTTCTGCACAGATGAAGGAAGTTTTACATACTTCAAATTGGTACAATGTGAAAACGCATACGCACAAATTGTGAGTAGCCCATCTGCTGCTTCTACATAGGATAACGATTCATTACAGGCAAACGCCCCTTCAGCAATTTCTGTAATTCCTTCCGGAATCGTTATGGAGAGCGCGCCACCTCGATATCTCAGCAATATGGTTCCATCAATCTCGAAATCAGCGTTTGTTGTCTCTTTTGGTTGATGACAAGACTTACTCATACAGACCTCCAGTTTTGTGATGGTGCGAAAGCCCCTGCAATTTCCGCTAAACGAGTTTTGCGAAAGGCGTATCAGTACAATGATTGTACCATTTCAGGAGGGGGGGTAATGTCCATATTCCTTCCGTAAGATGAGTCAATATCCCGGACGAGACTGGGCACTTACATGCCTCTCGTCCACTATTTTTCACTCAAAACAGTGCCTTAGCGTTTATAGATCGTGTATGCATGGCAAACCATGCTTTTCTCTTCCGCAGTCACTGCACACATCAAAACACACGACCTGAGAGGGTTGTACCTTTGCCGGGTCGTAGTAATCATAGTACACACGGTCAAAAGAATTATTCGATACTGGTGTTGGTCTTTCCAGCACGCGCCTTGGGGGTTCGCTTTCATGTGGGAGAGCCTTCTCTCGTTTCGACTGGAACTCCGCCAGCCAACGAAGGTGCGGATCGTTTTCCAGATTGGGCCGTGCGGTTTCAGTACCAATACTCGGTGCATCTGCCACAGGTTTCTCTTCATTCGGGACTTTTGGTTTCTCTGCGATAAATTCAGGTCTGCACTTAACTTCATAATGGGGTTCTGCGTTGATGTGAAAGCTATCTGCTGGTGGCTCCACATCAAGTTTCAGAGCCTCTCTTCGCTTTCGCCGCCACTCCATCAACAGCGGCATTTCAGCCACGAAACCCTGGCGCACTATACAATTTTCAGGACTGCCATACGGGTTTTCAAAGCTCGAAACGTATAGACGCTCTTTCGCTCGTGTCATTGCGACATACAGAAGTCGCCGTTCTGCCTCAACATCCATCTCAGATTGAATGAAGAAGTCATTGGGGAAACAACCAACTTGAACTCCGGGTATGAACACTATCGGAAATTCAAGCCCCTTGGATTTATGGCAGGTCATAACAGACACTTTGTCTTTCGTTTCAGGGGCAATAAGCTCCTCCTCATTTGCTGTTGCACATGAGACATAATCGATGAATGCAGATAAGGAGGGATTTTCTGCGTTGGATTCCCACTCACTTGCGATGGCGATGGTCTGTTCCAACCACTGAATATTTGAACCCTGGGGAATGCCCTGATCTCGGTAGAACTCCAACAATTCCGTCAGTATTGACAGCACGGGTGTATTTTCGTCCCTAGCAACACGCTGGCTCAGATCACGGAGCTTCAAAAATCTCTTTGCAAATTCTGCTTGCTGCAGCCACGAAGCATCTCCGTTTGCAAGGTGATTAAATACCTCTGGCACCGGCAACTTATCCCACCCATTATCCTCGGCCAAATCCATAAACGTGAAATTGTCCAACACAGTCGATGGGTAATTGATGGCTTTGGACAAATTCGTTGTGCTCTTTGGATTTAAAATAGAATAGAGGACGCAGAAAAAGGATAAGAATTCGTTATTTGCCGAGTCCTGCCTGCGACTGTATGGAATACCGTGTGCAGCAAGAGCATCACAGATGTCTGGGGCTTGTTTACTTGATCTAACAAGGATTGCCACATCGCTGTAAGAATAAGTATTCTCTTTACAAAGCAGATCAATTATGCCGGAGATTAGCTGTGCCTCATCAGATGCGTCCTTCAATCGATAGAATTCAGGCGGTGCCAAAGCACGCAGTTTCGCCGTCATTTCCTTTTCGATACGGACTTGGTTGTGTGATATAAACTGATTGGCTAATGTGACCACATTCTTTTGTGACCGATAGTTTTCAGCCAATACAATCTTTTCTACGTCATCTCTCTGTGCAAAATCTCGGATATAGTTTGGTCGAGACCCTCTCCATTCGTAAATGCACTGATCATCGTCGCCAACAATGCATAGCGAGGCAACCTCCGACATACTCAATTCGACAAGACTATTTTGAATGTCGTTAGTGTCCTGGTATTCATCAATAAGAATATGTTCGAACTTTGCATGGAGGGCTTCTCGGATATCGGCATGGGTTTGAAGCATATTCACCGGGAGCCAAATCATGTCGTCAATATCAATCTGATTTGCTGCCCGTAGCATATCATTATATGCGTAAAAAACACCTGCGAACTCTGGGGGGCAAGGCCCATTCATCCCTTTTATGGCTGAGATTTTTCCAAGTATTTCTTTTGGGTCTCCACTGATCTTTTTTTGCTTTATAATTTGCTTCGCATATTGTGCCCTGACCGCTCCACCAGCGACTTCAAACTTTTCTTGTAACCCTGCATAATATGGGTACAACCTTATGATTTCAAGTCCAAAGGAGTGAAAGGTTTTTACAGACAACTTGCTTGCAGCGGGACCCAGTTTCTTATTAAGGCGCCGTTTCATTTCCCCGGCAGCCTTTGCAGTGAAGGTGAGAGCCAGTATTTTGGTCGCAGCAGACGGATCATCGTCTATCATACGAGCGATGCGTTCTGTCAACACCAGCGTTTTTCCGCTACCTGCACCTGCGATAATTGCTATGTATTTTGAATGGCTGTCAACCGCGCGCTGCTGATCTGGTGAAAGATGCATTTAATCTTCCTCCTGTGTAATCAATAGATTGACTCCGACAGGGCATCCCGGCATGTCTGCATTGATGTTGCACACAACAGCTGTATACCCTATCCCTCGGTCCATATTGGGGGCCATTACTGCCGCGAGTTCTTTTGAAATAAAGCCAATCTGGTTTCCCGCGCTATTTATAACCATGATAGCATTTTTATCGTATTCGTTGCGTGGGTCCCGTTGCAAGGAAATGGACTCGCCTTCTGTCATACGCCGAATCAAGCGTTGACGATTATCAAATGTAACCCCGGCGACCTTTGTGTGAAACTGAAATGCCATTGATGCCAGCTCCCTTCATGCTTCGTCTCGGAAGTACGTTGCTTTCTCGCTCTGAACTTTCTATTTTTGTGGACTTCGGTTTTCTCCATAATACCCCCAGTCAGAGGACTTTGCAATAAAATCCGATTTTGAGGAAGAATGTCAAGATGCCTTTTGGCAAACAAGGTGCAGCCCGATGTTATTATTAGTGTCAGGTAAGGAAAACGGATAACACCATCTGACAACAAAACAGATTGCTTCCCACGCCTCTCGCCATGCAGGGGATGCCTCGCATTCAAATTTACAAAAGGGAGTCGCTGTGATCACAGCGACTCCCTTTTCCATTCGATGCTCAATCTTGTCTTCATAATGCGCTTACTGCTTCTATTTGCCATTGGTGTAAATGGTAAGATAAAGTACACAAGT
>NZ_DF158899.1:363857-385586 GCF_000307265.1 Oscillibacter ruminantium GH1
GTGTGCACTTTACTTGACTGCTTACACGCCTCGCCGAACTTCCAGATTGATATCCCGATTGGCGAAGACACTGCCGAATTGCTTAGTGATATGTTCCATGCACAGAATCTCTTCCATTAACGTCCCCCTCTTACCCTGCAAAATGGGGGCGGTATCGCAGACCTCATCTACAATCATACCGTCCCCATTGACTCTTGTTATTTAACCGCATTCGCTTGAATTTGTCAATAATAGATGTCCTCCAATTCATACGTTTACCGTACCGCTCCATGACAAGCCTTGATAGCAACCGCAGTATCCAATGGCACAGGTTTGCCTTGGCTTGCAGGTCCTCTTTCTTCCTAAGTAAAGAAGTGCCCACCGTTTTCTGGTGGACACTTTAATCTCTTAATAAATAAATTAAGCCATTATGCGGCGTTTTCTGCATTTTTTTGCACGCCTCGATCGCGTTGTCCAATAGATTTCCTACAAGAGAGGCAAATGTCACGTCTTTCAAAGGAATCTCATTTGGCAGATACAGCTGGGTATCAAAACGAATATTGTACCGCCGTGCCTCCATTATTCGAAGAGAAATGACGGCGTCTATTGTACGGTTTCCACTGCACAAGATGCAGGCAGAGGCTGGCAGCGCGGAATCCAGCTGTCCGCAGAATTACTTCAGTTCCGCATATTTTTCCTGTTTGATCAGGGCGGAAATCAGCCGCAGCTGTCCTTGATAGTCATGTTTCCATTCAGATAAGGATTCGCTTGTGGAATTCTGGTGGCCGGAAAGCCCCGGCCACCGCTACCGCAAATTTATGTTCCCTCACAGCGATGGATATACGGGCAATTGCGGAGCAGGAAAGATTGTAGCGAAACGGCGACAGATACCAAAAAGGTATCTGTCGCCGTCCCGCTACATGGACAGAATCAGTATTTGCCGCCAATGGAGGTGGGTATATTTTCCTGTGCAGGGGAAATTAAAACTTCAGCATGGACTGAATCGGAAAGTGTGGCGGGTACGCTTTCCCGGAGCTGGAACCTGGAAAGCAGCTCCTGCATGGTGACGGACTGTGCGGTCAGCTCTTCGCTGGTGGCCGCGCTCTCCTCGGCGGTGGCGGCATTGTTCTGCACCACCGCCGAAATCTGCTCCACGCCTTTGTTGATTTGAGCGGTGGATTCCGCCTGCTCCTGAGAGGCTTTGGCAATCTCATCGATCAGTGAGACGGCTTCCGCCGTGACTGTGGAGCTCTTGTTCAAAGAAGCGGCGGTCTGATCCACAATTTTGGAACCGGCTTTGACGGCCTGAATGGTCTCTTCAATAAGAGCGGAGGTGTTCTTGGCCGCTTCGGCGGATTTTCCGGCCAGATTCCGAACCTCGTCCGCGACGACGGCGAAGCCCTTCCCGGCCGACCCGGCCCGGGCAGCCTCTACGGCAGCGTTTAGCGCCAGAATATTTGTCTGGAACGCGATGTCATCGATGACTTTAATAATCTTTGAGATATCGGAGGACTTTGTGATAATATTCTGCATGGATGCGACCATTTCCTGCATCTGGTCGGTGCTGTGTTGCAGCTCAGCACCGGCAATGTCGGCTTTCTCGTGGGCGGACTGTGCGTTATGTGCGTTCCGCTGAATCTGAGCCGCTGCCTCAGCGATGGAGGCGGACAGCTCCTCAATAGAGCTTGCCTGCTGGGTGGTACCCTGAGAGAGCGCCTGTGCGCCGTCCGACACCTGCTCTGCGCTACTATGGACCTGCTGAGCGGACTCGTTGATCCGCAGAACCGTGGAATTCAAATTCTCCAGCAGCGCCGTCATGTTGTCCTTCAGCTTTTTAAACTGACCGGAGTAATCCATGTGAAGCTGAACACACAAATCGCTGTTGGACACATGGTAAAGCGCGTTGGAGATTTCATCAATATAGCCTTGATAGTTGACCAGTTGCTTGATGGTAAGATTGAAGGCTTTTGCCAGTGTTCCCACTTCATCCTTGGAACGGACAGAAAGTTCCACATCGAAGTCTCCGTCAGCAATTCGCTGTGCAACGTCTGCAATTTTCTTGATAGGCTTTGAAATACCGCTGCCGATAAAGACTGTAATCACAGCGACAATGAGTAGCACCAGGACAATCAGAATTGCCACGGAGCTGATGGTTGAAGAGATGCCTTGGTTAAGAATTGCGTTGACGGAATCCATGGATATGCCCACAAAGTAGGCGCCGATGGTTTGACCGGAACTGTTTTTAAGCGGCACAGATTCCGTCATGGTGGGGGATCCAACAATGTTGTTTAGGCCGAAGAAAGTCTGATTCGCCTGAAGAGCCTGATACGCGCCTCCTGTTTTATCTAGTTCTGTTCCGACCACCCGATTTCCATCGGCATCTTTGAAGTTGGTGAGCGTTCTTATATAGTTGTCCCCATTTTTAGTAAACACCGTGGCCACTATATTCAGGCCTTGGGTTAGTTTGTCAATATACTCGTTTTGTCCCTCAATTGGTTTGCCGTCAGCGCCCACTAGTTCTCCGGTACTGTTTAGACTGAGGTCTCCAAACTGTTCATGCAGGTAAAGCTCAAGCATGTTGGCGGCACCGTCCAGTCTTTCATGGTACTGAGCTTGGATGATGTCATCAGTGATGCGGAAGCTCGTCAAAAGTCCAATTGTCCCGACCAAAGTTGATGAGGCGATAACAAGAGCAAGAATTACTACAATTAGCCGCGTTTTCAAACTTTTCATAAATAAATCCCCTAATCTCTATTACTGCTTTTGTGCCGCAGCCTAAATGCCGGGAACCGAGCTAACACAAGTCCTGTAGCGCTAAAGTTAGTGTAACCTGGCTCAATAATGTTAAAAAATTTAAAAGAGAGAAGGTTGCGGCAAATAAATTATTGCCGCAACCTTCTTGCGTTTTACTAAAAGTCGTTCAGTATGGCATCTGTCTGACCTTTTGTAAGCAATCGGTAATTTTGAAGAAAGTTTATGAGCAACCATGCTAAATTCGGGAAAGCGGATTTATTTCTCGTTGCAGCTCTTTTCTAGTTTCACATAGGTCTTGTAACGCTGGTCCGCTTCACGCTGCGCCTCAGCGAACAGCCTTTCGGCGGTTTCGGGATACTTCAGCTTCAAGCCGGAATAGCGGACTTCCCCGTCAAAGAATTCCATGACCGGCTTAGAGGGCTGCTTGTAATCCAGAGAGAAGGGGTCCTCCGTCTTGTTTGGATTATAGCGGTACAGGGGCCACAGGCCACAGTCAACCGCCTTTTTCATCTCGGCCTGCACGTTGGCCATGCCGGCCTTGATCCCATGGTTGATGCAGGGGGCATAGGCGATGAGAATGGACGGGCCCTTGTGAGCAACAGCCTCGTTCATGGCCTTCACCAGCTGAGCGGGATTGGCGCCCATTGCGACGGAAGCGACATACGTATTGGGATAAGTCATCATCAGACGGCCCAGATCCTTTTTCGCCGTGGCCTTGCCGCCGTCAGCAAATTTAGCCGACGCTCCTACCGGGGTTGCCTTGGAGGACTGTCCGCCAGTGTTGGAATACACTTCGGTATCGACCACGATGATATTGAGGTCTTCGCCCGAGGCGATCACATGATCCAGTCCGCCGTAGCCAATGTCATAGGCCCAGCCATCGCCGCCATACAGCCAGATAACCTTTTTTGACAGCTGGTCCCTGTGCAGCAGAATTTCATCAGCGAGAGCCTTGGCCTCTCCGGTCAGCACTTCTTTTTCCAGCACGGCGACCAACGCGCGGGCGTCTGCATCGTTGGTGTCCAGATCATCGAAAGTTGCCAACCATTTCTTGATGGCGGTTTCGATTTCCGTATCAACCACCATACCCGCCAGTTCCTCGCAGCGCATTCTCACATTTGCGCGGCGCTGCTTGACAGCCAGAGCCATACCCAAGCCATTTTCAGCCTGATCTTCGAACAGGGTACCATAAAACGCAGGACCGCGACCCTCTTTGTTCTTCGTGTAGGGCAGGGACGGGAATGCGCCAGCCCATGCCAGAGAGCAGCCAACACCATTGACCCAGTAGGTCTTCTCACCGTACATCTGCGTAATCAGCTTTGCATACGGGGTCTCGCCGCAGCCCGCGCAGGCGCCGGAGAACTCCACCAGCGGCTGATAGAACTGACTTCCCTTCAGGGTCTTGCGGTCAAACATACCCGGCTTGTCGCTTAGAGACAGGGCATAGTTCCAGTTGGTCTCGTCGAACATGGTATCATCGACGGGCTTCATGGTCAAAGCCTTGTCCTTCGCCAGGCAGGAAGCGGCGCAACTGCCGCAGCCGGTGCAGTCCATGGTGGAAACCTGGAGGCGATACTTCATGCCGCCGGCACCCTTGGCGTCGGCCATTGTGAAGCCTGCAGGAGCAGCTTTGGCCTCATCCTCGTTCACAAGATAGGCGCGGATGGCAGCGTGGGGGCAGACAAAGGTGCACTGGTTGCACTGCAGGCACTTGGTCGGATCCCAGGAAGGAATCGCCGTTGCAATACCGCGCTTGTCGTACTTGGAAGTGCCGGTGGGGTAAGTGCCGTCTTCATGGCCCAGGAACGCGGAGACGGGCAAATCATCGCCGCGCTGGCGGTTACAGGGAATCACAATCTTCTTGACCACATCCGGGAGATTCTCGTCAATCGTACGCTCGTCCTTAGCACTGGCCCAATCGGCAGGCACATTGACCTTAACGGGGCTGTTGACGCCCGCGTCCACAGCGGCCAAATTCATATTGACGACCTTCTCGCCCTTCTTGGCATAGGTCTTTTTGGCAGCTTCCTTCATGTAATTGACAGCATCCTCAACCGACATGACCTTGGCCAGTTTAAAGAAGGCTGCCTGCAAAATCAGGTTGGCGTGATTGCCCAGGCCCAGTTCCTGTGCGATCTTGTTGGCGTCCACGATGTAGAACTGTACATTATGATCAGCAATGTACTTTTTCACGTCGCCGGGCAGCTTTCCGCTCAGTTCCACCTCAGTCCAGGATGTGTTCAGCAGGAAGGTGCCGCCGTCTTTGATCTCGTGAATCATATCATAGCGGCTGATATAGGACTGAGTATGGCAGGCCAGAAAATCAGCCGCTTTAATAAGGTAGGTGGAGTGGATGGGGCTCTTGCTGAAACGCAGGTGGGACTTGGTGATGCCGTAGGACTTCTTTGTGTCATACTCGAAGTAGGCTTGCGTATACATACCGGCATGATCGCCGATAATCTTGGCGGAATTCTTGTTAGCGCCTACGGTGCCGTCGCTGCCCAAACCCCAGAACTTGCAGGATACGGTGCCCTCCGGCTCGGTAACCAGCGGTTCCTGAACATCCAGAGACAGATGGGTCACATCATCAATGACGCCAATGGTGAAGAGATTCTTGGGCTCTTCTTTTGCCATGTTGTCAAATACCGCCTTAATTTGTGCCGGCGTCACGTCCTTAGAGGCAAGGCCATAGCGGCCGCCATAGACCAGGGGTGCTTTCTTGTTGTTGGCATAGGCTGCACAGATATCCAGATAGACAGGGCCTGCAATAGCGCCCGGCTCCTTAGAGCGATCCATTGCTGTAATCTTCTTGACGGTCTTGGGCATCTTGTCCAGAAAATACTGCATATCAAACGGACGATACAGATGAATCTGCATCATGCCGACCTTTTCGCCGCGGGCGTTCAGATAATCGACCACTTCGCGGGTTGCCTCGCAGGCGGAACCCATAATGACAATCACACGTTCAGCATCGGGCGCACCATAGTAGTTGAAAATGTGGTAGTCTCTGCCGGTGATCTTGTTGATCTCCTGCATATAGTTCTCCACAATGCCAGGGACGGCATCATACATGGCATTGTTGGCTTCTTGGGATTGATAGTATACGTCGGGCCCCTGAACGGTGGTGCGCTGAAGAGGGTGTTCCGGGTTCATGGCGATACGGTGATATGCTTCCAGCGCATCGCGGTCCAGCAGAGCGCCAACCTTATCCAGGTGGATCGTTTCAATCTTCTGGATCTCGTGGGAAGTGCGGAAACCGTCAAAAAAGTGAATAAAGGGAATACGGGTTTTGACGGTTGTCAGGTGTGCAATCGCAGCCAGATCCATAACCTCTTGGACGCTGGCAGTATTCATCATGATTGCACCGGTGGCACGGCAGTCCATCACATCCTGATGGTCGCCGAAAATATTATTGGCATGGGTCGCAACAGAACGGGCCGCCACATGAAATACAGCGGGCATCCGGTGTCCGGCGATGATGTGCAGATTGGGAATCATCAGCAGCAGACCCTGAGAAGAGGTAAAGGTCGTTGCCATGGCACCGGCTTCGGCAATACCGTGGATTGCGCCGGAAGCGCCGCCTTCAGACTGCATCTCAACAAGTTTTACCTGCTGACCGAACAAATTCTTGCGGCCAGCAGCGGACCATTCATCTACTTTCTCCGACATTGGAGAAGACGGAGTGATCGGAAAGATGGCGGCAACATCCGTAAAATGATAGGCTACGTTTGCGCAAGCCTCATTGCCGTCCATTGTTTTCATAATTTTTTTTTCTTTTGGCATAGTATTCCTCCTATGTTGGTTTTCCACAAGTGACAACGTATTTATCGCCATATTTGTTCGTTATTATAAAACGCCGTTTTATAATGACGATATTATCATACACAGTTCCTTTATCTCTGTCAACAGCAACTGCAAAAAACATTAAAGAAAAGGAACTCTTATGTTTGAGATATATGTGCAACATGGCATCCCTCAGGATGCTGCCGGTTTACTTGCAGACCGGGCCTGCCGGAAAATCCGTTAAAAATTCAACGCCGTCTTTCTTCATCAAAATTGTATCCGTGATTCGCGGACCGCCAATTTTGGGAACATAGATCGTCGGCAAAAGGAGATCCACCACCATGTTTTCCTGCAGCACGGTAGGACTATCCTTGGCAATGATGGGATAAAATTCGGACTGACGGATTCCAACGCCGTATCCGATGTGCTGCATAACCCACTGCTTTTCATATCCCTGAGATGCCACATACTCCGCTGTTTTTGCGTAAACCTCGCCGCAGGTAACACCGGGGTGGAGCGCTGCGACAGCAATCTTCTGAGCTTCTTTCAGCACCTCGTAAATTTTTACGCTCTCCGGTTTGGGACTTCCGAGAAAAACGGTTCGGCACATTTTGGCAACATACCCCTCGCAGGATGCGCCCAGATGAATGACTACAGGAGCATTGTCTTCCAGCTTTGCATGGCTGGCATAGGGATGGATGTCCATCTGACGGTCGTGTGTCAGAACCTGCATTCTGAAAGAAGAACCCATGGAGCCCGCCTTGATCATTGCGTATTCTGCCTCGGCAAGGACTTCCGTCTCCATCATGCCGGGCTTTACGCAGTCAATGGCAGCCTGCATCCCTGCGGCCAGAGCACGTCCAGCCACCCGCATGCGTTCAATTTCCTCCGGGACCTTAACACTGCGAATCTCATAGCAAGGGATGGCAATGTCGCCCACCACCATGTCCGGCGCTGCGTCCCGCAGGCACTGATAGTCCTTCAGGCTAATAAAATAGCGGGTAAAACCGATTTTGGGAGCTTTCCAGTTTTTTGCCTTCAGCCATGCACCCATCATCGTACTCTGGTTGTTCTGCGGGAACATGTAAGCGGTCACTTTTTCGATTCCGGACGCTGCGCGAACATGACCGGCCTCCATCCACAGACAGAACAGCTCTGGCTCTCCCTCTGCGGGAACAGCCAGCGCGCCGCCCTCCAGATCGTCGACGCCGGCAAAGTAGATCAGATTTTCGCGGTCATAAATCATTGCTGCATCCAAACCGAGTTCTTTTAGCTTTGTCTGCAGTGCCGTAATCCGCGCGGAAATTGCTTCCTTCATAAAATGGTCCTCCTTTTGCGTAAAATGCAGGGCAACGGGCTGCTCCAAGGGAGAGGCCGCCGCCCTGCATTTTTTATTTTCTATTGGTTTTCTTGCTGCATTATTCGGCAGCAGCTTCAGCCTTTGCGGCCTTGAAGTCCCCGGACTCGCAGATCAGAGAGACCACGACACCGATAACCAGCGCCCAGAACGCGCAGCCAATGTTTAGAATGCTGATTCCGGAAAGGCCGGTGCAGAAAGCGAAGAATGCGCCAATGCGGAATCTGCCGGTACTGAAGGCGCTCTTGAGCGCGCTGATCAGCACGTTGATCATGGCAAGGCCCGCCAGTACGCTGACCAGACTGGTCGGCACAAAGCTGACAAAGCTGATTGCGTAAACGGCAAACACGCCGAACAGAGCAAACGTGATTCCATTGACAACGGAGGCCACATAACGTCCTTCCTTGGGGCCTGCGTCAGAGGAAGCGCAGATAGCGGTCATGGGGCCGGCAATGTTGGCATTATGAGCGCCAAACAGACCGGAAACAATGCCGCCGATACCGGATGCAATCGTCATGGTGTTGGCGGGAACGGAGTAGCCCTCGGTCTTCAAAACGCCCATAGCCTGTGCGTTCTCAGCACCCATAACCAGTGCGGCCAGCGGAATAGAGCAGGACAGAATCAACGAACCGTTGAATTTGGGGGCCACGATCCGGGGTCCGATCCACGCGATTTCTCCCATGTCGCCGGAGAACCGGCCCATGGCGACAGCAACCACGACACCGACCACCAAAGCAGCCAGCACGCCGGGGATTTTCTTGGAAACGCGAGGCAGAATCAGGAATGCCAGCACAGCGGCGCCGCAGACCACATAGTCTGCCACAGTGTTGGTAATAATGCCGCTGCCAAATTTCATCATAGCGCCAGCGACCATGGCCATGACAATCTCAAGCGGGAGGAACTTCATAATCTTTCCGATCAATCCTGTAAAGCCTATGATAAGCACAATCACACCGGCAATCACAAATGCGCCGGCTGCTTCGTTGAAGGTATAACCAGCCAAAGCAGCGCCCATCAGGGTTGCACCGGGGATGGAGAACGCTCCGGAAATAGGAACCTTGTAGTACAGAGCCAGAATGGCGCCCAGCAGGCCGCCGAACACATAGATACCAAACACCCAGGTCACTGTGTCCGCCAGCGTGAAACCAGCGGCATTTGCAGCGGCGATGGTAACCAGGCAGGGACCGGTGCAGCCGAAAATTGTAGAGACCACGCCGGCTCCGATGGTACTGCCACCCAAATATTTGGGCAGATCAGAAAGGCCGGACTTAAAGCCGGGTCCTTTTTCCAAAAGCTTCATATGTTAGTTTTCCCTTCATTTTATATTTCCTATGCGGCTGGGCTGCGACCGCATAGTGAAAAACTCCTAAAACGAAAATCAATCAGTGCTTCAGCTTCTCCAGCACGGACATATCCACGCCGCGCTGGCGGAACCACTTAGGCATCAGCTCTGTCTCAACACGCTTGCTGACAGCCGGTGCACGGTCAATCAGCAGCTTTGCCAGAGATTCGGAGCAGTTCAGACCACCCATGGCGCCGTCAAAGATAATCACCTTATCCGTGCCGGTCACCTTATATGCAAAATCCATAGCGGACTCGGTCGTCTTGGCAACTACGGCATGGTCCATATACTTGATGTTCATGGGCTCCATGTCAAACATATCCGCCTGCTCTTGGCCGACCACAACTGTAGGAATGTGCTCGGAGAAAAACGCAGAGGGGTAACCCGTCCATGCATAGTTATGGACGCACATTCTGATGGCGGGATTCAGAGGCGGAATGTCTTTCTTAAAAGGCTTGCCGTCTTTGCCGTAAAATGCCTCCGTGTACCATGTGTAAGAGGGCAGCGGCGTTCCTTCCATGTCATACAGGTCATGGTTCGCACCGGTGAAGTTCGCATAGATAACACCAGCGGAGAACACATAGGGAACGGGGCACGGGAAGTCCAGGACTGCGATGCACTCGTCGATCTCGCCGAACAACGTCATGATCTTGCCGTACAGCTGGCAGCCAATAAAGGTTGCGCGGTCGTTAATGGCATACAGATCATTATCGGCATCCACGCCGATTACGCCGTGAGGTCCAACGTTCAAAAATGCGCCGAAAGCAAACTTGCTCTGTACGAACTTGGATTCAAAAATGGCGCGGGCCGTAAAGTTTGCGGCACGGGGGCCCAGATTCTGATGGTAGGTGGAACGGGTTTCGATACGTGCATAGGACATACCGAACGGCTTAACGGCCTTGTCGATCTGACGATGGAAGTGAACTTCACGCACGTCGGTGTGATGAGCATGAATAATCCAGTCCGCATCATACACAGATTTGATGCCGTATAGCGTACCGACCTCCGTCTCAATGGGAATGCCCTCATCGACAGGAGCTACGCCCTTGGTCTTGCCCGGGCCAAAATACTTATCCAGCTCATAGCGCTTGATATACTCCTCCGTCTCGCGGAAGCGCATACCAACACCGGCGCGCAGGCGGATGTCATCGGTTCCGGTCTTCTCGTGAACGATGTCGCGGATGGCCTTCAGCAAAATGGCGTAAGGCTGGCCACCCAGCAGGGTAAATCCGTGGTGAGATGCCAGAATGTTGACACTGTCGGTAGGCTTAATCATGGACATGTCGACCTTGCGCAGTTCATCCTTTGCAACCTCATACAGCTTATCCAAAGCGTCCGGTCCACCCGGATAAATCACGTCGGGCAGTTCCGGGAACAGCTCTGTCAGCTTTAAGGAGCACATACCCGACATCTCTGCAACACGCTTTTTGACCAGAGCCGGATCAATGCCGTACTGAGAAGGCTTTGCAGCAATGGGCATGATCGGAGCATGCATCAAATTCTTATCAGCCATCATTTGGCGCCTCCCTCATCGTCAACCTGAATGTTTGCGATCTCGTCCAGCAATTTGCGGTCCTCCTCAAAGTAGAAGCCGCGGCTGGAGTACTTCTCCTTAACTTCCTCAGGCATATCCCATGCGGTGACTGTCGTGCCATACCATTGGAAACCATTGGGATTGGGGTGCAGTTCGTTGCCTGCAGCCTTCACCATGCGCAGCAGCGGCTGAATGCACTCAATCGTGCAGCCGGTACGCATCCCGGTGCGGGCAGAAACCTCTTCCGGCGTCGTTGCGCCGTCCAGCAGACAGGCGGCGACCTCTTCCGCGCGGGTCCCAACGCAGTAGCAAAGAATTTGCTCGGGATTGAAATGAGCCTTGGCACACAGGTCGCGAATCGCCTTTTGATCGAACTTGGACACATCCACGCCCACATCATAGGGCTCCTCGCGCTTGACCATCGTGATTGCGTGGAACGGGCAGCGGTCTGCGCAGTTTGCACATGCCATGCATTTGTCGGGATCGGAATAAGCCTTCTTATCTGTCACCTTGATTGCATAGACAGGGCAAACCTTCTCGCAAATTTTGCATCCACGGCAGATTTCCGGGTCAACCTTTGCCATCAGTGTAACTCGCTTCATTTGTTTCTTTTCCTTCCTTTCGAATTCTTTTTCTTTATCTATCATCCTTCATCCGAAGATGAAGGTAATGATTTCCCCTCCTGTGGAATGCTTACTTCACGAACTTAGCGCTTACGCTTCCCATCCCGCAGAAGCTGGCGGTTACCACGTCCCCTGCTCCCACAGGAATGGCCGCTGTCAGCGCGCCAGCCATCACAATGCTGCCTGCCTTCAACTCAATGTCAAATTCAGCAAGCATATTGGCAAGACAGGCAACCGCCGCGGCAGGGTTCCCCCACACTTCCGCAGTCGTGCCGCTGTTAATGAGCTCCCCGTTCTTTTCCAGCGTCATTCCGGTCAAACGCATATCCACCTTTTCAATCGGCGTCATACCGCTTCCAACCATAAACCGAGCCGAAGATCCATTGTCCGCAATGGTATCCTGAAGTTTGATCTTCCAGTCCTTGATTCTCGAATCCACGATTTCCAGAGACGGAACCACATAGCTTGTCGCTTCGTAGACATCAGCCACCGTCACGCCGGGGCCCTTGAGCGTTTTATTCAGGCAGAAAGACAGCTCACCTTCCACCTTGGGCTGAATCAGCTCCGAGACATGACACACCTGCCCGTCCGTCAGAATCATATTGGCAAACAGATGCCCATAATCCGGAACATCCACGTTCAGCAGCTTCTGCATACCCTGGCTTGTCAGGCCGATCTTCATGCCGATCAACTTTTCACCATTTGTCAGTCTGCGGTTGACGTTTTCCAACTGGACGCGGTAGGCGTCCTCCACGGTCATTTCCGGATTTTCGTCAGTCAGCCGGTCAATCTGTACCCGATTCTTTTCCGCCTCAAACAGCGCATCCGCAAGCTTTTTGTAATCCATCATTTCTCCGTCCTTTCAAGAAATCCATTCGGGATTTAATGTGTGTGGTGTCCGTGCCCGGCACTCTTTTGCCTCCACTTTTCTGCAAGAACTGCCGCCAACTGGTCGGCCAGATATTCTTTGGTCCAGTTTTCCCTCAATCCTTGAAGCAGGACCGGCGCCGCAAGCTCCACCTCGTCGTGAGGGCCGGGAAGGGAAACCATCATACTCAAACCTTCTGTCCCCACGCCAATCCGCACGCCGTCCTTGACGTGGCGTCCGGTTCCTTTTTCATATTTCACAATGTAGGGTGTTGCGGTCTGCACATCAATGGAGCAGATTCCCTCTACACTGTGATCCTTATCCTCGGCACCGACACCTCCCGTGGTAACGATTAGGCCAAAGCCACGATTCAGCGCATCTGACAGTTTTTCAGAAATATCCTGTAAATCGTCGGACATAATTTCGCCTACTGTCACCTTATAGCCCGCCTTTTCCAGCAGTTCGCACAGATAAGGAGTATTCGTATCCTCAATCAGGCCCTGTTGCAGTTCAAACCCGGTGGGGAAAATGATTGCACGATGAGCTACATTTTTTCTCAGCTCGTCCGTCATTTTTGCCACCCGCTCCAAAATCTCATCCTCGTTCTCCACGCCCGCGCAGATCTGACCCAGAATCCCATTGGAATGGATATATGAGTCCGGGTACAAGGTCACACCGGGTACAACCCGGATGGCATCCAAAATGGCTTGTTCCTTCCCCATGATGTTCTGCTGGGGAATATCCTTGGCAAGAACATCGAAGGTAATATGCCTTGGGCGCACATCAACAACGAGAACTTCTCCATCTTTCAGTCCCATAACCCGGGCAACGGTATTCGCTAGCTCTGTTAAATTAGTCTTGTTCAATGTGATTTCGTTAACCCAAAGTTCTGTTTTTTCAAGTAAATTCAATCCCATTTAGGTTTCCTCCTGAATCACATCCAGTTTCATATCCAAAAGCTGGGCATCAACAATTTCTTTTCCAATACATAGAATATCGATGCGCTCATCGGCAAGTCCTGGAATATCCGTCAGCCTTACTCCACCCGCAAATGCAAGCTTTAGTTTCTCACGTTTTCCGGATGCCTCCATAACTTTACGACATCTCCGAAGATCCTCTAAGTTGCCGGTGTCCACCATCACAATATTTCCACCGCCGCAGATGGCCTGCTGGGTCTCCTCTTCAATGGTTCCGGTAATTCCTTTGATCTGCACCACTTTTGTTGACTCTTCAAATGGTTTGCAAGCTTCCAGTGCCTTTGGAATGGAGCCAAGCATCCGAATAAAGTTTTTATCAAGATAAATCATCGGCTGTTCGCAAATTCGGAAGGATGCGCCACCGGTGAACGTTGCACTGCGGACCATCTGCTTCATTTGCGGCGGCATTTTCTTCCAAGATCCAGAGACAATCTTCATTTTTCCGTCTGCCAGCTGAACCGCAGTTCTGGCTGCTGTTGCAATTCCAGACGCCTTTGCGAGTGTTCCAATCAACTGTTCTTCAGCCAAAGCAATCTGCTTGGATGACGCCAGCAGGTTTGCAAAACGTTCTCCGCGAGAAAGTTCATCTCCGTCCTTTTTGCAAAGTTCAAATTCAACACCCAGGTTCTCTGCACATGCACGGGCCTCAGCCTCGCCAGATAACACGCCGGAATGTTCGGCAGTCAGTACCGCCCTGTATCTCTTTTCTGAAATTTTTTGAAAAAGCGTATCTCGAACATCAGTCATGTTCTGCCCTCCTATGCGTTCGATATTATCAAATTGCGTTCTTGCTTATTTGGAAACAAAGAATGGAATTCTCATCTTTCTTCCGCCAATGAGCATTCCAAGTCTCTGCTTTTCTTATATTTTCTGCTCAGCCCCGAAAACCAAGTCTGGCAGATAGTTCCTGTGTACAGGTGAGCAGTTCTCTTTTCACCTGTTGCAAATCCACATTTTTAATCCTGCCATACGGGAAAGACAGGCTAATTGCAAGTTCTGGCAAACCGTCTTTTTGTAAGATTGGAGCTGCGACACAGGTTAAACCTTCCTCGATTTCCTCGCGATCCATGGCAATTCCGGTCTTGCGAATTTCGAAAAGTTCTTCCAACAGTGCTTCCTTGGTTTCAATTGTATTTGGTGTCAGCTTTTTCAGCGGAAAATGCAAATACTGATCCAGATATTCTTCCGGAAGATATGCCAACATCGCTTTTCCAACTCCCGTGCAATGCATGAGTGCTCTTCTTCCGACATTGGAGGAGTTAATCAGGGAATTGTTGCAGTCAATCTTGTCAACATAAATCACTTCGCCCATATTGTGTGTTGCTATATGAATCGTTGCAGGATACTTCTGGGCCAGCGGTGCGCAGCGTTCCTTAGCTTCATTCCGGATATCAATCCTGTTGAGAACCAGTTCGCCCATTTCAAAAAGAGTCATTCCCAGCCGATATTTTTTTGTGCTTTCAATCTGTTCCAAATAACCAAAGCTCATCAGCGTATTGACCAAGCCAAACACGGTGCTTTTGTGCAGTCCCATTTCCGCAGAAAGTTCGGAAATGCCCAATTCGGAAGTTGCCGTAAAACACTTCAAGATTTCAAGTGCACGAGCGACAGATTGGATCTGTACCCCCCCGCGTCGGTTCTCCTGTCTTGCTATGGTAATTTTATCGTGCATTATGTCATTTCCTGCCTTCAATTATTCAAAAGGTTCTCCATCTCTTCACTGAAAATGCGTACCGCTTGGCTGAGATAAACTTGCATGGACTGCTCCGGTCCTGCAGCAAGGCGAATCGTACACCGCTGAGAGGGCAGCAAAATTTTTACTGCGTCGCTCTCTCCAATTGCAGCCGCCATTTTTGGAGTTACTTCTCCGAGGAGACCATTGGCCACAATGATTCCGATGGGGCCCAGAATAATTTGCATCCGGGACACATTGTGGACAACCGCGTTCTCTCCGGTTGCGCCGTCATCCGCTCCGCCCTTCAGCATCGTGGACGTTGCCACCGCATTGGTTCCCAGCGCACGAATCATCACCATTGGGTAACTCTTTTTCAGATGTTCAATGATCGCCCTGCCAATTCCGCCGCCCTGGCCGTCAATGACAGCTACTTGAATCCGTTTTTTTTTCATCCTGCATAAGCCCTTACTTTATTTTTTGACTAAATCTATAATAGAGTCATTGGGTTCCTTTTGTCAACATTTTTTGTTAATGACGAACGCGATTTGTTAATAACGTATAACATCTTGTGTATTTTTTGACAACCGCGCCGATTGACAGATTCATTTTTTTTTGCTATTGTGTAAATAATAAAATGTATGACCAGAAGGTTGTATTTACGGATCAGTAGATTCTGCATATATCATTGACGACAGGACATGCCCCGCTTTTTTTATGATAAGATAATCGCGCAGCAAAGAATTGTTCGCAATGCCAGAAGGCATACCTCTATGGGTATGCCTTCTTTCTTTTTAGTTTTTGAAAAAAGGGAGACTTTTAATGAATTTATCTGACTTTTTTGAGGAAAATCCGTCCGGTGCGTTGGCCTTTTCGGGCGGAACAGACTCTTCTCTTCTGGTCTGGGCTGCCGCGAAATACGGGCGGAACTGGCACGCCTATTATGTCCACGGCGCATTTCAACCTGCCTTTGAACTGGAGGATGCTAAGAAAATTGCCGCCTACTGCGCCCTTCCCATGACGATCATCGAAGCAGATGTCCTGTCCGATCCCCGGGTCACCGCCAATCCCACAAACCGCTGCTACTACTGTAAGCATACAGTTTTCGGCCTGATTCGGAGCGCAGCCGCTGGGGACGGATATACCCTGCTGATCGACGGCACCAATGCCTCCGACGATGAGGGAGATCGGCCCGGGATGCAGGCTCTGCGGGAGTTGCAGGTCCGCTCTCCCCTGCGGGAGTGCGGCATCACCAAACAGGATGTGCGGGCGCTCAGCCGAGAGGCAGGTCTGTTCACCTGGAACAAGCCCTCCTACGCCTGCCTTGCCACCCGGATTCCCACCGGGACGGAAATTACTGCCGGAAAACTGCAGAAGGTGGAGCAGGGAGAAACCGCTCTCTTTGAATTGGGCTTTTCAGATTTTCGCATCCGCCTTCGCGGTGACATGGCACTTGTGCAGCTGCCTGAAAGTCAATTTTCCCAGGCGATGGAGCAGCGCGGAGAAATTCTCTCCCGGCTCTCTCCCCTGTTTTCAACCGTTGCGCTGGATCTAAAGTTAAGACTGTGAGGGAGCAGCATGGCAGACAAACACGATATTCTATCCGTTTTAAAAGAGGTTCAGAATGGCGCTCTGGCTCCGGAAGACGCGCTACTGCGTCTGAAGCTGGCTCCCTTTGAGGATTTGGGCTATGCCAAGGTGGATTACCACCGGGCAGTTCGTCAGGGTGTGCCGGAGGTTATTTACGGTCAATCGAAGACCAGGGAGCAAACAGCCGGCATTCTGGAATCCATGCGGAAGCGTGACTGCACCAACATTCTGGTTACCCGGATCGAGCAGGATGTGGCAGATTACCTTTCCGAACGGTTTCCTCTGCATTATGAGCCTCTGGCAAGGCTGGCGGTGGCCATGCCCAAGCAGGTGGAAGGACGCGGGTCCATTGTCGTCGCTACCGGCGGCACCAGTGACATGGGCGTAGCGGAAGAGGCCGCCATTACCGCTGAAACGCTGGGTAACCATGTTATCCGGCTTTACGACGTGGGTGTGGCGGGTCTGCACCGGTTGCTGTCCAACCTGGAACCCCTGATGTCCGCCCGGGTCGTAATCGTTGTGGCTGGAATGGAGGGCGCCCTCGCCAGCGTAGTGGGCGGTCTTGTGGACTGCCCGGTCATTGCTGTTCCCACCAGCGTGGGCTACGGCGCATCCTTCGGCGGGATGAGCGCTCTTTTATCCATGCTGAATTCCTGCGCCAGCGGCGTCAGCGTAGTCAATATTGACAACGGCTTTGGCGCGGGGTTTTTGGCCAGCCGCATCAATCAAATGGAGGGAATTAAAGAATGAAAACGCTTTATCTGGAATGCCAGATGGGAGCCGCCGGCGATATGCTGATGGCCGCTCTTTATGAACTTTTGCCAGATCAGGCCGGTTTCCTGGAGACCATGAATCATTTGGTGAAAGGCGTCGGTGTTGCCGCAGAGAAAAAAGAAACCTGCGGCATCACCGGTACGCACATGGAGGTCAAGATCGGCGGAGAAGCGGAAGAATCCGTGGATCTGCCCTGCGGCTATGTTCATGACCAGTTTCATTTGGAAGAACACGTTCACGAAGATACACATCACCACGATCATGAAGATATGCCTCACCACGACCACGATCACCACCATGACGATCACCACGATCACGAACATGAGGGACATCATCATGAGCACCATCATGCATCCCCGCCGGATGTGCAAAAGATCCTGGACCGGCTGCCGGTGCCCGAGGAAGTTCGTCGGAACGCCAAGGCGGTATACGACCGTATTGCCGCCGCAGAATCCAAGGCCCACGGCGTCCCCGTCACGGAAGTTCACTTCCACGAAGTCGGTGCGCTGGACGCCATTGTGGACGTGACCGGCGTATGCCTCGCCATGCATCTGCTGCACGCGGACCAAATTGTTGTCTCGCCTGTCCACCTTGGTTCTGGGCAGGTCCGCTGCGCCCACGGCGTGATGCCGGTACCCACACCGGCTACCGCCCACCTGCTGGAGGGTCTTCCCTGCTACTGCGGAGAAATCGTCGGAGAATTGTGTACGCCCACCGGTGCTGCCCTTCTGGCCCATTTCGGCGGCGGATTTGGTCCCATGCCGGTCATGACATTGGAAAAGACAGGCTACGGCGTCGGCAAGAAACAGTTCCCCGTCGCCAACTGCATTCGCGCCTTTCTGGGTGAGTCCGGAGATCCGGAGCAGGCGGAAATCATCGAGCTATGCTGCCACATCGACGATATGACGGCAGAGGCCTTGGCCTTTGCGTCTGAACGGCTGATGGAACAGGGCGCGCTGGACATTTCCACCGCGCCTCTGACTATGAAAAAGGGCCGCGCCGGAGTTGCCTTTACGGTTCTGTGCAAGGCTGCCCAAGAGGAACGGCTGGCGCAGGCCATTCTCCGGGAAACCAACACCAACGGCGTCCGTTCCCGCCGGTGCCGGAAATTTATCCTCACCCCCTCCATCAAGACGTCGGATACAAGCTATGGCCCTGTTCGCGTCAAGTGTGCAGACGGCTTTGGCATCCACCGGGAAAAGCCGGAGTACGCGGATGTTGCGCAGGCGGCAAAGTCTGTCGGGCTTCCCTTCCAGCAGGTCTGGGAGGATATTCTGCGGCAGATCTGAGCCGCTGTCCAATTTACTGTTAAAGGGGATTTTTCATTATGCATATGGCAGACGCCTTACTCTCTCCTGCCGTGGGCGGGGCCATGTCCGCCGTCAGCGCGGTAGCCATCGGTTATTCTGTAAAAAAGATCAGCGGCAAGGACTTTGACGAAAAGCAGATTCCCATGATGGGCGTGATGGGCGCCTTTGTGTTCGCCGGACAGATGATCAACTTTACCATTCCGGGGACAGGCTCCTCCGGTCACATCGGCGGCGGAATTCTTCTGGCGGCGGTTCTGGGCCCGTTTCCCGCTCTGCTGACGCTGACAGCCGTTCTTCTGATTCAGTGTCTCTTTTTTGCGGACGGCGGTCTGCTTGCATTGGGCTGCAATATTTTCAACATGGGCGTATGCGCATGTCTGATTGGATACAATGCCATTTATAAACCGATTTTGCAGCGGAGGATATCCAAACAAAAAATTACGCTGGCATCCATTCTCGGCGTGGTCATCAGTTTGCAGCTGGGCGCGTTCAGCGTGGTACTGGAGACCATGGCCTCCGGTGTGACAGAGCTGCCGTTCTCCGCCTTTGTAGCGCTGATGCAGCCGATTCACCTGGCTATCGGCCTGGTGGAGGGCATCGTCACCGCCGCGGTCCTCTGCTTTTTGTACTCCACCCGACCGGAACTTCTTTCCACTCCCCTGGAGCAGAAAAAGCTTGACCGCACCGTCTCAGTCAAACGCGTTCTGATCGCCTTCGCCCTTGCGGCCGCGGTCCTTGCCGGCGCGGTTTCCCTGTATGCCTCGTCCAATCCGGACGGACTGGAATGGGCCATGGAAAAGGTAGCCGGGACCACGGAACTGGAACGGGATGACTCTGTTCACAATGCCGCGGGCGATGTGGTGGAAAACACCGCTATCCTTCCTGATTACGCCTTTTCAGACGGCAGCGGCACCGCCGCCGCGGGCCTGATCGGCAGCGTGATGACGCTGGCCATTGCCGGCGGGGCCGGATTCGTAATCTACACCGCGAAAAAGAAACACGCAACGCACTAACCGCAGGAAAGGAGGCGCATCCCTTTGGCTGATCTGTCATCGGCAATGAGAAGCTTCTGCTCGCTGGAACAGCTGGCCGAGGGAGACTCCGCTTTCCATCGGCTCAGTCCCGGCGCGAAGCTGACGATCACGGTGGTTTACGCGGTGTGTGTTATTTCCTTTCCCTCCCGGTCTCTCAGCGCACTGGTCCCCTTTGCCGCCTATCCCATCCTGGCAATGGCGCTCTCAGGTACTCCCTGGAAAACCCTGTTGCAGCGCATCGCGGTGGCTGCCCCCTTCGTGGTTTTTACCGCGCTGTCCAACCTGCTTTTGGATCGAAGAGCGCTTTATTTTCTGGGTCCAATTCCGGTCAGCGGCGGGCTGCTGTCGTGTCTTTCCATTTTGATAAAGGCCTTTTTATGCGTATCCGCCGTGCTGCTTCTGGTCTCCACCACCTCCATGACGGCTCTGACCGCACAGCTTATTGAGCTGCATGTCCCAAAAATTTTCTGTCTTCAGCTGACGCTGACCTACCGCTATATCTCTGTTTTGATTCAGCAGGCACAGCAGATGTACACCGCCTACCAGCTGCGCTCATGCAGCAGGAGAGGCATTCAGATGCGGGACATGGGATGCTTTCTGGGACAGCTGCTTTTACGCAGCTACGACCAGGCCAGCCGGATTTACTGCGCCATGAAATGCCGCGGTTATGACGGCACCTATCACGTGAGAAATCAACCCCCCGCCGCCGCAAAGGACATCCTGACGGCGGGGGGCGCAGCCGCGTTTTTTTTCTGATGCGGTTTTTTAATCTCAGTCTGCTGCTGGGCGGGCTGGTCTGACAAGGAGCTTGCCATGCTGAGCGTTCAACATCTTTCTGTAAAATACAACCCCGCGAAAGAACCCCGTGCGCTGCGGGATGTCTCCTTTTCCATTCAGGACGGAGAGCGGGTGGCTTTACTTGGGGCCAACGGTGCCGGAAAGTCCACGCTTCTTCTTTCTCTGGTGGGTATTTTGCCCGCCGCAGAGGGAACTGTGCAGGTAGATGAGCTGCAGCTGGACAGGACAAATCTCCCGCAGATCCGCCAAAAAATCGGCGTTGTTTTTCAGAATCCGGACGATCAGCTGTTTATGCCCACAGTCTTTCAGGATATTGCCTTCGGGCCCCGCAACTACGGTGTTCCTGAGGCGGAAATTACACAGCGGGCAGATGAGATACTGGATGCTCTGGGGATCTCCGCGCTGAAAAATAGAATGGTCCACAAACTCTCCGGCGGAGAAAAGCGTCTGGCCGCCCTGGCAGGCGTGCTGGTGATGCGCCCGTCCCTGCTTCTGCTGGACGAGCCCACCTCGTTTCTGGACCTGAACGCGGCAAAACGCCTCGCCGAATGTCTGCGTAACCTGAAGCAAAGCTGTCTGATCACAACGCACGATCTTCTCTTTGTGAAAGACCTCTGCGACCGCTTTCTTTTCCTGGATCGGGGCGAACTGCGGTGGAACTGTCAGCGTCAGGAACTGGCCGGGTATCTGGCTGATGAAGGTTGGGAAAATTAGCATTGTGAGATCTGGTGGCCATATTTGAAGAAGGCATAGAAACGCCATTGAAGCCCCTGATAAAGAGGATTTGAGCATAAACACGGAAAGCTTGAACACGAGAACGGCAAACTTGAACACTGCGCTGGGACGCTTGCCGCGAGAAGTTGGAGGAATTAAACTCTCGTTATAGAAATACCGAGAGGCGTAGCGATCATGGGGAGGACCAACGTGGAAAAGGCAAAAGAAATACTCAGACTACATGATGAGCTGGGGCTCGGCCCTGTATCCGCCGAAGGACGGTACCAGCGAAGAAAAACATTCCGAGCCGGACCTTGACGCTGACGCTGCTTTGGGAGGAGTACAAGACAGCCCACCCGGACGGGCTCAAGGACACACAATTCTGAAGAAAGCGTACTTCTTCGTGGCAGCCCTGCCGGCCAGCGCATGCCTGTATGAGGAGCCGTTCCGAGCCATGGAAAGCCATTCCCGAATTACCGCCCATGTGAATGCTTTTACGTACTTTGGCGGCGTTCCGAGGATTCTGGTGCCAGATAGCTGCAAAACATCCGTACAGAAAGCGGATTATTATGACCCCGTGTAAATGGTAAGATAAAGTACACACTTTGTACCTTTGTAAG
>NZ_DF158899.1:386622-412976 GCF_000307265.1 Oscillibacter ruminantium GH1
CCATTGAGCGCAAGGAAAAAGAGTCCGCCCCCGTTGCCGGTTATGCCCGGAAGAAGCGTTCCAGCAGCCTGGATGAGATCCTGCCGGAGAATGTGCCGGTGGAGGTGGTGGAGCACCGCCTGCCGGAGAGCGAGCGTTCCTGTCCGCAGTGCGGCACAACGATGACGGAGATTGGTAAGGACGTCCGGCGGTCTCTTGTGATTGTCCCTGCGCAGGTGAAGATCCGCGAGGACTGGTTCTATACATATGCCTGCCAGAACTGCAAGCTGAATGGGACGGAAACGCCGGTCTTGAAAACCGACAAACTGCCGTCTGTGATACCGGGCAGCTACGCTTCCCCGGAGGCGATTGCCCATATTGCGGTACAGAAGTATGTCATGGGTTCTCCATTGTACCGACAGGCGGCAGAGCTGAACCGCAGCGGTGTCATGCTGTCCAGACAGACCATGTCCAACTGGCTGATGTGGGCATCTGAACATTGGCTTGCACCCATTTATGAGCAGCTCCACAAACAGCTGGTGTCTCAGAAGGTGCTCCATGCGGATGAAACCACCCTGCAGGTACTTCACGAGGAGGGCAAGAAGGCGCAGTCCAAGAGCTATATGTGGCTGTACCGCACCAGTGGCGATGCCGAGCATCCGATTGTGCTATATGAGTACAAGCCGGACAGGAAATCCGAGAACGCAGAAAAGTTTTTGTCTGGGTTCTCAGGTTGGCTGCACGCGGATGGCTATCGTGAATGATGTGGATGATTTCTTTGATTGTACATTTTCTGCACCGGAAAACTGTAGCTTCTACTTAGTTGATGCAGATTCTTTCCAAGCGGCAGCTGGTTTGCTCAACCCGTTGGTAATGAATTTTGCCAACGCGAGGCACCCCGGAGGCGGTTTCCTTAGCGGTGCTCGTGCGCAGGAAGAGTCCCTTTGCAGATGCAGCACTTTGTTCGCATCTATCAGCTCGGATAAAGCCCGAGAAATGTACCAATTCAATAAAGAACATCCATCACCCACGGACTCAGACTACATGCTGCTGTCTCCAGATGTATGTGTTTTCCGTGATATTGATGGTTCGCTCTTGGATAAGCCGTTTAGCGTGTCGGTCTGGACGATGCCTGCGCCAGATAAATGGGGAAGAGCAAGCGATGTTCCTCAGTCAGAACTTGACGCAATCATGAAGGAACGACTTCGGCTGTTCCTCATGGCGGCAGCTCGCCGTGGTTATCGCAATCTGGTTTTAGGAGCTTGGGGTTGTGGGGCATTTGGCCATGATGCCAAAACCGTTGCCAGCTACTTCAATGAGCTCTTTTTTGAAGAGGACTTCCAATCGTATTTTGAAACTGTCGTTTTCGCCATTCTCAATGGTCCAGATAAAGTAAAAGCCTTTTCTGATGTTTTTGGTGGCAGGGTTGAAAACTGTTGTGATCATGTCAATGAGCATACCTCTTCTGGCGGCTTTTTTGAAGCTACCACGAAAGCGCCTTTTTGTAATCATACAATTATGATTGAACGACGCAATCTTGGATACTCGCAGGGCATCTTCTCCGATGGCACTCCATTTGAAGCAGAGCTTTGGGCCGATGGTCAAGATCAGGTTGTGCAGTTCGTCCTGCCTGAAATGGATTTTTCAGAAGATGAAGTAGAGCCACTAACCAATGGAAAGGTTTCCGGCTTCCGGATGGAAGCAGAACAGATGGATATCTCAGCACTTGCAAAAGGTATGGTTGATCGTGGCTAATAAAACGCTGGACTCTTTGAAAAAGAACAAGAACATTACTGTTGAAACGCTGGAGAAACTGTGCCGGCTTGTTGGCTGTACCCCAAATGATGTCGTCCACTTTAGCGAGTGAATTGACCATGTACTTCTGCGTGTGATATGAAAAAATGAGGCCCATCGTCGCTATGACGATGGGCCTCATTACATGATAGGCTTTATCCGTCCGTTCCAGAGCCATTCTGTTCATTGCGATGTACCGCCCGTCTCTGGATCTGCAAATCGCACCATTACGCTGCAGGTGATAAATGACCTGCCCGAACTGCTGATCTGAGAGATGCGAGAACAGTTTCCGAAGCTGGCGATCTTCAATAGCGCCCATGATGGACAAAAGCTGCATAATTGTTGCGACTTCGCACCCTTTGCTCTTTCGTGCAAAACTCATTGTAATTTCCTCCTTCTGTTGAAAAACGACTACACAGAATGGAGGCTTATTTCATACCTTCACTCAATGTAGTCGTTATGGAATACTTATTGTTTCTGTGTCGAGATAGCTATTCGTTGAATGTAGTATTGTGCTGTCGATCTTGGGCAAGCTGACTCAGTTCGTAGCGATCGGTCGTGATCAATTCTTTCTCCAACTGGGATGCTTTGAATTCCACGGTAATGTGATTGCTATTTGTAGAAATAAGCCCGTTTCCGCGTTCAAAGCGTGTGATTTGGCCTATTTCAGCATCGGTCAACTTCAGCATATCCTGCACCAGCATGGCTTCATCATCTTCCAGGTTCAGAACAATCTTGGTTTTAGCATTGTTGATGATGCCCTTACCATATTTGCCGCCCTCAAGAGAAATGAAGTCGTGGAGATCCTGACTTGCCGCGATCGCCGCACCACCATACCCTCTGATGATCTTGAATATTTCCAGAACAAACTCTGCTGCAATGGAATTGCTCGCAGCTCCAATCAGCTGCCACACCTCATCGATATAAATTGCTTTTTCTTTTGTGCGGTCTTCCTTCGCCTTATCCCAGACAAAATCGAGGGCGACAAACATACCAACGGTCAGCAGATCGCCTGTGAGCTCTGAAATGTCCAAGACAGTATATGGATTCGTAAGATCCACATTGGTAGGCTGGTTAAATGTTTTAGCCGATCCATGAACCAAACGATTGAGAATATTGCCCATGCGTTTGGTATCAGGAGAATCCATCAGGATATTGTAGACATCCTCCAGTAGCGGCATTTCTTTATATTTGCTCGGGTCATCCGGAGAAATCAGAGATGCGTTGTCATGAGTGATGCCCTTTTGGGCGTAGGTGCGAATCAGCGCTTCATCCAGCAACTGGCGTTCCTCATGGGTCATGTCCGGAATCAGCAGTGAAAAGAAAGTGTGGAGTTGCTGGACTTTTTTTGCCAGAATGGAGTTATCCATAACAACTCCATCGATTAATGCATTTGCAGAGCGATCCACCTTCCGAATTTCCATGATGTTGATACATTGATTTGACGCAGGGCTGATCTGGATGAATTGCCCGCCAATGTTATTGCAAGCTCTCAGGAATTCGTGGCCTTTCAAGGGTGCAACGATAAGCACCTGCGTTCCGCGTCTTCTCATGCGCAATGCCATCAGCTGCATCGTAAAGGTTTTGCCGGCTCCGGAAGTGCCGAGAATTGCCATGTTCGCGTTTTTATAAACTCGGCTATTGAAGATATCCACAATGACAAAGCTGTTGTTGTATTTGTTTACACCAAGCAGAATGCCATTCTCATCGGACATCTCATAGCTCGTAAAGGGATAGCAGCTGGCTGCAGCAGAGGTCAGCATATTGCGCTTGCTTCGCTCAAACAGAGTTTTATTCAGCTTCCCGAATGGGAGGACAGAGAGCATAGCATCCTCCTGCCTGAAGCGGCAAATGCGAATGTCCATGTCTTGTGAAACCATGAGCCGGGTCACTTCGGCAATTCGCCATTCCAGGTTGTCCTGCGAATCTGCCGTAATTGTCACGAGGATGCTTGTGTAGTAAAAATCCTCATAATTTGCTAAGCCTTGCTTCAGAAAGTACCCAGCCTTTATTGCGCCCTCAAAATCATCGAAGTCAGAGTTGGTATCAGATGCGTCTTTAATCCGACTGCGATTAATTCTAATCTGCTGCCCCAGCTTATTTTGGATGCGATCTTTAGGCTCGCGCTTGAAATAAAAGTCAACATCAATTCCTTCGCCAGCATTGACAAGCATTGATGTCCAGCCAGCAACGACCCTTGAGTTATAGCCGGCAGAAGGAACAATCAGATATGTATGATAAACACCGTCCATGACCACATAGGTACCATGTCTCAGGTCGATCGACTCAGGCGCAAGCACCATGGGAACCGTAACCTCCTGCGAGTTCTCTGCAGCAGCTTGTCGAACTTGTATTTCTTTAATCCGTTCCTCCAATGGCTTCAATTCACAAGTGTTACGGTCGATAACGGAGTAGAGGATATCTAAGAGGAACTTGTTTTCATCATCAGGAACCACGACTTCATTGTCGCAATGCTGGAAATACTGTCTGGCGGTTCTGGTGGCTGTTTCCAGAGTGGACACGATTTCGGTGTAGTCTGGTTTTCTCGTGCCATACGCTTGCTCGTATTCAAAAATAATCAAAAACCGGCGTGTAATCGCTTCCCGGCTTCCAATCGTCTGAATGAGGTGGTAATAATCCTGTTGAAGCATAAGACACTTTGCATTGGTCTCATTCTCCATCTCGTGTTCCAGCACGCGTAGGTGTTTGCCTATAAACAAATGAAGATTTCCATCATTTTTAAAGTCTTTGTGATCGTTAAAGTAGCGGAACCATGGCTTGTCTATACGAACCTTCGGGAATTTGACCAGCTGCTTGTGTTGGGTACAACTCAAATCGTACACCCCCTTTGCTATTTAAATAAAAGGGTCACCTCAAGTTGCTGGTCAGGCAATCGCTGGCATTTCAGCCACTCCCATTCTTGTGGGTAGCCATCCTTTGGGGCGTATCATTATTTCCCCGTACCATCATCGCATGAATCCGCTTAACCTTCGCGGTTCTTTCACCTGCCTTTGGTGGCTCGGTACGGTAAAGCTCTTGAGGTGTATGAAATTTTCAAGGTGCAGTTGCATGTGGTTAGAGATGAGAGGTTTGGTTTGGATTTTCATAAAACTCTAAGTCCTCTCATAATAAATGTAGAAAAACGGGGTAAATCGTAACCTCGTATTTTAGAAAAAGCGCAAAAAAATTCGCCTGGCCAAAACGGCAGGCGATTGAATATGGATTTCGCTAAAAAGATTTGTTGTCATTTGCGAAGTGCATCCGTATTTATTTATTGTACGATTGTTTAATCCTTTGCAAAAGCTTTTGAATTGATGGTTACGATTTTGGCCTGTTTTCTACATTTATTATGTAGAGATATATTGTTTTCATCGTAATCACAAATTCAGAGGGAAGGGTAAATAATTATGAAGGAATCATCTTTCCGCAGCTTTGATGAGCTGCCTCTTTTTCTAAACGCAAAGATGGTGGCTGAGGTGCTCGGTATTTCAACGACTATGACATACGAACTGATGAATCAGCCTGATTTTCCGGCTCTGCGAATTAGGTCCAGGGTGGTTGTTCCGAAGGATAAGCTGAAGCAGTGGGTTGAGGAACATACGGGTAATAGCATTTAAGAACTCGCTTTTATCACAGGACTCAAGCGGAGGGGGGAAAGACTATGGGAAAACGCCGTCCATCAGGGGATGGCACAATCCGGAAGCGACCTGATGGAAGATGGGAAGGCAGAGTCATAGCAGGGCACAAAGCGGATGGTAAGCCCATTCTCCGCGTAGTGTATGCGAAAACACAAAAAGCCTTGCTCTTAAAGTTGCATCAGAATATTGAAACCTATCGCAATGTTGAACTTACCGAAGAGAGCCGTATTACGCTCTCCGAATGGTTAGACCGATGGCTGGACGAGTATATGTCTGGTAAAATTCGTGATCGGACTCTTACGGCGTATCGTCAAGAAATAAATCGATATATTAAGCCGTACCTTGGCGATAAACTAATGTTTCAAATTAAACCTATTGATGTGCAGCGACTATATCATACACTTAAAACAAGTGGTCGGTCGCGGTGTACGGAAGAGGAGAAAAATATGGGATTATCAGACACAACCATTTCAAATGTGCATTCGCTACTTCATCACGCGATGAAGACAGCTGTAAAAGCGCATATCATTGCCAAAAATCCAACAGAGGGCGCAACTGCACCTCGACCAGATTATGCTCCAAAACAGATTTTGGACAACGACCAACTTGACAAACTCATCGAAGAAATTGAAAAGGACCCATTGTGGCGTGACTTCTTCTTCACTGAACTCACTACCGGACTGCGTAGAGGTGAAATATGTGGATTGCTGTGGTCCGATTATGACACAAAAGACGGCGTTTTGAAGGTACAACGCACGCTTTATTCTGCCAGTAAAGCTGCTGGTATCAGCTTTGGAGAAACAAAGACTGATGCTGGAAAGAGAAGTATTGTTCTCCCTTACAGTACAGTCGAAATCTTAAACAGCAGAAAAGAATCTGCTCTGAGTGAGTGGATTTTTCCGAATCCTTTGTGTCCAGAATTACCGGTTTCTCCCAGTATCGCATACAACGAATTAAAGACACTCCTGGCCAACGCTGGATTGCCAAGTATCCGTTTTCACGATTTGCGCCATACTTTTGCAACTCATGCATTGGCAAGTGGTGTTGACCCTAAAACGCTTTCTGGCATACTTGGGCACACCAACGCCTCCTTTACACTTGACACCTACACGCATGTGACAACAGATATGCAGAAACATGCTGCAGATATTGTAGAGGGATTTATTTGCAATCTTGTTGAGGAGGAATCCAGATGTCAGGGCGTCGAAAAAACGGTGACGGAACGGTTCGCCAAAGAGCAGACGGACGATGGGAAGGGCGACTGACCATCGAACACGATGAGACCGGACAGTCTCGCATGAAAAGCGTGTTTGGCAAATCAAGGGCTGAATGCCTCCAGAAACTGAAAGAACTAAAAGAGAAAAGCCTTCATTATTCAGACAAGATCAAGCCCGATATGCCGTTTGGAGCTTGGGTTGAATTTTGGTATAATAACTTCCGTGAAATCAATATTCGTCCATCCACAAAAGCAATCATAGACCAGCAAATCCGGCTTCACATCATTCCGAACATAGGTACAATCCAGTTGAACAAACTAACGCAGGATGATCTTGAGAAATTTTACTCTAAACTTAAAAAGAGTGGTCGTATACGCTTCATAGAAAAATATGGCCCCGGTTTGTCGAACGCATCTGTCCGCCAGTGTCATGCCGTTTGCCGAGATGCTCTTGAAAAGGCCAAAACCGAGGGCCTAATTCAGATAAATCCGGCTAAAGGCTGTGAAATTCCAAGCAAAAAAGCAGCTGAAATGAAGATTTTGAGTAAAGATGAGATTCAAAGGTTCTTAATTCAGGCAAAAGCAGAGGGATACTTTGAGCTATTTTTGCTGGAATTATCTACTGGTCTGCGTCGTGGTGAAATACTTGCGCTTCAATGGAGGAATATCAACTTCCAAACAGGCGAACTGCGGATCAATAAACAAATAACTCATACTGACGGAACACTCACTGCTGTAAAACCAAAAACCAAATCTTCTATTCGCACTATCGTCCTTGCTCCGTCAGTTCTTTCAATTCTGAAGGCCTATCATGCAACTACCAATTCTCGTTGGCTATTCCCGTCACCAGTATTTGATGACCGGCCTATTCGACCTGATGTGTGCAGGAAAAGGTTGTCGCTAATTCTTGAACACGCAGATTGCAAACATATTAGATTTCATGATTTGCGACACACATTTTCTACGCTAGCACTTGAGGGAGGAATGGATGTCAAATCTCTCTCAGCCATACTTGGACATGTCTCCGCAGCTACTACACTGGATATCTATAGCCACATAACGGACGATATGCAAAAGCAGGCCGCAGCAAAGATTGACTCCCACATGGGCCATGGTACAGGTGAAGATCCCCGACTGCATCGTGATACGGAAAAAAGGAAGCAAATGAGCAGCACTTATCAACCTTACTTAGGGAAAATACGCAAACCTGGAACTGGTTGTATTTCACAGATTAACGATCACCTCTTTGAAGGAAAATACGCTCCGAAAAATGCGGAAGGGAAAAGAGAATACCACAATGTATACGCAAAAACACAGGATGAGTGCGAAGAAAAACTGGCTGAAATGATTAAGAAGGTTCGGGAAAGAATTGACGGCGATAAGCAAAAGCGAGGTTTAAAAGCACCTAAAAAGAAATGAAAAGACAGGATCATTCGTTGATCCTGTCTTTTACTATTTGGGACTTTTGATTGCAAAACAAGGCCCAGCCTATTGTGCAACCAAGAGCATCTTTATGAATTGGTCTATCCCAAGCAAAGGATGCCTTCGGATTTAATATCCGGAGGCATCCTTTTGATCCTCATCTAATTCAAATTCTCAGCAAGCATCATCTCTCGTAACAAAAGACTAATGTTGCTTCATGAGATTGCGAAAGAATTCTTTTGACGCCGCCAGTTCGCCTGCCGTAGGATGCCCCTTGGCGATGCCGCCCACCAGTTTAAACGGGCCAAAGGTATCAAAGCCCCGGCAGCTGTACTCGCCTATGACCGTACCCTGTTTTTCAGCGACCGCCTCGGCAATCTCCTTAGTGGCAGTCACTTTCGGTGCGCCGTAAGTATAGATGAAAAACACCTTTTTGTTTTCAGGCAGATACTGCCGCGCAAAGCTGACCACAGCATCGCTGTATTTGTTGTAGTAAATGCCTGAGGCAAAGCCGATGAGGTCATACTGCTCTAGATGCACAGCAACGCGGACTGTCACATCGATCAAATCAACCTCCTGCCCGGCCGTCATGGCTTCGATGACTTTCAGCGTGTTGCCGTGGTGGCGGGAGTAATAGCAGATCGCAATTTTCATGGTCACTCTCCTTGTTGCATTAAACGCTGTTTATGCGTGGTTCCCGGTTTCCCAGCACCACACTGCAATTTCCGTAATGAGTGCGGCATCTATTTTTCCATAAGGAATCCGAATGGTTCCCTTGTCTGTTTTATACTTGCCAAGCTCCGCCGCAAAATGTCCTACTGCCTGCGGGCCAGGATACAGGCCAATGTGAGATTTCGATGCTGCAAAGTGAATGATGTTTTCCCCTTTCCAGAAGGTCGGCATACTCCATGAAATGCGCTCCTCCGCTTCCGGCAGTGCCGCCGCCAAGATGGAGCGCAGAAGCTTCAAATCTTCCTGCACAGCCGGCTCCTGCGCCGCAATATAGGCATCGATCGTTTTTGGCTTGTCACCACAATAATGACTCTGATTCATAGACTTGAACGCTCTGCCACACTTTGGGCACTGCCACATAAGATTACTCCTTTGCTTCGTTTCTCATTTCGGTTTCAATCAGGTTATTTGCAATTTTAAAGGCCTGCACCCGCCGTTTGGCCAGCGCGATCTGCGATTTGTAGCGACTGGGATTTTCTTTGGCTTCCAGCGTTTTGATGGCCTCCCGCAGTTTGTGCAGCGTGGAATCGATCTGCCGCTTGGCTTCCCGAAGTTCTTCGGCTGTGTAGTCGCACATGCAGTTCTTCCTTTCATCCATCAGCGAGATTTACTGTTCGCAAAGTCATAGGCTTCCCGCAGCCAGCCCAGCAGTTCTGCATCCAGCTGTGCCGCATCCGTCACCGGCACATGATGCGTCCAGCGGTTTGGGTACGGCTCTGTGGCTATGGCAATGCGCGGAGAATCCAATTTTCGCCCCAGCCCAAAGCTGACCAGAATTCCCGTTTCCGATTTGCGGCGCGGCAATGACACCATAGCAAACAGATGCCGATTGTAAAAACTGATTTGGCTTTTCTGCACCTTGACCGACAGCACGGGAAATTCACTTTTCAACTGTGCGAACAGTGCTTCATACAGCGTCAGCGCATCGGGCTTGCCGTCAAAGAAGAAAAGGGCATCTGCTTTATAGTGTTCCGGCAAGGTCAGTTTTGTCTTGCCTTCGTTGCAGCGGCTGAAATTGACCGTCTTCGCCTTCAAAGAAATCTTGCCCACCTGCCAGCCATAATCCAATAATTCCTTCTTGAAATTCAAAAAGGAATGGTCAATCGGAAGGCCTAAAATATGTTCAATCTCGGCAAAGGTCAGCTGCAAATTGTCTTCTCCATGTCGGCTGATCTTTTCCCATAAAGACTTATATTTGCTCATAGGCGCTCACCTCGCTGTCTTATATGGTAATTATACCACACTTATCCGAGTTATCCGTAATAATATTTATATGTGGTCAAGCAAAAATGCGAAATATGTTCATTAAACGCAATCATATACACTTAAATTCCGCATTTCACAAAGTTTAAGTTCGGAAATTTAGCGTTTCACGCTATGCGGAAACTGTGGTCAAATAAATCAGGCAAAACGCAAAGAAATGAAATAAGAACAAAAAAGTGGCTGTTTTCCGTAGAAAACAGCCACTTTTCATGGTCCGAGTGCAGAGATTTGAACTCTGGGCCTCCTGGTCCCAAACCAGGCGCGCTACCAACTGCGCCACACCCGGATTTTTAGTATAAAATTGTAGCATAGTGTATTTCTTAAATCAAGGATTTTCTTCATGTGGTCAAAATTGTGGTCAAAACTCATAATAGCATCACAAACGAAAAAGCTTGGATGAAAAAAGCCTGTGATACCAACGGTTTGCCGCCCTGTAATTCAAGCCATCCGAACCTGCGGCATTCTGCTCCCAAACCAGGCGCGATACCAGCTTCGCTATACCCGGATATTTGCTTCTGGGGAATCCTGAATTTTTGCTGTCTGTGGTCATTACTGTGGTCAAAGGCGATTTTGAGGTACTTTTCACTCTGCGGAAGAAACATGCAAACGTCCGTGTGTCAACAGCTTTCGCCCTTTCGGCTTCATCCTGCCCGGATACCGGCACGGCACTCCCAAACCACCCGCGCTACACCCGGAAATTTATGAAATTATTTTATCTAGTCGTTTTCCCAAATTACCGGCACCGTTGACCGCTGGGCTCTTCATCGCTTCATGACAGCTATAAATCTTTCTTGCCATCGGAACGGGGCGCACCTCAGACTGCAATGGAAATCGAAATCTAAAAACCTTAAGTATTATATCTGGAATTGGCGTTAAAGTCAATCCACTCTCTGAAAATACTGTAAAAGCACCGGACTTTGACTGTCTTTGCAACAGCAAACCCGGAACATTGGACCGGTGCGGCAACTCTTCATCGTTCTATTTCAACCGTTCGGCGGAAGGAATGCATCGCCCTCCCCGCTCCTCCAAAACCCACCGGAACACCTACATTTGTGAGCGTTCCGGTGGGTTTTACGTTAAAATCTTTATTTCCCAGCATTTATAAGGGGAAATCGCTTTTCAGCCCTTGCATCTCAATTTAAGCCGCACTGCTTTGCGCTTCGGTGCTTTCCGCCGCTCCGGCAGGCCGCTGGCCTCCCACACCGGCAGCAAAGCCCTGCTCTGTTCCCGTACCGGTCTTGGCAATGGCGGCAACCGCTTCCTCCCCGTCGATATACAGTGTGTATGTTTCGCCTTCTGTCAGCGTCTCCGCGCCAAAGATCACGGAGTTGGCAGCCTTCACGCCGGTGGCGGAGTAAAGCACATTGCCGCTGCTGTCCTTGATGACGATTTCGCTGCCTTTGGCAATCACAAACTCCGAGGTATCTGCATCGACGGTTCCATTCATCATTCCACCGCCCAAATCGTCTCGCTGACCGCGGGTGGTGGAATCATCTGTCCCATCTGTGGGAGGGGCGGGCTTCTGTCCGTTCATCGCGGGAGCCGCGCCACCCTGAGATCCGTCAGGAGGTTCCATATCATCAGCAGGCTGCTGCGTCCCGTCGGCAGTATGTTGGGGACGCTGGCCGCCCATGCCACCACCGCCCATACCAATACTTCCAAACGCTACATACGTGCCAGTAGAAGGCATCTGCGCCATGCCGGTTGTTCCTACTGCCAAGAAGGTGCCACCTTGATAGACGCAGGAGCCGTCATAGTCCTGCGCGGAATCACCGTTGTTGGCAGAGCCATAGAACTCTGTAACGCCGCCGTAGAAATTGATGTCGCCGTTGGAATCCAGCGCATCCCCACCCGCATTTACATACCAGTTTCCACCGTGAATATCCAGTGAGAATCCATAGCTACGATCCAAATCGCCGTTGGCGGCATTGATTCCGTCGTCGCTTGCGATAATGGAACCGCTGCCGGAGTACAATGCAATCGCTGCACCTTCAAATCCCTCGTAGGAGGCCGCGACAGTGATGTCGGGACCATTTTCCGAGTCCTGTACCCCCAGCGTCAGTACCTCGTCGGCATGAATCCCGTCGTCGCCGGAGGATATGGTGTAGGTCCCTGCCGCCAGCGTGACGTTTACCGCGTGAAGCGCGTCGTCAACACTGTCCAAGATAAAGCTGCCGCCATTCACCGTAAGCATTCCACCGGACTTCAGGCCTTTAGCACTGGCATCCTCTGCCAGTACCGCCTGACAGCCACCGCCGGTGGTAACGGTAAACGCTCCGTCGTTAATCGTGAGGGCCGAGGCACCCTGAATCCCGTCGCCGGAGGCGGTGATCGTAACGGTGCCGCCGTTGATCGTGACGGTTCCATCAGACTCCGTGTCATCCACGTCAGGATCGGACTTCAACCCGTCATTTCCCGCGGTGAGGATCAGAACGCCGCTGTCCACTGCCACGGAACCGTCGCAGGACAAGGCATTATCCGCCGCGTTGATGGTCAGCGTCAGATCAGAGATCGTGACGGATGCGCCCGCACCGCCCTTGACTCCGTTTTTGCAGGTTCCCTCCACGTTTAGTATGCCGTTTCCCGTGAGGTTCAAAGATGCGCCGCTCTTTACTTTAATAGCCGCACCTTCAAACGAGGTGCTGCTCGCCTCCGTGGAGGCATCTTCCGTATTGGTCAAGGTGCTTTCGCCCTGTGCCTCGATGGTGACGCTGGAGGATTGATTGCAAAGGATGGGCGCCGTGGTGGAACTGGTCAGCGTCAGGCTGTCCAGCACCAGCGTCACGCCGGTGACCTCCTTTTTCACGGTGACGCTGCCCTCGGCGCAGGACCCGCTTAGGGTATAAGTTCCCGCCGCATTGATAGTCAGGTTAGTTCCGTCGATGGTATAGCCCGCGCCCTCGGCGGCGGCGGTAACCGCGTCGTCTGAAAATGTAAAGGCGTTGCTGTTTCCGGAGGCGGAGACGCAGGCAGACAGCAAAATTGCGAGAAGCGTCCCGGCTAAAATTGGCAGAATTCGATTTTTAAAAAAAGTGATTGTCACAATGATTTCTCCTTGCATTTACAGAATGTCTTTCGCAGTGGGGACGCGGCCGCAGGTAATGTCCAAATTTCCGTTGCGGCAGCGCAGATGGTCGATGAATTCTTTTTCATCGGCGATATCCTTCAGTCGAATCTGATAATGCAGACAATAGAGACTGCCTAGATTCGTGGTCTTCACGTTGATCAGAGCGGAGGCATTGGTATACTGATCCATCAGGTCGTCAAAAAGGCCGGTATAGTCCAGACTTTCGGGAATCGTAATTTTCAGATCCCGCTCAACCTCTCGACTGGCAGGAGACAGCGCACTCATCACCAGCAAAACCGCGCAGACAATCACCGCTGCAAAGGCGCCCAGCGCCAGATAACCCATTCCGCAGGCAAGCCCCACGGTCATAGCCAGAAAAATGGCGGTAATGTCCCGCGCCGTACCGGGCGCAGAGCGGAACCGAACCAGACTGAATGCTCCCGCCACAGCGACGCCCGCCCCCAGATTCCCGTTGACCAGCAGAATTACCACCTGCACCAGAAACGGCATCAGCGTCAGCGCGCCGCCCATAGTGCCGCCGGTTCCGGCAGTCTTTCGGTAACTCCATGCAATCAGCAGGCCCAGCAGCAGTGAGACAGCGGAAGCTGCGAAAAACGCCAGCATTGGAATGGATTCTCCATAGATTGATGCAAACAGTCCCTCAAGCATATTGCTTCATCCTCATTTCAGTCAGTTTTTGCCGCAGCAAAGTTTGATATGCGGCGCCATATTTGGAAAAGCTGGTGGGAAAAATGCTCAGTTCGGAGAGAGCGCCCGCCAGCCAGAGCGGCATGGCATTTGGAATCTTGATTTCCAGAAGCCGCTCGCCGGGGTGCAGCAAATCCTGCCCCCACGCGCCCTCAGAAAGGTCCAGATGATCCGCCCGCCAAAGGATATCCCGATCAAAGGTCATACGCAGGTTTTTGTCCTGCCGGCCCCGCAGGGATACCCGGTTGTAGGAGAGGAACATCGCTGGGGAAAGGTTGCCGTAAAACCGCAGGAACCAATCCAGCTCCTGAAATATCTGGCTGTCGCCACCCGGACCCTCGCCCGCCAGATATTCCAGCGCCTGCCCATAGGGCAGGTCCGCCCGGCGTTTATAGACCACGCCATCCACCTTTTTCTTGATTTCCACAAAGGACTGGGAGTCCTCCAGCGGTGTCCGGTAGCACCGCAGGCGGAGTTTCTCCTTATATTTGGGCTTTTCCAGAGAGGTGCGCACCAACTGAAAGTCGGGCGTGTCGTAGTAAAGGTTTGAGATGGTGCTTTTGAAAAAGTCATCGGGGGCCATATGCTGCTCCAAAACAGGAATCAAGGCCCGATACTGCGCCGCAGTAAGCAAAAACTTTACCTCCACGCGGCGAAATACGCTTTGATAACCGCTCATATCATTCTCCTTATGATGGTTTGGGGCCACAGCCCCTTGACTGGTATGGCGTTAGTATAAAGTCCCAGTCTTGAGGAAAGATTGAAAAATGTTAAAGGCAGGTAAAATTTCAAACGAAATTTTACCTGCCCGCAAACGGCTAAAAAGTTCTTTAAATGACATAATCATCGCCTGCGGCGGTGGATTTCACCAAATCCGCAACCGTGATGTTATCCAGATAGTCGCTGATGACCCGATCAAGGCCCTGCCACAGGGAAAGCGTTCGGCACTCCGCCATTCTGGGACAGCAAGCTGCTCCCGGTTCCAAACACGAGACGGGAGCCAGAGATTCCTCCGTCAGCCGCAAAATGCTCCCCACGGTATAGAGCTCCGGCGCTTTCGTCAACTGGTATCCACCGCCTTTGCCCCGCAGTCCGTTCAAAAGCTTCGCCTTGACAAGGAGCTTGATGATGCTCTCCAGATACTTTTCCGAGATATCCTGCCGCTGCGCAACTGCCTTTAAAGGGATATATCCTTCCGTCCGGTGTTCCGCAAGATCAACCATTACACGCAGCGCATAGCGCCCTCTCGTTGAAATCAGCATACAAAACTCCTTCATCTGTAATAAACCCATTATATAGCATGGTTAATAGGGAATCAACGGGACGCCGCAAATTTTTTTCGATGCCCTCTTGACAAATCCCAGATGCACCGCTATAATCCATATTAACCTACTTGAAAGGTTGGTAATAAACATGAGGCTCTTTTCAGCGGTGTTTCGATGTTGCCGATGTTGCCGTTCCCAGTGCAGCCAGACATCTTGTGAACTAAAAAAAACATCGACTACATTTTAGGAGGAATTGACCATGAGTCAGATTTATACATCGGCCGATCAGCTGATCGGCAAAACCCCGCTGCTGGAGCTGGTCCATATTGAAAAGGACGAGGGACTGGAAGCCCGCATTCTGGGCAAGCTGGAATACTTCAATCCGGCGGGCAGCGTGAAAGACCGCATCGCCAAGGCCATGATCGACGACGCGGAGGAAAAAGGTCTGCTGAAGCCCGGCTCCGTCATCATAGAACCAACCTCCGGCAACACCGGCATCGGGCTTGCCTCCGTGGCCGCCGCCCGGGGCTATCGCATCATCATCGTCATGCCGGAAACCATGAGTGTGGAGCGCCGCCAGCTGATGAAGGCCTATGGCGCGGAACTGGTTTTGACAGAAGGCGCCAAGGGCATGAAGGGTGCAATTGCCAAGGCCGAGGAACTTGCAAAGGAAATTCCCGGCGGCTTCATTCCGGGCCAGTTCGTAAACCCCTCCAACCCCGCCGCCCATAGAGCCACCACCGGCCCGGAAATTTGGGAAGATACCGACGGCAAGGTGGATATCTTTATCGCGGGCGTGGGTACCGGCGGCACGATCACCGGCGTGGGCGCATATCTGAAAGAACAGGACCCTCATGTGGAAATCGTGGCTGTGGAGCCTGCCGCCTCCCCTATTTTGAGCAAGGGCACCGCCGGAAGTCACAAGATTCAGGGTATCGGGGCGGGCTTTGTTCCCGATGTGCTGGACACCAAGATCTATGACGAAATCATCCCTGTGGAAAATGAGGATGCGTTTGCCGTAGGCAAGAAAATCGGCAAGTCCGAGGGCGTTTTGGTGGGAATTTCCTCCGGCGCGGCCGTTTGGGCGGCAATTGAGCTTGCCAAGCGGCCGGAAAACCGGGGCAAGACCATCGTGGCCCTGCTGCCGGACACCGGCGACCGCTACCTGTCCACTCCCCTGTTCGCCGATTGAGTGAAACAAACAGCCAGCCGAAAAAGTCCGTGAGACTTTTTCGGCTGGCTGGCATAGACTTTCATTTTTCTGCGCTGTACGCGCTCTGTCACTTTGCAAAATAAATGCCTTTAAATCGGCGTTTTATAGTCCGCTAAGGGAAAAACGTAAAAAAGGAAGCCAGGACAAATTGTTCCGCGGAAGACAGCGGGCGCAGGCAGACAAACCGGCTGGCTCCTGTTAAGGACGATAACGCGCCATGGGGTAATTCAGCCCTTTGAACTTGATACAATATTTTTTTGCTTGCCAGATGATACAACACAGCGGCGCGGTGGACATGTCCGCCGCGCCGCTGTGTATTTCAGCTTAAAACAGATTAATAAAGAAGGTAATTACCAGCGTATTAAAGAAATCCGCGAAGAGGCTGCCCACCAGAGGCACCAGCAAAAACGCCTTTACTGAGGGGGCATACCGCTGGGTGATGGCCTGCATATTGGCCATGGCGTTGGGCGTTGCGCCCATGCCGAAGCCGCAGGTTCCGGCGGTGAGCACCGCCGCGTCGTAATCCCGGCCCATCACGTTGTACACCACAAAATAGGCGAACAGCGCCATCAGCAGGAACTGACCTGTCAGCAGCACCACCAGCGGCAGTGCCAGCTCCGCTAGCTGCCAGAGCTTCAGCGTAATCATGGCGATACCGAGGAACAAAGACAGCGCAATGTTGCCCAAGTCTTCAATCTCACCCATATGAACCGTGTATTTTCCGGTAAACTCGCCCACGTTGCGGATAACCGCCGCCACAATCATAGCACCGATATAAATGGGGAACGTCAGTCCGGTCTTGGTCAGCAAAGCCGAGACGATGGTTCCAATTCCCATGGCCAGCACCAGCTGATACACGGCGGGCTGATACATGCTGACCTTGCGCAGGTGCTTTTCCTCATCTTCCACCAGCACGGAGTCGTCCGCTTTCACAGCGGTCTTCAACAGGTCGTGCTTCATGATGAGCCGACGGCCCAGAGGACCTCCCAGCAGACTGCCCGCCACAAGGCCGAAGGTGGCCGCTGCGGTAGCCAGCGTTACCGCGCCGTCCACGCCCAAATCCTGCAACACCTTTCCAAAGGCGCCAGCGGTGGCGTGTCCACCCACCATGGGGATGGAGCCGGTGCAAAGGCCGATCATCGGGTCCAGATTCAGCAAGGACGCAAGGCCCACAGCCAAACCGTTTTGGGCAATCATCAACACCACCACACATGCCAGCAGAACGATCAGCTGAATGCCGCCGCTTTTCAGCACCTTGAGGTTCGCCTGAAATCCCACAGAGGTGAAGAAGAGCACCATGCAAACGTTTTTCAGTGTCTCGTCAAAGGTAAATTCCATTATGCCAAGGGCGTACAGGATGCAGGTGGCGATGGCAAACAGCAGTCCGCCCACCACAGGTGCGGGAATACAGAATTTTTCCAAAAAGTTAATGCGCTTTTTCAGTGCGCTGCCGATGAACAGCACGATCACCGCCACGCACAGCGTCTGGTACATGTCAAGACTGATATTCGTCACTGTGCGTTACCTCCCGCGTTTGACTCTGCGCTGGCAGGGGTCACGCCCTGCAACGCGTAATAATTGATCGCTCCCGCATGGAACGGAATGCTGACACCCTCGGTGGCAAATTCCAGATCGGGGCGGGTATCTCCGGGCGCGCTGTACTGTAAATCCGCCGCGTGGTCGAACAGGGACGCAGTCAACGCCTGCACCGTCTCGGCAGACAGGGTTTCAGACGCCACCAGCACAGACTTGACCCCCACAGTCTCCACCGCATCGGCCTGTCCGGGATAAGTTCCGGCGGGGATGGTACAGCGGGTGTAATACCCATAAGTTTCCACCAGATTGGCAATGATTTCAGGGTCGATGTTCAAAATCCGAAGTTCCATCTCCCCCGCGAGATTTTCGATGGCGCTGGTGGGCGCTCCGGCGGTGACGAACATCGCGTCCAGCTCTCCGTCCCGCATGGCTTCCGCCGCTGCGGAAAAAGAGAGATACCGGGGCGTCAGCATCTGGCGGGTCAGTCCGTGAGCCAGCAGAATCTGATCTGCGTTTTTCAAAACGCCGGATTCCTCCTCGCCCACGCCGACCGTCTTGCCCCGCAGGTCTGCCACCGAGGCAATCCCGCTGTTTGCGGGAACCGCTACCTGACAGCTCTCTGTATACAGCGCGGCCACCGCACCGTATCCCACGCTGTCGCCAATCGTGGCGGAGCTGCCGGGCTGGGCGAACAGGCCGGTCTTCTGCGCCGCATCGTTCAGCGTGTCATTCTGGGCAAAAGCCAGCTGCAAAAACCCCTCACCCAGCAGACGAATGTTCGCGGCGGAGCCCGCCGTGGTCTTAACCTTGAATGCCGCATCCGGCAAATCGGCAGCAGTCAGCTCCGCCAGAGCCGAGCCATAACTGTAATACGTGCCGGCGGTTCCACCGGTACCGAAACGGATTTCTTCCGTTCCGCTGTCTCCGCAGGCTGCCAAGCTGATCATCAGCAGACTGCCGAGGACCAGCGCCACTCCGCGGCGCAGGCCAATCCATTTTTTCATATGTCTTCTACCTTTCCAGCAAAATACGATATCCTCTCCAAGTTTGGGAGCGGAAAAATTCCAGCGGAAGCAGTTCTTCCACTGGAGGTCAATTTAATTATACTGAGTTTTTCGACAAAACGCAATAAATAATTCAAAAATTTTTCGTGTAAATTATGTCATTCGCCATAGAAAACACGTTTGTTTTTCACTGAAATACAACATCTTTTACCAATTTCTTTTGATTTTATGAAAAATAAGGAGCAGTTGCTATGCAACTGCTCCTTATTTTTCTGCAATTTTCCCTTCATACCGCGCGTAGTAAAACAAATACTGCTGCATCACCCCGGCAAATCCCTTGTAGCGATACAGCGGAAACCGCCCCCGATAGTGTTCATGAATCACCCGGTTCATCCAAACGTCCCGCGGAAACGCAGCAATCCGGTGATAGCCGAACAAGGACACACAGTTGGCGACCTTGACTCCCACACCGGGAACCGTCATTAAGCTCTCAGCCAGTTGGTCGTCCTCCAGAGATACCAGCGCGGAAAGGTCCAGCGTTCCCGCATCCGCCATCTGTGCCGCCGCCAGAACATATCCGGCGCGGTAACCCAGCGCGCAGGCGCGCAGCGTTTCCTCATCCGCCCCGGCCAGTGCCGCCGGAGTGGGGAACGCATAGGTCGTCCCAATCGGCTCTCCGTATCGGGAGCAGAGCGTTTCCACGCAGGCGCGGATAGCGGGAATATTTTTCCGCTGAGAGATAATGAAAGTCACCAGCATCTCCCACGGGTCCTGCCGCAAAATACGAATTCCCCGTCCGAAATCCGTTGCGGCGGTCAGGTATACATCCTTTTCCGGCACAGCGGCGCGATACGTGCCATAATCCGTATCCAGATCAAAATAACCGCGCCAGAGCTTATCCAGTTCCGCCGCCGAACAGTCCAGCGCCCAGTCGTCGGCCCGCTCCGTCAACTCCACGCACCGGTCAAGCGCCGTCAACTGAAAGCGGCCCGCCTCCAGCTGATTGAGCCGGAAGCACTGGCCGCTGTCCGCAATTTTTTTCACATCAAAATCCTGCTTGGGGATGAATTCCATGTCACTCCTCCGCAGGCCACAAAATGTCGTGCGCCACAGGCGTATAAAACAGGCGTTGAATCTCCGTCTGGGTCCGCATCTTTCCCATGATCCACATCAGCTTTGCTGTCACCGCCTCTGTTGTCATGTCAAAGGCCTCCAATACCCCGGGAACATCTTTCAGCCGGTGTCCCACATGGTAGACTCCCAGATCGCTGCCCTCGTTCTGCACCTGCGTGGTCAGCACCACCAGCTTGCCCTTCTCTGTCCAGCGGCAGACACTGCCGCAAAAGTCTGCGCCCTCGTAATCCGGAAGACCACCCACACCGAACGACTCAATGATGAGCGCATCGTTTCGCTCCAGCAGATAATCAAGCAGCGCCTGATCCGTGCCGGGGATCAACTTCAGCAAGGCGACGCTGGTATCCAGCTGATCGGAGAAACACGGCCGATCCCGGCAGTCCTGCCGAATATAGGGCAGCAGCACACCGTCCCGCAGAACACCCAGAAACGGATAGTTGATGCTGGAAAACGCCTCAAAGCTCTTGGACCGGATTTTCTGCGCCCGGGTTCCCAGAATCACCTTACCATTGAACACCAGCGACACGCCGGGCATGTCCGACGACGCCACCCGAAACGCATCCGTCAGATTGGCCTTGGAATCCGTCACGTCAAAGCCGATGGGTTTCTGCGCCCCGGTGAGGACAATGGGCTTGGGACTATTCTGAATCAAATAGCTGAGGGCCGCCGCGGTATAAGCCATGGTGTCTGTGCCGTGGGTCAGCACAAATCCGTCATACGCATTATAGTGGTCCCGGATACACCGCACCATCCGCAGCCAATGGGCAGGCGCGATGTTGGTGCTGTCCAGATTCAAAAGCTGCAAGCTCTCTACCTGACAGATCTGGGAGATGGCCGGAATATGCGCCAGCAGCTGCTCGCTGGTCAGCTCCGGGGCCAAACCGTCCTCCGTCACCTGAGAGGCAATGGTTCCCCCGGTCCCAATCAAGAGAATTTTCTTCATTGCGCCACCTCACAAAATATCCCGGTGGTCCAGTGCCGCCAGCCCAAACCGCACGGCCCGGGTCACGTTTTCCCGCTCCCCGTCATCCTTTGCGGCGTCGTACTGCCGCCGCAGACGGCGAAGAAATTCGCCGCGGAGAGAATCCTCCTCCGCTCTCGCCCACACATCCTGCCGGACACGAGTTCCATCCCGCAGCTCCAACGCGTAAAACCGGCCGGAGAGAACGGTTTCCAGCGCCGTCAGATCCACGCCCCGCTCATCTGTCTCGCCCGTGAGCAGGATTCGGTACAAATCGTCGGTCGTCCACTTGGGAAGAGCCGCCTCCAGCGCCTCCCGGGGGTCCTGATCCGTGACATCCACCGTCAGAATTTCATAGCGATGCCGGGCAAACGGCACAAATTCCAGCGTCACCGCGCTCTCGTCGGACACGGTGCCAAAATAAAAGCCCTTATCCCCCAGCTCGTCAAAACCCCGGCCCTCCGTGCAGCCGGGATAGGCCCAGAGGGTCTTTCCGCATTTCTGCGGCTCGGAGGCGGCGTGGACATGCCCCAGCGCCAGATAGGCAAGGCCGCTGGCGGCAATCTCCGTCTTGGTGACGGGATTGTAGCGGGGTACGGAGGGCTCCACGTCGGCATGGAGCGTCATCAAATGAACCCGCCCATCCGCCGGTGCGGCAAAGCCGGTCAAAAGGCCTGTGGTCTGCTCCGGCGCAGTAAACGCCGCGCCATGAACCGTACAGTTCAGGTCCGGCAGGTCTATGCTTTCAACGTGACTGGATTGGAAGACGTACACATTTTCCGGCCATGCCACCGTGGCATAGGGACTGTCGGGACTGTAAAAATCATGGTTCCCCGGCGCGATGAACACAGGGACACCCATGCGCCCCAAGCCCCGGGCCAGCTCCTCCGGCGTCTCCCGAAAACTGTCGGTTCCATCAAACAGGTCGCCGGAAAGGAGCACTAGATCTGCGTCCCGGCGGAGCGCTTCCTCCGCCAGCCGCGCCCCCAGTTCCCGGCTCTCCCGCCGCCGCTCCGCCGCCCGCTGGGGCGACAAAGCATGGAAGGCGCTGTCCAGATGGAAATCCGCGGCATGTAGAAATCGAATCATACTTCCTGCTCGTCAGGCCGCCAAGCCTTGCACACATCCACCCAAGTTCCGCCGGAATACCTTTCCAGTTCGTCGCAGTTTAGTTCGATGGCGCTGTTGCTGCTGCCCGCTGCAGGGAAAATGGTTGCAAAGCGGCGTAGAGACTCGTCCAGATAAATCTCCACGCCTTCGTTGACGGCAAAGGGACACACACCGCCCACGGCGTGCCCCACCAGTGTAGACGCTTCATCGTGGCTCAACATGGACGCCTTCCCGCCGAAGCGGTCCTTATAGCGGCGATTGTCCACCTTGGCGTCTCCCGCACAGACGATCAGCAACACCTTATCCCCCAGCTTGAAGCTGAGGGTCTTGGCAATCCGCGCACCCTCCACGCCCACAGCCTGCGCCGCCAATTCCACCGTTGCGGAAGACACATCGAATTCCTGAATGCGGTCCTCAATGCCCTGACTTTTAAAATAGGCTCTCACTTTTTCAATCGACATGCTTTGCTCCCCTTTTTCTTTATGTGTGATTGTGATTATCGAATGTCCACCCGCTCCACGCCGGTGCAAAGTCCTGTGGCACTGTCCAGCGTAAAGATAGCCCCCTGCAGCTTGCAGGGGCCTTCCGGATTTTGAAACCGGCCCGGAAGTCCGCCCAAAAACGACTCCACTGACTGTTCCGGCTTCACGCCCAGCACGGATTCCACCGCGCCGGTCATCCCAAGATCGGTGATATAGCCGGTACCTTTGGGATATACGCGCTCATCGGCAGTCGGGACGTGAGTATGGGTCCCCCAAAGCGCGGAAACCCGTCCGTCGAGATAGTACCCCATCGCCAGCTTCTCACTGGTGGCCTGCGCATGGAAGTCTACCAGCGTAAAATCGGTCCGCTCCCCGTCCAACAGCTTGTCCGCTACCGTAAAGGGGTTATCCGATCCCCAGCTCAGATCGCACCGACCGATCAAGTTTACCACCCGGATGCGAATTCCATTTAAATCATAAATTCCACAGCCCCGGCCCGGCGCGCGGCCTGTGTAGTTGGCGGGGCGGAGAATATAGGGCGCGTCATCCAGAAAGTCTGCAATCTGCATCTTTCCGAACGTGTGATTTCCCAAAGTGATTACATCCGCCCCCGCATCGTAAATCCGCTCCGCCTGCTGGGGCGTCAGCCCGATGGATGCGGCGTTTTCACCGTTAACTACGGTAAAGGCAATGTCTTTTAATTTTTTCAACGGGCGCAGTGTTTTTTCCAGATGGGAAAGACCCGGCTCACCCACAACATCGCCCACGCTCAGAATATGATAAAGCATATCGCACCTGATTTCCTCTAAAGTCCTGTAAATGTTATTATATCCAAAAGTGCGGTAAAATGCAAGAGTAGCGCGTTTTGCGCGCTTTTTTCTCTGCCTTATGGCCAGGAGTGGTCACCAGCAAAATTAACCTCCGTCTCCGTTCTGAGTTTAAAAGTCTTGATGATGAAAAAGCAACGTATCCACCAGAAAAACCCCTTGTCCTTCTGTCCTACGTAAAGGGTCACCACAGTTGTTGGCCTATTTGCTATAAGGCGATTCCAAACCCGAACCACAGGAGATTCCGAACCAAGCAGTTCAACGCCAACAGCCACAGAAACGCCCATAACCATCGGTCACTGTACCGCAGGACCCATCCTTGTCGGCCCCGCAATCTCCACACGGTCTGCAACAGCAAATATATCACCACAAAAGCGGCTCCTGTCGGGACTGCCGGATTCCAATACAAAGCCTGCCAAACCTGCCCATGTGCCAGTGCAATCAGGGCGCGGGTTCCGCCGCAGGCGGGGCAGTAGACATGCCAGCGTGAAAAAAACCAGCACGCCGGGAACGCGGGCCTATCCAGCCCATAGCACCAAACCACAAATATAACCAGCCCGACCGCAAGAGTTATCAGCAGCGCGGGATACAGCTCCCGATCCCCTGATTTTCCCTTCATCACATCGTCCTTCCTAAAAAAAGAAGCCGTGCGGTGCACGGCTTCTCCTCTTACTTCAGCAATTTGATCTGCCCCAGCAGGGGTACTTCTTTTTCCTCGCCGTTAATCGCGCTGATACAGCCCATCACTGCGCAGATAAAGCAGAATATGGCCCAAACCCAGCCAATGCAGGGGATAAAGCCCAACAGTCCTGCCAGCCAAATCACCAGTGCCTGATTGATGTGAAATTTAGCGCCCTCGCGATCACCTAAAACCAGTGCGATCACCAGTCCAATCCAAGTCAGATATGCAACAATTCCTGTGGTCTTACGATCCATAAACGCCGCCTCCATTTTAATTTAAGAATTCCACGCTTTTTCTATTTTATGTCCGCCAAACAGCAGATGCTTCTAAAACAGTCGCTCCTCGGCAGCCTGCATAGGAAATCCACTTGGTAAAACCGCAAACTGTAAATATGCAAAAACCTTTTCGCCAAGATGGAATACCGCTATTGATTGGTTTTGAATTTCTTTTGGTCCAACGCGCCGTCGCCTACTCTGATAGGGTTTTCCTATCTATTCTGTGCGTAAATCTTTAGGTGCATCCAAGCTTTCCTTTTGAAATCAACTTTGATTTCCCAAATCATGTCCAGCAAGAGAAACGTGAGGAATCCATTCAATAAATATTATTTTACCGTAGGTGGAAAACGCCATTGCAAAAAATGTGTATAAATTGGCAAAATAATTATTTTTCACTTATTTTACCACGAAAATGCTATGAATGCAAGAAGGATACAAAATCAGAATTCCAGCAGTCTCCCGAGTCTACATCGCGCGGCGTTGGCGGTTCTGCATCACGATATGAGGTGTTATGAGAGATCTCGAAAAAAAAGAAACGCAAGAACTTAGGGCATTCAACGTGCTTTTCTGACCATACCCTCACCTCACCCTCATTCCCAACCGCTTTCGTCTGCATAGCAACCACAGGGATAACGTATAATATATTTCGCAAATTGAAAGCAGCAAAGTAAAAGACAAGGTTTGCAAGTCTCTGTTAGAATGAAGTCACGACACACCATTCTGAAAGAAGACAGCAAACCATGTCCGAGAAGACTATACAGTTAAACGAGGGTATCATCAAGAACGAGTTGAAAGAGCTTGTCCGCAATAGCGTAGAGGAAACACTCAACGGACTGCTGGAAGCGGAGGCGAATCAACTCACGAATGCTGCCAAATATGAGCGCAGCGAGGAACGCCAAGGCTACCGCAGCGGCCATTACAGCCGAAATCTCACCACGACCTCCGGCGACGTCACGCTGCAAGTGCCCAAGTTAAAAGGTATATCCTTTGAAACCGCCATCATTAAGCGGTATCGCCGCCGGGAAAGCAGCGTGGAAGAGGCCCTAATCGAGATATACCTGGCCGGAGTTTCCGTCCGCCGGGTTGAAGATACCACCGAGGCGCTTTGGGGCAGTAAAGTATCTCCGGCCACGATCAGCGAGCTAAACAAGAAAGCCTATGTCCACATTGAAGAGTGGCGAAACCGGCCTCTACAGGGCGGCAGATACCCATACGTCTATGTGGACGGCATCTACCTGCGCCGCAACTGGGGCAGCGAGTTTGAGAACGTCAGCATTCTGGTTGCAATAGCCGTAAATGAAGAGGGCTATCGGGAGGTATTAGGCGCCGCTGAAGGCATGAAAGAGGGCAAGGCCAGTTGGGTAGAGTTCTTCAAATGGCTAAAAAGCCGCGGGCTGGAAGGTGTCCAACTCATCGTCGGCGATAAATGTCTGGGCATGTTGGAAGCTGTGGGAGAAGTCTACCCCGGCGCCAAATACCAGCGATGCGTCGTCCATTTTTACCGCAATGTTTTCTCCGCGATACCACGCGCCAAGGTGAAGCTGGTAGCTAAAATGCTTAAGGCTATACATGCTCAGGAGAGCAAGGCCACCGCACTGACCAAAGCAAAGACCGTGGCTGAAACACTGCGAGCCATGAAACTGCCGGAAGCTGCAAAGAAAGTGGAGGACTCCATAGAGGAAACTCTGACTTATGCGGATTTCCACTTTGAGCATTGGACGCGCATTCGCACCAACAACGTCATCGAGAGGCTCAACCGTGAGATCCGGCGGCGCACCCGCGTGGTGGGCAGTTTCCCGGACGGTAACTCTGCCCTCATGCTGGTCTGTGCCCGGCTACGCCATGTGGCCGGCACCCAGTGGGGCAACAAGAAATACATGAATATGCGGCATCTGGAGGCTATAGCCGACGGTGCCGATATTGCTGGCTGACTTTATTCAACTGGATCTTGCAAACCCAATTTGCGAAATATTATTGACACTACCACCACAGGCGGACTAGTTTCTTTCATTCACCAAAAAAGACCAATGAGACGATTGAAACTAT
>NZ_DF158900.1:0-10607 GCF_000307265.1 Oscillibacter ruminantium GH1
GGGCTTTTAAATCCTTGTAGGAAACATACTTGCTGGAATTGCGGAGCTGGTGAATGATGCAGTTCTGAATTTCCGTTTTGGGGTATACCGCCTCAATGGCTGACGAAAAGCCGGTTAGGTTGTCAGTACAGGCGATGAAAATGTCCTCCACGCCCCGGTTTTTCAGGCCGTTCAGTACGGTTGCCCAGAATTTGGCACTCTCGTTTTCACCAACCCACATGCCGAGAACGTCCTTCCTTCCCTCCAGATCCACGCCGATGGCAATATAGACCGCCTTTTTTACGATCTGTCCTTCGCTGCGGACATGGTAGTGGATGGCGTCCAGAAATACCACCGCATACACGGCCTCCAAGGGCCGTTGCTGCCATTCCTTTGCGACCGGAAGGATCTTGTCGGTGATGCGGCTGATGGTCGTGTCAGAGACCTCCACGCCGTAGATGTCCTGAATGTGCATCTCAATGTCCCCGGTGGTCATGCCCTTGGCGTACATGGACAAGACCTTTTCCTCAATATCCTGGCTGACGCTGGTCTGATTCTTTTTCAGAATCTGCGGCTCAAATTCACCCTTGCGGTCCCGTGGAATGGAAACGTCCACATCCCCGAAGCTGGTACGCAGCGTCTTGTTGCTGTGCCCATTCCGGCTGTTATCCGTGTCCTTGTTCCGGTAGTCGTACTTGCTGTAGCCAAGCTCATCGTCCAGCTCCGCGTCCAGGCCGTTCTCCATGAACTCGGCAATGGTCTCCTTGAACAGGTTCTGGATGTCATCCATGCTGCTGATGTTACCCATCTGCAGCAACTCGCGGATCTTTGCCCTCCGCTCATTTTCCTCCGGGGTACGATTCTTCCTTGACATAATGTAAACCTCCATCGTGGTGCTTCCATTCTACACCATGATGGAGGTTTACACAAAGTTTGGGACAGCCTCTACAAGCAGTGTAGAAAGCAGGGGAAGCAATTCCTGCCTGCTTTCAACGTAGAGGCCTACCATATTGTTTTTTTGTAAATTGCTAATTACTTTCTCTATTCTTTCATTCATGTAAGTAAAAATTTCCTAAAAACAAATAAACTTACCTTCTTCTCGCAGTGTAAACATACTGCGCAGCTTATTTCTGCCAGATAAACTGGATGTTGTTACACTGATCGCAATTCATTTTGCTTGTTTCTTCCCGTTCTTCTTCTGGTACCCCTTTTTCACTTCTTTATCATGCGCAAAAAAATATGTCGTAAAGACAACAGCCTGAGTAGCAATGAAGAATATAATAATTTCTGTCAAATCCAACTCGTATTCGTTAAGCTCCATGCCAAATTGAATAATGAAGTACTTAAGGCAACACCGTATAACGAGAGGAAAAAACTGTGTTGCACACCAGCAATTACGAACAGCGCAGGGATGCTTTGGTATTTTGAATGCACAGGCACACTGAATCAGGCGGTCAAGCAGCGCTTGTCAGCCAGATACAGGTTCGCCAGTGCGAACATCATATGAAGTTTTGCGGTCTGTTTTCGTCGACCTTTATATCGCGTCTTGCGATAACCGAAAAGCCCCTTTACAACACCGAAAACATGCTCCACCTTCGCGCGAACTGAAGATTTTTCTCTTTCTCGCCGCTTGATTTGCCCCTGTGAACGCACGGAATTGTTTTTGCTCTGCGATGGCCTGTGATTGATTCTGTATCGGATTTTCTTGCCTTCGTTGTTATGAGTAACTGCATCCTCACGGTTCCCGGCACCGAGATACCCGGAATCGCCATAGACATTCTTTTCCTCACTGGTGAGCAGTTTTGGCGTTACCGTTACCTCGTGCACATTGGCTGCCGTTACCTCCAGATGATGCACCAGCCCTGTGTCTTGATCCACACCGATATGAGCCTTGTAGCCAAAATGCCAAGTGTTGCCCTTCTTTGTCTGGCAGGCATCCGGGTCGCGTTTCTTTTCGCGGTTCTTTGTCGAGGGCGGCGCAGCTATGATGGTGGAATCCACAATCGTGCCTTTCTTGAGAATCAGCCCACGTGCTTGCAGTAGCGCCAGCACCTGCCCAAATATCCGCTCCTGAAGGCCATTCTCTACAAGCAAGGCGCGAAACCGGCCAATCGTATCGCCGTCCGGCACCTGGTTGCTTGATTCTACACCGCAAAAGTCCGAAAAGGCGCGGCTGTCGATTACTTCGTATTTGGCGCCCATGTCCGACAGATCGTATAGATTTTGAAGCATATGAATCCGCAGCATGGTTTCAAGGGGAAAGGGTTTGTTGCCGGCCTCTCCTTTGTAGTAGTACGGCTGAATGATCCCAATCCACTCGTTCCACGGAATGATCGCATCCATCTGCTCCAGAAATTCTTTCTTTCTTGTTTTGGCCTGAGCCAGTTCATCGGTCAGCGCCGATAAGGATAGTTGTTTATTCATATGCCAATTTTAACATACTTTGGAAACTTCCGCCATTGTGCGGTGTTGCCTTAATCAAAATTCCAAAGCAGTTTGCCAGAAACACAAACAGCATGCAAAAAAACCACTTTTGCCTTGTGTATTCTTTTCTCAAAAGCTGCCCAATAAAAACATAGATAACAAGCGCTCCCAAAATTGTCACTGGATTACCGTAGGATAATTTCAATGGAAAACGTAAAATTCCGACAATTACAATGCCAGCAAAAGTAAGCACATTCACAAGCCATATGGGAATGTTCAGCTTACCACTCATATATGCAGATGCCAGTAGTGGTAGACTCCCGCAAACAAGGCAGACGAGTAAAAGCACAAGAAATAGCTCTAACATATTGAGTCTCCTCTAAATTCCAAATTTACCGCGCTTATATTTGACTCCGACTTTGAGCTTGCTAGAGGAGAGACTGCGCAATATACCTATTTTTCCAAAGTCTCCTACATCTCCTGTATATTTATTTTGCATTCTTGGCGTTCTCCCTCAGCAGTATAAACAAACTGCGAAGCTCAATTTCTGTTGCCCAGAGTGCTCATTATAAGATTCTCAGTTTTTCAGAATGTAAACACCCCCGTGATAGCAGTAGTAGGAGTCTGCTTTCATGGACAATAATTTGTCCATAGATTTAGTTGCCTGTTCAATATCCAACGTAAATTGAGGATTGGCAATAATAGGACGGTTGCCCTCCAAAGCGATAGCGTCACCAGTTATGATAATTGAATCATTTTCCATAAGAAGCGAAATGTGTCCAGGTGTATGCCCTGGCGTTGCAATAACACGACAACCGCCGCACCAATCCAAGTGATCTCCATCATGCAGCAAATAGTCTACTCCAACCGGCTCAACCTGACGTAGCATATTGCAGAACGCTTTCCCAAAATCTTGTTGTTCTGGCGGAAGTATTTTTTGCATTTCTTCTGCCTGACATAGCCTCAACGGTTTTTCTTGTGCGGAGATGAACGGAGCTTCTATAGAAGAACTGTATATTTTAAGGTTTGGATTTTGTCTCTTTAGTGCGGCAGCTGCACCCATATGGTCATGGTCATGATGAGTAAGTACAAGCCCCGTTAACTGGTTCACCGACAATCCATGCTGATGTAGTTTCTTTTCAAGGATATGAAGAGAGCCGATAAAACCACAATCAACAAGAATTATATTCGCCTTATCCCAAAGAAGCGTGGGGTATATAACACCTTCAATATTCCCTAATTGCATACTTATGGTTAGTCGTAGTATTTTGTAATCCATAATAGTTCCCCCCTGTTCCTCTTTGAAAAATATGTACGTTTCATAAATAATCAGATTTTAAACATACTGCGAAGTTTAACTTCTTAAACATTTTCTTTTTCAAACAAGCCACCATGGTAACAAATAATTCTTCGAGCAGGATGGAGAAGTATGCGTTGCATAGAAACATTTGCTTTCTCGATGTCTAAAGTAAATTGCGGATTGGCCAGTACGGGCCGGCCTTGTTCTAAAGCCATAGAATCACCGGAAAGAATGGTATCAAAAGCCTCAAGATAGAGCGATATATGCCCGGGGGTATGACCTGGGGTGGCAATCACCTGACATCCTCCGCAAAAAGGCAGCACCTCATTCTCCGAAAGCATACGATCAATTGGGACTGGTTCAACAGAACGGAGGAGCCTACAGAAAGTCTTTCCAAATTCCTGCTGCTCTGCTGGCAGTTCTTTTTGCAGCCGCTCCGCCTGTTCAAGCCGAAGTGATTTTTGGGAACCGGAGATATACGGTGCTTCTTCGGCCGAAGCAAATATAAGCACATTAGGATATTTTTGTTTAAACGCCGCCGCAGCTCCTACATGGTCATGGTCTTGATGTGTGAGAATAATGTGGGTGATTGCCTTGGGAGGCAGTCCGTTACACTGGAGTGCTTTCTCAATTTTTGGAAGGGAACCAACATATCCGCAATCAACCAGAACACAGTTATCATTATCACAGAGAACCGCTGGATATATATAGTCCATTACTGGCCCATAAGACATTTCAATCTTTAATGTAATAAGCTTGTTCATTTTTTCTCCTTAGTTTTGGCTGGTTTAAACATTATACGAATTTTATGTGGGTATCATAATGCAAAGCTCACCGGTTTAGCAGAATATGGTGTCTCACGCGCAAAGCTTATTCTGCTGTACTTAACTTTTCAAACACCCACGCTGTAAGCTCGTTCAGAGAAGGGTGGATCACCATGGAATCATTGATGGGCTCGTAGGTGTCAATATTGGGGCACAGAATTCGAAGCGCATCCAGTTCTTTCGTGTTCATGGCCTGCTTTGTCTTCTTGCACTGGTACCCCACGTTCATCAGATATACAAATGGCTGCAGCAGAATAGCGGCCTGCGGTCCGACAATATGAACACCAAGTATTTTTTTATCCTCGCTGATTATGATCTTTACAAAGCCGTTGTCGTCATCTCCATCGCGGTAGCCCATGGCCCTGCCACCCACAACCTCCGAGTAATGGTTGATTGCGGTTCTGTACAGAATGCCTTTGCTTTTTGCCTCTTTTTCCGTCATGCCCACGTGGGCAACCTGTGGATGCGTAAAGATTGCCCATGGAACTGTATCGTAATATGCTTCTTTTTTATCCCCGCCCGAAAAGAGATTGTGAATTAAGATCTGCGCCTCGTAGTTTGCCTTGTGCCTAAACTGATACTTCCCGTTGATATCTCCCAAAGCCCATACATGTTCATTGGATGTCTCCAGATAGGAGTTTGTTACAATCCAGCCATGCTTATCAACGGCTACGCCTGCCCTTTCAAGCAATAATGCATCGGCATTAGACTGCACGCCGGAAGCGACAAAAATTTCCTCGCATTCCACAACTGTGCGTCTCTTGGTTATGCCGCTTTCGATGGTAATCTGTTTTCCGCCCTCGTCGGCGGAGGCAGATAGAATTGTGCTGTTTGTCAGCAGTTCAATCCCGTTTTGGGTAAACTGCCTGCCGACAAATTGGGCGACTTGCTCTTCCTCTTTATTCAAAATCTCCGAGCGCGCAATGATGGTCACTTTTGTCCCAAACGCTGAAAAAATATGTGCGAATTCCGCACTAATTGCTCCCCCGCCAATAATCGCAAGGCTCTTCCATAGCTTTTTAGGGAATTTATCTCCAAAAAAAGTTTCGGACGTCACATACCCGGCACTTTCCAGCCCCTCCGCCGGAGGGATATTCGTTCTAGCTCCTGCCGCAATGATGAATTTGTCCCCATAGATTGTTTCGTCTGCCTTTCCTTCGCACGAAATGGACATGCTATCAGGCCCGGTAAAAGCACCGGTTCCTTTATACATCGTGAGATTTGGAACGTGCTGCAGACTGGTTTCAATTGACTTATTAAAATCGATCTGTTCCCACATTCTTTTTGAAATAACGTTCCAATCAATTTCCGGGCGGGTAGTCCGAATACCGACCCGCGCCGATTCCTCCGCTTCACGGATAAAATCAGCCGGATAAACAAGCATTTTGGACGGGATGCAACCCTTTGTCAGACAAGTACCGCCAAATTTTGCTTTTTCAACAATTGCACAGCGGAGTCCTTTGCTCAAAGCCGCCTCCATAACCATGAGGCCGGCTCCGCTTCCCACGATTACGATATCAAAATGGTTCATGAATTACCTCCTTTTTTATGCGACTTCTCTTAATTAAGTCAAGAATTTTTTTGAGTTATCCCGCGTACCTTCATCTTCTCAATCAGGTTTTTGCTATCCGTACACCTAGCACCACAATCAGTGTGTCCAATTACCAAAACTTCCTCAATATTTAATTCATAAATTCCTATCAAGATACTCCTCATTGCACTTCCAAAAGAATGTGAAATGATTTCACCTGCGTCTTTGATCCGTACCAAAAATGCAATTAAACGGCTCAACCGGGAGATCCGTAGGCGCACCCGCGTGGTGGGCTGCTTTCCTGACGGAAACTCGCCGCTCAAGCTGGCCTGCGGCATATGGCGGGCACACAATGGGGTAAGATATTTTGACATAAATTCAACGTAAAGCATTCGCCGCTAAAAAAGCACAGGCCAAATGTCAAAAGAACGTGATATCGTCACGGAATGAAGACAAAAAGAGCGATATACTGCAGACAGCAAAACAAAGGAGGCGTGAGTAAAATGGTTTTTGGATTTGGGCGTAAGGCAGCGGCTGAAAGCAACGCTGAAAAGACATTGGTGGTGAATAAAAGGCGATGCCCGCAAAACCATCCCTGTCCATCGGTCAAGGTCTGCCCGACGGGCGCTCTGTTACAGGTGCGTTTTGAAGCTCCCACGGTGGATCAGGAGAAATGCATTCGTTGCGGCAAGTGTGTGAAGTTTTGCCCCATGAGGGCGCTCACACTGGAATAATCGAAATATATTGGAGGAATAAAAATGTCTGTACTAACCATTACGAAGGAAAACTACCAGAAAGAAGTCACGGAAAGTGACTGCCCTGTGCTGCTGGATTTCTGGGCCAGCTGGTGCGGCCCCTGCCGCATGGTCTCGCCGGTGGTGGATGAGATAGCCGAGGAGAATGCGAATGTTAAGGTCGGCAAAGTCAATGTGGATGAACAGCAGGAGCTGGCGGCGCAATTCGGCGTCATGAGTATCCCCACACTTGTGGTTATCCGGGGTGGAAAGATCGCAAATCAAGCGGTCGGCGCAAGGCCCAAGGCGCAGATTCTCTCCATGCTGTAAGCAATGCAGTATGTCTTAGTATTTCTCGAAGGAATTATCACCTTTGTCTCTCCCTGCCTGCTGCCCCTGCTGCCAATCTATGTGGGATACTTCATGGGCGCGGGCGAGGGGGAAAACTCTCGCCGTACGGTGCTGCTGCGAGCGTTCGGCTTTGTGCTGGGCTTTACGATCCTGTTTGTATTAATGGGAGCCTTTGCCGGCACCATTGGCGGTTTTTTCCTAAAATACTCGACGACTGTGAATGTGGTGGGCGGCGTTGTAATCACCGTGCTGGGACTTATCTACCTCGGCATACTCAATATTCCAATATTCAAAGGTACAAAGGGCGGCTGGCACGCCGGCGGCTTTTTTACCTCGCTGCTGATGGGCGTGGTGTTCTCCGTGGGCTGGACGCCCTGCGTAGGCGCATTCCTCGGCAGTGCGCTGGTGCTCGCCTCTCAGTCCGGCAGTGTCCTGCGGGGGGCCGCCATGCTGCTGCTCTACTCCTTGGGGCTTGGAATACCGTTCTTTCTCGGCGCGGTGCTGATGGAGCGGCTTAAGAATGTGTTCAATTGGCTGAAAAAGCACAGCGGAACGGTCTCACATTTCTCCGGTGGGCTGCTGGTAGCCCTCGGTATACTTATGATGACGGGACTGCTTGGGCGGCTGTTGGGTCTTGTATCGTAAAGAAGGAGGGCGTATGACAAACCAAAAAACGACAATCATCATTGCCGCAGCTCTCGTCGTAGTGCTGCTGGGAGCGTCGGCGCTGTACAGCTCTCTGTCGAAAAGCGAAGCCTCCGCGTCAGCGGAGGCGCAGCGCACGGTGCAACCGGAGGATGAAAGCGTTGCCGCCCCGGATTTCACCATGCTGGACGCGGAGGGCAACAGCGTGGCGCTCTCCAATCACATTGGCACGCCCATCGTGCTCAATTTTTGGGCGAGCTGGTGCAGCCCCTGCAAAAACGAGATGCCCGTCTTTGACACCGTGGCGGCGGAGTTAGGGGACAAGGTCGATTTTATAATGGTCAACCTCACCCACGGAGGACGGGAGACCGTGGAGGGTGCGACGCAGTTTATCAAAGAGCAGGGCTTCACCTTTCCAGTTTATTTTGACACGCTTTTGGAGGGCGCAACGGCCTATTCCGTGCGTTCCATCCCGGTGACGTATTTCATCGATACCGAGGGGAACGTGCAGGCCTATTCCGCCGGAAGCATGGACGAGGACACGCTTCGCCAGGGCATCGACATGATCCTGGCTGAATAAGAGCAGATCGCCGCCCGGCATTGTGTGGCGGTCTTCTCTTATTCAAATAGCGCCTTCAGCCCTGATTTGTCCGTCAGCTCAATACTGCCGCGGGTCAGGCTTACCATGCCCTCAGACTGGAAATAGCGCAGCATCCGCGTGACCAGCTTCCGTACGGTGCGATCACTGTTGGTGAGGTGATGGAAAAGTAGTGTAACCCCAAATATTTTGCAGGCTTTCTTGTTTTTTACTAGGCACAGACGGAGTCAGAGTACGGCGTGCTAAAAGCCTGTAGTAATTGAAATATAAGCACATGAGAAAGATCAAAATTTTAGCTTCTCGTACTCACAACGCTTGTAAGTCAAATGATCCAATAGCTTGGCTCTCATCAGACGAAGTTACTTTTAACCGCGTAAGTTCTCCTGTGAGTGGTGAAAAACCTTCCCAAAGAATTGAAAGCAAACTCTGTTCCTGCCCGGGATCAACTGAAGCGATTGTCATATGGGGGGTCCAGTTTTTTTGCTGAAGCGAATATAAACACCCTTTATCGGTGCAACAGGTATCATATTCCCTATGTATATCTGAATGGAGTTCTAGAAGGTTATAGTTGGAACAGGGGGCTATAAAACACAGGCGGGAATCCGGGAAAAAGCCAAAATGGTTAAAGTAAATCTGAATTCTTTTGTGCTGCAGTGCAACCGTGGAAATCCACTTGAGTAAATCCGCGTCATTCAGTTTTGTATAGATGCCAAACGATATATGGGGTTCATATGCATCAATCGTGATACCTTGTATTTTCATTTTTTCTTCAATGCGGTATATTTCTTCATTAAACTGATTTCCAAATGTGCCCATCACACATAACGTCCGTAATTGTTTCAAAACATTCCTCCATTCACGCAATACCTTTTTCTTATAAATGGTTATTGTTGTGACGATGTGTACTAATTCATCTGTCTTATTAAATACACTATACCAGCATTTCGCAAAATTCAACTGTTTTTATCAATTCAATGTACGGAGGAATCTACTGAGGAAATTTCTTTGTTAAAGTAGACAAGCTTGGATAAAAAATATGCTCGAATTGGGCGCAAAGAACTGTGAGAAGTCAGTGCGTTTTTTACCGGTAAAGTGAATACCATGGGTTAGCATCACCAGAGCGATGCCTGATTATCCTCTGCCGTGGCTAGCAGCTGCGGTGGTATTTTTTTGAGCAGCTCCCGGAAGGCTGTCGGCTCCAATGAAAGTTCTGCGGCACCAATTAACATACAGGTGCCGCAGGACTTTAAAAATTTTATTTTCGAATGGTTTTTGCAAACTCTCCGATTTTTTTATCCATGATGGAGATATGCTTCGTCAACCAGTCTACAATCATCTGGTTAGCGTTGAGAATGACCAGAATACTACGACCACCAAGCTGCACGAAATGAAGCTGAGCGCAATGGCCACGGCTTTTCGGCATCAGAGTGAAACGGACGGTTTCAGCGAACTCTCCTTTGAGGAGCGTTTCGGCTTGCTCGTGGATGCGGAGTGGACTTCACGGCGAAACAACCGGCTCACACGCCTGCTCAAAAAAGCCGGTTTCTCAGAGCCTGGAGCCTGTCTCGAAGACATTGAGTACCACGCCGACAGAAAGCTGGATAAAGCTTTCATCACCCGGCTCGGCTCCTGCAATTACATCGACGAGAACCACAATGTCATCATCCTCGGAGCCACCGGCAGCGGTAAAACCTACATCGCCAACGCCTTGGGCGTGACCGCCAGGCGTAACTTCTACCCCGTCCGCTATGTACGGCTGCCGGATCTGCTCGCCGAGCTGTCCATAGCGAGGGCTGAGGGCAACTACCGCAAGGTCATGAAGGGATACCGGCAGGCCAGACTTTTGATTCTGGATGAATGGTTGCTCTACCCACTCAAGGACAGTGAGGCCAGAGATTTGCTTGAGCTGACGGAGGCTCGCTACAAAAAAGCCTCGACTATATTCTGCTCACAATTCGACGTAGGCGGATGGCACCAGAAGATCGGAGAGGCGACCCTTGCCGACGCCATCTGCGACCGCATCGTTCACGACTCCTACCGCATCGTCATCGGCGGCGAAGATTCCATGCGGAAACGGAAAGGCATTTCCGAGAACGACTGACGTCGCCTGACGCCTGCGGCGGCAACCCTGTCAAATCCCGCCGCCGCAGGTGTCAAATTTCTCCGCCGCAACTGTAAAACACTGCCGCCGCCGGGTGTAAAATGCGGCCGACATATTCAT
>NZ_DF158900.1:10886-68706 GCF_000307265.1 Oscillibacter ruminantium GH1
TTACAAATATTCAAGTGCAAAAAAACAAAATAGGCGGGATAGTTCAGCAGTGCAAAAAAAGGATGTATTTGACTGAAGCTATCCTGAAAAATGACGATAAAAACAGGCCGTCCCCCTGAAGAAAAGAGGGAAACGACCTGCTTTTTCATGCCAATCGTTTATTCTTCCGGCTTGAAGTGGCTCTTATCGGCATCGCATAGAGGGCAGGTGTAGTCGTCGGGCATGGGACCTTCGGTAGCTTCGTCATAGATGAAGCCACAAATATCGCATACATACTTCATAAAAAGACTCCTTTCTATTTGTATTTTATTTTGTCAGGTTAGGGGCTCAAAATCACTGGCAGGACGATGGCAAATTGGACATTCAAAATTGTCCGGCAAGGTATCTCCCTCATAAATAAAGCCACAGACCTTACAGACAAAGCCCTTGGGTTTGGACGCTTCATTGTCCTCGACGAGGGCGGGCGTATCTCCGTGTACGGAAGCAGCCAGAGCCTTGGCCAACGCCTCGAGTTCCTGATCCTGGCCGGGAGCCAAGGCGGATTTCAGTGTTAAGGGGGCCTCCAGAACCTCTGTATTCTTCATCTCGCATAGGAGCTGAGACATCAGCTTTCCACTGGATGGAGCCCAGGAGCCATTTTGAATCAGGGCCACCTTTCGGTTTTGCAGGTTGTGGTGCGCCATGACATGAAGCAGATTTTCCATGGAAATAAAGATGCCGTTGTTATAGGTGGTAGAGGCAAAGACAATGTGACTGTACTTGAACAGATCGGACAGAACATAAGAGTAGTGGGTTACCGAAACATCGTACATGTCGACAGGAATCCCCAGTTCTGCCAGCCGACAGGCCAGAATGTTGGCTGCGGCTTCGGTCCCACCGTAGACCGAGGCAAACGCAATTAAAACACCCTGAACCTCCGGCTCGTAGGCGGCCCACTTGGAGTATTTATCCAGCATATAATCCAGATTTTTTCTCCAAATCGGACCATGGAGCGGACAAATCATCCGAATATCCAGCTTGACGACTTTGTTCAACAAAGAGATTACCTGGGGACCATACTTGCCCACAACGTTTGTATAGTAGCGCCGGGACTCATCCAGCCAGTTTCGGTCGAAGTCCACCTCGTCAGCGAAGAGAATTCCGTTTAGCGCCCCAAACGTACCAAAGGCATCGGCAGAAAAGAGAATTTGATCAGTGGAGTCGTAGCTGACGATTACCTCAGGCCAGTGAACCATGGGAGCATTATAAAAGGTGAAGTGATGCCGCCCCGTGGAAAGGGAGTCTCCTTCGTCGACTAAGACAACTTTCTTTGGATCAGTGCAGTGAAACTGGCGGATCATATTTACGGACTTTCCGCTGCACACAATAGTGGCTTCCGGATGACGGAGCATTAAGTCACCCAATGTGGCGGCGTGGTCGGGCTCCATGTGGTGGACAAAGACATAGTCCAGCGCGCGACCGTTAAGTGCGTACTCCAGATTTTCGAAGAACTGGGCCTGGACCGCACGGTCTACGGTATCAAACAGGACGGTTTTTTCATCCAGAAGCAAGTAAGAGTTAAATGACATGCCTTTAGGGGTGGGGAGGACCGCCTCAAAATGAAGATGCTGGCGGTCACTGGCGCCAATCCAAAGCAAATCATCGATTACCTTTCGAATGCAGTGCATAGCAAAGCCTCACTTTTTCAGAATGTGTTTTTGATTCAAGCAATGCGGCATCAAGTAAAAACTTGGCAATGGATGAAGAAGGAACATGCTCGACGCAAGAGGATGATAACTGCAATATAGATATTAGCCGAGAGTAAAATAAAGGTGCTTTTCTTATTTTCATTGTACTGTCTGTCACCGTTTTGTCAAGTGGCAAGAGCGGCATTATATCATTTTTGGGCACGATGACCTCAAATGTCGCTTCGTCCCAAAAACTGTGGAGGTGTTAATGATAACTACGAGCGAATATTCAACCAGCGCGGGCAAAGCGGAGATCGTATCGTAACTGAACATATATTGCAGAAATCAAGTAATCGTCGTCTATGTACTTTGCGGTGGAGGCCTTCGACAGTGAGAAGGAGAAACTGGCCGCGTCGGAGAATTTCTCTATTTACTATTACTTCCCAGTATGCTACTACTGCGTCTATTTCTTTTGCATATTGTCAAGACTCCAATCAAGGAGGGATACTATATGCAGTCAAACAAATCCTGCCCCATCATTGAGCAATACCTTGCATACTTGATAACCGTCAAAGGTCGAAGCCCAAATACCATATCGGAGTACCGATTAGATCTGCTCCAATTCCTTTGTTATATCGCTAATTCAAGGGGATATACACACTCTGATTTTAGCTTTGCAGACTTGGATTTCATCCGGTCCATCCGCCTTGGTGATATGTATGCCTTTTTGGCCTATTGTCAAGAAACATTGAATGCAGCGCCAGGCACCAGATACCGAAAGATTGTTTCCATGCGGCAATTCTGGAAGTATCTCAAGACAAAGGTGCACTTAATTGACAACAACATAGCAGAAGAATTAGAGACACCAAAGTTGCCCAAGCGAAATGTACGGACATTGACATTGGAAGAGTCTGTACGCCTGCTGATACAAGCAAAATCTTGCTCAGCTCGTGACGATTGTATTATCACTATTTTTCTCAACTGCGCCTTGCGTTTGTCCGAGTTAGCATCGTTGAATATTGATCAGGTTGACTCCGATGTTATCTCTATCATTGGCAAAGGAAATAAAGAGAGAAAAATTTATTTGACACCCGCCGTTAAACAATCACTTGCAAAATGGCTTGCCATCCGTAGCACGTTGAAGGTCGATAGTAATGCACTGTTTATCTCTAGGAATAGAGGCAGGCTTACAACACGTTCCATACAAAACGTCGTTAAAAAGCATATCGTTGCCGCTGGCATCAATCCAGAAGGTTTGTCCACGCATAAGCTTCGCCACACTGCAGCTACACTCATGTACAAGTACGGGCATGTAGATATTCGATCTCTTCAGCAAATTCTTGGTCATGAAAGCATTGCTACCACGGAAATTTATACGCATGTGGATGACCGCCAGTTGCAAGCCGCTGTGAATGCCAACCCCTTGGCCATGATGTTCACTTGAGCATCATGGCTTAAACATAGCACTAAACCGCTAGCGCGGTAGTATCTAAACCCAAAATTTTCCTTCTATTAAACCTGCTGCAAATGCGGCAGGTTTTCTCTTTATCCCGTACAATGGAAGCATCACTTTTAAGGAGATGGTTCCATGACAAATGAAGAGGTCTTTTCTCGAGCCTACGATGAGGTGCGACTGCGAGGTTTGTCGCCCAAAACAGTTGAGTCATATCTGGGCCGGCTCAAGCTGTTCCTCAAGTATTTCAATGACCAACCCATTGAAGAAATGAATGAAATTCAGATTCGTGAGTACTTATTGTACCTGTTGGATTCGGGACACAGCGCGGGAACGGTCAATGTGTGCAACAGCGCACTGCGCTTCATTTTCGGCGCTGTTTTGGGGCGAAACCTCAATTACCAGCTAATTCATCGACGGCGCGAACACCGGGAGTTTCCGGCATTGATGAGCAAAGAAGAGCTTGCTCATTTCTTTTCCAGCATGGGCAGTCTCAGTGACAGAGCTATGTTTGAAACCGTATACGGTGCCGGATTGCGTCTGTCTGAAATAACACGTCTTCGCGTACAAGACATTGATAGCGATCAGATGAGAATCTTCGTCCATCATGGAAAAGGTGGCAAAGACAGATATACACTGCTCTCCCAGCGCAATCTGGAAGTGCTGCGAGAGTATTGGAGAGAATACCGACCAAATCATCCCGAGGGGTATTTGTTTTATCTCAGAAAGCAGAGGCATAAAGTATTAACGACGCGCTCAGTTCAAAATGTCTTTCGCAACTGCTGCAAAAATGCGAGGTTTCCAGATACTTACACAGTACACACCTTACGCCACTGCTTTGCAACACACCTCTTGGAATCTGGTGCTGAAGTCTGCCAAATCAAAGAACTGCTTGGTCATACGTTCATCCAAACAACTGCATTTTATCTTCACATCGGCAACATGAACAAGCAGATTCAAAGTCCGTTGGACTCGCTGCCTAAAAAGCGGGGCCGCAAACCGAGGGTGTCATCAAATGCCTGAAGTACAAGATGTTTTAGAGCAGTACGGGGAAGGTTACCGGCAAAGTCATCGGCTATCCATGGCTCAACATAAAGCGATGAACTCTATTCTCAATTGCCGCACGACCAGACTGGGAGGGCACATGGATCACTGTCCGGAGTGCGGATACCAAAGGCCATCCTACAACTCGTGCCGTAACCGGCACTGTCCGAAATGCCAGACACTCACCAAAGAACGTTGGATTGACGGGCAAAAGGGAAATCTGCTCAATGTGGGCTACTTTCATGTGGTATTCACCGTACCGCAGGAGCTAAATCTATGGATTTACCGGAACCAGCAGGCTTGTTACAATCTGCTTTTTCGCTGTGTAGCCGAGACGATACAGGAGTTATCCGCGGACAAGAAATATCTCGGTGCTGCCACCGGACACGCCGCTGTGCTCCACACGTGGGGGCAGAATCTCTGCTTCCACCCACACATACACTGTATTGTTCCGGGCGGCGGTCTTTCCAAGTTGGGCAAATGGCTTCCGTCTCGGAAAAAGTTCTTCATACCAGTGAAGGTGTTGTCCAGAAAATTTCAAGGCAAGTTTTTGGCGCTGCTTAAGCAGCAGTTTCCCAGCATAGAACCATCTTTGCTGAATGAGTGTTATCATAAAGAATGGGTGGTTTACTGCAAACCGCCTTTTAAAGATGTGGCTTGCGTGGTGGAGTATCTGGGACGCTATACGCACCGCGTCGCCATCTCCAATAACCGAATCTTAAAGCTGGAAGCTGGACAGGTCTCTTTCAAATGGCGGGACTACCGGGACGGCAGCCGCTGGAAAGTCATGACGTTGAGAGCGGAAGAATTTATTCGGCGCTTTCTGATGCACGTCCTGCCGACGGGATTTATGAAGATCCGGCACTACGGTTTTCTATCCAGTCGTGGCAAGCAGAAGAAGCTGCACATCTGCAAGGTACAGACGGGCACATCACTGAAAAAAGAGAAAAGCTCTCCACTGAGGCCCTCATCCAAAAGATCCTCGGCAGAAAGCCCTCTCAATGCCCAAACTGCGGCTTTTGCGGTCTGCTTCGAACCGGACTCGCACCACCCACAGCCTGCTAAATTACAAAGCCTTTTTAAGTCTGCTCCAAGGGCAGGCTGGCTTTGCTGCACCCATTCTACCATAGAAAGGAAAGAATTGATAGGACTTCTTCCGAAAACCGCGCTTTTCAGGTGTCTGAAACACTATGCTTTGAGGAGCGAAATGAATGCTTTCCCCATAGCTGCCAGAAACCCGACCGCGGTTTCGTGCTATGGAATTATCCAAACATGGGCGACGCAGTTTTTGCTGTGTCGTTCTTTTTTGCGCCCATGCTCGGATAATTCTCTACTCATTAGACGAAGTTAAACTCAATTTCGAAATTGACTATTTTGGATTCGAACTTGTTCATTCGTGGATAGTCAACTCCAGTACATCCGGCCTTGCATAGTGCCCACAAACATCAAATTCCATACGGCTCATAGGGACCTTTTGCATATCCAATTCTGCATACATAATTTCTTCTTTGTCCCATACCGGCGTTGTTTCATAATGTCCGTATGGGTCAATAATACAACTCCCGCCTCGGCACACGGTTTCAGGGAGCTTTTCAATTTCATCCGGGCAGTGTAATTGCTGCGGATACATTGCTTTTGTAAAGTACATGTTGCAATTTATGAAATAGCAGTGTCCTTCAATTGCGATATGGCGAATGGTAGCCTGCCATTCCTCGTTGTCATTTGTGTTGGGTGAAATGTAGAGCGTGACACCTTTTTGATACAAGGCAACACGGGCCAGCGGCATATAACTATCCCAACAGATTAGGCTTCCCATAGCACCCCACGGAGTATCTACAATCGGGAAATATCCTTTGTCTGCATCCCCCCAAACAACACGCTCCGCACCGGTGGGTTTTAGTTTCCTGTGAATGGCAACTAATTCCCCATCTGGTGAGAAAAGCAGGTTTGTGTTATAAAGTGTCGCTGTGACAGCATCGCGTTCCGATACTCCGATACTGACATAAGCGTGTGCCTCTTTTGCGGCTTGACCTATACGTGCGGTTTCCTGACCTGGTACAATAATGGAATTATCATAGTACATTTTCCAATCCTTGCGCCCATCAGCATTACGGCTGCCAACGGAAAACCCAAAGGTCATTCCGTATGGATATCCAGGAATAAACAATTCAGGAAATACGATTAACTCCGCATTCTCTCCAGCAGATTTTTGAATCAGGTCAATTGCTTTTTCTACACAATCATCCTTATCAAACATGATGGGAGCAGCCTGAATTACAGCAATCTTACATTTATCGTCCAATTTTTTCATAATGTTCTCCTTAATAAATTTACTAATCATTGAGTTTCTGAACTTGTATATCATAAACAAACTGCGAAATTCAAACGCCCTGAGAGCTTGCCAAGTTTACTCAAAATGCGCCATTCAACTTATAGAAGGTGATAATAAGGGCAGATGTCCTCATAATGACCGTCTTTCATACGGAATCCACCCGGAATAGTCCCTAGTTGCTTGAAGCCAAGCCTCTCATATAAATGTCTTGCATGCGTATTTGTTGCGACCACAGCATTAAATTGCATAATTCTGAATTCATGCTGCTTGGCTTTAATAAGGCAATCCGTTACTAACTTCTCGCCAATATGTAGTCCCCTACTTTCGGAACTGACTGCATAACTCGCATTACATATATGACCGCATCTTCCCTCATTATTGGGGTGAAGTATATATAGACCATATATCTTTTTGCTTTCACGATCTTCTGCTACGGCGCAATATGTCTGTAAACTAAAAAAGGCATTGCCGGTTTCCAAAGTCAGAAACTCTTCTTGAGGAAATGCGATTCCCTCCTCAACGACTTCATTCCAGACATCAATCATTGAGGTGACGTCAGCAGCTTTATACGCTCGTATTTCAATATTCAATTTAAAATTCTCCTTTTCCATTAAAATCGTAATGGCTAATTAAACTTTGCACTTTAGGTAAATCATAAACATAATAGAAATTTAATAAAGAATTTAGCTTATTCAAGTTTAACCTGTGTGACATGAGAACCGTCCCCACGTCACCGCAGGATACTTTCAAGGTCAAACAAAATCGCCCTGATCATATCAGGCCTCCTTAAATACTCAAATATCATAAATCCCTGTAAATCATAAAGGCTACATTTCGCATAGTATGCCTTATATTCAATTGTTGCGGGAGGATGAAACCTATGTGCACAGCAATCACGCTGCAGACTGTACAAGGAGAAAACTTTATTGGCAGAACCCTGGACTTTTCATATCAACTTCATCCTCATTTTTATTTTGTGCCCCGAAATTACCAGTGGAGAAATGCCGTGACCGGCAGACTTGAGCGCGGTCATTATAGCTTTATCGGAATGGGGCAGAAAGTCGACGGAATACTCGGCTTTATTGACGGGGTCAACGAGCACGGATTGGCGGCTGCGGCGCTTTACTTTGCCGGATACGCCAGTTACGATACCGCAGCGTGGGATTCGTCGGCAATACAGGTCGCGTCCTATGACTTTCTTCATTACATTCTGGGAAACTGCGTGTCGGCTGAGAACTTTTGCGCTCAGATGAGCCGTGTCCGTATTATCGGGATGACAGATCCTCTGACACAGACCGTTGCGCCGCTGCATTGGATCGTTACGGACAGTACCGGGCAATGTATCGTGCTTGAGCAGACGGAAAGAGGCACGGAGCTCTTTGCAAATCCAATGGGGGTTCTGGCTAACAGTCCCGACCTTCGGTGGCATATGACAAATTTGCGAAACTACATGGAAGCGACTCCCCGGCAGATCGAGGAAATCGACTGGGGCGGAGTCCGTCTGTCGCCATTTGGTCAGGCCGGGGGAACAGTAGCTTTGCCCGGCGGGTATACCTCGCCTGAACGGTTTGCACGGGTGGCATACCTGAAATCGCATGTTCCGCAACCGGAAAGCTCCCAGGCCGCGATATCCTCTTTTTTTCAAATCATGAAGGGTGTATCTATTCCAAAAGGTGTCGTTGTGACTGACCGGGGAACAGATGATTACACGCAGTATACAGCTTTGATAAATACAAACAGCGGAGAATATTACTTTAATACCTATGAAAATTTGCAAATAAAAAAGGTGAGCCTTCGAGCTCCGGAAACGTCTTCCACCACGTTAGTTGATTTGGGAGGGATAATGCAACCCATGACCTTTGGAAAACTATAACAGATAGAAATTGCTGGTAAAATGATGACCGTTTTAATCAGTGGTTAAACTATGTACTCTGTCCAAATTACAAGCATGCCCGAAAACCCAATACGAATGGGCCTGTTTTATAAACAATCAGTTTGAGCCTTCTTCGCATAGTGGTACTAGTCTACTAACTTCTAATTTCTTTGCTGCTTGCAAGCCCAAGGGATACCCCTTGGGCTTGTCTCGTATTAAACATAATAGGTAATTAAGTCCCATATAGAATCGCGGCATATTTCTTATTTGAATACAAGACTAGCCCTCATTTTGTTTCAGTTTGCGCAGTGCACGCAGCGATTTATCAAGAAGAATACTATCAAACAGTCCAATAGTAGCCCAAAGAATATCATCCAGTTGTTTGAATTGCAGATAGTATACCATTACAGCATAGCAAAGGACGATCAGCATTGTAAAAGATGGAAGAGATAAAAAACCCCAGCTTCCAACATCTCCTAGCTCATCGGCTTTTGTGTTGACGGTATCCTGTATAATTAAAAGAAAAACCGGAACAAGCATCAGACATAAAAAAACAAGTATGGAAACTGAAAATGAAAAAAGTGAGATCGTCATAAAGGCAAGGTAAATAACGAAAAAAACAACAGACGCGATGGAAAAGAAGCGATGTAGCGCAGCTTTATGGTTCTCATCCATTTACTGTTACTCCTTAAAGAAAATGCTTAGATTTTTAAGCAAGATACATTATAAGTGCTAGGCAAATTCAGAGTGATGATCGGATGCGTATCTCAGCCAACTAAAATCTTAGAATATCCACCGGGACAATCCCAAGAAATAGCTCTAACATATTGAGTCTCCTCTAAATTCCAAATTTATTGCGTTTATAATTGTCTCCGACTCTGAGATTGCTAGAGGAGAGACTGCGCAATATACCAATTTTTTCAAAGTTTCCCGCATCTCCTGCATAGTTGATTTACAGTCTTGTGGTTCTCCTTTAGCAGTATAAACAAACTGTGAAACTCAAAATATCTGTAAAGATTTGTACAATCCTCTATGAACTATCATAGTTTCGTTAAAATTAAACCGTGGCGATTTTTTTGAAAATCTAAATATTGATTGTCCTTTCATCGAAGGTTGATTTCCAATTACTCCGGCATCAAAAAGGTTTAACAAGATATTTCTTACGTCACCTTGAGGAATCAACCCCCTTTTTACAAGTGCATTATACTCTCTTTCAAAGTCGGCGAATTGAAAACTCTGCTTTCTAATAGTCGATAGTAAACCCAATATTTCATTGATCTCTGGAATAACTGCAAATAATTCATCAATTGTTTCTCTTTTTAAGTATTCCGAAAAATCGTCATCTGCATCTTTTACGGATTGTGCCGATATGATTTTTTCAGAACGCGCCTTTGCCAACGTTGCCGCTTCTTTGACATATTGGATAAAATCTCTTGGTCGCATTTCTGTACTCCGCTCGATATATGTGTAGATTTGCATTTTTCGAGTTTGTCGGTTACCCATTCTAACCATATTCATTTCAAACAGACGGTTCCATACTGAATAAAAATCAGTATCAGGAATGTTATAGGAAACACAGAGTCTATGCGCAAGCATATTCTGTATTTCTGCAGTATTCCACTCCAAATCAATAATAGACTCATACCATTTATTTTTATCAGAGTCTTTTATACGCGCATAAATATCGCTGCGGAGAAACACAACCGGAAAAATATGCTTACCATAAGGATCAACAATACTACGCACATCCTGTACCGCCTTGAAAAGACTTGTTAGCATACTCATGTAATTGTCGCGTTCTTGCTCCGACGGAAAGTCCTTATAATCTTCATCTAACTCGTCAAAAACAATATAATAATTAGATTCGTCCCAATAATTCAGAATAACTTGTTGCAATATCTCTATCGCATCTATCCAAGTTGTACTTGAGTTTTGCTTCTCTCTTTCATAATTGAAGCCAATACCGAATAATTCAACCCCGAATCCTTTGCTTGTCCATTTCTCAATAAGGCGAGTTAACGACTCTGCTGGTGAATCCCCATATAATGCTATTAGTTTATCTCTCACACTTCGATCAATATTTTCGTTGCAAGTCATTTTTTTGCATATATACGAAAAAATAAGGTATTTCCATATGGAAATGAATTGATTTGGTGTTGTGTATCCACTGTTGTTTGCCAACGAATACAGCAAATTAAATGGGAAGTTCTTAAATGTTAACTTATCTGAAAAAGTCGTACTCGCTTCAATTTCGCAAAGATGTTGAGCTATCGCCGTTTTTCCACTGCCTTTTCTGCCTATAACATATGATTTTTTTCCAGAGGTAATAGCCTCTACCTCTTTTACATTATAGAAGTAAGCGTTATTTTCCTTTTTTGATTCGATACTCCAGTTTTCTATTATTTCGTCATATACCTGTTGCGTAGGGGAATCAATCGGTGCAATGTAAGCACTATTCTTGATAAAGTGTTTTCGTTTCTCTCTACATTCTTTACACCGCTTTGGTATTGATAACCCCTTGGTCTCATAAAATTCCTTTTCCCCCTGCGTGAAAAAAGCTTGGCCACACTCTGTACACTTTAGTAGAAAAATTTCGTCATTGCCATTATCCATCTTTATTGATCCCTTCATATAATTTAGTTTCTCATTATTGCTATAATGGGACTACAACGGTATGTTTGAATTACCAAAATTAGGATACACCAAAATAACGCCAATATCAACAAGAAAAGCGCCCTTGGGCAGTTTTAGTCCCAAGGGCACACAATTACCAAAGCGATGTTTGATTGTCAACCGCCGTGGCTAGAAGCTGCGGCGGTGTTTTTTTGAGTAACATTTGATAGGCAGCCGGATCTATCGGTAGTGTCAAGAATTATGCGCAAATTGGTTTGCAGTCTCTGAGAGAAAGTCGTTAGCCCGCAGCAGAGGCATCCTCGCAGATGGCCTCCAAGTGCTCCATATTCATGTATTTCTTGTTGCCCCACTGGGTGCCGGCCACATGACGCAGGCGGGCACAGACTAGCATCAGTGCGGAATTTCCGTCCGGGAAGCAGCCCACCACGCGGGTGCGGATGCGGGTCCAATGCTGGAAGGGGAAATCCGCATAGGTCAGGGTTTCTTCTACACCGTCCTCGATCTTTTTGGCGGCATCCCTGAGCTTCATCTCACGCAGTTCCACTACCACAGCCGCGGCCTTCTCCCGGGCAGCCTTCTTGCTCTCCTGGGCGTGGATCGCCTTGAGCATCTTGGCAACGAGCTTCACCTTGGATTTGGGCACAGCGGAGAAAACATTGCGGTAGAAGTGCACTACACAGCGCTGGTATTTAGCATCCGGGAACACCTCGCCTACAGCCTCCAGCATGCCCAGACACTTGTCGCCGACGATGAGCTTAACGCCGCCTAGGCCACGGCCTTTGAGCCACTGGAAAAAGCTGACCCAACTGGCCTTGTCCTCTTTCATCCCCTCAGCAGCATCCAAAACCTCACGGTAGCCGTCCTCGTTGACTGCGATTGCCACCAGATTTGCTACATTTTCGTACTCTCCTCCCCAGTTGCGGCGAAGGTAGCTGCCGTCTACATAGACATACGGACACTTACCGCCCTGCAAAGGGCGATTGCGCCAGTCCTCAATATGGACGTAGGCTTTCTTGTTCAGTTCGCTGATGGTGGAGGGGGAAACCTTGCTGCCCCAGAGGGCTTCTGTGATGTCCTCCACCCTGCGCACAGAGACGCCGGCGAGATACATTTCGATGAGCGCTTCCTCCACGCTGCTCTCTCTGCGGCGGTAACGCTCAATGATGGCGGTCTCGAAAGAGATCCCTTTGAGTCGGGGTACTTCCAGTTTCACGTCCCCGGAAGTGGTGGTGAAATTGCGGCTGTAATGACCGCTGCGGTAGCCCTGACGCTCCTCGCTGCGCTCGTATTTGGCAGCTTGCGTCAGTTTCTCAGCTTCAGCCTCCAGCAGGCCGTTGAGGGTTTCTTCCACGCTGCCACGGACTAATTCTTTGATGTGCCCCTTGATTACTTCCTCGTTTAACTGTACAATTTTCTCGGACATGGTTTGCTGTCTCCTTTCAGAATGGTGGTGTGGTTGCTTCATTCTAACAGAGACCTGCAAACCGTGTCCTTTTTCATACCTCTTTGAATTTGCGCAACTTATTGTACCTTATCAGAAAGTGAAACAATCTGACGGTTATGTGTTAAAAAGAAGGTTATAAAAAATCGAAAAATAGTAGAGTGGGCAGTTTGGTATACTGCCCACTCTACTATTTTTTAAATAAATTGGTGGTATTGAACAAATATCAAAAGCGATTCCAATTCAAAATAATGAAATAGTTGTATATGTGTTGAGAAAATACTTATATTCGTGATATGCTTATAAATATAATAAAAATTGCGTTGGTTGCCGTAGTTGTAGAAAATGTTAGGTGGAAATGTCGGCTGAAGGAGGTGCACATGCAGAAACGATATTTGAATATAAATGTGTATCAGGCGTTTCAGAAACGGTTGGATTTTATCTTTCGGGAGTTTGACAATATTTATGTTTCTTTCAGCGGAGGAAAAGACAGCGCGCTGTTGTTGCACCTGGTTATGGAGTATAAAAGAAAAAATCATTTACCACAGCGCATAGGGGTTTTCCACCAAGATTTTGAAGCACAATATCATGTAACCACAGAATTTGTAGAACAGGTTTTTGAGAAATATCAGTTGGACATTGAGCCGTATTGGGTTTGTTTGCCGATGGCAGTACGAACGGCACTGAGTAGTTACCAAATGTATTGGTACCCATGGGACGACAAACGGAAGGAACTTTGAGTAAGACAACTTCCGGATAAGCCGTATGTAATTTGCTTAGAAAACAATCCTATGTTTACATATCGGTACCGCATGCTACAAGAGGATTTAGCCAAGCAATTTAGTAGATGGTACAAAATGATTCATCAAGATAAAAAAACCGTTTGTTTGCTTGGCATTCGCGCAGATGAATCGCTTCAGCGATACAGTGGTTTTCTTAATAAAAAATATGGCTATAAGGGTGAGTGCTGGATATCTAAGCAATTTAAAGACGTGTGGGCAGCATCACCGTTATATGACTGGTCAACTTCAGATGTATGGACAGCATATTACCAATTCGGTTATCCATATAATAAATTATATGATTTATATTACAAGGCCGGCTTAAAACCGGGGCAAATGCGTGTGGCATCTCCCTTTAATGATTATGCGAAAGACTCTCTGAATCTTTACCGGGTGCTGGAGCCTGAAACGTGGGTGAAGTTGGTGGGCCGTGTACAAGGGGCTAACTTTGCAGCAATTTACGGAAAAACAAAGGCGATGGGGTATCGCAGCATTACTCTACCGCAAGGATATACTTGGGAGTCTTATACAAGGTTTTTACTGGATACGCTGCCGCCTAGACTCCGCAGTAATTATATAAAAAAATTTAGAACTTCGATGGAGTTTTGGCATCAGACGGGAGGGGGATTGTCGGAAGAAGCAATTCAAGAGTTATTGGAAAAAGGTTATAAAATTGAGCGAAATGGCGTTTCCAATTACACGTTAGACAAAAAATCAAGAGTGATATTCTTGCAAAAGATACCCGATGATACGGACGACATTGTGAGCACAAAAGATATTCCCTCATGGAAACGTATGTGCTATTGCATATTAAAAAATGACCATCTATGTAGATTTATGGGATTCGGGTTAAGGCGCAGAGAGCAGGATAGGGTTGATTTGATTCGAAGAAAATATAGAGGCGTAGAGGGGTGGAATGATGTTTAAGAGCCCGGCTTATAATGTGATTCCAGTTCCGGTAGAAAAAATTATCGCCAACACATACAACCCTAATGCAGTGGCACCACCGGAAATGCGATTGCTCTATGATAGCATTAAGGAAGACGGCTATACGCAGCCCATCGTGTGCTATTATTCTATTAAAAAAGATAAATATGTGATTGTAGATGGTTTCCATCGGTATAGAGTTATGATGGAGCATCCAGATATTTATGACCGAGAAAACGGGATGATTCCAGTCATAGTAATAGATAAACCGTTAGATCAACGTATGGCAAGCACAATTCGCCACAACAGAGCTCGTGGTTCTCACGATGTGGATCTTATGAGTAATATTATAAAAGAGCTACATGAAATAGGACGAAGCGATAAATGGATTGCAAAACATCTTGGAATGGACAAGGACGAGATTCTTAGACTAAAACAAATTACGGGGCTAACAGCGCTATTTCGTGATACAAAGTTTGGACAGGCGTGGATTCCAGAGGAAGAACAGTAATACTTGAGATGGTTGAAAGATCATTATGTGCATGAAATGGCTGTGAAAAGAACTGGGTAAACGATCAGAAAGCGGAGACTCAGAAACGGGAAAATTATAGAAAGGAAAGGTGCGAGAGGAGGGACTGCCTATATCGTTCAATGCCATGTGTCTCACAAAAAATACCTAGTACAGAGTGGTTTGACAAATAAGTACTATAAGGATAGAATAAATTCACGATTACAAACCAAAAGGTAAAGGAGAAACAAGACACATGGCAAAGATGAATCGGAGAGCAGAGGCATCCAGGCAGGCCGACGAGGATCTGCTCAAAACTGCCATGCTGTTGCAGCTCAAAAGAGGCCATGCCTATGTCAGTGACTTGGCAGAGGAACTGGAGATGAATATCGCTACCGCGTATTCAGCGGTGAATAAACTTGCTGTTAACGGCTACTTGCATCCGCTGGAACGGCGGGGAGGGCGCAAATCGAATAAGCAATCCCTGACATTCACACCGGAGGGTGAGGCCTTAGCAAAAAAAATTCTAGAGCGGCACCAGATGGTTCAAAGCTGGCTCATCCGATTGGGTGTTCCCTTGGAAGAGGCGGACGCGGAGGCCTGCCATATGGAGCACGGCTTGACCGACCAGACTATGCAAATATTAAAAGGTCACGTGGAGATGGCGTCCCAATTCATGGGGGGAGACACGCCGGCCCCGGAAGCTATACGGGAAATGATCCAGCGGATGAAGGAAAATCGCAAAAGCATTGGCCTGACGGCCAGTGAACAGATAATTAGCACGATTGAGCGGCTTGGCGGTATAGAGGGGATTGAGCGGAAAAGCGCATTGGTGTCCCGAGCCGGTGGAGAGGAAAGTTTGGAGAAGCTTCTGGATCTGGTAGATTCGTTGGGCGGAATCCAAGCTTTGGCGCGGCAAAAGGAGCAAAGTCTTGCTCTGGATAAGCTAGTGGAGATGCGCGGCGGAGTGAATGCTGTTCAAAGTGCCGTGAGAGATATGGATCGTCTGGGCGGCGCGGATAAGGTGCGTCGACTTGAGGAGATGGCTGAAAAGTTAGGCGGGATGGAAACGCTCTTACAGATACTTAGAAACGCCTATGATAGTTGGATTGGGGTTTTTCAGCAGAAGTGATTTTGGTCATATAGGCAGCAAGCAACAGGGGGTGGTCGTTGCTTGCTGCCTTTTTGTTGAGTCGAATAGCGAGAAAGTATTGACAAACGAAAGATGATAATATAAAATGCGAGTGCGAGGAAAATATTCTCAGAATCAACTAATAAATAAAAAGAATTAGTTGATGAGCGAGAATGTTTTTTATTAAGCATCGGTTAGCATAAGCTAACCGATTAAAAGGAGAGAAGCACTGCATAACTTGAAAAGCAAGGAATTTTAAAAGGCTCTATTTTTGGGTCTTTAGTTAGATTCCTTTAACTTGATCGGTGAAAGCGCACTGCTGCTGAAAAACTGCCAAATGAAATGGTCGGATCTAACATTTGACCAAGACTGCCCCCCTCCGAAGCGGAGTTTCCAGTTGATCTTTTTCTCCTGACCGGCCGGCAGGAGTTTAAGATACCAGACCTCATATCGGGGCTTCTGAGTTATATAACCACCCGAATGCCGCCGCTTAAAGTGCGGTGAGTACGAAAGGAGAAAAACAATGACACGATCTAAGAGTATTTCCAAAAGGCTTGGTGCGATGCTCATGGCGTGCGCCATGATGTTTGCAATGGCAGTTTCTGCAAACGCTGCTGACACGGCAAACGAAACGACGGAAACGTATCAGGTGACAATTTATAAGAAGAACGGCACAAGTATTTCCATGGCAAACGGTATTGTGGCGGGGAACGCGACCGTCACGACGGCAGCGGATGGAAAAGCCCGGGTGGATATTCCGATCAAGCCCATCTATAATTACACGGCCATGGGGATGTTTACCGCTGACGGATATTTGAAAAGCGTTGTGCTTTCTGGTGCGACGGGCATTGTTACGCCCAATACCATTACATACCCCTCGGCAACGCTGACGATTACGGCAAATAGCATGCCTACAAACCTGCGTTTTGCAGTGACTAGCTCTAGAATCGATCTCTACAAGGTGGGTACGTCTAATCCTTACTGGATGTCCCACGTTTCCCCTGCGTTTGTCATTGCGCTGACGCCTGTTTCTGCGTAACGAGGGCAATCACAAAACGATAGCACGCGCGGGCAGCGGAGCAATCTTCCAACGCTTCGCTGCCCGCAGTTTTGATGTGAAAGGAGAAAAGCGGTGAGTTTTTTAATTCGTCAGAATCACAGGCTGTGGCGGGATATTCTCGCGATGGTACTGATCGTAGCGATGTTTTTGGGTATGACAGCGCCTGCTTTGGCGCTGGAGAGTGGAGAAGAAGGGGCGAGTTCCTCCGGCACGGCGGTTGCCGTCTCTGAAATTACAGAGACGGGAGCTAAGTTAACGATTACGAATAGCGGCGAAACTACCGGATATCCGGTAGCTTTTTATCTGGTGAAGGGTGCGGATGAAGCAGCGCCTACGGCAGAGGAGCTGAAGACCGGGGGAACAGGAACACAGGATAACGCCTTTACCACGGGTGGTGTGGCCACCACAGCAGTAAGCGTTTCTGAACTGACTGCAGGGACGGCGTACATCGCCTATGCAGTGGTTTATTATGCCGCAACAGAGAAATTCAGTAATGTAGCCAGTGCAGCGTTTACCACAGAAGCGCCACCGGCGTCCGGCGCAGCGGTTGCCGTCTCTGAAATTACAGAGACGGGAGCTAAGTTAACGATTACGAATAGCGACGAAACCTCCGGATATCCGGTAGCTTTTTATCTGGTGAAGGGCGCGAATGAAGCAGCGCCTACGGCGGAGGAAGTAAAGGCCGGGGGCCAAATGACACAGGACGGTGCCTTTACGAGTGGCACATCCACAAGCACCCATGTAAATATCTCTGAGTTGGCCGCAAAGACCAGCTACATTGCTTATGTTGTGATTTTTTACGGAGAAACCCAGACACTCGGTGATGTGGCCCGCTGCGCGTTTACCACGCTGGATGCAGAGGGTGGCGGCGTTGGTCCCGGGGGCGATGTCATGTCTCTGAACTATCGAAATGGCGGAGGGAAGCTAATTACCGTCCAATATGAGGACGTTTCCAAGGCTGCCAGCGCTATGAACGGGATTGCAGAGGACAGCACTGACATAAAGCTGACCCTCCTGCGGGACGTTGCCATTGACCGTGAGCTTCCGGATTGGGGCAGCGCCATGGAAATCAGACGCACCTGCACGCTGGATCTGGCGGGACATACCCTGCGTATCCGCTCTAAGGCGACAACATACAACACTTACGGAATCTATGTGGAGGGAAATTTGACCTTTACTCTGGAGGACTCTTCTGACGCAAAAACCGGTACAATCGACGTGGTAAATGATGGGACCGCGATTCAGGTTGGTTCAGGGCGCTATCCTCTCCCGGAAGGGGCGGAGTGCGACGTCAACTTTGTGATGAAGGGCGGAACCGTACGAAGCACGGATGTCCAGACGGGCAGGTCGGGATACGTGCTTGGTTTCGCGCAGTTTGCGGAGGTTACCATAGAAGACGGCGCCCTATACGGAGGGGTATCCGCCCTGGGAAGGTTTGTGATGAAGGGCGGACTCATCGAAGCGCCCAGTCCTATCGGTGTGGTTATTGTGGCCGGTGGTGTCCCGTTTTTGATGACAGGCGGGGAAATTCGCAATACTGACACCCTTACCGCGCTCACAGACAAGGTTTGCGCGGTGTCTTATGATGGAGGCGGTACGCCGCTTGCAGAAGGAGAAGTGGGCGTTCATATTTCCGGCGGCACCTTATCCACCACCTCGGGACCGGCGTTATACTTGAGCCATAGCTGGAATAGCACACAAATCATAAAAATAGACGGAACAGCAAAACTGGTGTCGCAAAAGGGTCCGGCAATCGGGGTTGAGAGTTGGGGTGTGCCCAAGGAGTTTCAGGTTACCGTAGGCGCTGGGGCAAGCCTTGCCGGTGTCAATGCGGTTATGGTAAATCTGAAGGAGCAAGCGGCGAAGGAGTTCGTCAAAATCAAGATTGAAGATGGCGCGTATTGCAAATATCCGGAAAATTCGATCCCAGTCGCGCCGAACAGCACCTACGTTACCTATCCGGAGGGAATGGTGCAGGGCGTGACCCCTCTTGCAGAGGGTACATACGCGGGCTATTATCCCCTTGCGAAAGCTGCTGATTTGAAGCAGATGATTGGGAATAAAGAATGGGGCTATCAATACCTGGATAATTTAAACACCGCAATCAGCGGTGCAAAAGAGATCTATACAGCAGGGAACGAAGCGGGCAAATACGACGATGAACTGTGGAGCGCCTTTGCTGCGGCTTACGAAAAGGCCTTGCCCATTCCGGAGAATCAAAACGCGAACCAAAATGAGATTGATTATTTCACTCGCGCCTTAAATAAGGCGTCGATGGAAATGACCGCGCAGGCAGAGAGCGGCGTAGATGTGTCTCAATTGGCGGATGGCATTTATGAAGTCAATGTTGAGATGCGGATGTATGGCAGGACAGAGCTATCCATGGCAAACGGCGCAGTGAATTCCGTCGCCAAACTGGTAGTCAAGGATGGCAAGGGTCACCTGCGCGCGGATTTTAAGCCGATCATGCAGATGGGCTTCTGGGGTTCTTTGATGCAGTTCTGGACGTTCCATGGGAACACGCCCGAAGAAGCTCAAACGAACGTGATCAGCCACTCAGGTGACGGGGCCTACATGACGGAAGCGGAATATTTGTCCTATCACAATGTGTCGCTTACCAACGGAACCATTACGCCCATTACCGGAGCGCCTGCGGAAGCGCCCTCTCTAAAGAATGAGATTCGGCCCGCGGCGATCCGCATTGCGCTCCCGTATATGGGAAGCGCCCGTGATTACAACAAAATCTACTGCTATGTGGGCGTGGATATGATGCGCTCGGAAGATGGCGGAAGCGTGGGCGATCAGCCTGTCGTCATGTATATCAAGTACAGTACGCTGAAAGCGGTTGATGTGCAGGATACCCTGTCCCTCAGCGACAGCGCGGTAACACTGGCGAAGGGCGGAACACAAGGAATTGCCGCAAAAGTCATTGGGACTGAGGGCTGGTCCATTGCAGCGGAGAGCGATCAGGCCGGCGTTGCTGCGGCCAATATTCAAAATGGGACGATTACTGTGATAGCGGTGGAGCCCGGTACCGCGACGATTACGGTTACAGCCACCAAAGCGGACAAATCCCCGCTGGTGAAGCACATCACCGTGACCGTTTCCGACAAGGCGAAGGTCGAAGTGCTGACCACCACGGATGGAGTTGCCGCTACCGCCACCGTTTCTGGAACTGCGCTGCTTACTGCAGGCGGCTCAGATAAAGTGGCCGTTGGTGAAGGGAATATCACGGTTGACGCAAAATCCAATGCAAGCGGGACCGCGATTACCGACGCAGTGGTCAATATAGCGGCAGATACCTTGACGGCACTGGCCGGAGCGAACAAATCCGTGACCATCAAGACGGATATGGGTGATGCACAGTTGAGTGTTGAGGCGCTTGCCCAAATTAAGGATGTCGGCGCTGTGACGCTCACGGTGAAAAAAGCTGCCACTACCGCAGTGAAAAAAACGGTGGCCTGCGTGGATGTTACCCTCAATAAGACAAGCGATAGCAGCCCGGTGGTATTCAACAAAGGAACCATGATGCTCAGTATTCCCACTGGAGATCTGACTGCCGGTACAATTGTTTATGCGTACTATATCAGCAATGACAAGATTGCTGAACGCACTACCACCTCTACGTCCGGTGGTATCTCAGTGTGGAGTACAAACCACTGCTCAACTTGGGCGCTCAGCACTCGATATCAGAAGACGGATGCCGAGGGTGCAGTTAATCCGGAGCTTCCTCAGGCCGGGATTACCAAAGGAACATGGTCCGTGCCAATTTACATCAAAAACATTTCTACCGGTGGAGCCTCCATGGCGAATGGCGCCGTGGCTGGGTATGCGCTGGCAAAGGTTGCAGACAACAACGTAACCTATACCCTGACCTTCCAGGGAATGAAACTCAAGGGGCTCTACGGCCATTTGTTGGATCTGTGGTACTACACAGATTATCCAAAGGATATGGCAAGAGCGGACTATACAGAGTATCAAGATAAGGATTTGAAGGGTAAAACAGCTACTTTTCCGCGTACTGCCACATTTACGGTTGACGGCGCTCCCAGCGACGCTGTATATATCCGCGTCAATGTGGACGCTATGAACGACCCCTCGATTGGTGCCGGACAACAGGACGCTATTCTGACTTTCCGCTGGAACGCCGCCGAGAAAGGAGGTAGCGCAGCGGATGCTGCCGTCGGCAAACTGAACAAGGGAGTGCCTCAGATCGTTCAGACGGGGGCTGTAGTGAAATCCGGCTCCAGCATCAGCCCTTCCAAGCTGTCCGACTATATCGGCAAGGGCGGCTTGACTGTGGAGAATGCGAGCGACGGAATTACTGCTGCGCTGGACGAGGCAGCGCTGAAAGCGATTTCCAAAGCAGCGGGGACTTCCAACGTGCAAATCGCGCTGGATAAGGCCAAGATATCCGACCTCTCGGTTGCGCAGAAAGCTGCTGTGGGTAATCGGCCGGTGTTCAAGCTGACAGTGACGGCAGGGAAGAACGTCATTGCTGATTTTGGTACCGGCAAGATCACCGTGACCCTGCCGTATACCTTGCAGACTGGCGAAAAGGCGCAAGGGCTGGTGGTTCGCAGAGTGGCCGATGATGGAAAGACAGAGAAATTCCCCAGCACCTATAAGACATCCAACAAAACCATCAGCTTTACCACGTCTCGTTTCTCAGTGTACATGATTGCTTATGACGAAAGCCAACTTTGGACCAATCCTTTTACGGATGTTAGGGAAAGCGACTGGTTCTATGACGCGGTACACTATGTGGTGCAAAACAAACTGTTCGGCGGTACCAGTGGCACCACCTTCACGCCCAACGCCAATATGACGCGGGCGCAGTTGGTTGCGGTATTGTATCGGCTGGATGGACAGACAGAAGTGAAGGAAAGCAGTGGCTTCAGCGATGTAGTTGCCGGCGCGTACTATGAAAAGGCGGTGATCTGGGCCAAAACCAGCGGCATTGTGAGCGGCTATCCCGACGGCAGCTTTGGTGTGAGCGATGTTATTACCCGTGAGCAGCTGGCTGTGATTTTGCACCGCTATGCAGCTTACAAAAAGTATGATGTCGCGGTCCGCGCCGATCTGAAGGGCTACATGGATCTTGAACACGTTGGAAACTATGCTGGCGATGCCATGCAATGGGCAGTGGGCAGTGGGATCATCAGCGGCACCAGCGCTGCAACGCTGACGCCAAAGGGAACAGCAACCCGCGCTCAGGCAGCGGTTATCCTCCAGCGCTTTGCAGAAAAGTTCGGGAAGTAAATTATCAAACCTTCAAGCATTGTAGGGAATCGGCCGAGAGCTGTCCTAAATACCGGGACAGCTTTTGGCGGATTTTGTGAAATCCACCGCAGACCGGCGATTGAGCCCACGACCTCGGTGCTGGGTTCAATCGTGGTTTGTATGGGACACCCCACGTTGATAAATGAATATCAGGAGGAACCGGTTATGATGAAAACCTTAAAAAAAGCAATCTCAGCCTTGCTGTCCTGTGCTTTGCTATGCGGTTTGGCCGCTGTCCCAGCCCAAGCGGTGGAGAGTAGCCGGCTTGTAAAAATTGACCTGTGGAACGCTGTTTCAAATCAGGCGTCTATGGGCAATGTGGCAACGGATCATAATGGACAGGCGCTGTACAACCCGGCGGCGAATACCCTGCAGATCGCTACCAACTCCGTCAGCGTCAGTGGGTATCAGTCCGCTATTGTGGCAGCCCAATATGATACCACCGGGAAGGGAAATTTTGTGGACGTAAAGGTGCTATCAACCAATACGGTGGATACGGGAACGAAATACGATGACACAAACCATACGGTGACTTATCTCTCCAGCTTTGAAATCACGCTGCCAAGCTATCTTACCAAAACCGGGGTGGAGTTCATCCCGGTTAAAATGAGCGTACCCTATACGCCTATGGATGTTGTGGTGGGCACCGGATATCTGGACGCCCGGCTGCGTATCGACTGGAATCGGACTGCGTCCACCAACTTAGCACAGATTGTACCGAATAATACGATGTCCAGCGGCAGTATCGCCAATGTGGTGCTCCGGGATAGCAGCACCGGAATTACCCTGAACGCCGACACCTCCAAGGTGCGGGAGAATACACGCTTTTCCGCATCTCGTGCTGCCTCCGGCAGCAAATATCAGCTGGCTCAGACAGCGCTTGCCGGGGTAACCTCTGATTTTTTCCTGTTTGAGTTGAAGCTCGTTGATGGCGCTGCGGAGGTGAATCCTTACGGTGCGGTGGAGGTCATTTTTCCCTATTCCGGGAATGTGTCTATGTATCGCATCAATGCCGATGGCAGCAAGACCGTTTTGCGGGGAACTGCGGGAGATAACGGGTACACCATTATGACGACCAAGCTGGGGCTTTTTGCCGTCTCTGGCGGCACAGCCATAAATACGGAATCTTTTCCAGAGGGAACCTCTTTCAGCGATGTGCCCGACACTTACTGGGCGAAGAACTACATCAACCAAGCGGTATCCGCAGGATTGTTCAAGGGAACCAGTGCCACTACCTTTTCACCGGATGGAAAAATGACCAACGCCATGGTGATCGTGGTTTTGCACCGCATGGCCGGTGCTCCTGCCGTGACTGTGCCGGCGAGTCTTGACAACGTTCCCAAAGGTGCGTGGTATGAGACTGCCGCGGCTTGGGGCTATGAAAATGGTGTCATTGGCGGATACAAGACGTTTGATCCGACTGCCCATGTCACCCGCGAAGAACTGGCGACCATGATCTACCGCACGCACAGTCTGGGCAGCGTGCCTGTGGCGGGCGCGGATATCTCCGGATTTACGGATGTCGGTCAGGTTTCCCCATGGGCCAAGGATGCAGTCGCCTGGGCCAACGCTGTTGGTGTGGTGGGCGGTACCGGCACCACCACTTTGTCCCCTGCCAGTCATGCAACCCGGGCGCAGGTGGCGGCGATGCTGTGCCGATATTTGAATGACGTGAAATAACGCCATTCAACCGCAAAATACAGTAGTTTCCACGGATACAGGTACAGTGTGCAAAATGGATACCTCTTGCTGTTCGCGATGCTGGGGGAGCGCAAGGAGAGCATCTTGGCGTCAGGGGCAGCGGGGCTGGTGAAAACAGACCTATACAGTCTTTGCAAGAACTGTGGTTTTACGAAGATGTACGGTTTCCATAAACCGTTCCAATAGAAACAGAAAGCTTTGAGCGGAAAGGGTACAATAAAATGAAGCGCAAACAGATAGGTATTTGGGCTGTCTGTATGGCAGTTTTGGGAAGCCTGTTGGCAGTTCCGGCCATGGCGGTAGATACCGGTGTTTATACTGGTGCTGTGATCACCAGCTATTATACCATGATGGATCTGGTAGCTTACGGTGGCACAGCCTTAGGGGGGATTCTCACAGGTCGGGCTTTTTTGCTAGGCCAAGTGGCAATGGGGCAGGCAGTGGCAATGATTCTGCTTTCCAGTGAGTTTTTCCTCGCCATGCGGGCGCTGGGCAGCTTATTTCATGTAGCCATGAATGGTATGAGTGCCGCTGACCGGATGTTCCGTCTATTTGACCTCCCGGAAATGGAGGATGGAACACAGCGTGTAGAAGCAGGCGGTATCACAGTCCGGGATGTAAGTTTCTCCTATGACGGAAAAAAGGAGACTCTCTCCAGCATCAACTTAAGCATTCCACAGGGCAGCTTCGTCTCACTATGCGGGGTATCTGGCTGCGGTAAATCGACCCTTTCCGCGCTGATCTCCGGAATGCGTCCCGGGTATGAGGGCAGCATTATGATCGGCAGCGTAGAGTTACGGAACGCTGCGGGTGAAAGTATACGAGAACTGATTACAGTGGTTTCAAGCAACAGCTATCTGTTTGGCGGAAGTGTCTATCAGACGCTGAGGGAGGGAAAGGCTGATGCCACGGACGAAGAGTTAAAGGATGTTCTTCGCCGGGTCAATCTATTGGATTTTGTCAACGGGCAGGGCGGGCTTTCTATGAAGCTTTCGGAACGTGCGGTCAATCTCTCTGGCGGCCAGCGGCAGCGTCTGGCAATGGCTCGTGCACTGCTGAAGGACAGCCCTATCTATATCTTTGATGAGGCTACCTCCAATATTGATGTAGAAAGCGAAGAAGCTATTATGGGTGTGATTCACTCACTGAAGGGAAGTCATACGATTTTGTTTATCTCCCATCGGCTTGCCAACGCGGTGGAGTCCGATTATATTGCCTTTTTGCAGCAGGGGGTGCTGGCCGAGCAGGGGACACATGCAGAACTCATGCAGAAACGTGGCGCCTACTTTCACCTGTTTGAGGCCCAAGAGAAGCTGATGCATTTAGGGAAAGAGGGTGAAACGCTAGGCTCCCGCTGTTCCATAAGTAACCGAAGAATGTGCGGTTGCTGGTTTATGTTTAACTTTGTGCCGAAAAGCCTTCTTTGCCAGCGCCGCAAAGAGGTCATTCAAAAGCTATAGAGAGAATTTCCCACGTAGTTCCGGCAACAATATTGATATTAGGGTTGCCTCTGGCTTCATCATAGATGTAGCCACAGATGCTTTTTTGGGGATTATATTTTCTGCGAGTTCTTGAATACCTACGGCACTGTTACTAGAAAAGGAGCCTATTTTATTGAACAGCCCTTGGTTATAAATTTTGAAAATTGTTCACTGTGTCTTGGTTTCTGCGATGTGCCATGGAGCATTGCAGATTGTTCATGTAATCGATTTAATGCTTCCATATTGAATTCCTTCTTTCAGCTTGGATTGCGCCGCTCCTGTGTATTTTAGAACAACCGCCCCAATTAGTCTGTAGCCCGTTTCTCCATAACCGGCATCATAGTAAAGGCCGCCATACCATCGCGATACCGCGCAGATGTATTTTGAACAGGAAATTTATAGGTAAATGTAGTAGTTCCATTGCAGCCATTGACTCTGGTTGTACGCCGCCGCTTAGTGGTTCATACATATATTTCGATATAGTGGCAGGATATTCAAAGTACGATTAACCTTCATGTTCAAAAAATGATTGGATTGCATCACAGGAATTCTTAAAGTACACACGGACAAGCGCAAGGCCCGGATTCTCGAAAGAGAATCCGGGCCTTGCGTGCTGTGTAGGGTGGCTGCTGAGGGGCGGCGAAGCCGCCGCGACGTTTGCTTGGTCAAGACAAACCGTCAAAGCGGGTGAGAATGACGGCAACCTCCGCGCGGGTGGCATTCCCCCGGGGATTCAGCGTGCCGTCGCTCCGACCGGAGATGATGCTCGCGCCAACGCCCCACTGTACCGCCTCCAGCGCCCAAGCGGACGGCTGGTCGGAAAATGCGGTCAGGTTGCCCTTAGTGGTCACATCCATTCCCTTGTACTGGGCATAGCGATAGAGAATGGCCACCAACTGCTGGCGGGTAATCAAATCGTCCGGGCCGTAATTTCCGTTGCCATAGCCGTTAACGATGCTGTTTTCCACGCCCCATGCAACGGCCTCGGTGTAATATTTCCCTGCGGGAACATCAGCGAAGTTCGCCGCCTTGGCTGTTGTAGGCTGACCCTCCAGCCGCCAGAGAATGGTGATAATCATACCTCGGCTGGTGCTGCGATAGGGACTGAAGGTGCTGTCGGACGTGCCGTTCATGAGGCCCGCCTCGTACACATGCTTCACGCCCTCATAGAACCAGTCCCCGGCATTCACGTCGGTGAAGGGCAGCGCACTCATCTGCTGATACGTGACGGTGACGGTGACCTTGCCACTGCTGGGCTGGGTATAAGTATAGGTGTTGTTGCCCTTGTCGGTGACGGGCACAGGCTTGCCGTTGGCGTCGGTGACGGTGACCTTACCCACGTTGTACCCGCTGTCGGGCTTGACGGTGATGTCCACCTGTGCGCCCGCGGTGGGAATCTGGGGGGTGACCGTGACGGTTCCGTGCCCGCCGTTGTTGACTGTGGGGGCATAGGTCCCGGAGCCGCAGGAGGAGGACCCGCCACTGCCGCCGGAACCATTGTTCCCGGAGCCGCTGCCGGTGGCGTAGGCTACGGCGTAGGTGGAGAACTTGGATGCGTAGACATAGAGGAGGCTGTTGGCGCTGTCGGCGAAGAAGGTCTGGTCCGCGCCTGCCTCAGCCGACGGACGACTGGAAAGTGCACGCAGCGCTTGGGCCTCGCCGTGGTAACGGTAGACTGCTACGTCGGTTTTGCCTGTGAAGTCATAGGGGATGACGATCTCCAGCACCGTGGCGTTGGCGCTGCCGATATCCGTAACCCCTGCGCTTACGCCCTCCACGATTTTGGAAAGAAAGAGGTCCAGAAAGTCGCTCACGGTTTTGCTGCCAGCCAGCGTTTTCAGTGCGCCGGCATTGGCCGCGTCGCCTTCCTCCTTGCGCTGCACCGTCAGCTTGATGGTGATGCTGGTGCTTCCGGGCTCCAGCGCGGAACCTTCGGCGATCTTGTCCAGACCGCCTACCACCGCGTCCGGTGTGTTGGCTCCGACCTCCAGCACAGAGTTCTTGCGCTGGCTGGGCATGGTGAGGTTTTGCTCCGTGAGGTTCGCGCTGACCACGTTGATGAGCAGCGTGACTGTTTTACCGTCCTTACTGGCCACCACGTTATAGGCCCCCACGGGCACGTCGGCGAAGCTGTACGCGCCCTGCGCGTCGGTAGTCGTGCTCTGCACCTCCGTGCGGCCCCGCACCAGCTTGACCTGCGCGCCCGCCACGGGCTGGTTGTCGCCGCCGTTCACCGTGCCGCCCACGGCGAAGGTCTGCTTCCAGTGGGCATAGACGGTAGCGTTGGCGGAAAACACAGTGGTAAGGCCGACCTCTGTGCCGCCGCTGGCGGCGGTGAACCACCCAGCAAAGGCATATCCGTCCCGGGTGGGGGTGGGCAGGGGGCCGGTGAGAATGCCGCTGGCATGGGTGGTTGCGAGGGCGGGAGAAACCGTGCCGCCGTTTGCGTTAAAGAAGACGGTGTAGACCGTGGTCGCGCCGGAGCCGCCGCTGCTGGTAAGGTTCAGAATGGGAAAGCCTTTGTTGACGGTCGCGTTCAGCTTCCAGCCGATGTACGGAGAGCCTTGTTGAGTCACCCATTCGTTCAGGAGCTCCAGCATCGCCGTGCCATCGTTGCTGAGTACCTTCATCTCCCCCGCGGTCAGAGACTTTCCGTTCAGGTGATTGAGGCCCTTGGAGTCGGTGGCGGTGGTGTCGAGGGTGAAGATGTTTCCTGTGAAGGCGTCTTGCGAAAGCTCGGTTGGGTAGTAGCCCGCAATGCCGCCCAGATAGCCTCCCGTACTGCCGGTGGAGGTGATGTCGCATGCGGTGTAGCAGTTGATAAACTGATTATCCGCGGGCTCCGCCATGCCCGCGATGCCGCCCGCTGCGGCCTTAGCCTTGGTTGCCGTGGCGGAGACGCTACCGGTCACAAAGCAGTTTCTGGTGGAGAAGCCGAGATAGCCGTAGCCCACCACGCCGCCCGCGCGGGCGACGCAGCTAGAGCCGGTCGTGGAGCTGGCCGTGGAGCTGGCTCGGATGTTGACGTTGATCAGACCCAGATTCCACACCCCGCCGCCGCTGGCTTCGCCCAGCAATCCGGCGTAGGCCGTGCCGACGGTGGGCTTCACGTCCACGGTTAGTCCCGTGATGCTGTGCCCCTTGCCGTCAAGGCCGCCGCCAAAGGGAGCGTCGTGCACACCCACCGGCGTCCACAGGAAGCCGGACAGGTCGAGGTTGTTCTCCAGCGTGACGGTGAGAAGACTGTTTTCATATTTGCTTCCGTTGACGCTCCACCACGCTGCGCCGCTGGCGGTTTTGATGGCCAGTGTTCCGCCCAGCGACGGCAGCGCATCGCAGGTCAGCACGTAGTCCGTGCCGTCGGCCGCCGGGTGGCTTTCGAGGTATTCCTCCGCGGTGGGGAGGCCGGAGGGTGCGTCGTTCATGGAAATCAGAATGGGATAGCCGCTGTTGACCGTGCCGTCCAGCTTCCACCCGGCGTAGTCCGCGCCGTTTTCGGTCGCCCATTTGTTCAGGTTTGCCATCATCCCCGTGCCCAGCTCGCCGGGGGACTTCATCTCCTCCGCCGTCGACACTCTTCCGTCCCTGCTGAGGTTGCCGCCGCCGCCCGCAGTGACGGAGCCGGTCAGGGAGAAGCTGTCCGTGGCGACGTTGACGGCGTTGGACGTGAAAATGCGACCCGCGATGCCGCCGCCGTAGGAAGACGCGCTGTTTGCGCCATTTGCGGAGACGCTGGCGGCGCTGTAACAGTTGTCCACCGCCAGCTTGCCGCCGGAGCTGTCGGCAAAGCCCACCAGACCGCCTGCGACGGCGCAGGTCTTGGCGGAGGTGGCGGCGACGCTACCGGTGACAAAGCAGTTGTAAATCGTGCTGCTCAGGGCGTAGCCCGCCACGCCGCCTGCGAGGCCGTACTGTTTGGGATCCGTAGCAGTGGAGGTGGAGGTGGCGGTGACGGCAATGTTGACGTTCACCAGCCCCAGATTGCGAATGGTCGCGCCAACGACCTTGCCGAACAGTCCGGCGTAGGCCGCCGAGCTGGATTGCATATCCACCGTCAGATTGGAAATGCGGTGTCCCATCCCGTCAAAGGTGGCGGCGGTGACGGGTCTGCTTTCGCTGCCCACTGGCGTCCACAAAAAACCGGACAGGTCGAGGTCGTTTTCCAGCACGATGGTGTAGCTTTGGAAGCCCTTGTAGTCGGCGGAGTTGCCGTTGGCGCTCCACCACGCCGCGCCCTCGGCGGTTTTGATGACCAGCGTATGTGCGGATGTATTTAGCGCGTAGTCCGTGCCGTCCACCGCCGGGTGCTGCAGCAGGTATTCCGCCGCCGAGAGGGTGGGGGGCGCGCTGGGGTCGCCGGAGCTGGAGCCCGCCGTGGGCAGCACGGGGAAGCCGCTGTTGACGGGCGTGTTCACGCTGTCCGCCAGCCATGTGGCGTAGCCATTGCCGGGATTCTGAGCCACATAGGCGTTGAGACTGCTCACCGCAGCCTGCATCTCCGCAATCGGCTTCAGCTCAAGTCCGGCCATCGCGTCATAGGTCCAGTTCGACTGATTGCGATAATAGTAGCATCCCTGAATGTTCTCCGCGTTTTTGCTTGCGGTTCTGCCTGTGATGCCGCCCATATGTTTCGTAGAACTCTGTAGGTACACGGCGTTATACTGCCTTCCGGCGCTGTAGCAGTTGAGAACCTTGCTGCCGCCGTCGTCGCCCACAATGCCGCCCATCTGCATCCAGCCCCCAAAAGACTGACCTAGAACGCCGGTGTTGTAGCTGTTGGCGATCACGCCGGTATTGTCCCGCATCTTGCCCACCAGACCGCCTGTAAAGGCATTCTGAGTGGAGGTCTGCAGGCAGAATGCACTGATCGCGGCCCGGTTGCCGCAGTTGACAATAGTGCTGCCCTCTGCGCAGCCCGCCACAGAACCGACGTAGGTCTCCACATCTCTGTAAACGTCAAATATTTTACCGGAGGCAATGCACAGGTTTTGAATTTTTGCGTTCTTCACACAGCCGAACAATCCGGTATACTCGCCCTTCGCCCGAATCGACAGGTTGAAAAGGCGGTGGTTCTGCCCGTCAAACGTCCCGATGAAGGGGGCGTTTGCGTTCGCACCCACCGGGCTCCAGAGGAAGTCGAACAGGTCGAGATCGGTGTCCAGCTTCACCGCGTAGTCCAGATAGCTTGCACTGTTGACGCTCCACCACGCCGCACCGCTGACGGTTTTGATGGTCAGCGTCTTCTTGCCGGTATCCAGTGCGTAGTCCGTTCCCGCCGTCGCCGAGTGGGCGGCGAGATATTCGCTGACCGTGGGCATTGGCTGAGCGGTGAGATACCGGCGCTGATAGTCGGCTGATTCCGGACTCATCTTTGTGAGTAGCTTCATTTCGCTTTGACTGTCGCCCAGCATCACCCGGGAGGCCAGAATGGTGGCGGTGTCAGCGGCCTTGCCCGGCGTGCCACTGGCGCTGGCTCCGCCGGTGGCGTTCAGGCTGACCGCGCTGTTGGGGTCTATGGCAAAATTACCACCCATTGCGACTCCGCCTTTGCCGCTGCCCGTCGCGGCTCCGCCGGTGGCGGTGAGGGTTCCATTGCCGCGCAGAATCACAGAGCCTCCCACGCCCCCCACGGCGTAGCCGCCGTTGGAGGTATTGTCTGCGCTGTCGCCGCCGGTGAGAGAGCTGTCGGCGAGGATGTTGATGGAATTGGTGTACGCGAGGGTAAGCGCGTTCTCCCCCGCCGGGGCGGTGATATGCACCCCTTTCAGATTCAGGGTCACGGTGTTTTGCCCGGCACTGCGGTCCACGGCGATGCGGTCATGGGTCTCCGCCACGCCGTCCGCCATGGAAACAGTGTATTCTCCTGCCGCCGTAAAGGTAAGCACGCCGTCCTCATAGGTGTAGCCGTTGGCGTCTCCTGTGACCTTCAGGCCGGGCCCGGGTGCGGGCTCCGGGCTTGCAGACAGCACCGGATAGCCGCCGTTGGCGGGACTGCCCGCGCTGTCCGCCGTCCATGTGGCATAGCCCTTGCCGGAATTGGCAGTTACATAGCCGTTGAGCGCGGTCAGCAGGTCTTCTCCGTGGCCAAGGGTCTGGGCCTGATACAAAAACTGCGCCGCCGTCCCGGCAGTCAAGTCCCCGGTGTTGTCCGCGAACGTGCCGCAGCCGGTGATCGTGCTGGTCATGTAGGAGACTTGAACGCCCACCGCGCAGCTGTTGGAGCGATAGTAGCTGTTGGAAACCTTTGCGCCGAATAAAGCGCCCGCCAAGCCGCCTGCATAGGCGGAAGCCCCGCCGGTGGCGGAGATCGCGCCAGTGTTGTAGCAGTTGGAAATTTTGGCGTTCATGTAACTGTAACCGCTGATGCCGCCCGCGTCGATATAGGCTGTGGTGCTGTTGGTGATGGCGTAGATCGCGCCGGTATTCAGGGCGTTTTCAACGGTGGAAGACATACCGGCATAGCCCACGAGACCGCCGGCGTGGGTGGTGTTTGTGTCGGGGCTGCCGGTCGTCTGGGCGGTAATGGCGGCATGGTTTTCGCAGTTCAGAATGGTGCTGTAATAGCTGTATCCCGCAATGCCGCCCGCGTAGGCCGAGGTTGGACACTTCACCGTGATACTGCCGGAGGCAATGCTGACATTTTTGACGGTGCCATTGGTATACAATTTCCCGAACAAGCCGCCATAGTCGTCGGTGGTCAGGTTTACCGTCAGCGCGGAGATGCTGTGTCCCTGCCCGTCAAAGTTTCCGGTGAAGCCGTTTCCATGGCTGTCGCCCACCGGTGTCCAGAGGAAGCCGGATACGTCGAGGTTGGCGTCCAGCGTGACGGCGTAGTCCAAATAGAGTTGCTTGCTGGCGCTGTCGCTCCAGAAGGCCGCGCCCTTGGCGGTTTTAATGGCCAGCGTTTTCTCGCCGGTATCCAGCACGTAGTCCGTGACGCTTGCCGCGTCCGCGGCGTATTCCGCCGCCGTGGGCAGCGTGGGGGTGCCGGCGCTCACTGTGTACTCCAGCGTGCCGGTTGCCGCCTGATTATACGCCGTCGCGGCATATTCGGCGGACAGGTTGTAGGTTGCCTCAGCGGTAGGCGTCCACGCGCAGGTGGCCACGCCGCCTGCGCTCAACGTCCCTGTGCCGAGGGTGTCTTCGCCGCTTTTGAAGGTGATGGTCTGACCGTTTACTCCTGCGTCGATATGATAACCGGTCAAGGTGGCCGTCAGGGTGATTTGGGTATTGGCCGCCTGCGGGCTTTCAGGGCTGGCGGTCAGCGTCAGCGCGGTTTCCCAGCCCACCACGTTCATAGCGACCTCGTTGGAATACCAGATCATGGGCGTGCTGTTTACCAGAAAGGTTACATAGTAACGCAGCTGATACGTCAAAGTTGTGCGGGGAGAGATCACAGTCGCTCCGCCACCGGGGGCGGTAAAATTGGACCAGCCGTCGGAACCCTGCTTTACCTCCCATCTCTGCCCAGTGATCGTGTAGCCGTTGTCCGTAACGGTGGGCACATAAGCTGCGAAGGCGTCGGATCCGATGGAGACGCCCGCTGTGAAGGTGGCGCTGCCCAAGTCCAGCGTGCCAATGGTGGGGCTGGTTGTCGCGAACGCCGCTGTTGGCAGCAGTGTCAGGAGAAGGCACGCTACCAGAATACTGCTGAAAAGCCGTTTCAGCATGGGCTGTTTTCTGCCGCTGCGCGGCACTGTGTTTTCATTTCTCATGGCTTATGCTCCTATTTTGTGATTTTTTTTGGCCAATAGCAAATGCCCACCTCCAGCGAGCGGGGCTTGCCAAGATGGAAGTCGGCGCTGCGGCAATACCAGCACTGCCGCAATCCCTCCGGTGCGTCGCCCCTTGGCTCGAAAACCGGACAAACCTGCTTGGGCCAGACGTTACCCTCGGCGTTGGGTGCGGTCAGGGGCGCGTCCTCACGCCTGCGGTTCTCCATGGGCGATCCCTCCTCTCCCCAAAAATCCATAGGGTGACTTTTTCACCCTTTTTTGACAAATTATCACAAAAAAAGAAAAAATGAGCCCTTTCACTTAAAAGGCTCATTTTTGCGCTTAAAAAAAGCTGCGGGGCGGAGGCGCAAGGGCGGGGGACGCCGCCTTAGACCAGCAGGCGCACGCGGAAGACACGCCCCTCCTGCTTGTAGAGCAGCTCCCCGTCGTACTTTTTCGCAAAGGCGATGACACTTTTGGTCCCCACGCCGTGGCCCTCCTCCGCAGAGACGGGATAGCCCTCCGCGTCCAATGTCACCGGACCTGCGCAGGGATTTTCCACCTCCAACAGCAGCCGTCCCGCGATGCGGCAGGTCACCCGGAGATACCGCCGCTCTCCTGCGGGCAGGGCGGCGCAGGCGTGCAGCGCGTTTTCCATCAGATTTGCCACTGCCATGGAAAGCTCCAGACTGTCCACCGCCAGCTGACGGGGTGCGTCCACCTCAATTTCCGTCTTGATCTCCAGCTGACCGGCCAGCTCCGCGTAGTGGCAGACCACGGCGTTCAGCGCAAGATTTTCACAGTAGACCCGACTGCCGCCGTCTCCGGCGGCGCTCTCTTTTTTCAGCAGGGCCGTGGCCGCGTCCATGTCCCCCCGCTGCACCAGTTCCAGCAGCAGATTGTTAAAATGGCGGCGGTCGTGGGCGGCGCGGCTATTTTGCACTGCCGTCTCTTCCATCAGCCGCAGCCGCTGGGTCATGCTCTCTGCCGCCAGCTGCAAGTACGCCCTCTCCGCGTGCATGGCGTGGTTTTCCTGCTTTACCTGATACTCCTGCTGCAAATTTTTCAGGGAGATGAAAATGGAGGAGTAGGCCGCAAGAGCAATAAAGATCACCAGCAGCAGCTGCGCCGCGTTCTCCGTGAGCATGGACACCACATCCTCTGAGAAGAGAACATAATAATTAAACGTGAGGTAAACGCCCAGCGCCACGGCGAAATACGTGGCCCAATGCTCCACCGCCTGCCGGTAGAGGGGGCGGACCCACCGATTCAAAACCAGCAAAAACACGGCGAACAGCACAATGCGCAGCACTGTGTTGCCGTATTCCGGGCAGGGCAGAAAGCGTGCGATCTCAAAGCTGAGAATAATGACCACGTCGGAGATGTTCTGCACCGTGAGATAGGAGAAGAGCCACTGCATAAAGCTGTCCTGAAACAGGGGGCGCACGGCGAAGCACAGCACCGCGAACAGCACAATGTCCAGCTTTGCCAGCATTGTCAGGTTGCCGCTGAGATAGCAGTAGGCCGCCGTGCCCAGATCGGCGGCGAGAATCCCCAGCATGGCAAGGCGGGTGACGCGCTTGGAATACTTCGGCTGCAGCAGGCTGGACATCAGCAACACGTTGGCGGTGGTGGAGACGATTGCCCGCAGAAAGTCGGGAAGATGCTCCCTCATTTGTCCGCCCCCTTTCCCATGAGATAGTCCATGTACGCGTCCCGCACGGCGGGGTATTGCCGAGCCGCAATGGGAACGGCTTTGCCCCCGCAGAGAGTGAAACTGTCCTTGGCAAAGCGCTCCACCCAGCGCATATTCACCGCGAACGCCGTGTGACACTGCAAAAAGTGCCTGTCCCGAAGCAGCGGCGCGGCGTATTCCGCAAAGCTCTCCCGAAAGCTGCGGCTGACCAGCTCCTCGCCTGTGGTCAGGGTAAAAGCGGCGGTGTGATTCCGGTATTCGCAGCAGACAATCTCCTCCAGCTTGAGAACTCGCAGGCTCTCGGCGGTCTTCACGGGGAAGCTCCGCTGCCCCGCCAGATCAATCTTGGAAACGGCCAGATCCAGCGTGTCAAAAAGCTGCTCCTTGTCCAGCGGTTTGACGAGATAGTTGATGGGGCTGGCGGCGTAAGCCTGTAAGGCGAACTGGGGCTCAGTGGTGGCGTAAATGATCTGCGCTTCCCGGTCCAAGCGGCGAATCTCCCGGCCCAGTTCCAGTCCACTCATCATGGGCAGCACAATATCTAAGATGTAAAGGGGAAAGCGTTCCTGCGCCATGGCGGTCAGCAGCGTGTCGGGGTGGGTGAAGGCTCGAAGCTCCATCCCCGTGTCCCGCTGAGAGAGAAATTCGCCGACATAGGCCCGGAGCACCGACAGATCGTCCGGCTGGTCGTCGCATATGGCAATCTTTAACATGGCGGTCACCTCCTCCGGCGTCTTGCGGCGCAAAAAAACTTGCTTGCATTTTAACACAACAAAGTGCGACATTCAATCGCTTTTTCCGACAGCAGACGTAGAGGCAAAAGCCGACGGAAAGGCAAAAGCCGACGGAAAGGCCAAGCGACTCAATATCTCCGCCAGACTTTCAAAAACGCTTGAAAATGAGCTGAATGTCTGCGCCGTGCTGGCAAACGGCCTTGAGAACGCGTTGTACGCCTGCACGGGGTTGGAAAGCCCGAAAATCTCCGGCGAATGCAACTGGTACGTGGGAAAGATTGTCATTCAAATCAAAAACCTCTATGCGGGGCAGGCCGACTTTGTGGACGGCCTGCCAAAAAGCGAGTGTCCCGGCCAGAGACTGGGGAAAAAAAGCATGGAGCCGATTGCGGAATCCCGCGGCGGTGGGGCGGACTTCTCCGCTGAAAACGGCGTGGCTACCCTGCCGGCGGTGTTCTAAAACACGGAGTAAAGACTGCTTCAAAGGGTGTTCGCTCCGTCGTGCGCCGCCTGAACCGATAGCAGACGGCAGATTTGGCTTGAACGAGCATTGCTATCATTTCAACAAGAGCATATGCCGACGCATGTGCGAATCCTGATGTGGATATTGTGGGGCAGCATATTGAAAATTTAGTCGATAACTATCGATTTAGTGATTTGTCTAAAGACGATCAGAAGTCATCTATTGGCTGGAAATTATTCCGGATATTACCGTTTCTGGAGACTACAGCAATCTTTATAAGAACGATGCAGACTTTAAGACGATGGCTGATAGCGTGCTTGATCGCTCCTATGATCTCTTCAACCACGTTATTATTCCAAGTCTTGGAGCGGATTGAACTGACCGAATTTTAGTTGCAATCCATGCGATATTACAATGAAAGGAAATGGCTGGAACAAAACGGAAAATGCGCCGGAGCCTGAACTTGAAAAATTTCTCAGAGATAAGGTAAAAAGCGCCCAACGACGGATTCGGGAAAGTACCGGGCGTAAATATGGAGCCGATTTACTACCGTGCCGATTATATGGATGGAAGCAGTGCGCAAAGACCCTACAACCTCTCAAAACTACTGCATTTCATCATTACCCATACACCGGAAGAAAACGGATCGTTTATGTAGATCATATTGCTAAGGATCAGGAAAACCGGAGCGGTGATGAGTGACAAGAAAACTACCCCAAAAAGAAAGAAGAGACGCTACTTGAAAGCGTAGAAAAGGAGCCGCAGAGGGAGCCGATATGGAAGAAAATATTTCGGAGAGCGGGTGGACAAAGCAGGCAGAGCTGCAAGCGCTATTGGTGAGTCCGTAGCTGGATTTCTAGGTAAAATTTTTGAATAAGCATAAAGTGTCTGTCTGCATATCCCATCAATCAGCTTTGCCGATGATGGGATACCCCTAGCTTCGGTGACGGAGTTGCGCAGGATAAGTTGCATGCGCAAGCGATTGAAGCAATGCTTCGCGAAACATACGGTTCAACCAACTATCTGTGTGCTTATGGATTGATTGATCTAATGCTTGTGATTTTGGAGGGAGGCACACGAGACATGGGAACCACATTCCATCTCCTGAATGATGTGATTCTTCCGTATATGCAAAGAGATCGGGTTTTAGCTGCGTTCATTTAAATGGATATGGAAATAAAGGGACATTGCTGGGTTTCGGATAAGCATCAACTTGACAATTTTTCATTTGAGGCATATACTTCGTCATATCAAAATAAGTTGATTTGAGGTGTGGCAGTTGGACCTTTGCCCAGAGAAAAACGCCAAGGTATTCAAAGCGTTTTGCGATGAAAAGCGGCTGGCAGTTCTGGAATTGCTGCGCAGCGGCGAAAAATGCGCATGTGTCTTGATCGACCGGATGGAGATCGGGCAGTCTTCGTTATCCTATCACATGAAAATCCTGTGCGAATCTGGCGTTGTGGAAAGCAGGCAGGAAGGCAAGTGGACGTATTATAAGATCAGCGAACAGGGAAGCCGCGAGGCCATGCTTTTGCTGAAGGCAATTACCACCCCAAATGCGGCGGCAGACGATTGCGGCTGCTGCCAAGGATAAAAGCCATCTGTTTAGATGGCTTTTATCCGGCAGAACAAATCGAAATTTTTCGATATGAATGGAGAGGCGATAATTTTATGGGTGCCATATGGATGTTTTTTCAAGATCAGATTCTCGGAATGCAATGGCTCAATACATGGATTGGCAACTTGCTCATGGCACTGGGCGTGGACACCGGGTCCCGCTGGGGCGGCAGTATCCGGTTTTTCCTTTACGATGTACTGAAAATCTCGGTGCTGCTCTGTTTTTTGATTTTTCTGATTTCCTATATTCAAAGCTATTTTCCGCCGGAGCGCAGCAAGAAGATCATGGGACGCTTTCGCGGTATCTGGGCCAACTGCATGGCGGCCGTCTTGGGCACGGTGACGCCGTTTTGTTCCTGCTCGTCCATCCCTCTGTTTATCGGTTTTACCAGTGCGGGACTGCCGCTGGGCGTGACGTTTTCTTTTTTGATCTCCTCACCGATGGTGGACTTAGGCTCCCTTGTTTTACTGGTGAGTATTTTTGGAGGGAAGGTGGCCATTGCTTATGTGCTTGTGGGGCTTTTGGTGGCGGTTGTCGGCGGCAGTCTGATCGAAAAACTCCACATGGAAAATCAGGTGGAGGAATTTATTCGCAGCGCAAGCGGCGTGGACATTGAATCGCCTACGCTGACGAGGAGGGAACGGCTGCTCTTTGCCAAGGAACAGGTGGTTTCCACCTTTCAAAAGGTCTTTCCTTATATTCTGGTGGGCGTGGGCATTGGGGCTGTCATTCACAACTGGATTCCCGAGAGCTGGATTGAGACGGTGCTTGGCAGCGACAATCCGTTCGGCGTGATTCTGGCTACGTTGCTGGGTATACCTATGTACGCGGATATCTTCGGTACCATTCCCGTGGCGGAGGCACTGCTGTTCAAGGGGGCGCAGCTGGGAACGGTCCTCGCCTTTATGATGGCGGTCACCACGCTAAGTCTGCCGTCCATGATTATGCTGCGCAAAGCGGTGAAGCCGAAACTGCTGGGGCTGTTTGTGACCATCTGCACGGTGGGAATTACCCTTGTGGGGTATCTCTTTAACGCATTTCAATTCCTGTTTATCTGATTTTTTGTAGGAGGATTTTTATTATGGGACTATTTGGCTTTGGGAAAAAGAAAGACGCGGATGAAGCGTCGGCCCAGTGTGACTGCGGCGGAGCGTGCAAACCCGTTGACACGACTGAGGAAAAAACCATAGGGAAAGAAACGGCGTCGGGCTGCTGCTGCGGCGGAAACTGCAATGCCGAGACAATGGCGCAAGCGGAAAAAGCGAAAACCGGCGGTTCCGCGGTCAAAGTGCTTGGCTCCGGCTGCGCCAAGTGCAATGCGCTGGAGGCGGCGGCGTCGGAGGCCCTGAAGGAACTGGGGATGGACACGGAGATCGACCATGTGACGGACTTTGCCCAGATCGCCGCCTACGGCGTGATGACCACCCCGGCGCTGGTGGTGGATGGCAAGGTGGTTTCCTTCGGCAAGGTTTTGAAAAAAGAGGAAGTCGTTCAAATTTTGCAAAAAACACGGGGATGATTCGATGAAGAAAGGTAATCTGCAAGCGGATGGCTCTTTCCATCAATCCGACGGCTTGAGTCGCGCCCCGCACGGCAGCGGGAGAGATTCCGCCCCGTTCGTCAGTGACGCTGCGGCTGAACCGTACTGTCAAACAGATGGGGAGACGGGTCTATGCGGAAACCGCCCAAAGGTCGCCTTTGTCTGCGTCCACAACTCCTGCCGCAGCCAGATTGCCGAGGCGCTGGGCAAACACTTTGCAAACCATGTGTTTGAGAGCTATTCGGCGGGGACGGAAACCAAACCCGGAATCAATCAGGACGCGGTGCGGCTCATGAAGAGGCTCTATGGCATCGACATGGAGCGGACACAGCACAGCAAGCTGCTGGAGCGGCTGCCCGATGTTGACATGGTGGTGACCATGGGCTGCAATGTGGAGTGCCCTCTGCTGCCCTGCAAACACCGGGAGGACTGGGGGCTGGACGACCCCACCGGAAAGGACGATGCGGCATTTGCGCGCACCATCGCGGAAATTTTCTGCAAGATCGAAGATCTGCAAAAGCGAATCCAAGGCGGGCAATTGCTTTTATGAGTTCTGAACAGTGGCGCCAAGAGAATTTAGTTGACAATTCTCTTGGCGTCACATATAATGCTGAGTATTCTCTTTGCACTGCATTACATTCACAAGGAATGCGAGATCAACAGTACAAACTGAGCAGGCGATGAACCTTTTTGCAAAGGTCATGGGGCCGGGCCGCCCAGCGAGCGGCAGCAGTGTGCATCTTTTGCACATCTGTGGGACAGTAGTATGTTCCACGGGTGTGCTATTTTTATGTTTATAAATAAAATAGGAACGACTGCACACATGTGGATCGGTGACCCCGAAAAAATGAAGTGCCATAGGAGAAATCAAACGCTGCCGCAAGGCAGACAACGGGAGGTTCTTTTATGACAAACAGCAAGACTGACGCGGCGGGCCTTACCGCCGCCGAAGCAAAGCGCCTGCAAGAGCAATACGGCAAAAATGAGCTGACGCCGCGGAAGAAGGAATGCTTTTTCAAAAAAGTGCTCCATACCATCTGCGAGCCGATGTTTTTGCTGTTGATCGTCGCCGCGGTCATCTACTTTATTCTGGGGGAACCCCGGGACGGCGCGATTATGCTCATTTTCGTGGTGGGCGTCATCAGCATCGACGTGATTCAGGAGTGGAAAACCGACAAAACGCTCAATGCACTCAAGGACTTATCCGCGCCGCACATCTCCGTGATCCGCGACGGCGTGGAGCGGACGATTGCCAGTGCGGACCTTGTTCCCGGCGACCTGATGATGATCTGCGAGGGCGTCAAAATTCCGGCAGACGGCGTGATCGTCAAGTGCAGTGACTTGTGCGTGGACGAATCTTCCCTGACCGGAGAAGCGGAAGGCGTGTGGAAGGTCCCCGCAGAAAATGCGGAGCCGACCGACGACTATTGGCGGCGGGACTACTGCTATGCCGGAACGCTGGTTACGCAGGGAACGGCCACCGTGCTGGTGGACCGAATCGGCAGCAGCACGGAGTACGGAAAAATCGGCGCTCATGTGGCCGCCGCACCGGAGGAGCCGGCCCCCCTGCAAAGGCAGACGGAAAGCCTTGTAAGGCTGTGCGCCGGGATTGCCGCCCTTCTCTTTGCGCTGGTGGGCATCTTCACTTGGCTCAACATCCCGGACCACAGCTTCGGAGATCGGCTGATTGAAAGCGTCCTCTCCGGCGTCACGCTGGCGATGGCCATGATCCCCGAGGAGTTTCCGGTCATTCTCACGGTGTTTCTCTCCATGGGCGCGTGGCGGCTGGCAAAAAAGCAGTCGCTGGTCCGAAGACTCCCCAGCGTGGAAACGCTGGGCGCGGTGTCGGTTCTCTGCGTGGACAAAACCGGCACCATTACCATGAACCGTATGGCCGTGCAGGAGACTTGGGCGGCGGATGGCGACAGCCGCGCCCTGTGCGAGGTCATGGGCTTGGCCTGCGAAACCGAGGCGTATGACCCCATGGAACACGCCATGCTGGCGCATTGCGAGAGTCTCGGCCTGTCCGGGAACGACCTTTTTAGCGGTGAGCTGGTGCGGGAATACGCCTTTACCAGTGAGCTGAAGATGATGGGCCATATCTGGCGGCGGAACAATCGGCTGGTGATTGCCGCCAAAGGCTCCGCCGAGCGGATTTTAACCATCTGCGACCTGACGGAGGAAGAACGCGAAACGGCGGAGCGCAAGATCACCGAACTGGCCCAAGAGGGACTACGCGTGATCGCGGTCGCGGCGGGAAGTCCTGCCAGCGAAGCGGAGATCCCACCGCGGATTACAGACTGCCGCCTGCGGCTTTGTGGGCTGGTGGGTCTTGCCGACCCGCCCCGTGAAAGTGTCAAGTCGGATATCGCCGTATGCGGCAGGGCGGGCATTCGCGTGGTGATGATTACCGGGGACAACGGACTCACCGCCTCCGCCATCGCAAAAAAGATCGGAATGCCAAACAGCGACCGGATTCTCACCGGCGATATGCTCAGTGAAATGAGCGATGAGGAACTGCGGGAAAAGGTGAGGAACGTCAGCATTTTCTCCCGCGTCATCCCGGAACACAAAATGCGCATTGTGAAAGCGTTTAAGGACAACGGCGAAATTGTCGCCATGACTGGCGACGGTGTGAACGATGCGCCCGCCCTCAAATACGCCGACATCGGCATTGCCATGGGCAAGCGGGGCAGCGAGGTTTCCCGCGAGGCCGCAGACCTGATTTTGATGGATGACAACTTCACAACGATTGTGGAAACAGTGAAAGACGGCAGGCGCATTTATGACAACATTCGCAAGGCCGTGGGGTATGTGTTTACCATCCACATCCCCATTGCCTTTGCGTCTTTGCTTGCGCCGATTCTGGGCGTTGCGCCCGCAGCGCTGTTGCTGCTGCCTCTGCATGTGGTCCTGATGGAGCTGCTGATTGACCCCACCTGTTCCATTGTGCTGGAGCGCCAGCCCGCGGAGACGGATATTATGGACCGCAGGCCCCGCGATCCTGCGGCAAAGCTGCTGACAGCGGGCATCCTCGTAAAAAGCGTTTTGCAGGGGTTGAGCATCTTTGCCGCCTCCTTCGGCGCATATCTCATGATGCTGGATGGCAGCGCCGCCAATGCGCCCGCAGCCCGCTCCATGGGGCTTGCCATTATGATGCTGTCCAATCTCTTTTTGGTGCAGGTCAACAGCTCCGAACGCGATTTTGCCATTCAGTCGGTGAAGCGCTTGGCAAAGGACTGGGTCATGTGGGCGGTGACTTTTGGTACGCTGGCGATGCTGGGCGTCGTTTTGTACTCTCCGCTCAACGGACTTTTAAAACTGGCGCCCTTGTCTGCACCGCTGTTTTTTAAGGCGGTGGGGATTGCGGCGGCCGCCGTGTTTTGGTATGAACTGGTGAAACTCGTTAAAAAGCTGCGCCCGGATTCAGAGATGTGAAATTTTGACCACGGCACTCTCTGAGGACGCGCTTTCTATATAAAATAAGACTGCTGCGCAGCTGCGTCTGCTTTGAAAGGAAGGGATTATATGGACTCAGGCCCAAGTATAGAACACCCCTTATCAAAAAGAAAATATAGTTAAAACGACACAGTGTCCTTCCCAGACGCTGTGTCTGGAAAGGACATTTTAAATGACTCGTTACTATTTTACAGAGGATAATCAGCTGCGGGAAATATCCGCACCTCAGAGCGGATGCTGGATTTCTATGGTTGCACCGGACGAACAGGAGCTGCGGCAGCTTTCCGACCGGTATGATCTGGACATGGACACTCTGCTGGCGGCGCTGGATACCGACGAGCGTTCCCGCATCGAGATGGACGAAAATTATACCATGATCCTGGTGAACATTCCCACGTCGGAAGAGCAGAGCAAACGTGTGCTGTACAACACGATTCCCCTTGCCATTTTGATGGCGCAGGACGTTCTCATCACGGTTTGCAGCAAGGAAACACCGGTGATCCAAGCCTTTGCACAGGGAAAGGTTTCTAATTTCCACACCCAGATGAAATCGCGTTTTATACTCCAATTTCTGTATCAAATCGCCACCCAGTATTTGCAGTATCTGCGAACCGTGGACAAAAGAAGCGAAGCGGTGGAAGCGCAGCTTCACAAATCCACGCAGAACCGGGAACTGGTGGAACTGTTGAATTTGGAGAAAAGTCTGGTGTACTTCACAACCTCCCTCCGCTCCAACGAGGCGGTGCTGGAAAAGCTGCTGCGGACGGAACTCATCAAAAAGTATCCCGAGGACGCCGAGCTGCTGGAGGACGTTATCATCGAGAACAAGCAGGCCATTGAGATGGCGAATATTTACAGCGGGATTCTCAGTGGTATGATGGATGCGTTTGCGTCCGTCATCTCCAACAATCTGAATATCGTGATGAAGGTGCTGTCCATCATCACCATTGTAATGGCCATCCCCACCATGATTTTCAGTGCCTACGGAATGAACGTGAATATGGCGGGAATGCCGTTTGCGGAAAGCCCGTGGGGGTTTCCGATTATCATCGGCATGGCTGTGGTTCTGAGCGTTGTGGCAACGCTGATTTTCAGCAAGTGGAAAATGTTCCGATGAGACGGGCTGCGTAACGTTCTGCATACGAAAGCAAGAATAGCAGGGAGGGCCGGAAATCACCGGAACCTCCCTGCTGTCATTTATAATGGTTCTTCACCCAGAGGTTCCGCTCTGGGGCAAAAGAAGGCGCTGCGTATTGATTTAACGCAGCGCCTTCTCCTTTTAGTGCAGTTCGGCTAACTTCGAAATGCCCACGAAGATATTTGATATCTCGTACCACGTTTTAAAATCAACAGCGCCGGTCACAGGAAGATGGAAAATTTCCTGGAACTTCATGACGGCTTCCTGAGTCGTGCTGTCAAAGTCTGAGTTGCTCTTTGTTTTAGGAATGGCAGGGTAGTGAGTTGCAATTTTATTCAGTTGATTCTGAATGGTCAGCACAGCACTGCCGGTGCTCCCCAGCTGCAAAACATTGTTGTCATAGGAGCGGGGCACCCCGGCCACCTTTTCTGCCGCTGCCAGATAAATCTCTGGACCATAGTAGTGCTTTAAAATATCAATTGCCGCATACCCCTGTTCACCAAGAGATTGTGAGCCCCACTGGGAAAGCCCGGCGCACTGTGTGCGCTTTCCATCGCAGTATTGCGTAAAAAGCGGCTGATTGATATTTTCTCTTGTAATATAAGTGGTGAACAGGTCATCTACAAGAACAGATACCATTTCAAAGATATTTCGGCCGTATTGGAATGCCTGATCATAAGCAGTGGAGTTGGTGATTGTAAAGTTATAGCCCTTTCCACGATACCATTCCGTGTAGACGCGGTTGAGTGTGAAAGAAATAATGGCAAGGATATTTGCTTTGAGTGTTTCCGTTTCCCAAGTTGAATAGATTTCACAGCAGGCGACGTTTTTCACATAGTCTTTAAATGTCACCCAGACATTTTCGGCGTATGTGTCGGAAGGCGGTCCTTGATGGACGATAACAAATTCAGGGATAACAGGCTGATCCAACACAACCAGTCCGTTGCTTTCCGGAAGCGGTTTCACGTCGTCTTCCGGGATTTTCGGGGGGAAATCGCCCCATAATGTATGGGGGGCAATCAGTATATTTTTGACGTTAAATCCATTTTTTGTAGCCGTTTTAAGGCTGGCGTTTTGCAGAGCAATATTCTGCGGAAGAATCTGAACACCGCCGATGTGAAGCGTTTCAAAATCCTTGGCAAGGATTGTCATGTTATACGACGCATAGGGTTTTTCCTCGCTGCCTGGGGTGACGGAGTATTCCTCGGGTGGCGCAGGCAATTCAAAGACGGGCGTTTGGCCCGAAGAATCGGTGGGGAATTCGTCAACAACTTCGCCGGTTGATATATCTGATATACGAACTGTGGCTTCTGAAATCGGATATAGGTTATCCTTTGCGGACACGCTGACTTGCAGCTTGCCTTTGTCAGGGTACTGATTCATATTAAATCCGCCTTTCACATATAAGGTATCAACCCCTTATCTATTATATTTCAATATGGAGTGTTTGATTATGCCGATTAAGCATTATGTACCTCCAGCACCTCCTCCCCGTTATACGCCCAAGATTCATTCATGCCTGAAAGGCACAGGGCCTCAGTATATAAAACAGTATTTGTTTCTCTGCACATATATTCTTACGACAAATAATCAAGAACTTTGGATTTACCCGGTCAGAGTTGATCAATTTTTTGTTTATGCGTACATTTGGAAAAACGAAAGATGGACTTCAGGAAAAATGGCAATTAATGAAATTGACTGTATTTATTAAGGCGGAGCACTCATGAATGAATATATTATCAAGTACCACGGCATTTTGAATTTGGAAGGATACGACGTTGAACTGCTGAACGAAAGCTATGCTATCGTTACTACGGATGCAGCTGGTATAGAACAACTTTATCATCATATACAAATTGAGTATGTAGAACCCGCCAAGAAGTTGTTCTTGTCACGTTTGGACAGCATGGGCTATTCCTGCATCAATTCTGTGAAATCGAAGTCCGGCATGGGATTAAACGGGCGCGGGGTTGCGATTGGCGTCATCGACTCGGGAATTGACGTCACGCACCCTGATTTTTTGAATCCGGATGGAAAAACCAGAGTTGCATACTTTTGGGATATGGAAGGAATCGGAACGCCGCCGGTCGGCTTTCTTTTTGGCGCGGAATACGATGCGCAGCAAATTGATTCAGGCGCTATCCAAAATGGTGACACGGTGGGACATGGGACCGCAGTGTCGGGCATTGCGGCGGGAAATATGGGGATTGCATCCGGCGCGTCCATCATTGTGGTGAAATTAAATCTAAGAGAAGTGCGCTCCACAGACATTATGCGAGGAATTAAGTATGTCATTGACCGGGCGCAAAGCATGGAGATGCCTTGTGCGATCAACCTCAGCTTTGGAACGAACGACGGTTCACATACCGGGGACTCCTTGTTTGAAACATACATCAGTGATATGGCACGAAGATGGAAAAGCGTGATTGTTTGCGCGGCGGGGAATGAGGGATACAGCGGGCATCATTTTGAAGAAAAATTAGGCCCCGTGGAGGAGTTAAACGTAGACTTTGCAACTGCCGCCCACATTTCAAGAATGTATTTATCCCTTTGGAAAAATTTTGCCGACCGCGTATCGTATGAACTGATCGGTCCAAGTGGACGTTCTTCAGGGCGGCTGACCGAGGTGATGGGGAGACTCGACACCGTGCTGGACGGGGTTAGAGTTCGTTTGATTTATGGGCAGCCAAACCATTATTCTGATAGGCAGGAGGTTTATCTCCAGTTTGAGGCGATTAATGGCCCGATCCCAAATGGAATATGGACGCTACGCTGCTACGGGGAAGACATTGTAGAGGGTACGTTTAATGTCTGGCTGCCTAATATTGGAGCCGTAACAGAGCGGACGGCGTTTTTGGAGCCTTCCGTCTATTTAACAATGACCATCCCATCCACATCGGACAATGTCATCAGCGTGGGGGGATACCGTGGCAGCACGGGAACCATCAGCGCGTTTTCCGGCCGGGGTAATCATTTTGAAGGGTGCAAGGCGCAGCTTGACATTGTTGCGCCCGCAGAAAATATTTTTACAGCAAAGGCAGGCGGCGGTTATGATGCGTTCACAGGAACCAGCATGGCGGCGCCTTTTGTAACTGGTTCCGCAGCCCTGATGATGGAGTGGGGCATTGTGCGCGGAAATGACATTTTTTTATATGGAGAACGCATCAAAGCGTTTTTATGCCGAAATGCAGTGCGGAAGGAAAACGTAAAATATCCCAATCCGCTGTGGGGATATGGAGCGCTTAACTTATGCGAGACGATGGAGGATCTCATATATCTGATGCGGAGGTAGTCATGGAATACTCGCAGGAGCTTTTGGATTTTATTAATTCGCCGGATACGGTGGATTTTATTGCCAGAAAGAGCGGATACTTACTGGATTATCTTAAACACGATCCAAATGTCATCATCACGCAAACGCTGGTGGATCGTTATGTAATCGGCTACATTACACGCAGTCGCTTTGAATCGCTGGCCAGATTATTGGGGTCCGCTTTTATTAGCTCTGTGTCCATTGTACTTGGACTCCTCAACCGGGAGGCGCTTAACAAATCGGGGATTATACAAGTGCATAACCAGCCGTATTTAGGTCTGAAAGGCAGCAATGTATTGGTCGGCATTGTTGACACGGGAATCGACTTTACACAGCCTCCGTTTATATACGACGATGGTACCAGCAAAATTCAATATATTTACGATGAAACAGGCGTTGGAAACACACCTCGGGGGTTTACAGTGGGAACAGAATACACAAACGAGCAAATCAATGCCGCATTAAAATCGGATCGCCCTTTCGAGATCGTAAAGCAGCGGGATGAGTCCGGACACGGGACATTTAACGCTTCCGTGGCGGCGGGACGGCAGGTCGGCGACTTCATTGGCGCAGCGCCTGAAGCGGAAATTATTGCGGTTAAATTAAGAAAGGTTCGTCCCACTTATCGAGATTGGTTTTGCATAGCTAAAGATCAGGAGTTTGCATTCGAATCGAGCGCGGTCATGATTGGCGTTGAGTATATTATTACAAAAGCGCAGGAATTGGGCCGCCCGGTTGCAATTTGCATTGGGCTGGGGTCCAACTTTGGCGGCCACGATGGAAACAGCTTTCTGGAAGAATATCTTGCCTATGTCGCAAATCTCCGCGGAGTTTGTCTTTGCGTTGCGGCGGGGAATGAAAGCCAAGCACGGCATCATACGCAAGGAAAGCTGAACATGGCGGGCGAGACGCAAAACATTGACCTGAAGATTGGTGAACGGGCAGGTAATGTCTGCATTTCTATTTGGAACGCAGTTTCTGATCGGTTCTCTGTATCAATTCATTCGCCATCAGGCGAGTTGATACAGCGTGTACCTGCGCGAAACGGGCCGGAAACCTCGGCGGAGCTGCTGCTGGAATCCTCGACGGTGACAGTTCAATATTTCTTCCCGCTTGAACACAGCGGTGGACAACTGACAATGGTTCGCATTTTAAACGCCACACCGGGCATCTGGTCGATCACGGTTCATGGGGATATTGTGCTGGATGGGACATATCATGCGTGGCTCCCCATGACAGGGTTTGTAGCCGAAGGTGTGGAATTCTTGGCGCCCTCGCCATATTACACGATTACTGTGCCCGGAACGATGCTGGGGTCCATCTGCTGCGGCGCATACGACAGCGAAGATGACCGCCTGTATCTAAGATCTTCCTGGGGGCCGACGCTGGCTCCGACAATGGCCCCTGATTTGGTGGCTCCGGGCGTCAATATCAGCGGATATACGCCAAGCGGATTTGGAACAATGAGCGGAACAAGTTCGGCAACTGCGGTCACAACGGGAGCGTGCGCCTTGTTTCTTCAATGGGGAATCGTTCAAAAACATAATGTTGCGATCAGCACAAACCAAATTCGGGCATTTTTAATTCGGGGCTGTTCCAAGACGGAAGGAATTGAGTATCCCAATGTACAGTGGGGGTATGGAAAGTTAAATCTAATGCAATCGTTTAGTTTGATGAGAGAGCTTTAGCGTATATTGGCAGTTGGAAACAAGAATGGGAGGAGAGCATGGCTTTCACACAAGCAGAATTAGACTTTTTTAATTCGCCCGACTCGGTGGATTTTGTTACAAGGCAGAACTCATTTTTTATCGAATATGCAAAAAACGATCCCGGACTTGTCATAGCGCAAACCTTGTCCGGCGGCTATCTGCTCTGCTACATCAACAGGCATGAGATTGAATCGCTTGTCACGGTTTTGGGACCCGGTTTTGCAACCACAGAATCCATTGTATTGGGACCATTGATTGATGCACCGCTGGATGCATCAGGAATCACGCAGATTTACAATCAGCCCTATCTGGATCTTGATGGCCGGGATGTACTGGTTGGAATTGTGGACACCGGAATTGACTTTACGCAGCCCGCTTTTATACGGGATGACGGCACCAGTAAAATCAGATATTTGTATGACCAAACCGGAATTGGGAATGCACCGGAAGGATTTGCGATTGGAACGGAATATACAAACGCGCAAATTAATGAGGCGCTAAAATCGCCGAACCCGTACGATGTTGTGCCGCAGCGCGACACTTCGGGACACGGCACGTTTGTCGCGTCCATTGCCGCAGGACGTAAATTGGGTGATTTTGTTGGTGCGGCACGCGGCGCAGATATCATTGCGGTAAAACTGCCTCTGGCAAAACCGTTTTATTTAGACGCGTTTTTTGTGCCTCCGACACAGCAAAACGCTTTTTCATCCAGCTCAGTCATGGTTGGTGTGGAGTATATCTTGAAAAAAGCACATGAGTTAGAAAAACCTGTCGCCATATGTATTGGCCTTGGAACAAATTTTGGCGGGCATGATGGATTCAGCGTTTTTGCAGAGTATTTAGGCGGAGTTGCCAGCCAAAAGGGTGTGTGCCTGTGTACGGCCGCGGGAAATGAAAGCCAAGCCAGACACCATATGGAAGGCAAATTAAAGTCGGCGGGGGAAACCCAAAATGTTGATATTCGGGTGGGAGATGACGCCGGAGACGTTATGGTTTCTTTATGGAATACCATTTCGGATAGACTTTCGGTAGCGATACGGTCACCATCCGGAGAGTTGGTAAGCCGCATTGCAGCAAAGGCAGGTCCGTCGAAAGAAACAAAGCTGCTCTTGGAACGCTCTGTTGTAGTTGTGCGATACTTTTTACCGGTGGAGGTAAGCGGCGCACAACTTACGGTTGTTCAGATACGAAATGCCACGCCGGGGCTTTGGACAATTATTGTACATGGAGATATTGTTCTGGATGGGACGTTCCACTGCTGGCTTCCGCTTACAGGATTTGTGGACGAAAGCGTTGAATTTCTATCCGCATCGCCGTACTACACCATCACCTCTCCCGGCACAATGCTCCACTCCATTTGCTGTGGCGCGTATAATAGCTTCAATAATAGTCTTTACATCAACTCCTCTTGGGGGCCGACAAGAACCCCGATGATGGCGCCGGATTTAGTGGCGCCGGGAGTGAATGTGCTGGGCTATCTGCCGGGTGGGCCCAAGGTCATGAGCGGCACGAGTATAGCCACGGCAATTACAACCGGTGCTTGTGCGCTATTGCTGCAATGGGGAATCGTTGAAGAAAATGACGTAGCGTTGAGCACCTATCAGATTCGCGCCTATCTTATTCGGGGCTGTTCTCGAAGTGCGGCGATGAGTTATCCCAACACCCAGTGGGGCTATGGAAAACTGGACTTAATGCAGACGTTTCATTTGATGCGGGAGTTATAAGCCGCATAGGGAAAAAACGGGCAGATGAGCAAAAACCCACCCTTTACCGATTCCGGTAAAGGGTGGGTTCTGATTTGGCAACCATGATCCGGTAAACAAAAGGCGAGGTCTGCGTCCAGCGTCATGCCCCAACACAACAAATGCCGCGCAGCGCAAAATTCGGAGCGAAAGAATGTGCGCCAAAAAGCCGCCGGGGCGTTTCGCTCAAAAATCTCTACGCTAAGTCTCAGCCGAAAGAGCGCGCACAACTGTGATGACGGCCCTATCCGCATCCAACCGCCGCCTCAGCAGGGCCGACCTATGCCTTCACAAATTCCGTCAAAAAAATGCGTCTCCATTCGAGATGCATTTCATCACTTAACTTCCTGTTCTAAATTTTCAAACAGCGTGCTGTTAAAAAACTCCCGGACGCTGATCTCAAGGCCGTCACAAATCTTTTGAATAGAGACGACGCCCGGATTCTTGCTCTTTGCGTTCAGCATACTGTAAATGGTGGAGGGCGGCACACCACATAAATTTGCCAGACCATTGATTGCAATATTTCGCTGTGCACACAACTCCTTGATTCTCCGCGCAACGGCTTCTTTTGCGTTCATGCTTTCCCCCCGTCTTGATATATCGCAAATACATTGTAATAGTATTTGCGATATATCGTATGGGATGTATCCCAAATCAAAAGCCTGTGCTATAATGTATGGGATATATCCCATGGACGAAGGGATGACAATAAAAAAATCGATTGCTTTGCCGACCGCAATAATCCGCTGAAAGGGGGTGCGTTGAGCACTGGCCGAGGTGCGAAACAGGCCGAAAAATGCGGTTCAATTCCAGACGCATTTTAACAACCGGTTCCATTCTCGTTTTGAGATATGCAAGGATTATTGGATTTCTTGCTCCAGACCATGAAAAAGGTCTGAGCGGAAAAAGTCCTCAATGCCAATATCAAGCCCATCGCAGAGTTTTTTAATGGTAGAAACTGTAACGCTGTTGTTGCGCCCGCTGACAAGGTTATTTACAGTGGATTGTGTGACACCGCTCATGGAGCAGAGCTTATTAACGGACAAGTTTCGTTCCTCGCATAATTCTAAAATGCGCTCCTTTACAGCTTTCCCAATTGTCATGAGTCATCACCTCTTAAGAAACAGAGTATCCAATTTTGTTTGCAATGTTTAACCCTTTTGAGTTAAAATAACTCAAAAGGGTTAAATTAAAAATTAAAGGAGAGATAAAAAATGTACACAGAGAAAGACTTATTGCTCCAATCCGCCGCGCGGCTGTATACGCTGGGCGTGGATGTGGAGGGGGCGCGGGAGGAACTGCGGCAGCTGGTGGCGGAAAAGGTGCCCTATCACTCGCCTCAAATGCTCGCTGCCCTGAAAAACTTTGAGGAGTTAAACGCACAGTGGAAAAATCTTGAGTATGAATATTTAAAGCTGCGGTCGGAAACGGTAAAAAATAAATAGCGCATATTCAACGGATACCTTACGGAGCAGTTGTCGAAGCGAAGCAAAGCAGAGGCAATAGGAAGCCTTCGGTGCAAGGAATTCTCCAGTTCTAAACATCAATTTATTTGGAAATTAATTAAAAATATGGAAAATCATACTTTAGATGGACGACAGATTTTTTGCTTGCTGGTATACTGTTATAGAATTTAATTACAATGCTCTGCCGTGAGGTTTAGCAGGCGGCAAGACGGAAGAGTCCGACACTCCTGAAAGGAGACACCCAGATGCTGGAAAGCAAACCGACGATTGTCCCGGAGCTTTTGCGAGAGCGCTTTGCCCTCGCTTACAAGCACAACCGGGTGCTGTTATTTCATGCCCCTTGCGGCAGCGGAAAAACCGTGGTAGCACGGGAACTGCTAAAACGCTATAACACCTGCTTTCTGAGTGTGGCGGACGAGGATTTTTCACCGGATGCCATGGAGGAATGCTGCGAAGTGCTGGCGGTGGACGACCTGCATCTGATGGAGGACAGCGGAGACAAGGAGACGCTTTGCGAATTAATCCGCACCGAACGGGAGCGGCATTTCGTTCTTCTGACGCGGGGCGCAATTCCCGGCTGGCTCATGCCCTTTCAGTTTGCAGGGGTGATGGAGTCATTTGGATTAGAGGATTTGCTGCTGGACAAAGCCGCCGCAAAAGCGCTGGCGGAGGCCTACGGCGTATCCCTTACAGGTACGGAACTGAGCGCGATGCTCAGCGATACCTAGGGCTACCCGGTAGCGCTGGCCATTTTGCTGCGCCTACTGTCTGAACAGGGCAGTTACAGCGAAGCGGCTTTAAACGTTGGACGGCAGCAGCTATTCCTTTATTTTGACGAGATGGTCTATCGCCGGTTTGAAGTGCCGCTGAAACAGCTTTTAATCGAGGTTGCGCCTTTTGAAACCTTTGATGCGGAGTTGGCGCGGCTTTTAAGCGGCGACAGCCGCGCCGGGGAGCTGGTGGCCCGGCTTCAGGAAAGCACCTCCATGATGGAGCCCGGTGCGCCGGAACAACTGACCTTGCGCCCCATCTTTCGCTCATTCCTGCTCTGGAAGTTGGGACAGGAGCTGAACGCCGACGAGCAAAAGGCGCTGTTTTCCCGGGCGGGGCTTTACTATGAGCTGCGGGACGAAATGAAGAGAGCGCTGGATTGTTACGCCCGGGTGGGCGACCACCGCAGGATTTCCGAACTGCTGGTGAAAAACGCGGAGATGCACGTGGGTGTGGGGCAGTACTTGGAGATGGAGCAATACTACTTTGCCATGCCCAGAGAAGAAATCCTGCGTAGCCCCACGCTTATGGCGGGCATGAGTATGCTCTGCTCCCTCTTTATGGACTTTGACCGATCAGAACACTGGTATCAAGAACTGCAAAACTTTGCCGCCGGACGGAAAAAATCGGAACCGGAGTACAGAGACGCCAGAGGGCGGCTGGCTTATCTCGACATTGCGCTGCCCCAGCGAGGCAGTAAAGGACTCATTGAGATCATTGCCAGTGTGTTTCAGGTAATGGGCGACAAACAGCTCAAACTGCCTGCTTTTTCCGTCACCAGCACCCTGCCCAGCTTGATGAACGGCGGCAAGGATTTTTGTGAGTGGTCGAAAAAAGACGATATTCTTTACGCCACCATGCGAAAGCCTGTGGAGGGCATTTTAGGCCGGGACGGCGTTGGCCTTGCGGACTGCGCCATCTGCGAAAGTTACTTTGAAAAAGGCGAAGAGTACCAACCAAAGCTGCTGACGCTGCTTTCCAGATTATCCGATATTCAGCGATACGGTTCGCCGGACATTGAGTTTGCGGCGGTGGGCCTGCTCTCCCGGGCGCAGATGGCACAAGGGCAGGCGCAGATGGCCTTTGCGTCTGTGGAAAATCTGCGTGGCCGATTTGTGGAAACAGGCGAAACGCGGTTTCTCCCCAATATGGATGCGCTGCTGTGCCGCATCCGAATGCGGCAGGGGGACGCGGTTTTCCTTGACCGCTGGATGAAGGAGAAGGCGCCCAAGGACGATTTGCGTATTTGGGCGCTGCACCGGTACCTTTACTTAACCAAAGCCATGGTGCAGATCGCAAACGGTGCGTGCATCAACGCTTTGATGATTCTGGCGCGGCTGCTGCCCTATACGGAGAAATGCAACCGGATCATGGATCAAATCTACATCCACATTCTGTCGGCAGTCTGTCATTTCCGTATGGGGAACCAACAATGGAGAAAGGAACTGTCCCTCGTACTGGACTTGACCTGCGAGTATGGTTTTATCTGTCCCGTGGCCGAGTATGGCGCGGCGATTCTGCCCTTGCTCACCGCCTGCGATTGGAAAAAAGACGGTACGCATCTGGAAAAACTAATTGCCGCCACTCGGATACAGGCGGTGAATTATCCACTGTTCCTCAAGCCGGAGGTCAAACTGGCGGAGCCGCTGACGGCGGCGGAGCAGCAGGTATTAAAGCTTTTGTGCCACAACATGAGCAATCAGGAAATCTGCGACATCTTGGGCATCAAGCTGGCAACGGCAAAAACCCACGTGAGCCGCATTCTGCAAAAGTTGGGCGTCAACCGAAGAAGCGAGGCCAAGGAAGCGGCAGAGAAGCTGGAACTCATATGAGGAGGGCAGCATGGAAAAAACACTGTTTGTTGTTTTGAAGCCCGGTGCGGAGTTAACGGAAATGGACGGATGTGTTGGAATTCAGAGGGATGGAAAATCACGCTTTGCCCAGAATGAGGGACAGGCCGCTGCTCTGCGGGCGCTGGCAAGACAGCCGCAGACGCTTGCCGTCGTTTCCGCACTGCTGCGGGCACGGGATGGCCCGGAAAAGGAGGAATGGGAAATCGCCCTGACGACGGCGGCGTTTATTCTGGACTTTGGCGATTTTTTTGATACCTGCGGCACGGACCCACCCCCGGCGTGCAGCAGATAACGGAGGAGAGATTATGGAAAGAACGTTTACCCTGACCATCACCGGCACGGAGCACGGCGAATGGCAGGGGCGCTTGCAAAATGGATACGGCTCCGAGGAATCCTTTGCCTCCCTCTTGGAGTTACTCAAACAAATTAATCACGAATTGGAGAGAGAAACCACATGAAAAAACGACTGTTGAGCATTTTGCTGTGCGTGTGCATGGCGCTGACCCTGCTGCCGCTGCCTGCGGCGGCAATCGACCTTGTGAAGCCTGTGGGGGAGGGAACCTCCGTTTCCCCCTATCAAATTTCCAGCTCCTCAAACCTGCTCTTCCTCGCCGACGCTGTGAACCGAGGCGAGGAAGCCTACGTCTCCGCCTACTACAAGCAGACGGCGGACATTGACCTCTCCGGCGTGTCAAACTGGACGCCCATTGGCAAATATGATCCCTACAACCATCAATCCGACCGCCCCTTTTCGGGTACGTTTGACGGCGGCGGCAAAACCATCCGCAACCTGACCGACAATGCACCCGGTACAAACGGACAGGGCCTGTTTGGCTATGCGCGGGGAGCCTCTATCCGCAATCTCACCTTGGCGGATTGCGCTGTTTCCGGCAAGGGATTCGTCGGCGGGATTGTGGGGTCTGCTCCCCAAAGCACGATATCCGACTGCACGGTGAGCGGCACGGTTTCGGGAAGTAGTAGTGTCGGCGGCATTGCTGGCTCGATTCCTGGTGCCGAGGGCAAGGAGGGGAGCATTGTCAACTGCATCAACCGCGCTTCTGTCAGCGGGACAGGTAGTTATATTGCCGGCGTGGCGGGGCAGGTTGTTAATTTTGCCAAGATAGAAAACTGCCTCAACGAGGGAACGGTCACAGGTAATAATAATGTCGGCGGTGTGGCTGGTGGGATTACTGGAAGCACCGGCATTCTGCGCAATTGCTGCAATGTGGGAGCAGTGACAGGCTCTCGTTCGGTCGGCGGCGTGGCCGGCAGAAGCTATGCAGGCGGCGATGGGGATGACGGAAAAATTCAGAATTGCTACTCCCTCGCAAGCGCGGTGACAGCCGCCAACAGCCCGGTGGGTACGGACGCAAACCCCGAGAACAACAATCATTATGAGCCGGGCGACTATCTTGGCGCGCTGGTGGGGCAGAATATTGCTCTGAACCCCGTGATTGATAATGGAACACTGATCGGATATGAGATTATCGATTATTGTGTATTGACCGGCTGCGGCACATTTACCGCGGTGACCGGAAACATCACGCCGGTCAACGACTATGTGGGCGAGGTTGACCAGAAAACCTTCACCAATCTCTATGTCCCCAACGCCTCCACCACGCTGCTCAACGCCCTGAACGGCTGGGCGAGAAGCGCGGAGGGCAAAGCGGCGGGCGCAAAGTTCTGGGCGTTGGATAGCAGCGGCAATCCCGCCCCCACCCAGACGGCCGACCCCGCCAACAGCTCTGGTGGCGGTTCCGGCTCCGGCAGCACCGGGGGCAGCACGGTCAAGGTTCCCGCGTCCTCTGACGCGGGCAGCGCGGACATTTCCGCCACCGTTTCCGGAACTACGGCGAATGTAATCATTTCTGATGAGCAGGTAAACAAAATCGTCTCCGCTAGTAAGAACACCGGGATGATCTCCCTCAACCTGTCCGGCGTCAAAAATGCGGACAGTGCAAAGCTGACAGCTGGCACCGTTAAAACCATGGCTGAGAACAGCGGCACGGACGGCTTGGAGGTAAAGCTGCCCACCGGAACCGTGGCGCTGGACAAAACCGCCCTCGCCAGCGTCAGCATCGGTAAGGACGTTGCCGTTTCCGTCCAGAGCGTCAAGACCTCCGGCTTGACGGACGAACAGAAGAAAGCGCTGGGCGACAAGCTGGCTTCCGCCATCGTGGTGGACGTGAATATCCTTGCAAATGGCGCAAAGATCACTGATTTCGGTGGGGGCAAGCTCACGATTTCCGTTCCCTACACGCCCAAGGAGGGCGAGGATACCTCTAAACTTACCGTTTGGTACGTCAAAGACGACGGCACGATTGAGAATATGGGCGGACACTACGATGCAGTTAATAAGTGCTTCGTTTTTGAAACCACCCACCTTTCCAAGTATGCACTGCTGACTGATCCCAACCCGTTTACGGATGTAGCGGGAAATGCCTATTACTATAATGCAGTGCTTTGGGCTTTGGATAATCATGCGACCGGAGGTAAGACGGCCACTACCTTTGCGCCCAACGCGGTCTGCACCCGGGCGCAGGCGGTCACGTTCCTGTGGCGCGCTATGGGCAGCCCGGAGCCGACGAGCACGGTCAATCCTTTTACGGACGTGAAGCCCGACGCTTATTATTACAAGGCGGTCCTGTGGGCCGTGGAAAAGGGCGTGACCGGCGGCGTTTCCGCCACCGCGTTCAATCCGGGCGGCGTTTGCAGCCGCGCGCAGGTGGTCGCGTTCCTGTGGCGTGCGGCGGGCAAGCCTGTGGTGAACTACGCCATGAACTTTGCGGACGTTCCCACCGACAGCTATTACACCGAGGCGGCGCGTTGGGCGGTGTCCGAGGGCGTGACCGGCGGCACTTCCGCCACCGTGTTCAGCCCCGGCAACTCCTGCACCCGCGCCCAAATTGTTGCCTTCCTCTATCGAGCATTGGGGAAATAAGCGGCGGACGTACATAAAACCCTATATGCAGTCGGCGGGACGTTTTTGTCCCGCCGGCTGCTTTTTTATAATGAGGAATACTGTGTTTTGACGATTGGAGTTTCGCAGGAATTAGACCGGGCGATGGAACATGAGCGAATGGCGTGGATGCCTGCCGATTCTGCGATCTTGCGCCAGGTCTGCTCACAGTGGAAGGTGTAAATAATGGACGTACTTGGAGCAAATCGTGACTGTCTGGGTTTTGCTGCCGCCCAGCTTTGTCTTGCGTCGGGATGCTTGGATTCGCTCCATCAGCGTGTGCAGGACTCTGAAAATTCGGAAAGCCGCACGAACCAGAAGGACTG
>NZ_DF158900.1:69482-128118 GCF_000307265.1 Oscillibacter ruminantium GH1
GAGAAAAAGGCGGCATCGGTCAAGCCGCTGCCGCCCAATAATATTTTGCTCCGTTCTGCTCCACCGTTTGGAGTTTACACAGAATTTGGGATACACCCATAAAAACAGTCCCGAAGTACTCGGTACCTTTGCCACACGCTCACCCATGCGTCCAAACCCTATTGCACTGGATTGTGTTCAAGTAACCTATATTGACCATGAAAATGCCGTGATTGGACTTGCATATATCGAAGCGTTTGACGGTTCTCCTGTATTGGATATTAAGCCATATACGCCGAGCCTCGACCGCGTGGAAAATCCTGTTGTTCCCGAATGGTGCAGCCATTGGCCGAAGTCTTATGAAGAATCCGGCGATTTTGATTGGGAAAGCGAAATGACTAGTTAAGCAATGCTACCGAAAACGTCTGCCTGCATAAGGCAGGCGTTTTCTTTATGCCTGAAAGAAGGTGATTTAATTGGCCTACGTTCCCGTTCCCAAGGACCTGACCGCCGTGAAAACGAAGGTCCTGCTCAACTTAACAAAGCGGCAGCTTATCTGTTTCGGCGGCGGTGCGATGATCGGCATCCCGCTTTTCTTTTTGCTCAAAGGACCGGCAAACCTCAGCGCCAGCGGCGCTTCTCTCTGCATGGTTCTCGTCATGCTGCCATTTTTCCTGATGGCCGTCTATGAAAAAAACGGCCTGCCGATGGAAAAGATCGTCCGCAATATCGTGCGGGTGCTGTTCCTGCGGCCCAAACAGCGGCCCTATCAGACCAACAACTATTATGCCGCCTTGACGCGGCAATTCCAACTGGACAAGGAGGTAAACGACATTGTTCGGAACACACAAAAAAGCGGTACGGCAAAAGGGAAAGCTCCAAGAAAAAGATGCGGTTAAGGCGCACTTTCACGACACGCTGACCCGCGCCGAACGCCGTCAGATCGAAGCCGCCGTCGCAAGGGCGAAGCGGACGGACAAGAAGGAAAAATCCGCGCAGGATAGTATCCCGTTCCAGCGGATGTTCCCGGATGGCATCTGCCGCGTGACGGACAGCTATTACACGAAAACCATTCAGTTTCAGGACATCAACTATCAGCTCAACCAAAACGAGGACAAGACCGCCATCTTTGATAGCTGGTGCGACTTCCTCAATTATTTTGACAGCTCCATTCGGTTTCAGCTTTCCTTCCTGAACCTCTCCGCGACGCGGGACAGCTTTGCGAAAAGCGTCACCATCCCGCCCCAGGGCGACGATTTTGACAGTCTGCGCGCGGAGTACACCGAAATGCTCCGAAACCAGCTTGCCAAAGGCAACAACGGCCTCATCAAGACCAAGTACCTGACGTTCGGCATCGAAGCGGACAGCCTGAAAGCGGCCAAGCCCCGGCTGGAGCGCATTGAAATCGACATCCTCAACAATTTCAAGCGCCTCGGCGTCACCGCCGCTTCTCTGAACGGCACGGAGCGCTTGCGGCTGCTGCACGACATTTTCCAGATGGACGCGCCGGAGCCGTTCCGCTTTTCGTGGGACTGGCTGGCCCCCTCCGGCCTCTCCGTCAAGGATTTTATCGCTCCCAGCTCCTTTGAGTTCAAAAGTGGCAATCTGTTCGGTATGGGACGTAAGGTGGGCGCGGTCAGCTTTCTCCAAATCCTTGCGCCGGAGCTGAATGACCGGATGCTGGCGGATTTTCTGGACATGGAAAGCTCCCTCATCGTCACCATGCACATCCAGTCCATCGACCAGGTGCGGGCCATCAAAGCAGTGAAGCGGAAAATCACGGACCTGGATTCCATGAAGATTCAGGAGCAGAAAAAGGCCATCCGTTCCGGGTACGACATGGATATCATCCCCTCGGACCTCGCCACCTACGGAGAGGAAGCGAAAAAGCTGTTGCAGGATTTACAGTCCCGCAATGAGCGCATGTTCCTTGTGACCTTCCTCGTCCTGAACGTGGCCGACAACCGGCAGCGGCTGGACAACAACGTATTTCAGGCCAGCTCCCTCGCACAGAAATATAACTGCGCGCTGACCCGTCTCGACTTCCGACAGGAAGAAGGGCTGATGTCCTCGCTCCCACTCGGATACAACCAGATCGAGATAAGGCAAAGTACATGCTGGCGTCCAAATTGATTCAACGCAAACAGTATGACAAAGCGCAAGAAATTCTGGATATGCTGCCGGACTGGAATGCGTTGGACAAGCGCGGGATGCAGGCAGATGTATGGAGCAAACAGGGAAAAACCGCTAAAGCGGCGGAATTGTTAGAACGGAAATTGACATTGAGCGTACAGGATCACCAGACCACTCTGGTCAAATTGATTCAATTGGCTGTGCAGGAGGGCGATGAGAAATCAGCCTTATCTCTGGCAGATTGTGCTCAAAAAGAATGCGTGGCTTTCCACTTGGGCGAATACTGGTCGAACATTGCCCCGTTGGAAGCAGCCGTTGCTCGAAGAGATGTGTTGAGCAGTATGAAAGCCCTGACGATACTACTGGACGCTGCGGCAAGACCGTGGAATAGTCGTTTTTCTCCGCTATTCCATCATATTCCATGCAAGGAAAGCTCGACAGAATTTAGTTTTCATCTTCTCACACCGCTGTTGTCTAATTTGGAACAGGCACCGGAATATGAATTCCTTCGTGCTGTTCCGGAATTTCAGGAAATGATCAAATCTTATAGTGCTAAATGCACTGATGACAAAAAGGAACCCAATAGGTAACATCTGCCCGTAGAATTAAAATTTGTCAGACACGGCAACAATCGCTTAATGTGCTTAATCTATGTTTAACCCGATGTAACAAATCTTAAAATAGCTATTACGTTTAAGGGCAATCGAGAAATCGGTTGCTCTTTTTCTATTTCAACACCGAAGGAGCGTAAAAAATTGAAACTTGTAATCAGTGAAAAGCCCTCGGTTGCCCAAAGCATCGCCGCCGTGATCGGCGCGAAGCAGCGCGGCGGCGGTTATCTGGAGGGCGGCGGCTACCTTGTTTCCTGGTGCCTGGGCCATCTCGCGGAGTTGGCCGAAGCGGATACTTATGATAAAAAGTACGCCAAATGGCGGCGTGAGGACCTTCCCATTCTGCCGGAGAGCTGGCGCTTCACCGTAGGGAAAGACAAATGGAAGCAGTTCGATATTCTCCGAACCCTGATACGCCGCGACGATATAAGCGAGGTCATCAACGCCTGCGACGCTGGACGCGAGGGAGAGCTGATCTTCCGCACCGTTTACTGTATGGCGGGCTGCACAAAGCCCATGAAACGGCTTTGGATTTCCTCAATGGAGGACGAGGCCATCCGTCAGGGCTTTGCCGACCTGAAACCGGGCCGGGACTACGACGGCCTGCATCAGTCCGCGCTCTGCCGGTCCAAGGCCGACTGGCTGGTGGGCATCAACGCAACGCGCCTCTTTTCCGTCCTCTACCACCGTACCCTGAACGTCGGGCGTGTTATGTCCCCGACGCTGGCCCTTATCGTGCAGCGGGAAGCGGAGATTTTCGCGTTTCATCCGGAGCCGTTTTACACGGTCAACCTCGCCTGCGGCGGCTTTACCGCCACAGGCGACAAACTGAAAGCAAAGCCGGAGGCCGAAGCGATTGCTGCCGCCTGCAAGGACAGGGCGGCAACCGTCGGCGCCGTGGAGCGGAAAGAAAAATCTGAAAAGCCGCCCGCGCTCTACGACCTCACCACGCTCCAGCGCGACGCCAACCGCCTGCTCGGCTATACGGCCCAGCAGACGCTCGATTATCTGCAATCGCTCTATGAAAAGAAGCTCTGCACCTATCCTCGCACGGACAGCCGGTTTCTGACAAATGATATGGAAGGAACCGTTCCAGCGCTTACTTCCGTCGCCACTGCGATCTGCGGCACGGACGCGCCTGAACCCCTTAACGCCGGTCAGGTCTGCGACAGCGCGAAGGTCAGTGACCATCACGCCGTCGTTCCCACGTCCGCAGCGGGCAAAGCGGACGTTTCTGCGCTGCCTGCCGGAGAGCGTGAAATTTTGCGGCTTGTATCCCGGCAGCTTCTCTGCGCGGTCAGTGAGCCGCACCGATACGCCGAAACCGCCGTTACGCTTGACTGCGCCAGGCATGGCTTTGCCGCCAAGGGCAAGACCGTCCTTGTTCCCGGCTGGAAAGCCTATTTGCAGGAACAGGCGGACAAGCCCCTGCCTGAACTGGAGGAAGGACGGAATATTTCTGTCACCGCCGTTTCCGTCAAAGAGGGCAAAACCTCGCCGCCCAAGCACTACACAGAGGACACTCTCCTTTCCGCGATGGAGACGGCAGGCGCAAAAGATATGCCGGAGGACACAGAGCGTAAGGGCCTCGGCACCCCCGCCACACGCGCGGCCATTCTGGAAAAGCTCGTCACCACCGGCTTTGTGGAGCGGAAAAAGGCTAAGAAAACGGTCAGTCTCATCCCGTCCCAGGTGGGCGTGTCCCTTGTCACCGTTCTGCCGGAGCAGCTTCAATCCCCGCTGCTGACCGCCGAGTGGGAAAACCGGCTCAAGCAGGTGGAGCGTGGAGAACTGGAACCGGACGCTTTTATGGACGGCATTGCCGGAATGCTCCGGGAGCTGGTAAGAACCTATGCGCCGCTCAAGGGTGCGGAGGTACTGTTTCCATCCGGACGTGAAGTCGTCGGCAAATGCCCCCGCTGCGGCGGCGACGTGACCGAGAGCAAAAAAGGCTTTTTCTGTGAAAATAGCGACTGCCGGTTTGGGCTGTGGAAGGACAATAAATTCTTTGCCAGCAAGAAAAAGACGCTGACAAAGGCCGTCGCCGCCGCGCTCCTGAAGGACGGGCGCGTAAGGCTCACCGGCTGCTATTCTGAGAAAACCGGCAAGACCTACGACGCTACGGTAATTTTAGAGGACACCGGGGAGCGCGTCAATTTCAGGCTGGATTTTGGCAAGGAAATGAAAAAGCTTGGTGAGCTATGAAACCTACAAAATACGAGTAGGAGACGATCATCTGCTATAACGAGGAAGAAGCGACGGTTTACACATACAATAAGAAGCTCATCCAAAAGCTCAGAAGGCTCTCGGAGAAATACCCCGACAAAGTGAAGTCAGAGCGCCCGGAGCATCGTGGAGCCGTCAGCTATCTTATCCCCAAACGCTGTGTTTCCGTCCGGGAACCGTACAGCGACCGGCGGCGTGAAGCCGACAGTTTGCGAGCCAAAACAACGAAAATACGTCCACCCGACAGGAGCATACGTTCCAAAAAATAAATAATGAGCGCGCTCCTGCATGGGCTTCCCAAGCCTGTGCTGGGGGCGCGCTATTTTTGATTCTATGAGCTGTGAAAGGAGCAAAACTATGGCCGAAAACAGCAATAACAAAGATCGTTTGAAGGAAATTACCGACAGCATTGAGCAGGGCATCCGGGACCTGTTCCAGAGCGACCGCTACGCGCAGTACCTCCGCACCATGTCCCGGTTCCACCGCTATTCCGTCAACAACACCATGCTTATCTACATGCAGAAGCCTGACGCCACCTTGGTTGCGGGCTTCAATAAATGGCGCGATCAGTTCAGCAGGAACGTCATGCGGGGGGAAAGGGGCATCAAAATCATCGCGCCCACACCCTTCAAAAAGAGAATCGAGGAAGAAAAACTCGACCCGAATACAAAACTTCCCGTTCTGGATGAAAACGGCAGCGTCGTCATGGAGGAAAAGGAAATCAAGATTCCCATGTATAAAGTGGTGTCCGTGTTCGACGTGTCGCAGACCGATGGAAAACCGCTGCCGACGCTGGCCAACGACCTCACCGGGAACGTAAAGCAGTATGCCGTTTTCATGGAGGCGCTGCGGCGTTCCTCTCCCGTACCAATGGAATTTGAAGCGATGGAGCCGAATATGGACGGCTATTTTAGCGAAAAAGACCAGCGTATCGCCATCCGCACCGGCATGAGCGAGGTGCAGACCGTTGCCGCCGCCGTCCACGAAATTACCCACGCCACGCTGCATAACTATGAACAGGCCCGCCTTGCCGCCGCACAGGGCGACGAAACCGCAGAGCCACCCAAGCCAAAAAGCCGGAATACCGAGGAAGTAGAAGCCGAATCCGTTTCTTTTTCCGTGTGTCAGTATTACGGCATCCAGACCGGCGAAAACAGCTTCGGTTATATCGCCACATGGAGCCACGGCAAGGAGCTGCCGGAGCTGCGGGCCTCTCTGGAAACGATCAATAAAACCGCCTCCGGCCTCATCACCGACATTGACCGGAGTTTCCGCGAGGTCTTAAAAGAGTATGATCCCGTTCTGGAGCAGTTTGCCGGTGACGTGTATCAGTGCACGGCCTCCGTGATGGAGCCGCCACTTCCGCTGCACCCCGCCGAGGAAGAAATCCCCATCATCGTGGAGGATTTGAAGAACGGTTCTGGAAAGAGTGTCCGCGACGATATTTTGAACGCCGCAAAAAAGGACGGCGCGCGCTCACCGGGTGATCTGCTGCGGCGGCTGGACGAAATCGAAAAAATCTACCCGCCGAGGGAAACCGAGGCGATGTATCTGCTGGATCATGCCGCGTATCTCTATGTGAAGGAAAACGAGAACGGATACGGCTACACCCTTTACGACAAGGAAAGTCTGCGGGAAACGGTCAGCGGGTTTGCCGATGACAGCGCCGGTTCCATTTCCGACGCTTACGATCAGGCGCTTTCTGCTGAAAATCTGACACCCGAAAGCACCGAAAAGGTGTCGCTGGATATCCTCCGGGAGATCGACGCCGTGCGGGAGCGCGATATACACGAATATCTCCATAAAAATCATATGAGCATGGACGGCCATCCGAACACAGAGCCGGAGCTGGCGCTGGACGAATACCCCATGCCGGATTCGGAGCTGACTGTGGCCGATTTGGAAGCCTGCGGGTATCTGGACGGAGACCTGCTGCCCCTCTCCAAAGACCGGGCGCTGGAGCTTTTCGAGCAGGACCTCACCGTCTACATGATTGAGGACGGCGGCGCAAGCATGGCGTTTGACCCGGATGAGATTCATAAGCATAGCGGCCTGTTCGCCGTGAGCCGTGAAGAATGGGAGGACAGCCGGGAATTTTCCGAAGCCATTGAGGACCGGATGAAACATCAGGAGCAGCGGGAAGCCGCTTTTCTGAACGCCTCTCAGGATGCTTTCGCCATTTATCAGTTGAAGGGCGGCGACGAACTGCGGGATATCCGGTTTGAGCCTTTAAGCTGGCTGGAATCCAAGGGGATCGCCGTAGACCACGGACACTATGATCTCGCCTACACCGCCCCGCTTATGGACAAAGGCGATACGGAGGACCGGCTGGAGGCTTTGTGGGACAGGTTCAACAACGACCATCCCGCCGATTATCACAGGCCGAGCCTGTCCGTCAGCGACATCGTTGCCTTAAAGCAGAACGGCGTTGTATCCTGTCATTACGCAGACAGCTTCGGTTTTCAGGAGCTTCCGGCTTTTCTGAAACCGGAAAACTATCTAAAAAACGCGGAGATGGCGATGGAGGATGATTACGGGATGCTCGACGGCATCATCAACAACGGTCCAAAAGCCACCGTCGCGGAGCTGGAGCAGCAGGTCAAAACCGGCCAGCCGATCTCGCTTCTGGAGCTTGCCGAGGCGTCGCGGCGGGAAAGCGCCGAAAAGAAAAAATCCGTCGTGGAACGGCTCAGAAATCAGCTGGTCAGCCGGGAATACAAAAAAACAGCGCCCGACAGAGGCGCGGAAATGGAGCGATAACATGTTTACAAACGATGAAATCAATCTCATGTGCATTTACAACACCGGAACGCGAGAGGGCCTGATCGCGGAGCTTGAGCAGATGCGCGGCTATCTCGGCGCGGAGGAAACAGAACTTCTGGCTCTGACCGATTCCGCGCTGGGAAAGCTCCGGGCCATGAGCGATAACGAATACGCCGGGCTTGATTTGTTCCCGGACTTTGATGAGGCCGAATAAACCAGTCAGTTGTATAGTGACATTGTCCTGAATAGGCGCTATACTGATAAACAAATAGGAATTTGCTTCGCCGTCGGAGGAAAAGGTGTACACAAATTGATACATGGAGGATGTAATATGTTACCAAGAAGGGTCCTTGCATCTGGAACGCCCTACAGAAACATGCTCTCATGGAAATAGTAGAGCAAGGGGTGTACTTTAATTTTCTAAAATGCAAAATATCTGCAACATTTGACAGGCAGAAAAAAATCAACAAATTTCTTTGATCCTATAAAAATTGGACGTATTCCCTCCATTACACCGACAACGCCTGCGATTTTCTATATAACCTAGCTTCTCCAAATCCCGCAGCGCCCGTTTCACGGTGCTGCGGGATAATTTTAGGTCTGTGGCGATTGTTCGGATGGAAGGCCAGCATACGCCATCCTGATTTGCCCGATCCCGGAGGTACATAGACACCATCCGGGCACGGGATGGCAGCCGGTCATCAGCGTAGATTGTTCCAAAATAGCTCATGTGGATTCTCCTTCTATGGATAGCCTGTTGTTCTTTCTCTGTCTTAATCTTTCAAGTGAGTCCTTCTTGGGGTGCCACCATGAACCTCCCCGTGGCCCACATGACTGCGCTGATGCCCCCTTGGCGGCACGGTATGCTGACAAGAGGCGGGGATGAGATGGATGAGATGATTACGTGGGGATACTCTTATCAGTATGAGGATTGGAAGTTTCCCAACGGGACGCGGGCCATAGCACTGATTCGGTCCTATGATAACGAGAAGAAGTAAATCCACGGCAGGATCGTAGGCAAGTGGTAAAGGAGAGGCGCCTCCCAAACGGTTATTTTGCACTAAAATTTTTATGCTGAACTAAAGTACATTTAAGGCAACACCGCGCAACGGCATAAAAAATCCACGCCATCTGCCAGACGCGGCAAACAGCGTGGAACTCTTCTGATTCTATCTGGGAAGGCAAACCGAATCAGACTGCCAGACAGGGCCTGTCAGCCAGAATCAGATTTGCCAGCGCAAACATCATATTCAGTTTAGCGGTCTGCTTTTGCAGACCTCGGTATCGCGTTTTTCGGTACCGCAGCAGACCTTTCACAACGGCAAAAACGTGTTCTACTTTGGCACGAACCGATGATTTTTCGTGCTCTCTGCGCTTGAGCTGGGCTTGCGAGCGGATGGAACCCTTTTTGATTTGCGATGGGCGACGATTGAGCTTGTAACGGATGCGCTTGCCGGTTTCGTTCTTTGTAATAGCATCCTCACGCTTTGCCGCTCCCAGATAGCCGCTGTCCCCGTATACAACGCTTTCCTCTCCCGTCAGCAGTGAGGAGGTCATGGCAACATCATGGACATTGGCGGCTGTCACCTCGACCGTGTGAACCAGGCCACTGTCTTTGTCAACACCTACGTGCGCTTTGTAGCCGAAGTGCCACGCATTGCCCTTTTTCACCTGATGTGCATCCGGATCCCGCTGCTTATCCTGGTTCTTTGTGGAGGACGGAGCGGCAATGATGGTGGAATCCACAATGGTGCCTTTCTTTAAAAGCAGGCCCTTTTCTCTCAGCAGTTTTACTACCTGTGCAACAGCTGCTCCTGCAAACCATTGTGCACGAGGATATTCCGAAAGCGACCGAGTGTATCGCCGTCCGGTACCTGATTGCTGGACTCCACGCCACAGAAATCCGAAAAGGCACGGCTGTCGATCGCTTCGGCCACCGTTGCCTCGTCGGATAGATTATATAAGTTTTGCAGCAGATACAGCCGCAGCATCAATTCCAGGTCATAGGGCTTGTTTCCGCGCTCTCCCTTATAGTAGCACGGCTTGATCATGGTGATCCATTTACCCACGGAACTATGCATTCGATCTGCTCGAGAAATTCTTTTCTTCGTCCGTACCTGTGCCAGTTCATCGCACAGAGCAGACATACTCATCTGCTTATCCATAGTTCTATTTTATCATATCTGCTTACTTACCGCAGCTTTTTTTGTGCGGTGTTGCCTTAATAATATCAATTTTCAACCTGTTTCAGTGTGTTTTGACTGAGACCTAACTTATAATAGGATGGAGGATTTGACTTTTCATCTCCCGCTTCTTTTAACTGAAAGCATGTATACAAAATGTATCCATCTTTGTATTCCGCAGTCACGGAGGTGCTTCCATTGATCTCGTGATAAATATCCAGATTTGCATTATATACTTGAAATGCGTCTGTATCACACACTTTTGTTATTTGAGAACCATCCAGTTTTACTTTATCAATTTCGTCTAAATTAGGAAGATAATACACCCATTCGCCTGCTACACAAGGCGCTTCCGCTACATCTTTCACAATGATGTTACCGTTTGCATCATCGTTTTTCTTAATGCAAAGATTGTGCTCATCATCAATATATGCTATCCAATCATTATTATCTGACGAAGCTTTGGAACTGGCCTGCGTGGCGGATGACGAAGATTCGGAAGGCAGATTTTCCGCTAAGGAACCAGTTCCAGAACTTACCACATCCTCCCCATTTGGTGCGCTGCAGCCGGTCGTTAGAATCAACAGCGCTGATAAACAAATGAAAAACATCTTTCTAAATTTCATGGAAATATACCCCCTAAATATTCTTTATGACAAACCGTATATTTAATAAGCTTTTGTGAAGGAATATGCCGCCTGAGCTTCCAAGAGAGCACCCGAGGCATTATAAACTCAGACGTACAGCTTACCCGAAAAGTTCTGTGATTTGATCTTTTCTTGCCATAATGTAAACCTCCGTTTTGGTGTTTCCATTCTACACCGCAACGGAGGTTTACACAAGCTCTGGGACGGGCTTGCCGGATGCTTCTTCCTTCGTATTTATTTCGCAGCTATTGGTAGTTTCAGCTAAAAAGGATCATGTTTTTCAGCGCATATTAGTACGTCTGTTCCTTTGAATTGAAAGACTCGGTTTCCAGCAGTGTCGTTCCAGTGGAGTTATATATCTTTGCGGTAGTCAGAACCCTATACGTACCTCTGGCAACATAATAATCTTCTTCAATAATCAGACCAGACTGTCCACTTCCAGATTTACTCCATGATTTTACATTTTCCCATGAACTGTTGTTCTTTTTTTGCAGTGTAACGGTTAAATTCACATAGTACGAATTACTGGACGCATCAACACTTCCTGAACAATGCGCTTTCCCAAGAGAGCTAATTTTAAGCCCTGCACTCATTTGCCAGATATAGGTGTAGTTGGGTGTCATTATGCTGCTGCTTGAGTAACTGCCGGTTTCAGCGGCCAATGCGGGTGTCGCGAGAAGGGTAACCATTAGAACTGCAAGGACAGATGCTAAGATTTTTTTCATGATAAATGCCTCCTTTATGTTTTTATTAATAAAAACAACAAAGGAGGCATTATGCAACAGCAAAATAAATATTAATTTACAAATTTTACGTTCTCGGCTATTTTTGTAGCCTCATCAGTAGATATTTGCCCTTGAACAACAAACAAATGGCCGTCCATTTTCCATACCACAGTGGTAATTGAGCCCTTCTCAGATAATGTTCCGTCATGCCCGTTAATCTTTATCGTTTCAATCAGTGAGGCATCTTCTGTGTCGATCGATAAGCTGCTGTCAGATTCATATTCAGTATAAATAATGCTGGAGGAATCAGCGTTTTCTAGAATAACCTTTTTCAGCGAATCAGAAGAGGACATTTCCGTAACTTCATATCCCTCCGGCATATAACTAGGAACATAGGAATTGGTCCAATTTACAATCAATTTTTCATTATCCCCGCTCTGATCGTCGTCTTGAAGTTCATACGAGGTGTATTTCGGTTCAATGCTGATCAGAAAATTAAGGACACTGAGGCGAAATGCCTGTACTGTCACCATCATAGACGAAAAGGTAAGAAATATTGCCAGAACCACGACGGCTGCTTTATTGAGAGCTGAGAAATGATGTACTCTGCGAAACTTTTTCTTTTTCTTCAATTGGGCGTCCAGAAGCCTCGTAAATCCTTTTATGTTTTCGGCTGAAGGACTATTCGGTTGATTAGCATTGAGCGTTTTATTTTCCTCTAAATATTGTTTTCCCTCTTCCTCTGCGGCATCACTCATTACCAATCGGAACAGGGCGTCCTCATACTCTTCGTTTAGCTTAATAATGTTGTCTTTACTCGGCACTGCTACTCATCTCCTTTTCCATGAGCCGTCTAGCATTTCGTCGAGCACGAGTCAGATACTGTCGCACGCTATCAGGTGATATTCCAATCGTTTCCGCTATTTCAGGATCACTCATATCAAGCAGGTACTTGAAATAGAGCAGGTCCTTTTGGCTCTGTGGCAGCAAAGAAATCGCGTGACGCAATGACGTGATATCTTCCTCTTGAATAAGTCGGTCATCAAATTCACTGCCGGATTCCGTACAATCATCCAATATATCCGTGTTTTCGCTGTAATACAGATGCTTCATTTCCACGGCCTTGTGCTTTAAATGATTGATTGAGACGCTTTTAATCGTATAAACAATATATGTAGTGAGTTTGCAACACTCAAAATTACGAATTAACGAAACTTTTTCAATTAGTTTGACAAATACATCGTCTATTAGGTCCTCAAGGTCATCTCTGCTATGCGTGATATTAAAAATATTTTTGCGTGCAAGATTGTAGTAGTTTTTATATAAATTGAGCATAAAGGCGCGGTCATCATCATCAAGCTGTGTGACCAGCGTGGCAAACATCACGATCTACATCCTCCCAACCTTCGGTTTACATATTATTATACATCAACTGCGCGATACCGTAAACCGATTCTATATCTGTAGAACACTATCTTTAGTGTTCTAATAAGCTGTTCAGAATAAGACGAAGGCTCTCTCGTCCATTCAGCTTTAAAGAACGATATTTAGCCACTACATCGGCTTCTTCTTCGTTTAGATCGAATTTTTCAATTCTCTCCGGTTTGCTCGAAATATCCGTATTACCAACCAAATAATCAATGAAGGTACCAAAAAAGTTTGCAAGTAGCTTTAGAGTTTTAATATCGGGCTCATAAATTCCGTTCTCGTAACTGTATATCTTTTGCTGAGTGGAACCAACGGCGTTTGCCAGTGCTTGCTGACTTAATTCGGCATTTTCTCTGAGTTTCTTTAAATTATCCAAAGAAACACCCCTAGACTAATTTTAACAAGTTTCGCGAGTAAAAGCAAATCGCATCTCTTGTTATTTTCTACGTGCAAAATAGGTTGTGTAATAAAAGAAAAGCGGGTACAGCCGTAAACTAAAATTTGGAGCTTGAGGTTTGTGTAAAAAATGTTATGATTCCATGTTGCATTTTGCAGTGATAGCTGTTTTTTATATAATGAATGCAAAAATCAGGCGAGCGTCTATATGATGCCACAGCAAAGAAAATCAATAATATGGCTGTCCACAAGACCGGTTTATAGTATTGGTATTTACTGGAAGGGATATACTCCGTTGCACAAATCTCAAGGATGATAACGCAGGGCAAAGCACCTTGCTATAGGATTATTTTAAAAGCGGGAAGGCCAAAAGCAGATGAAACACATAAAAAAGAACATCCTGACCTTGTTACTAACAGGACTGATACTGGCCAGTTTGGTAGGCTGTGGGGCGGGTGGTACTTCCTCAACCGCACCTCAAAGTTCAACCGTTCCTGGAAGTACCTCCACAGAAGATTCTTCCGGTATAGCTGAATTAAATGGTTACTTGACAGAAAGGCCCATACCAGATAATTTTCAATACAAGGACAGGCTTTATATTGGAGGCGAGAACAATTACTATCTCATCGATATGGAAGAAAATTTAGTTCGCTGGGGAACCAATTGGGACAACTGGGATATGGGTTGGGAACAAGGCGGGAGTACAGACGTCACTCTACAGCCATTTAATCAACGGAATGCCCTTGTGCAGCACGCGGTCAAATATGTCAGAAGCTTCAGTGCTTCCTTTGTGTTAGATGAAAATCACAATCTGTGGGCATGGAGTGCGGCCAACGCATGGCCGCTGGTGGACAGTGAGGGAGACAAACCTTTCAATGAGCCCCGAATAATCATGTCATCGGTCAGAGATATCGCCGCCTCAGATCTTGATATGGCTGTTGTCATGGAGGATGGTACACTGAAGCTCTGGGGCAGCGACAAAGACTTGCAGAAGCCCAGGGATATCTGTAAAAATGCCGAAAAAGTCTTTAACACTCGATCCGGTTATTATTACATCGATACCGCAGGAAACCTTTATAATATGAATTGTATTTCACCTAACGGACCGGGTAGTCCTTTGCGTGAGAATGTGGAACCCATATTACTAGACACGGAGGTGGCAGATATAGCGGATGCGTATGATCCGTTTGTTGGCGTTCTGTTGGTACTAAAAAAGAATGGAATGGTGGAGCTTTTGAACAGTCAGGATGCACCCCCAACTGTTACCCTGGTGGCGGAGCATGCGAGGGCCATAAATGGCTCTGGGTTTATCTCGGTGGATGGGGATTACTGGCGTGTAAACACGGATTCCGGAAAATATGTGGGTATGGAGAAAGAGAAGAATACGGTCTGGGCTGTCTATAACTTTGTTGGGGATTCCATTCGAATTCTGAAGGACGGAAAAATTGAAGTTCGACTTAACAAGGACTCTTGATTGGTAATGTGCAACGGGGGTTGCTGCGGCAGCCCCCGTTGCATGAATTGGTTTTTGTTGACCAGCGCAACCATCTGCGGAATAGGACGATTGGACGGTACGGATACAGAACTGCCGACCAATTGCGTAGGACCACCACCATCAAGAAGAATGCCTCTCACATATGGATTGTTGGGATTTCCAGTTCCGTCAGTAAGAGCAAACGTCCGCATAGTGGAGTTCCTTGCTTTCATCTGAGACGAATAGAAAAGAGGTCCTGATATGACTCATTGTATCGGCTACCACAAATAATTACAAAGTACCTCTGAATAGTATTTTAAGTGGGGCGCATAGGGAGGTTAGTATGAAAAAATTAGTTAGAATCATCAGTTGTACAACACCCGAGAGAAGAGGGTTCCCGTCTATAAATTTTGCCTTTCGTAAAAAAGGAAAATTCAACAGGTGTGTCCAGAGAAATTGGGGCAGCGGCTGGATTCATGTGGGACTCGCTTTTGCCTGCTGTATCTGCATGGTATTCCTTTTGTCCCTCAAGGCATACGCCCTGAATACCAGAAATCAGCCACTTTCCTCGCAATCATTTATCAACTATGCCATTGGGAAAGATAACGTTTTATATGCATGGGGCGAAGAGTATCATTCACCAGATGGCCGCCAACCAACATCATGGGAAGACGCCTATCCTCTTCTGAAAAACGCTGCCGCCGTTGCCGCCGGATGGAATGGCGCTATGGCCATTGACATGAGCGGTACGCTCTGGGGATGGGGTAATTATAGGCTCGACAACGCCGTCAAACTGAAATTGGAGGAGCCCTACCACATCATGGAACACACGGTGGATGTGGCCACCGGCCTTAGCCACTATCTTGCGCTGTCCGCCGATGGAACCTTATACGGAGGAGGACATAATGAGCAATATCAGTTGACTGCCGATGGCCCAAGCGGTAGTGAATTTTCTGATCCTGTCCCTATTTTGGAAGGTGTGCAGTCAATCGCTACCGATTACAATGACGCTAGCTTCGCGGTGTTGGATAATGGGGAACTCATGTTTTGGGGAACATTGACCGACGTCCAATCCCCAACCCCTATTTGCCTTGCGAAAGACGTCCGGAAAATATTTCCTGGCGGGTATGTCCTGTTTCGGGATGGGACCCTTTCCTTCATAACCGAACAGAAAAGTCTGTCTGGTGTAAAAATCATATTGGAGCCTCTTTTGAACTCTGTAGAGAATGTATTTATAAACGCTGTTCAAACAGAGGATGGAAATTTCTGGCTCTGGTCGGATGAAGAGCGGCAGTATCAAAAGGTATCCATTGATGCCGGTGTAGTCTATATCTTCTATTCGCCGGACGGACTCATCATCAAAACAGGGGATGGTGATATCCGGCAAGTACCAATGAATGCGGTAACTATCACAAAAGTGCAGTCCGGTAGCAGCCATGCCAATGAATTAGATCTTTGGGTAATCAGCGGTAGTATGATTTTTATTATTTGTGCCGCAATGTTTAGAAAAAGGGCAGTCCAATAATTGAACTGCCCTTTCTTCATAGATATGGTTCTAGTTAATTACTATTCCGCAATACGATGACTTCTGCTAGCTTTCGTGACTGTACAATTGTCACGTCCGCACCATTGCTACGATTTGCTCTGAACTGCGTGGAGCCGCCGCCATCCAACATGATGCCTTTGTACCGCGAATTTGTGCTGTTACCATCAGTGATGTCAAATGCACTCTGAATCGCTGCGCGAAAATCTATGTAATCGCATTCGTTTTCTGTTGCAATCAAATAGACATTGTCAGTATCCAGATCCGCAACCATAGCAGTTCGCATAGCAGTAGAATGTTCCACCATTTGATCCGGTTTGTAACCGACCTCATTTACAGCAGCATCATAGAAGTTTTTATAACCAAGCCAGAAAGAAATTCCGCCCTGCGCCCAAGTGCCGTAGGCGCTTGTATTCGGCATAGTGCTTGCATCATCGTCTGGCCGACTAAACAGGCATACCAAACTGTTTCCATTCCAAAGGATAACCCCGCCGCCAGTATAATTATTCTGGTTGCCATCATTACTGTTCGGGCCAACGACTCCGCCATTAACCTTCGCTAAACTAATGACTCTTTTGGGATTGGTTGCAGAATTGGGAAAGTTAAAAAATCCACCATTGCAGCCATAATATCCGGATTCTTTTAGAGTCTTCTCGCATCGCAGATTTTTCAAGGTAATATTGCTTGCATGTGTACGCAGCATATGAAGCAGAATGCCGTTGTAGGTCCCCGTACGATAAGTGTGATTTGTTGCCATAATAAATCTCTCCTTTAATTTATTTTCTGAAGCTTCAGATACTAAATAAAGGGTGATTTAGTGTTCATTTGTAAACCGACTTATAATAATTTAGAAAATACTGCATGATAGTATAAAAAAATCAGACTGCTTACCGATTACGGCCAAGAGCACGGAAAGGTCCTGATCTTATTTGCGTAGAAAACCAAAATCAAACCTTGGAGCAGATGCTATCGGCTAGAATTAGATGTTCCAGAGCAAACAGCATATATTATAAATAAGCAGGAGGTTCTTTCCTTGAAAAAGCTTTTATACATTCTATTAGCCGTCGTTTGCGCCCTGTCCATCTTCATGGTTCCGGGACAGGCCACCGAACCGTCGCCGGTGTTTTCCGCCGAAGTCAAGGAGGCCGCGCAGCGGGACATTGTCTCCCAGGAGTTTTTAGACGGCCTCCAAGCGTACAGTCGCCCCATAACCCGGGGGGAATTCGCGAGGCTTGCTTTAAACTTTGTCTCCGCGCTTTATGATTTTGGCGGACCGGGGCCTGATTTTTACGACATGTACTTCACTTACCACACAAATCCCAACGGGACTCCTTACCGGCTGAAGGATTATCATAATTGGCCGGACGGCGTACAGGTGGCTGAGGTATGGAATTACACGCTGCGCTATGAATATCTCCCGTTCAAGGACGTAAAAAGCGACAGTGAATCTGACACCATGATCCGTGCGGCGCAGCTCATCGGTCTGGTAAAGGGCCGGAAAAACGGCTGCTATGACCCCAACAGCAGCATTTCCAGGGAGGAAGCCGCCGTGATGCTGGGGCGGATCATCCATATCTATGGGCCAAAGACGGAGAAGCCTGTGGATGTCCTGCCATACACGGATGCGGAGGACATCGGCGAGTGGGCGCTTCCCTATGTCAAAATCCTGTGCGGCTCCGGCGTGATGAACGGAAAGGGCGACGGGGGATTCCACCCACGCGATTCTTACACGGTGGAGCAGAGCATCGCCACCTTCAACCGGATGTTCCCTGCGCTTTACGAGCAGACCACCCCCCTGTGCGGGCTTGAGGTTTCTTTTGAGCAGGAGTATCAAAATCTTTCCGTCGAAAAAAAGACGGCCTATTATAAGCAGTTGCTGGGAAAATACGGAATTATCTGCTATACGGAAGGCTCGCCCATGCACCCGGAGGACAGGTCCCTTCTACTACTCAAAGTATCCGAAAAGGGCGGGACAAAAGGCTGCAAAGCCGGAAATATCCCCTATCCTCTCGTCCCCTCTGATTTTCGATGGGACGCCGATGCCGAACGTCTATATTTCTTGGATGACAGACCGGAGGGGCTCCTGCGGTATTACTTGGATGCCACAACAATGGAGCTCGTTCTGCTTTCCGAGGCGTGAACGCCAATCGCGGAATGAGATGCATCAAATCTGGTTTTGATGCTTAGGTTATGAGTCTTGTTGATGGCGAGAGGGGTCCCAATGTTCCTGCGGACGCGCCCGTCCCCTGCGACCCCATTGGCACTATTATGCGGACGGTGCTGGCAACGACTCCTCTACAGAATTAGCCTTTAATTCCGCCTAAACCTCCACGGCTTACGGAATTAACTGGCATTGGAAGTAGAATATTTAAAAGAGTTTTTTCAAAGCGCTGGATAAGTGTCGGGTGGCAAAAGCTCATAACCTTGGCCACCCGAATCTGTTAAAGGGCCCGGTTTGCACAACAGTGCAAACCGGGCCCTTTAACAGATTGACGAGAGAATAGGCTGTTCTCTCACTTATACACAATATTCAGAAGACATCCTATCCAAATTTATTCCTTTTTGCTAAGCTGTACAATAACATCTTTTAGCTTTTGGGGGATAGGGAGGCCCATGAGACTCATGTTTTCCAAAATGCTAATTCCCTCGTTTGATAGATAAAACATAATAAGCAATGTTTTCAGAGCACTTCCGGAGCCTAATATGTATTTATCAATAATATTTCCCATAGACACGATCATAAAAATCAAGAACTTTTTGCATATGCCTTTGAAACCTATTTCACTCGAAACTTTTTTGTCATGAATTGCAACTAGAACACCTGTAATATAATCCAGCGCAACAAAGGCAATTAGCGCATAGAAGAGAGAATCAAGTCCTCCCAAGAACCAGCCCAACATACCTCCAAGCAAAGCCAGAGCTGTCTTAAAGTAATCCGTTATTGAATTCAAGATCTTACCTCCTTAGGCTTGTCCCAATAGAGAATTCTAATTTTTTTAAGCGCTCTCAGTTTTGCCTGATTTATAGCTTGTCTTGATATGCCCAATAAATGAGCCGTCTCCGTCGTAGTGTAGCCCCTCAAAAAAATGGATGTTATGACTGATAACTCAGATGCGGTTAGAAGCTGTTTGAAGGCTGAAAAATCGCACTCTGAATATTTATCAGTTGTCGAATAGATAGATTCAATATCATACAGTTCCTGCTCACTTAATTCTGAGTATAGTAGTGTTGTTTGACTTTTTTTAATCCATGCTAACCTTCTGACATAGCTATTATGTATTGACGTAGCTATATAAGACACTGTGACAGCATCGCATCTGTCCCGAAGGCTATCTGTCTGCATATCATGCAATAATTCGAGAAAGTCAATGAGCAGATCATTGTAGGCGTCTTCGTAATAGAGTTTACGAGAATACTTTTTAAGCAAAGGATTGAATTTATTGATAAGAGATAAGGTAGCATTACCATCGCCCCTTTGTGAGTTGTTGATAACATCATTCAGCATCGTGCATTCCACCTTTCAAATGCGAAAGAGTTGGAATGCATAATTTTGTAAACGCAGAAAGCTGAAAAAATTAATTTTTCAGCATTATCTTCACCTCCCCAAAAACAGCAAGCAGGTATTGCGGCAGTCAGATCGCAATACCTGCTTTTTCAGTATCTATTTAGTAGTAGGTGTATCGTATCCTGTGCCCTTCATTTTTTTGCTTTCAAAATTAAAGACAACGGAATTGTATATTTGCAACATTATCAATAAATTTTTGCTTACTTATTTGTGCAATGTTGCATATTTTCTTTTGAATTGTCTTTAATTAAAAAATGGTTTTACTTATCAAAAGTAAAAGGGCAAAGCTGTTAAAAAGCGGTAACGCAAAACCGAGGGCTACTTTCTGAAGTGATAGCCTAATTGCCGCAGCAACAAACAATACAGCCCCCTGCCCTAAAAAGAGCAGGGGGCTGTATTATTTGCAAAACATATTAACTTCCAGAGTATATATAAGGGGTGCGATTCAAGTGAAAAACTGGAGGCGGAAATAAAGAGGCGCTCTATAGCGTTTATGATGAAAAATATAGATATAAAATAAGGGATGAACAGAGAAAGTCTGTAATTTGCCAGAAGCAAATTACAGACTTTCTCTGTTCATTGGTTGTACAAACCTTTTTCATACATTGCCGATCTCCTCCATTTCAAAAATTTTACACAAATTGAAATGGAGGAATACAGAATGGCGAAAATTGATCTACGGAAATACTACCCCGATTTCTATACCAACAACTGCATCATCGAGGTGCCGGACGAAGTTGCGGCACTTATGGATTCCTACGAACACGCTGAAGCCGCATACTATCTGCGGCAATACCGTCATAAGGCGTATTACTCTCTGGATCGCGGCGACGGAATCGAGCATGACATCCTGTTTGTGTCCCTGTCACCCTGTGAAATCTACGAGCGAAAAGTAACGGTCGAGCAGCTTCACACCGCTATTGCCGCCCTGCCGGACAAGCAGGCCAAACGCATCTATGCCTATTACTTCTTGGGGATGAGCAAGGCTGAAATTGCACGGGCCGAGGGTGTGGCGGTAAATGCCGTAAAGGATGCTATATCAAGGGGCCTAAAAAACTTGGAGAAAATTTTGAAAAAGACTATGTAACTCCTGTCGTTTGACCCCAAAAATGAAAAGGTTTATGAGGGATATGCTTTTATTCTTCGCTGAACCTTGAAAATCGAATAAGGGACAAGCCGGATACATACCGCAAGCAGCGGCATACAGGGAGCCGGACGGCGGGTGCGCCACGATCTTTCCTTACGCAGGAGAGGGTGATTGGATTTCAGCGTAACGGAAAGGGAGCGAAGAACACCAGCGCCGCAGGCAGAGCAGCGTCTAACTGACGCAGGGCGGCTCTGTGGCAATCATCTGTATGTAATGAAACTTCCGTTCAGTCACAGTCCGAGCGTGATAAAACCGTCGCAGGCAATGAGAACGGCCCGCCATCAGCATGGGGGAAGGTGCAATTCCTATGGTAACAGGTACGCCGCCTGTTCGTCCGGAATGTCTGTAAACATAAAAGCAAATCGAAACAAAGGGACAGCCGCGCCGTTTTGCGCTATGTGCAACGATGACCCAAAGGAAACGACGCGGCTGATATCCCTTATCATTGAACAGAAAGGAGCATCCATCTATGGAACAAAAAATACTAGAGCCTACTTCTCTGATGAATCAGCAGACCGATGGCAGAACCCAGGTATTGATGATAGAGGGATGCCGCGTAAAAGTCAATTATCTCCCATCTGAAAAGAGGAAAGAAAATGTCCTCGACAATATTCAAAAATCTTTGCTTGCCGCCTGCCAAACCAAATAAGCCGTACGGCAAGTTTGCATGTACTCATACCAAGTGCAATAATGGTGATGTACACTGCTCCTTGACAACCGAATATTGAAACGGAAACGAGCCATATACATCATCTTTCAAATATCTAAAGCGAGGTAATGTATATGGATAAACTAATAAATAGCAATGCTCCCCACAAACGTGTGTATTGCCTTTACCGCGTATCTACTTTGGGACAGGTGGAAAAAGACGACATTCCCATGCAAAAACAGTGCTGCCGCGAATTTGCGGAAACGCAGGGTTGGACCATTATTAAAGAGTTTTCCGAAAAGGGTATATCCGGATTCAAGGTGTCCGCGAAAGATCGAGATGCTATTCAGCATATCCAGCAGGACGCTGTTGCCGGGAAGTTTGATATTCTGCTTGTATTTATGTTTGACCGCCTCGGACGCCGTGATGATGAAACGCCCTTTGTCGTGGAGTGGTTCGTAAAAAACGGTATTGAGGTCTGGAGCGCGATGGAAGGACAGCAGCGGTTTGATTCCCACGTTGACAAGCTGATGAACTACATCCGCTATTGGCAGGCCTCCGGGGAAAGCCTAAAAACCTCCGTACGTGTCAAAACGAGGCTGAGCCAGCTTACCGAAGAAGGGTTGTATACCGGTGGCTCCATACCTTTCGGATACAAGCTGGAGAAAAAAGGCCGCATCAACAAGCGCAATCGTGAGGTTTTTGACTTAGCCGTCGATGAAAATGAGGCTGAGATCATTCAACTGATCTTTCATAAATATGTGGACGAAGGGTACGGGGCGCAGCGGCTGTGCCGTTTTCTGCATGACAACGGGATAAAAAGCAGAGACGGAAAGGGCTTTCCCAATACCAGCCTGAACCGCATGATAAAAAATGTGCTGTACACCGGCATCATCAAAAACGGCGACAGTCAATCGCAGTACATTGAGGAACTTCGGATCATCGACGACAACGTGTTTGCCCAGGCACAGGAGATCATGCGGCAGAGAACCCAGCCACATAGCTCTATTCCGCTTAACTGTAAAGGGAAGTCGCTGCTGGTGGGAAACATCTACTGTGCTCACTGCGGAAACCGGCTGACCCTCACTACCAGCGGGAGAAATAAAAAAATGCCTGACGGCACCATTCAGAAAGAAGTCCGTATGCGATACCAATGCCATTACAATGTTCGGCATCCCGGAGAATGCGACGGCCAATCCGGCTATTCTGTAAAGAAAGTGGACGGTATTGTCGATCAGCTCGTCCGCATGAAGTTTTCCGAGATCACTGCGGCATCGGAATCTGAAATTCTCTCCAGCCAGCATGAAAAAGATATTGAACTGGCAAACTCAAAATGCGAGATGGCAAAGAAGCATCTGCTGGACAAGCAGAAGGAGCTTGACGATTATAAAGGTGAAACCCTAAAAGTCATTCGAGGCCAGAGCAAGCTGAGTAGCGACCTGCTGAATACGTTGGTAGCCGAATCAGAATTAAAAATTCAAGAGGCTCAGACGAGTGTAAACACGGCAGAGGCGGAGTTGCAGGAGTTACTTGAAACCTCGGAGGGATTGAAGCGCGAGTACGACCAACTGTTAAGCTGGGCGGACCTGTACGACAAAAGCTCCTTCGAAGCAAAGAAAATGATAGTATCGCAGTTCATCAAGGCTGTTCGCGTCGGCAGAGATTACAATATTGAGGTGGATTTCAACGTGTCCTTTGAAGAATTACAGAGCTATCGTGCCGATCATTCCGGGCAAGAGAAAATGCAGGCACCTGAGTCACGCACCGCATAAAAAAGTTCAGGAAAAGCCACTTTTAATAGCTTTTCCCGAACTTGGTGGAGACGAAGAGGATCGAACTCTCGACCTTACGGATGCGAACCGTACGCTCTCCCAGCTGAGCTACGCCCCCAAATATTTCCATTTTTACTGATGCGAATCAAGTGGTTGCCAAGTGAGTTACATGAGTGTTGCTGAAACCGTACCGCGTGCTCTCCCAGCTGAGCTACGCCCCCAAATATTTCCAATTTTACTGATGCGAACCGAGTGGTTGCCAAGTGAGTTACATGAGTGTTGCTGAAACCGTACCGCGTGCTCTCCCAGCTGAGCTACGCCCCCAAATATTTCCAATTTTAGTGATGTGAACCGAGTGGCTACCAAGTGAGTTACATGAAAGTGGCTAAAACCGTACCGCGTGCTCTCCCAGCTGAGCTACGCCCCCATATGATAGGCAACTGCTGCTTGAAACATGCCGCGCGGAATCTGATGAAACTGAGCCTTTGAGGAAAAATGAAAAGCGCGGGACGAAAACGAATCCTACGGAACTCAGAGACAAATGATATTATAGCATGATTTTTAAAAATGTAAAGCGAAATTTTGCAAAAATCTTGGGAATGTGACGGGTACCCTGTGAAAACATGAACAGTCGGTAAATTGGACTGGGAAACGCAAAGAAACACTACCAAACGAAAAGAAATTATGGTATACTGCTATAATTGAAATGATAAAATCCCGGTATCTATGGGGAGAGGAAGGAGGGGCGGATGCGTTGAAAAAGAAGCTGGGGCGGGGAACCGCCCTGATCCTTTTGTCCGCTCTGTGCCTCTTTTTAAGCGGCTGCACCGGACTGAGGCTGGGCACAGTGGAGGACCTTTACTGCCTGCCCAGCCTGCCCAGCGAGTATCAGGATCTGGAGGCCAGCATCACCGCCCTGATCGAGGAGGGCGCGGAGTATGCAGCGCCGTCGTCCGGGTCGAATATCCAGCCGGTGCAGTTGGTGGATCTGGATGGGGACGGACAGGAAGAAGCTTTGGCATTTATGCGCAAACCCACGGAAGAAAAACCACTGAAAATTTATATTTTCAGCGCGGAGAGCGGCAGCTATCAGCAGTCCGCGGTGATCGAGGGCAGCGGGAGCGCCATCTTCAGCGTTGTTTACAGCGATCTGAACGGCGATGGCCGCACAGAGCTGGTGGTGGGCTGGAAAACCGCGTCCGAAATGCAGGCGCTTTCCATCTATACGCTGGAAAACGGCCAGCCTGAGGAAATTTTACGCACGACCTACGTGAAATACGTCCTGACCGATCTGGATAGCGACGGCCTCAATGAGCTGGTGACTTTCCGCGCCGACACGGAGGGAATGGGCCTTGCGGATATGTATATCTGGCAGGATGGAACGATGACGCTGAAATCCTCTTCCAAAATTTCCGTAACCATGGCGGAGTTGAGTAACCTCGGACGAGTTGTGACCGGCGCTGTTCAGGGCGGAATACCGGCCCTGTTCGTGGTGGGCGTGGTGGATTCCAGCACGGAGATCACGGATATTCTGATCTCTCGAAACGGGGAACTGAACAACATTGTCCTGTCCAACATCACCGGCGCATCCACGGAGGTGGCACGGTTTTTGTCGCTGTATCCCATGGATATCAACGGCGACAAAATAACGGAGGTGCCGGTTCCGGTACTGCTGGCCGGATCGGACGAGGCGCAGAGCTATTACCGCATCGAGTGGTTCGGCTATGACGCATCGGGCGCGTCCACCCGGGTGCAGTCCACCTACCACAATGTGGATGACGGCTGGTATCTGGTGCTGCCGGAGAGCTGGCGGGATCAGGTGCTGGTGCGGCGGGAGGTCGGCCCCGAGGAGACAACGGTGACCTTCTTCTTCCGAAATGGCGCCGAATTTCAGGAGTTTATGAAAATCAGCGCTATCACCGGCGACAGCCGGGAAATTAAGGCCGTGCGGGGGGGGCGATTTATCCTTAGCCGCAGGGCGGAGACAATTTATTCCGCGGAGCTGCTGGCGGCCAACAATTCGTGGACGCTGGGCATTACCGAGGATCAGCTGCGCGGAGCCTTCAGCCTGATTACGGCGGAGTGGCTGGCGGGCGACAACTAAACCGCAGAGAAAGGACGGAAGTGCTCATGAAAAAGGTTTTGGTGCTGGAGGACGAGTCCAGTATTCGCAGTTTTATCGTGATCAATCTGCGCCGGGCAGGATACGACGTGATTGAGGCGGAGACCGGGGAGAATGCGCTGGAGTGCTTAAAGGACAATCCGGATACGCGGGTGGCGCTGCTGGACATCATGCTGCCGGGGATCGACGGCTTTGAGGTCTGCCGCCGCATCCGGGCCACCAATACGAAGATCGGCATCATTATGCTCACCGCCCGCTCTCAGGAGATGGACAAGGTGACGGGGCTGATGACCGGAGCGGACGACTATGTGACCAAGCCCTTTTCTCCCGCGGAACTGACCGCGCGGGTAGACGCGCTGTTCCGCCGGGCCGGGGGAGAGGAGCCTGCTCCGGCCGGAGAACTGAACCAGCCCCCGTTCCTGCTGAATACCCGCAACCGGACGCTGGAAAAAAACGGCCGACGGGTGAAGCTGACGCAGGTGGAATACTCCATCGTGAAGATGTTCATGGAGAATCCGGGAAAGGCCCTGAGCCGGGAGGAAATCTTGGATACGGTCTGGGGCCGGGACTATTTTGCGGAGCTGAAGATCGTGGATGTGAACATCCGGCGGCTCCGTCTGAAAATCGAGGACGATGTAACCAATCCCTCTTTTATCACCACGGTCTGGGGATACGGATACAAGTGGGGCCTTTAAGCCCGCGGCGGGAATACAGGAAAAAGAGGACGAAAAGCAATGCCGAAAAAAGGCGGGAAAAAACAAAAAAGATATCTGCGCATCAGCGGACTGCGCCAGAGATGGATTATCAATACCATCATGCCGGTGTTCGTTCTGCTGGTGCTGATCGTGACGCTGTTTTCCGCCGGTGTTGCCAGCTATTATTACAGTGGAATGCAGCGGGGGCTGGAGATTCGGGTGCAGGACGCTGCGGACTCCTTCAACAGCTATTTCATGAACAGCTACACCGAATACTATCAGATGGCGGTGTATTACACGGATTCCTTTGACGACAAAGACCGCATCGAGCTGCAATTTATTAGCCCCAGCGGCCGCATTCAGGCGTCCAGCTACGGACTCACCGTGGGTACCTCGCCTCGGACCACCGATATCACAGATGCGGTTTCCACGGGGGAAAAGGCGGTTTTTCAGGGAAAGGACCCCGCCACGGGAGAGAGCATTCTGTCCGTGGCCTACCCGCTGATGTTCAATGAGCGTGTGGTGGGCGTGATGCGGCTGGTGACGGCGCTGCGCACCGTGGACCGGCAGGTGATGCTGGCGGTGCTGGCGGTGTTTTTAATCGCGGCCGCCTGCATGGCCATGGTAGTGATCTCGAACCTCTTGTTCATCAACCGGGTGGTGGAGCCGGTGGCGGTGGTGTCCGACGCGGCAAAACGCATTTCCGGCGGAGGCTACGGCATCCAAATTGAAAACCGATATACGGACGAGTTGGCAGGGCTGGTGGATAACATCAATGATATGTCCCTGAAAATCGGACAAAACGAAAAGATGAAGACGGAGTTTATCTCCTCCGTCTCCCACGAGCTGCGCACGCCGCTTACAGCCATCAATGGCTGGGGCGAGACGATTTTGGCCGACCCCTCCAACGAGCCGGAGCAGATGAAAAAGGGCATTCGCATTATTTTGCGAGAGGCCCGGCGGCTTTCCACCATGGTGGAGGAGCTGTTGGAGTTTTCCAAGATGGAGGACGGGCGCTTTACGCTGCGGGTGGAGCCGGATGTGGACCTGCAAAGCGAATTTGAAGACGCCATCTTCACCTATCGGGAACTGTTTCGTCAGGAGGGGATTGAATTGGAATACGACACCGACGATGAGGAGCTTCCCCCTATCTCCGCAGATCCGGAGCGGCTTAAGCAGGTTTTTTGCAATGTGTTGGACAACGCTGCCAAGCATGGCGGCTCCGGTAAGCGCATCGCCGCCTCCGTCACCATGGAGAATGCATACGAAGTGGTGCGAGTGCGGGACTTTGGCCCCGGCATCCCGGAGGCGGAGCTGCCCTTTGTAAAGCAGAAATTTTACAAGGGTTCCTCTAAGGCCCGGGGCAGCGGCATCGGCCTTGCCGTTTGCGATGAAATTGTCACGCTGCACAACGGAAAATTTGACATTGCCAACGCCGAAGGCGGCGGTTCGGTGGTCACCATCCGCCTGCCCATGGGAAATTAAAAAACCGCCTTCGCGCCGTGCCGTCCCATGGCGGTCGGCGCGTGGGCGTTTGCGCTGTGCGGAGGAATCGGCGGGAACCTTTAGACCGTACAATTGTGTAGAACAAATGTTGCATTTATAAAAAATCTGTGCTATTCTAAAAAACATAGAAAGGGACACACATGGCAGATAACAATTCCTGCGCCTTCCGCACCAGCATCGGCGGGCAGGCGCTGATCGAGGGCATTTTGATGCGCGGACCGGAAAAGCAGGCCATCGTCGTGCGGGATCAGGACGGAAATTTGGTGGAAAAGGTGGAGGAGCTTCATCTCATCAAAGAGCGTCATCCCGCTCTGGGGTGGCCGCTGGTGCGGGGCACCGTGAACTTTCTGGATTCCATGATTAAGGGCGTGAAGGCCCTGATGTATTCGGCGGATTTCTATCCCGAGGACGAGGCGGCGCAGCCGTCTAAATTCGACCTGTGGCTGGAAAAGCATCTCTCCAGCAAAAAGCTGGAGGGGGCGCTGATCGCGTTTGCCACCTTTTTGGGTGTGGGCATGTCGGTGCTGCTGTTTCTGGTGCTGCCCACGTTTATTACCGGTGGAATTCTTCACTTTTTCCCGGGTTTCCCCCTGTGGGGACGAAACGTGGTGGAAGGTATTTTGAAGATCGTGATCTTTATGATTTATCTGATTGCCTGCTCCAAAATGAAGGACATCTACCGGGTATTTCAGTACCATGGCGCGGAACACAAGACCATTTTCTGCTACGAGGCGGGTCTGCCGCTGACGGTGGAAAACGTGCGCATCCAGCCCCGGCACCATCCCCGCTGCGGAACCAGCTTTTTGTTTGTGGTGATCTTTGTGTCAATTCTGATCTCCTCCGCCGTGTTTGGTGTGTGGCCCATTACAAACGTATGGCTTCGGACGCTGGTGCACCTATTGCTGCTGCCGCTGGTGGTGGGAATTACCTATGAATTTAACCGCTGGGTGGGGCGCAGCAGCTCCGGTCTTGCCCGCGCGCTGACCGCGCCCGGTATGTGGATGCAGAATTTCACAACCAACGAGCCGGACGATTCCATGATCGAGTGCGCGATTCGGTCGCTGGAGCTTGTTCTGCCGGATAAAAAGGGACAGGACGCCTGGTAAGGGTGTGTGTTTTGAAAAGGGAGAATTTCAAGTGAGCACGACCTATAATAATTTGTATATGGACCTCCGGGCCGGCTTGAAAGCCGCGGGGGTGGAGATGGCAACGCTGGAGGCACGGGAGCTTGTGTGCTTTGCCACCGGCAAGAGCCGGGAAGAACTGGTCCGGGACGGAGCGCTGTATGCCTCGCCGGAGTTGGAGGAGCGGACGTACGATCTGCTGAAGCGGCGTCTGGCAGGAGAACCGGTGGCGTATCTGATCGGCGAGTGGGAATTTTTCGGACTGCCGCTGGACATTTCTTCGGATGTGCTGATCCCCCGGGCCGACACTGAGGTGCTGGTTGCTCAGGCCATCGACTTTTGCAGATCGGTGGGCGAGTGCCGGGTGTTGGACCTGTGCGCGGGGAGCGGCTGCGTGGGCCTTGCCATTGCCAGCCAAACCCAGCAATCCCGGGTGGTACTGGGCGAACTGAGCGAGGCGGCGCTGAAAATCTGCCGCCAGAACATCCGGCGCTGCGGCCTTTCCGGGCGTGTAATCTCCTTGCAGATCGACGCGCGGCAAAAGCCCTCGGTAGCGCTGGGAGAGTTCCAGTGCATCGTGTCCAATCCGCCCTATATTCCCGCCGGAGACATTCCGGGTCTGGAACCGGCAGTGCGGGATTACGAGCCGCATCTGGCGCTGGACGGGGGAGAAGACGGGCTGGATTTTTACCGCGATATCGTGCAGAAGTGGCGGGAGGCGCTGTCACCCGGCGGACGGCTGTATTTCGAGGTGGGAATCGGTCAGGCGGACAGTGCGCTGCGGATCATGCGCGCGGCGGGCTTTGGAGATATCCAAGTGGTGAAGGACACCCACGACATTCCCCGTGTCGTGTTTGGAACGCTGTGCGCCGAGGTTTGAGCTTCGGGCAGTGCAGGCGGAGAAGGAACGTACATTTCAGGCAACACCGCACAAAGAACGCCTAGCGGCTTTGCGCACAGCTTTCTTGGATATTTTCCGCCATCTTGCACAGAAGTTTTTTGCCATACGTCAATATGGCGGCAAAATTCCGATACGATCTGACGAAAAATCTGACTGCGCAATCTGCACGCAATCTCTGTGCGGTGTTACCCTAAAAACCGATGGGATCGGATGAGATACACACTGAATTTCTGGTCCGGGCAGAGACGGCTGCCTGAAAAACAAGGAGGAAGAAAGCATGGCAAGAGATAAAGCGGCGGCGTCCTCGCTGCCGGACAAGAAGGCGGAGCCGGCATCCGACAAGGATCTGGCCATTAAAACCGCCATTTCCCAAATTGAAAAGGCATATGGCAAGGGTTCTATCATGCGGCTGGGTGACCGGGCGAATCTGGAGATCGACACCATTCCCACCGGGTCGTTGTCGCTGGATCTGGCGCTGGGGATCGGTGGCCTTCCCAAGGGCCGTATTGTCGAGATCTATGGGCCGGAATCCTCCGGCAAGACCACGCTGGCGCTCCATGTAGTGGCGCAGGCCCAGAAAAAGGGCGGCGAGGTGGCCTTTGTGGACGCGGAGCACGCGCTGGACCCGACTTATGCCCGGGCGTTGGGCGTGGACATTGAAAACATGCTGATCTCCCAGCCGGACACTGGTGAACAGGCGTTGGAGATCACCGAGGCGCTGGTGCGTTCCGGCGCTTTGGATGTGGTGGTGGTGGACAGCGTGGCCGCGCTGGTTCCCCGGGCGGAGATCGAGGGCGACATGGGCGACAGCTACGTGGGTTTACAGGCCCGGCTGATGAGCCAGGCCCTGCGCAAGCTCACCGGCGCCATCGGCAAGACCAACTGCATTGTTATTTTCATCAACCAGCTGCGCGAAAAGGTGGGCGTGATGTACGGCAACCCGGAAGTCACCACCGGCGGCCGTGCGCTGAAGTTCTATGCCTCTGTTCGCATCGACGTGCGCCGCATCGAAGCACTGAAAAACGGGACGGAGCTGATCGGCAACCGCACCCGGGCCAAAGTGGTGAAAAACAAGATGGCCCCTCCGTTCCGGGAGGCCGAGTTTGACATCATGTATGGCGAGGGCATCTCGCGGTATGGCGAGCTGGTGGATCTGGGTGTGAAGCTGGATTTGCTGCAAAAGTCCGGATCTTGGTTCTCTATGGGCGAGACGCGCATCGGGCAGGGCCGGGACGCCGCGAAAAAGTATTTGCAGGAAAATCCCGAGGTGACGGAGCAGCTGGATGCGGACATCCGCAAGAATTTTGACAAACTGCTGACCGGACAGTCCCGCGTGGCCGCAAAGGCCGCGGGCCGGGCCGTGGATGTGGACGCCGACGATTTCAACGATGAAAATTGACCATCTGGAGCGGTCAAAGCATATTAACGGCCGAGTCTTGGTGTTTTTAGAGGATGGAACCCTTCTTAAGGTCACGGAGCAGGAACTGCTGGATTTTGGCCTTCGCAGCGGGGATGAACTGGACGGAGAGACGCTGGAACGGCTGAAAAATGCCGCTGGAACCTCTGATACGAAGGCGAAAGCCGCGGCTCTGATCGGGCGGCGGGCCATGTCCCGCCGGGATTTGGAGAAGAAGCTGACGGAAAAAGGCGCTTCTCAGGCGGAAGCACGGTACGCCGCCGAGTGGCTGGAGGCCATCGGCGCGCTTGATGACGGAGAGTATGCCGCGCTGTTGGTGCGCCACTGTGCGCAGCTGGGCTATGGCCCCGGACGGTATCGCAGCGAGCTGTATAAACACGGCGTGAACCGGGAACTGTGGGAGGACGCCATGGCTGCCGCCCCGGACCCGGCGGAGCTGATCGAGCAATATCTCCGGGACCGCTTTCGCAAGGGCCCGCCGGATGAGCGGGAGCGCAAACGCGCCGCCGACGCGCTGGCCCGCCGGGGCTTTGGCTGGGGCGACGTGAAAGAGGGACTTGCCCGGTGGGAGGCGCTGGGAGAAGAGGACTGAGCCCCTTCTCCCAAAACGCATTAAAACTGCTGCCAAGGCGCCGTGAAGCGGCTTTGCCGAAGAAAAGTCCTGTTCGGGCACGGTCTAAAAAATGAAAACCAAAGCATTGGAGGAAGTATTTTGAGTTACAGTGTTGCGTTTATCTCTCTGGGCTGCGCAAAAAATCAGGTGAACTGCGAACAGATGATGGCCGCCGTCGCGGCGGGGGGACACTCTGTCGCCGCCGACCCCAGCGGGGCGGATGTGGCGGTGGTGAACACCTGCGGGTTTTTGGCCTCCGCCTGTGAAGAGGCTATTGACAACATTTTGCAGATGGCGGAGCTGAAAAAGGCTGGAAAGCTGAAAAAGATTCTGGTCACCGGCTGTATGGCCCAGCGGTACAAAGAAGATGTACTGGGAGAGCTGCCGGAGGTGGACGGAATTCTTGGCACCGGCAGTTACGGCGACATTTCCGCCGCCGTGGACGCGGTGATGGCCGGTGAACGGCCCTGCCGCTTTGGCAGCATTCACACGGCCGAGCAGGAAGGGGACCGGGTGCTTTCCACCCCGCCATGGTATGCATATCTCCGCATTGCGGAGGGCTGCGACAATCACTGCGCCTATTGTGTGATCCCATCCCTGCGGGGCAAGTACCGCAGCCGCCCCATGGAGCATCTGTTGGAAGAGGCACGGGACCTTGCGGACCGGGGCGTGAAGGAACTGATCGTCATTGCGCAGGATATCACCCGGTACGGAACGGATCTGACGGGAAAGCACGAACTGGCCCACCTGCTTCGTGAGCTGTGTAAGTTGGACTTCCACTGGATTCGGCTCCATTATCTTTACCCCGACGAAATCACCGACGAGTTGATTGATACCGTGGCCGCGGAGCCGAAGATTTTGAAGTATATTGACCTGCCCATCCAGCACTGCAACGACGCGATTCTAAAGGCAATGAATCGCCGGGATACCAAGGCGGAGCTACTGACGCTGCTGAAAAAGCTGCGGGAGAAGATTCCCGGTCTGGTGCTGCGCACCAGCATCATTGCGGGACTGCCGCTGGAGGATGACGCGGCGTTTGAGGAACTGTGCGCCTTTTTGCGGGAGACGAAAATTGAGCGGGCGGGCGTGTTCCCGTTTTCTCCGGAGGAGGGAACGCTGGCCGCGAAAATGGACCATGTGGACACGGAGGAAGCCCAGCGCCGGGCGGAGCTTTTGGTGGACGTGCAGTCCGACGTGATCGATGGGTACAACGAATCCGTGCTGGGTACTGTGCGCGAGGTGTTGTGCGAGGGCTTTGACACGCAGGCGCAGCTTTACTATGGGCGGAGCTATTCGGAGTCTCCGGACATCGACGGACGCATCTGGTTTTCCGGGGATGAGGCTCAGCCGGGTACCTTTGTCAACGTCCGCCTTACCGGCACGATGGACGGCGAGCTGACCGGAGAAAAGGAGTGAGGCCCCATGAATTTACCCAATAAGCTGACGGTCCTGCGGATTTTGCTGATTCCGGTATTCATGGTTGTGCTGTACTGGGGGTTTCCCGGCGCGAATTACGTGGCGCTGGTGATTTTTATTCTTGCCAGCCTCACCGATCTGCTGGACGGAAAGATTGCCCGGGCGCGAAATCTGGTGACAGACTTTGGAAAGTTCGCGGACCCGCTGGCGGACAAAATGCTGGTGACCGCCGCCATGCTCTGGTTTGTGGAAATCGGGCTGATGCCCGCTTGGGCGCTGCTGATCGTCATCTGCCGGGAGTTCGCGGTGAGCGGACTGCGGATGCTGGCGTCCGATGCGGGAAGGGTCATTGCCGCCGGCTGGTCCGGCAAGGTGAAAACCGCCGCCACCATGGTTTGCGTGGTGCTGATGTTCCTGCCCATTCCCGCGGTGCTGAACACCGTGTGCGTGTGGGTGATTGTGTTGACCACGCTGTACTCCGGCGTGGAGTATTTCATGAAGAACAAGGACGTATTTCGGTCCATGTGACAAAAGGCCCCGTCTCTCTTCCTCACGGAAGAGAGACGGGGCCTTTTTGGCTAAGAAAGAGACGATTGCGGAGTGTGCCGCGCGGCTGAAACGGATCGCTTACAAGCTGCTAAACAACCGCGTCACAATTTCCTCTGCACCAAGCGCCGCAAAGTCGTCCGGGTCCGTGAGAACACCGCCATCTTCAAACGCCCAGCGGAACACGCCGCCGGAAAAATCCGTATACACGGCATAGGGCTTTCGCACCGGCGCATATCGCCGGTACCAGACGGGACAGTGCCGCTTCATGACGGACTCTGCCAACGCCAGCGCCGCGCAGCTGTCTGAATCGGACGGAGACAGGGCGCTGAGCTGCACGCCGCCGCCGGGACAGTCGAGGCGGCTTTCCGTGGGTGTGGAGTGGGCCAGCAGAATACTGCCGTCGCCGCAGGTTCCCACACACAGCCAGACATGGCCTGTGATGCTGCATACATCCCCGGGGCAGAAACTGCCTGCATCTTCCGTCAACCGGCCCCAGCCCCGGCGGGCAAAGTCACGGGCCATCTCCTGAGCGGGGCCGACATAGCCGGGAAGGCAGCTGGCTTCGTGGAGCGTGTTGTACACCGCCCAGCCCAGATATCCGGAGCAGTCCAGCCCCGCAAAGTAGTAGGAATTCCGCCCGTAGGCGGGGTAAAAGTCCCGATAGGAATAGCGGAGGACCTGTGCTTGGAAGAACGCGAACCACTCCGGCGCAAGGCCGATGGAGACGGCCTGCGGCCCTGCTCCGGTATCCTGCCAGTTCCAGCCGCCGCCGTAGACATACAGCGCCTGTCCCAGCGGGGTCATGGCAGTGGCCAGCAGGTTTTTCAGCGTCCGCAGACCGGGAACATAGCCGCTGAACGGGGCTGGGGCGGGGGGCAGCGCATCGCAGGGGCAGACGGCCGACACAAGTCCGTTTAGAATTCTAATTTCATAGGTCCTGCCGATCTGCAAACAGTTCAGCAGTGCAAAGTCTCGGGCGGCAGAGACGGGCAGGCGATACAGGACCCCGTTGATCTGAAATCGGCAGCAGGGGTTCGCCGTGTCCTCATCCAGTGTGGTTTTTTTCGGCACAGCGCCCAGAAATACGGCCTTCATATCGTTTCCTCCTCCGGCGCGGATGCGCCTTGGTCTGCATACTCCGGTCTATGCACAAAAAGACCCTTTGATGACATGCCGGAGCGCAAGCTGCGTGTGTGCTTTGCCGAAACAAAAAAATCCTGCCGCCGACGAAAAAACTCGCGTTAAACGAAGCTGAAAAGATCTGCCGGAAAGATCTTTGAGACCTTTCCGGCAGATCAAATGTGCTTTTAGGGGGAATCAGACCAGCAGTTCACACACCAGATCGGTATAGCCGGAGGGATCCTCCAGCGGCAGACCCGCGATCAGCAATCCCTGATCAAAGAGGAGGGTGGCATATTTCTTCGCCTTCTCTGGGTCGTCCGTCACGGCCCTTTCCAGCGCAGCAAACACGGGGTGCGCCGTGTTCAGCTCCAGAATGCGGTCTGCTTTCAGCGCCTGCTCCGGCTGGACGGCGGCAAAATACTTCTCCATCTCAAAGCTCAGGCCTGCTCCGGCGGTGAGGCAGACGGGATGGGATTTCAGGATTTTAGAGGCCTTGACTTCTTTCACCTGATCACCAAGTGCCTCCTTCACAAAGTCAAAAACAGCCTTGTGATCGTCTTCTCCGCTTTCCTCCTGCTTCTTTTCCCCGTCCTCAGCGGGGGCGGCGTCGCCGGACAGGGCGGAGAGGAATTTCTTCTCCTGATAGGTCATGAGGGTCTGGGCCGTAAACTCGTCCACGTCCTCCGTGAAGTAAAGAATTTCTGTTCCCGCGTCTTTCAGCCCCTCCAGCTGGGGCAGGCGGTCGATGGACTCCACCGTCTCGCCGGCGGCGTAGTAAATGCTCTCCTGTCCCTCTTTCATCCGGGAGAGGTAGTCCGCCAGCGACACGGGCTTTTTCTCTGTGGAGGAATAGAACAGCAACAGGTCCTGCAAATCTGCCTTGTGGGTGCCGAAGTCGGCTACCACCCCGTATTTCAGCTGACGGCCGAAGTTCTTCCAGAACTTTGCATAATCCTCCGGCTCGTCCTTCATCATCTTGGCGAGGTCGGCGCGAATCTTTTTGTCCAGATTGGAGGCAATGACCTTTAGCTGCCGGTCATGCTGCAAAAGCTCCCGGGAGATATTCAGGCTCAGATCGGGGGAGTCCACCACACCGCGGACGAACCGGAAGTGTTCCGGCAGGAGGTCGGCACACTTGTCCATGATGAGCACGCCGTTGGAATAGAGCTGCAAACCTGCCTCAAAATCCTTGGAGTAGTAATTAAAGGGCTGCTGAGAGGGGATGAACAAAAGCGCCTTGTAGGTCACAGTACCCTCGGCGGACACCGCGATCACCCGCTGCGGGTCTGCGTAGTCGCTGAATTTATCCCGGTAGAATTTGTCGTATTCCTCTTTTTTCACCTTGGACTTCTGGCGCTGCCAGATGGGAACCATGGAGTTCAGCGTTTCCACCTCGCTGTAAGTCTCATACTCCGGCTTGTCGTCGGGAGAGTCTTCCTTCTTGCGGGTCTTGCTGACCTCCATGCGGATGGGGAAGCGGATATAGTCGGAGTATTTGCGCACCAGTTCCTGAATGCGCCAGCCTTCCAAAAATTCGCTGTATTTCTCGTCGTCCGTGTCGGGGCGGATGTGCATGATGATATCGGTGCCGACGGCGTCCTTTTCGCATTCTGTAACCGTGTATCCGTCCGCGCCGGAGGACTGCCACATGTACGCCGTGTCGCATCCGTACTTCTTTGTAACCACTGTAATGTGGTCGGCAACCATGAACGCGGAATAGAAGCCCACGCCAAACTGACCGATGACATCGGTGTCCTTTGCGTCGTCTCCAACCTCCTGCTTGAACTGGAAGGAACCGGAGGAGGCAATCACGCCCAGATTGCGCTCAAGGTCCTCCTTGTCCATACCCACGCCGTTATCAGAGACGGTGAGCAGCCGCGCGTCCTTGTCCGCGCGAATCTCAATTTTAAAATCCTTGCGGCCAAGGCCCACGCTCTCGTCGGTCAGCGCCTTGTAGCACAGCTTGTCACATGCGTCGCTGGCGTTGGAGACGATCTCCCGGAGGAAGATCTCGTGATGGGTGTAGATGGAGTTCACCATCAGATCCAACAGCCGCTTGGATTCCGCTTTGAATTGTTTCTTTGCCATGGATGATACACTCCCTTTTTTATTTTTGAACAAAAGACATTATACCATTGTATGCAAAAGAAATAAATATCTAATTGTAAATTCCGGTCGTCTCTGGGGAAATAATGCCGCCGCCCTTGAAATGTCCGTCCCCGAAAAGCAGAAAGAAATGACCAATTTGTAAATTCCGAGCAGAAATGGTTGTGGGGAATGAAAATTGCGAGTAAAATATGTCTCAAATCCCAAATGGGATATGTTTTTTCAAAAAGGAGCCTTCCTCTATGGGGTTTATGCAAAAATTAAAAAACGGATTTGCCCGTCTGATGTATGGGCGCAACGGCGTGGATCAGCTGGGGATGGCAACGATATGGGCCTGCCTGATTCTGGACATCGTTTCTATGTTCCTGCAGCGGCGCGCGGCGGTGGCGGCAGCGGTGCTGTACTGGGCGGCCATGGTGTTGTGGGTTCTGGCGATCTTTCGGATGTTTTCCAAAAACCTCTATAAGCGCAGAGAGGAGAACAGCCGCTGGGTGCAGATGCGCTGGAAATTCCAAAGCGGCCGCCGCGGCGCCAAGGAGCGCCACGCCGACAAGGATCACAAGTATTTCACCTGCAAGGGCTGCAAGACCATCTGCCGCGTGCCGGTGGGCAAGGGCAGCGTGGAGATTACCTGCCCCAAATGCGGGATGAAGATCCACGGAAAAACATGATTTTGAATGGAACGAGGCGACCGTCAAAGACGGCCGCCTCGCCGCATAGTGCCATAAGACTGCTTTCTAAAAGACGCTGTTCTTTGGAAAAGAACGGAATTGTAAAAAAATCCCGTTCCTTTCCATAAAAAGACGTTGAAATCCACGAAAGCACCTCTTATATTTCGACAGGTCGCGTTCTTGACGCTTATTTTACCGTGGGGTATAATTATTATAACAAAAACAGTGGACCGTAAGACAGACGAAAACGATTAACTGCCTGCGGACGAACAGTCCCCGGCGGGAGAGGAGTGAGGTCATGGCGGAGAGCGGACAGGCTTCCGGCTTCCATGCGGGCACCCTGACGGATGGTTGGACTTGGTTTGGCGCACATCCCGCGCGCAGACGGAACAAGGAGGGGTGGACGTTCCGGGTCTGGGCGCCCCATGCCGCGCATGTCAGCGTTGTGGGGGATTTCAACGAGTGGGATGTTTTCGCCGCGCCGCTGGAGCGGGAGGGGGAGACGTGGGTTGGCTTTTTGCCGGACCTGCCGCAGTACACGTCTTACAAATACGCAGTGACCGGGACGGACGGGAAGGTGCGCTATAAAGCCGACCCCTATGGATTCCACACAGAGACGCGTCCCGCCACGGCCAGCAAGCTCATAGATATCTCCGGCTTTTCGTGGACCGACGAAAAATTCCGGGAGAAAAAGGGCAACCGGCCCGTCTACACCTCGCCTCTGAACATCTACGAGGTGCATCTCGGCTCGTGGCGGCGGCCCAAGGACGGGGGATTTTACAATTACCGCGCCATCGCCAAGGATCTTGCCGCTTATGTGAAGGACATGGGATTCAACGCTGTGGAGTTGCTGCCGATCACGGAACACCCGCTGGACGACTCGTGGGGTTATCAATGCACCGGGTATTTTGCCCCCACGTCCCGCTACGGAACCCCGGCGGACTTCATGTGGTTCGTGGATTACATGCACAAAAACGGAATCACCGTGATTTTAGACTGGGTTCCCGCTCACTTCTGCAAGGACGAACAGGGCCTGTACGAGTTTGACGGAACCTGCTGCTATGAATATGCCGACCCGAAAAAGCGGGAGCACGCCGGATGGGGCACCCGTATTTTTGACTATGGCCGACCCGAGGTGGTCAGTTTCCTCCTGTCCTCCGCTCGGTTTTGGCTGGAAATGTACCATATCGACGGATTGCGGGTGGATGCGGTGGCCTCCATGCTCTATCTGGACTACGACCGGCCCGCCGGACAGTGGACCCCCAACAAGGACGGCGGACGCGAGAATTTGGAGGCTGTGGAATTTTTGCGCAGCCTGAACCGCATGGCCTTCTCCGTGGACCCCAGCGTGCTGATGGTGGCGGAGGAATCCACCGCTTGGCCGCTGGTGACCCGCCCGCCGGAGTCGGGAGGGCTGGGGTTCAATTTGAAGTGGAACATGGGCTGGATGAACGACATGTGCCACTATCTGAAGCTGGACCCCTATTTTCGCCAGTTTAACCACAAGGACATCACCTTTTCCATGATGTATGCCTTTTCCGAGAACTATGTGCTGCCTCTGTCCCACGACGAAGTGGTACATATGAAAGGGTCGCTGGTGGGGAAGATGCCCGGAGACTATGAGAATCAGCTCCGTTCTCTCAGGGGGTTCTATGCCTACCTTCTGGCGCATCCCGGAAAAAAGTTGCTGTTTATGGGGCCGGAGATTGGCCAATGGCACGAATGGGACGCAGGCGGTCAGCTGGACTGGTATCTGCTGGACACGGAGATTAATCGGCAGACGCAGATGTTTTTCCGGGCGGCCAACCGGTTTTATCAGAAGACACCGCCGCTGTGGGAGGTGGACTTTCAGTGGCAGGGGTTTGAATGGCTGGTGCCGGACGACAACCACAACAACACGGTGGTTTTCCTTCGCAGAGACGCAAAAGGCCGTGACCTTTTGTGTGCGGTGAACTTCTCTCCAAACGCCTATGCGGACTACCGGGTGGGCGTGCCGGATCACCGGCGGTATGTGGAGGTGTTCAACACCGACGCGATGGAATTTGGCGGCGGCGGATACGGAAACCCCGAGCCGGTAGCCGTGGAGGCCATTCCTTCTCATGGACGGGAATATTCGGTGGCCTTGCGCATCCCGCCCTTTGGCGGTGTATTTCTCCGGGGAGAGGGCACGGCTGCCGCGAAAAAAACTACGGGAAAGACGACAAAGCGTCCCACCGGGAAGAAAACCCGGCCCGTGCCGCAAACGGTAGAGTTGTCCGCTGAAAAAGCAGTGAAAGTCCCGGGAAAAAAGCCGGAAAAAACCGCGCCGCAAAAAGCGGGCGGCTCCACAGCGGAACAAGAGAGGAACCCGGGCAAAGCGGCCGCGAAATGCGCGGCGGCGAGACTCGAGAAATAAGGAGGCAGAGGCATGAAAAAAGAGTGTATCGCCATGCTGCTGGCAGGCGGGCAGGGAAGCCGCCTGTACGTGCTGACCGGCGAGATGGCAAAGCCCGCGGTCCCCTTTGGCGGAAAATACCGGATTATTGATTTCCCTCTGTCCAACTGCGCCAATTCCGGCATTGACACCGTGGGTGTACTGACACAGTATCGCCCGCTGGAGCTGAACGCATATGTGGACAACGGCCAGACCTGGGATTTGGACAGCTCCACCGGCGGCGTTCATATCCTGCCGCCCTATCAGTCCGCCGCAGGCGGTACTTGGTACAAGGGCACGGCCAACGCCATCTTCCAGAACATCGCCTTTGTGGACCGGTATGACCCGGAGTATGTGGTGATCCTCTCCGGCGACCACATTTACAAGATGGACTACTCCCAGATGGTGGAGCGGCACAAGGAATCCGGCGCCGCCTGCACGATTTCCGTCATGGAGGTTCCATGGTCCGAGGCTTCCCGCTTCGGTATCATGAACGTGGATGGGGACGACATGGTGGAGGAATTTGAGGAAAAACCGAAGCATCCCAGAAGCAATCTGGCCTCCATGGGTATCTATGTGTTTACGTGGAAGACCCTGCGGGCCTATCTGGAGGCGGACGAGGCAAATCCCGCGTCGGAGAACGACTTCGGGAAAAACGTGATCCCCGCCATGCTGGGCAATGGGGAAAAGATGGCCGCCTATCGGTTCACGGGCTATTGGAAAGATGTGGGGACGCTGGAGTCCTTGTGGGACGCCAATATGGATATGCTGTCTCCGGAGTCCGGTCTGGACCTTCTGGACGAGTCTTGGCCCATCTATGCCAAATCCATTTCCATGCCCACGGCCTATCTCGGCAAGCACGCCCGCGTGAGCCACAGCGCGTTTAACCGCGGCGGCGACTTGGAGGGCAGGATTGAAAATTCGGTCCTCTCTGCCGGGGTCAACGTGGAGGAGGGCGCCTCGATCAGCTATTCCGTGCTGATGCCGGGCGTTACTGTGAAAGCAGGGGCCGTGGTGGAGTATGCGATTGTGGGGCAGGACGCGATGATCGGAGAGAACTGCCGGGTGGGTACGTCGCCGGAGACGGTGGACCCGCTGGCGTGGGGCCTTTCGGTGCTGGCTCCGGGCTGCGTGCTGGAGGCGGGAACCGTGGTCCCTCCCAAGACCATGCTGGATAAAAACGGCGAGGAGGTGGCGAGATGAACGGACTGCACGGAATCCTCTTCTGCTATGAAAAGCGGAATGACCTGAAAGACCTTGTGGAGACGCGCTCTGCGTCCTCTATGCCTTTTGGCGGACGATACCGGGCCATCGACTTTGGCCTTTCCAATCTGGTGAACGCCGGGGCCACGGATGTGGGCATAGTGCTGCACGGTCGGTACCAAAGTCTGATCGACCATCTGGGCAGCGGAAAGAACTGGGATCTGAGTCGTAAACGCGGCGGACTGAAGCTGCTGCCGCCCTTCGCCTATGAGCGGCAGGGCGGAGGAACCGGCGAGTTTCGGGGCAAGATGGAGGCGCTGGCAGGCGTGCGCAGCTACTTGGATACTATCCGTCAGGACTATGTGGCGATGATGGATGGCGATCTTGTGGTGAATCTGCCTCTCAGCGAGATTTTGGAGGGACATATTCATTCTGACGCGGACATTACCGCCGTGTGCGGAAACGACAGCTTTGCTGTGGACAACGGCACCTATTTTGAGCCGGACAGCGAGGGACGTGTCCGGGAGGTTCTCTATCATATGCACACTCCCCGGGGTTATCGGGGGCTGGAAGTTTACATCGTCTCCACCCAGCTTTTAAAGGACTTGGTGGACGAGTGCATCAGCCGCGATCAATACAGCTGGCGGCACGATGTGCTGCAGGCCAGAGTGAAGGAGTTGAACATCCGCTCTTATATTTGGACGGGGTTTGCCGCGCAGATTCGCTCCGTACAAGAGTATTATGACCGGAGTATGCAGCTGCTGGACCCGGCTATCCGGGTGGACCTGTTTGCGCCGGAACGGCCCATTCGGGCAAAGAATGCCGACAAGTCTTCCAGCTATGTGGGTCCTGCGGGCCGCTGCGTCAACTCTTTGGTGGGCGACGGGTGCAATGTGGAGGGCCTTGTGGAAAACTCCATTCTATTCCCCGGCGTTGCGGTGCAGGAGGGCGCGCGGGTGCGCAACTGCGTGCTGTTCCGGGACACGGTGATCCGCCGCAATGCGGATCTTGCTTATATCATCGCGGATAAACGGGTAGAGGTGCTGGCGGACCGGACCTTGATCGGTCACTCCTCTTACCCCTTGGTACTGGGAAAGGGTGCCTGCGTGTAACACGCAGACGCCGGGTGGGTCCGCCTCTTCGGACCGGTGCTGTGAGAACGGAAAGGGGAAACTGCCATGAAAATTTTGTATGCGACCAGCGAGGCCGTGCCCTTCTGCAAAACAGGGGGATTGGCCGACGTCTCCGGCTCTCTGCCCGCCGCTGTTGCGGCGGAGGGTGTGCAGATGGCCGTGGTGCTGCCGCTGTACCAGCGGGTGCGGGAGCAGTTTGGCAAGGAGCTGGAGTACCTGAGCTACGATTATGTGAATCTGGCGTGGCGGCGGTGCTACTGCGGACTGTTTCGCCTTTTGCGGGACGGAGTGACCTATTACTTCCTGGATAACGAGCAATATTTTAACCGCCGGAATTTATACGGCTATATGGACGACGGGGAGCGGTTCGGTTTCTTCTCCCGAGCCGTGGTGCGGATGCTGCCCCACATGGCCTTCTGGCCGGATGTGATCCACTGCAACGACTGGCAGACCGCTCTCATCCCCATCTACCTGAAGGACGACGGCGTGCGGGAAGCACGCTACCGCTCCATCCGCACGGTCATGACCATTCACAACATTGAGTATCAGGGCCGGTATGGCACAGAAGTCGTGGGCGACCTGTTTGGTCTGGACCATGGCTGGGTGGACGACGGCACCATTATGATGGACGGCGATGTGAACCTGCTGAAGGCATCCATCCTCTGCACCGACGCGGTTACCGCCGTGTCCCCCAGCTATGCCGAGGAACTGAAGTACGCCTTTTTTGCCCATGGAATGGAGAGCGTTATGCGCCGGTGTGCTTATAAGCTCTCCGGCGTGCTCAACGGCATTGATATGAAACGCTATGACCCGGCGAAAGACAAGTATCTGACGGCGAATTACACAGCTGAGCATCTTGCGGGAAAGGCAAAGGACAAGGCGGAGCTTCAGCGGATGATGGCTCTGCGGGAGGAGCCGGACACGCCGATTCTGGCAGTGGTCAGCAGGCTGGTGCCCCACAAGGGACTGGACCTTATCAAAGAGGTCTTCCACGATATTATGGAGCTGCCGGTGCAGATGGTGGTGCTGGGACAGGGTGACCAACAGTATCAGGACTTTTTCGCTTGGGCGCAGACTCAGTATCCCGGTCGGATGGCGGTCCGGCTGGACTATAACGAGGCACTGTCCATGGCGATCTACGGCGGAGCGGATCTGTTTTTGATGCCCTCCAAGAGCGAACCCTGCGGACTGAGCCAGATGATCGCCATGCGGTACGGCACGGTGCCCATCGTTCGGGAAACCGGGGGCTTGAAGGACACCGTCCAGCCCTATGAGTCGTGGCGGGACACGGGCAACGGGTTTACGTTTGCCGCTTATAACTCCGGCGACATGCTGTTTGTCATCCGGCAGGCCGTGGGCCTTTACTGGGACTATGGAGATCAGTTCCGCCGCCTGCAGCAGCGCTGCATGGCGGGAGACTTCAGCTGGAAGCGCAGCGCGGGTGAGTACCTGCGGATTTATCGCAGCGTGACCGGTCAGCCCGGACCGGCTATCCCCAAAGAAGAACCGGAGACAAAGGGGGCTGCTGCGCCGGCAGCTTTGGGCGAAACGCCCGCCGAACAGGAGGCTCCGCCAAAAAAAGAGGAGGAGCCGGAGCCGATGTCCGAGACGGAGGACTCCCCTGAAATGGCGGGAAAGCCCGACCAGCTCAAGCTGGTGGGAAAGCCCGACCAGCCCAAACTGGCGGCAAAGCCCGACCAGCCCAAATTGGGGGCAAAGCCCGACCAGCCCAAACTGGCGGGAAAGCCTGACCAGCCCAAACTGGTGGGAAAGCCCGACCAGCCCAAGCTAGAGGAGGGAACTGCCCAGCCTGCGGCAAAAAAGACTGCCGCGAGAAAGGTGACCCAAAAGAAAGGACCTGCGGATCAAAAAGAGAAGTCCGCGGATAAGGCAAAAGAATGACGGCATTTACAACAAAAGAACTGGAAGACGCCCTGACCGCAAAGCTGATGGTCAATTTCGGCAAGACCGCTGAGGAGGCCGGAGACGCGGAGATGCTCCGCGCCTGCGCGTTGGTGCTGCGGGATGCCATGGCCTTGCGGAGCGTGGAGACGCGAAAGGAGACGCGCCGGGAGAAAAAGAAGAAAGTCCATTATTTATCTCTGGAATTTTTGATGGGACGGAGCCTGCAAAAAAATGCTTATAATCTGGGTGTTCTGCCTCAGATGAAAGAAGCGCTGGAGCATCTGGGCTTTCAGGCGGGAGATATTTTTGAGCTGGAGCCGGATGCAGGTCTTGGAAACGGCGGATTGGGCCGTTTGGCGGCCTGCTATCTGGACTCTTTGAGTACGCTGGAAATTCCCGCGGCAGGCTATTCCATCTGCTATGATCTTGGCATCTTCAAGCAGAAGATTGTGGAAGGTCAGCAGGTAGAACTGCCTGACAGCTGGAAGGGGATCGGCTCCGCGTGGCTTCTTCCCAAGCCGGAAGAGGCCCAGCAGATCCGCTTCGGCGGGACGCTGCGGGAGTTTTGGGATGACGGACATCTTCACATTGTACAGGAAGGGGGGACCACGGTGCTGGCCATCCCCTGCGATATGGAGATCGCCGGCTACAATACCCGCCACACCAACACCCTGCGCTTGTGGGACGCCAAGTCCCCCAAGCCCGTGGATATGAGCCTTTACTCCAAGGGCGAGTATTTCAAGGCCACGGAGGACGAGGCCATGGCGGAGGTCATCGCCAAGGTTCTCTACCCTGAGGACAACCACATCGAGGGCAAGTCCCTGCGTCTCAAACAGCAGTATTTCTTCGTCTCCGCCACGGTGCAGAGCATTGCGGAAAAGCATTTGGCGGAGTTTGGAACCTTAGTCAACTTCCATGAGAAAAATGTCCTCCAGATCAACGACACCCATCCGGCTCTGGTGATTCCGGAGCTGATGCGGATTCTCATTGACGACGCGGGCATGGAGTGGGATCAGGCGTGGTTCATCACCACCCACTCCGTGGCCTATACGAATCACACGGTGCTGGCGGAGGCGTTGGAGAAGTGGCCGCAGGATTTGTTCCAGCAGATTCTGCCCCGTATTTGGCAGATCACGGTGGAAATTGCCCGGCGCTGGCAGGAAACCTGTGAAAACTTCTTCCATGACATGGAAAAGGTTCGGGACACGGCGGTGATCTGGGACGGCGTGGTGCGCATGGCCAACCTGTGCATTGCGGGGGGAATGAGCGTCAACGGCGTGAGCGCGCTGCACTCTGAGATTTTGAAGAAGGACGTGTTCAAAAACGCCTGCGCCATGGAGCCGCAGAAATTTACCAACGTCACCAACGGCATTGACCACCGCCGCTGGCTGGCGGAGATCAATCCCCGGCTCCACAGCCTTGTGTGCGACCTGACGGGCGGGGAGCGGTATCTGATGGAGCCGGAGGCGCTGAAACAGCTGGACGATTACGCCGCCGACCGGGAGGTTTTAATCCGTCTGGCGGACATCAAGCGCAAAAATAAGGAGGATTTCGCCGCCTACGCAAAAAAACAGCAAGGAGTTTTTTTGAATCCGGACGCGATTTTCGACGTACAGGTGAAGCGGCTCCACGAGTATAAGCGGCAGCTTTTGAATGTGCTGCACATTATTGCGCTCTATCAAAGATTGCAGGACGATCCTGCCGCTATCACCCAGCCCCATACGTTCCTTTTCGGGGCAAAGGCCGCGCCGGGATACGCGGTGGCAAAGCGGATCATCCATCTCATCAACTCCCTCGCGGATCAGATCGACCACGACCCCATCTGCGAGGACAAATTGCAGGTGGCGTTTCTGGAAAACTACCGGGTGTCGCTGGCAGAACGGCTGATGCCCGCCAGTGAGGTCTCCCAGCAGATTTCCACCGCCGGAAAAGAGGCCAGCGGAACCGGCAACATGAAATTCATGATGAACGGCGCGCTGACCGTGGGGACGCTGGACGGTGCCAACGTGGAGATGCACGATGTGCTGGGAGACGAGAACATGTTCCTCTTCGGCCTTCGCTCCGACGAAGCGGCGGCGGTTCGGCGGGAAGGATACGTTTCCCAGCGGCTGTACAATCGGGACCCGGTGCTTCACCGGGTGCTGGACGCGCTGAAGACCGGCTTCCGGGACGGCGTGAACTATGAGGATCTCTACCAGCGCCTGCTGTTTGGCGACCGGGGCGGCCCGGCGGACGAATATCTGCTGTTGGCGGATTTTCAAGCGTACTGCGACGCGGAGAAGCGGATGGCACAGACCTATGCCGACCCGGCGAAGTGGAACGAAATGAGTCTGCACAACATTGCCCGCAGCGGTATTTTTGCCGCCGACCGGGCTGTGAGACAATACGCGGACAATATCTGGCATGTACCCCATCGCTAAAATGGAAGGCAAAAGCGCGCGGAGAGTAAGCTCTCCGCGCGCTTTGCACGTGTTTTTGCCGAATATCCGCAGACTGGACGCGAAGGCTGGATGTCTCCGCAGAGAAAAGAGCCGTTCGTGTTATCAAAGGCGATGGCGGAAAACGCCCAAAAGGGGCGCGCCCTTTACAAATTCCGGTAAAACGGATATAATAACAGATATTTCATACAAAAAGAAAAAATGCGCCCCAATTAGGATTGAGGCGCTGTAAAAACAAGATTGGAAGAGGACAAAACAACTATGGAATTAACAGAAGGCGTCCGGTTTGACAGTCTGGGATTGTCGCCGGAGATGATGCGCGCCCTTGAAAAGCGCAATATCGAAGTTTCCACGCCTGTACAGGCCGGGTGCATCCCGCCCATGCTGGCTTGGAAGGACGTGATTGCCAAGGCTCCCACTGGAACGGGAAAGACCTTTGCATACGGCATCCCCATTGTGGAGCACGTCGATCCGGAGGACGAATCCGTTCAGGCGGTCATCTTGGCGCCCACCCGGGAGCTGGCCATCCAGATCACGCAGGAGCTGCGGGACATCGCGGCGTACCGCCCCAGTGTGCGGATCGTGTGTCTTTACGGCGGACAGCCCATTAATAAGCAGATCGACATTTTGAAGAAAAAGCCCCAGATCGTCGTGGCCACGCCGGGGCGGCTGGCGGATCATATGAAGCGGCGCACCGTGCGGGTGGACACCGCCCAGACCGTGGTGCTGGACGAGGCCGACCGCATGCTGGACATGGGTTTCATCCATGACGTGACCCGTCTGCTGGATCGGATGAACCAGCGGAAAAACTTGGGTATGTTTTCCGCCACCATTTCCCGAGAGGTTATGGACATCGCGTGGGTTTATCAGCGGGACGCGGAGGAGATTACCGTTCGGGCGGACGAGCAGAACAAGCCGGATATCCTTCAGTACCGTCTGGAAGTCAGCTACGATGGAAAGGCCGAGGCCATTGACCGCATTATGAAGGGCGGAAACTATGACCGGGCCATGGCCTTCTGCAACACAAAGGGGTCCACGGAGCGCATCACAAAGTTTTTGCAGATGCGGGGGATGGATGCCGAGTGCATCCATGGCGACATTCCCCAGAAGAAGCGGGAGCAGGTGATGGAAAAGTTCCGTAAGGGCGAATTGCGGGTCTTCGTGGCCACCGATGTGGCGGCCCGGGGCATCGACGTGGACGATGTGGACGTGGTGTTCAACTGCGACGTGCCGGATGAGAATCAGGACTATGTCCACCGCATCGGCCGCACCGGCCGGGCCAAGCGCCACGGCGTGGCCGTGAGCATGATTGCGGATTACCCCGCCAAAATGCGGATCGACAACATCGCCAAATGTACCGCCAACACCATCATCCCGGCGCAGATGGACGAAAACGGCGTTCTCAGTGAGCTGAAAGAGGGCTAAGTTCCACCAAATAGAAAAAGAGCCGCCCCAGCTGTACCAGCCGGGGCGGCTTTGCATATGGAAAGAAGCCTGACGGAGGCATGCTCCGCTTTGCGGGATGGATTGCACGGCGAAGCGCACCTTAGAGAAGACAATCCGTGCGGAGGCGCTCAGGCAGCTTTGCTGGCCTGATTTTCTTCAAACTGCTTCACCTGATCCAGCGTCTGGCCCTCTACGGTCAGATCAGCCTTCAGCACAGGGTCGATGGCCACAGCCAGATACATGTTGTTGCCGAAGACAAATGCTCCGGAGGTGACGCCCACCACCTGCCCATAGACATTCAGCAGCGCACCGCCGCTGGAGCCTTGGGAGATGTCGGCGGTGGACATGATACAGGGGGTGCTGTAACCGGAAACTTCCCGGCTGACGTCGCTGATAATGCCGGAGGAAATGGCGAGGCCCAGCCCAAGGGGGCTTCCGATGGTATACACCGTGTCGCCCGCCCGCAGGGTGTTCCGGGAGGCCATTTCCAGATGGACAAAGCCCGGAGTCTTCACGCCCGTGATGGATTTGGTGCCAATGCGCAAAACCGCGATATCAATGCCCTCGTCATAGTAAAGAACCTTCTCCACGGGGTACTGTTCGCCGCTGACCAGCTTGACAATACCGGTGGAACTGCCTTTAATCGCGTGATAATTGGTGACGGCCAGACCGTCCTCACTGATAAAAAAGCCGCTGGCGGTGCCATCCGGCTCGTCCACGTTATAGTTTTTGCCCGTTTCATACATGCTCAACTGAAACACGGCGGCGGTAAATCGGTCGGCAGCCTGTCGGGCGGTCAGTTCCTGATTGGAAAGGCCCAGAGCCTTGGCTGTGGCGGCAGATGTAGCGGAGGAGGCCGTCAAACGGTCCAAAACCGTGTCGTCGCTTCCCTTATAGGTTGCGTACAGCGCCCCGGCGGTCAGCTCAAACAAATCGCCGCGCGTCAGCGTTTCGCCGTAATTCCGGGAAACAACCGCCATGTGCCGGGCAAAGGCGACGGAGTTCTCATAGGAAAAGTCGCTGTTGGTATAGCCAAGCATCCGCATCAGGGCCGCGCAGTAAGCCTGGGTGGAGATGGCCTGAGACGCGCCAAAGGTGTCTCCGGTGATCCCGTTGAGCCAGCCCTGTCCATAGGCATACCGAACAGACGGAACCGCGTAGGCGGGCACATCCTGAAAGGGAATGTGGGTCTTGTCTGCCGCGGTGGCCTTCTCGGCTCCTGCCAGACGGACCAGCACCACAGCGGCCTGTGCGCGGGTGGCGGAATCATCCACGTTATACGCGCCCCGAACCACGTTCAGAGCCGACAGCGTCTGCGCGGCGCGGATTCCCTCGCCGGTGAGCGCCTGAGCGGGAACGGCGCAGATCAGCAGCATAGCCGCTAGGGCCAGTGCGAAAAATTTTTTCTTCATACTTAAAAATGACCTCCACAAACGAACTTTTTCTATTTTATCACGCGAAAACACCCTTTTCAAGGCTGGAATGAAAATAGCGCCGCCCGGCAAAACTTCTGAAAAAGAGGTTGACCAATTGCGCGGGAGCCGTGGACAGACTTCAAAAAAACTGCTACAATAGGGCTTGGCAAAGAAATTAAAAAGGAGAAACACATGGCTGAGCAGCTTGCGCCGGGGCTTTGGCGCCTGAACATCCCCTTGGAGGGGAACCCTTTAAAAAACCTCAATAGTTTTTTGATCACCGGAGAGCGGAACCTGCTGATCGACACCGGCTTTAACCAACCCGCATGTAAGCGGGCGATGGACGACCAGCTTCGAGAGATCGGCGCGGACCTCAATCGGACGGATATTTTCCTGACTCATCTTCACAGCGACCACACCGGCCTTTCCACGTATCTCCACCGGCCCGGCTGCGCCGTGTTCCTCAGCGGGACGGACGCGATCCGGCGGGAGGAGTACAGCCACGAGGAAATCTGGCGGAAAAAATATGCCAGCTATGTGGAAAACGGCTTTACATGGGAGGAAATGAACTGGCTGTGGGACAGCAATCCCGCCAAAATGGAAGGCCCGGAGCCGTTGGACGGGGGCTTTGACCGGCTGGACGACGGCGCGGTGCTGGAATATGGCGGACGAAAGCTGCGCTGCATCCTGACGCCGGGACACACGCCGGGACACCTGTGCCTCTATGATGCGTGCAATGGCGTACTGTTTTCCAGCGACCATGTTCTCTTTCACATCACGCCCAACATCTGCCGGTGGGAGGGCGTTCCCGATGCACTGGGGGACTATCTGGAGAGCTTGGACAAGGTGAAGGACCTTCCGGTAAAGATGCTGCTGCCCGCCCATCGGGAGGAGACTGGCGATCTGCGCCAGCGGGCCGAAGAACTGAAGGCCCACCACGCCCACCGGCTGGACAACGCCGAAAGGATTGTGGCGGAGTCACCGGGACTGACCGCCTATGAGATCACCGGACGGATGCAGTGGAGCATCCGTGCCCGAAACTGGACCGAATTTCCACTGACGCAGAAATTTTTCGCGGTGGGGGAGGCGATGGCCCATCTGGACTGGCTGGAGGTACGGGGAAAGGTGACCCACCGGCTTGAAAACGGGAAGATACGCTACTACTCAATTGACAATCATAAAGGAGTCGACTGAAATGGATCTGAAAGAGATTTTATCCAAATGCGACCATACCCTGTTGGCCCAGACAGCCACGTGGAGCGAGATCAAGGCCCTGTGCGATAACGGAATGAAATACGCCTGCGCCAGCGTCTGCATTCCGGCGAGCTATGTCGCCCAAGCGGCGGAATATGTGGCGGGAAAGCTCCCCATCTGCACGGTGATCGGCTTTCCCAACGGATACTCCACCACCAAGGCCAAATGCTTTGAGGCGTCCGACGCGGCGGACAATGGGGCCGAGGAGATCGACATGGTCATCAACCTGGGCTGGGTGAAAGACGAAAAGTGGGACGACCTGCTGGCGGAAATCAAGGCGGTAAAAGCCGCGTGCAAGGGAAGACTCTTGAAGGTCATCATCGAAACCTGCTTTCTCACCGACGCGGAGAAAATCAAGCTGTGTGAGATTGTGACTGCCTCCGGCGCGGAATTTATCAAGACTTCCACCGGCTTTGGCGGCGGCGGAGCCACCCGGGAGGACGTGGCGCTGTTCAAGGCCCATGTGGGCCCGAACGTACAGATCAAGGCCGCCGGCGGTATCGCGGATTTAAAGGACGCGGAGGACTTTATCGCGCTGGGTGCGGACAGACTGGGCACCAGCCGGGTAGTAAAGGCAGTCAAGGCGCTGGAAAAGTAAGCGCTGAATAGTGAAAGGGTACTTGCGGGACAAGCGTCCCGATATGGAAATTAAAAATTTTAAGGAGGAAATTCTCATGTCCACTCCCCACAACAGAGCAGAAAAAGGCGATTTTGCCAAAACAGTCCTGATGCCCGGCGATCCTCTGCGGGCAAAGTATATCGCGGATAACTTTTTGAAAGACGCACGGCTTGTGAACAATGTTCGCGGCGTGCAGGGCTATACCGGTATATATAAGGACACCCCCGTGTCCGTCATGGCTTCCGGTATGGGTATGCCCGCCATCGGGATCTATTCCCACGAGCTGTTCCATTTCTACGATGTGGACAACATCATCCGCGTGGGCAGCGCCGGGGCAATTACGGACAAGCTGAACCTGCGGGACGTGGTGCTGGGTCAGGCGGCCTGCACAGATTCCAACTTTGCTCACCAGTTTGGTCTTGGCGGAACCCTTGCCCCTGTGGCGAACTATGAACTGCTGGAGACGGCGGTGAACGTGGCCCGCAAGTCCGGGGCCAGCTGGGTCGTGGGCAGCTTTTTCTCCAGCGACATTTTCTATAACAAGGCCGAGGACTCTCTGAAATGGGCGGATTACGGCGTGGTCGCGGTGGAGATGGAATCTGCGGCGCTGTACTGGAACGCACTGGAAGCGGGCAAGCGGGCGCTGACGATCTGCACCGTGTCCGACAGCATTGTCACCGGCGAGGGTCTGCCCGCCGACGAACGGCAGAGCAGCTTTACGCAGATGATGGAAATTGCACTGGACACCGCAGTGGAGATGGCAAAAAAATGATAGGCCATTCCTTAAAAATGTGTCAAAACAGAAAACTCTTTTAATTACAGTTGAAATTTAAGGAAAGAATTGATATAATTGCCCATGGTTTGTGGAAGGGCGACCTCTCGCCCGACTCAACCAAAATTTTGAAAGAAGGTTTGATTCCAATGAAGAAGTTTCTTGCACTGGCACTGGCATTGGTCATGACCGCGTCTCTGGCCGCCTGCGGCAACGGCAGCAGCTCTGCCGCTTCTGGCTCCGCCTCCGCGTCCGGCAGCGCAGCGGCTGCCTCTGACTATCGCGTGGCCATGATCACCGATTACGGTGACATTACCGACCAGTCCTTCAACCAGACTACTTACGAGGCATGCAAGACGTTCTGCGACGACAACAGCGTACAGTTCAACTACTACAAGCCCGCCGGTGACTCCACCGCCGAGCGTGTGGCAATGGTGGACGCCGCTGTGGCCGATGGCTATAACGTCATCGTGATGCCCGGTTACGCGTTCGGCGGCACCATCGTGGAAGCCGCTCCCCTGTATCCCGACGTGAAGTTCGTGGCTCTGGACGTGGCCGCCGGTGACATTCTGGAGACCGCCGTGGCTGCCAAGGGCGAGACTTATGACTACAATCCTGCCAACTGGAATATGGCTGACTATGTCGATCTGAGCAACGTGTATTGCGCCGTGTATCAGGAAGAACTTTGCGGCTACATGGCCGGTTACGCGGCTGTGAAGCTGGGCTATAACCATCTGGGCTTCCTGGGCGGCATGGCGGTCCCCGCCGTGGTTCGTTATGGCTATGGCTATGTTCAGGGCGCTGACGCCGCTGCCGCTGAGACCGGCACAGACGTATCCATGGAGTATGTCTACGGCAACCAGTTCTTCGGCGATGCCGATATCACCGCTTACATGGATAACTGGTATCAGACCATGGGCGTGCAGGCTGTGTTTGCCTGCGGCGGCGGTATCTATACCTCCGCAGCTGAGGCTGCCGCCAAGGTGGACGGCGCCAAGGTCATCGGCGTGGATACCGACCAGTCCGGCATCATCGACGCTTACGGCGAGGGCATGACCATCACCTCCGCCATGAAGGGCTTGGCTGCTACGGTCAACACCCTGCTCACCGAAATCGTTCTCAACGACAACTGGTCCTCTTATGCCAACCAGATCCAGACTCTGGGCCTTGTCTCCGGCGATGATCCCGAGGCCAACTACGTCCAGATCCCCGTGGCGACTACCCAGTGGGGTGACGGCTTCACGCAGGACGACTACAAGGCGCTGGTTGCCAAGCTGTACAGCGGCGAGATCACCGTGTCCAACGACACCAGCACCGAGCCGACTGTCACCAACATCACGGTCAATTACGCTGGCAACATTAAGTAATCACCGCATTTTTCGAGGAAAGAGGACGGGTTTTTTGCCCGCCCTCTTTTTTTGTGGAAAAATACCTTTTATCACAGGGAACGAGAGCGGGTGAAGGGTAGAAAACCTTGGCCCGTTCACTCACTCCGGCAATTTCGCCGGGAGATGGACATAAAAGTGCGATACGCCGCAAAATCAGTGGCAAGGGTATGAAAAAACTGATATAATAATTAAAAAGTATAAATTAAATGGTATGCGGCCGCTTTTTGCAGTCGTGGAGCGAATCAGGAGGAAACCGTATGGAAGAAGAAAAGGACCCGTTTGCGCTGATTACAATGACGATCCCCAAACGGGCGCCGGTGTTTCCCGGGAGTGTAGGAACCTTCCGCTACCGTTTGGTGCGGGATGGAAAAGCCGGGGAGGGGACGGTGCAGGCCAGCGTTTACGAAAATATATGCTTTGAAAAAGCAAAGCATATCGAAACAGAGTCGTTTCCGTGGACGGAGGAGGGGATGGCCCAGATCCGCGCATGGCTCAACCAGAAACTTCAGGAGCGGGGGACGCAGCCCTTCTCCATCCTTGGCGGACGGGACGTGGAATGAGCGTCTGCCCGATCCGCAGCCGAGAGGCCCGCTGTACAGCGGGCCTCTCGGTGCGTTTGGGCCGGTTGGAATGAATGAAGGCAACACCGCACAAAGAACGTCTAGCGGTTTTGCGTGCAGATTGCGGAATCTGCACCAGTCTCTGTTCGGCGCTACCTTAAAAACCCAAGCATTGGAACGGAAAAGGGATACATGAATTAAAAAAGACTTTTAAAGATTTGGGCAAATTTAACAAAAGCAGAGGGGAATTTTTGAAAATTATATTTTTTAAAAATGAATCAAAAAGGCTAGAATGTAACCAAAGGTGTAACCTGATGATGCTATAATAACCCCATTATCTGAGAAGTCTGCAAAGAAAGGACGGCTTGAAACAATGGGCGAGAAGCGGTGGGAGAATCGGTATCGCGACACGGTGGTCTGTATAGACGAATATGTGGACGGCGTGTGCACGGGGCGGCTGACGAATCCGGGACTCCCTGAACCCATTCTGTTCCATGGGGTGATGCAGTTCCTGCTGGAAATGGAAAAACTGCTGGACGATATGCGGTTTCCGGAGCCTTTCACGCGGACTCGGAGTTTTGCGCCGGCGGCGGCGCCCCCCAGCAATACGGTGCCAAGTACCGCGCATGGCCATCTGGCTACCTTTAATCTGCGTGTCCTGTTCCGGCAGAATGCCAGCTGGCAGGGTTCCGTGCAATGGCTGGAGGGTCGGCAGGAAGAGAGCTTTCGCAGCGTATTGGAGCTGCTGTTGCTTATGAACAGCACACTGAAACAGGGACAGAGCGAAGAGAGTACATGAGTTCCCCGCCACAGGGAATGTGGCAGATACCAAATTAATCTTGAAGGGGCAAACCGTTCGAAAGGGCGGGACGCAAAGCCAGGGAGCTACGGCGAAAGCTATGCCAGCCCGGCTGCCACGATTTTTTGATTCAATGCAAATTTGAAAGGAGAAAAATCATGGCAAAAAACTTGAAAAGAAGAGGATTGGCACTGCTCATGACAATCATCATGAGTATCAGTCTGCTGCCAATCAACGTAATGGCTGAGGGCGACGCAGACAGCGCCGGCAGCGCTTCCCAGACGGAGGAATCAGTTTCCGGTGATAGCTCCGCCAGCACGGGCGATGTCGCTACCGGCGACACCAGCACGGGCGATGCCGCTACCGGTGACACCAGCACGGGCGATGCCGCTACCGGCGACACTAGCACAGGTGATGCCGCTACCGGCGACACCAGCACGGGCGATGCCGCGACCGGCGACACCAGCACGGGCGACGCCGCTACCGGCGACACCAGCACGGGCGATGCCGCTACCGGCGACACCAGCACGGGCGATGCCGCTACCGGCGACACCAGCGCGGGCGACGCCGCGACCGGCGACACCAGCACGGGCGATGCCGCTACCGGCGATACCAGCACGGGCGACGCCGCTACCGGCGACACCAGCACCGGTGATACCGGTACTGTAACCGATCCGGCAGCGCCTGTTACCCCCGTTGCCCCCGTGACTCCTGTCGATCCCGCCGCCCCTGCGGTCCCTGAGAAGACCCCGGAGGAGTTGGCAAAGGAAGAAGCGGACCGTCTGGCTGCGGAAGCCGCCGCCAAGGCAGAGGCTGACCGTCTGGCCGCGGAAGCTGCCGCTAAGGCAGAGGCAGATCGTCTGGCTGCCGAGCGCGCTGCGTTCGAGGCCGCGTATCCCGAAATTTCCGGTGAAAAGTCCTTCAACAATGTGACCGCCAGCGTGAACGCTCCCTTCGGCGCGTTCCCCGCAGGGACCACGTTGACCATTGAGCCGGTGAAAAACGGCTTTATGGAGGGTGTTGTCTCCGCGGTTAAGAGCCTGTTCGGCGCGGATGCGGCCACCACCCTCTCCACTCTGATGGAGAATGTGGAGGCTGCCACTGCCGAGGATGAAACTGCCACCGGTGCGGTTGCGTTCAATATTACTTTTACCGACGCCGAGGGCAACGAAATTCAGCCCAACGCTGAGTACCCTGTGGACGTGCGCTTTGAGGTGGCCTCCGACAACGAGATGGTGGCTGAGAGCAGCCAGCTGCAGGTTTTCCACATGGAGAATGAGACATCCGTGGCCACGCCCGTGGGTGAGCCGCAGGCAATCACGGATTCTTCGGTAGCGCAGGAAATCTCCGTGAGCTCCGACCACTTTTCTATCTGGGTAGTTGGCGGAGTTACCGAAAAACCCACCGCCACTTATACCTACTATGTCAACGGCGCGAAGTACAGCGAGCAGATCGTCAAGGACGGCGAAACGCTGAATCAGCCCGAAGCGCCTGCTTCTACGGAGACTGGAAAGATTTTTGTCGGTTGGTATACAACCGCAGAGGGCGGCGACCTGTTTACAGCCTTTGGAGCGACCGCCGTAAGCAAGACGCAGGAAATTAACCTGTATGCGCGCTTCGACACAAAGTACTATGTGTTCTACAAGGAGTCTGAAACCGGCCGCGTGGTTGCCACGCAGGAATACGCCAACGGCGCAGCTGTGGACACCGCCTCGGTTGCCTACTCCGTCAAGGCGGACCAGGCACTGGTGGGCTGGAGCACCAACCCCACAGCCACCGCAGCAGACAAGAACCTCACGGTGAACGGCGGAAACATCACCCTGTATCCTGTGGTGAAGAACGCACATTGGATTACCTTTAATTCCAACGAAGGTTCTCCCGTCGATCCTATGTATGTTCTGAGCGGGGAATCCACCGGCACCCTGCCTGCCTCTACCCGCGCGGGTTATAAGTTTGATGGCTGGTATACCGCGTCCGGTGACAAGTTTACCGGCGGCAAGCTGACCGAGAACATCACTCTGACAGCAAAGTGGACTGCGCAGGAATCCAACTACACGGTGGTGTACTGGCAGGAAAATGCCGACGACAACGGGTATACCTACGTGGAAAAGGTCAGCAGATCCGGTAAGACCGGCGATGAAGCTACCTACAAAAACAAAAGCTATACCGGCTTTAAGCTGAACACAACCAAGACCGACGCGGAGAACGTCACGATTTCCGGCGATGGCACTACCATCAAAAATGTGTATTACAGCCGTAATACCTATACCCTGACCTTCCTCTCCAGAGATGGTGCTGTATGCGGGAAAGTGGAGCATGAACATTGGCGGGGCTGGAAATACGATCCCGATGATTGCTATAATAAAAATGGAACGCTTACCTGCACAAAGGAAGAGCATACCCATACCGATTCCTGCTATGTGGTTGCATCCTTCAGTGGGATTAAGTTTGGTGAAAAGACCACAAGTTATTGGAATCAGGCAAATAATAAAGTTTCCAGTTATCTGTGGTTTACCACTTCGAATGGCAGCACCGCCTATTCGGAGCCTCCTACGATGCCCCAGAACAATCTGACTGTTTACGGTGAATATAATGCAGCTGTCAGTTATATTTACTATTACGAAAAGGGCACAACAAAGGAAATTCACCCTGCGTTCCAACTGAACCGCAGCGGATGGACCTTCTCGGATGAGGACTATATTGTGCTTCCCGGCTTTACCTTTGCGAACTCGGACGGTCCGTCTACTTCTGGCGGCCGCTATGTGGGAAAACTTTACTATACCCGCAATAACTACAACATTACCTTTAACACCAACGGCGGGCCTAATGTAACCGCTGTCAATCAAATTCCGTATGAGACAAATATCTCCGGTAAGGCTCCCGGCAGCTATGAGGTGGGAAAAACCACCAAAACGGTGAACGGCGAGACGCTGTACTTTGCCGGCTGGTATGACAACGAGGCCTGCGCGGGCGACGCGTTCAGCTTCTCCGGCAAGACAATGCCCGCTAAGAACTTGCTGCTCTATGCCAAGTGGACCAGCAAGACCTTTACCGTGACCTTTGACGCCAACGGCGGCACTGCGGTTGCGGCCATGGAAACCGTTCCCTTTGGCTCGACCATTGACGAGGAAGATACGGTGACCACCCGCAATGGCTATACCTTTGGCGGATGGACGCTGGACGGCAAGCCCTTCAGCTTTGGCACGCCTGTGACAAAAGATCTTGCTCTGAAGGCGGTCTGGCTGAACAGCAAGGGGTACAGCGTGACCTATTCCGCAGGCGAGGGTTCCGGTTCCGTGACGGACTCCGGCAAGTATGCCGAGGGTACGCAGGCGCAGGTGTCCTCCGCCGCCAGTCTGACGGCTCCCACCGGAAAGGTGTTCGTGGGTTGGGCAGATGCCAGCGGCAATGTCTACTATCCCGGCAGCCTCGTCACAGTTCCCAAGAACGGCGTGACTTTGACGGCGCAGTGGGCTGACGTGAACAAGACCGCCAGCCTGACCTATGACCCCAACGGCGGAACGCATACTGGGAACCACGAGGATTTGACCGTTACTTCAATCACCAACAACGGGACGGTTACTCTGGCAAGCCCTGCCAGCTTGGGCATTACCCACGACGGCTATAAGTTTGACGGCTGGAACACGCAGAAGGACGGTAACGGCGAGTCCTTTGCCGCCGGTGCAGTAGTTCGGGTGGATAACATTGGAAACAACGTTCTCTATGCCCAATGGACGCAGACGGCTCATACCCTGACCGTGAACTATGTCTATGAGAATGGGGCGGTGGCAGCTGAGCAGGTCACCGA
>NZ_DF158900.1:128854-149240 GCF_000307265.1 Oscillibacter ruminantium GH1
GCCGAACGTTGCCACGGTGGAAGGCACGATGCCCGACAGCAATGTGACCGAGACCGTGACCTACAAGGCCAACAAGTACACCATCACCTATATCCTGAACGGATTCGAAGTGATGAGCTTCAAGGGTGAACAGAGCGTGGCCTACGGCACGAGCCTGAGCACCGGCTACGGCTATGCCCCCACCACGGGCGATTTGGCGGGCAAGAAGTTTGATGGCTGGTCTTCCACCAGCATCGGCGGCACGGAGAACACCGCGCTGAAGGGCACGCTGCCTGCCACCATGCCCGACGCGGATGTGATGATCTATGGCGAGACCCGGGACTTCAGGGGCGAGACTCTGACCATCAACTACTACCTGACCAACACCACGGACAGTGTTCGTGACGCGGAGATTGTCGCTCTGAAGGAAGATGCCGCCGCGAAGACTCTGGCAGACTATGCCTATGCCACGCTGGAAAAAGATGGCGTCCAGGGCTACTACGTCAAGAACTCCGACAACTTTAACGGCACTACCTCCGTCAGCTATGACGGCACGGGCAACAAGAGCTTCAACGTGTACTACGACGTGCAGACCTACGGCGTCACGGCTTCTATCGCCGCATCCAACCCCGAACATCAGGTTGGCGGTTCCATCACCAGTACCACTCCAGTCACTGTGAACAAGGGCGAGAGCACCAATGTCACATGGACGCTGGAAGAGGGCTATGAGCTTGTCTCCGTCACCGACAACGGCAAGGATGTGACCAGCAACGTGAGCAACGGCAGCTACACCGTTTCCACGATTACAGAGAAGCATGATGTCGTCGTTAAGACCCAGCCCATCACCTACTCCGTGATTTTCAAAGCTGCCGACAATGGCAAGCTGGACAACGGCACGGATGGCGTTCTGGATACCATCTGGACTTGGGTGAAAGATATCTTTACGCCCAACGGTGAAAAGAGCTATCAGCAGTACACCTACAAGTTCAACGTGGAAGACCTTGCAAATGGCGCAGTCACCACGGCTCCGGTCGTCACCGCAAATTCCAACTTTGAGACAATGGGCTTCTTCGATGAGAACAACAAGCAGTATGCTTCTCTGAACGACGCCTATGAAGCCATGAAGACGGCAAAGGCCACTAGCATCACCTATACCATGCAGTATCAGGCCGTCAGCTCCGTCACCTTCCTCAAGCAGGACGGCAACGGCAAGGGTGTAAACAACGCAAAGTTCAACCTGTATACCGACGCAGCGTGCAAGAATCTATTCGATCTGAACGGTGACGGCACTGCGGACGACAAGGATTATGCGGTTTCCACCAAGGCGGGCGACGTTACCGGCACAGTCTCCTTCACGGTTCCTGACAACAACACCTACTTCATGAAGGAACAGCAGGTCGGCGGCTATCAGAAAAACGATGCGGTTTATACCCTGACCGCTCTGAACGGTAAGGTCACCCTGACGGGCGATAAGAATATCACCACCAATGCAGACGGCATGTCTATCATCACCAACTACCGCGTGATCAACTGGTATGTCAACATGAACGGCACCGTTCTGGATTACAGCGATGCTGTTAAGAATCAGGATACCAGCATCTTCTCCAAGACCGTTCAGACCTCTGCCGTGGAATCCACCACGGGCAGCGTGGACTATGTGGCGGGCAAGAGCACGGAGCCTGCGACTACCAATGAGACGATCCGCGGCCTGTTCGTGAAGAACGACAGCAACTATATCCTGCTGAAGGATCAGGCCAGTGTTCCCTCCGACGAGGCTGTTTTGAATGCACTGCGGAATGCGGGAACCCGGAAGAACGCCGCGTCCATCACCACGTTTGACGGTGCGGTCATCACGGACTTTTCCGCGGATAATCTTAACACCAGCAAGTATCAGGTGCTGTGGTATGTAGTTAAGGACACCGCCATCAGCAGCACCGACGGCTTCCACGTGGATGGCGTGTTGGCCAGCAAGTACCAGATGCAGCTGAACATTAACTACCGTGATTTGGGTTCGACCACCTATCAGACCATCTCTCAGAGCTATGATCTGTCCCTGAGCGATGTGCCCGCCATTGCCGCAGGCAAGTTCTACACCGGCATTGTGGACGCTGACAAGGCGACCTTCTTCCAGCGCACGGGAAAGAACCCGAGCATGACGCTCAACGCCCCCTCCTATGTGGGCCTGATCGCCGCCGGAAACGAGTACGGCATGGAAAACGGCACCGGCGCACTGGGCAAAAACCAGATGGCCAAGATTAACGGCAAGGGCATCGGCAGTGGTAATCTGGAGTCCGAACTGAAAACAGCCCTGCTGAATGCCATGAGTTCCAAGGAGAACAGCAAGGTTATTACACTGGACTATTACTTCGCACAGCTTATCCACATGAGCGTGGACTACGGTGCGGCCAGCAGCGCCTATACCAATATCTCCGACATTCAGAATATCTTCAGTACGAATACCAAAGACGGCGTGACCTTCACCAAGGCTCCCGCCGTGGCAGGCTACACCTTTAAGAATTGGACCATGAATGGCAAGCCCTATCAGACCACTCCGGAAGCCAAGCCCGAAACCGTCACTTCCGAGGTGATCGCCATCAATCCCTTCGCCGGCAACCATGCGGCCGAGAAGGCCACCGGCTCCGCCACGGTTGGCGGTGTAGAAAATGTGAATCAGGTCTGGTTCCGGTTTGCCGCCAGCTTTGACAAAAACACCTCCACGGACACCGTTCCCGCCTATCTGCACATTTTGAAGGTGGACGGCAAGGGCGATCCCATCACCACCAGCGCTGCGACCTTTGCCCTGTTTGACGGCGAGAATAAAGTGCTTTCCGCCGACACCAGCACGGAAACGGGCGCGGCAGTCCTGACCTTTAACGGAAACGTTCCCAATGGCACGTATACCCTGAAGGAGATCAACGCTCCCGAGGGCTATAAGCTCACAGGGAAGGAATGGACCGTGACCGTGTCCAGCGAGAAGAACACGGCTCTGGAGGGCAACTCCTATGTGACGCGCACCACCTACACCGCATCTCTGCCCGCCGACGCGGAGTTGAACAATGACAACATGCTGCTGGTTGAAAACGCTGCCCAGTCCTACACCGTTACCTATAAGGTGAACGGCAATCCGGTGGGCAATGTGGAAACCTACGATTTTGGCACCAATGTCACTGTCCGCGATAAGCATGTCTCTGACGGCAGCACCGTGAGCGAGTGGACCACCGCCGATGCGGTCTTTGTGAGCGGTGCTCCCGTAACCTTCAAGATGCCCGCCAAGGACGTGGTTATCAATGCGACCACCAGCACCAACAGCTATCATCTGTCCATCTACTACGTGAACGGTGAGACCGGCAATCCCATCGCAGAAACTCACACGGAAAGTCTGGCCTTCAACAGCACGTACAGCGTGACATCTCCCGTTATCGCGGGGTACACTGCAGACCTCACTGTGGTGGAGGGCAAAATGCCCGCCAAGAACGTGACGGTCACTGTAACCTATGCCCGTGACCGCGGCGCACTGACTCTGAACAAGGTTTTGAGCGGCGGATATGCGAGTGTTGGCATAAACCGAGTCTTTACCTTCACTATCACGGGACCTGCCGACGTGAACGGCTCCTATGAGACAGCTTCCGGAATGGTGACCTTTGCCAACGGTACAGCCACCGTAAGCATTACCGGCGCCAATAGCCTGACCATCTATGGATTGCCCACCGGCAGCTACACCGTGGCTGAGGCGGATGCATCCATCCTCGACAGCACCGTCACATGGAGCGTTTCCTACGTCGACAGCGACGTGGACGCAAGCACGACCGACGGGGTGGTAAGCGTTGAGATGGGGAGCCCGGATAAGCAGGGCGCTGTCATGACCGTGACTAACACCTATGTCCAGAACAGCACGCCCAACCCCGGCCCCGGTTCTGACCCTGAGGGCGGCTATGGCCCCGGCGAGACGCCCAGCGTGGTCATCCCCGATACGAATACCCCGACCACGGATATTCCCGATGTCAGCACACCTACCACGGAAATTCCCGATGAGGATGTGCCTCTGACGGAGATCCCCGATGAGGCCACACCTCTGGCGCTGGCTCCTGCCACCGGCGACAACATCATCCTGTGGGTGATGGCTGCTGCGGTGTCCGGACTCGGACTGGTGTGGATTGCTATCGCGGGCAAGAAGCGCAGAGACAACAACGCACAGTAAGCACCTTTCAAACGGAACAACCAGATAACACCGAGCGGAGGCCGGGACTTTCATCCCGGCCTCCGCTCAATTTTTGCCCATGCACCGATATTGTCTCTCCTTTTGTGCTTCCGCCGGAATTCCCTTTGAGGCGCGGGCTTATATGTTGGATAGGGATATAAACTCATGCGCAAAGAAAAACAAATTGCGGCTCAAAAAATGGGGCCTTTTCGCGCATAGCCTTTGCCGCCGAAAATAATTGTTGGGGAGGGGTAAAAATGGTTGTTTGTTCATAATTTGTTCATGACTGGAAAAAGGATTTCCGCTATGTTAAAGATAGATATTATGTAACCGTATGCAATGCGCGCGATGGAGGGAGAACATGAAAGAGTTTTGGAAGAAAAAGTTGCCGGCATTTCTGCTGGCGGCCTTCATGCTGGCGGGAACGGCGATCCCTGCCGGAGCAGATGAGCACAACTTCAGCCCGAACTGGACCAGCGACGCGACCAACCACTGGCACGCCTGCACAGATCCCGGCTGCGAGGCCAGAAGCGAGCAAGCGCCTCATGTGAGCACAGGCGGATGGAAAGATCGAAAAGACGGCATTTATCATCAGAAAGTCTGCGATGTCTGTGGTCAGGAACTGGAGAAAGAGGAGCACCATCTGCCGGCTGTGCCGACTTCCACAGTGCCTGCCTCCTGCGCGCAAGCCGGAAAAAACGTCTATGTCTGCTTGGATAATTGCGGGTATCAGAGAGAGGAAACAATTCCTCCGCTGCCCCACACCCCGTCTGACGCTTGGACTTCTGACACAATGGCGCACTGGCATATCTGCTCGGTCTGTCAGCAGGAAATCGCAGGAACGAGAGCGCCCCATACATATGACAATAACTATACTTCAAATGCCGCAGCTCACTGGAGAACCTGCACGGTCTGCAAGGGGACTTCGGCTCCGGAACCCCACGTGGACGCCAATAACGACGGTGTGTGCGACCAATGCGGGCGGGGCGGATTGCCAACCGCCGCAAAATTTACCGTGACATTTATCAACGGGGGCAGTGTGTTTGCGACCCAGTCCAACATCGCCAAGGACGCAAAGCCCAGCAATCCCGGTACGCCGTCGAAGACCGCCGCCAACTGCTCCTATACGTTTCGGGGATGGACGACGGCGAATCCCGGCACGACCGCTATTTATATCGGGCAGGCCGTTTTGAACTCCGCACAGGTGGCGCAGACGGCTGTGACCGCCAACATCACCTATTATGCGGTCTACTCTGTGAGCGCCAACAACCAGAATGCAACGGTCGATGTTACGGGAACCGGCGGCGTCACCGTGGGGACCAATGTGCGCAACAAGCTGAACAGTCTTTTTAGTACCGTGACGGGAGGAAACCTTTCCTCAGTGACCTTCTCCTCCGTCTCCAATACGTCTTACGGCATTTTATATGCCAACAGTGGAAAAACTTCACTCGCCGGACGGACCTATTCTTACAGCGGCGGGAATCTTCCGATTACCGACCTGTACTTCGAGCCCAGCGGTACGAAGGGAACCTACTCCGTGACGTACTCTGCCACGGATGGGTATACCACCATTCAGGGAATTCTCTACGTCAACACCACTGCATCCTCCGGCAACAAGATTACCTATACGGTGCGGCCGGGGCAGAAGGTGACTTTGGACCGGAGTGACTTTAACCGTGTGTTCCAGAATAACTATTCGGAAACGGTTCGGTGGATGGAGTTTAACTCCGTGAGTTCGTTTTCTGACTCTGATGGCGCGTTTTACTATAACTACGGGAATTCCAATCAGCAGGTGTTTTCCCGCAGTACCGTGGACGACTACGCTTACTATTACAGCGACTCCAACTACGGTACGTATCCCATTGACAGCATGAGCTTTGTGGCTGCCGCCAATGCCTCCAGAGGGACGATCACCATCAGCTTCCGCGCCTATTATTCCAACAACCGCTATACAGACGGCACCATGGAAATTCAGATCAGCGGAACAGCCTCCAACATCACCTATCAGGTGAATCAGGGGGAGGAAGTGGAACTCAACGGGAGCGATTTCAGCCGCTTTTTCCGGGAGTCCTATTCCAACTATGATCTGCAGTATGTGGCCTTCCTGTCCTCCAACGCCTACGATACGTCAAACGGAACGTTTTACTACGACTATGGCGGAAGAAGCGAACGCTCTTTTACAAAAAGCAATCTCACCAGCTATCTTTATTATTACAACGGCTCCAGCAAAAGCGGTTTCCCCCTGAACGACATCAGCTTTGTGGCCTCCAGCAGTTTTACCGGCAGCATGTCCTTTGACTTCCGGGCGTATTACGATAATGACCGCTATGTGGACGGTACGCTGGTGATTCAGGCCAAGGAGTCCGTCAAGCGGGGAGATGTGCGGTATAATACCACAGGCGGTATCAATGTTCAGATCAATCCCAACGACATTGCCCGGTTCCTGAATAAGACTTATGCCGGATCAACCCTTCAGTCTGTGAAGCTGGGGGGTGTGCCTGAGACGGGAACGCTGTATTATAACTACTACGGCGTCAGCAGTTATGGCGCGACCAGCCTGCGACTGACCTCGGCCAACTGCGGAAGCCAGCTGCTGTACTTCAGCCCCACCGGAACGAACCAGTATGCGCTGAGTGAGCTGACGTATGTTCCCAGCGGGTCCAATTACTGCGTGACCATTCCTTTCACGGCATACAGCACCAATAACCGCTCTGTGACAGGGGGCATCCTGATCAGCGTCAACAACGTAACGGTGCAGGATGTCTACGGGACCACGCCGATGAACACCTCGGTGACGTTCCCTGCCGGTGCGATTTACAGCGCGGTGGCTGCCGCTGTGAATTCCAATGCCTCCCTGTACAGCATTCAGCTTCTGGACCTGCCCGCCGCATCCAAGGGGACGGTTTATGTGGGCACCGGCTCCACCAAGGCCAATACCTCCACCCGATATCTCTACTCCAGCAATTCCAATAGCGGAAAGATCAGCGACCTGCGCTTCGTCCCCGCCTCCGGATTCACCGGCTCGGTGGAAATCCCTTACTTGGCTTACAACAGCTCGAACCGGGCGATTGCCAGCGGCAGGTTCTGTTTGGGCATTGTTTCGACGCTGAAAAGCTATCGCGATGTGTCGTCGTCCGTCTGGTGCTATAAGTATGTGGCGGAACTGAGTGACGGAAAGGTGATCGACGGTTATCCCGACGGATACTTCCGACCGGACAAGACCGTGACCTATGGGCAGGCGCTGAAGCTCATCATGCTGGCCGCCAATTACAACGTACAGAGCCCCACCGGCAAACATCCCTTCAGCGGATATCTGAGCCGCGCCAAGGCGGACGGACTGCTGACCGGTGTGAATGAGAAAGATCTGGATCGGCCGATCAGCCGTTTGGCTGTGGCGCAGATTACGGCCAAGGCCATGCGCCTGAGCCTCTCCAATCTTTCCAGCGTGAAGCCCTTTACCGATACCGGAGACGTTTACGTGCAGGCACTGAGTGCCGCCGGTATTGTAGAGGGATACTTCTCCAACGGGACCAGCACCTTCAAACCCACCAACACCATGACCCGCGGTCAGATTTCCGCTATCGTCTGGCGGATGAACCGGGCTAAATAAGCGGGGAAATCCTCCAATCAAAAAATTACCTGTGCCGCGTAAAACGCGGCGCAGGTAGAGAATATCTGCGGCGTTTCCGACAACGGAAGCAAAAAAACCGCCCTCCAACCGTTGAGCAGAAATTTCCTGCCGAACCCTTGGAGGGCGGTTTTTTAAGACGTCCCCACATAGGCGACACCGCGAACGTAAGGTATCTGCCGCGAATGACGAGGGGCTGTCTTAAACAGCACGGCGCTCGGATATAAAAAAGAGACCGCACGAAGCGGTCTCTTTGGTGAGGGGCAGCGGCCCAGAGGGATTGGGCCACCGATGCGGCGGCTTAGGCCGCCTTATGAAGAGAGGAGAAATAAGCCTTTGTGGAGTTGCTTTCGGGGTCGTTTGCCGAAGTGTGGCGGCCGCGCTCAAATTCCACGGAAAGACCGCAGATGGCGACCACGGTGGCAATCCCCAAAAGATTGCGGGTCAAATCGGAGACGGAGGGGATCAGAATCGTGACGGCCCCCAGCACGACGGCACTGACGCACCACAGAACCAGTGACAGAACATGATTTTTCATCATTGAAATCATCCTTCCAATTAAAATAAGCTCATATCATACCTGTTTGAAAGTGCTGTATCCGGTAGGTTGGCACTTGCTTCCTTTTCTACTTTCACTATATTAGATAGAAGAGCATTTGTAAAACGGGAAAATTCAATCGATTACATTAGACTTTCTGATGGAAGGAGGGCGCTATGGAACTCGACAAACGCACGGCGCTGCTGGCGGCGATTGACGCGGGCAACCTGACCCGGGCGGCGGAGAAGCTGGGTTATACCCAGTCCGGTCTAAGCTACATCATAAAGACTTTGGAGGCCGAGGTGGGGTTTCCGCTGCTGCTCCGCTCTCGAACCGGGGTGCAGCCTACGGCGGAATGCCGCCGTATTTTGCCGCTGCTGCGGGACTTGGAGCAGCGAAACCGCCAGCTGGAGCAGGAAACGGCGGATATCCGAGGTCTGGCGGTAGGGACCGTGTCCATCGCGTCCTTTCCCTGCATTTCTCGATTCTGGCTGCCTGCTATTCTGCGGGATTTTGAGGAACAGTATCCTGCTATCACGGTGGCTCTGCGGGAGGGGGGACAGGAGGATGTGGACGCTTGGCTGCGGGACGACGTGGTGGAAATGGCGTTTTGCAGCTGGCAGCCGGATCGGCCCCACGACTGGGTGGGGTTTATGGAGGACGATCTGCTGGTTGTGGCGCCGGAGTCTCACCCGCTGACAAAACGGGAAGCCATGCCCCTGCAGGAGATCGGAGACGAACCGTTTATTCTGGAGGACGGCGTTTATGACCACGATATTCGCCGCGCCTTGCAGGAGGCGGAGTTTTCGCCCAATGTCCGGTTTACCTCCATGGACGAATTGGCGATTTTGGCAATGGTCCGGATGGGGTTGGGCATCAGCATTCTGCCGGGACTGTACCTCAAGGAGCCGTATCCCGGAGTGGTGGCAATGCCGCTGGAGCCGCGGGTGCGCAGGCGGCTGGGCGTGGCGGTGCCGCATCTGGAAGAACTGTCTCCTGCGGGCCGTCGATTTTTAAAAAGTGCGCAGGATACCTTTGCACGTCAGTAAAAGCGGAAATATTTTCTGATTTTCTACGTAAAAGACCCCGGACGGATGCCATCACCCGTCCGGGGTTGAATTCTGTCCACAGACTGCCGCTTCCGGCGGTCTGCGGATAATTATTTCGTTTGCGGCTTAGACCCGCACTTTTACCACACATTTGCGCACGGTTTCGGGCATGTCAATCGCCATGCAGGGGGCATGCGCGTCCTGCGGCCAGAGCACCAAAACCCGATCACCGCCGAGAGTCAGCGGCTCGGTTGGCCCGTGATAGAACCAGATGTCGCCCTGCTCGTCGCCGGAGACTTCTTCCTGCATGACGGACAGCGGGGCAACGCCCACCTTTTCCGTGCCGCTCACTAAAAACTGCACGTCGATGTACTTCCGGTGGGCCTCGGGGGTGTCGTTTATTGATTTCGTTTCATAGGAACTGAGACTGGCGTATACATCCTGCCCGTCCAATTCTATGCGTCCATCGGGGAGTTTGGAAAAATCCGCCTCCGCCAGAAAGCGAAAGGCCAGTGCCAGACGGGGGGAAAGGGCGCAATACGCGGAAAGATGATTCAAAGTATCGTAAAGCATGTGTGAGATCCTCCTTCAGCCGCTGTGCGGCGATGCTGTCAAAGAAGCAAAATTGGTCCTTTGACAGAAAGAGTATACGCCTAAAATCGGGTTTGTGTAAACCAGGCGGTAAGAAACCACTCATAGCTGTTAAGGCATTTCGCACAAAAATAAAAAAACAATGTTCACTATCAAAGAACGATAACCTGCATTTTACTTCATATAAACGTTAAAATTAAAAAAAATCACGGTTTTTTTAAAACAGCTTGCGCAAAATCCTGCTATTTTGTATAATTGTCATAGATTAGAGAAAGGCGTTCTCTAATGATGAACAGCTAGGGGGCGGTTGAGATAGACGAGGCACTGGACCCGAAAGTAAAATCTCTGGCGAAGGCGCTGCGGATTTTGGAGTGTTTCTCCGTGCGGACGCCGGAGCTTGGCGTGACGGAGCTGGCAGAGTTAAACGGAATCACAAAAAGCAATGCGCACAACATCCTGACCACATTTCAGCAGGGGGGATACATTGAAAAGCTGCCCAACGGGAAATATACACTGGGTTTACAGCTCTTGGAGTTTTCCTACATCATCAACCAGCATTTGGGATATCCCCGGGCTGTGTACGACCTTTTGACGGATTTGGCCAACAAGACCGGCGAGATTGTTTACTTTGGTCTGCCCCATGGAACGGATGTCCTTTACCTCTATGTGGCCCACCCCATAGCCCGGATGCAGGAACTGCCCTACCGAGACATTCTTGGTGAGCATTCGCCGCTGTACTGCACGGGAATCGGAAAGGCGATCCTTTCCGCCATGCCCGAGGACAAGTGGGAGGCGCACATTACGCCGGACCGCACGCCTTATACCGACGCGACCGTGACCGATCACGATCAGATCATTGAGGAGCTTTGGCGAACCCGGCGGCGCGGCTATTCCATTGATAACTGCGAGCGGGAGTACAACGTCCGCTGCATCGGCGCGCCGGTGTTCAGCGGCACGGGACAGCTGGTGGCTGGCATCAGCACATCCGGTCCCGCCAGCGTCATGACCGACGAAAAGCTGCTGCGCTGTTCCAAGTTCCTGATCGACACCGCCCAGAGAATGCGGGAGCGCATTTATCGCTGAGCATCGTGACCCAACGCCGGAAGGCGCAAAATATTTGGAATTTTTTTAGGAGGATATTTCGATGAAAAATTGGAAGAGAACCCTTGCAATGCTGTCCGCATCCGTCATGGTGGCCGGCATGTTGGCTGGCTGCGGCAGCAGCGGCTCTACCTCTGCCCCCGCAGCATCCGGCTCCGCCTCTGCCGCAAGCAGCGACGCGGGAGAGCCTGTAAACCTGATTTTCTCCATCGCCGCCGTCCCCACTGACGCGCACGGCGCTGCCCAGAAGGTCTTTAAGGAAAAGCTGGAGGAGATCTCCGGCGGCAACATGACCGTGGAGTGCTACGATTCCGGCACCCTGTATGGTCAGGATACGGAAACCGACGCTGTGAAAAACGGCGACGTGGACATGATCTACTCTTCCGCCTCTTGGCTGACGGATGGATCTCCTTGGGTTTCCATGTTCACCGCGGGTTATGTGTTCCAGAGCTATGACCACATGACCAAGGTTCTCAACGGCGACATCGGCAAGGAAGTCTTCCAGAAGATCGCCGACGAGCAGGGCATCCTGCCTCTGGGCGCCTACTATCTGGGTACTCGCCAGATCAGCCTTTCCGAAGACCGCGCCATCACCACTCCCGATGATCTGAAGGGCGTAAACCTGCGGATGCCCAACTCCGACGCGTGGGTTTTCCTGGGCAAGGCCATGGGTGCAAACCCCACTGCCATCGCTTTTAACGACCTGTATCTCGCCTTGCAGACCGGCACCGTGGACGGTCAGGACAACCCCCTGCCCACCGTGCAGTCCGCCAAGTTCTATGAGGTTCAGAAGTCCATCTCTTTGACCAATCATCTGGTGGACTCCGTGTGGCCCACCATGAACGTGAACACTTGGAATTCTCTGACCGATACCCAGAAGGGCTGGGTGATGGAGGCGATTGAGGCCGCCCGCCAGTCCTGCGACGATCAGAACCTGAAGACCGAGTCTGAAGTTCAGGATTTCCTGAAAGAGCAGGGCCTGAGCATTTACGAGGCCGACGTGGCTACGTTTGCCGACCATGTGCTGGAGACTTATCTGAACGACCCCATCTCCGACAGCTGGGACAAAGACCTGCTGGCCGAGATTCAGGCTATGGCCTAAGGGGCAGGTTTCCTGCGCGGAAATATCCAAGATCCTCACCGGGGGGCTGGTATGCCGGCCCCCCGGCCTTTTTAAAAACTTTTATTGAGAACAGTGTTCCGTATTTTAACAAAATCTGAACGCGGAACACGACCACACTCCATCAACAATTGAAGCCCCCTTTGAAAGGAGAGATGTTTTTTGAATGGCCTGAAAAAAATCGGGCGGTTTATCCGTAACTGTGTGGAATTGTATATTCCCATCATTGCCTTTACAGCGCTGTTTCTGATCTTTTGCTTCCAGGTCTTCATGCGCTATGTTGCCAACAATCCGCAGTCTTGGACGCTGGAGGTGGAGCAGATGTGCTTCCTCTGGCTGGTGCTGCTGGGAGCCTGCTTTGCCCAGCGGGAAAAAGCGCATGTGTCTTTTACGCTGTTGTATGACTCCTTAGGCGTCAAGGGAAAAGCCATCACCGCCATGCTTGGCAATTTGATTATTGCCGTGACCTTTGCAGCGGCGTTTATCCCCTCGCTCCACTATATTTTGGGCTTGGCAGAACGGGCGCAGGTCACCAGTATTCTGAAAATCCCGAAGACGCTGGTTTTCTTTCCCTATGTGGTCTTTCTGGGACTCATTCTGGTGTATGCCCTGATGGATATCTTTGAAGAGATCATGGCCCTGCGGGGGAACCAGAAGTATATCGACAAAATGCTGGGCGAGAGCAAGTCTGAGGCCGAACTGGCCATCGAGGCGGCTAACGCGCAGGAGAGCATCAACCTGAACGTGGACATTGACGCCAGCATGAGAAAGGAGGACAAATAAGATGGAATATCTGCCTTTAATCGGTTTTCTTCTGGTATTTGTCCTGATTTTTGTACTGCGGATGCCCATCCCCACCGGGATGATCGCCGCCTGCATGACGTATTTTCTTTTGGGTGCAGTGACTTCCGGCCAGTCCATCGGCGCGGCGCTGATGGGCGAATCGGGAAGTCTCCATCTGGTGGCGCAAAAGACGATTGAGCAGGTTTTTACCAACGGTACTCTTATAGCTGTGCCGCTGTTCATTTTTGCCGCCAACATTATGAACGCCGGTAAGATCACGGAGTATGTTTTCGGTGTGTGCAAGGGCCTTGTGGGCCGGTTCCACGGCGGACTTGCCCATGTGAACGTGCTGGCCTCTCTGGTGTTCTCCGGCATGACCGGCTCCGCCGTGGCGGATGCCTCCGGCCTTGGCAAAATGGAGATCGACGCCATGCGCCAAGAGGGGTATGACGACGGGTTTTCCTGCGCCATCACCGCCGCCAGCGCCACCATCGGCCCCATTTTCCCACCCTCCATCCCCATGGTGATTTACGCTATGCTGACCAACGCGTCCGTGGGCGCGCTGTTCATGGCAGGCATGGTGCCCGGTGTTTTGCTGGCGCTGGCCCTGTGCGTGTATATCTTCTTCATCGCCCGGGCGCGGAATTACCCCCGCAGCGCGCCTCCCAAGCTGCATGCGTATCTCAAATACTGCCTGAAGGCTGTTTGGGCCATGCTGACTCCTGTGATCCTGCTGATCGGCATTTATACCGGCGTGATGACTCCCACCGAGGCGGGTGCTATCGCGGGATTGTATGCCCTGATCGTGGCCATCTTTGGATATCGTGTTCTGAAGTGGGACGGCTTTAAGCAGGTTCTGATCGACACGGTGAAGTCCACCGGTTCCGTGTCCATCATGGTGGGCGCGGCCTCTGCCATTTCCTTTATTTTTGCCAAAGAGCAGATCGGCACGATGATCGGCAACTGGCTGCTGGGCATCACCGACAATAAGTATCTCTTCCTGCTGATGGTGAACATTATCATTCTGGTTCTGGGCATGTTCGTGGATACCTCCGTCATTCAGCTGGTCATGATCCCCATCCTGTGGCCTGTGGCGCAAGTGCTGGGCGTGGATATCATCCACTTTGGCCTCATCATTGTCTTCAACATGATGGTGGGCCTTTCCACCCCGCCGTTCGGCATGTGCCTGTTCATCACCTCCGGCATTTCCGGCACGCCCTTGAAAGACGTTATCAAAGAGATCAAATGGCCCATTGTGGTGATGCTGATCGTGTTGGCCATCATCACCTATGTCCCGGACGTGGTGCTGTTCCTGCCCCGGATGTTCCACATGATGTAAGAAACCCTCAAAAAAGTGCCAAAGGCACTTTTTTGAGTCTGCTGCGGTCTGCCGCACATCCTGACCGCCTATGGCGGGTTCCCCCATGCAGTTTTAGCCTGAGCCGTTTTCGTTTGCGTATGTGCCGCAGCTGAAAACAATTTAACTGAATGCTGCCGCCCGACAACAAATCGTGCGGGAACTTTTATAAAAACTTGCAATCGGACTACTTTTAAGGAGAAAAATTATGGCTTTTTCTATTAATCCCGGAATTTGGCCGGTGATGATCACCCCTTATCACGATGATAAAACCATTGACTTCAAGGCTATCGAACGTTTGAGCAATTGGTACATTGAAAAGGGCTGCGCCGGTATCTTCGCCGTTTGTCAGTCCAGCGAAATGCTCTATCTCTCCGAGCAGGAGAAGCTGGACATTGCCAAGGCCACTTCCGAAGCGGTGGGCGGGCGCATTCAGATCGTGGCCTCCGGCCACACCGCCGACGATAAGCCCACCCAGTTCCGGGAGCTGGAGAACATGATGAAAATCCCCGGAATCGGGGCCTATGTGCTGGTGAGCAACCGTTTGGATCAGGACCATGAAGGCGAGGCCGCCTTTGAGGCCAATGCACAGGAAATTTTCGACCGCTATCCCGAGATCGACTTTGGTATCTACGAATGCCCGCAGCCGTGGAAGCGGCTGGTTTCCACCGAGTTTCTCCGCAAGGCCGGAAAAGGCGGACGGATGGTGTTCTTGAAGGACACCTGCTGCGATTACGAGCTGATTCGGGAGCGGCTGAAGGCCGTGGAGGGTACTTCACTGAAAATTTTCAATGCCAACGCCCAGTCTTGGTATGACAGTGTGCTCAACGGTGCGGCAGGCTATTGCGGCGTGATGGCGAACTTCCACCCCGAGCTTTACAAGTGGGCGTTCGACCACAAGGATTCCGACCCGGAGCGGGCGCAGATGGTGGCCCACTTCCTGACGATGGCGGGCATGATCGAGATGCGTATCTACCCCTGCAACTGCAAGTTCCATCAGAAGCTGGAGAATGTGCCCATGAGCGTGTACGCCCGCAGTGCCGACTGCGCCAAGCTGGACAAGAACGCCCGGGGCGAGGTGGAAGCCCTCATTGCTATGGAAAATTACGTCCGCAAGCAGCTGGGAATTTGAGCCTTGCATTCTGACGCGGAGTATCGTATCATATAGGTAGTTGAGTGTTAAACGATTACTTCATGCAAAGCGCAGAGAAAGGAAAACTGTCATGCTGAGAAAACCAAAAATTCTGGTGGTGGGCAGCTTCATGATGGACTTGATTGCGTCCACACCGAAAGCGCCCGCCTCCGGCGAGACAATTATCGGCACCGATTTTCGCACCGCTCCCGGCGGAAAAGGCGCAAATCAGGCTGTGCAGTGCGCCCGTTTGGGCGCTGAGGTCACCATGGTCGGGCAGGTGGGCGCGGACGCCTTCGGCAGAGAAATGACGGAGAACGCGAAAAAGGCCGGCGTGGACGTGAGTCATGTACTGGTGGACCCGAACAAGTCTTCCGGCGTGGGTCATATCGTGCTGGAGGTTACGGAGCACGGGGCGCAGAACCGCATCACCGTGGTTCCCGGGGCCAACTATTCCACCACTGTGGAGCAGATCGCATGGCTGAAAGATGAGATTAAGCGCTTTGATTTGGTGATGCTCCAGCTGGAGGTTCCCATGGAGATCAATATCGCCGTGGCGCGGTACGCCAAGGCGGCGGGCGTTCCCGTGATGCTGAACCCCGCTCCGGCGGCAGAGCTGCCGGCAGAGCTGCTGGAATGCGTCACCTATCTCTCGCCCAACGAGCATGAGGCCGCCGCCATTGCAGGCCTGCCTCTGCGGGCGGACGAGAACGGGGTCAACGAGGCAGACGTGCTAGCTGTCTCCGCGGCTCTGCGGAAAAAGGGCGTGGAAAATCTTATCATCACCTTGGGCGGCAACGGTTCCGCCGTGGCCGGAGCCAGCGGCGTTGCCTACACGCCCTGTGTGAAGATGCCCGACGTGAAGGACCCCACCGCTGCGGGCGATTCCTTTGTGGCGGCGTTTTGCACCGCCGTGACCGCGGGACTGCCGCAGGCGCAGGCGCTGGCCTTCGCCAGCCACACTGCCGCCATTACCGTGTCCCGGATGGGGGCACAGCCGTCGCTGCCCACCTTGGAAGAGGTGCAGTCTTTGCTGCGGGAGCGGCAGTATGCCGGGTTTGATCCGGCGGAGATGGACGTTCTGCGGTAAGCACCGGAATCAAAGAGAAACTGCAACGGCGCAGCCGTCCGGCTGCGGGCGGCTGCGCCGCTGCGTCAGAAAGGAAATCAAGCATGAAAAACGAGAGCAAACAGGCAGTGGAGGCATTTTTGTCCTCTGCAAAAAATGAACTTTCCACGTTTGTGGAAAACCTGAACAGCGAGAGCTATGAGCAGGCTGTGACCCTGATTCGGGAGTCTCGGGCCAAGGGCGGGCGGATTCATATCACCGGTATCGGCAAGCCCGGCCATGTGTCCGGATATGTGGCGTCCCTGCTTTCCTCCACCGGCAACCCCTGCTATTTTCTCCATGGCACCGAGGCTGTCCACGGTTCCTGCGGCCAGCTGGTGGCGGGGGATGTGGTGATCGCCATTTCCAATTCCGGTGAAACGGGGGAGTTGAAGTCCACCGTTCTGGCCATTAAGAATAACGGCGGCAAGATCATCGGCGTGTCCGGCAATGCGGACAGCTGGCTGGCAAAGGAGTCCGACGCATTCCTGTTTGCGGGTGTGGGCGCGGAGGGCGGCCCCCTGAACCGCGCGCCCCGGAACTCCATTCTGGCGGAGACGCTGACGCTTCAGGCGCTGAGTGTCGCGCTTCAGGCGGAGCAGGGCTGGACGGCACAGCAGTACGTCCGCTGCCATCCCGGCGGAAAGCTGGGCCAGCTGCGGGAAAATGAACAGTAAGGGGGAGAGGCTATGCTGACCGGAAAGCTGATCCACCCGGAGATTATGCGGGTGCTGAGTCTGTGCGGCCATGGAGACAAGGTACTGATCGCGGACGGAAACTATCCTCTGGCAGCCAAGAGCGGCGAGGCGGAAAAGGTGTTTCTGGGGCTGACTCCGGGCCTTCCCACCGTCACCGACGTACTGGAAGCCGCGATGTCTGCCTGCAACTTTGAAAAGATGGAAGTTATGCAGCCGGAGGACGGCTCCACGCCGGAGATTTTCAGTGAATTTGAGAAGCTTATGCCGGGAGTCCCCATGGAAAAACTGGGGCGCTGGGAGTTCTATGACGCCTGCGGCGAAAAGACGCTTCGTCTGGCCATCTCCACCGGCGAGGGCAGAACCTTTGCCAACGTGCTTTTGACCGTGGGCTGCGCGTAAAGCCAAAGAATCCGGTACAGAACCGCCGCCCGCACCATGCGGGCGGCGGTCTGTTTATTAGAGCGTTTAGTATACAAAAGATTTTTGCGCCGGAAAGCACAACTTTGGAATGGATTAAAATTGAACATTCTGACAACATTGCGGGTTTGACCTTGCAATCAGGTCGACCTGCGGGGTATATTGGGAGCAACGGAACCGGCGGTGCGCCTTGCTGAAAAAGCGGGCGGAATTCACGGACTGCTTCCGAATTGGATACAGACTGAATAAAAAATGGAGGTTTCCACATGAGCGAATGCATGGAAAAGCGGCCTTTGACCCCGGATGATCTCAAAAAGATGGACGCTTATTGGCGCGCGGCCAACTATCTGGCGGCGGCGCAGCTCTATCTGCTGAAAAACCCTCTGCTCCGGGAGCCATTGACCATGGACGACATCAAAAAGAAGATCGTGGGGCACTGGGGCACCGTTCCGGGGCAGAACTTCGTGTATGTCCACCTGAACCGCATCATCAAGCAGTATGATCAGGACATGATCCTGCTTTCCGGCCCCGGACACGGCGGAAACTTTTTCGTGGCCAACACCTATCTGGAGGGGACTTACAGCGAGGTCTATCCCAACATCAGCCGGGACATGGAGGGGCTGCAAAAGCTGTGCAAACAGTTTTCCTTCCCCGGCGGCATCGCCAGCCATGTGGCGCCGGAGACGCCGGGTTCCATCAACGAGGGCGGCGAGCTGGGCTATTCTCTGGCCCATGCCTATGGCGCGGTGTTTGACAACCCCGGCTTGATTGCCGCCGTCACCGTGGGCGACGGCGAGGCGGAGACGGGGCCTCTCGCCACCTCTTGGCAGGGCAACAAATTCCTGAATCCCGCCGCCGACGGCGCGGTGCTGCCTATTCTCCACCTGAATGGCTATAAGATCAGCAACCCCACCATTTTTGCCCGCATGACCCACGAGCAGCTGGAGTGCTACTTCAAGGGCTGCGGCTGGAAGGCCCACTTTGTGGAGGGCGACGACCCCATGACCATGCACCGTCTCATGGCGGACACGCTGGACGAGGTCATGGCAGAGATCAAGGCGATTCAGGCCGCGGCCCGGGCGGGCGACCGCACTTGGCGTGACTGGCCCATGATTATTTTGCGGACGCCCAAGGGCTGGACCGGCCCCAAAGTGGTGGACGGCAAGCCCATTGAGGGCACATTCCGCGCCCATCAGGTGCCCATTTCCATGGAGCGGCCGGAGCATCTGGAACAGCTGAGGGAGTGGCTGGAGAGCTATCACCCCGAGGAACTGTTCGACGAAAACGGCCGACTGGTTCCGCAGCTGCAAGAACTGGCTCCCACTGGCGAGCGGCGGATGGGCGCGAACCCCCACGCCAACGGCGGCAAGCTTCGCCGGGATCTGCGCCTGCCAGATTTCCGGGACTATGCCGTGGACGTTCCCGCTCCCGGCGCGGTGGAGGCGCAGGATATGATCGAGCTGGGCGGCTATGTGCGAGACGTCTTTAAGCTGAACGCGGATGCGAAAAACTTCCGCATTTTCGGGCCGGACGAGACGATGAGCAACCGTCTGGGCAAGGTCTTTGAGGTCACGGGCCGGGACTGGAACAGTCAGACGGTGGAGGGAGACGAATTCCTTGCCGCCGACGGGCGGGTCATGGACTCCATGCTCTCCGAGCATATGTGCGAGGGAATGCTGGAGGGCTACCTTCTCACGGGGCGGCACGGGTTCTTCGCCAGCTACGAGGCGTTTATTCGCATCGTGGACTCCATGGCCGCCCAGCACGCCAAATGGCTGAAAACCTGCAACGAGCTGCCTTGGCGGGAGTCGATCTCCTCGCTGAACCTGATTCTCTCCTCCAACGTTTGGCAGCAGGATCACAACGGCTTTACCCATCAGGACCCCGGCTTTTTGGATCACATTGCCAACAAAAAGGCGGACGTGGTGCGGCTCTACCTGCCGCCAGACGCCAACTGCCTGCTTTCCTGCTTTGACCACTGCATCAAGAGCCGGGACTATGTAAACGTGCTGGTCACCAGCAAGCACCCCCGCCCTCAGTGGCTGACCATGGAGCAGGCCGTCAAGCACTGCACGCAGGGCGTTGGCATCTGGGACTGGGCCAGCAGCGATCAGGGCTGCGAGCCGGACGTGGTCATGGCCTGCTGCGGCGACACGCCCACCATGGAGACGCTGGCGGCGGTCACCATCCTGCGGGAGAAGATGCCGGAGATCAAAATCCGGGTGGTCAACGTGGTGGACCTGATGAAGCTCCAGCCCAACACGGAGCATCCTCATGGACTCAGTGATGCGGAGTACGATGCGCTGTTTACCACGAATAAGCCCATTGTTTTCGCGTTCCACGGCTACCACACCCTTATCCACGAGCTGACTTACCGCCGCCATAACCGCAACATCCATGTGTACGGTTATAAGGAGGAGGGCACCATCACCACTCCCTTTGACATGCGGGTACAAAACGAGGTGGATCGGTTCCATCTGGTGAAAAATGTTCTGCGGTATCTGCCGGAACTGGGCGGACGCAGCGCCCATCTGGTGCAGGAGATGAACGACAAGTTGGTGGAGCACACCCAGTACGTCCATGAGTACGGTGTGGATCTGCCGGAAATCCGCGACTGGAAGTGGCGGGGCTGAGTCTTTACAGCCGAGCGCATAGAACTTGACAGGCTAAACGCCGGACCCAAAGGG
>NZ_DF158900.1:150352-159151 GCF_000307265.1 Oscillibacter ruminantium GH1
CCCAAAGGGTCCGGCGTTTTTTCGTTTGCTGGAAAACGTTGGATGCAAAAGGAGTGGACGGTTTCAAACGGCAGTGGTAAAATTCCGATATGCAGGGCAAACGAGAAAATTTCCGCCTGCGCTGTTACATTTCCAAGCCTTGCCGCGTCTATGAAATGAGAGATAAAAGAAAAGAGGGGGAGCCATTTGCTGCCAGTGTGTTTTGCAATGCTGGAAGAAGCCGGGGACCGGGAACTGTTCGCCCAGCTCTATCAGCAGTTTTATAACAAGATGATGCGAGTGGCGCGGCAGATTCTGCCGTCTCAGAATCAGGCCGAAGATGCTGTTCACGACGCATTTTTGAAGATTATTTTGCACTTTGATGATTTAAAGGCAGTACCGGAGGAGCGGCAGATTTACTGGGTGGTGACGGTGACAAAGAATGCCGCGCTGGATCTTTTACGAAAGGAGAGGCGAGATTTGCCCATGGACGGGGAAGTGGAGAAGCGATTGCCGGCAGCGCCGGCAGAAGACGGCGGCTTCCGCGCTTTGGTGGAGGTCATTCGCCGTATGCCGGAGACTTATCGGCGGGTGATGGAGCTGCGTTTTTTGACGGAGTGGAGCCACGCCGAAATCGCGCGGGAGCTGCACATTACAGAGGGCGCGGTGAAAACCCGCGTATCCCGGGGACGCCAGCTTTTGATTGAAACCATGCGAAAGGAGGGATATGTCTGTGAGTAAACTGGATTTGGAGGAAAATCTGCGGCCTGCCTTGATAGAAGCTCTGCGAGAGGACTGGGAAGACACGCTGTGCGGGGAGGACACTCCGGACATGTCTCTCCGGCAGCGCCGCCGGTTCCGAAAAATGCTGGCGGACCCGCAGGGATACTGCCGCCGGTATTTTCGTGGAGGAAAGCAGGAACCGGAGGGCGGAACCCGCGTTTTTATCAGCCCGGTGGAGGTGCGGATCAGGAGAAAGCACATTGTGCGGATTGCAATGGCGGCGGTGATCGCAGCACTTCTGGCGGGGTCCGCGCTGGCGTATTCTTTAACCGGTGGAGCATTTTTCACCCATCTGTTCGGCCTCTTCGGCCGGGAACTGGGACTGGACGCAGGTGTGGCGGATATGTCCCAGCTGGCCATCACAGGCGACGCGGAATTGGGAACGATTCTGGAGACGGATGAGCTGCGTTTTGAGCTTTTGGATGCAGCCTCCGGTGGGTACATGTCCATGGCGGCCATCCGGGTCACCTGCAAGCAGCTGGACAGGGCCATCGTATTGGACGGAGATGGGAAGTGCCTGATGCAGGCGACTTTTGCCGATATGAGCGGCACGCTGGTTGACTTTGACTCCATCGCGGACGCTGGATACGGATGCAGCTATTACTATGAAGACGACGAGAAGGGACTGAAGCCCAATCAGTTTTATCTGATTGTATCCACCAACGGTACCCAGACGGTTCGGGCGGGAACCTATACGCTGAGGCTGCATGATCTGATTCAAAGCGGAGAGGCAGGGGAAACCGTCCTCTATGAGGGAGACTGGACGCTGAAAATTCCGCTGGAAGACGGCGAGAAGTATGCCCGCACAGTTCCCTGTGAAACAGCCTATACCATGGGGAAGACGGACTATCTTCTGGAGAAGGTCCAGTATTCCACGCTTTCCATGAACCTGTATTTTTCCTCGGCGGTGCCGGAACCGGAGGGCCAGCGGTTTTCAGACTGCTTTACCGATTATTCGATTACACTTAAGAATGGTAAGGTTCTGAATAATAAGTGGTTTTGCTGCGGTATTGGTAGCGGCAGCGATGACAGTGGAATGACCGCCCATGTTACGCTGGAGTTCAATGCCCCTTTAAACGTGGATCAGATTGCGTCTGTCCAGTTTGGAGGGCACTCTGTGAATCTAACCGGGGAAAAGTGAATGACGCGCTGGGCGGAGCAAACGCTCCGCCCGGCATTTTGGCCTAAAAAACCGACGAATCTCCGAACTGAAAAAACCGGATGCGCCAAGACAAAACCCCGCCCCGCCGACAATCGGCAGGGCGGGGTTTCAAAGTTCTGAGAGATTAGTCCGTCACATAGGGCAGCAGGGCAATCTGACGAGCGCGCTTGATGGCCTCGGTCAGCTCACGCTGATGCATGGCGCAGGTGCCGGTGGTGCGGCGGGGCAGAATCTTGGAACGCTCAGAAACGAAGCGGCGAAGCTTCGCGGCGTCTTTATAGTCGATGAACTCGCTCTTGTCCGCGCAGAACTGGCAAACCTTGCGGCGCTTGTTCCGATTCATGGGACGAGAGGGTCTGGAATCACGATCATAAGGCATGGTAGTTTCCTCCTTCTACAAAAATGGCGCTGATAGAGGTCAGAACGGCAGCTCGCCGTCTTCTTCTCCGATCTCAGCGAAATCGGAATGGGCGTCCACGGGAGCCGGAGCGCGATTGCCACCGGCAGGCGCGCCATAAGCCGGGGCATGATAGCCGCCGGACTCTGCGTCGCGCTTGGAGTCCCCAAAGTACACATTGTCGGCCACAACCTCCGCAGAGCGGCGCTTTCCGCCCTCTTTGTCGGTCCAGTCGCGAAGCTGTAAGCGGCCTTCCACAATAGCCATGCGGCCCTTGGTGAAGTACTTGCTGACAAATTCGGCGGTGGTGCGCCAAGCGACAATATCAATGAAATCCGTTTCCTTTTCGCCGCTCTGAGACTTGAAGTCCCGGTCAACAGCCAAGGTAAAAGACGTCACGGCAGTGCCGCTTCCGGTGCGACGCAGTTCGGGGTCCCGGGTGAGACGACCCATGAGAATGATCTTGTTGAGCATTGCGGTTGCCTCCTTATTCGCCCTTGCAGACGATCAGGGAACGCATGATGCCGTCGGTAATGCGCAGGATACGATCCAGCTCCCGGGGGAACGCCGCGGGACTGTTGAACGTCATCAGCACGTAGTATCCATCATTCTTGAAGTTGATGGGATAGGCCAGCTTGCGGCTGCCCCACTCCTCGACTTCCACGTTGGAGCCATTCTGCTCAGCGAGAGTCTTGAACTTTGCCACCAGAGCGGCGGTGTTCTCCTCACTCTGTGCAGGGTCGATAATGTAGACGACCTCATAATTGGCGGTAACTTTAGCCATTTTTGCACCTCCTTTTGGACATATGGCCCCTATTCAAAGATAGGGACAAGGATATGCTTGCAGACTGCAAGCCTTATTATTATACAGGAAACCGGTCAAATGTCAAGAAATATTTTGAAATGCGGGAGTTTTACGCGAAAAGTCGGTTTTGCGCCCAGTGCCCGGTCATCAAATCGTGATGCGGTTTGATGGAAGATCAGGATAGACTGGCGAGATGGCTCTCCGCCATCATGGGCCGCAAAGCCCGCACCCGGGACAGCACCGCCAGCAGGAGAATCCCCAGCACATAGCACACCACGGCCTCGCCCAGCCCGATGGTGACGGCGTTATAGGCCAGCGCCGCGGGAAAGGCGGCCGTGAATCCGGTTTGTTCAAAAGCGATGACTGTGCCAACAATGGCGGCATTGCACAAAACCGGAGGCAGGGGCGCCAGCCACTTGCTGGGGCATTTCATGGTGAGAACTGCCGCCAGAAGCGTTGCCAAAGATCCAAACACGATGTCCAGCACACCATAGGGCGAGAGCAGATTTGCAATGAGGCAACCCACGAAAAGGCCCGGTGCGGTGGCAGGGAACAGGAAGGGAAGGACACACAGCGCTTCGGAAAAACGAAACTGAATCGGCCCGAAGGCAACGCCGAAAATCGCGGCAAAATAGCTGAGAACGGCATACAGCGCGCCCACCACGCCGGCCACGGCGATCTGCTGGATCGTGAATCGGGATTTGGACATAAAAAAAGACCTCCTTGTTTGTTCGGAGGTCCGCCCGAGAGCGAAACGCGGACGGTAGACGTCCGCGGCCTCCATTTTTTTGTTTAGAGAACGGCAACGTCCAGATTGCCGAACGAACGCCCCGGTGAACCGGCGGCGCTTGGACAGGGAGATGGCACCTGTCGATGGGCAGTATAGCATGAGTTGGGGAAAAAAGTAAAGAGGAAATTGCGGTTTTCCGCAATTTCCTCTTTAATCTGTGAATTTTAGGACGGCTTTCCTCAAGGATCAGGGATAGACCGCAATCAGATACAATGTGCTGTCCGACGTATCGTACGCGGTGACCTTGTCTTCCGCGCCCAGCCGGGCGATCAGAGCGTCAAATTCCGATTCGCTGAGTTCGTAAGCGGTATAGGACCGCCCTGCGTCGTCTTGGCGCGGAATGCCGGAATAGCCGTCCAGCTCCGTGCCTACCGCCGCTGCCGTCAGATTGGCCCATTTGCGATAGGAAGCCGCGTCCGAATTCAGATTCGCGCTCAGCATGGGTCCAACAGCTGTTTTCGGAGCTTCGCCGCTCCCGGAATCCTGCGCGGAATTGGGAGCCAACGCGAAAGGTTCCACCGAGACAGGGGCGGAGTTTTGTCCGCTTTCCAAGTTGCTGCTCGAAAGCGGGTCGCTCATTTCACTGTCGGCGGTCAACTGCTGGCGGGCTTCTGCGGGGGATTCCACACCATCCGTCACATCCCCGGCCCGCGCTTCCATGGGCGCGCTCTCTGCCGAGGCGGCGCTTGTGCCGGAGGAAGCGCCAAAGGGTATGATCCGCACCGCCGCAAATACAATGGCCGCACAAGCCGCCAGAGAGGCTGCGGCTTTCATCCAGCGGTGGTTTTTCTTCCGGGGCGCGGCGTGGGCGCGGATCACCGCCATCACGCCGTCGGAAAGTCCCTCCGGGACCTCAATTTCGTCAAGATCTTCAAATGCGGCCCGAATGGCCATGGCGTCTGCCACATAGGCGGCGCAGGCGGGGCAGGAGACAAGATGCTCCCGCACGAGGGCCTCGTCTTCCTTGCTGAGTTCTCCGTCAAGAAACTGGTCCAGAAGGAGCGCATAATTTTCGCAAATTTTCATGTCACTGTCCCTCCTTCTCTGTCTTCTTAGACGGAGCGGCGGGTGAAAAGTTCCCGGTTCTCGTCAAAAATTCGCAGAGCCGTTTCCGGCCCCGGTTGATGCGGGATTTCACGGTTCCCACATCCACGTCCAACGTGTCCGAAATTTCCTGATAGCTCAACTGGTGCAGCTCTCGTAAAACCAGCACCGCCCGATAGTCGTCCGGCAGGGATTTCAGCCCTGTCCGAATCGCATCCCGCAGCTCGTTTCGCTCCGCTTCCTCGTGGGGCGTGAGGCGGGAATCGGGGATGTCCAGCGTCAACTCCGCGTCGTCCAAAGAAACCGCCTTCTGCCGCTTTTCCCGGCGGAGAAGATCCACAGATGCATTGGACGCCAAACGGTACAGCCACGTTGCAAAGCTGGCCTCGCCCCGGAAGAAGGGCAGGCTCTGCCATGCGGAGAGGAATGCCTCCTGTGCAGCCTCCTGCGCGTCGGCAGAATTGCCGCACATGCGCAATGTCAGCGCATAGACGCGCTTTTCATAGCGGCGGACCAGTGTTTCAAAAGCGTCCGCATCCCCGCTCCGGGCGGATTTCACCAGTTGTTGTTCCGGTATGTCATTCATTTCAGATCCCTTTTGATCCCTTTCGTCACGGCGTAGACGTCCTCCAGCGTATTCATGCGGACTATCTGCTCCTTATAATAATTGGCGTGAGAAATGCCCTTTAAATACCAACAGTAGTGCCGCCGGGCCTCCAGCACCGCCGTCCGCTCTCCGCGGGCCGCGGCGGCCAGCTCAATCTGCCGCACCACCGTGTCGCACCGCTCACTCAGCAGTGGCAGCGGCGGCATGGGCAAGCCCTCCAGCAGGGCCTTGGCCTGCGCGAACAGCCAGGGGTTTCCAAAGCAGCCCCGCCCGATCATAGCCATGTCCGCGCCGGTCTGCTTTAAAATGCGCACCGCGTCCTCAGGCTTGAAAATGTCGCCGTTGGCGATGACGGGGATGCGCACCGCCTCCCGTACGGCACGGATAGAGGTCCAATCCGCCTGCCCGCCGTACATCTGGGCGCGGGTGCGCCCGTGAACCGCGATGGCGGACACGCCTGCCTGCTCCAGCAGCTTTGCCACCTCCACGGCGTTGAGGTGGCCCATGTCCCAGCCCCGGCGGATTTTCGCCGTCACCGGTACGGGACTGGCCTTGACCACGGCTTCGGCCACGCGGGCCGCCTTCTCCGGGTCTTTCATCAGCGCGGAACCGTCTCCGTTGTTGACGATCTTGCCCATGGGACAGCCCATGTTGATATCCACCACGTCCGCGCCGGAGGCCTCCGCCGCGATCTGGGACGCCTCGGCCATGCAGACGGGGTCGCTGCCGAAAATCTGCACGGCGAAAGGATGCTCCCCCGGAAAGGGAGCCAGCAGGCCCCGCGTTTTTTTATCCTGATAGCACAGAGCCTTCGAGGAAATCAGCTCCGTACAGGTATAGCCCGCGCCCAGTTCCGCGCAGATCTGGCGGAACGAGGCGTCCGTCACGCCCGCCATGGGGGCGAGGGCCAGCTTTGATTGAATTTCCAATGTTCCAAGAATCACGAAACGGTCTCCTTTGCAGGCGCAATGGTCAAAATATATTACAGTCTATCATAGTTCCTCCAAAATGAAAAGGGGGAACATGGGACTGTTCTGGGGAAATACACTGCGCACATCCCCAAAATCCGCCGGGGATGGAAACGGCGATACAAAAACTTTAGAAACCTCTCTTTTCCCGACGGCATTTTCATATGTTGTTATGTAAAATGATGGAAACCGCAAAAGGGAGGGGACAAGCCTGATGCACGGGCAGCTTACTTTAGATAACGCGCGGACAGTGCGCTTTTTGAACGGTGGCGTCCGCTTTTTTCTGTCGGCGGCGCTCACGGCCGCCACAATCTCCGGGGGCGGAGCGCCCTTTGCTCTGGGATTAACGGCGGCTTGCGGCGCGGGAATTGACGGGATGTGCGCCTTGGCCGGCGCAGCTTTGGGGGCGCTGATATTTCTGGAGTTTTCCACGGGCCTTGCTCATGTGGCGGTGGCGATTCTGGTGTACACGGCGGCGGTGGCGTTTCGGGGGCTGAAAATCGCGGAGAAGCCGCTCTTCACGCCGATGCTTGCTGCCGGAATGACGCTGGCGGTGGAGGGAATCTACGTAGCGCAGTCCTTTTCACCGTTGGAACATCTCACGCCCTGCCTGCTGTCCACGGTGCTGGTGGGCGCTTCCGCCCGATGCTATGCACCGCTGACCCGAGGCGGAGAAGAAGAAAAGAAACCGGACGCGCTGGTGTTTTTGGCGGTGACGCTGCTGCTGGCGTTTTCGGACGTAGCTCCGGCGGGAATTTCACTGGGACGGACGGTGATCGCCTGTCTGGTGCTGTTCACGGCATGGCAGAAGGGCGCGGCTTCCGGCGCGGTCACGGGTGTTTGGGCCGGACTGCTGGCGGACTTGTGCGCCGGAGGCGGAGTGCCGGTTTTCACGGCGGAGTATGGCTTTGCGGGCCTTGCCGCAGGACTGCGGACACGTCAAAGCCGCCTGTTCTCGGCTATTTTGTGGCTGTTGGCGGCGCTGACGGCGTTGGCGCCGGTGACACAGGCGCAGGGCCTTTCCGCCATGAAGGAGGCGGCTTTGGCCGCACCGCTGTTTTTGCTGATTCCACGAAAGCTGCTGGGCGGCAAGCGGGTGAAGCAGGACACACCGCCCCAGAGCAAAGCGCTGCCCACCCTGCGGGAGCGGCTGGATCGGGCGGCGACCGCGTTCCGGGATCTGTACGACAGTTTGGGCAGAGGGCCGGTTCAGTCCACAGAGGAAAACCCCGCCATCGTGTTTGACCGGGCGGCCGAGCGGGTCTGCCGGGGCTGCGCGCTTTGCGACTTGTGCTGGAAAAAAGAGTACGGCGCTACATATAACGCGCTGAACGACGCCACGCCCTATCTTCTGGAACGGGGAAGGGCGCTGGCAAAGGATTTTCCCAACCACTTTTCCTCGCGCTGCATCCATCTGCCGGACTTTTTAGCTGCCATCAATGGAGAACTGTCCGCCTATCTTCTGCGTAAGCAGTATCGCCACCGGATGGACGAGACGCGGCAGGACGCCAAAGGGCAGTATGCCCGACTCAGCGATTTGCTCACCGCCACGGCGGCTAATTTGGAGGCGGTTCCAACAGCCGGAGCGCGGCGCAGCTATCGTATCGGCGCGGCGATCAAGCCCAAGCAGGGAGAGACAGCCTGCGGTGACACGCTGGCTTCCTTTGAGACGGACGGCGGCCTTTTGTGTCTGCTCCTCTCCGACGGAATGGGCAGCGGCGAGGCTGCCCGGAGGGAGTCCGCGCTGACCTGTCGTCTGCTCCGTCAGTTCTTGGAGGCGGGGGTAGAGGCGGAGGCCGCGCTGAACACCATGAATGCGGCGATGGCCCTTCGGGGGCAGGAGACCGGCAGCTTTTCTACCATTGACCTTTTGACGCTGCGGCTGGAGAGCGGAGAAGCCGCGCTCTATAAATACGGCGCAGCTCCAACTTATATCAAGCGGTTCGGTAGAGTGCGCCGGATTACCGGCGCCGCGCTGCCGGCGGGATTAAAACCTGCGCCCGCTGGGCCGGATGTGACTCATGTGACGCTGGAGCCGGAGACCTTTGCCGTTCTCATCAGCGACGGCGCGGCGGACAGCGGACATGACGAATGGCTGCAAAATCTGCTGGCAGGCTGGAATGGGACGGACCCGCAGCAGTTGGCAAACCTGATTTTAAAAGAAGCGGAAAAGCAGAACGGCCTTTCGGACGACTGTGGCGTACAGGTGCTGTACCTTCCGCCGGAAGAAGTCAAGAAGGTATGAATTCACGCAAAAAGCGAAG
>NZ_DF158900.1:159293-272848 GCF_000307265.1 Oscillibacter ruminantium GH1
AGGTCTTCGCTTTTTGCGCTTCATCCCTGAAACCGATAGAGTGGCGGCGTTAAAAAATCAGGATTTGATAGGTTTGACGCTGCAATAAAAATCTTTCTCGACTATAAGTATAATTTTTTCCCACAGGTGTCAAAATGAGTCTGGATAATTTGCGGTCCCGCAGCGCGGGATAGTTAAAAAAAGGAGTGGAATGGAATGGTCAAAGGGATTTCCCGGCGGGTAGTGGTCGTGGATTCGCCGGACAGACGATATTTTGAGCAGGCAATCTTTATCGTGCGCAACGACGCGGCGGGAGAAGGCGTCTCAGCCCGGGAACTGGTGGAGGAGGCCCGCCGGGTGGCGCAGGAATACACCGGCGGCGCGGGGCTGCGCAAGCGGATGGACCAGATGCCTCCGGTGCTGTGGTCCCTGACCGGAGCGGGGGCCTGCGGACTGGTGTGGCTGCTGGTATCCGTGCTGTGAGGCGGTAAAAAAGAGACGGCGCACGCAAAATCTTGGCGGAATTTAAAGAGGGAAGAGGCACTTTCAAAAGTTGAAAGTGCCTCTTCCCTTGTGTCTCACCGGTGAAATTTTATAGCCGCGAAGTAAAGGCCCCTGACCTTGGCGGGCAGAGGCCTAAAAACTCAGGCGTTGGGAACCAAGGGCTGAACCGTATAGCCCAGCTTGGCGGGAGAGTGGGGATACTGCCGCGCGAAGGCCCGAAGGATCCGGTCACATACCATGCAGCTGTTTTCGTAGTTGGCCTGCGGAAGCATCACGATGTACTGGGAGACGCTGCACCGGGATACCACATCGCCCTTGCGAAGATTTCCGATCACCACATCCTGCAAATTATCCATACAACAGTCCAGACTACGGCGGGACAGCGGCTTGGATTCGTTTCCCGTGGCGGAGATCAAAGCAATGTGAACCGCCTCGCCGCTGCGGGCCACGGCGCGGGCTTCTGCCTGATAGACAATGCGAAAAAAGTCGTAATCGCACAGCAGCGCGCCGCTGGAGCTGCCGTTCTCATCCAATTGCTCCCGCAGAAGGCCCAGATTCATGGACCGCTCGTTCACAGTGTGGGCGGCTTCCCGATAGATAGCCTTGCTCTCATCCGCGGGCATGATGCCAAAGTTCGCAAAGAGCAAATCGCTCATGGTTTCATAAGTTTTAATAGAACCCGGCTGGTCGCCAAGGTCCAATTGTGCGCGCATCAAGAACTGATATAGACTCTCGTCGTAAGGCTCTACCAGAATTGCCTGATTGCAAAGCGCCACGATTTCAGCGTGACGCTGCTGCTCCCGAAGCAGGGGAAGAACGGCCCGGAGAGTTCTTAAATAAAGATTGTGGAAATAAGTACACTGAGGAACAATCCATGGCTCGGACGACAGCTTCGGAAGAAAATCGCCCTGATAGAGATCCAGTGCGTTCTGATAGGCTTTCAGCTGCGCCTGCGGATCTTGCAGCGCGGCGGCGGATTGGCACAAACTCTCAAATTCTTCTACATCCACGCAAACGGGAACCGCATCGTTCCATGTATAGCTTCCCTCTCTGCGGACAATCAGCGTGTGGCCTGCGCCGGCGCCCAATCCGTCCAGCATGGAGCGAACCCGGTGGAACATGGTCTTCAGGGCGTTGACAGGGTTGGTGGTCCCCTCATCGCCCCACAGAAGGCTGAAAAGCTCATTCTGCGGGATCGGATGGTTCCGGCAGCAGATCATGTAGGCCAGAAGGAGCCATACCTTCCGCGAACGATTGTCGCCGTCGGTAATTTCCTGACCGTTCCAGGACAGAGAGAATCCCCCAAGCATTTGAATTTTCAGAATGGACGGATGCCCTTCATCCAAGTGCGCCACCTCCTGCCGGTTTCAAATAAAAAGAATCTGGTAGACCTATCGGGGTTAACATATCTGCATGATAGCACAGCCCTATTTTTTTTGCAACTGTTACCTACTTAAAGTTACATATTCCATATAAAATGAAATGAAAGAGTGGAAAAATACTTTACTTTTGGGATAGAGACTGATACAATATTGTCGAATAAAAAGGCTTGAAGCGGTCTGGCGGACAAAGGGGAGTGAACAGACGATGAGGAGTAAATTGGAAAGAGCGGCCGCAGCTTTTCTGGCGGCGGCTTTGATGACAGGTTGCGGCGCGGCCGGCGGAACGCAGAGCGCGGCTGTCTCCGCTGCGGAATCCCATAGCGCCGAGTCGGCAGCGGCTGAGGCCCTCGGCGGCGAGACGTGGAACATCGAGGATGAGGCCGTTGCGCTGGCGGAATCTCCTTCGGCGGTGCCCCTGTCTATTACGCCAAAGGCCCCTGGAACCTTGGTACAGAAGACCGATAAGGCGGTCATTGATTATTCCAACACTGCGGACGGATATATTATGGCCCAGTATACCGCGTCGTCCGCGGTAAAACTGAAGGCGCAGGTGACCGGCCCCAGCGGCGTGACCTATACCTATGACTTGACCCCGGGCAAGTGGGCGGTATTCTCCCTGTCCGACGGCAGCGGCAGCTATAAAGCCACCGTGTTCCAAAATGTCTCCGGCAGCAAATATGCCACGGTCACCTCGGTGACGTTCACTGTATCGCTGGAGAACGAGTTTGCCCCCTTCCTGCTGCCCAACCAGTATGTGGATTATTCGGACGCGGCGAAGACGGTTGCCAAGGCCAAACAGCTGACCAAGGGCAAAACCGAGACGCTGGATCAGGTGCAGGCGGTGTATGAGTATGTGGTGAACAACCTGACCTATGACAAAGAAAAGGCCGCCACGGTGAAAAGCGGTTATCTCCCTGTACTGGACACAGTGTTGGCCCAGAAAAAAGGCATCTGCTTTGACTATGCCTCTCTGATGGCCGGAATGCTCCGCAGTCAGGATATTCCCTGCAAGCTGGTGGTGGGGTATGCGGGTACGGCGTACCACGCTTGGATCAACGTCTACTCCGTAGAGACGGGCTGGGTCAACGGTGCGATCTATTTTGACGGGGTGTCTTGGAAGCTGATGGACCCCACCTTTGCCTCCAGCGGGAAGCAGAGCAAGGAGATCATGAGCTACATTGGCGACGGCACCCATTATACCGCGAAGTACGTTTACTAAGGCGGGATTTAAAAAGATTGACCGCAGTGCGGCGTTCCGGCGGAGCGTTGCTGGCCTTGTCCCGCATCAAAACACTTAGATTTGCTTCGGCAGCCTCCGCTGTTTCTGAATCTGACGTGAATCCGCCTTCCGAGCGAAAAAGCCTTTACTATTGAATTGAAAAACGTTAAAATGGGCTTGCAGTATCTGCAAGCCCATTTTTTCCCTTTATTAGCCGGACTGCGGCGGCTGACTGCCCATTTTTTGAGAATGAGGGTTCAAGCATGAACAGACTTTCCAACAATCAGATATCAACTTTGTGCATGGAGCTGGCGCTGATGCTCCACGCAGGGATCAGCGCGGACGACGGCCTGCACCTGATTCTGGAGGATGAGAGTGCCGCGAGTGACCGGGCCGTGGTGGAATACCTCTCCAAGGCTGTGGACGACGGAACGCCGTTAACCAGAGCTATGGCGGATACCGGCGCGTTTCCCGCGTATGTGACGGGCCTTGTGGGGGTTGGCTTTCGCACCGGGCGGCTGGAAGAGGCATTGAACGCCCTGTCGCGCTACTATGATGACCGCGCCCGGCTGGAATCGCAGGTGCGCAGCGCCCTGCTCTATCCCGCGCTGTTGCTGCTGCTGATGCTGGTAGTGGTGGTGGTACTGCTGGCCAAGGTACTGCCGGTGTTCGATCAGGTGTTCCGCTCTTTGGGCGGGGCCATGACCGGCGTGGCCGGGGGACTGCTTCGGGCGGGACTTTGGCTGGACGGCGTATTGCCGGTCATGTGCGTGCTGCTGGCGCTGGCGGCGCTGGTGCTGGCTGCTTTTGCTGTGTCGGATTCCTTCCGGGATCGCTGCCTTCGTATCTGGAGAGCGAGACACGCCGTCAAGGGCGTCACGGGAAAGCTGACCTCCGCCCGGATGGCACAGGCGCTGTCCATGGGCCTTCGCTCCGGCCTTCCCATGGAGGAGTCGCTGGATTTGGCGGGGTCTTTGATGGAGGATATTCCCGCTGCCCAAAAGCGCTGTCAGGACTGTCGTGCTAAGCTGGACGGCGGCGCGCCGCTGGCGGATGCGCTGAAGGAAACCGGCGCGTTTCCGCCGGTGTACTGCCGCATGCTGGCACTGGGAGTGCGCAGCGGGTCCGCCGACACGGTGATGGAGGAGATTGCCCGCCGCCTTTCCGACGAGGGGGAAGCGGGCTTGCAGGAGCAAGTGGGCCGGGTGGAGCCGGTGCTGACCATTGCGGGATCGCTGCTGGTGGGGGTCATTTTGCTCTCCGCCATGCTGCCGCTGCTGAACATCCTGTCTGCTGTCGGGTGAGCGGATGAGTGTGAAGACGAAATTTACCTCCGTCCTGCGGATTTTGGCGGGCCCGGCGGCAATCCTTCTGGCGGCGCTGGTGCTGACGCTGGCGGTGGAGAACCTGTCCCACGGCAGCACTGCCGAGGGGCGGGACCGGCTGGAGGACGCGGTGCGCCGTGCCGCAGTGACCTGTTACGCCAGCGAGGGGCTTTACCCACCGACGCTGGCGTATTTGGAGGAGCATTACGGCATGCAGGTGGACGAGAGCCGATACACCGTGTTCTATGAGGTTTTTGCGGAGAATTTGATGCCGGATATCACAGTGGTGGAAAACGAGGGCGCATGAGAGAAAGCGGAAGACAACATCATATGGATGCTCTGTTTGTCCTTCTCAGCTTCGGCGTGTTTGCGGTATGCGTCCTGCTGGTTCTGCTGACGGGGGCGCGCACCTATCGTGCCCAAACGAACCGGGATCAGGAGAGCTGGGATCGGCGCACTGGCGTGCAGTACGTGGCGGCGAAGGTGCGCCACGCCGACGAGGCGGGGGCGATCTCCTTTTCCGGCGGGGACGGCGGGCTGTGGTACGACACGCTGAACTTGAAGGAGACTTACGGCGGAGAGGAATATGTCACCGCCATTTACTGTTATGACGGCTACATCCGGGAGCTGTTCACCGTGGAGGGCGGGGTATATGCCCAGGAGGACGGCGAGCCGGTATTGGAGGCGCAGGGACTGCGGTTTGGCTGGGACGGGGAGCTGATTCAAGTGGAAGCTACCGACGTAAACGGCAATACCAGTCGGCTGGTGCTATCCCCCCGCTGCCCAGAGGGGGTGGGCGCATGAGGAGCAAAGCGCCACTGGCGCTGATGGAGCAGCTGGTGATGGCGCTGGTATTCGCTTTGGCGGCGGCACTGTGCGTGCAGGCCTTCGCGCTGTCCAGCCGCATTTCCAGAACCGGCGCGGCCCGGGATCGGGCAGTGATCGAGGCGCAGAACGCGGCGGAGCGATGCAAGGCGGAGGGCTTTGACGCGGCGCGGCTGGAAGGTCAATTGACAGGACGCACGGAACAGGGCGTTGTCTACGCGCTCTATGACGAGAACTGGGAAACAGTCGGATACTTGGCGGAGTATGCCTATTGCTTGCAGGTGCAAAATGTCCCTGCCCAGCCGGGTCTTGGCAAGGCGGAGGTGCGGGTGAGCACGGCGGACGGCGAAATCTTGTCGGAACTGTTCGTGGCATGGCAGGAGGTGGACGGCGATGCGTGAGCGCGAAAGTCGGCGGTTTTCCCCACCGGTGGTGGGGGGCAGCTCCCTTCTGATTATTTTTGCCGTGCTGTGCCTGACGGTGCTGGCGATGCTGAGCCTTTCCACAGCACAAAATAATGCGAAGATGAGCCGCGCCTCGGCGGACAGCGTGACCGCTTATTATGCGGCGGATACACAGGCGGAGGAGATTCTGGCCCGTTTGCGCGGTGGAGAGATGCCTGACGGTGTGATCGCCGAGACGGACGGCGGGGGAACCCGCTATGAATATACCGTCCCTATTTCCGATACGCAGGTGCTGTCCGTTTCCGTATATCTGGAGGGAACGGACTGGAAGGTTCTGCGCTGGAAGGCGGTTTCCACCGCGGACTGGACGCCGGACGACAGCATTGAGGTTTGGGACGGAGAAGCCGTCATGTTTTAAGGACCACTGCGGTGAAAGGATTGAAAAAGACCGATGGAAGTGAAACAGTACTTAGAAAGAGCGGTGAGCGACGGGGCATCCGATTTGTTCATCGTAGCCGGCGGCCCGGTGAGCGAAAAGCTGGACGGTCATATCCGGCCCCTGACGGAAGGCCGCGTTCTGCCGGATGTCACGCAGCAGCTGATTCAGGAGGTTTACCGTCTGGCAAACCGGGATATGAAGCGGTTTTTGGAAACGGGGGACGACGATTTCTCCTTTGCGCTGGCGGGCCTTGCCCGGTTCCGTGTGAACACTTACCGCCAAAGAGGATCCATGGCCTCCGTCATCCGGGTTGTGTCCTTTGATGTGCCGGACTATAAAACTCTGGGTATTCCCGAGAGCATCATGAACATGGTGGAGGACACCCACGGCCTTTTGATCGTCTCCGGCACTGCGGGTAGCGGCAAGTCCACCACGCAGGCCTGCCTGATCGACCGGATCAACCGGACCCGGGAAGCCCATATCATCACGTTGGAGGACCCTATCGAATTTCTCCACCGCGATCAAAAAAGCATTGTCAGCCAGCGGGAGGTCACGATTGATACGGTGGACTATTTGTCAGCTCTGCGGGCCAGTCTCCGTCAGGCACCGGATGTGATTTTGCTTGGCGAAATGCGGGACCACGAGACGATCCGCACCGCCATGACCGCGGCGGAGACGGGACATTTGGTCATCGCCACACTGCACACCAAGGGCGCGGTGAACACCATTGACCGCATTATAGATGCGTTTCCCAGCCAGCAGCAGTCTCAGGTGCGGACGCAGCTGGCCATGGTACTGCGGGCGGTAGCGTCCCAACAGCTGCTGCCGGAGAACGATGGGGGGATGGCGCCTGCCTTTGAGCTGATGACGATGAACAGCGCCGTGCGCAGCATGATTCGGGACTGCAAGACTTATCAGATTGAAAATGAAATGCGGACAGCCGGGAAAGAGAACATGTTCGCCATGGATCAGTCCATTTTGAATTTGTTCCGCGCCGGAAAAATCACGCGGGAGACTGCGTTGGATTATGCGGACAACCCGGATCAGCTCCGGCGCAGGATGGACGCATGAAGGATGCTATGAAAGGAGCGGGATTATGAAGAAGGTGCGCAAGACCTTGATCGTCCTGCTGGCCGTTGTGTTTTTAGGCAGCATCGGTGTTTTGATCCGCCAGCTGCTCCAATACCGGGAGGGGGCGCAGACCTATTCCGAGGCCGAAGAGCTGGTGGGCCTGCCGGATTTTTCAGAGGAGACTGCACCGCCAGCGTCTTCCTCTGAAACGGGGACAACATATGTTGACCCCTATGCCGATGCGCTGGCCGCCATGGATTTTTCCGCTCTGCGAGAGGTCAATGGCGATGTGCTGGGCTGGATTCTGATTCCCGGAACCAAAATCTCCTATCCGCTGGTGCAGGGAACGGATAACCAGTATTATCTGAGCCACACTTGGAAAAAGTGGAACAGTGTGGTGGGAGCAATTTTTCTGGAGTGCAACAACAGCGGCGACTTTTCTGATTTCAATACCCTTGTGTACGGACACCGGATGAACGACGGCTCTATGTTCGCGGGATTGAAAAACTACAAGCAGAAGAGCTATTTCAAAAGCCATCCCGCAGTCTATATCACCGATGATAGCGGAACCCGGAAATACGATATTTTTGCCGCTTATGAGGTCAGTACGCAGGGAGACACCTATCGCATCGGCCAGCACAGCGACAGCGCCAAGCAGATATACATTGACTATTGCTTGTCCCAGTCGCTTTACGACACCGGCGTGGTCCCCACGGTGAACGACCGAATCGTCACCCTCTCCACCTGCACCGGAAACGGTCATGCCACCCGCTGGGTGGTGCAGGCCCGGCTGCTGGGGTCGGCCAAGGAAACGCCTGCCGACGCACTTGCGCAGACTGATTCCGCCGCAGCTCCGGAAACACCTGCTGAAGTCCTCCCGGAACCGGATACCTCCGCGTCTGCATCTGCCGCTTCCGGCTCGGCAGAAAATCCTGTGGATGCCGGTGTGCCTGCGGCGGAGAACGCACAAACCCCTGCTGGACAGACGAGCGGCGCAGTTGCGGTGCCTTCCGAGACAAATGAAACTCCGTAAGCAGAAGAAAAGCGTTCCGCAGACGAAGTTCGTTTGCGGAACGCTTTTTTAATGAGTTTTAAGTTTAAAGGTCAGGAGGGATTCTCCGTTGCTGCGGCTTGGGTTTTCACATGGGGCAGCAGCTTGGGCGAGAGAATGCCCACCACCAGAATTTTCACCATATCGCCGGGGAGGAAGGGAATCATGCCCGCCATGAAAACAGCCCATGTGCTCAGACCTTTTCCTATGTAGACATTCAGAATAAACGCCATATAGGGCAGTCCCACCAGATACAAAACCGCCAGTCCTGCAAGAGACGCCAGCAGGATACGCCACAGGGACCGGCTGCCCGCCGTCAGCTTGCCAATTACCCAAGCGGCGGGGATCAGTCCGATCAAAAAGCCGCAGGTGGGATAAAGAAAGTATCCAAAACCGCCGCCGGAAGTGAAGATGGGCAGTCCTAAAAGACCCAGCGCCACGTACACCAGCTGACTGAGCGCGCCGTATTTCGCCCCCAGCAGGACGCCTGCCAGAGCGGTGAAGAAAAATTGCAGAGTAATGGCAGAATAGAGAAACGGAATCTTGATAAACGCGCCCACGGCGGTTAACGCCGCAAAAAGAGCGGTTAAAATCAGCATTTTTGTTTTCATGACGCCTCCTATTGTAAACCGGAAAATTAACTTGGTTTACAATAGAATAGCACACTTTTCAAAATTGTCAACTATGGTTTTTTAACGAGTTTACAAATGGAGCGGCAGTTTACAAAATGGGCAGAATATGGTATGCTGACACAGAATTTGCGGAAGGAGGCGGACTTCATGAGTCGTCAAACGGTACTGGAGCTGCTGAAAAGCCGCGGGGAGGACTTCCTCTCCGGAGAAGAGATTGCCCAGCGGCTGGGTTTGAGCCGGGCGGCTGTGTGGAAGGCGGTGGATGCTCTGCGCAAGGAGGGCTATGTCATCGAGGCCCGAACCAGCCAGGGCTATCGGCTGACCGGCTCGCCGGACGTGCTGACAGAGAAGGAAATTCGCAGCTTTCTGGGGCCTACGGCGCTGGTGGGAAAAAATCTGGTGTGCCTTGAAAGCGTGGATTCCACCAACACTTATTTAAAAAAGCAGGCGCTGACCGGAATTCCGGACGGGACAGCTGTCACGGCGGACTGCCAGACCGGGGGCCGGGGCCGCATGGATCGGGTGTTCCAGAATCCAAAGGGAAAACTGGTGGCGCTCTCCGTGCTGCTGAGGCCGGAGGTGCCGCTGGAGCGCCTGACCTGCGTTACCGCGCAGACCGCCGTGGCGTTGTGCGGCGCGGTGGAAGAGGTTTGCGGCGTGCGGCCGCAGATCAAGTGGACCAACGATTTGGTGATCGACCGAAAAAAGCTCTGCGGCATTCTAACGGAAATGGCGCTGGAGGGCGAGACGGGACGGCTGCAATATCTGGTGATGGGCATTGGCGTGAATGTTCATCAAACGCCGGAGGATTTTGGTCCGGAGCTGGCTGAGATAGCAACGTCTTTGGATATGGTCCTTGGCCGACACATCTCCCGCCCCGCGCTGGCGGCGGCGGAGATTCGGGCGCTGGACCGGCTGTATGCGGACATCTGCCGGGGAGATACCCAGCGGTATGTGGATGCGTACCGGCGGGACTGCGTGACGTTGGGGAAAACCGTGCAGCTGCTCTCCGCCGACGGTCGCCGGGAGACGGCGCAGGCGCTGGATATCGACGATGAATTCGGCTTGATCGTGCGGCTGGCGGACGGCACGGTGCGGACCGTCCGCACCGGGGAAGTCTCTGTCCGGGGAATGTATGGCTATGTGGATTAAGACCTGCACGGCAAAGAATCAAACATCAAGGGAGAAAGCGGATTGAAAAAGTATTGGGAGCTGTTTATCACCTTTGCAAAGGTGGGCGTGATGACATTTGGCGGTGGAATGGCCATGCTGCCGATTTTGCAGCGGGAAATCATGGAAAACAAGGGCTGGGTCACCGAGGATGAACTGACGGACTATTTTGCCATCGGCCAGTGTACGCCCGGCATCATCGCGGTGAATACCGCCACCTTTGTGGGGCAGAAGCTGTGCGGCGCGTTGGGCGGCATCGTGGCGACGCTGGGTGTTGTGTTTCCGTCTCTCGTTATCATTACAATTCTGGCGGGCCTCATCAACAACTTTTCGGATTTGGCATGGGTGCAGAATGCCTTTGCGGGGATTCAGGTTTGCGTCTGCGTCCTGATTCTCAACGCGGTGGTGAAGCTGCTGAAAAAGTCCGTGGTGGATAAGCGGACGCTGGTGATTTTTCTGCTGGTGCTGGCAGGGGGATATGCACTGAACGTCTCTCCGGTGGTATTTGTGGTGCTCTCCGCGCTGGCGGGCATCGTGCTCAAGCAGCTGGAGGTGAAAAAGGCATGATCTATCTTCAGCTTTTTTGGGAGTTTTTTAAAACCGGCCTTTTTGCCGTGGGCGGCGGAATGGCAACCCTGCCGTTTTTGTCCCATATCGGTGAGTCTACCGGCTGGTACACGCAGGCGCAGTTGATGAACATGCTGGCGGTGTCCGAATCCACACCCGGCCCCATCGGCATCAACATGGCGACCTATGTGGGGTTCACGGTGGCCGGCGTCCCGGGAGCGGTGATCGCAACCCTCGGCGAGGTGACGCCCTCCATTATCGTAATTTTGATTATCGCGGCGATTTTGCAGCAGTTCCGGCACAATAAATATGTGGAATTTGCGTTTTACGGCCTGCGCCCCGCGTCCACCGGACTGATCGGCGCGGCTTGCGCAGGCGTGATCGTGGAGACGCTGATAAATACCGCCGCTGTTTCCACGGCAGGCGTGGACTGGGCAAGCCTGCTGAAATGGCAGGGTTTGATTCTGGCGGCGATTTTGCTGGTGTTCACCAATTGGGTGAAACCCACGAAGAAGTGGCACCCCATTATCTTCATTGGAATTTCCGCCGTCGTTGGCATCGTTTTCCGCTTCGGCGGCGTATAAAATTCCCTGCCTGATTTAAGAAAGACGCACACCGGATCGGCATATTGATGAACAAATTGAGGCAGAGGGTCCAAAGCCATTTGGCTTTGGATCCTCTGCCTCAATAAATTCCTCGATGACCGCTCACCAAGCGGAGTGGAAATAGACCCAGATTCCTGCGGCGACGACGAACTGCAGAATCAGGATCGCCGGGATACCAAAGCGGAACGTCTTGTGCAGAGTCTTGTGGTGAAAGACCTTCATCCCAATCAGCGCGCCTATACTGCCGCCAATGGCGCTGAGAAAAAACAGCGTTTTTTCCGGGACGCGTCGGGCGGATTCGTGGTGTTCCTTCCATTTGGCTTTCCACTTGTCAAAACCAAATACGAAAAATGTAATCAGGTTGATAAGTACCAGCCACACAGCGAGAATCCCCCAAGGCGAGCCGATAAAAGCCCAAAGTGTGGTTCCGGTGGACTCTGGTGGAATAAATGATACGGTTTCCATACAGACCTCCTGAAAAAAGCTGGCCGGGGTATCCCGGCCAGCTCATTTTATATCAACTTTCAGTTCTTTGCAAGGCTTGCCAGCTCTGCGGCGGTCTTGGCGGCCAGACGGGCGTTGTTATACACCAGCTGGATGTTGGAATTCAGAGAGTCGCCGCCGGTGAGATCCTTGATCTTTGCCAGCAGGAAGGGAGTCGTCTCCTTGCCGTGGATGCCCTGCTTCTTCGCGTCGGTGATTGCCTCGTCGATAGCCTTGTTGATAGCATCTGCATCCATGGAGTATTCCTCGGGAATGGGGTTGGTCACCAGCATGCCGCCGCCGAGGCCCATCTCCTGCTTGACGTGAAATGCCTTTGCCAGCTCCGCGGGCGTGTCCAGCTCATAGTCCACCTTGAAGCCGGATTTGCGGGTGTAGAACGCGGGCAGTTCCTCCGTGCCGTAGCCAATGACGGGAACGCCATGAGTTTCCAGATACTCCAGCGTCAGTCCCAGATCCAGAATGGATTTGGCGCCCGCGCAGATGACCATAACGGGCGTATGGGCCAGCTCTTCCAGATCGGCGGAGACGTCCATGGTGGTTTCTGCGCCCCGGTGCACGCCGCCGATGCCGCCGGTAGCAAAGACCTTGATGCCCGCGAGGTTGGCGATAATCATGGTGGTGGTAACGGTGCAGGCGCCGTCTCGGCCCTGTGCCACCAGCACCGGCAGATCCCGGCGGCTGGCCTTGGGAACGGCGTGACCGGTCTTGCCCAGATAGTCGATCTCCGCTTCGCTGAGGCCCGCCTTCAGGCGGCCCTTGATGACGGCGATGGTGGCGGGCACGGCCCCGTTGTCCCGGATCAGCTTCTCCACATTCAGCGCCGTCTCCACGTTTTGAGGATAGGGCATACCGTGGGAGATGATGGTGGATTCCAGAGCCACAACGGGTTTGCCCGCGTCCAGCGCGGCTTTGACTTCGGGGGCGATATCCAGATATTTGTTCAACATAATGATTCCTCCACGTATAATTTGTTCAAGAAATAGCAATTTGTTTTAAAAAATCGGGCGTTTAAAGGACTACGCCGTCTCACCGGTTTTGGCCCGGCGAAGCAGCTCCTCCTCCCGCATGGCGGGATTGATCGTCTCGCCGCTCTCCATGGCGATGGAGGACGCGGCCAGACCCAGTCGGGCAGTGCCTTCCAGATTCGTACCTTGCAGATACGCCCAAGTAATGGCGGCCATGAATGCATCGCCGCAGCCGGTGGTATTCACCATGGTGCCGGGGATGACCGGCAGATGAACGCTTCCCTCGTGATCGGCAGCGAAAACCCCGTCGCTGCCCAAAGAGATAAAGACCCGCCGCAAGCCGGTTTCCAGCAGCGTTTTTGCCGCCAGACGCAGACTCGCCTCGTCGGTGATCTTCACACCGGAGAGCAGTTCCGCCTCAATGCGGTTGGGCTTGAGGGTGTGGAGCTTGCCGAGGATGGGCCGTATTTTCTCCGCCTTCGCGGTGGAAACTGGGTCGCAGAAGATGGGGGCCGCGCAGTGCTCCGCCAGATATTGAAGCGTCTGCGCCGGGGGATTCGTATCCGCCACCACCACCTGCGCGCCGTCCAGCAGTTTTTGCCGCTGGGCTAAAAACTGGGGGGTGAGATGCTGGTAAATATCCATGTCGCTGACTGCCAGCGCCATGTCGCCACGCTCGTCCGTAATAAATAGGTAAGTGGACGTGTGCTCTCCCGACAGAAACGGGGCGTGGGACACGTCAATGCCCAGTTCCGCGCAGCTGGCGGCAATCTTCTGGGCGTTCAAATCGTCTCCAAACACTGTCAGAAGCCGCACATCCATCCCCAGCAAGGCCATGTTGTGTGCGATATTCCGCCCCACGCCGCCAAGGCTCATGCGCACCCGTCCGGGATTGGAATCGTGAGCCACCGGGGATTCCGACGGCCAGCCGCCGATGTCCATGTTCACGCCGCCCACCACCGCTGCGTATGGCTCGGTGCGGACGATGTAGCCCTTTCCGGCAATGCAGCCCTTTTTCATCAGGTTCGAGATGTGTACCGCCACGCTGGAGCGGGTAATGCCCGCTTTTTCCGCCAGTTCCTGCTGGGAAATCAGGGGATTTTCCTCGATCCAGTTCAGCAGCTGGCGCTCTCGCTGCGTCATGGGGCCACCTCCTAAACTTTTTTAAATTTAATAATCACATGTTTAGTTTACTCGTTTTCATGGATTTGTCAATAGAAAAATCTTTGTTTATCCGCACAAAATCTGAAAGAGGTGGAACGAAATGGTGAACGGCTCCGTCCAAACCGAAAAGGAGGATGAACCGAAATGAATTATAGACAAATTCTACCGTTTTTCGCGGCGCTGAGTCTGGTGTTGAGCGCCTGCGGGCAGGTACCGCAGGGCGGCGGGAGTACCCTGCCGGATGGCGCGGCTTCCGGAACCGGAGAAACCCGGCCCGCCGGAGCGGTTCTCACCTGCCGTATTGTGGACGGGGCGGCGGACGGTCGGCTGCTGCTGGCGGATCTGGACGGAACGGCAAACGGCGTGTATACTCTGCCGGTGGGAGAGATTCCAGTGACAGTGGACGGAAAAAACGCCGCCGCCGAAGACCTTGCCGACGGAATGACATTGGAGGTGGAATACTCCGGCGACGTCCTAGAGACGTATCCCGCCCAGCTAGCGAACGTCTCGGCCCTGCGGGCGCAGACAGCGCCCGACGGTAGACTTGCCGACCTGTGCGGACTTTATCTCCGGGTGCTGGACGACCTCTGGGCCGTGGATGCGGGACTCAATGGAATGGAGGACGGCGGCACGGTTCCCTACGTGGGCGTGGATTTGAGCGGCGCTCCCGGAGAACTGACAGCCGCGGAAAAATCCGCGATTATCTGGCAGTTTGGGCAGGCCCACGGTGTGACTCCTCTGACCGGAACTTTCGACGAGCTGGCGGAGCAGGGCTATATTGACCGGGAGGGCCTTTACTGGAAGGACGGCGTTCTGTTTTCCATTAAAGAAAACTACGGACACGACACGGAATGTTACAGTCTGCCGGTACTGCACTTCGACGCGCAGAAGTGGCGGAGCGGCCTGGGTGCCTATTTCTTCTCTGACTGCACCGCTGTCTGGCCGGAGAGCGGACCGTGGACGGATTACACCGTGGGAAGCGAGGCCATCTCCTGAGCGCAGTGCTTGGGAATCAAGGATAAAATCCCGGTCAGATGCAGGGCGTTTGACCGGGATTGCTTGTTGCGCGGAGCACACGGGCGTGTTATAATCAACTCTATATTGAAATTTCGCGGTTCTGAACAGGAATCGGATAAAAAACAGGAGAGAGACATGACCGGCAAAGAATTTCAAGAACGTTCCTTATTGCAGATTTTTATCAGCTATTTTAAGCCCCACCGGCGGCTTTTCTTTTTGGACATCACCTGCGCACTGATCATGTCCCTGATTGATCTGGCGTTTCCGTTTATTTCCCGGTGGTGCATGTATACCTTGCTGCCCGCCAATGCGTGGCAGGCATTTACTGTGGTCATGGTTATCGTGATGGCGGCGTTTACGCTCCGCGCTGGACTGAGTTATGTGATCTGCTATTACGGCCATACCTTTGGCATTTTGGTGGAAGCGGATATCCGCCGGGACCTGTTCCACCACATGCAGGACCTGAGTTTTGGCTACTATGACAAAAACCGCACCGGGCAGCTGATGAGCCGCCTGACCGCCGACCTGTTTGACATCACGGAGCTGGCCCACCACGGGCCGGAGGATGTGTTCATCTCCATTGTTACCATTGTGGGCGCGCTGGCGGTGATGTTCTCCATCCAATGGCGGCTGGCGCTGGTGATTGCGTTGATTTTGCCGGTATTTTTTGCCGTGGTTTGGAGCTGCCGAAAGTCCATGGGCGAGGCGTCCGACGCGGTGAAGCGGAAGACCGCCTCTATCAACGCGGACATTGAGTCCGGCCTTTCCGGCATCCGCACCGCTAAGGCCTTTGCCAACGAACAGGCGGAGCTGCACAAATTCGATTCCTCTAACGAGACGTTCAAAACCTCCAAGCGGATGTTTCACAAGGCCATGGGCCGGTTCAACGCCGTGATGGAGTTTTTCCTATGCATGCTGCAGGCGGCGGTGATTGCCGTGGGCGGGTGGCTCATCATGCGCGGACAGATGAATACCATCGACCTCATCACATTCAGCCTGTATATTACCACCTTTGTCAGCCCCATCCGCAAGCTCTCCTCCTTCATGGAACTGTTTGCAAACGGCACGGCGGGGCTGAAACGGTTTGCCGAGTTGATGCGCATTGAGCCGGATTTGAAGGATGCTCCCGGCGCGGAAAATCTCTCCCGGGTAGAGGGACGCATTGATCTGGATCATGTGAGCTTTGCCTACCGGGACGGGTTGCCGGTGCTGCGCGAAATCGACCTGCACATCCGCTCCGGCGAGACGGTGGCGGTGGTGGGTCCTTCCGGCGGCGGAAAATCCACGCTGTGCCAGCTGATTCCCCGGTTTTACGACGTGTCCGAGGGCAGTGTGCGGCTGGACGGCAGGGACGTGCGCCAAGTGACGCAGCGCTCGCTGCGGCGCAATGTGGGCGTGGTACAGCAGGAGGTCTTTCTTTTCGCGGCCAGCGTGCTGGAAAATATTCGCTACGGTCGGCCCGACGCCACAGAAGAGGAGATTTTTCAGGCCGCGAAAGAGGCGGAAATCTATGAGGACATCATGGCGTTGCCCGATGGGTTTGATACCTATGTGGGCGAGCGGGGAACCCTTCTTTCGGGCGGACAGAAGCAGCGTATCTCCATCGCCCGGATCTTTTTAAAGGACCCCCCGGTTCTGATTCTGGACGAGGCTACCTCCGCGCTGGACAGCGTGACCGAGGCGAAGATTCAGGCCACCTTTGACCGTTTGGCTCAGGACAGAACAACCCTGATTATTGCCCACCGGCTCTCCACCGTCCGCAACGCGGACCGGATTTTGGTGGTGGAGAACGGTGAAATCGTGGAGCAGGGGCCTCACGAGGAACTGCTGGCGAAAAACGGCGCCTACGCGGCGCTCTATCACACACAGGAGTTACAGCATGGATAAAACGAAGCTGCTGGACAAGGCGGCAAAAAGCGGCGACGAGCGGCTGATACTGGCCCGCGTTTTGGACAAGCTGGAACAGAGCCGCAACCGCAATATTCCCACGGCCACGGATTTCCTCTCTCCGCAGGAGCGGGCCTCCGCCGAGACGCTGCTGCGCTTGGCAGGAGCGCGGGAAACGGAGTACGTATCTCTCGGCGGCTATGAGGGCGCGGAGCGCAGAATTTTTCTGTTTCTGCCCGATTGGCTGGATCAAGAGAGCGCGGCGGAGCAAAGCCCTCTTCGGTGCCTGCGGGCGAAATACCGCCCGGAGTACGATTTGACGCACCGGGACATTTTGGGCAGCCTCATGGGCATGGGCATCACCCGGGAGAAAACGGGGGATATTTTGGCGGGGAAGGAGTCCTGCGACCTGATCGTGTTGGAGGGAGTGGCGGACTTTTTACTCCAAAGCTGGGATCAGGCGGGCCGGGCGAAACTGAGTGTCAGCGCCATCGACGTATCGGAGCTGTCCGCGCCGGAGGAGAGCTGTCAGGAAGTTCGGGACACGGTGATGAGTCTGCGGCTGGACGCCGTGGCATCCACCGGCTTTAAGATGGCCCGTGGCAAGGCTGCGTCGCTGATTGAAAGCGGCAAAGTTCAGGTGAACTGGCAGGAGTGCACAAAGCCGGATCGGCTTTTGGCGGAGGGGGACACCGTCTCTGCGCGGGGACTTGGAAAGTTTCTGGTGGAGGCGGTTGGCGGCGTGACGAAGAAGGGACGCACCTCCATCGTCCTCAAACGCTATGGATAAGGAGCTGGACATGCTGGAATATGAATTTGAGCGCGTTCACGCGGAGATGGGCGGATACAGCATCTTCGGCGGAATCGGCATTGAGACGGAGGGCCACCGGGAGGTCATCCTCCGCCGTGCTGCGGAGGGCTGGCGGTACGCAGGCTGGCTTCCGGCGGTTCAGCGAGGCACGGGACACGTTGAGGAAATGGATTTGGTGTTTGTGCGGGAACGCGCAGATGCCTGAGCAGGAGGAAGCTATGGAGCAAACAAAGATCGACCGCATCAACGAACTGGCCCGCAAGGCCAAGTCCCCGGAGGGACTGACGCAGCAGGAGGAGCAGGAGCGCGCCGCGCTGCGCCGGGAGTATGTGGACGCGGTGCTGGGAAATTTACAGGGTCAGCTGGATCACACGTACCTTCAGCGGCCTGACGGGTCTAAGGAAAAGTTAAAGAAAAAAGAGGAGTGAGGACAATGCCGAGTAGAAACCAAGGTGGGGAACAGAAGGAGGGCGGCTGGGGTTCTTGGGCGCTGATCGTATTCCTGTTCGCCATCGGCGTTTGGCCTGTGGCGTTGTTTCTGCTGTTTTCAAAGCTGTTTGGGAACGACAATAAAAAGAAGCGGAGTGCTGCCGTTCCACCCCCCCTGCAGGTGAATTACGCGGGAGAGCAGGGACACGCTGCCCGCCATGCGGCGGCGGACAGTCGCGCCAGAACCGCGGCGCAGAATATGGTGAAGTCTCCGGCGATCAAGAAGTCCAATGCCCGAACGCTGAAAATTATCGGCATCATCATGATGGCGGTGGGTTTGCTCTCCGCAAGCGACCCGGCGAACATGGTGTTTTCAGGCTATGTGTCCGGCTTCATCTGGGATTTGCTGCAATATATGGCCATCGCGGTGGGCGGCTTGGGCATGTTTTGCGGCGGACTTAAAATGGACGCCAATATGCGCCGCTATGCCCGGTATCTGGCGGTGATGGGAGACGCTGAAGCCGTCCCGCTGGCGGATTTGAGCAGGAAACTGGGCTGGTCCGAAAGAAGAATTGGAAAAGACCTTGGAAAGATGATTGATAAAGGGTATTTCGGCGGTCGGGCATATCTCGATCAGGGGCTGGGATACTTCTTCCGCAGCAGTCAGGCGGATGCGGAACTCAAGCGCCGGCGGGAGGCCCAGTCCGCCGCCAAGGAACCGCCCAAAGAAGCGCCCAAGGAGACGGAGGAAGGATATTCCGGCATTCTGCGGAATATCCGCCGGGCCAACGACCGGATCGCCGACCCGATGCTGACCGCTAAAATCGACCGGCTGGAAGAGATCACCGCCCGCATTTTTCGCGCGGTGGAGGAAGATCCGAAAAAGCGCAGCCGCATTGATACGTTCCTGAATTACTATCTACCCACCACTCAAAAGCTGCTGGACGCCTATGCGGAGTTCGATGCCGCGGGCGTGGAGGGGGAAAACCTGCGTCAGGCGAAGCAGCGCATTGAAAAGACTATGGATTCCATCGTAGCGGGGTTTGAACACCAGCTGGACGAGTTGTATAAGTCGGATGCCATGGATGTGGACAGCGATATCCGGGTGATGGAGACGATGCTTCACCGGGACACCGCCAGCGTGGAAAAGGATTTCGGGCTGGGCGGCGCGTCAAGCGCACCGAAGGCCTCCGCCTCCGCCGGAACCGGAGACGTGGATCTGGGCGGCGCGGCGGCGCAGACACAAGGAGAATAAAACAGCGAAAAGCCGGGCAAAGCCCGGCTTTTCACTGCATTTATCGGAGTGCAAGGATTCCTTGCGTGACTTTTTTTCGCCGGTTTGCTAGGATGGTGACAGGAGCTGATGAAATGAACGCAATTACAAAAAATCTGAGAGGACTGCGGAGGGAGCGGAATCTGACACAGGATGCGCTGGCGGAGCAGCTGCACGTTACCCGTCAGACCATCTCCTCGTGGGAAACGGGCAAAACGCAGCCCGACATCGAGACATTGACGGAGCTGGCGCAGGCACTGGGCACGGATGTAAACGGCCTGATTTACGGTGTGCGTCCGGTGGAGGTTCCCTATCCGAACCGCCGCCGAGAGCGGATCGCGTTCGCGGCTGTCTGCGCCGTGATTTTAGTAGTTTGGGTGGTGCTTGAGCTGACGCTGGTTCCTCAGCTCAAGACGTTGCAGGCGCGGACGTATCAGGTTCTGCCCGGCTTGATTTACCGCGCCACTGCCCGCCCGATGGCGGGACTGGCACTGGCCGGCCTGGGACTGGGAACGCTGTCTATCTGGAAAGATATCCGCATCAAGCGGCGGGGGATTCGGCTGGCATTTTGTGTGGCGGGCATTGTGCTGTTGGTTTTGATCTGGGGCGGAATCGTTTGGGGAGTCAGCGGCGGGACGAGTCCCATCCGTGCACTATATACACTGCTCGGCAAGCTGCTTCGCTATGATTTGTGGGTGTTTATCGTGATCGGTGGGTGCTTGTATCTGGGATTTGACCGATGAGGTATCTTTTCCCTTTCACGACTTCCGGCCTAAGGAAGAGGGGAAAGGGAGCGAAGCGCAGTCTTCGTTCAAAGGCGGAAACAAAGTAAAACGGCCTCTGCCCGAAAGGGCAGAGGCCGCTTTAAAAAGAACGAATAAAAGATTTTCAATCAGAATCTTATTTCTTTCGAAGGGCTTTCAGAATCTGAATGACGACCATGCTGCCAAAGGCCAGACCCACGATAGCGCCCAGATTCATCGCAGACAGCGCCGCCACACTGAACAGCGGCTCCAACGCCGGAACCATCAAGACGCTTCCCAGCAGCAGTCCGCCAACAGCGAAAGCACCCAACAAATAGCGGTTATTGAAGAACTTCTTCGTGAACAGAACGGGGTGGGCGGATTTGCAATTGAACCCGTGGAACAGGCGGCTCAGACACAGGGTTGCAAACGCCATGGTGCTGCCGGTGGCCGCTCCGCCGGCGGAAAGGCCGATGTGGAACGCGACAATGGTGGCAAGGGAAATGACGCAGCCCTCCACACCCACGTTGGTAAGGAAATCCTTTGTTAAGATTCCCTCGCTCCGGGGACGGGGTTTTTGAAGCATCACGTCCTCGCTCTGCGGCTCCAGACCCAGCGCGATGGCGGGCAGACTGTCCGTCAGCAGATTGATAAACAACAGGTGAACCGCCGCGAAGGGCACCGGAAGTCCCGCCAAGGATGCGTACAGCACCGTCAAAATTCCCGCCATGTTGCCGGAGAGCAGGAACTGAATGGCTCGCTTGATGTTGGCGTACACGCCCCGGCCGTTTTCCACAGCCCGGATGATGGTGGCAAAGTTGTCGTCCGCCAGCACCATTCCGGCGGCGTCCTTCGCCACCTCTGTGCCGGTGACGCCCATGGCCACGCCAATGTCCGCCTGCTTCAGGGCCGGGGCGTCGTTCACGCCGTCGCCGGTCATGGCCACAAGATTTCCCCGCTCCTGCCAAGCCCGCACAATGCGGATTTTATGCTCCGGAGACACCCGGGCATAAACGCTGACCTTGGGCACAAATGCTTTCAGCTCCTCGTCGCTCATCGTGTCGATCACCGCGCCGTCCACGGCTTCGGTGCCCTCGGTCAGAATACCGATCTTTTTGGCGATGGCCGCGGCGGTGATCCGGTGGTCACCGGTGATCATCACCGGACGAATACCTGCGGCGGCGCACTCTGCCACCGCCCGGGCGGACTCTTCCCGGGGCGGGTCCATCATGGCAATCAGTCCCAGAAAGTCCAATCCGTTTTCATCGCCCAAATTGACCGACGGGGCATCCACCTTTCGGCAGGCGAAAGCCAGCACACGCAGTCCCTCCCGGGAAAACTGCTCGTTGACGGCCTCAATTTCCTTCCGCTCCTCCTGAGAGATGTGGGTGCGGTCCAACAGCACGTCTACCGCGCCCTTGGTCATCATCATGAGTCCGCCGGAGAGCTGGTGAACCGTGGACATCAGCTTTCGGTCGGAGTCAAAAGGAATCTCCGTTAGGCGGGGGTACTTTTGGCGAGTCTCCTCCTCGTCAAAGCTGAACCGCTCGCCGAGGCGCACCAGCGCGGTTTCCGTGGGATCGCCCACCTCGCCGTTTTCGTTCACCGTCGCGTCGCTGCAAAGCAGGGCGGCGCGCAGCAGCGGCTCTTGCAGGGGATCGCCGAAATCCGCCTCTTCTACCGGGATGATCTTTCCTTTTGCGTAGAGCTTTTGCACGGTCATCTTGTTCTGCGTCAGGGTGCCTGTTTTATCAGAGCAGATAACGGATACGCTGCCCAAGCCTTCCACTGCCTGCAATTTCCGGATAATCGCGTTTTCCTTCGCCATCTTTCGGGTGCCGAAGGAGAGGACGATGGTGACGATGGAGGAAAGCGCCTCCGGAATGGCCGCCACGGCCAGCGCCACGGCGAAGAGGAACGCGTTCATCACCGGCTCGTTCCGCACGAATACGCTGACGGCGAACAGGATGCCGCAGAGAATCAAGATGCAGAGGGAGAGCTTTTTGCCAAACTGGTCAAGGCTTACTTGCAGAGGCGTCTTCTTTTCCCCAGCGGCCTTCAGCAGCGCCGCGATGCGGCCCATCTCCGTGTCCATTCCCACGCCGGTGACCAGAAAACGTCCGCGTCCATAGGTGATGAAGCTGCCGGAGTACACCATGTCCTTCCGGTCGCCCAAAGGCGCGTCTCCGGCGACCTCTTGGGGGTCCTTTTCCACCGGCAGACTCTCACCGGTGAGGGCGCTTTCGTCCGCTTTCAGCGCCGCGCAGTCCAGCAGCCGCCCATCGGCGCACACTGCGTCGCCCGCGTCCAGACACACCACGTCGCCCACGGTAACGTCCCGTCCCGGAATTTCTATTACCACGCCGTCCCGCAGCACTTTGGCCGTCGGGGCGGACATCCGCTTGAGACTTTCCAGCGATGCGGCGGCCTTCACGGTTTGAACCGTGCCCAGCACCGCGTTCATCGTAATGACCGCTAAAATGACCGCAGCGCTCTCCGCGTCTCCCAGCGCGATAGACACTGCCGCTGCCGCGATCAGCAAAATAACCAGAAAGTCCGCAAATTGCTCCAGAAAAATGCGGACCGTGGACTTTTGCTTTTCTGCACGCAGCTCATTGGGACCGTTCTGTTGGAGGCGCGTTGCGGCTTCCTCCCCCGTCAATCCCTGTTCGGTGCAGCTGAGGTCGCGGAACAGCTCCACTCTTGTCTTTTGCCAGATTTCTTTTTTATCTGCCATTGTTCTTCTTTCCTTTCCTACCGGCCGACGCAAAAAAAGCGAGACTTTTGCGCCAACGCCAAAGCGTTTGCTCAAAAGTCTCGCCAGTTCGATCCGAAGCGGGGCAGAAATTCTGCCCGTATTGACGCCAGCGGATGCACATTTCTGTGCCGGCTACTCCCTCATGATTGGGAATATCCTATCCGATTTTGCAGCGGATGTCAAGAGTATTTTTCTTTAAGCTGCCACAAAATTTTCCACTTGCGTCGCATCTGTTTAAAGACCGCGCCATTCCTCCGGCCGCAGCAGGGACATGTCCGCCGCGGCTTGGTCAATCGCCGCCAGCATGGCGGCCTTATCGGCGTTCAGCGTACCCCGGAGCACCAGATAATTGCTGGCGTGGTTCATGCGGAACACGCTACCGGGGCTGTCCAAATGTTCCACCAGCAGCCGCGTTTCCCGCAGGTCCTCCGCCGGGGTCAGCAATTGAAAGGACCCCTCTTGTACCCAGTCGAAAAGCGGCGTTCCCGGCTCCACCATTAGCGTCAGCATCCCGATGTACTCCGGGTTCATGGAGTTGAAGGCTGCCGCCGTCTCCACCGCGTGGCGCTCCAAAAGTGCTGGCCCGCCAAGGCCGGTGATGGCGGTGACGGAGAGGGCGATGCCATTTCGACGGATCTTCTTCCCCATCTCCACGATGAAGGCCGCGTTGTGGCCCTTTCGCATCTTTTCCAAAACCGCGTCGCACCCGGATTCAAGGCCCATGTAGACCATGCTCAGCCCCTTGGCCCGAAGAGTCTGTAATTCCTCGTCCGTGCGGATGTTCACGCTGTCGGGCGAGGCGTAGCAGGTCACGCGGATGCACTCCGGGAACAGGGAACGAATCGTGTCCAGAATGGTTTCCAGCTCCCCGGCCTTTCGCACCAGTGCGTCCCCGTCGGCCAGAAAGATTTTCTTCACGGCGGGATAGAGCTTCCGGGACTCCCGGAAGTCCGCCAGAATTTCCTCCAGCGGCCGGATAGCAAACCGCTTTTCCTTATACATGCTGCAAAAGGCGCAGGTGTTGTGGCTGCACCCGTAAGTCACCTGAACAATGAGGCTCCGGGCCTCGGAGGGGGGACGGTACACACTTCCAACGTATTTCATTTCAGAATCTTCTCCAGTGCCGCCAGCTTTAGACAGACACACAGCACCTCTACCGCCTGCTCCAGTTCCTCCAGCGGGGGAAGGGAAGGGGCGATGCGGATGTTGCTGTCCTGCGGGTCCTTTCCATAGGGGAAGGTGGCCCCGGCAGAGGTCATGGTGACGCCCGCAGCCTTGCACAGGTCCAGTGTCCGCTTGGCTGTGCCGGGCATGGCGTTGAGGGAGACGAAGTAGCCGCCCTTGGGCCGCTGCCAGGAGGCGATGCCCAGCGGGGCAATCTCTTTTTCCAGCGCGTCCGTGACGCAGCGGAACTTGGGCCCCAGCACTTCCGCGTGGCGGCGCATCAGCTCCAGCGTGTGGGCCTTGTCCTTTAAATACAGCACATGGCGCTGCTGATTCACCTTGTCAAAGCTGATGGCCTGCACCCCAATCAGCTTTTTCACATAGTCCATGTTGGCCTCGGAGCAGGCGAAGCACGCCACGCCCGCTCCGGGCAGCGTGATTTTAGAGGTGGACGCGAACTCGAATACCATGTCGGGATTTCCCGTCTTTTCGCATTCGCTCAGAATATCCGGGAAAGGAACGAACGCCCCCTCGAACTCGTGAACGCAGTAGGCGTTGTCCCACATCAGCAGAAAATCCGGCGCGGCGGGATGAAGCGCGGCGATGCGCCGCACCGTTTCCTCCGAATAGATGATCCCGTCCGGATTGGAGTATTTCGGTACGTTCCACATGCCTTTCACCTGCGGGTCCTGAACGGCGGATTCCACCGCGTCCATATCCGGGCCGTTTTCCGTCATGGGAATGGCAACCAGCTCAAATCCGAAAGACTCTGTAATTTTGAAGTGACGGTCATAGCCGGGAGCGGGGCAGAGCCATTTCACACGAGCCTCTTTGCACCAGGGACGCTCGCTGTGCAAAAGTCCGTGGGTATATGCCTTGGAAATTGTGTCATACATCAACTGGAGGCTGGAGTTGCCCGCGGCAAACACCTGCTCCGGCTTGCAGCCCAAAATCTCCGCGAAGAGGCGGCGGGCAGCGGGCAAGCCCGAAAGCTCGCCGTAATTGCGGCAGTCAATTCCGTCGGACACATAGTCTGCCGGTGATTTCAAAGCATGTAGCAGCTCTTCGCTGACCAAGTCCAATTGGGCTTTTCCGGGCTTGCCCCGGGCCATGTTCAGGCTCAGCTTCCGGTCGCGGAGCGTTTCAAATTGACGGGACACTCGCTCCTGCTCAATCAGCAGGTTCTGCTTACTCATTTCAGCATACGCGCTCATAGACGCCATCCTTTCGTACAGCGGGCCTTCCCGCCTATGTTTCCAAGTTTCCATTGTTTTTTAGTATACCCGCTCGCCCCCATTCTGGCAATATGGATTTCGCTGGTTTTTCCTTGGAAAAGCGGCTAAAGAGTGCTCTTCTCCCTAAAAACTGAGGGCGGCGTCGCTTTGCGACGCCGCCCACGGCTTTATGAAAGGGCTGCTTATTCGATGCAGACACAGGAGGAGTCCGCGCCTGCGCCGTCGCCAAAAGCAGCGGCGCAGCTGATGGTGGGGTCGCCATCGGTATGATTCACGCCGAAGGTCACGGGGATCGAGGCGCAGACCCGCTGAGTCAGCGTCACGGTGCAGGCGGTGCCTGCCGAGTTGGTGACACAGGTCACCGTGGGGACTCCGGTGCAGAAGGTCGTCACTGTACCCACCGTGGCAACGGGGGTCAGAACCACAGGCTGGCTGACATTCACGCACTGCGTTCCGGTTTTGGCACAGCCGGTCACGGGGCAGGAAACCTGATCGTCTGAATAGGGCAAAATGGGCGTATGCTCATAGGCTTCATTGATATGCAAGGCAGATCCCTCTTTTCTGGTTCATCCCCCGGAGTGGTTCCGGGGACGTTCCATCCTATGCGGCAGGGTGGCGAATGGTCCCGCGTCAGAGGCGTTTTTACAAGAAGCATTTTCCGCAAAACGAAGCGGGGAGAACCTTTTCCTTGCGTTTTTTGGGGTACTGTGGTATTTTAAACTGCATGGAGAATTATACGCTCATTCGCTCCCGCCGACGGACGCTGGCGCTGGAGATTACAAGGGACTGCCGCCTGCTGGTGCGCGCGCCGCTGCGCTGTTCAGAAGGAACCATTCGGGATTTTGTCGCCCGGAATCAGACTTGGATCGAGCGTCATATGGCAAAGGTCCGGCAGCGGGCCGCTCAGGCGGGACCGCCTCCCACAGAGGAGGAGATCGACGCGCTGAAAGCGAGGGCCAGAGCTGTTCTGCCGGACAAGGTGGCGCACTATGCGGAAGTCATGGGCCTTTCGCCCACCGGGCTGAAGGTTACTTCCGCACAAAAGCGGTACGGCAGCTGCAGCGCGAAAAACAGCCTGTGTTTTTCCTGCTACCTGATGCGCTCCCCCGACGAGGCCATTGACGCGGTGGTGGTTCATGAGCTGGCGCACATCCGCTATAAAAACCACGGAAAAGAATTTTACGCGCTGATTCATCGGTATATGCCCGACTATCAAGCGCGGAAAAAGCTATTAAAATAAGGAGAACGCCATGGAACTGCAAAATATGGAAACTCTGCTCCGCGCCAACCGTTATCCGGGCCGGGGTGTTCTGCTGGGCCGCAGCGCCGACAACCGGTACGCGATTCTGGCTTACTTTATCATGGGCCGCAGCGAAAATTCCCGGAATCGGGTCTTTGTGAAAACGGAGGACGGTATCCGCACGCAGGCGCAGGACCCCGGGAAAATGACGGACCCCAGCCTGATTATCTATCATCCTGTCCGGGAATTTGAGGGGAAAACCATCGTTACCAACGGCGACCAGACCGATACCATCCGGGACGCACTGGCGGCGGGGCACTGCTATCGGCACGCGCTGGTCACCCGCGCCTTTGAGCCGGACGGACCCAACTGGACGCCGCGCATCAGCGGCGTTTTGAAGCCGGATTACAGCTATAATCTGTCCATCTTGAAGTCCCTGAACGGGGACGAGAGCTGCTGCTGCCGGTATTTCTTTGAATATGACGCGCCCAAGGCCGGTGTGGGTCACTTTATCCACACCTATCAGGGGGACGGGAATCCGCTGCCCTCCTTCGAGGGAGAGCCGCGCTCCGTGGCGCTGAACGCGCCGGACGCGGCGGCCTTTGCCGCGCAGATTTGGAACGCGCTGGACGAGGAAAACAAGGTGGCCTTGTTTGTGCGGTATGTGGAGATTGCGTCCGGCAAAGTCTCCGAGGTAATTCAAAACAAGTACTGAGCTGAATAAACGAAAGGGCCGCAGGCATTGCCTGCGGCCCTTTTTGCGTGTCAACTCGATTCACTTCTCCGGTTCCTGCGGAACCTCGGGCCGCGCCTCATGCAGCGCAGCCAACACCTGATCGGCGCTCTCCTGCTTTTCAAAGGTGAAATTCTGGTAATAGCCCCCGGAATATTTCACCCGCAGAACCACCACCGGCAATTCTTTTCCGCAGCAGCCGGTCAGCGGCACGCTGGACTTTTGCGTCCAAGCCCGTTCCACCGCCTGAAAGGGCAGGTATTTCTCGCTGGGAAACGCCTTGAAATAGATCGCCTTGCTGCTGATGCGGTACTGTTCCACCCGTCGGGACTCCCGCCGGTTACCCGCCGGGTCTGATAAGATGGACTCCGGGCAAAGGGATTTCATTGCCATGGCCTGCGCCTCCTCTTCCTGTAAAAACTTACCTATACTGTACCAGTTTGGTAGGAAAAAGCCAGTGCAGTTGCAACATCCGCTTAAAAATGTTCTGGTTTCAGATTCAAACATTCTGGGCGGCGCTGCTTTCGTTCCGCGCCCGCTCATAGAGTGGTATGTCTCGCCGGAACCCTTGAGGCATATAGGTGATGGAGGAAATCCGCTTTCCGGATATCCCGTATTTCGGATGATAGCCGAAGAGGTTCACATACTCTAAAAGGTCATCTTTTTCCTCCGCCATGGCCCACAGCAGCGCTGTCATGGCCCGGGCGTCGTCCACGGCCCGGTGACTGTTTTCCACTTCACCTTCCAAGCCATAGGCTGCAATGGCATCCTTCAGTTTGTGCGGGTAGTCCCGCCGGTCTTTATAGACTGTCAGCGCATCCAGAAATTTCAGATTTTTCAGGCTTGCTGTCCGGCCCTGCTCCCGCAGTAAGTAATAGATAAAATTCAGATCGAACTGGGCGTTGTAAGCCACAAGCAGCGTGTCTTCCCGTTCCAGCAGCTTGCAGAAGGACTCCGCAGCCGTCGTTTTTTCAATGCCTGTGCGGTCCAGCTGTTCCGCTGTAATTCCGGTCAACTCTGTGATAAAGGGCGGCAGAGTCCGCGACGGCGAAAGACGGATCAACGCGTTGAAGCTGCTGTCCTCTTCTCCGGCAGTGATACTGACCGCGCCAATTTCAATGATTTCCTCTCGCGTGGGATCAATGCCCGTTGTCTCTGTGTCAAAAAGAACCAGATGGGTAAACCGATCCTCCAGCGCGCTGTGTATTCCCATAGATGCTCTCCATTCCGCCGCTTTTCTTTTTTAAAATTTTTATATGTTTGACGCAAAATTTCCGCAAATCTGTCGATAATAAGCGAAAGGTTTGTTTTTATAATTATAACTTTCCTGACGAAAAAAGGCAAGCAGGGCTTTTTGTCCACTTGGGAAGCTCTGTTTGCCCCTTTTATGAACGAATTTGGTAAAAATTATCCCAAGTTTTACCGAACAGCCACTTGACATTTCAAATGACTGTGTTATTGTATTCATGTACTAAAGATATAACACAGTTTTTTCGTATTTCCTCTTGACATTCTTGCAATTTCGTACTAGACTAACCGTATTAATACAGCTAGTACAGTTTTCTGCTTTTTAAACCCGTGTCGGCGCAAAATGTCGCCGTCTCCACAAAAATTTTCAAAATATGAAGCGTTTTCCCTGTTTCCCTCGTTTATAGAGTAGAAGATATAGCGCGGATCGGCCTAAAAGAGCCGCGCGCCTGAGATAAATCCACTTGTGCTGGAAAGGAAGGTTCCTTTTATGAAAGTTTTGATTGCAAGCGACTGGTACGCCCCGATTGTCAACGGTGTAGTGACTTCGGTACTGAATCTCCAACGGGAACTGGAGGCTCAGGGCCACGAGGTCCGGGTTCTGACGCTGTCTCAGTCCCTGCATACCCGGGTCCGGGACAAGGTCACCTATGTGGGCGCTATGAGCGCGGGACTGATTTATCCCGGTGCCCGGCTGCGCACCGCGCTGGCCACTCGCCAAGTGCAGGAGCTGATTCGCTGGCAGCCTGATATTATTCATACACAGTGTGAATTTTCCACCTTTTTGCTGGCTCGGAAGATCAGCGAGCACACCGGCGCTCCCATTGTCCACACCTATCACACGGTTTACGAGGACTATACCCATTACTTCTCGCCCAGCCGGGCTTGGGGCCGGCGGATGGTGGCGCTGTTCTCCCGCCATGTCATTGCCCAGACCTCCTGTGTGATTGCGCCTACGGAAAAGGTGCGGGGTATTCTGGAGGGGTATCACGTCAGCCGTCCGGTATGCGTGATTCCCACGGGGATTGATTTGAGCCGGTTTGCCGGTCTGTCCGACGGGGTCTATCTCCATCAGCTGAAAGCAAAGCTGGGCATCCCAGAGGGCAACTTCGTTCTGACCTATGTGGGCCGTCTGGCCAAGGAGAAGAATGTGGAAGAGCTGCTGGCCTGCCTTGCCGAACTGAAGCGAAACGACATCACCCTCCTTTTGGTGGGAGACGGGCCTTACCGCCAGACGCTGGAAGAGTCCGTCCGGGATTTGAACTTGCGCGACCGGGTGGTATTTGCCGGAATGGTGAAGCCCGCGCAGGTGGCGGACTATTATCGGCTGGGGGATCTCTTTGTCAGCGCCTCTACCAGCGAGACGCAGGGACTCACCTATATTGAGGCACTGGCGGCGGGTCTGCCTGCCCTGTGCCGGAAGGACGATTGCCTTTCCGGGGTGATAGAGAACGGCGTTGACGGCTGGCAGTTTGAAAATGGCAGAGAGTTTACCGCACATTTGCAGGAATTTTTGGCGGATGAGCAACTCCGTGCATCCATGCGTGTTGCCGCCGCAGAGCGCGCCCGGCAAAACTTCTCCGCGGCGAATTTTGTCAGCCGTGTCACGGAAGTCTATGCCGCCGCGATTGAAGGGGAGGGACTATGCCAAACCGCGTAAATGTAAATGCCAAGGCGCTTTTGAACCTCTGCACCGTTTTGGGCCTGATTGGCTGCGCACTGCTGGTGGTTTACGGCTGGCAGCATCAGCTGTTCACCTCGCAGGAGGCGCTGCGGGCCTATATCACCGGTTTTGGCGCGCTGGGCGCACTGATATTTGTGGCGTTTCAGGCGGTGCAGGTGGTGATCCCCATCCTGCCCGGCGGGCTGGGATGTCTGGGCGGAGTTTTGCTGTTCGGCCCGTGGATGGGATTTGTATACAATTACGTGGGAATCTGCGTGGGCTCCATCGCCGCGTTTCTTCTGGCCAAGCTCTATGGCCGCCCGCTGCTTGCCACGATGTTTAAACCGGAGACGATCAGAAAATATGAGGCATGGACCTCCCGTCGGTTCGACGTGCTGTTTGCCGCCGCCATTTTCTTTCCCGTGGCTCCGGACGACTTCCTGTGTTATCTGGCGGGCACCACTCCCATGCGGCTGGGGCGGTTTACCTCCATTATCCTGCTGGGAAAGCCTGCCTCCATCGCCCTGTACTCTCTGGGACTGAACGTGGTATTCCAGCAAGCGGCGGCGCTGTTTTAGCCGATCTTAGCGCTGAAAAAGCGCCCCGCTTTTCAATTCTTTTCCAAGCTCCGGCAGCTAAAACGCGGAGCGATTCCAATTAAAAACCGCACGACAGGGTGGGCCCCTCTTTGACCCACTCTGGTTTGTTGCGCCCTGAAACGGAGGAAATTTACCATGAGTATCCAATTATATGCCGGTTCTTTGTCCTTGGTCCGCCGCAGCGGCGTGGGTCAGGCTGTACTCCACCAAAAAGAAATGCTGTCCGCCGTGGGTGTGGACGCAACGGATCGCTCTGCCCAATCGGCCCGGACGATTCATATCAACACGGTTCTGCCCGACGCACCGCTGGCGGCGCTTCGCGCCCATCTGGCCGGAAAAAAGGTGGTGTACTACGGCCACTCCACCGAGGAGGATTTTCGCAATTCCTTTAAAGGTTCCAATCTTTTGGCGCCGCTGTTCCGCCGGTGGATCAAGTTTTGCTATGAGCGAGGCGATGTGGTCATCACACCCACGCCCTACTCCAAGCAGCTGCTGGAGAGTTATGGCGTTCGCCGTCCTATCTACGCCCTGAGCAACGGCGTGGACACAGAGTTCTTTGCCCCCTCCGCCGCCCGGCGCAAAGCGTTTAGGGAGAAATACGGTCTGGGCGAGCAGGAGAAGGTCGTCCTCTCCGTGGGACACTACATCGCCCGCAAGGGCCTTCTTGAGTTTGTGGACATGGCCCGGAAACTGCCGGATGTTCGCTTTTTCTGGTTCGGCTATACGAATTTGGATCTGGTGCCCCAAGAGATCCGCCGGGCCATTGCCGAGGCTCCGTCCAATTTGACCTTCCCCGGCTATGTGGGCAGGGAGGAACTGCGGGACGCATACTGCGGATGCGATGTGTTTGCCTTTATGAGCCATGAGGAGACGGAGGGCATTGTGGTGCTGGAGGCACTGGCCTGCGGAATTCCCACGGTGGTGCGCAACATTCCGGTGTATCGGGACTGGCTGACCGACGGCGTATCCGTCTGCAAGGCCAAGGACGACTGGGACTTTTTGCGCAAGGTCACGGGCCTTCTTGACGGCTCCGTTCCCTCTCCCGCCGCAGGCGGGCTGGCCGTGGCTCGGGGCCGCAGCATCGCCGCCATGGGCCGGATTCTGCGTACGATCTATGAACTGGAGGGGCTGCCCTATCAAAACGAGGAGTGCGCCCGGGAGAATCCCCAGACGGCGCTGGCGGCGCGAACCTCCGGACAGCACGCATAATAAGGGGGCGGCGTGAGTACCTTTACTCTTAAATGCCTTGCGCTGGCGCTGATGGTGATCGACCACATCGGGTTGTACTTTGAGGATTTGCCGGGAGCGGTTGTTCTCCGTCTGCTGGGGAGAATTTCCTATCCGCTGTTTCTGTTTTGTATGGTGTGGGGATATCACTATACCCGCAGCCGTAAAAAATTTCTGCTGCGGCTGTATCTCATGAGTGTCGCCATGACGCTGTTCCGCTGCTGGATCGACGCGACTTTCAATGCGGAACAAATGTATGGCAACCACGATATTTTTATATCTCTCTTCTGGGTGGGCGTTCTCATCAGCGCCATCGAGCTGATCCAGACAGATCGCAATCGGGGAATCTGGCTGTTGGGTATCATCTTTTTATCCCAGCTGGCCTATTATTTCGTCGTTCCCGGACTGTTCCCTATCCTGCGGATGGTCAGCGGCGATATTCAAAGCGGGCTTACGCCCAATTTGGCGCTAAACGAATACGGCTTTGCGTTTGTCGCGTTGGGCGTTGCCATGTATTTTGTGAAAGAACGCAGGGAGCTTTTAACGGCGGTATACGTGATCTTTTGCATCTATCAGTTCAGCGAGGAAATGCTGCTGTCGGATTTCGGTTTTCCGCTCCAGTGGTTTATGGTTCTGGCCCTGCCGTTCATGCTTCGCTACAACGGAGAAAAGGGCCGGGGCATGAAATGGTTTTTCTACTTCTTCTATCCCGCCCATACATTTTTGCTCTTTTATCTTGCCAATCTTGTCTTTTAAGGCGTTCGCCGCGTAATACGCGGCGCTGTCTCAATCCTGCTCATTTGAAAGCATACATACAATCCGACTTTCTGCCTGCTCCGCCATACCGCGGGGAATCGCCTGCCGATTACGCGAAAAGAATTCCGCGTGCCGGGCATACTACTGTGCAGGGCGGCTGAAGCCGCCGACAAAAAAGGAGGAAGGTTTATGCGCGCTCATGTGGATCAGGATACCTGCATTGGCTGCGGCCTGTGCATCAGCTCCGTGCCGGAGGTATTTGAAATGAATGCGGACGGCAAGGCGGAGGCCATTGCCGACGGACCCGACGATGCCGTGAAGTCCGCTATCGACGCCTGTCCCGTCTCCGCAATTCGCGAAGACTGACACTGTCAGGCCGCAAAAAGTCCACGGAGACTTTTTGCGGCCTGACTTTTTTGTCCCTTTGCCGCGGCATTGACATCCGCAATTCTTGACAGCCTGTGACAGATGCTTGTGCGGTTATCCATGTTTCCCCAAATGTGTAAATAACGTCGCACTTTTTGCATGGAATTTAGCACATTCTCCAGTGTAATTGCGGGTTATCTGCTGATATAATAAAGCAAGAAAATTGAAGGGGGGTCCGCCGTTGATGCGGTTTTGGAAAATGAACGGCGCGGGCAATGATTTTATTGTCCTGAACAATTTGGAGGAGCGTCTTCCCAAGGAGGCGTTTCCTGAGATGGCAAAGACACTGTGCGAGAGACACCTTTCCGTTGGGGCGGACGGCTTCATGGTGATCGACGCGCCCACACAGGGCGGAGACTTCAAAATGCTGTTTTACAACTCCGACGGATCGGTGGGCGAAATGTGCGGAAACGGCGCCCGGTGCATCTGCCGGTACGGTTATGAAAATGGTCTGGCCGGGCAGACGCAGACGGTGGAGACGACGGCGGGCATCATCACCGGGCGGCGCATGGATTCCCGGCTTTACCGCATTCGTCTCAACGATCCCTCCACAGTCCGACTGGAGCATCCCATTGAGGTGGAGGGCGTCAAATATCCCTGCGCGTATGTGGAACTTGGCAATCCGGGTCTTCCTCACGCGGTGGTTCCGTATCGGAATCTGCGCAACGCGGACGAAAACGAGCTGCGGGAGCTGGGCCGCGCCATGCGGAATCATCCCGCTTTCCCCAAGGGCGCCAACGTGAATTTCTATGAGATCACCGGCGAGGACACGGTTTATGAACGAACCTTTGAGCGCGGCGTGGAGGACTTTACCTATGCCTGCGGCACCGGCACCGGATCGGTTGTCACCGTGCTGACGTTACAAGGCAAGGTATCCGGTCAGGGTGTACAGGTCGATATGACCGGCGGACGGCTCACCGTGGACGCGGAGCGGGACGGCTCCCACATTGCGGCGCTGTATCTGACGGGACCCACCAACATCGTCTGCAAGGGCGAAATCTGCGACGAGGACCTGCATCTTTGAGCGTCCCTGCCGCCTGAGGGCGGCTGATAGAATAAGTTGTGTGATAAAGGAGGAAGACTGTTATGGAAAAGAAGTCCGTGGCCCACAACTATGCGTTCCTGGCGGTGATGCTGGGGGCGATGGTTTTGGGCGCTGTTGTGGGGTGGCTGAACCCTGTGGTAGAGGACGCCGACGGGAATGTTATTCAGGCCGGAGCCTCCGTGCTCAAGCCGCTGGGTACCGTGTTTATCAACATGATGTTCTGCATTGTGGTACCCATGGTGTTTGCGTCTATTTCCAGTGCTGTTGCCAATATGCAAAGCCGCAAGCGGGCCGGCAAGATTATGGGAACCACCGTGCTTACCTTTGTGGTTACCGGCGCCATTGCTGCCGTCATCATGTATGTGCTGATGCAGATTTTCCCGCCGGTGTTGACCCCCTGGAACGATATTCCCGCCGAAGAGCTGGGCGAGTACGCCAGCCTGTCCACGATGATCGTCAACTTCTTCACCGCCGAGGACTTTGTGGGGCTTCTCAGCCGCAGGGCAATGCTGCCGCTGATCGTGTTCTCCATGCTGTTCGGCTTTGCCGTGAACCTCAACGGCGGCAAGGATTCTCCTGTGGGTAAGTTTCTGGATGATCTGACCGGCGTGATGCTGAAATTCGTAAAGATCGTCACCTATTACGCGCCGATTGCGTTCTTTTCCATCTTCGCCGATCTGGTGGCATCCTATGGTTCTCAGGTCACCGAATCCTATGGTCGGGCGCTGCTGGTGTACTATCCCCTGTGCTTTATTTACATTTTCACCGCGTTCCCGCTGTTTGCATGGTTTGGCGGCGGAAAGCTGGGCGTGAAGAGCATGTTCCAGCATATTGCCCGGCCCGCCATCGTGTCGCTGGGAACCTGCTCCTCTGTGGCCACCATCCCCACCAATATGGAGGCGGCCGAGGATACCGGCATCTCCAAGGATGTTTCCGACATGGTGCTGCCTCTGGGCGCGACCATGCATATGGACGGCTCCTGCTTTAGCTGCGTGCTGAAGATCGCGTTCGTGTTCGGCGTGTTTGGCAAGGACTTTGGCGGTATCGGGATGCTGTTTTCTGTGGTGCTGGTGGCGGTTCTGTCCTCTGTGGGCATGAGCGGCGTTCCCGGCGGCGGCTACATCGGAGAATATATCATCTGCTCCATCTTCTTCGCCGACCAGATGGAGCTGGCGTTCCCCATTCTGGTGGCTATCGGCAATCTGGTGGATCCTCCCGCCACCATGATTAACTCCGCCGGCGATTATGTGGTCAGTTTTATCGTGTCCCGCTTTGTGGACGGTAAGGATTGGCTGAAAAACGCTCTGGCCGCGAAAAAGGAAGCCTGAGCGACAGGAGGAAACAGCCGCCCTGCGTCAGGCTCGCACAATCTGCACGCAATCTCTGTGTGGTGTTACCCTAAAAAAGCGCAGGCTGAAAATTTCATGATGCGGTTTCCGACAGCCAAAAGGGCTTGCCGTCTGCCATTGGCAGACGGCAAGCCCTTAATTTTGCCTGCACACGAAAATGGATGTAGGTATGTAAAGAAAACTCCGGTCATGGGGGAAGCGGGGGCCAGCCCCGTTTCTCTGATTTGCGGCTTGGCGCGGAATCATTACCCCTTAGGGGCATAGAACTGTGCGGTGTCCACGCCCTCCAGCTCCAGCAATTTTATTTTAGCGGGAATGCCCCCGGCATAGCCGGTCAGACTGCCGCCCGTTCCCACGACGCGATGACACGGGATGATGATGGAAATGGGATTGTGACCCACCGCTCCACCCACCGCCTGCGGGGACATGGTCGGTTTGTTTTGCATTTTAGCGATTTTCTTTGCAAGTTCTCCGTAGGTCGATACCTCTCCGTAGGGAATCTCACAGAGCAGCTTCCAAACCGTCTGCCGAAATTCACTGCCGACAGGGGCCAGAGGGAGCTGAGAGACGGCGGGCTTTCCGCCGGCGAAATATTCGTCGAGCCAGCGCTTTGCCGCTTCAAAAACAGGCAGAGAGTCGTTTGGAAGCATCGCGCCCTTGACCGTTCCGGCAAAATACTTTTGCCCCTCCAGCCACAGCCCGACAATGTGTTCTCCATCGCTTGCCAGCGTCATAGGCCCGATGGGGGATGCGTAATTGGTTGAATTGTACATCAAACTTCCTCCTCACGTATGTCTGTGGGTTTGCTGCGGTTTGGCATTCGCCTGCGGTGATAGAGCCTGAAGTTCCGGCTCTTTTGAACAAAGCGCCTATCCCTAGAGCGGGCAAATGCACGTATCATGATCGCTCTGCGGCTATTATAGCATAAGAGCAAAAAAAATAATATTTGAAAATTTTATGTCGGACTGAAATAGCACAGCGGACCTGATGAAACAGAAGCAGTTATAGATAACAAAATCATTCAGTTTTTGTTTTTGCTATGGAAGCACGTTCCAAATCGTCAATATTTATGCTATACTATTCAGCAATGACAAAGACGAAAAATCGATTAAACAGGCGATTTGTTTCGACTTTGAAAGAACCATGGGTCTGCATCTGAAAAAGTAATATCTCAAGAAGAGCAGCGCAATGAAGTCACAGCGCGTTTCAAGCAGATGGAGACGTGGTGAGGGAATGTCCGCATCATTCATCGTTAATAAGGGACGGGCGTAGAAATGCTGATAATCAGAAATATAAAGTATTACGGCAATACATCAACCGAATACGGCGAATGCAAGGATATGATTGAGGAAAACAATCACTTGATGGTTCGGTGCATATCACTTTTGGGGTCGGTGATCTTGTTATCGCTTGGCACTTTGACGTACCTCCTCCCAATGATTGAGCCCTTCCGCTTGCTGTACTTTTTTTCGGGAACCGCAATTCTGGGGAGCTGGCTGCTCTCCAAAATGCCGCGTTGTTCCTATACATTTTTGGCCTATTTGCAAGTCCTGATTCTCTACGCATTTTCCACCGGGCTGGCGTTGGCGTATCCTGACGAGCGCAGTACAGTGAGTGTGATTATGCTGCCTCTTCTATCCATGCTGTTAATTGACCGCTTTGATCGGATTGTACTCTTCAATATGGAATTCACCGCCATTTATTGCATTTTGGTTACCTTCCTTAAAAACCCGAGAATTGGTAGCTATGAAGTTTTCGGGATGCTCGTCTCGCTGGTTCTTTCACTTTTTTCCAACTATTTTGTGCAGTCAAAAGCAATCAGGAATATGCTCAGTGCGAAAAGAAATCAGAAGTTGATTATCCAGCTCCACGCCGCCAAGAGGGAATTGCAATTGAAGTCCGAAGTGGATCAGTTGTCCGGGCTGCTCAATCGGGGAACTTTTGTCAGTCGCGTGGAAGATGCGCTGAAAGAGGAAAAATATGGAGTTTCGGCGCTGTGTCTGCTGGATATCGACCATTTTAAAGAAGTGAACGATACTTATGGACATCAGCGGGGAGACGAGGTGATTTCCGCCGTGGCTTCGACATTGCGCACGCTGTTCGGAAAACGCCACACGATTGGCCGAATCGGCGGCGATGAGTTTGTCGTTTATCTCAGCGGTTTTGAAAGCGCGGAGCAGATCGGTGAGAAAATGCGGCTCCTGAATAAAAGGCTGAATGCCACCGTTGTGGGAGAGGTGAAGTCCATTCCAGTCTCTGTGGGTATTTCGCTTGCCTGCGATGCCAAGGACAATTTTGAAAAACTGTATCATCAGGCAGATCAGGCACTGTATCTGGCCAAGAGAGGCGGACGGAATCAGAACCGTTTTTTTGAGGCCGACGAAGCGCCGCGATATGCACAGGATACCGCCAAGGGAGATCCTGAAGGGAGCCGCTAAAATCCGCACGATTCATTGACATGGCAGCTTTTCCATGCTACGATTGCAAAAATACTTTGGTCCGACCAAAGGACCGTTCAAAAGGCGCACAGGAGGCAAACCGATATGCAGAATCTATCGACCCGGACGGCGGACTTCACCGACTCGGTGATCCGGCGGATGACCCGGATCTCCAATCAATACGGTGCGGTCAATCTCTCGCAGGGCTTTCCGGACTTTGATCCGCCCAAGGAGCTTCTGGACCGTTTGGCACAGACAGCCGGAGAGAATTTTCACCAATACTCCATCACTTGGGGCGCGCAGAACTTGCGGGAAGCGCTGGCAAAAAAACAATCCCGCCTGATGGGACACGCTGTCGATCCGAATGGGGAGATCGTGGTCACCTGCGGTTCCACGGAGGCGATGATGGCCGCGATGATGACTGTGGCCAATCCTGGAGACAAGGTGATCGTTTTTTCTCCGTTTTATGAAAATTACGGGGCGGATACCATTCTCTCCGGTGCGGAGCCGATCTATGTGCCGCTGCACCCGCCCGCGTTCAACTTTGACCCGGAGGAATTGGAGGATGCGTTCCGTCAGCGGCCCAAGGCGCTGATCCTCTGCAATCCGTCCAACCCCTGCGGCAAGGCATTTACAAAGGCGGAGCTGGAGACGATTGCCTCGCTGGCAAAAAAGTACGATGCCTATGTCATCACCGACGAGGTGTATGAGCACATTGTATACGCGCCCAATCGGCACACCTATTTTGCCGCGCTTCCCGGCATGTGGGAGCGGACGATTTCCTGTTCCTCCCTTTCCAAAACTTACTCGATTACAGGCTGGCGTCTGGGGTATACCATCGCGCCGCCGGAGATCACGGAACGCATCAAAAAGGTGCATGATTTTCTGACCGTGGGCGCGGCCGCACCGCTTCAAGAGGCGGTGATCCCCGGACTGAAATTCGGACAGGCGTATTACGACGATCTGCTGGCAATCTATACCCATAAACGCGATCTCTTTTTAAAGGGGCTGGATGAGATCGGCCTTGTTCACAATGTTCCACAGGGGGCCTATTACATTTTGATGGACATTTCCGAGTTTGGCTATGACAGCGACCTTGAATTCTGTGAAACTCTGGCGGAAAAGGTGGGGGTAGGAGCGGTGCCTGGGTCCAGTTTCTTCCGGGAGCCGGTGAACCATTTGATTCGTTTCCACTTTGCCAAAAAGGACGAGACGCTTCTGGACGCGCTGAATCGGCTGGAGAGTCTGCGAAAGAAAATTCCGCCGATGAAGCGGGGATAAAAATAGGGATAAAACGCCCGTATACCGTAGCATAGAGCGCGCCCAACAGCAAGACGCGAAAAAAGGAGCCACGGCAGATAAGAAGCCGTGGCTCCTTTTTATTGACTTTGATGGAATGCGTTCGCGCCAAAGCGGCGGCGCTGCAATCAAGATGACGGAACTCAACCCCAAAGGGCCGACAGGGCCGGAATAACCTGTTTTTTCCGAGACATGACGTGGGGCAGGAACACGCTGCCATTTACCGTTTTGCAGTTAAATGCCTGCTGGATGGTCTGATCGTCACCTGCATAAAACAGGCGGCTGCCCTCCTGCAGCACGTCGGTCAGCATCAGCACCGCCAAATCATAGTGCTTGTCCGTCCGCATCTGATGCAGGGCCTCAATCAGCTCGTCCTTCCGGGCCAGCATGTGTTCGGAATCCGCGCAGGTAATTTGCGAGACGCCCAAATCATGTCCGGCGATATGGAACTCCTTAAAATCGGTCATCAGCAGTTCCTGCGCCGTGTGATTTTCACCGTTGGAAACAGAGAAGATCATATGGCCCAGTTCATTGAGAGAGACTTTGGCGATGCGGGCCATGCGGTTGGCCATGTCAATGTCCCGCTGGGTGCAGGTGGGGGACTTGAACATGACGGTGTCGGACAAAATGGCCGCGGCCATCATGCCCGCCATCTTTTCCGAGGGCATCAGTCCCCGGTCCTGATACATTCCGGCCACAATGGTGGTGGTGCTGCCCACCGGCTCGTTGCGGACGAAAATAGGGTTTCCAGTCTGGATATCCGCCAGACGATGGTGGTCGATGATCTCCAAAATGTCTGCCTGTTCAAGACCGCGGACGGCTTGCGCCAGCTCGTTGTGATCCACCAGCACCACCCGCTTGCGGGTGGGGCGCAGAAGATGGAAGCGGGACAGCGTTCCCACCACCTGCTCGTTTTCATCCAGAATCGGATAGCAGCGGAACCGGCTTTTCAGGACCGTTTCCCGCACGTCGTCGATATAATCGTCCAGATGGAAAGAAACCATGTTTTCCGTTTTGCAGATGCGGCTTACCGGCAGGGAGTGGCAGATCAGACGAACCGTGCGGTAGGCGTCAAAGGGCGTGGAGATTAGGCAGGTTTCCGTTTTCAGCGCCCGCAGTTCCTCGCTGACCTCTGCCTGACAGACGATTAGGCACTGGACGCCAAGTTCCATCGCGTAACGGATCATGTCCGGCTGATCGCCGCAGATCACGATGCTGTTCTTGCTGTCGAACAGCAGATTCTTGCAGGAGGCAGGCAGGGCGATGGTAACCTCGCCGGAGACGTTGTCCACCTGTTCGCCTGCGTCGTTGAGGACTTTTCCCTCAATGACGGAGAGCAGGTTATACAGCGGAATGTTACTGATCTGAGGATTGCGGACAGAAGACATATCATAGGCCGCGATGTCCCCGGCGGAGAGCATGCCGAACAGGGTCCCGTCTTCGTTTGTGACCGGAATGGCGGAGATGTTGGTATCCTGATGGATCACATGCCACGCCCGGCTGATGGTGACCCCTGAATTCAGCAGGGGCGGAGTGTCGTACTTCAGGTCGCAGACCTGCGTACGCACATTTTTCAGCAGCATCGGAGGCTTGAACTGGAAACGATCCAAAACAGCCTGCGTCTCGTCGTTGACCCGGCCAAGGCAAGCCGCTGTGTATTCACGGTCGCCCAGAGAGTTGCGCAGGGCGGCATAAGCCATGGCGGAGACGACAGAGTCCGTGTCGGGATTGCGGTGTCCGGTGACATAGATGGTGTCCATGCAAATAAGTTCCTTTCACACTGTGAGCGCGGCGCTTCACAGCAATTCAAGATAAGTTTATTGTACTATATCCAATTCTGCGTTACAAGGAAAACAGCACGTAATATTTCATAAAAATTTACCGAAAACGACGTAAAAAACTGAAAAACTAAACGGGACGCACATAAAGGATTCTACCCCAAAAGCGGGAGATACATTATTATAAAATATCCATCCGGCGAAACCCCATGAAGGGACATCAAAATAATTGTGAGGAAATATGAAATTCCTCTTGACATTGGGTCGGATATTTTGTATTATAGTTGAGCGCGTGTAGGTGGACAATGTCTAAACATGCGCAAACTGCGATGAACCGGGAGATTGCGAAGTTTACTTCGGTAACTTTCGGGGAGTATGTCCGATGATCGGGCGGCTGAGAAGGAATCTGTACGTTGCGTAGATCGCTGCGCCATGTTTGGATACCGGCCGTATAGCGCCGGTATTTTTCATGAGCTAGAATGATACGCACGGATAAGCGTATAGAAAAACTTCCCGCCGTACACAGTTTTCGGAACATTACAAAAAACTATGTACGAAATTCAGGAGGAAACAAACATGGCAGAGAAGCAAATGATTCGCATTCGTCTGAAGGCCTATGACCATCAGGTCATCGACCAGAGCGCAGAGAAGATCGTCGAGACGGCCAAGCGCACCGGCGCAGAAGTCTCCGGCCCTATCCCTCTGCCCACCCGGAAAGAGGTCGTCACCATCCTGCGTGCCGTCCACAAGTACAAGGACAGCCGCGAGCAGTTTGAGCGCCGCACCCACAAGCGCCTCATCGACATCACCCGTTCCACTCCCAAGACTGTGGAAGCGCTGATGGCTCTGGAGCTGCCCGCGGGCGTTGAGATCGAAATCAAGCTGTAAGACCCCTTCCTATTTTATTCGTTGCTCACCCAATGTCCGCCGACTTGCGAGGCGGGCGGGTCATGTCGGCAGAGCAATGCGGCGCAGCCGTATCTAAGTCGACCAATAACCTTTAAGGAGGAACATACATGAAAGCAATCATCGGCAAAAAGGTCGGCATGAGCCAGATCTTTGATGAAAACGGTCACGTGATTCCCGTTACTGTGATCGAAGCGGGCCCCTGCGTGGTCACGATGAAGAAGACCGCTGAAAAGGATGGCTATGAGTCCGTTCAGCTGGGCTATGAAGACGTGCCCGAGCGGAAGCTCAACAAGCCCGAGATGGGCCATTTGACCAAGGCGGGCGTCAGCCCCAAGAAGCACCTGAAGGAGTTCAAGCTGGAGAATGCCGCCGAACTGAACATCGGCGATCTCGTCAAGGCGGACACCTTTAAGACTGGCGACTTCGTGGACGTGACCGGCACCAGCAAGGGCCACGGCTATGCCGGCGTTATCAAGCGCTGGGGCGCTCAGCGCACTCCCATGACCCACGGCGGCGGCCCTGTTCACCGTCACGCAGGTTCCATGGGCTCTTCTTCCGATCCTTCCAAGATTTTCAAGGGCAAGATTGGTGCGGGCCACATGGGCGTGGATCAGGTCACTGTGCAGAACCTGTCTGTTGTCAAGGTCGATCCCGAGCTGAACATGCTGGTCGTCTGCGGCGCTGTTCCCGGACCCAAGGGCAGCCTCGTCACCATCAAGAGCACGGTCAAGGTCCACAAGATCAAGCAGGCCGGTGCTGACATCAGCAAGAACCCGCAGAAGGCTTCCGGCCGCAACCCGCAGAAGGCTTCCGCAAGAAACAAGTAAGAAAGGGGTGCTTAGAATATGCCTAATGTTGAAGTTTTGAATATGTCCGGCGCAAAGGTCGGCGAAGTTACTCTGAGCGACGCCGTCTTCGGCATCGAGCCGAATGAGGCCGTTGTCCACGAGGCCGTGAAGAACCACCTCGCCAACTGCCGGCAGGGTACCCAGAGCGCCCTGACCCGCGCCGAGGTTTCCGGCGGCGGCAGAAAGCCCTGGCGTCAGAAGGGCACCGGTCACGCGCGTCAGGGTTCCACCCGCTCTCCCCAGTGGACCCACGGCGGCATCGTGTTTGCCCCGAAGCCCCGGGATTATTCCTATGTCCTGAACAAGAAGATGAAGCGTCTGGCGCTGAAGTCTGTTTTGTCTGCTAAGGCCGCGGACGGCGAGATCGTTGTGGTGGACACCATTAAGATGGACGCCATCAAGACCGCCGACTTCCGCAAGTTCCTGGACGCCGTCAAGGCCGACGGCAAGGCCATGGTGGTTATCCCTGAGAAGGACGACGTTGTCATCAAGAGCGCACGGAACATTCCCGGCGTCTCCACCACCACCGCCACCATCCTGAGCGTCTATGACATTCTGAATGCCAAGAAGCTGGTCATCGACCAGACCGCGCTCGCCAAAATCGAGGAGGTGTTCGCATAATGGCTACCAGTTACGACATCATCATTCGCCCGATCATCACCGAGCGCGCCATGTCCGGCACTGCCGAGAAGAAGTACGTCTTCGAGGTCGCCAAAGACGCAGGCAAGGTCGAGATCAAGAAGGCCGTTGAGGAAATCTTCGGCGTCAAGGTTAAGAGCGTCAACACGCTGACCGTCCCCGGCAAGGAAAAGCGCCAGGGAGCGGGCCGTCCCGGTATGACCAAGACCTGGAAAAAGGCCTATGTCCAGCTGAGCGACGAATCCAAGACCATCGAGTTCTTCGAGGGTATGGTCTAAGACCGGAACTGATTAAACTGAAGGAGTGTTAAGCGATGTCTATTAAAACTTTTAAGCCGACGACGCCTTCCAGAAGACAGATGACGGTCTCCGGTTTCGACGGCATTGACAAGAAAGCCAAGCCCGAGCCCAGCCTCACCGAGTCTCTGAAGAAGTCCTCCGGCCGCAACAGCTATGGCCGCATCACCGTCCGCCATCGCGGCGGCGGCAATAAGCGCAAGTACCGCATCATCGACTTCAAGCGCGACAAGCAGGGAACTGCCACGGTCCTGCGCCTGGAGTACGATCCCAACCGCAGCGCCAACATCGCCCTCATCCAGTATGAGGACGGCGAGAAGCGCTACATCCTGGCTCCCGTGGGCATGAAGGCCGGCCACAAGATCATGACCGGTCCCGACGCCGACATTCTGCCGGGCAATGCGCTGCCCATCGAGAAGATTCCCGTGGGTACCGTGATTCACAACATTGAGCTCCATCCCGGCAACGGCGCCCAGCTGGTGCGCTCCGCCGGTACCTCTGCTCAGCTGATGGCTAAGGAGAGCGGCGACGCTCAGATCCGTATGCCCTCCGGCGAAGTCCGGATCGTGCGGACCAACTGCTTGGCCACCATCGGTCAGGTCGGTAACATTGAGCACGAGAACATCAACATCGGCAAGGCCGGCCGCAAGCGCCACATGGGTTGGCGTCCCACGGTTCGTGGCTCTGTCATGAACCCCTGTGACCACCCCCACGGCGGCGGCGAGGGCCGCGCACCTGTCGGCCGTCCCGGCCCTGTGACGCCTTGGGGCAAGCCCGCGATGGGTTACAAGACCCGTAAGGGCAAGAACCCCACCAGCAAGTTCATCGTCAAGCGGCGGAACGAGAAGTAAGGAGGCAAGTAGAATATGAGCAGATCTGTCAAAAAAGGCCCGTATGTTGCCCCGGAGCTTCTTAAGCGGGTCGAGGAAATGAACAAGAAGAATGAAAAGCAGGTTTTGAAGACTTGGAGCCGCAGCTCCACCATCTTCCCCGCTTTCGTGGGCCACACCATTGCTGTCCATGACGGACGCAAGCATGTGCCTGTCTATGTCCAGGAGGACATGGTTGGCCACAAGCTGGGTGAGTTTGCCCCCACCCGGACTTTCCGCGGTCACGCCAAAGATAAATAAGGAGGATGCGAAATATGGAAACCAAAGAAGCTAAAGCCTATCTGCGCTATGTCCGCATCGCTCCCCGCAAGATTCAGATCGTTTGCGATCTGATCCGCGGCAAGGATGTGGGCACCGCCATGGCAATCTTGATGCAGACCCCCAAGGCTGCATCTGAGCCTCTGATGAAACTTCTGAAGAGTGCTGCCGCTAACGCGGAAAACAACTTCGCCATGGACCCCAGCAAGCTGTACGTCTCCGAGGTCTTTGCGACCCCCGGCCCCATCCTGAAGCGGATGATGCCCCGGGCACAGGGCCGTGCGTACCGCATCAATAAAAGAAGCTCGCACGTCACGCTGGCCGTGACGGAAAAGGCATAAGAGGGAGGAGACAGTTTTATGGGACAGAAAGTTAATCCCCATGGCATGCGCGTGGGTGTCATCAAAGACTGGGATTCCCGTTGGTATGCCAGTGATGAGAAGGTCGGCGATCTGATCGTTGAGGATCAGAAGATCCGCAAGTACCTGAAGAAGACCCTGTACGGCGCGGGCGTTCCCAAGATCGAGATCGAGCGCAGCAGCGACACGGTCACCATTTTCCTGCACTGCGCCCGTCCGGGCGTGGTCATCGGCAAGGGCGGCGAGCAGATCGAGCAGTATCGTCTGGCCGTTGAAAAGCTGGTGGGCAAGAAGGTCAAGCTGAACATCGTCGAGGTTCGTAACCCCGATATGGATGCGCAGCTGGTCGCTGAGAACATCGCACAGCAGCTGGAGAAGCGTATCTCTCATCGCCGTGCGATGAAGAACTCCATGGCTCGCGCCATGCGCGCTGGCGCCAAGGGTATCAAGTGTTGCTGCTCTGGTCGTCTGGGCGGCCGCGAGATCGCGGGCGTTGAGCACTATCACGAGGGCACCATCCCCCTGCAGACCATCCGTGCCGACATTGATTACGGCTTTGCGGAGGCTGCCACCACCTTTGGCCGCATCGGCGTGAAGGTTTGGGTTTACAAGGGAGAGGTTCTCTCTCAGACCCTGCGTACCACTCCTCGTACGATGGACACCACGAAGCCCTATCAGGAGCGTCGTGAGCGTCGTCCCCGCCGTGATGGCGACTTCCGTGGCGGCGATCGCCGTCCCGGTGGCTTCAACCGTGGAGGTCAGGGCGGTGGATTTAACCGTGGCGGTCAGGGCGGCGGATTCAACCGTGGTCCTGCCGGTCAGGGCGGCGGCTTCAATCGTGGTCCTGCCGGTCAGGGCGGCGGCTTCAACCGTGGTCCTGCCGGTCAGGGCGGCGGATTCAACCGCGGCCCCGCTGGCCAGGGCGGCTTTAACCGCGCACCTCAGGGCGGCTTCAACCGCACCAACACCACCCCTCGTCCGGCGGCTGCCCCTGCGGCCCCCGCTGAACCCAAGAAGGAAGGAGGAGCTGAATAATGCTTCTGCCCAAAAGAGTTAAGTATCGCCGTGTGCACCGCGGCCGCATGACCGGCAAGGCCATGCGCGGCAATACGGTGACTTACGGTGAGTTCGGCCTCCAGGCTATGGAGCCCGGCTGGATCACCAGCAACCAGATCGAGGCGGCTCGTATCGCCATGACCCGCTACACCAAGCGTGGCGGTCAGGTCTGGATCAAGATCTTCCCCGACAAGCCCGTTACGAAGAAGCCTGCCGACACCCGTATGGGTTCCGGTAAAGGTTCCCCCGAGTTTTGGGTTGCAGTTGTGAAGCCCGGCCGTGTCATGTTTGAGATTGCCGGTGTTCCCGAAGAGACCGCCCGTGAGGCTCTGCGTCTGGCCAGCCACAAGCTGCCCATCAAGACGAAGCTGATCGTCCGCGAGACTGCTTCGGAGGCTCAGGAAGCAGGTGAGTAAGATGAAGGCAAGTGAAGTTCGCAAGATGAATGCCGAGCAGCTCAATGAGAAGCTGACCGGACTGAAGAAGGATCTGTTTTTCCTGCGTATGCAGCACGCCACCAATCAGCTTGACAATCCCCTGAAGATCCGGGAGACCAAGCACGATATTGCCCGAGTCAAGACCGTGTTGCGGGAGCTTCAAGCTTCCGACAAGCAGTAAGGAGGTAAGTGAACATGAGTGAAATGGTGAGAACTTCCTCCCGGAAGACCAGAGTCGGCAAGGTTGTGTCCGATAAGATGGACAAGACCGTGGTCGTGGCGATCGAAGACCGTGTGGCCCATCCTCTGTATAAGAAGATCGTTGGCCGTACCTATAAGCTGAAGGCCCACGACGAGGAAAATGCCTGCGGCATTGGCGATAAGGTAAAGGTGATGGAGACCCGTCCCCTGTCCAAGGACAAGCGGTGGCGCGTGGTCGAGATCATTGAAAAAGCGAAGTAAGGAGGTGCCGAGTTATGATCCAACAGGAAAGTTATTTGAAGGTTGCCGATAATACCGGCGCCAAAGAGATCAAGTGCATCCGCGTTCTGGGCGGCTCCACCCGTAAGTTCGGCAACATCGGCGACGTCATCGTGGCGTCTGTCCGGAAGGCCCAGCCCGGTGGCACCGTGAAGAAGGGCGAAGTGGTCAAGGCCGTTATCGTTCGCAGCGCCAAGGGCGTTCGCCGTAATGACGGCACCTATGTCCGCTTTGACGATAACGCTGCCGTCCTCATCAAGGACGACCAGAATCCCAGAGGAACCCGTATCTTTGGGCCGGTTGCACGCGAGCTGCGCGACAAGGATTATATGAAGATCCTGTCCCTGGCTCCCGAAGTGATTTGAGGAGGACGCCTGATATGTCTATGAATATCAAAAAGGGCGACACCGTGGTCGTCCTCTCCGGCAAGGACCGGGGCAAGCAGGGTAAGGTCATGGGCAGCGTGCCCAAGACCAGCAAGGTCGTTGTGGAGGGCATCAACATGGTGACCTGCCACGTCAAGCCCCGCAAGCAGGGCGAGACCGGCGGCATTGTCAAGCGCGAGGCGGCAATCGCCTCCAGCAAGGTGCAGGTGGTTTGCCCCAAGTGCAACAAGGGCACCCGCGTTGCCCACAAGATTGAAAACGGCAAGAGCGTCCGCGTGTGCAAGCACTGCGGCGCCGAGCTGTAAGAAAGGGGAGTAGACGAGTATGGCAAGATTGAAAGAGAAGTACACCGCCGAAGTCGCTCCCGCGCTCATGAAGCAGTTTGGCTACAAGAGCGTTATGCAGATCCCCAAGATCGACAAAGTTGTCGTGAACGTGGGCTGCGGCGAGGCTCGTGAAAATGCGAAGGTTCTGGAGAACGTGGTGGGCGATTTGGCCCAGATCACCGGCCAGAAGCCCATTATCACCAAGGCCCGCAAGTCCATCGCAAACTTCAAGCTCCGTGAGGAGATGCCCATTGGCGCGAAGGTTACTCTCCGCGGCGCGAAGATGTGGGAGTTTTTGGACCGCCTGTTCAATGTGGCCCTGCCCCGCGTCCGTGATTTCCAGGGTATCAATGCTAACTCTTTCGATGGCCGCGGCAACTATGCTCTGGGCATCAAGGAGCAGCTGATCTTTCCGGAGATCGAGTACGATAAGATCGACAAGATCCGCGGTATGGATGTTGTCATCTGCACCACTGCCCACTCCGACGAGGAAGCCCGCGCCCTGCTTGAGCAGGTCGGCGCTCCCTTCGCGAAATAAGGAAGGAAGAGAAGAATGGCTAAAAAGTCTATGATTTTGAAGCAGCAGGCTCCCGCGAAGTTCTCTTCCCGGAAGTACAACCGCTGCAAGCTCTGCGGCCGTCCCCACGCCTATCTCCGGGACTACGGCATCTGCCGTATCTGCTTCCGTGAGCTGGCGTACAAGGGCGAGATCCCTGGCGTCCGGAAGGCGTCTTTCTAAGGCTGCCCCGGCAACACTTTGTGACTTTGAGCCGCAAGGCTCTGGTTAAAGGATGGCGAAAGGTCACTGTGAATTGAGCACCACGCTAGAGCGGACTGCTCCATTCATAGTGATACCTCGCTGCCTGAACGGTTTTAGGACCGTAACTCTAAAATAGGAGGATTTATCCATGCATATCACAGATCCGGTTGCGGATATGCTGACCCGCATCCGCAACGCAAACAGCGCAAAGCACGACACCGTTGATGTCCCCGCCTCCAATATGAAGAAGAGCATTGCTCAGATTCTGCTGGATGAGGGCTACATCAAGAGCTTTCAGATGGTGGAAGACGGCCTTCAGGGCGTGCTTCACATCACGCTGAAGTACAATGCCGGCAAGGAGAAGGTCATCACCGGCCTCCGCCGTGTCAGCAAGCCCGGCCTGCGCGTCTATGTGGGCGCAGAGGAGCTGCCCCGTGTGCTCCGCGGCCTGGGTATCGCGATCATTTCCACGTCTAAGGGCGTTGTAACCGACAAGAAGGCCCGCGAGCTGCATGTCGGCGGCGAAGTCCTGGCGTTCGTCTGGTAAGGAGGGTACTGAATCATGTCTAGAATTGGCAGAATGCCCATTACCGTTCCCGCCGGCGTTAGCGTCAACGTGGCCGAAGGTAATGTGGTCACCGTCAAGGGCCCCAAGGGTGAACTGACCCGGGCTCTGCGTCCCGAAATGATCATCAAGCAGGACGGCAACACGATCACCGTGGACCGTCCCTCCGAGGATAAGCTGCACAAGTCCCTGCATGGCCTGACCCGCACCCTGCTCCACAACATGGTGGAGGGTGTGACCAATGAGTTCGCTAAAGAACTCGAAGTCAACGGCGTGGGCTACCGTGTCGCCAAGGAGGGCAAGAACCTGGTCATGAACCTTGGTTTTTCCCATCAGGTGATTGTTTCCGAGATCGAGGGCATCACCATTGATGTTCCCGCTCCCAATAAAATTATCATTCGCGGCTGCGACAAGCAGGCTGTTGGCCAGTTCGCCGCTGAAGTCCGCGAGAAGCGTCCTCCCGAGCCTTATAAGGGCAAGGGTATCAAGTATGCTGACGAGGTCATCCGCCGCAAGGTTGGTAAGACCGGCGCCAAGAAGTAAGGAGGTGTGCCGAAATGATTAAAAGACCGAATACCAATGCTCAGCGCCTGAAGCGCCACAAGAGGGTGCGCTCCAAAATCTCCGGCACTGCCGCTGCTCCCCGTCTGAACGTGTTCCGCAGCGAGGCCAACATCTATGCCCAGATTATCGACGACGTGAAGGGCGAGACTCTGGTCGCCGCGTCTTCTCTGGATAAAGAGATCGCTGGTTACGGCGGCAACATCGCCGCTGCCACCGCAGTTGGCAAGCTCGTTGCAGAGCGGGCCAAGGCGAAGGGGATCGAAAACGTTGTTTTTGATCGTGGCGGTTATCTGTACCATGGCCGTGTTCAGGCACTGGCCGACGGCGCCCGCGAGGGCGGCCTGAAGTTTTAATCGGAGGAGGTAAACAACATGCCTAGATTTGAAAGAGAACCCAGCGAGTATGCCGAGAAGGTTGTTGCCCTCAACCGAGTTTCCAAAACTGTTAAGGGCGGCCGCGTGATGAAGTTCTCCGCTCTGGTCGTTGTCGGCGATCAGAAGGGCAAGGTCGGCTATGGTTTGGGCAAGGCCGCCGAAGTTCCCGAGGCGATTCGCAAGGGCCTGGAGTCCGCAAAGAAGAACATGATTACCGTGACGCTGTCCGGTTCCACGATTCCCCATGAGGTGATCGGTGAAGCCGGCGCAGGCCGCGTGCTGATGAAGCCCGCAGCCCCCGGTACCGGCGTGATCGCCGGCGGCGCTGTTCGTGCCGTCGTGGAAGCTGCCGGAATTAAGGATATCCGTACTAAATGCCTGCGCTCCAACAACGCTAACAACGTGGTTGCAGCCGCATTCGAGGGCCTGAAGTCCATGCGTGGACCTGAGGAAGTGGCCCGTATTCGCGGCAAGAGCGTCAGCGATATTGTGGGTTAAGGAGGGGCTTAAAATGGCAAACTTGAATATTAAGCTCGTCAAGAGCCTGAACGGTCGTCTGGAAAAGCAGATTCTGACCGCCCATTCCCTGGGCCTGCGTAAGATCGGTGACATCACCGTGCAGCCCGACAACGACCAGACCCGCGGCAAGATCGCCAAGATCGGCTATCTGCTGCAGGTCGCTGAAGTGAAATAAGGAGGCACGGAAACATGAAACTCAACGAACTGTCTCCCGCCGAAGGCTCCGTCCAGTCTGCTTACCGCAAAGGCCGGGGTGCCGGCAGCGGCAACGGCAAGACCGGCGGCCGCGGCCACAAGGGCCAGAAGGCCCGTTCCGGCGGCAAGGTCCGCGTCGGATTCGAAGGCGGCCAGATGCCTCTGGCTCGCCGCGTTCCTAAGCGCGGCTTCAACAACATCTTTGCAAAGCCCCTTGAGATCATCAATCTCAGCGCTCTGAACGCTTTTGAAGACGGCGAAACCGTCACCGCAGAAGCGCTGCTGAGCAAGGGCATCCTTTCCAAATGCACCTATGGATTCAAGGTGCTGGGCAACGGCAAGGTCACCAAGAAGGTGACGGTGCAGGCCTCTGCCTTCTCCGCGTCTGCCAAGGAGGCAATCGAGGCAGCCGGCGGAAAGGCCGAGGTGAAGTAACGTGATCCAAACGATTCGCAAAGCATGGGGTATCCCCGAGCTGCGGAAGAAGATCATTTTCACTTTGCTGATTTTGCTCATTTTCCGCATCGGTAACGCCATCACCGTTCCCTATGTGGATGTGGCGACACTGTCCAGCTATCTGAACAGCCAGTCCACCACAATTTTGGGACTGTATAACGTGATGAGCGGCGGCGCGTTCGCCCAGGCCACGGTCTTCGCATTGAGCATTCAGCCCTATATCAACAGCTCCATCATCATCCAGCTGCTGACCGTTGCCATTCCCGCTCTGGAGCGGCTGGCAAAGGACGGCGGCGAGGAAGGCCGGAAGAAGATCCAGTCCATCACCCGGTATGCGACGGTTGCCATTGCAATTTTGCAGGCTTTCGGCTACTATATGATCATGAAGCGGTACGGCATTTTGACCGACACCAGTATTTGGGCTGCATTGGTTATCATGGTATCCTTTATCGCGGGTTCTTCCTTCGTCATGTGGATGGGCGAGCAGGTCACGGAATTCGGTATCGGCAACGGTATCTCCATCATCCTGTTTGCAGGTATCCTGTCCCGCGTTCCCAGCATGGTGTCCAGCATGGCCACCGGCGTGAGCACTTGGTCCGGCATTCGGAGCGGGAGCCTCACCGCGGATACGCTGACCTCTGCCGGTTATACGGCGGCACAGGCGCAGAACGTGCTGAATCAGTCGCTGGCTCCTTGGGGTGTGGCACTGATCGTGGTCGGTATTCTGGCACTGATTGTGTTCATCGTCTTCATCAACGGCGCCGAGCGCCGCATTCCCGTCCAGTATGCCAAGCGGCAGGTGGGCCGGAAGATGTACGGTGGCCAGACCTCTACGCTTCCCATGAAGGTGAATATGTCCGGCGTTCTGCCCATCATCTTCGCGCAGTCCATCGCCTCCCTGCCGGCCACCATCATGGCGTTTACCGGCGTGGGTGAGGAGGGAACCTTCAGCTATGCGCTGTCTCAGTTCCTGGATACCAAGTCCATCCTCTATATGGTGGTGTACTTCATCCTGATTATTGGCTTCAGCTATTTCTACTCCACTATTCAGTTCAATCCCGTAGAAATTGCCAACAACCTGAAAAAGCAGGGCGGCTTTATCCCCGGTTTCCGTCCTGGCAAGCCCACTGTGGACTTCATTAAGAAGGTTTTGAGCAAAGTGACGCTCTTTGGCGCCATCTATCTGGGCATTGTGGCTCTGTGCCCCCTGATTGCGGGCAAGGCCCTGAACAGCAGCTCTCTGGGAATTGGCGGTACTTCCGTCATCATTATCGTCGGCGTTGCGCTGGAAACAGTGCAGGCCTTGGAGTCTCAGATGCTGATGCGCCAGTATAAGGGCTTCCTGGAATAAGAAAGAGGCGAAATGGAATGAAACTGATCTTATTGGGCGCTCCCGGCGCCGGTAAAGGCACACAGGCCGAAATCCTGTGTAAAGAGTTTTCCATTCCCACGATTTCAACCGGCAATATTCTCCGCGCGGCCATTAAAAATGGAACACCTACCGGCCTGAAGGCAAAGGCCTTCATGGACGCGGGCAAGCTGGTTCCGGATGACGTCATTATCGGCGTCATCACGGACCGGCTGGCGGAGGCGGATTGCGCAGGCGGCTATATTCTGGACGGGGTGCCCCGCACCATCGCTCAGGCAGAGGCGCTTGAAAAGGCCGGAATCAACTTTGATGATGTGGTTTCCATTGAGATCTCCGATCAGGAGATCGAGGAGCGCATGGCGGGCCGCCGGGTGTGCGAGCACTGCGGAGCCAGCTTTCATGTGGTCGCTGTCCCTCCGAAAAAAGAGGGCATTTGCGACAAGTGCGGCGGCAAGTTGAGCCGCCGGCACGACGATGACCCCGAGGTGGTGGAGCACCGCTTGGAGGTCTATCACAAAGAGACAGAGCCGCTGAAGGACTTCTATAAGTCCCGGGGCGTTCTGAAGTCTGTGGAGAACCAGTCCAGCGTGGCTGCCACCTCACAGGCGATCCTCCACGCGTTGGGGAGATGAGATTAGAATGATTATTCTCAAATCCTCAGAGGAGATCGACTTGATGCGCCGAGCGGGAAAACTTACCGCGGCTGCCCGTGCCTTGGCAGGGGAATTGGTAAAGCCCGGCGTAACAACCCAGGAGATCAACGACGAAGTGGAGCGATTTATTCGCAAAGCGCACGCGGTGCCGTCCTTCCTGCATTATCAGGGGTATCCGGCGTCCGTCTGCATCAGCGTCAACGACGAGATCATCCACGGCATTCCCGGCAAACGGGTGCTGCAAGAGGGCGATATTGTCAGCGTGGATGTGGGCGCATACATCGGCGGGTTCCACGGCGACTGCGCGGCAACTTTTGCCTGCGGACAGATTGCCCCGGAGGCTCAGGATCTGATCGATGTGACCAGACAGAGCTTTTTCGAGGGAATTGCGCAGGCAAGAGAAGGCAACCGTATCGGAGATATCTCCGCAGCGGTGCAGGCTTATGTGGAATCCCGCGGGTATTCCATCGTGCGGGAATACGTCGGACATGGTGTCGGCGCGAACATGCACGAATCCCCAGAAATCCCCAATTACGGTCACCCCGGCCGGGGTCCCAGACTCTTGCGGGGAATGACCCTTGCGGTCGAACCCATGGTAAACGGCGGTTCTGCCTCCATTTACCAAATGAGCGATGGTTGGACGGTCCGCACTGCGGACGGAAAGAACGCCGCCCACTATGAAAACACGATCCTGATTACCGACGGTGAGCCGGAAATTTTGACGGCCCCTGCGATTTGAGAGAGCGCGTATGGAGATCGCAAAATCTAATATTGTACGATCGAATGCCGGCAGAGACCGGGGAAAGCTGTTTTGCGTGATGAGCGTGGAAGGGGAGTACCTGTTGTTGGCAGACGGCAAATCGCGGAAGGTTGAGTCGCCAAAGCGCAAAAAGCGCAGACACGTGCTTTTTGTTGCGGATGACGACACCCGCCTTTCCGCAAAGATCAAGGGCGAAGAAAAAGTCACAAACAGTGAACTTCGCAGAGCCCTCGCGGAATACCGCGAGGAGGTTCATCCGGACCAGGAGGGATAAGGCTTGGCAAAATCCGATATGATCGAAGTAGAGGGCGTTGTGGTCGAATCCATGCCCAACACCACATTCAAAGTGGATATCGGCAATGGACACACGATTTTAGCGCATATCTCCGGAAAACTCAGAATGAATTTCATCAGGATCCTGCCTGGCGACAAGGTCACGGTGGAAATGTCCCCCTACGACCTGACCCGAGGCCGGATCACCTGGCGTACTAAGTAACAACACTGCCCGCGCCGCATCTTGCGGCTGGGAACAAAAGCTGAAAGGAATGGTTAGACAATGAAGGTAAGACCGTCCGTGAAGCCCATGTGCGAAAAGTGTAAGGTCATTCGCCGCAAAGGCCGGGTCATGGTCATTTGCGAGAACCCCAAGCACAAGCAGAGACAGGGCTAATTAAATATGGAGGTGCTTTAAGACTATGGCACGTATCGCCGGCATTGACCTGCCGAAGGATAAGCGGATCGAGATCGGACTGACTTATATCTACGGAATCGGCAGAAAGAGCGCCAAGGATATCTTGGCGCAGACGGGTATCAACCCCGACATCCGCGTGAAGGATCTGACAGACGCCGATGAGCAGAAGCTCCGCGACGCTATCGAGACCTATTCCGTGGAAGGCGACCTGCGTCGCCAGACCGCACTGGACATTAAGCGCCTGACGGAGATCGGCTGCTATCGCGGCGTCCGTCATCGCAGAGGTCTGCCTGTCCGCGGACAGCGCAGCAAGACCAATGCGCGTACCCGCAAGGGTCCTAAGAAGACCATTGCGAACAAGAAGAAGTAAGGAAGGAGAACGAAAATGGCAACAGCTAAAGCAGCAGCCGGCAAGAAAGTTGTCCGGCGCCGTCGCGAAAAGAAGAATATCGAACGTGGTCAGGTCCATATCCGTTCTTCTTTCAATAACACCATGGTGACTGTCACTGATTCGCAGGGCAATGCGCTCTCCTGGGCTTCCTCTGGCGGCCTCGGCTTCCGTGGAAGCAAGAAGTCCACGCCCTTTGCGGCCCAGACTGCAGCGGAAACTGCGGCAAAGGCCGCCATGGAGCACGGACTGAAGACCGTCGAGGTCTTCGTGAAGGGACCCGGTCAGGGCCGCGAGGCCGCGATCCGGGCACTGCAGGCCGTGGGTCTGGAAGTGACGATGATTAAGGACGTCACCCCGATCCCCCACAACGGCTGCCGTCCCCCGAAGCGTCGCCGTGTCTGATTTGAAGGAGGTAAAACTTTATGGCTAAGAATATGCAGCCCATTGCCAAGCGCTGCAAGACTCTGGGCATTTCTCCTGCCGTGATGGGTTACGCCAAGAAAGACACAAAGCGTAATCCCGGCGGCCAGATGAGAAAGAAGAAGAGCGAATACGCGACCCAGATGAACGAGAAGCAGAAGGTCAAGTTTATTTACGGCATTCTGGAAAAGCAGTTCCACAGCTACTATGAAGCGGCTGTGGCGACCCCGGGCAAGACCGGCGACAACCTGCTGATCACCGTGGAGCGCCGTTTGGACAACGTTGTGTACCGTATGGGCTTTGCCATGACTCGCCGTGAGGCCCGTCAGCTGGTGAGCCATGGGCACTTCACCGTCAACGGTAAGAAGGTTAACATCGCTTCTTATTTGGTTAAGGCCGGAGACGTGATCGAGGTTGTGGAATCCAGCCGCTCCTCTGTTGCGTTCAAGCGTCTGGTTGGTGAGAACGCCGTGATGTTCCTGCTGCCCGCATGGCTGGAGCGTGAGAAGAATACCCTCAAGGGCACTGTTACTCGGATGCCCACCCGCGAGGATATCGATCTTCCCATTGAGGAACACCTCATCGTCGAGTTGTACTCCAAGTAATTGGAGGACGCCCTCAAAGATGACAGGAACCGAACGCAGCCTGCTGTTTAGCTTGGCTGCAATGAGAAGATGAAGGAGGGTAACTGCATGATCGAAATCGAAAAGCCCCAGATCGAGTGTATCGAAGCTCCCGGTGATATCACCTACGGTAAGTACGTGGTGGAGCCGCTGGAGCGGGGCTATGGCACCACGCTGGGCAATGCGCTTCGCCGCATTATGTTGTCGTCTTTGCCCGGCACCGCTGCGACCTCCATCAAGATCGCCGGCGTCCAGCACGAATTTTCCACCATCCCCGGAGTCAAGGAGGATGTGACGGAGATCGTCCTGAATATCAAGGGCCTTCTGACCAAACTCCACGGCGAGAGCGGGAAGACGGTCTATGTCGAGGCAGTTGGCCCCTGTGAGGTCACTGCCGGGGATATCAAGGCTGACGGCGAGGTGGAGGTCCTGAATCCCGAGCTCCACATTGCCACGCTGGATAACGGCGCAACGCTGAATATGGAAATCACCCTGTCTCACGGCCGGGGTTATGTGTCTGCGGACAAGAACAAGCAGTCCATGAGCCAGCAGGTGATCGGCGTGATCCCCATTGATTCGATCTATACCCCGGTGTATAAAGTCAACTACACTGTGGAGCCCACCCGCGTGGGTACGTCCAGCGACTTCGACAAGCTGACGCTGGAAGTCTGGACCGATGGAACTATTTCCGCCCGGGACGCTGTGTCCTTGGGTGCCAAGATTCTCTGCGATCACTTCACCCTGTTCACCGATCTCTCTGAGAACGTGGGCAGCAAGCCCACGGTGGTGGAAAAGGGTGAGACGCAGAGGGACAAGGTTTTGGAGATGACCATTGAAGAGCTGGATCTCAGCGTGCGCAGCTTTAACTGCCTCAAGCGCGCCAACATCAACACCGTCGAGGACTTGATCTCCAAGACCGAAGACGAGATGATGAAGGTTCGTAATCTGGGCCGCAAGTCCCTTGAGGAAGTGATCAATAAGCTGGCCATGATGGGTCTGTCTCTGGCAGACGAAGAGAACAACTGACTTTTTAATGCCCGGCGGGAGACCGCCGGGGCAGAAAATTCCCGATAAGGAGGAATACCGAAATGCCCGGAACCCGTAAACTCGGTAAGACAACGGACCAGCGTATGGCGATGCTTCGCCAGCAGGTCACCGATTTCCTGGACAAAGGCACCATGGAAACCACCGTTACCCGTGCCAAGGAGATCAAGCCTTTGGCCGAGAAGATGATTACCTTGGGGAAGAAGAATGATCTGGCTGCTTATCGTCAGGCCATGAGCTTTATCACCCGCGAGGATGTGTGCAAGAAGATCTTCAAGGAGCTTGCCCCCACCTATGCGGAGCGCAACGGCGGTTATACCCGCATCGTTCGTACCGGCGTCCGTCGCGGCGATGCCGCTGAGACGGCCATTATTGAACTTGTGAAGTAAAGCGTTCAATCTCCCTAACAAATAGTCTAAAAGCTCTTTCCCATGTGGTTTGCCCATGGGAAAGGGCTTTTGCTTTGCCCTGCAAGAATTGGTCCCATTTTCCATAAGAAACCTTTCCGGTTGTGGGGAATCTTGCATCACAGGTGGGTTTTATGCTACAATACCAGCAACGAGATGAGTGGACGGGGTGGAAACGGCGAGATGTATTACGTGTATTTGCTGCGCTGTGGGGATGGTTCCCTTTATGCCGGCATCACCACCGACCTGACCCGCCGCCTTGCGGAGCATCAAGGACAGGGTGGAAAGGGTGCAAAATATACCATCGCTCACCGCGCTGTTCAAATGGAGGGCGCGTGGACGGCGGCAGATCGCTCCGCCGCATCCCGGCTGGAATATCGCATCAAGCATCTGAGCCGTGCGGAGAAGGAGCGTCTGCTTTTGGGACAGGCCCCGGACTGCTTAGACCTGACTGGCTATACGCGGCTTTCCATGAAATTGACGGGAGGAATTCGAGAGATGTTGTTTGTATGTTATCCAAAATGCTCCACTTGCGCAAAGGCAAAGGTGTTACTGGACGCGCGAGGGCTTTCCTACGATTCGAGGGACATTAAGGAGGAGCGGCCTACGGAGGCGGAGCTGCGGGCATGGCACGCTAAAAGCGGCTTGCCGCTAAAACGCTTTTTCAATACCAGCGGCCTTGTCTATAAGGCGCTAGGGCTTTCCGCAAAGCTGACGGACATGAGTGAGGACGAGCAGTTTGCCTTGCTGGCGACAGATGGAATGTTGGTGAAGCGTCCCATTCTCGTGGGAGATGAATTTGTATTGGTAGGCTTCCGCGAGAGCCAGTGGGAAGAGAAGCTGTGAGTGCGGCTCACTGAAAATGCGGAACACCTATTTTCCAAAAAGAAAGAAATGGCCGCCCAACAGGGCGGCCATTTTTGTTCAAAGACTGGGACGATAAACCACTCTTGCGAAGAACGGGGCGGCGAAACGCCGTTGGGCCTCTTGCGAACCTTCAGTCTTGATATACGCTTTTCAGCAGAGAAATTTCCCGTCCGTATCCGCTCACATCCTCCTGTGGTGTTTCCAGATAGAAGGGCAGGTTTCGAAGGCTGGGATGATTGATGAGGGCCGTGAAGGCCGAAAGGCCAATGCTGCCCTCCCCTATTTTTTCATGGCGGTCCTTGTGGCTGGAAAACGGATTTTTGCTGTCGTTCAAGTGGATGGCCCGCAGACGGTCAAGGCCCACGGTCCGCTCAAAGGCATTCAGCACGCCGTCCAGATCGTTTACCAGATCATATCCGCCGTCGTAGACGTGGCAGGTGTCCAGACACACGCCCAAAAGCTCCGGGTGCTCCACGCGGTCAATAATGGACCGCAGTTCCTCAAAAGTGCGGCCCACCTCGCTGCCCTTGCCCGCCATCGTCTCAAGAAGTACCGTGGTGGATTGTCCGGGCCGCAGAACCGCGTTCAGCGCCTCCGCAATCAGAGCAACGCCCACGTCGAGCCCCTGCTTGACATGGCTGCCGGGATGGAAGTTATAGAGACTGCCGGGGAGGTGCTCCAGCCGCGCAAGATCGTCCGCCATGGTATTTAGGGCAAATTCCCGAAGTCCGGGATCAGCGGCGCAGCAGTTCAGCGTATAAGGCGCGTGGGCCAGAATGGGGAACAGGCCGTGTTCTTCCGCAAAGGCGCGGTAAGCGGCGATATCCGCCTCGTTCAGCGGTTTTGCCGCTCCGCCCCGGGGGTTGCGGGTAAAGAACTGGAAGGTGTTGGCGCCGATTTCCACCGCCGTTTTCCCCATGGACAAAAAACCCTTGGAGGAGGAGAGATGACATCCAATTTTCAGCATGTGAGGTCCTTTCATCAGTGAATATTTGAGCAACTCAGTCCCAGGGGTCCTTGTCGCCCCATATTTTTTTGAAGCGAAGCGGTTTCTTTTCCGACTTGACCGGTTTCGCAGGTTCGGGCGCTTCAGAAGCTGCGGAAATCGCTGTGTCATCTTCCGTGGGGCTGTCCAAATAGGCTTTGGGAAGGCCGCACAGCGGGCAGATTTCATCATTCCGGGGATGTTCCTTTTTGCAGCGGGGACAGGTGATGTGCGCGCTGTTCCCCGGTACGTAATACGGATTTGTCGTTTTTGCGGGAACAGGTTCCGGGAGAACGCTGCTACAGTCATAAAACTCCACCTTGCGGCATTTCGGGCAGATATAGAGATCCAGCTCCGGGCCCTCGTCACAGAAGAACACGGAGCGGGGGTCGGTGGTAAAATCCTTGCGCATCCTAAAGACCATAGGCGTTCCACAGCGCAGGTAGTCCAAAGACCGCGCGTTTGCATCCATAAAAAACCTCCTGATTTGCGTCAAATCCGCGCGGTACTCCGATTTAAAAATTTCGTGCGTTTATCGGAAAGGGAGGGCCGCAGCGATACAGGTTACGAGGATACTGTCATTATAGCACGCCTGCGGGTGACTGGCAAGGACACAAACGCGGCTCCGCCCATTCAGCAGAGCCGCGTTGGCTTCGTTTACTCAGTCCGTTAATTTGGCACAGTCCGCCGCTTCGCCGGAGAGCATTTGCAGCCCGTGGCCCAGCGTGGGAAGAACGGCCTCCAGATTCTCCTTGGCCGCCTTGGGGCTTCCCGGCAGGTTCACGATCAGAGTCCCACCTCGGATGCCCGCCGCCGCCCGGGACAGCATGGCCCGGGGCGTGATTGCAAGAGAGGCGGCCCGCATGGCCTCCGGGATGCCGGGCGTCATACGCTGACAGACGGAGCAGGTTGCTTCCGGCGTTACATCCCGGGGAGCAAAGCCGGTTCCGCCGGTGGTGAGGATCAGCTGCACCTCTCCTATGTCCGCCCATTCCCGCAGAAAACGGGCGATCTCCGCCTGCTCATCCGGGACGATGGCGGTACGCAAAACTTCATAGCCCGCGTCTTGCAGCAGAGCGGAAATCAGAGGCCCGCCCTCGTCGGGGCGCTCTCCCCGGGAACTGCGATCACTGACGGTCAAAACCGCGGCTTTCCAATTCATTGAATCCTCCTGACCCGCGCCGAGTAAGCGGCGCGCAGCGTGTAAGTGTATTTAGGGCGACACAGCACAATACGCCTGCGGTATTTTGCAAAGATTTTGTAGTATCACCTCAAGATTTTTGCAGTAGCAAAATATCTTCGGGCCGGACGGCGACGGTGACAGTTTTTTCTCCATCATGAGCCCCCCACGCGGCCTTGTCAAGCTCCATCCGCAGCAGCGGCGCGTCTATCGCCGAACCGGAGGGCAGCAGCAGGACGATGGAACTGAACACGTCGTCGATCACCTTCACCACATTGCAGGAAAAGGAATTTACCTCATCCTTCGCGGCAAAGTGGACGTGGTGGGACCGGATGCCTGCCACGGTGGTCTTCGGCGGGACGGCACGGCGGCAGGAGAGCGTCAATCCCCATTCAGGTAGGAAAACATCCTCGTCCTTAGGGCTTGCGGCGGCAAAGTTCTTGCAGCCGGATAGCCGGGCGGCGGACTCCGTTCCCGGAGCAAGGAACAGCGCCTCGCGGGACTGAACTGGCTGCGTATGCCCGCCGTCCATCACACAGACCCGACGGCAGTTGCGCCAAGCCTCGCCCCGGTCGTGAGTGACCCACAGCACCGTGCCGGGAAAGGCGGCAAGGGTTTCCGAAAGCTCCAGCTCCAGCTGGTATTTCAGGTAGCTGTCCAATGCGGAAAACGGCTCGTCCAGCAGGATTGCCTGGGGCTGCGAGGCGAAAATACGGGCCAGCGCCGCGCGCTGCTGCTGCCCCCCGGAAAGGGCGGCGGGCCGCTTGGCGGCCACGTCCTCCAGTCGGAACTGGCGCAGCTTTTCCGCCACGGCAGTCTCGCGTGATGTGCTGTCCCGAACGGCCACGGCGATATTTTGCGCCACCGTCATGTTGGGGAAGAGAGCGTACTGCTGAAAGAGATACCCAACGTTTCGCTTTTGAGGAGGAAGATCAATTTTCCCAGCGCTGTCGAACAGCACTTGTCCATCCAGCTCAATTCGGCCCTCGTCCGGGCGGAGAATGCCCGCGATGCACTTGAGTGTCACGGATTTGCCGCAGCCGGAGGCACCCAGAAGCGCCAGAGCCTCGTTTTCCGCAGAGAACTGGGATTCCAGCAGAAAAGAGCCCATGCGCTTGCGAATATCGACGTGAAGCATCAGCGCCGCCCTCCTCTCTGCCGGGATTCCAGCAGATTTACCGCCAGCAGCACCACGGCGGAGATGGCCAGATTCACCAGCACCCATTGGGTGGCTCCCGCATCGTCCCCGGTGCGCCAGAGCTGATAAACGGTGGTGGAGATGGTGGCGGTGCGTCCGGGTGTGTACCCGGCGATCATGGACGTGGCGCCGTATTCCCCCAGTGCACGGGCAAAGGCCAGCACGGTCCCCGCCAAGATTCCCTGCTTGCAATAGGGCATCCGCACACGCCAGAAAATATACGAATTGGAAAGGCCCAGCGTCCGTCCCGCGTCCGCCAGCGTCTCGTCAAAGGACTCAAAGGCGCCCCGGGCCGTGCGGTACATCAGGGGAAAGGCCACCACCACCGTGGCGAAAATGGCGCTCCACCAAGTCATGACCAGCTTCGTGTCGAAGTGGGCCAGAAACCAACCGCCAACCACGCGGTTTGGACCCAGCAGACGCAGCAGAAGATACCCGACCACCGTGGGCGGCAGAACCAGCGGCAGCGTCAGCACCACGTCCAGCACGCCCTTTACAAGGCGGGGCAGGCGGGCAATGTAATAAGCCGCCAAAAGCCCTAGAAAAAACACGGCAACCGTGGAGATGGCGGAGATACGCAGGGAGTTATAAAGGGGATACCAGTCCATGGGGAACCTCCTGAATGATACTGAAAGGCCGGGCAGAACTTCTGCCCGGCTTTCAGTTTACCAGATTTTAAATTACTTCACAACCGTGAAACCCACGGATTCAAAAATCGCGGCGCTCTCAGCGGTGGTCAGATAATCGAGGAATGCCTTTGCCTCAGCGGGATGCTGAGAACCGGACAGAACGGCGGCGGGGTAGATCACCTGACCGCACATCTCGGCGGTGGCGCTGTCCACCACGGTAAGACCGGCGGAGGCGGCGTCTGTGGCATAGATCACGCCGCAGTCCACAGTTCCCTCGCTGACCTGCGTGGTGACTTCCTTCACGTTGGAGCCGTAAGTCAGAACGCCGGCGGTGTTCAGTGCGTCTTCCTCAAGCCCGTAGAAAGAGAAAATCTTCTGGGTGTACTGGCCCACGGGCACGTCGCTGTTGCCCATCGCCAGCAGAATGTCGCCGCTCTTCAGGTGCTCGGCCAGCTGGTCAAAGCTCTCAATTCCCTTGGGATTGCCTTCGGGAACCACCAGCGTCACCTTGTTTTCCAGCAGGTTGATGCGGGTGGAGGCGTCGATCATATCCAGACCGTCGGGATTCTTGTCCGCATCGTCCTTCAAGGAACCGTCCAGCGCGTTCATCTGCTTCTGGGCGGCGGAGATGAAGAGATCGCAGTCCGCGCCTTCTTTGATCTGGGTCAGCAGGGTGCCGGAGGACTCATAGGTGGGGATCACGGTTACGTTGGGGGCTACGGTTTTATAGGCTTCGATGATCTGGTCGATGGTTTCCGTCATGGATGCGGCGGCAAAGACGATGATTTCCACCGGCTCGCCTGCGGGAGCGGAAGATGCCGAACCGGAGCCGGACGCGGAACCGGAGGATGCTGCGGGAGCGGTCGCGCCGCAGGCGGCCAGAGCCAGAGACATGGCCAGAGCCAAGGTCAGTGCAAGTGCTTTTTTCATGTGTACAAAACTTCCTTTCTTATGTTGGTGGCGCTCCAAATCAGAGCGTTTCCTATCTGAACTCCCGAGGGAGATTGCAGACCGTGGTACTTTTTCGAGGTGAACGACTGGGGAAAACTTCGCGCCCAAACAGGGCGCGAAATTCCTTATTTTCCAAATGGACAGTCCGGCCAGTGGCAGGGTTTGCATCCAAGGCACAGACCGCCGTTGCCCAGCGCCACAATATCGCTCCGGGAGACGGGGACGCCCGCCGCCACCGGCGGCAGAACCAAATCAAACACCGTGGCTCCGGCAAACATGACACAGCCGGGCAGGCCCATCACGGGCGTGCCGTCTGAAAAATAGCCCAACAGGAACATGGCACCGGGCAGGACGGGCGCGCCGTAGGTTACGATTTCCGCCCCTGCGGCCTTGATGCCGCCGGGGGTGTTGTCGTCAGGATCCACGCTCATTCCACCGGTACACAGCACCAGATCCACGCCTTTGGCTCGCATCTGATTGATGGCGATGGCCACATTTTCCACCCCGTCGCCGGAGAAAATCTGCGCAACCGTTTCAATGCCCACAGCTTCCAGTTTCCGCTTTACCGCCGGGGTAAATTTGTCCTCGATCAGCCCTTTTTTGACCTCGCTGCCGGTGGTAACAATGCCTGCGGTTTTCAGCTTGAAGGGGAGAACGTTCAGCAGAGGCGCGGCTCCCGCAGCTTCCTCGGCTTCTTCCAGCGTGGTTTCCGAAACCACCAGAGGAATGACCCGCATGCCCGCCAGCTTGTCTCCTGCTTTCACCGCCGTGCCGCCCTTGCGGGTGGCCAGCATCACGTCCGGGACGGAATTAACCGCGTTGAGCTTTTCCACATCCACGGTGAAATACCCGTCGCACTCCGCGAACAGCTCGATCTTGCCCTCTTTGATGTCCTCGGTCCGGCGGATATTTTGCCCCATGGACAGTCCGCACAGACGCATAGCTGCGTCGTCCTCGTGGAGCATTCCGGGGTGCAGCTCCCAAACATACAGATTTTCCTTACCCATGGAGAGAAGCACGGGGATATCCTCCTCCGTGACCACATGGCCCTTGCGAAAGCGGGCGCCCTTGAATTCACCCGGAATGATTTGTGTCAGATCATGGCACAGGACATGGCCCACGGCCTCTTGCGTTTTGATGAGCTTCATGCCCTCGCCTCCAGAATTTCAATTTCGTCGCCGGAGCGAACCGTTCCCTCCCGCACGACCACGGCAAAAATGCCCTCGGTGGGCATCACGCATTTGCCCACGGCCTTTTTAATGGCGCAGTCATTGTGGCACTCCTTGCCGATCTGCGTGACTTCCACCTCGGTTTCCCCAATGCGCAGATGGGTTCCCACAGGCAGGTGCTTCAAATCAATGCCCACGGTGTTGATGTTTTCCGCAAACACCCCGTCGGTCAGGGGAATGGGGCAGGCGGCGCGCATAGTGTCCACGCTCTCCTCCGCCAGCAGGGAAATCTGACGGTGCCAGTCTCCGGCGTGAGCGTCGCCTACGATGCCGTGTCGCATTTTCAGAAGAATCTCAGAAACGGGATGCTTCTGCATTCCTTTCTGCTCGCTGATATTGACGGATGTAACCTTTGCCATATCAAACCTCCGCAATGTATTCGCCGCTTTTTCCACCGGTTTTTTTCAGCAGACGGATATTTTGAATACACATGTCCTTCTGAACGGCCTTGCACATGTCGTAAATCGTCAGCGCCGCCACAGAAACGGCAGTCAGCGCCTCCATTTCAACGCCGGTCACGCCGCTGCAAGCCACTGTCGCTAAGATTTCCACGCGGCAAGGATTTTTGCTCAAGTGAAAGGCAACATCGATTTTTGTCAGGGGCAGGGGGTGGCACATGGGGATCAGTTCCCAATTCCGCTTGGCGGCCATAATGCCCGCCACTTGAGCCACTGCCAGCACGTCGCCCTTTTTCATCGTACCGTCTTTAATTTTTTGCAGGACTTCGGGAGAGACGAGAATTTCGCCGCCCGCCAGAGCTTCCCGTTGGGTAACGGGTTTCATTCCTACATCCACCATATGTGCGCGGCCCTGCTCGTTGAAATGCGTCAGTTCGTGTTCAGTGTCCATGAGGGCGCTCCTTTTTGCGTTTTGTCTTGCGGAAAAATGCAGTGGGCTTCGCTCCAAGGCGTTCTCCGTTCTCGCGTCTTCCGTCCTACTCACGGAAAAGTCCAGGGGCTTTTCCGTGAAAGCGGAGGAGCAACGGAGCGGCACAAGCTTTCGGCAGAGCCGGAAGTGCGTGGAGCGCAGTTTGCTCCTCCGCTAGCCGCCGATCTCGTTCATATTTCTGCTCGTGTCGCTGCCGCCGTCCGTCAGGTGGTGCTGCTCCGGCTTTTGGGCAATGCCCCGCCGGATCGCGTTTTCCAATTCCGCACCGTGGAGTCCGCGAAGGGAAAGCTCTGCGTCGCTGTGGAGGCAGGGCTTCAATTTCCCGTCCGCCGTGACCCGAATCCGGTCGCACCGGCTGCAAAAGCGGTGGCTCATGGGTTCGATCAACCCCACGGTTCCTCTCCAGCCGGGAACGCGGTAACGCGCCGCCGTACCGGAAGATTCGCAGGGCCGCAAGGCCGGGACGCGCCGCAGAACCTCCTCCGCCGGGAGAAAGCAATGCTGCTCCCAATCGGCGCACTGCCCCATGGGCATTAGTTCGATAAAACGAATTTCCCATGGGTGGTGCTCCGTTAAAGCAACGAAGTCTCCGATCTCGTCGTCATTCAGACCGCCGATCAGAACCACATTGCATTTTAAATGTGTAAATCTGGCTCGTTCCGCCGCCTCCAATCCCGCCAGCACGTCGGCAAGACAGCCGCAGCGGGTAATGCTGGAAAAACGATCCGGATAAAGGGTATCCAAACTCACGTTCAGGCGGCTCACGCCGGCTTCTTTAAGCACCGCGGCCAACTGAGGCAAGAGACTTCCGTTGGTGGTCATGCACAGTTCCTCAAGACCTTCAATGGCGGAAAGTCCCCGGCAGATATCTAAAATTCCACGCCGAACCAGCGGTTCGCCGCCGGTAAGCCGGATTTTTTTCACGCCGCAGTTCACTGCCGCCCGGCCAATTTCCACGCATTCTTCCACGGACAAAATGTCTCGATGCGCCCGCTTTTCAACGCCCGCCTCCGGCATACAATACCGGCAGCGATAATTGCACAGATCCGTCACCGACAGCCGCAGATATCGAATTGTCCGCCCGCAGTTGTCCTGCATAAACGCCTCCGTGATACTCAAGTGGGATGAACGAAAACAGTTTATCATTTCTGTCAAAAGAAGTCAAGAAAAGAGAAGCTGCTCTGCCTTGACGGAGGTGCGGGGAAGTGTTATTCTTTTGAAAAGAGAACGAAGGAAGGAAAACGACGATGGACTGGACGCGTGTTCTGGAGATTCACCCCGGTGTTACCGCCGTGATCGGCGGCGGTGGAAAGACCGCGCTTTTGCGAACGCTGGGAGAAGAATTGTCGGAGACGGGTGGCAGCGTGCTGCTGTGTACAACCACGCGGATCTTTCCGTTTGACGATCTGCCCTGTGTCACAGAGGCGGAGGAAGACGCACTTCTGGCCGCGCGGGAAAAAAGCGGCTTGATTTGCACCGGGACGCTGCTGGAAAACGGAAAGCTGACTGTTCCGGCGGTTCCGATGGCGCGGCTTGCGGCGCTGTTCGATTATGTGCTGGTGGAGGCCGACGGCTCGGCCCACCGCCCCATGAAGGCCCACGCGCCCCATGAGCCGGTGATTCCGATGGAGGCTATGCAGACAATCTGCGTGGTGGGTGCGTCCGGCTTTGGATGTCCCATTCAAGAGGCGGCGCATCGACCGGAGCGCTATGCGGAGCTGGCTGGCGCGGCGGAGACGGAGGTTGTTACCCCAGAGATCGCCGCCGCGGTTTTGCGGGCGGAAAAGTTGCATCGGCGCGTGCTGATTAATCAAGCGGAGCTGGCGATTGAAGAGGCGAAAAAACTGGCGGAGCTTTTGGACTGTCCCGCGGTGGCAGGCTCCCTGCTCCTTGGAGAAATTTTTTGACCGCCTTGGGCGGAGAAAGAGAGACTGGTCATGCTGACAGTGATTCGCGGTGCGGGAGATATTGCCACGGGGATTGCACTGCGCCTGTGGCGCAGCGGCGTACAGGTGGTGATGACGGACCTCAGCAATCCCACCGCCATCCGGCGGACGGTCTGCTTTTCACAGGCCATCGTGCTGGGGCGGGCCACAGTGGAGGATGTGACGGCGGTCCGGGCGGAGACGGCGGTGAAGGCGCTTGCCTTATTAAAGGAGGGGGTAATTCCCGTCCTGCCGGACGCAGAGGGGAAGTGTATCCCCCAGTTGCGGCCCGATGCGGTGGTGGATGCGATCCTTGCCAAAAAGAATCTGGGGACAACGATTACGGATGCGCCTGTGGTGGTGGCGGTGGGCCCCGGTTTCACAGCGGGAGTGGACTGCCACGCAGTGGTGGAGACTATGCGGGGCCACACGCTGGGCCGGACGTATTACACCGGCTCAGCCCTGCCCAACACGGGGATTCCCGGTCTGATCGGCGGTTTTTCCGGCGAACGGGTTCTCCGGGCACCGGCGGACGGCGTGTTTCATCAAAGACTGGATATCGGCGCAATGGTCACGGAGGGCGATGTGGCCGGGGAGGTGGAAGGGTTACCCATGCACTGTACGCTTACCGGCGTTCTGCGGGGGATTCTGGCGGACGGCACGCCTGTTTTCAAGGGGATGAAGGCTGGAGACGTGGACCCCCGGGGGCAGGAGGCGAATTGCTTCACCGCGTCGGACAAGGCGCTGGCAGTGGGCGGCGGCGTATTGGAGGCCGTTTTCCACCTGACGCGGCAGTGAGAGAGCCGCCTGCGGCAACAGGTAAACGGTAAAACGATCGGTCTATGCACCGCATCTTTGGCTTAATCACCGAAAAACGGCAAAAATGATTTACAAAGCCGAAAATTTCGTGTATGATTGCAAATCGAGTGAATGAAAGCGGAAAGTGGATATCGGTCCGCTGAGAATCGAGGAGGATCGTACATGAAAAAAATGAGCGAAAAAATACCCGGCGTTGTGCTGTGTCTGGCGCTGTCCATCCCGGCGTGGTGGCTGGGAAAGCTGTTGCCGGTCGTGGGCGGGCCGGTCTTTGCCATCCTGATGGGCATGGTGGTCACCCAGCTGTGGAAGGACAAGACGAAGGTACAGGCCGGTATCGCCTATACCTCTAAAAAGATTTTACAGTACGCGGTGATTCTGCTGGGCTTTGGACTGAACCTCTCCGAGATTGCCAAAGTAGGGGCGCAGTCCCTGCCGGTGATTGTGGCGACGATCACCACGTCTTTGGTGGTTTCCTTTGCGCTGTGCAAGCTGATGCGGATTCCCTCCAACATTTCAACGCTGGTGGGCGTCGGTTCCTCCATCTGCGGCGGCTCTGCCATTGCCGCCACCGCCCCGGTGATTAGCGCGGACGACGAGGAGATTGCGCAGGCCATCTCTGTCATTTTCCTGTTCAACATCATTGCCGCGCTGCTGTTCCCCACGCTGGGCGGTTGGCTGGGGCTTTCCAACGAGGGCTTCGGCCTCTTTGCGGGAACGGCGGTGAACGATACCTCTTCCGTCACGGCGGCGGCTGCCGCATGGGACGGAATCCACGGCAGCAATACGCTGGACGCGGCCACCATTGTCAAGCTGACCCGTACGCTGGCCATTATCCCCATCACACTGGTGTTGGCGCTGTGGAGAGCGGCCAAAGCGAAAAAGGCCGGGGGGACAGGGGAAAATTCCTTCAGTCTGAAGAGCGCGTTCCCCATGTTCATCCTGTTCTTTGTGCTGGCCTCTGTCATTACCACGGTCTGTACGGCGGCCGGAGTGGACGCGGCGGTATTCGCGCCTTTGAAAACGCTGTCCAAATTCTTCATTGTCATGGCAATGTCCGCCATCGGACTCAATACGGACGTAGTGAAGCTGGTGAAAACCGGCGGAAAGCCGATTTTTATGGGCTTTTGCTGCTGGGTTTCCATTGCCTGCGTCAGCCTTGTTATGCAGCATGTGCTGGGAATCTGGTAAACGGACAGCGCCACGCGCTTGACAACCTGAGTAATCCCGTCAACCGTAATAAAAGCGCCTTCGGACTGAACAAACTCAGTCAGAAGGCGCTTTTCCTTTACAGTGCTTGCCGCACTTACGCGAATTTTCTATAAAAACGTGGCGCAGTTCTATAAATACGCACCGCGGCGCGCCGGCTTTGACGGACGAAGACGCCGTGCGGCGCGGCCCTTGCTGCCATGAGCGGGACTGCGCATCCCGTCACCATCAAAACGCCTGCTGACGTTTTGATGGAAAAAAAGTCTTAATACCGGCTCTCCATCTCCTGTACCTGCTGATAGAGCCAGTCGTTTACCGGGACAGGGATACCGTGTTTGGCAGCGAGGCGGCGAATGGTTCCGGCGAACAGTTCCACCTCGCTTTTGCGGTGGGCCTTTCCATCCTGACGCATGGACGGTTCTCCGTCACCCGGAAAGGTCTGGATGATAGAGTCCCATTCCTGTACGTCTTTCTCTGACAGGGGTACGCCCTCAGCGTTTGCCACCTGAACGACCTCTTGCATGGCGCCCAGCATCGCATCCCGAGCCGGACCGGGAATCTGCAAGTTTCTGTATCCGCACTGGAATACCATAGCTGATTGATTACATCCGGTATTGCAAAGCAGCTTGCTCCACATGTGGACCTGTATGTTCTGCGGCAGGGAATAGGGGAAATGTACCCGGTCGAAGAAAGCGGTCAGTGCCCGGAGACGGGAATCATCCTGCCCGGCGGGAACACCGAGCGCCAGCTCACCGAACACGGGGCAGGTGGCCCGGTTGCCCTCTTTCACAGCGGACATCTTTTGGGCGACACACCAGACGATCTTCTCTTTCCCAAACGCGTCAGACAGCACCTGTTCGCTGGAGATGCCGTTGAGGGCGGAAATGATGGTGGTGTCCGGTCCCACCAGATGGCGGCACTCCTCGATGGCGCTCTCCAGCGCCCCGAACTTCACCGCAAACAGCAAAAGGTCTAACGGCTCGGTCTGCGCCGCCGTGTCGGCATAGTGAAAAGCGCAGCGTTCGCCGTTGAGGAAGATGCCCTCCTTTTCATAGCGGGCGGTTCGCTGTGTGTCTGCCAGCACCTTCACTTGTTCAAAGCCTGCGCCCTGCGTGAGTTGGTGGGCGAAAATAACGCCCAGCGCGCCCAGACCCACAATACCAACGGTTTGAATCTCTTTCATGGTAAATTTCTCCCTTATGTGTAGTAAGTAAAAAGTGGGAGCCGGCAGGCTCCCACTTTGGAGTATCAAGATGCAATTTTTTCCCGCCAGCGCAGGTCATAAGGTTCAAACACCACGTTTGCATAGGCGTTCACGTCCAGCTTTGTGCCATCCCAATCGGCGTGGATGTCGCCGTTTTGCTTGATAAGAATATCGTACAGGATATCATAGGTCACACCGTCCCGGCTGTCCTGCTCCACAATCGTGGAATAGGGCAGAGTCTTGTGATAGGTCAGCTCCATACCCTTGTAGTCGAAGTGGAACCCGCAGCGCATCCGGCAGCCGTCCAGTCCGGTGTACCGGGAGATCTTTTTCAGATCGTGGAGGATCATGTCATCTTCCTCGTCATAGAGGTTGTCCGGCGTGGTGGCGGTGTAATCAAAGCGGAACTGGATGTTGGCCCCGGGAATTTTGCGGAACCGCTCCAGATAGGGGATCAAATCCGCCTTGGGATAGTCCTTGTACAGCACGCAGTTGATGCGGAAGGGAACCGCCAGACGGCTCAACAGCGCGTCGTTGGACTCTACCACGTATTTCTGCATGTGGCGGGAAACATTGATGCAGGTGATTTTGTCCCGGTTGCGGCGGGTAAACTCCACAATGTCCTCCTCCGATTGATGCTCGGAAACCGGCAGGGTGGTGTTGATATAAATCTTGTGTGTGGAAGGAATGTGGTCCAGCATGCCTTGCAGAGCGCTCAGGTCCGCCAGCGGCTCTCCGCCGGTGAAAACAAAGTCGCATTCCGGCGTGATGGCGTCCATTTTGTCTATACTCTGACAGATTTTCTCCGCGGAGAACCCCGTCAGGTCAGCGTACTCCCCCTTGTTGATGCAGAAGGGACAGTGGTTGTGGCAGTCGTAGGGGACGAAGATGGTGACGGTTGCGCCGCCTTCCCTCGTCTTGTAGGGATGAATCATGTTGATCGGCCTTTCCGTTAAAAATCAAAGAAAATGAGGGCGGCAGGTCCCTCCCACTTTTTCATATACGATTTAATATTTTACTGCAATATTCTAATGAGGTCAAGAGAAACCGAAAAAAATGACAATGAAAAATCAGGAAATGGGGAAAACGCTGTACATAGTTTGTGCCAAATGTTATAATAATTACAAAATTATTTGAGAAGGAGGCGGCGCGATGTCTGCTTTGCAGTCTTTGCTGGATGCCCTGACGGCAGTGCTTGCCGCCTATCCGCTGGCGGGGACATGGTTTTCCGCGGTGGTACGCTTTTTATTCCCAGTGCTGGCGGTACTTATTTTGGCGCGGGCCATTCGGGGGCTGTTGAAAATCCCCCATACGCCGGAAACATGGGGACAGCTGAGTCTGCCCAACGGCGCGCCCATCCCTCTGACCCACTGGGAGAATATTATCGGCCGGAGCAAAACGGCGGACGTGCTCTTGACGTATCCCAGCATTTCCCGGCAGCACGCGGCATTGTGCCGGGGCGAGGCGGGGGACTGGACGCTGTACGATTTAGATTCCAAGGGCGGAACTGCGGTCAACGGCGAGGCAGTCTCGACTTCCGCACCGATCAAAATGGGAGACACCATTACGCTGGGCGGCGTGCCGCTGATTTTTCTGCCCCAGACCGTGGGAGAGCGGGAGGAACTGGAACGCCGCCGAAAAGCCGAGCGGCCTGCGGCGATTTGGCCGTCATTTTTGTGGCTGACGCTGTTTCAGGTGCTGGCCTGCCTGCAGCTGATTGTGGCAGAGGGGACAAAGACGACCACCACGCTGCCTCTGGCATTTATGGGCCTGACGGTTGTGATGTGGGTTTACTATGCGGTGCTGCGAACCACCAAATGCGTGGGCTTTGAGATGGAGACGATTGCATTTTTCCTGTCTACCCTCTCTCTTTCCGTCACGGCCTCCTCCGCGCCGGAGGCCCTGTTCAAGCAGTTCATTGCCGTGGTGCTGGGGCTGGGTCTGTTCATCATTCTGGGGCTTTCCCTGCGGGACTTGAGCCGGGTTCAAAAGCTCCGCTGGATTTCCGCGGCGGCGGCTATTGGCCTTCTGGGGATTACGCTGGTGCTGGGCAGCCGGGTGTTCGGTGCAAAAAACTGGATCATTTTGGGGCCGTTTTCCTTCCAGCCCTCAGAAATCGCAAAAATCTGCTACATCTTTGCCGGGTCCGCCACGCTGGAGCGCCTGTTCCGCAAGCGGAACCTGACGCTGTTCATCGTTCTTACCGGCGTTTGCATCGGGTGTTTGGGCCTCATGAGCGATTTTGGCACTGCCGCCATCTTTTTTGTCACCTTTTTGGTCATTGCCTATCTCCGCTCCGGAGATTTTGCCACGCTGGGCCTGATCTGCGGCGCGGCAGTGTTCGGCGCAGGCATTATCATGAAGTTTAAACCGTATATTTTGGGCCGCTTTGCCACTTGGGGACACGCATGGCAAAACGCCTCCGTGGGTGCGGCTTATCAGCAGACCCGAACCATGTCCGCCGCCGCCAGCGGCGGCCTTGTGGGCATGGGGGCCGGAAACGGCTGGCTTCACCGCGTTCCTGCGGGAGACACGGATCTGGTGTTCGGAATGCTGTGCGAAGAGTGGGGGCTTGTGATTGCGGTACTGGCCGTGGCGTCCATCGTGACGCTGGCAGTGTTCGCGGTCCGGGCCTGCCGGGTGGGACGGTCCAGCTTTTACATGATTGCCGCCTGCGCGGCGGGATCATTGCTGGTGTTTCAGTCCTGCCTGAACGTGTTCGGGTCTGTGGACCTGCTTCCGCTCACCGGCGTAACGCTGCCCTTTGTGTCCAACGGCGGGTCTGCCATGATGTCGGCGTGGGGGCTGTTGGCCTTTTTAAAGGCCACGGACACCCGGGAGAATGCCAGCTTTGCCATTCGGCGGGGCCCGGGCCGCAGGCTGACGGAGGAAGCCCGCCGCCGGACGGAGCCGGTGCGGGAGGGTGAATTCCGCAGAGAGGAGAACCGCCATGAGGAAAATTGAAAAACGGGCGATCATCTGTCTGGCTCTTGCGGGACTGCTGATGCTGGGACTGACCTTTTTTGTGGGAGAATTCTTGATGAAAGGCGGCAGTTGGGCATCCTCTGCATTCAACCGACACCTTTACAACAACGCCGGCGTTTTGACCAGCGGCACGGTGCTGGACCGGGATGGGGACATTCTCAGCACGGTGGATGAAAACGGAAATCGCGTTTACTACCAAAATGAGACGGTCCGCAAGTCCACGCTGCACGCTGTGGGCGATTTGCAGGGCAACATCGGTACCGGCGTTTTGAACGCCTTTGCCGACAAGCTGACCGGTTACGATTTGGTCAACGGCGCGTTTTCCGCCCATCAGGGGAACAGTCTTTATCTGACTCTGGATGCCCGGTATAATTACGAGGCGTATCAAGCACTGAATGGCCATGCCGGGACGGTGGCGGTCTACAATTACAAAACGGGCGAGATTCTTTGCATGGTTTCCGCCCCCAGCTACGATCCGCTGAACGTTCCGTCGGATATTTTGGAGAATGATCGGTACAAGGGTGCGTACTTAAACCGCTTTCTGTCCTCCACGTTTACCCCCGGCTCGGTGTTTAAAACCGTGACCGCAGCGGCGGCGATTGAAAAGCTGCCGGACTATGGCACCCGCACTTGGACCTGTTCCGGGTCCGTGAAGATCGGAGACGACACCATTGTTTGCTCCGGAACTCACGGTGAGGAGACGTTCACGCAGGCACTGGCCAACTCCTGCAACGTGGCGTTTGCGGAGATGGCGGTGGAACTGGGTGCGGATACGATGAAAGCTTATACGGAAAAGGCGGGGCTGACGGACAGCTATTCCGTCAGCGGCCTGCCCACCGCCAAGGGCACCTTTAATTTCGACGACATTACCGACGACCAGCTGGGCTGGGCGGGAGTGGGCCAGTTCCACGACGCGGTGAACCCCTGCGCCCTCATGACCTACATGGGGGCCATTGGAAACGGAGGCAGAGCCGCCGTACCAAAGCTGATTTTAAAGACCCGGGATACGCTGGGCCTTCCCACCTCGCTGAATTTGACACGCCATACCGGACAGCTCATCAGCGGAAAAACCGCCGATATCCTTTCAGAACTGATGGCCAATAACGTGACCATGACCTATGGCAAGGACCGCTTCCCCAATATGGACATCTGCGCCAAGTCCGGCACGGCGGAGGTGGGAACGGATCAAAAGCCCCACGCTTGGTTCGCCGGGTTTCTGCGGGGGGATGACACACCCTATGCCTTTGTGGTGCTGGTGGAAAACGGCGGCGGCGGCGCGTCTGTGGCCGGGACCGTGGCGGGGCGGGTGCTGAACGTCATCGTCAACGGGTATTGAATTTTGGCGCAAGGGAAGAAAACAAAATAAAGTTGCCGGAGAGATGGAAATGAAAGAAGATTTTACGAAGAAAAAAAGGTTGATGGACGCGGGGAGCATTGTTTCCGCCGCCGGACTGATCTTTTATTTTCTGGGGCGGGGACTGCGCCTGCCCAGCCTTTTGACCGGAATTGTGGCCGTGGGCGCGGCGGCACTTTCAATTGCAACGCTGTTTTTGATGATTGCCTGCCGTCAGGACGGGGGCAAGGACGTGATCTCCGGGAACCGGTTGGTGGGGCAGGGCGCGCTGACGGTACTGCTGGCGCTGGCCGCGGCGGTTATGCTGAAGGAAACCGGAGTTTTATGAAGAGAGCAACCGGTTTTGTAGGGAACAGGGCGCAAGAGGTGTGCCTGTGAAATTAAGAAAATACCAACCGACAGACTGCGCTGAGATTGCGGAATTATTTTACACCACAGTTCACACGATCAATGCAAAGGATTACACCAAACCGCAGCTGGACGCTTGGGCAACGGGGAACATAGACAGGTCTGCTTGGGATCAATCTTTTTTAGAACACAACACCCTTGTGGCTGAAGAGGGCAGCACCATTGTGGGGTTTGGCGATATGGATTCGAATGGTTATCTGGACAGACTGTATGTCCACAAGAATTATCAAGGAAAAGGGATTGCCTCAGCGATTGTAAATGAGCTTGAGCAACAGGCTGCCCGGCAAGGCGTTTCTTTTTTCACGACACACGCATCGTTGACTGCCAAATCATTTTTTGAAAAGCGGGGTTATCGTGCGATCCGCACAAATCAGGTTGATCGCAATGGGATTCAACTCACCAACTTCATCATGGAAAAGAGCAACATAAAAGGAATGTGATTTTATTCCGCTAAATTGCCATTTAGCAGAAAGACGGTTGCTACCGATAAAAAGCAAGGGCGTCATCGTTTTTACGATGACGCCCTGCACGTTATTCGGAATCGTTTTCAAAAGGACTGCAAAAACAGAGGTGCTTTGAAAAAATTGCGCTTACCAGACCAGCGTGGAAAAATAGTCCTCCACGGTTTCTGCCCGGCGGATCAGCTCGACGGAGCCGTCTTCCTTCAGAAGAAGTTCGGCGGAGCGGAGCTTGCCGTTGTAGTTGTAGCCCATGGAAAAGCCGTGAGCGCCGGTATCGTGGATTACCAGCAGATCACCCCGGTTGATTTTAGGGAGCATCCGATCGATGGCAAACTTGTCGTTGTTCTCGCAAAGACCGCCCACCACATCGTACTTGTGGTCACAGGGCTCGTTTTCCTTGCCGCAGACGGTGATGTGGTGATAGGACCCGTACATAGCGGGGCGCATCAGGTTGCAGGCACATGCGTCCACGCCGATATATTCCTTATAAATATGCTTTTCGTGGACGGCGCGGGTAACCAGATGTCCGTAAGGAGCCAGCATGAACCGCCCCAGTTCGCAGCAAAGCGTCACGTCGCCCATCCCGGCGGGGACCAGTACCTCTTCATAAACCTTGCGCACGCCCTCACCGATGGCAGCGATGTCGTTTTCCGGAGCGTCCGGCAGATAGGGAACGCCCACGCCGCCGCTGAGGTCGATGAATGTGATATGGCAGCCGGTTTCTTCTTTCAGATCCACCGCCAGTTGGAACAGAACCTTGGCAAGCGAAGGGAAGTACTCGTTGGAAAGGGTGTTGGACGCCAAAAACGCGTGCAGCCCGAATTCCTTGGTGCCCTTGGCCTTCAGCATTTGATACGCGTCGGCAATCTGCGCGCGGGTCATGCCGTATTTTGCGTCGCCGGGGTTGTCCATCACCTGAAATCCCTCGCGCGTCTCGCCAAGGGTAAACACGCCGCCGGGATTGTATCGGCAACAGACTTTTTCGGGGATATGGCCGATGGACTGCTCCAGAAATTCCACATGGGTGATGTCGTCCAGATTTATTACGGCGCCCAGCTTGTCCGCCAGCTGGTATTCTTCGGCGGGCGTGTTGTTGGAAGAAAACATGATGTCCTCGCCCCGAATGCCGCATTTTTCGGACATCAGCAGTTCCGCCAGAGAGGAGCAGTCACAGCCGCAGCCCTCTTCATGGAGCAGCTTCAAAATCGCGGGAGTGGGGGTGGCTTTCACAGCAAAATACTCCCGGAAGCCGGGATTCCAGGCGAAAGCGGCTTTCAAACGCCGGGCGTTTTCGCGAATGCCCGCTTCATCGTAGATATGGAAAGGCGTGGGGTATTGGGCCGCGATGGCTTCCAGCTGGTCTTTTGCAACAAAAGGCTTTTTCATTGAGAGACCTCACAATTACATTCTAATAATCCGTTTTCACGAACACTATCATTCTAATGCGGATGCGCCTGCGATGTCAAGAACATCCAAGAAATATCAGGAAATATATCGAATTTAACAGAATCGTGCCGCTGTATCGCTTTTTTCTATAAAAATAGCAGCATTCATCGAAATCTGCGGTTGAAATTCCAAGGCCGTGCGGCTACAATAAAAGACAATAGGAGCATGTGATATAGGCGAAAGGAGCGATCGTATGGAAAAGATAACGGTGAATGCCGTAGGAGAGGCCTGTCCCATTCCTGTGGTAAAGGCGAATAAAGCGATGCAGGCCATGAAAGAGGCCGGAACCTTGGAAGTTTTAGTGGACAACGATCCGGCGGTGCAGAATTTGAACCGCATGGCGGCGGGCCACCATTTTTCCGCTAAGACGGAGCTGCGGGAAAACGGCGTTCGCGCTGTGATCATTGATGTGACAGGGCCAGTGAAGCCAATCGTGCTGAACACGGGGGACTATGCCTGTGACCTGCCATCCTCCGGCGATTTTGTGGTGGCGGTGGATACCGACGTTATGGGCCGGGGCAGCGACGAACTGGGAAAGACCCTGATGAAGGGCTTTTTATTTGCGGTGGGTCAGCTTCCCAGTCTTCCCAAAACCATTCTGTTTTATAACGGCGGTGCGCGTCTGACGTGCGAGGGCTCCGCCTCGCTGGAAGACCTCAAGGGCATAGCGGACAAAGGCGTGGACATCCGCACCTGCGGTACCTGCCTGAATTTCTACGGCCTGACCGAAAAGCTGGCGGTGGGCGGCGTTACCAACATGTATGAAATTGTGGAGACGTTGGCAAAGGCCGGAAAAGTGGTCAAGCCGTGATCTATCTGGATAACGCCGCCACCACCCGCCCCAAGCCCCCTGCCGTGGGACAGGCGATTCTGGCTGCGTTGGAGGGCTTTGGAAACAGCGGGCGGGGCGCTCACGACGAGGCGCTCACCGCCGCGCGGACCGTGTACGACACACGGGACAAGCTGGCGACCCTGTTTGGCTGCGGTAGCGCGGAGCGGGTGTGCTTTGCTTTGAATTCCACAGAGGCGTTAAACGCGGCCGTCACGGGCCTGTTTGGCCCGGGGGACCATGTGATTTCCACGGACCGGGAGCACAACTCCGTCCTTCGGCCGCTGTACCGGCTGGAGGCGCAGGGAGGTGAGGTGGATTTTGTCCCCGCCGACCGGCAAGGGCAGATTGACTATGCAGATTTTGAAAAGCTGCTCAAGCCCAATACCAAGGGCGTGGTCTGCACCCATGCGTCCAACCTCACCGGCGACGTTACAGACATCGGGCGGGTGGGCGCTTTTTGCCGCGCTCATGGGCTTTTATTGGTGTTGGACGCGTCCCAGACGGCAGGACTTCTGCCCATTGATATGGCGGCGCAGGGTGTTGACGTGGTCTGCTTCACCGGGCACAAGAGTTTGTATGGGCCGCAGGGCACAGGTGGAATGTGCGTGGGAGAGGGCGTGGAATTGCGCCCCTTTAAGGTGGGCGGAACAGGCGTACAGAGTTTTTCCGAAATTCAGCCCACAGAGTACCCCACCCGTATGGAGGCGGGAACCCTGAATGGACACGGTATTGCGGGGCTGAACGCGGCGCTGGATTGGCTGAATGAAATTGGAGTGGACGCCGTCCGCGCCCACGACAGTGCGTTGGCCCGCCGGTTTTATGAGCGCGTGAAGGGCCTTCCTGGTGTGGTGGTGTATGGCGATTGGACGGCGGAGGTTCGCGCCCCCATCGTGACGCTGAATCTGGGGGACCGGGACAGTGCCATGGTTTCCGATGAGTTGGAGCGGCGGTTTCATATCGCCACCCGCCCCGGCGCACACTGCGCTCCCCGGCTCCACCGGGCGCTGGGAACGCAGGAACAGGGTGCGGTGAGATTCTCTTTTGGATACTTCAACACAGAGGCGGAGGCAGACGAAGCTGCCGCCGCCGTGAAGACGATGGCGGAGGAACTGTGATGGCGGAGACAGTCTGTATCGTGACATTTCCCACCACTTCCGGGGCCATGGCTATGGAAAAGGCCTGCCATGGCGAGGCTCTGCCGGGGCGGCTAATCCCGGTACCCCGCAGCGTTACCGCCGGGTGCGGCATGTGCTGGATGGCTCCGAAGGACAGTCGGGGGGCACTGGAGGCGTTGGTCATCCGAAAGAAAATTCAAATAGACGGCGTCTACGAGATGATTCAGCCTCGGTAATGCCGCGGCACTGCCGTTTGGGCGGCGGGGAAAAAGCAAAGACCTGCTGCCGCCCGCGGCATTTTGTCCTGCGGCACAGCGAAAGGAGCAATCCGGAATATGGCGACAAACTGCGATGAATGCGTTCACCTCGACTATGACGAGGAGACGGACATGAATTTTTGCAACATGGATTTGGGCGAGGACGAGATGGAGCGCTTTTTGCGTTCTGATGTCCGCGCGTGTCCGTTTTACCGCCGGGGCGATGATTATAAAACTGCGCGGCGGCAGTGAAACGCGGCGTTTTGAATCAGACCGAACAGCCGGAAAAGTCCTGCGGGACTTTTCCGGCTGTCCTTACTTTTTGCGGACTTTGGACAGCGGACGTTTTGATTCACTGGGGCATATACTATTTCAGGGCTGGGCAAAGCCCGCCTTGAAAGGCCGGGATGTTCTCCGGCTCTGGGGGATCACGGTTGGCGGTCCCCGGCGACAGGAGTGAACACATATGGCATATTCAGACCGCGAACTGCTGGCCCGGCTCATTCAGTGCGAGGCCGGCGGCGAAGGGGAAATCGGCATGAAGGCAGTGGCCGGCGTGGTCATGAACCGGGTCCACGCCACAGGCGGCGAATACGCACGGGTGGGCCAAGGCAGCATCCGAAAGATTATCATGCAGCCGGGGCAGTTTGTCTGCGCCAGCGAAACGGAGCGCGGCGTATACAACCCGCAGAATATTTACAATATGCGCCCGGAGCAGATTCACTATGACATCGCGGACTGGGCCATTGCGGGAAACCGGATTGCGGATGTGGCAGAATCGTTGTGGTTTTACAATCCATTTGGCCCTAAGTGCCGTTCTAAATTCCCCTCCGATGTTGGCTATTGGCAGACTCGCATCGGAGATCATTGTTTTTACAACCCGACAGATGAAAATAAATTAAGTAATAAAATTATTAAAAAATTAAATGTCCAAATCATACTCTATGTGGCGGTCAGGGAATATGCGAATTTCTTTGAGGATAAGCCTCCAAAAATCGCGTTTGCTCTTCCGATCTACACTTTCATAATCAGCCCTCCAGCCTTCCGACAGGATACGTTCGATTCGTGTGAGATCGGGTGCAACGCATTTTGACTGTTTGCATTCAAGTTCTTCAATCTTCTCTAGCAAGGACTGTCTGTCCTTGCGGTATTCGTCCATATCAATAAAATTATTAACATAAAGGTCTTTCAGGCGTGATAGTTTGGTTTTAGCGGACGCGATAACGGGGGTGTAATCCTTCTCTTTCTCTGCTTTTGAAATTTCTTCAATCTCTGCTTTAACTTCCTGAACTTTGCATTCGAGACTGTCTAAGATATATTGCTCTATAATGCGCTCGCTGAGATTAGTCTTATTTTCGCAGCCGGCTCGTTTGATATAATGACCGGGACAGTTATAAAAAGAAGATAGTCCGCGGGTATTTTTTCTCCCGCCCATTCTGGTCCTGCATTCGCCGCAGAGAATCAACCCAGAAAATAGGTATACCCGGTTTTCTCTCGTTTTGCGCTGTACGCGGTTTCTCATGGATTGTATCCTCCCGTATTCCTCTCTGGTGATGTAGGGCGGCGCCATGTCGTCAACACCATAATAAAAGCCGTAGTATACAGGACTGTCTAACATTTTACTGGCGAGCTGATACTCAATCCTTACGCCATATTCTTCCAGAATAAATGACTGCGTTTCGGAAATAGATCCGCAACGCATAAATTTTTGGAAGAACGCGGATACAGCCGATTCTTTCGCGGGGTCTTTTATGAGCTTTTTCTCATCAATCTTGTAGCCGGTGGGGCAGTTTCCGGTGAGCGGTTCACGCCGCTCACGCTTCCCATCGAATACGAACTTAATTCGTTCACTTGTCCGATCCGCTTCATCCTGCGCAACAGAGAGCATAATATTGACCTTAAAGCGGCCAGAAGCGGTAACAGTTTCATAGTCTTCTTCGGTTGCCTGCCAACTTACACCGTGGCTATCCAGTACGCGCTGTACTTCGTAATAATCAGACACATTTCGGAACCATCTATCAAGTTTAATAAACAGGATGATGTCAATTTTGTCGGATTTTACATCCTCCAAAAGCCGCAGAAGGGCAGGGCGCTTGACATACCGTTTTCTCGCACTGATTCCTTCGTCTGTATAGATGCCAGACACCAAAATATCATGATCTTTAGCGTACTGCTTCAAACTCTCCAGCTGATCGGCGAGAGACAATCCATGCCGCGCTTGCTCTTCTGTGGACACTCTCGTATAAAGTGCGGCGCGTTTCATTACTTAAGCCTCCTATTTTTGCAATTCGTGATGATAATCCCCTAACGGGTTTGTACCAAATAAATCTAACATTTCTGTTGCCACATCATTAGGGAATCGACGGTTCAAAAGGGGACCCAATTTAGTTGGGAAAATATTAATATCAACACAATCAATAACACCAGCGGGAACGGAAACCATCTTACTTGTATCAGGATTGTAACATTCCTCTGTGTCGAACTTTCGATGAAGATATTTGTATACGTCCCGGGCATAAGACTTAAATGCTGGGTGCAGGGAAGCTGAAGATTCATTAAAAAAGATGTAGCTTCCAAAATCATCGGCATGATCCATAAACCAAGCATACTTTTGAGTGATTTTAGAACAATCGGGAGGAAAGTTTATAGAACATTCTTTAAGGCGCTGCATGGTATTCCTTTTCCCATAATGCAAAGCAATAAAGCGGTAGTCCAAGATTTCAACAAGAAAGCCATCCCGAATAAAATCGTTATCTAAATTCAAGTCGGAGATGTAGCAAAGAGGTTGATTTCCAAAAGTAAGTGTGCAAAGAATTTCTTTTAAAGTTATCTGATTCTCGTTTGTGTAATTTTCTAAAAGCCCAATATACTCAATCAAAGTTTCTTTTAAAAATTGTCTTGGAGAAAGAATCGCATTTCGGTCAGAATGCAGACTTTCCTTATTGCCGAATACACCAAGCTCCGCTGCTAGCCGGTACATATGTTTGCAAGGCTGCCGACGCCGGATGAAATCTCCGCATTGGCAGGACTCCAATGTGGTAGTATAGTGGCCGCTACGACCCTCAAATATACCGGATTCGCCATTTATTTCGAGCGGAGTACAGGCGGCCTTTGCAGATGATTCTTGACGCTTGACCTGATCTGGAAGTTCATGAATTCCGTCCCATAAAGCCCATGGCACAACCAATCATCTCCTATTATCGCGAAAGGATTAAATACCATCAATTATTCTTACCAGCAAAGAAAAGAGAGGAATCGTTTTTCAGAGGTAAATCAAGCTTGTAATTATTTTCATGACCGCGGCAGCATGAATTGTATAGTTCGATTGCATACTGTCTATTATCAAGAGGTATGCGGACTACACAGTATTGATCTGATATCGAATCTAGTAAGTCACTTGCTTGCGTTTTTAACCATGAATTTAGAATAGGACGCATAGCAAACGATTTGCCGGATTCTTTAGCGAGTGATTTAGCTGCTGCTTTCTCTGCTTCCCATCTTGCTGAAATGTTATCTGAAGACTGCAACACAGCTGATTCCAGTGCTTCGTTTTTATAATTTTGAAGAACGTATTCGCGTGCGGATCTAATATCAACAAATTCTAATTTAGCCAGATGCTTCATGCAATCATTTCGATACGCGAGGACAAACGGAACGCAATATTCATAGTAAAAGAAGTGGGAAAGAATTTGATAAAGCAAGCTTAAAGACGCACGATCAAGGGATTGGGACCGTTTCAAATAAGCGGAATACGCATCGGAAGAAAAATTCGAAGCATTCTTACCATAGTATATCGTCCCAGATTCGAGCTTCTTACGGTAGGCACACGATTGAGAATAATCAATATCAGGAATTAGGCAACTTCTCGCATCGGAACATTCTTGATAACGAGAACAACAGGCAAAGTCGCTGGATGAAGATACTAAATTAGAATCACTTTGAATTTCTGGTGATGTGCTATTAAAAAATCCCGAAAACTCCTCTTGAAGCATTTGCATAGCCTCCCGTTAAAATAGACGCGGCTCAACAGAGCGCATCCTATATTCTGCAAGTTGATTGGATATTCCCATATAGACCGCCGCCGCCGAGACGGGTAATTCTAAAAAATCAGTTAATTCCCGGTCGTCAAAAAGCAGATCAACAGAAAAATGATGGGCCTCATTTTCATATTTATTTGTGACCATGCATGTGTTGCGATCCATAAAAATGCGGTTCATACCGCGATGCAAAAAATGGTGACCCAGCTCGTGCGCACAGACAAGCATCTGCTGCCGTTCGTCAAGATTGGAATTTATATATAGGATCACACGCCTTGCGATGCATTGCCGCATACCACGAGTATCGACAAGGGGCGCGTGGATCACAATTAAGCCCAGATTGTCTGCGATGCTAAACGGATTTCTTGTACCGTACTTCAAAGCGATGCTATTCGCAACTGCTTTTGTGTCCATCCGCAGCTCCTTTTACTTTCTATATTTTTTGGGAGTATACGTTTCTTTGTTTCTAAGCCGTGCAGCCTCAAGACCGAGTTTCATAGCAGCAGCAAGAGACTCCTTTGCTTCAGGTGACATGGGAACGCCATCGAACATCAGGTCGCCGCCGCTTTCCAGCGAGTCCATAATACGCTCAACTTCTTTAGCCGTATCGCGCTTGTCCTTTTCAGAGAGGGCAGGCGCGGTTTCTTTTTTATCGCCGGTCAAAAGGAAGTCAGTGGTAACGCCAAAAAAATTAGCAATTTTCAGCAGCAAATCTTGCTTTGGGGCTTTGCCAGTGTTCTTCCAAACAGTAACACTTGCGCGATTAAAGCCGATTTGCGCAGCAGCTCCACTTGGAGTTAAATTGCTACTTTCACACAATTGGCAATAGATGTCATAAAACACAAAAGCACGCCCTTCCATTTGTGCAAAAGCACAGTGTTTATAAAAATAAGCAAAACGGTATTGACGTGTTTATAATTATAAGCTATATTATAGCCATAACGTTGATAATCATAAACACAAATGCAAAACACTTGGTCCTGCAAGACCAAAGTGTTTATGAAATTATACATGCGCTAAATGTATGATAGCACGACAGTTTAAGAATATCAACAATTATTTCATAGAAAGGGGGATTTTGTAATGCCTGCACAATGGACGGCGGATGTAATTGGCAAAATGCACATGCTTAGGATTTCTAATAAGCAGCTTGCCGAAAAGCTAGGAGTAACGCCGGAGTATGTCAGCATGATCCTGAATGGGCACCGAGACCCAGAGGGTGCCAATCAGAGATTTTTGGAGGCAGTCAATGAGATGGCGTCGGAAAATATGCGAAAGGTGGACAGCCAGTCGGAATAAGCTGTCTCAAGGAGGTGGTAGATGTGACCGAACTAGAGCTTTTTGCCAATGCATTTGCCTTTTTAAAAGAGGCGAGAATTAAGCAGGAGTGCGGAGTTGATGCGAAAGTCAAAGTCACGCTTGCCCCCAAGGAAGAGAAATCCGCTTCTTGATAAAGCGAGCCCAAAGATATTCAGCAGTACCAATGATAAAAAACTGGAGGAGTTTCAAATGAACATTACGAGAAAGATTGCCCGCCGGATGGCGAAGAAGCAGATGGCGCTGGAAGGAATCCAGCATCCCTGCCGGAAGTTCAACAAGCCGGGTGTGATTTTTATGGGAGGTTCAAGCGCTGGCAAGACAAGCTATTTCGCATCGTGCTGGGAGTCTGCGGCGGCGCGGTATCTTGCGAGTCTGAATGCCGGTGAAAACCACAAAGGGAAGCGCGGAAGCCGCGCAGGAAGGAAGCGCACGGCATGATGTATCCCAAGAGCATGTCGGCCCGGAAGTGCAAAGAGAAACCCCGCAAAATCAAGTCCGACGAACCGAAGGTTTGTTGGCTGTGCGGCCGGAACGGCTGCGCGGACCCGTTGGACGAGCATCATATCTTTGGCGGGTACAACCGTAAGAAATCCGAACAGTACGGAGCAAAGGTCTACCTGTGCCATGACCGTTGCCACGAGAACGGGGCGGAGGCCGTACACCGGAATCCGGAGACGATGCAGAAGCTCCACGAGTACGGCCAGCGAAAGCTGATGGAGCAGATGGGGTGGACCACCGAGGACTTTATCCGGGAGTTCGGAAGAAATTACATTTAAAAGGAGGACAAGCTGTGAGCCAGAAATCTGAGAAATACGCTCGGAATATGGAGCGGAGGGTTGCTCGGCTGGAAAGCCGGGACATTGAACGAAAAATCGATCTTTCTGTGGCAGAGCACCGCATGAACTACATACAGACTCGGAGTGCTGCCGACTATGCCGCCGCAAGCCGCAAGGCTCGGGACCGGGTGCGTCAGGCCGAGAACACCGCCCGGAAGTGGCGCTGCTGTACATGGCTGGCTGTCATTGCGCTGATGCTGTGTGTGGCGCTGTGCCTGACAATCAAGGCCAAGGCCCAGACGGAGCCGCCCATTGTGGCGGACGATCTGGCGGAATCGGTCGGCCCTGCGCAGTGCTGGGAAGCACCGGACATTCCGGAAACTGATGAAAATGCCCAGATTGAAGCCACTTTGCTGTCACGAGCCACCGTAATTCCGGATTGCACCGTATCACATTATTGTATTTGCGCGACCTGCTGCGGAAAAACGCCGGATGATCCTGCCTATGGAATCACAAAATCAGGGCGCCGTGCCGCGCCAGGTGTATCTGTGGCGGTTGACCCGTCGGTTATCCCGCTGGGCAGCGACGTGCTGGTGGACTACGGCGACGGGGATATCCAATATTACCGCGCTGACGATACTGGGAGCGCCGTCAAAGGAGATCATATCGACCTGTGCGTGGCAACGCATCAGGAAGCGCTGGAAGCCGCAGTCAAGATTGCAACGGTATATTGGATTCCGGAGGAATGACGGTGGAGCAAGGATATGAATCAAGATACGACGCTCGAAAGCCGGGGCATTGGATGTGCCCAAGATGCGACCATCAAACACCGGGAGACATGGGGGACGGAGCCGTATGCGAAAAATGCGGAGCAGTCTTCCGAATCAGCCCCGCAAAACTCCTCGTTCCGGAAAAAGCTCACTCCGCAGGAAATGGACGCACGGGCGGCGGCAATTCAGAAAGAGAACCTGAAACGCTGCACAGAGTCCTACAAACGCGACCGTAGATTGCGGTGGGCGTTCCCGGTAAAAGTGCGGGTGATTCATCCTCTGATCGGGGAGGCTGTCGTTCCTGCGGCTTCAAAATACGCAGCAATTTTATGTGCGTGTGAGATGTGCGGGAAAAAATATATGGAAATTCACGATGCGAAGGTGGAGACACAATAAAAAGGGAAAGTGGGTTTTTCGAGATGCTTCTTGAAGGATCTGCTTTTTCGTTAATCGGAGGTTCAATCATGGAATGTTCAATTAGCATGGCTATCAACAAAATTGCCACCCAGCAAACCGGACTTGAGGGCACAGCTCCATTCATGGTCGGCGAACAGCTCAAAGACATTTGCAAGTCGGATGCCCGTGTGGCGGAGCTGATATTGCAAGATCTTGATATTCCAGAAATGAGTATCACCGAAGCTGAGAAGAAAATCAAGGCATATGCGGATAAGCACAAGACCGGGAATTTTTCCTGTGTGACGCCACTAGTGGCCGACGGCATTCTCCGGGAGTTCTACGGTCTGCATAAACCCACGGCAGGAGCGGCGGAGCTGGGCGTGGCCGTGTCGGACACCACCACGCAGGGCAAGATAATCGACTTGGCCGACTTCTTGGGGTGAGCACCATGGAAGAGCAACGAAACTATGAAAAGCTGATCCCGGAGGAGCCGCCCGCCGGGCTGGTGACGTGGATAGTCAAAAAGGGCCTGCTGAACAAGGAGTTGCTGGTTTACAAAATGGACACCGTGTTTGACCCGCTGACAGAAGTGTCGGAGCGCATGGTGAAAGTGACCTGTACCAGCTGCCACCAGCACGGCTATTTTTCCAAGATTGAAAAAGAATGCAGAGCGGGCGGCCCGGCCTTCGGCTTTGTCCACCCGGAGACGGGCGAGGCAATCGGGAGCGGAAAGCACTGCCTTTGCCCATTCTGCGGCGGAGAAGCGGAGGCCCGCCATGTTTCCGCTATGTCGCAAATGGATTGCGTGGAGGCCTACCCGCTGACGGTGGCAAAGGTGGAGAAAAGGCTGGTTCTGCAAGGGTGGTGCGTTCGCAAATGGTTCGAGCGCGACGGATCCAGCGGGATCACGACGTGGCCCTATGAGGCCTATGTATTCGAGGAAACGAAAACGGTGCGGCTCGTCGGTTATCTGAAATGCATGTCCACGATTCGAATGTTTAACCATTGGGAGCAGAGAAAAGCCTTTTATGATAGCTGGGGCGTGGCCAATCTGATTTATCCCTGGAACAAGCGAATTTTGAACGGCTCCACGGTGGAAAACAGCAAGCTTGACCTGTTCCTCCGGGCCACTAAAGGCACAGAGTTCGCTATGCCGGTTACATATCTCCGTTTCTGGCAGAAACACCACACGGCGGAAAACCTCGTGATGCAGGGCGCGGGGCGGCTTCTGGGCGAGATGATGGAAAAAGAACGCCACGCCAGCGGGTCCTATTCCTACTATGGTTACACCTACGGCAAGGCTCCGCTACTAAAAGAACTGCACTGGAAAGAGGCCAGGCCGTCCAAAATTCTCGGATTGACAAAAGACGAGTTCCACCGATGCCTCGCTGGGCAGTGGAACGCCGAAACCTATCAGTTCTATATCCAGCGGAAGGCGGAGGGCCGAACACTGAACGACTCTGACCTGTTCGCGCTGATCCGTCTGGGGGCATGGAACTATGAGAAGCTGCGGCAGGAGGATCACCTCGACCCAATTAAAGTAGCCCGGTATTTGGACAAGCAGAAAGCCAAGGACACCCGGGCGGGCCTCGACATTCTGCGAGATACATGGCGCATGGGCGCGGCCCTCGGCTACAACATGGAAAATCCGGATTTTAAGGCCCCGGCTCACTTGCTGCGCCTACACGATCGTTTCATGGAAGAAAAGGCCGCGGCGGAGGCCAAGAAAGCAGCGGCGGCCAACCGCAAGAGGGACAAGCAGATTAAAAAGCGGTGCAAAGAGATAGAGCGGTTCGCCTGGGAAGCTGACGGTCTACTCATTCGGCCGGTGAAGGATTTGGCCGACCTCAACCGCGAGGGAACCCTGCAACACCATTGTGTAGCAACCTATGCCCGGGCGATTGCCGAGGGCCGTAGCGCCATTTTCCTCATTCGGCACACGGATACCCCGGAACACCCCTATTTCACACTGGAACTGGATGAAAAGAAGCTCACTGTCCGGCAGAACCGCGGGAAACACAACTGCGACAGAACGCCGGAGGTAGAAGCCTTTGAAAAGGAATGGCTGAAATACATCCGACAGGTAGCCGCAAAATCTCAGCGCAAGAAACAAAAAAAGGAGAATGCTGCATGAATGATATGGAACAGGCAAAGAAAATCGCGGCGGAGTTAGGGCTGGACAATGCCCCCAAACAAGGGGAGAAACTGAGCGCCATGGAATCAGCGTACCGCATGACGCCCAACTACTATGTGGAGCAACTGGAGAAACGTAAACACTCGGAGGCAAAGCCGGGCACTGGTGCAGCGCTGGCGGAGGACTACGGCAGTAAAGACCAACCTGAAAGCGCCGTGATCACACGAGGAATCGCCGTCATTACTGACGAGATTGTTTTTTACAAGAATGTCGGTGGAAACGCCATTATTGAGATTGGAAAGCGGCTTAACGAGGCAAAAAGCCAGCTTTCTCACGGAGAATGGCTGGACTGGCTGCGAGAAAAAGTGGATTTTTCAGAGCGCACCGCACAGAACTTTATGCGTATTGCAAAAGAGTATAGAAATCCGCACACGATTGCGGATTTGGGGACCGCTAAAGCCTTGGCACTGTTGGCTTTGCCGGATTCCGAACGCGAACAATTTGCGGCAGAAAAACATGTCGTAAACGGCGAGGAAAAGACTGTGGCGGACATGACAGGCGAGGAGCTGAAAAAGGCAATCAGGGAGCGCGACGAGGCTTTTAAGCGCGCAGAGGACGCAGAGAAACAGGCTACCGTTGCTCAAGAAAATGCGAAAAAGATGCTGAGCGAGGAAACTGCCAAACTGGATGCTTTGAAGGTGAAATCGGACGGTCTGGAAGAAAAGCTGAAGACCCTGCGAAAAAAAGAACAGGAAGCCAAAGCGGAGGCGGAAAACGCCAGAGCCGAAAAGGCCGAACTTTCCAAGCAGCTGGAGGAACTGAAAAAAAGGCCGGTTGAAGTGGCCGTGGAAAAGCCGAGTCAGGAAGAACTGGACAAGCTCCGGGCAGAGGCCGAGACTGCGGCAGAAGAAAAGGTGAAGGATGCAAACGCCCGACTGATGGCGGCGGAGGCCAAGGCAGGAGCGGCGGAACGGGCGGCGGAGGAACTGCGCAAGCAGCTTACACTGGCAGATAAAGCGACGGCCATTTTCAAGGTGCATTTTGATAACTGGCAAGGGGCGTATAATACGATGCTTGGTGCGCTGCAAGAAATTGCAGATCCCGGAAAAGCAGAAAAACTCCGGGAGGCTATCAAGACCACGCTTGGAGTCCAGGAAGGGCAGGTATGACAGAGTATTTAAAGTTTCTTCGATCAAAGATCGTGACGGCGCCCGTATCCGGTTTTGAAATAGATCCTTTGGAGATCAATCCAGCGCTGAAGCCGCACCAGCGGGATGCGGTAGTCTGGGCACTTCGGGGTGGGCGGAGGGCGCTATTTGAATCCTTCGGACTCGGAAAGACTATTCAAGAATTGGAATGGTGCCATCAGGTGGTGCGGCATGAGGGTGGACAGGCCCTGATTGTTCTACCGTTGGGTGTCAGGCAGGAGTTCACGCACGATGCAGTCAAGCTGCTGGGATACGCTGCGCCGCCGTACATCACATCTATGGAGCAGGTTCACCTTCAGGTCTATGCCAATCGTGGAGAAATCCTCATGACAAACTATGAGCGTGTCCGGGATGGAGACATTGACCCTATCTATTTCACCGCGGTTTCGCTGGATGAAGCCTCGGTCCTTCGGTCGTTTGGAAGCAAGACCTATCAGGTGTTTCTACCGAAGTTCCGGGGAATCAAATACAAGCTGGTCAGCACGGCCACGCCGTCCCCCAACAAATACAAAGAGCTGATTCACTACGCCGGGTATCTAGAAATCATGGACACCGGGCAGGCTCTCACCCGATTTTTCCAACGGGACAGCACCAAGGCAAACAACCTGACGCTATACCCCCATAAGGAAGATGAATTCTGGCTGTGGGTTAGCTCGTGGGCACTGTTTATCAGCAAACCGTCCGATCTAGGGTATGACGACACCGGCTATGACCTGCCGCCGCTGGACGTGCGAACCCACATCATCCGGGACGACTACGGAACAACGGCGGACCGGGACGGGCAGCTTAAATTCATGAATGATGCGGCAGTCTCTTTGTCCGAGGCTGCGCGGGAGAAGCGAGACAGTATTTCTACCCGGGTGGCCTGTGCAAAAAAAATTGTGGACAGCGATCCGGAAGCGCATTTTATCCTGTGGCATGATCTGGAGGCGGAGCGACACGCTATCAAGCAGGCGCTGCCGACAGTGGTCGACATCTTCGGAACTATGGACTACGCCGAGCGGGAGCAGCGTGTCATAGATTTTTCCGAGGGAGGAACACGTCTGTTTGCCACAAAAAAGAGCCTGTCTGGCTCCGGGTGCAACTTCCAAAAGCACTGCCATCGGGCCATCTTCATCGGAATTGATTATGAATTCAATGATTTCATTCAGGCCATCCACCGAATCTATCGCTTCCTCCAAACAGAACAGGTAATCATCGACATCATTTATACGGAAGCAGAAGATCCAATTTATCGGGCGCTGATGGAGAAGTGGAAGCAGCACAACTATTTGCAGGCTAAGATGGAGGCCATCGTAAAAAAATACGGGCTGTCTGGCGAGAATCAGACGGAGCACATGGCCCGCAGTATTGGAGTTGAGAGAGTGGAAGTCAAAGGTACCTATTTTACCGCGGTCAACAATGACTGTGTGGAAGAAACAGCCTGCATGGAGGACAACAGCATTGACCTGATTCACACATCCATCCCATTTTCCAATCATTACGAATATACGCCAAGCTACAACGATTTCGGGCACAACGAGGACACGGAACGATTCTTTGAACAGATGGACTACCTGTCGCCGAACCTCCTGCGCATCCTGAAGCCGGGACGGGTGTTTGCCTGTCATGTGAAGGACCGAGTGTTGTTCGGGAATGCAACAGGGATGGGAATGCCGACCATGGAGCCGTTCCACGCACAGTGTATTCAGCACTATATGCGCCACGGGTTTGCCTACTTCGGAATGATCACGGTCGTGACCGATGTTGTTCGGGAGAACAACCAGACATACCGCCTCGGATGGACAGAGCAGTGCAAGGACGGCTCAAAGATGGGCGTTGGGTGCCCAGAGTACATTTTGCTATTTAGAAAGTTGCCGACAGATCTATCCACGGCATATGCGGATGAACCAGTGATAAAAAGCAAAGAGGAATACAGTCTTGCACGGTGGCAGCTGGATGCCCATGGATTTTGGCGGTCGTCAGGGGACAGATTGCTAAAGCCGGAGGAGCTGGCAAGGCTCTCGCAGGGCGCGGTTCAGCGCCGATTCAAGGAGTTTTGCGATACCCATATTTATAACTATGAGGCGCATGTAGCGTTGGCGGAAGCGATGCTAAAAGAGAATGAACACGCGATCTCAAAAACATTTATGACGGTTCCGCCAAGCAGCGGGGGAGAGCCGGACGTTTGGGACGACATTAACCGGATGCGCACGCTGAATACTGACCAGAAGCGCCGGGACCTAACGATGCACGTCTGCCCACTGCAACTGGATATTGTGGACCGTATCATCAATCGGTACAGCAATCCGGGAGATCTGGTACTGGACCCATTCGGTGGCTTGGCGACGGTCGCACGGGAAGCTGTGAAGATGGGGCGGCGCGGCTACACCATAGAGCTGAACGACGAATACTTCTGGGATGGAGTTGGGTATCTGAAAGAGGCGGAAGAGGGGCTGGATACGCCCACACTATTTGATCTTATGGAAAAAGGAAAGGAAGGTGACGACCGTGGAGCCTAATATCATTTTGAGCCTACATCCGGAGTGGTGGCCGAAAATTCTGTTCGGAGAGAAGACGCTGGAAATTCGCAAGACTGCACCACATCCGGTTTATTTCCCCCTGCGGGTACTTGTGTACCTGACAACGCCGGTTTGCAAGATCGTGGGGGAATTTACCTGCGAAACAGCAAGGCAAATCAAGGGCAACTATGATTTGATCACGGAGGCGAGCTGCCTGCGGCCCGGTCAGTTGGAGAAATATGCAGACGGGAAGATTATACGGGCGTGGGAAGTATCCAGCCCGATCCAATACGAAAAGCCGCGAGAACTTGCCTACTATGGGATCAAGCGCGCGCCGCAGAGTTGGTGTTATTTAGAGAACAGCACGGAACCGATGGATGATGTCAAAGCAATTGAGGTATTGAGCGACGGGGACGCTGCCATCAGATATCAAGACCGCCGGAGAATCGCAAGTACGATTGAAAATCTGCGGGCGGCTGCCTATCAATCAAGCGCCGAAACCGAACAGCTTAGACAGACGAATGTGGGCCTTGCAAAAGAGGCGCGGGAAGCAAAAAACTATGGCGCCGCTTTGGAGAACTGCTTGCGGGGAATGTGCTGGTGCTGCGAATGGCGCAAATACAGCTGCGCAAAGCTGCACGAACCCACAATCGAGTGTACCAAGAAAAAGATGGAGATTCCAAAGGGTGCTCGTGTAGCAAGCTGCGAATTCTGGAAATTCAAAGTGCCGGAGGTGCCGAAATGAAACTGAAACAGATTGCATCCTTGTGCAAGGACAGCGGACGAATTATCCTCTACGACCGCACGGATTCTGAAGGAGTCGTTAGCCAGTGGATTGGAGATGGATTTAGCTGCTATCCATTGGAAGGCTTGCCTTATATGGAGATGGACCACATCGTGAATGTTTTTGAGTTGACGGAGAAGCAGCAGGAAAAAATGCTGCTTCGGCACGAGAAGGTCCCCGTAAATCTAAACTTGAGCGACGCAGACCAAAGCGAGATCCATGCAGACCAAGGAATTTTTACACTGAATTACGGCGGATACACCATTGCGGTCCTGCGGACAAGCCATGGCATGTACTACGTCCAGCAGAAATACATCCTGCCGCTAATTATGGATTTACAGGGCGTGGAGATTTACAAGCGCACAGATGGGCATATAGACTACTTCGCTGTAAAATTTGGCCTGATGCTGGTCGGGATTGTGCTTCCGTATGTCGGGTTTCTGAATGATCAGTTTGCGGATTCTATGGAGTCCATTGCCCGCGATATCCGCGCAAAAGTAGACCAAAGAAAAAACATCGGAATTATCCAAGGTGGTGCAGAGCATGAAGCCGATCTATGAGCCAAAAGGTAAGGCAAAGGAGTACGGAGACCTTGCAATCAACATTTACACCGGCTGCCCCCACCGCTGCTTTTACTGCTTTGGGCCATCCGTGTTGCACCGCGACAGGGAATGTTTTCACTGCAATGCCGAGCCACGAACGGGAATTGTCGAGGCGGTAAAAGAGCAGCTGCGCAACAAGCAAATTACCGGGAAACTGATTCACCTGTGCTTTACCTGTGACCCTTACCCGGAAGGCTATGACACTTCCGCTACGAGGAAAATTATCGAAGCCCTGAAAAACAGCGGGAATCATGTCCAGATCCTGACCAAGAACGACGGAAGCCGTGATTTTGACCTGCTGGACAAAGACGATTGGTACGGCGTGACATTCACTGGAGCGCCCCATGAGCAGGAGCCGGGAACGATTATCGGGTGGAGCCGCATTCGGATTCTGGTAATGGCAAAAAGACTGGGGATTAGCACATGGGTATCCTGTGAGCCGGTAATTGATGATGGGGAAGTCCTAAAGCTATTGCAGTTTGCAGAGTATGTGGACAAATTCAAAATTGGGAAGCTAAACTACCATCCGTCCGACATTGACTGGGGAGAGTTCGGACATGCGGCGGAGGCCATCTGCAAGGAGCGGGGCCTAAATTACTATATCAAGGAAAGCCTCCGGGCGGAAATGGAGAGCATGAAATGAAATTTTCATGTGAAAAAGCACTGCTGCAAAAGGCGGTAAATGTGGCATCCCGCGCTGTTGCGCAGAAAAGCTCCATTCCGGAGTTGGAAGGGCTGATGGTTGAGGCCGGGGAAGGGCTGACGGTATCCGGATATAACTTGCAAATCGGAATCCGTGCGAAGACCACTGCCGAGGTGATGGAACCGGGAAAGCTGGTGCTGGATACAAAGTTGTTTGGGAGTATCATCAGCAAGATGCCGGACGACATGGTGATGTTGTCGGCCTTGGAGGGGGAACCGGTCCATTTGACCTGCGGGGACGCCTGTTTTGAAATCATGAGTTTTCCGGCGGATAACTATCCGGAGATGCCAAAAGTAGATGGGGATGGGTATGTGTCCATCCAGCAGGGGACGCTGCGGAGCATGATAGATCAAACATCATTTGCAATATCCACGAACGAGAGCCGCCCTATACATACTGGCGCACTGTTCGAAGTCGCAGACGGGAAACTGACGGTGGTGGCGGTAGACGGGTTCCGGATGGCCATTCGCACTGAACAGGTGGAACGAGCGGAAAACATAAAAAGGTCGTTTGTGGTGCCCGGAAGCGCGCTATCGGAGGTTCAAAAAATCTGCAAAGAGACAGAGAACCAAGCGGAAATCATGACTGGGAAACACCACATTCTATTTAAAATCGGAGATGTCCACCTGATCGGCCGAAGGCTGGAAGGGGAGTTTTTGGACTATAAAAGCGCGCTCCCGCGGCAGAATCGCATTGCTGTCACTGCTAAGACAAAAAGCCTGATCGAAAGCATTGACCGTGTATCCGTAGTGATCTCAGAAAAGCTGAAAAGCCCAGTGCGGTGCCTGTTCGATGAAGGCAGAGTGATGCTTTCTGCAAAAACAGGAAGCGGAGAGGCAAAGGATGTGTGCGGGGTATCCGGAAACGGAAGAGGTCTGGAGATTGGATTTAACAATCGCTATTTGCTGGATGCGCTGCGTTATGCGCCAGCCGACACGGTTCGGATTGAACTGAACACCGCTGTTTCACCAGCTATCATTGCTCCCGTAGATAGTGAAGAGAATTTTCTTTACATGGTCCTACCGGTCAGGCTGAAAGCGCAGGCATGACGGTGGACGAAAACCGTGTTGGTGATGCCGCCGAAATGGCAAGCGCACGACTGATGCTTGATCAATATGGCTGTGAAATATGCAGTAACTATTACATCTCAAACTGCTTAATCGAGGCGATAAAGGCAAAGCTTCGCAACAGTAACGTGCATATCATCATGCGCAAAGTGCATGGTGGTTTGATTCCACATTTCTTGTGGAGAGACGAGAGCGGGTTAATTTATGATTTTGGAACAGACCACAGCATTTTGACGCCGCTTATGTACCGCGGCTATTTACGCAGAAGAAGGGAGCATGACTGATGGCGCTAATTGACAGGGCTTTAGCCATGGGAAAGATAGCGTTCAAAGCAAATGCAGATAGAATGGTAAAACTGTGCGACGTTCGTGACGCACTAAACGATACCCGGACCGTCGGTGCCATGGAAGTGGTGCGGTGCAGAGAGTGCTCAAACTACATCGAGTACGATGACTGGGACAGAGACCGAGCGGAATCGTTCAAATGCCATGAGTGCAATATCCTACATAGGGACTTTGGAGCGGATGGGTTCTGTTCCTACGGCAAGAGAAAGGGGCATGACTGATGGAACGATTGACACATTATGATATTAATGGGCGTGTGTACAGCACTCGCGGATACGAAATTACGCTATCAATGCTCGCGGCCTACGAGGACACCGGGCTGGAACCGGATGAAATCGGCGATTTGCGGGCGAGTGCAGATGGACTTGCTATGTTGGTTCGTCAGGTATCATGCGATTGCAGCATAACATTTACGCACCTCCGCGAGTTGGCCGAGGCAGACAAGGACGGGCGGCTAGTGGTGCTGCCGTGCAAAGTGGAACAATTGCGAAAAATGCTTGATGATTTGACATCTGGAAGTAGCGTGGACGCAGGAGAAACCTACACAACGGGATATCGATACGGGTGGGAAAACGGACGCGCAGAACTACTACGCTACATTTTTGGTATGTCTGATGGTGGAACCCGTGAAGCCGCCGAGGCCGCGCTGCGAGGTGAAGAAATAACCGATTGCGATAAATGCGATATTTGGAGCGAGGACGGAGAAAACTGCGGGTGGACACATGACGGGAAAGATTTTGTATGTGTTCGCGGGCATATCCTCACCGCAAAAGAAAAGCAGTCGGCACTTAGAAAATCAAGCGAATTGCGGAAACACGATGAAGCCGCGCTGGGGAAGGATGAAGATCAATGAAAAAATTATCAGAATTATCGATGGACACAATGATATGCGTCGGGCATCAGAATGATGGAGAATTCGACGTTATGTCGAAAGAGGATTACCTACGATCTTCCTGGTTCCTTGACTACCCGTATGAGCCTTTTACATCAGTATGCCTAGCTGATAAATCTGTCCTGACATTCGACCTATTTGATGCCATCGAGCGCATCGGAGAGGATTCATCCTATGAGGACTGGGATGAAGACGTTTACAACGATATCAAGGATTTGCCGGAGACAAAAGCGTTTTTGGAGAAGTTCAAGGAGGCGTCTGAGCGTAATCCTACATACTGGGAGGGAGAAGCTGTTGAGATTGATATGATCCCGGAAAAGGAGGATGCACAGGATGTATGAGCCTCCTAAACGGCGCAAGCTGACCAAAGCGGAGAGGCAAGAGGTGTACAAAAAGTGCGGTGGCCATTGCGCCTACTGCGGGTGCGATCTGGCGTACAAAGACATGCAGGTTGACCATGTGGACGCGGTTGCGCGGGGCGGGGAGGATAATATGGGAAACTGGCTCCCCGCCTGCCGCCCGTGCAATTACTACAAAAGTACGCTGTCCTTGGACGATTTCAGGGAGTGCATCAACCGGTGGCCGATGACCTTAGCCCGCGACAGCGTGACCTATCGCAATGCGGTACGGTTTGGCGTGGTGCAGCCGAGGCCGCATAAGGTAGTGTTTTATTTCGAGAGGGAGGCCGCAGATGAGTGAATCGAAGATTCTTATTGAAAATCCGCTTGAATCCTTGAGCATGACGGTTCCATTTTCTTGCCGCGATTGGGCGACGGAAAAGCGCGATGCATGGGTGTGGGGAATTATCTGCGGCTGGGGCGATGACTGCCAAAGAGAGTTTGAGCAAAAATTCGGATGGGATGTAAATACATTTGGACGTCTTAAACGGTTGCATACCAAATTTGAAGAAATGCGCCGCGCTCAGTCCGCCGACGAGCGGACGGGGCGGTGGGTTCCTGTTGTGAATACATGGACGCAGGACGAACATGTATATGGCGCTACATGGTATAAGTGCGATCAGTGCGGTCGATTGTGCGAAACAAAGCAACCGTACTGCCACTGCGGCGCGCATATGATCGAAGGAGAGGAACATGACTGACGAAAAACGAATCGCAGTGCTGGAAAGACTTGCTCACACGGAATCCAAATGGCCCGGCACAGAGGATACGCTGGACGCACTGGACGCCGCCATCTCCGCCCTTCGCGACCGCATCGCCCGCCAGAACCCGCGGCCGCTGACGTTGCAGGAGTTGCAGAAAATGGCGGGTGAGCCGGTGTACGTGCAACATATCATCTCCCCTGCGAGCAATAGAGATGATGGAGAGTGGTTGATTTTAAAAAGCTGCCAACCTGATATATCGCAACCGTATGTGGCCTTTAAAGATTCTGGCCTTTGCGTGTACTACTACGGGCAATCGTGGCTTGCCTACCGCACCAAGCCGGAGCCGCCGGAAAGCGATTGACTTTTGAAACGTCCGCTCAACTGGAACGGACGTTTGAGTGGTCAAACAAGCCGTATACATTACATAAATACGCGCGCGCGTATTTAGAGGGCTTGGTAAGAGCCTAAGTTTAGAACCATCTTGCAGGAGGAGCAGATATGAAGGACGGATATTGGGCATTGCGCAAATATACGGCCGGCCAGGTGGGGGAGTCCATCAAGTATTGGATTCCGGGAGAGAAGCCAAGCAGATCTCAGCGGAGAATAAAATCTGATATCAGAAAGCAAAAAGCAAATGAAGCGAACTGTGAGAGATCGTTTGCAAGATTGATACATAGCAATTTTAGAAACGGGATAGATCAGTTGGTGGGATTAGATTATTCCCCAGAGGGATATGAGAAGATGCTGTCCGGACGAGTGAAGAATTTAGACAAGTTCTCCGCAATGGATCGGATTATGGCTCTAGCACAACATCAAGCAGAGTTATTCCTTCGGAGGGTTGGAAGAGAATGCAAGAAGCAGGGGATTCCATTCCGGTACCTGATGGTCACATCCGACATGGACGGAAAAACTGGTGAGGCGGTCCGCGTCCATCATCACATGATCGTGAATGCAGAAGCTCTGGAAATCTGCAAAGAAAAGTGGACGATGGGTGGCGTCGACTATGAAGCTCTGCTGAAACGGGAAGATCAGACTGACCTAGCTGAATACCTGATGAAACAGGTGCGCAGACTTCCAGACGCAAAGAAGTATACGCCCAGCCGCAACTTGATTCGGTCACAGCCAAAAGATCGCATTGCCATTAACGGATCGGAACTGCGCTTGCCGAAAGGGGCGACGTTGCTATACCGCAGCCCGTATAAGCCGGGGATGGCACAGTATATCCGGTATGTATTACCGGGAGTAAAACCGGGAGGAAGAGAAAATGAGTAGTCCAAGATATGACTGGTGGCCGTATGTCAAAGGCATGATCAGGAGATTCCCAGAGCTGTGCATGAAATATGCAGAGCTACATACGGTTTCGGCAACGGCGAACTATTCCGGAATGCCGGGGAGTCACAGCGGAAGTCGGGCGACTGAGCTTATCGCGGTGCGGGAGCTGCCGTCGACACAGCAACGGGAATATGAGGCGGTGCGCCGCGCTATCGAGACAACGCGAAAATATAAAAATGGGGATGCACGTATGCGCATGGTGCAGCTGGCTTTTTGGCACAGTCAGGAGAAACTGCGCCTTGATGCGGTTGCGCGGCGGCTTCACTATTCCACAGATTCCGTGCAGGACTGGCACTGTGAGTTCATACGACTCGTGGCAAGCAACTACGGGCTACTGGACAGCGATGGAGAATGAAAATATACCTCGCAGAGCCAAAAGAACCTGTTAAGCTAGTAGCATGGGAAAGTCCAGAGGGTGTCAAGGTACTGTCAGGGCGCAGAAATGCGAGTGGTACTAGCGAGGCGCGGGATTTGCGTAGATTTCGATGATTTTTTAAGGCGTTTCGCTTTCGCTACTAGAGCGGCTGACAGGAAGGAAGAACAGAGCGGAAAAATTCTTTATATCCGCGCGCGTCATGCGCGTACGCGAGGGAAACGAAAATAAAGCGAAATTAAGCGAAGAACTAGCGATCAAAACCGTTCGTTTCGCGGCGGAGTTTTCCATAGCCGGTTTACTTACCGATGCTATCTGGAATCAGCCACGCTAACAAACCATCGGAACACCACCCGGCCTTTGACGGCCGGCTTTCATGAACCCCTCCGGCCTGACCTGAGTGGGAGACTGCGAGGGTCGGGTGGTGTGCCGAATAGGAGATGATGGACATGGAAGTGAATGCTGCGGCGCTGGCGGAATGTTTTGGCGTGACAAAGCGAAGAGTCCAGATGATGGCCGATGAGGGCATTGTTGTTCGAATTAGACGTGGAAAATACGATCTTGGGCAGTCCGTCAAAAACTATATCGACTACATGGCAAAAGCCGGAAAGTCCAAAGAGGAAAAAGCTCTGGACGATATCCGTGCAGATCATGAACGGGTCAAGATGCGGAAAACGGAATTGACAGTTAAGCGGCTGGAAGGACAGATGCACCTCGCATCGGATGTAGAACGTCTCTGGGGAAATATGGCGGAGACGGTGAAAAGTAGAATGCTGGGGATTCCGGTGAAGTTGGCGCCACAGGTTACAGGGCTGACGGACACGGCGGAAATTCAGAACATGATGCAGAAGGAGATCACAGATGCTTTAAACGAAGTATCGGGTTACGACCCGGCGGATTATGATGACTATGAGCCAGAAGACGAAGAAAACGAAGATTCCGAATGAGCGGGAGATTCAATATAGGCGCACCTTGAAGCTGTTCAAACGGCTGATGGGTGCTTTTTCCGTACCAGAGCCTATGACGGTGAGTCAGTGGGCAGATCGGTTCCGTGTGCTGTCACCAGAAGCGTCTGCGGAGATCGGACGGTGGAGGACGGACAGAGCGCCGTACCAGAAAGAGATCATGGACGCGATATCAGATCCAAGGGTGGAAATCGTTGTTATTATGGCCAGTGCGCAGGTCGGTAAAACGGAAGCGATTTTAAATGCCATAGGATGGTTTATAGACCGGGAACCATGCCCGATGCTTTATGTTCTGCCAACAAAAGATTTGGCGGAGGTATATTCCAAAGAACGACTGGCACCAATGGTGCGAGATTGCCCAACGCTGCGCGAAAAGGTGGCGGACGCAAAGGCAAAGGACGGCGGAAACACAATCTATCAGAAACGCTTCCCGGGGGGGTCAATATCGCTGGTAGGGGCGAATTCGCCTGCGCAGTTACGTGGCCGACCTGTGCGAGTGGTACTGCTGGACGAGGTGGACGGATATCCGCAGTCATCAGGCGCAGAAGGTGACCCAGTAGAGCTGGCTAGAAAGAGAACAAAAAACTTCTGGAATCGGAAGATCGTACTGGTATCCACTCCGACGAACGAGGATGAGAGCCGGATCGAAAAGGAATACCGGACGTCAACAATGGAAGAGTTGGAGGTGCAGTGCCCAAACTGCGGGGAGTGGCAACCATACGTATGGAAGGGGCTTAAATTTGACCATGAGTCTGGAAGTAACACGGCGGAAATTTTGGGGTATGAATGCAGAGCGTGCAAGTGTCTGGACAGCGAAGTGCGCTGGAAACATCAGCCGATTAGATGGACCGCAAAGCATCCAGAAAGAGCAAAAATCAGGGGATTTCACCTAAACGAATTCTGCTCGCCATGGGGTTCGTGGAAAGATATAGCGGAAAGCTTCCTCAAAGCGAAGCACATGGGCGTGGACAGTATGAAGGCTTGGACCAATACCACACTGGGCGAGACATTCAAACAGAAGAGAGAGCTGAGCGTAGATGAGATCATCAAGAAAAGGCGCATTGCCTATAACTGCGAGGTTCCATATGACGTGCTTGTGCTGACGGCAGCAGTGGACGTGCAGGATAACCGCCTGGAATACGAGATTGATGGGTGGGGTGAGGAATATCGGTCATGGGCAATCAAGTACGGTGTAATTCAGAGTGACCCGGGACAGGAATTCACATGGAGTATGCTGGATGACATACTTTTCGACACATACCTGCGGGCAGACGGTCAAAAGATGATTATTTCAACAACTTGTATTGACCATGGAGGACATTTTACACAGCAGGTAGAGAGATACTGCAAAGACAAAAAAAGAGAAGCACGCAGGATTTGGGCGATCAAGGGATTTGGTGGTGAGGGTGTACCGTTTGTGAGAAGACCGAAAAACCGGAACAAAGCCGGAATTTTCCTGTTTGACATTGGTGTTGATGCGGGAAAGGATACGATGCTATCTCGCCTGTCTGTAAAATACGAACAGGACCCGGGGTATTGTTTCTTCCCAATTGAAGCAGACAAGGGATTCGACGACGCATATTTTCAGGGACTATGCAGTGAACATCGCGTACCGTATACAGATCGAGGACAGACGCGAACACGATGGGAAAAGGTTACTTCGGGTGCCAGAAACGAGCCGTGGGATCTGAGAAACTATAACAATGCGGCAATTGAGATTTTAAACCCCAATTTTAAAATGCTTGCACAGCGTAGAGAGCAGAAGCCAGATGAAAAGCAACAGCCACCGCGAAAGAGAAAGGGATCCAGAGGCATCGAGGATATTTGAATGGAGGAATACCATGGCAGAAACGAGGTTGGAAATGCTGATTCGCCGTAGAGATCAGTATATTGCGGCAGAAGATGCGATTTTGGGCGGAGCACAGTCCTATTCGGTTGGTTCACGGCAGCTGACGCGTGGTAGTTTGAAGGAAGTGCGGGCAGCAATTGCAGATTTGGAAAAAGAAATTGCGGCGGAACAATCTGTCGCGGCGGGACGTGGGCGGAACTGTGTAAAACGAGTCGTGCCATTGGACTACTGAGGGGGACGGCATGAACGGATTTGAAAAAGCGATCTCTGCCATTTCACCGAAGTGGGGAGCCTCCAGATCGGCGTTGCGGGCGAAGATTGCGCAGTCGGAAATGGATGCGGAACGATACCAGACAATAAGGGCGGTTATGACCGGATACAGCGAGGGCGGAGCATCGCATAGAAGTAAGGCGTTCCGTGGGAATCACGGCGTATCCGCAGATCCGCAGAGTGATATTGACGCCAATCTTCAAACACTGATCTCCCGGTCAAGACTCGCCTATATGACATATCCGGTGGCCACCTCGGCAGTGAACACAACGCGAACGAATGTAATCGGAAGCGGACTTCACCTGAAAGCGAGACTGGATTACGATCTATTACATCTTACTTCTGAACACGCCGAGGCTTGGGAAAACAAAATCGAACGGGAATTTTCACTATGGGCAGAAAGTAAACTTTGCGATATCTACCGCTTGAATAATTTTTACGAGATGCAGAGTTTGTTTTTCATGGGGGAGCTAATGAACGGCGACGGAATATGTCTGACGCCAATGGAAAAACCTACGAAATTCATGCCATATGGATTACGCCTGCGGCTGATCGAATCGGACAGGCTTTGCACGCCGGGGACGGAACTGGCGGCCTACGGAGGCCGACCGGTGTACTGGGGGCGCAACGAGAAAAACGGAAATAAAATCTATTCTGGCGTGGAGTTTAATGCGGCGGGTACGACGGTGGCCTATTGGTTTTCGTCCAGATATCCGTACATGCCGGGACAACCAGAGACGGACCCGCTGACATGGACGCGGGTACCGGCATACGGTGAGGAAACTGGAAGGCAAAACGTATTGCATATGTTTGAGCCGGAGCGAGCAGAGCAGCGCCGCGGTGTACCGTTTTTGGCCCCAGTGCTGGAAGAGCTATCTCAGTTGACCAAGTATCAAAAAGCCGAACTCATGGCAGCCTTAGTCAGCGCTCTTTTCACGGCTTTTGTTACAACAGGCGGGTCTACGTCAACGCTTCCAATAGGCGAAGCGGTGGACGGCGAAGATCCCGGAACTCTGGCGGTTGCCGCGGGAGGAAAGGGAGATGATGAGTACAGACTGGGGAATGGAGCGATTGTGACGCTGGCGCCGGGCGAGAATGTAGAGTTTGCTGATCCGAAACGTCCGAACACGGCGTTTGAGGCATTTGTGTCGGCGACATGTCAGGGAATCGGGGCCGCACTGGAAATTCCAAATGAATTGCTACTGAAAAAGTTTAGCGCCAGCTTTTCGGCATCCAGAGGTGCGCTGCTAGAAGCGTGGAAAATGTTTCGGATGCGCCGTGAGCGCATGGTGAGTCAATTCTGTCAGCCGGTATACGAACTGTTCCTAACGGAGGCTGTTGCTGCCGGACGCATTCATGCACCAGAATTTTTCAACGATCCAATTATTCGAAAAGCGTGGTGCGCGGCGGATTGGAATGGGCCGGCAGCCGGAATGCTAGACCCGCTGAAGGAAGTACAGGCAGCAGAAAAACGTGTTGCGAACGGTTTTGCGAGCCGAGAGGAAGAGACTCGTGGACTTACCGGAGGAGACTTTAAGCGCAACGCTATCCAGTTGAAAAACGAGAACAGGCTACTTGTGGATGCGCAGGCAGTACCTGATGTGAAAGGAGTATGAAATAATGCCTGAGGATGCAAGAGCGGTGAAACAAATGCGAACACTTCGAATTGCGTTGATGGAAGTCAGCTCCACCGTGACGGAAATTCACATTGACGATTATATCGCCAAAGAGAAGGAGCGTAATTGGTGGACGGGAGAAGTGATTGGAACAGAGGTCACGAGTAAAGAGTTCATCGAACGGTTGGACGGTGTCACAACGCCGGAGGTTGTGGTAGTAATTAACAGCGGTGGCGGCGATGTCTGGGAAGGAGCTGCCATCGCCAATGCAATCAGAGACAAGCGTAGCGCCGGAATGAAGATTACGGCAAAGGTACCAGCACTCTGTGCGTCTGCCGCTATGGACATCGCCTGCGCCTGCGAATCAGTGTCCATCTATCGAAATGCATATATGATGATCCACGAGGCACGCGGCGGAGCATGGGGGCGAGAGGAAGATCTCCGCAGCACCGCTGAAATGTTGAAAACAATGAACTCGGCTGTTGCGCAGAATTACTCCAAAAAGTGCGGGGAGTCCATGGAACAAGTGCTCCAGTGGATGAATGAAACGAAGTGGTTTTGCGGGCAGGAGGCTCTTGATGCAGGGTTTGCAGATGTTCTGCTGGACGAAGAAACTGAGCAGACGGTGACAGAGCCGCAGGATCCGCAGCAGTTGTTCCTGCTGAACGGTGCGGCGGTGGCTGCCACAGACATTTCAAAGGCCCCGGCAGCGCTGAAAGCGCTGATGAATAAAAGGCAGATCAAAAATCAAGGACAGGAAGGAGATCCCAAAATGGCAGAGATCAAGACCATCGAGGAGATGAAGCAGGAGTATCCTGCGCTGTGCAAGCAGATGGAGGATGCTGCGGCAGAGGCGGCGGTGAAGCAAGAACGTAGCCGCATGAAGGCGCTGGACGCCGTTGCGGATAAGGTTCCGGCGGAGATGATGGAAGAGGCAAAGTATGACAAGCCCTGTGATGCGCAGGCGGTTGTCTATCAGGCCGTCAAGGATGGAAAGCTGGTCAACAGCGTGGTGCTGGGTCAGCTGGCAAAGGACGCGCGCCCGACGGGGGAGGTCCCAGCGGGCGCAAACGGTGGGACACCGGAGGGAACTGCGCAGCTGACCACAGACGAGAAACACCGCGCGGAGGCGCGCGCGAGCTTTGAAGAGATCGCGAAAGCCAGAAAGTGAGGGTAAAAAATGAGCAGAGAAGTATTTAACTATGACGGCCTGATCGCCGGAGATGTTACCGAGATGGCGGCGACTATCGCGGTCAGTCAGGAGATCAAACGCGGAGATCTGCTGGTGTCCGCAACAACTGACGGCGTTCCTGCCGTTGGATTTTCTAAGGCGACCGTCAACCCGTCCACGGGGAAACTGACGGTTACCGGAGCGGTAACGGCGGTTTCGTTGACCGATTATGTGTATGCAATTGCCGCGGAGGACGTGACTACTACGTCCAGCGCAACCGCGAAAACTTCCGTTTACAAAAACGGATATTTTAACAAGGCGAAGGTCGGACTTCCGTCAGAGTTTGCTGAGGGCAATAGACTTGCCCTTTCTGTGCAGGGAATTATCCTGAGCGACGGCAAGTCCGGCGACATTTCTTGAGGAGGTAAGAGAAAATGGCTATTGATATTTTTGACCCCATTGAGCTTCAGGAGGCGGTACGCGTGATGCCGCATAAAGCGTCTTTCCTGAAGGACACACTTTTCAACAGCGACAAGCTCCACGCCACAACGGACGTGATGGTGGACTTCAAGAAGGGACAGCGCAGGGTAGCAACCTTCGTCAATGACAACGCCGTGGCACCGGTGACCGGGAAGATTGGCTATGCTACGAACACGTTTGAAACGCCTTTGGTGTCCCCGAAAGATGTGACTACCATTCTGGACACCATGAAGCGCGTTCCGGGTGAGGTGCTGATGAACTCCGGTATGACACCGGAGGGACGCGCACGGGAGTTGCTTCTGGATGCGCTGACCGACTTTGAAACCCAGATTATTCTGCGTGAAGAGGTCATGTGCGCGCAGGCCCTGTTCACCGGAAAGATTCCTGTGATTGGCGAAGGTGTAAACCGCACAATCACGTTCAGCGGATTCACGCACAACGGCAGTGCGTCCACCCTTTGGGACGCAAGTGGTTCAACCGCAGACCCCATTGAGGATCTGAAGGTATGGGTTTCTGCCTGCCAGAAGGACGGAAGCCGGACACCCACTATCTGCGTGTTCAGCCCAAACGCCTACGCCGCGTTTGTGGCGCGTTGCATGGCAATCGGGTATTTCGATCAGGCCAACTATCTGAACGTAGCAATCGATCCCAGCTTTAAAGCCGAGAATGTGAGCTACTGTGGATATCTGAAGGACCCGGCGCTGGAACTGTACGTATACAACGACTGGTATCAGGATGACTGGACCACGCCCGGGACCGTGACTACACTGCCGATTATCCCCAAGGGTAAGCTGCTGCTGGCATCCCAAAATTGCCACTTCCCGACTCATTATGGCGTTCTGGCATATGCCGACGAGGCTTCCGGTGAACTGCGGAGCGTTATGGCAAAGCGCCTTGCGGACAGTTGGATGCAGAAGGAGCCTGCGGCACGTTTCCTGAAGCTGATGTCCCGACCGCTGCCCTGCCCTATTGAGGTGGACAGCTGGTATGCTGCAACTGTTGCGGCAACGACCTGATAGGAGAAGACGATGAAAAAAGCGAATGTGAAGAAGAGTAACCAATCGACGGACGGCCTGATGGCCGTCCGCGTCGTTTGTGGAACAGTGCTGCATGGCGGTGTAATTTACGGCGTAAACGAGCAGTTGCAGGTAAATGCAGAGCAGGCGAAGGCACTGATTTTCAACGGATATGTTGAAACTGCTGAACCAGCGAAGGCCGGAACCGACAACGCCGAACCTGCGGATGCCGAGCAAGACACAGGTGACCAAGAGACTGCCGAGAGCGGAGAAGAAGGGCGAAACGAAGAAGGACCGGAAACGGGATTGCCGGAGGAATGAGGTAAAGCCAACGTGAATTTTAAAGATCAAATGCAGCGGGATCTGTCTTCCGTGTTTATGAACACGGAAGAATTCGCGGATTTCTTCACAATCAACGGATGCGCTATCAAGGCTGTTGAGGACGGAGAAGATTTGATTCGCCGCATTCAAACAGACTACGGCGGAATGGCGATTGGCGATTTGATGCTGCACGTTCCTGAAACCGAATGGGCAAAGGTGCCAAAGGTATCGAATCCTCCACATCAGGGAGACGCAGTCACCGTGGGAAAAATACCGGCAATTGTGTTCACCTGCGCGAGAAATCAGGGGATGCTGGACATCATCTTCCAGTACAAGAGGAAGTGATATCGTGAAGGTGCAGGCTATGAAGCGGAACAGGAGGCGGTATCCTTTGGCTGATGTCTACCAGAAGAAATATGTTTCCTCACAGGGAGAGCGATGGGATACCATCGCTCTCGCCTTTTATGGAAATGCCTTGAATGTTTCACCGTTAATAGAGGCAAATCCAAAGTACCGAAGCGTCGTGGTATTTCCTGCTGGGTACGAGTTGACGATCCCAATTTTGGAAGAGAACGCCGCAGAGAGCCTACCGCCTTGGAAACGCTGAGGGGGAGTAAACATGAGCGTTGGTGCATTTGGAGATCATGAATTCGGAGTATCGGAGAACTGCATTCGAATTCCGAAAGATTTTGAGTTCACGGAGAGCCTTAATTTTGAAATGCAGAGCAGAACCGGAAAAAAGCCGGCGACTTACGTCAAAGGGCAAGGGGAAATGACGTTTCCAATGGCTATCCATCTGGACGCGCGGATGCTGGATACCGACATTGTATCGGAGATTGGTTGGTGGACCGACGCCATGCGCAAGCAGAAAAAAGAAAAACTGTATCTGTTTGGGCATTATTGGGGAACCAATAGCTTCATCGTGACATCTGTGCATCCATTCAACACCCGGACAGTTGGAAAGACCATGCTGTCCTGCGATCTTGAGGTTACGTTGACGGAGTGGGTGGCGGAGGGAAGCGCTGAGAAGAACAGTACCAGTGCTGCTGCCACAGACGTCAAATACGCTGCATCATCAGTGACTAAAAAAGCAGCTGATGTAAAATCATCGCAAACTTCGGCCACATCGGCTACGGTAAGTCCAAGAACAGCCGAACAGATTGCAAAGGCACAGGTGGCTACCGCTACTGTAACGGTTCTGGCCGCTACAAAAAAGACGGGGACGCTGTTGCTAGCAGCGGCAGGAAGCCGCGGCGGCGGAAGAGTTCAGCAGATGCATCCCGGAAAGGTACTATCGGTTGAGGATGGAGCAATCTTGACCGTTACGTGGGACAGCAGCAAGACCTACTGGGTGAAAATATACTACGCCAGAGGAGAAACACAGCTGGCTTATGGGAACAAGGGGAAACTTGGGCCGGTCCAGATAAAAAGCGGAGTGGTAATTAAAGCGTGTTGGAGATGATCGAATGACAATTGCGGTAAATGTGAGTGAAAGCGTAGACTGGGAGGCCGATGCCAATGCGCAGCTGAGAAACAACATCCTAAACATTCTAAAAACTAGAAGGGGAGAAGTTCCGTTTATGCCGGGGCTGGGGCTGGAAGGAAAATATACCGGCCACCCGGTATCAGAGATCGGCCCAGCGCTGCGAAATGATATCACAGAACAGCTTGAAAAGTGGATGCCAGGGGTTGAGATTGGGAGCATTTCGATCACCACCGATGCAAGCGGGAACTTGAACGTAGAAGTTGAGGTGAATGGGACATGAGCCTTTTTGTAGAAACAGATGTTGAAACGACAGTCAAGGAACTGCTGGCCGACTTCGAAGCGGAAACGGGAACTGTTCTGGCCGCAAGCGATCAACGGAGAATCTTTCTAATGGGATTCGCGTATGCGCTGGCGGTGTTTCGGAACGATTTGGAGGAGACTGGAAAGCTCAATCTGCTGCGGTACTCTTCCGGAGAGGCGCTGGACGCCATAGGGGAGTTGATGGGTGTGAGAAGAGGTAACGCGGCGGGGGCCAAATGTACACTGAAATTTACGCTGTCGGCGGTGCAGGCAAGCGCGGTATATATCCCGGCCGGGACACGAGCGACGCCAGACGGAAACCTGTTTTTTGCCACGGATGAAGCGCTGGTAATTGCTGCGGGGGACCAGACCGGGACCGTTGGGGCGACTTGCACGGTAGCAGGAGAAGCGGGAAACGGCTATGTAGTAGGGCAAATCGACACGCTGGTGGACGGTGTGACCTACGTAATCTCTGTGACTAACACCACAGAATCGTCCGGGGGAGCAGACAAAGAGGGAGATGACGATTTGCGGGATCGTATCCGGGAGGCTCCGTTCAGCTTTTCCACATGCGGGCCGACGGGGGCTTATAAGTATTGGGCAATGTCGGCATCTTCAGATATCGCGGACGTGGCGGTGGACAGCCCAAGCGCCGGGACCGTGCGTATCGCGGTGATCAAATCGGGTGGCGTTATTCCGGAATCAACAGATGCGGTGATGGCAGCGGTTTCTGCCGCGTGTTCCGCATCGGATCGGCGCCCGCTGACGGATAACGTCTCCGTGGTGCCGGCCACGGCAGTGGAGACATCCATAACGCTGACCTACTACGTATCAAATGACGACATCGGGCAGCTGGCCGCCATTCAAGAGGCAGTGGATGCCGCTGTGGAGGAATATAAAGCGTGGCAGACGACCTCCATCGGGAAGGATATCAACCCTGACAGACTGCACAAGATGGTTATGGATGCAGGGGCATCACGCTGCACAATCACTGCGCCGGTCTACACAGCGGTTACATCTCCAAACGTGGCCCAGTTTACGGCCACGTCGGTTACATTCGGAGGAATGAGCGAATGAGCGGCGGAGTCGTAATGGGTGTGATATCCGCAGTCAACGGAAACGAGGCGGAGGTAAGTTGCCCAGAGTTGGACGGATGCGTCACCGCGGCGCTTCCGCTGCTCAGCCCAAACCATGACCGCTATGTGATTGATTCAAGAGGCGTGGAGTGCCCAGTACAGGAACGGTACCACGTCGGTCAGTGGGTCATTGTGGCGGTATGCGGAGAAGATATTAACAAAGGCGTGGTGATCACATGAACCTGATTTACAACGGAGTGGACATCACCGAAAGCGTTAGCCTGACTAATGGAAAGTTGGTAGACAGCGGCGGAGGGCAGGCAGATATGGCGACGCTGGCTTTTTCAGATACGGGGAAATTGTGGGGTGGATGGAACCCATCTAGAAATGACACCATGGAGGTAAAGACGGGAAACTTTTCAACCGGAAAGCTGTTTGTCCACGCCATTGATTACCCGGACGGAGTTTGCACCGTGCGGGCAGTATCCGTGCCACGGGATGCTTATCGGCCACGGGATAAAATCTGGAGAAAGGTATCTCTGATGGAAGTGGCAAACGATGTGGCGAATCGGTGCGGGCTGACACTGAAGACCTATGATATTGCGGACCGCAAGTATAAGGCCCTGACACAGCAGAACATGGCGGACCTCGCATTTCTCACATGGCTATGCCTGCGGGAAAGCATCGCTGTGAAAGCCTGCAACGGAAATCTGGTGTTGTTTTCAGAACTGGCATTTGAGCAGAAAACGCCGCAAATCACCATCAAACGCAGCGATGCAGAGGATGCGGTGACGTTTCGAACGGGGGCAGCACTGGCCGGATGCACCGTTAAGGGCGCCACATTTGGGGTGGGGGCGTTTTCGGGGACGGCGAAAGATGTGAACGGGACCGGAGCCAAGACGATTAGCGAGACGGTGTGGACACAGGGGGAAGCGCAGCGATTTGCCAGCGGGTATCTGCGGGCAGCCAACAAGCATTTTAAAACGGCGGAGCTTCCAATGCGGTCACTGACGGAAGTAGCCGGAGGAAGTACCGTGATGCTGTCAGGGTTTGGAACAGGAAACGACGGGAACTGGTACGTTGAAACCGTCTCACATGATCTCAAACATACGACAAGCGCGCTGCAACTGCGGCGCGCTTTGGCCTATTAGGAGGTGGGAGCTTGAACGCATCGGAAATCGATCTAAAAAGTTTGCTCCCGGTATGGATGCAAGATGATACCACCGCGGCGGGGATGGCTTATGCGGTCGAAAATCAGCTAAAAAAGGTTGCGGCGGAGATATCTCTGGTGGGCATATATGCCCGTATTCCTACAATGGGGAAGGATCTGCTGGACCAAGTGGCGTGGAGCCTGAACATCCCGGAGTACCGGAGCGAATACGGGACGGATGTGAAGCGTCGACTGGTGCAGACGGCCATTCAGACACACCGCCTGCGTGGCACGAAAGCGGCTGTGGAAAAAGTTGTGACGGATATTTTCGGTGACGGATGGGTGGAGGAGTGGTTTGAGTATGGTGGTGGAGCCTATAAATTCAAGGTGCATACTACAAACATTGGAGCCGTCGACGCTGATGCAGCAGCTTTTGACCACGCGGTGGAGAACACTAAAAACCTGCGTAGTGTCCTAGAGGAAATTGTGATTGAAGCCTCCGGTCAGCTGATGATGTATGCGGCGGCGGTGATACGAGTTCAGGAAACCATCTACATTAACTAAGGAAGGGGAAAGCTATGGCGTCTTTTCCAACAATGACCGTGACAAATGCAGGACAGGCGGTGCTTACAAAAGGCTTGTCCGGCAAAACTCTGTCATTTACAAAGATCGTGCTAGGAGACGGACAGTTGAATGGACAATCAATTTCCGCGCTCACTGCGCTGATCAGCCAGAAAGCAGTTTGCAATGTTACGAGAAAAAGCATAACGGGTGGAGCATATCAAGTGGGAGGACTGCTGCTGCCGGAGAACATTACGACGGGATTCTACTGGAGGGAAATCGGACTGATTGTTATAGATCCGGATACCAGCGCAGAGGTTCTGTATGCCTATGCAAATGCAGGAACGGCTACGGATTACATCGATCCAAACACAACGGACACGAGATTTGAAAAAAATATCTATGTCAACACCAAAATCACTTCTGCGTCCAATGTCACAATTGAAATCCCGAGTTCGGATACTTATGCGATGGCTGTTCACGCAAGCCAACATGCCGCCGGGGGGAATGACCCAATTACTCCAGAAGCGATTGGAGCAGCGAAGGTAAATCACACGCACACAGCGCAAGATGTTAGCGCAGACCCGTCCGGAGCTGCGGCGGCAGTGCAGGCCAATCTTGATGCCCACGCCGGAAATACCACGGCACACCTTACGGCGGCGGAGCGGACGGCATGGAACGGGAAGGCAAACACCGTGACGCTGACCTGCACCGTGCCAGTGGCATGGACGGCATCCGGGGACTTCTTTTACCAAAACGTATCTGTGCCGGGAATGCTGGCGTCGGACAACCCAACGCCGGGCATCCTGTTTGGCGGCGACAACGCCGCTAATAAGCTGTACGATGAAGCGTTTGGCAAGGTGCTGCATATTACCACCTACGACAACCTGATACAGGTCTGGTGTACCGAGGCCCCGACCGTGGCGCTTCCGCTGCAATTTAAGGTGGTGCGGTAATGGGTGAGGCATTAGTATCCCGCAGGGGCTGGGGAAGTGGCAAGGAAGTTAAAATTACGCCAGCGTACAGTAATTCTGATGGAAAATCATGTTTTTTGATATCATTTCGGCAGGCGGATATTGCAGGGTTCCGCCTTTGTGCTGTTGTCAATTTCAAATGGGCTTCTAACATTGAGACATGCTTCATTATTGCTAAATACCCTTGCGCAAGCACAAGCGATGTTGTTTCGGCGCTGCACAGAAAAAATTCAACTAGCATTAGCCAATTCAGCCCGTCAAGCGTAACGGTTGAGAATGGATATGTAAAGATAGAATTTACCTATGGATATGTCAGCCAACCGTTTGAATTTCTTGATGTTGTCGCAATTAAAATCCAATGATAGGGAGGAACAGTCCATGAAACGGAAACAAAAGTCCGTGTACGTACACACACACACACACACACACACACACACACAC
>NZ_DF158900.1:272868-283662 GCF_000307265.1 Oscillibacter ruminantium GH1
CCGTCGTACGTACACACACACACACACACACACACACACACACACAATTAGTTTTGTCTGCCTGTTGCGGACGCTCTGCGGGAGGTGTTTGCAATGGGTGAGTGCATCTTGGCAGGGCATCCGCAGGGTAGCAAGATCGGCTACGGCACGTACACCGGAGACGGTCAGGAAACACGCACAATCAGTCTCGGCGTTACGCCAAAATGGGTGCTTGTGGCGGGCATCCGTGCGCAAGCTGATCAAGACTTTTGGGGTGGAAGCCTTGCGATTGCTGGAAGTCCACAATACTATTCACAGGGAGCCGTTTATCAAGTATTCCTCGAAATTGTTACGGGTGGATTTTCTGTTGCTTTTTCGCAATATGTCAGGACAAACGTATACGGGCAGAAATACAACTACATCTACGGCACGTAACTGCCGCCAAAAGGCGGTGGCGTAATGGGAGAGTGCATCATCGCCAGACGGGGCGGAAGTTCTAAAGTCGGGACGGTTAGCATAGCGCGAAGCGTAGGCCGCAATACACAATATTGCGCTCCGTCTGATTTTACTGGGGGAAACATTTTGCGCCCCGGAGACTTACTGTTTGCCCAACCATTGGTCAATACGATCCCTGTCCAAGTTTATGGTTATTATCAAGACGCGAACCACGGAAACGTCATCGTACTCATTGCGGTCGGCAATGTTAGTGCAGATATTACCTTTGACGTTTACCGGACAGATTAAGGAGGCATAAGCCTATGTACATCACAACTGGTACATCAAAGCACTACACAGTCCTCAACCAGCAGATTGCCGCCGACGAGGTGCGGTATGCGCTGGAATCAGTCCCGGCGGCGCTGGGCGCTACCGTATCGCTGTACACGGCGGACGGTGGTATGTGTCTGCGCACGGATACCGTAGCGGACTACCAGTACCCGCGAATTGAGGGAAACGCGATCATCCTTTCCAACGTGGCCCCGGCAGAGCCGGTGGAGCCGTTGCTGGCCGAGGTGCAGAAGGACAAGCTGGCGGAAATCAACGCCGCCTGTGACGCTGCCATTACCGCTGGGTGCGACGTGACGCTATCGGACGGCACGGCGGGACATATTAGCCTGTCTATCCCCGACCAGATCAACCTATCCACGGCGCAAGAGGCCGTTAAGGCGGGCGGCAGCGGATACGCCTACCATCTGGACGGAAGCCTATGTGAAGTCTATCCGGCGGCGGACATCGCTATCATGGCAAAGGCGGCGACCGCGCACATCCTGTACCACCAGACATACTGCAACCATGCCCGGATGTGGGTCAAACGCTGCACCACTGTTGTAGACGTGCACGCCATCGCCTATGGCACGGCGCTGCCGGACGATCTGGCGCAGCATATGGCCGCCGTCATTGCGGCTGCGGGAGGCGGAAATGCGTAAGGCCGGAGACGTGATTTTAAGCGGCCTGCTGGCATGCTTCGTGGGGACGGCGTACTTTCTGTGCGAGGTCGCCTACAAGACGATCCGGGGGCATCCAGAGGGAATCAGCTGGACGATGCTGGTACTGGCGCTGCTGCTGGGCATCATCATGGAGCGCATGGGCGCGGAACTTCCGTGGCGGTGTCCGATTTGGGCACAATCCATCCTGTGCGGTTTTGCCATCACGGCGGCGGAGTTTGCTGCCGGGTGCATCGTCAATCTGTGGCTGGGCTGGGGCGTGTGGGACTACTCCCACCTGACGGGCAATGTGCTGGGGCAGGCTTGCCCGCAGTTTGCTGCCCTGTGGTGCGCTGCAAGCGGCCCTGTGATCGTCGGGCTGGACTGGATGCGGTACGCCGTCCGGGGCGGCGAGAGGCCGCGCTATTGCTGGAAATGGAGGACTGCGGATGTACATTGACGCAGAGACAATCAACGATTTGGCACGGCTGCTGGGATCACTGGCGCTCATCGGTTCGGCAGTGCTGGCGATCTACAAGTTTATCGAGCGCGACCGCGCGCAGAGCAAAACCATTCGGTCAATCCAGACGGAGCAGACGCTGTTGTGCTATGGCATCAAGGCGTGTTTGCAGGGGCTGGCAGAGCAGGGGTGCGACGGCCCGGTGCATGATGCACTGGACAAGCTGGAAAAGCATCTAAACAAGCAGGCGCACGGAGCGCCTCCGGAAAAGTAATCCAACCGCCGAGGGCGGAAAACATAAGAATTGAGAAGGAGATTACATCATGAACAACACAATCAATCAGGTCAATCGCATCATCGCGAAGCACACCGCCGGGAAGTGCAGCGTGGAGGAGGCCAACGCCGACCTCAAACAGCTGGGCGTGGATCTGCGGATCGACCCCAAGGCCAACGCCATCCAGCCTGACGAAGTGGGCAAGTATGGTTTGCTGGATACCGGCACGGGCACGCTGAACAAGGTAGCGGTCAAGGACGGTAAGCTGGTGGATACCAACTGCGGCGAGATGCACGCCATCTGCATCTTTGACGGCCACCTTTACACGGTCGTTGGCGACGAACTGAAAGGATAAGGTGCCGGTATGGACATGACATCTTTTGGAATCGCCTCCGTGGCGGCCATCACCGTAATCTGTTATCTGGTGGGCCTTGTGGTCAAGGTAAGTCCGTGGAGCAACGATAAGTACATTCCTATCGCCTGCGGCGTTGTGGGCGGCGTGCTGGGCATCGTGGCGCTGTACACCGGTCTGCCCCAGTTCCCAGCCACGGACCCGCTGACGGCGGTTTCTGTTGGCATTGTCAGCGGTCTGGCGGCTACCGGAATCAATCAGGCGGTCAAGCAGCTGGGCGGTGGCGGCAATGGTTAAGATCACGCAGGCCGGGACGCTGGCCCCGGAGCTGCTGGAAAGCGTCCAGATCTACGTCAACACTAAGCAGTACAAAGAAACCGATGCGTGGAAGATTCTGAATGAAACTGGCGGCGATTTCTTGCTGCCGGGGCCGATCTACCTGAAAGACCGCCGAGGTCTTCCCACCGGGCCGTGCTGTCATTTAAAGGCGGACGGAGAGACGCTGTGCGCGCCGAACTATGTGGCACTGCTGCGGCTGGGTTCCGGCGGCATCGTGTGGGACAACCCCGCAGACTGGCGCATGGCGGATTTGCCCGCCGATGACGCACGAAACTACATCCAGTGCGTGTCCCTGATCATCCACGGCGTGCCGGTGGCAAAACCCGACTATCAGCCCGACATGGCGTACCGCTGCCCTCGCGTGGCCATCGGACGCAAGCAGGGGCGCGTGGCATGGTATGCCTGCCGGGACAAGCTGACCCCGGAGGAACTGCGGGACCGGCTGGTATCCTACGGCTGGGATGAAGCCATCATGCTGGACGGCGGCGGCAGCACGCTATTCTTCAGCAGGGACGGCGGCAGCTGGTACTGCGACGGTAACCGGGTGCTGTACAGTTACATCGTGTTTACCCTTAAAAAGCCCGTGACGGCGCGGCCCACGTCCACCGGCGCGGCCGGACTGGCACTGATCAAACAGTTTGAAGGATGCCGTCTGAAAGCGTACAAGCCCTTTGCCTACGAAAAGTATTGGACCATTGGCTGGGGCCACTACGGCCCGGACGTGAAGGCCAACCAGACCATCACACAGGCAAAGGCCGACGCGATGCTGGTGGAAGATCTGAAGAAGTACGAAAAGTACGTTCTGAATAAGGCATACTGCCCGATTACCGCCCAGCTGACGCAGAATCAATTTGATGCGCTGGTATCGTTCACCTACAACTGCGGGCCGGGCTGCTTGCAGACGCTTTGCAAAGGCCGCACGGCGGTGCAGATTGCCGCCAAGCTTCCGCTGTACAACAAGTCCGGTGGCAAGGCCATCGCGGGCCTGACACGGCGAAGAATCGCGGAACAGAAACTGTTTAATACGTAAGTGTCCGATTCGGGCACAAAATGAGAGCGCTCCGGGGAATCAATCCTCGGAGCGCTTTCTTGCGGTCTTATCTGGGTGCGGCGAGCAGTTCTCGCGGAGGCCCTTATATTACTTAATTTATATGCCTCTACAGACGCTTACTTCAAGACATAGAGAGCATCCCCGCGAAATGCTGCGGGGCGGAATCATCGGCTGCCGCCTGCCGAAAAAGCGGCTGCCGCGGCGGAGAAGACCACCGGTATTTTTGCACCGGCTTGCCCGCCGCAGGATAGGGAGGACATTATGAATCAGTCTTATACCGGCGGCGGGTTTTCTGCCGCACAGCCCCGCACAGTTAACGGAAGTTCCGCTACTTTGGATGAGATCAACAACAGCATGCCTGCGCAGACGGCCCAGATGCGCCCGACGACATTTTCTTACACTGCGCCCACGGCATCTCCTTGGACCACGGGAACGGCCCAGACCATGCCCAGCATTACCCCAGCCCAGTCCGCACAGCAGAATGTTTTCCCCCAGACCATCACGCTCCGGCTGGCTCCGGAAATTTCGCAAGAGGCCGTGGAGTCGCCCGTCACCAGTCAAGAGGCGTTTGAAGGATCCATGAAGGCGCTCTTGGGCCGCAACATCGGCCATTATGTGGTGGCGTCGTTTCTGGTGGGAACGCAGGATCCGGTATCTTGGGAAGGGTTTTTACACTCGGTGGGCAATGACTATATCACCATCTTCCAGCCCGATCAGGGCCGGTACGTCACCTGCGATCTATATTCCCTGAAGTTTGTGGAGTTCCACGACCAGAAGGGGGTAGTCCCCGCCTGCGCGGGCTATCGCCGCAGAGACGCGGCCCCCATTTGGTGATCGCGGGACATTTTACAGTTGCGCGGTGAAAGGCGGCGTGCTACAATCAGGACTGTCAAGAAATGCGAGACGCCACACAAAGGAGAGAACTCTACATGGATTTTGCACAACTAGAGAAGGCCCGCTATTCCCTGCGGAAATTCAGCGAACGCCCCGTGGAGCAGGAGAAGCTGGATCTGGTGCTGGAGGCCGCACGCTGCGCCCCCACCGCCCACAACAAGCAGCCTCAGCGCGTTTTCGTTTTCAAAAGCGCAGAGGCGCTGGAGAAGGCGGATGCCTGCGCCGCCTGCCATTTTCATTCACCGTTGCTGCTGGCGGTGGCCTATAAAGAAGAAGCGGCATGGACGCGGGACACCGTGGATGGCAAGAACCACGGTGAAATCGACGCCGCCATTGCCGTTACCCAGATGATGCTGCAAGCGGCGGATCTGGGCCTTGGCACCACTTATGTGGGGATGTTTGACCCGCAGGCGTTGCTGGCCGCGTTTCCTGAGATGGCGGGCTGCACACCCATTGCCCTGCTGCCCATCGGCTATCCGGCGGAAGGCGCCCATCCCGCCCGCCTTCATGAAGACCGCATTCCCATGGAGGACATGGTCACCGTTTTATAACGTAAAAAAGCATCCCCGCTCATGCAGCGGGGATGCTTTTTTCATACTTTATCTGCGCCGTCCGCGATATCCGCGAGAGCGGCGGGCGGGTTTTCCATACCGGTAGCGCCGCCGACCCAAAGTCAGCTTCCAGACAACACCGATGACGATTAAAACACCCAGAAGGACCAACACAACTTTTACAATCGTACGGCTGAAAAATTGCTGAACATTGTCCCAGAATGTCAGGAGCTTAGATGCCTCCACGGAATTCAGGGCCACCAGCGGAACGGAGACGTACACCTTGCCGTTGTGGGAGAGTTCCACGGAACCCAGCTCCTGTCCGGCGGTGACGGGGGCCTTTACGTTTTCCGGCAGCACCAGCTTTTGCTCCAGCTCCTCGGGCTTTACGTCGTTGGGCAGAATCAAATCCACCGCGGAGGCGGGGTGAACCGCCACGCTGTCGATCTTGCTGAGGGTCACCGGCACATCTGCCAGCATGTCCAGTTCGGAGAGTACGGTTTTGGTGGAGAAGTTTTCAAAGCCCCACAAAAAGAGCCGCTTCGTCTCGGAAAAACTCTGCACATCGGCCACGCCGTCGGCTCCCACAATCCGCTCGGCTCCCAGCACCACGCTGATGAGCGTCCGGCTGCCCTTGGTGGCGGAGGAGACGAGGCAGTGGCCCGCCTCACTGGTGGACCCGGTTTTAATACCGTGGGCGTCGGAATAAAGATAGCCGTTGGCCCGCCAGTTGGAAAGCAGATAGTTGGTGGTGTGGAGACGGCGCGTTTCAGAGAGGTTGGAGGCGGGAATCTCCGCAACGCCCATGTCGCAGATGCTCATGAATTCAGGGTATTTCAGAGCTTCCGCTGTGATAAGGTACAAGTCCCAAGCGGATGTGTAGTGCTGAGAATCGTGCAGGCCGTTGGGGTTGACAAAATGCGTATTCTGGCAGCCCAACTCCTTCGCCTTGGCGTTCATGGCATCTACAAAGGCGCTCACGCTTCCACTGACCGCTTCGGCCAGCACGTCGCAGGCCTCGTTGGCGGAAACGATCAGCATACATTTGAGATAGTTCTCCACGGTCATGGTTTCGCCCACTTTGATTCCGGCCGAGCTGCCGTCGGCGGCAAGGCCGTTGAGCGCCGAGGCGGAGGCGGTGATTTCCTGATCCAGAGAAAGCTTTCCTTGGTCCACGGCTTCCAGTGTCAGCAGTGCAGTCATGATTTTCGTCAGGCTGGCGGGATACAGCTCATTGTGCTCATTTTTCCCATAGAGCATGGTGCCGGTTTCCGCGTCTATCAACACGGCGGCTTTGGCTTGAATATTGGGGTCCGGCACCGGCGTGACCGCATCGTCCGCGGCCACGGGGACAGCGGAGAGACTCACCACAGTGAGCAGCATTAAAAAAGCAGCGAAAAAGCGTTTGATTTTCATGTCAATCTCCAATAACGTGTGGTATAATAGCCGCAGGGCGGCTATTTTACATGATTAAAATAAAATGTACCATAACGGAGTGAGCGCCTATGGTACAATAACCGCAGGTCGGCTATTATACATCATTCAAATAGATCTGCCATAAGGGCGCAAGTGCCTGTGGTATAATCGATGCAAGGCGACGATAATACTCAAATTAAAATAGTAAGCCGCAATGACACTTTGCGTCTACGGCGGTGTTGCCGACGGGAAAGCGGGTGCGGTCTGCATCCGACAGAAAACGCCTTATTTCAACATACGACTTTAGTATAACAAATTTTTCGGAGGAGTTCAACCGTGGAAAGAGAAATCCGGCCCACAAAAGCGGAGAAAATTCTGCTAATTCTGACAGCAATTTTTCTTTGCCTTCTCCTGGCTCTGCTGGCGCATAACCGGTCAAGCGGGGCTGCGGGGAGCTACACGGTGGAGACGGAGCGGGCCGCGATATCTGCGGAGCTGGCGCCGGAAGTAACTTTGGTAAATTTGAACACCGCCGGGACGGCGGAGCTGACGACGCTGCCGGGAATCGGCGAAAAACTGGCGGAACGCATCGTGAAGTACCGGGAGGACAATGGAAAGTTTACATCCGTGGACGAACTCATGAATGTCAGTGGGATCGGTGAGGGAAAGCTGGATGCGCTGCGAGAGTATGCAAGCGTTGAATAAAAGGAAAGGGAGAGCACGGTTTGAAAATTTTAGTGGTGGATGACGAGAAACTGCTGGTCAAGGGCATGAAGTTCAATCTGGAGAACGAGGGCTATGAGGTGGAATGCGCCTACGACGGCGCCGCCGCCGTGGAGCTGGCACGAAGCAATCGCTTCGATTTGATTATATTAGATGTAATGATGCCGGAACTGGATGGGGTCGAGGCATGTATGCGCATTCGGGAGTTTTCCAACGTCCCTGTGATCATGCTGACGGCAAAGAGCGAGGACGCGGACAAGCTGATGGGATTTGAGTCCGGGGCGGACGATTATCTCACAAAGCCCTTCAACATTTTGGAGCTGAAGGCCCGGGTTCGGGCGCTGCTGCGCCGGGCGGGCGGAACCCAGCGGGCGCAGGGCGCCGTGCTCACCGCGGGAGACTTGTCCTTGGACACGGAGCAGCGGGTGGCTGTCCGGGACGGAACCACCGTGGACCTGACGGCAAAGGAATACGATTTAATTGAGCTTTTGATGCGCAATCCCCGGCGGGTATACAGTCGGGAAAACCTGATGAACGTGGTTTGGGGCTATTCTTACGGCGGGGATTATCGAACGGTGGACGTTCACATTCGCCGTCTCAGAGAAAAACTGGAGAAGAATCCGGCAGAGCCGGAGTATATCCTGACAAAGTGGGGAGTGGGCTACTATTTCAAGGGCTGAAGCAAACGGGGAACCTCAGGTGCGAAACAGCTTGCAGCTGAAATTCGGCCTGAGCTACATTCTGCTGATCGCGGCGGTGCTGGTGCTGCTGAACACCTATCCGCTCCTCGTATCGGAGGATCTGGTTTTTCGGTCCAAAGCCGCCACCATGGAAAACAGCGTGTCGGTGATGGTGTCGTCTCTGGCAAATCTGGAGAGTTTGACGGAGGAAAACGTGTCCGCCGCCATGACACTGGTGGAGTCTACGGAGTTGAGCCGTATTCTGGTCACAGACGCGGCGGGCAAGGTGCTCTATGACACCCGTGAAACGGACGGAGCGGTAGGAGACTACGCGCTGTATACCGAGGTCGTACAGGCTCTTTTGGGTAACGATGCATTTACGTGCAGCTATCGCAGCGGCGCGTTCCGGAGCCGGGCGGCTTCGCCGGTGCTGTACCAAAACCGCATTATCGGCGCGGTGTACGCCTATGAATACGATGTGGAGCAGGCGGCGCTGCTGCGGGGCTTTCAGAGTAATATTCGAAATCTGTCCATCATCGTCAGCATGCTGGTGCTGGTGGTATCTTTTGTGCTGTCCCGGGCGCTGACGGGGAAAATCAGCGAACTGCTTTCTGCCATCCGGCAGGTCCGAGAGGGCGCGTACAGCCATCGGGCGGTGATTCGGGGCCATGACGAGATTGCCCAGATCGGATATGAATTCAACAGCCTGACTGACCGCCTTCAGACCACGGAGGATGTCAGGCGGCGCTTTGTATCCGATGCGTCCCATGAGCTGAAAACACCGCTGGCGGCTATCCGGCTGTTGACGGATTCTATTTTGCAGACGGAGAACATCGACCTTGCCACCACCCGGGAATTTGTGGCCGACATCGGACAGGAGGCGGACCGCCTCAGCCGAATCAGCGAGGACTTGCTCCGCCTCACCCGGCTGGACAGCGGCGTGACCGCGCCGCCCTCGGCAGTAGACGTGGGGCCGGTTCTGGAACAGGTATTGCGCATGATGGATTTGGTGGCGGAAGAGCGGCAGGTGGCGCTGCACTGCGACGCGGCGGAGCCTTGCCGGGTTCTTGCCACAAAGGATGAGCTGCATCAGGTCATTTATAATTTGGTGGATAACGCGGTCAAATACTCACATGATGGAGGGCAGGTCTGGATATCCCTCCACCGGGAGGGGGGACAGGCGGTTCTGGCGGTGGCCGACAATGGCGTTGGTATTCCGCAGGAGGACCTGCCCCGCATTTTCCAGCGCTTTTACCGGGTGGACAAAGCTCGTTCCCGCGCCGCCGGCGGCACGGGACTGGGGCTTTCCATCGTGCAGGACACCGTGAAAAACCGGGGCGGTACGGTGGAGGCGGCCAACCGCCCTCAGGGCGGCGCAGTCTTCACCGTCCACTGGCCGTTGGTGAAGGAGGACGACGGAGCATGAAGCGACGGACTCTTATGCTGTTGTGCACCGTGACGCTGCTGTTGTCCGGCTGTGTCTATGCGACGCATCAGGCGCAGGCGGCGAACGCAGACGACTATGCCTTATATTATATGACTTCGGATTTGAAGACTGCCTCCGGCAGAGACGCCATTGAGTCAGAAGATGTGCTGCTGGAGGGCCTTGGGGAGTTGGATATCAGCGCCGCATCGGAAAAACTGATGGAGGCTCTGCTGGAAGGCCCCCGGAGTGAGACGCTGAAAAGCCCGTTCCCGACGGGGACGCAGGTGCTTTCTGCTGTGTTGAAGGACGGACACGCCACGGTGGACCTTTCCTATCCGTACAGCACGCTGTCCGGCGTGTCCCTGACCATTGCGGACTACTGCATTACGCTGACGCTGACGCAGCTTTCGGAGATCACGTCTGTCTCAATCACAGTCCGGGGTCAGGAGTTGGCCTATCGGGACAAGCAGTATTTTTCAGACGAAGACGTGCTCCTCAGCAGTATGGAGGATGTGGTCAGTACGGTACCGGTGACGCTGTGGTTCTTGGATGAGAGCGGCAGTCTGACGGGAGTTGACCAGCGTCTGGACCTTTACGAGGGGGACACCCAACTCTCTGCGTTGGTCGACGCACTGGAAGCGGGACCAAAGGAACGGGGGATGGCCTCTGCTCTGCCGGAGGGCTTTACGGTTTTAACCACCCAGCTCAGCGACGGCGTCTGCTATGTCAATCTGTCCGCGGCAATACTACCCGCATTGCCGGAAAACGCGGACTTGCAGCCTGCGCTGGATGCGCTGGCTTTGTCGCTGACCTCTTTAGAGGCTGTGCAGCAGGTGCGGTATCTGGTGGATGGTGAACCGGCGGATGACTATGGTACGGTTTCTATTGCACAGACGTATCCCCGGGAAAATTAAAGCAAACCGACGGCCCTCCGGCGCGGAATGTTTTCGCGTCGGAGGGCTTTCTTTGAATAAAAGGGGCAGAACCTGTAAAAAATAGCCATAGGGAGGGGTGGTATAAGGGCAGATGATGGTGAATATGAGTAAAAGCGAAAAAAGAGTCGAAAAAGGGTTGACAATTGGGGCCAAGGCTGGTATTCTAACAAAGCTGTCGGCGAGAGCTGCGGCGGAACTGAAAAGGGGAAGTTAAGTTCTTGAAAAAAGTGCTTGACAAACCACCGGAAACTGTGGTAACCTAATCAGGCTGTTCCAAAAGAGACGGACGACGA
>NZ_DF158901.1:0-36558 GCF_000307265.1 Oscillibacter ruminantium GH1
CTGCCGCGAAACCACGTGCCCGGAAAACAGGATGTCCGCATTGTGATACAACCGACACAGCCCACCCAGTTCGCACAGTGCCTCCGGCGTCGCGCTGAAGGTCAGCTGCCGCGCGCAGTCCCGATAGCTTCCGCTCCATGCCTTATCCTTTACCAGCGGCGTGATATGCTCCGTTTTGCTCCCATCCAGACTCCACGTCCGGATCTTCAACAAATCATCGTATGCCATAGCCGCCTCACAATTTGGATTTGTCCGGACAGGTGACCTTGTTGCCGGGATAGATCAGGTTGGCGTTCTTGATGCCGTTGTACTTGGCCAGCTTATAGCACAGCGCCCCGTTCCCGTAATACTTTCGGGCAATGCCCCACAGGGTGTCTCCCTTGACCACGGTATGGACACGCGCCGCCTGCTGCGCCCGGCTGGTGGATCTCGTTTTGTTCCCAGTGGCGGACTTGATCTCCGATGTCTCCGCCGCAAGCTCCCGGTATTGCCGTAAGGTCAGCCGCACATATACGTCTCCGGTGCCGTCCTGTTCCCCATAGCGCACGGGGCCAAGCAGCACCGGGAAGTTGACCGGCGTATCCGTGACGATCAGCCGTAGCACCTCGCCTGCCTCCGACCAGTCCGTCAGGGTTTTGACCATGGCGTAGGGATCACCTGTATAGCCACCTTGGGTGTAGTTTCGCGCTTCCGCTGGAAGAAGAAATTCCATCTGCTCGTCAAACAGCGCCGAAAGGCCGGGGAATGCCGCCTCTCCAGTCTGGGACATATCCAGCACCGTCACATTTCGTCCCACCTCCACGGCAAATTCGGCAGGCGTCACGGGCATGGTCAGCTGCGTATTAGTCTTCACGCTGCGAAATACGATCTGCATAGCGCCTCCTTAGTCCGCCCGGAGCTTTGCCGCAGCGATCTGTCGATAAAGCTCCGTGGCCACATCCTTGATGTCGCTCTCTTGGCGGACAGTGACCGGCCCAGTGATTTCAATCTTGACCGCGTCCGATCCGCCAGCCTCCCGGCTCTCCGCCGCCGTCTTGACCGTCTCGTCCTGATGCAGCAGGTACAGCCCCGTCTCCGGAACACGCCGCAGGCCGAAGGCATTGGACCCTTCGTAATCCTCCCACGTATCGGTCACTGGGTTGTAATTCCCGGCGTTCATTGTTTTCCCATTAAATCCAAAATTGCCAATAGCGGCCGCCAACCCTTTGGTGTACCAGTTGCCCTTTTCATAGCCTGCATCCCAGTAGTTCTGATTAGTAGACGCATCGTTGCGGATGGCCTCAGCCAGTGAGCGTTCCGACTCTAGCGCAAGCTGTGCTCCAGGTCCGGCGTTGTACTCGTTCTGGCCCTGCACCTTAGCTCGGGCAATGATCTCGCCCATTTTAGCTGCATCTCCGGTTGCCTGTGCTGCCCGATAATCATTGCTGCCCATGGCAGCATCCACAGCATCCCGAATCGCCTTTTCCTTGGCATTTTCAAGGCTGGCCTGCCATGCGCCAATGGCAGCGTTGGCTTCCTGCTGCCGCTGCCCGCTGATGCCGGATAGGTAGTCTGTCTCCGCCGCGATTCCCTTGCTGCGTTCTGCGTTATACCCTGCACCATAAGCAGCCTGCATTTCTGTTTTTGTATCCTCCAACGTGGAAGAAAGGCCGGAAAAGGTCTGAGACTGCTTTTCCATCGCCCCGTCGTACATGGTGTCCATAGCCTTCTGGATAATGCTGACGGCATTCACGCCGTTGATTTGACCCTTGGAGATCATGTCGTAGATCTGCGCCTTGGTCTTGTCCAGCCCGTCTGCCAGCATGCCGATGGCGTCCACGCCGCGCTCCTGGATCAGGTTGACGTACTCCAGAGAGGTTTTTCCGCTGGACTGCATACGTGCCAAAGCGGTTGCCATGGTGTTCATCCCGTTTGCATCCGCGCCAACGGCGCTTCCTGCGTTACCAACGGACGTCATCAGCGACAGCATCCGGCTGGGATCATCCTTAAAGCCCGTTGCAAGCGATCGGCTCATGGCCGTCAGATCGCTGTATTCCATAGGGGTCTTGGCGGCCATGATCCGCAGGTCTTTCAGATAATCGTCTCCAACGCCATTCCCAAGCATGGTATTAAAGGCAATGGCATCCTGCTCTCGCTGGGCCGCCACGGCGGAACCGGCTTGAATATCCGCATCCCGCTGGGTCAGCTGGGATTCTGTGTTTTCCTGCACATAGCTTTTAAAAGCATCGTCTTTTTTTTCGTAGATCTGATTCCCGGCGCTGACCAATCCGGAGAGGCCACCGATCGCCGCACCCGCCGCAATTCCGGCAGGGCCGAGCAGCGCACCGGCCGCCGCTCCGGAAGCCGCTCCGGACAGCGTCGAATTTGCAATCGTAGCCAACGGCTGACCTACCGCGCTTTCGATCAGCGTCCCGGCAAATCCTGCCACACTATTGCCAAGGTCGCGGATCAGGCCCGCTTTCAGGAGACCCGAGCCAAGTCCGGACATCATATCCCCGCTGCCGCCTGCTCCAGCGGCTCCAGAACCGCCGGAATTGGACCCCAGTTTCCGAATTTCCTCCTGTGTTTCCCGGATGGACTTTCTGGTGTCGCGGGATGCCTCTTCATAGGATTTCGCCGCGTCTGTCAGGTCTTTATACTGCTTTTTTGCGTTTTCAAAGTTGAGCTTGCTCTCCTCGTCGCCGGTCTTTTTAAAGGCCGCCTCCGCCTCCTTTAGCGACTTTTTCGCCGCCATCGCCTGCGTGGAGACGGATGCAAAGGACTTATTAAAGGCGTCGTTTTTCTGGCTCAGCTGGCCGACTTTCCGCTGCAACTCCTCAAACTGCTTGCTTAGCGCCTGCGAGTTGCCATACATGGACTTCATGGAACCGCTGATTTCGTCGTTTGCCTTAAATACGATGGACGATTCCGGCACTGAAACGACCTCCTTCCGTTGACTTTTTTAACGCTGTGGGATATACTAAAACATATCAAATCAAACCGATTGCGAAAGGAGGCTGTCCAATGGATCAGAAGCCATCCGTTTGGAAACAGGCCCGGGAGCTTGTATCAAAAGACCCCGTCCTTCGCGTATTGTTCTGGGGCGGCCTTGCCTGTGCCGCCGTTGCATGGATGATTGTTTTGTCCATCTGATACCCACGCCGCCCCCATAAGGGGGCGGCTGTTTTTATGTTTGTCTGTTCAACTCGATCTCAAGGGCGGAGAACTCCCGGATGATCTCTTGCCATCCGTCTTCTCGGTCGTGCAGTTCTATCAACTCCGACACCGACCAGTGGTGAAAGCGGAACAGATGAAACAGCAACGACAGTTCCGGGTCGTTCCCCGCCTCTAGGCGTTTTTTACCTCACTAAGCGTCCGGACAATGTAGCCATCCAGCATCTGGATCTCCACACTCAATTCGTCGATTTCACCCGGCGTGAGCATAGCGGTAATGGCGTCAATGGGCGTTGCGATGTTCTTCTCCGGGCTCAGCAGCCGCTTGTCGTGGAAATTCGGCTCCACGCAGCCCTCCAGAACCATGTTCACGGCAATGGCATCCGTTTTCTTCTGCACCTTCCGGATGGTCTGATAGGGGATTCCGCGCAGGGTAAAAATCACATCATGCCCGGCAAGCTCACTCAGTCGGTCAATCCGCATCCGCTTTTCCGGCAGCTTTTTACGCACATCCGGAAGGTCCCCGTTCAGCAGAAGATCCAATACGCTGCCTTTTTTCATCGTCTCTTCCATCACTGCACCTCAATCTTGTCCAGATATTCCACTCGCGTGGCGGTAAAAGGAATCGTGAGACTGCCTTCCTTGGCGGCCGCCCAGTCCATCACCGTCACCTCATCGTAGCTCACGCCGTACACCGCGATTCGCTCTGCGCCATAGGCGTCCGGGTCGGCCAGCTTGCCCACCAGCGTCTTGCGCCGATCGTGACCAGCCTGCACAGCCTCCACATCGTCGCTGCCGCGCGAATAAATCTTGTGAAGCGTGATAGACCCGGTAATCTTCACACCAGTGACCTTGCTGTCCTCGGCCATCTGGCGGCAGAAATTGATGGTGCTTTTGTTTTTGTTGAGTTTGACCTGGAACGCGGACACCTCCGCCAGTTCCACGCTGTTCTCCCACACGCCGCCAAACGTGCCGTTAATAACTCTGTATCCATCCATGTTGTCGTCCTCCCTTTACAGCCGAATGATCACACTGGCGTCTTCGATGGCGTCCACCGGCTTAATGGATACCAGCAAAAAGACGTTGGTGCCGGTGTTGGCCTCCTTGATCTCCTGCTCGCTCATATCCACGGTGGACGTTCCATGCTCCTCCAGCCATTTCTGCTGGCTGTCCACGTCAATGCCGCAGGTAAAATCGTCCATAATCAGGCCGTCCCGCGCCAGGGAGCGGAGATAGTTGGTAATGGACGTCACTAGCAGCAGCTTGTTGTCGTAGGTGTTGGGATACTTGCCGATGTAGTTGTCGTCGATGGCCGCCCGCAGATCGTGCTGCACCATGTCCAGCAGCTCCACGATCTTGATTTTCTTCCATGCGTCGCTTTTCCCGGTGACGGTGGTCAGGCTGTTGACAGCCCGTCCGGTTTTTACCTTCTCGCCGTCCCAGAAAAGCACCAACTCGCCTTTACCAACGGCGGTGTTCAGCGCCGCTTCCGTCAGCCGAGTCACATCGTGAACCTCCGGCAGCGGCGCATAAGTCGCGCTGATAGTCATAGGCGTTCCCGCCAGCAGCCCAGCCATCCGACCGCAGTAGGCAGCGGCGTCAAGAGGGTCGCCTGCGTCAATATTGATCCCAGCCGCCGTAAAGTTGACGATCGCCTCGCTGTCCGCTGTAAGGCTGGGCAACACGGCCTTGTAAATTGCGTGATTGTCGCTGCGCTGGGTGGTGATCCATGTTTTAATCACGCCCGCCTCCTGGGCCGTCAGATCGGCGGGTCCGGCCAGATAGTCAAACTGCTGCGTTGCCAGCCACGCCAGCGCCGGACAACTGGCGGCGATTACGTCGTCGGCACCGGTCACGTAAAGCAGTACCTTCTTGGGCGGCTTTACATAGCCAATAAACGCCCGCCGCACTGCCGCCTGATTAGCGGCTCCCATGGTGCTGGGCAGCTGGGACGGCGCAGTCAGCGTGTAGGTCTTATCCGCCAGCGCCGCATCCCGCAGAATCAGGGCAACCGTGCCCTTCTGGGAGCGGGCAAGCGCCGTGGACGCCGCCTGTTCAAAGGCGATGTTGATACTGGGCATTGCCAGTGTACTCATAATGTCGTGTCCTCCTTCAGACTTGTATTCAGATCCAACTGCTGCATCAGCGGCAGGATTGCCGCCGGTTCAAACTCCGCGCGGCCATAGTTCAGAGACAGCCCAACCACGGTTTCGGTGTAATCGCAGTTGTGCTCTGTGGCACAGCTGATAACCTTCAAGGCCCGGTCGTCTGCCTTCAGATATCCTTTGGCAAACAGCCCTACCAGCAGCATGGTTCGCAGATCCAGAGCCGCGAAGTGGCTGTTGTGCCGTGCGTCCACCTCCACAAAGTCCGTGATTTTGTAGGTGTACCGCAGTTTCACCCCGCCGGGAGACAGCTCCTCCAGCGCAATACCGCGCAGTTCAACCAGATTACTAGGCCGCTTAAACTCTCTGGGGACTAGATTCTCATAGACTTTCTCTCCGGGAAACAGCATTCCAACCGCCGCGCTCACAGCGGTGGTGATTTCATTTGGTGTGAGCATGCCTATCCTTTTCCTCCATACATCGCATCGTCCAGTTCCTCGTCAAATTCCCGTAGCGCAGTTTCCGCCGCATCCAACGCGATCTTGTCCGCCTTCATGGCGGCCCAGCTGTAAAATTGATAGCCCTTGACATAGATTCCGTTTCCGCGAATGCGGGGCCGGTATCGTTTCGCCCGCCCGCTTGGCTGACGGATTCCGTATCCACGATCAAGGTAGCGCGTCAGATCAGCGGAGGTCGTCCAATCGCCAGAGGATTTTGCCACCTGAATCACGTCAGCAAATGTGGGAGAAACCGCCGAATAGTGTCCGCCGCTGCCCATGCGGATCTCCTGCCAGCGTTTGATCCGGCCAGTGTTTCCGGGGACACCCCGCTGATCGATCTGCGCCAAAACCTCTTTTTGCGCGGCAACAGCAGCGGCATAGAGCGCCGTTTTGATTGCCTCTGGGACTTCCTCAATAAAATCGCTCCAGTAGTCCCACATTTTGTTCCAAGCCGTAAGATCGACCCGGCAAGACATCAGCAGTCCTCCTTCCGGCGTATCTCGTACTCGTTTTTCCATGCATCCAGCGTGTGACGCACCAGAACTTCATAGTCCTTCCCGCCTACCTCTACCAAGGACCCGGAGGCAAGCTCAATGGGCTTTGACGTTACTAGCACCAGCGTGGTAGTAGTGACGGCCATGGGCGTCTCCTGCGTGTGCCCCAAATACTTCTCCGTCAGCACGCCGGGGAATTTGCACCCTGCCGGGGATCTGTCCACATCCTTCTGGCAGTTCACCGCGCTGCACAGCGCCGCCTTGACCTCCACAATCCCCGGCTGCTCCGTGTCCGCAACGGACGTCAGAAAGCAAAACTGGCCCCGCCACAGAAAGGAAAGGCCCAGATTAATGCGGCTTGCCTTGCGCATTTTGAAAATTACGCTCCGCGCCCCGATTCCGACTGAGGAAAACAGGCTGCTGCGGTCGCTCTGCTCCGCCTTGACCCACGCGCCCCATACAGTCGTCCAGTTCCATGCATCCGCAGCCGCATCATAGGTGAATTCGCGGGCCTGCACCCGTTCGTTCAGGTCTCCCGCGCTGATAAACTCCATGCCGACCTCCTATCCACCGCTGCCGGTGCCCAATTCGGGCACCGGCTCGGTGAGTTTCAGTTGATTCAGCGTCTGACGGAAAGCCGGGTTCTCCGCCACGATGGGGCCGGTGATGGTCATATTCCTGCGCTCATACTTGTCCAGCACCATATAGTTGATACACAGGTCATACAGCGCACGGCGATCAGTGCCATCCTGCGGGATGCTGACCCCCGCGCCCGTCATATATGCAACCGATGCAGCGTACCAGCCCGGAACCAGAGAGACATCTGGGTCTTCCTCGTCAATCCGGCAATACGCCAGCAGCGTCTTCCGCCGCTCCTCCGTCAATTCCGCCATGACTTAGAGCGTCAGCGCCCAGTCGTTGTCAGCGGGCAGATACATCACATCGCCCAGCGCCACAGCGCTGCATACCACCGCCGCAGCCGCGTCATGCTGAAATTTCACGCCGTAGTGGCTGTATGCGCTCTGGGGCTTCACATCCACAACCGCAACGGCAGAGGTCATTGTGCCAGCCGCCGTAAATGCCTTCTCGCCGATCTTTGTAGCTCCGGTCCCGGAGGCGTCCGTCGCCCCGTAAACTGCAACAGTCAGCTTCTTGCCGCTGGCAAGCGCGCCGGTTGTCACGGCAAAGGCCAGCTGCCGCTTCTTTGCGGAAGAGATGTAAATGGGGGTGGAGTCCGTGGTCGCAGCCAGAGAAACGGGGACGCAGGCGACTTCCGCCTTCATACCTTCCATGATTCTGTTCATCGTAAATCCTCCTTACGCGCGCGCATCCAGCGTCACAAACGGGCTGCGCTTCTTCGTGCTGTTCTTGATGGTCAGCGGCGCATCCACCTTGGGCGCGCCGTTGCAGCGCCACACAATGCGGAAGCACTGCTGATCGGTCAGAAATTCCACGTGCATGGACCAGTCCTGCTTGGCCGTGCCCTTCATCAGCAGGACGTACTGGAACGGATCCACCAGCAGGATATCGCCCTTGCTGCCGATGGCCGCGCAGTTATCGTCAAACAGCACCGGCTTGTTCAGCACCCGCTGGGTGTCAAAGTTGCCGAGGCCGCCCTCCGGGTTCCACAGGAATTTCGAGGCATCGCCGCTCTTGATCGCAAGGTAGGGCAGCTGCTCCTCCAGATCGGGATGCATCAGCCAGCACAGGCGCTCTCGGTTACGGGGCATCGCCCGCGCCTGCATTTTGATGATGTTGTCACCCAGCAGCGTTGCGGCCGCCTGACTGGCCTCCTTTGCGACAGACACCAGCGCACCGGACTGCATAATGCCCAGAGGCTTCCCAGCGCCATCGCCGTTGATCACCGCCGCCGTCAGCAGCCGGTCGGCGGCAAGGGAGAAGCCGGTGGACGCGAGGCCCGTGAGGAACGCGGTGTCCTGAAGCATCTCGTCCGTGGCGTACATAAAGCCCATCATCTTTTCCAGATCCAGACGCATTTCCCGGCTGCTGGGCTTGCTTGCTGCAACCGATCCGCCCTCTGCCGCCCAGTGCATCTTGATACCGCCGAACACGCTCTCGGAGATGTCCGTCTCGTCAAAACGCAGCCACCGGGCGGAGTTAGAGGATGCAGAGCAGGTGTAGCGGTCCAGACGCTGAAGCAGGGGACTGTTCTGCACGGCACTCTCCATGATCGCCCCGGCAAAATCAGACTGGATGGCAAACGCGCCGTCCTCGCCGCTCCCGGTGCCGACGCCCTGTACCACGTTGTTGATCTGGCTGAGACGCTTGTCGTCGCCCACGTGCTTCGTCTGGGCAACAATGGCGCGCAACTGTTCACCGATGGAATCGAACAGGTGCAGGTCTTTCTTTGCATCCTTAGCCTCCGGCTTTTTTCCGCCGACCAGAATTCCGTCGTCGCCAAGATCAACCGGGCCGGCATTCTTCTGGCTGGCCTGCATCGCCTTGATCACCGTGTCGATGTTGCTGTTGATGCCCTCCATCTGGGTTGTGAGCGCGTCGGCCTCGTCAAATTTTCCGTCCATCACCAGCTTTTCAGCCTTGTCGGACAGTTCCGCCTTCTGCGCCCGCAGGTCGTTGATTTTCTCCAAATAGTCCATGCTTTGTACCTTCCTTTTCAAAATTTAGTAGCTTGCAAGCGACCTGATCCGAGACAGGGCGCGTCTTGCCTTCAGTTGATCCTGAGATTCTTCCGCTTTGTGGTCGGCGTAGCGCTTGCGCATGGCCGCCGTCACGCGGATGGTGTTTCCACATGCCGCAACCAATGTTCCGGTTGTGCCCGATTCGGACACGCCGTCCAGCCGCACGATCTCATCGATCAGGCCGTATTCCAGCGCCTGAGTGGGCGATATGAAAATGCTCTTGTCCATTAGGGCAATCAGATCCTCGCGGGTCATGTGGAATCCCGCACGAGCCATATAGGTCTCGATCACAGCGTCGCGGGCATTTTTCAGTTCCTCCGAATACCGCTCCATCTCGTGAAAATCCCCTTCGTCGCCTCCGGACGGATTGTGGTAGCACAGAAGCGCTCCCGGCTCCGACCGGATGGTGTTGCATCCGGAAGCCGCAATCGTGGCGGCAGACGCGCCGTAACCCTGAAACAGTGCCTCTGTGTGTCCGCTGTACCGCCGCAGCATGGATCGGATTTCTCCACCCACCGTCATGTTTCCGCCGGGAGAATTAATCAGCACGGTGACGTCCTCGCCCCCCGCCGCTTCCAGAGCCGCTTTGACATCCATTGGCGCGGTGATATCCCGCCAACCGCACCACCGGGCCACGTCCGCCGTGTCGTTGTCCAGAAGCGTTCCGCGAATTTCAAATTCCGCCATTTCACGCATCTCCTTTCAGAATGGACTCCAGCGAGCCCAAATTCTTAGTTGCCAGAAACTTCTGTCCAAGCCCGCCGGGGATGGGGTTGCGTTCATCTAGCGCCCGACATTCGTCCAGATTGTAAATACCGGTGAACACCATCTTCTGGAAGAAGGTGGCCCGCGCCGCATCGTCGCCCCGGAGGAGTACAGAAGGATTTCCCTTAAAGTACCAGTTCTTTTTTCTCTGCGCGGTGGAAAGGGACTTGTAGGTGTTCTCCTGCTCCCACTGGATGATGTAGGGCATCAGGGTGTCCGTCACGTAGGCAATGCGCTGGGCACTGTTAGAGTCGTAGGATTCCTTTCCGCTTTGCAGCATCCACTTGGGAATCCCGGTAAACCGGCTGATCTCCTCCACGCCGAACCCACGGCTCTCGATGTACTGGCTGTCCTTCTGGCTCAAGCCCATGGCCTTGTACGTATAGCCGCGGGTCAGCACCGCCGCCTTAAACGCATTCTCGCCAAACGGATTGTAGGAGCTGAACTGATCCCGGACTTTGTTTCGATCCGCCTCATTTAGATCCGCGTCCACCTCAATGATGGCGGAGGGATTTGCGCCGTTCTGGTAGAACTTCCGCCCGTACTGCTGGGCAGCTCCCTCTGCCCCGATAGTCTCCTTTGCCAGATGGATCAGCCCCCGGCCACGGATGCCGTCGTAACTTTCAAAAAACAGCATGGACAGTTCATGGCCGGAAAAGGAGTGAAACACACCGTCCACCGTAAAGTCGTACCAGTAGGTTCCGGTCTCCGGGTCCTGCCGGATGTGGCAGCACTCGGTCGGGAGTGGGATGCGCTCCACGATCTCGCCGCCCGGTCCCTGCCGGTTCCAGCAGTATCCAACGCCATACCAAAAGGCATTGGACATGACCGTCTTTCCGCACAGGAACGGGCTCATATTCTCGTTGGGACGAATCTTAAACACCTGCTCCAGCGCCGGATCCGATACCGGCTCCCGGGCGTCCCCGTTTTTGCGATAGACGCTCAATGGGATCATGCCAAAGTGGCACGTTAGGATTCTGTGCGCCGCCGCCACCGGAGAAAGCTGCTCCGCTCCATGGCGGCTGGTGTCGTACTCGCCGCCGCTATAAAAGATCCTGCGGAACTGATCGTTGACCTGATCCCATGACAGCGTGTTGTAGCTGACCGCCCGAGGCGGCCCCATCGCTTTACTCAAAAGCAATTCGCATCATCCTTTCCGCCGCGCACGCGCCACGAGCCATGCCATAACGATGCACCAGCACCCGGCAGTCGCAAACGCCGCTGCGGCTCCATAGGCGATCGCCGCAGCCGTGACAAGCGCCGCGCCGCCAAGCAGCATCAGCAGATCATCCAGATACACGGCCATGATTTTATGTCCCAGATTTTTAAGCCATTTCACCCAGCGCGCCTTTTTTTCTTCTTCGCTCATAGTCCCCAGCCCTCTCCTAAATTTTCAGTATCAAACGGCTTTGCGTTGGCCATGCCAATCATTGCCGTAGCCCTTGCGTTAATCCACGACACCGTGACGTCGATACGCCCCGTTGAACGGTTCTTCATCGGCTTAATGTTCTCGTTGCCGTCAGTGTGGCAGCGCACACCGCCAAAGCACCACCGTGCGCAGGTATTATGTTCATGCAGCATCTTGTGGTCGCGGATTTCCTTCTCCATCTCGTTCATTGCCGGTGACATGTTTTTCATGTCCTGCGGAATCTCAATGCAGTTGATGCCTTTTCGTCCTCGCTCCGGCTGTCCGCGCTGGAGGCGCGGGACGATGGTAAACGACAAGTGCGGGTCAGTACCGAGAATCTTCATGTTAAACATCTCCGCCGCCTCAAAAATGGATTCCTCCACCATGTCATAGTCAATGGTTTCGCCGGAGCACAGGGTCAAAAAACCTGCCCGCGCCCAGTCGCGATACGGAACGTGATCCCGCTTCTCGGCGTCCTCCGTCCCGATCTCTGGCCGCCAGATGCCCCAGTACAGCGTGACCCAGAAATCCAATCCATCCTGCGGAGGGAACAGCAGGGTAAATGCGGTCAGGTCAGTACGCTTGGACAAATCCAGTCCACCGTAGCAGAACTTTCCGCGTAGCAGTTCCCGCAGGGCTGCCCGCCGCTCCATGACCGGAAGTGCCTTATCCACCTCAGGCGGATTCCACTGCGTTTTGTCGTACACCGTCAGCGGAATCCAGCCCACCGTTTTCACGGAGATCCACTGGTTCAGCCTCAGCCACCGGAACAGGCGCTCCTGCTTCTCGTTTTTCTTAGCACCCTGTGCCTCCAGCCGCAGGGTGCGGAGGGTTAGGTGGCGGCCAAGCGACGGGTTGCACTGGTATCCATCTGCAACATGCCGCATTGTTTGGTGCAGTCTACGTTGTAACGCTGCAACTCGGCATACTTGGCACGTTCGGCGGCAAGCTGTTCTTGTAAGTTTTCGTTAATCCTGCGCAACCTCTGATTTTCTGCCATCTTGCCGTTGACTAACTCGCTCGTGTGGTGATAATCGGCAAGCTGTTCTTCCAGCTGCTTGATTTTTGCGTTTGCGATCAGCAGATCGGCTTCAATGTCGTTCATGCTTCATCATCCTTTCTGCGGCGGTTCAGGAAGGGGCATCCAATGTGCCGGCTGGTAATATCTCTCACTATTTGGAGCTATCATAAATGGATATACACCCATCGGGTTATGCTCAAATATGTGAATGTTTCCTTTGCCGTCGCAAGTCAGATATTTTCCGTATTTATCCGGCAGTCTCTCGCTTACCGGAATCCACTCCCTATGCTTCACCGCATCGGCTTTTCCTTTTGCGTATCCGATATCGAAAACCTCTTGCTCTTTCGGTGTCATACGGTGCGTAATTTCATGTATGCTCACTTCTTCTCTCCTTTCAGTGCCTTAATAATTTCCTCCGCCAGCGTCCGCCCGATTCTGACGGTGTTGCCAGTGATTTTGGACTCTAGGATTGCCGCTAGGTCTTTATTTTGCATCTGCGTACCTCCATTTGTAGCCGCCGGTTTTTCCCTTTCCCGTGATGCAGCACTTTCCGATTCTTTCACGGTTCGCACCGCGTCGCGCGGCACTCGCAACTGCCCGGTATTGGACATATGCACCTCCGGAGGTGGAATTAGCTTGCTTAGTTTCCGGGAGCAGCCCCACGGATGTCTGCCGACATCCGGGAGCTCTTTCGTGAAGTAGATCGCAAGGCCCCGATATCCTTGCTCCGCCATGACGCGTTTTTGGTTATACGGCACGTCGTAGGCTTCTCCCCAAACCCACAGGTATCTAACGACCGCCGGAGGAAAATCAGCGTCACGTATAAAGGCGTGGATGTGGTAGCGGTGATCTCCATGCAGGCCCTCCACGCGGTACACGTAATAGTCCATCGACTTTTTGCAAAACCGTTTCAGGCGCTTGCAAAAAGCGTCCCATACGTGCATGACCCCGTCAAGACTGTCCGGCAGGTGTTCGTCCGCAAAGGTCAGTGTATAAAAGACGCCGTCATAGCCAAATAGGGCCAGCCGCAGCTCTAGCTTGTCCACGCTGGTGCGGCACATAGCCGGTCCGCATCGTTTCCTCACGCCGTTTTTGCTGACGCCATTGCGGCGGATAAAGCATTGTCTGTCTGTTACAAAAGCCTTTACGAATGGCCCCGCCCGCTGCTGCACGCACAGATATGTAGGAGACTCATTCTCCATTGTCGGCCTCCGGTTTGCTGCAGCAGACGGTGGAATCGGGTCCTGATGCCAGATCAATTCCATTACATGATTCCGACTTGCGTCGGTAGGCAAGCCATTCTCTTTCAGAAAAATAAATTTTTCTGAGGTTAAGTCCAAATTCTGGATTCAATAATCTCAAGTACATGTAACGCAAATTCTGCCCAAACCATCCATAATATTGCGTCCCGTGGTATTCGTCGCATATCTCATGGAGTGTATTTGTTTTGTACAAGTGAATCGGTGGACCTTTTGAAAGCAACAGTTTCAGCATATAGGCCGTTGTTCGCCCGGTTACACGACCGGGCATAAGGTAATCTGAGGCCCCCACAATGTACGCTTTCTGCCAATCATAGAGTTTGATTTTTAAGGCAACTTCGATTGCGTGAACAATTGCATCATCTGCGTTTTCCATGATCTATCCTTTCCATACCCCGTCTTCTGGGGTATACTTGTCACGAGGTGATAATTATGAGAATCGAATCACTAGAAAAATGGTCTGAATATGCCGCATGGCTCTCTTCCAACGGCTACAGCATGTATATGTCCCAATACGGCATTGACAGTCCCGAGGGGTTTCACGCGTGGTTTCTCCAGCATGAGACGCCCGGCGTGGAGGTCGTAACTTACTCCGAGGCCGTGAGGGATGCAATTTACAAATTTCCGGATAGGTAATCGCTCAAAACGGCAGCTCCCCGTCCTCTGTGCCGACCTCCTCAAAATCGCTGTGGGCATCCACAGGAGCCGGAGTGGATGTGCCCGAATTGGACACATCCTTTTTTGAGTCTCCAAAATAGACGCTATCGGCAATCACTTCAGCAGAGCGGCGTTTGACGCCCTGCTTGTCCGTCCAGTCCCGTAGCTGCAAGCGGCCCTCCACCACGGCCATACGGCCCTTGCTGAAATATTTGCTAATAAACTCTGCGGTGGTGCGCCACGCCACAATGTCGATGAAATCCGTTTCCTTTTCGCCGCTTTGGGACTTGAAGTCCCGATAAACGGCTAACGTAAAGGAGGCAACGGCTGTCCCTGCCTGCGTCCTCCGCAATTCGGGGTCCCGCGTCAGGCGGCCCATCAGGATAACTTTGTTGAGCAATCTCGGCATCTCCCTTTTCGCTTTTTATCGTGTGTATATTCTCGCAAAATTCCAGCCTTGTACCCATACATCATGACTTCCACGCCGCGTGTAGCTTTTACTCTGGCGTCCCACTCTGCCTTTGCAGCAATATAATCGCGCCAATCCTTACAGGTTTCCGGGTTGTGGCATCCGGGGTAGCGCTTTTGGCAAGCCCCGCAGTTTGGTTTAGGCTTTGGCATTAGTCACCACGCAATTCAGGCCCAGCGTAGCCATCAGTCTCCACAGCAGACCAGACACGCAGGCAGCGTCTTCCTCCTGCTGGATAGCCTCCACAAGCCGCTCTATGTCATGTAGCTTATACAACGCACCATAGGCATTGGGCGGGAGCTGCGACAGCTCCACGCCCCGAATGCCCCAGTTTCCGCGCCCATCATCCCATGTACACCGTTCCATGTCACACCCCCGACAAAGCGATCATCACGTCAGTCATAATGCCGCTCCGGCTGTCGCCGCTGACGCTGACCGTCTTGTGATAGCCGTTGTCAAAGCGGATAATCACGGTCTCCTCGTCGTCCTCGTGATACTCATACTCCAGACGGCTCACACCGCCATACGCTGCGCAGATGCAGCGGGACAGCTCCCGCGTCACAAACTGCCGTTTTGCCTCATACTGCTCCATGCTCATACGTCCATACCCCGCTCTTTCATAATTTCTTCAAGCGTATCCTGACCTCCGTGCCGCATACCTTCTGGCATAGCGGGCTGGTACATCCAGAAATGTATAAAATCAAGATGCTCATTTGCTGTGCTTCTTGGCGTAGAATCCATGTAATCGCCATTCCAGTACACCGACGACTGCACGTAGCCAAATGCATCACACACAAAAAGGAATCGACCTTCATCTGGTTTCTCCTCTCGCGCAGATTTCCACGCACCGGTGAATGGCTGCGGGTCGTCCACGCGGCCCAGCAGATAATCCAGGGAGCAGCCAAGAATGTCCGCCGCGCGGATAAGTTCATCGTTGTTCAGGATATCTGCACCAAAGCACCGATCACTTAGCGTGATCCCCTCGCCCTTTTCACGATTCGCCCATTCTTTTTCGCGCCAATCGCTGTAAGAGGCCGATTCCGGTTTATTGGGTACATAGATGCCCCTGATAAAATCATTCATTTTCAGTTTTGCTGCCTTACGAGCTGCGCCAACGCGCGCCCAGCTTGCAACGACACTAGCAATGTGTGCCTGCTGCGCAGCCTCTTTTGCTGCCTTTTCCTCTTGCCTCTCAGCCTTGGCTTCTGCCTTTTCTTTCGCAATCTCGTCTGCAAACGCGGGGCAGGCGTATTTGCATTTCGACAGCTCCGGGCAGCCCTTACAGCACTGTGCTTTGCGTCCATAGCGACCGTCACAGTGTTTGGTGCAATAATCACGCTTTAGCATCCGCGACCACATATTATCGGCGTTGGTGCAGCACTGCTCGCCATTTGGGCATTTAATGGCATCCAGCGACGCCAATGCCGGAGCGTACTCTTTAATGGTGCTGGCATAAACTCCATACGTACCGTCCCGCAACTGATAGAGCTTAAGCTGATAGTCCTCCGGTTGCTGGGCGAGCTCATAGGCCGTATCCTCGGCAATTTCACTTTGCGCATACAGTTCAGACCACAGGGTAATCAGGTGCTTGCGAATCATTTTAAGCCGAGCCAGTTTGCTTTTGGATACCTTGCACGCCTCTGCGACGTGGTCGCGCATCCGGCCGGGGAACTCCACGCCCTCCTCCTTCAGCTGGTACAGCAGCGCTTCCACGCGCTCCGCCTGCTTTGCGATATCTGCGGATGATAGCCGTCTGGTGTCCGCATTGGCGTAGATCAGACGCAGCTCCCGCATGGCCGGAGACACATCGCCGTCCCGCTCCTCGATGCAAGGCACCTCCCGGTACTTTGACTGACCGTCCTCCACCAGCTTGCGCAGCGCCGCCCGGCGGCGGTGACCGGAGACAATGGTATAGCGGCCACTCTCACCGGAACGTACCCGGATGGGCTGCTGCAAGCCGCACAGCTCGATGTTGGCCGCCAGCTCGTCCAGCCCGTCAACTGCGTAAAAGTTGTTGGGGTCGTCGTCAATCAGGTCGATGTCGATGTACCGGATCTGTTCCCGACCAGATGTGTCCAATTCGGGCACATCCGTTTTCAGCGTTTTGGCGAACTCGCCCATATCAAATTTGGCTTTAGCCATGCTGCACCTCCATACCCAAAAGCTCATCCACCCAACGTCGATAATCCACGGCAGCAGCGCTTCCGGGGCTATACTCGCGGAGCGGAGAGCGATCAAACGTACTTTCCGGCACCTTATCCGTCCGGCGAATCGTCTGCCGGAACACCGGCATCCGCATAGATCGAAGCAGCTTTTCACCCTGTTCAACTACCGGAGATCTGTGCCACTGCGTAATCAGGATACCAGTCACCCGGATGCTACCGTTTGCCGCCCGCATACTGGCAATTTGGGCCGCCATGTCCTGTGTTCCGGTAAATGAAAATCCATCCACAAGCATGGGGATCACGACCTCTCTGGACGCGAGAAGCGCCGCAATGCTGCCGACGGTAAAGCCCGGAGGGCAATCGAAAATGATGAAATCCGTATCAGCGTCGCTTTCAGCCGCCTTAACAAAATCCATCATCCGCTCTGGCGCGCCACTACCGTCCTTGATGGCACTTACGTCCAGATCGTACAGCGCTGAAGAGGAGGCCAGCAGGTCAAGCCCTTGCTTAATAGGCATCAGGTTATCGCTCCAAACCGGCTCGCAGTTTCCGGTCAATTCGTCGGCCAGTGTGAGATTCAGTACCGGGTCAAACTCTGGAAGATAAAAGCGGGTTAGATTGGCCTGCCCGTCACAGTCCACCAACACCACGTGCTTCCCGCGCCGGAGCAGTTCCTCCGCCAGATTGATGGCGGTCACGGTTTTCCCGACGCCGCCCTTGTTGTTCATAATTGCAATCGTTCTCATTTCTTTCGTCCTCTCCTGTCCAGCTCGCAGGGGGTGCAGGAAAACGTTTCTGTCCAGCTGCCCCCGTTGGCTGCTGTATACCGCACGCGGTAGTACCGCTGCTGCGGATGGATGTATACGACCACGGCCGGAAGCGATACATTATCGTCCGGCATGCCGTAGGTGGTGTCAAACGTGGGGATAATGCGCAGGGTGTCTCCAACTCTCATTTGCCGCCCTCACTATCTGGCGGGAATACCCGGTCAACCTCAGCTAGATCTCGCTGTCTGGTGATCTCACGTATCTCGATCTGCTGCGACTTTAGCTGCGCCTTTGACTTTTGCATTGGCTCCGAGACACCCGGAGCAATGCGGGTAAACGTCTGCAAATCGCCGTCAAACTTAAATAGCACCATGTCCAGCGCTTCGCCCTCTTTGTTTTTTCCGATGCGCAGGATCCGGTTACTTGCCTTGTCGTCGTAGTCCTCGCGGAACAAAAACATAATAACGTCGGCGTCCTGCTCAATTTGGCCAGAGGATCGCAGGTCTGACATGATGGGTGGGCGGATATCACCGCTTTTTTTATCGCGCTCTGGGCGGGACAGCTGAGACAGGGCAAGGATGGTTGTATTTGTGATACGTCCAAACTGCTGGAGGCCACTGGAGACGGCTGTCACACGGTCAAATTCTTTTTCCTTCCGCATCCACGCGGGGGACGCGACCTTTTGCAGGTAGTCGATCACGACCACGTCAAAGTGATGCGCCTGACTGTATGCTTGGATATCCAGCACCGTCATACCGGCAGCGTCGATCAGTGTAACCTGTGGGGCAATCAACTTGTCCTTCAGGTCGATTAGGTCTTTGTAGTCCGCCTCGGACATAGCATTGCGCTTGATGGTCGTATAACTGATCATTGCAGCGCTTGATACATGCCTGTCAAACAGCTTGTCCTTTGTGGACTCGTAGCTAAAAAATCCAACACGATGCTTCATGCCAATGCCAGCCGCAAATTGCAGTGCAAGCGCAGTCTTGCCGTCTGATGGGTACCCACCGATTACGACCATGTCGCCCGGCTCCGCAAAAATTCGCTCGTCCAGCACTGGGACTCCCCAGCTCAGATATACCGGCTTTTTCTCTCCGTCGTGCCGGTCGAAAAAGCGCTCGTAGCCCTCCGCAAAAGTCATGGACTGGACTTCCGGCTTGCCAACTCTGGCCTGCATGGCCTTGTCCAAAATTGCCTGTGCATCGTCCGCATCGTTTGCCGTCGCCAACTCCGCGCCCAGATCCTGCAAATGCTGGAGCATGGCGGAGCGCTTGAGCAAGTCTATGTAGGCATCCAGATTGGCGGACGTCGGGGTGGCGTCGATCAGATTGGAAAGCAACTGTGTAAATCCGCTACCAACCGTCTCCCGAACCGTGATTCCGTCTATCGGTTTCCCCGCCCGGAACAGCGCCTGTATCGCCTGAAAGATCGTCAGGTACTGCTTGGTGGTAAAATCCGACGCCTGCACTCGGCTTAACGTGGGGCCGACCGTGTCAGGGTCAATCAGCATCGACCCTAAGACGCCGCACTGGGCATCCAGCAATGTCTGTGCCAAAAAAGCGTCGGTCTTAACCTCACTCACAGAAACCGCCCCCTTCGCTCGTCGTCAGGTTGTGGGCTGTTCTGGCAGTTCTGCGCCGTCAGCTCATCCTCCCAGCGGCGCTGGTTGATCCATGTGGCTGGCATGGGGATGTACCTGCCGTTATCCCGCTGCCAACCCTCGGATTGTTTTTGCTGTTCCAGTGCCGCCGCCATTGTGCGGCAAAGCTGGATATCCGGCTTGAGCCGCATCCACGCCTTCCGGGCTGGAGCCTTTGCATCATGCCGTGGGTATGCCTTCCAGAACCGTTCAAACATTTCCGACTGCTCGTCCACCCCCGCTGGGGGTATGGGGGTTGGTTTAAGTCTGTCTTGGTTTAAGTCTTTACTGGGTTGTGTCTGTTTTACCGTCATCGGTTTTTCACGCACACCGGTTTCACCGTCATCGGTATTTTGCCGTTGTCGGTTTTCACCGCTGTCGGTATTTTCGGACAGCGGTTGAGGAATATCGTACAGTGTGTACTCGATCTTGCAAAACTTTCCGCTGCCCTCATGCTTCTGCTCGCGCACAAGATATCCAGTCGTTTCCATCTCCCGCAGGCATTTGCGTATTGTATCCTTGCTGACGCCAACAAACGCCGCGAGGCCACTGACGCTAAACTGCCATCCTTGTGGTCTGGACTGCATCACGGTGTACAGGCCAAGCGCTTGCAACGATAAATCCTTGATCGGTGGATTTGTGATGGTTGTAAATCCGACCTTTCGGCCGGACTTAATAATGCTCTCAGCCATACAATCAACCCTCCGCGAGGATAGCTTTGCAGAGCCGGTGGATACCCACCTCGCACATCACATCCCAGTCTGCAACAATCCTTGCCTCTTCCGGCGTCAGATCATCACGCCACGTCTCTGTCTCCGGATCGTTCGTTTCCGCGCTCCAGTTGTCGTTCATCTCACACAGACGTTCTTCCCTAATACCATTAGGCATCCTTCCGCATCCCCTTTCTCTCGATAAAGTCCAGCAGCCGAAACAACTGCCAGACAGACCAGCAAACGCCGATCAAAACAAATGCAAGCGTCCATCCACTCACGGGAGGTCACACCTCCCTCCGCGTAAAACAGGGCTTGCATTTTCGACCGGTTGTGATATAATAATTTTGTAATCGTTCTCGGTCGAAAGGCCCTGAACAGAGCCGCTTCGGGTGCCAGCCCGGGGCGGTTCTTTTTTTGCACCCATAATTCCGGGGGAAAACAGGACTTGAAAGCAAGCTGCAATCACGTCCCAGATCCTCTGGCGGATCGTCTCAAAGTCCAGTTGCTCGCTGGCGTCCACAACATTGTCCTCTGCAATCTGCATAAGGCGGTGAAAATTGTGTGATAAGTCCGCGTCTCGGTTCATCAGGGCCAGAGATGCGGGAGCCAGCGACTGGATGCGGATATCACCCGGCGGAAGCACCCCCAGAGCTCCGCAGGTGGCCTGTATGTGTGCAAGCCCCAGCCACGGAGCCTCGTAAACATCCATCATCTTGCGCACAATGTCATTTCCAGGCACCCTCTGCGCAAGCTCCCACGCCTTAATGCTCTCAACCGAGGTGTTGAGTTGCTCGGCGGCCTGTTCCTGCGTGAAAGGTGTCGTCTTCCGGGCTGTTTGGTAAATTGATCTGTTGGTTCCCGGCATGGTTAAATCCTCCTTTTCGGGGTATTATCATACAAGGCGCATCCCCGGTACATATGTAAGTTTCTCCCGCTTTTGCTTTTGCTCGGGCTGAGCAACGGGGGAGATCAGCGCCCGCTGGATATACGCCTCGACATCCTCCTCGGCATACCTCACGCAGCGGCCAATTTTATACCGGGCAAGTTCGCCTCTGTCCGCCAAGCGCTGTACCGTAATCGGGGCTACAGCCAGCCGCTCGGCCACGTCTTTTTCTCGCAGCATCGTCATACAATCACCTTCCTTTCACGCGCTGGCAATCTTACGTCCCATAACCTCATCCATCGAGCATCCAAATATGTCTGCCATGTTTGCCAGCGTCTCGTAGGAAGGATTCTGCATGCCGTTTTCCAGTTTCCAAACAGACGGCGGACGGATCCCAAGCAAGTCTGCGAGCGCGCTTTGATTAAGGCCTCGAGCTTCACGCAAGCGCTTGATGTTGTTTGTGGGATTGTTTGTTTTCATTGGTAACTCCTTTCTAACACTTGAAACATTTGTTTCGGCGTGATAAAATAACCTACTAGGTATAACGTGCGAGTGCACGCCGCTGGGTTTTTCCTTGTAGCTACAATATAATCGCAGTTTTTGCGTTTGTCAATCGCTAATTTATAAATTTGCGATTAATGGCAATTTATACAAATTGTCCAAGACTTATTTGGTTGTCTTTTAGGAGGTGTATTTGTGGATATCGTAGATCGCATTTTTAATTTGGTTGATGCCCAATACAAAGAACAGAGAGATTTTGCCGCAGCTATTGGAACAACACCATCTATGGTCAGCCAGTGGCGTCGCAGAAAATCTGCATCTTATTCCAAGTACCTTCCGCAGATTATTGAGACGCTAAATACCACCAGTGAATATCTATTGACTGGTGATGGGCCTAAAACAAAAGTGCCCACCTCCAAAGCCGAAACGGACGCAGTCAAGCCGGAGCATATCCGGGCGGCTTTTTTTGAGGGTGCCGAAGACCTGAGTAAAGAAGAACTAGACATGCTTTGGGATGATGCCCGGGCTTACATGCAGTACAAGCTGGAGCAGCGGAGGAAGCAGAAACATGACAAATGATCCCGTTGACTTATACAAGTTTGCGGAGCAGCGGGACATTGGCGTAGACTGGTTCCCGATGCAGCGTTCTGCGTCGCTGTCTGTTCCGCTGGATGACGGGTCGTACAGCATTGCAGTCGACCCGTGGAAGATGTCGACCATCCAACAAGAGAAGGTATGTTTAGCCCATGAGCTGGGGCATTGCGAAACCGGCAGCTTTTACTGCGAGGAGGCGGCGTTGGATGTCCGCCAAAAGCACGAGCATCAGGCCGATAAGTGGGCCATCAACCGCCTTGTCCCTGTGGATGAGTTGGATGATGCCATTGCTGATGGCCGGACCGATATCTGGTCGTTGGCAGAGCATTTCGGAGTAACCGAGGATTTTATGCGCAAGGCCGTCTGCTGGTACACCCACGGCAACCTTGCGGCAGATTTATTTTTTTAACCTATCGCCGGACGGCGAAATAAATAATGTGCCCGATTCGGGCACATGGGAGGATACTATGAAAAAGCTAATGTCTCTTGCACTGGCATTGCTCATGGCTGCGTCTCTGGCCGGCTGCGGCTCCTCCGCTCCGGCACAATCATCCTCGTCCGCCGGAGCAGCTACCAGCAGCGCTGCCATCGCGTCCGCGTCGGCAGCTAATCCGATGGCTGGATTTGACCCGCAGAAGGCCGAAGTAGCCAGTGGGCAGTCGGATACTGCTGCATTGCCCACTTTCGGCGTCAGCTATACGGGATTGCTGGACGTTTTAAAAGAATCCCACACTGGATTTGACGCGGAACCTGAGACACATGTCATGCAGACAACGGATGGAGTTAGCCTGAACCAATATATATACACAGCGGATGATTTTATCAGTGTCCAGTTTTATGAGACAGAGACCAACGAGCTCCAGAGCGTTATCGTTATGGCTAAGTATGCTGATATGACCTCCGACCAGGCGAAAACCCTTGGATCATTTTTCGCTTTAATTACCGGAGCGTTTGAGCCGGATGCCAGTACGCTAAATGATATTGATAAAAAACTAGATATTGCAAATGCTGGATTTGCATCTGGCACCTGCAACTTAGCCAGTGGGACACTTGCCGATTATATGTATATTGTCGACAATAGTAGCGCCATGGTCACAATAACTGCAATCTAAACGCAAGCGCCGCCCGGAAGGGCGGCGCTGACTATAGGAGGGACTATGCCTAAAAAGAGTAAATACTACTTTGACGGGCGCTATTATTGCTGCAAGATCCGCAAGGGAGCCACCAGCAAGGAAGGATACAGCATCGTCCGGGCAAAGACCGAGGATGAGCTTGATCGGAAGCTGGGCGAACGGCGACATGCGGCGTCCCGTGGTGTGGATCTCAACGATGGCACCATCGTGGCTGAGTGGTGCGTGGAGTGGTATGGTAACCGCAAGGCGACGCTTTCTCCATCTGAGCAGTCCTATTTCCGCCCGATGATTAACAACTTAATCTGCCCGGCAATCGGCAATGTACGGCTGCTGGACGTCCGAGCCGAGCACCTTCAGCGGGTGATGGCGCAGGCCGCGGGGAAATCAAAAAGCTATCAGGGGAAGCTGGTGCGCTTGCTGCATCGGCTATTTGCGGATGCATTCTCCAGCAAATTGACCATGGACGATCCATCCATCTCCATCAAGCCGGGAGGTATGCCCGCGCAGCAAAAGCAGTCACTGACCAAAGAGCAAGTCGCAACCCTGTTTGCCGCCATTGAGGGCACTCGTGCGGAGATCTTCTGCGCGCTTTGTTACTATGCCGGACTGCGAAGTGAGGAGGCCTGCGGCCTCACGTGGGATGATGTGCATCTGGAGGCGGACACGCCTTATCTGGATATTTCACACACCACCACGTGGCCGGAGCGAGGCGATGGCAAATGGCCGTGCCCCACAAAAACGCCAAGCGGCGTCCGCAAGATACCAATTCACCCCGAGCTTCTGCGACGTCTGAATGCAGTACCAAAAAGCAAAAAGAAAAATCCATTTGTTGTCGCTGGGCACGGGAAGCAGCCCGTCACCTATCAGAGCAAGCGCCGCATCTGGGATATTGTACGCGGGAGGATGACGTATAAGGCTCTGGGAAAGCCGCAGCCGAAACGGAAACCCGGTCAGCCTGGCCCTGTTGGTATCCCGCGCACGATTGACGTCTATTTCACGGCGCATCAGCTCCGGCATACGTTCGCCAGCAATATGATTGCTGGCGGAACAGATATCAAAAAGGTGCAGTATCTGATGGGACATGCGGACGCTACTGTTTTGTTAAAAATCTATGCACAAGTAGTCGGCAATCAACCCGCTGATCTATCCGGCGCGGTCTCCGGTTCTCTTTGATTTGCAAATTTAGGAACAATTTCGGGAACAATCAAAGAATTTTAATATTTGCTTTCTCTTAGTTGCGCAATAGATGCAGGCTATTTTTATTGATAGCTTCACACGCAGGAGGTCGAGAGTTCGAGTCTCCCAGTCTCCACCAAGAAAATCTCTTAGAGCCGCAAGGCACTAAGAGATTTTTTTTGTCCAAAATTAGGATTATTTGCAATTCGACGCGCTGCATGGACTTCAAATTGGCGTTTGAAGATGCTGAGGTAATTGCGCGAAAGAAATAATTATTGTTTGTAAGGCGAACCCTGAAGTGTGGGATTGATGCAATCATATGTCTTCACCGACCGCTTTTCGGATTATATAACCAGAGATTTTATGAACGTAAACGACGGTCTTTATATGTAAGGCAGAGCGAGCAAAGCCCTTGCCAAGTGAAGCGGATATCCGATTACCCGTTTTATCCAAAAGATACCCCGCAGGGGAACCCGCGCCGTCTTTCAATCGGCCGACATGCTTTGTATCCGCATCGCTTCAGGTCTGCGTCCATTGTCTGTATATTCCGGTTGTTTTTGATTCGGCCAAGTTCTAAACCTTTCAAAGCAGAAGATCGCACGAAGTACGCGGGTCCGTTCAAAAAGTCTGGCTGCATCTGGACTTTCCGGACAAGCCGTAATATAATTAAATACACTGTATTTGTATGATGTCGGAAGCACTTCGCCGCCAGCAAGGGATGCGGGGGCTCCTGCTCCCGTCATACAGTGGAAAATCTGCGCGGCAGTCTGCCCCGTTTTATTTGAGGATGGAAGAAGCCGCCGCGCATGGAAGCAGGATGTTGAATTTGCAATGATTACCTTTGAAAATACCTCTCACGATCCGTTTTATAATCAGGCTTTTGAAGAATATATCTTCAATACCTGTCGGGATGACGATGTTTTTTTGGTCTGGCAGAATGAACCTGCGGTTATCGTAGGCTGTTATCAGAATATCTGCCGGGAAGTTCATGTGCCGGGTCTGCTTGCCCGCCACATCCCTGTTGTGCGCCGCATGAGCGGCGGCGGCACGGTCTATCACGATCTTGGAAATTTGAACTATACCATTATTTCCACTCAAACGGAGCTGCTGGATTACGACTGCTATCTCACCCCTGTTATTCACGCGCTGAACGACATGGGAATTCCGGCGAAAAAAAACCGGACCTGTGATATTGCTATCGGAGATGAAAAGATCTCGGGCAGTGCGCAGAAAGCCGCCGGAGGCCGGGTCCTGCACCACGGAACGCTGTTGTTTGATTCGGATCTTACCATCCTAAACCAGATCACGGCAACCTGTAAAAACGACTCCTTTCAATCGAAGGGCACGGTCTCTGCGATCTGCCCGGTAACCAATATCCGACGGCATCTCTTGCGGGATATGACCGTTGAAGAATTCCGGCAGCGGCTGCTTGGCAAGGTTCTTCCTCCCGGCAGCCAGACACGGACACTCTCCGCTGAACAGATTTCCGCCGTTGAGCGGCTGCGAGACGAAAAATACCGCAGTTGGGAGTGGACCTGGGGCAGAACGCCGGCTTGTCGTTATGAGAAAGAGGGCCTGTTCAGCGGGATGCCTATTCACATCACCTATGCGGCCAAACACGGTATTCTCTCCGACGCGGTGGTGGAATCCCCCCTGCTGGACGGTGCAAAAGCCGCCGAACTATTGAACGGCGCCAGACTGGACCCGGAAGAATTCTTTAAAATCAGTCAGGTTTTGGCCGGCAGCAAAGCCGCCGAACTGATGGATTGGCTTATGTGAAAATGATTTCAGCCGCACAACGCGGAGAAGGGAACATCAATCATGGAAAAAACAATGAAAATACCAAAGCTGCGCCCGGAAATGCAAAACGGCGTGCTGTGCGCATGGCTTAAAAACGAGGGCGACGAAGTAAAAGCCGGTGAACCGGTTTATGAGATCGAGACGGATAAGGTCGTCAATCAGATCGAAGCCACCGACAGCGGCGTGCTGAAAAAGCAGCTGTGCGAAGAGGGCGATACTGTGGATGTGCTCTCTCCCGTTGCCATTTTGGAGACAAAGTGAGGCCCAGCATGGAAAAGAAACCAGACTGGCTGAAAGTACGCTATAATCAGGAGGCTGTGGACGAGGTGGCGGAGCTGATGCGGGATCTGAAGCTGAACACCGTATGCAAGGAGGCAAACTGCCCAAACTTGGGCGAATGCTACCGCAAGCACACCTCCACATTTATGATCCTGGGCAGCGTCTGTACGCGCAACTGCCGTTTCTGCAATGTAACCACCGGAAAGCCGCTGCCTCCCGATCCGGAGGAACCCATGAACGTGGCAAGAGCCGCCAAAAAATTGGGGCTGCACCATGTGGTGCTGACCTGCTCCACCCGGGACGATCTGCCTGACGGCGGCGCTGAACAGTTTGCAAAGACCGTGCGCGCGATCCGGGAGGTCTGTCCCGGTACCACGGTAGAGACGCTGATCTCCGACATGAAGGGAAATCACGACGCACTCGACTGCGTCCTCTCCTCGCATCCCGACGTACTCAATCATAACGTAGAGACGGTGCGGGAACTGCAAAAGGCGGTCCGCCCGCAGGCTGATTACGAGCGCTCTCTGGGCGTCCTGCGCTACTGTAAGGGAAAAGACCCCACCGTGCTTACCAAAACCGGCTTCATGGTGGGGCTGGGAGAAACCGATGAGCAGATCGACCGCCTTTTAGATGATGTTCTGGCAATCGGGTGCGATATTTTGACCATCGGACAGTATCTCCAGCCCTCGCCGCAGCACTATCCATTGGCCCGGTATGCAACGCCGGAGGATTTTGCCCGCTATAAGGAGTTGGCGCTCCGAAAGGGCTTCCGCCATGTGGCCTCCGCACCGTTGGCGCGCAGCTCCTACAAGGCGTGGGAAGCTCTGGAGGACGTGCATGATCTATATTGAGACAGGTTCGGACGACGTCTACTACAATTTTGGCCTTGAATATTATTTCACGGTGGAAAAAAAGCTGCCTGATACCGTTTTCCTCTTTTGGAGGACAACGCCCACGCTGATGGTTGGCAAGTATCAGAACGTTCTGGAGGAGATCAACACACCCTACGCAAAGGAACACGGGATTCATCTGGTGCGCCGCATGAGCGGAGGAGGAACGATCTATACGGATTTTGGCGGATGGCAGTACACCTTTATTCAGCACCGGGATACCGATCAGATCGATTTCCGCGAATTTATCGAACCCGTTGTGGACGCTTTGCGGGAGCTGGGCGCGGACGCGGCATTCAACGGCCGCAACGATTTGACCGTCGGCGGGAAAAAGTTTTCCGGAAACGCGCAGTATCGGCTGGACGGATGTATTGTACATCATGGCTCGCTCCTCTTTGATACGGACATTGAGCAAATGGTGGCGGCCACGACGGTAGATCCATACAAAATCCTCTCCAAGAGCATCAAATCTATCCGTGACCGGGTGACGAATCTCTCTGAACACCTGCCGCAGTCTCTGACAGCCGCGGAATTTAAAGAGTGTATGGTGCGCCACATCCTGCGCGGAAGTACGGACGAATACTGCCTGACGCCGGAGGATGACCGGCGTATCCGGGAACTGGCGGCGGAAAAATTCAACAACTGGGATGCCATTTACGGGGCAAATCCAAAATTCAACATCGAACGCACCGGTCGGTGTGATGGAGGAAAAATCCAGTTTAAGATGGATGTACAGCATGGAATAATCCGTTCCGCCTCTGTTTATGGCGATTTTTTTGCCACATTGGATACCTCGGTGATTACGGGTGCGTTGACAGGCTGCCGCTATGAACGCGCGGCCGTCTTGCAGGCGCTCTGCGATCACGGCGTGGACGGTGCCGTTTACCGCATCTCCGCACGCGAAATGGCCGGAATTATTGTCGATTGACATCTGTGGTAAAGGCTGTTGAATTTTTGTTTAAAGATAAGCTCCCTGTGTGGCGAACTATCGATTTAGCAGCCATCGTCCTGCGTCTAAACGCCCAAGCGTCCTTCGTTCGTTCCTGTACCCATAAAACAAGAAGGTAACAAACGACTTGGGGACAGTCATTTGATGTGGGTCAAGCGGTTTATTTTGGAGTAATATACCCTGATGTTTTATGTTACAAAGGAACGGCAGTGTACACCGTGGCCGCAAGCGCACGGGCGGGGCGATTTGTCCCGCCCGTTCTCTATGTATGCAGGGATGCAAGGAAGGAGCCAGCCGCACGCGGCTGACTCCTTCTGCGGCACGCTCCGGAGCGCGACAGAAAAAATAAACCGGGAGTCTTTCACAGCTTGCGGCCACATGACATGGGACAGCAGACTTTTTTCGGAAATTTGTGCTACAATCATCATAAAAAACAGGAGACACAGCTTTGCCTGCATGGAGATGAGGTCTATGACCACAATTAACTACATCAATTTATCCTTAGAGCTATGGGGCTGCGTCATGTCCGCCGTTGTAGCGGCGTGTCTTCTTTTGAGCAAATGCCACAGGCACAGAACCACACGCCTGTATTTTGGAATGCTGCTTTTTAACACCTGCTCTCTGTTTTTTGATGCGGCGGCACTGCTGTTTCGCGGGCGGACAGATGTGTTTGCTTGGTGGGGCGTTCGTGCTTCCAACTTTATTGCCTTCTCCTGCAATTACCTGTTGCTGGCGGCATTCGCCTATTACCTGACTGAATTCCTCGGCAGACGAACAAAAAAGGTAAGCCGCAACCCCTTGCAGATCATTTGGACGCTGTGTGCACTGTCTCTGATGCTGGTGGTTGCCACGCAGTTTTTCCCAATCGTCTACTCTGTGGATGCGAAAAATGTCTACCACAGGGAGAGCCTGTTTTGGTTCTCCCAAGCCATCGGCATTGTGGGGATGCTACTATGCGCCGGAATGCTGCTGCGTTACCGTCATGTCATTGAGGCGGAGGAAAAAATTGCGCTTTGGTCTTATATTGTGCTGCCGGTTGCGGCGCTGTGCGTGCAGGCATTCGTTTACGGCATGGTGCTTTTGGGGCTGGCTAACACAGTTTCGCTGATTGTCGTCTTCCTGTTTTTGCAGGCAGAGCAAGGCCGCTGCATGGCGGAGCAGGACGCAGCTTTGACCCAAAGCCGCATCTCCATCATGCTCAGTCAAATTCAGCCTCATTTTTTATACAACTCCCTCAACACCATCCGCTATCTCTGCAAGGCAGACCCCGACAGGGCGCAAAAGGCGGTAGATGATTTCGCCACGTATCTGCGGGGCAATCTTGATTCCCTCAAGCGTACTGCGCCCGTCTCACTTGACACGGAACTGGAGCATATTCGCATCTATCTGTCGCTGGAAAAATGCGCTTTGACGACGAATTGCAAATCGTCTATGACCTGCAAGCCACCGGCTTTCTGCTGCCAGCCTTGACAGTGCAGCCACTGGTGGAAAACGCCGTGAAGTACGGCGTGAGCAAAAAAGAGGGCGGTGGCACGGTAAGCATTGCCACGCGGGAAAACCCCGACTGCTTTACCATCTCCGTTTCTGACGACGGCGTGGGCTACGACCCGAGCGCTGCGCAAGAGGATGGACGCACCCACATCGGCATCGACAACGTGCGGGCGCGCCTTGCCGCCATGTGCCACGGCAGTCTGTATATTAAAAGCAGACCGAACGCCGGCACAACCGCCACCATTACGATTCCGAAGGAGGGGATGGAATGAACATCCTTGCGGTAGACGATGAAAAAATAGCCCTGGACGCATTGCTGCTTGCCATCGGGGAAGCACAGCCCGATGTGACCGTGGACGGCTTTCGCAGCCCCGCGGAGGTGCTTGCCTTTGCGGAGGAAAACCCCTGCGACATTGCGTTTTTGGATATTGAGATGGCGCGCATGAACGGAATTGAGCTTGCCAAGCGGCTGAAGGTGCAAAACCCCCAAATCAACATCATTTTCACCACCGGGTACAGCGAGTACACTGGCGACGCCTTTGCTCACCATGCCAGCGGCTATGTGCAGAAGCCGGTCACAAAAGAAAAAATCAGCTGGGAGATCGAGGACTTGCGCCACCCGGTGGCAACTCCGCCCAGCGCGGCGCAGGTGCAGGTACATACCTTCGGCAATTTTGAGGCGTATTTGGACGGCGCGCCGGTGGAATTTCAATACAGCAAAACCAAGGAGCTGTTTGCCTACCTCATCGACCGGCACGGCGCGCTGTGTACGAATAAGGAGATCATGGCGGTAATTTGGGAGGACGAAGTAAAAGAATCCTATTTTAAAAATATCCGGGTGGACTTGCTGAATTCCCTGCCCATGGAGATTTTTACAAAGCAGTGGGGGAAATTGGGGGTTATCCCAGAAATGCTCTCCTGCAATTATTACGATTGGGCGGCGGGAAAGCCCTCCGCTATCAACGCCTATACCGGGGAATACATGGCACAGTATAGCTGGGGTGAGATGACTTTGAGCTCCCTAAAAACTCTGTAATTGAAAAAGCCGCCCTGAAAATACAGATATTTTCAGGGCGGCTTTTTTGTATTCTTTGGGGCGTTGTGTGGCTCTTTTGTGACTCTTTTTTTGTTATAGTGGGTCAAAAGTAATATTTCAAGGAGGGGGAAGATGGAATTTGTCACCGTGGATAACGACCAGAGTCGGTTGATGCAGCTGGGGAATTTGTTGAAAAGTGTCTTTCCGAACTGCGCCGTGACGGAGTTCATCGACCCGATGCTGTCCGCGAAATGCGTCTTCAACCACGCGGTGGACGGCGTTCTGATGGAAAAGGTCATGCGCCCGGCGGACGGTGCGCTGCTGCAAAAGGTGATGCTGACCAACGCCCCCAAGTTGAAAACCGTAATTCTGTCCGAGCCGAGGGGCGAACCTGGGGAAGAACAGCGCGGCGAATGGACAAGACTTATCAGCCAAGAAAAACTAAAAACAATGTTTTTACAATAGAAGGAGAAACCAAGAAAATGGAACTTCAAAAGCCAACGAAAAAACGTCTGCTTACCACGCTGCTTAGCGTGGCAATGGCGTTTACCATGCTGCCAACAGCGGCGTTTGCACAGGAACCTGCCACCGACGATGGCGGACCTGTCACAACCTGCATCTGTGAGAGCAAATGCATGAAGGATTTAGTAAATAAGGAATGCGGAGTCTGCAAAAACGACTTTGACAAGTGCGGGGACACAGGAAAAGCTGCCCCCGCCGAATCGACCGCCGCTGCCGCTTTGCGGGCGCGCATTAACGCTCTGCCCACTGCGGAGGAATATATGGCGATGAAGTATGGCAAACAGGAACAAGTCTACAACGAAGCGGCAGCCATTGATGATACCTACAATACATTATCTGAAGAAGAACAGGCAATGCTAAATATCAGAAAAGTAGGGGCTTTGCTTGCAATGTCTTCTGTAAATACATATTCCCTAGCTGAAGACACAAGTAAAACACCGGAGCAGCTGGTACAGTCGCTGATTGGTGACGGTGTCGCAGCAACCGATATCATTTCCACCGGTACAGTATACAATCTTTCTGATGCAACGGAGCTTGGTATGGCTGCTGGCGCGGCGCTGGATACCAGCGGCAAGTCCCCCGCAGCGCAAGATTCCGACCTTGCTGCCCTTATCAGCAGTGAAGGGAAAGACTATGGATGTTCTGGCACGGATACCCACACATCAACTCTTCAATTTACAATGACAGCCACCGGTACGCTTCTAAATTTTAATTATGTTTTCACTTCATGCGAGTTTAATCAAGGTAGCAAATACAATGATATATTTGGACTTTTTGTGAGCGGTAATGGCGGTGATTTTGAAAATATAGCCCTGTTGAACAGCGAAAAGCATATCACCATAACGAATCTGCGTGCAGGCAGAGACGGCACACAATTAGATAGCGGAGCCTCAACGAGTATTGGCAGCACAGGCACACAGTATGACTATTTTACGGTGTCCTCTCCTGATATGCCAAATGCTGATCAAAATTGCAACGGAGTTTCCAGTGTTTTTACAGCACAAAAAGCGGTAAGTGTCGGCGATACAGTCACGGTGAAATTTGCAATTGCCGATGTAGGTGATACGGGCTACAACTCCTATGTTGTGATTGAGGCGGGATCTCTCAGCTTTGACGCGCCAAATTCAAATGTGGACTATTCATCGGAAAAGCTGACAGGCTTAGATGCCAACCAGGAATATGCCATCTCCGTTGACGGCATAATTTATAATATAAACTCCGATGCCGACGGAAACATTTCGTTAGCCGGGATGGATCTAGATAATAAAAGCTACGATTTTATTGGAAAGACCATTTCCATTGCGTGCAAAAATAGCAAAGGTGGGTCAGATTCAGATCGGCAGGAAGTTGTTGTGGCGGAGCGGCCCACCGTCCCAGAGCGTCCAACAATACCGGGAATTACCCCAAGTCTTAATGTGAGCGATGTTGCAACCACCGAGGATTCTATTATCATCACTCCGGAGGATGGGATGGAATACTCCATCGACAATGGCGCAACTTGGTATAAACCTGATGCCGGCACTGGTAAGGTTAAATTCACAGGGCTGACAAAAGACAGTGGTGTCGCGATTCTTGTTCGTGTTGCGGCAACAGGCAGTGCCCCGGCTTCACTGCCAGCTAAAGGTGTGTCTGTGACAGTGCAGAATATGATTGCCGAATTGATCTATACTGTCTTAAATTACAGCGGTACTTATGATGGGCAAGCGCATCATGCAGCGGTTTCAGACATTGAAGACGCGGTGATTTCATACAGCACAACTTTGACGGGCGATTATTCTTCCACACCCACACAGTACACGGAGGCGGGAACCTATACAGATTATTACCAAATCACCAAGGATGGTTATTATCCTGCATATGGCCCGGTAACGGTGACCATTGAGAAAAAGGATATCACCGTCACCGCCGACGCGAAAAGCAAGACCTACGGCGATGCTGATCCAGCTTTCACCTATGCCGCGCCGGGGCTGATTTCCGGCGATACGCTCATTGGCGGTCTGACCCGCGATCCGGGCAGCAGCGTAGGTGCTTATGCCATCACGCTGGGTACGCTGACCAGCGCCAGCAATCCCAACTATGCGATTACCTATGTCGGTGCGGACCTGACCATCACCGCCAAGATGATCACGCCCACCATTATACTGTTTCCCACCGGCTTTGCCTATGACGGCACTGAGAAAAAACCTGCCGTTACCGTCAAGGACGGCGGCACAGTGATTGACCCCAGTGAGTACACCGTGGCATACAGTAACAATACCAACATAGGTGATGCAACCGCCACCATCACGGCTAAGGCTGACAAAAACTACGCCTTTACCAAGACAAACAAGACCTTTACCATCACGAAGCAGGGCGTGACCCCGGCTGCCGCCATGGCAAATTATATGTATGACACCACGCCCAGTGCCCCAGCCGTCAGCGGCAATACCAGCGGCGGCACGTCGACGGTCTATTACAGCACCGACAGCACAAACGTCGATAAGGAATGGAGCGGCATCACCGGCACGACCCTGAACGTCGGCACCTATTACATGAAGGTTCATGTGGCGGCGACGGAAAACCACGCCGAGGGAAGCAGCGCGGTAATTACCTTCAACGCCCAACAAGAACGCCGCGCCCATCGCGCCTGCGGTCCACGATGCTGCCGTGACCATCGCGAAAGCGGACCGAGCAAAAAAGCTGGAATACTCAATGGATGGCACCAACTGGGTTTCCGTCCCCACGCTGAAAAACGGCGCGTTTGATTTAAGCGGCCTTGCGGAAAATGCGAATTACACCATTTATCTCCGTGTTAAAGCCGGGGTGGACGGTAATTATCTGGCGTCTGACGCGGTGAGCACGAATTTCATAACACCCACCAAATTCTCCGTGGCGTATCACGCCAACTACGGCACCGGAACCGTTCCCGCCAGTGTCACCCAGAACAGCGGCAGCACGGTTACGGTAGCCTCCTGCTCCGGCTTGAAGCGCACCGGCTACACATTTAACGGCTGGAACACCCAGAGCGGGGGAACCGGTACAGCTTACGCCGCAGGCTCCGCCATCAGCACTGGGGCGATTCTCTATGCACAGTGGACAGCCAACGAATACACCGTGAAGTTTAACGCCAACAATGGCATCGGCACGATTGCCGACCAGAGTCTTACCTGCGGCAAAGCGCATGCATTGACGGCCAACAGCTTCATCAAGATCGGCTGGCACTTTGCAGGCTGGGCAACCAGCACAAATGGCCCCGTGGCTTATGTGGACAAGCAGTTCGTCAAGAATCTGGCACCCGGCGGCAGCGTCACTCTCTATGCGGTCTGGACGGAAAACCAGTATAGCATTAGCGGAAACATCCACAGTGATTCCGGAAGCGAAGTTTCCGTGAAGCTCATGCGGGGCAGTGCGCAGACCGAAACCACGCAGATCGTGACTATGGGCGGCGTTGGCCCCTATGCCGGAAGCTACAGCTTTATCGGCGTTCCGGCTGGCACATACAACATCGTGGCGACGCAGGGTCACAAGACCATAACGGAGCTGATTGCTGTTACGGACAAGGATAAAACGGCTGATATTACCATGCCCAGCGGAGGAGTCAACTCTCTGTTGAAGGTCGAGGGCGAGGATACCCACCCTGTGATGGTCGGAGGTCTGAAGGACGAAGCCCAAACCAAAGCCGAGACAGGCAAAACCGTCACTGTCACCATGACCGTAGAGAAAAAGGAGGAACAGCAGTGTCCCGAAACCGTTGGGGATGCAGCGCAGAAAACCTAGGAGGCCATTGTCGCAATTAAGTCGGCGGCTCCTGATAAAACGCTGGAGTTCATGGACATCGTGGTGGAAAAAGAAGTAAAGAGCGGCAGGAATGTGGAAAGCACTGAGACGCTGAGTGAGACTAACAACGTCATGGAAATCGTCATTACCTACGATATGACCGGCAAGAACAACATTACCGTCTACCGTTGTCACGTCGGTCAAACGCAGAAGTTTACAGAGAACCACACAAAAGCCGACGGCACATTCTATCTGGACGCGGTGAACAGCCTGATCTATGTGTACGCGCAGAAATTCTCTACCTACGCCATTGGCTATACGCTTTCCACTCCCGGCCATCCCGGCGGCGGGAGCACTGGAGGCTCCAGCTCTGACAGTCGTTCCAGCACCTACACCGTTACAATCAACACCGCTGCAGGCGGTGTGGCGAAGACCTCCGTCACCACGACGATCTCCGGCGAAAGCGTGACTGCCACGGTCACTCCTGACGCCGGCTATACCATTAAAAACCTGACCGTGACCAAGGCAGACGGCGACAAAGTTACCGTCACCAAGAATTCTGACGGCACTTATGCGTTTACCATGTCGTCGGCCAGCGTGACCGTGACCCCGGTATTCGCAAAAACGGTCCTCAACCCCATTGATACCGGCGTGGCGGCCATGCTCCAGACCAAGGATCATACCAAGTACATCAGCGGTTACAGCAACGGGACCGTCGCCCCCGACAAAAACATGACCCGGGGCGAGGCAGTGCAGACGTTTTACAATCTGCTGGTAAACAAAGACGCCGCCAAAGCCGTTTCCTTCCCGGATGTGCCCGTTTCCTCCCGATTTGCCAAGGCGGTCGGCACGCTGGCTACTATGGGGATTATTAACGGGTACTCCAGTGAAAAATTTGATCCCGGAGCTCCCATCACCCGGGAGCAGTTCTGCGCCATCGCGGTGCGGTTTGCTACAAAAATGAGTGTCGGTGACACGGCTTACACGGTCTTCTTCTCCGATGTGACGGCCGGCAGCTGGTCTTACGACAGTGTGATGACGGCGGCGTCTATGGGCTGGATCAACGGCTACTCCAGCGGCGCGTTCGACGTGAAGAATAAGATCACCCGTGCGCAGGTCATGACCATCGTGAACCGGATGCTGGGCCGCTTGGCCGACCAAAGTTTCGTAGATACGGCCTCTGGCATCAAGACCTTCTCCGATCTGAGTAAGACCCACTGGGCATACTACGACATTTGCGAGGCAATCAACACCCACGACCACACCGTGAGTGCTTTCGGCGCGGAGACTTGGACGGGCTTACAGGAAATGACGGTTGGGAGCAAACCAAGTGCAGCTGTTGGTGCAGTTGCAGACCGAGTCTGAGAAGCGTAAAGGAAAAAAGCAGAAGGGGTGTTAGAAAACGCCCCCTCTGCTTTTTTCAGAGCCTTACATTTAGGCACAAAAACTGTAAAAGCCTCAGGATCACTTCCATTTTCATGAGACTATATTTATTTCATGGATTAGATTCTTTGAAGGAAATGGTTTAAAGAATGGGATAAAATTTTGTAATACGCCTAACAAAAAGGCTCTCTATCCCAGATAGGTCGGCATTATTTTGAGCAGGTTTTGCGGGCGGTTAAAGCCGAGTTGGACGCAAAAACCATCCCAGCAGAGCAAGCCAGATGGCCGGAGGGCGGACGCAGTGATGCGTCCGCCCTCCGGTCAAAACGGGAAAGTATATATGCAAGAGGTAAGTGTATGAAATAAATTATTCGCCGCAGAGGAACAAAA
>NZ_DF158901.1:38249-128646 GCF_000307265.1 Oscillibacter ruminantium GH1
GACGACCTCGCCGGTTCCCGGCGTCAGGGCCACCTGACCGGAGGCAAAGAGAAATCCGTTGACGGAAATTGCCTGAGAATACGGCCCGATAGCCGACGGCGCGTTGGGAGTGGATAGTACGTTCATGCTGTTTTCATTCCTTTATAGATTTTAATTTTATTTCTCTTTCGTGCCAAGCCCAGACTTATTCCGCAGCCTCGGCAATGGGAGCGCTCTTGCTTTTCTTTCCGGTCAGCGCGTCCATCAGGACGGCGATGGCGCCGTCGCCAGTGACGTTACACGCAGTGCCGAAGCTGTCCTGCGCAATATACAGGGCGATCATGAGGGTGAGCATGGCCTCGTTGAAGCCCAGCATGGTGTCCAGAATGCCCAGAGCCGCCATAACTGCGCCGCCGGGGACGCCGGGAGCGGCCACCATGGTGACGCCCAGCATCATGATAAAGGGAACCATCTGCGCCAGAGTCACATCCCAGCCGTTGAGCATCATGATGGCGATGGCGCAGCTGGTCAGCGTGATGGTAGAGCCGGAGAGGTGAATCGTGGCGCACAGCGGGCAGACAAATTCCGCGATCTTCTTGCTGACGCCGTTGTTTTTGGTGCACTGCACGGTGACGGGGATGGTGGCGGCAGAGGACTGGGTGCCGATGGCGGTGAAATAGGCGGGAACCATGTTCTTAATCAAGCCAAACGGATTTTTCTTGGCAAAGGCGCCGGCAATCACATACTGGAACACAATGATGAGAATGTGCATGGCAATGATCAGGCCGAAGACCTTGATGAACACGCTCATGATCTCCATTACCGTACCGGCATAGGTCATGTTGGCGAAGATGCCATACACATGGAAGGGCAGAAGGGGAATCAGAATGCTGGCGACCAGCTTTTCCACAATACCCTGAACGCCGAAGAACACGTCCTTGAGGGGTTTGTTGTGGGTAACAGCGATGCCCAGACCCAGAATGAAGGAGATCAGCAGCGCGGTCATAACGCCCATGATCGGAGGCATTTCAATGGTGAACAGACCGGAAAGCATGGTATCCTCGGCGTTCGTGGCGTTGTCCATGACGATGGAGCCAACCTTGAGGAAGCTGGGGAAAATGGACTTGTCAACCGCGAAGGCGAAGGTTCCGGCAATCAGTGTGGAGAGATAGGCAAAGCCGGCAGTCATACCCAGCGTCTTGCCCGCGCCCTCGCCCAAATCGGCGATGCCGGGAGCCACGAAGCCGATAATAATCAGAGGAATGCAGAAATTCAGGAAGTTGCCAAAGATGCTGTTGAAGGTTGCGCCGATCTGAATAATGATAGGGAACTCAAGGCGCTGCGCAATGTTTCCGATTACAATACCGAGGACGATTGCAATGAGCAGTTTGGGCAGCAGACCCAGTTTGAACTTCTTCTTTTCCATTTCTCTTTTGTCTCCGGCGGCTTTGCCGGAGACACCCCCCTTAAAATTTTCTATTATTTTTACTGACTCAGTAAAAAATAACCTTTAGAAGTCAGCGCGTTTTCGATTTCGTGGACATGCTCGACATTGCGAGTCTCCAGCACCATAGAAACAATACATGCGCCCACATCGGAGTGTTTATCCTCACGCGCGTGGTTGATCTTCATAATGTTTGCGCCGGTTTCAGAGACGATTTGCAGTAACTGAATCAGACTGCCCGGCTTATCTATGATCTTGGTGGAGATTTCCGTGATGCGGCCGGATTTGGACAGGCCCTTCGTGAGAATGCGGGAAAGTGTCGTCACATCCACGTTTCCGCCGGAGACCACACACACGGTCTTCCGCACGGTGGTATCCACCTTGCCAAACATCACTGCCGCCACCGGTGTGGCGCCCGCGCCCTCGGCAACGGTCTTCTGGCTCTCCATCAGCGCCAGAATCGCCGCCGCAATTTCATCCTCGCTGACTGTGACGATCTCGTCGACGTATTTCTGGCACAGTTCAAAGGTCAGTTCTCCCGGTGTCAAAACGTGGATTCCGTCCGCAATGGTGTCACCGTCGGATACCGTGGTAACCTTTCCCTTTCTTCGGGAGGTATACATCGACGCAACGCTGGCTGCCTGCACACCGATTACTTTGCAGGAGGGCTTCAGGCTCTTGACCGCCAGCGCAATTCCGCTGATCAGGCCGCCGCCGCCGATGGGGACCACCACCTGATCCACTTCGGGGAGCTGCTCCAAAATCTCCAGACCGATGGTGCCCTGTCCCGCAATGACATACGGGTCGTTAAAGGGGTGCGCAAAGGTATATCCCTTCTCCTGCACCAGCCGTTCCGCTTCCTTGGCCGCGTCGTCATACACGCCGGGAACCAGCACGACTTCTGCTCCGTAGCCCTTTGTTGCCTCTACTTTGCTGATGGGTGCGCCTGCGGGCATACAGATAATGGACTTGATTCCCAGCTTCGTTGCCGAGAGCGCAATCCCCTGCGCGTGATTTCCGGCGGAGCAGGCAATCACGCCTTTTGCCGCTTCCTCCGGGCTGAGTGAACGAATCTTGTTGTATGCGCCCCGGAGCTTAAATGCGCCGGTAAGCTGCAAATTCTCTGCCTTGATGTACACATTTTCGCCAATTTTTGGCGCGTGATCCAGCGGTGTTTTCCGCGAGATCCCGTGCAGCGCCTCCTGCGCTTCCTGAATCATCTCTAACGTAATCATCGGACCAACCTCCCAAATGAAACCCCACCATATTGTTTCCCAAAGGAATCCACAGGGCGTCGATGGTTCGTCGATTCATCTGTTCCGCGGTTCACACCATTTCCGTTGCTCTGCGCATTGCAAAGATGTCCTTATTATAGAAACAAAACGGTATTGTTTTGTCTTTGCAATGAGATTATACCGGGCATGTCCAACAAATACAATGCACAAATCGCCCAAATGTTTCTGCAAAAAACACTGAAAATAGACAAAATGTTTTTCGTAGAAAGACAGCTGTTGTTTCATGATAAATAGTCCGCCGCAGTCGGACTATTGTCGGCGGCGGGAGGCATCCTTGCGGCGGTTCGCTGGTCAGTTCTGGATCCAGCAGACCTTGCGTTTCTCCTCAAAGCTACCCCATGCTTGATACTGGCCCCATGTTTTTGTGGTAAAGCCTTTTACCCTGATTTTATACCGACAAAAATGCACAGGGGCTGATAAAAACCAGCCCCTGTGCATTCATTTTTTGGAGTCCTGTGCGACAATGCGCATCTTTGCAGACGGAGAAGGTGCTGTTCTCCTGCTTTATAGCAGAAATTCAGATGCGTCCCGTCTCCATAAACGCAGTCTGGTCATAGCGCCCGGTCAGCAGGTAAGGCACAATGTCGTCAGCGTTCAGACGTTCCACCAGATTCAGCTTATGTACCAGCAGACTATTGCTGGAATAAGCGCCGCCCACAAGGGTGTTGATGGGCAGTTCCGCCCATGGGTCGTCCAGAGAGGAGTTGAGACCCAGCTCCACCGTGCCCCGCTCCCAGCTCTTGTAATTGTACTCGCACAGGTTTTGCAGCAGAGCGCCGTTCATAAAATGGGAAACACCGCTTTCATCCGGCTGACGGTCAAAGTGGAAATAGAAGCCGCCGCCGAAAACCTGCTTTCCGGCCGCAGGCGCCTGATACAGCGCATGGGTCAGGGGGCTGTTGTATCTACCCAGCTCCATATGAATGTCCACCAGCTGCGTTCCCCGGCGGGTGACGGCGGCGGTGACGGTATTCCCGTTGCGGCGCATGACGAACTCGGCCCCCAATTTTTTGGGAATCGAGCCGTTGTCCCGACCGCACTGGACGGCCATTTCCGAACCGGGACCGCCCAGCACCAACGAGATGGGATATAAGCCCAGCGACTTGCCATAGGTACAGTATACACCCAGAATCGCCTCATAGTAGTCGTCGGCAAAAGTGGGCTTGCGAATGTGGCAGACAGACAGCGTCACCACCGGCATGGAAAAGGGTTTCAGGGGTGGGGGCAGAATCCGTGCAATCGCCGCCGGATCGGTGAGATAGGCAAGATAAACGCCCTCCTGCTCATCCATCAGGGAAACCTTGCCAAAGTTGGGCAGCTTCTCCGCAGGGGTATAGAAGGAGGTGACTTTGGGCTGCTCGACAAACAGTGCCCGGGCGGCTTCATAGCCGGTGCGGGTGGCGGGAGCAATGGTGCCGTCCTTCACGGCGCTGCCCACGGAAACGACGTGCAGCCCCTTGGCCTTTAATGCCTCCGCCAGTGCGGAATCCGGTTTGTAGCCCAGCGACATGACCACCGCGTCGGTTCCCACGCTGACCACGGATTTGTCGTCCTGCTTTTCCAGCACAACTGCATCGGCTTTGATCTCCTGCAGTGCGTGACCCAGCAAGAACTTTGTGCCGTACTGGCTCAGTCTGCCGCACACGTCGGTCACGTTGGTGTGATTGGCGTTGGGGGCGATCTTGTCCAGCAAATCCACCACGGTGACCTGCGCCTTGCGGGCGGCCAGATACTCGGCAGTTTCAATACCGGTGATGCCCGCGCCGACCATGGTCACTTTTTTTCCGGAGAGGTCTGCCTTCCCGGTGAGCACCTGCTCTACCGTGTAGACATTAGGGCCAGTAGCACCGGGAATTTTTGTGGGAATGACGGACTTGGAGCCGGTACCCACAACCACGGCGTCGGGCTTCATGTCGGCCACCATATCGGCGGTGGCCTCGGTGTTCAGCCGCACCTCTACGCCTAAGGTTTTAAAGGCGGCGCGATAGTAGTCCATCACCCATTCCATGCGTTCTTTCAGCGGGGGCATTTTGGCCTGATTGACCGTGCCGCCCAGTGTGCTTCCTCTGTCCAGCAGAGTCACCTTACAGCCGCGCTCCGCCAAAGTTTTGGCGGCCATCATGCCGCTGGGGCCTCCGCCCACAACCACCACGGAGTGATGCTTGGTGTCATAGGGCAGCTCGCCGTATTTTTTCTCCCGGGCAAGCCGGGGATTGAGGGCGCATTCCGCCGGAATTCCCGCCGCGTTATACTCGTTCAGGCTCTCAAAGCAGCGCAAACAACTGATGCACTTGCACAGCTCGCTCTCGCGGCCCTCCTGCACCTTTTTGCCCCACTGTTCGTCGGCCAGCCAGCTGCGGCCCATGGAGATGAAGTCCTCCACGCCGTCGTCCAGAAACTTTTCCGCCACGGCGGGTTCCCGGATAACGGATACGCCGATCACGGGAATCTTCACATGATCTTTGACAGCCTTGATGAGGTCGTGCCGCCAGCCCTGCGGGAAAGACACCGGCTCCACACAGGTCATGCCGGTTTCATAAAGGCCCACGGACACGTCGATAAAGTCAATGCCCTGCGCCTCCAGCGCCATGGCAATCTTTACGCCGTCGGAAATATGGATGTAATCCTCGGTCACACCGGTTTTGTCCAAAAATTCCTCCACGGTCAGACGCACGCCGATGGGGAAATCCACCCCGCATTTTTCGCGGATTCCGGCGATGATTTCGCAGACAATACGCAGGCGGTTTTCAAAGCTGCCACCGTATTCGTCGGTGCGCTGATTGGTATAGGGGGACAAAAACTGCTGGAGCAGATACCCGTGGGCGCAGTGCAGTTCCACACCGTCGCAGCCAGCCTTTTGCACGCGAACCGCGCCGTCGATAAACTGACCGACCAGTTCTTTGACTTCTTCTGTGGTCAGGGCGCGGGTGGGCTGCTGGAGATACTTGCAGGGAATGTCGGAAGCGGAGACGGTAGGCGCTCCGCCCAGCAGGGCGGTGACCGTCTCGCGGCCGGGGTGGTGGAGCTGAATAAAGATCTTGCTTCCGTGGCTGTGAACAGCGGCGGCCAGCCGGGAAAGAGGCGCGATGTGCCGGTCGGAAGTAACCGACAGCTGGCGCATCAATCCGGGGCCGTGAACATCATTGACCCGGGTAATTTCGGGAATGATGAGTCCCGCGCCGCCGATGGCACGCGCCTCGTAGTAGGCGATCATGTCCTCAGAGGGCGTGCCGTCCAGATTGGCAAGGCCAATGCCCATGGGGGACATTACCAGCCGATTTTTCAGCGTGACCTTGCCGATCTGTCCCGGGGAAAACAATTTTTCATACATCATGGTGCTTCCTTTCCGTTCCGTTAAAAGATGGTATAGCCGCCGTCAACCGCCAGCGCCGCGCCCTGAATGAAAGAGGAATCCTCGCTGGCCAAGAACAAAATCGCCTTGGCCACCTCCTCCGGCTGACCGGGACGCCCGGCGGGGCTCATCTTGATCTTCATGTTCAAGGGGTGCTGCGGCATTGCCAGCACCCGGGCGATCATCTGCGTGTCGATGGGGCCGGGAAGTACGGCGTTGACACGAATGCCTGCGTGGCCGTGGTCCAAAGAGACTTGCCGGGTCAGCCCCAGCACGCCGTGCTTGGCTGTGGTGTAGGCGATGCCGCCCCGGCCCGCCGCCGTAGAAGCCATGGACGCCACGTTGACGATCTTGCCGCCGCCGGCCTTTTCCATGACGGGAATAACCCGCTTCATAACCTGGAACGGCGCGGTCAAATTCGTGGCCAGCACCTTGTCCCACTCCTCATCTGTGATCTGATCCATGTTGGCAAGGCTGCCGCCCACGCCCGCATTGTTCACCAAAATGTCAATCTTGCCGTACTGATCCAGCGCGGCGGATACCAGCGCGTCCAGATCCGCGGCGGAGGTGACATTGGTCTTTTGGAAAAACGCCTCTCCGCCCGCTGCTTTGATCTCCTCCACCACAGCGTTGCCGGCTTCTTCGGTCGTGCCGACGATGACGACCTTGGCCCCTTCAGCTGCCATAAGCAGGGCTGTGGCTTTGCCGATGCCTTTGGTGGAACCAGTGATAATTGCAACCTGATTCTGGAATTTCATACGATGATCTCCTTATCTTCATTTTTGGAATCTCCAATGTCCTCATTATAAACAGCGCATCGCGCAAAAGAAACGGTTCCCACATCCGAATTGGCGTTGACGATTTGTGCATGATGCACTATAATCAACCCGAGGTGATGGAGATGCTGTTCACGACCTTATTAAATCGGATTTCCAGCGGAAACTCAGCCAAAATTGTTCATTCCGTAGATTCTTTTGACATTACCGATGTGGCGCTGATTGATGGAACTCAGACGGAATATACAAATGAAACGCTCTATTTTGGGGAATATAAACAATTACCCAACGGGCATTTGCCGCCCCAGTGCGTGCTGGTCCGCACAGCGGAGAGCGCGGCGCTGGCAGACTGCCCCGGCGCTTTGGCGCTGGTGGACGCCGGGGAACTTTTTTTGCTGGTCAATGCGGCAAAAGCCGCGGTGGACGCCTCTCGCGGGCAGGGGTTTTATGGAGAGCTGATGGACTGCGCCGCCCGCAGCCGCAGCATGGAGCCAGTCGTCAATCTGGCAGCCGCCCGGCTGGGAAACTCCGTGGTGCTGCTGGATACGGATTTCAAAATATTGGCGCATTCCACGGTGTTCACCATTGACGACCCCCTGTGGGCGCAGAATATCCGGCAGGGGTACTGTTCGTATGAGTTTGTCAGTGCGGTGGAACAGCTGGAGGAGGTCAAAAACGCGGCCATGACCTCTGACCCGGTGGTGGTCACCTGTTACGCTTCTCCGCTGCGCAAGCTTTCCAGCAAAATATTCATTCAGGAAAAGCTGATTGGTATTGTCCTGATGCTGGAGAAGGAGACTCCCATTTCCTCCGCTCATATGCAGTTGCTGCCCACTATCAGCGCGGCCGCCGGAGCGGCCATTGCCCTTTATGCGCCTTATCTGATTCCCGGAAACACGGTGTATCAGAAGCTGCTGTACGATCTGTTGATTGGCGCTTCACCGGAAAAGCTGGGGCCCAGAATTGCGGAGCTGAAGTTTTCCACGCATCTTTGCGCGCTGTGCATCTGCCAGACCAGATATTTAGGACAGAAGCATTTGAAGGAGGATGTGGCTGCCGAGCTGGTGCGGCGTCTTCCGGAAACGCGCTTCACGTTTCATGAGGGCGGAATTGCCGCGCTGATCCCTCTGGGCGACGAGCCGGAGCTGTCCGAGGAACAGCTTGCCGTGCTGGGAACACTGGCAAGGGACGAATATCTGCGCATCGGCGTCTCCAATACGTTCTTTCGCCCGGAGAATTTTGCAAAGCGCTACGCGCAGGCACATCGCGCACTGGAGCTGTCTGCCCGTCTCCATCCGGAGGAGCTGGTATGCAAATATGTGGACGGCTCCTTTTATGACCTGTTGGACAGAACCGAGGACGGCGAAACACTGGGGCTGTATTGCCATCCGGCGCTGTCCATCCTCAGCCGATACGACCGTGCAAACGGCACCGACCTCTACCACACGCTGGGAACCTATCTGGAGTGTGCGTGCAGTATCAAGGAAACGGCACAACGGCTGTTTATCCATCGCAACTCCCTTAACTATCGGCTGGAACGCATTCGGGATTTAACCAAGATTTCAACGGAGGACAGCAATACGCGGTTTTTATTGGGCATGTCTTATCGCATTGACCACTTTATTGGTCACGACGCATAGAACCTCTCAGCAGACCAAGCAGATGGCCGGTGGTGGGGGTTCCCGGTCTGGCGTAGATGAATCCGCCCTCCTGACCGGCAAAGCGGTGACCGTCCTGCTTGGCAGAATCAAAGGCGAAGGCGGAGGCCTGGCAGATGGGGGCTGCCAACGCGCCCAGCGCGTTTTTAGAATGGTTGCCGTGGATGATGCCCGTTGCGGGGCATAGTCGTGATGACGCATAAAGGGATTCCTTCCCCGTTTTGTTGAAGGAAACATCTTTCTTTGTTTCCTATTTGGTGTTACAATTTTTATCATATAGAAAATCCGCCGGCTTCCATGCTCGAAGGCCCGTAAGTGTAAGGGTACAGCTATGAAAGGGTAGCGGTACAGTGGAGGGAGTATGAAACAGCTGGAGCTGAAGCGAAACAGCGGGAAGAGCCTGTATCAGCAAATTTACACGGAATTGCGGGCGCAGATTTTTCGGGGAGATATTTCTGCCGGAGAATTGCTGCCGTCCTATCGGTTTATGAGCCGAAAATATCAAGTGAACGTGTCCACCGTTCAAAAAGCGTATGACCTGCTGGAAACCAATGGATATATTGAACGCCGCCACGGAAGCGGCTGCTTTGTCCTGCCGCTGGACAGCTTTGAGTTTTTTGCCGACGGAGTCATGCTGGACAGTGTTGAAGAAGGGCAGTCCGAATCGGAAAACGTGATTGACTTTGCCACCAGCACCCCTATGGCTGGGCAAGAAGAAACCGCTGACTTTATCCGGCTGATTAACGAACTGGCCGAGCAAAGACCCCATGCGTTGTTTTGCTATCCGCCGACCCGCGGCGTTCCCGCTTTAATCGAGGTGATTCACCGGCGGCTGGTGGAAAGCGGGATGTCGGTGGGGGAGGAGAACATCCACATTGTGGGCGGCAGTCAGCAGGGGATCGACCTGATCTGCAAGTCCCTCATCAACAAGAACACGGTGATTTTGACGGAGGACCCCAGCTATTCCGTGGCGACGAACTGCTTTCAGCGGGCGGGCGCACGGATTGAAACGGTTCCCATGGAACATGACGGTCCGGACTTGAATGCGGTTCGGGAAAAACTTTCTAAATTTCCAATTGATTTTTACTACACAATGCCCAATTTCCACTGCCCCACCAACGTGAGCTGGAGCAGGGAAAAGCGGCGGGAACTGTTGTCGCTGGCGCAGGAATACGGGTTCGTCATGATCGAGGATGACTGTCTGGGGGAATTGAGCTTTCATGACGCAGAACACCGCGCCTTTCGCTGGGAAGACACCACCGACTCTGTGATTTATTTGAACTCCTTTTCCAAGTGTCTGGTTCCCGGGCTGCGGCTGGGTTATATGCTGGTGCCGGGCCGGTATGAGAAAAAGCTGATTTTGGCAAAGTTCAGCACGGATATCGCAAGCCCCGCAATTTTGCAGGAGACGCTGGCGCTTTACATCCAGCGCGGATTGTATGACGCACACCTGACCGCGCTGCGGTCCGTATATGCCGAGAAGCGCCGCTGCATGATGAACGCCATTCAAAAGTCCCGCTATTTATCCCTTCCTTATCCGGAACATGACGGCGGCGTGTTCTTTTGGGTGCGCCTGCCGGAGAAAATCGACGCTTCCGAACTGTGGGGCAGGCTGCACCATCAGAACATCAAGCTGCTGCCCAGCGCGGTGTTCAGCCACACCGGACTGCTGAAAAACTTTGTGCGCATGAGCTATGTGGGCTGTCCAACAGATCAGATTGGCAGCGGGATTACCCGGATTGACGCTGAGATCGAGCTGATGCAGCTCGGTAACCAGACCAAGGTATGACTGCCGATGTACGAAAAAATTTTCCGGCGGCGTACTGTACTGGTACACTTTTTGCCTCGTTTTCGACAGCTTTTGCAAAGACCTCTTGCAATGCTCCATGTAACTGTGTTATAAAGTAAATTGCGTGAGATCGTGATTCTTGGACCACAGTTTAAACCTTGGCAATACGTGCATTTCGATATGCACGGCGGATAAAGGAAATTCTGTCTGCAATCCCAGTCTCATGCCGGAAACCCTTTAAATTAAAGGGCGCTTCACTGCAAAGTGAAGCGCCCTTGCTATGTTTATTTGATGGAGGATCAGGATGAAACCAGCATTTAGAGATGGAATGAGAGATGGAATCCCAATCGGACTGGGCTATTTTGCGGTGTCGTTTTCCTTGGGAATCGCCGCGCGGGCGGCTGGCTTGACTGTGTTTCAAGGATTTTTAGCCAGCCTTTTGAACAATTCTTCTTCCGGCGAATATGCCGCCTTCACTTTGATTGCCAACCATGCCACCTACCTCGAACTGGCGCTCATGACCATTACTGCCAACTCCCGCTATTTCATGATGAGCTGTGCGCTCAGCCAAAAGTGCGCCCCGGGTCTTCCGCTCCGCCATCGGCTGCTGCTGGGATTTGACATTACCGATGAGTTGTTTGGCATTACACTTGCCCGTCCCGGCAGCCTGGACCCCTACTATACCTATGGAGCCGTGGCAACGGCGGCCCCCTGCTGGGCCATTGGAACCGCTGTCGGCGTGGTCACCGGAACCCTTATGCCTTTACGGCTGGTCAGTGCGTTCAGTGTAGCGCTGTACGGGATGTTTATTGCCGTTGTGATTCCCGCGGCAAAACAAAATCAGGTGGTGGCGGGCGTGGTGACCGCGAGTTTTGTGGCCAGCTTTCTGGCGGACAAGTTGGTGCCGCTGGCCACAGTTTCCGCCGGAGCCCGCATTATTCTTTTGACGCTGGCGGTTTCGGCAGTGGCGGCGATGCTGTTTCCCTGCACACAGGAAGAGGAACTGCAGTATGCGTAATATCTATCTCTATCTCCTTGTCATGGCCGGAGTTACCTATGCGATCCGGGTCATTCCGCTGACCTTACTGCGCGGAAAGATCAAAAGCCGGTTTTTGCACTCTTTTCTGTATTACATTCCCTATGCGACCTTGGCTGTGATGACATTTCCGGCTGTCTTAAATGCCACGCAGGTTCCGTTGGCGGGTGCGCTGGCCATGGTGGTGGGAATTATTGTGGCATGGAGAGGCGCAAAATTGATCTGGGTGGCAAGCTCCTGCTGTCTTACGGTATTTCTTGTAGAAAGCCTCGTAATGATGATTTGAGGAATGGAAAACCCGGACTGTGCATCCGCACAGTCCGGGTTTTATAAATCAATCTTTGCACTGAGAAAGGTGTGCTTTTACAAAAGCGCGGCGGCTCAAAGGGCTTTTACATCGTTAAAGGTATCCACAATCTCCTGTTTTGGGGCGGTCGTGGCCAGACTGACGGCAACGATGAACACGCAGGCCACCAAAAACGCGGGAAGCAGTTCATAGATGTTCCATACGCCGCCCAGAGGCCGGACGAGATATTTCCAGACAAAGATCATCACGCCGCCCGAGACCATTCCAGCCAGCGCGCCCTGCCAATTGGTCCGCTTCCAAAACAAGCCGAATAAAACCACCGGGCCGAAGGCTGCGCCAAAGCCCGCCCACGCGAAGGACACGATACCAAACACGGAACTGTTGGGGTTGCGGGCCATAAACATTGCGATTAAGGCAATGCCCACCACCGTCAATCTCGCGGCGGTAACTTTCTTCTTTTCATTCATTTTCACCTGAAAACACTCGCTCATCAGGTTCTGGGACACGCTGGAGGCGGCCGCCAAGAGCTGGGAATCCGAGGTGGACATCGTACTGGCCAGAATGCCCGCCAGCACCACGCCGGCAAGCAGAGCCGCGGGAATGCCATAGGTGGACAGAAGTCCCGCCAGACGCACGATCACCGTCTCGGAAGCGGAGCCTTCCAAAAATCCGATGCCGCCGGCCTTGGTCACGCCGTAGCCCACAATGCCGATGAAAATGGCCACCGCCATGGAAATCACCACCCAGATGGAGGCGACCCGGCGGCTCAGTTTCAGCTTGCGCTCATCCTCAATCGCCATGAACCGCAACAAGATATGGGGCATTCCAAAATAACCAAGGCCCCAAGCCAGCGTGGAGACAATGGTAATGAACCCATAGGGATTGGCGGCGTTTGCCGCCATGTCGTGACTCAGAGTCATGCTCAGATAGCCGGGGAGTGCCCGGGCGTTATCCATCACCACATCCAGACCGCCCGCCGCGCGGATACCGAACAGAACCATGACGAACAGGGCGATGGTCATGACAATGCTTTGGATAAAGTCGGTGGTGGAGGCGGCTAAAAATCCGCCCAAAGTGGTATAGGCCACGATGATAATACCGGAGACAACCATGGCTCCGACGTAATCGATGCCGAACAGGCTGTTGAACAGCTTTCCGCAGGCGGCAAAGCCGGAGGCGGTATAGGGAATGAAGAAGATCAGGATTACCACAGCGGCAATCCCCGTCAAAATGCGCCGTTCATCCCCAAACCGCTTAGAGAAAAATTCCGGAATGGTAATGGCTCCCACCCGGTGCGTATACAGCCGGATGCGCCGGGCCACGATCAGCCAGTTGAGGTAAGTACCCGCCGCCAGACCGATGGCGGTCCAGCCCGCGTCGGCCACGCCGGAGAGATAGGCTACGCCCGGCAGTCCCATTAAAAGCCAGCTGCTCATGTCAGAGGCCTCGGCGCTCATGGCCGTCACCAGCGGGCCAAGCTTGCGTCCACCCAGATAGAAGTCATCGGTCGTCCGGTTCCGTCTGGAACAGGCCACGCCGATTCCCACGACCACAATCAGGTAGACAAGAATTGTAATGACAATACAGATATTTGCTGAATTCAGCATCATTTCTTTCTCCTTTGCACACGAATACTACAAAGTATATCATCTTTTCCTCAAAAAGGAAATACAGAACTCTGCATAAAAACAAATTTTTATGCAGAGTTCTGTGGAAAATTTTGTATTATTTCAATGGATTGTGTCGGAAAGACCCCGGAGAAATCTCACAGCTTGCGCAGTGCGTCCACCAGAGCGGTCTTGCCGGCGGTCTTCGCGTCCTTCATTTTGATGATTTTGGCGGGGCATCCGGCGACGACGGCGTTATCCGGCACATCCTCCACCACCACCGCACCTGCTGCAACAACCGCGTTTTTTCCAACGTGGACGCCCTCAATCACCACGGCGTTGGCACCCACCAGCACGTTGTCCTCCACGATGACCGGTGTGGCCGAGGCAGGTTCCACCACACCCGCCAGCACGGCCCCTGCACCGATGTGGCAATGGGTTCCCACCATGGCCCGTCCGCCCAGCACCGCGCCCATGTCGATCATGGTGCCCGGCCCGATCACGGCCCCGATGTTGACGATGGCCCCCATCATAATAACGGCCCCTTCGCCAATTTCTACCTTTTCCCGAATGATGGCGCCCGGCTCAATGCGGGCCGCGGCGTTCTTCATATCCAGCAATGCCACGCCGGAATTTCGCCGGTCGTTTTCCACCACCAGATCGGTGATATGGCTTTTGTTTTTTTCAAGAATGGGCGCAAGCTCTGCCCAGTCGCCGAAAACAGTGTAGCTCCCGCCCGCGCCAAAGACCTTGGCGGAGCCGAAATCCACCGTACCGGTGGTGTTGACATAGACCTTTACCGGGGTCTTTTTCTCGGAATTTGCAATATAGTCGATGATCTCCTGTGCGTTCATGAATGAATTACTCTCCAAATAATAAATTTTGCAGGTCTACGCAGCCCTTGGGTCGATCTGCCAGCAGATGCGCCGCATGGAGTGCGCCGCTGACGAAGATTTGGCGGCTGCCGGCCCGGTGCGTGATCTCCAGTTCTTCGTCCAGCCCGAAAAAGTGAACCGTATGGGTTCCGGCAACCGTGCCGCCCCGCAGGGCGTGAACCCCGATCTCTTTTTTCGTCCGTTTGCCGGTGCTGCCCTCCCGGCCGTAAACAGGGGTGTACGCTCCGTCGGGGTCAATGGCGTGGAGCAGCAGCTTGGCGGTGCCGCTGGGGGCGTCGGCTTTTTGATTGTGGTGCGTTTCTTCAATCTCAATGTCAAATTCCGGCTTCAAGGTGTCGGAAATTTGGCTGAGCATTCGCTCAAATACCGCGATGCCCAACGAGTAGTTGGCGGCGTACAGCACCGGGGCATATGCACCCAGAGCACGGAGCTTGTTCATCTGCTCCGGCGTATAACCCGTGGTTCCGGACAGCAGCGCAGTTCCCGTGCGGCGGACATAGGCGCACACCGCGTCCAGCGCCTCGGGGCGGGAAAAGTCAATGACCATGTCCGCCGCAGGAAGAGTCGAAAGCTGATCCAGACTGGCGCTGTTTAGAGCGGCAACCACTTCGTCGCCCCGCTCTGCGGCGCTTTTCTCCAGCAGTTTGCCCATTTTTCCGTGGCCGATTAGTATGAGTTTCACAGCAGGCCTGCCTCCCGCATGGTGGCTTCCAGCCGATTCTTTGCGTCGCCGCTCATCTCATAGAGGGGCAGGCGCATGGGACCCACGTTCAGACCCATCAGATTCATGGCGGTTTTCACGGGAATGGGGTTGACCTCCAAAAACAGATCGTTCATCAACTGCAAGTACCGCAGGTGATTTGCCAGCGCCTTGTTCCGGTCGCCGGTGAGAAATTCCCGGACGATCTCATGGCACATTTTCGGCATCACGTTGGCATACACGGAGATCACGCCGCTGCCGCCGATGCTCATGAGGGGAATGGTGATATCGTCATTGCCGGAATACAGCGCGAAGTCCGGTCCGATGCAGTGGGCAATCTTCATGGCATAGGCCATGTCGCCGCTGGCCTCCTTGATGGCGGCGATGCGGGGATGCTTGGCAAGGCGCTCCACCACCGGGACGGGGATGGAACAGCCCGTGCGGCCCGGGACATTGTAGAGGATGCAGGGGATATCCACTGCGTCGGCTGTGGTGGCAAAATGGCGGTACATGCCCTCGGCATTGGCTTTGTTGTAATACGGGGAAATCAGAAGCAGGGCGTCCGCGCCCATGGACTGATAGAGCTTGCTATTTTCCAACATGGTGGCAGTGCAGTTGGACCCGCTGCCAACAATCACCGGAACCCGTCCATCCACCACGCGGATGGTATGCTCCACCACGGCGGCATCTTCCTCGTGAGTCATGGTGGCGGATTCGCCGGTGGTTCCAATGGCCAGAATGGCGTCTGTACCGCCGGCAATCTGACGCTCCAAAAGCTGGGTCAGAACTTCAAAATTGACGCTGCCGTCGGCCTTGAACGGTGTGACCATGGCCACGATAGAACCCTGTACATGTTCGAATTTCATAGTGTTTCCTCCATACGTTTATTTTGTGTCGGGCAACAAAAAATCGGTAGAGAAAACGCTCTCTACCGACAATCGCTCCCACGCAGATGTACAAATGTGTGGAGCTTCCTGTGAGCAGATAGCGCCCCCGCAGTTTCCCGCGGACAGTCCCGGAGATATTCTCCCCGGACCCACCAAAGCGGCATACCTGCCGTTTCAGTTCGGCGGAATCGCTTCCGCTGCGTTCATCGCCTGTCAGCTCGCACAGCGCCGTCTCATCCGCACCTCTATCTTGTGGGGATATCATATCACCTTTGTTCTCTGGATTCAAGTGCGATTTTGGAGCGAAGATGGGAAAATTTCCACAAAAATCCACGCAAGATGGAGGGAAAAGTGAGGCGTTGCGCAAAAAATGGAAAAGGGCTATAATGTGGGACAGATGAAATAAAGCGCAGGGGAGGAAGAGAATTTGAACGGCTGCCGTATTCTGATTGTGGAGGACGACCCGGTGATCGCCGGGGCTATGGAGGCTCATCTGCAAAGCTGGGGCCACCATGTGACCTGCGTCCGGGACTTTCAAAATGTCCTGGCGGAATTTGCCGCCGCAGGGCCTCAGCTGGTTCTGCTGGACGTGTCCCTTCCGTTTTTCAACGGCTACCACTGGTGCGCGGAGCTGCGGAAGGTGTCTCAGGTCCCCATTCTCTTTATCTCTTCCGCCGGGGACAATATGAACCAGATCATGGCCATGAATATGGGCGGGGATGATTTTCTTCCAAAGCCTTTCGATCTGGCGGTTCTTTCCGCCAAGGTGCAGGCGCTGCTGCGCCGGGCCTATGACTTTGGCGCGCCCGCGCGGCTGCTGAATTGCGGCGGGGCAGTGCTGAACGTGTCCGACGGGACACTGACCGCAGGAGAGAAGCGATTGGATTTGACGGGAAATGAGCTGAAGATTTTGCAGATGCTGTTGGAAAACCGGGGCAGAATCGTCAGCCGGGACAGTCTGATGACCCGGCTTTGGGAGTCGGACGCGTTTGTGGACGAAAACACGCTGACAGTGAACGTCACCCGCCTGCGTAAAAAGCTGGAGGCCGTCGGCCTTGAAAACCTGATCCGCACGAAAAAGGGCGCGGGCTATCTGGTGGAGGGCTGAGAATGCTGCTGCAATATCTGAAACGGCAGTACCGGCTGGTGTGCTTTCTGGCGGCCTGCGCCGCCATCTTTGCCGCGGTGCTTTCGCTGTACGATTTTCCCGCCGAATCGGTGGGCTATGCGGCGCTGCTGTGCGCCGCGCTGGGGCTTGTGTTCTTTGCCGTGGGCTACTGCGGATTTCTCCACCGCCACCGGGAACTGGAACGGCTGCTGGACGCCGTCAACGAGACGGTGCTGCCTCTGCCGGCTGCCCGCAGCGTGCTGGAAGCGGACTATCAGGCGCTTTTGACTGCCGTGTGTACGCACCGCGCTCATCTGCTGACGGAGAGTGAAAATAAGCGGCAGGACCTGCTGGATTATTATACCCTCTGGGCGCATCAGATCAAAACGCCCATTGCCGCCGGGCGGCTTTTGCTCCAGTCCGGCGGGGAGACGGACCGGGAGGCGCTGTCGGCGGAGCTTTTGAAGATCGAAGAATACGTGGAGATGGTTTTGGGCTATCTCCGGCTGGACAGCGACACCACGGATTATGTTCTGCGCCGCTGTGCGCTGGACGACATCGTGCGGGGGAGCCTGCGGCGGTACGCCCGGCTGTTTATTCTAAAAAAGCTGACCTTGGAATTTCGGGAGACCAACCGGGAACTTGTGACGGATGAAAAGTGGCTGGGCTTTGTGGTGGGGCAGCTGCTGTCCAACGCCGTGAAATACACCCCTGTGGGCGGAACGGTGCGTATCTACCCTGACGGCGACACGCTGGCTATCTCCGACAATGGCATCGGCATCCGGCCGGAGGATTTGCCCCGGGTATTTGAAAAGGGGTTCACCGGCTACAATGGCCGGGAGGACCGAAAGGCCACGGGAATCGGGCTGTACCTTTGCAAGCGGGTGCTGACAAATCTGGGGCAGGGGATTACCATCGTCTCACGGCCCGGAAAAGGAACGATTGTGCGGTTGCTGCTGCGGGATGGGCGGCAGGTGGAGGAATGAGCGCCGATTTGGAAAGCACGGCGGGCTTTCGCCGCGCTGTTTTCCGCTTGGGGTGCGTTGGAGAAGCAACCTTACAAAACTGTAAGGTTGCGGGGAAAATTGTAAGCCAATTCGATGGCGTCGCCGACGAAACCCGACTATGATGGGAGCATCAAAAGGAGGAATGCGCATGTCACTTCTGGAAGTATCCCATCTTCAAAAAATTTACACCACCCGCTTCGGCGGCAATCAGGTGGAGGCATTGAAAAACGTCAGCTTCTCGGTGGAGCCGGGGGAGTATGTGGCCATCATGGGCGAATCCGGCTCCGGAAAGACCACGCTGCTGAATATTCTGGCGGCTCTGGACAAGCCCACCTCCGGACAGGTGCTGCTTGGCGGAAAGCCCCTCTCCGAAATCAGGGAGCGGGATATGGCGGCGTTCCGCCGCACGAATCTGGGCTTCGTGTTTCAGGATTTTAATCTGCTGGACACCTTTTCCCTGCAAGACAACATCTTTCTTCCGCTGGTTCTGGCGGGACAGGAGTTCGGGGAAATGGAGCGGGTGCTGGGGCCGCTGGCAGAGCGGTTGGGGATCGGGGACATTTTGAGCAAGTATCCCTATGAGGTTTCCGGCGGACAGAAGCAGCGCTGCGCCGTGGCCCGGGCGTTGATTACCAATCCTCAGATCGTTCTGGCCGACGAACCTACCGGCGCGCTGGATTCCCGGGCCTCTGACCGGCTGCTGGATTTGTTTGGTGAGATCAACGCCGATGGGCAGACAATTTTAATGGTGACCCACTCCGTCAAGGCGGCGAGCCACGCCCAGCGGGTGCTGTTTTTACGGGATGGAGAGGTGTATCACCAACTCTATCGGGGCGAAAGCACGCAGGAAGAGCAGTTTGGCCGTATTTCCGACACACTGACGGTATTGGCGCGGGGAGGTGAGGCAAATGAATAAGGGGCGGTTCTATCCCCGGATGGCGCTGGTGAATCTGGCCAGAAACGGGCAGTTTTACATTCCCTATCTTCTCACGGTCATGGGGACGGCGGCGGCCTACTATATCACGCTGGCGCTGGCGGCAACGCCGGATCTGCCCCAAACCTCCAGATATAGTTACCTGACCATGTTCATGTCCATCGGAACCTTTGTCATCGCTGTTTTTGCGGTCATCTTCCTCACCTATACCAACAGCTTTCTGATGAAGCGGCGCAAGCGGGAGCTGGGGCTTTACAACGTGCTTGGCATGGGAAAGCGGCACATTGCCATCGTTTTGGGCTGTGAAACACTCTACACCGCCTTCGCGGGTATTATCGGCGGCGCGGCGCTGGGAATGCTGCTGCAAAAACTGGCGATGCTTCTGCTGTGCCGCATGATGCGGATGGACATTGTATACGGCTTTTATGTCTCCGACTCCGCCATCGTGGGAACGGCGATTTTATTCGGTGTGATTCTGCTGTTCAATCTGCTGCTGAATCTCCACCGCATTCACGTCCAGAACCCCATGGAACTGCTGCGGGAGAGCAGCGCGGGAGAGCGGGAGCCAAAGACCCGCTGGCCGCTGGCAGTCATCGGCGTGGCGGCGCTGGGTGCGGGATATGCCATCGCTGTGACCACCCGCTCTGCCATGATGGCGCTGGGAATGTACTTCATCGCGGTGCTTTTGGTCATCATCGGGACCTACTGCCTGTTTACCTCCGTGAGCATCGCGGTGCTCAAAGCCCTGCGGGCCAACAAGAAGTTCTATTATCAGACCGATCATTTCATCGGCGTTTCCGGAATGCTTTACCGCATGAAGCGCAACGCCGTGGGTCTTGCCAACATCTGCATTCTCTCCACCATGGTGCTGGTAATGGTCTCCGGTACGCTGTCGCTGTATTTGGGCAGCGAGGCGGCGCTGGACGAACAGTTTGCGGGCAATCTGCGGGCAGAGGTCCGGTACGACCCTGCGGAGGAAACGCCCTTTGATTCCGCCGCCCTTTCTGCCATCGTTTCCAAACAACTGGAGCAGCGGGGTGTTTCCGCCGCCCCGGTGGCGGCGTACCGATACCTCTCCTTCAACGTGAACGAGGAGCAGGGGGCGCTGGAGGTGAAAAAGTATCTCTCCGGTTCTTCCAGCATGGTCTGTGCCATGACGCCAAGCGACTATGCTGCCATCACTGGGGCGGAGACTCCGAGCCTTGCGGACGGACAGATGCTGCTGTTTACAGACGGCGCGGGCCAGCGGCGGAATCTAACCTTCCGCTTTGCCGAAGCCACCGACGTGACGCTGACGGCGGCGGAACCGGACTCCCGGTATCCCGCACCCCGGATGTTCCAGCCTTCTGCGGTGGATGTTTTCTATCTGGTAGTTTCTAATGGAACCTTTCAGGAATTGTACGTGGGGCAGCAGACCGCGCTTGGCGAAGCGGGCGGGGAGCTGATGCAGTGGAACGGTTTTTGGAACGTGGACGAGAGCGCTGTCCAGCCCGATGAGCTGGAGCAGACGCTGGATTTCACCGGAACCGGCAGCTGGGCGCGTTTGGATTTGGATACGCGGTCCAGCTTTGCGCAGGAGTATTACTCCCTCAACGGCGGTTTTTTCTTCTTGGGCGTGTTTTTAGGGGCTATCTTCCTGATGGCGGCGGTGCTCATCATCTATTACAAGCAGATTTCCGAGGGCTATGAGGATCGGGAACGGTATCTTGTGATGCAGAAGGTGGGCATGGAGCCTCGGACCGTCCGGCGGTCAGTCAATACCCAGCTGTTGGTGGTGTTTTTTGCGCCGCTGGCAGTGGCCGCCATCCATGTGGCGTTTGACTTCAGCTTGATGACGCGGCTTCTGACGCTGTTTTCGCTCCACAACGGGACGCTGACGCTTCTTTGTACCGCAGGGACGCTGGCCGTGTTCGGCGTGATCTATGCACTGGTCTATCGCGTCACCGCCCGTGCGTATTACAAGCTGGTCAAGGCCTGATGTGAGGTGTCTCCGTTCTTGCCGGACCAAAACCCGCCAAACGCGTCCCGGCTCGTGGGCAGAGTTCGTTTTGCCCCGCGTCCCGCTTCTTTCGGAGAAAATCTAGGATTGCTTTGCGGGGACGGGGGAATGGGAAAAACATCCAACTGCTGATACGAAGTCCTTCAAGAAACAAAATCGTCCCCCGGCCTGTGGCCGGGGGACGATTTCTCGTTATTTCGCGTATTCGACCACTTTGGTTTCTCGAATAAGATGGACCTTGATCTGTCCGGGATATTCCATCTCCTCTTCGATCTTCTTGGCCAAATCCCGGGCGAGAATCACCATTTCATCCTCGGAAACCTGCTCGGGCTTCACCATCACGCGGACTTCGCGTCCCGCCTGAATGGCAAAGGCTTTGTCCACGCCGGGATAGCTCCCGGTGATCTCTTCCAGCTGCTGGAGACGCTTGATGTAGTTCTCCAGATTTTCGCGGCGAGCGCCGGGCCGGGCTGCGGAGATTGCATCCGCCGCCTGCACAAGACACGCCACGATGGTGCGGGGCTCCACGTCGTTGTGGTGGGCCTCGATGGCATGGATAATGTCGTCCTTCTCCTTGTACTTCCGGGCAAATTCCACGCCCAGCTGCACATGGGTACCCTCCATCTCGTGATCCACGGATTTACCCAGATCGTGGAGCAGGCCCGCCCGCTTGGCGGCCTGCGTGTCCGCGCCCAGTTCCGTTGCCATCATGCCGGCGATGTGACTGACCTCAATGGAGTGCTGCAGGACATTTTGACCATAGCTGGTGCGGTAATGGAGACGGCCCAGCATCTTGACAAGCTCCGGATGGAGATTGCGCACACCGGTTTCAAACACGGCGCGCTCGCCTTCGGACTTGATGACGGCGTCCACCTCGCGGCGGGCTTTTTCCACCATCTCCTCGATGTGCGTGGGGTGGATGCGGCCGTCGGCAATCAGCTTTTCCAGCGCCAGCCGGGCAACCTCGCGGCGAACCGGCTCAAAGCAGCTGACGGTGATGGCCTCCGGCGTGTCGTCGATGATGAGATCCACGCCGGTAAGCGTTTCGATGGTGCGGATGTTGCGGCCCTCGCGGCCGATGATGCGGCCCTTCATTTCGTCGTTGGGCAGAGCCACAACGCTGACGGTCATTTCCGCCACGGAGTCTGCCGCGCAGCGCTGGATCGCCTGCGCCACCACCTCGCGGGCGCGGGTATCGCACTCGTCCTTCATGCGGGTTTCGATCTCTTTGATCTTGAGAGCAGTCTCGTGGGTGACTTCATTTTCTACTTGAGAAATCAGATAATTCTTGGCTTCTTCGGCGGTAAAGCCGGAGATGCGCTCCAGCATTTCTGTCTGGCTGCGCTTAATCGTGTTGATCTCTTCCGTTTCCTTGTCCAACTGCGCGTGCTTCTGGGCCAGGGCCTCTTCCTTTTTCTCAATGGCCTCAGTCTTGCGGTCGTTGGTTTCTTCCTTCTGCTGCAGGCGGTTTTCCTGCCGTTGAAGTTCGGACCGGCGCTCTTTAACTTCCTTCTCATACTCGCTGCGGTTTCTCAGGATCTCCTCTTTTGCTTCCAACAGGGCTTCTTTCTTCTTGGTTTCTGCACTTTTAATCGCCTCGTTGATAATGCGCTTTCCCTCTTCTTCGGCGCTTGAGATTTCCCGTTCAGACACGTTTTTCCGGTAGCGAATACCGAGAGGGAAGCAAACCGCGCCGCCGACCACCGCCCCGATCAGGGCTGCGATGATGGTCTGCATCACAATGGTTTACCTCCTAGTTTTATCGGCATTTTTATGCGGGGTATTTTGGAAAAATCAGCGGTCGACCGACCGCCGATAAGAATCCTTTTTTAGTTTAATCGTTTGCCGCCATTGTGTCAAGAATAAATGTTTAAACTTTTAACAAAGGAAACTTTTTACAACGGAAAATCGTGGAATACTAAACGTCAATGTAGGCCGCAGCCGCATAACCCAGCTGGTCGTCGTACCGGACGGTGTACCAGCCCTGCCACTCGCCGTAAACCGTCACCGACGCGCCGTTTGGAATATTTGCAATGACTGTGCCCTGCGGGGAGGGGTAACTGCGAAGATTCAGCGTGCCATAATTCACAGCAACCGTGCCAGTTTGGGGGCCGGAGGGATAGATAAACGGAATGCCGAAAAATTCCGTCAGCGCCCGAACCAGCTGCTGGGCGATGGAGTCCATATGGCCCTCCACCCACATAGCGTCGGCATAGTTGTCGTGGTAGCCGATTTCAACCAGCACCGACGGAAAGTGGGGCTGGCGAACTTCTCCGAGCGAGGTGGTGGCCTGCGTGCGCACCTTGTCGGGAAGGGGATAGATCTTCCGCAGATTGGCCGCGATCAGTTCCGCCCCCCGCTTTCCCTCTGCGCTTCCGGGATAGTAAAAGGCGATGATGCCCCGGACGGGACTGGCCTCTCCCTGACCGGAGGCGTTGGAGTGCAGCGCCAGATAAAAGTCATAATAGCCCTGATTGGCCTGTGCAATGGAGCTGGCGGCGGTCATGTCGGGCGTGTTGCGGCGATAGGCAATGGCGTTGGAATTGAGATAGGGAATCATGTGATCCGCCAGCAAATTCATGTTGTACTCCTCGGAGCCGCTGCCGGTGATATAGGGGTTCCACTCCTGCGTGGAGGGACTGAGATAGATGATAGGCATGGTAAGTCCTCCGTTCCGTGCAGATTTCTCTGCTCTGTTATATGGCGTTTCCAAGAAAAGTGTGCTACACTCAGAACCGAAATGCAGAAAACAGGAAATGAGGAAGCGTTTATGAAAACAGAACGAACCTATCCCCGCGCCGTCGTCACCCCCAAGGCGGAAGCCGCTCTTCTGCGGGGGCATCCTTGGGTCTATGACGCGGAGATTACCGCGCTGGACGGAACACCGGAAAACGGCGGTCTTGTGGATGTTGTAAGCAAAAAAGACCGGTATCTGGGCACAGGGATGTATTCCGAAAAGTCTAAAATCCGCCTTCGCCTTGTCTCCCGCAACGCCAACGATAGCTTTGACAGCGCGTTTTGGGAGCGAAAGCTCCGCTGGGCATGGGATTATCGCAAGGCGGTGCTGCGGGAGGAGGATTTGACCTGCTGCCGCATCATTTTTGGCGAGGCGGACGGCTTCCCCGGGCTGACGGTGGATCGGTTTGGACCGATTTTGTCCGTGCAGGTACTCTCCGTGGGCATGGAAGTGCGCAAAGAGCTGCTGTTTCCGCTGCTGGTGGAAGTTTTGCGGCAGGACGGACAGGAGATTTCGGGGGTATACGAGCGCAACGATGTCGCTCTGCGGGAAAAAGAGGGCCTGCCCCAGTACAAGGGCTGGTTCCCCCTGCCGGGGGAGACGGCGCCGGACAGCGCCGTGACGGAGATTGTTGAAAATGAGGTCAAATATCTGGTAGATGTGGAAAACGGGCAGAAAACTGGGTTTTTTCTGGATCAGAAGTTTAACCGTCAGGCCGTGGCACGGCTTTCCAAGGGCCGGACGGTGCTGGACTGCTTCACCCACACCGGTTCTTTCGCCCTGAACGCCGCCAGAGGCGGCGCGGCCCACGTTACCGCCGTGGACGTATCGGAATCGGCGGTGGAGATGGCCCGGGACAATGCCCGCCGCAACGGGCTGGAAAACACGGTGGAGTGCGTATGCGCCAACGTGTTCGACCTGTTGCCAAGCCTTGAAAAGCAGCCCCGGAAATACGATTTCATTATTCTGGACCCTCCTGCGTTTACAAAATCCCGGGCCACGGTGGCAAATGCCATCACCGGCTATAAGGAGATCAATTACCGGGCCATGAAGCTGCTGCCCCGGGGCGGATTTCTGGCCACTTGCTCCTGCTCCCACTTTGCAACAGAGGAGAAATTCATCGCCATGCTCCACGCCGCCGCCCACGATGCAAACGTTCAGCTGCGGCAGATCGAAGCGCGGCAGCAAGGGCCGGATCATCCCATCCTCTGGGGTGTGGACGAGACAAGCTATCTGAAATTTTACTTGTTTCAGGTGGTTTAAGCCGGATATGGAGAAAATCGGCTTGTAAAGCCCCGAAAAGGGGAGTATAATATAGGATAATTGTGCCGTTTGGCAAAAATAACAAAACGGGTGAACGAAATGAGTATGACAAAAATCGCGGCGATTTTCGCCGACAGCGAGGTCTATGACCACAAGGAAGTCACCGTGGGCGGCTGGGCCCGCACCATCCGGGACATGAAGAACTTTGGCTTTGTGGAGCTGAACGACGGCTCCTGCTTCAAGAATCTGCAGGTGGTGCTGGATGTGAGCGCCCTGACGAATTACGCGGAGATTGCGTCCCAGAACGTGGGCGCGGCGCTGGTGGTCACCGGAACGGTGGTGCTGACTCCGGACGCCAAGCAGCCTTTGGAGCTGAAGGCCTCCTCCGTGACGGTGGAGGGAACCTCCACCCCCGACTATCCTCTTCAGAAAAAGCGGCACAGCGCCGAATTCCTGCGTACCATCCAACATCTGCGTCCCCGGACGAATCTGTACTCCGCCACCTTCCGGGTGCGGAGCGTGGCGGCTTACGCCATCCATGAATTCTTCCAGCAGCGCGGCTTTGTGTATGTCCACACGCCGATCATCACCGCATCGGACTGCGAGGGCGCGGGCGAGATGTTCCGGGTCACTACGCTGGACGCGAAAAATCCGCCCCTGACCGAAGACGGAAATGTGGATTTCTCGCAGGACTTTTTCGGCAAGCCCGCAAACCTGACGGTTTCCGGCCAGTTGAACGCCGAGAACTTTGCCATGGCCTTTGGCGATGTGTATACCTTTGGGCCCACCTTCCGGGCGGAAAATTCCAACACCCAGCGTCACGCCGCTGAGTTCTGGATGATCGAACCGGAGATGGCCTTCACCGATCTCAAGGGCGACATGGACGTGGCCGAGGCCATGATTAAATTCGTCATCAAGCGCACGATGGAGCGCTGCCCCGACGAGATGGACTTTTTCAACAGCTTTGTGGATAAGGGCCTTAAGGAGCGGCTGGAGCATGTGGCTTCCTCCGACTTTGGCCGGGTGAGCTACACCGAGGCTGTGGAGATTTTGAAAAAGCACAACGACAACTTTGATTATAAGGTGGAGTGGGGCACCGATCTCCAGACGGAGCACGAGCGGTTCCTGACGGAGCAGATCTTTAAAAAGCCGGTTTTCGTCACGGACTATCCCAAGGAGATCAAGGCTTTTTATATGCGCATGAACGACGATAACAAGACCGTCGCGGCGGCGGACTGTTTGGTTCCCGGCATCGGCGAGATCATCGGCGGCAGCCAGCGCGAAGAGCGGCTGGACCTTTTGGAGAGCCGTATCAGGGAGCTGGGTATGGACCCCAAGGACTACTGGTGGTACTGCGATTTGCGGCGGTATGGCGCCTGCAAGCATGCGGGCTTCGGTCTGGGCTTTGAGAGGATGGTGATGTACCTGACGGGCGTCTCCAACATCCGGGACGTTCTGCCCCATCCCCGCACGGTGGGCAGCGCGGATTTCTAAGAGAAAACAGAGTAAGAGCGGAAAGTCAAAGGCTTTCCGCTCTTATTTTTTGGCGCTTCGGTTTTTTCGGATACAACAAGCTGAAAGACCGGCTCCGCCTTGGGCGTTTCCCCGTGGGCCGCAGTCCAGCCCGCCAGAAAGGACAGGCGGACGATATTAAACAGGGCACTTTCCGCCGCGTCGTATTCGTGCCGGTCCAGAAAACTGCCGAAAGCTTTTTCAAATTCCTCGCTGCTTTCCATAAAACTCACCCGTGCTCATTAAATTATATGTACTCATTTTAAGTACATATATGAATAATAGTACATTTTGTACTTAAAATCGAGTTATATTGATAAAAAAGGACGTGAGTAAGTGGAGAAGGACAAGCATCTGGGGCTTCGGATCGATGCCGAAACTCACGGGAAGCTGCACTATATCGCCGCATACGAGGGGCGAAGCGAAAATAAGCAGGTGCTGTATCTCATTCAAAAGTGTATTCGTGAATTTGAAAAGGAGCACGGGCCTATCGACTGGAAACAGTCGTAATGTCCGATGCAAGGGGAGGTCGCGGCTTATGCCGGGGCCTCTCATTTTATCCGAAAACACCTCATACGGCACCAAAAAATCCTTCTTTCGGTATTGCGTCATAAATTCGTCATTTTTCCACACAATCTTATCACGACGCTATATTGATGTCAATATGACGTCAAGGGGATGGAAAGATGAACGACCATTTGCCGCGCTACACACTGCGGGTTTCAGAGGAACTGCTGGATAAACTGGGCTATATCGCGGAGTATGAGGGACGCACAAAAAACCGGGAGTTGGAACAAATGATTCTGAAACGCATTCGCGAATTTGAGAAGGAGCACGGACCTATCAACCTGGAGCATCCCTGCTGAATTGCCGCGGGCGGACGCGCACAGGGGCCGACGGATTTCCGTCGGCCCCTGTGCGGCATAAAAGCCTGCACGACAAGCAGTTGCAGGCATTCTATTTGATTCGATGCTGGCTTGGCCCCCTCAAACTCCCCGGCGTATTTTGATACAAACCGGTTTTAAAAAGAGGTTTATCGACAAACTGAGGAGAGGGCGTATGCCCGCCCTTTTTAATAGGACGTGAATACCGCGTTTCAATAGCTGCTGATGTCCAGAGACGGGTCGTCCTCCCCCTTTTCAATGGACGCGATGGCCAGATCATATCCCCGGCCCTCGCCCAGATCGACATGGACCGTCTCTCCGGCCCGATGGCCCAAAACGGCCTTGGCCACCGGAGATTCCTTGCTGACAAGGCCCTTCAACGCGTCCTGACGCAGGGTGGTGACGATGCGGATGGTTTGGGGCGTTTTCGTGGGCGCGGGGACGATCACCACCGTGTCGAACAGACCCACGCAGTCCGCCTCGGCGGACTTTGGCTGGATGACCTTGGCCGTACGGACCATCTGCTGGAGATAGCGGATGCGGCTGTCGTTACGGTTTTTGTCCCGCTTTGCGCACTTGTACTCGAAGTTCTCGCTGAGGTCGCCAAAGCCCCGGGCAATCTGCACATCCTCAATCAGCTTTGGGCGCAGCACCGTGATGCGATGGGCAATCTCGTCCTTCATTTTTTGGATATCCACTTCCGTCAGTTCGTCGTACACAAAAAAGCCCCTTTCCCGTTAACTTTCTGAATCCTCCCGTGCCAGAAGGAAAATTGTAATAAGAATCAGTCCAAAACCAATCAGATCCGCCAGCGAAAACGCCGTGTGGAGCCACAGGGCGGAGCACACCGTGGCGGATACCGGTTCGGTTGCCGCCAACATGGAGGATTTCACAGGGCCTACGTCTGCGATTCCCTGCATGAACAGCGGAAAGGCCACAATCGACCCTAAAATTACCGCGCCGCCCACCGCAAGCCAGCCCTTCCAAGAGAGGCTGATGGAAAAAGTCCAGCTTTGGCTGGCCAAATTGATAAACACACCGCCGATCAGCATTCCCACGCCGGTGACCAGCTCCTTGCCCCATGTTTGGACGAGCTGCCGGGGCAAAAGCGTATAGACCGTCACAGCCACGGCGGTGAGCAGACCCCAGAAAAGGCCCTGCGGAGAGATGGACATGTGACGCAGGTCGCCGCCGGTAGCCAGAATGAAGGTTCCCGCCAGCGCCAGCACCAGCGCAATGGTCTGAACCCGGTCGGGCAGTTTGCGGGCGTGAATGCAGGTAATGAGCATGATGAAGATGAGGTTCAGGTTTTGCAGGACGGTGGTGGTCCCGGCGTTGGTATAGCCAATGGAAGTGAGATACGCAAACTGACACAGCAGCAGACCGAACAGGCCGAACAGAACCAGCTTTCCAAAATCACGGGGCTGGCGGACCAAGGCCAGCAGGCTTCGTCCGTGCTTGGGCAGGGCCAGCAGCGTTAACACGATGCCGCCAACCAGCATCCGCACGCAGACAAGCCAAACAGGGGCAATGCCGCAGGAGTCGAACAGATATTGCCCGCAGGCGCCGGAAACGCCCCAGCAGACGCCGCCGACCGTGGTGCATACAATGCCCCGAAGACTGCGGCTTTTTTCACGGACGGCGCTTGCTTCGCTGATTTCACTTATTTCACTGATCTCATTTTTCTCGCTCATGGGACTCTCTCTTTCAATCGTTGGTATTTCCCGGCGTGATGGCGCCGGACAGGGTGAAAGCTAGGCCCTTCGCCAAAGAGCGAAGGGCCTAGCGGTGTATTCGATTCTAACCTATTTTTTCACGGATTGCAAGGCCCATCCTCGGGAAGCAGGCTTTCGGCAGCCACGCAGGCCACAATGAGGACTGCGCCCACAAGCCCCGGGGTGCTGAGGCGCTCTCCCAGCATAAAAAAGGAGAACAGCGCGGTCATCACCGGGCAGAGGCACTGGACCAAGGCCACCGTCCGGGCGGACACGGCCGTGAGTGCCGCGTTTTGCAGCAAAAAGCCGCCAATCGTGCATGTCACAGCCAAATAGACAATGACAGCCCAGACCTGAGGCGTGGCGGTGGAAAGGCAGGACCAGCCGCCGTCCACAAACAGGGCAAAGATCACGCTCAGAACTGCCGCCGCCAAGGTCTGGACGGTGGAGAGCGTCAGTGCGTCCATGCGGGCCAGCGATTCCTGCCCCAAAACCAAAGACCCCGCCAGCAAAAGCGCTGTTAGCAGCGCCAGCACCTCACCGATGCCAAAGCCGGTCAGTCCGCCCAGCCCGCAGAGAAGATACAGTCCCACCACCACGAGAATTTGAATGGGGATGTGCTTCCGAGAGTATTTCCGGCGGAACAGAACCAAAACCAGCAGGGGCGTCATCACGGTGGAAAGAGAGCGCAAAAACGCCGTGCTTGTGGCTGCGCTGAATTGGAGGGCAACATTGCCGGTCAAATGGGCGACGGCGATGCACAGCGCGGGACCAATCCAGTCCCGGATGCGGCAGTTCCGCATCCCTGCCACAATCCGCTTTCCGCCGAAGAGGAATAAAAGTGCCAGCGCCAGCAGATACCGCACGGACAGCAGCGCGTATACCGGCGTCACGGAAAGGGCGTCCTTGGTGATGGGGTCGCCGAACCCATAAATCACGCTTTGCAGCAAAATGAGCACAATGGCCAGCCGGGGAGTCAAGGAGCGGGAAGCGGAGGCTTCCTCCGGCGGGACCGAAGCGGAGAGATCAACCGGCGCGAAATCTTCCACCGGGACGGCGGCTGCTCCGGCTCCCGGCCTGTCCGGGACGGCGGGATCAAGTTCCGGCGCGATTTCGGCCGATGCGGATTGGAACTGCTGATTCATGAGCATGCGCTCCTTTTTCCGGCGCGGCCCTGCCGCACGCAGTTTTAGATTTTCCGCTTTTTCTCCGCATCACAGTAAGCACAGCGATAGGTGTGCTTTTCCGGGTCGCTCAATAAAAAGATGGCGTCCAGCTGGGGTTCCACCGCCGTGATGCACCGGGGGTTCTTACAATGGATGATATTCACCAGCTTGAGAGGAAGTTCCAGATGCTTCTTTTCCACCCGGGCTCCGTTTCGGATGACGTTCACGGTGATGTCCGGGTCCACGTAGCCCAGCACGTCCAGATCCACTTCCATAGGAGAGTCGATCTTGATGATGTCCTTTTTGCCCATCCGCCCGCTGCGGACGTTTTTGATGATGGCAACGGAGCAGTCCAGCTGATCCAGATGCAGATATTTATAGATGTCCATGGACTTTCCGGCCTTGATGTGGTCGAGAACCACACCGTCCTGAATGCTATCAATATTCATGGCGTTCCTCCTTTACTCCGCCCGCAGGCCCAGCAGCAGCATAATCAGGGCCATGCGGATATATTTGCCGTTTTTCACCTGTCTGAAGTAGCAGGCCCGGGGATCGTTGTCCACCGCCACGGTGATCTCGTTCACACGGGGCAGAGGGTGCAGAATGCACAGATCCTCTTTTGCGGGGATCAGCTTTTCCGGGTCCAGAACATAGGTGTCTTTCAGCCGGACGTAATCGGCCTCGTTGAAAAACCGCTCCTTCTGGACGCGGGTCATATACAGAATGTCAAGACGGGGAATCGCGTCTTCCAGAGAGTCCGTCTCCTGGTAGGCGAGATGGTTCTTCTCCAGCACGCTTTCCTTCAGGTATTGCGGCAGTTTCAGCTCCTCCGGGGAGATAAACACGAAGTTGATGCCCGTCCGGCGGCTCAGGGCGTTCACCAGAGAGTGAACCGTCCGGCCAAACTTCAGGTCGCCGCAGAAGCCGATGGTGAAATCGTCCAGCCGTCCCTTTTCCCGATGGATGGTCAAAAGGTCCGTCAGCGTCTGGGTGGGGTGGTTGTGCCCGCCGTCTCCGGCGTTGATAATGGGCACTTCGCTGCGCTGGGCAGCGGCGAACGGTGCGCCCTCTTTGGGGTGGCGCATGGCGATGATGTCGGCATAGCAGCTGACGGTGCGGACAGTGTCCACCACGGTTTCGCCCTTGGCGGTGGAAGAGGACGCGGCCTCGGAAAAGCCCAGAACACCGCCGCCCAGCGCCAGCATGGCGGATTCAAAGCTGAGGCGGGTGCGGGTGGAAGGCTCAAAAAACAGCGTTGCCAGCTGCTTGTGGGCGCAGGCACTCTGATACTTCGCGGGGTTTGCAATCATGTCCTCCGCCGTGTCGATCAGCCCGTCGATCTCGGCGAGGGTCAGGTCGGTGATGTCGATGAGATTACGATTTGACATAGAAGTTCTCCCTTCGTGCGTTCCGGTGAATGGGTTCAGCCCCGTGCCCAGCTCTCGTCGCTGGGATTGGCGCGGAATTTTTTCAGGCGCTGAATATCCTCGGTCTTAATTTTACCCTCCTCGGCGGCAACCTGGCACACTGCGTCGAAATTACTCAGACTGAAATTGACCACGTTCGCCGCGGCCAGCCGGTCAAGGCCCTTTTGGAGCCCGTAGGTAAAGATGGAGGCCACGCCCAGCACCTGTGCCCCGGCTTCGCGCAAAACGTCCACGGTTTCAATGCAGCTGCCCGCAGTGGAGATCAAATCCTCCACTACCACGACCTTCTGCCCCTTTTCCAGCCGACCTTCGATCTGGTTGCCCCGGCCGTGATCCTTGTGCCCGGAGCGGACATAGCCCATGGGAAGGTCCATCAGATGGCCAACGATGGCGGCGTGGGCGATGCCGGCGGTGGAGGTGCCCATCAGAACTTCCACGTCGGGAAAGTGCTGACGAATCAGGCCCACCAGCCCGGTTTCCACCGCCGTGCGGACGGTGGGAGCGGTGAGGGTCAGGCGGTTGTCGCAGTAAATCGGGCTGTGGATGCCGCTGGCCCAGGTAAAGGGGTCATCCGGGCGCAGAAATACCGCGCCGATGGACAAAAGGTCGTGGGCAATCTCGCGTTCGATGCTCATATCGTTCAATCTCCTTTGATTTTAATAACAAACTGAGTTGCGGACAAGAGGTGTATAGGGTCCCCACAAAAGGGCTGCGGGAAGTGGCGGAAAATTAACCGAGAAAATCCTGAACCGCCCGCCGGTAGGCGGCGACGGGGTCCTCTGCCTGTGTGATGGGCCGACCCATCACCAGATAATCACAGCCGGATTTTCCAGCCAATTCGGGGGTCATGATGCGCTTTTGATCTCCGGCGGCGGAGTCCGCGAAGCGGATGCCGGGGGTGACGGTGACAAACTTCTCGCCGCAGACGGACTTGACCCCCGCCGCCTCCAGCGGGGAGCAGACCACGCCGTCAAGACCGGAAGCGGCGGCGTTTTTCGCATAAGTCATCACGGTTTCGGCCATGGGTGTGTCGATCAGCAGCTCGTTTTTCAGCGCCGCGTCGTTGGTGGAGGTCAGCTGGGTAACGGCGATCAGCAGCGGGCGGGAGCCGTCCGGACGGGTGAGCCCCTCCAGCGCGGCGCGCATCATTTCCGACGCGCCCGCGGCGTGGAGATTCACCATGTCCACGTCCAGCCGGGAGAGGGAGGCCATGGCCCGCTTCACGGTGTTGGGAATGTCATGCAGCTTCAAATCCAGAAAAATTCTGTGGCCCCGAGCCTTGATGGCCCGGACCATGTCCGGTCCCTCGGCGTAGAAAAGCTCCATGCCGATTTTTACATAGGGCTTTTCCCCGGCGGGAAAATGGTCCAAAAATTGAAGAGTTTCCGCCCCCGTGGGGAAGTCCAGAGCAATGATGACGTCCTGATTCATGCGTGCGCTCCTCCAGTCAGTTGAGAAATTTCGGTTACGCCCAGCCGCTCACAGACGGCGGGCAGTTTTTCGATAATGGTTTTGCAGGCGGCGGGGTTTTTCAGGTTTGCCGCCCCGATCTCCACGGCGCTGGCTCCCGCCAGCATCATTTCGCATACGTCCTCGGCGGAACTGATGCCGCCGCAGCCGATGATGGGCAGCTTCACCGCTTCGTACACGTCCCACACCATCCGCAGCGCCACCGGGAATACAGCGGGGCCGGACAGGCCCCCGGTCCGGTTGGCCAGCAGAGGGCGCTTGGTCTTCAAATCAATGCGCATACCCAGCAGTGTGTTGATGAGGCAGAGGCCGTCCGCCCCCGCGTCCGCGCAGGCTTTGGCAATTTCCGCGATGTCCGTCACATTGGGACTGAGCTTGAGAAAGACGGGCTTTTTTGTGGCGGCCTTGACCGCCGCCGTTACCTCCGCCGCGCTTTTGGAATCGGAGCCAAAGTTCTTGCCGCCGCAGTGGACGTTGGGACAGGAGATATTCACTTCGATGATGCCCACCTGCGGGCAGGCGTCCAGTTTACGGCAGTTCTCGGCGTATTCCTCCACGGTGTTTCCGCCAATGTTGGCGATCACCGGGCCGTGAAAAAGCTTGGCGATGTTGGGCAGTTCTTCGGCAATCACAGCGTCGATGCCCGGATTTTGCAGACCCACCGCGTTCAGCATTCCGCAGGCAGTCTCCGCGATGCGGGGCTGGGGATTGCCGAACCGGGCCTGCGCGGTGGTTCCTTTAAAGGAAAAGCTGCCGAGGATGTCAAGGTCATAGACCTCCGCAAACTCCCGCCCGTATCCAAACGCGCCGGAGGCGGGGATAACGGGGTTCTTCAGCGCCACGCCCGCTAAGGTCACACCAAGGTTCACCATACGATCTCCTCCTTTTGGAACACCGGTCCGTCCTTACAGACCCGGCGGGGGCCGCCCGTTGTCTGAATTGTGCAGCCCACGCACGCGCCAAAGCCGCAGGCCATCCGGGCCTCAAAGCTATACTGCCCGCTTTTCAGCTGGGGAAGTGCGTGGACGGCTTTCAGCATGGGTGTGGGACCGCAGACGAAGGCGGCGGTGCACGCCGGGGAGGCTTTTACCAAATCGGTCACAAAGCCCTTTGTGCCGAGACTCCCGTCCTCCGTGGCAATAAAAAGGTGACAGCCAAGACGGGCGAATTCCTCCAGATAAAATGCGTCTGCCGCCGTGCGAAAGCCCAGCGCCACCGTAGGGGTAACACCCACCTCCCGCATCCGCCCGGCAAGGCCGAACAGCGGGGCTGCACCCACGCCGCCGCCAATCAGGATGGGGTTTTCCGGGCAGTCGGTCAAGTCAAACCCGCTGCCAAGGCCGGAAAGGGTGTCCAGTTCCGTGCCGGGGACGGAACGAACCAGCTCCCGTGTTCCTTCGCCCACCACCCGGACGATTAAGAGGAGCGCGTCTTCCGTCCAGTTGGCGATGCTGATGGGGCGGCGGAGAAATCTGCCGGGCAGTTCTACGTTGACAAACTGCCCCGGCGCGGTGATGGCGGAGACGTCGCCGGAGAGCACCAGCTCATAGGTGTCCGCCGTCAGCTGGCGGGCATGTTCCAGAGTAAAGAGAGATTGTTTCATGTGTCCTCCCGTTGAAAGTCGGTGTAAACCAGTTTTCCATTACAGATAGTGGCGGCCACGGCGGCGGATACCATCCAGCCGTCAAACGGCGTGGCGCGGCCCATGGAGTTGAAGTTTCTGCTGTTAATGGTGTGGGGCCGGTTCAGATCCAGCACGGTCAGGTCTGCGGGAGCGCCCTCGGCGATTTTGCCGCCCGGCAGACCAAAAATCTTCCGGGGTCGGACGCACAGCCGGTCCAAAAGCAGTTCCAGTGGGACGATACCCGTTTGAACCAATTGTGTATAGAGAATGGAAAACGCCGTCTCAAGTCCCACGATGCCAAAGGCGCTGCCTTGCAGGCCCTTGGACTTTTCCTCGGCGGAGTGGGGGGCGTGATCTGTGGCGATGCAGTCAATGGTTCCGTCCAGCAGGCCCTCCAGCAGAGCGTCCCGGTCGGCGGCGGAGCGCAGGGGCGGGTTCATCTTGAACCGGCCCTCGTCTTGCAAATCCTCGTCGCACAAAACCAGATAGTGAGGCCCAGTCTCGCAGGTGACGGGCAGGCCCTCGGCCTTGGCTCTGCGGATGAGCGCCACGCTTTCTTTGGCGGAGATGTGGCAGACGTGGTATGGACACCCGGTTTCCCGCACCAGCCCGATATCCCGCTCCACCTGCCGCCATTCGCTCTCCGACGAAATGCCCGGAAAGCCGTGGGCCTTGGCCCACGTGCCGTCATGGATGCAGCCGCCGGGCTTTAACAGGGCGTTCACCTCGCAGTGGGCCACAATGGGCTTGTCCAGCGCCTTTGCCGCCTTCATGGCGGCGCGCATCATCTCGTCGGACTGCACGCCCCGCCCATCGTCGGAAAAACCGGCCACATGGGGGGCCATTTCCGCCATGTCGGAAAGAAACTGCCCCTGTTCCCCGGCGGTAATTGCCCCGTAGGGATAAACGTGGATTTTTGCGTCCCGGGCAATTGCGTCCAGCTCCGGCTTCAGCGTCTCACAGCTGTCCGGAACCGGCTTCAGGTTGGGCATGGGGCACACGGCGGTATAGCCGCCGGCGGCGGCCGCCGCCGTGCCGGAGGCGAAGGTTTCCTTATAAGAAAATCCAGGCTCCCGAAGATGCACATGTACATCGACGAAACCTGGAACAATCAACAAATCTTGAATTTCAATCACGGAACGATTCTCACGGGGAAGGGAGGGAGAAATGGAAACAATACGGCCATTCTCAACGGCAACGTCTGCCGTCTGGAAACCGCCGTTCAAAAAAACACTGCCGCGAGCCAGCAGAAAACCCATGGTGTACCTCCTTGTTTGTGCATACTCTAACGGTATATTTTAGTGGAAAGAGCGGCGCTTGTCAATGGCAGATTTCATAAACAAGACGAATTCTCCAAAGATTTTTTCTCTGATTAAAAGGGCGGGGCTGAAGCCCCGCCCTTCTGTGCGTTATCTGCGGAAACTATGTCTTCGCCAAAGGGACGGTCCCAACAGCAGCATCGGGAACAGTTCCAGTCTGCCGGCCAGCATGTCGAACGACAGCAGGAGCTTGGCCGCCGGGGAGAACGCCGAGAAGTTCCCCATGGGGCCGACCAGTTCCAGACCCGGCCCGATGTTGTTCATGCAGGAAACCACGGCGGTGAAGGTGGTGACAAGGTCAAACCCATCCAGACTCAAAAGAAGGGTAGACCCGGCCATCAACAGCAGATATACCACCAAAAACATGTGGGTGCTGCGCAGGAGCTTGACATTGAGCGGACGGCCCTCCACCCGCACGGTGGCCACGGCGCTGGGGTGAAGCATCTGGCGCATGTCGCTGATGGACATCTTTGCCAGAATCACAAGGCGGGCAACTTTGATGCCGCCGCCGGTGGAACCGGCGCAGGCTCCCACGAACATCAAAAGAACCAGAACCACCTTGGAATAGCTTGGCCAGAGGTTGAAGTCCGCAGTGGCGTATCCGGTGGTGGTGATGATGGAGGACACCTGAAAGAAGGAGTACCGCATGGCGGTGGCAAAAGAGCCGAACAGGTGGGTGATATTCCAGGCGATGGTGACGGTGGACGCCGCCACGATCAGGAAATAGGCCCGCAGTTCCTCAGACCGCAGCACGTCCCGCACCTTGCCGATAAGCAGGAAATAATAGAGATTAAAGTTTACACCAAACAGCAGCATGAAAATTCCGATCACGATGTCGAAATAGGGGCTGTTGTATGCCCCCACGCTGAGGTTGCGGCTGCTGAAGCCGCCGGTGCCGGCGGTGCCGAAGGCATGGATGCAGGCGTCAAACAGCGGCATCCCCCCAAGCAGAAGCAAAATGATTTCCACCACTGTCATGACAAGGTAAATGCTGTACAGGATTTTGGCGGTGTCCCCCAGACGGCTCACCAGCTTGCCCACCACGGGGCCGGGAACCTCCGCCCGCAAAAGATGCATCCCATGTCCGTCGGACATGGGCAGAATTGCCATGACAAATACCAGAACGCCCATGCCGCCTACCCAGTGGGTAAAGCTGCGCCAGAACAGAATTCCTTGGCTCAGATGCTCAATTTCCGTTAAAATGCTGGCGCCCGTGGTGGTAAAGCCGGAGACGGTTTCAAAAAAACAGTCCACAAATGTGGGCATGGAGTGGGAAATATAAAAGGGCATGGCTCCGAAAAAGGACATCACGATCCACGCCAGAGCCACGATGGCCAGACCGTCTCTTGCATAGAGTGTCCGGGTGCGAGGGGTTATACGCCCCAGCAGGACGCCGCAGAGGACGAGCGCCAGCATGGGGATCAAAAACGGTTCAGCCGACTCCTTGTAAAGAATCGCCACCAGCATGGGCAGCGCAAGCAGCGCCGCCTCCACCAGCAGAATTCTGCCGAGGATGTAGGCAATCATTCTTCTATTCAACGATATCTGTCCTTTTTACTGCAAAATGTCGCGGATGTCCCGCAAGGTGCTGGTGGTGACCACGATCACGTCGTCTCCGGCGTTGATCGCATCCGATCCGGAGGGAATGACAATCTTCCCATTTTGACGGACGATGCCCGCCAGCAGAATCCCGGAGCGGAGCTTCAAGTCCCGCAGCGGTACGCCGATCAGGGGAGAATTGGGGCAGATGCCGAATTCCAGCGCCTCCACCGTGCCGCCAATCAGGCGGTGCAGCGTTTTAACCTGAGAGCCGGAGGCGTTTTGCATGGCGCGGACGTACTGTAAAATCAGCTCTGCGGTGACAGAGCCGGTGGAAACCACACTGCCGATCATGCTCTCGGTGGACACCAAATCCACCAGAGACTGGCGGTTGATCTTTGCCACCACCTTGCAGTTTTGATACTGCCGCGTCACACTGAGCGCCATCAGAATGTTTGCCTCGTCCATGCCGGTGATCGCCACGAAGCCGTCTGTCCGTTCCAGACCTTCCTCCCGCAAAAGCTCGCTGTCCGTGCCGTCGCCGGTGATGACAAGGGCCTTGGGCAAAAGCTCGCTCATGCGGGTAGAGCGTTCGGAATTCTGATCAATAATCTTGACGGTCATGCCCATTTCGGTCAGCTCCTGTGCCAAATAGTAGCACAGCTTGCTGGCGCCCACGATCATGACCGAGGATGCCTTGCCCTTAAACTCTCCCAGATGCCGGAAAAACTGTTCCAGTTCGTGGGGAGTCGCGGTGATGTAAATGGTGTCCCCGTCCTGCAGGGCAAAGTCGCCGGAGGGAATGATGGTCTGATCCTTTCGGGCCACGGCGCAGACCAGAACTCTTGCCCGCAGATTTTTATAAAGGTCGCTGAGAAGCACGCCGTTGAGCGGACTGCCGACGGACAGACGGTATTCCACCAGCTCCAGCCGGCCCTTGGAAAAGGACTCCAGCTTCATGGCGTTGGGGAACCGGAGGACACGGGCAATCTCCCGAGCGGTGGCCCGCTCCGGATTGATGGACATGGAAAGACCCAGCTCGCCGCGCATATACCGCAGCTGCTTTTCGTATTCCGGGTTGCGGATACGGGCGATGGTATGCTGAACGCCCAGCGTTTTTGCCACAAGGCAGGTCAAAATGTTGATCTCGTCGCTGGAGGTGGTGGCGATGAGGAGATTGGTCCGTCCCGCGTCCGCCTCCTTCTGCACGTCGGCGCAGGCGCCGTTGCCGCACACACCCATCAAGTCGTAGACGTTGATGATGTGGTCAAGGAGCTGGGGGTTCTCGTCAATAACGGTTACGCTGTGCTCCGTGGACAAGTGCTGCGCCAGCGCCAGCCCGACTTTCCCGGCGCCCACGATGATGATTTTCATAGATATTGATCCTCGATTTTCACTCTGTTGTATTTTGGCGGTAGTCGCCGTTCATTTCGCGTACTTCTACAAGTGACATTATAGTGAATATTTGGGTAAAAGCAAATGTTATTTTTGACCTTCTGGCATAAGACTGCTATACTGGAGGAAAATTTACGGATTTTGAACGGGATGAGCGGGGAATACAATGAAAAAATTGGCAATTGGGATATTGGCTCATGTGGATGCGGGAAAGACCACGCTGACCGAAGGACTGCTCTATACCGGTGGGGTGCTGCGCAAATTGGGACGGGTGGATCACCGGGACGCGTTTTTGGATACGTTTGCGCTGGAGCGGGAGCGGGGCATCACTATTTTTTCAAAGCAGGCGGTGCTGCCGCTGGACGGTTTAGAGCTGACGCTGCTGGACACCCCCGGCCACGCGGACTTTTCCTCCGAGGCGGAGCGGACGCTCCGGGTACTGGACTGCGCGGTGTTGGTGGTCAGCGGTGCGGACGGCGTTCAGGGCCACACGCTGACGCTTTGGCGGCTGCTGGCGCGGTATGGAGTGCCCACCTTCCTGTTCGTCAACAAGATGGACCAGCCGGGGACGGACCGCTCCGCGCTGCTGGCGGAGCTGAAAAGCCGCTTGGACGGCGGGTGCGTGGATTTCTCCGGGCCGGATGCGGAGCGGGGAGAGGAAATCGCCCTTTGCGGTGAGGCGGCCATGGAGGAGTATCTGGCCTGCGGCCAGCTGAAAGACGAGACGATTGCCGCGCTGGTGGGGGAGCGGAAGCTGTTTCCCTGCCTGTTCGGTGCGGCGCTGCGGCTGGGCGGGGTGGAGGAGCTGCTGGACGGATTGCGGCGCTTTGCACCATCGCCGGTCTATGGAAGCGCCTTTGGCGCGATGGTCTATAAGATTTCAAGAGATCCGCAGGGCGCGCGGCTGACCCATCTAAAGGTCACCGGCGGGACGCTGCGGGTGAAAGATCTGCTCTGCGGCAGTCGAGATGGGGAGGACTGGCAGGAGAAGGCGGATCAGATTCGCGTCTATTCCGGAGCGAAATTCCGGGCCGTTGACGCGGCGGAGGCGGGGACCGTTTGTGCCGTCACCGGATTGACCCGCACCTTCTGCGGCGAGGGGCTGGGCGAGGAAGAAGCATCCGCGCCCCCTATGCTGGAACCGGCTCTGACCTGTCAGGTGCTTTTGCCGGACCGCTGCGACCCCCACACGGCGCTGATGCAGCTGCGTCAAATTGAGGAGGAGGACCCCCAGCTGCATGTCTCGTGGCAGGAGCGGACCGGAGCTATCAATCTCCAGCTGATGGGGACGATTCAGCTGGAGATTTTGCAGCGGCTTTTAAAGGAGCGGTTTGATCTGGACGTGGCCTTTGGACCCGGCGCGATTGTTTATCGGGAGACGATTGCCGCCCCGGTGATCGGTATTGGGCATTTCGAGCCTCTGCGCCACTATGCGGAGGTGCACCTGTTGCTGGAGCCGTTGGAACGGGGCGCAGGGCTACGGTTTGCCTCTGCCTGTTCGGAGGACGTGCTGGCTCTTGGCTGGCAGCGGCTGGTGCTGAGTCAGCTGGCGGGACGGAGCCATCCCGGCGTTCTCACCGGTTCGCCGGTCACGGATATGAAGATTACGCTGATCGCGGGCCGCGCCCATGAAAAGCACACCGAGGGCGGCGATTTCCGTCAGGCCGCATGGCGGGCTTTGCGACAGGGCTTGCTGTCGGCGCAAAGCGTGCTGCTGGAGCCTTGGTATGACTTTCGATTGACCCTGCCCACCGCCCAGACGGGCCGGGCCATGGCGGATTTGCAGCGCATGGGCGGGGATTTTGCGCCGCCGGAAACGGTGGGGGAGGAAGCTCTGTTCACCGGGAGCGCACCCGCCTCGGCCTTGAGGGACTATGCCGCAGAGGTAACCGCCTATACCAGAGGACGGGGTCGGCTGACCTGCGCCCCCGGCGGCTATCGCCCCTGTCGGAATCAGGAGGCGGTTGTGGACGCGGCGGGATACGACCCGGAGCGGGATTTGGAAAACCCGGCGGATTCCGTCTTTTGCGCTCACGGTGCGGGGTACAATGTCAAATGGGATCAGGTTCCAGCCCATGCCCATGTGAACAGTGGAGTGCACCTTGGCGCGCGGCCTTTGGACGAGCAATCGCCGCCCGCGGCGGCCCGTTCCGCATCCTACGTCGGAACGGTGGAGCAGGACAAGGAGTTGCAGGCAATTTTTGAGCGGACTTACGGGCCGGTGAAGCGCCGGGCTTTTCAAAAGCCGGTGCCTGCGTCGTCTGCACGGCCGGAGCCTGCGGCCGCTCCCCGGCCTGCCGGGCCGGAATATCTGCTGGTGGACGGTTACAACGTGATCTTTGCGTGGGACGAGTTGAAAACCGTGGCTGCGGAGCACTTGGACGCTGCCCGCCGGGAGCTGTGTGACCTGATGAGCAATTATCAGGCTTTTCGCCGGTGCAAGGTAATCGTGGTGTTTGACGCATATAAGGTAAAGGGCGGAATTGAAAAAGTGGAAAAGTACCACAATATCCATGTGGTCTATACAAAAGAAGCGGAGACGGCGGACGCTTATATCGAGCGGACCACGTATCAGATCGGGCGGGAGCACCGGGTGCGGGTGGTTTCGTCCGACGGCGCGGAGCAGATCATCATTCTGGGTCATGGCGCGCTGCGGGTTTCCGCCGCCGGGTTCCATGAGGAAATGCTTCAGACCACCGGGGAGATTAAGAAGATTTTAGAAAAAAACAATTTGACCGGAAAAGTCCGTCCCTTGCGGGAAGCGCTGACCAAGGCGCTGGAAAAAGGAAGCGAATGAGCAAGCTGTGTAGTAGGAATTTGCGAAAAACTGCCCAATTATTTGTCAAAATTTTGTCGATATACTAAATTTTCATGAAATAGAAGAAAATTCATAAAAATATAGCCGATTTTTCCAATCGGTATGTTATACTACCTCTTAGTTTTTGATTCTTTAATTTACACGTTTGGGGCGGAGGTCGGGAAGCGGATGCAGAAAAGGTACTGGGAAAATGAATACCGCGACATCCTGATCTGCGTGGACAGGTACGAAAATCGGATTCCGGAGGGGCATCTGGTACATCCCAGCCTTGGACGGGCGGTCCAATTTTACGGTGTGATCCAGCTTCTGCGGATAGTGGAATCGCTGTTGGATGAGCTTCGTTTTCCCGAGACGTTTTCCTGCCTTCGCAAATTTCAGCCGCTGATGGAAGAACCGCTTCAGCCGGCTGCCGTTACGCCCGACAAGGGGCTGTCGGCCACGTTCCGCCTGCGGATTCTGTTTCGGCAGAACAGCACTTGGCAGGGGACGGTGCAGTGGCTGGAGGGAAAACGGGATACGTCGTTCCGCAGTACGTTGGAGCTTCTTTTCTTGTTGGACAACGCCCTGTGCCCCGATGACGGGGGTAAGCACTCCGACGAGAACTGATACGGGCTACTAATTAAACCCTTGCAGACCCGACAGCTTTTTTTGCGCGTATCATCGCGGCTGTCTTTGCCAAAGACAAACAATTGCCGATTGGTGCAGGATTTCTATTAGCAGTCCGTATGAGGCCGTTTCACGCCGGATTTTGCCGGGGTCGGGCGAACAATTGCAAGATGTGACGAACTGTACACCCGGACGCTGTCCGGGTGTTTTTTTGGCCCTGCCCGGGACATGTCCACACTTGCCGACGCTTTACGCCTGTGCTATAATCATCGCAGAACTTTGATGGTACGCGCGTTTCGGTTCTTGTGCCGAAGCGTTTGAAATTCAGCCTCGCTGTCGGAGACGGCGAGGATACGGTTGCTTATGAAGATTACAGTCATTTCCAGCCATGTTTTCGACAAAATCGGTCATACTGACCGGAAGAGGTGATAGAACATGACTGAAGAAATTTGCTGGGCCCTGTTCTGGGTCACCGGCGCGCCGGAATACTACGCGTTGTATCGGGAATTTATGGAGGCGCTCGCCTCCGCATGAAGGGGGAGAACCCATGAGCGATCTGGTGACCCGGGGCGCGGTGCTGCGGGAGACGGAGACGAAAGAGGCAGATAAAATTCTTACCGTTCTCACGCCCGATCACGGGAAAATCCCAGTCATCGCCAAGGGAGCGCGGCGCAAGTCCTGCCGCTTTACAGCGGCCTGCCAGACACTGGCTTACAGTGAGATGACCCTGACCCACCGGGGAGAGTGGTACTATCTGAACGAGGGAACCACGCTGGCCCTGTTTGACGGACTGCGGACGAATTTTGAGACGCTGGCTCTTGGATTTTATTTTGCGGAACTGACGGAGGCTGTCTCCTCCCCGGAGATTCCCGCGCCGGAGCTTTTGAGTCACCTGCTTAACGGACTCTATGCGCTGGATGCCCTGAAAAAGCCGCGGGAACTGGCAAAGCTCGCCTTTGAATGGAAGTTACTATGCCTTTCGGGATACGAACCGCTGGCGGATGGATGCGCTTTGTGCGGCGAGGTGGAAATGAAAGACGCATTCCTGGACCCGGTGCAGGGCGTTTTGCGCTGCGCAGCCTGCAGCGGGCCGGGCCGGGGCGGGACTTTGCCGCTTTGCCCGGAAGCGGTAGCCGCCTTGCGGCATATTGTCTATGGAGATCCCAAGCGGCTCTATGCCTTTGCCCTGACGGGCGAGGCACTGGAACAACTCTCCGCCGCGGCGGAGCGGTATGTGGCGGTTCAGTTGGAACGGGGCTTTCGGACGTTGGACTATTACAAAAGCCTGTCAAATTTGTGATACATTTTGTACAATTGCGGATGTTTTATACGAAAAGGATAGATTATGAGCGAATTATTTGAAAAATCCATGAGGACGCTGGAGTTGCCCCGGGTGCTGGCGATGCTGGCGGAGCAAGCGGTCAGCGACGAGGCAAAGCGCCGCGCTCTGGCGCTGACACCGGAGACGGAGCCGGAGGAGGTTCTGCGGCTTCTGGACCAGACTGACGCGGCCCGGGAGATGATCGGCCTGCGGGGCAGTCCGTCCTTTTCCGGCCTCAAACCGGTGCGGGAGTCTTTGGACCGGGCGGACCGGGGCGGCGGATTGAATACCCATGAGCTGCTGACCATCGCGGGCCTTTTGACTGCCGCCCGGCGGACACGGGAGTATTTTAACGGCGACGCCGGAGAGAAAACCGCCATCGACCACCTGTTTTTATCCCTTCATGGCAATCGTTTTCTAGAGGAGAAAATCAAGACCGTCATTTTGGACGAGGATACCATTTCGGACAACGCCAGCCCCGAGTTGAACGACATCCGCCGTAAGATGCGTGCGGCGCAGGCGAAAAGCCGTCAGGTTTTGCAGCGTATCATCTCATCCCCGTCTTACAGCAAGGTTTTGCAGGAGAGCATCATCACCCAGAGGGACGGGCGGTTTGTGGTGCCGGTGAAAGCAGAGCAGAAGGGCGCGCTTCCGGGACTGGTCCATGATGTGTCCTCCACCGGAGCGACCCTGTTTGTGGAACCGATGGGTGTGGTGCAGGCCAACAACGAGTACATCGAACTGGAGGCCAAGGAGAAAAAGGAGATCGAGCGGATTCTCGCGGAGTTGTCCGCCGACGCGGCGAACCACCGGGAGGACATCCAGTGGGACTACGATGCGCTGGTGCACTTGGATTTGATTTTCGCCAAGGGGCAGCTTTCCTATAAGTTGGACGGCATCCGGCCAGAGGTTCGTCGGGACGGGGCCGTGGTCCTGCGAAAGGCCCGCCACCCGCTGCTGGACCGGGCAAAAGCGGTTCCCATCGACCTTGAGCTGGGGGACAGCTTTGACACGCTGGTTATCACCGGCCCCAACACGGGAGGTAAGACCGTGAGCCTCAAGACGCTGGGCCTTTTAACCTTGATGTCCCAGTGCGGACTTCACATCCCCGCAGCGTCCGGCAGCCAGATTTCCGTATACGAGCGGGTGCTGGCGGACATTGGAGATGAGCAGAGTATTGAGCAGAGCCTCTCCACGTTTTCCTCCCACATGACCAGCATCGTCCGGATTCTGGAGGAGACGGACCGGCGGACGATGGTGCTGTTCGACGAGTTGGGCGCAGGAACGGACCCGGTGGAGGGCGCGGCATTGGCCATCGCCATTATCCAGCGGGTGCGGGCGACCGGGGCGAAGATTGCTGCCACCACTCACTACGCGGAGCTGAAGACCTTCGCCATGACAACTGCCGGGGTGGAAAATGCCTCCTGCGAGTTTGATGTGGAGAGCCTGAAGCCCACCTATCGGCTTTTGATCGGAATTCCCGGCAAGTCCAACGCCTTTGCCATCTCCAAGCGTCTGGGTTTGCCCGACGATGTGGTGGAGGATGCCAAGGCCCAGATGGCCGGGGACAGCGTCCGGTTTGAGGATGTGCTCACCCAGCTGGAGCAGAAGCGGCAGGCGCTTGAAAAAAAGCAGCTGGAGGCGGATCGCCTTTTCCAGCAGCGGGAAGAGGACGCCCGCAAGGCGCGGGAGTTCCGCACCCAGATGGAGCGGGCCCGCGACAATGCCCGCAGCCGGGGCGAGGCAGACGCCCGCCGCATCCTGCGGGACGCGAAAAACGCCGCCGACGCAACCATGAACGAATTGGCCGAGCTGCGCAAGCAGCAGGCCCGGGCGGATGCCGCCCAGAATCTCAACGAGGCACAGGCCGCCATTCGGCGGGGACTGAACGAGGCGGAAGAAAAGCTCCGCAGCCGGGAATTCGACCCGGAGCCGATCCCCAAGCCCAGCCGCCCCATTCAAAAGGGAGATCAGGTGGAGATTCCCGGCGTGAAAACTTGGGCGGAGGTGCTTTCCGTTGGAAAGGACGGTACGCTCCAGCTGCAGGCGGGCCGGATGAAAATGACCGTGAAGGCGGGTGAGGTGCGGCTGATCGAGGAGCCGAAACAGCAAAAAAAGCCTGCCGTGTCCATTCAGTCCCGAGCGGCGCAGCTGCTGCGCACCGCCGCCTCCAGCGAACTGGACATCCGGGGAATGGAGACGATCGAGGCGGAGGGCGTGGTGGAAAATTTCCTCTCCGCCGCCGTGATGGGCCGGTTGGAAACCGTCACCATTATCCACGGAAAGGGAACCGGCGCTCTGCGAAAAGCCGTCCACGCGCTGCTGCGGCGGAACAAGGCGGTGAAGTCCTTCCGATTGGGTGTCTATGGCGAGGGCGAGGACGGCGTAACGGTTGTGACCATGAAATGAGTCCCGCCCACGATAGGTTGACCTATTGAAATTTGCTGGCAAATTTGATATAATAAAATCTTCCATTATCCGAAATGGGAAATCTGATTTGAGGTGATCGGTATGCATGATTTGCCGAAACAGTATCATATCCAGTGTGCCCCCGGAGACGTGGGCCGCTACTGCATCCTGCCCGGGGACCCGGGCCGCGTTCCCGCCATTGCCGCGCTGTTTGACAACGCGGAAAAGGTGGCTCAAAACCGGGAGTACACCACCTATACCGGCACGCTCTTGGGCGAGAAGGTGTCCGTCTGCTCCACGGGGATCGGCGGGCCTTCCGCCGCTATCGCCATGGAGGAGCTGACAAAGTGCGGTGCGGATACCTTCATCCGCACCGGTACCTGCGGCGGGATTGCGCTGGACGTGAAGTCCGGCGACATCGTGGTGGCCACGGGGGCCGTCCGGTTTGAACATACCAGCATGGAATACGCGCCCATTGAGTTCCCCGCCGTGGCGGATTTCGGAATCACCGGCTGCCTTGCGCAGGCCACGAAGAATTTGGGCTATCCCCTCCATACCGGCGTTGTCCAGTGCAAGGACAGCTTTTACGGACAGCACAGCCCGGACAAATCCCCGGTTTACTATGAGCTTCAGCAGAAGTGGGAGAGCTGGAAGCGTTTGGGCGTGAAAGCCAGCGAGATGGAGTCCGCGGCCATCTTTGTGGTGGCGGCGGCGCTGGGCGTGCGGTGTGGCTCCTGCTTCCATGTGGTGTGGAATCAGGAGCGGGAGAAGGCGGGCATGGATCAGACGATGAGCGAAGATACCACCGCCTCCGTCAAGGTGGCCGTGGAGGCGCTGAAGCTGCTGATTCAGTCCGACCGCGCTGAAAAATAACGGACGCGGGCTATGAAGGAATTTGAGGCTTTCTTGCAAACCTCCATCCCTGGAATGAAGCTGACCATCAGCGAGCTGTTTTCTGCGGTCGTCACGTTGCTGGTGTGTCTGCTGGTGATTCGGGTGGTGATGAAGCTGCTGCGCAGCCTGATCCGACGAACAAAGCTGGACGACCGGGTGCAGAAATATCTGCTGATGGCGCTGCGGCTGGTGCTGTATGCCATTGCGGTCATTATTGTCTTGGGCGCACTGAATGTAGACGCCACCTCGCTGGTGGCGCTTTTAAGCGTTGCATCTCTGGGCATTACGTTGGCGGCGGAGGATATTTTGGGCAATGTGGCCGGCGGGTTGGTGCTGCTCAGTTCCCGCCCCTTTGTGATTGGGGATTTTATCGAGGCTGACGGCGTTTCCGGCACAGTGGAGGAAATCACCCTGAACCGCACGAAACTGATTACCCCGGAGGGGCTGACCGTGTTGGTTCCCAACAAGGCGCTGTCTTCCAGCAAGCTGACGAATTATACGGCCCTTGGCCGCCGCCGGGTCTGCCGAAAGGTCACCGCGTCCTATGACGCGCCCACGCAAGCGGTGAAAGCCGCTTGCCTCCTGGCGCTGGAGCGGACGGGAGATCAGCTGACGGACCCCGCACCCTCGGTCTACCTGACGGACTATCAGTCCAGCGCCATCGAGTACAGCGTATACTGCTGGTGTACGCCGGAGCATTACTGGGGCGTGTATCTCAGCCTTGGGGAAAATCTGCGGGACGCATTCGCGGAAAAGGGCGTGGAGATGACCTATAACCACCTGAACGTTCACATTCTGGGCGAGAGAGAATCTGGTTTCGCAAGAAAAACCGGAACAGCGGGTCTGGAAGAAAAATAAGCAAATCTTTTGAAAGAGAGGGCCTGCCATTGGCAGGCCCTCTCTTTTCATCTGCATTTGACACTCGCTCCGAAAGAAGCATGTCGGAGTTTCTATGGATAAACAAGCGAAGGGCGGCCCCATTTCGAGGCCGCCCTTCGTGATTTTCTGCGTTTAATTCATCTGCCGCCGACGGCTCAGATTCTGCGTGCCGTCCTGCATGCTGTTGAGTGCATCCAAGCTCTTTCCGGTGCCCAGAGCCACGCAGGAGATCGCATCCTCTGCCACCACCGTGTGGATGCCTGTCCGCGCCGCCACCAGCTTGTCAAAGCCGGAAACCAAGCTGCCGCCGCCGGTCATGACAATGCCGTTGGTGGAAATATCCGCCACCAGCTCGGGAGGCGTCCGCTCCAAAACGGAGTGGATGGCCTCCATAATGCGCTCTACCGGCTCCTCAAAAGCGTCCATCATCTCCGTGGAACTGACGGTGATGACCTTGGGAAGACCCGTCAACAGACACCGGCCCTTTACGTCCAGCGTTTCCTCCTCGTCCTTGGGGAACACGCAGCCCAGCTTAATTTTCATCTCTTCGGCGGTCCGCTCACCCACCAGCAGATTGTGCTTGCGGCGCATATACTTCACGACCGCCTCATTCAGCTGGTCGCCTGCGACCTTGATGGATGCGGATTCCACCACGCCGCTCAGGGAAATCACCGCGATGTCGGCGGTGCCGCCGCCGATATCCACCACCATGTGTCCGTCGGGCTTGGCGATGTCAATGCCCGCGCCGATGGCCGCAGCCACAGGCTCCTCAATCAGGTATACTTTTCGCGCACCCGCCTGAATGCCCGCGTCGATCACGGCGCGCTCTTCCACCTCGGTGATACCGGAGGGGATGCAGATGATGACCCGGGGCTTGAAGAAGGAGAAGCCCGCCACTTTCCGAATAAACTCGCGGAGCATCCGCTCCGTCATGTCATAGTCGGAAATAACGCCTTCACGCAGGGGACGGATCGCGATGATGTTGCCGGGGGTACGGCCCAGCATGGCCTGCGCATCCGCGCCAACCTGAAGCAGCTTGCCGGTGTTTTTGTCCAGCGCGACCACGCTGGGCTCGTTCAGAACAATTCCCTTGCCTTTGACGTATACCAAAACGGAAGCGGTACCAAGATCGATACCGATATCTTTTGCCATGGACATAGCCTCCACCTCATGCTCTTTCTACTGTATTTTCTGCCGAATTCTTCAAAATTATGAGAAGCGGCTTTTACCGCATACAATCATACGGATATATTATACCGACGGCCCTATGGGATTGCAAGTACATTCTGTTAAAATGAAAAATTTTCAACATTCTTCTCCGTTAATCCGAGGACGTGTTTTGCCGGATGACACGTCTCGTTTTGCGCATGTCAGCGCCACCGCCGCGCAGACCACCTGCTCCGCTGCGCCGCCTTTCAGTGTGCGGATGCATTCCGTCAGGGTGGAGCCGGTGGTACAGATGTCGTCGATCAACAGAACGCGCCGCCCCGCCACATCCGCGCCGGGTGCGAGGGCGTATACACCCAGAACATTGGCCCGCCGCGCATCGGCGTCTGCAAGCTCCGACTGGGCCGGGGTGTTTACTTTTTTCACCAGCAGTTTTTCCGGCGCGGTTCCCCACAGGCGGCATGCGGACTGCGCCAGCAGCCGCGCTTGATCGAAACCCCGCTCCTTCAAGCGTTTCGGCCCCACCGGAACCCAAGTCACCACATCAAACTCTCCGGCAAACCGCTCTGCGGCGCACCGGCAGACTAGTTCTCCCAGCGGACGGGCCAGATGGGTCCCGCCTTGAAATTTCAGGCGCAGCAAAGCGGTCCGCACCGCACCCTCATAAAGGAGGGGCGCAGCGCAGCAAAGTCCGTCCGGTCCGGTGCGGAGCCCGGCATCCCCCTCGGCCCATGGCAGGGAGCGTTCACAGGCGGGGCAGATGCCTGCCCCATCCGCGACCCGGCCGCAGAAGGGACATTTTTGAGGGAAGAGCAGGTCTAAAATCGCATGAAAGCCGTTCATTTTTCTCTCTGCCTCCGGGGATAGGGCGTCATTTCGCTGGTCAGGCCGACCAGATAGTCCACGCTGACGCCATAATATTCCGCGAGACGGACAACCACGTCCAGCGGATAATTCAACACACCGATCTCGTATTGAGAATACGTATTTTGCTTCACATGCAGCACTTCCGCAACCGCCTCCTGCGTCAGTCCCCGGTCGATTCGAAGGCTGCGAATGCGCTCGTATTTCAAAATTTCATTCCGCATTTTTTATCACCTGATAAAAGTATATGTATCTTAAAACAAGATATTTTTATTTATCTGAAATACAGATATTCTGTATAATGATTATGAAAAAAGACCGTGCGGATAAGCGATCTCCCATGAGCATACAAAAAGCATGGGAGCCGCGCAAGGCGCGGCCCCCATGACGAAGCATGATTTTTACCCCATAACATATCCAACCACAAGCAAAGCAAGCCCGCCCGACAGCCCGGACTGGACAGCTTTGCCCAACAGGCAGTTTCGGGTGGAAAGGCCGCTGTCTGCCAGCACCGCCAAGGTTTGGAACAGCACCGACACTCCGCCCCAGCCCGCCAGCACCGACGCCAGTACAAATCCGGCAGAGCTGTTAGGAACCAGCGGAATGACGGAGAACAGCTCCAAGAAACCCACCGCCGCCGCGCCCACAAAGCCGGTCAGGTTCCGCAAAGGCTGGGCCAGCACATAGAATACGGTGACAAAGGCGCAGATGTTCAACATGGACGACAGCGCCCCCCGCACCGCGCTCACAAACGCCGTGGTCAGCGGCACGGCGCGGGAGACAAACCGCTGCCGTGGCTTCGCGCGCACCGTGGCCCCTCCTCGGAACAAGATTCCCGTCAAAAGGGCGGACAGCACATGGATCAGCCACAGCCAGACCCCCACCCGGACACTGTGGAACACGCCCGCGCCCAGAACGCTGATGAGAAAGGCGGGGTTTGCCGTGTTGCAAAATGCCAGCAGCCGCTCCGCCTCTGCCTCGCTGACCAGGTTTTCCCGATACAGTTCCGCTGCCGTCCGCGCGCCGATGGGATAGCCGCCCACAAGGCCCAGAATCAGCGCCGTGGCTCCCGCGCCGTCCACCCGGAACAGCGGCCACATCAAAAATTCCAGCCGGGGGGCCAGTACCTCCCCCACGCCAAGCGACACCAGCAGAGAGCTGGCGGTGAGGAAAAGAAACTGGGAGGGAATGACCGTTTCCCCGCACAGAGTCAGCGCCTCGCTCACGTTTTGGCGCACACCCTCCGCGTTTGCCAGCAGCGCCGCCAGCCCGAGCGCCGCCAGCAGGCACAAAACCGTTTTCCTTTTCACCTCACCGCCCCCTCGGGATACCCTATGCGCCGGTGGGGATGGTCATGCCTGCAGGCGCAGTGAAAAAGCGGCGCTCACAGGCAAGTTTTCCCACCTGTCTTCATACAGTTGAGCGAGGTGAGACGATGGAAAAACGCAAGCGGCGGGACACGCCGCTGACAGAGCTGGCGGAGCTGTTCGACCTCCCCGGCGACGTGGTGGCGGGATTGTGCCATATGGAAATGATCGGCGACCGGCGGCTGTTTTTGGAACACCACAGCGGAATTTTATCATACAGCGATCAGCAGATCGACGTGAACACGCCCTGCGGAATTCTGCGGGTCCGGGGACGCAAGCTGACGCTGGAGGCTATGACGGGAGAAGAACTGCGGATCGGCGGGATCGTGGATGCGGTGGAGTGGGTGAGGACAGATGCTTGAAGAACTGGTAAACCGCCTGCGGGGGCAGGTGCGGCTGCGGATAGAGAGTACATTTCCAGAGCGGATCATGAACCTCTGCGCCCAGCGGAAGCTGGAGCTGCGGGACGTGCGGTGGGAGAGCTCCACGGCGTTTTTCTGCGTGCTCACCCGGCGGGATTTTCATCTTCTGCGCCTTTTGACCCGAAATTTGGACTGCACGCTCCATGTACAAAAACGGGAGGGCGCACCCTTTGCGCTTGGCAAGCTCCGGCGGAGGCAGGCGTTGGCGGCCTGTCTGGTGGGGTGCGCCTTGGCGCTGTTTTTCGGTTCCTTCTTCATCTGGGATATCACGGTGGACGGCGCGGTGACCGTTCCGGAGGAGAAAATATTGCGGGCGCTGGAGGAAAACGGCGTGGGCTTTGGAACCTTCGGCTTTTCCATCGACGGCGAGGATTTGCGCAACCACATTCTGTTGGAAATTCCCGAATTGAGCTGGCTGACGGTGAACGTCTCCGGCTGCCGGGCCTATGTGCAGGTGCGGGAGCGGGTGCCTGCGCCGGAGCTACTGAACCGCCGCGCCCCCTGTAACGTGACGGCCCGGCGGGACGGACTGGTGCTGCGGGTACAGGCGTTTTTGGGCAAAAAATGCATTCTCATGGGCGATACGGTGGAAAAAGATCAGATTTTGATTTCCGGCATTGAGGACTTGGACACCTTTGGTGCGCGCATTACCACGGCGCAGGGCTTTGTCACCGCCCGGACGTGGTATCGTCTGAGCGCGGATTTTCCCTTGACCATTCAGGAAAAAAGCGACCAAACGGAGGCAAAAGAGCGCTACTCGCTGATTTTTGGAAAGCAGCGAATAAAATTCTATGGAAGCAGTAGCTATTTTGGGGCAACTTATGATAAAATAATGACAAGACAGCAGTTGGAGCTTTTCGGATTGCCGCTGCCCGTCACCGTGGAAAAAGAGAGCTATCGTCCTTATGAGCTGCTTGCGCGCACCCGCACCGCCGCAGAGGCGGAGGCGGAGGGCAAAACGGTTCTGACCGCCTACCTGACCGCGTTGATGGGCGAGGACGGTGAAATCCGTTCCACCCTTGTCTCATCCCGGCAGAATGGAGACGTTTTGCGCGTGACATTGTCCGCCGAGTGCGTGGAGGAGATCGGGCAGACGACGGCCCTTGAAGCCGAGACGGGCTGATTCCGCCGGATGCTCTTTTACAAAGCGCCGCGGCATTGCCGGCGTTGGCTGATTCCCGGCAGCGGGATAAATTCATCAGAAACCGGACGGCGGGGGGTTCACCCCGTTTCACCGGCAAACAGGAGTGGTCGTATTTTGGAACAGCGAATCAGCATTGAACGGTTGGAACAGGCGATCAATATTTTCGGGTCCTTCGACGAGAATATCCGTCTGGTGGAACAGGAATTTTCCGTGGCCGTGGGGAACCGAGACGGCGAGCTGCGGGTGGAGGGCGAGCCGGAGGACGTGATGCTGGCGGTGAAGGCTGTGCAGGGACTTTTGACCCTCTCTTCCCGGGGCGAGGCCATTGGGGAGCAGAACGTGCGCTATGTGATGACCCTTGTCCGGGCCGGCAAAGAAGAGCAGATCGCGGAGCTGACCGGCGACGTGCTGTGCATCACCGCCAAGGGCCGGCCCGTGAAGCCCAAGACCATCGGACAGAAGCAGTATTTGAAATCGGTGTTGAAAAACACCGTCACCGTGGGCGTTGGACCGGCGGGTACCGGCAAGACCTATCTCGCCGTGGCCGCCGCGGTGGCGGCGTTTCGGGACAAGCAGGTCAACCGCATCATTCTTACCCGTCCCGCGGTAGAGGCAGGAGAGCGGCTGGGCTTTCTGCCCGGCGATTTGCAGAGCAAGGTGGACCCGTACCTCCGGCCGCTGTATGACGCGCTTTTTGACATGCTGGGCGCGGAGACGTACCAGAAATATCTGGAGCGGGGAAATATCGAGGTGGCTCCGCTGGCCTATATGCGGGGCCGGACGCTGGACGACAGCTTCATCATTCTGGATGAAGCGCAAAACACCAGCCGGGAACAGATGAAAATGTTCCTGACCCGCCTTGGCTTTGGGTCCAAAATCGTCATCACCGGCGACGTGACCCAGATCGACCTGCCTGCCGACAAGACCTCTGGTCTAAAGGAGGCGATGCGGGTGCTTCAAAATGTGGAGGGGATTGGCATCTGCCAGCTGACCAACGCCGACGTGGTGCGCCACGTCATGGTCCAGCGGATTGTGGAGGCCTATGAAAAGGACGCGGCGGCCCATGCAAAGGCCGCCGGAAAGGGGAAACGGGCATGAGAAAGACACATTATCTCCCCGTCACCGCCGACGTACCGGGCGCGACGAACCAGCCCACCTGCGCCCTGCTCCGCAAGGCCATCAAAACCGCCCTCCGACTGGAGGGCGTGACCTTGCCCTGCGAGGTGGACGTGCTCTTGACCAACGACGCGGGCATTCATCAAATTAATCTGGATATGAGGCGGGTGGATCGGCCCACAGACGTTTTGAGTTTTCCGGAATTTGACTTCAAGCCCGGCGAACCGCCCACGGCGGAGACTGCCGGGGACCTGTTGGATTCCACGGGCCTCCTTCCGCTGGGGGACATGGTGATCTCCATGGAGCGAGTATCCGCTCAGGCCAGAGAGTACGGACACTCCAAGCGGCGGGAACTGGCGTATCTGGCGGTCCATTCCACGCTCCATCTGCTGGGATATGATCATATGGACGAGGGCGCGATGAAAGCGCAGATGCGGGCCAGAGAAGACGCAGTGATGGAGGAGCTGGGCATCAGCCGGTGAGGAGAGTGAACGCTGCTCTGGGAGAGGAAGAAAACCGCGCAAGAAAAACCGGACGCGGTAAAACCGGAACATCCGGTCCCAGATGCCCCAGATGCGGAAAAACCGAAGCAGCCGAGGGATTGACCGCCGCCGCCCGCTTTGCATACACTGTCCTGAGGTGATCTTATGGAACTCATCCAGGATGGGGCCATCGCGTTTTTGTCTGCCGTCGGGCTGACGGCCTGTGTTTGGCTCATGGCGGGGGCCTTTCTCTCCGGCAAGTGCCGCAATCCGGAGGTGCGGCTGGTGCTTCCCCTGCGGGACGACGCGCTTGGCCTTGAATCCGATCTGAGGGAATTGCTGCGGACCCGACACACGCTGCCGCTGGTGAAAATTCTGCTGGTGGACTGCGGCATGAGTGATGAGGCGCGGCAGACGGCGGAGTATTTCTGCTGTCGGAGGACAAACGTGGAACTGGTGAATCCGGAAGACGTAAAATTTCAATGAAAACATAAAGAAAAAGGAAGACGAAACAGCATGGACGAACTCTGCTGCCTGGACGGCACGGTACATAGCCTCATTTTTCAAAACGCCGAAAACGGCTATACCGTCCTGCGCTTGGTGACGGAGGAGGGGGAGCTGCACACGGTGGTGGGCTGCATCCCCTGTGTGGCCCCCGGCGAACACCTGACGGTCAGCGGCGTGTGGGAGACGCACCCGCAGCACGGAGAGCAGCTGAAGGCGCTGGAACTGGAGCGGCGGCTGCCGGAGGATGTGGACGAGATTTTCAACTATCTCTCCTCCGGCGTGTGCAAGGGCGTGGGCCCCGCCACCGCGCGGGCCATTGTGGACCGCTTTGGGGAGCGGACGCTGGATGTGCTGGAACAGGAACCGGAAAGGCTTACCACGCTCCGGGGAATTACCGCGAAAAAGGCCCAGCAGATCGGCGAGAGCTTTCGCCAGCAGATGGGGCTGCGGCGGCTGATGGCTTTTCTCGCCCAATACGAACTGGCGCCGAACCTTGCAATCCTGCTGCGAAAAATGTATGGTGATGCGGCGCTGGACGTGGTGCGGGCCAATCCTTATCTCCTCTCCGCAGACGAGTGCGGCGTTCCCTTTTCCGCCACGGACGAGATCGCCATGAGCCTTGGCATTGCCGCCGACAGCGACGCGCGGCTTCAGGCGGCGGTGATTTTTGAACTGAACCACAACGAGGGCAATGGGCATGTGTTTCTTCCCCGGACAAAGCTGACCGCCGCCACCGTGCAGCTTTTGAACTGCGAAGACGATCTGGTGGAAAAAGCGCTGGACGATTTGATCGCCCGGGGCGCAGTGGTGCAGGAGCAGGTGGCCAATGTGTCCGCCTGCTATCTGCGCCGACTGTGGGAAGCGGAAGCCGGGGCCGTGGCCCGGCTGCGGGTTCTGCTGTCCGTGGATGCGGATCAGGGCCGCCAAGTGGACAAGGTCATCACCGAGATTGAGACCGCGCAGGGCATCACCTACGCCGACCAGCAGCGTCAAGCCGTGGCCCTTGCGGCGCGGACGGGCGTGCTGATCCTGACCGGCGGCCCCGGCACCGGCAAGACCACCACGGTTCGGGGCATCGTGGCCCTGTTTCAGCGAATGGGACTGGACGTGGTGCTGGCGGCCCCTACCGGTCGGGCGGCCAAGCGCATGAGCGAGCTTTGCGGCGGACTGGAGGCCCAGACCATCCACCGGCTGCTGGGTGTCACATGGAACGAAAACACCCGGGAGGCATCCTTTGTCAAATGTGAAAAGGAGCCGCTGGAAGCCGACGCGGTGATTGTGGACGAGATGAGCATGGTGGACATGTCTCTGTTTGCCGCGCTGCTGCGGGCGCTGCGTCCCGGCACCCGGCTGGTGCTAGTGGGGGATGCGGATCAGCTGCCCTCCGTGGGGGCGGGAAACGTATTTTCCGACCTGATCCGCAGCAAACGGGTGGAAACCGTCTTCCTGCGGGAGGTCTTCCGTCAGGCGGAGCAGTCCGCCATTATCCGCAATGCCCATGCGGTAAATCTGGGGCAGCCGCCCCGGTTTGTCAACGACCAGAACGACTTTTTCTTCATGTGCCGCCGCAGCGCCGACCGGGCGGTGAATACCGTGGTGGAGCTGTGCAAAACCCGCCTGCCGGAGAAGATGGGCGTTCCGGCAGACCAGATTCAGGTTTTATCCCCCACCCGAAAGGGCGAATGCGGCACGGAAAACCTGAACCGGCTTTTACAGGCGGCTTTGAATCCCCCCGCCCCGGACAAGTGCCAGCGCCAGTGGGGAGAAAAGATCTTTCGGGAAGGGGACCGCATCATGCAGACCCGGAACGATTACGACGTGGTGTGGGAAAAGGCGGATGGAACCGTGGGCACCGGGATTTTCAACGGCGATGTGGGTCGCGTTGAGGAGATCGATCCCAGCGGCGAGTGGCTGCGGGTGAGCTTTGACGACCGGACTTCCACCTATGCCGCCGACCAGCTCTCCGAGATTGATCTGGCCTATGCCCAGACGGTTCACAAGGCTCAGGGCAGCGAATACCGGGCCGTGGTGCTCACCGCGATGCCCGCCGCCGCGGCGCTGATGGTGCGCGGAGTGCTGTACACCGCACTGACCCGGGCGCGGGAGCTTTTGATCGTGGTGGGAGACGATTCCGCCGTTTCCGCTATGGCGGGAAACGACCGCCGCCAGCGGCGGTATTCGGGGCTGAAGTGGCGGTTGTGCGAGGGTACGTGAGTTGGACAACGACTCCCACTGAACTGCTTTTCAATCATATAAGAACGCGGGGCCTTTTCCAAAGGAAAAGGCCCCGCGTTTTTCATTGAGGTCGGTGCGCTGGGGTTACCGCTGGCCCTTGTCGTAGGGAATTCCCTCCGCCTTGGGTGCGCGAGACTTGCTGGATGTAAACGCCAGCACTACCAGAGAGATGAGGTAGGGGAGCATGTTGTACACGCTGCTGGGGAGATTCAACGCCGTCAGGAAATCAAAGCCGGTGTAGACATTGCTCAACGCCCGGAACAGTCCAAACAGCAGCGCCGCGAGTGCGATGCGGGTGGGCTTCCACTGACCGAAAATCATGACGGCCAGTGCCAGAAAGCCAAAGCCTGCCACGCCGTTTTCAAATTTCCATTCGCTGACGCCGGCGGTGATGTAAACGATGCCGCCGAGGCCGCCCAGCACGCCGGAGATCAACACGCCCGCGTACCGCATTTTGTAGACGTTGATGCCCACACTGTCCGCTGCCTGCGGATGCTCGCCGCAGGCCATCAGCCGCAGACCGAACCGGGTCTTGTACAACAGCACATAGGAGCACACCAGCGCAATGGCGGCCAAAAGCATGAACCAGTTGAACTCAAAGCCGCCTAAGTTGACCAGAAACGCTTTTTTCGCGGCGATGTATTGAATGGTGGAGGACACGTTGTTGGGATCGGCGGCGGTGTTCATCGCCTTGACGAAGACGGTAGCCGCGGCAGTGCCCAGCAGGTTCATGGCTGTTCCCACGATGGTTTGATCCGCCTTGAAGCTGACAGCGGCGACCGCCAGCAAAAGCGAGTATACCGCGCCCAGCGCCACAGCCGCCAAAACGGTCAGCAGCACCATCATGAAAGCTGAGGTGCCGGCGGGCAAAAAATGGAGCATCAGCGCTCCGCCCAGAGCGCCCATAACCATGATGCCCTCCAAGCCGATGTTGATAACGCCGGAGTGCTCTGAGAAGCACCCGCCGAGGGCCACCAGAACAAGGACGGAGGCGAAGATCAGCGTATATTGCAGCAGCAGTCCCATTACTGATCGCCCCCTTCCTTCGGCGCCGCGGCTTGAGCCGCTTTATTCTCCCGCTCTGCCCGGCGGTCCAGCCGGTTGTTCAGCGCGAATTTAAAGAACAGCACAAAACCGCACAGATAGATGATGAGGGCGGAAATGAAATCGGAAATCTGAGAGGAATACATGGTCTTGTCCACATAAGCGCCGCCGGAGGTAATGTGCTGAATAAAATAGGAGGAGAAAATGGTTCCGATGGGGTTCAGACCGCCCAAGAATGCCGCGGCGATGCCGTTAAAGCCCATGGCCGGAACCGCCGACTGGGTGCAGGACCACTGCTCGAACCCGGTTTGATACAGCAGCGCAGCCGCCATACCGGCTAGGGCGCCCGCGATGGCCATCGTCAGGATGATGTTCCGCTTTTCCTTCATGCCGCAGTACTGGGCGGCGTCCTTATTGAAGCCGGTGGCTTTCAGCTCATAGCCCAGCTTCGTCTTTTCCAGAAGAACCCAGATGATAAGTGTGACGATCACAGCCAAAGGAATGGCAATGGTGACATACTGATTGCTGCTAAACAGGTTTCCAAGCCCCATGCTGGGAATCAGAGCGCCGGAGTTGGTGCTGATCAGCGTCATGGTATAGGGACTGGCGGATTCCTTTACATTCGTGAGCAGGGTGTTTACCAGATACAGGCTGATCCAGTTCAGCATGATGCAGGAGATAACCTCGTTCACATTGCAGTAGGCCTTTAAAACGCCGGACAGCGCGCCCAGCAGCGCCCCGGCCAAAATGGCGGCCAGCAGGCAGAGATACCAAGGCATTTTCAGCGCCAGCGCGCAGTACAGCGACGCGCCCGCACCCACCACATACTGTCCCGCCGCGCCGATGTTGAAAAGGCCCACCTTATAGGCGAACAGCACCGACAGGCTGCACAGCAGCAGGGGAGCAGTCTTCACCAGCGTGTTTCCCAGATATTTCAACTGAGCTGTCTGGCTGGGATAGTAGAGAAAGTTTTTGACAATGGTGGCGATGGCCTTTCCCGCGCCTGCGGGATTGATAATGAGCAGAACGATGTATCCCACCAGCAGACCGATCAGAATGCACAGCAGGGAGGCCAGCAGCGACTGGGCCGCGGAATTGCGCATCAGCGGAGAACGCTTTTTTGCCTCTTCCATGTCACACCGCCTCCTTTCGCTTGGCTCCGGCCATGTAAAGGCCCATTTCTTCCGTGGTGGTGGTTTTGGGATTCAACTCGCCCACGATTTCCCCCTCGTACATGACGAGGATGCGGTCGGACAGGCTCATAACCTCGTCCAGCTCTAAGCTGACCAGTAAAACCGCTTTCCCCGCGTCCCGCTGGGCAACAATCTGCCGATGGATATATTCGATGGCTCCCACGTCCAATCCACGGGTGGGCTGCACCGCCACCAGCAGCTCCGGGTCCTTGTCAATCTCCCGGGCCACGATGGCCTTTTGCTGGTTGCCGCCGGACATGGAGCGGGCCACGGTGACGGGGCCCTGTCCGGAGCGGATATCATACTGCTCGATCAGCCGCTCCGCATAGTCCCGGACGGCCTTGAAGCGGATAAAGCCGTGGTTCTGGAACTCCTGTTTCCAGTAATTTTCCAGCACCAGATTCTGCTCCAGCGAGTAATCCAGCACCAGTCCGTGTTTGTGCCGATCCTCGGGAATATGGCTCAGACCCAGCTTGGACCGCTCCCGGATGGAGTCCCGGGTCATGTCCACGCCCCGCAGGGTAAACGTTCCGGCGGTGGGCTTCACAAGACCCGTCAGAGCATAGACAAATTCGGACTGCCCGTTGCCCTCAATTCCGGCGAGGCACACGATTTCCCCCGCCCGAACCTGAAAGCTGACATCCTTGACCGCATTGTTTTTGTGCATCTTTGACGCGACGGTCACGTCTTTCACGTCCAAAACCACCTCACCGGGGGCCAGTTCCTTCTTGTGAACCACAAACTCCACATCCCGGCCCACCATCAGGCGGCTGAGTTCTTCCTTTGTGGTCTGCGCCACGTCCACGGTACCCTTATACTTTCCCTTGCGCAAAACGGTACACCGGTCCGCCACGGACATAATCTCATTGAGCTTATGGGTGATGAAGAGGATGCTTTTGCCCTCGGCCTTCAATCCCCGCATGATCTCCATCAGCTCGTCGATTTCCTGCGGAGTCAGGACGGCGGTGGGCTCGTCGAAAATCAGAATTTCATTTTCCCGATACAGCATCTTCAAAATCTCGGTCCGCTGCTGCATACCCACGGAGATGTTCTCGATTCTTGCGTCAGGGTCCACCTTCAGGCCATACTTGTCCGACAGCTCGACCACTTTTTTCCGGGCTTCCGCCTTTTGCAGAAAGCCGTGCTTGCAGGGCTCCACACCCATAATGATGTTATCCAGAACGGTAAAGCACTCCACCAGCTTGAAGTGCTGGTGGACCATGCCGATCCCAAGCGCGTTTGCGTCGTTGGGGTCTTTGATGGAAACCTCGTTGCCGTTCATGCGGATAGAACCCTCCTCCGGCCGGTACAGACCGAACAGAACGCTCATCAGCGTGGATTTTCCTGCTCCGTTTTCTCCCAACAGCGCGTGAATTTCTCCCTTTTTCAGTTGCAGAGTAATGTTGTCGTTGGCAATAATGCCGGGGAACCGCTTGGTGATATTCAGCATTTCTACTGCGTATGTCTCTTCCAAGCTCCACGACCTCCTTTGTCCCTTAAATCGTCAGCTCCCATTCCGCGTGTCCGCAGGCAGAAGCAAAACTATACGCTATCATCACATTATACTATATCCATTTCTATAATTCAAAAGAAACATTCAATTTTTCACAAATTTCCTGCCCGCTGCGGAGCAGACGCAGGCCGTTCATTGGATTTCTAAGCGGAGAGTGGGCAAGGGGGACAGTTGCGACGAAATTAGGCGTCCCACCGCCGCTTGCGGGCCGTGGTTCCAATTGCAAGGGAGAAAATTCTTCTAATTATGAAAAAACCTTGTAAATTGCACAAACATCTGGTAGAATCAGCAAAAAGTGTTGTGCAATAATGTACCACTTTAAAGTGAATGAGTGAGGGAAAACGATGGAAAACGGACTGGAAAAAAAGTACGGCCTGCCCACGGCCATCTGCATGGTGGTGGGCATTGTAATCGGCTCCGGCGTGTTCTTTAAGGCGGAGGCGGTTCTGGTCGAAACCGGCGGCAACATGCCGCTGGGCATTTTGGCGTGGCTGATCGTGGGCGCGATCATGATTGTCTGCTCGTACGTGTTTGCCACCATGGCCACCCGGTATGAAAAGGTCAACGGCTTGGTGGACTATGCCGAGGCCACGGTGGGGAGCCGGTATGCGTATCTGATCGGCTGGTTTATGGCCACGATTTACACCCCGGCCCTGACCAGCGTGCTGGCGTGGGTATCCGCGCGATATTTCTCCGTGCTGATGGGCTGGGACATTACCGGCGGGTCCTGTTTGGTGCTGGCCTGCTTCCTCTTGTGCGTGGATTATGCGCTCAACGCCCTGTCTCCCCGCATCGCAGGAAAAATTCAGGTGTCCACCACGATCATCAAAATGGTGCCGCTGCTGCTGATGGCGGTGGTGGGAACCATCGTGGGCCTTAGCAACGGTCAGATGGTCCAGAACTTTGCCACAATCTCCTCCGGCACCGTTTCGGCGGGTACGGGACTGATGAAATCCACCGTGGCGGTGGCCTTTGCCTATGAGGGCTGGATTTTGGCCACCTCCATCAATGCGGAGCTGCGGGACGCCAAGAAAAACCTGCCCCGGGCACTGGTGCTGGGGTCCTTCATCGTGGTGGCGACCTATATCCTCTATTACATCGGGCTGAACGGCGCGGTGACGACCGAGGAATTGATGGCCAGCGGCGAGGCCGCCGCAAAGATGGCCTTCCAGCGGGTGTTCGGCGGGGCTGCGGGCACGGTGGTGTTCGTCCTGATCGTGATTTCCTGTATGGGGACGCTGAACGGGCTGATGCTCTCCAACTGCCGCAGCTTTTACGCACTGGCCGCCCGAGGCGAGGGGCCGAAGCCGGAGCTGTTTAAGCAGGTGGACCCGGTGACCAATATGCCCAACAATTCCGCCATTTTGTCCTTGGCCTTCGCCGCGTTCTGGCTGCTGTATTTCTACGGGGCAAATTTGACGGCAGGCTGGTTTGGGCCGTTTTGCTTCGATTCCTCAGAGCTGCCCATCATCACGCTGTACGGCATGTACGTCATCATGTTCATCCAGTTTATGCGTAAGGAGCGTGATCTGAACGGCTTCAAACGGTTCGTGATGCCCGCACTGGGCCTTTGCGGCTGCTTGTTCATGGTGTACGCTGCCTTCGCCGGATACGGTGTAAAGGTATTTTACTATCTGGCGGTTTACGCGGCGTTTATGCTGGTGGGCAACTGCTTCTACCGGAAAAACGCCTGATTGCCAGTACAAAACCTGAAAATGCTTTTCGCGCGCGGCGCGGGACGGGCAATTCGCCGGACAATGGTGGGGCCGTTCCGCGCCGCGCTTGCCATTTGCAAAAAACCGGGTATAATAACCGCAGAGCGGTTATTATACCTACAATTAAAAAAACATACCATAACGGCGCACGCGCCGATGGTGCAGTGTAAAAAATACTTATGGAGGGAACCGGCTGTGCTGAACACCACTTTGTGTTATCTGGAGCGGGGGAACCAATACCTGATGCTCCACCGCGTAAAAAAGAAAAACGACCTGAATCACGATAAATGGATCGGCGTGGGCGGGAAGTTTTTAGACGGCGAGACACCGGAGGAGTGCGCTCTGCGGGAAACGCGGGAGGAAACCGGTCTGACGCTGACCGCTTGGCGCTATCGGGGCATTGTCACCTTCCTCTCCGACACTTGGGAAGGGGAGTACATGCACCTGTTCACTGCCACCGATTGGACGGGGGAGCAGATTGTCTGTGACGAAGGAGATTTGCAGTGGATCGAAAAGCAGGCGCTGCGGGGGCTCCCGCTATGGCAGGGCGACCGTATTTTTTTGGACCTGCTGGAATCCAACGCGCCCTTTTTCTCCCTGAAGCTGCGCTACGAGGGGGAACGATTGGCGGAGGCGGCCTTGAATGGGAAACCGCTGTCCACGGGTCTGACCATTGAGCCGCTGTCTAGGGATCATCTGGCGGGGCTGGCGGAGCTTTGGGGAAGCGAAGAAGTGATCCGCTATACCAACGTTTCTGCGCCTTGCGGTCCGGCAGAGGCAAACGAGCGGCTTTCCCGCTTGCTGGCGGCGCAGGCGGCGCTTCCGTCGCCCACGGTGTTCGCTGTTTTAGAGAGCGGACGGTTTGCGGGGATTGCCGGTTGTCCGCCGGTGGAAGCCGGTAGGTTTGGCTTTTTCTATCAGCTTTTACCGGAGGTATGGGGACGGGGCGTGGGCCTGTCCGCCGCCCGGATGGCGCTGGCGGCGCTGCTTCGCCGGCAGCCGGACGCAGTTGTACTGGCAGACGCAGTGGAAGAAAACGCCGCCAGTGTGCGGATATTAAACAATTTGGGCTTTCAGCGCATCGGCAGTCAGCCCGGCAGCTTTTGCCGGGACGGGCAGAAGCTGGATATTTGGAATTATCAATTTTAAAACGCCGGGGAGGAATCGAGATGGCGGGAACAATTTTGCTCTATGGCTTTGAGGAACTGACCGATATTCTGGCGGTGAAGGCTGCCGCCGGTCCGTTTCAAGCGGAGGTGAAGCCCATTTGGCATGACGGCTGGCGCACGCCCATCGGCGCGTTGGTGGGGCGGAAGACCCGTCCCGCCCGGGAGGGCGTGTTCTCCGGGAAGCTGGGAGGCCGGATGATGATTTTCTGCGACATGGACGCGCAGGTGGACGAAATTCTGCCCGCTTTGCGGCGGGCCGGGATCGGTCCGGAGTGCTACAAAGCGGTGCTGACCGCGTGGAATCAGGAATGGGATGGCATTGCGCTGTTTGCAGAGCTGCAAAAGGAGCGGCGGGCCATCGAAGAGCAGCAGAGGGGAAAGTGAACGGGATGAAATTGTTGGTTTCCGCGTGCCTTTTGGGCGTTCCCTGCCGATATGACGGGGCGTCAAAGTCCTGCCCGGAGATGGAGGCGCTGTTGAAACAGCACACCTGCATTCCCGTCTGCCCCGAGCAGCTGGGGGGACTTTCCACACCCCGCCTGCCCGCAGAGCGCCGGGGAGAGGGTGTTTTCACCCGAGAGGGTGGGGATGTGACGGCCCAATTCCGCCGGGGCGCGGAGGTCACGCTGGAGCTGGCCCGGAAATACGGCTGCGAGGCGGCGGTGCTGAAGGAGCGCAGCCCCTCCTGTGGAAGAGGAATCATCCACGACGGAACCTTTTTCAGCGGCCTTACCGCAGGGGACGGTGTGACAGCGGAACTGCTGGAGGCAAACGGTATTCCTGTATACGGGGAGTCCCGGGTGGGAGAACTGCTTTCCCATGTAAAATAAAAGCGGAAAATAGCGGAAGCAGCGTTTTTTTACGTCAACGGTTGACAATCATAGGGAATTTGCTATAATAATGCGTATTGCATGATAGAGGCGCGGCAGCCAAGAGTAGCGTCCCCCCAACACAGGCCGATGGGGACGGGAAAGGGACTGCCGCCGAGGTTTCGCCTTCCGTGGCCTGACGGGAGACGGAGTCGGGCCGTCGGAGAACATCCGCCGGACTGTCGCCCCCTAATCGGGGCGGAGCGCTGTCGTGATTCGTACACTCCAAATGTATGAAGTCATGACGGAACGTCATGACTTTATTTTTTTGGAGGGGTTTCATGAAAAACAAGACGCGCCGGGTGGGAGCGGCGGCGGGACTGGCTGTTGTGGTGCTGGTCCTGCTGGCAGTCCCGGCACTTGCGGCCGAAGAGGGAACTGGGGCGGCGCCCCAGTTTTACCAGACGATCTGGTCGCTTCTGCCGCCGGTAGTGGCCATCGGGCTGGCACTCGTTACCAAAGAGGTTTATTCCTCCCTTTTCCTTGGCATTTTAACCGGCGGACTGCTGTGGTCCGGTTTTGCGTTCGAGGGAACGGTCACCCATGTGTTTCAGGACGGCATCGTTTCCGTCTTGTCCGACGGGTACAATGTGGGTATTCTGGCATTTCTGGTGATTCTGGGGGCCATGGTGTGCCTGATGAACCGGGCGGGCGGCTCCGCCGCCTTTGGCCGCTGGGCCGCGAAAAATATCAAGACCCGGGTGGGTGCGCAGCTGGCCACGATTGTGCTGGGTATTTTGATCTTTATTGACGACTATTTCAACTGCCTCACCGTGGGCAGCGTGATGCGTCCTGTGACGGACAGCCATCAGGTTTCCCGGGCCAAGCTGGCCTATTTGATTGACGCCACCGCCGCGCCGGTGTGTATCATTGCGCCCATTTCCTCTTGGGCTGCCGCGGTTAGCGGATTTGTGGATGATGGATCGGGTCTTGCCCTGTTTATTCGGGCTATCCCGTATAACTACTACGCGCTGCTGACCATTGTGATGATGGTGGGGCTGGTCGTGATGAAAGTGGATTTTGGTCCCATGGCCGCCCACGAGGCCAATGCCGCAAAGGGCGATCTCTTCTCCGGCAAGAACCCTTACGCCGAGGCAGACGAGGGTGCCGCAGCGGAAAACGGAACTGTGCTGGATTTGGTGGCGCCCATCGTGGTGCTGGTTGTGTTCTGCGTAATCGGCATGATCTATTCCGGCGGCTTCTTCTCCGGCGCCAGTTTTGTGGATGCCTTCTCGGGGTCTGACGCCTCTGTGGGATTGCTGCTGGGAAGTGCCTTTGGTCTGGCGTTTACCGTGGTGTTCTATTTTGCCCGCGACCGGATGAAGTTCAAGGAAATGATGGATTGCATCCCCGAGGGCTTTAAGGCCATGGTTCCCGCCATTATGATTCTCACCTTTGCTTGGAGCTTGAAGGCCATGACCGACTCTTTGGGCGCGCGGGAGTTTGTTGCCGCTGTGGTGAAGAACTCCGCCACCGGGTTTCAGATTCTGCTGCCTGCCATCGTGTTTGTAATCGGGTGCTTTTTGGCCTTTGCCACCGGCACGTCTTGGGGTACCTTCGGTATCCTGATTCCCATCGTACTCAGCGTGTTTCCGCTGGACGGCGGGAATCCGCTGGCGATTGTGTGCGTCTCTGCCTGCATGGCGGGCGCGGTGTGCGGTGACCATTGTTCGCCTATCTCCGACACCACCATCATGGCCTCTGCCGGAGCGCAGTGCGACCATGTGAATCACGTCTCCACCCAGCTGCCCTACGCTCTGACGGCGGCGGCAGTGAGCTGCGTGACCTACATCGCGGCGGGAGTTTTGTCTGCGGCAGGCATTCCCACATGGCTGGCGCTTCCGTTCGGTGTGGTGCTGATGCTGCTGGTGCTGGCCGTAACAGCCCACAAAAAGCGCGTATAATGCGAATCGGGAACTGGGTGGCCTAGTTTGGGACAGCCCCGCCCAAGCGGTGGGGCTGTACGGATTCCTCTTTTGAGAACGAGGAGAGCACGGGACTCCCCATCACGTTGAAAAAGCCTGGAGCCGTTATGGTTCCAGGCTTTTGCTTTTGCTGAAACGAAATGGGAGGCAATTAAAAAGAGAAAGCGAACCATTCGCTCGATTAAGCAAGTCATTAACTCCCGATGTCGGCATAACATAGATTCCTTCAGGCGGGCCACTCGTATTTTAAGGATGCCTGTATTTTGTAACCCACTTTTGAATTGCGACAGATGGTTATCAACACACTTCGGGCAACATTATCCATACCATCCGCCAGCGTAACGCTTGCGCGTGGAGCGTCGTCTCTGCTGCCGGTGCGGATGTTTTGACGCTGACCGCTAAATTCTTACCGATGCGCTAACTAATCAAAAACCGCCGCAGCATATAGCTGCGGCGGTTTCTATATCTTTGATTTGCTTTGAAAATGTAGTAGATATGCCGGTATCAGCTGAACCGTTAAAAAATAAAGGATAAGCGCAGATTACGGTTACCCCGTTTATTCTTGCCATGACCGCGTGCATCTTTATCTGTTATTTTCTTTGAACCTATCTTTTGAATGCTATTTAACAGGATTACAATAGGAAAAGCGTTACAACCGCAACAGACACTAATCCGCAGACCACCGGGATAAAGTTTTTACGAACCAGTTCCGCCGGACTGACATCACAAATGGCAGCAACCGGAACAACCGCCCACGGTATCAGGGTGCCACCGCCGACCCAGATGGTGATGATTTGCCCCATAGAGGCCAGAACTTCCTTGTTCAGCGGTAAAGCATCTGCAAACGTTTTGGCCGTTGCACCCACAATAGGCAATCCTGAAAAGCCGGAACCATCCAGACCTGTAACGATCGCTACCACAGCTTGCGTAAGCATTGCAGAAAAACGATTGACAGGAACATTTTCTGCAATATACCTGCCAATGTCGCTTAAAATTCCTGTCATCTGACTGCCAAATACTGCCTGACTGCCGCCTTCACCGCCCAAGAAAAAGAAACCGCCAATGACAATGACCGGGGCAAAGATTTTTATGCTGAAGCCAAAGCCCTCTTTTAGGTAATCTCCCACATCGTCAAAGGCGTGAGAGACACCGTTATCCAGACAAGCGCACAACACCAGCAAAAGTAATGCAGATCCGCCGACCAGTGCTGTTGCATCACCGCCCTGAAGCTTAAATACCAGCATGACGGCAATATTCCCCAAATAAACGATTGGCGTCAGCACGGCCATCAGCGGTGCAAACTTCCCCACAGGCTTCATTTGTACCGCAGCCATATCAACGGCCTGCACCGGGGAGGTTCGCATATCCCGGCAGTAGCAGAAAAAGGCCACTGCCGCCGTTACCACACACATAACACTCCACAGCAGCACCGACTGGGACATCAAAGTTCCAACATCCGAACCGGCCGCTTTGGCGGTAATTGTAGGCGCACCCTGAATAAAAAAGTCGCCGGACAGAGCCATACCGTGTCCAAATATGTTCATAACAACTGCCGCCCAAAGAACGGGCATCCCAGTTTTTACAGCCATGGGCAGAAGAAGCGTGCCCACCAGCGCCACAGCGGGGGATGGCCATACACAGATGGATACGGCAAACATCACAAAACCGAGAATAAAGAAAGCCGATCTGGGTCCTCCCATCCGATGTTTCAGCGAAGAAATTAACAGCCGATCCGCCCCAATGGAGCTGAGGGACCGGCTCATGGCCACCACCAGTGCGATGACCACAATGATTCCCAAGAACTCGGAACCTGCCCAGACTAACGCGTTAAACAGGGCCTGAATGGCACCAATTGGGCTTCTGGTTACGATTGCGCCAAGTAGGACGATGCCAAGAGCACATGGAATCACAATGCTTTTTTTACAAGCCATGACCACCAGAAAAATCACAATAAGCGCCAGATATAAAACATGTATCAAAGATAAACTTACCATAAGCTACTCCTTACCTTCATAGTCTGTAAGAATAGTCCATACTATGTGCATACGTCCCATCTTGTGCGGACACCTGATTGCAAAAGAAAGTACGCCTATGGTGACGGAGCTGATCGACCACATTGAAGTGTATCATGCCGAAAAGGACGAGGACGGCGTTGCCACCCAGCGGGTCACAAATTTCTACAACTGCATCGGCGCGTTTGATGTGCCAGATCGCCGGAAAATCCCCGAGGCCGACATCCTCATGGAAACAAGAAAGGGCGTAGCTGTCAACTACGCCCCGGCACAAACCGCTTGATTCAATTTTGCGTATAAAAAAGCGAAGTGCCCTTAATAAGATCCTCAGATCCTATAAGGACACTCTGCATGGTCCGAGTGGCGAGACTTGAACTCACGACCCCTTGACCCCCAGTCAAGTGCGCTACCAACTGCGCTACACCCGGATATCACTTGCTGCAAATCAGCTTATTTAGAATAGCACATCGTTACAGAATATGCAAGTGATTTTTCAAATATTTTTAATTTTTTTGTGTTTTATTTTAACCCGCCAGCTGCCCTTGTTCGGGCAAAGGACTCTGCCGCGCCCGGAAGAAAGACACCTTCCTCCCGCCGGGCGGCGGCTCACACCAGCCCCTTCAATGTGAGCATGGAAGGGCGGCGGAAAATATGCAGCAGTGGACGCAGGCTGTCCGGTTTCAGTTTGGATTGATTCTCCATCAAAATACAGCAATCCATCCAAAAAAGATAGAGACACACCTCAAAAGCGCTGCCAAGAAACGCGGGAGCAAACTCCGCCTGAATCAGCAGAACGCGGAGCTTGGTTGGTTTTAAAAATCCGTGGAAACCACCCTCTACACGACGGTTCCCATAGACCACCCACAGCGGCGGCGGAAAGCCGGGAAGGGAACAGGCAATGATCTCCTTTCCCTCCTCCGGCACCGCCGGTTCAGGTGCGTCGGCGTCCCAATGCAGCTTGGACTGCCCAATACCCACCGAGCCGTCCGCTCCGCTGCGAGTCAGCTCCCGGGGCTGAAACACCCGCCGCTCCTTCAGTTTGCAGTCCTCGCAGTACCAGCCGTACAGCCGTTTCTGATCGAAATGAAATGTGAAGGGGACACCTTGAAAGCTATGGGTTACAGGAAAGACCGCCTCCGGCGTCTCTGGGGAATACGGCTGATCGTTTCGGGCAGCTCCGCGCAGCACGCGCTTCCATTCGTTGCGAAACTCCTCGCCAAAGGCGCAGGCCTTCAGCCAGTCGGACTCGAATAACGGCAGAATCTGCCGATACACATCTTCCCGGTTTCCCAGTTCTTCCATTGCGGCCTCCTGTTTTTCTTCTCAGCGTACCTGATCGCGAAGGATCGCGGCTTCCCGCGCCAGCTGTTCGATTTTATCAAAATTTTCCCCGGACAGCAACTCTCCGGGAACAATCCATGTGCCGCCGCAGGCCGTTACATTGGCAAGGCGCAGATAATCCTGCACATTGCCGGGCTTGACGCCGCCAGTGGGCATAAATTTCATGGCGGCGTAGGGGCCTGCCAGTGCTTTGAGCATGGCGGTACCGCCCACCACCTCGGCGGGAAACAGTTTTACCAGCTTCAATCCCTCCCGCATGTTGCTCTCCACTTCAGAGGGGGTGGCACAGCCGGGAATCACTGGAACGCCGTTTTTCACGCACCAGCGTACGGTTTCTAAATTGGTACCGGGACTGATGACCGCCTTTGCTCCGGCGTCCACGGCCTCTTGTGCCTGCTGCGGCGTCAACACCGTTCCTGCGCAGACGAACAACTCCGGGCAGCCCTTGGCGATGGCCCGAATGGAGTCCGCCGCCGCAGCACTGCGGAAGGTGATTTCCGCAGCAGGAAGACCGCCCTTTGCAAGCGCTTTTGCCAGCGGCACGGCGTGGGCCGCGTCGTCCATTTTGATGACGGGCACGATGCCAACCTGATAGAGGATTTCTTCTGGGGTCATACGCGTTTCCCTCCTTGCCGGTGGGTGTTCATAAAGCGATTCAGCTCCTCGCGGGTGGGCAGACCCTCGTTGTCGCTGACGTGCATAATCTGGATGGTGCCGATGGCGCTGCCCCGCTGAACGGCCTCCTCCATGGAAAGCCCCTCCATCACGCCGCTGATGACTCCGGCTGCAAATCCGTCTCCCGCGCCCACGGTGTCCACGATCTGATCGGGGGGATAGGCATCTGTGTGAAAGGAGCCTGTTTTCGTATAGGTGTCCGCACCGCTGGCGCCGGTTTTAACGATGACCGCGCCGGAACCGAGACTTAGGTAAAAGTTTCCGATGGTTTCTGGGTCGGCGCTGCCGCAGAGTGTCTTCCCTTCGTTTTCTCCGGGGAGGACATAGTCTGCCATGGAGGCCAATTCGTTGATGGTTTTCACCATCATCTCTTGGCTGGGCCACAGCTGCGGACGGAGGTTGGGGTCAAAGAAGACGGGGATGCCCGCCGCCTTTGCCGCCCGGATCAGTTCAAATACGGCGGCGCGCGCCATTTCCGACACGGCGGGGAGGATGCCGGTGAGATGCAAAGCGTCCCACGCGGTTATGTCCAGTCCCGTCAGATCCTCGGGACTGAGGGTAGAGGCGGCGGAACCCTTGCGGTAATAATAGATGTCCGGATCGCCCTGACTGGTCTTGCTCTTGAGCATAAAGCCGGTGCGGTTGTCCGGGTCAATTTTGGTGAGGGAGGTGTCAATGCCGTTTTCATTCATGCAGTTGACGATCTGGCGGCCGAAGGGGTCGTTTCCCACCTTGCTGAGGTAGCCGACCTTGTGGCCCAGCCGGGTCAGACCCACCGCCACATTGAACTCGGCCCCTGCCACGGAGGTGCTGAAATGGCGCACATTTTCAAGCCGGGCTTCCTCTTGGGCAATAAACAGGCCCATGGGTTCCCCGGCGGTTAAAATTCTCTTTTCCATCTGAGTTTCTCCCTCAGGGCTGCTTGCCGATATAGGCCAGAATTCCGCCGTCTACATACAGCACATGGCCGTTGACGAAATCAGACGCATCGGAGGCCAGAAATACCGCCGGACCCATCAGATCCTCCACGGTTCCCCAGCGGCCCGCAGGAGTCTTGGAGATGATGAACTGGTCAAAGGGATGGCGGCTGCCGTCCGCCTGCCGCTCCCGCAGGGGCGCGGTCTGGGAGGTGGCAATATAGCCGGGGCCGATGCCGTTGCACTGAATGTTGGCCTCGCCAAATTCAGAGCAGATGTTGCGGGTCAGCATCTTCAGTCCGCCCTTGGCGGCGGCGTAGGCAGAGACAGTCTCCCGGCCCAGCTCACTCATCATGGAGCAGATGTTGATGATCTTTCCGTGGCCCTTTTCGATCATGCCGGGCAGAACGGCCTTGGACACGATGAACGGCGCGTTCAAATCCACATCCACCACCTGACGGAACTCGGCGGCGGTCATTTCGGTCATGGGAACCCGCTTGATGATGCCGGCGTTGTTTACCAGGATGTCCACAGGGCCAAGATCCTTTGCAATCGCGGCCACCATGTTTCCAACGGCATCTTCATCCGTCACGTCGCAGAGGTAGCCCTTGGCGTTGATTCCCTCCGCGCGGTATTTGTCCTCCGCCTCTTTCAGCCGGACCGGGCTGTGGCCGTTAAAGGCGATTTTCGCTCCGGCTTGTGCCAGCGCCTGCGCGATGGCAAAGCCGATTCCGTGGGTGGCGCCGGTGACCAAAGCCACCTTGCCGTCCAGACGGAATAGTTTATCCATAGTCATGATGATCCTTCTCTCTCAGCGCATATCTGGAATATTAATGTTATCCATGTCGTCAAAGGCCTGATTTTCGCCGCCCATGGCCCAGATAAACGTATAGTTGCTGGTGCCGCAGCCACAGTGAAGCGACCAGGAAGGGGAGATCACCGCGTCAAAATTCTGCATCACCAGATGGCGGGTTTCCTGCGGCTGGCCCATCATGTGGAACACCACATTGCCTTCGGGAATATTAAAATAGGTGTAGACCTCCATCCGGCGCTCATGGGTGTGGGCGGGCATGGAGTTCCAGACAGAACCCGGCTCCAGCTGGGTCAGACCCATGGACAGTTGGCAGGTTTCCAGCACGTCGGGGTGGATAAACTGGTTGATGACCCGCTTGTTAGAAGTCTCTGCGGCTCCGCAGGGACGCTTGTTGGCGTCCTTCATGGAGATAAAGGTGGTTTTGCAGACCTTGTGAGCGGGAGCGGACACCAGATAGAACCGGGCGGGATTCTGGGAGTCCTTGCTGGTGAAGGTGACGGACTTCGTCTCCTTGGTAATGTACAGGCAGTCTTCAAAGCCCAGTTCATACTGCGCGCCGTCGGCCTCGATTACACCGGGGCCACCGAGATTGAAGACGCCCGCCTCCCGGCGCTCCAGAAAGTAGTGCGTGCCGAAATTGGCCCACACGTCGATGCCCTGATCGATGGGAACGGTCTTGTTCACCGGCAGAATGCCCAGCACCACCATCCGGTCCACATGGGAGTAAACGGCGGTGACCTGATCGGGCTGGTAGAGATTTTCAATGAGGAACTCGTTTCGCAGCTCCTCGGTGGTATAGCGCTTCACGTCCCGCTGGTTGGCGGAATAACGAATATCCATGATATCCTCCTTATGCTTTTTGTGTCAAATGGAAGCGAAAGCCCGCGATATCCTTTGCGAAGTAGATCACGCGGATTTTTCCGTCGGGGCCGCGGCCCGCGGTGCTTTCGTCAAAGGCGATGCCCTTGGTCATGAGATAGGCCATGGCCTTTTCAGTGTCAACGGTGCGGATAGCCACATGGCCCAGACGGCCCAGAAATTCCGACTTCATCACTTCAAAATACTCATCGGTGAAGAAGGAACCCTCGGTTTCCCGCGGGGAGAAGCCGAAAAGGTCGCACAGCAGATCTGCGGTGGCTTTCGCCTCGACGGCGTTTTCCTGATTAATACCCACATGGGCCAGTTCAAAGCCCAGCTCTTTTACATTCATAGCGATTTCCTTTCTTATTTCGCCAGATAGCCGCCGTCCACGGGAATGACGGCGCCGGTGATATAGTCGGAGGCATGGCTGGCCAAAAAGACCGCCAGTCCCTTCATATCCTCGGGCCTGCCCCAGCGGTGGGCGGGGATGCGGCCCAAAATTTCCGCGTTGCGCCCCTCGTCGTTCACCAGAGCGGTGTTCATCTCGGTGTCCATATAGCCGGGGGCAATGGCATTGACCTGAATATTCTTTCCGGCCCACTCATTGCTCAGCGCCTTGGTCAGCTGGGCCACGCCGCCCTTGCTGGCCGCATAGGCCGGGACGGTGAAGCCGCCGAAAAAGCTGAGCATGGAGGCCATGTTGATGATTTTTCCACCGCCCTGCGCCAGCATTTTTCGGCCTGCCAGCTGGCACAGAACAAACACGGTGGAAAGGTTCACGTTCAAAACCGTGTCCCAGTCCTCCAGCGTAAAGTCCTCGCAGTGGTTGCGGCGCTGAACGCCTGCGTTGTTTAGCAGAATATCGATGCCGCCGCCCAACAGAGCCACCGCCTGATCGAACAGTACGGGAAGCCCGTCCCGGTCGGAGAGGTCGCCCCGCAGACCGGTTACGTCCAGCCCCTTTTCCCGCAGCGCCTGTGCGCTTTTTTCCGCTGCGGCGCTGGAACCGATGATTACGACTTTGGCTCCGGCCTCGGCAAGGCCCGTGGCCATGCCCAGACCCAGACCCCGGCCGCCTCCGGTAACCAGCGCCCGCTTGCCGGAGAGATCAAACAGAGAAGTCATATGGCTCCCTCCTCATTCAAACGTAAACATGACCTTGATAGCGTTGGAGCCTTTGGTCATGGCCAGATCGAAGCCCTTCTGCGCGTCTTGGACGGGCAGAACATGGGTGACGACCTTTTCAAAATTCGGGTCTGCGGCCACAATCTGCGCCGCCACGGCGAAATCCTTCCGCCGATAGACCCGGGTAAACTCAATGGTGATTTCCTTGAACATACCCTTGATGAAGGGCATACTGGCGGGCTTGGGGTAGGAGGCAATGATGAGAATGTGACCGTGTACCTTCACCGCGTCCAACAGCATGTTGGCCACCGGCTGCACGCCCGCGCAGTCCATCACCCAGTCGAATCCGTTTCCGCCGGTGCGGGACTTACAGTATTCTTCCACGTCCATTCCCGCGGTGGATACGACCTCGAAGCCCATGCTTCGAGCAAGCTCGGCGCGGAAGGGATCATTTTCAAACAGTAACACGGAGGACGCGCCGAATACCCGCAGCGTCAGCGCGGTGCAAAGGCCAATGGCTCCACAGCCGATGACCAGCGCGTTATCGCCGGGGGTAAAACCCCGTTCCCGCAGCGCATGGACACAAACGGCCACCGGCTCCACCAGCGCGCCCATCTTAAAGGACACCCGGTCCTCCAGCGGGATGATGCTCTCCACAGGAACCTGCACATATTCGCCGAAGCCGCCGTCGCAGTCGATGCCCAGCAGGCCCAGCGTGTTGCACACATGGGCGTTGCCCTCTTGGCAAGGCATGCAGCGGCCGCAGGACAGCAGGGGATACACGGTTACCCGCATCCCCTTTGCCACGCCGGGAACGCCGTCGCTCTCCAGTGTGCCGGAGAACTCGTGCCCCATTACCAGCGGAGCCGCTGCCCGGGGGTGGAAGCCGGAATAGATATTCACGTCCGTGCCGCAGATGCCCGCGTGGGACACCTTCACCAGCGCCCAGCCCTCTTTGGGCTGGGGCGTGGGGACTTCTTTTACCGCGATTTGATTCGCGCCTTCGTATATGATCGCTCTCATTAAAATTGCCTCCAGAAAAGCCAGATTTAAAGGGTGTTAACAGGATAGCGGGGGGATTCGCCGTTCAGGAAGCGGACGGCCTCCTCCGCGCACTTGCGCTTAAGCTCCAGAGCGGCCTCCTCAGAGTACCAAGCCATGTGGGGCGTGATAAGCAGGTTGGGGTGGCGGAACAAGGGACTGGTCCGATCCAGCGGCTCTGTGGTCACCACGTCGATGCCTGCGCCGGCCAGCTTACCGGAGTCGAGCGCCGCGTCCAGCGCGGCCTCGTCCACCAGACCGCCCCGGGAAACGTTGATAAAATAGGACCCGTCCTTCATCTGAGCAAAGGTCTTTTCGTTCATCATGCACTGGTTGTCCGCATTGAGCGAACAGTGCAGGGACACCACGTCGGATTGGCTCAACAGGTCCTCCAAGAAGCTGCAATATTCGATGTTCGCGGGGAAGTGGCGGCTGGGCTGGGGATAACCGGTGTCAAAGGCAATGATTTTACAGCCGAAGGGCCGCAGGCGCTTTGCAAATTCCGAGCCGATGCGCCCGGTTCCCACAATGCCCACCGTCAGGGTGGACAGCCGCCGCACAGGAATGGACTCGGCGTAGTCCCATGCACCGGCCTGAACCCGGTTTCCCAGCAGCCAAGTCTTGCGTACCACGCTCAGCATCAGCGCCATGGCCTGATCGGCCACCTCGTTCATGCCGTAGTCCGGCACGTTGCATACCTGCACGCCGTATTTAGTGGCGTCGGCCAGATTCACGTTGTCCACGCCCACGCCGTACCGTACAATCAATTTCAGGGTGGGGATGGCTTTGAAGATGACCTCGTCCATCCGGGCGTACTGGTTCAAAAAGCACACCGCGCCCTGACACTGGTCAATAACCTCCTGCTGGGTCTGGCAGTGGAGCCACTTGAAGTCCTGCCCAGCGGCTGTAAATGTGCCTGCCTCCACGTCCACGTTGTTGTGGTCGCAGTCGCAGATGATAATTTTTGGATTCTCGTTCATTTCAGATGATATCCTTCCTCAAAGAGCTTACGCACCCACAAAGAGCATGCTGGCCGGAGCAGCGGTCAAACCCAGCGCGGTGGGCAGAGCCATGGACAGCGCGGGAATAAACGTGACAAACAGCAGCGCTACGATCACGACGCCGAAGAACGGCAGAAGCATTCGGATGACCTGCTCGATCTTGACATTACCGATTTTGCATCCGGCGAACAGAATTGCGCCCACCGGAGGAGTGATGGTGCCGACGCACAGGTTCATGACCATCATCAGACCGAAGTGGACCGTAGTCATACCGAAGCTCTGGACGATGGGCAGGAAAATCGGAGTGAAGATCAAAACGGCGGGAGTGGGGTCCATAAACGTACCCACAATCAGCAGAATCAGATTCATGATGAGCAGAATGACAATAGGGTTGTGGCTCAGACCCAGCATTCCGTTGGCGATCATCTGGGGAATCTTTGCAAAGGACATGACCCAGCTCATGATGGAGGACACGCAGACCAAGAACTCCACCACGGCCGTGGTCTTCACAGAGCTGAGCAGAATCTTGGGCAGATCCTTGAACTTGATATTGCGGTAGATCACGCCCAGAACCAGAGAGTACACCACGGCGATGGCGGAGCCTTCTGTGGCGGTGAAAATACCCTTGAGAATACCACCGATGACGATGACGATCAGCAGCAGGCTGGGGATGCCCTGCCACAAGACTTTCAGCGTGGTGGACAGGGAGTAGTGCTCCTTGCTGATGTATCCCCGCTTTTTCGCCATAATGGCGGTGAGGATCATGCAGCCGATGCCCCACAGGATACCCGGCACATAACCGGCCATGAACAGCGCGGCAATGGACACGGAACCCGCCACGGTGGAATAGACGATCATGATGTTGCTGGGGGGAATCATCATGCCGGTCGGGCCGGAAGCAATGTTCACAGCGGCGGAAAACTCGCTGGCATAACCCTCTTCTTCTTCCATGGGGCGCAGAATGCTGCCCATAGCAGAGGCGGCGGCCACGCCGGAACCGGAGATGGCGCCGAAGAGCATATTGGCGACAATGTTGGTCTGAGCCAGATCGCCGGGCAGCCGGTGGGCTACCAACCGGGCGCAGCCAATCAGCCGCTTGGCGATGCCGCCGTTATTCATAATGTTGCCTGCCAGCACAAAGAAGGGAATTGCCAGCAGGGAGAAGGAATTCGCGCCGGTAAAAAACCGCTGCGCCGCAGTGATCATTGCCTGATCGAAGGGGAGAATGACCAGAATAGAGGCGGCGGAGCTTGCACCGATGCTCAGACCGATGGGAAAGCCCAGTGCCAAAGTGATCACGATGCCGATCACCATAATTAGGCCGGCTAATGCAGCTTGACTCATCATTTCTCCGCCTCCTTACATCGTGCCGGCGGTGCCATCGCTGGACCGGGCCGTGTGATTTTTGTATTCCTGCACTGCGAGAACGCAGTTATAGACAGCGTAAAACAGGGTAATGACGCCGCAGAACGGCACGGCGATGTAGATCACACCCATGGGGATCTGCAGCGCGGCGTCCACGGTACCCATCTGATTCAGGGCGCCCTTCAGGCCGCCGTGGATCATGACTGCACCGGCGAAAACCAGCAGTGTGAGATTCGTCAGAATCTCCACGGCCAGACGGACCGGCGGATTCATGCGATCCTTCAGAACCGTGATGTCCAGATGCTCCCGCAGACCAAACACATAGGCGCTGCCAAACATAATCATCCAGACAAACAGGTATTGAGCAAGCGTTTCGGAAATTGCGCTGGGCTTGTTAAAGCAGTAGCGGGTGATGACCTGATAGGTCACCAAAACGGTCATGATCGCCAGAATGATGATGCAGCACCACTCCATGATTTTGTCGATGCCGCGCTTAACGGTCGAAAGTATTTGCATAAGAAAGGTTCCCTCTCTTTCATAATGGACGAGATCGCCAAAGCGACCAACGTAAATGGGAATGGGGTTTGATCCTTTTAGTAGGGGAGGCCCGCAGAACCTGCGGGCCTCCGTTTCTGCGAAAAATCGCTTGAAATTACCGCTGCTCCTGAATAGCGGTGTAGATGGCCTTGGTCATATCGCTGCGATTGGCGACTTCCTGAATGAAGTCCTTGAGGTTTTCCTGGAAGGGAGCGATGTCAACCTTGGTAATGGTGACGCCCAGCTCGTTCTCGCACTTGGCATAGTACTCGTCGCGCAGCTGCGCAGACAGGGTGAACATGGTGTTGACAGATTCGGTGGCGACTTCCTTCAGAGCCTTCTGGTCAGCCTCGCTCATACCCTTAAGCAGGTTGGTGTTGATAATCAGTTCATCGGGAATCATCAGGTGGTTGGTCTCAGAGAAATAGGGAGCAACCTCATACTGCTTCAAATCCGTGTAAGTAATGATGTTGTTTTCAGCACCGTCCAGAGTACCGGCCTGAATCGCGGAGTACACATCGCCCTGACCCATGGGAGTGCCCACGCCGCCCATGTTGTTCATCATCTGAACCATGGTGTCGGACTGCATGACGCGGATCTTCATACCGGCCAAGTCGGCGGGAGAGGTGACGGGCTTTTTGCCATACACGCAACGGGGCCCGAGGCTGTAAGCAGCCAGCACGGTAAAGCCGGAAGACTCCGTGGTGGCATACAGCTCGTCCAGCGCGCCGGACTGGAACACCTTCTGCTGGTGGTCAACGCTGTCGTATACATAGGGGCAGCCGATAATGGCAAAGTCGGAGTTCACGTTCTCAACCAGAGAGTTGGCGACGACGGCCATTTCCACAGCGCCGGTTTCAACCAGCTCCAGAGATTCCTTCTGGGGGCCCAGCTGCTCGTTGGGATATACCTCGATGGAATAGCGGCCCTCGGTGGCGTCATAGAGCTTGTCGCTCAACTCCACTACCGTCTGTGCCTCGGGGTTGTCGATAGACTGGTTGAAGGAGCACTTGAGAACGGTCTGGCCGATCTTCGCGCCATCTGTGGCTGCGGCAGACGAGGCCGTGGCACCACTGCCGGATGCCGCGGCACTGCCGGCGGCGTTGCTGCTGCCACATGCGGCAAGAGAAAGCGCCATGGTGCCTGCCAATAATGTTGCAAGAGCGGATTTTTTGCTGAACATACTCTTTTCCTCCTTAAATTTTGGATCTTGCCTATTTATATTGTACCGACGTTTGCCGGAAACAACCTTTGTTCATCCCAGATCAATGGGTAAAAAAGGAGATTTGCTTATGAAACCGTTTCATGAAACCGATTTCATTTTTCTCCAAAAGAAAGACTTCCGACCTCTTAAGCCGAAAAGTATTAGCCGGAAACTGTGGAACCACGAATAATCAGCCGGTTCGGCAGCTCTTCGTAGACCGGCCCCACTGGGCCTGTGCCTTGAATACGCTTGAGCAAAAGCTCCGCAGAGCGACGACCTACTTCCCAAGAATCCTGCGTAATCGTGGTGATTCCGGGGGGGATCAAATCGGCCCAGCCCCAGTCGTCGAATCCACAAACACCAAAATCCTTGCCGATGCAGATGCCCGCCTGCTGAATGCCTTGCAGCATATGGAGCATGGCTACGCCGTTGACGGCAAACACCGCCAGACGCTGACCGGGGTATCGTGCCTGATAGGCCCGAAGTTTTTCCACGCAGTCCGCCGTGCTATCCAGTTGAAATTGATACAGGCGCTCTTCGCCCGCGAGATGAAAATTCTCCCGCATCGCGTCGCAATATGCTTGAAACCGAAGAATTCGGGGCGCGACATTGCGGTTGCCCTGCGTAAAAAACGCAACCTGTTCGTACCCCAGCCCCCGCAGATAGGTGATGCACTGATAGGTGACGTGATAGTTTTCGGTGGCCACAGTATCAATCATCCCCGCAGCCGACAGACACCGATCCGCCAATACGAGAGGAATGCCCTTTTGATACAGGGAGAGCAGATACTCATCGTTCTGCCCGGTGGTGTTAACGATCAGGCCGTCCACCTGATTTTCCAGAAGATCCTGAATACCGGTGCGTTCCCGTTCCGGGTCGTCCTCGCTGTCCACCAGCAAAAGCTGGTAACCCGCCTGTGTACACACACTGTTGATGCCCTTGACGATGATGGACGAAAAGGGGCTGGAAATATCACTGACCAGACACCCCAGCATGCGGCTGTTTCGCGCCTTCAAACTCTGGGCAATGCGATTGGGCCGGTAGTTGAGTTCCTCAATCACCTGGTGGATACGCTGCCGGGTGTCTTCGGAAAGAGCGTCGTACCGCTGGTTTAGGTATCGGGAAACCGTCGTTTTAGAAACGCCGGCCTGCGCCGCCACTTGATCAATGGTCACGCGCTTTTCCTGTTGTTCTCCTTTTCCCGGCATTTCATCGCTCCTTATCCATTCTGAACTCCGCCCTATTCTAATTTTATGAAACCGGTTTGTCAACGCTTTTTTAGCAACTTAAAATAAATTTGTCGTATTCGACGACTTGCTTTTGTGGTTTTTGTGCAGTTCTCCAATTTCTCTTTGCAAGTTTGGAATGAAAGGGCTTGTACTCTCCCGCAAACACAATTGCACGTTTTTTCAAAAACCGATTAGAACAATTGATAATTTCCGCGCGGCGTTCTTGCGGTACATCTGCAAGTGCCGCTCCGTGCCGACTCTTTCCGGCGCAGACGGATTACTGTTTCGAAGCCTCGGCTTTTCATGCGGCTTTAGCGGTTCTCGCTGCGCGGCAAAAGCCCGCGCGCTTTTAACAAGGCACGAGGATTTGGCGTGGTGCGCCGACGGAAAGTCAGACTTTTCTCAGAATCTTGTTGACAAACTTCTCACAGCTGTGCTATGATATTCAGGTCTTCTGGGGAGATTTATGCCTTTCCCGATGGAGAGATGTCCGAGCGGTTGAAGGAACCGGTCTTGAAAACCGGCGACGCGAAAGTGTCCGTGGGTTCGAATCCCACTCTCTCCGCCACATTTTTCTTTGATTTTCAACAGGAGATACAACTTGACAGATGGAGAAGTACCCAAGTGGCCGAAGGGGCTCCCCTGCTAAGGGAGTAGTGTGGCTAAAACCGCAGCGAGGGTTCAAATCCCTCCTTCTCCGCCAAAGTACCGTAAAATTGCTTTTAAAGTAATTTTACGGTACTTTTTTGCTCAGAAACGTAATAAATTTGTATTTCCCTAACTTGGAGAATCTTCGCAGGAATACTAAACGGACCTGAAAAAAACGGTTCTATACAGTACACGGTAAAGTACATGGGTAAAGTACAAATTTCTGGATAGGTCTTGGCTTAAGCAAGTTCTACTTATTAAGTAAGCAAATTGAAATATTTAAGTATCCTGCAAATGTCACCCATATTAGATAAGGAATCAACAGAACCCCTGCCTTCATAGAAAAAGCCCAAAATTTTTTTATTGTGATTAGCTGGAGTTCCATTTGGTTATCTTTTAAATTCTTTGGAATCACAAGTTGACAATTGAAATTGAATATGTTATAATAAGGAAGCTCAATATAAATTCTTTGTATTCACATATTTTGTAAGACATTGTTTTGATGTTCTGCAAAATGTGTGAATTTTATTTTATATTGAGTCAATTTAAGGAGGTACCGAATGAATAGTGGTACAGTAAAGTGGTTTAATTCTGAGAAAGGCTTTGGATTTATTTCAAATGACAATGGCGGAGAGGACGTATTCGTTCATTTTTCAGTGATTGCATCAAACGGCTACAAATCTCTTGAAGATGGACAAAAGGTAACTTTTGACATTGAACAAGACCCGAAAGATGGCCGTAAATTCAGAGCAGTTAACGTTCATATCGCATAACAGAACAGCCAGGCTGATGACGCGGAACAGGATTATGTTTCGCGTCACCGTCCTATTATGGGGTTTTCGCTTATGAATGTTATTGACAAACTTAGGAGGTAACGCGAAGTGTATCAAGTTGGAGATCTGGTCTTCTACGAAAGTACCGGTGTATGTAAGGTGATAGGTATTACTACACGAACAGTAGAGAGACATCATCAGGTGAATTTCTATGTTTTTAAGCCGCTATATCAGCAAAATTATATAATTTTGGTTCCCGTTAATATTACAAAAGTGTTTATACGCCCAATTATTTCAGAAGGCGAAGCAAATAGGCTGCTTGATCTGATTCCAACAATTGCAACAAAGGCCTATTATAACTGCAAATTAAGTCAACTCTCCGAACATTATGAGACGTTTCTGAAAACACATGAGTGTTTGGATCTAATAAGGCTGACAATATCTATCTATGATAAAAAGCAAATTGCAGATCATATGCAGCGAAAATTTGGTTCTGTAGATGAGAAATATATGAGACGCGGAGAAGACCTTCTATTTGGAGAATTAGCTGCTGCGCTTAACATCTCTAAAAATGAAGCAGCTGAACATGTGGCCGCACAAATAAAATTGGATCGAGGGGTAAGTTAAAATGAATGTCATACATGAACAGGTAAATCATATGAAATTTGGAACTGGGACGATTACTGCGCAGGATTCATCAACCGTGACGGTCAAGTTTTTAAAGGAATATGGATCAAAAAAGTTTCTTTATCCCTCAGCCTTTATATTTTTTCTTAATCTGAGTAACCCATCTATAAATAAACGGATGAGCAATGAGCTGAAGTTGATTCAAACTCTTGCGGAAACAGCGCGGAATAACCGCCTTGCAGAAGAAAATAAGCGAACTTTACTTGAACAGAAAGCCGCATCCAAGAAAAAGGCTCCTGCAAAAAAGCGCCTGCCTAAAAAGTCTTCGCCCGAAAAGGAGGCGACAGTTGCTATAATTGCTGTTTAGTGTACCATTCCTTTTCTACCGAAGATACGCAAAAGAAAAGGTCGTTCGAATCCCTGCCGGATCACCACATTTTTCCCTAGAGCTGCAATGGCTCTAGGGATTTTTGCTATTATCAATTCATATCAAATCAAGTCATAAAAACGCAATTAATAGGAACAAAAATTGAAAAATAGGAACACTTCTGGGAACACTATTTTGGAAAATAAAAGCCGCTCCATTATAGAGGCGGCTCAGAGGGGTCAGTTTTTATAGATCTCACTCCGATGGCCTATACTCAATACCAGAACGATAATTTTTTCATCCTGTATCTCTGCAAGTATGCGGTAGTCGCCCACTCTGTACCGCCATTGGCCGCTTCTGTTTGCGGTAAGCCCTTTTCCATGCTGGCGCGGATCTGAGCATCCCTCAAGGTTCTTTCTCAGCCATCCGACGATAAGAGCCGCTGTGTGCTTATCCAGCTTTTTTAATTGCTTCATTGCCTCTCCGGTCAGTTCAACGTGAAAATTCATCACAGGCCCAGCGCCCTTTCCGCTTCATCAAGAGAGTACGTTGCCGGGTTTGCTCTGTACTCGGCCATAGCTTTTTCATAGGCTTTCAAATCGTATTCGTCCTCAATACGCTCAACGACAGACTGCCGTACAAGTTCGGAAATCGTGATACCGTTCATTTCAGCGTATTTCTTGAAAAGCATGGAATCCGCCTCATTCAGCCTCAAGGAGATAGTCATGCTCTCGCCCCCTTTCATTGCGTAATACATTGTATTACATTGTATGCAGCATGTCAATAGTGTTTCCATCGCTTCACTTTTTTCTCCTTAATTTTTTTTAAATGCTGTCTGCGTAGATGGCCAAACCGGGACAAAGAAGGGAGAGAGGCGAGCCAAAGAGCGCCGGCCTGCCGGGCCGGCTCACGGAGAAAGTCACCTCGCCTCTCTCCCCCCGCTGCGGCGGGTCCCCTCTCTCACCACTCCGACTTTCTCTCGTAAAAAAATTGGGCATGGTTCTGTAAGGCGGAGCCGATCTGACGCCGCCTTGTGGTTTCTGGACTGATGAAATTTTGGGGAAATCGCCCCGCTGTAAGGCTGATGTTATTGAAACCCTCAAGGCAGGCCTACAGCTTGCCATCGGTACGCAGGATGATGACAGCTTCAACGAAGCGGCGGTCCAAAACCGTATCGCAGAGCTGCAGAGCGTGATGATGGATTTGGTGGAACTCAGCTCCAAGTCCAGTGCTGGTGCAGATTATTTCGATGCCAAGTTTGAGGAAATCGCAGCGGAGATAAAGGAACTGCAGGGGCAGCTTGGAGAACACCAAGAGCAGACTATGCTCGCCCAAAACACACAAGCCCGAATTCACGAACTGCTTTACATGATGGAACATACCGATCTCAGCCTGAAAGAATACCGGGAGGATGTGGTCAAGGCCGTGATCAACAAGGTGGAGGTCTTACCTGCCGACCGCATCCGGATTACCTTTAAGGGAAATATGGAAATGGAACAGGAGCTGCCGGGTGAATAAAAATAGCAGGAGAAGCCGCCACAAATGCTGGCGGCATTTCTCTTTGGGCAGACTTTTTGCTATTTTTCAATTCGTTTCACCATAATACTGTGAATATTTCCATAATTTACACGAATCTGATTGCTTTATTCGCCGCTGCGATATATAATATATACAATATTTATTCGGCAAAGGAACGTTTTAATGGACTATATGACAGCGAAAGAAGCAGCGGAAAAATGGGCAATCACTCCACGCCGGGTACAGGTGCTTTGCGCACAGGGAAAAATACCGGGCGCTATTCGGTTTGGGGTTACTTGGGCAATACCCAAGGATTCGGTGAAGCCCAAAGATGGTCGATATAATAAGAATAAGACAGAATAGAACAGATTAATGTATCTAATAGATTGAGTGTTTAGAATATTTTTGTTGCTGAAGTGACGTCATGGGGGGCATCAGGCATCAGAACAAATGATGGGTTATCTTTATCAGGCTAAGCCATATGAGGCAATCGATGGTTTGGGGTACAGAATTTAGAGTGTGACAGGAGGGATGGATATGGCTACTGCAATTGAAAGTATGACCGGCATTCGCATTAAATCAGATTTTTTTAACAGTTCTACTGATATGCCTATTTTCCCAGTACACAGTAAACCGTCAAAATGCAATCGCGTAGCTCTGTTGTATGGCAAGAACGGCAGTGGTAAGAGCACCATTGCACAAGGGTTTCGTGAATATTGCAGTCCTTCTGTCTCCCCAGCATCACCAGCAATAGAATTGAAGCCCATTGTTGATATATCAGATATAAAAATTACAACTTCCGAGCATACGATTGGCGACCGGGAGAAATTTTGGGTATATGATGAAAAATATGTAGAAGAAAAAATTAAAATTGAAGGTAGCGGGTTAGGATCAATTGTTTTGTTTGGCGAGCAGATTGAGCTTGCGCAACAAATCGAAACAGTGGATGCAGAAATAGAGCAGTTGCGTGAACAAGAAAGTGCGCAGCATATAGAATGCGAAAAATATACGAGATCAGCTAATGTAACTTCGCCCGCATACTGGATGGCCCAGATAACGTCAATTCTTCGCCAGAAGAGTGGTTGGGCTGAAACCGATTCAAAAATTAAAGGCAACAAAACAAACAGCACCGTAAATGAAATTCTAATTGACCGAATTGGTGTCATAATCCCAACAGGTACCGAAGATGAGGTAAAGGCAGAGTTTGATAACCACTATGCCTTGTTCATCAGTACAAGCCAAAGCTCAGATCAACTTCGCCATGCTTCTCAGATTCCTATTGAGATTAACCTTGAAGCCGATTCTCAATCATTGCTTAGCCAAGTCGTTCAAAGGCCATCGTTAACACAAAGGGAATGTGAACTGCTGAGCATCTTTAACGTCGGTGGTATTACGTCTGCACGTACATTTTTATCAAACAGTTCTAATATCGTTTGTCCTAATTGCTTGCAGACAATTAGCGATGATTATAGAACGGAAATTCTACAGCACATAACAAATATTCTTAATCGTGAAGTAGAAGATTTTCAGGCCAAACTGAAAAAATTATTGCAATCAACAGTAGATATTGCAAATTACCAATGCTATAGCGTTCTGAATCCCACCACTTTTAGCATGACTCAAAACATGATACTCGCTTACAACAAAGCAATCGAAGCACACAACAATATAATTCAGCAAAAGACTGATAACCCTTTTGAGCCTCTAAATTACGATATTAGCTCAATTGGATTAAATAAAGCTTTTGAGGCTTTGACTCTTGCAATAACAACACTGAATGCTGAGATAGAACCTTATAACAATACTATCCAAAAGCGAGAAGATACTGAAAAAGCACTACTTAAATTGAATGATATGCTCGCTCATTACACTATCTTAGACAACTATACCCAGCTTCAGGCTCAACGCAAAGCAAAGGCTGAAGCTGATGCACTGTTAAAGTCAATTAAGGATAAAAAATCTGTTAAAGAACGTGAAAAAATACAGTTAGATTCTCTACGGAAGAATTTTCAGATTGCAGCTGATAAAATTAATCAGTCACTTGAGTATATTTTCTTTTCTAAAGATAGATTGTCATTGGAACTTGGCGCTGATCAATTGTATCATCTTAAGGTCAACGGTCATCCCGTTGAACCCAGCAAGGTTTCCTGTGGAGAACGGAATGCTCTTGCCCTTTGTTACTTTTTTACAGAGATATCAAGGAATATGGATGCAACCACGATATATTCGGATGAAGTGTTCTTGGTGATCGACGATCCTGTTTCAAGTTTTGACATAGAAAACCGAATTGGTATTTTGTCTTTTTTACGCTGGAGGTTAGAGCAAGTTCTTGAAAGTTGTGCAACAACAAAAGTATTTATTATGACGCACGACATTAGTGTTGTATTTGATTTGGAGAAAGCCCTTCAAGAAATCTCCAGACACTGTGAGCAAAACTCTGTGAACGCAGAGTTTAATATCTATCATCTTGATAATAAAAAAGTTGTTCCATTTAGCTATAAAAAACATAACGAATACACCCAACTACTATGCAGGGTTTATCAATATGCTACCAATACGAGCGATAACGACTTAGATTTGGTTATTGGAAACGTGATGCGGAGGGTATTAGAGGCGTTTGCGTCGTTTTCCTATAAAAAAGGAATTGAAGACGTTAGCCTTGACCAAGGGGTTCTTGATACCTTATCGGATGAAACATCAAAGAATTACTATCGGAATTTAATGTACCGTCTGGTTCTTAATGGAGAAAGCCATTTCTGCGAGAATATTCAGAGTGCTCCTGAAACATTTTTCTTTACACATCTCTCAAAGGAAGAAAAGCAACGTACAGCAAAAGATATCTTGTGTTTTATATATCGATTGAATAGACCACACATCTTAGCGCATTTGGCCTCCTTTGCCGATGCAGAAACTAATTTGCAACACTGGAGTTCGAATATTTGCACTTTTATTAAACAGGTTAATGCTGAAAATAGTACAGCCGCATTGTAATAACCGTATCTCAACATAAAAGGAGGAAGTCACTATGCAAATTGCGCAAAAATCTATTCGGATAATTGATTACGAGCAACATCGAGTTTTGTCAAGAGAAACTCCTGAAGCGTTTGAGGCATATGTAACCGAGTTGATAGAGCACATCAGAAGCAACGATTCCGTTCGGGAATATAAGACACGATCAAATGCAACCGAAGTTATTGGTAGCATTTTAACTGTTTGCGCAAATCAGACGGATGCCACATTGGTTTCATCCAAAATGGATGGGATGGCAAATAGATTATTATTAAAGGAAGTAGCCGCCCAAGAACGTATTGCACGCACTCTCACAAATGTTCAAAAAGGCAGTCTAATCCAAGCATTGCTTTTTGATGAAGATGCTAACAGCTACGTTTACCTGCTAGCTAAGGTGCAACATTCCGAGTGGGTTGATGATGCTGACTTCACCTTTAAAACGGGGTTTTCAAAAGACAAGAAGACGATATGGAAATCGTGTCTGATTGATTTAGTAGACTTAACTGCTAACGAGTTTCATGCTAAAATATACTCAGATACAATCGCCAAATATTGGAGCGATGATTTTTTGGAGTTAGATGAGATGAATAGCGATGAATCTAACACGACACGTGCTTTCAAAGCAATTGATGCAACGCTGAATCAAAATTTCCGTGGCATTTCCAGTCCAGATCATACGATCATTAGAAATGGCTTTGTTTCATATCTCAAAAACAATGACCATATTGATTTCCCAACAATGGTTGATGCAGTTTTGGGTAATTATCAACCCGTAGATCCTGAACTCCGGCCAGATAAAATACAATTTATAAAAGAAAGGCTTTTAGAACAGCCAGAAAAAAGAAAGTTTGATCGCCAATTTAATGCTATCAACAGTGCCATTAACGCTCGCATCAGAAAAGTCTATCCTATCAATGATGGTATCGACTTAAAGGTTACTCGCGACATAGAGGATTTATCAGGAACGATACAATCCGTAGAAGAAAATGGAGTGAGATACATACGAGTTAGAACAAATAACGAGGACACTTATAGAAAGTTCTTACTAAGTCCTGTTATTAGGAACTGACACATATAATAGTAAAAGTGTGAAAGGAGTTGTAATATGAAACTGTTTTCGGAAATTAAACGTATTTTTCAGTGTGACGAAATAAGCATCTCTGAACGTATGAACACGGTAGAGGCTTCATTTACAACCTCCGTTCGTTGTTTTCCTGAAACAATCTTAATTCAATCTGTCTGCGCTCTTGTTCCTAGCAGAGATATAATGACTCTTTCTTTCAGAAATGACAGTGGAGATATTATACCAATTACGAGTCGGCAGAAAGATTTACCTGATTTATCTTTGCTGCTTGATGGATTAGAAGCAGACGATAGTATCGAAGTAAAAATTCAAATTGACAAGACCGTATCATCAAATAAATTCTCAATATTTCATTTTGAAACATTTTCAAATGATTTACTTGGTCACTCCCTTGTCGATATTCTTAGTTGGTTTTCTTCTCTTTTAACCTCTCAAGAGTTTCTTGTATTTGAGGTGTTTGACTTTGACATCATGTTCTCAACTGGAACGCTGGCATTTGTATCTAACGAGAAGTCGGAGTTCAGATCAAAATTGAATAGGATTCAACGACTACGCATATGTAAAGAAACAGCCTATTTTTATAATATGAATAGCTATGAAATAATCCCGGAGGACTTTGCAATTGATGGAATTGAACAAAACGCTGGGTGCTTTAAAGAACTTTTTGGAAAACTTGCAACCATTCTTTCATTAATATATACAGCTTCATCTGCATCAATTATTGATACATCGCTTGCCATTCAAATTAGCGGACAGAGAACTATGTCTTACTCCTTACAGCTTGATGGAATTGATGAAAATTTTGAGTGGCTTCAAATTTATACTTGGATATTTACAGATGGCAATCCTACCGATAAGGCACTCATTGCGCACAATGTTATTAGTCTACATTGCAAATATGCCAACTTACTTGATATAGATGAAAAAGTCTTTGATTCAATTAAAACGAATTACAACCTCTACTTGAGAAATAATGTTGACCGCTACCTTGACTTAAAACGAGATATTTCGAAGTTCATTCGGGATGTAGTAGCACAGGTTGGGGATTATGCTGTAGCAATTCTAAATAAATTCAAAGCTAATCTAATTGCGATCTTTGGGTTTCTCTTTACGGTTGTTTTAACAAAGGTCGGTGCCACACAGAAATGGGATAACATTTTTTCGAGGGATACCATTTACATTCTTGAACTTGTGATAATTGGCTCAATAGTTTATTTGGGAATTTGCTTTTACGAAGCTCATCTAAAACTAACGAAGACAAAACAGGCATATACCGCACTTAAGAAAAACTATAGTGACATTCTCTCTGAAGCGGAAATTAAGGAGGCATTTGGAGAAGATAAACTTTTGGTGGATACAGAAAAGTTTGCCCGTAAAAGAATGATTATATGGTCAGTTATTTGGGGAGTGTTATTAATTGTCACAATTGCCGTTATTGAGCTATTGACAGAGAATCGGGGAGTATTTGCGTGGCTGCTCCAGAAACTCTTACAAAAAACTTCATAGTATAAAAAGCATTGGTCTTTAAAGCAATGCTGCCAGCATAGAGCATTAATTTATTAACACAAAATACCCAGTTAAGCCACCGGCTTGAAGCTAGACAAGAATCTCGTACTCACATTTTGGGGGACGGTTTGCTTTATGTGTGCGCTGAAAGTCTGCATCTATTTTGACCGAATGACACAAGTACCGGCAATTGCTCTTTTGGAGCAGTTGCCGGTACTTTTTAATTTATTATGATAAGCTGTGAATAGCGGATAAGTAA
>NZ_DF158901.1:129735-193405 GCF_000307265.1 Oscillibacter ruminantium GH1
ATAAGTAAAACCACTCACCCCATAGGGGGCGAGTGGTTTTCTTGATCCTATCATATATTCATCTGGCTCTGTCTATAACAAGTATCCATATCCCTCACAAGACGTCTGTATTCAGCGTATGATCTTGCTATACCACCGATTTGGCCCATCAAATTCTAGGGTGAATCGAGTTAATGATGCCTGAATCAAATCAAGGCTGCCGCAGCAGTTTTTCCAGCTCCTTCGCGGCGATGCTGAGCGGGCGGAGCGTGTCCTTTACCAGACAGATATTTCGTTCCGGAATGGATTCTTTCAGATGGATCTGAAAAACCTCCTTGCGCTCAAGAGCCTCCGCAGCAAGAGTTTCCGGCAAAAACCCAAGACCCAAGCCGCTTTTCACCAAAGGCAGCACTTGATCTGTGGTAGCGGTTTCCATATCCAGATGCAGCGCGAGGCCATGCTCCCAAAAGAAGCGGTCATAGAACTCAAACGTCTTGGTGTCCGCCCCAAGGCAGATGAGCGGATAACTCTGCAGGTCCTTGAGGCACAGCGTCTCACCCTTTAAAAAGGAAAACTCCGGCCCCCCTATCAAGATCTCTTGAAAGGGCTTTAACGGAACCTCCCGGAGAGGTTTTCTTACGCCGGTGGGCGTGGTAACCACAGCCAACTCCAAAAGGCCGTATTTGAGGGCCAGAATGGCCTGCGGCGTTGCATAGTTGGCGATGCGGATGCGAAAGCCGGGATAGTTCTTATGTAACTGGCGGAGCTTTGGCAGAAGGATGCCGTGAAGCGCCGTCTCATTGGCAGCGATAGAGACGGTCCCGCTCTGCAGGCTCTTGTTGTTTGCCAATTCCGTCTCACCCGCCTGCAGCTGTTCATAGGCCACAGACACATGAGCAAACAGCTTTTCCCCCTCCGGCGTCAGGGTGATGCCCCGATTGGAACGGACGAAGAGCCGGCAGCCCAGCTCTTGCTCCAGATTGTTCATGGCGCGCGTGACATTCGGCTGACTGCTCAGCATAATTTCGGCAGCCCGGGAAAAGCTCCTGCTTTTGGCAACAAAATAGAAAGTTCGGTAATAATCATAGTTAACTGACATAAAATACACCTCACAATCGTATGAATTGCCATACTATTTTGATATGGCAAATATTTCAAATATACATTTTACAAGTTGCGCTTGAGTCATTATAATGTGCTCTTGCAACAAAAGCAAGGGAGCCCCGAGACGCAGCAAAAGGACGGTGGGTTCGCTTGAGGGGGAAGTCCGCCGAATATGTGCGTGATATGGCGGATAAGTTCCGGAGTCCAGCAGACACGTTGCATGGCGCTGTCCTCCGCTTGCCGGATACCGTCCGACAGGCGGCAAAATTTTATTCCATCTGCTGCAAAAGAGGTGCAACTTTGTCAAATTTATAGGAGGTGATGTTTATTTTGTCTGGGATTCAAAATATGCTGACGGCGAAGCTTCAGAACGGAATCGCCTTTACCATTCCAGTGTTCGGTGGGATTCCGGTGGCGGATTCGGTTCTGACGAGCTGGATTTTAATGGCGCTCATCATGATCTGTGTGCTTTTGACCGTGCGAAGGCTGAAACCGGACCGGCCGGGGCGGGTTCAGTCGCTGCTGGAGATGGCGGTGAGCTTTTTAAACCGCTTTGCCGAGGAGAACATCGGTCGTCACTGGCGCTCCTTTGCCCCTTGGCTGGGTACGGTGGCTGTGTATATTGCCTGTGCCAACCTGAGCGGCATTCTGGGGCTTACGCCGCCCACCAAGGATGTGAGCGTGACTGCGGGCCTGGCCATTACCAGCGTCTTTTTGATTTATGGAGGCTCGTTCCGCTTTCTGGGTCTGCGCGGAGGGTTTCATAAATTCGCGGAGCCATTGCCTTTGTTATTGCCCATCAATGTGATGGAGATTGCAATCCGCCCGCTGTCGCTGTGTATGCGGCTCTTTGGCAATGTGCTGGGGTCTTTTGTGATCATGGAGCTGATCAAGGCGCTTGTTCCCGTCGCGGTGCCTGTGGCGTTCAGCCTTTATTTCGATATTTTTGATGGGTTCATTCAAACCATTGTGTTTGTTTTCCTCACCGCCCTCTTTACCGGAGAGGCGCTGGAGCAGGAAGCGTAAATCTATTTATTTCAGCGGAATTATTTGAAGGAGGAACTTATTATGTTCGTCGCAATTGGAGCAGCAATCGCCGTATTAACAGGAATTGGAGCCGGTATTGGCATTGGAATCGCCACCGGCAAGGCCACCGAGGCCATCGCCCGTCAGCCGGAGGCCGCCAGTCAGATCAGAAGCAACCTTCTGCTTGGCTGCGCGCTTGCCGAGGCCACCGCAATCTACGGCTTTGTCATCGGTCTGGCAATCATCATTTTGAAGTAAAGGGGACGATCCCTGTGTTGGACTTTAACCCCTATACGATTGTATTTACGATTCTGAATCTACTGGTGCTCTGGCTGTTTCTCCGGCACTTTCTGTTTGGAAAGGTCACGGCCATTCTGGACCAGCGGGCACAGACGGTCCAGAATGAACTGGACGGCGCTGCGCGGGAAAAGGAGCAAGCCGAGCAGCTGCACCGGCAGTATGAAGAAAAGCTCGGACAGGCTCGGCAGGAGAGCGCGGAGCTTTTGGCCCGGACAAAGGTGCAGGCGCAGCAGAAGTATCAGTCCACTTTGGATGCGGCGCAGGCCGATGCCCGGCAGCTGGTGGATACAACGCGGAAACAGCTGGAGGCAGAGCGGGAAAGTATGCTCCGGGGCGCTCGGAAAGAGGTGGCCCAGCTGGCTTTGATTGCGGCTGCCAAGGTGGCGCAAAAGGAACTGGACAGCCAGAGCGATCTGGCTATGGTGGACGCGTTCCTCTCCGAAACGGGTGACGGGAATGAGTGAGCTTGCCCGCCGCTATGCTGCGGCCTGCTATGATCTCGTTCCGGACGCAGAGCGCTTTGCGGATGCCGCCCAGTTCATCGGCGGCTGCACTCCACTGCGGGAGACGCTGGAGGACCCTACCATCGACTGGCGGGCAAAAGAGCGGGTGCTTATCCGCCTGCCCCTGTTTTCAGATGATCCCCGGCTGTTGGACTTTTACCGGCTCTTGGCAAAAAAGGGCCGTATGAAACTCCTGCCGGAGATTGCGGAAGCCTTTCAAACGCTGGATTTGGAAAGGCATAATACCGCAGTGTGCGAGATGCGGTGCGTCCGGATTCCAGATGAGGCGCGGCAGGAAAAAATTCGAGCGGCCTTGTGCAAACTGCACCACCGGGATCGAATCTTTTTGAAAATTACGACAGACCCAGACCTTTTGGGCGGCTTTCTCCTGAAGATCGACGGAGTCACCTATGACCATAGCGTCCGCGGCCAGCTCCGCAGTCTGGCTCGGCAGCTGCAAGAGAGGCGAATGATATGAAAATGGAATCGGATGAGATTATCTCCGTTCTGCGCGAGGAAATCTCAGGTTTTGACAACAGAACCCAGCGCAGTGAAACCGGCACTATTCTGGATGTGGGCGACGGCATTGCCACGGTCTACGGCCTGAATAACGCCGTTTACGGTGAGCTGGTGGAATTTGAAACCGGCGTGTGCGGCATGGTGATGAATTTGGAACGGGACAGCGTGGGCTGTGTGCTTTTGGGCTGGGAAGACGGCTTGGGCGAAGGCTCCACGGTCCGGCGGACCGGACGCGCCACCGACGTGCCCGTGGGCGACGCGATGCTGGGCCGCGTGGTGAACGCGCTGGGCGCTCCCATCGACGGGCGCGGGCCAATCGAAACCACCGAAACCCGACCCATTGAGCACGAGGCCAGCGGCGTTGTGACTCGTGAGCCGGTAAAGGTGCCCCTTCAGACCGGCATTCTGGCCATAGACGCCATGGTACCCATTGGTCGGGGCCAGCGGGAACTGATTATCGGAGACCGGCAAACCGGAAAGACCGCTATCGCGGTGGACGCAATCATCAACCAGAAGGGACAGAATGTGGTGTGCATCTACGTGGCCATTGGACAAAAGGCGTCCAGCGTGGCCCGTGTGCGCAATACCTTGGAAAAATTCGGAGCCATGGATTACTCGGTGATTATTGCCGCCACGGCCAGCGACCCGGCGCCGCTGCAGTATATCGCCCCCTATGCCGGTGCGGCTGTGGGTGAGTACTTCATGGGGCAGGGGAAGGATGTTTTAATCGTTTATGACGATCTGTCCAAGCATGCGGTGGCCTATCGTACGCTGTCCCTGCTTTTAAAGCGTTCCCCCGGTCGCGAGGCGTATCCCGGCGACGTGTTTTACCTGCACTCCCGGCTTTTGGAGCGGGCCTGCCGCCTGACGAAAAAATATGGCGGCGGCTCCATGACCGCACTCCCCATCGTTGAGACGCAGGCGGGCGATGTGTCCGCCTATATTCCCACCAATGTAATCTCCATTACCGATGGCCAGATTTATCTGGAAACCAGCTTGTTTTTCTCCGGACAGCGGCCCGCCGTGAACGTGGGACTTTCGGTATCCCGCGTGGGCGGAGACGCGCAGACAAAGGCCGTGAAAAAGACGGCCGGAACCCTGCGGATTGATCTGGCCCGATTCCGGGAGCTGGAGGTATTCAATCAGTTTGCCTCCGATCTAGACCCGGCCACCCAGCGGCTGCTGGACCATGGCAAGCGCATGATGGAACTGCTGCGCCAGCCGCTCTACCACCCCCTGCCGGTATCCCGGCAGGCCGTCATCCTCTTTGTTGCCACAGGAGGGCTGGTGGACGACGTTCCTCTGGAGCAGGTAAGGGAATTTGTTCAGGGCTTTGCCGACGAGATGGACGCTGTCCATTCCGATGTGATGACGGATATCCAGACAACCGGAACCATTTCGGATGCTGCGGCACAGACGATCCGCACGGAACTGGAATCCTACAAGCACCGCGTCCTATCACCCGCGCAAGAGAAAGGGCGGTGATCTCCCGTGGCGAACATGCAGGAAATCCGCACCCATATTCGGAGTGTGCAGGAAACCCGGAAGATCACGAACGCCATGTACCTGATCTCTTCCAACAACCTGCGCAAGGCCCGGAAGCAGTTGAGCGATGTAAAGCCCTATTTTGAAAAAATCGAAACCACCATCACCGATATCCTTCACCGCTCTCCGGAGATGTCGAATCTTTATCTGGATACACGGTCCAAGGCGCATGAGGAAGAACGGAAGGTTGGGTATATGGTGATCACCGGCGACAAGGGGCTGGCCGGAGCCTATAACCATAATGTCCTGAAGCTGACGGAGAAGGCTACGGTGGAGCATCCCGGCTGCCGCCTGTTTCTGGTGGGACAGGTGGGCGTGGCCTGGTGCCGCGAGCGGAAAATTCCTTTTGAAATGGAGTTTGAATATACCGCTCAAAATCCCAACATGCACCGGGCCCGTGAAATCGGCCGTTTCTTGGTGGAGGAGTATCGCTGCGAGCGGCTGGACGAACTGCGGGTGATTTACACCGAAATGGTGACGCCGCTTCGGCTGGAGCCACGTGAGGTGAAATTGCTGCCGTTGGACCGGGATGCGTTTCCATGGGACCGCCGGGATAAGAGCGCAGGGACCGTGAGCTACGTTCCATCCGAAACCGCGGTGCTCTCCGCTCTTGTGCCCCACTATGTGAACGGCATGATGTTCAGCACGCTGGTGGAGTCTTTTTGCTCCGAGCAGCAGGCAAGGATGTCGGCCATGGACGCCTCCACCAAAAACGCCGGAGATTTGCTGCGGCAGCTGAGTTTGGAGTACAATCGTGCCCGTCAGGCCGCCATCACGCAGGAAATCACCGAGGTGGTGGGCGGCGCGCAGGCCGCCGGAAAATAACGGCAGGAGCCTGTGAACAAGTCAAGAAAGAGTGATTCTTATGTCTGAAAATAAGGGGACCGTCGTTCAGGTTATGGGACCGGTGGTAGATGTAGAGTTTCCCGCCGGAGAGCTTCCCCACATTCTGGACGCGATTTGGGTCCCGTTAAACGGCGAAAGAGCCGTGATGGAGGTCGCCCAGCACATGGGCAATCACACCGTCCGCTGCATTATGCTCTCACCCAGCGAGGGGCTGGGCCGGGGAATGGAAGCAGCCTCCACCGGCGGCCCGATTGCAGTGCCGGTGGGTGAAAAAACGCTTGGCCGCATGTTCAACGTGCTGGGCGAGCCCATCGATGAAAAGGGCGAGGTGGGCGCAAAGGAACAATGGCCCATTCATCGCCAGCCGCCCCGGTTTGAGGATCAAAGCCCCGTGGTGGATATTCAGGAAACGGGGATCAAGGTCATCGACTTGCTGGCTCCTTATGCAAGAGGCGGAAAGATCGGCCTGTTCGGCGGTGCCGGTGTGGGGAAAACCGTGTTGATCCAAGAGCTGATTCATAACATCGCCACGGAACACGGCGGCTACTCCGTCTTCACCGGCGTGGGAGAGCGCACCCGGGAGGGCAGCGACCTGTGGCACGAGATGACCAACTCCGGCGTCCTTTCCAAGACGGCTCTGGTCTTCGGCCAGATGAACGAACCTCCCGGAGCGCGGATGCGGGTGGCTCTCACGGGTTTGACCATGGCCGAGTATTTCCGGGACCGGGAGAAGCAGGATGTGCTCCTCTTTATCGATAATATTTTCCGTTATGTGCAGGCCGGCAGCGAGGTTTCGGCTCTGATGGGACGGATGCCCTCTGCCGTGGGCTATCAGCCCACGCTGGCCAATGAGATGGGTTCTCTTCAGGAGCGGATTGCCTCTACAAAGGACGGGGCCATCACCTCGGTTCAGGCCGTTTACGTACCTGCCGACGATCTGACTGACCCCGCGCCCGCCACCACCTTTGCCCATCTGGACGCCACCACCGTGCTGTCCCGAAAGATTGTTGAGATGGGAATCTATCCCGCCGTGGACCCGCTGGAGTCCAGCTCTCGAATTCTGGAACCCGAGGTGGTAGGCGAGCGCCACTACAAAACCGCCCGCGCCATTCAGGAGCTTTTGCAGCGGTACAGCGAGCTGCAGGACATCATCGCTATCTTGGGAATGGAGGAGCTGTCCGGGGAGGACCGCCTCACCGTGGAGCGGGCCCGCCGGGTCCAGCAGTTTTTGTCCCAGCCATTCTTTGTTGCAGAGCCCTTTACCGGGCTGAAGGGCTGTTATGTAAAGCTGGAGGACTCCCTCCGCAGCTTTGAGGCTATTTTGGGCGGCGAGACCGACCGGTATCCGGAGGCCGCCTTCAGCAACGTGGGTACGATTGACGAAGCGATGGAAAAGGCAAAAAAACTGGGCGCCGTCTGACAATCCCTGTCATCGTGAAGGAAGGATAGCTTTTTCATGGAAAAGACCTTTTATCTGGAGATCATCTCCGTAGATCGGCAGTTTTACATCGGTCCTGCTGAAGGACTGATTTTGCCGATTCAGGACGGTCAGTACGGCGTTTTGGCCGGCCATGAGCCCACAGTGACCGCCATAGAACCGGGTGAACTGAAATACAAGGTAAACGGGGAATGGCAGTCGGCGTCCGTCTCGGGAGGGTTTGCCGAAATCACGCCGGAGTATGCCGTTGTGCTGATCGCCTCTGTCGAGCATCCTGAGGAGATTGACATTAAACGGGCGGAGGCGGCACGGGAACGCGCCGAAGAGCGCCTGCGCCATAAGCAGAGCGTGGTGGAATACTATAATTCCAAGGCCGCGCTGGCACGGGCAATGGCGCGGCTGAAAACCCGTGGACCGAAATAAAGACAAAAAAACCATGCGGGATACCGTAAGGAAATTGCCGCTGCGCTTTGGGCCATGTTCTATGCACGGCAGGCCCACCGCTTCTTGAGAAGGATTCTATCAACGAAAACGGTAAGTTGAAGCGGATGCTGACTGAAAAATGAAGTGAAAATTACGGCTCTAAAGCGTTTATACTTGACAAGTGCCGGCAACTGCTTTTTGAAGCAATTGCCGGCACTTTTTATATTGAAATATATTTGCCTAATCGATCTTAGAAAATCAGAAAAAGGTGAGAAATTCTAAAAAGGAGGTCTATTGTGAATAACGTTGTTTACAGGGCGGGGCCCGAACCCGGTAAAATATTTTATGCGTTGGAAGCTATCTTCCTCCGCCCAATTGTTTTACTGCCTGATTGACGCCCGTGGCCGCAAGGCCGCTTGTAATGCCCACGGCGACTGCGGTCAGCGGGTCGGCGGCGGGGAACTGAGGCATATGCGTATACAGCGCCACAAGCCCCAGAATGCCCCCTGTTAGACCACAGGCAACGGGAATATACTGATCGTTGCGAAAAGGCGTGGCCTTGATCACAAGGCCCACCAGATAACAAATGACGGTGATTGCCGCCACGGAGGCAAGCCCCAAGGTGTTCATATCCATAATAGCTCCTTTCCAACGGGCCGAAAGCTGCAAGACTCTGCATAAAATCTGTGCGATTGCGCGACCCGATATCGGTTCGGCTGATTTGATGGGGGAGATACCGACCGCCGAAGCAATTGCCCCCTGCATACATATATGCGGTTATACGCGATTTGTGTTCGCGAATTAATCATCTGGGACGATGCGCCCACCCCGAAACGCTGGCGGACAGTCGTTACAGCGGGGAGATTTTTTGCGAAGATTTAGGGAAAGGAGGGGAGGGGGCGAGCGGACGGTGGGAAAAAACTTGTGCATCCTTAAAAAACGGTGTATGATACAACGTACATATCCCAAAACGGTGAACGCCTTGGAAATAAACGGCATTTGGCCCAGGTACCGTCCGGCGGCGAAGCACGGCCCTGTGCGCCCTTTTCAATTCAGGAGGTTTCAATTATGAGTTTCAACGATCTTCCCTTCTTTTTCGGTTCCGCCGCAGGTGGATTCATTCTGATGGCTGCTGTTGGCATTCAGGCTGCCGTGGCCCTGTTTTCTTCCATTCCTCTGACCCGGCGGCATAAAGAGACTTGTCCCGGATTTAACGCCCGCGTGGCGTTTTTGCGGATTGCGCAGGTTTCCAGCCTAACGATTATTCTATGCGGCGTGATCACCGCGCTGGTGATTCATTTTGGCTCCACCGCTGTGATTACGGGTTATGGGCTGGGCTTCGTTCTGGCGTTTGCGCTGGATCTGAAGCGGATGTCGCCCAGCAATGAGCAGAACCAGAAAAACTACGAAGAATCTTACGCGGATTGCTATCCTCCCTCCGATGTGAACCCGGACGACAAAGTGAAGCATACCGCCTCGGCCTCCGCAGACGCAGAATCTCAAAGCGGAGAAGCCGGCAGAGTAGAAGAATAACGCAAAACGCGCCGCAGAACACATCGTTCTGCGGCGCGTTTTGATTTATAAGGCGGGACGGCAATGCCGGCTTCGCTTTTTTGTGGGTTTATTCCCCCGTGCAGTGTTCGCAGTCGTGGTCGCAGACGTTCAGTTCGTCGCCGTAGGCGATGCCGTTCTTATCATAATAGTCCTTGACGGCGGCCTTTACTGCCTGCTCCGCCAGAACGGAACAGTGGAGCTTGTGGGTCGGCAGACCGTCCAGCGCCTCCACGACGGCCCGATTGGAGAGCGTGAGCGCGTCCTTGACAGGCTTGCCCTTAATCATCTCGGTGGCCATGGAACTGGTGGCAATGGCGCTGCCGCAGCCAAAGGTGTTGAATTTTACATCGCTGATGGTCTGGCTGTCCTTGTCCACCTTAATATACATCCGCATAATATCGCCACACTTGGCGTTGCCCACCTCGCCCACGCCGTCGGCATCGTCCATCTTGCCAACATTCCGGGGATTCTGGAAGTGGTCCATCACTTTCTCACTGTACAGCATCTTCAAACGCTCCCTTCAAATTTAAATAACATGCTTGCGCTGGCCGTGTTCCAGCTCGTCCCACACCGGGGAGATGTTTCGCAGATACTCCACAATTCCGGGCGTTACCGCCAGAATGTGGTCGATTTCCTCTTCGGTGTTATATTCGCTCAGGCTCAACCGCAGCGATCCGTGGGCCACCTCGTGGGGCAGACCCAGCGCCAGCAGCACATGGCTGGGGTCCAAGGACCCGGAGGTGCAGGCGCTGCCGGAGGAGGCACACACGCCCTTTTGATCCAACAGCAGCAGCAGCGACTCGCCCTCAATCCCCTCGAAGCACAGGTTCACATTGCCGGGAAGGCGATGCTCCCGCTCGCCGTTGAGGATGCTGTGGGGAACTTTGGTCAGTCCGTCGATCAGCTTATCCCGCAGAGCGGTCATCTTGGCCGCGTTTTTTTCCATGTTGGCGCAGGACTCGTCAAATGCCGCCGCAGCGCCGACAATGCCGGGAATGTTTTCGGTTCCGGCCCGCTTGCCACGCTCCTGTGCGCCGCCGCAGATCACGTTTACCAGAGGGACGCAGCCTTTGCGGACATACAGAACGCCCACGCCCTTCGGCCCATGGAACTTGTGGGCGGAAAGACTCAGCATATCAATGTCCATGGCTTTTACGTCAATACGAAGATGGCCCGCCGCCTGCACCGCGTCGGTATGGAAGAGAACCCCCGTTTCGCGGCACAGCTTCCCAATCTCGGGAATGGGCTGAATGGTGCCAATCTCGTTGTTGGCAAACATCACGCTGACAAGGCAGGTGTCCGGCCGGAGCGCTGCGCGTACCTGCTCCGGGGAGATCACGCCAGATTTCGGAATCTCCAGCAGAGTGATTTCAAAACCCTCTTTTTCCAGCCGTTCCAGCGTGTGCAAAATGGCATGATGCTCAAACTTTGTGGAGATGATATGCTTTTTTCCCTTTTTGGCGCCCGCGGCGGCGGCGGAACGCAGGGCTTGGTTGTCCGCCTCACTGCCGCCGGACGTGAACGTGATCTCACTGGGCTCACAATTCAATCTCTTGGCAAAAACCTGCCGGGCCAGAGACAGCTTTTCCGACGCCTGCTGGCCGACGGTGTGCAGGCTGGACGGATTGCCATAAAACTCCTGAAAACAGGGCAGCATCGCGGCCAGAGCCGTATCGCTGACAGCGGTGGTAGCCGCATTATCCGCATAAACACGCATGGATAGGTCCTCCTTCTAATTCATATTCAATTACTATGATTTGAATATATCACACTTTTCCTATTTGTCAAGTATGATTTAGGGGGTTATCCAAATTCTTTACCCCATGGACTTTTTTGCCCTGATAGATCAACCGAGACAATGGAATGATTCTTGTAAAACAGCGGAAAATAGTAATTTGTCACCCTTTTGTGTTTTTTTTCGTCGAATAAACTGGTATACTGCATTATACAAAGCAAAAATTTCAGAAAGGATGTCTTTTTCTATGCGTCGATTCCTGCCGATTTTATTGGCATTTACCCTGTTAACATCTCTGGCCGCCTGCGGCGCGGCCCCTTCCGCCTCCGCCGGTTCCGGCGGTGGAAGCAGCGCCTCCGGTTCAGCCGCATCCTCCTCCGCCGCCAGCGAGCCGGAAAAGCCCCAGCTTGAACCGTATGAGATTTCGGACCCCAAGGTGGAACCCGCCGGAGGGGAAAAGGACGGCGTCCCTTATGTCGCATGGGACGGTGTGGTGGAGCATCTGTTTTTCCACCCGGTCATTGCCTATCCGGAGCTGGCCTTTGACGGAGACGCACAGTCCAACGGTTTGGACGACTGGATGGTCACCGTGGGCGAGTATAACAAAATTTTGCAGAGCGTGTATGAAAAGGGCTATATTCTCGTGGACATGCACGATATTTGGTCGGAGTCCACGGATGCGTCCGGAAACCCTGTCATGGTCAAAAACACCCTTTATGTTCCCGAGGGAAAAAAGCCGCTGGTCCTGTCCTTTGACGATGTGAACTACTATCCCTACATGCTGGAGGATGGCTTCACATATAAATTGATTATCGGAGACGACGGCCTGATCTGGACGGAGGGAAAGGACCCGCAGGGCAACGAGGTCATCTCGCAGGATTTGGATGCCACCACGATTTTGGATAAATTCGTCCGTGAGCACCCGGACTTCTCTCCCTTTGGGGCCAAGGGCTGTTTCTCCCTCACGGGATACTGCGGCATTCTTGGCTATCGGACACAGACGGAACGGGAAGACACCTCCGCCGCCCACGAAGCCAACCGCCAGAAGGAGATCGAGGCGGTGAAGCCTATTATCGCGGAGCTGAAGCGCACCGGCTGGACCTTTGGCAGCCACACTTGGGGGCATATTAATTTGGCGACCAAGTCACTGGAAACCGTGAAGGCCGACACCCAGAAATGGATGGACGAGGTGGGAAGTCTTGTGGGACCCACGAATATCATTTTCTATCCCCACGGCGCCCGACCCGACGGGGACGACGTGAAGCAGACCGGTCCTATTTTCCAATATTTGCAGTCTCAGGGATTTCAGGTGTTTGCCTCCGTGGGGATCAGTTCCTACTCTAAAATCAAGAGCGACACCTGCGCCGTTATCTGCGACCGGCTCCACCCGGATGGCACCACGCTGCGGGGCAGCGACAAGGTGCTGGGTTGGTATTCGCAGTTCTATGATGCCCGTGACATCATTGATTTGAGTGTCCGGCCGGACCTTGGCGTCAAGTGGACGCCCAAAGCATCATAAGGAGGAATTTTTATGACACGCGAGGAGTTGAAAGCTGCGGCAATCGGGATGTTGGACAGGGCCTACTGCCCCTATTCCCATTTTCCGGTGGGCGCGGCGCTGGAGTGCGCCGACGGTACGGTTTTCACCGGCTGTAACATTGAAAATGCGGCCTACCCCGTGGGAATCTGCGCGGAACGCACCGCCATGAGCAAGGCCATCAGCGAGGGCCACCGGGACTTCGTCCGCATTGTGGTGGCTGGGCGGAGCGAGGACTATTGTGTCCCCTGCGGCATGTGCCGCCAGTTCATGCAGGAATTTGCGCCGGAGCTGGAGGTCATCTGCCTCAACGGCGCGGGAGATGAGCTGGCACTGCCGCTGAAAGAACTGCTGCCTTACGGATTTGACAATACGCATCTGAATCACTGAGACGTTCCGTATAAAAAAGAGAACCCGATGCGGCTTTAGCCGCATCGGGTCTTTTTTGATTGGTTTTCCGGTGTGGGAGTTCTTTGTCCAGCGCACATCCAACTGCTCCGAAAAAAAGAGGACGCTGTAAGGTCACAGCTCCCGCAGTTCATACAGGTCGGTCCGCCGCGCGGAGAGGATGGGCAGTTGAGCACGGATTGCCTCCACACGGTCCAAATCCAGCTGGGCGTACAAAATCTCCGCCTCCGCTCCAGCGCGGCACAGCACCGTTCCCCAAGGGTCCACAGCAATGGAATTGCCGTAAGCCACGTAAGACGCGGCGGCGTTTCGAGCAGGGGAGACTCCCACAGTAAAGCACTGGTTATCCACTGCCCGCTGACGGAATAAAAGCTCCCAGTGGGCCGGGCCGGTGGTCATGTTGAACGCCGCTGGGACGAAAATGCACTTCGCGCCCCGCAGCGCCATGCACCGACTCAGTTCCTCAAACCGCAGGTCGAAGCAGATGCAAAGGCCCATCATGCCGAATTCTGTTTCAAATGTGGTAATTTGGTCGCCGGGAGAGAGAACGTCGGACTCAAAAAAACGCTGTCCGCCCGCCACGTCGATGTCAAAAAGATGGACCTTCCGGTGCCGGGCAAGCTCCTGACCGGCCCGGCCATAGACATAGGAGGTGTTATAAACCGTTCCGTCCGCCAGCTCCGGGACCGAGCCGCCCACGATGTAAATGCCCAATTCTTTTGCAAGATTGGATAGGGCGGTTTGGGCCTCGCCGCCCGACTCCTCGCCGAACGCTTGAAAACAGGCGTTGTCATAGGGACAGCAGAACATCTCCGGCAGGATCGCAAGATCGGCGCCGTTTGCCGCTGCCTCTCGAATTTTTTCACAGGCCAGAGCAATGTCGGCGGCTTTGGCGCCGGAGCCGCCCGCCAACTGAATAAGCGCAGCCTTCATGGAAAACTCCTCTCCCCGTCTTGAAACCGAAAGGCTGCGTCGGCGCTTTTGGCTTCAGGATGCGGCCAAATTTTGATGGCAGGATATTCCTCTGCGGCTTACAGGTCGTTGACGACCCGCTGGGGCCGCCGACCCGCCATCACGCTCTCCAAATCCTCAAACAGCATTCGGTGAGCCGCGCGGAAGGCAGACTTGGACAGACCGCCGTAATGGGGGCAGAGGATCAGCTTGTCCGGGTATTCTGCCGCCAGACGAACCAGCGGATGATCCGCCCCCGCAGGCTCCGGTTCATAGCAATCCACCGCCGCGCCTGCCAGCCGGTCTTCCCGGAGGGCGGCGCACAGGGCCTCGTCGTCGATAATTGCGCCCCGGGCGGTGTTCACCAGAAACGCCGTGGGTTTCACGCAGGAGAGAAATTCCTCATTTACCAAATGGTGGCTGGCAGTGTTTGCGGGCAGGTGGAGACTGAGAATGTCGCACCGGGCCGCTAATTCCTCCAGAGGTAGATAGCGGGCGTTCAGCCGGATTTCTGTCTCCTCATCCCGACGATGGGGTGCGAAGTAAAAGACCTCGCTGCCATAGGGCCGCAGCCGCTCCGCCACGGCCTGCCCAATCGCGCCAAAGCCAATCAAACCCACGGTAGAAAGGGACAGGTCTGACGGAATGTCCTGTTCCATCAGCCGCACGGCCTCGCCCTGATGGCCCTGACGTACCATCCGGTCGCCCCAGAGGACTCGATGGAGCAGCATGCTCATCAGCGTGATGCTCAGTTCGGACACTGCCGCCGCATTGCACCCGGCGTTGTTGCACACATAGATGCCCCGGGCCTTGGCGGCCTCCAGATCAATGCGGTCAAAGCCCACGCCCTCGGAGTGGATCAGTTTTAGATGGGGCATTTGTGCGATGAACGCTGCTGAAATCGCGGTCACCGGGGTGACAAACAGCGCGTCCGCATCCCCTCCGGCGGCCAGCCACTCGGCCTCCGTTCCCTCCCGGTCGCAAAAAATCAGTTGGGCGGCTTTGCTGGTGGGCGTCTCCGGCCCATAGGTATCGTAGCGGGACTTTGGGGCCAGTACCAGAACTTTCATGGGGTATCTTCTCCTTCTTGCAATGGCTGGTTTTCTTTTGACGCGGAGGCTTTTTCTTCGGCTGGAGCGGGGAAATTTGCGTTCTCCTCCATACCCCGGGCCATGAGAATATCCCGGGGAGTAATCTGCATCAGATCCTCTTTGGACACCTGTTCCTGCAAGGCCAGACGGTTGGCCTGATTCACCAAAATCTGCTCGAAGATGTTGCGTACGCCCCGGGCGTTGCCAAAAGAGATGGAATTTGTGTTTTCCTCCTGAATGAAGTCCCGAACCATCTCCCGCGTCTCCTGATCCAGCTCATAGCACCCCTTTTTGCACTGCTGATCAAAAATGGACAGCATTTCCTCCAAATTGTAGTCGTCAAAATGCAAAAAGCGGTTGAACCGGGATTCAAGTCCGGGGTTGGAGTGTATGAAGTCGTCCATCAGTCCGTCATACCCCGCCACGATGACCACCAGATCGTCCCGGTGATCCTCCATGGCCTTTAAAAGGGTGTCGATGGCCTCCTGCCCGAAATCATTTTCCGCCCTGCCGTTGAGGGCGTAAGCCTCGTCAATGAACAGCACGCCGCCGATGGCGGAGTCAATGACCTTAGTGGTCTTGATAGCGGTCTGCCCGACGTAGCCCGCCACCAGACCGCTGCGGTCCACCTCCACCAGCTGGCCCTTGGAGAGGATGCCGAGACTGTGGTAAATGCGGGCCATCAGCCGGGCCACGGTGGTTTTTCCGGTGCCGGGATTGCCGGAGAAAACCATGTGGAGAGAGAGGTCCGTGGTGGGCAGACCATGATCCTTGCGCAGCTTGTAGACCGTTACCATATTGATGAGATTTGTTACCTCTTTTTTAATGGAGGAAAGACCGATATAGCCGTCTAGTTCCGCTTGCAGATCCTCGATCTTCTCCGGGGGCGGGGCAGTCTGCGCCGGGGCTTTCGTGTCGTCGTTTCCGGTGGAGGCGGCGGAATTGCCGAAGCCGCTGCTTTCACCGCCGGTTTTCAGCGGGGGCGGGCTGGGAGGTGCGGATGGTGTTTGGGGCTGGGTCGGCTCCGGCGGGGTGGCGGGGTGGCCCCAGAAATCCGTTCCCATCCGGTTCAAATTGTTCTCCGTCATGGTGCGGATCACGTCCAGCTGCTGCAAAATGATCTGATCTTTTTTGCTGATGTCCTTTCTTTCCATACGCTCACGCTTTCCTTAACGAAGTGTGTTCCAGTGCCCGGAACAAAAGCCCCGCCGCAAAGCCCGTCAAGGCTCCGGTAAACAGGGATACCCCCAGCAGGAGGGGGAGATAATAAAGCGGAGCCGTGTTGCCCAGCGTCAGCATCGCCGCGGCGATTTGTCCGCAGTTGTGGGCCGCCGCGCCGCCGATGGATACGCCGTAGAGCGAAAGATGTTTGGAGCGGGACAGCAGCGCCATGACCGCCATGGCCGAAAGCCCCCCGAACAGGGAGAACAGCAGCGCGTTTAGATTTCCCGCGAACAGTGCGCCCAGCGTACACCGGGCAATCAGAATCAAAAATGCCTGCCCCGCTCCCAGCGCATACAGCGCAAAGACCGTGACAATGTTGGCAAGGCCCAGCTTTACTCCCGGCAGGGGTACCGCCAGAGAGAGCGGAAGAAAATTTTCCACGTAGCTCAGTGCCAGCGCCAGCGCCGTCAGCACGGCGCACAGCGTCAATTGCTTTGTCGTCAGCTTCATGCGCTCACCCCAATACGGCGTCTACGCCGTTTTCTGCCCCGCCGGACAGCGTCACCGAAATCCGCGCGGGCAGGCACACAATGCTCTGCCCCGCTTGGGTGATGTGCCCGGTGTGAACGCAGTCCTGATTTGGACAGGTAGAATCCACAACCTCCGCCCCGCCGGAGAACAGGCGGACATGGAGCGTATAACCGTTTGCGCTCAGTTCTCGCACCACCGGATCGCTTAGACGGGAGAGGTCCACGGTTTCCGTCACTTGACCGTTCACAGAGACGGTGGCGGTGAGGCCCCGTCCGCCGCCCCAAACAGCCGCCACCATGGCGCACGCCAGCAGAATGACCGCCAGCACCACCAGCGCGTCCGCAGGTTTAGGACGGAGTGCGGGAGATTGTTTCATAGGCATAGCCGCTGCCATCCTCCTGCTCAAATTTGTCCGCAAGGCCGTCCGTCACCAGTACCCGGCCGTCCTCTGTCACCAACACCATCTGGAAATTATATGCGCCGGAGCGCCAGAATTCCGCAGCCTTCTCTTCGCCCATGACGAACATGGCGGTGGAAAATGCGTCGCACATGGTTCCGTTTCCGGGAGTATTCGGTGTCTCCGTCTTGTTTCCATCCGCCACAATGGTGACGGAGGTGAGGCCGCTTTCCGCCGGATAGCCGGTGGCGGGGTCGATGATATGGTGATAGCGCTTGCCGTCCTGCTCAAAATACCGCTGATAGCCGCCGGAGGTCACAGCGAAGGCGTCCGACAGGGACAGAACCCCCACAAAGCCGCCGGAACGGTCAGGGTCCTGCACCCCCACGCGCCATGCGCTCCCGTCCGGCTTGGTTCCCCGGACATAGATGTTGCCGCCGAGGGAGGCCATAGCACGTTCCACACCGTTTTCGGACAGAATCGCCTCCACACAGTCGGAGGCGTATCCTTTGGCGATGCCGCCCAGATCGACGGCCTGCCCCTTCCGCAGCGTCACCCGCGCAGAACTGCTTGAAATGCCCTCTACCAAAACGCCCGTGTAATCCACGGCGTTTAAAAGCGCGTCCAGCGCCGGCTGGGTCGGTACCTGATAATGATCCGTGGTAAAACCCCATGCGGAAACCACAGGGGCGATGGTGATATCGAACGCGCCGTTGGTGGTGTGGCTGTAACTCCAAGCGGCGTTCAAAAGCCCCGCTGTCTCAATGCTGACGGCCACCGGCGCGTCCGCCGCGCCGCTGTTGATGGCGCTGACTTCGCTGTCGCTCCGGGTGCGGGAGAGCAGGGCCTCCAGCCGGTCCACCTCTGCCTGCGTCTCGCTCACGGCGCTTTTCGCGCCCGTACCGTAGGCGGTGACGTTCATGGTGGTGTCCATAGCATAAAATTCCGCCGAGCTTTCTCCGGTGCTTTTACAGCCCGTCAGACTGCAAAAAAGCGCCATGCAGAATACGGCAGCTAAAAATCGTTTCATGAATCGTTTCCCTCGCTTTAAAAATTTGGAAAAAAGACGAATGTTCCGTGAATTATCAGTATAGCACGGTTTTGTTCGCCGGACAAGCGGCACAGCCGCCCCTTGCCGCCTTTTTTACGGAAAGCCCTTGCAAAAACGCAAACAATCTGCTAAAATAACACGATATGCGCGGGCACATATTTGCGCTGATTCTAAAATTGCCCATGGAGGTTGCAATAAATGCCGAAGAAGAACAAAGCGGACGAACTCAAGAAGGACAACGCGCCCCTGAACGGTGCGCTTAAATTTTTCATTGGAGGATGCTTGGCGGAAATTTATCTGCTGATGGTCCGGAAATATTATATCAACGGCAATGTGGATCAGATGCTGGGCTGGGACGCAGCTATGCCCACCATGATCGGAATCGGAGCCGCCGTCCTTGTGCTGGGCGTGATTTTAGCCGTTGTCTGGCGGAAGACGGCGGGGTGGAAGCGGACGCTGGCTTGGACCGTGATCTTTGCGGGAATGTTCTTTTCTGCGGGCAACTGGCTTGTTAAAACGGTCTATCCCTCCGGTACGACGATCCTCTGCGTGGTCACGGCGGCGGTGATGCTGCTGGGCGTTCTTTGGTGCTTGTATGCGCGGGACTGCTTCTATGCTATGACGATTTTAGGAACCGGATTGTTTGCCACTTGGGTCTGCCGCCACGGGGTGGATAATATCTATTGGAAGACCTATGTAATTGTGGGGGCGTGTGTGTATCTGGTTCTGCTGGCTGCCGCTGCTTTGACCGCCCGGAAGATCGAGCGGGCCGACGGAATGCTGGGCAATGTCCGTATTCTCCCTAAGGACGCGGACTGCACGATTCTCTTCGCCACCTGCGGCCTTTCCGCCATTGCCACCGTGCTGTCCCTCTTTAGTGCCACAATTGCCTATTATGCCCTGTGGACGCTGGGAATTGTGGTCTTCATTCTGGCCGTATTTTACACCGTCAAGGAGCTGTGAGCCGGGGAAACTGCAAAAGTACCCAAAAGCGATCTGCTTCGCTTGCGGAAAAGTGAAAATAGAAAATATGCAGCAGCCGCCATCCGAAAGGATGGCGGCTGCTTTTTGCCGTTCGGGATTTCATTGGAGTGAGCAGAGAGCGCAAAATGAAATACCACATGGTTTTATGGGGAAATCTCTCGCGTTTGCTCAGGACCCGCTGTTCGCCACGCTAGTCTCCACGCCCAGATAGTCCAGAAGCGTTTGTAGATTCTGAAGGTTTGCACCGCAGTCCTTGGTTGTCATCCCGGCGGGGCAGAGGGCGTTGTCCTCTTTAAAATAGACAGTGACAAGCGTGGGCTTGTCGTCTTGTGTCTTCGGGTAGGTCCAGCGGACTTCTTCCAGATTGTCAATCAGAGCCAGCAGCAGTGTGGCTGGTTCAAACATGGCTGCGTCTAATGCGTCCGGGTTGGACGGTTCGTTTTGGAAATTGATCTGAAGTATATAGGGGCGTTCGGCGGTGAACAGTTCCAGCTTGTAGTCGCCGAAATCGCCGATTCCCAGCGCATTCAACAGCTTTCCATCTGCCGCGGCATCGCCTATGTAGGGATTTTTCAGGGCGTAAAGCCGCATGGCGCTGCTGGATAACGAGCCGGAGCCGCTCTCCACGGAGGTTACCAGCCGGAACCGCACCGCTCCGTCGTTGATTTGGGTGGGATCTTTCCCGGCCTGATAGGCCGTGAAGCCGGTGCTTGTCTCCGAAAAAAGGTAAGTGAGCAGAACAGCTTCGTGGGCATCCGCCAGAGAGAAGGTCTTTTTCGTGGGGGATTTCCTGCCGTCGAGCGAGTCTATATAGCCGGGGATCATGCCCGCCCCGTTATACCCTGCCGCAGGAAGACCGACCGTCCACTCCGCCATAGCGGGAGAGCCGGTTTCACCGTAGCTGCAATGAAGCGCATTGCCGAAATTCGTACCTGTCCCGTCATAAGAGACTTCACAGGTCAGAGTTCCGGAAAAATTCCGGGAGGTGATGCCGGTTCCGTCTTCCAAAAAGCCGTCTGAGATTCGGGGTATGCTGGAAACCAGAACGCCATGGTCGTAGACGTCCTCATAGATGGCCCAAGACCGCACCGGTTTTGCAAGCTCCGCCACGAAATCCACGCCTACGCCGGCGGAGGCGCCTTTCACCGTGATCTGGTTGCCGTCCTGCGCGGCGCCGGCTCCGGGGCCGTTGGATAAAAACTCCTGCCGCAGCTCCTCGCCGCCAAGACGGGAAAACTCTACTCGAAGGACTGCCGCCACGTCTGTGAACCCATCGGCAAACAGCGCGGCGGGGGAGAAGCTTTCAAAGACGGAACCGGTTCCGGAAAGCCGCCCGTCGTCGTCGGACAGTTTGAGCACGCCCACAACGTCCAGCTCGCTCAGCGCACGGCGGGTTTTGTCCCCGTTCTGACCAGGATAGGCCGGGCCGACCAGCGCACAATAGTCCCGCTGAGGAAGTGCCGAAGGATAGGGGTAGCCCGCGTTTCCACCGTCAATCGGCAGTGAGAAATGCCACCCGCCGCTGGAAAATCCGGTGTCCATATACCCGGCGAGAGACGCGGTTCCCCGCCGGGGCGCGTGATTTGTCTCGGCGTTAAAATCAAAATAGCACACTGGGTTTCGGGCAACCAGTTCCCCGTGGTCGTATACATCCTCGTAAAAAAGGCAGGAGTTGATGTCTCCGGGTACGGAATAGGAAAATTCCAGCGCCGTCCGTCCTCCCGCGCTGACAGTTCCTGATGTCTGGGCCCAGCCCCTGCCCACCGGCGCATTCGTGCCGCAGATCACCGCCGCGACAAGGCACAGCGCCGTCGCTAAAAACGCGGCGGCGGGAGCCGCCCGCTTCCAGCGCAGGATGTTTTTCACCCGGGGCTTGGCGTCGTTTTCCCCAAAGGCCAGCGGCCCGGTTGCGGGGAAGCGCCGTCCGGCGGCGAAGGAGACGAGAGACAGGGAGTAAAGCTGTTTTACTTCCGGCCCCAGCTTTCGCAAAACCGCCTCGTCGCAGCTCATTTCCATGTCCCGGCAAAACAGATTGTGGCACAGCCAAACCGCCGGATTCCACCAGTAGACCGTGAGAATTCCAAATCCCAGCAGCTTCCACCAGAGATCGCCCCGGCGCAGGTGCGTCCGCTCGTGAAGCAGAATGTGCGCCAGTTCTCCCGGTTCCATACGGAAGGGAACGTAGATCTTTGGACGGAAAAACCCCAGCACAAAGGGAGTCTTCAACCCGTCGCACTGGAAAACGCCGTCCTCCAGCCGCACCGCCTGTGCCACGTTCCGCCGGATTCGCAGATCGGAGATCACCACCCAAACCAGCATTGCGCTCAGGCCCACCACCCAGAGCAGCGCCAGAACCTCCATGGGGGAGACGGGCATCGTTGTGATGGCCTCCGGCGCGTTCTGCGGCGCAGCGGGGGTGGAGTGGGCCGTGTGATCCGATAGAAGGGGAATCGCCGTTTGTCCAAACTCCCGGATGACGCTCTGCGCCGTCTCCTGCGCAGTCTGCACGGGCGCGGAGTTGAACAGGCTCATGGGGGAGGGAAGACTCACGGGACACACCAGTCGGAATGCCACCACGGCCCAAAGAACATAGCTGTACTTCTTTGGCGCGGGGCGCAGACAAAACCGCGCCAGCAGCACCGCTCCCATCACCGGAAGAGCCGTCAGGCTCAAGTCCAGCAAGGCTTGAAAAAACGCCGTCAAAGCTGTCATTGCGCACCCTCCCTATGAGCGTCGATCAGACGCTTCAACTCCTCCGCCTCCTGATTAGAGAGCGTTCGCCCGCCCATAAACGCGGTCAAAAACGACGGCAGGCTCCCGGAAAACGCCTTTTCCACGAAATCCTCCGCTGCTTCGGCGGTCACCGTCTCGCGCGGGGCCAGCACGCTCACCAGCGTATTTTCGTTTTTCAGCAAGCCCTTGCCGCACAGCTTTTTCAGGACGGTGTAGGTGGTGGATTTCTTCCACCCCAGCTTTTCTTGGCACAGTTCCACCAGCGCGGGGGAGGAAACCGGCGCGGCGTCCCACACCACCTGCATGAACCGATACTCACTGTCACAGAGTTTATATGTCATAGCGGCCTCCTTGGTCTATTATCATAGACTATATGCAGTCTATAACAATAGACTGAACCTGTCAAGAGAAAAAACGAGAGCGGACGACCACGAAAGAATTGCTTGCCGAATGATGTGATGCGAGGCGCAGGGGGCTTCCTCGCCGGTGCGGACTTTGTGCCAATGTGCGCGATCCCTCTTGACGGGGCTTTTCGGGGTTAGTATACTATTTATATAAAATAAAATGAAATCTGCCAAAGAGGAAAGCCGCCTCTGGCGGCGGGCAGGAACGGAGGGTGCTGTGAAGCGGGCGTTGTACATTGACTGCTGCATTCGGGGCAAACAGTCCCGCACGCGGAAGGTGGCGGAGGCGTTTCTTGCCGCGCTGCCGAAAACTTGGAAGGTGACCACGGTAAATCTGATGCGGGAGGACCTGCGTCCACTCAGCGGCGAATTTTTTGCGGGACGGGAAGAACTGCTTCAGACCGGGAAAATCGACGATGTGCGGTTTGACCGGGCGCGGCAGCTGGCGGCGGCCGATCTGGTGGTGATCGCCGCGCCGTTTTGGGACATGAGCTTTCCGGCTCTGCTGAAAATTTACATTGAAAACGTGTCGGTGGAGGGAATCACCTTCCGCGGGACGGAAGAGGGGCTGCGCGGCCTTTGCCGGGCGGAGCGGTGCGTGTTCCTCACCACCCGGGGCGCGGCATATGCGCCCGGCGACCCCATGGAGCAGGCCTTACCTTATCTGCGGGCCATCCAGAAATTTTTCGGCTTCGGAGCGCTGGACTGCGTGGCGGCGGACGGGCTGGATCTGGACGGCGCGGACGCGGACGCCCTTGTGGCGGAAGCCTGTGCCCGGGCGGCGGCGCTGGCGGAGACGCTCTGAGCTTTGCCATGTGCGGCACAGTTCACGGCAGGCAGGCGCGGTGCGGATGTGAAAGAATCCAACGGATGAAGCTGCTTGCCGATTAAGGTTCCAAGGCGGCTGGTTTGCGCCTTTCGCATGGCAGGGCCGAAACACAATGCACGTTTGTAAATGAAAAAGCAAAACAGGCCAGCCGGCAGGCTGGCCTGTTTTGCTTTGGAAGATTGGATGAAAAGAAGTTTTGTCTCTTGCAAGTATTAAGATACAGGAGTTCTATTAACAAAACCAGCCGAAATTGTTACAAAAGTCTTAAATCCCGCGCCTGTCCAACAAATTTTCACCGTTTTGTATCTTCGCCGCCTCGCAGCTTTTGAAAAAATGCCGCCAGCACGGCCCTGCATTCCTCCGCCAGTACGCCGCCTACCAGCGCGGGCGGATTGGGGAAGTCCTCCATGAACAGATTCGTCACGCCGCCGCAAGCGCCGAAGGCGGGGTCCCGCGCGCCATAGAATACTTTGGAAATACGAGCGTTCAAAATCGCCCCGGCGCACATGGGGCAAGGCTCCAGCGTCACATACAGCGCGCAGCCGTCCAGCCGCCAACTGCCCAGATGCCGGTTGGCGGCGGCGATGGCCTCCATCTCCGCGTGGGAGGCGGCGGCGGACAGCTCCTCCCGGCGGTTGCGCCCCTCGCCCACAATACATCCGTCCCGGACGATGACGCAGCCCACCGGCACTTCTCCGGCGTTTGCCGCCTCTTGAGCTAAGGCCAATGCCCGGCGCATGTAATTCTCATGTTCCATATGGTACTCTCCTGTATAGAAATTGGAATAATTGTCCAAACTCTCCGTAAGATATAGAGCGTAAGGAAATGGGGGAGTCGTATGAAGAGCGCGTTCTTTTCCAAACGTCCCGCGCAGGACTCTATGCTGGAGGCCCTGCAAGCGGAGCTGCGGATGGCGCAGGGCGAGCTGTCTCTGGCGTACCGCCAGTTTGATCTGGCCACGGACCCGGAGTTGGTGGAATCCTGCATCTTTCAAATCAGCGCTGCCAAAGCCCGGTGCAATTACCTGATCCGCGCGATCAAGGCCCGCTGCCCCGATACGGCGGCGATGGCAAAGACGGAGGAGGCCGCCACATGGACCTGAGTCAAAAAGTAATCGCGGGGCTGCTGGCGGTCTTTTTGCTGGCGGCCCTTCTGCGCATTTTTAAAGCGCCGCTGCGGCTGGCACTCAAGCTGCTTGCCAACACGCTGCTGGGGTTCCTTGCCCTGTACCTGACGGGGCTGGCGGCCCCGTGGACCGGCATTGCGCTGGGGCTGAACCTATGGAACGCCCTGATTGTGGGGGTCTTAGGCTTGCCGGGGTTCATCCTGTTGCTGCTGGTGCAGTGGATCTTGTAGCGGTTACATATGATATAGGGTGTCCGATTCCCAGCGGAGGCGGTACGCCGCCTCCGTTTTTCTGTGTAAAAAAATAAAAATGGAAAGTTAGAATTCGAGAGATATTAAAAGAAAAACAAAGAAAACAAAAGCAATGGTGGAGATAAATTAAATTCGTGTTGACATTGCAGACATCAGGTGGTATAAATAATCTTGCTCTGATTTTACCCTGAACCATCAGGTTTGTAAAGAAAATCAAGAATTTCATATACGGAGGAAAAAATATGTCCACTTTTATGGCGAACGCGTCCAATATTGAGCGCAAGTGGTACATCCTGGACGCCGCCGGCAAGCCCTTGGGCAAGACGGCCGTTCGGGCTGCTGACATCCTGCGCGGCAAGACCAAGCCCACCTTCACTCCCCATGCCGACTGCGGCGACTTTGTCATCATCATCAACGCAGGTAAGGCTGTGCTGACCGGCGACAAGGGCAACCAGAAGTTCTACCGGACTCATTCCGGCTGGATCGGCGGCCTGAAGGAAACTCCTTACCGCATCCTGATGAAGGAGAAGCCGGAGCTCGCCATGCGCGAGGCTGTCCGCGGCATGCTGGCCAAGAACAGCGTGGGCCGCGCTTCTCTGACCCGTCTGCACATCTATGCCGATGAAAACTACGAGCAGCAGGCCCAGAAGCCCGTGGCGCTCGACGCGGAATAAGGAGGAAGAACAGAATGTATCAGTCTAAGAAGCCCTATCTGTACGGCACCGGCCGGAGAAAGTCCTCTGTCGCCCGCGTTCACCTGTTCCCCAACGGCACTGGTTCTATCACCATCAATGGCCGTGACATCGACGAGTATTTCGGTCTGGACACCCTGAAGATGGTGGTTCGTCAGCCTCTGGAGGCCACTGAAAACACCGGGAAGATGGACATTGTCGCCACCGTTACCGGCGGCGGTGTGTCCGGTCAGGCCGGCGCTCTGCGCCACGGCATCGCCCGTGCTCTGCTGCTGGCCAGCGAGGACAACCGTCCCATCCTGAAGAAGGCCGGTTTCCTGACCCGCGACCCTCGTATGAAGGAGCGCAAGAAGTACGGCTTGAAGGCCGCCCGTCGCGCGCCTCAGTTCAGCAAGCGCTGATTTTCAGCTTTTTTATCCCCCGCGGCCGACTGGCTGCGGGGGATTTCCCGTACTGTGTCACCTTTTTGAACCGCAGAAGGCGGAATATGAAAAAATTCGGCAGAGATTCCGAACAAACGCTTGACTGTGCTCATAAATCATGGTACAATTTCAACCTGCGCGGATATTCCGCGAATTTTGCCATGCGAATGTGAGGGATCTACCGCGTGCTGGAGGAATTAACAGGAAAGTCCAGGGTCGTGGGCATCAAGCAATCCCGCAGAGCCATTTCTCAGGGGCAGGCCGCCAAGGTGTTTCTGGCCTGCGACGCGGATCCGGAGCTGCTGGAATCCCTTGCAAAAAGCTGCGACGAAAATGGCGTCCCCGTGGAGAAAACGTGCACGATGGCGCAGCTTGGCGATGCCTGCCGCATCAGCGTGGGCGCCGCTGTGGCCGTCCTTTTAAAATAAGGATGGAAAATTTCGTTTTTTTCGGAATAGTCTGCCGACTTTCCGCAAAAAATAAAGGCTGTGTGTTCCACAGCCAGAACATTTAGTAGAAAGGAGAACAATATGCCTACTTTTAACCAGCTGGTCCGTAAAGGACGGGAGCAGGCCTCCTACAAGTCCGCATCCCCCGCACTGCAGTTTGGCCTGAACACCCTGAAGAACAAGAACACCGATCTGCCCTCCCCTCAGAAGAGAGGCGTCTGCACCGCGGTGAGAACGGCCACCCCCAAGAAGCCGAACTCCGCTCTGCGTAAGATCGCCCGTGTTCGTCTGACCAACGGCTACGAGGTCACCGCTTATATCCCCGGCGTGGGTCACTCCCTGCAGGAGCACTCCGTCGTCATGATCCGCGGCGGCCGTGTCAAGGATCTCCCCGGCGTCCGTTATCACATTATCCGTGGTACTCTGGATACTCAGGGCGTTTCCGGCCGTATGCAGGCTCGTTCCAAATACGGCGCCAAGCGTCCCAAGTCCAAGTAAGGACTGCAAACTGAAAGCTTTGCCGAACAGGTTTATATATATTTTACCTCTTTGGCAGGCATTCACGGAAGGCAGATTTGCCTTTTGAGTACCTATGACATCATATTATTATGAAGGAGGGAAGTATCGTGCCGAGAAGAGGTAACGTTCCCAAAAGAGAGGTTCTGCCCGATCCCGTTTACGGTTCCATTCTGGTGACCAAGCTGGTCAACAGCGTGATGCTGGACGGTAAGAAGGGCGTGGCCCAGAAGGTGGTCTATGCGGCCTTTGATCAGATCAAGGAGAAGACCGAGAAGGACCCCGTTGAAGTATTTGCACAGGCTATGGAGAACATTATGCCCAGCCTGGAAGTCAAAGCCCGCCGTGTTGGCGGCGCAACCTATCAGGTCCCCCTGGAAGTTCGTCCCGCTCGCCGTCAGACTCTGGGTCTGCGGTGGCTGACCGCCTATGCCCGTTCTCGCGGTGAGCGCACTATGGCGGAGCGTCTGGCCAGCGAGATCATGGATGCGTCCAACAACACCGGCGCCGCCGTGAAGAAGCGTGAGGAAGTCCATAAGGCTGCTGAGGCCAACAAGGCATTCGCGCACTTCCGCTATTAAGGAGAAAGACTATGCCGAGAAAAAACACACTCGAAAATACCCGCAACATCGGCATCATGGCCCACATTGATGCGGGCAAGACGACCACTACCGAGCGTATCCTGTTCTACACCGGCGTAAACTACAAGATCGGTGAGACCCATGATGGCACTGCCACCATGGACTGGATGGCGCAGGAGCAGGAGCGCGGTATTACCATTACGTCCGCCGCCACCACCTGCCACTGGATGGGGTCCAAGAACCAGTTCCCCGATACCCGCATCAATATCATCGACACCCCGGGCCACGTGGATTTCACTGTGGAAGTGGAGCGCTCTTTGCGCGTGCTGGACGGCTCTGTGACCGTTCTGTGTGCCAAGGGCGGCGTTGAGCCCCAGTCCGAGACTGTGTGGCGTCAGGCAGATACCTATAAGGTTCCCCGCATGATCTACGTCAATAAGATGGACATCATGGGCGCGGACTTTTATAACGTCCTGCGGATGATCGAAGATCGGCTGAAGTGCAACGCTGTTCCCATTCAGCTCCCCATCGGCAGCGAAGATACCTTTAAGGGAATCATCGATCTGGTGGAAATGAAGGCCGATGTGTACTATGACGATCTGGGCAAGGACTTGCGCGTGGAGGATATCCCCGCCGACATGCTCGATCAGGCCAATGAGTACCGTGAAAAGCTGATGGATGCTGTTTCCATGGTGGACGAGTCCATTATGGAGAGCTATCTGGCTGGCGAAGAAGTGCCCGTGGAGAAGATCCGCGCGGCCATCCGCAAGGCCACCGTCAACAACGAGATGGTTCCCGTCACCTGCGGTACGTCCTACAAGAACAAGGGCGTGCAGAAGCTGCTGGATTCCATCGTAGACTATATGCCCTCTCCTCTGGACATCCCCGCCATCAAGGGTGTGAACCCCAAGACCGACGAGGAAGAGGACCGTAAGCCCAGCGACGACGAGCCCTTCTCCGCGCTGGCATTTAAGATCATGACCGATCCCTATGTGGGTCGTCTGAGCTTCTTCCGGGTGTACTCCGGTCATCTGACCACCGGCTCCACCGTGCTGAACAGCACCAAGGGCCAGAAGGAGCGCATTGGCCGCATCCTGCAGATGCACGCCAACCACCGGGAGGATATCGAAGAGGTCTACGCCGGCGATATCGAAGCCGCCGTCGGCCTGAAGAACACCACCACCGGCGATACGCTGTGTGATGAAAAAGCTCCCATCATTTTGGAGTCTATGGAGTTCCCCGAGCCCGTTATCCGCGTGGCAATCGAGCCCAAGACCAAGGCCGGTCAGGAAAAGATGACCATGGCCCTGATTAAGCTGGCGGAAGAGGACCCCACCTTCAAGACTTGGACCGACGAAGAGACTGGCCAGACCATTATCGCCGGTATGGGCGAGCTGCATCTGGACATCATCGTGGACCGTATGCTCCGCGAGTTCAAGGTGGAGGCCAACGTGGGCGCACCTCAGGTCGCTTACAAGGAAACCATCAAGAAGAAGGTCGAGCAGGACACCAAGTATGCTCGTCAGTCCGGCGGTAAGGGCCAGTACGGTCACGTTAAGATCCGTGTGGAACCCAACGAGTCCGGTAAGGGCTATGAGTTCATCAACGCGGTGGTTGGCGGTGCGATTCCCAAGGAGTATATTCCTGCTGTCGATGCCGGTATTCAGGGCGCCCTGAATGCTGGTGTGGTCGCCGGCTTCCCCGTGGTGGACGTGAAGGTTACGCTGTATGACGGCTCCTTCCACGAGGTTGACTCCTCTGAAATGGCATTTAAGATCGCTGGTTCCATGGCGTTTAAGGAGGCCTGCCGCAAGGCAGACGCCACGCTGCTGGAGCCCATCATGAAGGTCTGCGTCATCGTGCCCGACGAGTATATGGGCGATGTCATCGGCGATCTGAACAGCCGCCGCGGACAGATCGTGAAGCTGGAAGCCCGTCCCGGTGCACAGCAGATCGATGCGCATGTGCCTCTGGCCGACATGTTCGGCTATGCCACCGACCTCCGCTCCCGTACGCAGGGCCGTGGCCAGTACACCATGGAGCCCAGCCACTATTTGGAGATGCCCAAGAACATTCGGGAGAAGATCGTGGCTGCCCGAAACGGGAACAAGGCCGAATAATTGGGGATTGATTTTCCCCGCGTTTTACGGTAAAATAAGCAGTGCTGAATAAAAACTGCGCTGCCCGCAAGGATTTTTGAATTTGATAGGAGGATTTTCAAATGGCTAAGCAGAAATTTGAAAGAACAAAGCCCCATGTTAACATTGGCACCATCGGTCACGTTGACCATGGCAAGACCACGCTGACCGCTGCTATCACCAAGTGGCTGTCCCTGCAGGGCAAGGCCCAGTTCGAGGCTTATGACAACATCGATAAGGCCCCCGAAGAGAAAGAGCGCGGCATCACCATCAACACCGCCCACGTTGAGTATGAGACCGACAAGCGTCACTATGCTCACGTTGACTGCCCGGGCCATGCCGACTATATCAAGAACATGATCACCGGCGCTGCCCAGATGGACGGTGCAATTCTGGTTATCGCTGCTTCCGACGGCCCCATGGCCCAGACCCGCGAGCACATCCTGCTCGCCCGTCAGGTGGGTGTGCCCGCCATCGTCGTGTTCCTGAACAAGTGCGATCAGGTCGACGATCCCGAGCTGCTGGAGCTGGTTGAGATGGAAGTCCGCGAGCTGCTGAGCAAGTATGAGTTCCCCGGCGACGATCTGCCCATCATCAAGGGCTCCGCGCTGAATGCTCTGGTCTGCGAGTCCACCGATCCTGCCGCTCCCGAGTATGCTTGCATCAAGGAGCTGATGGACGCGGTTGACGACTATATCCCCACTCCCGACCGTAAGGAAGATATGCCCTTCCTGATGCCCGTCGAGGACGTGTTCACCATCTCTGGCCGTGGCACGGTTGCTACCGGTCGTGTGGAGCGCGGCGTCCTGAAGATGAGCGAGGAAATCGAGATCGTCGGCATGGCCGAGGAGAAGAAGAAGACCGTCGTTACCGGCATCGAGATGTTCCACAAGCTGCTGGATTACGCTGAGGCTGGCGACAACATCGGCGTTCTGCTGCGTGGCGTTGACCGTACCGGCATCGAGCGTGGCCAGGTTCTGGCGAAGCCCGGTTCCATTCATCCCCACACCAAGTTTAAGGGCCAGGTCTACGTTCTGAGCAAGGACGAGGGCGGCCGTCACACTCCTTTCTTCAACAACTATCGTCCTCAGTTCTATTTCCGTACTACGGACGTGACCGGCGTGATCTCTCTGCCCGAGGGCGTTGAGATGTGCATGCCCGGCGATAACGTCGAGATGGACGTTGAGCTGATTACCCCGATCGCTATCGAGAGAGGCCTGCGTTTCGCTATCCGTGAGGGTGGCCGTACCGTTGGTTCCGGCGCTGTTATCGAAGTCGAGGAGAAGTAAGAATCCACTGAAAAGGCATTGCTTTAACAGCGTGCCATTCAGATGATTTGAATGCTTTCAAACTGCCGAAAAGGTCCATTGGACTTTTTCGGCAGTTTGCTTTTTTATGAAATCACTCGCCTGCATGGCAGGCGGTAACATCCCATAATTGATTCAGCGCCAGCGTCCGCTTTATGGACGCCGGCGCTTTACGATCACATGTTTCGGATTTGGGAAGAATGTGCCCCCAAGTCTGCGCAGGCGGATCGTCTGCGCAGACCAATCCTCGCAGGGAAACTGCCTTCGGGGAAAACCGAAAGGCAGGGGCCGAATTTCCTTGCAATGCAAGCACTTTCCCGGAAAACGGGACAGAATTCCCGCCTTGTGGGGTAGCGGCACAACAGGGCCTATGGTATACTTTTCATGAAGAAAGGAAGTGAGGAGATGCCTCGGAAATTTGCGGAGCAGCTTCGCGGTTTTCGTCAGGCGCGTGGCTTGACTCAGCAGGAACTGGCCGACGCCATTGGCGTGAGCAATAAGACGATCTCACGCTGGGAAACGGACGGTGGCTACCCCGACGTAGACTTGCTGGTCCCGTTGGCCAGAGCACTGGGCGTTACAGTGGACGATTTATTGGACGGGGAACGACCCGTGCGGCAGTTAACGCAGACGGACTGGCAGAATCTGCTGTCCTTTGCCTTTGCCCTCGGCGGGGGTGCGCTGTTCTTTTTGCTGGATTTGTTCATGCCGTCGGCGGTGTGCTATCTGGCGTACCTTGGCTGCATGGCGTACGGTGTGTACCTCCAGCGCTACTATACCTACCAGAGCCGCTGGTTCCTCGGCGCGAACCTCATCATGGATGCGTCGGTAAATCTGTCGCTGTGCGTGCGTGCGGTGTCGCTGGTTGCTGGCTGGCTTGCCATGGGGGCGATTTATGGGGAAAACGCACTGGAACAGATGCAGTTCTTCCAAAATTTCCAGACGAACCTTCTGTGGGGTTTCGGTGCGGCTCTGCTTCCCGCGCTGGCGCTGACAGCGGTAACCCAATATGCAGTGGTCAGGCGGGGCGGCCTTTCCGCCCCGGAGCACGAGGGCGCGCGGCTGCGGGCTTACTGCCAGCGCCCCCGCTGGCGGCAGGCGATTGGCGCGGCGATCCCGCTGCTGGCTTGCGGATATTGGTTTCTGGCCTATCTGACGCCGCCCCCGATTGGAAAGATTGAGGAGGCCAGACCTCGTTTTGCGTTGCTGCTGCTGGTTCTGGCGGTAGTATTCACGCTGCCTCTGCTAAAAAAGGGCTTTCGCCGATGGATTCTGCCCCAATGGGCGATGACAGCGCTGTGCTGGGGGATGACGGGACTGGTGCGGTATGCTTATTGGATGCCGCGGGTTCAGCGATACTATGCTGAGTGGAGCGGGAAATCGTCCAACACCAGTGTGTCCATCATTGGGCGAGGCTCTGTGGGCATGGAACTGCTGGCTCTGGTTCTGGCGGCAGCATGGGTTGCGTTGGGCTGTCTCCGACTGCGTTGGGAGAAAGACGGGTAGCAGCCGGTCCCCGCGAAAGAGTCCCTGCCTCTTTTCGGACATATCTGCGTGTTAGACAAAACTTTTCTATAAAAATGAACGCTCCCCGCATCGGGTTTGCACCTGATGTGGGGAGCTTTTTTTGTGAGGACAGCGGCTCCATACGGAACCTCACTTGTACCAGCCGATGGCCTTGTTCAAAAACCGCAGATGATCCCGAATTAGGGACAACAGGCGTGCCTCGTCCCGCTGAAGCAGAGCGTTGAGGATCTTGCGGTGTTCCCGCAGGGAAATCTGAAAATCCTCCGGCGTGACCCGTCCTACACTGTAAACAAAAAAGACACTGCCAACGCTCCAGTTGAATTCATACAGCCGAGTCAGCTGATCGTTGCCAGCCATTTGAATCAACAGCAGGTGGAATCGAGTTTCAAGATCCCGTGCCGTTGTCAGGTCGGTGGGGGAGATGTTGTCAAACTGGTCAACGATTTCCTGCAGCTGCGCAATCAAATCCGGAAACTTGTCCACATTTTGAATGGCCGTGTTGACGGCCCAGCACTCCATCATGATGCGGGTGTCAAAATAGTTGCGGATATCCTGTGTGGAAAACTGCTTGACAATGAAGCCCCGGCGCGGAATTCGCTCCACCAGTCCCTGAGAGACTAAACGGTTCAAAGCAGCCACAACGGGGGTACTGCTGATATTCAGATCTGCGGCAATCTTCTGGGGCGCCAGTTTGGAGCTGACAGGGTACACGCCGGTTTGAATGCGCCGTCTGATCTCGTCCAGCGCATAGTCCTGCAGTGACTCGGGATAATCCATAAAGCCTCCATAGCAACTTGGTTTTGCTAATATAGTAACATAAAAATTAGCAATGTCAAGAATTTGACAAACATCCGGCGGCAATTGCATTTTACTCTGAAGAAATTTCGGTAGAGCCACCATTTTATCAGTCGGCTTTTAAGCTGAAGAAGAGAAATTTCAAAAACAACAGCGTACAAAGTATCCAAAAAAAAAATGTTTTGGGCAAACTCGCTAGTTTTAATTTTAACAAGAGAAAAGAATTGACATTTGTTCCAATGAAGCCTAGAATCCAAATTAAAGATTTTAAATTTAAAATTTTAAATGAAATTTACGGGTTACGCGTAGGAGATGTGTTTATGAAGAAGATCGGTTTTTTAGGTATGGGCGTCATGGGACTGCCCATGGCAAGCAATATCGTAAAAGGCACCGGTCAGTCGATTCTGGGCTTTGACGTGGCGGAAGCCCAGCGGGAGGCATTTCGTCAGGCCGGAGGCACACCGGTGGACGATCCGGTGAAGATTTACAAGACCTGTGACGTGATTTTGCAGATGCTTCCTACCCATGCCATCATCATCAACTCGGTGGAACAGGCCATTCGGTATGGAAAAGCCGGCAATATCATTGTGGATCTCAGCTCTACTGCGCCCGACATCATTCAGGACCTGTACGAAAAGACGGCGGCAGCGGGTATGTATCTGCTGGATTCGCCCGTCAGCGGCGGCAATCCCATGGCGATAGAAGGCACGCTGGCCATCATGACCGGCGGCGACAGGGATGCGTTTGACGCAGTGGAGCCAATCCTCAAGTACATGGGGCATCCGGTTTACACGGGCGGCGCGGCCAGCGGTGACATTACCAAGCTGGTGAACAATCTAGCGGCGGGTGCCATGCTGGTGGCCTATTGCGAGGCATATGCCTTTGCCGCCAAGGCGGGCATCGATCTGCAAACCACCTTTGACGCCACCCGCTGCGGCTTTGTGGGCGGACCGCTGTATGACAACAAGATCCCCATGATTATCCGCCGGGACTACACCCCAGGCGCGCGGGTGGCGGTTCACCGCAAGGATATCCTCAACGTCAAGCACTATGCCCACAAGCTGGGCGTGGACCTGCCCATGGGCGACGTGGTGCTCCAAGTTATGGATTGGATGAACGACAACGGTCATATCGACGAGGATCAGGCTGCCATGGTCAAATACTATGAGGACAAGATGGACGTGACCGTGGGCAGCAACACTTGGGAATCCCCCTCCCCCGCAAGGCTCCAATAAAAAGAGAGACCGAATATTAAGGAGGAAGTTACGATGAAAAAGAGACTTTTGGCGGGTATCCTCGCGACTCTGACTCTGAGCGGTTTGCTGACCGGATGCGGCGGCTCCGCGCCCACAGTGAGCGGCGGCTCCGCAGCAGCTTCCGGCGGCAGCGCCGCGTACAATTGGAAATGTGCCCTGAATTCCACGGAAGGAGACAACGCCTATGACGCGGCGGCTATCTTTGCGGACAAGGTCAACGAGCTGACGGGTGGACAGGTCAACGTGACGCTGTACGGCGGGGCAAGTCTTGGCAGCACCACTGAGGTACTGGAGGGCATGAGCGTAGGCGTTGCAGACATTATCTGCGAGTCCGTGGGGACACTGGCCCCCTTCACCACACTGGCCAACATTGACGCAATGCCCTATGTTTACAGCGGTTACGATCACTTTATGAACGTCTGGTCCAGCGATCTGGGCGAGGAGATGAAGACTGCCATCGGAGAGGCTGCCGGATTCAAGCTGTTGGGCGGGGCCTATCGCGGTGCGCGCATTGTTACCGCCACTAAGCGAATGGAAAAGCTGGAGGATTTTAAGGGCTTCAAGCTCCGCGCACCCAATCTGGACGTGTACGTCAAGACCTGGCAATGGATCGGCGCGTCCCCCACGCCCATGGCGATGAACGAGGTTTACACCGCGTTGCAGCAGGGAACCGTGGAAGGGCAGGAAAACCCCATGGTGGACGACCTGAACTACTCCTTCGATGAGGTTTGCAAATACTGGATCAAGACCAACCATGTTTATTCCTGCAACTTGTTTATGATGGATCGCAACTATTTTAACTCTCTGCCTCAGGAGATTCAAGACGCTGTGAAGGAGGCCGCCGAGTATGCCGGCCGGCAGATCAGCGAGGTGCAGTCCGAAAAGGATACTGCCGCCGAGCAGACGCTGCGGGAAAAGGGCTGCGAGATCATTGAGGTGGATACCAAGGCGTTCTCTAACGCGTTTGACGGTTTTGCTGAAAAGAACTATCCCGATCTGGCCGACTGGGTCAATCAGATCAAGGCTATGGACAACGCCGGATAAGTGACATGCCGGAAACAGAGAAAGAGGTGCTCCTATGCTGAAAGGCTACTCAAAATTTCTGGATGTTCTGGAGAAAATTGAAAAGTTTCTGCTGGCGTTGGCAGTAGCCGCCATGCTGATGGTCATGGCGTATCAGGTGGTTCTGCGCTATGTGTTCTCGGCGGCCAATACATGGAGCGAGGAACTGGCTCGTTACCTCTTCATCTTTGAGGTGATGATCGCGGCCGCTATCGCCGTACGGCGCAACAGCCACTTGCAGATCGACGTACTGATCAACTGCTTGAAGCCCCGGATGAAATGTGTTTTTACCATCGCTTCCACCTTGGTAGGCATTGTGTTTCTGCTGTTTCTGCTGGTCTATTCCGTGGGGCTGGTACGTACCGGCGGCAGCAATATCTCCGTGGGCTTGCAGGTCCCTATGTCCGTGCCCTACGCCGCTGTTCCGGCGGGCGTGGTGCTGATGATTTTAACTTCTGTTGAAGTTGTTTTGAAAAATGTGGACGCACTGCGGAAGGGGGCGGAGGAGGAATGAATGTTGGTCTTGTTGTCATCGTCTTGCTGCTGGTGCTGGCTTTCCTCGGAATTCCCATTTACATCGCTCTGGGCATCGGTACGCTGGTGGCGCTGAATATGGCGGGAATGCCCATGCTGGTGCTGCCCCAAAAGCTGTTTGCCGGCATGAACTCCGCATCGCTGCTGGCAATTCCGTTCTTTATTCTGGCGGGCAACATCATGTCTCGCAGCATTACAACCAAGCTCATTGACATTGCCAACGCCCTGATTGGACGCATTAAGGGCAGTCTTGGCATGGTGACGGTGCTGGCCTCTTCTTTGTTCGGTGCCATCTCCGGCTCCGGCGTTGCCACGGCCTCTGCCATTGGCGGCATCACCATTCCGGCGATGAAGCGAGAGGGGTATCCACCCACTTTTGCGGCGGCGATCTCTTCCATCGCCTCGATTCTGGGGCCGATTATCCCGCCGTCTATTACGCTGATTGTGTATGCCAGCATCACCAACGTGTCGGTGTCGTCCCTGTTTATCGGCTCGGTGATTCCCGGAATCATTCTGGCGGGCAGCCTGATCGTTTACTGTCTGGTTTACGGCAAGCGCCACGATCTGCCTGCCCATAAGAAAATACCTGCCCGTCAAGTGGCCCGGACCTTTAAAGACGGGGTGTGGGCGCTGCTGATGCCTGTGATTATTCTGGGCGGCATTTTCAGTGGCATCTTCACGCCCACGGAGGCAGCGGCAGTAGCTGTGCTGTACGCACTGATTATCAGCCTGTTCGTTTACCGGGACCTGACATGGAAGGAACTGCCGGGCCTGTTTGTGGACGGCGCGGTGTCCACCGCCACCATCATGGTCATGGTGGGTCTGTCCAAGGCATCCAGCTACGTGGTGGTCACGTCGGGCCTGCCTCAGCAGATGCTGGATGGCTTCAGCGCCATTACCAGCAGCAAAATTGTCATCCTGCTGCTGTTGAACCTGCTGTTCTTGGTGATCGGTATGCTGATGGAGGCCAACGCCGCCATTATCATGATGACCCCCATTTTGACTCCGCTGCTGACGGCGTTTGGCATTGATTTTCTGACCTTTGGCATCGTCATGAGTTTCAACCTGTGCATTGGCCTTGTGACGCCGCCCGTGGGGCTGTGCCTGCTGATCTCCAATCAGATCGCGGAAACCAGCCTGTCCCGCACGCTGAAAGCGATTTTGCCCACGCTGCTGATTTCCATCGTGGTGCTGATGCTGATTACCTTTATTCCCGCGCTGACTACATGGCTGCCGGGATTTCTGGCCCCCTGAGCGGCGGAACGCCGCCAGTAGATTGTGTGCTTTGTGAACTCGAGCGGCGGCTTGTAGACCCGCCGCTTGGGAAGCACAATCCCTCAACCGGGCGTTGGAGCGAGCAAGCGCTCCGACGCCCGGTTCCTCCTTTTTGTGCGAACTGTGCTTTAAAATCTGACGGGATGCAAACCTCGCTGCTTAAAATGGGATACGCGGCAAAGCCCATAAGACGGTTTCCAAAAGCGAAAACCCGGTCCTCTTCCCGAAAGGGAAGAGGACCGGGTTTAATTTGTGTGAACTGCACTTTCCAATGCCGACCGCAAAGGTTGGGCAGGAAATCCTCTGAGAGAATGGGGTTTATCCCATTAAATATCCGTACTTGCTGAACACGGTCAGGATCAGACACTCAATGCCCGCAGGCAGGTCGTTCTTTTCATCCAGATCCGCTTCAAAAACAGTACCGTCCAACCGGACCAACACCTTGCGTTCACCCAGCGGCAGGAAGCCGGCGTTGGGAGTTTCGTCAAAGTCCTCCTTGCTGTGGAACAGGGTGAACTTATCCCGATAAGGCGCGGAGTCATAGGGACAGAACACCGCGCAGTTGCCGCACTCGTTGCACATCCGGTCCACATGCAGAATCTGCCGCCGCCCGTCGGGTGTCTCGACGGACACGTTGGCCCGGTTGGGACATACGTCCGCGCAACACTCGCACACCACATTGCAGCTGAGGCACCGCTCGCCCTCGCACTTGGCAGATTCGCAGAGAATGCCCTTCTTTGCCAGCGCGTCTTGGCGGGAGGCGGAAGAATTGACCGGGTATGCAGCGGTGTGGACCGCTTTCAGCACTTCGTTGGCGAAGCCCTGTGCATCCGCAATGCCCTCCACCACTGTGGCGGGGCCGCGCATAGCGTCGCCGCCGCAGTATACGCCGGGAAGGTTCGTCTTGAAGTCGGGAATGCCCTTGGCATCCACCGCAATACCATTGTCCGCGAACAGCTGGCTGTCCACCTTCTCGCCCACGGCGGAAACCACGGTGTCGCATTTGATCTCCACGGTTTCACCGGTTTCCACCGGCGCACGCCGCCCGGACGCGTCCGGCTCGCCCAGCTTCATCTTCTTGCACAGCAGCGTTCCATTCTTCTGCTCCACGGGGGCCACAAGCTCCAAGAACTGCACGCCGTCGGCAATGGCCAGCTCCAGCTCCTCCGCGTCGGCGGGCATTTGTTTCTTCGTCCGACGATAGACCAGCGTGGAGGATTTGGCGCCTGCCCGCAGGGCGGCCCGTGCCGCATCCATGGCGGTGTTGCCGCCGCCCACCACGGCCACATGGCCCAGAGAAACCTCTTTCCCGGCCTTCAAGTCCAGCAGCCAGCCGATAACGGGGACCACGTTTCCGTCCATTGCCAGCGTTCCGGCCTTCCATGCGCCCACGGCAAAATAGATGTGGGTATAGCCCTGTGCCTGCAGCTCTGCCACAGAGGGTGCGGGCGCGCCGCACTTGACCTCCGCGCCCATCTTCAAAACCAGCTGGATATCCTTTTCGATGGCTTCGTCGCTGATGCGGAAGCCGGGGATGACCTGCCGAATCACGCCGCCAAGGCGGTCAGCCTTTTCAAAGATCGTGCAGGGAACGCCCGCGCGGCCCAGGAAGTATGCCGCGGCCAGACCGGACGGGCCACCGCCTATAATGGCGGCTTTCACGCCGCTCCCGGCGGGGGCGGGGGCTTTCAGACCGCGCATCAGCGCGTCGTAGCCCTTTTCCGCCGCCACCAGCTTGGCGGCGCGGATCTGCACCGGATCGTCGTAGAAATTGCGGGTACACTTGTTCATGCAGCGGTGGGCGCAGATCGTGCCGGTGATGAAGGGCAGGGGGTTCTTCTCGGTGATGAGCCGCAGAGCATCCTCATACCGCTCCTGACGGCACAGCTCGATATATTCCGGAATATCCTGCTGGATGGGACATCCGCCCTCGCAGGGCGCGGTGAAGCAGTCCAGCAGAGGAACCTTTTCATACAGCTTGCGCCGAGGCAGAGGCTTCACGGCCTTGACATGGTACTTGTCGCTCTGCGCGGCAAGGCTCAGCGCCTCGATCCCGCCCACGTCCACAGCGGTAAACGGTTCGTAAGTGAGCTTCTCCAGCTTTTCGCCGATCTGCTTGAAGCGCTGATAGCCGCCGGGCTTCAACTCTGTGGTGGCCATGGTGATGGGCCAGATGTTGCAGGCAAACAGCTTGTCGATGTTGAAAAAGTCCGCGCCGCCGGCATAGCTCAGGCGCAGCCGGCCGCTGAACTCTTTAGAGATGCGGGCTGCCATGATGGTGGTCAGGGGGAAGAGGGACTTGCCCGCCATGTACATCTCCTCGCTGGGCAGTTCCTTGCCCTTTACGTCCACGGGGAAGGTGTTGGAAAGCTTCAGGCCGAATTCCAGCCCGTTTTTCGCCGCCAGAGCCATCAGCCGATGGAACATGGGCACCGCGTCGGCATACTGCAAATCCTCGTTGAAGTGGTGTTCGTCAAAGGCGATATAATCATACCCCATAGAGTCCAGAACCGTCCGGGCGGTCTTGTAGCCCAGAATGGTGGGATTGCACTTTACGAAGGTGTGCAGGTGCTTTTCTGTGATGAGATAGCTGGCGATGCGCTCGATCTCGTCCGGCGGACAGCCGTGGAGCGTGGAGACGGTGACGCTGCGGGAGACGTGGGGCGTGATGGTGGAGATAAATGCCTCCTCGCCGGGGAACATCTGCCGCAAAACGGCAATGCACTCCCGGAAAATAGACGTGCCGGACGCGTCGATCATGCCGTTGAGGAACGTGTCGATCTTCTCTCCCTTGATGCCCTCCAGATCATAGCCCACGGACATGTTGAATACGAACCCGTCTGGGTCGCCCAGTCCGTATACGTGAGCCATCATCTTGCAGGCGCACCATGCTTTCACATACTCCTCGAATGCCTGCGGGATATAAAGCTCCGTGGACCACTCGCAGTTGTAGCACTCGTCGTTGGCCAAAATGCAGGGCTTGTTGACGCAGGCGGCCAGCTCCGCACCGTCCATCTTCTGAACGGTTTTCAGCTCAAAGAACCGGGCGCCGCCGTAATATCCGGCGATGATGTTCTGGGCCAGCTGAGTGGCAGGTCCCGCGGCGGGGCCGAAGGGGGTTTCGATTTTCTCTCCGAAAATGGGAAGCGTTTTCGTCCCGGCACGATAGGGGCGATGGACGCCGAACACAGAGCCTTCGTTCTGGTGCTCCGTAGTGATCCAAGTCATCAGTTCCCGGAAGGGAATGGGGGTCATTAATTCGCTCATGTCTCTTACCTCCGTTTTTAGATTTCCTCATGATTCAACTGGGGAGTTTGGCTTGTCTGCCACGCCTGCCATGGGCTGCGCCCCAGCTAAGTTTTGTACAATTTGTTGTATTGCGTCGAATAAATACAGTCTGTTTAATACAAAGCATCAATTTGATAAAAATTAATACTCTCTGTGATTAAGCTGCCCCCACAGACGCTTGGAACTCTCCAGAACGTGGGCGTTGACAGCCTCCTCGTCGATCTGGGTCAGAACGCGGTCTTTCATGACGATCTTGCCGTTGATCATGGTGGTCTGGCACTGGCGGCCCGTCATGCCGAACAGCATGTGACCATCGATATTTTCGTCGGAAAACGGGGTGTACGGCTTGTAGTCCATAACAATCACGTCTGCCGCCGCGCCGGGCTTCAAAACACCCAGAGGCGTTTCAAAAGAGCGGTTGGCAATTTTCGCGTTGTTGCGGAAGAGCATATCCGTCACCTCACACCAAGCCACGTTGGGGGCGCAGGCGTTGTGCCGCTGAGAACACAGCGCCACTTTCAAGGACTCCAGCATGTCGTTGGTATAGGCGTCGGTACCCATGCCCACCAGAATGCCCTTTTGGCAAAGCTGCAAAATGGGGGAGATGCCCACGGCGTTGCCCATGTTGCTCTCGGGATTGTTGACGCACATGGTGTCCGTTGCCTTGATGATGTCCATTTCGGCGGTGTTCACATGGATGCAGTGACCCAAAAGCGTCTTCGACCCCAGAATATCGTGGTCCTGTAGCCGCTGGACAGGGCGGCGGCCATAATTTTGCAGGGAGTCATACACATCGTTCATACCCTCGGACACATGAATGTGGAAGCCCACCCGCCCGTTGTTGGCGGCGACCATGCGGTCAAAGGTCTTGTCGGAGATGGTGAACAGGGCGTGACCGCCGAAAAGGGCCTTGAGCATGTCGCTGGGGTTTTTCTCGCAGTAGTCAATGAAGTCCTTGTTTTCCTGCACGGACTGGATGGATTTCTCATCCCCGTCCCGGTCGCTCACCTCGTAGCAAAGGCAGGCGCGCATCCCGTATTCCTGCGTGACCTCGGCGATCTTCATTAGGGAGCCGGGAATCTCACAGAAGGAGGCGTGGTGGTCAAAAATGGTGGTGACGCCCTGCTTGATGGAGTCGATCACCAGCGCCTGGGCAGAAGCCTTCGTGGCCTCCATATCCAAATGCCGGTCGATGGCCCACCAAGTGCCGTCCAGTACCTCAAAGAAATTGGTGGGGTTGTTCCCGGCGATGCTCAAGCCCCGGGCCAGAGCGGAATAGATATGAGTGTGTGCGTTGATCAGGCCGGGCATAATCACGCCGCCCTTGGCGTCCACAAATTCCGCCTGAGGATACTGTGCCTTCAGCTCCGCCGTTGTTCCCACGGCCACAATCTTTCCTCCGTCGGTGACCACGCCGCCGTCCGGATAGAACCCTGTGCCTGCCCCATCACGGGTGATGAGCTTTCCGTTTGCCAGTAAAATCATTTCAAAAACCTCCTGTCTTCCTGTCTTATTTCAATATTCCCGCTTTTCTGTCTGATAAAAAGAAAAGGCGCTCCAAACCCTTTTTGGTTTGAAACACCCATCAAAAAGAAATGATAGGTGTCAGCCCGTGCGCAAGAGCACTTCGTTCCAGCTATCATTTTTCTTTTGTCAGTTTATTGTATCGGACCTGCGCATAAATTGCAAGCAGGCGGGCAAAAAAATTTTTAGGCAGTGTTTTGTGAAAATTGACGAAACAAAATTCTAAAAACTACTTGAAATATTTTTCAAATGATGTAATATAATATTGAAAATGATATTTAACAGATAACCGAAGGGAGTCTCGTTTTATGCGTGATTTAGTGGCGAAAGCACAGGACCGTGTCAGCTTTGAAACTCATGCTCTGGGTGCGGTGGGCGCGCTGGTTGGCTGCATCGTGATGGCGGTGCGGGGCGTGGGATTGAACGTTCCGGCGGCCACGCTTTGGGCGGCGCTGGTATTTTGCCTGTCGGCGCTGGCGTTGTATACTGCCAGCGCGGTCTATCATTACTATCCCGGCAATGAGTTCACCGCCGGAGCAAAACGATTTTTGCGGAAGATGGATCACAGCATGATCTATGTCCTCATTGCCGGAAGTTACACGCCATTTGCCATGGTGATGCTGCCCCAGCCCACGGGCGTTCGGTTTTGCATCACGCTGTGGGCGGTGGCGCTGGCGGGAATCCTGATGAAGCTGATTTGGATCAATGCACCCCGCGTTTTGTCCACGGTAGTCTATCTTGCCATGGGTTGGGCGGTGCTGTTCGTGGCCAAGGATTTTGCGGCGGTAGGCCAGCCCTGCATGACGCTGGTGGCGCTGGGCGGCGTAAGCTACTCGCTGGGCGCGGTGTTTTACGCGATTAAAAAGCCCAATATTTCTGCGGAGTGGACGTTTCATGAGCTGTTCCATCTGCTGATTCTGGCGGGATCGCTTTTTCACTATGCGGCGGTGTACTTTTACGTACTCTGAGTGTCATTCTAAATCATTTTTTGGCGGTTATTGACAACTTTCCTTGCCAAGCTCCCTGAAAAAGAGTATACTACTCAATGGTTTGGCGGATGCAGCCATGTATTCGGGGAGAGGTGGAAGGATATGGGCGGCAGACGGAGAGATTGGATTGCAGCACGACGGAGGGCGATATGCTTATCGCTCCTTGCCGTGCTGCTTTTTTTATACGCTCCCGGCGCCCACGCCGTGGACGACGACCATCAGGTGCTGTACATCGGCTCCTATTCCTATGAACTGGAAAGCGTCCCCATTCAACTGGAGGCGATTTCCGGGGCGCTGGGCCGCGATGCCGGCGTGAAATATCTCTTTATGGATACCCGCAACCAGAGCGAGCGGGCGGCGTCTTTGGCGCTGCGCCACAGGCTGGATACATGGCGGCTGCTGCCCACCATCGATGCGGTAATCGTCAGCGGAGACGCGGCGCTGAAGTTCGCGCTGGAATATCAAAACGATTACTTTGCTGGTATGCCCATTCTCTTTCTGGATGTTCGCCAGCCGCTTCTGGCCGCCACCGCCGCACAGGACAAGCTGATCTCCGGCGCGGAGAGCTCTCTGCCGTTCCGGGAGACAATTTCGCTTGCCACGCGCCTATATCCCAATGCAAAGCAGGTGGTTTGCATCGGGGACGGAACCGACGCTGCACGGGGGATGATGGGGACCTTTTACTGCTTGGAGAGTACGTTCCCTCAGCTGGATTTCAAGAGCTTGGATTTGAGTACAAGGAAGCAGGACGAAATCCGTCAGGTGATGGGGGGATACGGCGAGGATACAATTTTGATCTACGCGCAGGTGAGGCTTGACGGCAGCGGAAATACATACAGCGATTTGCAGGCGGCAGAAATGCTGACGGCCATGACGCCCCGCCCTATTTTTTCTGCCAGCGCCGCCAGTCTTGGAACCGGTTTTTTGGGCGGGTGTGTGGTTTCTGTGGAGGATATGGCCGATCAGATCGGGCAGTACACCCGTCGGATTCTGGACGGAGAGACTTCCATCACGGATATGGAGCTTTTAAAAATGCCGGTGATCTCCCGGTTTGACAAGCAGGTGATGGATCGCTGCCAAATTTCGCGCGGTGCCCTGCCCAGAGGTACAGAATATCTCAACGACCCTGTGCGGGACGCCATGCACCAGTATCAGCAGTTTCTCTTTGGCGGCGCGGGCGTCTTCATCCTGCTAATTGCGCTGCTGGTCATTGTGCTGCGGGACAACCGCAGACGCCGGGTCCTGATCGGAGAGGTTCAGGCGCGGGAGCGGCAGCTTCAAAACGTGCTGGATTTGGTGCCGGGGGGCATCTGCTCGTTCCGGGTGGACGGAGCAAACGATTTCGAGATGCTCCATTTCAACACAGGCTTCTATCAGATGCTGGGTTATTCGTCCCCGCCCGAAGACAGGGACCCTCATCAGGTGCGGGAGATCCATCCCGATGACCGGGACTCTTTCTGGAAACAGATCAGCCTTTGCCGACAGGGTGCGCAGCATGTGCAGGAAACTTTTCGAATGCGCCGGCAGGACGGGACCTATATTTGGATGTCTCTGCAGGCGGCTTTGGCCCAGACGGAGAATGACAGCCGGACTTATTACGGCGTATTCAGCGATGTAAATGCGCTTAAACAGCTGCAAGAGCATCTGGAGGAGGACGAGCGCACGCTGCAGGCGGCCATGGCCCACGCCAATGTGGACTATTGGATCTATTACCCTGAGCAGCAAATTGCGTATCAGAGCAAGTTTTCCTGCAAAATGTACAATTTGCCCGAGAAAATGGTAAACTACCCGGATTCCTGGTATGCCCAGAACATTACCCTTGAAGAAGACGTGCCGGAGCTGCGCAGGGCGTTTGAGATCATCGACGCGGGCGGAGAACATGCCGCCTGCGAGGTGCGGGAGCGGCAGGCAAACGGAACGGTGCAGTGGATTGAGATCAAAATGACCGCGCTGCACGATGGAGAGGGGAATCGAACAAAGGTGCTGTGTACCGGTGTGATCTGTACGGAGCGGCACCGAGAGATGGAGCGGTATGAGCGGCAGAACCAGCAGATTCAGGCGCTGCTGCCCAACGCTGTGGCATCCGCGCAGATGAATCTGACGAAAAACACCTGCATTCCCGGTCCCGCCCTGTATCCGAATCTGCTGGCGGAAATGGACGGTACGGCAGACGCCATGTTCCGAAGAATGAAGGAGCGGGCCGTAAATGCGGAGCAGGCGGAGATGTTCTTTACCCGCTTTAACCGACAGGCGCTTCTGGACGCCTATGAGCGGGGTACTTCTCTGATATCCGTTGACCGGAGCTGCTGGATTAACGGGGCCTGCCGCTGGTTGACGCTGCGGGTGGATATGGCCCGAAACCCCGCTACCGGGGACGTGGAGGCCAATATCTATTCCTTTGATATCGACGATCAGAAATCCATGGAGCAGATCATGGACACGGTGATCCGCCGGGAATATCTGATGATCCTGCGGATTGATCTGGCGTCGGATACCGCGCGGATTTTCTCCTCTCAGGACGGCCAGAATTTCATTCATGAGATCGCGCATGTGGAGGAGTCCATCCTGGGTACGGTTCGGGATTCCTATGCCGGAGACGACATGGAGGACACGCTGGACCGCCTGCGTTTTACGGAGGTTCGCGCCCAACTGGAGAAAAATACGGAATACGTGGTCTATACCGATTGCCGCAGCGGCTCCGGAAATATTCGGCGGCTGCGCTATGCCTTTGACTGGCTGGACAGGGACAGCGGTACAGTTTGCTGCACGATGACCGATACCACGGATGTCTTTGCCAAGGAGCGCCGCCGAAACGAGGCGCTGCGCTCCGCTCTGGAAGAGGCCCGGCGGGCAAATCAGGCGAAAAGCGAGTTCCTTTCCCGCATGAGCCATGAAATCCGCACCCCCATGAACGCCATCCTCGGCCTTACCCAGTTGGCAAAAGAAGATGCGATGACGGCCGGCGTTGTGGAGATGCTGACGAAAATCCAGACCTCGGGCGAATATCTGCTGGGTCTGATTAACGATGTGCTGGATATGAGCCGCATCGAGTCGGGCCGCGTGGAGCTGCACCCGGAAAATGTAAATGCGCAGAAGATGTTCCGCACAATTCGGGATTTGATGGTTCCTCGTATGGAGGAAAAGCATATCCGCTTTCACATGGATATCAGCGGTGCGTCCGCACCGTTCGTCGTGATTGATCCGCTGCGCGTTCAACAGATCTACGTGAATATCTTGGGCAACGCCGTTAAATTCTCAAAGCCCGGCTCGGAAATCTTTTGTACGGTGAACCATGCCCTCTGCGGGGAAAATCAGGTCACCAGCACCATGGTGTTCCGGGATCAGGGCTGCGGAATGAGCAGGGATTTCTTGAAACGCATCTTTGACCCCTTTGAACAGGAACACAACATTTATCAGAACCCTCAGTCGGGGACGGGGTTAGGGCTGGCGATTGTGAAGAATCTGGTGGAGCAGATGAACGGTACAATCCGCGTGAAAAGCGAACTGGGGAAAGGCAGTGAATTTACCGTCCAGATCACGGTGCCCAAGGGCCAGCCGATTGACGACGCAGAGGAGGAACCCCCCGAAACTGCCGCATGGGTCTGCTTGGAAGGAAAACGGATTCTTCTGGCAGAAGATCATCCGATTAATACCGAGATTGCAAAAAAGATGCTCACCCGCCACGGGATGTTAATTGACCATGCGGAAAACGGGCAGACGGCGCTGGAATGCTATCTCAGTGCCGACGTTCGGCATTACGACGCGATTTTAATGGATATCCGGATGCCCGTGATGGACGGCATTAACGCGGCGAGAGCCATTCGTACCTCTGGACGGCCGGACGCGGCGGATATTCCCATCATTGCCATGACAGCCAACGCCTTTGAAAAGGACCGGCAGGAGACGCGCGCGGCGGGGATGAATGCCCATCTTTCCAAACCTGTGCAGCAGCAGGAGCTGTTGAGCGTCTTGCGCAGATTCCTGCGCTGAATGAATGCGGGGGAATCCGCACTGCCACTGATAATAGATGGAAAAGGACGGCTCTCCGCGTTTGCGAAGAGCCGTCCGCTTTTATCATCGAAGTGTAGAAGCGAAAATCCTCGGCGTAATTTCGTCCGCGCCGGAAACTGCGGTGCAGGGGGAAAGGACTGCGGACAGCACCTGTCTCATCTGATCGAAACCGCGCGAAGACGGACGGACTTGCGGCGGATGTTCCGCATCAGCTGACGCGGAGCGTACAGTCTTCCGGCAGAGCCGCTTCCAAAAGGAGCTTGGCGCTGCTGACGGCTTTTTCCCGCCCCTCTTTCAAAAGCCCTTTGGCAAGGGCCTTTTCCTCCATGGCAGCCTTCTGGTCCGCCTGAAAGGCGGTGAAATCCTCCACGGTGAAGGGGTTGAAGATGGAGGTTTTCTCGTCAAAGACCTCCACGCTGTCCTCGTCGATCTCGTGGGATAGAATCTCCGCATCCGGCAGATGGACGGTGACTTCCGTACCGGATACGTCCACAACCGCCTTTTGCAGATTCACGCCCACCTTAATCTCGCCGTCATAGGTGAGAATGAATTTTTTGGTGGTGAACGGCAGCGTCATCCCGTAAAATTCGTTGCTGCTTTCAAACTGCGCCATGTTCGTATACGACCAGCTGACGCTGGCCAGCTCGCTGATCTCACTGAGCTGATTTTCCAGCACGACCGCGTCCAGTTCCACAGATTGCCGGATTGCACCGCCTCCGGCCCGCCCGGCAAAAAAGCAGACAACGCCCACCGCAGCACACAGCGCCACACCGAAAATCACCAGCCTCAGGGATCGGATGGGACGAAAGCGGGGTTTTTTCTCACAGGGTGGGGCTTCGTTTTCCAGCTGTATTTTGGTTTCCATGGGTGTCCTCCTTTTGAGACGGCCGCTGTCATCCTGCTCTTCCCAGAAACGCCTTCCGGTGTTTTGACAGCAGCGCCATAAAACCGTATGACGGGTTTGCAACAGATAGGAATGAAACGGCCTTTGCATACGGTCATTTTACCAGTTTCGACAAAAAATGCAACCGGAAAGGGACGGAAAAAGGGCAGCGGACCAGCCGCTGCCCTTTTTAATGAATTAGTCATCCGCCCGCCGCGCCTGCCACTGACCTTTTGTCAGGCAGGTGATATGTTCGGTCCGAATGTCGTCCATAGGAGTCCAATAGACATCCGGGACGGTGTGGTGGAAAACAAAGCCGCACTTGGTCTGTGCCCGGTGGGATTTTTCATTTCCATCAAAATATCCGCACCATAAAACCTCAAGACCCAAATCCTCAAAGGCATGGCGAATCAGCGCGCGGGCGGCCTCGGGAATCAGCCCTTGCCCCCAGTAGGGCACACCGATCCAGAAGCCCAGTTCCCCTTCCTTTTCCAGCAGCGGCAGGTTGCTGGCTCTGCCCCGCAGAAGGCCGATACTGCCCACGGCCCGGTCGCCCTCACGTTTGAGAACCACTGCGTAGGTTTCCTTTGCCAAGAGGACTTCCCGAATGATTTGGCGGCTGTACTCCACGCTGGCGTGGGGCATCCAACCCGCGATGGGGCCCACCCGGGGGTCTTTTGCATAGTCGAACAGACTCTGCGCGTCGCTCTCCCGCCATGGGCGCAGAAGCAGACGTTTGGTTTCCAGACGCATGGCGCGGCCTCCTGAAAACGGTTACTTTTCCGATGCGGCTTCCACCTGCAGATAGTAGCTCGTGATGATGTCCACCGCAGCTTCAATGCCGATGGAGCTGGAGAGAATCAGGTCAAAGCACTTCCGGTCGCCCCACTTTTCGCCGGTGAAATGGAGATAGTAGTTGGCGCGGTTCTTGTCGGTCTTGGCGATTAGACTTTCCGCCGCCTTTCGCTCCAGAGCGTGACGCTCCATGACCCGCTGCACACGCTGGCGCAGGGGGGCCTGAATGAAGACGTTGAGATGGTTGTATTTTTCCTGCAGCACATAGTCCGCGCAGCGGCCCACGATTACCGCGCCGCCCTGCTTGGCAATGTCCCGAATGACCTCGGACTGGGACAAAAACAGCTGGTCAGCGGGGGGCAGAACGTTGACGCTGTTTACCCGCATTCCCATGGAGAAATTGGCCCCGGAGAAGGAGTATAGAAAGCTGCTGACAGATTGTTCGTCAAGGCTGGTGAGATATTCCGGACTGAGGCCGGACTTCTCTGCCGCCAGCACAATCAGCTCCTTGTCGTAATAGGGAATGCCCAGCTTTTGAGCCACCAGTTTGCCGATTTCCCGACCGCCGCTGCCAAATTCGCGGCCAATGTTTAACACCATTTTGTGTTCCATATCCATGCTCCTTCCAACGGGAAGTTAAGATTCCCGCGATGCTGTTTCCTCGTTTGTTGTTTCTATTTTATCACGGATTCCGGGGAAAAAGCAATCGTTTTCGCCATAGGGCATGGAAAAAACCGGAATACCCTCGGCCGATGGGGCCACGGTAAACATCTGCCAGAACCAGAAAAGTTCGGTTTCCGAGAGATAAAAATTCTCCACATTCAAATTCCGGCGCAGCCGCCGCCTCCAGCCCTCGTAGTACCGGGCCACGCCCGCGCGTTCCTGACGCTCAACCTCCGCTTCTGTCCGGCGCAGCAGTGCTTTGCGCCAAGGGGACTTTCGGGGGAAACAGGCGGACAGGGGAATGGGATAGCCGGTGAGCAGGTCCCAGGTGTCGCCGTGCCGCCGCCGTTCCGTCCGCCCGTTGCAGATTTCCGAAGATTCTGTATACAAACTCAGAATCCCGCCGCCGTTGCATGTGACGCGGTAAGAGAGCTGGGCGGAGTCCTGCGGCAGGGGTGCGCTGGTTTCCAATGCCACGCGGCAGGACTCCGCAGATTGGGGAAAGAGCCACCGCTCGCAATAGCGGAGATATGACCGGGCATAGAGCTGATAGTACCGGTCCAGCCGCCGGGCGGCCCGTCCCGTCTCACCCACGGGGCGGGGAAGAGACAGCTCCGCGGTGAGCACCGGAATGCCGTCCACCGTCCATTCTCGCCGGGCGACAAACGGTTCCAGATTGAACTGATCGTGCATGCCAGCCTCCTTCACAGGTCCGGGGGCCGACAGAATTTACCCGCCGGCCCGATTATCATTGCTCCAGAGTATGCCGCCGGAGCGGGGGAGGTGACGATGCGCAGATATCGCAAAAACCGGACGAAAGAAAGAGAAGCCTGTTCAAAAGTTTGGAAAAATAGTGTGACCCCCTTTACTTTCATGCTGTAAAATAGTAAAATCGACCCGATGGAAGCGCGGCGGACTGCCGCATATTTCCGGAAAGGAGCTTGCAATGGTCAAGATTGGAAAAAAGGAAAAGAGCGAAGAGCTTTATAAGGCAATTTTGCTGCTAAAGGACGAGGAGGAGTGCTACAACTTCTTTCAGGACCTGTGCACCGTTTCGGAGCTGCGGGCCATGGAGCAGCGCTTTGAAGTGGCAACACTGCTGCATGATGGAATGATCTATAACGATATTCTGGAGCGCACCGGCGCATCCAGCGCCACGATCAGCCGGGTAAACCGCTCTTTGAGCTATGGCGTGGGCGGCTACGAAAAGGTTTTTGAGCGTCTGGAGAAGGAATGAGCAGTTATCAGTCTCTCGCGGGGTCGTATGACGAGCTGACGGTGGACGTGGGCTACCGGAAACGGGCGGCGTATCTGAACCGGCTTTTGCAGAAGGAACGGCAGCCGGTGGAAACCGTGGTGGACTTAGGCTGCGGCACTGGGACGATTACCTGCCTTCTGGCGGCAATGGGTTATCGGATGACCGGCGTAGACCTGTCGGAAGAGATGCTGACGCAAGCCGCGCAAAAGGCGGAAACGCTGCCGGAAGAGCAGCGCCCGCTGCTGCTGCATCAGTCTATGCCCCGTCTGCGGCTTTTGGAGCCGGTAGACGCCGTTGTATCCACGCTGGATGCGTTGAACTACCTGACCAGCGGGAAAGCCCTTCAGGAGACGCTGAATCGCGTTTACAGATGGCTGCGCCCCGACGGGGTGTTTTTGTTCGACGTGAACACGCCCTATAAGCTGCGCCGGATGGACGGGGAACTGTATATCGACGAGACGGACGACGCATACTGCATATGGCGGACGAGCTTTTCAGAGAAGACGAGGGTCTGCACCTATGGGGTAGACCTTTTTCGCCTGCGCCCCGACGGAACGTGGGACCGCACTTGGGAAGAGCACCGGGAGCGGGCGTGGGAGGAGGCCGAGCTGCGGGCCATGCTGGAAAAAGCGGGCTTTGGAGACATCCGGGTTACCGGCGACCTGCGCCAGACCGCGCCCCGGCCTGACGAGGACCGCGTGATCTTCCGCTGCCGGAAGCCGAAGACCGCTGAAAAAGGATAGAGGAGCGACACATGAGCGACAAGATCGTAAGAGCAATTTCCGCCGACGGCTTTGTGAAAGCCGCGGCGGTTTCCACCCGCGATTTGACGGAGCGGGCCAGAAATATTCACCGCACGCTGCCTGTGGCCACGGCGGCTTTGGGCCGCGCTTTGGCGGCCGCGTCCATGATGGGCAACGCCCTGAAGAGCGACGGAGCCAGCGTGACGCTGCAATTTAAGGGCGGCGGCCCGCTGGGAACGGTTTTGGCCGTGTCCGACAACGAGGGCAACGTTCGAGGGACCGTGGATCACCCGGCGACAGATCTGCCCCTGCGGGCGGACGGCAAGCTGGACGTGGGCAGTGCCGTGGGCCATGAGGGTACGCTGACCGTGATCCGGGACCTGAACATGAAAGAGCCGTATGTGGGCAGCGTGGGGTTGATGGGCGGCGAGATCGCTGAGGATCTGGCGGCTTATTTTGTGGAGTCCGAGCAGATTCCAACGGCCTGCGGCCTTGGGGTCTTGGTGGACCGGGATCAGAGCGTGAAAGCAGCGGGCGGCTATTTGATTCAGCTTCTGCCCGGCGCGGGAGAGGGGACGATCTCCAAGGTGGAGGGAAGCCTGATGGCGGCCGGAGCCGTCACTGCTCTGATGGAGAAATATCCGAACCCTGCGGACATGCTGCGGGCGGCACTGCCGGATTTTGAACTGGAGTTTTTGGAAGAGAGTCCGGTGGAGTACCGCTGCACCTGTTCCAGAGAGCGTATGGAGCGGGCGCTGATCTCTATGGGCGCAGCGGAGCTGCGCAGTTTGATCGACGAGCAAGGCGGTGCGGAGTTGACTTGCCGCTTCTGTGATCGGGTTCAAACCTTCACAAAGGCGGAATTAGAGGAACTGCTCACCTCAGCAAAACGCTGACCGCGCAAGGGTTTTACACGATTTTAAAAATATTTTTAAAAATTTTCGCGATTTCGGTTGACAGAACGGGGTCCTTTTTGTATAATAACTTTTGCCGTCTGACAAACGCGGACGATATCCGGGAGCATAGCTCAGCTGGTTAGAGCACCTGCCTTACAAGCAGGGGGTCACTGGTTCGAGTCCAGTTGTTCCCACCATTTAAAATTCAAAGGGTTTAAATGGAGTATGCAGTCTGCGTTGCCGATTTGCCAAGTGTATTTGGACAAGTTTAGGGGATGTTGGGCATGTGTCTGACGGCAAGAGCAGTTCTTGGAAAGTTTATGGCCCGGTAGTTCAGTTGGTTAGAACGCTAGCCTGTCACGCTAGAGGTCGACGGTTCGAGCCCGTTCCGGGTCGCCATTTTCCTGCGGGAAGCCCCACTTCCCGCATATGCCTTCGTAGCTCAGTTGGTAGAGCAGAGGACTGAAAATCCTCGTGTCATTGGTTCGATTCCGATCGAAGGCACCATTTGCGGGCATAGCTCATCTGGTAGAGCGCCACCTTGCCAAGGTGGAGGTAGCGAGTTCGAGCCTCGTTGCCCGCTCCAAATCTGAATGCCCACACACGAGTGTGGGCATTCAGGTTCCCTTAAAATATTTTGCGGTTTTACTGGACTTTTTTGAGTTGATCGCATATAATAATAAGAGTCTACGGTGACATAGCCAAGTGGTAAGGCAAGGGTCTGCAAAACCCTCACCCCCGGTTCAAATCCGGGTGTCACCTCCAGAATGAATCTCAGGCAAAGGTACAAAGGATTGTGCCTTTGCCTCGGATTCTTATCCAAAGGAAAAAACAGCGAAGAAACCGCCATAGTGATGGCGCATAGATCTGCACACCGATGCAGTCTCCCCGTCAAGTCTGTGCGGGGCCGTGAGGAAGTATCATTATCAATCGGCGTTTCATCGCAGCTTCTCAGGTCACGCTCATCTCTAGGCGTGATTGCCTGTTAGGAATCGTTGCGCCTCGCCCGGCGTCGTTCCCAGTGCTGGCCGTCCTCGCGGTACGGCCCGTCGATTGTCTTGTTTAAATTCTTCGCTGTATGGCCAAAGCATGAGTTTATACACAACCAGAAAGAATGCGCTTTCGCGCAACAACTTTTCTATAATTGTGGACAATAGCCGGTGCAACGGCTATTATCGAATAAAGCACTTTGGATTTTTTCAAGGTGCAGTGGTGTTTGAGGTGAAGGGTTCTCTCCGAAAGGGGAGGGCCTTTTACTTTACCTCAAACATTTATGTTACAACGCCGATGGGGGTCATTCGACCAACGCAATCCTTCAGAAAGACGCGTCTTCGGCGTAATAACCGTGTGTACTTTGCAGTACCCCGTCATTTTAACGCCAAACTGGACAAATAGCAAGAAATATGTGGAATTGAAAAAAATTAGGAAAAATATCTTTTCCACTCTGCTTCTGCGCTTGCGGTGATCTACCGCCTTGCCTTGCGGCGTGGCCGGTCGATATAATCTAGAAGGCGGAATAACCACGCAATCAGCGTTCCTGCGCCGACCGTGCATAGAAGAAGCGACATCATTGGAGCGCTTTGATCTCGTCGTCCGCTGCATGGAGGGATTCGCTGGTGCAGTAAAATGCATCATCCACATACAGGATGTACGGGGCAGCTCCGGCCAGAAGCAGATCCGGGTGCCGCCGCTTCAGTTCAAAATGGTGCCCATTGATCGCGCCGCTCTTTACAGTCTGCTCTCTCATAAGAAGATTCCTTCTCCACGTTTGCCCGGTAGGTCAGGCTGACTCTCAATCCTCGTAATCTTCAGGGGCGGCATTCGATCAGTGATCGATCTTCCAGTGGAGCCACACAGCGTGCAGTTCTCGCGTCATCGGCTCCGGCGAATCCGTTTCAATATAATCCTTCGGCCCGAAGATCACCAGCTCGCTGGAGAGGAAGTCTGCCTGCATGATGACCTTTGCCGGGACATGTCCATCGCTGCTCGGAACCTCAATACGGTAGAGGTACAGATTGCTGTCATAGTACCAATCAGACTGGATATAACGCTCCTCGGCGTCAGTCATCTCAATCTCGTTGATGTATTTTGCCAGCGCACCGTGCGCCTCCACACGTACCGGGGGCTTGTCCCAATCTGTAATGTCGCCCAGAATCAGATCCGCTACGCAGCATCCCTTGCTGCTAAAGCCCATGCTCGATACTGTGCCATGATATTTGAAAAGACGTTCCATTTGATTACCCCTCTCTAATTTTCATTCGATCCTCTATAACCATAATATACACGATATAGAGTTGATATTCAATTGATTGTTCTTACAAATTATTAACCTTAAATCGTTCATATTGTCTACTTTCAAATGTTCATAAAAGCTGATATACTGGCAAGAGGAGGTGGATTTCGTGATTGTTTACAAAGACATCCTTGGAAAGCTTTTGGAGGCAGGATACACGACATATCGAGTTCGTAAAGAAAAGCTGCTTCCAGAAAGCACCATGCAAAAGTTACGTAGCGGTGGCACTGTCACCACAGAAACGATTGACACTCTTTGCCGGTTACTGCACTGCCAGCCGGGCGATCTGATGGAGTACGTGGAGGATGAGTAGCCCAATCCTTTTTCTTTCCTCCTGTAGGTAACAAAGCTCTTGGTCATAAAGCGAGGCGGCCTTCGGAAGTAATTCTTCCGAAGGCCGCCTGTTGATGCGGGCACAATTATAAACATAATGAGTATTTCAAAGCCTTAAAATGCTCCACCTTAATAGGTATAATGTGAAATTGGGAGAGATTCATAGTAAGCAGTGCCGGCATTTTTCATGGAATTCATATTCCTTCTTAGCTTCTCGGACTCACAATGCTTGCAAGTCAAATGCCCCAGCAGCTTCGCTCGTATCAGACGAAGTTATTTTTAACCGCGTAAGTTCCGCTGTAAGTGATGAAAAACCTTCCCAAAGAATTGAAAGCAAACTCTGTTCCTGTCCGGGATCAACTGAAGCGATTGTCATATGCGGGGTCCAGTTTTTTTGTTGAAGCGAATATAGACACCCTTTATCCGTGCAACAGGTATCATATTTCCCATGTATATCTGAATGGAGTTTTAGAAGGTTATAGTTGGAACAGGGAGCTATAAAACACAGGCGGGAATCCGGAAAAAATCCAAAATGGTTAAAGCAAATCCCAAATTTTTTGTGTTGCACTGCGACTGTGGAAATCCACTTGAATAAATTTGCGTCATTCAGATTTGTATAGATGCCAAACGATATATGGGGTTCATATGCATCAATAGTGATACCTTGTATTTTCAATTTTTCTTTAATGCAGCATATTTCTTCATTAAAGTGATTGTCAAATGTGCCCATTACACATAACGTCCGTAATTGTTTCAAAATATTCCTCCATGCACGCAATATCTTTTTCTTATTAATGCATTTACCTTATCCAATACACTATACCAGCATTTTGTAAATTTCAACTGTTTTTATATCTAATGTAGGGAGGAATCCACTACGAAAACTTGCTTGTTAATGTAGACAAGCTGTGATATAAAATTTGCTCGAATTGCGCACCAGGAACCGTAAGAATTTAGTTCAGCTCTGTAGATACATTTCGGCTTTTGACACAGAGCATATGAAATTTAAGGAGGTATACGATTTGATTAAGCGGGAAATCATCAAGCAGATTCGTGGACAAAGAGCTGTGGATGGCGCCGGGGTCCATCTTGTTCGTGTACTCGGGAACAACGATGTTAAAGATTTCGATCCTTTTTTAATGTTGGATTCGTTTGATTCTACCGACCCTTCTGACTATCTTGCCGGATTCCCCATGCACCCACATAGGGGAATCGAAACCATTACGTACCTGATTTCCGGCAGAATTGATCATGAGGATTCTCTGGGAAATAAAGGAACAATTTGCTCGGGAGAGTGCCAATGGATGACAGCCGGCCGCGGCATTTTACATCAGGAGATGCCGAAAGAGTCAGAAAGAATGCTGGGATTTCAGCTATGGCTTAATCTTCCTCGCCAGGAAAAGATGACAACGCCTGCATATTGCAGCCTTACAAGGGATTTGATTCCTACAATCAACAGCGGAAAAGCGGAGATTGGGGTCCTTTCCGGTCGCTTTGGGGATGTGGCTGGGATCACTCCGGCACATATCCCTTCAACGATTTATGACATTATGCTTCCAATCGGGGAGGACATTACTGTTCCAACAAAGAAGGACGAAACAGTTTTTGCCTTTCTTATCGAGGGAGATGCTGTCATCAACAATCAGACAATATCATCGAAATCGGCGATTCTATTCGAACGTGGAGATTATATAACTGTTTCGGCGAAGCCAGAATCTGGATTGCGGTTTATTTTCTTTTCTGGAAGGGCACTGCATGAACCAATTGCGTGGGGCGGACCTATCGTAATGAACACTCAGGACGAGCTGATGACTGCGTTCAGGGAGCTGCACAATGGTAGCTTTATTGAGCAAAGTTGAAATGGTAAATACTTTTAAAAGCTTGTTTTGATATAATTCGAGGTAAAAGATCCAACAAAAATTGTTTTTTAGGATTGTTTTTTAAGAATTTTGATAATGAAATAACTTGAAAAAGGAAATTTTCATCAACGAAAATTTTTAGAAGCAGTATATGAAAGCATTTACTAAAGAATAAATTAATTTTAGAAACAAGTATATATTATAACTTTTACGGAAACAGACCTTCCATATTTTGACAAAACTGTTTTCCCCCATATACATCCTGCGCATTCCGGACAACCGAAATCATCAGAGATATCCTCGCATTTTGTACCCGGTACCCTAATCGGGGAAACCCTTTGCCTCATCATATTGTCGGTAATCAATAATTTGTACACGCGAAAACACTCAAAAGCGTATGTCAAACTTATTATATAAGGAGAATGAATTATGAATAACAAGAAGATTGGTATATTTGTGGGAAGCCTTCGCAGAGGTTCCTTTAGTCGCTCCATTGCAAAGGCGGCTGTATCGCTTTCACCAGCGGAACTTGAATTTCGTTTCATCAATATTGGCGACCTCCCACTGTACAACCAGGATTTTGACGATGACGGACAATTGCCCAAATCATATGAACTATTTCGCAACGAAGTGGCAGAGCTCGATGGATTTCTTTTTGTAACTCCGGAATACAATCGCTCCATTCCAGCCGTACTAAAAAATGCACTAGATGTGGCTTCCCGCCCATATGGGCATAATGTCTGGAGCGGGAAGCCGGGTTCCATCATCAGCGTATCTCCAGGCGGACTTGGCGCTTTTGGGGCCAATCACCATCTGCGCCAACCTATGGGATTTTTGAACATTTTGCTTCTTCAGCAACCGGAAATCTACATTAGCAAAGTGGCCTCCCTTTTGAATGAACAGGGAGAGCTTGTTGATGAATCGACCCGCACGCACCTGAAAAAATTTATGGATGCTTTCTCTGAATGGGTAAGAGTTATTTCTGAGTCTCATTGAATCTTTTAAGCATCGAATTTAATTGCGCATAACAGCGACGTAGGACGTGTAGTAAAAGCTTTCGGAGCAGAAGTTAAGATTGAACGCAACGGAAACAACCGCGCAACAAAAAGCATTTAGTTTCGCAGGGGCATTATAACAATATTTTACTATTTTTTTATTGATTAATAGGTTGACGAAGGAAGAAGTGAGTGGTAAAATAAAATCAAACATTAATTAAGACTGTGTCCTGATATTTGAATCAATATAATTATTTATTGCTGCGGGTGATTTTATGAATAGACGGTACAGCATTCAGAAACAGGCGATTCTGGACGCTTTGGGCCGACTCTGCCATCCAACAGCGCAGGAGATTCTAGAGGAAATTAAGAAACAATATCCTCGCATTAGCAAAGGAACTGTTTACCGAAATCTGAATCTTTTGGAAGAGGACGACATTGTAAAACGGCTTTTTTTTCCTGGCTCCTCGGATCGCTTCGACGTCGATGTACGTCAGCACAATCATATCCTCTGCGTGCGATGCGGTCGAATTTTCGATCTGGAACCGGACAGTATGGATAATATTGACCGACAAATCGAACAGGAAACAGGTTTCACAATTATAAAGCACGATATCACGTTTCAAGGTGCTTGTCCCGAATGTAACCGGGGAGAGCATAAATAATTATTGTATGGGAGGCTGATTTAAAATGCCATCTTTTGCAAATCCATTCCAAGGAAATGTCGACCGTAAGATGAGCAAGGAGGAACTTATTCAGGCTATTCGTCTGGACATAGCGGGCGAACTGGAAGCCATCTATTTGTATGACGCTCACGTGCAGGCGACGGACAACGAGGTAGCGAAAAAAGTGATTGCGGATATCCGCGACGAGGAAAAGGCTCATATGGGCGAATTGATGACGCTGCTACGCACACTCGACTCGAAAGAGGCCGACCTGTTCGCCTTGGGCGAAGCGGAGGTCCGGGAGATGCTGGGCGAGCTCGAAATTTAACGCCCCGGCTGAAAAACCTTCCGGTGGTACTTCGGAACCCGTGAGGGCCTGATCGATAAAACATGACACTTGAAAAACAAAGCGGAGGTTGGAGCCTTTAAGTGATTATACGCAATTCCCGGGTACGAGCAGGAATTAGCCCAGCATATCTTGTTTACAAGTTTTCATGTATTATTTTAGCAAAAACTAAAAATATAAAAAGAGGGGCTGATCAAAATGAAAAAATATGTATGCACAATTTGCGGTTATATCTATGATGAAACGTTGGGCTGCCCGGAGCAGGGAATTGCTCCCGGAACCAAATGGGAAGACGTCCCCGAAGACTTTACATGTCCGGATTGCGGCGCCGGGAAAGATGCGTTTGAATACACGGAATAAAACATCAGGAAACGGCCGCATTTTTTCGATGCGGCCGTTCCTGTATTTAGGCGAAACTTACGGTTAACCGAACCTTATCGAGAGGACTTCAACTCTCTTTTGCTGGGCGGAAATTCAATATTCGACTTTTCTAATTGACCTATTTTAACGATTGACTTTTATAAAAACAGGTGCATACTAAGAGGAGAAAGTTTCTAAAAAAGTCAAAAAAAGGAATAAAATTTGATAAGAAATTGGTGTTGCGCGGGTATTTCCGTAATGAACGCCAGTTTATTGAACGGTGCCGCCGCAATTCTCTCATCCTTGAAAATTTTTAGTAGGAGGAATCAAACTTATGGATTACAGCGCAATGATTCAGAACCGAAAATCCGTGCGGGAGTTTCAGGATACGAAAGTTCCGGAATGCACTCTCGATAAGATCAAGCAGTACTATGACAGCGATAGTAAAAAACTGGTTCCCTCTATTCATACCGAGCTTCGCTTTTTCGGATGCGGTACACGGGAAAAGCTGATGGGCGCGGCAGGTTACCATGATTTTATGATTGGCAATGCCGACTATTTTATCCTCTTATCCGACAACGCGGACTTTATGATCGAAAACGCAGGCTTTCTTGCAGAGGATCTTATTCTGCATATGACGGAATGGAATCTCGGCAGTTGCTGGCTCACATTTGAGGACGGAGAAAAAATCAAAAAAGCGTTGGCAATCGAATCCGACAAGTGCGTCGTTGCCATTGTTGCATTTGGCTTTGAAAAGAAGTCCTCAAAGCGGATCTATCTCAACATAAAGAGCATGTCCAAGATCGATATTGATATAAAACGGGGATATTATTCTCCGCATCTTGGGATTAATGGTATGGTGTTTTCGGGAAAGTGGGGCAATCAAGCCGGGGTTGATGAAGAAATCGGTGATATGGACAGCCCCCTTTGGCAGGCATTTTACGCCGCAAGTCTTTCTCCGAGCTACCTCAATTGCCAGCCGTACGGTTTTGTCCTGGACGGTGACGCGGTGGTCTTGATTTCAAAAAGCGATGCTTGTACGGATGAAAAGGACCAAAAGCTCAATCTGGGAATCGTGATGCTGCATTTTTCCGGCGTCGCGGCGCAAATGACCGGAAAGATCACCTGGAACCTCGGTTCCTACGAAAAAGATCTCGGCCTGCCACCGATGTGTAAGGCTGTGGCCTATTGCAGGTTATAACTGCTTTGACATATCCAAAATAAACAGAAAAGAGGAACAAAAAATGGTTGAATTTTATCGTTGCGAGCTCTGCGGAAATATGGTTGCGCTGATCAAAAAGGGTGGAGGAACCCTGGTGTGCTGCGGTCAGAATATGACAAAGCTAGAAGCCAACTCTACCGATGCGGCCAAGGAAAAGCATGTTCCCGCTGTTTTGCGGGAAGGCGGAAAAATCAAAGTTACCGTTGGTTCTACTCCGCATCCCATGCTGCCGGAACACCACATTGAGTGGATTGCGCTGGTCACCGACGACAAGGTGGAGCTGAAGTATCTGAAACCGGGCGAAGAGCCCCGGGCAGAATTTGCCGAGGTTCCCACCGGTACGGTTTACGCATACTGCAATCTGCACGGTCTCTGGAAAGCTACGCTATAAGGCCGCGTAAACGACAGATCGACTTCAGAATGATCTACCATTCACTTTGCCGAGTTTTTGAAAGGCATTGAAAAGAAAAGAATGCTCACCGCAAGAGCCCGGAGAAAGATCCGGGCTCTTGCGCTTGTAGACATTCTTAGAATATGCTCAAGATGGAATCCGAAAGCGCAGAGGGCACCCATGGTAGAGCCCTCCGGCAGATGGGAAGACGAGCAGGGCCAGCAAAATTCTGGCGGCTCAAACTAAATTTATTGAAAAGGGGTCGTTTCCAAATGTTTGTAAACAATGCGATGACATCCGATTTCCTTCACTCCGCCTATGGCGGTGAGAGCATGGCGCACATGCGGTATCTGATCTGGGGCGATATGGCCGAAAAAGAGGGATTTCCCAATGTGGCCCGTTTGTTCCGTGCCGTGGCATTTGCCGAGCAGGTCCATGCCGGCAACCACATGCGTGAAATCGGAGGTGCCACCGGCGACGCAACCGTGACGGCAGGCGGTGTCTTCGGAACAAACAAGACGGCGGACAACCTCCAGGGCGCCATCAACGGCGAGCTGCATGAGGTGGAACAGATGTATCCCGTGTATTTAAACGCAGCCGAATTTCAGAAGGAGACGGGAGCACAGCGCTCCTTCCGCTTTGCCCTGGAGGCTGAAAAGCAGCACGCGGAACTGTTCGGAAAGGCTTTGGAGGCTGTAAAGGCCGGCAAGGATCTGGAGCTGGCGGCAATCTACGTCTGTCCCGTATGCGGACACACGATTCTGGACACCCCGCCCGAGCGCTGCCCCGTATGCGGCGCAAAGAAAGAGGCTTACCACAAGTTCTGATACCAAATTTTTAAATAAAGGGGAATAGGCTAATGTTGGATCAAAAACTGGTTTCCTTACTGAATAAGCAAATTAACTTTGAGTGGTACTCTGCCTATCTCTATCTGGATATTTACAGTTACTATACGGATCGGAATCTGAACGGGTTCGGTAACTGGTTCTATGTACAGACTCAGGAAGAGCGGGATCACGCGATGCTGTTCACCCGGTATTTGCTGAACAACAACGAACGGGTTGTCCTGCAGGATGTACGGGCGCCGCAGAATCACTTTGAAGATTTCCGCACCCCTGCGAACACCGCTTTCGAACATGAACAGCAGGTGACAAAGGCGATCAACCAAGTTTATACGGCGGCCTATGACCTCAAAGATTTTCGCACGATGCAGTTCCTGGACTGGTTTGTCAAGGAACAGGGGGAAGAGGAGAAAAATACAGAGGATATTGTCAAGCGCTACGATTTGTTTGGCAGCGATGCCAAAAGTCTGTATCTGTTGGATTCGGAGCTCGCCGCGAGAGTATACGCCCCTCCGACGCTGGTGCTGTAACAACGGCGGAGGAATCCTCTTCCGGAGGTACCTCCGCACAAAAACAGTGATAATTTTTGAAATTCCGGCAGGAATATTGAAGGAGTTGAGCTCATGACTGTATATGATTTTCGGGTAAAGGATATCAGCGGCAAGGAGGTTTTCCTTTCGGAGTATTCCGAAAAACTTCTCCTGATTGTGAACACGGCAAGCAAATGCGGATTTACACCGCAATATGACGGTCTTGAAAAACTCTATCAGAAATATAAGAATCAGGGCCTGGTGGTCCTTGGATTTCCATCCAACCAATTTCTTGCTCAGGAGCCGGGCGGTGAAGAGGAAATCTCCTCTTTCTGCCGGTTGAATTACGGCGTCACATTCCCCCTCTTTTCCAAGATCGATGTGCGGGGCGACCAGATGGACCCGTTGTTCCAATACCTGAGTGACAGCGCGCCTTTCCAGGGCTTTGAGATGTCGAAGGAGTCCGGCAAAAAAATAAGGGCCGTGGTAGAAAAATATTATCCAGAAAACCTGGAGGGAAACGGGATCAAATGGAATTTCACCAAGTTCCTTGTGGGAAGGGACGGGCATGTGATGAAACGCTTCGAGCCCACCCAAACGCCTGAAGAACTGGAACCGTCTATCGAAGCAGCCCTTTCCTAAAACGTTCAAAATAATCTGCGAGGAATAAGAGCATATGGGGGACAGGCGGCGCTGATGTATCAGTTTGACAATTATCCTGGATTTAAAGACAAAAAAAGACAGTACCAGGCTAAGATGCTGTCTTATAATATTTTGTAAAATGTTCAAATTTTTCTTGACATTTGCTTGTTGTAAAAATTAGAATTACAAAATATACGAATGGATTGCCGGAAACGACACAGAAAGGGAGCGCTTTTATGAGTAGAGCTTTTAACGCGAAGGCATATGAAGCCATGGACTATGGCATGTATCTGGTATCTACAACGGCGAATGGAAAGCGGCACGGCTGTATTGTCACCTCGTTTGCACAGGTCACGTCATCTTATCCTCCTCGTTTTACTATAACCTTGAATAAGGATAACGCCACCACGGATGCGATTTTGGCTTCCGGTGTTTTCTCTGTGACGCTGTTGGGAACCGAGTGTTCACATGAGGTCATCAATACCTTTGGCTATAAATCGGGTCGGGTAGGTGATAAGTTCAACGGATTCGAGACGAAGACGGATGAAGCGGGCTGCCCATATTTGACGGATCACATGGTATCCCGGGTCAGCTGTCGCGTGGTGGAAAAATTGGAGATTGGGAACTATCTGCTGTTCGTGGGCGAAGCCAGCGAGGCGGAAGTTCTCGCCGGCGGAGAAATGCTGACGCTGGGCGCCTTTTCTGGACGCGGCAAGAGTACGCCCCCTACCGCTACGGTAGTCAGAGAGATGGTGGGCAATGGATTCCGCTGTACGGTCTGCGGTTATATCTATGAGAGTGAAACTTTGCCACCGGACTATATCTGTCCCGTTTGCCATGCGCCCGCCAGCAAGTTTGTTCCTAACGACTAAAGCGCAGAGTACAAAAAGGCGTCCGCTTATAGCGGGCGCCTTTTCTGAAGTCGGAAAGCGGCAAATTTTTTCTCTGATAAGTGGTGACGATCTCGACCGGCAGAGAAATTCTTGATTGACAAGGCAGTATGATAGAAAAAATTGACTACAAGCAGGGTGTATCCCAAATTCTGTGTAAACTCCAAACGGTGGAGCAGAACGGAGCAAAATATTATTGGGCGGCAGCGGCTTGACCGATGCCGCCTTTTTCTCAACATAATGTAAGCAGTCAAGTAAAGTGCACACTT
>NZ_DF158902.1 GCF_000307265.1 Oscillibacter ruminantium GH1
TCCGCCTTTAAATGGCAGCACGGCCCGGTGGGAAGCCCCCGGCGGTCTTTCAGGTAGATCGGCCCCGGCAGCAAGAAATCGCCGCCGGTTTCATTTAGAATCTTCCACGCATCGGTTTCTTTGTACTGCTTAGTGTTGACGTAGATCTGGACGCTTTCCAGCAGCTCCGGGGCCAGCGTCCCGGCCTGCATGATCTTAGCCATTTCCGCCACCGCCCAGCTGCTTGACCGCCTGATTTATACCGGTAGCCGCCAGACCGCTGACAATGCCCACAGAAACTGCTGTCAGCGGGTCCGTGGCTGGGAACTGGGGCAGACCGGTGTACAGCGCCACGATGCCCAGCACACCGCCCACAACGCCGCAGGCGATAGGGATGTACTTGTCGTTGTTGAAGGGCGTGGCCTTGACGATCAGGCCGATCAGATAGCAGATCACGGTAATAGCCGCCACAGAGGCGATGCCAAAAGATGTAATATCCATGTTCTTTCCTTTCTTCGGTGGGACGGGTTTCCCCGCCCCTGTTGATTACTTCCGCTTGATGGGTTCGCCGGGAACCACAGTTCCATCTTCAGCCACATAGCCGGGGCTGTGGCTGGTCAGAACCGCCTTAACGGCGTAGCCCAGATCGTCATATGTGACGGCAAAGCAGCCCTGCTGCACGGTCTTATTGGCAAGCTCCTGCTTGCGGGTCATGTCGGGATTGTTCATGATGTAATCTCCTTTTCAGCTTCTTATGTTTTCCGCCCTCGGCGGTTGGGTTACTTATCTGATGGCGCACCGTGCGCCTGCTTGTTTAGATGCTTTTCCAGCTTCTCCAGTGCATCATGCACCGGGCCGTCGCACCCCTGCTCCGCCAGCCCCTGTAAGCAAGCCTTAATGCCGTAGCACAGCAGCGTCTGCTCCGTCTGGATTGCCCGAATGGTCTTACTCTGTGCCCGGTCGCGCTCGATAAATTTGTAGATCGCCAGCACTGCCGATCCGATGAGCGCCAGCGACCCAAGCAGCCGTGCCAAATCGTTGATTGTCTCTGCGTCAATGTACATCCGCAGTCCTCCACTTCCACGTATATCGCGGCTTCTCGCCACCCCGGACGGCGTACCGCATCCAGTCCAGCCAGACGATGCACGGCCCGCTGAGGATGCACCACAGGGCCGCAAACTGCGGGCAAATCTGCCCCAGAAAATTTCCGGGCATATCGGAGTAGTCCCATACGTTCCAGCCCAGCCAGAGATTGAGGATACACCCGGCCACGAACTCCGCCGCCGTGATGGCAAGGCCGCACAGGATGGCCTGTGCCCAAATCGGACACCGCCACGGCAGCTCCGCCCCCATGCGCTCCATGATGATGCCCAGCAGCAGCGCCAGAACCAGCATGGTCCAGCTGATGCCATCAGGATGCCCGCGTGAGGACTTCCACGCTACTTCTATAAGAAAGTACGCCGTCCCCACAAAGCACGCCAGCAGCCCACTTAAAATCACGTCCCCAGCCTTACGCATTTCCGCCTCCCGCAGCCGCAATGACGGCGGCCATATGCGTCGCCAGATCGTCCGGCAACGCCGCGCCGTAGGTGATGGCCTGCACGTCGGCAACAGCGGTGCAGCGCTTGGCCCATGTCCGGGCATGGTTGCAGTAGGTCTGGTGGTATAGGATGTGCGCGGTCGCCGCCTTTGCCATGATGGCGATGTCCGCCGCCGGATAGACTTCACACAGGCTTCCGTCCAGATGATAGGCGTAGCCGCTGCCGCCCGCCTTGACGGCCTCTCTGGCCGTCGTCAGGTTGATCTGGTCTGGGATAGACAGGCTGATATGCCCCGCCGTGCCGTCCGATAGCGTCACGTCGCACCCGGCGGTAATAGCAGCGTCACAGGCGGCGTTGATCTCCGCCAGTTTGGCAGTCTGCACCTCTGCAAGCGTTTTTGCGTGTGGGGCAGGATGCTCCGCCTCCCACGCGGCGATCTCCTCGGCGGTCGCTCCCTCCACCCACGCGTTGGACGGATCATCCCACTTCGGACGCACGAGTCCGATAGCTCCCGCATATGGGGGATTGGTAGGTGCTACCGTATCCAGCAGGGATTCTCCATTTTGCAATATATACCCCTGCACTTGCGGTACCGCATCTTCCGGTAGCAGTACCCGCACAAACGTCTGATAATATCCGTCTGCGTCAATTACGCAGCAATGCTTATAATTCATCCCGTATCACCTCAATTCCCAGCCACAAAACTGATTTGGAATCCTACCTGATTTACATTTGTTACAGGCACCCAAATCTTTATTTCTCCAGACGGCCATATACGGATGGAGCATCCATACGTGGTGTTGTCACTTGTAATTGCAAAAGCATTTGTAACGGCCTCTCTTGCCGGCCTAACGTCGACAGGTAAAGTTGCAATGATGGAGTCGCTAACTAATCCGTCCGTCTCTTTTTTGCAGGATACAACCAGATTTACAATTCCGTCTTGCGTTTTGCTGTAAAAACATCCACCTTCTGTCGCTGTGATCCCACTTGCCAGCGGCAAATCGTACTCCGTCGGCGGCGTGGCGGTGGCAATGGCATAAGCCGTACCTGATCCAGTATCCCGTAGCAGCACACACTGGGACAAACCGCTTGCAATATTGTCAGGATCAAATCGTATAGATGCTCTTCCGCAAACGATATCTAACTGATTTGGCGTCGCACCATTGCCAATACTTCTGTTTTCGTCAAACCAGTTTACACGCCCGTAAAATGTACCACCATTTAACGGCATCTTACTCGACAAAGACGCAATAATCGCCAACAGCTCCGCCGCCACACTGGTGGACTTCCAGTGTCCCGCCGTCCATGTCTCCGGCGCGGTGATTGCCACGGTACACTTAAACAGTGCGCCGTCTCTGGTGCAGTAGTCGCCCACCGCGTAGGTCTTTGTAGTGCTGTATGCCTCTGCCGCCCGCGCCGCCCCCATCGCCGCGTCGATCAGCTCAAAGTTCGCATTTAAAACGGCAATGTCTGCCCAGTCGGTTCCAGCTGGCAGCGTCAGCCCAAGATTTGCGGTCGTGCTCATAACTCACTCTCCTTTACCTGCTGCCACGTGCGAGTGACCAGCTCCGCCCAAGTGTGGGCCTTGACGGCGTTCCATGTGTTATAGATGATGATGTAGTCCCAGCCCAGATGCGCCGGGACGATCTCCCGCAGAGCCGCCGTCAGATCGTTCATATTGGGCGGGATGCCAATGGTTCCAACAAACTTAATCTCAATCCGGTATTGGTCCGCCTTTTCCGTGACCTCCACGTCGCCATTGGAAAAACTCTCCGCTACGTTTTGGATCATGGCCACGGTGGTCACACCCGCGCCCCGCAGCTTCGACTTGACTCGGCTGCGCCGAAACGCGACGTCCTTTTCAACCTCCACCGGGATTCCCAGCGCATTTTCCCAGCTTTTCAGACCCCATGTGGCCGTGTCCACACACAGCTGCGCACAAAGACCATCCATTGCCTCCCACAAGGCCAGCCGCTCAGGCTCTATCGCTGCCTGAATATCCGCAAACTCCGCGCCCTTCTGCAAAAACTCCGGGTATCTCTGGATCAGCGTCATACCACCGTCACCCCCGTCAAAATCGGTACTTCCGTGGCTGCCACGGTGACGTTGGCAGTTCCACCTCCCACCGTCAGCGCGGAGTAATCCACCACGCCGGGGATACTTAACAGCAAAAACGCAATCCGGTTGTAAAGGACGGTGTAGGTCTTCTCGGAAATCACATCCAGTTCCGCGTCAAGGTTCTGGGTAAAACTGCCGGAAACCAGCGCTTTGAAATAAGCGCTTACCGCCGCTTCCAGCGCCTCCTGCACCGCCGTCTTGGTCGTGGTGCCGTCAATCGTTACCGTGGCACTAACATCCAGATTCTTGGCTGTGGCGGATACAACAGTCACAGACGGGCCTACGGGCCGCTCTGCGGCGATGTGCGCAGCAGCCGAGGTAACAGTGCCGGAATCTACCGTGCCGCCTTCCGGCGACGCCAGAAGAACCTTCACCGTCCCAGCGCCAGATGCCTTGGCAATCACGCGGGAATACCCCACGCCGTCCACCTCGCCCGCCCACATCTGATAGTGGTAGGGGTTGCCGGAAGTTGGGGCCTGCCGCATTCGGGTGTAGTAGCGGCTTACCAGCGCAGCGTCTGTCTCCGGATCTGTTCCGCCGGTTGCTTCCCCATTGGTGTAAGCGCTGACGCCGCTATAATTTTTGAGCGTGGACACGATCTCGCCCGCCCCGATGTTGTAGGCCACGCCCGGCTCTGCGGCGATCAGTCTGCCCGCGCCTGTGCCGTTTGCGATGGTCACCGCACCGTCCAAATAAAACGCCAGCCCGGCTGCTGTGTAAAACGGTGCGCCCGCCGGGATCACCGCACCGTTCGTCCCGGTAAAGGTCAAATTGCAGGACGCGGTCGTCCCAGCCTTACGGTTGATGCCCACCATGGCCGCCTGCTTGTCGATGTAAGCCCCGCTGGTCTCGTCCACATAAAACATGGGGCTTAGTGCGTCCATGGCGTGATAGCACTGGCAGATCTCCGTCGCAATGGCGGCGATGATGTCCCCGGTAAAGCTCCCCTCGCTGGTCAGCAGCGACGTATTGATCCGCCCGATGATGCGGGCTTTCACGGCCTCCTCGGTCAAATTCTCATACATGCAGCGCAACCTCCCCGTAAATTGTTCCTACTGTGCAGGCTATGATAATGCGGTCTCCGTCAAAGGAAACATCTGTCTCGCTCACGCCTGTGACGTAAGGGCTGACCATCAGCGCCTCGCGCACATAGCGGATGGCTTCACTGCGCTTTACGTCCGCCGTAAACGCCTGCCCAATCAGATCCTCCAGTTCACTGCCATAGTCCCAGGTGTACACGTCGTGGCGGTATCTGGGGGTACGCAGCGCTTTCCAGCACCAGACCTTCACGGCCTCCGCCCCGGTGACAATGACCGGCTCTCCGGCGGAAAACACCGGTGTGCCGGACGCAAAGTCCCATTGGACTTCTCGCGCCAGCGGCAGCGTGGCGTCAGTCTCCTCCGCCTCCGGCTGCACAGCCGGAAAAATTGAAATCATCCGCACCCCACCACCTTGTCAATGATGTAAAATATCTGGTCGTCGCAGGTCAGCAGCAACACCTGATCGCCGATATTCAGCACCGGGCCGTCCTGCGTAACAACCGCGTTCAGCGCCACCGTGCCTCTGGTAATCGTCATGCTGCTGTGGCTGCCGTTTCCGCAGCTGGCGTTGATGTCCAGCGCCCCGGAGACGGCGGAGCCGGTCACGCGCAGTTTCTCGCTGTGTCCGTCCGCCAGACGGTGGCAGATAAAAAAGCGGTCTGCTTCCTGCGTGGTGCCTGCCACATCGACCTTCAGCGGCGCGGCAGATAACACAGTCCCCAGCCGCAGCCGGGCATTGCCCTCTGGAACAAACTCGCTGCCAGCGGCCCGCATTAAATTAAAAATCCCGCTAAACGGATCTTCGTTCATGGCTCCTCCTTTCCGATGTGTCCGATTCGGGCACATTACTCCTTCGGCACACTCCCGGCCTCCTGCTTATCCATGAGATTCCGAAATTCGAGCGACACCTTCGTGTGATAGACGCCGCCGGAAAAGCTGTGGCTGTCCGACATGATCCAAAACCGGCCGTAGGTTCCGGTCACCGGTTCCTCCACCACCACCGCGTTTCCGGTGATCAGTTTTGGATTGCCGATGCACTCCGCCGTGATCGTGGTGGACACGCCGTTTTCCTCCAAAATCTCTTTGGCCGTGACTTCCGGCTTTTCGCTGTCGCTTGCCTTGATGGCCTTTTGCATCAGGCCGTACAGGGATACGTAATTTTTGGGGCTGTCAAAATGCTGGATCAGTTTGCTGTTGTCGTCGTAGACGCCTACCCGGTTGACCATGTTCTCAATGCTGTCCCCGCTGGTACAGGAGATCAGATTGCTCCCCGGCACCAGCCGCAGGCTGTCCGCGCCGATAGTCTTCTCCACCACCTGTAAACTGTTAGACAAAAAGCGGATTTGATACTTTTTCCCGGTCTGCTCCGCCGCCAGCGTGTACATGGTCTGGATAATCTGGTACAGGCTGACCCCCAGAAAATTCCGGCTCAGGGGGATCCCCGTGGCCGCCAGCTTGCCGACCGGGATGCCAAACTCGCTGCAAAGGCTTTTGGTCACCGCCTCCGCCGTCTGCTTGCGCACCGCGCGGTATGTGCTGTTGCGCTTTAAGTACAAGCCGTTATCCAGTGCGGTGCAGTCCACCGTGTCGCCAAGACTGTCCCG
>NZ_DF158903.1 GCF_000307265.1 Oscillibacter ruminantium GH1
GCTGTCAAAAAGAGTTAAAAAACTTCTTGACAAAAGGTCGAAAGTCCTGTATAATGAACAGTGTTCCGCCGAAACGGCGTGTACCTTGTAAATTAAACAACGTAACGAAAAAGAAAGCACCAGCGGTAGACGCTTTGTGAGAAATCACGAGGTGTCGCCGAAGAAGTTGCAAGGCCGGGTTAAGTCAATTACTGGGACTTGTAACTATAAAACATGAAGCTATGATGATAGCTCTGTAAAAGATTAGATCGAATTGGAAACGATTCGTTTTGATACCATTTTATAGAGAGTTTGATCCTGGCTCAGGACGAACGCTGGCGGCGTGCTTAACACATGCAAGTCGAACGGAACACCCTTGACAGAGGTTTCGGCCAATGAAGAGGAATGTTTAGTGGCGGACTGGTGAGTAACGCGTGAGGAACCTGCCTTTCAGAGGGGGACAACAGTTGGAAACGACTGCTAATACCGCATGAAGCAGCGAGGGGACATCCCCTTGCTGTCAAAGATTTATCGCTGAAAGATGGCCTCGCGTCTGATTAGCTAGTTGGTGGGGTAACGGCCCACCAAGGCGACGATCAGTAGCCGGACTGAGAGGTTGACCGGCCACATTGGGACTGAGATACGGCCCAGACTCCTACGGGAGGCAGCAGTGGGGAATATTGGGCAATGGACGCAAGTCTGACCCAGCAACGCCGCGTGAAGGAAGAAGGCTTTCGGGTTGTAAACTTCTTTTAACAGGGAAGAGAAGAAGACGGTACCTGTTGAATAAGCCACGGCTAACTACGTGCCAGCAGCCGCGGTAATACGTAGGTGGCAAGCGTTGTCCGGATTTACTGGGTGTAAAGGGCGTGTAGCCGGGAAGGCAAGTCAGATGTGAAATCTGGAGGCTCAACCTCCAAACTGCATTTGAAACTGCTTTTCTTGAGTATCGGAGAGGTAATCGGAATTCCTTGTGTAGCGGTGAAATGCGTAGATATAAGGAAGAACACCAGTGGCGAAGGCGGATTACTGGACGACAACTGACGGTGAGGCGCGAAAGCGTGGGGAGCAAACAGGATTAGATACCCTGGTAGTCCACGCTGTAAACGATCAATACTAGGTGTGCGGGGACTGACCCCCTGCGTGCCGCAGTTAACACAATAAGTATTGCACCTGGGGAGTACGATCGCAAGGTTGAAACTCAAAGGAATTGACGGGGGCCCGCACAAGCGGTGGATTATGTGGTTTAATTCGAAGCAACGCGAAGAACCTTACCAGGACTTGACATCCTACTAACGAGGTAGAGATACGTCAGGTGCCCTTCGGGGAAAGTAGAGACAGGTGGTGCATGGTTGTCGTCAGCTCGTGTCGTGAGATGTTGGGTTAAGTCCCGCAACGAGCGCAACCCCTATTGTTAGTTGCTACGCAAGAGCACTCTAGCGAGACTGCCGTTGACAAAACGGAGGAAGGTGGGGACGACGTCAAATCATCATGCCCCTTATGTCCTGGGCTACACACGTAATACAATGGCGGTCAACAGAGGGATGCAAAGCCGTGAGGCAGAGCGAACCCCTAAAAGCCGTCTCAGTTCGGATCGTAGGCTGCAACTCGCCTACGTGAAGTCGGAATCGCTAGTAATCGCGGATCAGAATGCCGCGGTGAATACGTTCCCGGGCCTTGTACACACCGCCCGTCACACCATGAGAGTCGGGAACACCCGAAGCCCGTAGCCTAACTGCAAAGAGGGCGCGGTCGAAGGTGGGTTCGATAATTGGGGTGAAGTCGTAACAAGGTAGCCGTATCGGAAGGTGCGGCTGGATCACCTCCTTTCTAAGGAGAACTCAGCGTTTGAATAAAGCGCTGTAACTTCCTAAGGTCAGCCGCTGGAGCAGATGGAGTAGTTACGTTGTTTAATTTAGAGGGCATACGTCCGAAGGCGGTGTCTTGGGAGATCGACGGGGGATTAGCTCAGCTGGGAGAGCGCCTGATTTGCATTCAGGAGGTCAACGGTTCGATCCCGTTATTCTCCACCAAAAGTTGATAGGGGCCCGTAGCTCAGCTGGCTAGAGCGTGCGACTGATAATCGCAAGGTCGGTGGTTCGAGCCCACTCGGGCCCACCAAACAGTGTTTTGCTGTTGGATTGAAGCATTCAAGGGATTGAGTGTTTCAATCTGGCTTCAAAAGTCAGGAGATTGCACCTTGAAAACTGAACAATGTATGAAGAATGAAGTAAGGCAACAGAGAGGTTTTTCATAAATCAAGAAATTGGTTGTGGAAAATAGCAAGATATTTTAATTGTGGAACAACATCTATTTAGATGAAGGGTAACAATTACAGTTTCGAACGAAAAAATCTTTGTGATTGCCTGCATGATTACTCATAGAGAACCAAATCTCTAATGACGATAGTTGGCACGAGTCCGCAAGGACAAGAAGCCGACGAAGGTCAAGCTAATAAGAGCGCAAGGGGAATGCCTTGGCACTGAGAGCCGAAGAAGGACGCGACAAGCTGCGATAAGCTGCGGGGAGGAGCAAATATCCATTGATCCGCAGATTTCCGAATGGGGAAACCCGGCTGGACAATATCCAGTCATCCTGCATTGAATCAAATAGGTGTAGGAAGGGAACCGCCTGAACTGAAACATCTAAGTAGGGCGAGGAAAAGACATCAACAGAGATTCCGCAAGTAGTGGCGAGCGAACGCGGAAGAGGCCAAACCGGAGGATTTATTCTCCGGGGTTGTGGACCGGCATAAGATCTACTAGTCTAGTCGAACGGCATGGGAAGGCCGACGATACAGGGTGAGAGTCCCGTAGACGAAAGGCGATGTAGATTGGCTGGTATCCAGAGTACCGCTGGACACGTGAAACCCGGTGGGAAACTGGGGGGACCACCCTCCAAGCCTAAATACTACTCAGTGACCGATAGAGGAGCAGTACCGTGAGGGAAAGGTGAAAAGGACCCCGGGAGGGGAGTGAAAGAGAACCTGAAACCTTGTGCTTACAAGCAGTCAAAGCGCGTTAATGCGTGATGGCGTACTTTTTGTAGAACGGTCCGGCGAGTTATAGTAACGAGCAAGCTTAAGGTATTCAGTACCGGAGGCGCAGCGAGAGCGAGTCTGAATAGGGCGTAAAAAGTTCGTTGCCATAGACCCGAAACCGGGTGACCTACCCATGAGCAGGTTGAAGTGGGGGTAAAGCCCCATGGAGGACCGAACCGACCCCCGTTGCAATGGTGGCGGATGACTTGTGGGTAGCGGTGAAATTCCAATCGAACTCGGAGATAGCTGGTTCTCCCCGAAATAGCTTTAGGGCTAGCGTTAACTTAGATTACCGGAGGTAAAGCACTGAATGGTAGAGGGGCCGATAAGGTTACCAACGCCTATCAAACTCAGAATGCCGGCTAATTGATGGTTAGCAGTCAGACAGTGTGAGATAAGTTTCATTGTCAAAAGGGAAACAGCCCAGACCTACAGCTAAGGTCCCAAATGTATGCTAAGTGGAAAACGATGTGGAATTGCGAAAACAACCAGGATGTTGGCTCAGAAGCAGCCACACATTAAAAGAGTGCGTAATAGCTCACTGGTCGAGTGGTTCTGCGCGGAAAATGTAACGGGGCTAAGCATACAACCGAAGCTTAGGATTGTCAGTAATGACAGTGGTAGGGGAGCGTTCCATACAGGGTGAAGTCGTAGCGTAAGCAGCGGTGGACAGTATGGAAGTGAGAATGCCGGAATGAGTAGCGAGAATCATGTGGGAATCATGATGGCCGAAAATCTAAGGTTTCTTGGGGAAGGTTCGTCCGCCCAAGGTAAGCCGGGGGCTAAGGCGAGGCCGCAAGGCGTAGTCGATGCACATACGGTAGAAATTCCGTAGCCACCGAACTTTAAACCAGAGGGACACTTCAGAATAGCGGAACCCGGGCGTTGGTTGCCCCGGGCGTAAGGGAGCGAAATTATAGTAGCGAAGTCCGCGATGTCTGGAGGCGAGAAAAGCTCTGGCGTATACTAAGGTGCCCGTACCGCAAACCGACACAGGTAGATGAGGAGAGAATCCTAAGGCCAACGGGAGAAGGGTTGTTAAGGAACTCGGCAAGTTGACCCCGTAACTTCGGAAGAAGGGGAGCCTCGAAAGAGGCCGCAGTGAATAGGCCCAAGCAACTGTTTACCAAAAACACAGGTCTATGCTAAATCGAAAGATGACGTATATGGGCTGACGCCTGCCCGGTGCCGGAAGGTTAAGAGGAGATGTCAGGGGCAACCCGAAGCATTGAATTGAAGCCCCGGTAAACGGCGGCCGTAACTATAACGGTCCTAAGGTAGCGAAATTCCTTGTCAGGTAAGTTCTGACCCGCACGAAAGGCGTAATGATTTGGGCACTGTCTCAACAGCCCTCCCGGCGAAATTGTAGTACCGGTGAAGATGCCGGTTACCCGCAACTAGACGGAAAGACCCCATGGAGCTTTACTGCAGCTTAATACTGGAAATCGGTAATTCATGTACAGGATAGGTGGGAGACATGGAAGCACGGGCGTCAGCTCGTGTGGAGTCGATGGTGGGATACCACTCTTGAATTGCTGATTTTCTAACCTGCGGCCCTGAATCGGGTCGGGGGACACTGTTAGGTGGGCAGTTTGACTGGGGCGGTCGCCTCCTAAAGAGTAACGGAGGCGCTCAAAGGTTCGTTCAGCACGGACGGAAATCGTGCAGTGAGTGTAAACGCATAAACGAGCCTGACTGCGAGACCGACGGGTCGAGCAGGAACGAAAGTTGGAGTTAGTGATCCGGTGGTATGCAAGTGGAAGTGCCATCGCTCAACGGATAAAAGCTACCCTGGGGATAACAGGCTGATCTCCCCCAAGCGTCCACAGCGACGGGGAGGTTTGGCACCTCGATGTCGGCTCGTCACATCCTGGGGCTGTATTCGGTCCCAAGGGTTCGGCTGTTCGCCGATTAAAGTGGCACGCGAGCTGGGTTCAGAACGTCGTGAGACAGTTCGGTCCCTATCTGTTGCGGGCGTAAGAGATTTGAAGGGAGCTGTCCTTAGTACGAGAGGACCGGGATGGACATACCTCTGGTGCACCAGTTGTCCTGCCAAGGGCATAGCTGGGTAGCTATGTATGGACGAGATAAACGCTGAAGGCATCTAAGCGTGAAACTCTCCCTAAGATAAGATCTCTCATTCGTGAGAAGTAAGGGCACAGGAAGACTACCTGTTTGATAGGCCAGAGGTGGAAGCGCAGTAATGTGTGTAGCTGACTGGTACTAATCGCCCGAGGGCTTGACCTACAATTGTGCAGGCAATGAGCCTTAAAGAATGAAAACATACATTGTTCGGTTTTGAGGGTGCAAAAGAGGAAATTGATTCTCTTGAGAATCCTTCTTACAGCGATCCGCACCTTTAGCTCAGTTGGTAGAGCAACTGACTCTTAATCAGTGGGTCCCCGGTTCGAGTCCGTGAAGGTGCACCAAAGCTCATTTGAGGTGTACTCAATGCGGGTACACCTCGGATGAGGAAAATCCATTCGTACCTTTGTTCCGAGTCAAACCAGCAAAGCGTTTGACGAGGAAGGGGAGGAAGAACGGAGCGGAATGAGCTTTTGGCAGAGCCGGAAGCGAATTGTGCGCAGTTTCTTCCGACGACATGGCCCGTTGGTCAAGTGGTTAAGACAGCGGCCTCTCACGCCGTTAACATCGGTTCGAATCCGGTACGGGTCACCAGTAAAAAAAGGTTCTTGACAAGAACAACGCAGTCCTTTATAATACAGTTTGTTTCCGGAAACGGATAACATAAATACCCCACGCATCCCACGTCTTTTTCGACATGTGTGCATTGCATACAGGCCGAAAGGTGAGAAGTTGGTGCTGATTAGAGCGAGGGTCCACCCGTTCCCATTCCGAACACGGTAGTTAAGCTCGCTTCTGCCCACAATACTTGGCTGGCAACGGCCCGGGAAGACAGGTAGCGCCAACACAAA
>NZ_DF158904.1 GCF_000307265.1 Oscillibacter ruminantium GH1
CCACCGCCGCCTTGGTCACTTCCATCAGCTTCTCGCTGGGATAGCGCCAGCCCCGGGGGCAGGGGGCCATCACGTTCAAAAAGGCCGCGCCGGGGGTGTAGATGGCCTTGTGGGCCTTGTTGGAAAGGTCGGAGAAGTTGCCGATAAAGGTGGTCTGGGCGGCATAGGGGATGCCGTGGCCACCATGATCTTGGTCAGGTTCTTCTTCTGCTGGAGCTTGCCGGGGACCGCCACGCCGTAGGGCGTGGTGGTGGTGTCGGCAAAGTGGGGGGTGGAGGAGGAGCGCTGGATGCCGGTGTTCATGTATGCCTCGTTGTCGTAGCAGACATACACCATGTCGTGGCCCCGCTCCATGGCCCCGGAGAGGGACTGGAAGCCGATGTCATACGTGCCGCCGTCGCCGCCGAAGGCGATGAACTTCCACGTCTCGTCGATCTTGCCCCGCTTCTTCATGGCCTTGTACGCCGTCTCCACGCCGCTCATGGTGGCGCCCGCGTTTTCAAACGCGTTGTGGATGAAGCTGTCCTTCCACGCGGTGTAGGGGTACATGAAGGTGGAAACCTCCAAACAGCTGGTGGCGGAGCAGACCACCGCGTGGTCCTCCGGGTTCAGCGCGCGCAGCACCGTCCGCACGGCGATGGGGGAGCCGCAGCCCGCGCACATTCTGTGGCCGCCGGAAAGGCGGTCTTCCTTTTGCAGTTCTTCTTTCAGATTGTAGCTCATGACTGTTCTCCCTCCTTATTCCCGCACGTCCAGATAGCGGTAGGTCTCGCCGGTCTTGCCCGTGGCGGCGATGTCCGCCAGCTCGCCAAACACCTGCTGGATGCTCTCCACCCGCACGTCGCGGCCGCCCAGACCGTAGATATAGCTGATGCCCTTGGGCGCGCTGACACCCTGCGCGTACAGCGCCGCGGTGACTTCGGCAAACATGGGGCCGCAGTGGCCGTTGAAGCTGTCGTCCTTGTCCATCACGGCAAAGGCCTTCACGTTCTTCAGCGCCTCCACAATCTCCTCGGCGGGGAAGGGACGGAAGGAACGAACCTTCACAAGGCCCACCTTTTTCCCCTGTGCCCGCAGCTGGTTGACCGTCTCCTTCGCCGTGCCGGCGGAGGAACCGATGATGACGAGAGCCTCCTCGGCGTCGTCCATCTCGTACTTTTCGATCAGGTCATAGCTCCGGCCGGTCAGCTTGCCAAACTCCGCGCCGACCTTCTTAATAACGTCCTTCGCGTCCATCATGGCCTGAGCCTGCTGGCGCTTGGCCTCCATGTAGTACACGGGGGTGGCGTACGCGCCCACGGCCATAGGCTCGTCCTTGTTCAGAAGGTAGTGCTGCGGCTTGTACTCGCCCACGAATGCCTTGACCTTTTCGTCCTCCACCAGCTCGATGTTCTCGATGGCGTGGGAGGTGATGAAGCCGTCCTGACAGACCATAATGGGCAGACCCACCGCCTCGCCGATGCGCATGGCCTGCAGGTAGTTGTCATAGGCCTCCTGATTCGTCTCGGCGAACAGCATCAGCCAGCCCGCGTCCCGCACGCCCATGGCGTCGGAATGGTCGTTGTTGATGTTGATGGGGCCGCTCAGCGCGCGGCAGGAAACCGCCAGTGTGATGGGCAGACGGTCCGAAGCCGCCACGTACAGCATCTCGGTCATGTAGCAAAGACCGCAGGAGGAGGTTGCGCTGATGGCGCGGCAGCCGGCGGCCTGCGCGCCGATGCAGGTGGACATGGCGGAGTGCTCGCTCTCCACGGGGATGAACTCGGTGTCCACCTCGCCGTTATCCACGTATGTAGAAAAATACTGCGGAATCTCGGTGGACGGAGTGATGGGGAACGCGCCCATGACGTCCGGATTGATCTGCTTCATGGCAAAGGCAACGGCCTCGTTGCCGGAAAGTCTTTCTCGAATACCCATTTTCTCGTCCCCTCCTTATTTCTCGTCCTTGACCATCGTGATGGCCCCGAAGGGACACGCGTTGGCGCAGATGCCGCAGCCCTTGCAGAAGAAGTAGTTGAAGTCGCCGCGCTTGCCGTCCTTCACGGGGATGGACATATCCGGACACACCGGCGCGCACAGCAGGCACTGCCTGCACTTGTCCATATCCAGCACCGGCTTCATCGTCCGCCAGTCGCCGGTTTCCACCGTCTCGGACGTACCGCCCTCGAAAATATTACAGCCGGGGGTGAGATCCCGCCACTTTACGTCCGGCGTCATATCCTTAGCCAAATGACTCATCCTACCTGTACCTCCTCCATAGAACGCTTCAGGGCCCGCATGTTGCCCTCGATGACCTGAGGCTTGCTTGCAAACTTATGCTTGAAGGAAGCCTCCATATCCTTGATGAATTCCTCAACGCCCACCACGCCGGAGACTTTCACAATGGCGGCCAGCATGGGCGTGTTGGGGAAGTTTTTGCCCAGTTCCTCCTCGCTGATCTGTCCCGCGTCAATGGTGCAGACCTTGCCCTTGTAGCCCTTCAGCTTGGGGCGCAGCTCTGCGGGGGTCTTGTTGGAGTTGACCACGATGGCGCCGGTTTCCTTCAGGCCCGCGGTCACGTCCACGGAGGCGATGAGGGTTTCGTCCACCACCACCACATAGTCCGGGAAATAGATGTTGGAATGGACGGTGCTGCGCTCCGAGCTGATGCGGTTATACGCCGTGATGGGCGCGCCCATCCGCTCCGGGCCGTACTCCGGAAAGCCCTGCACGAACTTCCCTGTGTTGAACGCCGCGTCCGCCAGCAGCAGCGACG
>NZ_DF158905.1 GCF_000307265.1 Oscillibacter ruminantium GH1
TTTTCAGCCAATAGAACTGCACAGTTTTTCGCCACATAAAGTGCACAGTTTTTAGCCACGACTGCACATCTTCTGCGAAGTTGGTAAAATGAAGCCAACCCGAGCGGGAGGTGGCGAGAAATGAAGGGGTATCGAGTGTATAATTCTATTCAGCAATTAAAAGACATGGGTTTTAAGCGAGCCGCCGTGGCGGCACAGCTTCAAATCAATCGCCGTACAGTGGACAGGTATTGGACAATGACGGCAGATGAATACGAGGCTCAACAGCAGGACTTGAAGCGTGGGAGCAGCTTGGATGACTACCGCGACCAGATTCTGTATTGGCTGAGGGCTTATCCAACACTTTCCTCCGCGCAGGTCTGCGACTGGCTAAAAGAGCATTACAACGAGGATTTCAGAGAACGCACTGTCTCACGGTATGTGAAGCGGCTTCGGGAGGAATACGGCCTGAAGAAAGCTCCCAATCCCAGAGACTATGAAGCCGTTCCTGAGCTTCCGATGGGGCAGCAGGTGCAGGTTGACTTTGGCCAGCTCCTGATGCCGAATGTTGACGGCGGGCAAACCAGAGTCTACGCAGCAGCCTTTTTGCTTTCCGCATCCCGATACAAATATGCCGAAATGCAGAGCCGTCCTTTTACAGCGGCAGACTTGGTAAACATGAGCCACAACTGTTTCAAATACTTCGGGGGAATGCCGCGTGAAATGGTTTTCGACCAGGACAGCATTGTGTGCGTGAGCGAAAATGCCGGAGATATTGTCTACACCTATGAATTTGAGAAGTTCCGGCAAGAGACAAAAATGACCATCTATATGTGCCGTGGGGCCGATCCTGAGAGCAAGGGAAAGATTGAAAACACGGTAAAATACATTAAGGGCAATTTTCTCAGCAACCGCCTTTTCGTGGACGACGGCATTCTCAACGGCAGCTGCCTGGAATGGCTGGCACGCACCGCCAATGCGAAGGTGCATGGAACCACAAAGCGTATTCCTGTGGAAGTCTTTCAGGAAGAACGGGAGCAACTGCGGCCTCTGGTTGGCTTTGATGAGGCGTCCCGTCCTGTTGTCTGCCGTACCGTCCGAAAGGACAACACGATTATCTACGACAGCAACCGTTATTCCGTTCCTCTGGGCACCTACAACAAGCAACCGGAGGTGCGCATTGACACAAAAGACGGCATGCTTTACATCCAGACCATATTTGGCGAACCGATTTGTGAGCACCGCATCTCCAGCGGCAGAGGGCTCCTTATTCAGAGCAAAAATCATACGAGAGACCGCACGAGCGCTTTGGACAAGCTCCAGAATGACTTGGATACGCAGTTGGAGCACAGCGCCACAGAGTTCTTGCAGGCTATCCGTACGGAGAAAACAAGGTATTCCAGAGACCAGTTTCGCATTATCCAGTCCATGATTGACCAGTATGGCGGGTCCCAAGTGTTGGAGGCCATTGGTTTCTGCCAATACAGCAATCTCAACAGCGCCAATATTTTAAAGGATTATCTCACTCACAAGGCCAAGGAAGCTCCCAATACTGCATTGCTGATTTCGCCTGCTGCATCCGTTATACCTGTGGCTGATGTAAAATACCACGTAACCACGCAAAAACGGCCCTTGGATGTCTATGCAAAAGTGGGGGCGAGATGATGTTGACACCGCAGGAACGCGTGTTAAACCTTTTGTCCGACCTCCGTATCCAGCCGGTTGATTTCGATACCGTATACGCCGGCAAAAACGACCTGACGCCGCTGGAGAGCGTGGAGCTTTTCCTGCTGGAAGAACAACGGCTCCGTGTTGAGAAACAAACCTTGTTGCGCCGCAAAAGAGCCGCACTTCCCGCGGAAAAGACGATAAACGCTTTTGACTTTGGCTTCCAGCGCAGTGTGACCCGGGAGCAAATGCTCCGGCTGAGTGACATGACTTGGGTGGAGCAGGCTTACAACATCTGCTTTCTGGGGCCACCCGGCGTTGGAAAAACGCATCTTGCTTTGGCGTTGGCTGTGCGAGGGCTCAACCTCGGATATGCCGTTGCGTTTGAAACACTTTCCGACTTAATGTCCGTGCTAAAAACGGCTGAAATCTCGGGTGCAAGCAAGCGACGTTTGAAATATTTACAGAAAGCCGCCCTCGTTGTGGTGGACGAAGTGGGCTTCATGCCCTTGACTCCGGCAGAAGCGAACCTCTTCTTCGGTTTTGTATCTTCCATGTCCGAAAAGGCCTCGCTGATTATTACCTCCAACAAGGGCTTTGATGAATGGGCTGATTTCCTTGGCGACGCCACCATTACGACGGCTATCCTTGACCGGCTCATCCACCACTGCGAGATTATTAACATGACTGGCAACAGCTACCGCTTAGCTCACCACCAGTCCATTACCAGCTAAAAACCGACTGTGAAAAAGTGTGCATTTGCTGGCGAAAAA
>NZ_BAGW01000058.1 GCF_000307265.1 Oscillibacter ruminantium GH1
GCGGACAGTCAGTTGACTGTCCGCTTTGCTTTTTTGTAATTCTGAAAAATGCTGAAGAGGACGCAAGCTCTGCATGTATAGACAGTCTCCAGTTTACCGAGGCTGACCATTAGATGCGG
>NZ_BAGW01000057.1 GCF_000307265.1 Oscillibacter ruminantium GH1
TTGGTGACCTGCTCCGCTGCCACCGTCCCATTCTCATAAACATAGTTCACGGTCAGGGTATGGGAGTTGGCCTTGTAGGTCACGGTCTTCGTCACATTGCTATTGGGCATCGTACCGCTCACCGTGGTAATGTCCGCC
>NZ_BAGW01000056.1 GCF_000307265.1 Oscillibacter ruminantium GH1
AATAAATGTCCACCTTGGCTTTCCCAATGCGAATACTGGCAACCATTTCAGCCTGAACGGGCTGCTGCACGGCAGGCGCAGGCAGTTCCGCAAAAGTCGCTTGGGATAGCGCTGTTGGTGTTGTTGAAGGAAGTTGGGCAGTTGCCGTTTCGAGGATTTCCTTTT
>NZ_BAGW01000055.1 GCF_000307265.1 Oscillibacter ruminantium GH1
GCTCCTCCCAGTTCTTATCGACTTCCTTCTGGACTTCCTCGATCATCCACTCGTTGCCCTTTTTGAACATGTGGGCAAAGCGGCCCTGCATCTTGAGATACTCCTCCACCGGCAGCTTGTTCTTGGGCTTATAGCTGAGGATATACTTGCCCTCAACCACCTCGTACAGCGGCCAAACGCAGGTTT
>NZ_BAGW01000054.1 GCF_000307265.1 Oscillibacter ruminantium GH1
TGCACAAATTCGATTCCTCTAACGAGACGTTCAAAACCTCCAAGCGGATGTTTCACAAGGCCATGGGCCGGTTCAACGCCGTGATGGAGTTTTTCCTATGCATGCTGCAGGCGGCGGTGATTGCCGTGGGCGGGTGGCTCATCATGCGCGGACAGATGAATACCATCGACCTCATCACATTCAGCCTGTAT
>NZ_BAGW01000053.1 GCF_000307265.1 Oscillibacter ruminantium GH1
ACAAAACAAAAACAGTGTATTGGTGAACGGATCAAGCTGAAACTGCTGCTGCACCAGACTGGCCAGCCCGTCAATTCCTTTCCGTAGATCCGTGTAGCCACAGGCAATGTAAACGCGGTCTGCACCGGTGAAGTCATTCAGCATGATTTGAGAACTTGGCAAAGGGCCTTTACCACACTTGCATCAGCCCCAG
>NZ_BAGW01000052.1 GCF_000307265.1 Oscillibacter ruminantium GH1
TCCCGGAGTGCGCTTTCGTCCAGACGCAGCTTGTGATCCCGCAGTGAGCGCTCGATGCTCCAGCGCGTGTTATACAGCTTGCCAAAAATAAAGCCCCGCGCAGCTCGGCAGCTTTGTGCCGGATCGTCTGCAATGCGGTACTGCGTCCGCCGCAGCAGCACATTGCCGTTGCTCTCTCCGCAAGCGCGAGC
>NZ_BAGW01000051.1 GCF_000307265.1 Oscillibacter ruminantium GH1
CCCAACGGTAATATGTTTTTTGCCCAATGTGGTGCTCCATGCACCATTTTCTCACACTAAGTCCGCTACTGCGGCACTCTACAATCTGTGCTCTCCATTGCTCAAGTTTTGCCTGGTGTTTTAATTCTTGTGAGCCCAACGTATACACCCCCAGATATGAGAATTCTCGAGAAGTCTTAAGACTTCCCGAGAATAGTATCTCACATCCGGTGATGCTTTTTAAATCCGTCAGCACATTTGACGG
>NZ_BAGW01000050.1 GCF_000307265.1 Oscillibacter ruminantium GH1
CCGTTCAGGTGGTACTTTTGCGATACCCGCGATACGCTCTTGCTTGCCTCCCGTGACAGCCATTCAAGCACCTTCGCATTGAGCTCTTCTTCTGTCTCAATGCCCTCCAAAGCGAAATAGCTGTTTCTGGCGGGGTATATGATGATTTCAAACAGGCTGTTCACAAAGAATTTCGGGAAGGCCGCCCGTAGCCGCTCTCTGATTTCTCGCCGCTCAAATACGTTCATTCTTCCGTCCCTTCCCCGGCCT
>NZ_BAGW01000049.1 GCF_000307265.1 Oscillibacter ruminantium GH1
GCAGAACAGGAACAGCGTATTGGTAAACGGATCAAGCTGAAACTGCTGCTGCACCAGACTGGCCAGTCCGTCAATTCCTTTCCGTAGATCGGTGTAGCCACAGGCAATGTAAACTCGGTCGGCACCGGTGAAATCGTTCAGCATGATTTGAGAATTTGGCAAAGGGCCTTTACCACACTTGCATCAGCCCCAGAATAAATGTCCACCTTGGCCTTTCCAATGCGAATGCTGGCAACCATTTCAGCCTGAACAGGCTGCTGCACAGCAGGCGCAGGCAGTTCCGCAAAAGTTGTTCGGGATAGCGCTGCTGGTGTTGTTGATGGAAGTTGGGCAGATGCCGTTTCAAGGATTTCCTTTT
>NZ_BAGW01000048.1 GCF_000307265.1 Oscillibacter ruminantium GH1
CCGTTTTCGCGCCCTGCCCACCGCGCCCGTGCCAACGGATCTCTACGATGTCTTTCATATACTTTGTGCTCCTTTCGGATAGTGAGGGTTTAAAACTGCGCCGGGCAGACGAGTTCGGCCCGGCGCAGCAGTGGCTGCGATGTCTTATTTCTGCGCCGCGATGATTTCAATCTCGCACAGCAGCTTTTTGGGAAGCTCCTTCACCGCCACGCAGGAGCGGGCGGGCTTGCCGGTGAAATACCGACCGTAAACCTCGTTGAAGGCGGCAAAGTCGCCCATGTCCGCCAAAAAGCAGGTGGTTTTCACCACGTCGGCAAAGGTTAGTCCCGCGGCGTCCAGAATGCCCTTGATGTTCTGGCAGCAGCGCTCGGCCTGCTCCTGAATGGTGGTTCC
>NZ_BAGW01000047.1 GCF_000307265.1 Oscillibacter ruminantium GH1
ACATAACGCCGGCGTGGGCGGATGTCAAGGGCGGAACAGCCGCTTGTTTACCTTTGACGTCCGAATCCGGCGGTGTTATCCGGGCATCCGGTCAGCGAAGAATAGCGCCATCTGAGCGTGGATAATGCTCCAATCCTGCCGTCGGCCAGTCCACTTTTTCGTGATGTCCATCATCGCCAGATACAGCATTTTGAAGAGACTGTCGTCTGTCGGGAAGACGGATTTCGACTTGGTTACCTTCCGAAGCTGGCGGTTGAAGCCCTCTATGGTATTGGTGGTGTAGATCAGCCGCCGCACCTCCTGTGGGTACTTGAAGTAGGTACTGAGGTTTGGCCAGTTCTCACGCCAGGAGGCCGAGATTTTGGGGTATTTTTTGTCCCAATGCTCCGCAAAAAGGTCCAGTGCGTCCAGTGAGGACGGCTCATCCACAGCGGCATAGACGGCTTTCAGGTCGGCCATAA
>NZ_BAGW01000046.1 GCF_000307265.1 Oscillibacter ruminantium GH1
GGACGGCGGCGAGATCGGATTAAGGGCCTCTACTGGGAAAAGGACGGATTTATCCTTCTATACAAGCGTCTGGAGCAGGGCGCATACCAGTGGCCAAGAAGTGAAACCGAAGTCCGAACCCTGACGCTCCAGCAGTATCGCTGGCTCATGGAGGGACTAAAAGTAGAGCAGCCAAAAGCACACCAGCCAGTGGTTGGATTGAGCATGGTTTAATACGTAAAAGCATTGAAAAATCTGGATTTGTGCGGCTTTTTGTGCTATAATTTTAGCATGGAAATGATAACAAAAACCAACACAAGTAACGCTGAAATGGTCTCCATTTCACGTGTGGAATACGATGCTCTCCGCAAGGAAAATGAGAGTCTGTCCCAGCAGGTGAGTTGGCTTATGGAGCAAATGCGCCTTGCCAAGAAAAAGGTTTTCGGCGCATCCTCAGAACAGAGCCACGAAGAGCTGACCGGGCAGATGAATTTCCTTTTTGATGAAGCGGAGTTGCATCTTG
>NZ_BAGW01000045.1 GCF_000307265.1 Oscillibacter ruminantium GH1
TCCGACCACTTGGAATGTTAGTAATCACCTGAGATTTTAAGGGCGTATTCTTCAGGGGTCAAGTTGCCAAGAGATGAATGAGGTCTGAGTTTGTTGTACTCCAGCCGCCATTCTTCAATAATATCTTTTGCTTCTGACAGACTGGAAAACCAGTTTTGATTGAGGCATTCATCTCTTAACTTGCCATTGAAACTTTCAATATATCCGTTTTGTGTCGGGCAGCCAGGATCGGTAAAGATGTGTTCCACTCCGTGATCGTGTCCCCAGGCATTCAGAGCATTTCCGGTGAACTCAGAACCATTATCGGTCAGTATCTCTTTGGGTAATCCCCGAAACAGGGCTACTCGGTTAAGCACGGAAGCTACTTTCCTCCCCGTGATGGAGCTATCTACCTCCAGAGCAAGGCATTGCCTTGTGGCCTCATCTATCAATGTCATAATTCGGATATGCCCACCATACCGGGTGCGGTCACAGACAAAGTCCATCGACCATCGGGAATTGAACTCCGGACATGCCCGATCGGGCATGCCGCGCTTTTCGTATTTTTTCTGCTTGTTCCGTCTCTTCAAGGCTAAACCCGCATCTTTATAGAGCCGATAGGTTCGTTTGTGGTTGATATGTATCTCTTCACGCTGGAGCATAACATGCAATCGCCGATAGCCGAACCGTTTCCAACGAGCAGCCAGCGCAGTCAGTCGAG
>NZ_BAGW01000044.1 GCF_000307265.1 Oscillibacter ruminantium GH1
CGGCAATGGAAGCGTCTTCGGTGGCCGCCTCCAGATGCTTCATGTTCATGTACTTTTTGTTGCCCCATTGTGTACCGGCGACATGTCGCAGGCGTGCACAGACCAGCATGAGCGCCGAGTTTCCGTCAGGGAAGCAGCCCACCACGCGGGTGCGTCTGCGAATCTCACGATTCAGCCGTTCTATCACGTTGTTGGTGCGGATGCGAGTCCAATGTTCAGACGGGAAATCCGCATAGGTCAGCGTTTCTTCCACACCGTCCTCAATCTTTTTGGCGGCTTCTTTGAGCTTCATATCCTTTAACTCCGCAATGACCGTCTTGGCCTTCTCCCTGGCTGCCTTCTTGCTCTCTTGGGCATGGATCGCCTTGAGCATCTTGGCTACCAACTTGACTTTGGACTTGGGTACTACAGAGAAAACATTGCGGTAAAAGTGTACGACGCAACGCTGGTATTTGGCATCCGGGAACACCTCGCCCACAGCCTCCAGCATTCCCATGCACTTGTCGCCCACGATGAGCTTGACACCGTTTAGGCCGCGTCCTCTGAGCCACTGAAAAAAGCTGACCCAGCTCGCCTTGTCCTCTTTCATCCCCTCAGCAGCACCCAAAACTTCACGGTAGCCGTCCTCGTTGACCGCAATCGCCACCAGAATGGCCACATTTTCGTACTCTCCGCCCCAGTTGCGGCGCAGGTAGATGCCGTCCACATAGACGTACGGATAGCATCCGCCCTGTAACGGCCGGTTTCGCCAGTCCTCAATATGGACGTATGCCTTCTTGTTCAGCTCGCTGATGGTGGAGGGGGATACTTTGCTCCCCCAGAGAGCCTCTGTGATGTCCTCCACACGGCGCACGGAGACGCCAGCCAGATACATCTCAATGAGTGCTTCTTCTACGCTGCTTTCCCTGCGGCGATACCGCTCAATGATGGCGGTCTCGAAAGAGATTCCCTTGAGACGGGGCACATTGAGCGTGACGTCGCCGGATGTGGTGGTAAGGTTTCGGCTGTAATGGCCGCTGCGGTAGCCTTGACGCTCCTCGCTGCGCTCGTACTTGGCGGCCTGGGTAAGTTTCTCGGCTTCTGCCTCCAGCAGACCGTTGAGCGTCTCTTCTACACTGCCCCGGACCAATTCCTTGATCTGCCCCTTGATAATTTCCTCGTTAAACTGTACAATTTTCTCGGACATGGTTTGCTGTCTCCTTTCAGAATGGTGTGTCGTGACTTCATTCTACCAGAGATCTGCAAACCGTGCCCCTTTTCATTCTTTTTTCAATTTGCGCAATTTATTCTACCTTATC
>NZ_BAGW01000043.1 GCF_000307265.1 Oscillibacter ruminantium GH1
TGAAATAGTAAAGGGTTAGTAGACACAAAAATTCAGTTAAGCCACCAGTTCTGTTCTATACAGGGCTGGTGGTTTTCCGTTTAGTTTGCGGACTGGGCGGACATAGTTAAAATACCGGACGCACTTTGCGATGGTAGCCTGCAAGTTATCGCTCTCCCAATAACAGAAATGCTTGCGCAGCGTATCCTTAAACCGCCCCCAGAAACTTTCCATAACGGCATTATCGTGAGGTGTTCCGGCTCTTGACATACTTTGAATTGCGTTGTATTTTGTAAGAAGGTTGCAGAAACCTGCGGATGAGTACTGGACACCTTGGTCGCTGTGCAAAAGGACTTGGTGTTCGGTACTCTCTGTTCTTTTTAGGAGCCTCTCGGCAGGCTTCATCACAAGAAAGTTGTCAAAGGTATCGCTCAACTCCCATTCGAGGATCTCGTTGTTAAAGAGGTCAAGATAAGCTGCAAGGTAGAACCATTTTCCTCCGAACTTGATGTAGGTCACATCGGTTACTACCTTTTGCATAGGTGCCGTGGCCTCAAAGTTTCTTTGCAGCAGATTTGGATAACGTATATGCTCCATGCCGCTGCCAGCAGATGGGCTCTTTCTATGCCTCGTATATCCATGAATGTGCAAGCGTTTCATAGATTTCCAAACGCTTGGATCACTCACCAACCATCCAAATTCCAAGGCAATCGTATCTCGAATAGAACGGTATCCCATCATAGGGTGGTGTGTATGGATATCACCGACATAGGCGTCAAGAATGCGCTGGGATTGTTCGTACTGATTGATTCTTCCGCCTCGTTGTAGCCACTTGTAATAGCCGCTGCGCGAGACGCCATAGATCATGCACAGTTCCGCAGCAGAATGCTTGCCTATCTGTGAATGAATTTCAGCATACATGGTCTGAATTATTTTTTTAGGGCATCGCCCTCCTTTCGTGCGTTGTGTTTTTTTAACCGGGTTACCTCTGCTTTCTTTTTTAGCAGCTCACGCTTGAGCAATTCAATTTGGTATTGAAGTTGTTCGGTGTAGGTCAGTTCCTTTCGGCGCTCGTAACGTGACAACGGATTGCCCGGTTTCTTCTTAACCTCTAACCCGGCTTCACCCTCAACTTCATAATTTTTCACCCAGTCACCGACCTGACGATGATGAATTTCCGGCTCCCATGCCCGTATTGACTGTCCGTCCAATACTTGTTTTACAATGGACAGCTTTTCTTCTTTGCTCCGTATCGTATACTTTCGCGCCATGGTTGCACACTCCTTTTCTTTATATTAACACAAAAAGATGGTAGGCACTTTCGTGTCTACCATCTTTTTACCATTTCAAA
>NZ_BAGW01000042.1 GCF_000307265.1 Oscillibacter ruminantium GH1
GGTAGTGTCAAGGATTATGCGCAAATTGGTTTGCAGTCTCTGAGCGAGTGAAGTCAAATGGCAACAGAGGCGTCCTCGCAGATGGCCTCCAGATGCTTCATATTCATGTATTTCTTGTTGCCCCACTGAGTGCCGGCAACATGGCGCAGACGGGCGCAGACCAGCATGAGAGCCGAATTGCCGTCTGGGAAGCACCCAACCACTCTCGTGCGGCGGCGGATCTCTCGGTTCAGCCGCTCAATGGCATTGTTAGTACGGATCCGCGTCCAATGCTCAGAGGGGAAACCGGCATAGGTCAGCGTTTCTTCCACGCCATCCTCAACCTTTTTGGCGGCCTCTTTCAGCTTCATGGCGCGCAGTTCTGCTACCACCGCTTTCGCCTTTTCGCGAGAGGCTTTTTTGCTCTCTTGAGCATGGATCGCCTTGAGCATTTTTGCAACCAGCTTCACCTTTGATTTTGGAACGACAGAGAAGATGTTCCGGTAAAAGTGCACCACGCAGCGCTGGTATTTGGCCTCCGGGAACACTTCGCCCACGGCTTCCAACATGCCGAGGCACTTGTCGCCGACGATGAGTTTGACCCCGTCCAGTCCGCGTCCTTTGAGCCACTGAAAGAAATTTACCCAACTGGCTTTGTCTTCTTACATACCCTCAGCGGCACCCAAAACCTCACGGTAACCATCCTCGTTCACCGCAATTGCTACCAGAATTGCTACATTTTCGTACTCTCCGCCCCAGTTGCGGCGCAGATAGATTCCATCCACATAGACGTATGGATAATGCCCACCCTGCAGAGGTCGGTTTCGCCAATCCTCGATGTGAACATAGGCTTTCTTATTCAGCTCACTGATGGTGGAGGGCGAAACCTTGCTGCCCCAAAGAGCCTCCGTGATGTCCTCCACGCGGCGCACGGACACACCGGCCAGATACATTTCAATCAGCGCTTCCTCGACGCTGCTTTCTCTGCGGCGGTAGCGCTCGATGATGGCTGTTTCAAAGGAAATGCCCTTGAGTCGTGGGACATTGAGTTTTACATCACCAGAAGTCGTGGTTAGGTTTCGGCAGTAGTGACCGCTGCGGTAGCCTTGACGCTCCTCACTGCGCTCGTAGCGCGCGGCCTGTGTCAGCTTTTTTGCTTCTTCCTCCAGCAGGCCGTTAAGCGTTTCTTCTACGCTGCCACGGACTAATTCCTTGATCTGCCCCTTGATTATTTCCTCATTGAACTGTACAATTTTCTCAGACATGGTTTGTAGTCTCCTTTCAGAATGGTGTGTCGCAACTTCATTCTATCAGAGATCTGCAAGCCGTGTCTCTTTTTATCCCTTTTTCAATTTGCGCAACTTAGTATACCTTATC
>NZ_BAGW01000041.1 GCF_000307265.1 Oscillibacter ruminantium GH1
AGATTGAGCGCAAGGAAAAAGAGTCCGCCCCCGTTGCCGGTTATACCCGGAAGAAGCGTTCCAGCGGTCTGGATGAGATTCTGCCCGAAAACGTGCCGGTGGAAGTGGTGGAACACCGCCTACCGGAGAGCGAGCGTTCCTGTCCTCAGTGCGGCGCAACAATGACGGAGATTGGTAAGGATGTCCGGCGGTCTCTTGTGATTGTCCCTGCACAGGTGAAGATCCGCGAGGACTGGTTCTATACGTATGCTTGCCAGAACTGCAAGCTGAATGGGACGGAAACGCCGGTCTTGAAAACCGACAAGCTGCCGTCTGTGATACCGGGCAGCTACGCTTCCCCGGAGGCGATTGCCCATATTGCGGTGCAGAAGTATGTCATGGGCTCTCCGCTGTACCGACAGGCAGCAGAGCTGAACCGTAGCGGTGTCATGCTGTCCCGACAAACTATGTCCAACTGGCTGATGTGGGCATCTGAACATTGGCTTGCGCCCATTTATGAGCAACTTCATAAGCAGCTGGTAACTCAAAAGATACTTCATGCGGATGAAACCACCTTGCAGGTACTCCACGAGGAGGGCAAGAAGGCACAGTCTAAGAGTTATATGTGGCTGTACCGCACCAGTGGCGACGCCGAGCATCCGATTGTGCTGTATGAGTACAAGCCGGACAGAAAGGCTGAGAATGCGGAAAGGTTCTTATCCGGATTCTCCGGCTGGCTGCATGCGGACGGCTACCAGGGCTACCACCGATTGCTGAAGAACATCTGCGTGGTGGGCTGCTGGGCGCACGCGCGAAGGAAATTTGATGAAGCGGTGAATGCCTTGCCCAAACCGGAGCAAGCCGGATCTGCAGCGCTGGAAGGACAGCGGTACTGTACCAAGCTCTTTGCGATTGAAAAGGAGCTTGCGGGGCTGACGCCTGAAGAACGATATGCACAGCGGCTGGAACGGGAAAAGCCCGTTCTGGACGCTCTGCTGGCGTGGTCTTATACGAAAAAGGCAGCGCCGAAATCTGCTCTTGGCAAAGCGATTTACTATTTGCAGGAGCAGTGGCCGTACCTGATGTGCTATTTGGAAGATGGTCGGCTAGAATTGAGCAACAACCGCGCCGAGCGCAGCATAAAGCCTTTCGTTATGGACAGGAAGAACTTCCTGTTTGCGAATACACCGGGCGGAGCACAGGGCAGCGCGACCATCTTTAGTCTGATTGAAACCGCCAAGGAGAATGGCCTTGATCCGTTCCGCTATCTGGTCTGGGTGCTAAGCGAAGCTCCAGCAGCAGCCGCTGACGATGCCGATTGGCCAGAAAAGCTTACACCAGCTCACGCACCGGTAAGCTGCCGCAATTTGCAACCAAAAAATACTGCCGTTTAATCTGCGGGCTTGCCTACTTTGGCGAGCCCGTTTTTTCTGCCCGTTTGACGCTTAC
>NZ_BAGW01000040.1 GCF_000307265.1 Oscillibacter ruminantium GH1
GGGGGTGCGGACAAAAACTTGGACCAACTAATATGGTACAGGAGGCATCCCCGTGTATTCTTGTGAAGATCGAATGAGAGCAGTGGAGCTTTATATCAAGTATGGTTGTCATTCAGCTGCCGTCATAAGGGAATTGGGATATCCCAATCATCATACCCTACTGTATTGGTACGACGAATACCAGAAAAACAGAAAACTGCATATTAAACGGAAGTGCACCCAACGGTATTCTACTGAACAAAAACAAGCAGCGCTGAGTTTCTATACAGAACATGGGCGAAGCATTACCTATACGATTAAAACGCTTGGATATCCAAGTACAACGCTTTTTAAAATGTGGCTCAATGAGGCATTTCCAGACCGCAAAAAGCGTTGCGTATCTGGAGGGGCGATGGTAGAATACTCTCAAGAAACGAAGCAGCAAGCCGTCATTGATTTGTGCGCTCGTAAAAGCTCAGCTCAGGAGGTTGCAAAAGCCCATGGAGTGAGCCGAGTAACACTCTACAAGTGGAAGGGTCAGCTGCTTGGTGAGGAGCGAAGCACTGCCATGCCTAAAAAGAAAGTTTCACAGGCCGATGAAGCGGAGGCCTTGGAACAGCGGATTGCTGATCTGAGGGCCGAAGAAGCCTCCATGAGCGAGAAGCTGTTTCGAGCACAGCTGGAATACGATATTCTGGAAAAGGCAGCAGAACTGCTAAAAAAAGGCCTGGGCATCAATCTAAAATCATTGACTAATCGTGAAAAGGCCGCCCTGATTGATGCCCTGAGACCCCAATATCGGCTGAATCTGCTTCTCCAGGAGATTAGCATTTCCAAGAGTAGTTACTGTTATCAGGAGAAGAGCCTGCACGTCCAGGATAGGTATGCTCAAGTCCGTGCGAAGATCCACGAAATTTTTAGTGCTTCAAGGCGCACATACGGCTATCGCCGCATCTACAAATGCCTGGAAAACGAAGGAATTGCGGTTTCTGAGAAGGTGGTCCGCAGAATCATGTGCGAAGAAAGTCTTGTTGTTTACCGCAAGAAGCGCAAGAAATACAGCTCCTATGTCGGCGAGGTCAGCCCTGCCGTGCCCAATATCCTCAATCGTGACTTTCATGCCGAGGCGCCAAACGTCAAATGGTTAACCGATATCACCGAGTTTGGCCTTCCCGCAGGTAAGGTCTATTTATCTCCGATTATCGACTGCTTCGATGGGCTACCCATCTCGTGGACTATTGGAACATCGCCGTCCGCAGAACTTGCCAACACCATGCTAGACGGAGCAATTTCAATTCTCAAAGAGGGCGAACGCCCCATAATCCACAGTGACCGAGGCGGTCACTATCGGTGGCCTGGCTGGATAGAACGTATGGAGGTTGCTCAGCTCACACGATCTATGTCAAAGAAAGGCTGTTCCCCGGATAACTCCGCCTGTGAGGGCTTCTTTGGCCGCCTAAAAAACGAAATGTTCTACGGCACATCATGGCAGGATGTCAGCATTGATGAGTTTATTGCCGTTCTGGATGACTATATGCACTGGTATTGCGAAACGCGTATCAAACTATCCCTTGGCGGGATGAGTCCACTGGAATACCGGCGTAGTCTGGGGCTGTCCGCCAATAATATAAATCCAGCTGCGCCTATAGCGGTTGCATAACCTGGAGGCATTAGGATGAAAATTAAGGATTTAGTCGAGTTGCTTTTGGCCTATGACAATGACGATGAAATCGAAATTGAAGTATATGAAACCAATTCCGGGAAGTACATCGATACGACAGCTGCAATTTCTGTCGTAGAGGAGGATGTGTGGGTTCCTACCCTTCGCATCGATGCTGAGGCCGGCAAGTTTAAACCATTCCTTTAACCCCGCCAATAGCGGACGTGATTGGATTTAGGTCCAAAAAAACGTCCGCACTCCC